>NZ_JACXGQ010000022.1 GCF_022096995.1 Yoonia sp. I 8.24 | reverse complement strand
TCCCAAAGTTCTCAAGGTTCCCTGCGATGACATCATCACCGCCACTGTAGATGATCGTGTCATCCCCATCGCCAGCCGTGATCGTGTCGTTCCCGAGGCCGCCGTCGACAATATCGCCATGACCGGTGCCAACGATTGTATCGTCACCATCAGTTCCTTGATCCAACACCGCACGCGCCACAACGGCAGCATTGCTATCAAGCGTGCCATCACTGAACAGAA
>NZ_JACXGQ010000021.1 GCF_022096995.1 Yoonia sp. I 8.24 | reverse complement strand
ACGATCACGGCTGGCGATGGGGATGACACGATCATCTACAGTGGCGGTGATGATGTCATCGCAGGGAACCTTGAGAACTTTGGGACAGACACGTTAGATTTGTCGCAATATGCGGCGGCTGATGTGACCTTTGCGATCTCGGGCGCTGATGTCACAATTACGACACCAGATGGCGTGATCACGTTGCAAGATCAGACAACCACAAACGTCTACAGAACGAATATCGAGAACATTCTGTTCAGTGATGGCACGCTTGATAGCAATGCTGCCGTTGTGGCGCGTGCGGTGTTGGATCAAGGAACTGATGGTGACGATAC
>NZ_JACXGQ010000020.1 GCF_022096995.1 Yoonia sp. I 8.24 | reverse complement strand
GCCACGACGCGACAGGTATCGCACCGATGACCGATCAACTTGCAGCACATCGCACGCCCGTCGCTGGCTGACCTGATGAACGTCCATCAAATGCACCACAGCTTTCCGCTTTCCAACGGGCGTCACCACTTTTTCGAATTAATGTCTCTCAACATTGCGCGCGACCATTGTCCTCGGACCAATGGCGGACAATGCCACGCTCGAGCATCTGTTCGGCAAGCAGCTTCTTCAGTTTGCCGTTCTCGTCCTCCAATGCCCGCAATCGCTTCGCATAAGACGGCTCCATGCCGCCATACTTGGATTTGTACTTGTAGAACGTAGCTGAGCTGATCCCGTGCCGCCGAGATACGTCAC
>NZ_JACXGQ010000019.1 GCF_022096995.1 Yoonia sp. I 8.24 | reverse complement strand
GCCGTTGCAGCGGCGAGAGTAGTTGTGAAACGCATTTTGGTTCTCCGAAATATATGTGGTTGTGTATTTGAGCTTTAAAAATTTACATTAACACGCAGATCGTCACCATACTAGTAGATCGTGCGGCCCACACCAACAGTGTCGCTGCGGGCCAATGGTGCTTAATTGAGGATGACGTCGTCTTCTTCGTCATCATCGTCGTCAATTTGTGACGCGATCAGCAGTGCAGCCAGAACACCCAAAACGATGTAAGCAGGTTTAACAGAAGATGTCGCGGGCTCTTCCATCACTTCGACGGGTTCGATGATGACCGGTGCAACGCCGCCAGCGAAGGCAGTTGTTGATGTCAGGGCAATTGCCGTTGCAGCGGCGAGAGTAGTTGTGAAACGCATTTTGGTTCTCCGAAATATATGTGGTTGTGTATTTGAGCTTTAAAAAT
>NZ_JACXGQ010000018.1 GCF_022096995.1 Yoonia sp. I 8.24 | reverse complement strand
TCAAAGTAGTTGCTTGCAGAAGCAGTTGAACCCAGAGCAGCGATTGTTGCGGCGGCAAGTGCGATTGTTTTGATAGACATAATGTATTCCTTTATTTCGCTTTGGTTACGACATCAGTGTCGTAATTTGATTGGAGACGGCGCGGCTTAGCGGACGATGTCGTAGTCATGTTCAGCTACGGTCTGACCGTTTACTTTCAGCACGGCGATGACGTCTTGCTGTGGTGCCTTGCCGACATTAACGCGGACATTGGAATTTGCGCCTGCGTGGACGTCTTCGGTGCCGATCAATGCGCCGGGTTCACCCGCAACGCTTTTGTAGATTTCGACAACGCCGTCGGCGTCAGCGCGGACCAGACCAAGTTCAAGAACTGAACTTGCGTCCAGATTTTCACCGAATTCAAAGTAGTTGCTTGCAGAAGCAGTTGAACCCAGAGCAGCGATTGTTGCGGCGGCAAGTGCGATTGTTTTG
>NZ_JACXGQ010000017.1 GCF_022096995.1 Yoonia sp. I 8.24 | reverse complement strand
GCGGCCTTTGATATTTGTATCGTCAGAGTGGGTTCTCGGTGATTGCTTTGCAATCGCCTGTCACCCACGCGGTGTTTCCCCGCTTGCGCGGGGAAGACCCCGTTATTCTACGATTTTAGATACGACGCCGGCGCCGACTGTGCGGCCGCCTTCGCGGATCGCGAAGCGTAGGCCGTCTTCCATCGCGATGGGCGCGATCAGCTCAACGTTGAACTTCAGGTTGTCGCCAGGCATGACCATTTCTGTGCCTTCGGGCAGAACAACAGTACCGGTCACGTCAGTGGTCCGGAAGTAGAACTGTGGACGGTAGTTCGCGAAGAATGGGGTGTGACGACCGCCTTCTTCTTTGGTCAGAATATAGGCTTCTGCTTCGAACTTTGTGTGTGGGTTCACAGAACCTGGCTTCACCAGAACCTGGCCACGCTCAACGCCGTCACGGTCGATACCGCGCAACAGAACACCAACGTTGTCGCCAGCCTCACCGCGATCAAGCAGCTTGCGGAACATTTCAACACCGGTACAGGTGGTTTTCTGTGTTTCACGGATACCAACGATGGACAGCTCATCACCAACGTTCACAACGCCACGCTCAACACGGCCAGTCACAACAGTCCCGCGACCAGAGATCGAGAACACGTCCTCGATTGGCAGCAAGAACGGCATGTCAACCGCACGTGCAGGTGTTGGGATGTACTCGTCAACAGCAGCCATCAGCGCTTTGATTGAGTTCGCGCCGATTTCTTCGTCACGCTCTTCCATCGCAGCCAAAGCTGAACCAGGGATCACAGGAATGTCGTCGCCAGGGTATTCGTAAGAAGACAGCAGCTCACGGATTTCCATTTCAACCAACTCAAGCAGCTCTTCGTCGTCTACTTGGTCAACTTTGTTCATGTAAACAACCATGTAAGGGATGCCAACCTGGCGACCCAGCAGGATGTGCTCACGTGTTTGTGGCATCGGGCCGTCAGCCGCGTTCACAACCAAGATCGCGCCGTCCATTTGGGCAGCACCGGTGATCATGTTCTTGACGTAGTCAGCGTGGCCGGGGCAATCAACGTGCGCGTAGTGACGTGTTTCAGTCTCATACTCAACGTGCGCAGTTGAAATGGTGATCCCGCGGGCTTTCTCTTCTGGCGCGCCGTCAATCTGGTCGTAGTCTTGGAAATCACCAAAATACTTCGTGATCGCAGCCGTCAGGGTCGTCTTGCCGTGGTCAACGTGGCCAATTGTACCAATGTTAACGTGCGGTTTTGTACGTTCAAACTTTTCCTTAGCCAT
>NZ_JACXGQ010000016.1 GCF_022096995.1 Yoonia sp. I 8.24 | reverse complement strand
CCTGCAAATTCGCGAAAGCGCGAGGCGTGAAGCTCATTATTCTGTCCGACAGCGAAATGGTTTCGTCGGAATTCACACCTGATGAAAACCTGATTGCCTCAGTTGTTTCGACCCACCATTTTGGCTGTTATGCGGGCGCGATGGCAGTGATGGAAAGCCTGTTGGCGGTGCTTGTTCAAACTGGCGGCCAAGACGCCAAACGTCGCATCCATGAGTACGAAGAATTACGCCTCAGCCACAATGCATACTGGGGCCCCCAAAAAAAACATTAGTTTTCAGGTGACAAGGCCCGAAGCATTGGCGACGCTTCCACAATCAGGCGTGCAAAGCGTCGATCAATGCCATTGCCTTTGGGGCGTGACATATAACTTGTCAGGGAGACAACACATGACAATCAAACAAACATTCATTGGCGCGCTCACAGTTGCGGCATTCGGGTTCGCTGGTGCAGCTTCTGCGCAAGACCAGCAGTTCATTACAATCGGCACAGGCGGCGTAACCGGCGTCTATTATCCGACGGGCGGCGCGATCTGCCGACTGGTTAACATCAACCGCGCAGAGCACGGCATCCGCTGTTCTGTCGAATCCACGGGTGGCTCTGTCTACAACACACGCACAATCCGTCAGGGCGAGCTAGACTTCGGTGTCGTTCAGTCCGACGTTCAAGCTGCCGGCCTCAATGGCACAGGCGCATTTCAAGAAGACGGTCCATACGAAGACCTGCGCGCGCTGTTCTCTGTTCACCCCGAACCAATGCACCTGATGGTGCGTGCAGACAGCGGCATCGAAACCGTTGAAGACCTGCGCGGCATGAAAGTGAACATCGCGAACCCCGGTTCCGGCACGCGCGTTCTGGCCGAAACAGTTTTGCGTTATCACGGCGTTGACCCAAGCGAATTCGCCGTTGCGGCCGAGCTGAAATCCTCCGAGCAGTCCGCTGCCCTGTGTGATGGCAACATCGACGCGACAATCTGGGCCGCTGGCCTGCCGAACGGCTCTAGCCAAGAAGCGACGTCCACCTGCGATGTGAACATCATCGCGCTGGAAGGCCCAGCAATCGACACGCTGCTGGCTGAAAACACAGCATACGCGGCTGCGACGATCCCAGGCGGCATGTACCCGGGCAACGAAGATGACATCCCAAGCTGGGGCCCAAAGGCGACGTTCGTCACCTCCGCTGGCACAGCTGACGAAGTTGTCTACGCAGTTGTTTCCGGCGTCTTTGACAACTTTGAAGACTTCAAGCGTCTGCACCCAGCCTTCGCGCGCCTTGAGCCATCTGAAATGATCGCAGACGGTCTGACAGCTGAACTGCACCCTGGTGCGGCGCAGTACTACCGCGAGCAAGGCTGGATGGAGTAATCGAGCCTGGGGCGCTCGTCAACATGAGCGCCACACACTGATACCCGACGCCCCTGTCATCTGACGGGGGCGGCAATCGTGTTTTACGGGCAGCTGAATACAGCGACCGATATTGGGGGACACCATGTCAGAGACCACAGCAAATCAAACCGATGTCGATGTCGAAGATTTCATTGCCGACAGCGACACTGGCGGACGCAAGCCAACGGGTGCGTTTTCAACTTGGATCCTTTTGGCCGTTCCCTTGGTTTGGGCGATATTCCAACTCTGGATCGCATCGCCCTTGCGCTTTGATGTCGTCCTGACGTGGAACAACAGTTTCCTTGGTGACATCTTCAAACTGACGATCCTGAATGACACGCAAACCCGCGCCATTCACCTCGCCTTTGCGATGTTCCTCGCGTTTGTCGCTTTCCCGACGCTCAAATCCTCACCCCGACATCATATCCCGATCCAGGATTGGGTCTTGGGATTGGTTGCCGCCGCAACGGCGGCCTATATCTGGTTTGCTTATGCAGGCGTTGCCCAACGGACAGGCGCACCCAACACCACCGACGTAATTGTAGCGGTCGTTGGTATCATCCTGTTGATGGAGGCCGCGCGTCGCTCCTTGGGCATTCCGCTTATGGCCGTGGCGCTGTTCTTCCTCGCTTATGTATTCTTCGGAAGCTGGAGCGGCCTGCCCGAAATGATCCGTTGGCAGGGTGCCAGCGTCAACAAAGCCATGAGCCATATGTGGCTGACCACCGAGGGCGTCTTTGGCGTCGCCATCGGCGTGTCGTCCTCGTTCGTGTTCCTGTTCGTGCTGTTTGGGTCGCTGTTGAACCAAGCGGGTGCGGGCAACTATTTCCTGAAACTCGCCTTTGCGGGCCTTGGCCATTTGCGTGGCGGTCCCGCAAAAGCCGCCGTTATCGCATCCGCCGCCACGGGCCTGATCTCGGGCTCATCTATCGCCAACGTGGTCACCACTGGCACGTTCACCATTCCCTTGATGAAACGTGTTGGTTTCCCCGCGACAAAGGCCGGCGCGGTTGAGGTTTCATCCTCGATCAACGGCGTTCTCACACCGCCCGTCATGGGCGCGGTTGCGTTCTTGATGACCGAATATGTCGGCGTGTCTTACGTTGAAGTCGTGCGCACCGCGATCGTGCCTGCGGCGATCTCTTATATTGCGCTGGTCTACATCGTGCACCTCGAAGCACTTAAGATGGGCATGACCGGAACAAGCCGCATGCACCCCGTTAAATTCATGCTTGGCGCGATCTTCATAATCGCCTTCTCGATTGTGATGGCGGGCGGGCTGCTTGTCGGGTCCAGCTATCTGATCGGCGGCCTTCAGGCGGCATTCGGTGGAGCGGCTTTCTGGGTGATCCTTGCCTTGATCGCAGCGACATACATTGCCGCCGTGCGGTACGCGGCACAGGGTGATGATCTGCCCGTCAGCATCGAATCCATGCAACACCTGCCGCCAGTGCGCGAAATCCTCAAGACAGGCCTGCATTACCTGATGCCAATCTTCCTGCTGATGTATCTGCTGATGGTCGAACGTAAATCGCCGGGCTATTCGGCGTTTTGGTCCTCGATTTTCATGTTGGTGATCCTTGCGACACAAAACTCGCTAAAGTCCTTCTTCCGAGGTCAAAACGACGTTGTTGCCCAGATCAAATTCGGTTTCGCTGAAATCGCGGAAGGCATGATCGCTGGAGCGCGCAACATGATCGGCCTTGCCGCCGCCATGGGTGTCGCAGGCATCATTGTTGGCGCCGTGACGCTGACGGGCATCGGCCAGGTTATGGCTGAATTCGTCGAGTTCCTCGCACTTGGTCTGGATGGGCTGTTCCCATTCATCGACATCAAACTTCTGTCCATGCTCTTCTTCGTGGCGGTAATTTCGATTGTTTTGGGCATGGGGCTGCCAACGACGGCGAACTACATCGTGGTGTCATCCTTGATGGCCGGTGTCGTCGTTGAGATCGGCGCGCAGAACGGGTTGATCGTGCCGTTGATTGCCGTCCACATGTTCGTCTTCTACTTCGGCATTATGGCGGATGTTACACCACCCGTTGGCTTGGCGAGCTTCGCAGCCGCCGCGATTTCAAAAGGCGATCCGCTGAAGACAGGCTTCCAGGCGTTCTTCTATTCGATCCGCACCGCGCTGTTGCCGTTCTTGTTCATCTTCAACACGGATTTGTTGTTGATCGACGTAGGGCCAATTCAGGCTGTCTTCGTCTTCTTGATCGCGATGATTGCCATGCTTCTGTTTGCGGCCGGAACCATGAGCTACTTCATGGTCAAGTCCCGCGTATGGGAAAGCGTGGCGTTGCTATTGGTGGCCTTCACGCTGTTCCAACCGGGCTTCTTCCTTAACCGGATTGCACCAGAGTTTGAAACCCGTCCGGGAATTGAGCTGATGGCGATGGCCGAAGTGGCCGGAGACGATGAAAGCCTGCGTGTGCGTTTGGTGGGTGAGGACCTCATGGGCGATCCGGTTGATGGTCGTTACCTTTTGCCACTGGGCGAAGTTGGTGGCGATGGCGCAACCCGTTTGGATATGAACGCCGGTATCACCTTCCGTGAGGAAGACGGTAAGATGTTTGTCGACTTCTTGCAGTTTGGCGGCCCGTCCGAGCAGCTCGGCATCGATTTCGATTGGGAAGTGGTCGAGCTTGAAGTCAAAGCCGACCGTCTGCCCGAACAGTTATTCTATATCCCGGCATTCTTGCTGCTGGGGCTTGTCTACTTGCTGCAAATGCGCCGTAAGGAACCTGAAACACGCGAGGTCACTGCCTAATGGAACATATCCTTTGTGCTGTCGATTTGTCGGACGAACCCGACGCATTGAAAATTCTGGAGGAGGCGGAGAAACTCGCTGGGTTGTACGATGCGTCCCTGAGTCTCGTGACCGTCGTTCCGGACTATGGGTCGTCATGGGTTGGGTCGTTTTTCAAAGAAGGCACCCTGAAAATGGCCACCGAAGCGGCGATGGACGCCTTGAAAAAGCTGTCAGCCGACACCCAAGCGCGCGGCCGCAAGGTTCAACACATCGTTGAAATCGGTACGACTTATGAAGAGATTTTGCATGCGGCAGATCAGATGAACGCAGACCTCATCGTAGTAGGCGCACACAAACCAGATCTGGCAAGCCGGATCATCGGCCCCAATGCATCGCGCGTCGTACGGTATGCGAAAGCGTCGGTTTTGGTAGTGCGCGTCTAGGATCAACGGTGAACGAGAGCACACGGTTGGCCGGAAGACGACGACAGGTGAAAACATATCCGCTCAATTTGGTGCGAGTAATCGGGACTGTGCTGGGATAATCGCGGGCTTTTGCAACCAAACCTCAACGCCGACGCTAACAACCGAAATCGATGGATGCACCGAGTGCCTCACCGATAACTGTTAAGGCGCAAAAGCGCGCAATCTCAACGAGCGCGACGAAGGGCTGCGTGGGGCAACGAGCGGTCTTCAAAGAAGGTGCGACGAACGGCAGCTTTGTCCCGCACTGTGTGAGTTCGACCATCATCGGATTTTGTGGTTGCGGCGAATGTCGGCAATGCGGGCTGCGACCGCAGCATGGCGAAGGGTCGGTGAATGTCCGGTACGGGCCGTCCATAACAACCCAATCTGGACGAATCCGGCATGATACTGCAAAGCGGCTAATGGCCGCGAAGAGCCCAGAGTGACGGATGCTGCGCGCCTAAAACTCCTCCAAATTTGTGTAGAGTCCGCTCAACAAATGGACGGACAAATGAAGGCACGATTTACGGATGAACA
>NZ_JACXGQ010000015.1 GCF_022096995.1 Yoonia sp. I 8.24 | reverse complement strand
GTAGCACCATTGTAGCACCACGCATTTCGGTCGAAACGCAAATATCGCCCCGTAGGGCGTTAACGTATTGATATTACTTATCTAAAGTTGGTTGCGGGAGTAGGATTTGAACCTACGACCTTCAGGTTATGAGCCTGACGAGCTACCGGGCTGCTCCATCCCGCGCTATTGTGCCTCTCGGTGTTTTGTGAGGTCTTTTTGATATCGTATCGAGAGACGTGTTTCTTATTAGGTTTGGCAATGACTTACTCTCCCACGCCTTAAGACGCAGTACCATCAGCGCAGCGGCACTTAACTGCCGAGTTCGGGATGGGATCGGGTGTTTTGCTCGCGCTATTATCACCAAACCAAAAAAGAAACACGGGCCCTGCTTTCGCAGGGGCCGTAAACATCAGGTTTTGTTCCATTTCATCGTATACTGATGATTGTGTGTGTATGTACTTTGATTTGGTACAGTAAATCTTACTATTACTGGATCAAATCAAGCCTATCGAGCCATTAGTACCAGTCAACTGAACGCCTTACAGCGCTTACATCTCTGGCCTATCGACGAGGTGGTCTACCTCGGCTCTCAGGGATATCTTGTTTTGAAGGGGGCTTCCCGCTTAGATGCCTTCAGCGGTTATCCTGTCCGATCATAGCTACTCAGCACTGCCGTTGGCACGACAACTGATCCACCAGTGGATCGTTCACCCCGGTCCTCTCGTACTAGGGGCAACTCTTCTCAAATATCCTACACCCACGGAAGATAGGGACCGAACTGTCTCACGACGTTCTAAACCCAGCTCACGTACCTCTTTAAACGGCGAACAGCCGTACCCTTGGGACCTGCTCCAGCCCCAGGATGAGATGAGCCGACATCGAGGTGCCAAACGGTGCCGTCGATATGGACTCTTGGGCACCATCAGCCTGTTATCCCCAGCGTACCTTTTATCCGTTGAGCGATGGCCCTTCCACTCGGGACCACCGGATCACTATGGCCGTCTTTCGACTCTGCTCGACTTGTCAGTCTCGCAGTCAGGCTGGCTTCTGCCATTGCACTCAACGAGCGATTTCCGACCGCTCTGAGCCAACCTTCGCGCGCCTCCGTTACAATTTGGGAGGCGACCGCCCCAGTCAAACTACCCACCACGCAGGGTCCCGGACCCGGATAACGGGCCGCGGTTAGACATCAAGCAGAATAAGGGTGGTATCTCAAGGGAGGCTCCACGATGACTGGCGTCACCGCTTCAAAGCCCACCACCTATCCTGCACATACTGTGCCTGATGCCAATGCGAAGCTATAGTAAAGGTGCATGGGGTCTTTCCGTCTAACCGCGGGTATCCTGCATCTTGACAGGAAATTCAATTTCGCTGAGTCCACATTTGAGACAGCGGGGAAGTCGTTACGCCATTCGTGCAGGTCGGAACTTACCCGACAAGGAATTTCGCTACCTTAGGACCGTTATAGTTACGGCCGCCGTTTACCTGGGCTTCAATTCGGAGCTTGCACTCCTCCTTTTAACCTTCAGGCACCGGGCAGGCGTCAGACCCTATACGTCGTCTTGCGACTTCGCAGAGCCCTGTGTTTTTAGTAAACAGTCGCCACCCCCTGGTTTGTGCCCCCGCCCAAAACTTGCGTTCTGAACGGGCCTCCTTCTCGCGAACTTACGGAGGTATTTTGCCGAGTTCCTTAAATGTGGTTCTCTCAAGCGCCTTGGTATTCTCTACCAGTCCACCTGTGTCGGTTTAGGGTACGATCTTATAGGAGGGCTATTTCCAGGAACCTGTTAGCAGCCCATTCAATCCGATAAGGATGAACTACGTTTCAGATCCGTCACCACTCCATGGCCCAGGAATATTAACCTGGTTCCCATCGACTACGCCTTTCGGCCTCGCCTTAGGGGTCGGCTTACCCTGCTCAGATTAGCTTTAAGCAGGAACCCTTGGACTTTCGGCGAGGGAGTCTCTCACTCCCTTTGTCGCTACTCATGTCATCATTCTCACTAGTGATCTCTCCACCGGATCCCTCACAGGCCGGCTTCACAGAAAACTCCTTGCGTCCAATATTCCCCGAAAGGAATTAAGGACGCATGGAATTATGTCACACTACGCTCTGCTACCATGCGATAAATCGCATCCTAGACTTCGGCTCATGGCTTGAGCCCCGTTACATCTTCGCCGCAGGACAACTTATTTAGACCAGTGAGCTGTTACGCTATCTTTAAAGGATGGCTGCTTCTAAGCCAACCTCCTGGTTGTTTTGGTCGTCCCACCTGCTTTCCCACTTAGCCATGAATTAGGGGCCTTAGTCGTAGGTCAGGGTTGTTTCCCTCTCCACAACGGACGTTAGCACCCGCTGTGTGTCTGCCGGATATTACTCCTCGGTATTCGGAGTTTGATTAGGATCAGTAAGGCTGTGGGCCCCCATTACCCATTCAGTGCTCTACCCCCGAGGGTATTCGTCCGACGCTCTACCTAAATAGATTTCGCAGAGAACCAGCTATCTCCGAGTTTGATTGGCCTTTCACCCCTAGGCACACCTCATCCCGACCTTTTTCAACAGGTGTGGGTTCGGACCTCCAGTAAGTGTTACCTTACCTTCATCCTGGACATGCCTAGATCACTCGGTTTCGGGTCTGATCCACCGAACTCATGCGCCCTATTAAGACTCGCTTTCGCTGCGCCTACACCTAACGGCTTAAGCTTGCTCGGTAGACCAAGTCGATGACCCATTATACAAAAGGTACGCTGTCAGGCCTCAAGGGCCCTCCAACTGATTGTAGGCGTTCGGTTTCAGGTACTGTTTCACTCCCCTCGTCGGGGTGCTTTTCACCTTTCCCTCACGGTACTGGTTCGCTATCGGTCAGTAAGGAGTACTTAGCCTTCGAAGGTGGTCCTCCGATGTTCAGACAGAATTTCACGTGTTCCGCCCTACTTAATACGTCCTATCATGCTTCTTATACGGGACTGTCACCCACTATGGTTGGCCATTCCAGACCATTCTAATCACACTCAAGGCTCGGCTGGTCCCCGTTCGCTCGCCGCTACTAGGGGAGTATCTATTGATTTCCTTTCCTCCGGGTACTTAGATGTTTCAGTTCCCCGGGTTTGCTTTTGTAAACCTATGTATTCAGTCTACAAATACCTGTTTTACCCCGCTGTTAGCTGCCACCGAAGCGGCAATAACAACAAAGTATCAGGTGGGTTGCCCCATTCAGAAATCCATGGATCAAAGCTTATTCTCAGCTCCCCATGGCTTATCGCAGAGTATCACGTCTTTCATCGCCTCTTACTGCCAAGGCATCCACCAAACGCCCTTTTCGCGCTTGATTTGATCCAGAAATAGTCAGACTATTTCTGTGGGCCCTCCCTTTTGTAAAATCAAAAGGGCCCTTAATCAAAATGCATACATTGCAATGCCAGCCGCTGGTTCGCAACTGACACTGTTCGAATGAGATTACTCTCATTCCGGTTAGTGTACTTGACTTGGAACAAAATAGATTTGCATGACGATCAACGACACCTTGCGGTGCCTCTCGTCAGCTGACGATCCCTTACTCGGGTTCATCATCTATTCTGATGTTGTTTCTCTCTTTACGATGTCAATTCCGGAGAAGTCGAAGACTTCACCGACAAGGTGTAGCAAATTTCCGAAGGAAACTTGCGGGCCTTGCGTCCGATTGGACGGCTAAACACTCAACAGTGCTTAACGGTCAAATCGTCTTTCCTATCCAAACCCAAAAGGATTTGGTGGGTCGAGGAGGACTTGAACCTCCGACCTCACGCTTATCAGGCGTGCGCTCTAACCACCTGAGCTACCGACCCAGTTGATTTTGCAAAGCAAAATCGACGTCGTGCTGTCAGGGTATTGCGCAGCAATGCCCGAGAAGCACTGCAACACATCCAACAAACACGCTCTCATTGATTGCAAGCAATCAACTGCCGCTTTGTGCTTGGCGTAAGCGTTGCACGTTCAAATTTCATTTGAACGGTGGTGGAGCGTATCGGGATCGAACCGATGACCCCCTGCTTGCAAAGCAGGTGCTCTCCCAGCTGAGCTAACGCCCCATAAGGTACGTTCCACAACAGGTGGAACAAAACTGAAGAGATATGAGGACGGCCTGGCTCTAGGTCACTTCCAAGGAAGAAGTGCCTGAATATGTCGGCTTTGTTTGCCGACTGCTAAGTGTTCCACGATGATAAAAAGCAAGCTTTAAATCATGGCTAGGAACATCCTTAGAAAGGAGGTGATCCAGCCGCAGGTTCCCCTACGGCTACCTTGTTACGACTTCACCCCAGTCGCTGATCCTACCGTGGCCGCCTGCCTCCCCGAAGGGTTAGCGCAGCGTCGTCGGGTAGAACCAACTCCCATGGTGTGACGGGCGGTGTGTACAAGGCCCGGGAACGTATTCACCGCGTCATGCTGTTACGCGATTACTAGCGATTCCGACTTCATGGGGTCGAGTTGCAGACCCCAATCCGAACTGAGACATCTTTTGGAGATTAACTCACTGTAGATGCCATTGTAGCACGTGTGTAGCCCAACCCGTAAGGGCCATGAGGACTTGACGTCATCCACACCTTCCTCCCGCTTATCACGGGCAGTTTCCCTAGAGTGCCCAGCCGAACTGCTGGCAACTAAGGATGTGGGTTGCGCTCGTTGCCGGACTTAACCGAACATCTCACGACACGAGCTGACGACAGCCATGCAGCACCTGTCACTAGGTCTCTTACGAGAAAACCAGATCTCTCTGGCGGTCCTAGGATGTCAAGGGTTGGTAAGGTTCTGCGCGTTGCTTCGAATTAAACCACATGCTCCACCGCTTGTGCGGGCCCCCGTCAATTCCTTTGAGTTTTAATCTTGCGACCGTACTCCCCAGGCGGAATGCTTAATCCGTTAGGTGTGACACCAAAGGGCAAGCCCCCTGACGTCTGGCATTCATCGTTTACGGTGTGGACTACCAGGGTATCTAATCCTGTTTGCTCCCCACACTTTCGTACCTCAGCGTCAGTATCGAGCCAGTGAGCCGCCTTCGCCACTGGTGTTCCTCCAAATATCTACGAATTTCACCTCTACACTTGGAATTCCACTCACCTCTCTCGAACTCTAGACTGATAGTTTAGGAGGCAGTTCCGGGGTTGAGCCCCGGGATTTCACCCCCTACTTTCCAATCCGCCTACGTACGCTTTACGCCCAGTAATTCCGAACAACGCTAACCCCCTCCGTATTACCGCGGCTGCTGGCACGGAGTTAGCCGGGGTTTCTTTACCAGATACTGTCATTATCATCTCTGGCGAAAGAGCTTTACGACCCTAAGGCCTTCGTCACTCACGCGGCATGGCTAGATCAGGCTTGCGCCCATTGTCTAAGATTCCCCACTGCTGCCTCCCGTAGGAGTCTGGGCCGTGTCTCAGTCCCAGTGTTGCTGATCATCCTCTCAAACCAGCTAAAGATCGTAGACTTGGTAGGCCATTACCCCACCAACTATCTAATCTTACGCGGGCTAATCCTTCACCGATAAATCTTTCCCCCGAAGGGCGTATATGGTATTACTCTCAGTTTCCCGAGGCTATTCCATAGAAAAGGGTATATTCCCACGCGTTACTAACCCGTCCGCCGCTCCTCACCGAAGTGAAGCGCTCGACTTGCATGTGTTAGGCCTGCCGCCAGCGTTCGTTCTGAGCCAGGATCAAACTCTCAAGTTGAAAGCATCTTGCGACGCTATCCTTGACGTTCGAACCTCTGCACATCACCATATGACCTTACTGAAATCATATGGCGTTTCTCTGTTTGTTGTGCTTCAGTTAACAAAGTTAACCAGAAGCCGCCAAACAGTGAAGCTGACACTCTATCATCGGACCGAAATCCTAAGAGCGTTGATATACAGACGTCTGATCCATCGAACTGAACCAAACCGCCCACATATCTCTTCAGATATATCAATTTCAAACAGCGTAGAGACAAAAGTGACCAGATGCGCCCTAACTTAGTGGCGCGCCCCGCCTCAAATACCTCAAAATTTTCTTCCGCCTTCGAACCACTCTTCTGCGTTTCCGCTTCCGTCTGGCCCGTCCGGCGCCCCGTTGGAGCGTCTCTGCTCGTCCGGTAAGGGGGGTTCTAAGGTTAGCGACCGGGACCCGCAACCCCTTTTTTCAACAAACATGCATTTTTTATGACAATCGCGATTTTCCTAGTGTTTCAGCACACTTAGATACCTTTCATTGCGCGAACCCAAGGTAACATCGCAACTTTCTTACGCAGAATACAAACAGAACATACCAAATCTAGACTTATCCACACAACAACCCACAAGACTCACAAACAATCACCACCGCGATTCACATAAATCACACCCTCCCGCACCAAAATTCCCAGAAACGCACCCAAAAAAACCAAAAA
>NZ_JACXGQ010000014.1 GCF_022096995.1 Yoonia sp. I 8.24 | reverse complement strand
TGAACGGGAAATGTTTGTCCGCTGACATATTATGGAGAATTTTGGCGATGCTCCGAATGGAGCCACTGAGGCATGCGTGTCTCAGAACAGGAAAGGTATGGCTAACACAGCAAGACCGACCGGTTGGCGCAAGCCGACACCTGGTCTTGGGGTTGCAGAGCAACTTGCCCAAGCTGGTGAACGGGTAGCTGTACCCAAAACTAGGGCATTTATTGCGGTAAAGCGCGTTGGAGCACATATCGGCCTCAAGGCTAGTGATATGATGCTCCTGGACACGCTTGGAGCCTTCACACAGGCTCAGGACTGGGAAGAGGGCAGGCGGCCCATCGTTTGGGCGTCCAACGCCTATCTGATGGAACAGACAGGCTTCTCGCTCTCCGCTCTGAAGCGCCATGCACGGCGCTTAGCGGAGGCAGGGGCCATTGCCTTCAAAGACAGCCCCAATGGGAAGCGATGGGGCAAGAGAGACGCTGAGGGAGTTATCGTTGAGGCCTATGGCTTCGACCTGTCACCATTGTCGGCCCGTGTGGACGAATTTGAGCAGTTGCACGCCCAGTTGCAGGCCGAACGAGAGCTGTGCCGGCGGCTGAAGCGCCAAATCACGGTCGCTCGGCGCATGATCCGCGCACGTATAGAAGCAGCCTTGAGCGGGGCGCTCAGCGGCCCGTGGGTGCAGTTTACCGGTCTCTTCGAGGACCTTCTTGGCCGTTTGCCACGCCGAAACGAAGGATCGGACCGGCTTATGGGCCTGCTGTCGTGGTTCAAAGAGCTTCAGGAATGTGTGGAAACTGCTTACCTCAAAGCAGTCCAGCCGGAAGAAGTTGTGGAAAACAGCCCTGGTGATGTTGAACAAGTGTCCAAGAAGACTCAACAAATGAACCCCAGGGAGGTCATTTCCGGCCCTCATATACTAGTTACAAAACAACTCATTCCTGTAATTAGTAATTCCTCAGAAAAAGAGGAAGCGGCGAGCGTGGTGCCCAATGCGCCACCGGAGGAGCGGGTTGATAGTGCGTTAGAAGACTGGGTTGTTGAGGTTCGCAAAAAGCGGACAGCGGTCGATCTGCCAACAATCATGCAAGCTTGTCCCGAGTTCGCTTCTTGGGCGCGCAGTATGGGTGGATTCCTGAAGGATTGGGGCGATTTACACCGGGTTGCAGGGCAGCTCAGGCCTATGATCGGTATTTCTGAGCATGCATGGAACACTGCGCAGGAAATGCTGGGCAAACAGGTGGCAACGGTCGCTTTAGTGTTGGTCTTTGAGAAACACAGCACGGGTGAAGTTGCGTCACCAGGTGGATATCTGCGCGGTATGGTCGAGAAGGCCGGAGCAGGGGAGTTGCATCTCGAGCGAAGTTTCTTTGGCCGGTTGAGCGGGGCCGCAGCGTGATATGGGTGGACGGCCATTTGATATCCGCGGCTTTGCTGGACAGTGAAACTGCGGCACTTGTTGAAGATAGATCGGAGCTAGTCGAGAGCCCGCCCGAGGGCTATGCGATCGATCATAGGGCAGGGGAGGGAACACGGCCCATGTCAGTCGTACATTTCTAGGATGGAGCCTCTAAGTCGGATAATAATTCTTCTTATATCGCTTAGATCGGAGTTTTAGTCGAGCTAAGGTGGAAAACCTTGATTTTTTGAAGACTACGCCTTATGCCGGATAAAAGTCCGGTTTAACAGCTATAAATCGGATCAATGTCCGATGTAACCCTTGGAGAGCGTTTTGAGCTCATTGCAAGTCAAATCCACTTTGTCGCAACTTGGTCGCGATATCCAGACCGCGCGCAAAAGGCGCCGCATGTCGGTTGCGGATTTCTGTAGCCGGATTGGCGTCAGCGATAAGACCCTTGCGAAGCTGGAGCGAGGCGATGGTGGTGTCCGGCTTGAGACCTTTGTCATGGCGCTTCTGGCTTTGGGCATGCTGGACCGTCTGGCCGAGATTGCCGATCCAGCCTCAGATTCGACTGGCATCGGACTAGACCGTGAGAAACTCCCGGAACGCATCCGACAGCGCGGCTCATCGGCATCCATGCGGACCGGTAAGGGTACAGAGACCATTCCCGATCACCTGAGAGTCTCGTCGAGGGGGTCAACTGGGCTTGATGACGATGAAGGGACAGCATTCTGATGCCAGAAGCTTCTGTGGTACTTGGGAATGCCTGTATCCCTGTCGGGCGCTTAATTTTCGAAACTGATGGCCGCCGATCACATTCGACGTTCATCTATGACGAGAGATGGCTTGAAAACCCGATAGGATTTGATCTTGCCCCGGACATGCCGCGCAGTCGTGCGCCATTCCATTTCTCGGCGGAGGGGCGCGAAAGCCGCCGTCGAGATGTCCTGGCGGGGCCCTTCACAGACACATCGCCTGATAGTTGGGGGCGCAAACTCATTCGCCGCGTGCACGGGGAGGGGGCCACGGAATTCGACTATTTGGTTGCGGCCGATGATAGGGCTCGCCACGGGACATTGCGGTTCTTCAATGAGGACGGTGAGTTGTTCCATCCGGATCAACCTCCTGTGCCACGCCTGGCCAACATTGAAGAACTGCGCGCGATCGCAGCGCGGTATGAACGGGATCCGGAAGGCGCAGATGCCGAAGCGCGTGATCTTGTCGGCGCGGCGGGTTCGCTTGGTGGTGCGCGTCCCAAAGCCAATGTTGAGGATGGTGCAGACCTCTGGATTGCGAAGTTCACCTCAATTGATGACACATGGCCAGTAGAACGGTTGGAAATCGCCACACTTGAAATGGCCCGCGCGGTAGGTATTCGGACACCGGAGGCGCGACTTGAACTGGCCGCCAGCCAACATCCGGTTGGCCTCATTAAGCGCTTTGATCGTCGGGCTGATGGTCGCTTGCCCTATATGTCGGCCCGCACGGCCTTGGGCAAGAAAGGGTCGGCCTACGGCTACTACACCGACATTGTGGATGCTTTGCGGCAAATGTCCGTCTTGCCGGAAAGGGATATTCGGGAGTTATGGCAACGCCTGTTGTTCACAGTGCTGATCACAAACACTGATGACCATCTCAAAAATCATGGTCTTCTCTATGTCCGTGAAAACCGCTGGCGTCTGTCACCGATGTTTGATGTCAACCCGCAGCCACGCAGGCAACCTACACTCGAAACTGGGATCAGTGACGTTCACGGTTTTGAGCCCTCCGTGGAAGCGGTGATTGATGCCGCACCTTTCTTTGACATCGCGGAAGCCGATGCCAAAGATATGGCGAAAAACATGGCCAACACGATTGTAACGATCTGGGGCGAAACACTCCGCCAGCATGGCCTAACTGGGGCTGCGCTGAAGCGATGCGCCCCCGCATTTGAACATGAGAGAATGGAGACGGCGCTCGGCTTGTAGGGGACAGCGTAGTATATAAGGGTTGAGCCTTATCGCTACACCCGCCGTTCGCTGCACTGTGCTCGAACTGGTAAGGTGCGGACTTTCCCGACATTGGTGTTTCGGCATGTTGCTGACGCAGCATTTGCTCGCGGTAGCAGCGAAGTACGTTTTGTAGTGCGGCGGGTTTCACCAGAGCAGCCATTGAAATCCGCTTTCAAGCACCAAACTCTAGCCGTCCTTTCGCTGCAATAAGCTCACGCTAGCGGGACGCGGGACACAACCGACCTACTGTGTTGTCGATTGAAAGTTTGCCTACGCCGCAAACGATAGATCTTCAGACTTTTGTCCCAACCTGTGGACTGCGGTTCTTTTTACCGGTCAATCAGCATCAATCAATTACCAGCGCCAGCATCGCAATCCCCATCCCCATCATCATCAGGTTTTCAGTCAAGCTGACGAAGCCAAGGGGCACGTTCGAGTTCCCGCCGACGCAAGCGCACTTCAGCTCTCGTTTATCGATGTAAACCGCCTTGAACACGCTGATCGCGCCGACCGTGGCGATAAAGAGCGCCGCCGGGGCAGCGAGCGGGGTGAGCAACATGCCCGTCATCAGAATGCCAGCCCCGGTCTCCACCCAAGGGTAGACATATGCATACGGCACCCATTTCTGCGCAAGCAGATCATAGTTGAGGAACATCGTGGTGAAGCCTTCGATGTCGCGGAGCTTCTGCATTCCCAACAGGATCATCGAGACCGAGATGAACCAACCGAGCGTCTGCCAAGAGAGAGTGCCAAGAAAACCGATAGACAGCGCAAGCGCTGTCGCAGCGGCAACAGCGAAAAGGTAAATTACGGGTGAATAGGTTGTCGCTTTCGGGTCGTAGCCGGTCAGCAACTCGCGCAGATCGCTATAGCCGCCAATGCGTTTGCCTTCGATCCAAACCTGTGGGGTGGTCGAAACGCTGTACTCTTCCTTGAATGCATCGATCTCGGGCCGGGTGCGAAAGACGCGGTCATCGACATCGTAGCCCTTTGACTTCAATAGCCAGCGCGCCTTCTGCCCAGAGGGACACAGATGGTCCGGCAAGGACATGCGGTAAAGCACGGCGGTCTTTCCGGTCGCGTCGGTAACGGGATCAGTCGTTACATCTGCAACAACGCGGGTGTCTTTCGGCATGATGAGTATCCTATATCTTGGCAATGAGTTCGGCGGGGGCGGGTAACGTGTTGTCGTTAACAGTTTTGGCTTTGCTATCGTGGTGCGCGCACGGGGAAACCGTTATAGTCTCGTCGCGACGTACCATTGTCTGTCTCCCCATATACCCCTATAGGGTATATAAGCAACTTGCTAGGTAATGGTTCCGCAAAAAGGGAGCGCAGCCGCATGAAGGCTAACAAAGAAAAAACGCTGGACCGCCTGTCGCGGCTCGAAGGACAGGTGCGGGGTGTCGCCAAGATGGTCGAGAGTGACCGCTACTGTATGGACATTCTCGCGCAGACGGCCGCGATCAGGTCGGCCGTACTTGGCGTCGAAAAACTAGTGTTGGAAAACCATGCCGAACACTGCGTTGAATCCGCAATCGCGAGTGGTGACCCGGAGGAGCAGCGCGCCAAGTTCGATGAGCTGATCGGGCTATTGCAGAAAGCGTCGCGATAGCGCTGGCATTTGCTCTTATCGTCCTGTCACGCGACCTCGAACCAGCCCATCATACCCGCCGCCTGATGCGAGAGCATGTGACAGTGCAACATCCACCGCCCCGGATTGTCGGCAACAAAGGCGATTTCTAGAGTTTCGTCAGCGCCGATCATAACCGTATCGCGCACATCGCCTGGCGTGTTCAGGGCACCACTACGCGCCAGAATTTCGAAGTGATGGCCGTGCAGGTGGATCGCGTGCGGGAACATGGAGCGATTGGTCATTTCCAGATGCACTGTTCGACCAAGGGCCGCGCGAAACATCGGCTCATTCATCCCATGCGCCACCCCGTTGAAGGCCCAGACCATACCGTTTGACGCCAGCTCGCGGAAGTCCATGACCTCGCCCTGGTATCGGATGTCGAGCATCCCACGCATTGCTCCGCCTTCCATCAGCAGAACCTCATGCTGCGGATCGGCGAGGTTTGGGGCCGGAAGTGTTCCCCAAGCTGGGAGTGGCCGCAGCTCAACTTCAATAGGTGCAAGAGGTTCACCTGCCGCAACGAAGGCCGCGACATCAACCCATTCCCCATTGCCGGGATCGAGAAGCAAGACTGTCCGGACTTCTGGGTCCAGAGGCATGTCAATCACCACATCCGCGCGCTGCGCCGGTCCCAGCAGCATCGTGTCAACCTCGCGCGGTGGAACAGGATGCCCGTCCAGAGCGATAAGGCGCGGCAAGAGACCCGGCAAGGCTAAGGGCATGATGCGTGCCGTGGCCGTGTTGATGAGACGCAACCGCACGCGCTCGCCCGGTCGCATGTCCAGATCGGGATAGGCCGCGCCGTTCACGGTGACCGTATTGCCCATTCTTCCGCCATGGGCGGCGGCGTGCAGGTCGTCCCACCGGTCTTCGACAATCGCGGCGTCCGCATCAAGCAGCCAGTCATCTAGAACCAGTGTCAGTTCGCGAGTTGCGGCCCCTGGCTCGCCGAGCCACGGTTCCCGATCTTCCACGATCAAAGGACCGGCCAGCCCTCGTGCCACCTGTTCAAAACCTCTGTCGTGGGAGTGATACCAGTAGGTGCCGGGATCGGGGGCCGCGAAGTCATAGTCGAAACTTTCACCCGGTGGAACGGGCGGTTGCGTCAGCGGCGCGGCTCCATCCATTGCATTTTCAACGCGGATACCGTGCCAGTGAGTGGCTGTTGGCTGAGGAAGATCATTGACGAGCTGACGCCGGATGCGCTCACCGGCCATGACGCGGATTTCCGGACCTGGGATCACGCCAGCGCCCTCTGTCGCGTAGGCCCAGACTGGCGTGGCCGGATATCCGATTGGCGCGAGCTGCGCGGTAGACAGTCTGGCTCGCAGGATCGGTAGGGCGGTGTCGGCCAGTGTGAAGCGGGGGAAAAGCGCCGTTCCGCTAAGGGCGGCAGCGCCAGTCAGAAATGTGCGTCGTGAAGATAGGGACATAATGGAATTTCCAGTCATAGGTTCACCGGGGGTGTGGTGATCGAGGTCAGTGTGGCGGTCGCCAGCAGGATCAAGGCGACGGCTATGATTTCCATGCGGATCGAGCGACGCAGCCTGTCGGGGGCAGAAGAATCGTTGGAAGTAAGAGAGGGCACGAGCCGGAGCTTGTTCTTTGCGGCCAGCCCCAGAAGACCGGTGATGACGACGAGCTTGGCGATGAGCGTCCAGCCATAGGCCGTCCCGAACAAACCGCCGAACGAACCGATCATCAGCCAGGCAAAGGTGAGGCCGACGAGAACGAGGACCGCCACTGTTCCGCTGGCAATGATGCCGAAGCGGTGCAGAAGGGCAGCGCCGTCATGCAGCCCCGCCGCGCGGTGCAAGGGTGCAAGAGCGCCTACCCAGAACGCCCCGGCCAGCAGATGCGCGCCAACAAGAGCTGCGAGAAGCCAGCGGGGATCACCGAGAGAATGGCCGACCAGCGTGTAAGACACGGCCACCAGCAGCGTGCCCAGAAGGCTTATCGCCAGACCGATTGTACCTTCGATCAACACTGCGAGGATCAGCAGTTCACCTGCCCCGCGCCAGAGCGCCGCCGTGCCAAGTGGGCTGTCCCAGACAAGACCGAGCATCATGGGATCGACAGCGCCTTCAAGACCCATCCCAGAAATACGGGCCGACCGGATTCCAAACCGGAGCGCCAGCACGACAAGACCGAGAAGCGCCGCGCTGACGGCGAGTTGCCGGGCTAGGCGCAGCACGTCACCCGGCGCGGACCGGAAGGTCGCGACGAAAAGCGGCCCGCCCATCGCGACCAGCGCCGCCGCATATCCGGCGGCTTTCGCGAAGATCGCCAGAAGCGCCCAACCGTCTATGGGGGCCAGCCCGTCCATCGGTCAGTCCACCACTGTGAAGTCGAAGCTGCCCTGCATCGGGTGGCCGTCAGAGGACAAGCCGCGCCAATCTACAGTGTAGGCCCCGGCAGGCATATTTTCGTTCGGCATGGCTCGAAACTCCGTCACTGGATCGAGGCCGGTTTCGCGGGTGATGGCCAGTTCCCCGTCAGGACCGACCAGAGCGATTGCCGTGACACGCATCGGATCATCGAAGCGCAGTTCGATAACCTCGACGGTTTCAACGGTCGCGCCGGCAGCCGGGGTCGTATCTTCAGCTTTCGAGTGTGCGAGCGCGGCTGTCGCCGTCACCAATGTGGCCGCTAAGGCTAGAATTATCTGCTTCATCGTCTGTTCTCCATTTGGTCGTGACGCTCGCGGACGTCCTGCGGCCATTTCGATTTTATGTAGCTGAGGACGGCAATGATCTCGTCATCCGTCAGAACGCCCTCATAGATGGGCATGTTGCTTGCGTAGTCGGGATCGCCGATCAGAGCGCCAGTCCCGTATTTGGTCAGACGGAAAAGCGTGTCGCCATCATGGTGCCACGTATGACCGGTCGCGTCGTGCGGCGGTGCGGGTAGCCTCCCGTCTGGTCCGGGCGACCGCCAGTTTGACTGACCTTCGAGGTTCGCACCGTGGCAAGACGCGCAGTTCTCAGAGTAGATTGATTGTCCAAGCGCCACCACGTCTGGGTCCGAAGGTGTCAGCACGGTTTGGGCCGGTGCGGAGGTCCCCCACCCGAAGTTGAGGGCAGCGGCTCCAGCCAGAACCACTGCCCCGAGGCCGAGTGCCGCGATCCTGTTCACAGACCGGCCTGATAGAAGACCTCGCCCTCACCGGCCTCGCCGCCGAAGGCCATTACGTCATACCGCGCGGTCGGATCATTCCCCATTCCTGGGGAGCCACTGGGCATTCCGGGGACCGCAATCCCATCAATCTCAGGGCGTTCTTCGAGCAGTTTGGCGAGGGCAGCGAACGGCACATGACCTTCGACCACATAGCCGTCGATTGTTGCTGTATGGCAGGCCCACATCGTGCCAGGCACATTGTTGTCAAGCTTTACGCTGGTCACATCGCCGGTGTCTGTAATCTCGATGTCATAGCGTTCCTGGCGGGCGAGTGCGACCCACGCACCGCAACAACCGCAGGTCGGGCTTTTGGTCACGTGCATGGTGCCATGATCGGTCATGGCGGAATGGTCATCCGCATGGGCCATGCCCACTGCGCCAAAGGAAGCAATGCCAAGCGAAAGCGCTGCGGCAGGGGCGAAGGCGAGTAATGTTTTGATAGGTTTCATGTCTTTTCCTCTCGACAGGAATACGCACGGGCAAAGCCCGCTATGGTGTGATTGCAATGAATATACCACGTCCAGAGGGACGCGGGTCGCATCACACCAGACGGGGGGGATCGAGCGGACCGGAGGGCTTGATGCCCGTCATAAGCAGGCCTGGGCCTATGATCACATCCTCGCTGCTCGCAGGGGCGGCTTCAAACAGGCCCGTGCCAGGAAGTAGCGCGAGAAGAGCATGACAGGTTTGAGTGTGTTCGGTGGTTTCCAAGCAGCAGATCGGCTGATCGTCCACCAATTCCTCCATGGCTGCTTGGTCATGCTTCACAGTAGCCGTATGGCTCGCGTCCATCGCCCCAGAAAGCGAAGTGGACAGCGCGACCGTGATGACAAGAAGAAATCGGATCAAACACATACGATATACCTACATGGGGTATGTGGGTATTTGCAAGCCGCAAGCCACCATGCGTCCTGTCGCGGGCATCAATGCGCGTGCGCGTCTTCCCCGAGGGCCATCATCAGATGATGTTCGCGGTGATGGTCCTGGCTTGCCATCAACCCGAAGAAGCCCAATCCCGTGATCCGGGCGACCACGGCGGGATCGTCGCTTGTGACGCGCAGTTCGACGCCGTTTTCGACTTCGGACGGGTCCACAGTCCAGCGATCATCCCTTGCGAGCTGCGCTGCATGGGCCGGAACCATACGGCGCAGAGTGGCAATCGACTCCGCATCGCCCGTCGCCATCATCAACAACCCGTTCGGCAGGTCCGTTTCCGTCACTACTGAATCCGTTATCAGCCGGTCCATATCGACCAGATGCGCCCGCAAGCCCGCCAGATCGACCCGAGACCAGTCTGTATCGGGATCGGATTCCAGCACCCGCACCACTTCTGAAAGCGCCGCAAAAGCGCCCTGTCCAGGTTCAGTCAGAACTCTCCCACCGGCATTGCCAACCTGACCATGTGCGGCATGATCCATCCCTGCGTCATGATCGGTGTGCAGCGTTTGTGCCACGGTAAGGGCTGCACCACCCACAACGACCATCGCGGCCAGTATCACTTTCAATCTCATTGTTATCCCTCGCCTGAGTTTCATCGCACCCTAGCGGATGCACCTGAAAGATCGTATGATCTCTATCATGTCTGGTTGGCAGCATATATTCGACGAAGTGCAATTACGCACCCTTGAGCCGGGGGAGGTTTTGTTCCGGCGGGAAGATCGCATCAAGTCGATGTACTTTGTCCGCTCCGGTGAGGTTGCGCTCGAACGACCATTGACAGACGGGACATCGCTGACCTTGCATTGCGCCAAGGCAGGCTCTGCACTGGCCGAGGCGTCGCTATTCGCCGACACCTATCATTGCGACGCAGTTGCTCGGACGCCCTCACAAGTTGCAGTCATTCGGCGTGAAGATTTTCTGTCTGCGCTAAAGGATCGACCAGCGGCAACCTTGAGCCTCATCGAAACCCACGCCCGAGAGCTTCAGGCACAAAGATCACGCATCGAAATTATGCGCCTGCGACGCGTCTCAGATAGGCTGGACGCCTGGCTAGACATTCATGGAACGCCAGCCAAAGGCGAATGGATCAGGGTCGCTGACCAGATCGGTGTGTCGCCGCCCGCCCTATATCGTGAGCTGGCACTCCGTAGAAGATAGACCATGCGTGGAGAAACGAGTGAAAAAAGGCCATTTACCGATACTGACCTTAGTGATGTCTTAGAAGAAACGTCTCACATTGTGGGCATAGCTCTCATACGCTAAGCCGTATTGATCTTTCAGCCAAGGCTCCTCGGAAAACGGGGCGGCAATGAGCACTACGATTGCCGGAAAGCCAACGATCATCGCCGAAGGTGCTGCTGACAAGATCATCCAACCGCTGACGATGGCAATATCGGCCAAATATTGCGGGTTCCGAGAAAAGCGGTACATACCTTCTGTGCGCAAGGTGCCTTTGGCTCCACCTGTCTGCGGCACCCCAAAGTGTGAGACTTCCATCCATACCACAATGTTGCCTAGCAGGATGAGAGGCAGGCCTACGCCAAACCGCACCCAACTTGGAATGGACAAATCACCCCAGCCCCAAACCCCAAGCAGAAAGAGAACCCCAAACAGCGTGAATGTCGGCACCCAGACAAGAAACGGAGTAAGTGCCGTATAGCGCTTGGGTGGCCATATCCGCCGGGCAGGAAAGGCAATTGACCAGAGGATCGCTGCTAGGGTCATTATGGCAACCCCTAGACCCAGAAAAATCAGCAGATTATGCATCATGCCTCAGCATGTTCGTGATCGATCATTTCCCGCCGCTCCGCGAGGGCTTGCCGCACGATTTGGAAAGCGGACGACAGGAACAGACCAGCCATGATTGTTGCGACGATTAAATCAGGCCAGCCGGTTGCAGTACCCCAGACGCCCAACGCCGCAAACATGACGACAACGTTGCCGATGGCGTCATTGCGCGAGCATAGCCAAACTGAACGCACGTTGGCGTCTCCGTCCTTGTAGCGCACCAACAAGAACACACTGGCAAGATTGGTGAGCAACGCAAGAAAACCAACAGCGCCCATGATCTCGGCTGTTGGAACTCCGACATAGAAGACGCGGTAGACAGTCGATCCGAAGACCCACAGCCCCATCAGCAAGAGGCTGAAACCTTTGAACAGCGCGGCATTGGTGCGGGCGCGAAGTGACGCCCCGATAACTGCGAGTGAGATGCCATAAGTCATTGCATCACCCGCGAAATCGAGAGCATCGGCTTGCAACGCCTGCGACTTCGCCAAGTGCCCCGCAGTCATTTCAACCGCAAACATCGTCGCGTTTAGTGCAATGACGAGCCAGAGCCGTCGCTTATAATCGTCTGATACGCCATCAAACTTGGCGTCATGTCCGCAGCAACCTGCCATGGCGGAATCCTCTTTCATCCAATGTTGATGATAGTGTAATGCCTCTAGTGACTAGAGGTTCAAGAGGTATTTTCATGTTTTCTATCGGCGAGCTTTCAAAGCGCACAAAGGTCAAGGTTCCAACTATTCGCTACTACGAGGAAATGGGACTTCTTGCAGAGGCCGAGCGCACAAGTGGTAACCAAAGACGGTATGACAAAACCGGATTGGAGCGGTTGAGCTTCATTCGCCACGCACGTGATCTGGGCTTCTCGATAGAAGCTATTCTGTCCCTCATCGAACTCCAGGAACACCCGGATCGTTCTTGCCAAGGTGCTACGGAGATTGCGAAATCGCAGCTCACGGATGTGCGTGCCAAAATAAAAAAGTTGCGCGCTTTGGAGAAAGAACTCGTTCGAATGTCCAAGGGATGTGAAGGTGATGGCGTATCTGAGGATTGTTATGTGCTGGCGTCACTGGCTGATCATAATCTTTGTCACCGAGAACATTGATTTGGCGGCAAACGCTCTTAGCAGCAGGACTTGCCTTCTTGGATGGGTGGGCATGCTACGGTCGCGTAGGAACAATAAACGCAGCAGTCCCCCTCAAGCGGCTTCAAGACGGTCTGACATGACTTGCATTCATAGAACCATTGGCATGCATCAGTCGGCATCGTCTCGGTTTCAACGTGTCCGCAAGATGGACACGTGAGCTTCGACTCCAAGACTACTTTTGCTGCTTCTGTCGCCATAGCGCGTACCCCGTCAGTATGAGAAATCCTGCCAATATTGGCAGCAAAACAGCGTCGTTGTAGATGACGCCAAGTAGGCCTGTCAGACCAAGCGCGGTCAGCACGACCGGCAGCAACGGCGTAAAGCAACAGAGCGCGGCCAAGATCGTGCCGCCCACCCCGAGCGCCAGTAGTTTGTTTTTCATCGTGTCGATCTCCACAAATCCCACATAAAACGCTGCGCTGACGCCTCCCAGAGCGGCGAAGACAGCGCGATCAAAAAGGCGATGGTTGCGAATGAGGTCCAGATAATTGCGGACCGCCGACGCACTCCACATGGCCTGCGCCAAAGCACCCGATACCAAGCCCAAACGAGAGCAATCGCGACACCGACAAGAATGAACCCACGGTAAGCGATGAATGGCCCAAGCATGGTGAGCCATGTACCGCCGAGACCCAATATCGAAAGGCCGATAGGCAAAACACAACACGACGCCGACAACAGCGCCAAAAGTGCCGCGAAGGGCATCACAAGCCCGGCGGCACTGCCGGATTCTGCCACCGCTTGTTGATTTGCATTCAAGTCCATTTTGCTTTTCTACTTCCTGTAGCCACTACAGGAGCAAGCGAAATGTTTACCATCGGCAAAGCGTCGGAACAAAGCGGCGTGAACGTCGAAACGATCCGGTACTATGAGCGTGAGGGGATTGTTCCGAAGCCTGGTCGCTCCGCTGGAGGGCGCAGGCTGTATTCAAACGACGAAATTGCCAAACTCAGGTTCGTGCGGCGGTGCCGAGATTTGGGTTTTCCGATCGCGATCATACAGACCTTTCTATCGCTAACTGATCAGAATGACCGATCATGTGGTGAAGTTAAAACCATGGCCGAGAACCATTTGGACGAGATTAACGCAAAGATTGAGAACCTTATGCGCCTCCGAGAAGCGCTCTTGAGCCTATCCAAGAACTGCGATGACGGCACTGCAGCATGTCCCATGTTGGACGCTTTGATGAAGGATGGCTTCGGTTTGGGCGCACCTTAGCAAAGCGGGTCTTGCAGAAGTCCGCTCGGCCCCAAACCTGAAAATCAAGGCATGAAATTGCTGCGTCCTGCAAGAATGGCTGTTTACTTGCGCCTAGCGACGACACTGAGTATTCGATTGTACCGCATTTTTCTCGCTGCGAGCGCGCGCAGCATGAAATAACAATGGCTGGGTTGGGCTCTCTCCTGCCGTTCGCGGCACTTTGTATGAACGGCTGCTTCCTCTCACGAAGTACCCAGCAACCTACCGGAACAGTCCACTGGTAGTTTGCGCCAGTGACATTGATGTTTCCATTTGCCGGGTCACTGGCTGCTTGGGGTCTGCAGTCTTCGTCGGATTTAGTTCCGGCCCGGCCATTCTGTCGACTGGAGGTCTGGTCCTATACAAATCGGCGCGCGCTGGCGGGTCGGGGCTCGAACATCCACCAAAAAGTCAGATAGCATGTAGGGGTGTCATTCCTGACAGCCACAACTCGTGGATGAATGATCGCCGTTTTGAACCACGCCCAAGCCATCTTGCCAATCGGGTGGTGTCGTAGCCATGAATTGCTCAGTCGGCTACCTCTCGTTTTCTTCCTGATGCAATCTCCGTGACCTGACCTGTCTGTCGGTCGCAGGCTCTCTTCAAGCAGAACTTTCCCCTGTCCGCTGCGCGTCCATTCCGCGCGGAGCAAAGTTCTGCGTGACAGCCAGTCCGACCGGTCCCGGTTTCTCGTTTGCATCGAAAATGAAAGGAACCCGACATGACCAAATATTACACAGTCACAACCCCGGACACCGGCAAAGACGGCAAGACGCGCTTTCACAAAGTTGGCGTCGCCTTCCCTCAAAACGAAGGAGCCAAAACCTTCATGACCATCCAGCTCTTCGCAAATCCGATCAACGGCGAATTGGTCCTCTTCGAGCCGAAGGCGGACCCCGACGATGCACCGGTCGTCGAGTGAACGCCCACCTCACGGGAGGGCAGGTGGCCCTCTCGAACTTCACAACCAAATTCCTGAAGGACAGTCTTATGAACCTCTTGCCACAGAAAATTCTCGATCAACTTGCCGCCAATGGCCAAGCAAATTTCGCCCGCATCCAAGCTGGCGAAGACACCATCGACCACCCGCCAGTGGTCAAACTCTTCACACCCGACGGAGGTGCAACCTGGCTCCTCTCTGAGACCGAACCTGATGATCCAGATATCGCGTTTGGTCTTTGTGATCTGGGCCTTGGTTTTCCCGAACTTGGCTCTGTTCGGATCAGCGTGCTTCTGGCCCATCGAGGTCGCCTTGGCTTGCCGATCGAGCGCGACTTGCACTTCCAAGCAGATGCCCCTCTCAGCGTATACGCTGAACGTGCCCGCGATGCCGGAGGAATCCTGGCATGAGTACAAATATCCGCCCTGAACATGTCAGCGCATTCGAGGCGCTGACATCAGGAGACCATGATAACTTTGCTTTGTTCTCGTGCTTTCTAGATTGTGAACCTGTCTCCGCCATCGTTGCTGTCACACCGCCAAATGCGCCAGGTGGTGAGTACTTAATCACTCCACTGTTCGTCAGCGTCACAGAGGCAATGTCTCTTACTGATCATGATGGCGACGCTGCCTGAATTTACCTGAAATCTAAGCAGCCGCCAGACATGGCGGTTGCTTCTATATGTCGGTGTTTGCGATCGAGGTAATGGTGCTGTCACAGGTTTCTTTGACGAACTTGGGCGGCCTCTCAAAGTGTCCGCTCGGGGCTGCGGTCCAAGTTAGATTGGCCCTGCGAGGCCATGATTGGTCACCTCGCGAATATTAAATGATGTCCGCTACTAGAGGCTTCCAGAGCGCCCTTTCGGGCGCGACCTCGCACCAGCGGTGCTTGGGCCGTGAAAGGAATACAAGGCTGCCTGCGCATCAATTCTCCGTAAGTATATTATTGACTATTGTGTATAGTTTCGTATGGTGGGAGCAGCCTTGTATGAAGGTGGCAGGAAATAGGGGGTCTTTCTTCGCATGTCTCGCTCAAAACGTCTCACCAGTGCGCAACGCATGGAAATCGTTCGCGAAGCCGCGGAGGGCGTCTCATCGACTGAGCTTTCCAGGCGCTTTGGCGTCACCCCCCGAACCATCCAATATACACTGAAGAGTGATGCTGAGCGACAAACGGATACGGCTATTCCAACTGCTGCCGTGAGTGTCAAAGTCACGCAGGGCGAACTTGCAGCGTTTGATAGGGTCTTAGTTACCGCAGGCATAGGAACACGCTCAGAGGGGCTGAGAAGGCTCATACAGGCCGCTGGAGGGGTCTTTGTGCCTGACGCCCTGCTTGCTGCTGAGATGGCGCGCTACAGGGCGTCTCTGAGCGAGGTGGGCAATGGGGTCGCCCAAATCGCCAAGCAGATGACCAAAGCTAACCGCTTGGGGCAGGGGGCCAGTGCAGAGTTCTCCGACATTCGCCTCGCGCAGATGCGCGGGCTGGCACGCTTCATTCTCGACAGTGCCGATGAGATCGACCTGCTCGTGCGTCGTCGTCGAGACGCGATGCAGCTTGAGGCTACCGCCGCCTTGAGGGAGTTTGCGCATGCGGCTGAATGATGCGGTTGACGCCGTAACAGGCGCAGTGTTTCAGGATGGCTGGAGCCGCATCCGGGGCTCGATGCAAGGGCTGCACGTCTCCAAGCAGCGGCAGCTTGTTCGGGCTGCAGCCGGGCACCGGGCGGCAGTGTTCAAAGCCATCCGAGGTGGAGGCACAAACTCCAAATCAGAGCTGTCGAACCAGCTTGGATATCTTACCACCAAGTCTACCCATATTGTGGACAGTAGTGGGTTCCTGGATGGCAAATCCAAGCTCGATAATCGCGAGATCAAAGACCTGACAGAGCGCTTTGCCAAGCGATGGAGCGCGGGGTTCAAACCCAAGCTCGGACAGACCACACATATGCTCATGTCGTTTCCGATTGGGACGGATGGAGAGGATGTACGCGACATCGCCTCAGATGTTGCTGAACGGTTTTTTCAGAATGACGACGGGCACTTTGACTACATCATCGCCGTCCACGAAGACCGCGATCACCCTCACGCGCATATCGTGCTGAACCGCCGGTCGCAGGAGGGGGAGTTCTTCTATTTGGCGCGCAACCATCGTTTCAACTATGACGACTTCCGGCTGGCGATGGTCGAGGAGGCCGAGAAATACGGTGTCCGCCTTGAGGCCACCCGTCGCATCGATCGCGGCGTGGTGCACTATCCGCCGAGGACGCGAAAGGTCTATGCCGCCAAGAACCAGGGGCGCGAGGCGGAGCAACGAGAGCGCGTCGGCGCGGACTTGCAGCGTGCCTTGGCCGAGATCGCAAACACCCGAGAAATATACCAGTCGCTGGCGGCAGAGGCGTCGCGCAAGAACCGGGACGATATTGCCGACGCATTGTTCCGCGCCGGCGAAGTGTTGGCGCAGGGCGGGCGGCTCAACTTGGAGGGAGACATCTACATGGCCGAAGAGCAAAGCTTTGATGACCTGAAGACCCGCTATGCGGATCAGGTTGCGCGGATCCAAGGCATGATCGCGGAGACGTCAGAGGTTCAGCGCCCTAAGTTGGAGAAGAGCCTCAACGAGATCCAGGCGCGTCTTGCGCATATGCAGCCGCTGGGGCTGCGGTCTGTGACACTGACAGAGCGACCGTCAGATGGCGGGGTCTATTCTGAGGACAACATTGAACGCGAGCAGTTGGATCGACTGCACGACCCAGACGTGCGGGCACAGGTTGATACAGCTCTGCGCGGCACTGGGATCAGTACGGGCGTTGTTGTGGCCCGTATGGAAGCTGGAGCACAAAACGCAGCACTTGAGCGCCAGTGGATCGCGGATGATCTGGCGCGGGTTGCTGAAACGGATGGGCTCAATTTGGAACGCCGTGCGGATCTTGAGCAGGCCAGAGAAACCCTCAATCGCGTCCATGTTCAGTTGGGGATCACTCTGGAGCGCGAGCAGGTGTTGCGCGAAGACGGTGTGATTGAAGAGTTCCGCGACGATTTGTTTGATCGCAACAGCGTCACGGCACGAGAGGTCGGGCGGGAGATCGCAGCCGAACCCAATACCAATGAAGAACTGCAGCGTGTCATTGCACACGAGAGGGATGGCAATCTGTCATCGCCCTTCGCCGATGACGACGCACGCCAGAACTACCGTGACTCGGTTGAGCGGGAGTTGGATGACACGCAGGTGGCTGAATTGCGAGACGGCGATGCGGATGTCTTCAAAGCTCAGATTGAGGATCGCCTTGATCGGCTCTACGCGGCGAAAGCCTATCTGCAATCAGACGCAGCGACGGCAAACAGCGAAGCAGCGCGAACGGTGGTCGAAGAAATCGCGGACAGAGAGTACGAGCGCGACCGCGCCGATCTTGTCGATGGTGAAACCGACCGCGGCCAGACACACTGATGGGAACCATAGGCAAAACTCGGCTCGCGATCGGGGTGGTCTTGGTCACGCTGGTCGCGATCGCCATCGGCTATGTGATGGCATCAGCGGTGTTGACGTTCCGGGATATGGGGTTCGGGGCTGAGATCGATTTTTTCTACATCGCCAAGAACTATCTGGCGCTGCGGGCGTTCCGGCCGGATGATTTCCAACTGATCAACCTGATCATGGGCGGGGCAGGGGTGGCCGGCCTTTTGATGAGCCTTGCGATGTCCGGTTCGGCGCTCACCCGCTTTGGCTATACGCATTGGCAGACACGCCGCGAGATGAAGCGGAACGGGTTCTTCGGCAAACCGGGAACCGGCTTTGTGATCGGCAAACTTGGAAAGCCAAAGTCCAAGGCACCGTTTCTCTGCTCAACGACTTTCCCCCATGCTCTGATCGTGGCTCCGACGGGACGGGGTAAGACGACCGGATTTGTCATTCCGAACCTGCTGACGTGGCAGGGCTCAGCTGTGACCTTGGATGTGAAGGGAGAATGCTATGAGGCGACAGCGCGCCATAGGGCCGCTCAGGGAGACGAGGTCTTCCGGTTTGCACCGACGGATTGGCTGGGCAAGCGGACGCATCGCTACAATCCGCTTCTGCGCATCAATGATCTGAAGGATCCAGCGCGCCAGCAGATGGAGTTGCAGCTGTTGGCAACGCTGTTTCTGCAGAACGACAATGATCGTGTCCAAGGCCTGCTGAAGGGCGGGATTGATTTGTTTGTCGCCGCAGGACTGTTGGCGTTTCAGCGCAAGAAGCCGACCTTAGGAGAAATCTATCGCATCGCGGCTTCAGGCGGGAACAAGCAGAAGGAATATTTGGCGCGGTCTCACGAGGTCGAGAACAAGGCGGCGAAGTTGATATTCACGCGGCTGGCTTCCACGAACAACGATACGCTGACGTCCTATGTGTCTCTGTTGATGACGTCAGGTTTGGATCAATGGCAGAATCCAGCGATTGATGAGGCCACGGCCGTGTCAGATTTTGATTTCCGCACGATTCGCAAGAAGCCGTTCAGCGTCTATCTGGTCGTCCAGCCCCTGATGGTAAAACCACTCGCACCACTCATCCGGCTGCTGTTTTCTGACCTGCTGTCTGCCTTGCAAGACAAAGAGCCGGGTTCGGATGAACCATGGCCGGTGATGATCATGCTCGATGAGTTTAACCGGTTGGGAAAAATGCCGATCGTCGCGGAAAGCATCGAAGTTTTGCGTCACTATCGCGGGCATCTCGCTGTGGTCACCCAGACCATCCCTGCCATCGATGAAATATACGGTGAGAACACCCGGCGGGCACTGCAGGGCAACGCGGGCGTGAAGCTTTATCTCACGCCCTCAGATGAAAAGACGGTCGAAGAATTGAGCAAGGCGGTCGGGAAGACGACGAAGACCGTGGTCACCAAATCAAGATCCATTGGTAAGAACCCATTTGAGGGCAGGAGCCAGTCGACAAGGACGGAGGAGACATCGTTGTTGCCAGAGGACGAAGCGCGCCGGTTGCCGCTTGATGAGATCGTCGTGGTTGTAGATGCGCAGATGCCGGTGCGGGCCAAGCGAATACAGTACTTTGATGATCCCTCCTTCAAGCGCATTCATGCGGCGCAGAGGGGGGAGATGCCTTTTCCCGTTGGCGCAGAGGACAGACCGAGTGGCGATGCTCAAAACCGCAAAGGAGCAGCGGCAGCGTCAGACACGACAGGGTCTCAAGTTACGTCTGAGGCAAAAGCTGGCGAGGCCCCGTCATGGAGCCGCAGACCAGCTACGACAACGAAAAAACGACGACGGGACGTACCCCAAGTGCGCGCAGCGGTGATTGCAGACGATCAGCGGCAATTTGAAATGGATTTCGACGCACAGGTGCACTTGGTGCTCGAAAGTCCGTCCGCAGAGGACGTCAGTCAGGTTGAACTCGCTCTAAGCGATCTCGAGCAGTTAGAAGGCGAGGTCACTAAGATGGCGGAAGGCGCCAACACGGCAAGCGAAAACGTCAGTGTTGGCTAGGCAGTCATTGGGGCTGGTCGCAGCTAAGGTCCCGAATGAGCCCTTCTTTCCAAAATTCTGCGATGCGACTAAGGTCCGGTTTCGCGAAAAGTCTGTGAAAGGGAACTGTTGTGAGCGGTATTGTTTTTCTGGCGGTGATTGGTGCCGCTGTGCTTCATGCAGCCTGGAATGCGCTGGTGAAAGGTGGAACCGACAAGACCCTGAGTATGGGTGCTGTGGTTGTTGGTCACATGCCAATTGCTTTGGCAGCATTGCCGTTTGTTCCACTGCCTGCAATCGAGAGCCTACCCTACTTGTTTGGCGGGATGTTGCTTCATTTCGGATACCAGCTCTTCCTCCTGAAATCCTACCAAATGGGCGACCTGACACTAGTCTATCCAATTGCCCGAGGCTCCGCGCCATTGATCGTTGCCCTCGTTTCGGTCATTTTCCTTGGCGTTCACCTGAACAGCATAGAACTTCTGGCGATCCTGATTATTGGTGTCGGTATTATCAGCCTCGCACTCGTCCGGCAAAGTGACGGTATGCAGAACCGAAGCGCCGCCACGGTCGCCCTCATCACGGGCGTGTTCATTGCGTCATACTCTCTCGTAGATGGTCTGGGCGCACGCGTGGCGGGGACTTCACTGGGGTTCTATTGTTGGCTTGCCATCGGCAACGGGCTTTTGATGATCGCTTATCTGGCGATGCGATCACCACAAACCTTGACCGCTCTTCCGCGACGCGGGTTACCCATACTTTTTGTTGGTGGCAGCGCATCTTTCGTTGCCTACGCGCTTGTCACCTGGGCCTTTACCCAAGCGCCGATCGCACTCGTCACTGCATTACGCGAGACGAGTATTGTCTTTGCCCTTCTGATTGGCGTGTTCTTCCTGAAGGAGCGCCTCAGCCTATTGAAGGTTGTCTCGACAATGACCACGCTCTTGGGCGCGATCCTGCTGCGTTACGCAAGAGCATGAAGATTTTTGCCTGTTCTGACCTTCACCGAGATGTTGCGGTAACAAGACAACTGCTGAGCGCCGGTGCTAGCGCTGATGTGATCGTGGTTGCTGGAGATTTCGCGACCAGAGGGATCGGGGCCGAAGACACTCTGGAGGTGCTTGCTGAAAGCGCCGTCCCTGTCATTGTGGTTCATGGAAACCATGATGTGCCGAGCGAGATCGAGAGTTTGTGCGCGCGTTCCGAGGCGCTGCACTACCTTCACGGTACAAAACTTGTAATCGGTGGAGAGACGTTTTTCGGGTTGGGCGGAGAAATCCCGTCCCGCAACAGCTTCGACTGGAATGCCTCGGAAACCGAGGAGCACGCCGGCGAGTTGCTGCGCGCCTGTCCTGTGAACGCCCTCGTTGTCACTCACACGCCTCCATTCGGTATCGCTGATCTCCAGAAGAATGGGGCTCACGAAGGGAGCACTGCAATACTTGATATGTTTAGGGTGAAGGCTCCAAAGTTAGTTCTCTGTGGGCATATCCACCATGCTTGGGGAATGAGTGGACATCAGGGTGCCACGCATGTTCACAACCTTGGCCCAACTGAGAATTGGTTTGAAGTCTGACAAGGAAGCGGCCATTCATATGCGAAGGCCCGACGGCAGCAAAGTCCGCGTCTTTCCAGTCCGGGCACGACGCGGCGAACGGTGATTTTTCCCGATCCGGCCATTAGTGGTTTCTGCGGCGAAGGCTACCGAAGAACCCAGAGTCACCGATGCTGCACATCGCATGAACGTCCTATTTTCATGGATTGCCAAAAACCTGCCAACATTTGGGTTTACTCAAGGCAAGCAGATCAACCAAACAAAGTCAGTTTTTGAGTGGCTTGCTTGGGCATATGGTATCAAAAAGGACCAAATTGGAATTTAACCGCATATGATGAAGACCATTTTGAAGACCGCGGTGTCAGTATTGTGGCCTTTACTACCACCGATGCTCTACGCCGAACCTGTGATTACACCGATATTGCTCACCGGTGACCCGGCACCGGGCAACGAAGATGCGACGGTCGACTTTCTGAACGAACCGGTCATCGGTGACAGCGGGGCGATTGCCTTTCGCGGAATTGTTGAAAGAATAGGGTTGTTGTCTCGGAGTGTCGAGGACGGCATCTATCTGGCGCGTGAGAACCAAGCCCTCAAAATATTTGATCATGAGGCCGCGGACCTGCGGCATCGTGGACAGCTTAGCGATTGGGTCGGCGACGATGTCCAACTCGGCTCCCTTGATGAACTCATATTCAAGGTCGGCTGGGACGATGGGCCGACTCCTACGTATGTCGGTGCTCCAGAGCTATTGGGGCCACTTTTCAACCCGCGGTCCAGTGATCCGCTCGAAAAAGCGATTGCCTCCGCAACCCTGTTCGACATGGACAGTGCCGGTCATAGCCTGACGTTCGAAGCCCATTGCCACACCGACAGTGTTTCGTCCTGCAAGGATGGGCTTTATCATCTCTCCAGTGATGGCATCATTGAAGTCGTCGATCTGGCGCAGCCATTTACCCTTGAACAAAGCGGTCAAACACTGACGTGGTATAAAGCGCAATTGAGAGTGAACGCTTTAGAACAAGCCGTTCTTTCGGTTGTCAGCGATAATACGGACCAGATCGCATTTGGAATTTACTTGCTTGATGGCGATAGCCGAACGCTTATTTTCGAACATTTCGATACCGGCCCAGTCCGCGGCCGGATTGTTGGTCTTATAGAACATGCGATTTTGGCAGACGACGGAACAGCCTATTTTGCCCTGGAAGCCTGGTCCGGATCCGAAAACCGTGGCAACGTTCTTTATGGTTGGAGTGGGGAGACACCGATACCCGTTGTGTCGACCGAAGAGGTTGCGCTTCCACCTGGGTGGTCTACCAATGGATTTCGGGACATTTGCGCCAATGCTCAAGGTACGGTCGCTTTCACATTGCCCCTATTTCGGCCGAACCCAGACGATCCCAAGAACAACATTTATGCCGAAGCCCTCTATATCCAACATTCAGAAGCCGCACCTGCGCGCCTCATTGGCCCTGGCGACGAGATAGATTTGGGGCATCGCGGCACCGGCATTGTTGCATCTGTCAACTCGGTGGGTCATACAGAATGTGCGCTGAGTAATTACGGCGAGATGGCAGTGACCATCGAATTTGAAGACAAGACCAGCGGCGTGTTTCGGATTTCGAATTTTTAGGTGAGCGACAAATTGGGTCTCTCGCTGCGCTTGCGGGATATGCTAGGCTCTTCGGTTTTTTGTCTCGAGCCACAATGGTTGTTTATGCTGGCTCAGCTACGCCGAAGCGGACGTTGGCGCAGCCGCAGCGAAAGCGCGCTTCGTCCCGCGTCTTTCTAGTTCGGGCACGACGCAGCGAACGGTGAGTTTTCCCGATCCGGCTATTCATGGTTTCTGCGGCGAAGGCGACCGAGGAGCCCATTTTTGACGGATGCTGCACCGCGCAGGGATGTCCATTTCGGGGATATACTGCGGCGCCAGACGATACCGTTTCAGGTTCGCCCCAAGCACTTGCTCACAAGGGCATCAAAGTCAGCCAAGTGGTCGGCAACTTTTGCGCCTTGACAGTCAAGGCACCAAAGGAACTTCTTGCCCTTCAAGAAAAGCTCATGGGGCATTTGTCCGCATTTCTTGCAAGGATTAGCAAAATGAGACTTGGCCTTGGGAAGGTCTTTGAGTTGCCCATAATACCAAGGTTTCGCAGCGGCGACTTTGGCGACTTCCTCTGCCGGGAATAGACGTGTGGGAAGATCGAGTTCTTTCAGCTTTGGTAAGCGCGCGACCGGCCCCAAGTCTAAGTCAGCGCCTTTTATGTTTATCATGGTCAGCTGTTCGATCGGCAAACCTTCCAATGCGTCAAAACCTATCAGCGCATTCCCGTCCCCATAGCCGCCATCAACGATCAGGTGTTCAAGCTTGGTCAGTGAATGCAGCGCCGAAATATCAAGCGGGCTTCCATTGTCGCAGATGTATAGCTCTTTCAAATTCTCCGCTGTTTCTAATCCCTTCAAGCTTTTTAACTTCGACGAATGCCATATCCGGAAGCGAATGAGGTTTTTGGGGAAAGGTACAACCGTCAAATCCGCAGCAGAGAGCCAGCGCAATGCGAGCATTTCCAATGGCAGTTCATCAAGGCCTTGAAGCTTCTCAAGTTCGGGTTTTCGTATTGTCTCAATGGAAAGCTCGATCACGTCCCCAAGGGCGCTGACATCAAGTTTGCTACCTTCTACAGATCTACTTTTCATGCGTTTTTCCAGTATCTATGCTGTCTGAATGCCCTCAACACAGCCAAGTTCCCAATAGATCATATCGGCAACTTCAAGCGCCTGCTGGGCTAACGGCGCGGGCGTATCCTCTGCAGTCCCATAAGCTACCAAACGGTCATACATACGGGACGATAAAAAGAATGACCGCGCCAGTTCCTTATCGGGCCAAAAAGTTGAAATCCAAGGGCTGCGCTTGATCGTGCCGTCATGCCGGATGATCGACCAATATTGGTTCATGTGTTGGACCAGTTTTTCGGTGTCCCACTGCCACAGTTGATCGAACAGCACCTGTTCCTCCCAACCGGCCAACACGAATAAGAGCATCGCATCCTCGAACGAACCGTTAAACCCATCTTCGAGCGTGATGTTGTTCAGCAGCTCCAACCGGAACTCTTCGATAACAGACCATTCTTTTTCAGACCAACGGGATCGGTCACCAACCTGAAACCGGCAACTGAAAGTGACTTCGATCCCCGACATGCCAGCGAGGTCCTCGCCTGCAGCCAGTACTTCCAGAATGCGCGGAAAGAGGAAGCGCCAAAGGGATTGAGGAACATCAGGAGCCATGCTTGCGAAGTACCAGTCATGCAGGCAATCAAAGGGGATGTCGCGCTGATTCTCGCACAGAAGCGCGCGTTCCCTTTCGGGTCGCAGGCAAAATTCACAACATGTCACATGCGCCGACGCAGGTGGGGGGCATTTGAAGACAGAATAGGCCTTCTCGATCACCCCATATAGTGGATGATCTGCGTCAATTTTGGCCTTTTGTGGTTTGGTCTTCGCGCGTTTCGACATGTTCTGCTAGTACCTAATGAGGTCAGGTGAACTGAGCAGCCTTTGCCATTCTGCGGCTTTCGGGCTGTCTACTTCAAAGCCGTGCTGGCCTAAGGCGAGGGCATCCGCCATGAAGCGGATAGCGCCTTCAAATTTCTGCGCTGCGGCCTTTTCGATGAATTTTAGGCCTGCTTGCTCATTTCGTTCGCAGCCTACGCCTGAAATCAGGTCTAACCCGTGGCACCACATGGCGTAGGCGTGCCCAGCCTCGGCGGCTTGCGCGCATAGTTCGAATGACCGTGCCTTTTCACCCAAATCAAAGAAATGGAGCGAGGCAATAAATTGTGCCTCGGTGACCCCACTTATTGCCGCCTCCATTAATGCAGATAGCCGCTCTCTCTCAGCAACGTCGGGATCGACTTCTGACTCCGAAAATTGGCTTTTTGCATCTGCGAGCATCCAAACAGCAGATGGATCTTCTGCAGCGGCAAGCGGCGTAAGGAAGTCAACAACCCACCCCAAAAGGACATCTGCGCGATCTGAGCATGAACACAACGTGACCGCTGCCAAAAGCCCGCGGGCCTCACCGAGGATTTCAACGGATTCGTTTGATTGAGTCAAATCACTAAGCCTTCGAGAGAAACGCCTTTGAGTAAAAGGAAACTATGGCAAAACTGAGGTTCTTGGCTCGGCGGGAATGTCTTTACTAATTTCTGAGTGGCCGACCCCGCGGTCCTTTGACGAGGCCAGGACCCTTTGTCGCCGAGCGCCATACTTCAAAGCTGACATTGGCGCTGCCGCGGCGAAAGTCGGGAAGGTCCGCGACTTTCCAGTTCGAGCACAGCGCAGCGAACGGAGATTTTTCCCGATCCGGTCATTCATGGTTTCTGCGGCGAAGGCAATCGAAGAGCCCATACTTGCCAAGTTGCTGCGCAATGGCGAATGTCGGGTCTTGCGACAAACTCTTGCGCCTTAGTGTGATGCAGCTGAGAATGCCAACATGCCCCAAGACACCTGGAAAAAATACTGACCTACACCCCCATCGAAACTTCTAAGCTCAACAAAGTCGATCCGCAAGCCTGGCTCACATGGGTCCTCGACCAAATCGCCGACCACAAGATCACACGTATCGATGAACTTCTCCCATGGCGTTACGCTGCTCAAGCAGCGTAACAGAAGCCCCGCCAGAGCGCCGGCACCAGACGAGCATTCTAAGGCCGCGTAACATGCTGTATCTGCGCAGCACCAGAGCGTCTTTGCCAAGCGGTCACCGGCGATCAGTTGGAACCACAGGGACAAACCGGATTTGTGCAGTTGCAGTTATTGCTGATGCAGCATTCAGAAGTCGATCCCGTATGTTGCCCCGACGCTCACTCTTTCCTGCGTGTTCATCGAAACATCGCCAGAGAACAGGCCTGGACCCATTCTCTGGCTAAGGCTCGCGCTCGCTGTTCCAAGGAAGAAGTCATTCCCCAATTCCCCATCAAGTTCGAAGGCGTAGCTTTGATCTTGGTCGTCATCGACGCTCGCGATGCCAATCGAACCGCCGAAGCCACACACACCATCAAGGCTCCCCAAGGATTGATAGCAGGAAATGCGCGGGGTGACCGAAAGTTTCGCAGACCCGTCACTGATCGGGTGCGTCGTGTCGATCTCGGCGAACACCCGGCCACCCGCGATTGCGTCAAGTTCCAAAGCGTCGACTTCAGAGAACGCGCCCAATTCAGACAGAACGTCTACATCTGAGCTTGGTGCGAATACATAGTCAAATCCGCCGCGAGGCGTAAGTGTTGCGTTGCCGTACTCATACTTGCCAGACACTGCTGCACCTAAGAAACCGGCAAAGTATAGGTAGTCACCGGAAGCTTCGATCGTGCCAATGGCGCGCTCAAAGGCAAGGTCGAAGTCGTGACGACCTGTTGCCGCTCCTGCATAGTAATCCAAGAACAGGTCGTCGTGGAAACGGTTTGCGCCGTAGAGACCGGCATTCAACCCAAGACCATCGATCGTGCCAGTTGCCGCGGAAGTCACATCTGAGCGAGAACCATAGGCGCCCACAAAGAAGCCCAAAACGCTGTCTTGACCACGGTACTGTTCCCGACGATAGGAAAGGTTCAGTGCTGTCTGATCTTGTCCTTGATCAGTATCCATGAAGCTAATCGATCCTTCAAAGATTTCGCGACGGTCGGTAATGCAATTATGTCTGTCGCTCAGGAATGCCCCATCGATGTTTGTCCCATCTTGGTTCGCATCAGCATCCAGTTCGCGGTTGAAAATGGAAGTGCTTTCACAGTTACCAAAGTTCTGATGGGCCACATCGTTTTCAAGTGGGCGGAACTCGACCCGGCGGTTCTGGGCCTTTCCTGCTGCGGTTGCATTAGAGGCGATTGGCTGGCTCTCACCATAACCGCGCGCAACATATCCGGTCACGTCGACACCGCGTTCTGCAAGTGCGCGACGGACAGCATTCACGCGACGTTGGCTCAGGTTGATATTGTAGGCATCTGAAGCATCGCTGTCAGTGTGTCCTGCAATCTCGAACGAAGTGCCCGCGCAACTGCCAAGAATCTGGCCCACCTCGTCAAGAACACGATGGCTTTCTGGCCGGATGATTGCCTTGTCGGTGGCGAAATGGATATCTTTGGAAGCAATATTCAGAGCAGCCAAACACTGAGCGTTCGACCGGCCCGCCAGACGATCACGCGCATCCGCCGAGTATCCACTGATTTGGCGGCTTTGCATCGCCAATGTGTTTGCAAGATCTTCTTCGAGAATGTCAGTCAGATCTTCTTCAATCTCGGCCAGTAACGAGGTTCCCGATTCAAGAACCGCGATTGTGACTGTAGCTGTGTCACAATTTGTGAGCGCGCTACTTTGGCAGATTTCATATGTGTACACATAAACTCCGGGTGTTGTCCCTGCAGCGACCGTGACCTCACCGTTTGCGTCGTTCAGCGTTATGCTGCCCGCATCAGGTATTGTATCAAGACCAAGGGTAGTCACCCCATCCTGCGCTAGCCCCGATCCTGCCAGTGTCACATCGGTATCGATAATGGGGCCTGTCGCGCCGTCAAAGCTATCATTGGCAACGACATTTGGGATCGTCGCGCCAACGGTGCTGTCTACGGCGGACGGCGTATCGTTGATCGCATCAATCGCGCTCTCAATGACCACAAAACTGACATCAACACCGATCCATTCGGCGAAAGACTCGGCACCGTTGTCTGCAGCAAGGCAATCCGTCGAATTATACGGGATGCCCGGCGCTTGACCTTGGTTTTGAGTGACATTGTCGATGTCGACGCTGGTCACACCGGTCGGCAGGGTGATGGCCCATTCTGCGCTGCTGTTGTCGATGGCATATGTTGCGAATGACGTACCCGACGTTATGGTGTCTGTGGGTGCTAACCCGGGAATCTGGTTCATATTGGTTGGCGGCGCGCAATCCGCGATCGCTTCGCCGTAGTCAGGGTCCGGAAAGTCGGTCATCGTAAAAGCACTGTCTGCCCGTGTGTCGGTGCCTTCGTTCAAAACGGTGGCGCTGCCCCCTCCTGACCAGGTGAGAGTACGGTCAGCGGCTTCACTGTTGCCGGTATTCTGACTTGGGTTCGATTGCCTAACAACAATCACGGCCTCATAGCCTGCCGGTGGCACAACAGTGAAGGTGAAGTTAAACGTGTCGCCGCCAGTCCCGGTGTCGCTCTCGTTAAGCGCCTGAAGGCCATTTCCACTAGCTGTAAAATCAACGCCTTGATAGCCTGTGGATGCGTTGCGCGTGAATGTATACGTCCCGGTTTGGCCATTGTCCGTGACCGAGCCACTGGCACTCGTTGCGTCACTAGACGATACGGCAAAGTTTCCTGCCCATCCTGGCAGTGCTGCCATCGCAAATGCAGTCGTCGCTGCAAGGGTTCCTAAAGTCCGGGCGGCGGACTTTGGTGTATTTTTGGATTTCATGTTACTCGCACCTCAGCACTACTATTCGAACGACCAGATCGTGTGGTAATTTAGTTGACGTGTACTGATTTAATTGAGGCAATACTAAGACCTATAGAAGATATACTGGGTGATTGTCGTAAATTAGCAACAATATTAAGGAAATGACCCGCATCCAAGCCGTACCGTCACTAGAATGGAATGATAGACCTCTGCGCGTAGTGTCACCTGCCAAACGCTGTTATCGACCCGAACCATTGTTTTCAAAGCGCGCAAAACAAGCATTGCGCATTCGTTCTACGTCCAAGGTGGGTCTCTTGTTCGCTCACATTAAACGAAGACAAAGTCGCTTCGAGTCATCTAGCCCCCAATTTTGCCGCATCACATATGAAGGTCCGCTCTCGTTGCCGCGCGGCGGCACATTTGAGTGGGGTTCACCGGACGTATACTTTGTTCATGATGGCTTGGTCAAATGCCCAATCAGGAAGATTCACACCTTCGACGACGATACCTATCTACAGCATAATGCGTTTCGCGCACCCGGAGCTGCTTCTCTTGGGGAACTCCAAGCTTTACCAAAGAAGGTGGACTACTACGCAGCTATGTACGGCAAAATGCACAAGGGTATTCATCCAAACGCTGTGCGCATTACGAAGGACAATGTGGATTTACTGCGTCCAATGGATTTTGTCTTTTTGTGCATGGACGCAAGTCCCGACAAACAAGCCTTCGTCGATGCCCTGACAGAGTTTGGAAGGACGTTTATCGACATTGGGCTTGCCTGTCGATCTCACTACGTTATCAGGAATGGAAAGGTGAGATGGGCTGGGGCGTGGAGCGATGAACAAGTCGTCCGCGGGCGCCAGAATGACAAAAGCTCAAAGCGACGGTACTATTCTGAGGATCAGAAACCCAAGCTCAAGGATGTCGTAGTTGCAGCCCAAACCAGCCAGACCGATGTCTCAAAGAAGGGCCTTATGACCAAAATTTTGGCTGGATGGGATTCGAAAACTAACAGGCGCAGTTTTAGCTCAGTCGCCGAACAAACCAGACATCGGGCAGGTTTTAAGCGCCATATCTCCGCCAGTCTTTCAAGAACCTCAACGATGCAGTTTACGCTCCTTGACAACGTCCGCATTGAAGCAATGCTATTCCGTAGTTCACCCAATTCCAACAGATAAGGACTGTAAGAACACTACCTTTCCAAACCTAGTGCTGTTTTTTCTATCTTTGGCGCGCACAATGCTCACCTAGCTTTTTGGAGCAGGTGAATGTCACTCAGCGCAGAAAATTCGAAGGCGTACACCGACTGACTGGCATGCGGAATAAGTCGAGAGTACCAAGTGGTAGAATTGAAGTACGTGCGGCTCAGGTTGCGGTTTTGCGAACTGGAGCTTCAACTTCGCAAGCGAAAGCATACCACCCGAACATACTAGCCAAATCTCTCTGTCTGTGGTTGGACTAGAACGCAAACGTTGGAAGGCCCTACGGAAGGCCCTCGATCCTCTGCCATGACGTTTACGATCGACCGTCTGAGTAATGGGTGACTTGCGCTTTGACAGTCTCCAACGGCCATCGAAACGGGTCTCGCTACCCGGTAGTAGGGCTCCGTCGCTTTTCATATACGCGAGGTTTTTGAGACCTTGGGCGCAAACATCGTAGAAGGCTGAAGCCGATACTCCAGGGTTGCCTTTTTTCCACTTGCCGGCGACCACGACCGCTGCTGGGCTTAGTAAGGCCTCATCTAGCCCAAGAAAAGACCGTCGGCAGTTTGACCGGTCAGCACTTCGTGCCGATCATCGCTAGTCAGTTCGGCTCGGATGTCTCTTTGGAGCTCATCCAAATTAAGGTCTTGTTGAATCGTGAATGCGACCGCTGCGCTCGGGAATCTTAGATCGTCATGAAGACCGGGATCGTCGAGTTCGGGTCTTTCGCGGAAGCGTCCCATCACGTAGTCGAGAGTTGGCAGGGCAGCGATTAGATTTTCCAAAACCGCTGCGTCATTGCGGACAAACGGCTTGTTGTCGTTCGCCATCGAAGCTTTGTCAAAAGAAAGAAAACTATTCCATTCGTCTGCGACGCTCTGACCGTTGGGTGCAAGTACGTAAGCTTGTGGTACGGGCTCACCAATCGGTCCAGGATGGCGTATCAACCTGCCAATCTGCTGGACCAACATGCGCGTATTCGTGAAAGGTTCGTAGAGCGCGAGTATCGTGCAGAGCGGGTCGTCAATTCCTTCTATCAGCATGAACTGGTGGATGAGAAAACGTTCGGGTCGCGCTGAAAGGTCCCGCGGTACGGCATTGACAATCCTGTCATGGGGCCGATCGGGGAAGTTATTATGGATCGCGAGGACCCCGTCGGCACGACCGGCAAGAGCTACAGTCAACGCCTCATGCATTTCTCGAACCGAATCCTCTCGGTCACAACGCACTATGACTTTGTTGGCTGCCGTGAAACGTGCATCTGCAACAAGCGCGTCGACTCTGGCTACCAGTTCCACAGCATAGTCTTCAATCGATGCGGGCAACGCTTGTTCGTCAATTTCGACGTCACGTATGAGACCATAGCCAACCGCATCAGCAAAGCCAAGAAAGTGAATATGGTCATCATCGACGTCGAAGATCTTTAGATCGCCACGAAATGGTGTGGCACTGAACAAGACGGTCGGCACGGCAAATCCGCGGACTACGCGTGCCCAGCCTGGCGCAGGTTCACGATGCCCCTCGTCGAACAATATCGTGCCGACGCGGCCATGCAGTTGACTAATTTTGCCGTCAGCGTCGATCTGCTGGATTGCCTGCACGGTACCGACCAAAATGATCTGCTCACCTTTGTTATTGTCTAGGTGTTCAATCAGTTGCTCGATGTTACTCGGTAGAATATTCCAAACCTTATCTGGCTTCCATTCTGGTCCAGCACCGATTTTATCCCAAAAGCGGTTCTCGAACTGAGAGGAGAGCTGCTCGACCAAAGCCGCTGAAGGGCAAACTACGAGTACGGCCTGAGTTTGGGCTCTTTGGCGAGCGATTGAAACCATTATTCCAGTTTTTCCCGTACCAGTCGGCATATTGACAAGGCAGGCGCGTTTGCTCAATGACGCGAAATAAGCGTCGACGGTATCTAGAGCTGCATGCTGATGCGGCCAGAGTGCAAGCGATGTTCTGGATAGTTTGGTTTCTAACAAATTGTACTCTCAATTAGAAGTTCAACTAGGGTTTCTGTTTAATGATCAGTCGCTCAGAACAAGCCCTGCGCGTCTTGATTGAATTTCAATTTATCCGGCAACTTAACGGGGTGCTGTGAAAATGTCTCTGATAGACTTTCCATGGATAGAGAACGCCCAACTCCAGCTCCTCTAGTCACACATTTGTTTCATTCAGGTTTAGCCAATAACGCGTGTACCTGAGCTCGCCAGTCCGCCTCAGGGCGCCAATCGAGACAAGTTCCTGAAGATCCCTGGTTGCCGTTGCCCGTGATGTCCCAGAGATGGAATTATAGTTCTCCGCACTCAGGCCACCTTTGAACCCTTCAGGCCCCTCGCGGAACATCCGCTCAATCACCTTGGCCTGTCTTTCATTCAACGCATCGCGATACCGGTCGTAGAAATGCGCCTTGGCAATGAAGAAGCCGACGCGGTCTAAGGTAACCTGCTGCGCTTCCAGAACGGCCTCAGCAAACCAGACCAGCCAAGCTGTGACATCCAGTGTCTTCTGGTGCCGCTCTAGCTGGTCGTAGTAGTCTTTCCGCTTTCGCTCGATGGTGAAGGCCAGCGCGATCAGGCTTGGCTGGCCAATATTCTGAGCCAGGGATTTTTCGGCCAGAGCCCGACCCAAACGACCGTTTCCATCTTCGAACGGGTGAATGCTTTCGAAGTAGAGATGGCTGAGACCAGCGCGTGTCAATGCCGGCAATGGCTCTTCGGCACCCGGCGCTGTCTGGTTGAACCAATCGACATATTGGCCCATCTCGTCCGGAACTTGCTTAGACGGTGGGGCCTCAAAATGCACGACCGGACGATCAAGACTACCCGAGACGATCTGCATGGCATCTTCGTGCTGCCGGTATGACCCGATAGTCTCGAGCCGTTTGTCGAAAGACAGGAGCATCTCATGCCACCGAAACAGCGTGTCATGCCCAAGCGGCGCGGCATAGGTCGAATAGACATCGACCATCATTTCGGCCACGCCCTGCTCTCGGGGTTTATTCGGATAGCTGTCCGGTTCCAATCCGAGATGTCGGCGCAGCGAGGATTGTACACTGCGCCGATCGAGCATCTCGCCTTCAATGGCACTGGTTTTCATGGCCTCATCGCTCAGAAGGTCGATGCAGAGTTGATCACGCTCTGAGGGGCTGACATGGTGAACGGCACCCAGGACTTCGCCGGACGACAGGAGGAAGCGCTGCTCGAGCTGTGCCAGTGATGCTGCGTCGTACCGGAAATCCGGCCAACCCAATATCTGCCAATTCCATGCCATGAGTTATAGAATTCCTTCCTATAACTCACAGAGTGATCATTTTTGAGCTATAGAAGTCAATCCTATAACTCAAACGCGCGCAAATACACGTAAACTCTACTGTGCATTTGCACGTAAGACCTGCTCATACCTCCGACTGATTGAAAGTCAAAGCCCGACCAATTGAAAGCGAAGAACCTTAAACCTGCACCGTTTGGGTCTCCTCATCCGCCTCACCAACCGTCAAATCAAGATCCGGCAAGTCCCGCAATGTCTGCAAATCAAAGGTTGCTAAGAACGTCTCCGTCGTCACGAAGGTATGCGGCGCTCCGGGCCTCGGCGACCTGGGCCCGCTCGTAATCAGATCCTTGTAGCGCAATCGGGCCAGAAGATCGCGGCTCACCTCCTTGCCAAAGATGTCTTTCAGCCCGGCCCGGTCGATCGGCTGGTGATAGGCGATGGCGCAAAGCACGCCCATCTCCATCTCGGTGATGGCGAGCGACTGATCGCCAAGATCAGCCGCAGCCTTGATGGCATCGGCGAACTGCGTCCTGGTGCGGAACATCCAGCCGCCCGCCACTTGGGCAAGCTCGTATGGGCGGCTGGCCAGTTCCGCCTGGATGTCGTCGATCAGCATCTCGACGGAGGCCCCCTGCCCCACCACGCGGGCCAGGTCCTCACGGCCAACTGGCGCGACACTGGCGAAGAGCACGGCCTCGATCCGTCCCATCCATTCGCGCCAGCGCAGCTCCTGTGGCAGGTCGTCGAGCTCCCGATCAAAGACGGCTCCGCCGTCATCCGCTGGTTTCCGACTCCGGGTCTCGACCGTCATGGCGCGATACCATAAAGCCGGAAAGTTGGTCGCCCGGTCAGTTCCCGCGCCACGCCAAGCTCGACTAGCCGGTCGCAGAACCGCCGCGCGGCCCGGTCGGTCATAGGCAAACTCGTCCCTTGGATCATTGGAGACAACATCGTTGAGGGCGCCACGGCATCCTCGGACAGGAACAGTGCGACCGCCGCGCCCGATCCTTTCGCCCGCAGCTTCGGGGCGACGGTGCAAAGCGCCTCGGCACGGTAGGAAAGGTCCCGCGCCAATCGGATCGCCTCTTCAATGGACTCGAGTATCCGCATCTGCATTGCCAGCTCAGCCCCCTGCCCTTCCGCGGTCAGCTCGCGCAGAGCTGCTTTTGTCAGCCGCTGCGCCGAGACCGGAAGCACCGCTTTCCAATTCAGTGCCCGCGCCAACACGACATCCGAGAGCAGACAGGCGATCCGTTCCGCTTGGTCGTCAGCCGCTAGTACCGCGCGCAGAATTGCCACGGAGGCCGCAACCGGACCATGGGTCCGAGTCCACTCCAAACCCGCATCTAACCATACGACCACCTCGCCCGCGACGTCAGCACCGACCAGGTCAGCAATCTCACCCGTCCCGCCTATACGCAGACGCACGGCGGCGCGCCAGAACGCCAATAGGTCGCCATCCGGGCCCCGCGCTTCACCCGAGGGCGTCAGATGGTACGCATCGCGGATGTCCGCCTCTCGCGCCATCCGTCCTTCCAGTTTTGAGGTCGCGGTCGCTGCGCTCAGGGCCAACCGATTGGCCAGCAGTTTCAGTGGGACTCCATAACTCTCATCACTGATCAACTGGTCGAGCACCGTGAGTGCTGCTCCAGACCGAAAGGCCACAGTTTCAAGGGTTTCTGCACGGCCGGAGGTGACCCATCCTGGCAGTTCTGGTAGGTTGCTGAAGTCGTCGGAGATCGTGGCGGGCTGATAGGTCATACCACAAGACTATAGCACAGCGGCGCTTTTGCCTACCAGATAGTGTAGAAACCGCCCCACCTTGGCGCTCTTTTCTACGTCCAATAAGTTTGCATTATCGGACGTATAAAGATATGCTAAGCGGTAGTTTAATTTCATTGCTGGATTCACTGGAAAATGGCCTCAGAAGACGGGAAATCGAGATCATCGCACTCTGATGCGCGTCATGGCCCTGAGGACAACGAGAGAGATCCAGAGAAAAGCGATGGGATCGCCCTGCCCTCTCATGTCGCAGGTTCAGGGATGCTGGATCGTCTCGTTGATACCGCGCGCGACTACGCCAAAGCCTCGACGGCCGAGAACACCAACAAGGCCTATGCCGCCGATTGGAAACACTTCACCCGTTGGTGCAGGTTGAAGGGCACGGATCCTTTGCCACCGTCACCCGAATTGATCGGCCTGTATATGACCGACTTGGCCGCTCCAACCGAAAAGGTCCCTGCCCTTTCGGTCAGCACCATCGAGCGCCGCCTTTCGGGGCTGGCGTGGAATTATGTGCAGCGCGGTTTCACCGTTGATCGCAAAGACCGCCATATCACGACCGTCCTGGCTGGAATCAAACGCAAACACGCGCGCCCACCGGTGCAGAAAGAGGCCATCGGCGCGCAAGACATTCTTGCGATGGTGGCCACCTTGCCCTTCGATCTGCGCGGGATGCGGGATCGCGCGATCCTTCTGATCGGCTATGCGGGCGGGTTGCGGCGCTCGGAAATCGTCAGCCTCGATGTGGGCAAAGATGACACGCCCGACAGCGGCGGCTGGATAGAGATCCTCGACGACGGTGTCCTACTCACGCTCAACGCCAAAACTGGCTGGCGCGAGGTTGAGATTGGTCGTGGCTCTTCGGATGCCTCCTGTCCGGTGCATGCGTTGGAACAATGGCTGCATTTTGCAAAAATCGACTTTGGGCCGGTCTTCGTGCGCACCTCCCGCGATGGCAAGCGCCCGTTGGAGGCCCGGTTGAATGACAAACATGTCGCGCGCCTGATCAAGTCCACCGTCCTGAAATCCGGCATCCGTGCCGACCTGCCCGAAAAAGAACGCCTCGCCTTGTTCTCCGGCCACTCCTTGCGGGCTGGTCTCGCCAGCTCTGCCGAAGTTGAGGAGCGCTACGTTCAGAAACACCTTGGTCACGCCTCGGCCGAAATGACCCGTCGTTATCAACGTCGCCGTGATAGATTCCGGGTCAACCTCACCAAGGCTGCAGGACTTTAGCTCTTGTTTGAGTTTTTTTGCACGCCAGCGCCTCTCGCGCTGACCAGGCTCTTGGCTGCGCCCGAAGCCGTACGATGTGCGTCTTCGCCCATGCGGGAGGCGATCCTTCGTGCATTTGGCATCTGAGATCGCGGGCAAGACCGCGCTCGCTTGAATCAGACGTCAGCCAGGTCTCCGCTGCGCTCTAACCCGGCTGGCAGTTTTCTTTTCCAAATATCCGCCTGCCATCCGACCGGCGCCCTGAACAGGGGCTCTGGTGCCGCTTGCGCGTCAGCCTTCACGCCGAATTCCGGTTCCTCCCGCGCTTGGGCGCGGGTCCCTCCCAAATTCAACGCTCCGGCCCCCAGTGTCAGGTCACCGTCTGGTCGCAGGTCGGGCTGTGCCCTCTCCTGCTCTGCCCTTCGGAAGACGCGGGGTCTTCCAAACGTCAGAGACAGGGAGGCCTTCGCCCAATGGCGGAAAGCAAGGCCAAGCCGCAGACCACAGCATAAGGTCGGCAAAACGAGCCAAGCACCGCTCCAACCACGAAGGAAAGGAGCCTCAGACATGGGCCTCGACCAATATGCATACATCAAGACCGCCGAGAGCGGCGAAGAAGGCGAAAGCGCCAAGTTCACATGGCGAAAGCACTCTCAACTGCAAACTTTTATGGAAGGCCTCTACACTGAGCGCACGGGGCTAGACGCCACTGACCTCAACTGTGGTGAGTTGGTGCTGCAAGCGTCCGACATTGATAGTCTGGAAAAGGCCGTCAAAGACAGCGCCCTGCCCCACTGCGAAGGCGGGTTTTTCTACGGGCATCAGTTCCAAGATGAACAAGCCAGCGAGTATCGCGACTACGATCTTGAATTCTGCGCATGGGCACGGACCCAGATGCAAGCAGGATCGACCGTGATCTATTCCTGCTGGTGGTAGCCAGCGCCGCAGAGGCGCGTCAGCGCGGCTCTGCGGTCAGTGCCCATCAATTCACTCAATTGACCGCCCTACGCCCTCTCAGGCGCTCGGAGCGGTCCTCAAAAGACATCAAAGGACCAATCTCATGACCAAACAGCAAACCATCACTCCAGACGCCGCCAGTGCCGTGATCCAGCAAATCCCGTTGGACGCGCTGTCCATCTCCGATCTTAACCCACGCACGACGGTTTCAGAGGCGCATATCGAAAGCCTCGCCGACAGCATCGAGCGCTTTGGCCTCATTCATAACCTTGCAGGCTTCATGGATGCGGATGGCAATGTCGGCATCGTTGCGGGCGGGTGCCGTCTTCGCGCCCTTCAACGGATTGCAGAGCGTTCCCAGAACGATTCCTTCGAAACTGTGCCTGTAAAGCTGGCCTCCAGCGCCGAAGAGGCCGAAGATTGGGCCAGCGCCGAAAACGCGGCCCGTGAAGACATGGCCCCAGCGGACGAAATCCGCGCCTTTGGCCGAATGAAGGCCCGCAATGCAACGGTGCCGGAGATTGCACTCGCGTTTGCCGTGACAGAGGCTCGCGTTTATCAACGGTTGGCGCTTGCGGGTCTGCCAGACCCCGTGTTGGACGCGCTCGCAGCGGGTGAGATTGGTCTTGGCACCGCCAAAGCCTTTACACTTTCAGATGACGAAGCACTCACCTTGAGCCTCTTGGATCAAGTTAAGGGGCAAGCCGTGTCGGAGGCGGCGATCAAAAACGCGCTGCATCCCGATGCCATCAAGGCCAGTGATCGCCGTGCAAGGTTCGTGGGCGTTGAGAGATATGAGGCCGAAGGCGGCACAGTCACCCGTGATCTATTTTCGGAAGAAATCTTCCTTGCCTCCCCTGCCCTTCTGGAACGTCTCTTCGGTGAGGCGCTGGACACGGCCCGCAATGAACTGGTCGAAGCGCAAGGCTGGGCTTGGGCCGAAGCGCGCACCGAGGCGTGGCTCAACTACTACGATCTCGATCAGATGAAACTGGAACGGGTCTATCCAATTGAGGGTGAACTGACCGAAGCAGAAGCCGAAGAATACGACGCACTCGCAGACCTCGCCAATGGCGACGTCTTGGACGAAGATGGCGAGGCTCGCCTGTCCGAGTTGCAAACCATTCTGGACGGCGACTACTCAGAAGATCAGAAGGCCCTTGCGGGATGTATCCTGCTTGTAAATTCATCTGGAAAAGTTGAAGTGACGTCGGGTTTGGTGCGCCCCGACGACAAGAAGGCGGCGATCGAAGCAGGAATCCTGAAAGCCCCGCAAAGCACGAAGTCCGACGTTCCGAAATCGCCTTACTCGCAGAAACTGACGGCAGACATGCAAGCCATCCGTCTGGCATCCGTGCAGGCTGCAATCCTGACGAAGCCCGAACTTGTCCTTGATCTCTTGGGATTTGGGTTATCCGACGTATCCGGCAGTTTTGAGCGTATCTTTGGCATGCGCATGGACCGCCCTAACAACGCGCCGAGCATCGAAGATGGCTTTGAAGCGGAACCACGTTTGAACCATGGGATCGATGCAAGCGAGTATTGGCAGCAAGGCACTCGCGTTGAAGACCTCCGCGCTTCCTTTGCCACCTATCGCGATGGCACCAAGAAGTCGCGTAACGCTACAATCACCGAAGCCATTGCGCGCACCCTTCCCTATCAGGCTGGCGGTCAGGAATTTTTTGCATTGATTGAGATGGAGGCCGGTGCCGATATCCGCAAGCATTGGACGCCCACCGCGGAGAACTTCTTTTCCAGAGTATCAGCAAGCTATCTCATTGAATTAATGTGTGAATTCTTGGAATGTGGCTCGAATGATGAACGTGTGACCGCTTTTGCCAAACTTAAGAAGGGCGAAAAGGCCGAGAAGATGGAAAACCTGATGACGGATGCAACGACGCAAAAGCTGATGGGGTTGACGGCAGACCAAAAAGCCAAAATCGACAGATGGGTGCCTGACTGCACCTAACGGCTCCTTCGTGGGAAGGACCAACTGGTCCCGCTTCGGCGGGGCCTTTTTTGCGGTTGGTTGAAAGTTCTGTTGAAAATCTCAAAATTGTCCGATGGCAGGGCAAGAGGACAAGCCCACTGCCCTGCCACCGGACCGGCGCTGTCCGCGCGGAAGCATCGCAAATGCGATGCAAGACGATCTCAGTTTATTACTGACCTGCATCTTGACGATCACGAAATGAAACCCGATGTTAGTGTTGGCCTTCCGCTCAGGCCTGTGTGTCCGCGACCCAAAGCTATGCAGGGCTTTAATTCTTTTTCATCGTTCCCTTCGAAGCGGATCGATTAGTAGCGGGCACCTAGTCAGATCCGGAATTTGGAATGGATCAATGGCACAAGACCAGCAAATCAAAGACCTTAAGAAGCTCGCAAAGAAGATCGCGAGGGCGAAACGCATCGAACACCACGATGCCCTAAATATCGTGGCGCAAAAGCTCGGACATACCCATTGGTATGCAGCAATGGCGGCTCGCAAGAACGGTTGGCTTCCGAAACCTGACGACTTTGCCAAAGTCGAAGACCTTCTCAAGCAGGCTCATCCGGATGAGACCGTCGAGATGTTTGGCGACCCTGGTGGAGATCGTCAGGGGCAGATAGGGCCGCATGCCTATTCTATCGAAGTCTCAATGGACGAAGTCTTCGTTCGTGGGCGAGGTTGGATGGTTCATGTGCCCGAGGCACCATCCAAGGAACCTTGTGTTCGCGTGACCGATAAACGCTTCAAAGTGAACCCGATCCACGATCCTGATTTCGTCACGCGTGCACTAGAAATTGCGAATGCCAAGGCGGAACAGGTGCGGGCGCGGATTGCCTCGGATTGGCCGAGGCGGTCCACAATGCCAGATGCAAATGGCTTCGCGGTGCATCCGATCAATGGCAGTTCGAGCGACACATGGTTCTGTTTGCATTGTGATGAAAAATCAAACGCCAAGTCTGTCGCTGCAAATCTTTGGCACTGCCCTCACTGTAGTGCTTCGCCGATGGATATCTTCAGTTCTGCGTGGTGGCTTGAGGATGCATTAGATGAACATTCTGGTTCTGCATAGAAACCGTCTGACAGAGTAAGCATCAATGAGGCCGGTGGTGTTTTGCCATCGGCCTCTTCCTTGCGAGCTCAGATCTATGGCGTCGGCAGTACATTGACGGCCCCAAGTTTGTCATTTTACAGGCTTAAGAGCGGTGCCCTGCGTTCAGCGTCAAAGCCTCACATGATATCTGCCTTGGGACTCAATGCCGGAGTTCGAATTTGCTGCGTGGTCCGAATTGCACCTTGCGTCGGCGTTGCATGACATGCTGGTCGCAGAGGCCGACCTGAACACAAAGGGCGTTTGCCAGAATTGTCCCCTGCCCATTGGGCATTCCTCGCGCGGCAAAATTCTGCCTCCCTGCCCATCTCCGCTTCGCTGCGCCTTCGGTGTGTTCGGCTCTTAGACCTCTGCAAGGTGACCATCATTGCAACACCAACCAAAGGAGCAAAGCAATGACCACCAACTGCATCAAATTCGAAAGCAACGACATCGAGACCGCCAAAGGGTCCGGATCAATTTCAACGCTGACCTTCGATCTCGATATCACCGTGGAGCCCATCATCAGCGACAACCCGATGGCACCGACCCACCGTGTCCTAGGCCGTTCACCACGTGGTCGCCTCGTTGAGTGTGGCGGCATCTGGAAGAAACAAAACCGCGACACCGGCGGAGATTACTTTTCGATGACGGTCCGAGACTATGCGTTCAATGCGAACCTCGGCAAAGCCGCGAACCAGGACGATGATACGCTGCAAGCGATCATTCCTTGGGGTCCGAAAGATACTGCTTGAGACCACTGGTCTGGGCGATAAAGTCGCCCAAACCTTCTGGAGTTTACAGTTGTAAACTCCTATCGCATACTAGCTTATGTAGCGAATTGCGGCTTATTAGACACTAAATCTGCAAAAAATTATTGACTTAGTGTGGTGAATCGCAGCTTTTACCCCCAAGTGGCGCGAAAAAAGCCATATTGAGCAAATTGGGGCAACCACATGATTCCCGTGACACCAATCGTTACCAACCGTCCGTCGGAACTGGCAACCGATATTTCAGAGCGTTTGACTTCTGCTATCCGCGAGCATCTGCTTTCAGCATTTGCGCCTGACAACACTAAGTCTCTTCGCTTGTTTAGTGCTCCAGAGGCTGCCGAGCTCTTGGGTGTGTCCGGCCAATTCATGCGCAAAGTGCATGGCGAAGGCACTTTACCAGAACCGCGAGAGGTTCGGTCCGGCAGGCGATACTATACCGCAGCGGAAATCTGGGATGCTCGCCAAATTCTTGAGCAAACATCACGGAAGAAAGGACGCTATCTCCCGGGCCGGCGCGAGGGCGACAAGTTGCAGGTTTGGCAGCTGATGAACTTCAAAGGCGGCAGTAGCAAGAGCACCACCACGATCCATCTTGCGCATTTCCTCGCCCTTCAGGGATATCGCGTATTGGTTGTCGATCTTGATCCGCAAGGCTCGTTGACTTCAATGTGCGGTATCAGCCCGGAAATAGAGTTTGATGGGCTCACAGTCTATGATGCCATCAGATATGATGACCCTGTCCCGTTCGCGGATGTCATTGTCCAAACCTATTTCCCGGGACTGTCCCTCGCTCCTTCCCGACTACTGTTATCGGAGTTTGAGACTGAGTCGGCGGTCAATTCCGGTCCTGATCAACCGTTCTTTACACGGATCAGAAATGCAATTTCCCAAGTTGAAGACCAGTTTGACATCGTTCTGATGGATAGCCCACCGCAACTAGGCTTCTTGACGATATCTGGCATGGCTGCAGCGACGTCGTTGATCGTTCCGCTGACACCTTCCATGCTGGATGTCTCTTCCACGGCTCAATTCCTGGAGCTTGCAGGAGCTTATATGGGCGTGATCGAAGAAGCGGGAGCAGAGCTACAATACGATCATTTTAAATTCCTGATCACACGAGATGAACCGACTGATGTCCCTTCACAGCAATTGACGTCATTCATGCGCGCCCTTTTCCAGGACCGTGTGATGGGCGCGACCGCGCTCAAGAGCACTGCTGTTAGTGATGCAACAATGCTCAAACAGTCGATCTATGAGGTTGTGAAGTCTGAGATGACACGTGCGACTTATGACCGTGCGAAGAACTCGATGGATGCGATCGGCAAAGAGGTGGAAACAATGATCCATCAATCATGGGAGCGTATCTGATGGCGCGTAAGTCTCTTCAAGGTCTTTCTGGCATTGCAAAGACGATCGCGGATTCCGGCCCGCGCTCAACGGAACGCAAACCCAACCCAAGTGCTCCAGCCTTAGGGGCGCTGCAGGGTTCATTGTCTGCCATTCGCGAGATCAATCCAATTCTCATTGATGAGTGGGGTCCTAAGGATCGGTTAGACGGGTTTACAGCTGTAAACTCCGATGACGATGAAGAAGGGTTTGAGAATCTTCGAACAAGCATTGAGGAGGGAGGGCAGCAAGTCCCCGTCTTGGTGCGCCGATCATCGCAGGAAGGTCGCTTTGAAATTATCTACGGCAGACGCCGTCTAAAGGCCTGTCGAGAGCTTGGTATCAATGTGCGCGCGAATGTACAGGACCTCGACGACCAGTCCGCGCTACTTGCCAAAGGTCTTGAGAACGCCGCTCGAAGGAATCTTTCGTTCTATGAAAAGGCCCGTTTCGCGGCAGTAATTCAGGTCGCTGGACATGACACTGCAACCGTCCGCCAAGTTCTTGGTCTTTCAAAGTCTGGTCTCTCACATCTCACAAAGGTGTCGGAGAATATTCCAGACGATGTTGGAGACCAGATTGGTGCAGCGCCCAAATCTGGGCGACCGAAATGGACTGCACTCGCGGATGCTTTCATCGCGAAAAAGGTAAATGCTTCGTCTGCGTTCGCGATTCTGTCAAAGCTCGACGAAGGCATTTCCTCCGATGAACGCCTCGATCAGCTCTTAAAAGAAATTGCCCGCCGTGGCGCTCGCCCAACAGAGGGCAGGGAGGTGACGCCTGTGGAAGGCGTCACGATTAAGTCCGGCCGGTCTTCGATTGCTATTTCGATCAAGCGTGGTGGTAACAATGCTGCTTTCGCTGAATGGTTGGACGCCGAGCTCGAAGAGATAATCAAGAAATCCTACCGGGAGTTTACTGATGTAAACGCCGTGGATGACACCTGAGGTTAGAGCAGAAAGGAGGAAGGCGAACAAAGAGAAACCCCCGAAACCAAGGCTTCGAGGGCTGCTGCGCAAAGCGCATATCTTAGATTGAACACCTAGATTCTAGCAGCCACCGAATCACCACACAAGAAAAAACGCTCTTGAGTGAACGGGAAATGTTTGTCCGCTGACATATTATGGAGAATTTTGGCGATGCTCCGAATGGAGCCACTGAGGCATGCGTGTCTCAG
>NZ_JACXGQ010000013.1 GCF_022096995.1 Yoonia sp. I 8.24 | reverse complement strand
TTAGATAAGTAATATCAATACGTTAACGCCCTACGGGGCGATATTTGCGTTTCGACCGAAATGCGTGGTGCTACAATGGTGCTACATTGTAAGCGTTGCATCTGACCCCATAGATAGCAACTTACCTCAAGAACGTCCTGATTTTATGATGCGTCCAAGAGGACACGAGCATCATGAACGCACACAGCCTCGCTTGGCACGACACGGTCCAGCAGATCAAGAGTTGCCTCGGGGTATGTCACCGGTAAGTTCGAGTCGTTTTCCGTATCATCTTTTTCAGAGTGTAGTGGTGCATATCAAGACGTTTGATTGGCACCAGAAACGGCAGTATTGCGTAAACAATTTCGTCAAAATTGTCCGTGGCCTCCTCTGCCAATGACATGAACCTTTGCGAAGTTTCAGATGTTTGGCAGATAGCCTCTCTTGGCCACGCCTTGTCCAGAAAGGACTTTCCTCGAGTTCGCCACTTCTTCTTGTGCTTGACCAAACGAGCCAAGAACCAAATGGAATGGGATCGTCCTGCACGGTGCTGCCGATCTGCGACCGCATCTCGCTTGAATTCATCCGTAAATCTAGCCCCTGACGTCACTGTTTCTACGCTTCCAAAATCATCAAGCAAAGCGTCTACAATGCTAGGGGTTATTCATTCCTTCTGAAACTGGCGACATCCGTTTCGGCTTCATGGTTTGTTGAAAAAATAGGCATATCTGAGCGATTTGCTCATTTTGCGTCACAAAAATTGAATTCCGATAAATATGGGTACACCTTTTCTGGGAACCCAGAGGCGTTTCTGACCAAATCGCGGGCGAGCTATAAATCGCCCAAACTTGAGGACATCTAATGAAATTGGAAAAAACGCTGCTAGCGGCTTTTGCCGCAGTACTCACAACGCCTGCACTGGCTGAGACCGAGATACCATTTGCACTAGATTGGAAATTTGAGGGACCGTCGGCTCCGTATTTCCACGCATTGGATTCAGGCTACTTCGCCGAGGCTGACCTAAACGTGACAATTAGCGAAGGTGCCGGTTCATTAGACGCGATTCCAAAGGTCGCGACAGGGGCATTCCCGATGGGTTTCGCAGATATCAATTCGCTGATGCGTTTCCTTGATCAGAACCCTGACGCCCCTGTGACTGCCGTGATGATGGTTTATGATAAGCCGCCTTTCGCAGTCGTTGGTCGCCCGTCCTTGGGGGTTAGCGAACCATCCGACCTCGAGGGCAAAATCCTTGGCGCGCCACCCCCCGATGGGGCTTGGGCGCAGTTCCCGATCTTTGCGGCTGAAACCGGAATTGACGTGGATGCGATCACAGTCGAACCCGTCGGTTTCCCGACGCGCGAACCGATGCTGGCCGAAGGCAACGTCGCCGCGATCACTGGCTTTTCATTCTCGTCAACGCTCAATCTGAAACGCTTGGGCGTCGAAGAGGAAGATATCTCAGTGCTGCTGATGGCGGACTATGGCGTTGATCTGTACGGCAACGCGATCATCGTCAACACCGATTTCGCAGAGGCCAACCCAGAGGCGGTCACTGCGTTTCTTGGCGCGGTCGCGATGGGGTGGACAGACGCCATTGCAACGCCAGATGTGGCCATCGAAGCACTGATGGAGCGTAACCCTGCCGCAGACGCCGCGCTTGAAACCGAGCGACTGCAAATGGCAATCGACGCAAACGTCCTGACTGATTACGTCATCGAAAACGGCATGGGCGGTATTGATACCGACCGTATGGCAAACGCAATCGAGCAGACGAAGTCGGTTTATGAGTTCGTGAACGATCCTGATCCTGTGCTCTATTTCGATCCAAGCTATCTGCCGACAGATGGCAGCCTCATGCTAAAATAAGATATTGAGGGGGTGCTGTCGTGGTGCCCCCACATTCAAAGGCACCCTTCCCATCGAAAATCTCATTGAAATCAAAGGTGCGCGCCATGCGTATCAAACGGCAAGCGGGCCTTTGCCTGTGCTTGACGGGCTGGATGTGGCTGTTCCCGCGGGCACCTTTGCCGCTGTTGTTGGCCCATCTGGTTGCGGAAAATCCACGCTGACCAAGTTGGTTGCTGGCCTCATGAAACCCGACGAAGGCGAAGTTTGGCTACATGGCGAACGCGTCACCGGTCCGCGTAAAACCGTGGGTATGGCGTTTCAAAATCCAGTGCTGCTTGAGTGGCGTTCCATTCTGGACAACGTGATTTTGCCGCTTGAAATCGTGGCGCCCAAGATGCCCACAAAAGACCGTACCGCGCGTGCGATGGAATTGCTTGAAATGGTTGGGCTTGCCGGATTTGAAAGCAAGCGCCCTTCTGAATTGTCCGGTGGTATGCGTCAACGCGCATCATTATGTCGCTCGATTGTGCATAAACCCGAGGTCTTGATCCTTGATGAACCCTTCGGTGCGCTTGACGCATTTACCCGTGAAGACCTGTGGCAAACTATGCGCGACCTGCGTGCTGCGGAACCGTTCACGGCCGTCCTGATCACCCACGATCTGCGCGAAAGTGTCTTTCTTGGCGACCAAGTGATCGTGCTGTCGGGACGCCCAGCGCGCACGCAATACGTGATGGATGTCGATCTGCCCGCCGATAGAACACTGGACGCTTTGTTTACCCCGCCAGCCGCCGAAATGCTGCACATCCTGCGCGATCAGATCAAGATCGCTCAAGGGCGTGCCGATGAGGGAGGGGTCTAATGCTTCGCAAAATCGCCACCCCCGTCCTCGCCATTTTGATCTTTCTTGGATTATGGGAGCTGTTGGTTTGGGCCAACGGCTGGCCCAACTATAAAATGGCGTCCCCCTCGGACCTTCCGCCAGCGTTCTGGAAGTACAAAGAACTGTTTTTACTCATGGGATGGCAGACGCTTTGGCGCACGGTTGTGGGGCTGTTATTGGCCGTGATCGTTGGCACGTTGATCGGGATGATTATCGGCTTCTCAAAGCTTGCGCGAGACGCGCTATATCCTTTGCTCGTGGGTTTTAATGCGATCCCAAAAGCAACATTGGTGCCGGTTATTTCGCTTATTTTTATCGGCCAGCATGATTTTAACACCATTCTCATGGCCTTCATGATTTCCTTCTTTCCGATCGCGGTCTCTGTCGGCATCGGCCTCTCGACGTTAGAGCCTGAATACCGTGACATTTTGCGTGCGCTGGGTGCATCTCGGTTTACGATCTTTCGTAAGATTGCCCTGCCAAAGACGCTACCAGAATTCTTCGGCGCTCTCAAAGTATCTGCAACGCTGGCCTTTATTGGCACGAACCTCGTCGAGATCGTCAGCCCACATGGGCGTGGGCTTGGGGCCCTATTCAAGTCTGGTGAGACGAACGGTGATTACCCGTTGATGTTCGCCGTGCTGATCGCCTTGGCCGTTCTTGGCATTGTTTTGTATTATGCGGTGATCTTTTTAGAACGCACATTCGCGGGTTGGGCGGATCGGGAAGGCCACTAAACTGACGTGGACGCGTGTTTTTGTGTTCAAACGCCACTGTTTTTGGAATTTAGGGACCACGTTTCTAAGGCATCTTCGCGTTCCCTCATCCCATCGTGCGGGTCACCATTACGCCTGTCCAAGCAGCAAACCCTGTCAGGGCGCCTCCCCAAATCGTATCGACAGCTACTTGTTCGAACGACCAATCGCGTAATGTCGCATAGTTCGTGAACTCATAGGTGCCATAAGCAAAGACCCCCAATGCAACGCCACCCAGTAATGCCGCTACCGGATCACCAGCACGTAGGGCTGGAACCGACACGAACCACAAGATGCCAGCGATATAACCAAGATAGAATATAGCGGCCGGTACGATACGAAACGGATCAACGAACAGATGTTCAACATGGCGATCGAACACCGGCTTGACGATGAAGCGCAATCCAACGACGTCGGCGACCAAGAAGATCACCGCAGTTGAAATGTAGAGTATCAGGATGTTCATGTGCTCGGGCCTTTCATTAATGAGAGCATGGTGCGAAGCACCAGTGCAGCGATGCCAAGGGTGGCCAACGCGATCACCGGCCAATTCGCGTTGGATGCGTTTTGAACAATTACCCCAAGCAGTGCCCACACGACGGCTATGGGGTAACCCCATTCGCGCGGTCGGGCTGATTGCACTTTCAAGGCAACGGCCAAAACGCAAATGAGACAGATGATCGCCGCGCTCTGTGCTGACACTACTGCGTATCCTCCCAGCAAGACGCCGATTGCCACGCCGGAGGCCGCAGTCAGCCAGCCCGCATAGAGCGCAACAGGTCGCACTTGCAACCAAGGATGGGAATTGCCTGCGCGCAGCATGGCTAGGATTGCCAGAGCAGCCATCGCCACAATCATGAACGTGGCGAGGATTGGCGCGGCGTTCGCGGCTGCTATCCAAAAAGTTCCAATGATCAGGCTGATTGCAAGCGGAGTTCGCATCGCTTGCCAGCCAGGGTCGTCCGCTGCACGCCAGACCCCATACCCCGCCCCGATAAGAAGCCACAGATAGATCACCCCCCAAATCGAAAAGGCGTAACCAGCCGGCTGCACAGGTGGATCGATTTGTACGACAGGAAACTGATCTGGCGTGAAGCCGTTGAACCCGCGTGTTGCCAGTGGCGAAAAGACGAACGTCAGCGTGCTAATCAGCACAACGAGAGCGAGGTGTCGTTTCATTTTGTAAGCCTATTGGTGAGCGGCATAGCGGCCCAATAAGGTAGGGCGCTCAGAAGTTTCAGAGCCCAAGTCAGACGGCGCGGGAAATGGACTTCGAAACGCTTTGAACAGAGCTCATCAATGATCGCACGCGCCGCGCGTTGCGGCGTTACCATCGCGGGCATGCGGAAATCGTTGCGCTGTGTCAGTCGGGTGTCGACAAAGCCGGGGTTGATCAGGCGCACATCGATTTGACCGGAAAGTTCTGCGCGCAGAGATTCCGCCAAGTTGATCACACCTGCCTTGGTTGCCGAATATATTTGACCTTGGGGCAACCCGATATAACCCGCCACCGAGCCGCATAGCGCCAGTTGTCCGCCATCCTTCAGCAACTTTGGGCCGACCTGCGCAATATGAAAACTACCGGTCAAATTGGTTGTAACAATTTGCGCCGCCCGCTCAGCGTCGAGATCGGCGATCTTTCCGGGATCATAAATGGCCGCCAGATGCACAATACGGTCCAAAGCGCCGATCTTGGCAATCTTGGCGGCGGCGGCATCAATGCTGGAACGGTCTGAAACATCAAGGGCAAGCGGTACGTGTTCTGGCCCCAAGCCTGTCGCCAGAGCCTCCAGCCTGTCATATGTGCGCGCCGATAGGATCAGGCGCGCGCCACGATTGGACCATTCTTGCGCGAGGGCGGCACCGATTCCGTCACTGGCACCAATTACCCATATGGTTTCACGTTCAGGCATGGGCTAGTTCCACTTGAACGACATCCGTCTGTTCCACCGCAAAAGACGCCGCACAGATACCGAGGTAAAACTGCCAATTGCGCAAGAATTCGTCACCGTAGCCCAGTTTTTTTACGTTGGCCGACTGCCGGGTTAGTCGATCGCTCCATTGAGCACAGGTGCGGGCATAGTCTTGGCCAAACCCATGACTGGCCCTTACCGCGAGGCCTGCACGCTGCGCTTGATCGGCGATCACTGCATTTGACAACAACATGCCACCTGGAAAGGTATATTGCCGGATGTAATCAGCACTGCGCCGATATGTTTCAAAATAGTCATCGGGTACAGTAATCGCTTGGATAACGGCCCGCCCACCTTCGGCTAGCCGGGCCTTTAACGTGGCGAAATAAGTAGGCCAGTAGGCTTCACCGACGGCTTCGATCATCTCGATGGAGACGATGCTGTCATATTGCCCCGCGCTGTTGCGATAGTCCTGTAGTCGGATTTCCGCCCTGCCGTCGAGCCGCGCATCGGCATAGCCTTTTTGGCTTGGGGAGATTGTTAACCCCGTCACGTGACGGCCGGTTTCGGCGGCTCGTTCGGCAAAGCCGCCCCACCCACAGCCGATCTCTAGCACCCGTTCGGCATCGCTGATCTGGTTCAATACACGGTCATATTTGCGCGTTTGGGCGCGCCCAAGGTCATTGTCGTCCGGCGCAAACATCGCTGACGAATAGGTCATGCTCTCGTCGAGCCAAAGCTGATAAAATTCATTACCGACGTCGTAGTGCGCCCGAATATTGCGCGAGGCACCTTTCAAAGAATTGGAGCGCAGCAGGCGGTTTGCCACGCGGAACTTTAAACTGGCCCAGAACCCAGCGTAGGCGAAGCCGTGAAATTCTTCGAGGTTTTTCAACGCAACAGCGGTAAGGTCCTCGACCGAGGATGTATCCCAGAGCCCTGCAACATATGTTTCGCCAAGACCGATGTCGCCGCGCGATGCGATAGCCGTGACCACGGACCAGTCGTTGATCTGCATGTCAGCGACTGGAGCGCCTTGGCCAAAGTTGTAAATCTCGCCTTCAGGTGTGCGCAGTTGTAGGCTGCCCGAACTGATCTGGCCGCAAGTGTCCAAGAAATCGCGCTTCACGCGTTTTGTCAGGAAAAGCATTATGTGACCTCAGTCTTTGGGGGTGTTGGGCGGGTCCGATATCGCGCGCCCTTTAGCTTTAGGCGAAGTGCCTGCCAGTGGATCAGCGTGATTGTTCGAAGCGCACCCACGGGCCGGCGCATTACAGCTTTGATCAAACCGACGTTTGTTAAAGGCGCACGGGGGCCGGAAAGCGTGGCGATGACGCCCTCTGCACCATTGGTGTGAAGGATGCGAATAGCGATCTGGTCTGCTTGAATAGAAAATCTGAACTCATATTGCCCCTTAACTTCCTGAAATGGCGATACATGTAAGGATTTCGGGGTGGTAATGCGGCTAGACGAAGTGATGGGTGCAAAGCCCGGTAGGTGGCACAAATACGAGTGCCGGTCGCCAAACGGTGTTGACACCTCGGCGATGACTGCAACAAGTTCAGAGCCCTGCACCGCCATCCAGAAACTGACCGGATTGAAGACGTAGCCAAGAATGCGAGGCTGGGTCAGAAGCAAGATTTGGACGTTATCTTTAGCAAGCCCATGCGCTTTGAGAACCTCGCGCGCCCATGCAGCCCCACGACCTTTCTTCAACAACCCGCCATGGTCTCGGTCCTGCACAGATGCCAAATTGAAGCGATTACGTGAAAATAACCTCGGCCCAAGGGTAGGCGCTTCGGCGTCGATCAAAACGTAATCGACGCTATAGCGGAACCCATGCTTAATATCGCCGCGGCGGGTGTGTGTCGTCTCACCTGAGATATGTTCTATCTGTCTTATCATGCGATTTGTTGATCCATCATGCGGGCGATGCGAACAGCGCTGGCAAACCCGTCTTCGTGAAAACCGTGCCGCGTGTACGCCCCAGCATACCAAGTGTTGTTTTGGCCCTGCATTTCGGTCAGCTGCCGCTGCGCGGCTAGGGCCGATACGTCAAACACCGGATGTCGAAACACTTTCTGATCGTAGATGTGTTCGTCAGGCACGGGCACGGATGGATTCAACGAAACGAAAAGTGGGTCAGTAGATGGAATATTTTGCAGGCGGTTCATCCAATAGGTTACACCAATTGCGGGTTCCGGTTTGGTCGTGTCTGCTTTGTAAACCCAGCTCGACCAGACTGCCCGGCGTTTTGGCATCTGGGTCGTATCTCGGTGCAGGATCATCTGGTTGTCTTGAAATCGGATAGCTGACAACGCTGCCCGCTCCCGAGGCGTCGGCTGTTCCAAAAGGCGGAGGGCTTGATCCGAATGGCAGGCGAAAATCACCTGATCGAACGGTGCAAGTGGCCCAGCGCTACTGTGTATGATGCTTTGATGCGCGTTACGGCTGACACTTTGCACGGCGGTTCCCGTGCGGATCGCTACACCACGCCCGCGAAGGCTATGTTCCAACCGACGCACGTATTCGATGCTGCCGCCGTCCACCGTCCACCACTGATGCTGTCCCGAAGGGCTCAGCAATGCATGGTTGCGGAAGAATTGGACCAATGCGCGGGCTGGAAAGCCGCGAATTTCATCCGGCGGGGTCGACCAGATCGCCCCACAAAGCGGCATAAGGTAGTAGCGTTGAAACCAGTCGCCTAACTGCAGATCACGCATCAAATCGCCGATGGTGGCGCTATCGTCCGTGGCCAGCGCTTCGGCTTTGTCATTGAATCGCAAAATGTCCCGTACCATCCGGGCAAACCCCGGCCGCAGCAGGTTGCGTTTTTGCGCGGTCAGCGCTTTCAGGTCGCGCAACCCGTATTCGATCTCTCCGCCATTTATCGAGGCACCGAAGCTCATATCACTTTTCACGACCGGTACGTCTAGATTCTGAAACATGCGCGTCAGGTGCGGGTAGTTCGCGTAATTGAAGACAATGAAACCCGTATCGACAGGCTGATCACCATTGACGCCGGCCATCACTGTCCGCGCGTGGCCGCCCAACCGTGCCGAGGTCTCAAATAGGGTGACCGCGTGATGGGGGGCAAGAAGATGTGCGGCGGCTAGGCCAGATATACCGCCGCCGATGATGGCAATGCGCTGCGGACGGATCGGGGCGGCATCTAAAGACATTGAAACTCCGGTTGGTTGTTTAACTAGTTTACGTGCCTTCACGCAATTCGGATCAAAAAATGATCCAAAATTTAGTCGCTTCCGTAATGGGGGTATGTTGACAGAATGCACACTTATAGAACAAGCTGATCGGCGCCCTATATTGGCTCCGCGAAAGGACCGTTCACAGGTGAAGCAATCGCCCCCACAGATATCGTCTCTGACGGCAGCAATGATTGCCGTACGCAATGATCGGGACCGCGATGCTTTTGCCCAATTGTTCGATCATTTTGCGCCCAGGCTCAAGGGTTTCATCATGCGCTCTGGCACTGGATCTGGGCAGGCCGAAGAGATTGTACAAGAGGTCATGCTGACCGTTTGGCGAAAGGCAGACCAATTCGACCCTGAACGCGCGCAGGTGTCCGCTTGGATCTATCAGATTACGCGCAATCGCCAAATCGATGTTATCCGCAAGGAAAATAAGCCGCTACCAGAAGAGTTGGGTGAAGATCCAAGCGCAGAGCCCGACGCCAGCCAGATACTCGCGGTTGAGCAAGAAGCTGGGCAGTTAAAAAATGCATTGGGGCGACTGAAGCCGGACCAACGCGAAATGATTGAAAAAGCCTACCTTGGCGAGCTTACGCATCAAGAGATCAGCACTCAAACCGGCCTGCCGCTTGGCACTATCAAATCCCGTATCCGTCTGGGCCTTGAAAAGCTACGGCACGAGCTGAAGGAACTACGATAAGATGACTACGATCACACACCACGTCCCTGACGCCCTACTGGCGGCCTATGCAGCAGGAAGTCTACCGCAGCCCTTTGCGTTAGCCGTGGCCGCACATATTTCGCTGTGTTTGGACTGTCGTGCGACATACGAAGCGCATCTGGCCTCAGGTGGCGCGGTCTTGGAAACGAGCAGCGCCGAAGTCGTATCAGCAGGATTGAAAGCCAATGTGCTTGATTTGTTGGATGCGCCGATTGACTCAAAACCGGTTTACCAACGATCAGGCGTTTACCCCGGCCCGGTGATGGAAGCATTGAATGGTAAGCCGCCGCGCTGGAAATCCCTTGGATTGGGGGTCCGTCAGAGTATTTTGTCGGATGGGACAGATGGGTCTGTACGTCTGCTTTATATTCCGCCGGGGCGCGCCGTGCCTGATCACAGCCATAGCGGCTTGGAACTGACGTTGGTGCTGCAGGGCAGCTTTAGCGATGAAACCGGACGGTTTGGTGTCGGTGATCTTGAAGTGGCGGATCAAGCCGTTGAACACACACCGGTTGCCGATGCTGGTGCACCTTGCATTTGTCTTGCTGCCACGGATGCGCCATTGCGGTTCAATTCGCTTCTACCACGCTTACTTCAACCTCTCTTCCGCATTTAACGCGCAAGATATTACCCATGTGACCCAAGTTTCTTCGGATTCTCATCGGCAGTGGCGGCGTAACGATTGCTGATGGAACTGGTGCAAGGGCAAATGTCGTAATTGCTGACATTATGGCCAACAATGGAGTTACCCACGTCATCGACAAAGTGCTGTTGCCAGGGACGCGTCCTGCTTGCCACTCGTCTAAGATTGCGCCCAGCAAAAACAAGCGGTGCGCCAACTCAAACGATTTTTACAGAGCCGAGCCGAACATGAACAAGACGACTGAAATCTTTGTCAGCGACCGTATGCAAACCGGATATCGGTATCAATTGGAAGAACCTACCGGTAAGAATTTCGCTGGTGATTTCAATCCCTGCTACACCCCACAAGAAATGCTTGAAATGGGGGTGTTCGAGGGCCGCTACCTGAACGATTGCCGCAACGAGTTTCCACCCGAATGGTATCGAAACGCCAAGATCAGCGAAAAAGCGGACCCCCGTTTGAATTTCTTTGGCGTTAAGAGCCGCCAACCCTTGGGTGTCTGGCAAGAAAAGGGCTGGATCTACGGTCCGGACCCTCGCGGTTGGTTTCAATGGTATTGCCGTTATTACCTCGGAAGACGGTTACCCGACACCGATCAAACTCAAATCCGCCGATGGCGAGGGTTTGCTAGGCATGCTGGGCAAGTGCGAGCCAATTGCTATCCGGGTGACGTATTCTGTAGACCACGGCAACGTCAGGCCCTACTGCAATGGTCTCATGATCCTTTGATATAACTGCTGATCCCGAAAACACAGCGCGAAGCTGAAGTTTCTTGATGATAGGATCTTAGCCCCAAGTATCCCTAAATACCTCCTTGGTTTATATTTTTCTGCCTGTTCTCGAAGTCGACAAGTGACAGCATTTTGTTTCTCGCACTGACCCGCACCCAATTGAAAACGGCACCAAATGAGGTGCCGTTTCTTAACCATTTAGTCGATTTAGAATGAAGCGCTTAAACCGACGTGAACCCCTTGGCTTTCGTAGTCATCGCCAAACGAACCGCGGTACCCGGTTTGCAGCGAGATTTCACCATGCGCACCTGACGAAATAACACTCTCAAATCCAAGACTGACGTCGACCAGATTTTCGTCCATGCCGTCCACGATGTAAGACGTGCTGGGGAGACCGACAAACCCGCTTGCAACGACAAGGTCATCGCCAGACGCCTTTGTGAATTCAATGCTCCCGCTCAGGTGGCTCGGATTGTTGCCATAGTCAAAGCGATATTCACCGCTTACCCCAACCGACGCCAAGACGGTTCTAGAAGTTTGTGCGTCGACCTCTAGGTTCCATAAATCGGCACCAGTCTCAGTAAAGCTATCAGTTGAACCATTGTAGAGTTCCACTGAAGCAGTTGGGCCGACCTTAAAAGACCCAAAGTCTTTCAGGTAATCGACTTTCAGCGCGGCAAATATCTGCGAGCCATCAGGGGTTCCTGATGCCGTCTCGCCCATCACGGATCGTTCAGATTCGTAAGATAGGTCTTGATAACCAACAAGCGCTTGTACCAAGCCCCCATTCCCGAAACGGGTGCGTGAAAACCCAGTGAGAGAAAAGCCTTCACTGTCGATTTCACCGAGGTCCTGATATGCGCTAGCCGATCCATTCGCATAGCCTAGCGCCAGACCAATTGACGAATTGCCGTTTGCGAGACGTTTCTCCATGCCAAGCGTGAACGCGGTAAGTGCGATATCATATCCAATCGAAGATGACGTCGACGCATACGAAGACTGGGACCCGCCCAATGAAACAAACCCATATAGATCGTCGCGTACCAGCCAGCTATCCACGCCTGCGCGAGTTGCCGCCACGTCAGAAGCTTCATCGTCTTGTCCCCAAGGCATTGCGCCCATCACGGCTGCAATTTGATCGCGGGATGCTTCGAATCCGCTGTTAGAAAGTGCTGCGGCATAGCCAAAGCCCACGGATTCAATCGCCTGCAAGCTTTCCGTGGTTTCCATTGCCAGAATTTCTGCAATTGCGGCTTCGTAAGCTGTTGCGTTCCCTAAATCCCAATAGGGCACATTCGCAGCCGCATCGAGATATCCAGCTGTCTTAAACTGATACTCGGAACTTGTGTTTTCAACGATTGGTGCAAAGGTCGGTACGATCCGCACGATCACTTCGCCACCGTCGATAGTGCCAACTGTCATCGTGTAGTTGAGGTTCGCATTGCGCAAATCCTCAATTGCGCCGACTGAGAAAAGCCCATTCGCCTCAGCGGTAGCAACAATATCTGCCGGAACGAGCCCACCAGCTACATAGCCAAGCGCCGCTACATCGACACCAAGCGAAGTGGCAAGTTCTGCAAGCCGCGCGTCAATGCCTTCGTCTGTACTTAATGATCCGTATGTCCAGCCACCGCCAGCGATGTTATTCCATGCAACGAGTGATGCTTCGTCGTTTGGATCATCGTTGTCATCCCAGAAAAGGCCGTCTGGAACCATCGAATCATCAAGATAAGCCGTTCCGAAATGTTCGTTGAAGACGGTGTTGCTTAAGGCCCCGAAAGTAAGCGCATCGTCCGATGTAGTCCGGTCAAACGCCGCGCGTTCGTCAGAGAAGAACCCAATATCATTTTCTTGGCCGCCTTCACCAAACAGCCCATCAACTAATCTAGATCCGATACCAATATCGGTTGCGTCAAGATTAAACAGAACGGCATTTTCCGGTGCTAATTCTCCCATTGGATTGCCATCCGCATCCAATAGTTCAAGGCTAAACCCTGTCATCCGAGCCCCGGAATAATTCGACGTCTTGCCGAAGGTAAAGTAGTCGACCGAGGGGTGATCGACGCTTGCTGTTGTGCGCAGACGGATATTTGTGGCGTCTCGCCCGGTAAGCCATATCTTGATGCGCTTGCCTGATCCGCTCTCGGAATCACAGTAGACGCCCGGATTGCTTGCCTTCAGGCAGTTCGTAACTTCGCCACGCGACACCAAGTCAGAAAAATCCGTGATGATAGATTCGAAGGGGGGAACAAAATTATCGTTTTCATCTCGTGTCGCCGTGAACGTCACTGCGCCGATACCCGGCTCGACGACGCCCTCAGTCGTGTCGACATAGATAAACCCGCCACCCGAGGTTTCGATCAACGGGTTATCATCAAACGTATCCGCGAACGCGGGACCACATATCAAGGCGAAAAGCGCTGCAGGCGCGACTGTTCTGTTCAAATAGCTTCTATTCGTCATCATAGGGTCCTCCGGTTAAATTACCAAAAGCTGGCAAGCACCTGCTTTCGCCGCATTCACACACATATGCAAATGCTGGAATATGTTAACGGAGCCCTGCCAGTTTAGAATTGATCTAGATCAGTATCTGGAAGAGGTTTTTTGAACTTTTACTCCCTGCGACGGCATATGCGTCAGATGAACCGCGAATACATCTTGGCCGATGGGACGTTAGTGACCTTGGCTAAAAGTGGCGCACGCGGAAGGCATGGGTGACTTTGGCGATATTCTCGCCTCCATTTTTCGCTTAAGGGAATTTCCCGCGATCCATCATTTTCGCGATATTCTTTTGTGTCGTTCGAATTGCAGTTTCGATTGCTTCGCTCTGGCGGGAAAAGCGCGACGTAGGCACGGGCACGGAAATCGCGTGGCTATTGCCGAGCCAATCCTCAAACGCGAAACCTATGGCGCAAATCCCATCCGTATGTTCGTTGTTGTCATGGGCGATACCGTTCTTTGCGACTTCGTCCAAAACGTGTTCGAGCTTGGCGGAATTAGGCTGCACATTTTGACGTGCCCATTCTTGTTCCGCGAGTTTAAGCGCTTCGTTGCGCGGCAGATTTGCCAAACATGCGCGCCCATTTGCGGTTGTCGTGATCGGGAACACCTCGCCGACAGACGAAATTGCACGCAAACGCTGGGTGCCGGGAACTTGGTCTAGGAAAATCATTTTATCACCGCGCAGCACAGATAAATCGGCTGTCTCACCTGTGGCTTGCGATAATTCAGCCAAATGAAGCCGGCACTGTTCGACGATGTTATAATGCGTGGCGTCTGCAAGCGCGCCGAGCTCTGGGCCAAGTTTCAGCCCGCCGCCATTTGCGACGGCAATGACAAAGCGTTCCGTCTGCAAGGCGCCCACAATCCGCTGCACCGTAGAACGGGGGAGCGATACAGCAGCGGCGATTTGACCAAGGCTCATACCATCGGGCTGATCCCGCATTGCGCGCAGAATCGCGGCTGCCCTAGCGATTACCTGAATGCCCGTTTTGCCATTTTCTGCGTTTTCGACAGCCATGCTTTTGTTCTCACTCGTTTCTTGTCGCTTGTAACACCCAATAAATAAGGGGGTGTCAAGGCGTATGACCGCTATGCGATACAGGGGTACCGTATAGTGATTAATTTCTTGACGCAACGCCGGGTCGTGTGTTTTAGTTTCCGAGACGGGACGGGAGGATCCATCCTGACATATTTATTCAACAACGCGGCCATGGCCGCGAACGGAGGAGTTGTATCTAATGGTCGAGATACGTGGCATTGAATTTCAATCGAACACTGACAACGACATGGGGTTGGAGTTCTATAACCTGAGCCACCGCTTTGGTTTCCAGAACCCAAACTGGCCGTATTTTCAGGACACCAAGATTGAGCGCATCCATTACATGGCGAAATCTGGGGTTCTGAGCCAACGCATCACAACGACCATGCACGCCACAACCCACATCGACGCGCCTGCGCATGTGGTGCAAGGCACCCCATTTATTGACGAAGTTCCGCTGCCGCATTTCTTTGGCACCGGCATTGTCGTGTCACTGCCCAAAAAGAAGTGGGAGCCGATCACAGGTGAAGATTTAGAAAATGCATGTGGCCACGCGATCCGCAAAGGCGATGTGTTGATCATCAACACCGGATGGCATCATGACTATGAAGACGGCGATTACTTTGCCTATTGCCCCGGATTTGTGCCTTCAGCGGCCGAATGGATGGTCGAAAAAGGTGTGAAGGTTGTTGGCCACGACACCCAAGCCAATGACCACCCGCTCGCCACAGCGATTGGCCCACAGCGCAACGGTCCTTTGCTGCCGCATCTAGAAGAAGAATACAAAGAATGGTCCGGCGGTAATGATTGGAAAGATGATTTTCCGGATTGGGAGCCATGCCACCAAATTCTGTTCAAGAACGGGATATTGGGCATCGAAAACGTCGGCGGCGATCTTGATGCTGTGACAGGCAAGCGTTGCACATTCGCCTTCTTCCCATGGAATTGGGACCGTGGTGACGGCTGTATCATCCGTCTCGTCGCGATGATCGACAAATCCCAAGACTTCCGGATTGAAGACGGCTCTGACTTCTAAAGAAAAACAATGCGCGGCCCCCATCATTGGGTGGGGTCCGCAATCTATTGGCAATATTCTGGGGAGGAGAAGCCATGCATCTTAAGCGTTTCCAAGACGCGCAGCCCTATGTTGCGCCTAATCATTTCGAATGTCACGGGCTACGCCTGCAAGGTTTCGAAGAGGGCGGGCCAACCAACCAATGGGTCGGGTTTAGCCAGTTTCTGCCGGGCGGTGGTGCTGGTCCAGATTTCACTCCGTTCGAAAAAGTCTACGTCATGCTTGAAGGCGAGATGACCCTGATCGTTGACGGCACTGAAACCGTGATCCGCAAATACGACAGCTGCACCATCCCCGCTGGCGAAGTTCGCAAGATTGAAAACCGCAGTAATGACACAGCCAAGATGCTGGTCGTTATTCCTTACCCGCCGGAGGCCTAAAATGAACGCGATGCAAAACCCACTTTCGATGTTTGACGTCAAAGGTGACGTTGCGCTGATCACCGGGGCGTCTGGCGCCTTTGGCATGGTCGCCGCCCGTATTCTTGCGGGCGCTGGTGCGAAACTTGTTCTTGTTGCGGGAAATCAATCCGCGTTGGACGATATTGCCGTTGAATGCCGTGAAATGGGCGCAGAGGTCACTGCCATCAACACGCGGCCCACGGACGAAGCAATTTGCGCAGATTTGGTCGCACAGGCCGTCGCCGCCTACGGCCAGCTTGATATTCTTGTAGTCGCGTCTGGGATGAACAAGGTGGCATTGATCAATGATATGCCGCCCGAAGATTTTGCTGCCGTGATGGACGCGAATGTGACCCAAACTTGGCTCTTGTCGCGCGCAGCGGCAGGTCAGATGAAAGCCCAGGGGAGGGGCGGTAAGATCGTTCTTGTTTCTTCAGCGCGTGGTCTTCTTGGTCATCCGGCTGGCTATACAGCCTATTGCACGTCCAAATCCGCGACTGACGGTTTGACCAAGGCGCTTGGATGCGAGTTGGGGCCGACAGGCATTACTGTGAACGCAATCGCGCCAACAGTGTTTCGCTCGCCATTGACCGCATGGATGTTCGAGGACACCCCAGAAGCGACCAAAGTCCGTGAAGGGTTTTTGTCACGCGTGCCAAAGGGACGTTTGGGCGAACCTGAAGACCTTGCAGGGCCGCTACTGTTCCTCGCATCGAAAGCTTCTGACTTTTACACTGGGCATATTCTTTATGCCGATGGCGGATATACGGCGGGCTAATTGATGAGAAAGAATAGACAAATCGCCGTCATTGGCGCCGGACTTATGGGGCATGGGATCGCGCTGACACTCGCTCGCGCCGGACAATATGTACGCATCACCGACCCTGTCGCAGATGCCCGCGCGAGTGTGGCACAACGGATCTCTGATAGCTTGAAGGCACTAGGTGAACCGGTTGAGAATATCCCAGCGATCTTGAAGAAGATTGAAATCATCAGCACAACGGCAAAAGCCGTAGCTGAGGCAGAGGTCGTGTTCGAAGCTGCGCCCGAAAAGATGGATCTCAAGCAAAAGATCTTTGCGGAAATCGAAGCGCATGCACCCGACGATTGTATCTTGGCGTCGAATACGTCGGTGATGCCGATAACAAAGATCATGGGTGAATTGCGCCTTAAGAACCGCGCGCTGGGCACCCATTGGTGGAACCCGCCACACATGATCCCGCTGGTCGAAGTTGTCAGCACCGAATGGACAGATGCTGCCGTGGCGGATGACATGATGGCGCTCTTGGCGGATGCGGGCAAAACCCCTGTGCGGGTCAAGAAAGACGTGCCCGGCTTTATCGGAAATCGCCTGCAACATGCGCTTTGGCGCGAGGCGATTAGCCTTGTTGAAAATGGCATTTGTGACGCGAAATCGGTTGATACCGTCATCAAAGCCAGTTTTGGCCGCCGCCTCGCGGTGCTTGGCCCATTGGAGAACGCAGATCTGGTGGGGACCGATCTGACGCTCGATATCCATGAAAATGTGCTGTTCGACCTTGAGAGCAGGCAAGGCCCATCGCCCTATCTTGGACAGCTCGTCGCGGATGGGCGGCTCGGTATGAAATCGGGCGAGGGTTTCCGCAAGTGGACGCAACAAGAAGGTGACGAAGTGCGTGCACGCGTGGCGCAACATCTGAACCGATTAGACGGGATTTTGGATAACTAGACACTAAATCGACCGCCCTAAAGGGCACCAAACGGGAGGAACTAACATGAACAAACGCTCACCTTGGACCCGCCGCGGGTTTCTTGCCGGTGCGTCAACCACATTGGCCGCGCCTGCGATTTTGACATCCACACGGGCCTATGCCCAAACGCGCACATTGCGCGTGGGGCATGTCAGCCCACAAACGGGGCCGTTGGCCGCCTTTGCAGAAGCCGATGAATATATCTTGCAGGGCGTCGTGGATGCCTTTGCTGGCGGCATTGAAAACAACGGAACGGCTTGGAACATTGAGGTCATTTCTAAAGACAGCCAGTCCAACCCGAACCGCGCTGCCGAAGTCGCAGCCGACTTAATCCTTGATGATGAAGTTGATATTATCGTTGCGGCCTCAACACCGGATACAGTGAACCCCGTCGCCGATCAGGCGGAAATTAACGAAGTGCCTTGCATCAGTACCGATTGCCCGTGGCAGCCTTATTTCTTTGGCCGCAACGGTGTGCCGGGTGAAGGGTTCCAAAATACCTATCACTTCTTCTTTGGGATCGAAGATTGGATTGGTGCGACCCTAGGAATGTGGAGCCAAGTCGACGTTGGCACGCAAGTAGCCGGAATGTTCCCCAATGATGCAGACGGCAACGCCTTTGGCGATGCGCAAAACGGCCTGCCACCTGCGATGACCGCCGCTGGATACAACATTACCGATCCGGGCCGCTATCAGCCGCTGACGGATGATTTTTCCAACCAGATCGCCGCCTTCAAAGAAGCTGGATGTACGATTGTAACCGGCAACATGATCCCGCCCGATTTTGCAACTTTCTGGGGGCAATGTGCGCAGCAAGGGTTCAATCCGCAGATTGTGACTATCGGCAAGGCGCTCTTGTTCCCGTCAGTCATCGAAAGCCTGGGTGATCGCGGTGATGGGCTGACGACCGAAGTTTGGTGGTCACCTGATCACCCGTATTCATCGTCGTTGACAGGTGTCAGCGCGCGTGAATTGACCAACGGTTATACCTCATCGACGGGGCGCCCATGGACTCAGCCAATTGGCTTTAAGCATGCGCTATTCGAAGTTGTGGCTGATGTTGTGCGCCGCGCAGAGGATCTCGAAGATCCGGCAGCCATCGTTTCCGCCATTGCGTCAACGAACCTTGATACGATGGTTGGCAATGTGAACTGGGACAATGGCCCGATCAATAACGTCACCAAAACCCCACTTGTTGCCGGACAATGGCAGAAAGATGGCGACGCATTTGACCTAAAGATCGTGGGCAATGCCGGTCAGCCAGAAATCGCTTTGACGGGCGAACTCAAACTCCTGTCGTAAACAAAAATGGCTGCGCCATGCGCTTGGCGCAGCTGACATCCCAGTGACCGAGAACAAAATGACGGCATTTCTACAACTTGATCAGGTTTCAAAATCCTTTGGGGCCGTCACGGTCGCCGAAGACCTGAGCTATGGTGTGCAAGCGGGCGAAGCGCTTGGCGTCATTGGCCCAAATGGTGCAGGCAAGACCTCGATGTTTAACCTCATTACCGGTACGCTGCGACCAAACAGCGGGAAAGTCTGGTTTGATGGGCAAGACGTCACCGGCATGAACGCGGCAAAACGCTGCCGCGCGGGCATGGCGCGCAGCTTTCAGGTTCCGCAACCGTTTTCGGGCATGACGGTCTTTGAAAACGCAATGATTGCCGCGACGCAGGCCGCCGGGTTGTCCGGCCAAGCTGCCGAAAAATTCTGCCTCGAAATTCTAGAACAAACTGAATTGCTCGACCGCGCAAACACATTGGCAGGCGGGCTTACCCTGCTTGGGCGCAAGCGGCTTGAATTGACCCGTGCGCTTTGTGCCAAGCCAAAGCTTTTGATGCTTGATGAAATCGCGGGCGGGCTGACAGAATCTGAGTGCGCGTCGCTTGTGAAGACCATCAAAGATATTCACGCGCGTGGCGTCACGATAATCTGGATCGAACATGTCGTGCATGCGCTGCTTGCGGTGGTAGACCGCCTAATTGTGATCGATTTCGGCATGAAGATCGCCGAGGGAGAGCCAAAGGCCATCATGCAAAGCCCAGAAGTCCAAGAAATCTATCTGGGGATTGAAGCTGATGCCTGACCCAATCTTACAAATTAGCGGGCTTGACGCCCACTATGGTGATTTCCAAGCTCTGTTCGGTGTCGATCTTGATGTCGCTGAAGGTGAAGTGCTTGCGATTATCGGTGCAAATGGCGCAGGCAAAACCACGCTGTTGCGGTCGATTTCTGGGCTGACCCAAAACGCCCCTGATATGATCCAATATCGCCGTGCGCCAATTGGCGGCTTGCGCGCAGATGAGGTCGCTAATTTGGGGATCGCGCTAGTCCCCGAAGGTCGCCAGCTGTTTCCATCATTATCAGTCGAAGAAAACCTGATTATCGGTGGTCAAATCGGGCGTAAAGGCCCGTGGTCGCTACAAGCCGTTTATGACCTGTTTCCAATCCTAAAAGAACGCCGCGCGCAGCAATCGACATCATTGTCAGGCGGCCAACAGCAGATGGTTGCGATTGGGCGTGCGCTGATGGCGAACCCCGATCTGATCCTATTTGATGAGATCAGTCTTGGGCTTGCGCCCATCATCATCAAAGACATCTACGATGCGCTGCCTGGCATTATTGGCGAAGGCATGAGCGCGCTGATCGTTGAGCAAGATATCTCAAAGGCGCTGTCGGTTTCGAGCCGCTTTTACTGCCTGCAAGAGGGGCGCGTATCACTATGCGGCGCTTCGGCAACTGTCGCCCGCGAAGATATTTCGCGCGCATATTTCGGAGTCGCATAATATGGAATGGGTCAACGCAATTGTGCAGGGCACCTTATTGGGCGGGCTTTATGCCCTATTTGCAGCGGGGCTGTCGCTTATCTTTGGTGTGATGCGGCTGGTGAATATTGCCCATGGTGATTTCATCGTCCTTGGGGCCTATCTTGGCCTTAGCGTGACAACGATCTTAGGTATTCATCCGCTTGTCGCATTGGTTTTTGTCGTCCCTTGCATGGCCATGATTGGCTATATCTTGCAGCGTGGAATTCTGAACCAAACCTTGGGTGGTGATCTTTTGTCGCCGCTCCTGGTGACGTTTGGATTGTCGGTGATCTTGCAAAACGCACTGCTGGAAATCTATTCAGCTGACCCACAAAAAATGAACGCGGGCGCGTTGGAAACTGCAAGCGTATCACTCGGTGATCTCTCTCTTGGGGTTCTCCCGCTTTTGACATTTGGGATCGCGGTCGCAGTGATCGCAGCCCTACAGTGGACGTTCTACCGCACAGCGCTTGGGCGCGCATTTCGGGCAACGTCCGATAACCAAGAAATTGCGCAACTCATGGGGCTGAACAGGCGTCACATCTTTGGCATGGCAATGGCGCTGGCGCTTGCCGTTACTGCGATTGCGGGCATCATGCTTGGCATCCGGACAAGCTTCGATCCCTCTGTTGGCGGCGGGCGGCTGATCTTTGGCTTCGAAGCCGTGATCATCGGCGGGCTTGGCAACCTTTGGGGGACACTCGCTGGCGGGGTTATCCTAGGCGTAGCCCAGACCATCGGCGCCAAGATTGATCCGGGGTGGCAGCTACTGGCAGGGCACATTGTGTTCTTGGCTATTCTTGCTGTCCGTCCCAATGGGCTATTCCCGAGGGTAAGCGGATGAAACATCTCGATTTTCACGTCACGCGCAGTTCTGGGGCTACCAAGATTGCGGCACTCCTTGGTATCATCATTATTCTTGGGCTCATCGCGGCGCCTTGGTGGGCCGGGCGCGCGGATATGCGGCTATTGGGTGAACTGTTCTTGTATCTTGCATTGGCGAGCCTTTGGAACCTGATGGCAGGATATGCGGGGCTCGTATCCGTGGGGCAGCAGGCCTATGTCGGATTTGGCGGCTATATGTTGTTTGCCCTTACAATATTCGGCGGGTTGCACCCCGTAGCCGCGATTGGGGTTGCGGGCGTATTGGGCGCGCTGATCGCAGTACCTGTAGCGCTGTTGATCTTTCGCCTGCGCGGCGCCTATTTCGCCATCGGCACTTGGGTCATCGCCGAAGTTTTCCGACTGTCGTTTGCACAGGTGAGTTCGCTTGGCGGAGGATCGGGTTCATCGCTACCTGTGGGTATCGTGAAATCCTTGTCCGCATCGCGCTCTGGCCGCGAACATCTTAGCTATTGGCTTGCGCTTGGGTCGGCGTTGATTGTGATCACGGCTGTCTATCTTTTCTTGCGGTCCCGTAACGGGCTGGCCCTGACGGCTATTCGCGATAATGAACTCGCCGCGGGATCACTTGGGATCGATATTTGGCGCACCAAATTCGTGGTCTATGTTGTGACGGCTGCACTGACCGCGATGGTCGGCGCCCTGATATTTCTACAAAAGTTGCGAATTTCGCCCGACGCAGCATTTTCGGTAAACGACTGGACGGCCTTTGTGATTTTCATCGTTGTTATCGGCGGTATTGGGACCATCGAAGGGCCGATACTAGGCACGCTCATCTTCTTTTTGCTGCGTGAAACGCTAGCTGATCTTGGGACGATTTATCTGATGGTCCTGGGCGTCGTCGCGATCGTCATCATGCTGAAGGCACCAAATGGTATCTGGGGCCTGATCCGGAGCAAGTTCGATCTCGAACTCTTTCCGCTCAGCTTTCGCGTCAAGAAATCGCATTCCTCAAAAGGAGCCTAACCATGGCTAAGAAGCAAAAAACCATCATCACATGCGCGATTACAGGGGCTATCCATACCCCCACAATGTCAGACGCGCTGCCCTATACCTACGATGATATCGCGCAGCAGGCGCTGGACGCTGCCGAAGCGGGCGCATCGATCCTGCACCTGCATGCGCGCGACAATGAAACCGGCGCGCCATCAGTTGCGATTGATGATTTTGCGCCGTTTCTGCCGCGCATCAAACAGGCGACGGATGCGGTGGTCAATATCTCAACGGGTGGGTCACTAACCCTGTCCATCCAAGATCGGATTAATCCTGCCAAGACGTTCTCTCCGGAAATGTGTTCGATGAATATGGGGTCGATGAATTTCTCTTTCCATCCGCTTGCGAACCGCTACAAAGATGATGACTGGAAGTTCGATTGGGAAAAGGATTATGTTGCCAATTCTGACGGCAACATCTTTCGCAACACGTTCAAAGACATCAAAGAAGCCGCCGAAACGCTGGCACCGCATGATGTCAAATTTGAACATGAATGCTATGATGTTGGGCATCTGTATAACCTGAAATTCTGTATGGATATCGGGCTGTTTAAAGCCCCGGTATTTATCCAATTTATCTTTGGCATTTTGGGCGGTATCGGGCCAGAGATCGACAATCTGGTGTTTATGAAACGCACGGCGGACCGCCTATTTGGCGATGATTACCGCTGGTCCGTGCTTGGGGCGGGCGGATCACAAATGACGCTTGGCACGACGGCGAGCCAGATGGGCGGGCATGTGCGTGTTGGGCTCGAAGACAGCCTGTTCATTTCGCGTGGCAAATTGGCCGAAAGCAACGCGCAACAGGTCGCCAAGATCCGCCGCATTGTTGAGGATCTAGGTTGTGAAGTCGCGACACCAGACGAAGCACGCGAAATCTTAGACCTAAAGGGCGGCGATCGAGTCAATTTCTAACGCCGCACCGTTGAGGAGCAAAGATGCCACTGATTGAAACACAAAACCCCGCGCTCAAAACCCTAACCGGTCTGCACCTATGGCACGCGCCGTTGTCGAGCTGTTCCCAAAGGGTACGGCTGGTACTATCCGAACTAAACCGTGATTTTGAGAGCCACTTGGTGAACCTAGAAGCGGGAGAGCATGCAAGCGAAGCCTATCAAGCCATTCATCCCAAAGGGGTGGTGCCTGCGCTGGTAGACGATGGGCGCCTATACATCGAATCTGTCGATATCATTCAGCATTTGGCGCAGGGGCACGCCGATCTCATGTGCGCCGACGCAGACTTGCTTGCGCTGGCAGATGGGGCACAATTGGATCTGAAGTTGCTGACGTTTGAGTTCCTGTTTCGTGGCGCGCCGCCGCCAGACCCCAAGCAGGTGCAAGCCTTCCAAGAAAACCACAAGAATGCTTGGCTGCGTCAGTTCTATCGTGACTTTCAAGCCGGATTTGACCGCGCACGGGTTGATTACGCAGTACGCAGGACCGACGCCGCACTGAAGCTTCTAGACGCGCGACTAGCGGATGGGCGCAAATATCTATCCGGCGAGGCTTTTTCACTATCCGATATCGCATGGCTGCCTAACATCCATCGGTATGCAATGATGGGATGGTCCTATGAGAACACACCTCGCCTGTCGGCATGGTTTGCAGGCATGAAAAACCGTCCAAGTTACGGCACAGCTTTGATAGATTGGCAGCCAGTCGAAATTCGGAATGCCTTCGCTACATATACCCAGCGGCGCAGCGAAGAAGGGACTGATATTCGTGCCTTTGGCGGAGTGTACGAATGATGGTAAATGGCGCGCGTGTAGTTGCGCGCTGAATCCTTGCTCATGTCGGTTCTTATGCCGTTGGATCTCCCGACAACATGGCCTTCAAGTTCTGCTTCACTGGGGGCAATTCGTGCAGGTTAAGTGCCGAATGAAGATCGACGAGATGGCTTTGCATCAGCTCTTCTGCAAGCGTGCCATTGTTATCGGCAATCGCATTTATCAAGGCATGGTGGGCTTGGCTTTCACACAAGGCGCTTTCGCGCCGCCAGTATAGTGCGATGATCAGCGATGAGCGGGCGATCAAAACGTTGATCATATCCGCGATGGTTTGTTGTTTGGCGATTCGCGCAATTTCTAAATGGAACTGACCGGACAGGTACAGCGCGCGCCCACGGTCGCCGGCTGCCAGCGCAGCATGCTCTTGTGTGATGTGATCGTTAAGAAGCACAATGTCATCCGGTGTGGCATGCAAAGCAGCACTTCTGGCCGTACGTGGTTCTAACAATTCGCGGGCCTCAAAGACCTCATGGGCTTCTGTAAGGCTCGGCTGTGCCACAAAGGCACCGCGGTTGCGTTTGATTTCAACGATTTGCTGATGGGAAAGGGATTGTAGCGCTGCGCGCACCATTGTGCGTGACACGCGGTAAATATCTGAGAGTTCATCTTCGCCCAACTTGGTGCCCGGGGCCAATCGGTGTTCATGAATGGCTTGTGACAACGCATTGGCGATAGACTCTGTCGTGACGTTGGTCGTATCGGCTTTGGGTGTGTTTAACGTCATTTCAGTCTCCTGTAGATCGAAATGCCAGAGCCAGATTCGAGACACAACCCCATTCAAATTTACAACAATAAAGAAGTTTATTGTATACAATATTGTGCGCAATTAACAGTCACGCCCGTTTTTGTTCGCTCAAATACTAGGCGCGCCTTTCAAATCGCTTTGCTCCAAGTCCCAAAACGATTGCGTCATCCGTGCTTCAAAGCGCTGCTAGACCCATCTGCGATTGGGGGCCTGTATGGGAAATCAAGATTTAGAACTCGTTGCTGTGACCAAACGCTACGGCGCAACGGTTGCTGTCGATGCCATCAACTACCGTTTCAAATCTGATAGCTACACCTGCTTGCTTGGCCCTTCGGGGTGCGGAAAATCTTCTACATTGCGCATGATTGCTGGCCACGAAAGCGTGAGTGACGGCTCAATCGTGCTGGCGGGGCGTGATGTGTCGCATTTGCCGCCCGCACAGCGCGGTACAGCGATGATGTTCCAGAATTACGCATTGTTTCCACATCTCAGCGTTCTGGACAACGTTGCCTTTAGCCTCAAGATGAAAGGGACAGAGACAGCCAAGCGGCATGTTCAGGCCCGTGAGATGCTGGAGCTGGTTGACCTCACAAATCTTGCTGGCCGGCTACCCGATCAACTTTCCGGGGGGCAGCAACAACGTGTCGCTCTTGCGCGTGCGCTCATTACCCGTCCTCAGGTTTTGCTGCTGGATGAACCCTTATCCGCGCTTGATCCGTTCTTACGGATCCGTATGCGAGGAGAATTGCGTAAACTGCAAAAAGAGCTGGGCATCAGCTTTATCCACGTCACGCATGGCCAAGACGAAGCACTGGCTTTGGCCGACGACATTATTGTGATGAATAACTCGGTTATTGAACAAGCAGGTCCCGCACGCGACGTGTTCAACGCACCGCAAACCCAATTCGTCGCGCAATTCATGGGCGGGCATAACGTGGTTGCCCTGCCAGCGGGGCATTTCGCAATTCGTACCGATGCCGTTTCAGTTACGGAGCCCAAACAAGGCGGGATCGAAGGAAATGTGACATCCGTCGAATATCAGGGCACCCATGTGTCCCTGTCCGCGCGGATTACGGGCGACCAAGAGGTGCTGGCCCTGATCCCTGATGCCACCTTTTTTGCTGACCCGCATTACCCCGGCGACCGGATCGGTCTGCACTGGGACGCCAACGACCAACACAAACTGACCGCATGAACTGTGGCGCCTTTACTTCCAACAAAGACCTGTCTGACAAGGAGACTGACCAATGACTAAATTTACGCAAAGAAACGGCCTGAGCCGTCGTACCCTGCTGAAAGGCGCGGCTTCCACTGCGATTGCAGCGGGATCCACGACCCTCGGCGCTCCGATGCTATGGGCGCAGAACATTAAAGACGTGACGCTGCGCCAATTCGGCACCGGGGTGTCCAACTTGAATGATGTTGCCAACAAAGTTCAAGAAGACCTTGGCTTTACACTTGAAATGACTGCGCTTGATACCGACAGCGTCACACAACGCGCAGCCACACAACCAAATAGCTTCGACATTGCCGACATCGAATACTTTATCTGTAAGAAGGTCTGGGCAGCAGGAAACCTGCAGGCGATGGATACCAGCAAGATCGACAACTACGACAAAATTGCGGGTACCTTCCGCAGCGGTCTTTTGACACCTGAAAGCACAATCGCGCAAGGTACAGCGCCGCACACGGTTGGTTTCACATCTGGTCAAAACGGCACCGATTTCGTGCAAGAGGAATCCGGTTGGATGACCCTGATCCCAACGATCTATAACGCTGATACATTGGGCATCCGCCCCGACCTAATTGGCCGCCCAATCAGCAACTGGTCTGAACTGCTGAACCCTGAATTCAAGGGCAAAGCCTCGATCCTTGATATTTCGTCCATCGGGATCATGGACATGGCGATGGTTGTGGAATCCATGGGTGAATACACTTACCCAGACAAAGGGAATATGACCAAAGAAGAGATCGATCTGACGATTGGGATCTTCACAGAGGCCAAAAAGAACGGCCAATTCCGCGCGTTCTGGAAGTCGTTCGATGAATCAGTCAACCTGATGGCTTCAGGCGAAGTTGTGATCCAGTCAATGTGGTCGCCTGCGATCACCGCCGTGAAATCGCAAGGCATTCCATGCGTCTACCAACCACTTGAAGAAGGATACCGTTCATGGGGCGGCGGCTTGGGCATTTCGGCCGCACTTTCTGGCATCGAATTGGAAGCGGCTTACGAATACATCAACTGGTATCTGTCCGGTTGGGTTGGCGGTTACCTGATGCGTCAGGGCTACTATTCAGCGGTGCCTGAGACATCTAAAGAGTTCATGTCCGCGGACGAATGGGGCTTCTGGTACGAAGGCAAGGCCGCCGAAGGCGATATCCTGTCACCAACAGGCGACAAGCTCGCCGGTGCGGGCGAAGTCCGCGATGGTGGTTCGTTCCTAGACCGCATGGGATCTGTTGTTTGCTGGAACTCCGTCATGGACGAGAACCAGTACATGGTCCGTAAGTGGAACGAGTTCATCGCCGCTTAAGAAGACTATCGGGTGCGCCATATTATGGCGCACCTATCCCCCAACTCAAGAATGCCCAATGAAAAAGTTACGCAAGAATCCCGCTATTTCGAACCTGCTCATGGTGTCGCCTTTGGCTGCCGTGCTGTTTGTTTTCTTAGTGCTTCCGATTGTCTTGATCGTGATTGTCAGCTTCTGGCGGGCCACGGAATTTTCGATCATTCCGGCATTCGAATTTGACAATTATGCCTTCCTCTTCGGGTCGCCTGTGACCTACACAGTCTTTTTCAACACATTCAAATACGCAGCCATCACCTGGGCCTGTACGCTTTCGATTGGGTTCACCGTCGCCTATTATCTGGCGTTCCATATCCGCAGTCAGACGTGGCAAATCGCACTATTTTTGCTTTGCACGATCCCGTTTTGGACCAGTAATATTATCCGTATGATTTCGTGGATTCCGTTTCTGGGCCGCAACGGGATTGCCAATTCGACGCTGATGTCTTGGGGCGTGATTGACGAACCGATCGAGTGGCTGCTGTTTTCAGATTTTGCCGTCATCCTCGCCTTCGTGCATCTTTATACGCTGTTTATGGTTGTCCCTATCTTCAACACGATGATGCGGATCGATAAACCTTTGATCGAAGCTGCCCGCGACGCTGGCGCGAACGGTGCGCAAATCTTGTGGAATGTAATTATCCCGCTCACCAAGCCCGGGATCATGATCGGTACGATCTTTGTGGTCACGCTGGTGATGGGTGATTTCATTACCGTCCGGTTCATGTCCGGCTCGCAATCGGCGAACGTTGGTCGTCTGATTTCAAACGATATCGCTTTGCTGCAATACCCCAGTGCCTCGGCCACGGCGATTGTATTGCTGCTGACGGTGCTCCTTACTATCGGCATCCTGCTGCGTTTCGTTGACATCCGGAAGGAGCTTTGAACATGGAACCTCGCCCTCGGTCATTCTACGTGCTCAGCACCTTTTTTGCGCTTTTCATTCTGTTCCTTTACGGACCAACGATTACAATTGGCATCTTGTCGTTCCAAGGCGAGGGAGGAGGGCTGACCTTCCCCATGCGTGGCGTATCGTTGCACTGGTTCTACGACTTGTTCGAACAGCAAGCCGTCGGCGATATTTGGGGAAGCTTCCGGCGCAGTTTTGTGCTTGGCCTGATGGTCATGGTCGTCACGGTCGTCGTTTCCGTGATGGGGGGGCTGGCGTTTCGGCGCAAGTTCCCGGGATCTAACATCCTGTTCTACCTGATCATTACATCACTGGTCATCCCATCGATCCTAATCTCTTTGGGTGTGGGGTTGCTGTTTTCCCAATCGGGTCTGAACGTGCATTGGTCGACGTCTGGCTTTGGGGCGCAACTGACATGGACGCTGCCTTTTGGCCTACTGATCATGTTCGCCGTCTTCAATCGCTTTGACAAAAGCTATGAGGAGGCAGCACGTGATCTCGGCGCGACCCCTTGGCAAACATTGCGCCACGTGGTGCTTCCGATCATTGCGCCGTCGCTGATCGGGGTCGCCTTGTTCGGTTTCACGCTCAGCTATGATGAATTTGCCCGGACGCTTCTGACCTCTGGCAGCTACAACACCCTTCCACTCGAAATCTACGGTATGACAACGAATGTCACTTCACCCGTGCTATACGCGCTGGGAACACTGACGACCGTGTTCTCTCTTGTCATCATTGGCGTTTTTCTTTGTGTCGCTTTGATCGCGAACCGTCGCCGCGCACGCCAAGGTTCTGATGCAGGAAAAGGCGTTTAATGATCGTCATCATCAACCCCAACTCAACGGCTTCGATGACAGATGCGATGGTCGAAACGGCCCGCAAAGCGGCGCCCAACGCAAACGTCACTGGCTGGACATCCACAGGTGGTCCACCCGCTATCGAAGGTGAACTGGATGGGAACGCGGCCATACCTCCCATGCTCAAACTCGTGAAACAGGCGGATGAGGCGGGGGCCGCCGCAATCATTATTGGTTGCTTTGATGACACTGGTCTAGATGCAGCCCGTGAACTGGCAAGCTGCCCGGTCATCGGAATTGGGCAAGCGGCCTACCATCTGGCGTCGCTTTATGGGGCGCGGTTTTCTGTTGTAACGACGTTGGATGTTTCAGTTCCCGTTCTCAAGGTGAATATCAAGAACTATGGCCTAGAAAGGAACCTTGGACGGGTAAGGGCAAGCGGTGTGCCCGTTCTAGCACTAGAGAACGATCGCGAAAATGCGACGCAGCAGGTCAAAGCAGAGATTAGAGCCGCATTTCGTGAAGATCGCATCAGCGCTGTAGTGCTTGGGTGTGCTGGAATGGTGCACATCATCGAAGACAGTGACGACCTTCCTGTGAAGCTGATAGACGGTGTTTTCGCTGCGGTAAGTGTCGCGGCTATGTTTTGACGAAACCTTACGCGGCGTGTTAATTCTCAAAATTGCTTCAGTCGACATCGCTGACATTAGCCGCGATGCGGAATGCTAGTGTGGAAACGATGTCGAATTGCCGTGCGAGGTTCGCCTGCGACACCGAACCTAAGCGTTTCAACGCATTCTAATATCGGCCGTATGGCTAAGGAAATGCGGGTGGTTCAGCCGAACATATGTTTAATCGCGGTCAACCCTGCGGGTATGTCAACCAGCATGGACCCAACGTAGAAAAACAGCGAGAGGCAGGCCCAAATGCCATAGGCGGTTGGGATTTTGATTTCTGCGCGGCGGCGAAGAAGCATGATCGCACCCGGTGCCCAAAATACGACATGTAACAATGATATTTGCCCCGCGAGAACAGGAATATTTTTTGACCAAAAAAACATCCCGATTGCGTGGCTGATCGCAAAGCCAACAAACACCCACCGTGCGGCCACATGCTTCTTAACGAACGCGAGCGCCGCAATATTGGTAAGCAGCATCATCCCAAGCCAAATTTTTACGTAAGTTGGCAAGGCAAGCCGAGCGACATTGTTCCATTCTTCTAACGCAGGAAGCGCGCTTGCCACTGCCGGAATAAGGACAAAGCATGCCGCCAAAGCCGCGATGGTTAGGTTCGATTTGACGTTCATTGTCATTGCTCCCACGATTGTCGTGTAATTGCGATGTTTTGCCTGCTGTTATCTTTCGGCGTAAATTTCAGGAAGAAAACCAGCCAGAATGGTCATTTCATCGAAGCAATGATCCATCAAAGCCAGCGCGGCAGTTTCTTTTACGGTTACTACCCGTGCCAGATAGGTGTTTCCGACGGTGCCGATGATGGATGGTACCGCTTCGTTGCCTTCACGGGATGCAACCATTCCCAACCAAAAGCGGCTGCGCATCTCTGCGCCGCCTTCGACGTTCCGTATGATGTGGCACATTTCTCCGGCATACAGCGGCTCTTCGAGCAGGCCGACACGGGCGCAAACTGCGACGTCATCATCAGCTAAGTCGACTTTACCCAAAATTTCTTCGGGCTCAACAAACTGGATTCTTAGTTTTGCCAAATCTTCGCCGATATACTCATGCACCAAATGGCTCGCGCCAATCAATTCGCCCGGAACCTTGTTTTCCCAATCCATCCAAACATGGGCGTCGGGGAACCAACGTTTGTAGTGTTCGGTTGTTTGCAAATAGTCAGAAAACCACCAGCCCACCATTTCGGCGCTGACACCAGGCATTGGAGTCAGCGCTGAGACCTCGTAAATGCCGTTCGGGAGACGTTTCACACCCGTTTCAAACCCAGGCTCACCTTCCGCAAAGCCTGGCGTAGGCTGACCACTAAAGGGTGGCATGCCAAACACTGCAATGCCGAGCGCCAAGATGACGGCGCCACCGAAAATCCGTTTTTTCATATCGCTGACTTCCTTTTACGCATTTACGGTTAAATATTCCCCATTCGCAGAATGTGTCAACATTATTCTTCAGTCGGGGAATATGGCTTGAAACAGATCCCACAGGCAAACTACACTCACCTAAGCTGGAGCCATTGAGATGCATTGAAAAATGGCGGAGCAACACGCGCGTTTTGAAGTGGAGAATGTGATCATCATGCCAGAGGCAACCGAAAGAAAACGTGGCCGTCCACAGGCCACCCAAACTACGGACCTAAAACTGGCTCTGCTGCACGCCGCAATTGATCTATTTGCTGAGCGCGGCTTTGACGGTGTCTCGCTGAGCCACATCGCTGAAAAAGCGGGGGCCGACAAAGGCCTTTCAAGATATTATTTTGGATCAAAAGAGGCGCTGTGGAACGCAGCTATGGCACACCTTGCAAATTGCTTTGCGCGGGATCTTGGCAAGTCACTTGATGTTGAAAACGCGAGTGAAACTGATGCATTAAAGTCTCTCATTCGCGCCTTCATTGCAGCATCCGCGCTTTGGCCACAGGTAAGCCGCGTGATCGTTCACGACGGCGCGAAACACAGCGAACGCAGTGAATTTTTGCAAGATCGCTTGATCACGCCGTTCTACAACACGCTGAAAGTCTTGATTACGGGCGCGAAATCTGAGGGTGCCCTCCCGAATGTTTCTGACAGAACCATCTTCTTTATGATCACCCATGGCGGGTCGTTCCCAATGGCGCTTCCCATTCTCACCAACGCGATTGAGGGCGGGGACATCGGCTCGCCCGACGCTCTCGAAGCCCATTCTGACGCTGTTATTGAGTTGTTGTTTCGCCGGACTTCAGGAAATTAACACGAGGTTAGTTGTGTCAGTGAAACCACTTGGAACCACTGACTTGTTCTTTGTACAATAAGATCATGTTACTCGCAGGAATGGCCTAATCTGGGATCGTTGGTGTGTAGCCATCAGTGGGTAAGTCACGCAATTTAGCGAGCATCTCGATGAAACCTGCCACCTGAAGCTTACAGGTCGTTTCGCCTTTCTGTGCCGTTGCAAGATGCGCTTCACCGACGGTGCCGGCCGCGTTTAAATCTTTGGAAACCCATGCAAGGTTCACGGGACCGATCGGAGAAATCGGCGCAGTTTCTGCTGTCGAACGGAAATCGTTGGCCTGTTCCATGTCGACCAGATGCGGTTTGAAATGCAGCATGAGCGAGGTTTCGTAATCGCCGCCGTGAATGCCAAATTTGTTTTCTTGTTCGGAGAACATTCCCTCTGGCTTGCCGAAATTTCCCCATTGGCATTTGACGACCATCATCCCTGCCAGCACCCGTAACTCGCGTCCCAAAATGGAAATGAGATCAAGGTTGCCGCCGTGAGAATTCACGATCACCATTTTCTTTATACCTGCACGCGCAACAGATAGCCCGATTTCGGTCCATGCGTCCAAAGCGGTTTTGGCGGTATAGGTCAACGTGCCTTCGGCGTGGATATGTTCGTTAGATTTACCAACCGTTTGCACCGGAAGGATCAAAATAGTGATGTCATCAGGCAGCGATGCGCGTAAGCGTGCCAGCATCCCTTCGTTGATAAAGGTGTCGACGCCGACAGGCAGGTGCGGTCCGTGCTGTTCAATCGCGGCGGTCGGCAGAATTGCTATCGTTTTCTCAGGGTCAAAGTCGGCGAATTCTGTTGTTTTGAATTCGAACCAGTCGAGGCGTCTCATTATTTTGGCTCCGGTGTGTAGGTGGCATCAAGGCGGGAACGTAGATAGTCAGCGGCGCTTACCGGGGCGTATTTTGCGGCCCCAGTGCCCGGAAGGGCGGTGATCACGCTTTCTGGGTTCGGGTCGAGGAAAAACGCAATTGAGCGGCGCGCTGATTTCGGCGGCAGCACGCGGTGCGGCGTGGATACGTACAGATCATTGGACCAGCGCATCAGGCTATCCCCGATATTAACGATATAGGCATCCTGAATGTGGGGCACGTCCGTCCAATCGCCGCCACGTGGTTTGACTTGTAAACCCGCAACGCCATCCGTCATCAACAACGTGATCGACCCGTAATCACTATGCGCACCCGCGCCGATGCCTTCACCATCAGGCGCTGCCGGGTAGGATAGCACGCGCAGGGTCGCCATTGGTTCGGTGAAATGCGGGTCGAAATAGTGTGGTGGCAGGCCAAGGTCGATTGCAATCGCACTGTGTAGCGCACGCCCGAGGTCTAGAGCGTCGGCGTAGTAGTCAAGCATCACATCCTTAAAGCCTGCAATATCCGGCCAGACGTTTACGCCGCGAAACGGCTCACCTGCGATCACGCGGGGGTCGTCAGCAGGCAAATCGAGCCCGACATTAAAGGCCTCTTTGCGATCTTTGAGACCTGAAGCTTCGTCCAAGGCTTCGCTACCCTGCTGCGCCCAGCCGCGATTGTGCGGGTTTTTGGAAATCGCGACTTCGGCCTTTGTCGCGGCCGGAAGAGCAAAGAACCGATCTGCCACCGCGTAGACATCCGCAATCAGATCTTGCGAAATCCCGTGCCCTGTTATCACAAAAAAACCAGTCTCGCGGCACGCCTTGCCAAGGTCGGCAACGAAACCCGTTGGATCATCACCGCTTGCGAAACGGTTCCAGTCGAGTACGGGAATATCCATGGTGTGTCCTTTTGATCTAGGAATTGATGAGTTGATCGAGGCGCGTTTTGACCACGTTAAGGTGGGCCGCACGGCTTTTTTCGGTCGAACTATCCATCAGGAAATGCGCCGCGAACTTCGTTTTGGCGCGTTTGGCCAGCAAAAGGCGCACCCCGCGCATGAGGGTTCGCTTGCCCGGCGCACCGACAAAGAACGTGAGCCAACGCGACGCACCGCAAGTTGTGAAGACGCCAAGCTTTTTGATGTGCGTCAGTCCGGGTTTAATATCGCCGCCGTCAGTTTCAGGCATGATGAATGACACGCCGGGCACCATGACGCGGTCCAACCAGCCTTTGAGCATAGCCGGCATGCCATACCACCATGTCGGGTAAACAAAGATCAAGGCATCGCACCATTCCAGATCCGTGCAGTCCCGATCAACGCGCGCGCGGTTTTCCGGCACTGTTTCGTAAATTTCGTGGTCATGGGCAGAAAGCGTCGGGTCAAACCCTTCGCCATAAAGATCTCGCAAACGATATGCGACGCCCTTTGCCTGCAACCGTTCAATCACTAAATCCCGGATCGCAGCGTTATAGGATCCTTCCCTTGGGTGGCAGTAAATAACAAGCGCTTTCATGCCTCAGAACGCCTCCATCTCGCGGCGTACTCGTTCTAAGTGCGCCTTGAGTTTCGTTTCCGTGTTGCGGTTCATATCGTATAGGCCGATGTATTTTTTCTTAGGCATTCCGCAGGCGTACCAAACCGCGCGGGTAACAGTTTTGCGGGGTGGATCAGCGTTTTGGATTGCGCGCCACCGGGTGCCGCCATAGGTCGTGCACGCATAAAGCTTCTTAATGTTGGTCAGGCCGGGTCGCACTTTACCATCAACCAGTTTGAAAGAAATGCCGGGCAGAAACACCCGATCTAAAAACCCTTTGAGAATTGCAGGATACCCAAAATTCCAAACGGGAAAGACCATGACAATCGCGTCAGCCGCTTTGATGCGGTCGACATAGGGCTTCACTGGCGCGATGTTTTCGGGCTCTTCGTGGTATCCCCGCCGCTCAACTTCGGTCAGGACGGGTTGAAAACCCTCTTTGTTGAGGTCACAATCATCCACCTCCCAGCCCGATTTAGTGAGCGTTTGCACAACAACATCATGCACCGCAGCATTGAAACTTTCGGGGCAAGGATGGGCGAACAGAACCATGACGCGCCCTTTGGAAGATGCGCTGCTCATGCGTCAGTCTCGGGTTTGGGGAGAATGTTCTTGTAGGAATACATATCCGCGTAGTCAAAATCGGGCGCGTCCCATGCGATCATTTTTCCGGGGTTGAGCAGGCCCTTTGGGTCGGATTCGCGCTTAAAATCAAGTTGACGTTTGTCAGTGGATTGCCGCCCGCCTTCTTCAAGCGTGTAGCGATGTGGATTGAATATCATGCAATCCATCGCCTCATGCTCTGCGACCAATGCATCAAGCGCGGCTTTGTCCATAGGTTCGACAATTGGCAGCCCTGCAAACGAAATACCCGCGCCTTCGCGCATGACCTCAAGGTGCATGTGCAGCTTGCCTTTGAAGGTCTCATAGGCCGCGATGACCTTTTCGATGTCATTGCCGTAGCGCACCTGCAAATAGGTGAGACCCTTGTTGAATTTCATGGCCCGAAGCGTCGTGTGGTTCCAGCCGAACTCATACATCGGGCCGGGGTTGCGGTCCCATGTGTCATCATCTGAGCGGTAGATCACATTGGCACCTTCAAAGCGTTCGAGCAAAGTCAGCATCCCATCCATATTGTGGGGCGCGACCATCAAGCCGACAAGATGATCATCTTCAGTGACGTGGGGTTTCACGCGTTGGAAAAAGGCGTGTGCGATTGGCGCTGCATAGACCGACGCGAGCTTAACCAAGAGCCCAGGTTCGGCAGTTACTGCCCCGGCGTACTCTGTCGCGGCGCGAAAGCTGTCGAAACGAACGAACATTTCCGTCCAATCGTAGGCCGGGGCGAGAGGCAGCTCCAATTCAGTGATGATACCGTTGGTGCCATAGGCGTGGGACACACGGTGGAGCTCTTCGCCGGTGAACTCCAAAACGCGTGGCTCGGCCTCCATCGTGACAACGCGTAGGCGTTTGATGTTGCCAATGTCGCGCAACGCCCCCCAAGTCGCAGAGCCAACACCGCCAGACCCGCCAGCGATAAACCCACCGATAGTGGCCTGCGAATAGGTTGAAGGGAACATCCGCAGTTCTTGGCCGCTTGTTGCTTTTAGTTCATCGTCGAGTTCTTTGATAACCGCACCCGGTTCGACAACGACGAACCCCGTACCAATTTCCTTGATCTTATTCATTCTGGCGACGTGAATGACGCAGCCCCCGGCAAGCGGCATCGCTTGGCCATAGTTGCCAGTTCCACCGCCACGCATGGTGACAGGCACGTCGTGGGCGTAACAAACACGCAAGATTTCGACGATCTCGGCTTCGGATTTTGCGTTGATAACAAAATCCGCTTCAAGGTGGTCCAGCGCGTCCTTCAATACAGGGGAATACCAAAAGAAATCGCGCGATTTGTTGCGGATGGTGGCGGGGTTTTGCTCCATGTCGAGATGCGACAGTGCGGCTTTTGCGGCTTGGATATTGGGGGTCATTGTTTGCTCACAATCGGGTCGAGTTCAGAGTAAGAAGGAAGCGTGCGATCTATCGGATCACCGTCACGCAAGACGATGCGATCTGATTGCGGCCGGGCGAAAAACTCGGTCCAAGTCCGCGCGTTGCACAAGATCAAATCAGCGGGAGAGCCAGCGATCAGACTAGGTGCGTCAATTCCACAAGCCTTTGCGGGATTGGTGACAAAAGAAGAAGGCCAATCGGTTTGGCCGTGATCAAGGTGCGCAATCCGCGTTGCTTCGCGCATGACTTCGATCATATCGAGGTCACCGTAAGCGTAGAACGGATCACGGGTGTTGTCCGACGCAAAGGAAACGCTGACGCCAGCCGCCTTCAGCTCGTGCGCCATTGTGACACCGCGCCAACGCGGTGTACGGCCCGCCTCGCGGTCTTGCAGGTACATATTGCACATTGGAAGTGAGACGACATGCAGCCCCGCCTTAGCAACCAGCGAAATGATCTCTGCGGCGACATCATCCGGCATAACGGAGATTGAACAGCAATGGCCCACAGTGACCTTGTTCTTGAACCCAAGCGCAAGCACCGTTTGCGCGATTGTGCGCAGGGTGTCCGACGTTGGGTCATTGGTTTCGTCCACGTGAAAATCCACGTCGAGGTCATATTTTTGCGCGAAGTAGAAAAAGTCGTTGAGCCGCTCTTGCAGGTCGGGCACGGGATAGGTCACCGCACCAAGGATATTGCCCGTGTCTGCGACGAGTTTGGCAACCTCAGGGAATAAGTCTTTGTCGCGAAACACGCGGTCAATCGCAACAAGACAGGATGCTTGTATCGCGACCTTGCCTACCCATTTCTTTTGCAATTTTGCGACGACACCAAATGACGATGCGGCAAGTTCGTCGGCGCTGTCGATATGGGTGCGAATTGCCTTGGTGCCGTGGGCATAGGCGCAACGCAGCGCGAAATCCATCCGCGCCTCGACGTCAGCGGCGGTCCAATTCGCATGGTCTTCGCGCACGGTTGTCAGTGCGCCCATGAACGATCCGTCAGGGTTCGATGCCCGCGGCCAAATGTGCCCCTTGTCCAGATGCGTGTGCATATCGACAAAGCATGGCAAGGCCATTGCGCCGTTCATTTCGATTACAGTTTCGGCCGGTTGCCCAGCGTCCGTTGATGTAATCATACCATCTTTGATGGTTAGGTCTGTTGTAATCAGGTCTCCGCCTTGACCCATAAGACAGGCTGGGACGGTTATGTTTCGAAGTGTCTTCGCGCCGCTGGGCAAAACGCAAAATTCCATTAATTCTCCCGTTTGATGGCGCTTTCGTGCCATTTGTGTAAAAGTGCGTGGCTTAGTAACGAAGCCAGCGTAAAAATCACGACACCCGTCGCCGCGATCAAAAGTAGCGCCGCGAACATACGTGGGATGTTCAACCTGTAACCCGCTTCGAGGATCCGAAACGCGAGCCCAGATCCAATACCGCCTGTTCCGGCGACATACTCTGACACAACTGCGCCAATCAACGCCAAGCCCCCCGCAATCCGCAATCCACCAAGGAAGTACGGCAGTGCAGTCGGCAGTTGCAGGTACCGAAGCCGCTGCCAGCGGGTCGCGCCATAAATTTTATAAAGGTCACGCAGATTATGATCGGTCGAATTGAGCCCAAGTGTCGTATTAGACAAGATCGGGAAAAACGCCACGATCCACGCACATAGCAACAGTCCGGCCAAGCGATTGTCGACATAGATAAAGATCAGCGGTGCAATCGACACGACGGGCGTGACCTGCAAGATGACCGCGAACGGGTAAAACGCCATTTCAAAGTACCGCGACTGGGTAAACAAAACAGCCAGCCCAACACCGCCCAGAACAGCAACCGCAAGGGCCATCAACGTGATCTTGAGCGTCACCCAAAGCGCGTCCGACAGCATCCCCCAATCTTCGATCAAGGTTTCAATAACAAGCCCCGGCCCCGGAAGAATATAATGGGGAATCTCATTCCAAACGACGAGCCTATCCCAAAGAAAAATGGCAAGAAGCAGCATCAATACAGGAAGGGTCCATTTCGCTATTTTGTCCCGGCGTTGTGCACGGGCGTATTGCAATTCTTCTAAGTCGACCACGGGTGGCTGGATGTTTTGCATTTCTGGGGCGCTCATGCGGATGCCCTTTCACCATGTTGGTTCATCGCGCCATGCAGCGCATCGGACGCCTTACGGCACAGTTCGGCATATTGCGCAGAGGTGCGGAATTCTTCGGTGCGCGGGTAGGGGGCATCAACGGTAACCTCTGAGGAGACCCGACCGGGGCGCGCGGCCATAACGACAATGCGGTCGGATAGAAATACCGATTCAAACACCGAATGGGTCACGAAAATAACGGTGCATTTTAGTTTATCGCGCAGCATCAGAAGGTCGTTATTCAGCTTGTGACGCGTGATTTCATCGAGTGCGGCAAACGGTTCATCCATTAGGATCAAACGTGGTTGCGTTACCAGCGCGCGGGCAATCGAAACCCGCATCTTCATGCCGCCCGACAATTCGCGCGGATAGGATTTTTGGAAATTCTCCAAACCCACCATCTTAAGTGCCCACATAATATCACCGCGCACATCATCCAGTGACTTTCCACGCAAACGGTGCGGCAGCCAGACGTTTTGCTCAACCGTTGCCCAGGGCATCAAAGTGGGTTCCTGAAAGACCACACCAAGGTCCCCTTCATTTAGGCCCCCGTTCCAAACAATTTGCCCCGACGTCTGCCGCATCAGCCCCGCGATAAGGCGTAGCGCCGTCGATTTTCCGCAACCCGATGGGCCAAGCAACGAAATGAAATCGCCTTGGTTAACTGTCAGATTTAGATTTTTGAGGGCTTCGACGTTGCCATTAAAGACCTTGTCGACGTTAGCCATTTGCAACAGCTCGTCGCGCTGCCCCAAAGGTGGGATGGATGAGGTATTGGACATTTCAGACTTTCTTGAGCAATGACAAGGGCGAATAAATGCCGCCCCTGTCTTCAGTTCACGAGCGCATTACCGAAGGTCCATGCCAACCCGTGCATTGACAAATTGCGTGGTGTACGCCGCTGAATAATCGATATCGCCTTCGATGACGCCAGCTGCGACCATTTTTGTGTAGAAGCCGTCGATCTGCTCGTCTGTCATCGCGCCGATCCCAAGTTCAAGTGCGTCACCACTGTCGACGATGCCTTCTGACAGCATCTTTGCAATGGCGAAGTCGATCTTGTCCTGCGTCATGTCAGGATTGGCTTCCATGATCATCGCATCGGCGGCAGCGTGATCATTATAAAGGTAGTTGTACCAGCCCGTGATTGAGCCTTCGACAAAACATGCAACCTGTTCAGGGTTTTCAGCGATGGTGTCGGCCATTGTTTCAACGGTCGTTGCGTAGGTGGTGTAGCCGGCATCTGCGATCAAAAAGATGTCGGGCTCAAAGCCGGCTTCTTTTGCGATCACATAAGGTTCGGACGACAGGTAGCCCTGCATCGCCATGCCTTCGTCCGCAACGAATGGGGCGGGGTTAAAGGTATAGGGCTCGCGTTGCTCTACGGTGAAACCGTATTCTGCGATCATCCATTGGTAATAAGACGCAAATCCATTGTCACCGATCAGCAACGTCAGATCCTTAAGATCTGCAAAGGTCTCTGCCTGACCTGGGTGAGAGATGATAACCTGTGGGTGCTTTTGGAAAGTTGCCATGACAGCAACAACAGGGATGCCTTCTTTGGCAGCGTTGAACGCCTGCAACAGATCGCCACCCATGTGGTAATCAATGCGGCCAGCCAACATAAGCGCGCGGTTGTTCACCTGCGGTCCGCCAGACACGATCGTGACGTCCAATCCGCATTCCGCATATGTGCCGTCGGCTACGGATTGGTAAAACCCGCCGTGCTCGGCTTGGGCCAGCCAATTGGTTCCGAATGAAACGGGCGTAAGGTCTTGCGCGATAGCGCTGCTTGCGGTCACGGCAGCAAGCGTGGCGAATGTTAAAGATTGCTTGGGGGTCATAAAAGTCTCCATGGGTGAATTCCGAAAACGATCCTAGCTGGCTGTATTTGTGCTGAGCACGGAGCGACAGGCAGTTCTTATGACTCAGTGAATGGTTTAGATTAAACATTGAGCACTGATAGCGTGGCTGCTGACAAATTGAGCGGAGATGACCGCGTTCGACCATCTTTAAAGCGCACCCTATGCGTGCGTGCACAATACGTGGCATCAGGTAACGACTCACATTTAACGCACGAGGAATCCAAAAATCATGACCATAGCCGTCAATCCGACCACGATCGCGCCGCCATTTGGCAATTATAACCACGGCGTCATAAGCCCTACATTCGGTCGTTTGGTTGTCACGTCTGGTCAACTTGGGCTCGCCCCTGACGGAAGTTGCGCTGCTGATGTACGTACACAGGCTGAACAGTGCTTTGCCAACATAGACGCGATCCTGAATGGCGCTGGCTGTGGTCGCGCTGATATCATTCGCCTCAGCGCCTTTGTAACGGACCGTGCCTTTTTCGCTGATTATATGGCCGTGCGTGACGTATGGCTGGCCGGGGTAGCGATCCGTCCTGCGTCGACTTTGTTGATCGTGAGCGGCTTCACCCGCGAAGAGTTCAAAGTCGAAATCGAGGCAACGGCTGTCTGTCAAAGCTGAATTGCCAAATCCATGTCGCCCCCTCCATCGCAGGCAAGAGCCATGGATCTGGTATGGTCGTTTACATCAACACCAGATTTGTACCTTCGACCTTCACCACAGGTGCATCGGTTTCAAAGACATCTTGCAATAGCGATGAATCGACAATCTCAGCGGGACGGCCTTGTTTTATGACGCTGCCGTCTCGCATGGCAATGATGTGATCCGCGTAGCGGCTGGCCACATTGATATCATGCAAGACAATGACGATTGTCTTGCGGTGATCCGCACACATGCTTTGCAAGGTTTTCATTAAGGATCTGCCGGCTGCGATATCAAGATTGTTCAGGGGCTCGTCTAGCAGGACATAATCTGTGTCTTGGGCAAAAATCATCGCGATATGCGCGCGCTGCTTTTGGCCGCCTGAGAGTGTATCTAAAGTACGGCCCGCGAATAAGTTTAGCCCGAACATATCCAAGGCCTGTGCAACTTTGGCATCGTCTTGTGCCGTAGGCCGACCGCGATTGTAGGGGTACCGCCCAAAGCCGACCAGCTCTTTTACAGTTAGGCGTGGGGTATGATCTGCCATTTGTGGGAGGATCGATAGATGCTGGGCCAGAACCTGATCAGAACAGGCCCCAATTTCCAGCGCATCCACAAGGATACGGCCCGTTTGCAGTGGTTCTAGACGTGCGATGAGCGACAAAAGGGTCGACTTGCCGGCCCCGTTGGGTCCAATAAGTGCGGTAATGCCACCTTGCGCGATCTGAGTTGTCACATCATTGAGAATACGCTTGCCGCCAATTGCGTGGGACACGCCTTGAATGGAAATCATCGCCCGGATCCTTTCAGTAATAGTGCCAGAAAAACTGCGCCGCCGAGTAGATCAATCACAACAACAAGCGGTGTTGACAGGGCCATGACATGTTCCATGACCGCTTGCCCGCCGACCAATGTGATGGCTGCGATCAGACCCGCACTTGGGATGAGGATCGCATGTTTTTCGCTTGGTGTGACAAGCCGAGCGAGACTGAGAACCAGCAACCCAAGAAATGCGAGCGGCCCGACCAATGCGGTGGAAACTGATACGAGTATTGCAATGAGGATCAAGCCCTCTAATTCCAAGCGGCGCGGCGGTTCGCCCAGCGACGTCGCGGTGTCACGACCAAGTGCCAATACATCGAGGCGATGACGGATTGCCCAACATCGCAGCAATGTTATTCCTGAAATACAGGCTGACAATGCTAGAAGATCGGTCTCGATTTGGGTGAACCGCGCAAAGGACGCTGCTTGAACCACGGCGAATTCGTTTGGGTCAATCATCCGTTCAAGAAAGCTGGTTAATGACCGAAACAGTGCGCCAAAAATAATTCCGGTCAGGACCATACGCAACAGGTCCCCTCGTACAGACCGCATGAGCGTTCCAAACAGCAATAGTGAGGCTATGATCAACGCCGAGGCCGTGACCAAGAAGACGATCTGTGGGCGCGCGCCAGCCACCGTCATCCCACCTAGCCAAAACACGGCACCGCTGAGCAACAGCAGATAAAGGGCGTCAAACCCCATAATAGATGGGGTCAAAATGCGGTTTTGCGTGATTGTTTGGAACAGAAGACTTGCCGTTGACACTGTGCAGCCGACGAGGATCAATGCACCAAGTTTGACGCCACGGAAGGGGAGAACAAAACTCCACGGTGCCCGCACGCCCCACAGCATGTAGAACGCGCAGCTTAGCAACAGCAAAGCGAATAGACCCCACAAACGTCTATTCATGGCGGGGCTTTTGGGACAGAAGCCAGAGAAATAGAAGTGTCCCGATAACGCCAAAGACGGTCCCCACTGGGATTTCAAACGGATGACGTAAAACGCGACCGACAATATCGGACGCCAATGTCAGTAAAGCCCCTAAAAGCGCAATCAAGGGGAGGGTGTTGCGCAGGTGATCCCCCACGAGCCGCGAAACAATATTAGGTACAACTAATCCCACAAATGGAATCATGCCGACGGTTGTAACCGTCAATGCGGCCACAATGGAAATCGCAACCAATCCAATCAGCATCACTTGCGTGTAGTTGAGACCAAGGTTGATTGAGGCCGTGCGGCCCAAGCCAACAATCGCGAATTGATCGGCGGCAAAATAAGTCACCAAGGCAACAGCTGCGGCGATCCACAGCAATTCATACCTGCCCTGAATGACCCCCGAAAATTCTCCGTTCATCCAAACGCTAATGTATTGAATCAGGTCCGCTTGATAGGCGACAAAGGTGACGCCAGCACCGATGATCCCGCCATAGACAAGCCCCACCAACGGTACGAGCAATGGTTGGGTTGGCGGCAAACGTTGGACGATGGCTAAAAACCCAAGGCTTGCGCCGAGCGCGGTGAGAGAAGCCAGTACCATTTTGACGATCAGCGGTGCTGCCGGAAAGAAAATTGTGACGATCAGAATACCCAATCCCGCCCCGGGCCCTGTTCCGGTTGTCATGGGGTCAACAAAGCGGTTGCGGACCAACATCTGCATGATCGCCCCGGCGATCGCGAGCGATGATCCACAAATCAGTGCTGCAGCTGTGCGAGGAAAGCGGCTTATCACTAACAGCTCGAATGCCGCGGGATCGTGCCAAAGGTCAGCCAAAGACAGCTCAATCACACCGATAAACAGAGAAAGGAAGGACAAAAGGGCGAGGCCAAACAGGCCCGCCCAAATGTAGATTTTCAGGGTCAATTAGGTGCCAGAAAACACGTCAGCGAACTGACGCAATGTGCTGATCATTGATTGAATGCCGCCACCGGCGATGTAGATATTCGCACTATTGAGGTAGATGACGTTGCCAGACTGCCATGCAGATGTTTCTTGCACCAATGCGTTGTCGAGCGTGGCGGCAGCGGCTTCGCTCTCTTGCCCGACGGCAGCAGCTCTGTCGATGACGATCAAGATTTCAGGGTTGGCATCACGAATGAACTCAAAGCTGATCGCCTCGCCATGGGTGGTGGTTTCAACGTCGACAACTGCTTCGGGCAGTTCCATCGCGGTGTGCAACCAGCCAAACCGGCCCGCCGCGCCATAAGCGGAAACTGTTGGCCCATTTGTCATAACGATCAAAGCACTGCCTTGGTCTGCAACAGCGTCTTGGGCGGCGGTCAATGCGGCATCAAAATCAGCACGCAATGCGGCGGCTTCAGCTTGTTTGTTAAAAATTTCGCCGTAAGCTGCAAGGCGGGCAAGACCCTGCCCAACCGTATCTTCCCAGATCGTCATATCGACAGTTTGTGTAATTCTGGCCAAATCAGGGGCCACAGAAGAAGACCGCCCGCCAGCGATCAAAAGGTCGTAGCCGCCTGCCGCGATTGCTTCGAAGTCGGGCTCGAATAGTGAACCGACGCTCTCGGCGCCTTCAGCCGTGTCCGCGACATAGTCCACAAACAACGGTGCGACGACGCCATCAACACGGATGCCTAGAGCATCCAAAGTATCTAGTGCGGCAATGTCAAATACAGCGATACGTTCGGGATCGGTCGCAACTTTCACAGGTCCGGTGTAGGTTTCGACAGTGACGGTGTCAGCTAATGCTGGCGATACAGCCAACATGAATGCGAAAAGCGAATAGCGCAGCATAAGATGTTCCTTTGGGGCTAAAGCGTGGCTCACCGGGCGGCTGGCTGCGAAAATCACAGTCTGATTAGTTCAAGGCTATGGAAGAGTCTAGATAAGTTGATTGTTTTTGTCAGAAATGAACTGGCATCCTTGATATTGACCTGCGCGCCTAAAACTCCTCCAAATTTGTGTAGAGTCCGCTCAACAAATGGACGGACAAATGAAGGCACGATTTACGGATGAACA
>NZ_JACXGQ010000012.1 GCF_022096995.1 Yoonia sp. I 8.24 | reverse complement strand
GGGGGGGGGGGGCAAACACTGAAGCTGGCACAAGAAGACAGGCCATAATGACCCGCCCGCTTGCCCTGCCAAGACTGCTCCGTAACGCCTATTACGTGTGACGTTTTACGTTTAGAGCGACACTACGCGACGAAGTGATTCGCAGTCAATAGAGTGATTCGCGAATCGGCATTAACTTACCGGGGCATACGTCCGGCAGTAGGGATCAATTGGCACCGGACTGACTAAGAACGGGGTATCGGGGGGCATGCCGCTTTCTTCGAGCCAAACACCGTTAAGACAAAAATCCTGAGCATAGTTACCAAGGTTAAAGCCAAACCCAGGATTGCCGCAGTCATTCGCGTCGCCGCCCGCATTCCATGCCTGCGTCACCCCAAGCCCAAGATCGCTCGGCGTCAAAAAGATTTCGCGCTGCGGGTCATAGCGCAGCATCCAACTGGTGCTGGTAGTGCGCCGCGCCATGTCCCATTTTCCCAGCAGCGTGCCTTCTTGGTAGCCTGCGATCTTGAAACGCGTCACATCTGTCTCGTCGATCAGCGGCTGGCCAAGCGCGCTATCTGGAATCGTCATCTGCCCGGTCATCGTATAGCCATTTGCGCCAGTCCAACAGAAATAGAACTCTGCGGCCTGCGCTTGATGTGCGAACAACGCAAGGATGGTCGCCCCGACGCGGATCATGCGCCATTCTCGCGCATGACGTGGCCCGCAAGGTAAAGAGACCCACAGATCAATATCCGGGCGCCCGGCGTTTCGGCGGTTATCAATTTGATTGCCCCTACGACGCTGTCGGCAGTTGTTGCCTTCATCCCAACGGCCAACGCAGCGCGTGCGGTATCCGCCGCCGGGATTGTGTTTTTCTCGCCCGGGATCGACACGGCTGTCAAGGATGCCGATATATCTGCAAACGGTGCCAAATAGCCGCCGATATCTTTGGTGTTCAACATACCGCAGATCAAATGCACAGGCCGGGCAGGTTGCTGCTGCAACGTCGCCGCAATCGCACGCGCCGCAGCCGGGTTATGGCCGCCATCCAACCACAGTTCAGCCGCACCGGCCAAATCAACCAACGCACCCTTTTTCAACCGCTCCATCCGTGCGGGCCAATAGGCCGATGTCACCGCAGCCTCGCAGGCGGCGTCATCTTTGCCCAACAGCCGCAATGTCGCGATCGCAGCACCCGCATTCATGATCTGATGCGGACCGGGCAAGTTGGGCAGCGGTAAATCCAGCAACCCACGTTCGTCTTGGAAAATCAGCCGGTCGCGTTCCGTGCTGACGTGCCATTGCTGGCCGTAAGCCTGCAGCGGCGCACCCAAACGGGCGGCCACCGCTTCGATCACATCCATGCTTTCTGCGTGCTGCGGCCCAACCACGCAGGGTACACCGCGTTTGATGATACCTGCCTTTTCGCCTGCAATTTGCGTCAGCGTATCGCCCAAAAACTGCTGGTGATCCAAATCGACCGGTGTGATCACCGTAGCCGCAGGGCGCGCAATCACATTGGTCGCGTCCAGACGCCCCCCCAGCCCGACCTCAAGCAACGTATAATCGGCAGGCGTTTGCGCAAACGCCAAGAGCCCGGCAATTGTCGTGATCTCAAAATAGGTGATCGGGTCGGTGCCATTAGCGGTGTAGCATTGATCCAGCACGGCCGTCAGCGCGTCCTCTGAAATCAATGCGCCTGCCAGCCGGATACGTTCATGAAATCGCGCCAAATGGGGCGAGGTATAGGCATGTACGGATGATCCACCCGCTTCAAGCCCCGCGCGGATCATCGCTTGTGTAGACCCTTTGCCATTGGTGCCCGCCAAATGGATGACAGGGGGCAAGTTCTTTTGCGGGTTGCCCAGCTTTTTGAGCAACGTCCAGACACGGTCCAACGTCAGATCAATGACCTTAGGGTGCAAGGCCATCATCCGATCAAGGATCACATCAGAGCTGGCGGTCACTTTTCTGGTTCCGCCGGGGTTTCAGTGGAGTCCGCCACCACATCTTCTTCGGGCGCAGGTAAATCGCCCTTGATTGGGGCATCAAGCCCCATCAACATCCGCACGATCGTGACCAATTCATCCTTGAGATCGGGGCGTTTTGTGACCCGGTCCAACATCCCGTGATCCAGCAAATATTCCGCACGCTGGAACCCTTCTGGCAGCTTTTCACCAATGGTTTGTTCGATCACGCGGGCACCAGCAAAACCGATCAGCGCATTGGGTTCGGCGATTTGCACATCACCTAGCATCGCATAGGACGCAGTCACCCCGCCTGTGGTCGGATGGGTCAAGACCACAATATAGGGCAGCCCCGCCTCTTTTAGCATCTGTACCGCAATCGTTGTGCGCGGCATTTGCATGAGGCCAAGAATACCTTCTTGCATGCGCGCGCCACCGGCTGCGGAAAACAAAATCAGCGGGCGGCCCAACGCAATCGCGCGTTCGGCAGCGGCCACAATTGCATTGCCGACATACATCGACATCGACCCGCCCATGAAGGAAAAGTCTTGCACGGCGACAACAACACCGGTGCGCCCCATGTCGCCTTCGGCGACCAGCATCGCATCTTTTTCGCCAGTCTTTTTACGCGCATCCTTGATCCGGTCGGTGTACTTCTTTTGGTCTCGAAAGTGCAACGGATCAGCGACAGGTTCTGGCACGGGGACATCGACAAAAACGCCGCCATCGAACACCGAAATCAGGCGATCACGCGCGGAAATCGCCATGTGATGATCGCAATTTGTACAAACATTCAGATTGTCCGCCAATTCACGGTGAAACAGCATCGTTCCGCACTCAGGACATTTCGTCCAAAGGTTCTCAGGCACCTCGCGGCGCGAAAACAGTGAATTGATCGTCGGACGGACGTAGTTGGTGATCCAGTTCATTGGCGCGCCTTTTGCAGTATTGCCTCTCAAATATGACGAGGCGTCACGAAATGCAATCAATGGTGCTTAGGTCGCATTTCAACATTATCAAAAATCACCTTATGCTTGCAATCTAGCCCGTGACCACATCAAATGAGTGAAAACTGTAGCTGGAACAAAGAGTATGGAATTCACCGATCGCATCAAGGACCTGTCTAAAAGGTCAAAACAGGCTTTCAAGATTGCACAAACCGAAGAGGCAACCAAAACGTCGGTCATCTTGCCTCTGATCCAAGCGCTTGGCTTTGATCCATTTAACTTAGAAGAGGTCGTGCCAGAGTTCGTCGCCGATGTGGGAATGAAAAAAGGTGAAAAAGTCGACTTCGCTCTACGTATCAAAGGGCACCTTTCGGCTCTTATCGAAGTTAAGCCAATTTCGATGGAATTGGGAAAGGCACAATTTGATCAGCTATTTCGCTATTTTGGCGTCACCGAAGCCCGGCTCGCAATTTTAACGAATGGGCGTGATGTATGGTTCTTTTCAGACCTCGACGCCGCGAACCGTATGGATAAGAAACCATTTTTTCGTTTCGATCTACAGTCATATGACGAAAATCAACTGCAAGAACTCTCAAAGTTCCAAAAAGACAATTTCTCGATTGAAAACATCGTCACCTCCGCATCAAACCTCAAATACCAAAACGACGCGACGAATTATCTGAAGCGACAGCTCTCTGATCCAGATGAGGATTTCGTGCGCCTCATCGGGCGAAACATTCACGATGGAACCCTAACAAAATCGGTTGTTGAGCAGATCACCCCGGCCGTTCAAACCGCGCTTGACGGACTAATCCGTGATCGCATTCAAGACAAATTGAGCGTCACTTTTGGATCAGAAACCGCGAAGAGCATAGATGAACCCAAACAAGTGGAACCAACGTCAGATATTGTGACTACCGATGAAGAAATACAGGCGTTTATGATCGTGCAAGCAATCGCTGCAAAAGCAATTCCGGTTGATCGAGTCACGATGCGTGACGCAAAAAGTTATTGCAGCGTCTTCGTCGATGACATCAATAGAAAACCTGTATGCCGTTTCTACTTTAATGCAAAATCAGTCAAACACGTGGGCTTCTTTGATGCCGACAAGCAAGAAACAAAAATTGAAATTACCAATTCGACCGATATTTACATGCATCAAGATCGTATTGTCGACGTAGTGACATCATACCTTTGATCTGTATCAGCGCCGGATCGCGATCCTTGCGGCGAGCCACATAACCAGCACCGAGAGGAACTGCGCCGCCATCTGTAAAATCACCCAAGGTGTCATCAGCGCTTCGATACCGTCGCTATAAATCGCGGGGTCTTCGTAGGGGAATAGAAACAGCGCGACGCCGCTCCCCGGCCAGCCGGCGATTGCATAGAGCAAAATCGCAAAAGCATTGTTCGCCAGGTGCAGCCCGATTGCAGGCCCTAAATTGCCGCTGCGCGCGGTCAGATCAGCGCAAGCGGCCCCCAGCATCGCCGCCCAGAACGCCCAAAGCGCTCCTTCGGCTGCCCCGTGACCGTTCCAATAGTGGAGCCCACCAAACAATACTGATGGGATGCCCATCCAGACCCACCGCCGCGAAGAAAGATTGGCCAGTTGTTGTTGCAGATAGCCGCGAAACATCAGTTCCTCGGTGCCGACTTGGACCAATAATACAAATAGCGTGATTGGAATCAGTGCGATCCAGCCCGACAATGGCCGCATTTTTGCGTCGCTAAGATCGTACCATGGGGGCAAAAGCTCTTGTGCGCAAAGAACCGCTGCGACGGCCAAGGTCACTGCAACAAGATCGCACCATGCGGCACCCGCAGGCCCGATCATCGTCCAGAACCCCCGCCCATGCAGCAGGTTCGCCAACATCACCAATCCGGCCCCACCAATGCCAAATGTCGCAAACTGCATCAGCGTCCCAAAGGTTGAAACCCCTTCTATATATGCGTTTTGCGCGCCGATCGGCACCAAAAATTCGGCTACGATACTGCTAGAGAGTGCAAAAATCAGCTCGAACCCGACAACCACAAACACAATCCGCCACAGCTGCGCGCGCCGTGTGGCGACGGCGATAAACGACTGATGAGGCGCATAAGGGTCAGACATGCGGGACATTAGGCCGCGCATCAACGCAGCTGCAAGCACAGTTCTAACTTGCGTCACCTGCGCCCAACTTTTAGACCTTGCCCAAATGTTCCCGGGAGACAAGCCAATGCTTAAAGGCAAAGCCGATAAAACCAACCTACCTAGCCGTCACGTCACCGAAGGCCCAAGCCGTGCGCCGCACCGGTCGTATTTCTACGCGATGGGACTGGACGAAGACGATATCGCGCAGCCGTTTGTTGGCGTTGCCACCTGCTGGAACGAAGCCGCCCCATGTAACATTTCACTGAACCGTCAGGCCCAAGCTGTAAAGCTTGGCGTGAAGGCGGCCAACGGCACCCCGCGCGAATTCACGACAATCACCGTCACCGACGGCATCGCGATGGGCCACGAAGGCATGCGATCATCGCTCGCGTCACGAGAAGCGATTGCGGACACCGTTGAATTGACGATGCGCGGTCACTGCTATGACGCGATTGTGGGTCTTGCGGGTTGTGACAAATCCTTACCCGGCATGATGATGGCGATGGTCCGCTTGAACACACCGTCCGTGTTTATCTATGGCGGCTCCATCCTTCCGGGTCGGTTGAACGGCAAAGATGTCACCGTCCAAGACGTGTTCGAGGCTGTTGGCCAACACCAAGCTGGCAACATGTCCGACGCAGAGCTGGAAGTGCTTGAACGTGTCGCATGCCCCTCTGCGGGCGCATGTGGTGGTCAGTTTACCGCCAACACAATGGCCTGCGTATCAGAGGCGATCGGCCTTGCCCTGATGAACTCATCCGGTGCCCCTGCCCCCTATGAAAGCCGCGACCAATATGGCGAGGCCTCTGGCCAAGCCGTGATGAACCTGATCGCAAAAAACATCCGCGCCCGTGACATCGTCACGCGCAAATCGCTTGAAAACGCGGCGCGCGTCGTTGCTTGTACCGGGGGATCCACCAACGCGGGTCTCCACCTGCCAGCCATCGCGCATGAGGCAGGGATCGATTTTGACCTGTCAGACGTTTGCGACATCTTCCGCGACACGCCTTATTTTGTCGATCTGAAGCCGGGCGGCCAATATGTGGCCAAAGATCTTTATGAGGCTGGCGGCGTCCCTGTCGTGATGAAAGAACTGCGCAAAGCAGGCTTGATGCACGAAGATTGCATGACCGCAACGGGCCGGACCATGGGCGAAGAACTGGACATGATCAAAGGCGATGCCGACGGCAAAGTCATCTACTCTGTCGAAAACCCAATCACCAAAACAGGTGGGGTTGTTGGGCTTAAGGGCAACGTGGCCCCCGAAGGCGCGATTGTGAAGGTTGCTGGCATGAGCGAAGACCAGCAAGTCTTTACCGGCCCTGCGCGCGTATTTGAGTGCGAAGAAGACGCTTTTGAAGCAGTCAAAGCCCGCGAATACAAAGAAGGCGAAGTGTTGGTCATCCGCAACGAAGGCCCATCCGGCGGCCCAGGCATGCGTGAAATGCTTGCCACAACGGCTGCATTGTCTGGCCAAGGCATGGGCAAAAAGGTCGCACTGATCACTGATGGCCGTTTCTCTGGGGCGACACGCGGGTTCTGTGTGGGCCACGTTGGGCCAGAGGCCGCGCATGGCGGTCCGATTGCACTGCTCGAAGATGGGGATGTGATCACCATCAACGCGATCACTGGCGAATTGTCTGTCGATCTGACAGACGATGTGCTGGCTGCACGCAAAGCAAACTGGACAGGTGCCAAACCGACGATCTACGCATCCGGCGCGCTGTGGAAATACGCGCAGCTTGTTGGGTCGACCCGCCTTGGGGCGGTCACACACCCCGGCGCGAAAGACGAAAAACACATCTACATGGACTTATAAGTACATGATCCGCGCTCTCGCGTGTTTTGCTGGGGTGTTGGCGATTCCCGCTTGCACCCCGGTTGCCACGCAAAATTCTGTGATTTTCGTCGAAAGCAGTGTCATCGTCCAAGCCCCAACCGGGTATTGCGTTGACGGCCCGGCCAGCAAACCCGGCGCCGGGTTTGCTGTAATTGCGCCTTGCGCCTCTCTGGGCGGCACACAGGCGATGCCCAGCGCAGCGGCTGTCGCAACAATTCAAATCGGCGCGGCGAACACTGGCGCGGTGGACGGCTCCGAAACCGCACTGCGTGATTTTCTAAAAAGCAACACGGGTGCGGCACTACTTAGCAGTAGCGGCGATAGCAGCACGATCAGCGCAGTTGAAGCCCAAGCCGCCGATGGCCGCGTTATCGTCCACTTCAATGACAGCGCACCGCACAGCCTACCGGGCCTGCAGACACAAGAATGGCGCGCGTTCAAAGACGTCAACGGGCGGCTCGTGACGGTCGCTTTGCGCGGGTTGGCCAGCGTGCCGCTTGATGACAGCACTGGAATCTGGTTGCTCAATGCAATGACCACTGGCGTAAAACCTGTTGTGTTTGAAGCGGCTGCGCAGACTTCTGAACCTTAAGAGCATTCATGCTAAGCTAAGTGTGCAACAAAGGGCGGCGCATGGTGATGAACCCAAATTCAGTTCTTGGACGGCTCGCGCAAAGGGTGTCGCTCGCGCGGTGGACAAAGGCGGCGCGCGCTGCAAATAGCACCGAACTGACCAAACTGCGCGCGCTGCGCCAAAATGCGCGGCAGTTATTGACGCCGCTGCAAGAACTTAGCCGGATCGCGGAAACCCGTCTGGCGCGCCCACGTATCGGGTCCAACACATTTACGCGCCCTGTTGGCACTGATTGGTCATGGCGGCCAATGGTTTGGCGGGCTGCGCTGCCCAAACGCGGGCTGGCCCCTGCAGAAAACAAGACGCGTCTTGGTAAGGAAATCGCGATTTTTCATGATTGCAAAAAGCAAGAAATCACACTGTCGCAATACCGCAATTCTGACGCCGATGATCTGGCGGCATATGGTGTAGCACTTGAGGTATTTCATTTCGACGGGAGTTTCTTGTCCCTTGTGCTTGATCTGCCCACATCGGCCTGCGATGGGTTGAAAAAACGACATGTTCTTGAGGTTGCCGCCGTCATCGACCGCGAGGCACCGATCAACATTTATGCGCGGCTGAACCTGAAACATGGACCCAATACAGAGCAATCCCTTTTGACCTTGCCAGCGGAGCATCCTGAAACCTCGGTTGCATTTGATCTCGCGTATATGCAAATCAATGAAGCCCGCGCAGAAAAGGTCTGGGTCGATCTCTTGTTCGAAAACCCGCAGATGAACAAAATTACGATCCGCGACATCACCGTGTGCCGCTATCCGCGCGCGGAAATCTAGGGCGAAGGGTTTAGGATGACCAAATATACACTCACAAAAACACGGATCGAGAACGGGATTTGGCATGGTGTACTGACCGGAGGCAGCAACACAACACCGCAGCTCTCCGCGACACATCAAGGCGTAAAACTGTCCGAAGTTACATTAGAGCATGACACCACCCAAAACCACTGGACGGTCGCGGTTCCGGTGCCCGAAGCGGCGATCACCGAAGGGATACAAACCGTTGTGATTAGCGATGAGAACGGTTCCAAACTCGCCAATTTTTCGTTGGTAGCCGGAGACCCTCTAGCAGATGATATCCGCGCCGAAGTTGACCTTTTACGCGCTGAGTTGGACCTGCTCAAATCCGCGTTCCGTGCGCATTGTAAAAACAGTTGAATATCAGATAATTCAGCTGTCGTATTAAAGTGCAATCAGTGCCAAAATTTACAAGCGGATCCTCTTCGGATTAGATCCAATTCCACCATACACACCTAATAAATGGAAGAAATTTGCCTGATATCCAAAAAGCTACAATCTTCGTAGGCGATTTCCATGACCATCCGTCACAGCAATATACCTGGATGCAAAACTGGCTGAACAAATGGGGTGATAAGGTCGTAGTGGCAAGCTATTCGAGTGGCGGCTGGGAGCATGTTTGGGATGTGTCTGGCCCCAAAGAGGCAATAAAAGAAATTTCGCAGGACCTCCTCTGCGCAAGTGAATGGGCCGATCACTCGTAAGAAAAGCTGCTGGAATTATATTGAGCAGACGGTCACCCTCCCATAAAGATAGTCTCTCAACAAAGCACTGCCCTTGTCCCGGTAAAAGAAACCAAAGCCGACATGCACCATTACGCCACGTTTCAGATGACGTGCACGTCAACTTCGGGCATGGTCTTCAAAACTGGGAGGCCTACAATGACATCATATCCACATCTACTTGCCCCGCTTGATCTGGGTTTTACGACGCTCAAGAACCGCGTGCTGATGGGATCGATGCATACTGGGCTTGAAGAAACCAAAGACTGGAACCGTGTTGCTGAGTTCTATGCCGCGCGAGCACGCGGGCAGGTCGGATTGATTGTCACAGGCGGCATGGCCCCCAACCCCGAAGGCGGCGTTTTTCCGGGCGCTGCTGGGCTGTTTTCCGACGAAGATATCGCCAACCACCGTGTTGTGACTGACCGGGTCCACACGGCAGGTGGCAAAATCGCCATGCAAATTCTACATGCCGGGCGCTATGCCTATAGCCCCAAATGCGTCGCCCCTTCCGCCGTGAAATCGCCCATTTCGCCCTTTGCGCCCACTGAACTGGATGCCGACGGGATCGAAAAACAAATCAGCGATATGGTCACCGCCGCCTCCCGCGCGCAAGAGGCAGGGTATGACGGGGTCGAGGTGATGGGCTCAGAGGGCTATTTCCTAAACCAATTTTTGGTTACCCATACCAACAAACGCACCGATAAATGGGGCGGCTCTTATGAAAACCGGATGCGTCTTCCTGTTGAGGTCGTCCGCAGGGTCCGCGAAGCTGTCGGCCCCGATTTCATCGTGATTTATCGCCTCTCAATGATCGATCTCATCCCCAACGGATCAACTTGGCAAGAGGTCGTGCGGCTCGCCAAAGCGATTGAGGCCGCAGGTGCCACGATCCTCAATACCGGGATCGGTTGGCACGAAGCGCGCATTCCCACAATCGCGACCTCGGTACCGCGTGCCGCCTTTACTTGGGTGACCAAGAAACTGATGGGCAGCGTAGACATTCCGATTATCACCTCTAACCGGATCAATATGCCAGAGATCGGCGAAGCCGTGCTCGCGGACGGTTGCGCCGATATGGTCAGCATGGCCCGTCCGTTTCTGGCTGATGCCGATTTTGTCGCCAAGGCGGCCGCCGGCCAATCGGCGCAAATCGCGCCCTGCATTGCCTGCAACCAAGCCTGCCTTGATCATACGTTCAGCGGCAAACTGACGTCGTGTTTGGTCAACCCGCGCGCCTGTCATGAAACCGAACTGAACATCCAACCAACGGATACCCCAAAGACAATCGCCGTTGTTGGCGCTGGACCTGCCGGGCTTTCAGCCGCAATTGCCAGCGCCCAACGTGGCCATCAGGTCACTCTTTTTGACAGGGCGTCAGAGCTGGGCGGCCAATTGAATATGGCGAAACAGGTCCCCGGCAAAGAAGAGTTTTGGGGGCTCGTCGATTACTTCCGCACGATGATTGAAACGGCTGGTGTCGAAGCTGTTTTAAACACCTCAGCGACCCCTAAATTGCTGGCGGATTTTGACGAAGTGATCGTCGCGACTGGTGTTACCCCCCGTGATCCTGAAATTCCCGGTCAAGACGGGCCAAATGTGCTGTCCTATATTGATGTGCTACGCGGCAAAGCCGAGGTCGGCAAACGTGTGGCGATCATCGGTGCAGGTGGTATCGGGTTTGATGTCGCCGAGTTTCTGGTTACCGGCCAAAGCCCCACCGAGAACCTTGAAGAATGGCTCGAAGAATGGGGCGTTGGCGATCCTGAATCCACACGCGGCGGGCTGAGTACTGAAGGCCCGCAACCCGAAGCCCCAACACGCGAAGTCACCCTACTACAACGCAAATCGGCCAAACTTGGCAAAGGGTTGGGCAAGACGACAGGTTGGATTCACCGGGCCACATTGCAGATGAAAAATGTCTCAATGGTTGGCGGCGTGAACTATGAAAAAATTGATGCCGCCGGGCTGCATGTTTCGCGTGGCGAAGCCCGCGAAGATCTGGAACTGATTGCGGTCGATACCATCGTTTTATGCGCCGGACAGGTGCCCGAGCGGAGCTTGGCTGATCAACTCATCGCGGCTAGGAAAACGGTCCATATCATCGGCGGCGCAGATGTCGCAGCCGAATTAGATGCAAAGCGCGCAATCAATCAAGGCGTGCGCTTGGCTTCCGCAATATAGCCGAAACGCGAAAACTGCCTTGAAACAAGCGACTATCTGACGAAATCGTGGCTGATACCCCGGATTTGTCAGGCATATGTCCCATTCCTGCCTGATTTCTCCCTCAAAAAATGTGGGTGAAGTTAGATTTTAGGAATGTGCATGGATCGCCTGACGGAAATGGAAGCCTTTGCTACGGTCGTTGATCAAGGCGGTTTCACAGATGCGGCAAAAAAGATGGGGATTTCAAAATCCGCCGTATCCAAACATGTTTCCTCGCTTGAAGCGCGTCTTGGCGCGCGCCTGCTCAACCGGACCACCCGCCGCGTCAGCCCAACCGAAATCGGACTTGCCTATTACGACCGCGCTTGCCGTGTCTTGAACGACGCCGGCGAGGCGGATGCGCTTGTGACCTCGATGCAATCCGCGCCCTCTGGCCTGTTGCGGATCAGTGTTGCCACCGATTTTGGGGTAAACCACCTGTCGCCCGTGCTGGGGGATTTCTTGCGCGAATTTCCTGACATCACGGTCAACATGGTGTTGAACAATCGCTACGTCGAATTGATTTCCGAAGGGTTCGACATGGCCGTCCGTATTGGTGAGCTCGAAGACAGCACCCTACGCGCGCGCAAACTAACCGAAACAACCCGGCGCATGATCGCAAGCCCTGCCTATTTTGAGCAATACGGGCGACCAGAAAAGATCGATGATCTGAACGATCACAAGCTATTGCACTATTCTAATCAGTCAAATTCCGCTGTGTGGAAATTGACCGCGCCCTCTGGTGAAAAACGGCAGGTTCGCACGGCGGGCTGGCTCACGGTTAATGACGGGCAATCGCTGTTGAATGCCTGCGTAAGCGGATTGGGAATCGCTTATTTGCCGTCGTTTTTATATGCAGACGCCTTGCGACGGGGTCTGGTCGAAGAAGCCATTCCTGATCTACCCGTTGAATCCCAAGGCATCTATGCCGTCTACCCTCCTGGACGGTTTACACAACCCAAGGTGCGGGCATTCATTGATTTTCTTGCGCACGCATTCGCCGATAAAAACCCCAACGCTTGGTAAGCCCGCGAGCGGTTTTCTTTGCGCGATTAAACCTGAATTAATGAACCGGCGCTATTTTCGCGCCCTATGATAGATACCCGGTTTGACAAGCTTATGCGCATCCTGGAACCTCGCAGCGGATCAGCCGTTGTTGGGCGGTTTGCAGTGGTTGTGTGCCTTATCGCCCTCGTGAACGTCGGCTTTATGCGGGCGTATGGGATGTCGCACCTCGTGACGCCGCTTTATTATGTCCTGCATGCGGTATTTGTGGGGGGGCCATTTGTATTATTTGCCCTCTTCGTCATCGTTTTTCAGATCCGTTTACAGCGCAAACTTTCATTCTTGTCGCGCAAAGATGGGCTAACGGGACTAAATAACCGGCGCACCTTTTTTGAACATACCGACAGCCGCCGCAAAGAATGCAAGGATGGGGTGCTCTTGCTTGTTGACGCCGACAATTTCAAGCGCATCAACGATACATATGGGCATCAAACGGGCGATATCTGCCTTAAACGCATTGCCAAAACGCTCCGCAAAAACGTGCGGCACGATGATATTATTGGCCGGGTCGGCGGAGAGGAGTTCGCTATTTTCTTGCGAAACACGTCGCTTGAACAAGCTCGCGCTGTTGGCGAACGCCTGACGAAACCCATCATATTTCGTCCCGTTAACGGCAGCAGTGTGCGCGATCTAAGGGTCACCCTCTCCGTTGGAGCGGCGATGAATTTTGCAGATCAACCGCTGGACACGTTGTTCGCCCGCGCCGATCAAGCATTGTACAAGGCGAAAGCGGACGGGCGCGCACGGCTTGTGGTATGGACAGAACAGCTGCCTATGCACTAATTTAGTCAGTCGTTGACGTAACGATCACTTCAACCCGGCGGTTTTCTTGACGGCCAGCCTCCGTCAAGTTGGAAGCGATCGGGGCCAAATACCCCATGCCCTCCGCCGCGAGTTGCGCGCGTGCAACCCCATAGTCAGAAACCAATCGCTCCACCACAGATCCTGCACGCCGTTTAGAAAGCGCAATATTTGCGTCAAGCGATCCGGACGCATCGGTATGCCCGACAAGCGCGACTTTGCGATCAGGATGGTCCGCCAAATAGTCTGCCAACGCTTGCAGTGACTCCATATTACCAACCGCCAATTGCGACGATCCGATTTCAAAGGTCAAATCTGCTAAGATCGCGTGGCCGCTTACCCCAAGCTGATCCGCGAGACTGCCAGTGTTCACATCCTCGATTGCACCCAATGCCGGCCCCACGGCAACCGTGGCCAGCTTCGCTGTCTGGGATTCAGGTCCGACATGCACGACTTGCACAAATCCTGCCTGCGCGGTTCGAGTAACTAATAGGGTCAATTGTTCGGGGCCATCCGCCCCGATCCGCACCGCCGACAAGAACCGAAAATCACCGATGTTGATCTGCATTTCCGGCGGAGGCAATGTCATCGTGCCGAAACGGAAATCAAAGCCACCGCAGGCCTCAGTCTGACATTCGAACACGATCTGATACCGGTCATCGCGCAATTGATCCCGCAAGGGGCGCAGCAGTTGCAAAGTCGTAAGCCCCTGCGTGTCGATCCGCCACGCCTGTTTGGTCACGGTACCTTCGACCATTTCGGCAGGTAAGACACCATTCGCCCAGATATCGACGGGCATCGCATAGCTATCCAAGGCAGCAATTTCTTGGGTTTGCAGCGTTGCATTGCTCGGGAATTGTAATGTTTCAGCGCCGCCCGCCGTCCCCAAGACCCACAGCAAACAGATACCCGCCGTGCACCGGCTGGGAACTAAGGTCGCAATGGGGCGCGGGATGCAATTCAACGGGTTACTCCAGCAACATCCGATAGTGGTACTGTCCCACAGTGGTCATGCCAAGGGAAGTATAGAGCGCATTTGCCGCCTCGTTTTCTTGGGTTGTCACAAGCGTGAGATAGACCGCGCCCTGCGCTTGCGCCCAATGTGCCGCCGCAATCGTCAAATCCCGTGCGAGCCCCTTGCGACGCTGCGAATCCGTAACTTCAAGCGCGTGGATCATGGCGCAATCCCCCGCAATCGCGACATAGACGCTGCCTGCAGGCGCATCGCCGACCCGGCCAAGAAGCGTCACCTTTGGATCGCGGGCGCGATCCATAATCGCGATCCGCCCCGGCCCGATCCCACCTTGCGCCCAAATCTCAACCTGCACCGCCAGCGGCGGCCAAGCCGTAAAACTGCGCTCCGGGTCGCGTGGTAGCGCGATATCCGCTACCGCAGCCGCGTACATATACACCGGGTCTTTGATCACATATCCGCGTTCAGCCAACATGGCATCAAGCCGTTCTTCGCCCGCGCGAATCATAAAAAGCGGGCGCTGCCCGCCGTCAATCATCGCCGCTTGGGCGATTTCGATATCGGCTTCTTGAAAGGGTTTCTCTGCGGTTGCGGCATTGACCCGGCTGCTGTTGCTATCGTCAAGCCGGACTGTCCAGGGGCCAAGCGCCTGTTTCACGGCGGCGGGCCACGTCCCCTCGATCACCGCATATAGTTTTTGTGCATCTGGAAAACTCATGCAGAAAACACCTTCTTTAGCGCAAGAAGCGCCGAATCCAGCTGCGCAATATCACTGCCACGCAGCACAAGGTTTGTACCATATTGGCCATCTTTCTGAAACGGGTAGGACCCGACAGAAAGATCGCTGTGCTGTTCTGCAAATGCGGTCAAGCGCGCGGCAACATCCCCTTCGCCTTGCATCAATGGCAAGGTGCGTGACTGCAATGGCGCGCCACCCGTCATAGCCGGCAAAATGCTTGCGACCATGGCCTGAAACACAGACGGCACCCCTGCCATGACATGTACGTTGCCCAACGTAAATCCGGGGGCAACGCTGACAGGGTTATCGATGAGCATGGCCCCATCTGGAATGCGGGCCATGCGCAAACGCGCGGCGTTCAACTCCTTGCCGGACGCATCATAATGCGCTTGCAGCAATGCGCGCGCATCGTCGCGCACGTCAATGGGGCGCTCAAATGCGGCGGCGATACAGTCAGCGGTAATATCATCATGGGTAGGGCCAATGCCCCCGCTTGTGAAAACATGGTCATGCCCGTCCGACAATGCGCGCACAGCTGCGATAATCGCCGGGCGATCATCGCTGACCACGCGGACTTCACGTAGGTCGACACCGACAGCGGTCAATTCCCCCGCAAGGTGATGCATGTTCGCATCGCGCGTGCGCCCAGACAGAATTTCGTCGCCGATTACAAGCATTGCGGCGGTTGGGTTGGGCATTGGCGGTCTCCTCCGGGTGGCGTTCAGATGCGCGCAGCTATCACACGCACATAACCCCGAAGCTATACCCCATATTCATCGCGCAAAAGGTTCTTTTGAACCTTACCCATTGTATTGCGCGGCAACGCATCACGCATGATATAGCGGCGCGGGTGCTTAAACCGGGCCAGTTCTGCCGTCACTTGGGCCGCGATTTCATCGCTGGTCACCGTGGCCTCTGGTTCCAGAATAACGGCCGCCAAAACGGATTCGCCGAAATCGGGATGCGGCACGCCAAAGACGGCGCTTTCCAAGACGCCATCAACATCGTTGATCACATCTTCGATCTCTTTGGGGTAGATGTTGTAGCCGCCAGAAATAATCAAATCCTTTTGACGCCCAACAATGCTGATCCGCCCGTCATCAGCTGCGACACCAAGATCACCGGTGATAAAGAATCCGGTCTCGCGCAGCTCTTCGCGGGTTTTTTCGGGCATATTGAGATAGCCCTGAAACACGTTGTCACCGCGCACTTCGATCATGCCAATGTCGCCAGCGGGCACGGGTGCGCCAGTGTCCGGATCAGTGATGATCACTTCGGTCCCGGGCAGCGGATAGCCGACCGTGCCCGCAATCCGGTCGCCAGCAAACGGATTCGACGTGATCATATTGGTTTCAGTCATCCCGTAGCGTTCCAAAATACGCTGGCCGGTCCGTTGTTCAAACGCAGTATGGGTTTCCGCCAATAGTGGGGCCGAACCCGAAACGAACAAACGCATGTTTGCGCAAAGTTCGCGGGTCAGGCGCGGATCATCCAACAGCCGCGTGTAAAATGTCGGCACCCCCATCAACATGGTGGATTTGGGTAGCTCTGCGATCACCGCGTCTTGGTTAAACGCTTGCATAAACCGCACCTGTGCCCCAGCCAAAAGCGAGGTATTCATCGCCACAAAAAGCCCATGCGTATGGAAAATCGGTAGTGCGTGGATCAACCGATCTTTATCCCCGATTTCCCACAGGTCTGTCAGCGAGCGCGCATTCGAGAGTAGGTTTTTATGCGATAACATCGCCCCCTTTGAACGCCCGGTCGTGCCAGAAGTATACAAAAGCGCGGCAAGATCATCCGGCGCACGTGATACGGTTTCGAACGATGTGTTTGCCGCATCCCCCGCATCCGCGAGCGTCCCGGATCCATCGGCTGCCATCGTCAAAACGGGAACATCAAAAGCGGCATCAATACGCGCGAAGTCTTTCGTATCGCAGATGATCAGACGGGGCGTCGCATCTTCCGCGAAATAGCTGAGCTCTGACTGCGTGTAGGCGGTGTTTAGCGGTAAATAGACAGCGCCAGCTTGGATCGCGGCCCCGTATAATGCGATCGTATCCGCCGTTTTGGGAGCTTGCACCAAAATCCGGTCACCGGGTTGCACGCCAGCGTCGCGAAGTACATGCGCCAATTGGGCCACCCGCTGGACAAATCCGGCATAGCTGACCGTCTGACCATCATCGCAATCCATGAACGGCTGCGTGTTGTTTGCGTGTGGCGCGATCAGCGCATCGTAAAGTGTATTTGTCACGCGGTAGGCTCCTTCGGTTTTGTCTGTAGCGACGCCGTTGACAGGATTTGCACACTGCGCGCGGCGACGAGGGTTGACGCCATAGCGAAATCTTCGTGATTTCGTTCGGTTTGCGTCAAATTGTAAAGATAATTCACCATTGCACCGCTTGATTGCGCCATACCATTCGCGGAGCTATCGGCGCCCGCGTGAATGTCGTGTACTTCTGCGCCATTGCCAAGGTGAAAACGCGTAACCGGATCAAGCGGCATGCCGTCACCGCGCTTGGCAACAAGCAAATAGCGGGCCGCCATCGCGCGAATATCATCTTCGGGGCCGTCGCCCGCTAGAATTGCTTGGGCGGCGGCACCGTGGTCAGGATCATCTACTTGGGTCGCAAGCCATTTGTTCATCCCTGGAATCGGCGACAGGGTCACAAATGTCTCAAGCTGCGGACATTCGAGCGATAGCTCAGCCACCACTTGTTTGATCAATAGGTTGCCAAAGCTGATCCCGGTCAGCCCTTTTTGACAGTTTGAAATAGAGTAGAATACGGCAGATTTCGCCTGATCGGCATCAAGCGGGGTACGACCTTCGGACAAAAGCTGGTCGATCGAACCGGGAATATCTTTTGTTAACGCGACCTCTACAAAGATCAGCGGCTCGTCGGGCATCGCCGGATGAAAGAACGCAAAGCAACGCCGATCCGGGGGATACAAACGCCGGCGCAAGTCGTCCCAATCATCGATTTCATGCACGGCCTCATAGGCGACGATTTTATCCAAAATACGCGCCGGGGTGTCCCAGCTAATCTGCTGCAAAACCAAGAAACCGCGATTGAACCAACTACGCAACAAATGCGCAAAATCATGGTTCGTGCGTTTTAGATCGGGGTGATCGCGCAACAGCTTCAACAGATCGACACGCATCGACACAAGTGCCGCCGTCGCCCCGACGGGTTGGTTCAACCGCCGCAATAATTCCTGGCGTTTGGGTTCCGCTGCTTGGCTCAGCGTTTTGAACAATTCTGGGGTCGGTTCATTTGCATATTGCGCAGCAATTTCTGCAATCTTCGCCGCATCAATATCGAGATCGGAATTCAAGTAGTAAAAGAACGCCGTTTTGTCATCAGCCGTGAGCGCGGCGTAGCGTTCTAACACCGTCGCAGCGAGCCGAAAACCGGATACTTCACCTTCCGCTGATAGCAATGCCTGGCAAAGCGCGTAGATGTCGCGCGTGTCATCTTTTCCGTGCAAGGCACCCCGACGGTCAAAGAGTTGCGATAGAATATCCCCGAGAAAGCGATTTCGCTGCATGATAGTCTCCATCAAAGAGTCACAGCGTTAATATCGATATTTTTGCATGTCGTCCATTTAAATCGGCAAAAAATTACGCTCAGATATCTAATGCGCGGGACAAATAATCACCCGTCAACCGGTAATGACTTAACAAACTTGCCGATGCGCGGTCTTGGTCACGCTGAATTGCCGCGTCCAAAATCTCTTCATGTTCGGCAGATACATCGCGTTTTTGGTAGGTCGCGCTTTTCGCCGCAAGATAGCGATACCGAATGTTCAGATCATAAAGCTGTGCACAAAAGCGCTCCAACATCGGGGATTCGCTATTGGCCAAAAGCGCCATATGGAATGTCTTATGCGCCTCTTCAAACAGTTTCGTTCCCTGACCGCTTGCCTTTTTCATGTGGTGATGGGTCAACACCAACTGTTCTTCCCAGTCTGGCGTCGCATTGGCGATTGACTGGCGCAGGGCCAAATCTTCAAGCGTGCAGCGTAGCGCCAAAATCTCTGCAAAATTCGCCTTGCTGGCCGGGGCCGCGCGAAACCCACGTTGGTCAATGCGTTCAACCAACATATCCGATGTCAAAAGGCTCAGCGCCTCGCGGACAGGTGAAGCGCCCGTATTAAGCAGACCGCGCAGCTGTTCAATTTTCAGCTTCTGGCCCGCTGGCAAGACTCCCGTAAGAATCATGTCGCGCAGGGTAATATAGGCACCGTGTGTGGCTGAAGTTTCCTTGACCTGTGTTTCGTCAATCATGGTCATATCGGGACTTTCGCTAAGTTTATGTCAGGTTCACAGTCTTTGTTGAAAGTCCCACCGAGAGGTTCAACGATCCTTCGTTTATCATCCAACGCCGCAAGGTAAAACTACGCGCGCCGCTTTTGTGCATCGGATCAGCTTCGGCCAATGCGCGGGCTGCCTCAAGACTCGGCGCACGGTAGATAATTAGACCTACCCCTTGCATTTGGTCACCCGCTTCGTCCGACATCGGACCGGCAAGCGCCAGCTGCCCGGCCGCTTCAAGCTTCGCTTGATATGCCAAATGCTTTGGCAATACCGCTTTGACGTCCGCGGGCGCCTTTACGGGCGTGCTTTGCGCAACGTAAAGCTCAAGCGCAAGCGCCCCGCGTGCCTTGGCATCCGACTTGTATTCCATCCAAGCAACCATCTCAATTCCTCCCAAAATATCGATATTTATTGACATTCGATATGATTGTAGGCAGAAATTATGCGAACTGACAAGGATGAGATGAATGAAATATCTGGTGGGCAAGACAACGAATGGTACTGCAGTATTCGCTGTCGATGGTGAAAATGCCGTTAATTTAACGGCGTTAAACGCTGAAATTGGCGGTGATCTGATGGGGCTCATTCAGAACCCCGCGCTGATCGAATCAGTTGCTAATCAGATGACCGACGCCCCACGCGTTGCAATCGCCGCGATTACACCTGCCCTGCCCGTTGCAGAACCCGGCACGATCATCTGCCTTGGTCTGAACTATACAGACCACATCAAAGAGGGCGGTTACGACATTCCCGACTACCCCGCCCTGTTTATGCGCGGCAAAAATTCGATCATGGCCGCTGGCGCGCCACTCGTGCGCCCGACATGTTCTGAAAAACTTGATTACGAAGCCGAGCTGATGTTCATCGTCGGCAAAGGTGGCCGTCATATTTCAGAGGCCGATGCACTGGACCATGTGTTTGGCTATACCGTCTTTAACGACGGCTCTGTCCGCGATTACCAGCGCAAGACGCATCAGTGGACACCGGGCAAAAACTTTGACGATACTGGCGCGATTGGCCCATTCGTTGTGACACCCGACGAAGTTCCAGAAGGTGCCGCCGGTCTGAAAATCGAAAGCCGTGTCGGCGATGAGATTTTGCAATCCTCCAACACTGGCAACATGATCTGGTCGGTTGCGCAAACCATCGCCACGATCTCGCAATACACCACACTTGAACCCGGCGATCTGATCGCTATGGGCACACCACCCGGTGTTGGTCATGCCAAAAAGCCAAACCCACGCTGGCTTGTTCCCGGCGAAATCGTCGACGTTGAAATCGAAGGGATCGGCATTTGTTCGAACCCAATCGTCGACGAAGCCGATCATGTTAAGGGGGCTGCATAATGAATGCGCCCACGGGTCAGGCGTTGGCTGTAGCGCGCGCAAAGGCGCAAGAAGATCACCGCGCGCTCCGTGGACGCATCAACCGTCTGTCAGATGATGCCATTGATCTGATCTTGCGTGATGCGCGGTCGCATTACGCGTGGACTGACAAACCGATCCCCGAGGGTCTGCTTGAAGAGCTTTACGACATTACGATCAACGGCCCGACCAGCATGAACACGCTGCCTGCGCGGTTTACGTTTGTGTATACACCCGAAGGCAAAGAACGGCTCGCAAAGTCGCTTAAGCCGCAAAACGTGGCCAAGATGATGGGCGCACCAGTCACTGCGATTATTTCGCATGACATGGATTTTTGGAAAGAACTTCCCAATCTGTTCCCACACGAAGATCGCCGCCACCTTTTTGACGGGAAACCCGAATATTGCGAAGAAACCGCGTTTCGCAACGGCACGATGCAAGGCGCCTACTTCATGATCGCAGCGCGCGCACTTGGATTAGACGTCGGGGCGATGTCTGGGTTTTCAAACGCGATTGTCGACGAAGAATTCTTTGCCGGCACGACTCTTAAGTCTAACTTTTTGTGCAATATTGGTTACGCTGATGAAACGGCGCTATTCCAAAAACTGCCGCGCCTTGCTTTCGAGCAGGCTTGTAGCTTCGCCTAAGGGGATATTCATTTGGCGATCAAAATGAAGACAGTTGTGACCTACCGGACGACCGCGCAATGCCCGACCCATGCGCGGACTGAAATTCCGGTGCGGGATCTCAATGTCATCATTGATGAGCCGATAGAACGGGGCGGCACCAATTTAGGCGCCACCCCAACCGAAATGGCTATGTCTGCGCTCATCGCGTGTACAAATGTGATCGGCCATAAAAATGCACGTCGCCTGGGTGTGGACCTTGGCGACGTGACAATCGACGCAAATTGCCAATTCGACCGGCGCGGCGTTCTCATGGAGGATGAGATCGATATCCCGTTTCCGGCCGTCACACTTACGGTTAATTGCAACACGACCGCTAGTCAGGAGGAGCTGACAGCGGTTGGCCTTGAGACCGCCAAATATTGCGCCATCGCCAAACTTTTCGAAGCGGCAGGCACAGAACTTACGGTCAACTGGGAGAAAGCGAACTAGTTACTAAACGGGCTAAACGCCCAAATTTTCTGGGAGGAAAACACATGATCAATTGGACACGACGCAGCCTTATGGGTGCGGCCCTTGCGACGATGACAGCGATGCCTGTCGCGGCGCAGGAAAGAATTTCGGCTGTCGTCATTGACGGTTATCCAGCGCGCGCTCTTTGGGTGCAGGAATTCACTGACTTCTTTATCCCCGAGGTTGACCGCCGCCTTGCCGAAACCGGCAACTATGTCATGGACTGGCAAGAAAACTATGGCGGGTCTATCGTGAAACCACGTGGCGTACTGGAAGGCGTCCAGCTTGGTCTTGGCGATATTGGGATCGTCACGACGATCTTCCACTCTTCCAAACTGCCTAGCCAAGGGCTCGCTGCGGTTACGCCGTTTGTTTCATCTGACGCCCGCGCGGTTGCACAGGCGATTGACGAAATTGCCCGCGAATTCCCAGCCATGCAAAACGAATTTGCCGATCAAAACCAAGTCTATCTTGCAACCGGTGTTGTGCTGGACAGTTATCAGGTGTTCGCGACAAATGAATTGACTGACATTTCGGGTCTTGAAGGCCTGAAGGTTGCGGGCGCAGGCATGAATTTGCGGTACCTTGAAGGTATCGAAGGCGCTGCCGGTGTGCGTGGCGGTTTGACCGATTTCTACAACATGCTGCAAACCGGTCTTGTTGACGCGGCACAGCTGTGGCCAGAAGCCGCCGCAACATTCAAAATCTCAGAAGTTGCCCCTTATATGCTGCGGACAGATTTTGGTGCGGTGAACTCTAAAACCGTGACTGTAAACCAAGACTATTGGAACGCGCTGCCTGACGAAGTCAAAGAAGTGCTGCAAGCTGTGGCCGTTGACTATCGCGATCACTTGGCTGGCCTTGCGATGGACCGCGCGGCTGATGCCGAAGCTGCATATGTAGAAGCAGGCGGCACGATCATCGAAGTGTCCGAAGAAGACCGCACAGCATGGGCAAATGCGATGCCAAACATCGCGGTTGAGCTGGCTGAGACGCTGAATGCCAACGGTGAACCGGGAACAGAAATGCTCGCCGCTTACCTTGCGAAACTTGAAGCTGCTGGCTTTGTCGGCGTCCGCGACTGGACACAGCCTTAATCCCGATCGATCCCTGAAGGGGCCTAGATTATGTTGAAATCTGTACTTACAGGCCTCTCAGGGGTCGCAAATAAGGTGGCGATCATCGCCAATGCAGCTGGAACGGTTTGCGTTCTGGGCTTGGTGGTGATCCTCAATGTCGATGTCATTGCGCGGGGCGTGTTTAATGCCCCGCTCAAAGGCACCTATGAAATCGTCCAGCTATCGGTCGTTTTCATTGTCTTTCTACAGCTTGCTGATGTTGTGCGCGTTGACCGCCTGACCCGCTCTGACGGGTTCCTCAATGTGCTCCACAAACGTCGCCCTAATCTGACCGCAAATCTGCGCCGGATCATCAATGCCGTATCTGCAATCTTTATGGGGCTTGTTGCGTACATCATGTTCCCTGAATTCATGCACATGTGGGAAACCCAGGACTTCTTTGGCGTGCCCGGCGTGTTCACCGCCCCTTGGTGGCCCATTAAGCTCGTGATTGCCTGCGGCTGTGCGTTGTCATGCATCATCTTCGTTCTAAAAGTCATCACCGCCCAAGACCGCCCGCAATTGGTCCGCGCCCCTGAACATAATGAGCCCACCACATGAGCCCCATTGAAATTGGCCTGATTTCGGTCGTCGCAATCATCTTTCTGATCTATTCAGGTGTCTACATCCCTATCGCGCTTGGCACCGTATCGCTTGTGTCGATCTGGCTGATGCGGGACAATTTTACGCTTTCGCTTAACCTGCTGAAGGTTGCTGTCGGCGATAGTGCGATGGAATACAGTTTTGCCACCATACCGCTGTTTACCTTTATGGGGCTTATCGTCTCCAAGGCCGGGTTAGGCCGCGATATCTACGAAGTCATGACCATGCGTTTTCGCAAGGTTAAAGGAGGGATCGGCATGGCGACAGTTGGCGCAAACGCTGTGTTTGCTGCTGTGACAGGATCGTCTATCGCCTCTGCATCCGTATTCACCAAAGTATCCGTCCCGCAAATGATGGCACAAGATTACAACCCCCGCTTTGCAGTTGGTGTTGTCGCAGGGTCATCCGTGCTGGGCATGATCATCCCGCCATCGGCAATGCTGATCATCTATTCATTTGTTGCGGAACAATCAGTCGGCGACATGTTTCTTGCAGGCGTTATTCCTGGCGTCATGCTGGCTGTCGCCTATGTTGGCGCGATCTGGCTTATGGGCCGATTTACCCCGAATTTCGTCGGCGGTCGCGTTGTTGAAGACACCGAATGGATGTCGCGCGGTGAAATCGCGTCAAAGACCCTACCAACGCTAGGCCTGATCACTTTGGTTCTGGGCGGTATCTATACCGGTTGGCTAACAGCGGTAGAAGCAGGGGCAGCTGGTGGGTTGGTCGCGCTATGCATCGCGGCGGCACGCCGCTCCATGTCACTCAAGACATTTTGGGACGCGCTTTTAGAAACGGGTCACATCACAGCCGCGATCCTATTCTTGATCACAGCTGCATCGATCTACAGCCGGATGCTTGGCATGGCAGGGTTGCCAAACCAGCTACAAGATCTGCTTGCCGGGAATGCAGCCTCGTTCTGGGTCGTTATGCTGCTCTATGTGCTGTTGATGTTGTTTCTTGGCACGTTGTTGGACACGGCATCGATCATCTTGATCGTTGTCCCGCTGTTCCTGCCAATGATCGAAGCGATGGATCTATCGCTGATTTGGTTCGGAATCATCACAGTTGTTGGCGCTGAAATCGGGCTACTGACCCCGCCACTTGGCATATCGTGTTTCGTGATCAAATCGACGATCAATGATGATCGCATTTCCTTGATGGATGTCTTCATGGGGGCGCTACCGTTCGCCTTTGTCATGTTGATTGCACTGATGATCCTGATCCAATTCCCAATCCTGAGCCTTGCTCTACTCTAAACTAGGAGGTCGTTCCCATGCGTAACGTCACCAAAGACAATATCACCGATGTATTTAAGGCCTATATGGCGGCCAGCACTGACGCACGGACGCGTGAGGTCATGGGATCACTGGTCCAACACCTGCATGACTTCGCCCGCGAAGTGAACCTGACACATGATGAATGGCGCACAGGGATCGCGTTCTTAGAAGGCTGCGCTGCGATCGAAACTGAAGACCGCCACGAATTTGTGCTGGCGTCAGATGTGCTTGGCCTGTCGTCATTGGTCGACATGCTGCATTCACGCCCGGATGCCACGTCATCATCGGTACTTGGACCATTCCACGTTTCTGGCGCCCCACCGCTCGCCGTTGGCGGCGACATGAAACGCCATTACGGCGGCCCCATCTTGCTGGCCCAGGGGACCATTCGTGACACGGATGGAAACCCTATTCCCAATGCCGAACTTGATATTTGGCAAACCGCGCCAAACGGCATGTACGCAAGCCAAGACGACGAACAAGATACGTTTTCGTTCCACGGTTTGATGACAGTTGGGGAGGACGGAAAATATGCGTTCACCACTGTAAAACCCGTTGAATATACTGTCCCGTCTGACGGCCCGGTTGGGGATATCCTGCGGGCCTGTGGGCGTCACCCTTGGCGGCCTTCACACCTGCACTACATCATCAAAGCACCCGGGTTCAAAACTTTGGTCACCGAAATTTTTCCGGATGACGATCCCTATCTGGACCAAGACACCGTGTTTGGCGTGCGTGATGATCTGGTCATGACCTACGTCGAAAAACCAGCCAGCGATTTCCCCGAGGGGTTAGAGATATCGGGCAGTGTCACCGAGACATTCTTGTCTGTCGACTTTGACGTCATTTTAGCGCGGGTATAACTGGGATGGTTTGCCTAGAACTTTGATCCTGTTTCGCCTATATCGCGGGTAAGCGATAAAGGAATACAGGCGTGGACACGAACAAAGGCCGCATCACCAAAGATGGCATCCGGATTTACGACCCGAGCGATTTTGCAGGAATGGCCAAGGCTGGCGCCTTGGCCGCGCAGATCTTGGATGACATCGCCGATCATGTGCGTGTCGGCCAAACAACGGGTGAACTTGACCGCCTGATCACCCGGTGGGTCGATGACGCGGGCGCGATTTCCGCGACGATTGGCTATAAGGGCTACAAACACGCCAGCTGTATTTCGGTGAACCATGTGGTCTGTCATGGTATACCCGGTGCGCCTATTCCAAAAGGCGCGTCTGAAAGCGTGTCAAAGAATCTTGAAAAGCGGCGTAGCGATGATGCGTTGAAATCAGGCGACATCTTGAACATCGACGTCACGGTAATTGTTGATGGCTGGTTCGGTGATTGCAGCCGGATGTATGTGGCTGGCAAACCCAAACCCATCGCCCGCAAGCTGATTGACGTGACCCATGACGCGCTGATGCTGGGGATTGCGGCAGTGAAACCGGGCAACACATTTGGCGATATCGGCCACGCAATTCAAACCTACGCCGAAGCCCAGGGCATGTCTGTTGTCCGCGATTTTTGTGGTCATGGGCTGGGCCGCGTGTTTCACGCGCCGCCTAACGTCGTGCATTTTGGCCGTCCGGGCAGTGGCCCCACGTTGGAAGCGGGGATGTTCTTCACGATCGAGCCGATGATTAACCTTGGCCGCCCGTACGTTGAAGTTCTGCGCGATGATTGGACCGCGGTTACAGCGGATAAATCCCTGTCCGCACAGTTCGAACATTCAATTGGTGTGACTGAGACTGGCTGCGAGATATTCACAGGTTCGCCCGGCGGGCGGTATCATCCAACCTCGGACTACTAGCAGAAAACTGCGAATGACTTGCAACTAGCGCATATCACCCTTATATGAGTGATGTCGCTAGCGGTGGCATCCCCAATAAATATCAACGAAAGGATGCACCATGCACCTGATGAAACATGCCGCTTGTGCGGCCGCAATTTCGATGTCCGCAACTTCTGGTCTGGCCCAAGAGGTCACACTGCGGTTCCAGCACTTTGTGTCCCCGGCAAGCGCGAACCCTACCTATTTCATGCAGCCATGGGCCGATGCGATCGAAGAACAATCAAACGGTCGGATCAAAGTAGAGCTTTACCCATTCATGCAATTGGGCGGGTCTGCGCCAAATCAATTCGACCTGATCCGCGATGGCGCGATTGATGGCGGCTGGGTGATCCCGGCCTATCAACCGAACCGTTTCCCCGAGGCTGAAGCGCTTGAACTGCCTTTCATGACCTCAAAATCAGGCGAAGAAGCCAGTGCTGCGGCCTGGGAATATACTGAAACCTATCTGATGGACGACTTTGCCGATGTTCACGTGATTGCAGCGCACATGCACGGGCCAGGTATCGTCCATAAACGCGGCGATGCGATTGAAACCGTCGAAGATTTTGGCGGGCTGAAACTACGTGGCCCATCTCGCCCAGCGACAATGCTACTTGACGCGTTAGGGGCAACCCCCATCGGCATGCCCGTTCCGCAATTCCCCGAAGCCCTATCCAAAGGCGTGGTCGACGGCGGCGTCATCACTTGGGAAATGTCCCCATCGCTTAAGCTGGATGAACTGACGGATAGCCACACAGATGTCGCAGGTGATCAGGCGCTTTATAATCTCTACTTCATCTGGGCGATGAACAAAGATGTCTATGACGGTATGCCCGACGACCTGCGCGCGATTATCGACGCCAATTCTGGCCTCATGGCGAGCATGTGGGCGGGGCGCGCGCATGATACCGGAGATGCCGTTGGGCGCGACCTGATGGCCGCTTCCGGCAATGAGATCGCAACCCTGTCAGAGGCAGAAACCGCACGGATCATGGATTTGGGCACCGACGTCACCGCCCAGTGGATCGCCGAGATGGACGACAAAGGCTTTGACGGCGCAGCACTGGTCGCCGCAGCACAGGCCGCCGTTGCGGACAACCTAATCGACTAACGCTCCCCTGCAGGGCGATGTGATCATTGCCCTGCGCGCATCACTTCTACGTTTACCTTTTAAGCCACCTCGTATTAACTGCGCGTACAACGACAGGTTTATTTCAAACGGTAGATATTCAAATATGCCCCTTATTATTCTTATTCTCTCGTCACTTGGCGCAGCCCTTTGGTTCTGGGTCAGACACAACCCCGGCGATGCAATCGACACGGCGGCTGATGTCGCAGCGACGGTCCGCAACGCTCCGCGCAAACTCGCCTTTCGTAAGCAAATGAACGCGCACCCTGTCGAAGGAATCGACGACGCACGCATCGCTATCTGTGCAATTGCGCAAGCGTTTATCGAATTGGATGATCTTCCCACCAAAGACCAGCGCGACAAACTGCACGTTCAGCTGCGTACAAAGCTGCGCTGTTCGGAAGAAGAAGCCGAAGAAATGGAAGTCCTCGGGCGCTGGTTGCAGGGCCAATGCCAAGACGCACAATCCGCGATCACCCGGCTCGCACGCCGTTTGCGCAAAATCGACGGCGAAGCATCTTGGGATTTATTGCACGACATCTTAGGCGGTTTGGTCGAAAACGATTTGTCCACAAGCCAAGTTTCCGCGATCGAGGATATCAAACGCGCATTTCACCGTTAAGTAATCCGCGCGACGACGTAATCCGCCAGATCGGTTAACATCACCTTCAACGGATGATCAGGGATCACGGACAGCGCAGATTTCGCCTTTTCTGCCCAAGAAATCGCATCAATCCGTGTGGTCTCCATTGTGCCGTATTTCGCCAAAAGGCCAATCGCATGATCCAGATCGCCGTCTTCTTGACGGCCTTTTTGAATGGTCCGCTCCCAAAATGCGCGTTCTTCAGCATCCGCCGCCGCGATGGCACGGATCACAGGCAGCGTAAGTTTGCGTTCGCGAAAATCATCGCCAATGTTTTTGCCGGTCGCTGTCGTGCCACCGTAGTCCAGCAGGTCATCCACAATCTGAAAGGACACACCCAAAGCATCGCCATAGTCATAAAGCGCCCTTTTCGTCGCGGCATCCTGCCCTGCAATTTCACCGCCGACTTCCATCGCTGCTGAAAACAACGCCGCCGTTTTGCCGCGCACTACTTGGATATAAATATCTTCAGTCGTGGCCAAATCACTGGCGGCGGTCAGCTGCAAAACTTCGCCTTCGGCAATTGTTGCCGATGCGTTTGCTAAAATATCCAGTACCCGCAACGACCCGGTTTCGACCATCAGCTGGAACGAACGGGCGAACAGGTAATCGCCGACCAGCACACTTGACGTATTATCCCAAAGCAAGTTGGCAGTCGGGCGCCCGCGCCGCTGGCTGCTTTCATCGACAACATCATCATGCAGCAAAGTCGCTGTATGAATGAATTCAACCGTCGCGGCCAAATGGATATGATAGGGGCCGTCATAGCAACACATGCGGGCCGCAGCCAAGGTCAACATCGGACGCAAACGCTTGCCGCCTGCTTCGACCAAATGGGCGGTAACTTCGGGGATACGCGGCGCGTGTTCAGACGCCATCCGCGCGCGGATCATATCGTTAACCGCTGCCATATCATCCGCCAATGCGGCGGCCAGTTGTTCGTGAGGTTTCGTGGCTGCTTGATCAAGGCTCATGCGCATTTCCGTGATGTGGTAGACAAAGGCAGTACCTCGTCTTAGGTCATAGATATGAAAGAGCTTTTGCGCACCAACGACATCACTGTCATCGCCTTTGCAACCGCCCTATTGGACAGCGAGGGTATAGACTGCTTCACCTTCGACGTAAATATGAGCGTCCTCGAAGGGAGCTTGGGCATAATGCCGCGCAGGTTAATGGTTTTGGACCGCGATTTGTTCATGGCAGAGGCCATCATGCGCGATGCCGAGGTGGATTTGGGCCGTGGCTAAGGACCTAACACGAGACGATTTTCTCGGCGGCAAACTACGAATTTTCCAACCACGCATAGGGTACCGCGCGGGGGTTGATCCGGTTCTCTTGGCGGCAAGCATCGCAGCGAAACCGGACCAATCGGTTCTTGAACTGGGATGCGGCGTTGGGGTTGCGTCCTTGTGCTTATGCGCGCGGGTTCCGGGGATCAGCGTCACCGGGGTTGAACTGCAGGATGATTACGCGGCGCTTGCGCGACAAAATGCGGTCGAGAACGAAGCGGATTTCACGGTGATCAACGCGGACCTGCGGAAATTGCCTGCTCACTTGCGCCAAAAACGGTTTAATCACGTGATCATGAACCCACCCTATTTTGAACGCGCGCATGGTGTCGCAGCCCATGATGCCGGACGCGATGTCGCGCTTGCCGGGGATACGCCGTTAGGTGACTGGCTCGATATTGGCGCGCGGCGCGTGGGGCCAAGGGGCTATCTGACGATTATTCAACGCATGGAGCGTCTCCCCGAGGTGATCGCAGCGTTGCAGGGGCGGCTTGGCGCAATTGTTGTGCGGCCCATTGCCGGACGCGAAGATCGGGCACCCGAACTGTTCTTGCTGCAATCCCGACAAGAAGGGCGTGCCGCATTTCGAATGGCACCGACACTTATTATGCATATGGGGCAAGCACATACTGGCGATAAAGAAACCTATACACCACATGTGCGCGCAATCTTACGTGATGGCGCAGAGCTGAATATCCTCCCTTAACCTTCTGGCAAGGTTTTTCAACCAGCCTCTTGTCACAGTATATTGCGCGCATGACGCGTGACAAACCGTCATAAATGTGTTGCAATATACTTACTTTCTAACCCAAAGGAGGACGACCATGAGCTTGAGTTCACACCTGCAGGAACTGAAGAAAAAACACCAAACCCTCTCTGACCACGTCGTAGTCATGCAGCGAAGTCCGGCGACAGACGATCTTGAGATCGCTAACCTCAAGAAACAAAAACTTCTTCTGAAAGAAGAAATCACAAAACTTAGCACGCACTAACATTTTTGTAGGCGAAATAATTTCGTCAAAGTCGGCGATTGCCTCGCGTATTGACGCGCCTCAGGTCCGGGACAAAAGACACAAGATGTCATACCCGCGAATGCGTAGACAAAACTAGGTACCCGACAAAGCAAAAGGCCACGCCGAAATGACGTGGCCCTTTTTTATAGACTTTTGTTAGCCTTAGATCATGTATTGGCCGCCATTTGCGGAAATCGTTGACCCGGTCACAAAACCCGCGTCATCAGAGGCCAGGAACACAACCGCGCGCGCGATTTCGGAAGCTTCGCCCAAGCGACCCACAGGGATCTGTGGCAAGATCACTTCGTTCATCACTTTTTCAGGGATTGTGCTCATCATTTCGGTGTTGATGTAGCCCGGTGCCACAACGTTCACGGTGATCCCGGCACGCGCACCTTCTTGAGCCAGCGCTTTGGTGAAACCAATATCGCCAGCCTTTGCGGCAGCATAGTTCACTTGCGCGAACTGCCCTTTTTGTCCGTTGATTGAACTGATCGTAATGATCCGGCCAAATTTGCGCGCGCGCATGCCCGGCCAAATCGGATGGGTCATGTTAAACACACCCGACAAGTTGGTGTCGATCACTTGGTTCCACAGTTCAGGTGTCATTTTGTGGAATGGCGCGTCACGGGTGATCCCGGCGTTGTTTACCAAGATATCAATGGGGCCGAGGTCGGCTTCGACCTGCGCGATACCTTCGGCGCAGGCTTCGTAGTTACCGACGTCCCATTTGTAGGTCTTGATCCCGGTTTCAGAAGTAAAGGCCGCAGCTTTTTCGTCGTTTCCGGCATAGGTCGCCGCAACGGTGCACCCCGCGTCTTTCAAAGCCGATGAAATTGCTGCGCCGATGCCGCGCGACCCGCCGGTAACAAGTGCTACTCGTGTCATGTGTTCTCCTCCCGAAGATTTGCAAAGCAATGTTGTTGCTCAAATTTGACAATTACAGACACATTATTACGGACGCTCTACACACATTGCAACACCCATACCGCCACCGATACACAAAGTCGCAAGACCTTTTTTCGCGCCGCGTCGCTTCATTTCGAACAAAAGGGTGTTCAGCACACGACAACCAGAAGCGCCAATTGGGTGCCCAATCGCGATGGCCCCGCCGTTGACGTTCACGATTGAAGGATCCCAGCCCATGTCTTTGTTTACTGCACAGGCCTGTGCGGCAAAGGCTTCGTTCGCCTCAACAAGATCGAGATCACCCACAGACCAGCCCGCTTTTTCGAGCGCTTTGCGGCTGGCCATGACAGGGCCCACACCCATGATCGACGGGTCGAGCCCGGCAGTTGCGTAGGATGCGATTCGCGCGAGCGGCTCAATCCCGCGTTTTTCAGCGTCGTCAGCTGACATCAGCAATGTCGCCGCGGCACCGTCGTTTAGACCTGAGGCATTCGCTGCAGTTACAGACCCTTCTTTTGTGAAGGCAGGGCGCAATTTCTGCATCGCTGCCATCGTCGCGCCGTGGCGAATGTATTCGTCTTGGTCCACGGTGATGTCGCCCTTACGGGTTTTCACGATGAATGCGGCGATTTCATCTGCGAACTTGCCGGCATTCTGCGCTGCTTCCGCCTTGTTTTGTGACGCGACCGCAAATTCATCCTGCATGTCGCGGGTGATTCCCCACTGATCGGCCACGTTTTCAGCCGTTTGACCCATGTGGTAATTGTTGAACGCATCCCACAGCCCGTCACGGATCATCGTGTCGATGAATTTCATGTCGCCCATCTTTTGACCTGGGCGCAGGTTTGCGGCATGGGTACTGAGCGTCATGTTTTCCTGACCACCCGCCGCAACAATCGCCGCATCGCCAAGTTGAATGTGTTGCGCACCAAGTGCGACCGAACGTAGACCGGAACCACAAACTTGGTTAATTCCCCAAGCAGCAGATTCAATTGGGAGCCCGGCATTGATATGAGCCTGACGCGCCGGGTTTTGCCCCTGTGCTGCGGTCAAAACCTGACCAAGAATTGTTTCGCTCACTTCAGCCTTGTCGATGCCTGCGCGTGCGACAACCTCTGATAAGACTGCAGACCCCAGATCATGCGCTGGCGTATTGGCGAATGCGCCGCTAAAACTCCCCACGGCAGTACGTGCTGCAGATGCGATTACAACATTGGTCATGAATTTCTCCCTTAGATTTCCTCTTTAAATGGACGGTGCCATTTACACGCAAGAGGCGCAAGATGACGAAGGGTCACAGATCAAATTTTGGAACGCCGTAATAGTAGCCCTGCAAGCAATCGACACCGAGCCCTTCCAAGAAAGCGGCCTCTTGCGCGGTTTCGACGCCGTCAGCGATTGTAAACATCTCAAATTGGCGGGCGACTGTGATCAACGCCTCAGCCAACACTTGATTGTCGACGTTTTTATCAATGCCGCGGATGAAGCTTTTGTCGATTTTCACGAGATCAAAAAAGAAGTCCTTTAGATGCCGAAACGCGGTGAACCCCGCGCCAAACCCATCCAGCGCAAACGCAACCCCCTTAGGCTGCATTTCAGTCATAAAGCGGATCACGTTTTCGGGCAGCAACATCGCCGAGGTTTCGCTGATTTCAAAAATCAACCGATCCCCCGGGGCCGCCTGATGCGATAACCCCCGATCCAATATACGCCGCCATTCCCCATCGCCGATCGACCGCGCGGACAAATTAACCGACAGACGTAAATTGGGATTCGCGATCAACATCTTTATTGCAAGATCAAGCGTCACACAGTCGATCTGCCGCCCCATCACCGTTTCTTCAATCAGTGGCATGAAATGTGCTGCGGGAATGATGCGTTCCGCATCATCCAGCAATCGCACCAACCCTTCATAAAACGCGATTTTTGGGGTGTCGTCGCATGTCACAATCGGTTGAAATGCGAGCCGCGCCCGCCCAGTTGCAAGTGCGTCACGCACCAAATCCATAACATCCCCATCACGGCTAGCGATGGCGTAATTCAGCGGATCACGTAGCGCGTGATCATCCATATCAATGTTGGCAGTTTGCATGGTGCGTTTCCGTAGGGACGGCTGCAGAATGCCCCCAACGGCCCTAACATCCGATTAAGATGCGCGGCTTACCACCGTTTTAATGCGTCTTCGTCTGCATCTTTTGCGGCAACCCAAGTGGCGTTACCTGCTGTAATCTCTTTCTTCCAGAACGGTGCCCGCGATTTCAAATAGTCCATCAAGAAATCCGCCGCTTCAAACGCGGCAACACGGTGCGCGGCAGCGGTCGCAACCATCATAATCGGCGCGCCCGGTTTCAATGCGCCATAACGATGGATCACCAAGGCGTCCGCCAAATCCCAGCGTGTCACAGCATCTTGGGCAATTGCGGCAATCGCCGCTTCGGTCATGCCGGGATAGTGTTCGATCTGCATCTCTTTCAAACCGCTCTGCGTGTCGCGCACGACGCCCGTAAAGCTGACCACAGCACCGACATCCTGCCGACCTTGGGCGAATGCATTCAATTCGGCCCCGGCATCGAACAGGTCAGACTGCACGCGGATGATCATTTAGCCCCCAGTCATCGGTGGAAAAAAGGCGACCTCGCGCACCCCGGCGAGCGGCGCATCAAATTCCGACAATTCCTGATCCAAAGCCACCCGCAACGCCGATACATCAGCAAAGGCTGCGGCGTATCTTTCTTCGCGGGCGGTCAGATCTTGTACCAGTTCAGCGACCGTCGCAGCTTGGGTATCAATCTGTTCTTGAGGGACACCAATGCGTTCGCGCACCCATGCAAAATACATCACATTCATCACGCGTCATCCCGTAGGTAGGGCATTGATTTGTTGAAATAGTCCCAGCCAGTAATCACGGTCAACGCAGCCGCAATCCACAGCACGATAATCCCCGCCCAGCTGCTGAAAACCATGCCTTTGTATTTCCACCAAAGCCCCAACTCATCAGGGCCATTGCCGGAAATCGCATCGGTCACCATTTCAGAGGTCATGGCAAGCGATTGCATCCCAAAATAATGTTCAAACGCGCCCGCCGCGAACAAAAGCGCAATCCCGACCATCTGGGCCGTCGTTTTCCATTTTGCGAGCTTCGTCACTTTCAAGGTGCCCGCAGTATCACCCAAGAATTCGCGCAGGCCCGATACAAAGACTTCGCGGAAAATGATCAGGGTTGCGGGTAGCAAAATGTAGGGGTTCATCCCCGAAAATCCGGTGATCACGACCAGCGCGATAATTACCATCACCTTATCGGCAATTGGGTCAAGCATCGCGCCCAATTTGCTTTCTTGTTTCCAAAGGCGCGCAAGATATCCGTCCAGAAAATCGGTCAATGCCGCGCCAACAAAAAGCACAAGCGCGAACCAATCCGCCCAAGGGCGGTTGAAATACAAAAACATGATTGCGACGCCCGGCGCAGCGGCTAGTCGCAGGATCGTAAGGATATTGGGAATATTCAATGTCATGACTCTGTCTAACCCGCAAAACCGCCGCTGGCCATATCCCAGATGCGATCACCCTTTTTCGTGAAAGTAATCATAGATCGTCTGTGCCAGCGCGTCGGAGACACCAACCACGGCCTTGAGATCCGCGAGATTGGCGCGAGAAACGGCCTTTGCCGATCCGAAATGCGCCAAAAGAGCGCGTTTACGTGTCGCGCCGACGCCGGGGACCTCATCGAGTGGCGTGGCCCCGATTGCTTTGCTGCGTTTTGCACGGTGCGTGCCAATCGCAAAACGGTGGACCTCATCACGCATGCGCTGAATGAAATAGAGAACCGGGTCATTGTGCCGCAGCGCCATCACCGGCCGGCCCGTGCGGTAGAACTCTTCTTTGCCGGCGTCGCGGTCTTCACCTTTGGCCACACCGACCATCGCGATATCACCAACCCCCAGCGTAGTCATAATTTCACGCACAGCACTGACCTGCCCTGCACCGCCATCGATCAGCAACAGATCAGGCCAAGTGCCTGATGTGCGATCAGGATCTTCTTTCAGCAGGCGTTGAAAGCGGCGCGTCATCACCTCTTTCATCATGCCGAAATCATCGCCCGGTGTCAGATCATCCCCGCGAATATTAAATTTACGGTATTGGTTTTTTTCGAACCCATCAGGCCCCGCGACCACCATTGCGCCCACGGCATGGGCACCTTGGATATGCGAGTTGTCATAAACCTCGATGCGTTGGGGTATTTTGTTCAGTTCAAACGCCTCTGCCAGCCCTTTCAGCAGGCGGGCCTGCGTTGCGGTTTCTGACATTTTACGCGCAAGGCTTTCGCGGGCATTGCGCAGGGCGTTATGCACCAATTCGGCCTTTTCACCACGCTGTGGGATGATCACCTCAACCTTGCGCCCAGCCTTTTCGGCAAGCGCATCAGCCATCAATTCATCATTATCAAGCCCATGCGACAGGATCACCAATTTCGCCGGTTCGCGGTTAGCGTAGAACTGCCCAACGAATGCTTCCATCACCTCTGAAAGGTCTTCGTCACCGCTGATACGGGGATAGTAATCGTGATTCCCCCAGTTCTGATTGGCCCGATAGAAAAACACCTGCACGCAAGCTTGCCCGCCATCGGTATGAAGCGCGATGACGTCAGCCTCTGGCGTGGATTGCGGATTGATCCCTTGGGCGGATTGGACTTGGGTTAACGCTTGAATGCGGTCGCGCAAGGCGGCGGCCCGCTCAAATTCGAGCGCATCGGACGCCTCTTGCATCTGGCTCGCCAGCGTTTCCTGAATCCGTTTGGTGCGACCTTGTAGAAATTCTTGGGCGTCGCGCACGGTCTGGGCGTAATCTTCATCCGTGACCTTACCACAGCATGGGCCGCTACAGCGTTTGATCTGATATTGCAGGCAAGGCCGGGTGCGGTTTTCAAATTCCGTGTCAGAGCAATTGCGCAGCAAAAACACGCGCTGTAATTGGTTCAGCGTCCGGTTCACGGCACCCGCGCTGGCGAAAGGGCCGAAATAGCTCCCCTTTTCCTTCTTCGCGCCGCGGTGTTTTTTGATCTGCGGATAGGCATGTTTATTCGTGACCAAGATATTTGGGAACGACTTATCATCACGCAGCAACACGTTATAGCGCGGCTTAAGCTGTTTGATGAGATTTTGTTCAAGCAGCAAAGCTTCGGTTTCAGTGCGGGTTGTCAAAAACATCATTGATGATGTTTCGCTGATCATCCGCGCGATCCGCGGGGAATGATTGCCCGGACGCGCATAGTTGCTCACACGGTTGCGCAGGTTACGCGCTTTGCCAACGTACAACACCCGGCTTTCCGCATCGAGCATCCGATACACCCCCGGCGAGGAATCGAGCGTGCGTAAATACCCGTAGATCAGGTCGTATCCAGTGGTCTGTTGTGGCGAGGTTTGGTCGGTCATCGGCCTGTTTCTGTGATTCTGTCCCGCCTGCAATGAGAACGCAGGAGGGACAAGAGGAAAGGCATCCACCGTTTCTGTGGATAACTCGGTGGGTAGTTCCGTGAGAGTTGAAATTTTCCCTTGGTTTTAGCAGGCTTCGTCTATTTGCCCAAATTTTAGGCAGATATCCAAGCCTTTGAATTTATTGTATATTTATATTTACAGGTTATTAACCCCCTGAAAAACAGGCCCTTTATGACATTTCCGTGACGAATGGCCCAGCACGGTGCACAACTTGTCCGACGCCTACTCAACCCCAAGCACATCTGGTGTCTGCCAGCCAAGGTGCTGCCCACCGTCAACAGCGATCATTTGCCCCGTCACAGCAGGTGCATCCAAGAAATATCCAAGCGCCGCCGTGATGTCCGCTGGATGCGCCCCACGGCCCAATATTGTGGCCGCACGTTGCGCGCTAAAATGGTCTTCGCTCTGGCGGTGCCCGCGCAAGGTTGGGCCCGGACCGATCCCATTCACCCGGATATCAGGTGCAAGCGCCTGTGCCGTGGTTTGGGTCATCGCCCAAAGACCCATTTTGGCAATTGTATAAGTCATGAATTCCGGCGTCAGCTTGTGCACCCGCTGATCAAGCATATTCACGATCAAAGCCTGTGCGATCGGTTCGCCATTTTCATCCGGCATCGCCTGCGGCGCTTGGGCGGCGAAACTTTGCGTCAAGACAAATGGCGCGCGCAGGTTTGATCCCAAGTGCCGATCCCAGCTTTCGCAGGTGGCAGAGACCACATTATCATATTCGAACACGGACGCATTGTTCACCAAACAGGTCAATGTCCCGCCTAGCGCATCCACGGCCCGGCCGACCAAGGCTTGCGCCGCATCCTCATCTAGCAAATCAGCCTGTAAGGCGACAGCGTTGCGCCCCATTGCTTGCAATTGCGCGACCGTATCTGCGGCCCCCGCTTCGGATTCGGCATAATGCACCGCAACGTCATAACCGCGCTTCCCCAAGTAAAGCGCCATCGCCTGACCGAGCCGCGCCCCTGCGCCTGTCACCAGCGCCTTCATGGGCGGCCCTTTTGACATTGGCACGGGCCTTTACCGATCCGGTAACGCTGGCAGTTGGGGCATTTCGCATCGGACAGTTTTTGCTGCCCCGGAAACCGCCATTTCCCAAAAATCCCTAACACCCCCATAAAGGCCAAAAAGAGAAAGATGCCTTTGATAATCATAGGCCGAACCTCGCAAATGCGGCGCGTTCTTCGATGCTGCCAACCGCATCGCCGACGATCTGCGCACCAAAGCGCGACAACATCGACTTGCGTTGACCATAGCGCCGGAACCGCACCTTATCGCCAAAACGCTGTTTCATGACAGGCGCAAGGTGCCCGATGCCATCGACAAGACCTTCATCGATCCCTTTTTGACCGATAAAGACTTCTCCCGTGAACAAATCGGGGTTTTCCGACAGTTTTGGCCCCCGGCGCGATTTCACATAGGTGATGAATGTTGCGTGTAGATCATCCAGCCAGCCCTTCAACTTTTTCACATCAGCGGGTTTTTCTGGCTTAAACGGGTCCATCATTGATTTGGATGTCCCGGCCGTATGCACACGGCGCTCAACCCCGTGTTTTGCAATCGCCTCATGCGCGCCGAACCCCGCGCTGATCACACCGATTGAGCCTGTCATCGAACAGGTATCAACAAAGATTTCATCGGCGGCACAAGCCAACCAATAGCCCCCCGAGGCGGCGACATCTTCGACGAAAGCAAAGACCGGAACCTTCTTTTCATCTGCCAACCGTCGGATACGCGCCGCAATCAGCGATGATTGTACAGGTGATCCACCAGGGCAGTTAATTTCCAAGGCGACAGCCGCAGGTTTCCCTTTGCGGAATGCTTTTTCGATCACAGGCGCAAGACTGGGGCTATCTAAACCGCGCCCACTATTGGTGATCGCCCCCTGCAGGCGGATCACAGCAACAAAAGGCGGAGATTTCATAAATGGGATATAGCGTTTCATGGCTTAACCTTAGGCTGATTGCAGGTTTTCACAACGATTATTGGCGAATGCGCCAACCGGTGCGGAAAATCCACCAAATCGCGGCCAGACAGGCTGCTGTAAACAGGGCAATCGCCGCAAGTGAAATCCCAATACTGACATCGGCGCTGCCAAAAAACGCCCAACGGAACCCAGAGACCAGATAGACGACCGGATTGAACATCGCGATGGTCTGCCAAATGCCCGGTAACATTGAGATCGAATAGAACGATCCCCCCAAAAACACGAGCGGCGTGATCACCAGCAGCGGGATCAATTGTAGCTGTTCAAAGTTCCCAGCCCAAATCCCGATAATAAACCCCAAAAGCGCAAAACTTAGACAAGTCATGAGCAAAAACGCGATCATCGCCATCGGGTGGGCAATCTGTAAATCAACAAAGAAGAAGGCCGTGATCAAGATGATCACGCCGATGAACAGTGCCTTGGTCGCGGCAGCCCCAACATAGCCCAGAACGATTTCCAAGAAATTCACTGGTGCTGACAGCAATTCATAAATCGTGCCGGTGAATTTTGGAAAATAAATCCCAAAACTTGCATTGGCCGTGGCTTGGGTCATCACTGATAGCATAATAAGCCCCGGCACGATGAACGCGCCATAACTGACACCTTCAACTTCTTGAATGCGGCTGCCAATCGCCGCGCCGAATACGATGAAGTAGAGCGAGGTCGAAATCACCGGAGAAATCAGGCTTTGCATGATCGTGCGAAAGAACCGCTTCATCTCGGATCGGTAGATGGTCTGGACCGCGTAAATATTCATGTTGTTTCCTTTACCAGCCCGACAAAGATGTCTTCGAGACTACTCTGTCTGGTTTGGAGGTCGGTCATAACCAGCCCAGCGGCAGCCAAATCATTGAGCAATGTGGTGATCCCGGTACGTTCGCCCGTGGTGTCATATGTGTACGTCAGATGCATCCCGTCTTCGGATCGTGCCAGTGCATAGGCTGATAGCGTGTCAGGAATTTCAGTCACCGGATCTTTGATCGCAATTTGCAGCTGCTTTTGCCCCATCTGCGCCATGAGTTCAGATTTATCCTGCACCAACAGAATTTCACCGCCATTGATCACACCAACACGGTCGGCGATGGCTTCGGCCTCTTCTATATAATGTGTGGTCAGAATGATCGTGACGCCGTCAGCCTTTAGGCCTGCTACGATATCCCACATGTCCTTGCGCAGTTCGACATCAACACCAGCGGTGGGTTCATCCAAAAATAGCACACGTGGTTCATGGGACAGCGCCTTGGCGATCAGAACCCGGCGTTTCATGCCACCCGAAAGCGCCATAATCTTGCTGTCCTTTTTGTCGCCTAACGACAGCTGATCCAGAATACGGTTAATATAGGCGTCATTGCGCGGCTTCCCGAAAAGTCCCCGCGAAAAGCTGACCGAATTGAAAACTGTTTCAAAGGGTTCAAGGTTGATCTCTTGTGGGACAAGTCCGATCAAATCGCGGGTCGCACGGTAATCGGTCATCGTATCGAACCCACCGACGGTGATTGTGCCCGCCGTCGGGACAGTAATACCACATACGGTCGAGATCAGCGTTGTCTTCCCCGCCCCATTGGGCCCCAGCAATGCAAGGATTTCACCCTGCGCAATTTCGAGGTTCACGCCCTTCAGCGCCTCAAACCCACCGGGATAGGCTTTGCGCAAATTTTGGATGGAAATGATGGAAGACATGAAGCGCCCTTTATTGGATTCATGGAACTTAACGTGAACACGTGCAAATAGAAAGGCCGAGCAGGGTTTGGCGCTTAGCAAGTTGTTGTCGCTAGGTAGTCATGATCTTCGCGACATCAAGCATCCGGCACGAAAAACCCCATTCATTATCATACCAGCCAAAGACGCGAACCAACCCACCTGCTGTCACGCGGGTTTCGGGCAGTGACACGATCAGGCTTTCAGGGCGCGCGCGTAAATCAGATGACACCAGCGGTTTGTCGGTGTGCCCGATCACGCCGATCTGCGCGCGCAGGCATGCATGCACATCTTCAAGCGATACATGTTTATCCAACGTCACGGTCAAATCCACAGCAGACACCGATGCCACAGGCACGCGGACGGCCGCCGCTTCAATCCGCCCTGCGATGTCAGGTAGCACTTCGTTTAGTAGCCGCTGCGCCGATGTCGTTGTGGGCACCATCGATAGCCCGGCTGCCCGGCTGCGCATCATATCGCCACGCGGCGCATCAATCGTCGGCTGACTGCCGGTGTAGCAATGGATCGTCGTCATCCAACCCGTTTGCAGGCCCCATGTATCATCCAGCAGCCGCACCAGCGGCGCCAGCGCATTTGTGGTGCAGGACGCATTTGAAACGATTTTCTGATCGGCCAAACGGTGATCATTGGCACCCAGCACCATTGTTAATTCCGCCGCACCTGACGGCCCCGAGATCAAAACACGGTCCGCGCCCGCTTGCAGACCGCGGTTCGCAATCTCGGAACTGTCCGCTTTGCCCGTGCACTCCAACAGAATATCCACATCAGTCAGGTCCAAGTTGCCGACATCATCCGTGCGGTGCAGCGGAATTGTCTTGCCATCCAGCACCAAGGCGCCATTCACAAAATCTGCCTGGCCCGGATAAGGGCCAAAGACACTATCATATGCAAACAAATGCGCGCAAAGATCGCCGTCCGCGATATCATTGATGCCAACAATCTCAAGATCAGACCATTTTTCAGTGGCCCATGCACGCAACAAGGTACGCCCGATTCGTCCAAATCCATTGATGAAAATACGTGCCATCTAACTGCCCCCGACAATGGTGGTGTGATCGTGCACTGTCGCGAATTCGGCGGCAAGAGAGATTCTGAATGGAGGCCGCGTGGCACCCAAGTGCTTGTTAACCAAGAATCAGTGGGTGATTCTTGTAAATACAGTGGCGACATGCGGCAAAGTGACGTTTCACGGCATCACATTGATAGAAATTCATCACACCGCAAAAGAAATAGATTAATTATTTGGCCACACCCTAGCCTTCGGCATATTTCTAGACGAAAAGCACTAATTATCAGTAAATGCAGATAGTATTGGGCGGAAAACCGCTGATACTAGAACTGTATTTGGCGACAATCTGAGGAATTTCCAAGGATTAAGAATCGATAAACGACAGGTTAGCGTCACTTTTTGGCCTAATTTGGATGAGAAAGACGAGATGAGCCAACGGGATTTCCGTTTGGGCAGTGAAGTTTAAGAGCTGGAAGTAAGATGGCGAAGGCGCAAGAGACAGAAACCGTGGACGAAAAAGACAGCTTTGTGGACGAGCTTAAGCCGGGCACAAAGCTTATGCACGGCCAATATACGATCGAAAGCTTCCTCAATGCGGGTGGCTTTGGGATCACGTATCTCGCGAAGGATAGTCTTGATCGTAAGATCGTGATTAAAGAATGCTTCCCTGGCGCGTTCTGCCGCCGGAGCCGTTATGTTGTGCAGGCCCGTTCGCGCGCCCACCAAAACGAATTGAAATCCATCGTTCGCCTTTTCGTGCAAGAGGCCCGTAGCCTTGCGAAACTGGACCACCCGAATATCGTCGGCGTGCACCAAGTCTTTGAAGACAACGACACCGCCTATATGGCGCTTGATTTCGTTGAAGGTCGTGATCTGCTGGACACAATCGAAGATCCTAACAGCAATCTGACCCCCGCGCAGATCAAAACCATCCTAAAAGAAGTGCTGAGCGCGGTTGGCTTTATCCACGAGCAAGGCATCCTACACCGTGATATTTCGCCGGATAACATCCTGATCAACCAGACGTTCCACCCTGTCTTGATCGACTTTGGTGCGGCGCGCGAAGAAGCGACTAAGCAAAGCCGCGTACTGTCTGCATTGCGCGTGGTCAAAGACGGCTACTCGCCGCAAGAATTCTACATTGCTGGATCAGAGCAAAGCCCAAGCAGTGACCTTTATGCGCTGTCAGCGTCATTCTATCACCTGATCAACAACGATGTCCCACCAAATAGCCAAGCCCGTCTTGCTGCGATTGCATCCGGTGATGCCGACCCCTACGTAAAATTAGCCGGTCGTTTCCCTGACTATGATGATAAATTCCTTGAAGCGCTGGACAAAGCGTTAGCCGTTTTGCCAAAAGACCGCATTCAGTCTGCTGAAGAATGGCTGCAGATCATCGACGGCAAACAGGGCAATATAACACCGCTTAACGCGGCCGCAGCCGCGGCACCTGTCGTTGAGGCAGCACCTGCAGCAAAATCCAAGCTGCCTGTCCTGCTTGGTTCTGCGGCTGTTGTCGCGATCCTTGCAGGGGTTGGTGTAATGACAATGACAGGTGGCGATGACGCCCCCGTCACTGAACAAGAAACCGCCGTAACGACACCAGAGCCTGCCGCAGAAGAAGTCGCCACAGCGACCCCCGAGGTCGAAGTAGCGCCTGAAGTGGAAGCTGCACCTGAAGTTGTGGATGCGACCCCTGAAGTCACACCCCCAGTTACAGAGACTGCGCCGGAACCTGCACCCGTTGTCGTCGAAGATGCGCCCGCAGTTGTTGCGCCTGTTATCGTCGACGGTCCCGTTATTGTTGATACACCAGTTCTGCGTCCTGCAGTGCGCCCAGAAAGCGTTGAAATTGCCGCGCAACCAGAGCCGCTTCCAGAGCCAGTTGCAACACCGCAACCAACGGTGACAGATCCCGAAGCCAGCACTGAATTCGCAGAGCAAACGGGCACACGCCCTGTTGGCGAAAGCGAGATCGCAGATGTCGCGCTGCCAGATACACCCGAAGCAATCGACACTGTTGGTGCCGGTTTGGATGGCGCAATTGACGCTGTTGTTCCTGGCAACGAATTGCAACCGAGCTATGTGAGTTCCGAATGGACCGTCGGACTGCCGTTTGGCGCTACGGACAATACATCAAACGTAATCTCCCAAGTCGGCCTTATTTCGCCTCTTTGGGTCGAACCAGGCTTAGAAATCACTAGCGTTAATGGTGTTGAAGTAGACGCCATCGCGGGCATTCCAGCTGCGCTGCGCGCTTCGATGGACGGTCAAGAGGTTCCCGGCACAATCAGTGCAACCTTTGGGACCATCAATGCCGATGGGGTCGCCGCAGAACATGATTGGAACCTTCCCGTATCGCAGGAACTGGTCTTGTCCAACGGTGTAAGCTTTAAGTCCGTCTTCGCTGATGATGCGTGGCGTACTACGGTAGCAGACATGCCAACCGACCTTGCTGGCGGCTTACAAGCTGGCGATGTTGTGGTCTCTTATATTCCCACAGCTGAGACCCTTACAGAACGTGAAACACTCACAAATATCTTTAATCGAGAGCTAGAAAGCGACGTCGAACAATTCATGTTTGCAGTCCAACGCGATGGCAGCATGTGGGTTGCCTCGCTTATCTATACTGGCCCTGAAGACTAATATTGGAAGGTAGATGAAATGAAATTTCTTCGTAATCTCATTGGCAAAAAGCGGCGCGATGACACCTCCCGCCGCCCCGCTGGCGTCGATCCGCTTGAGCAATCGTACCAAGACACCGTAGGATCCATCGGCGCAGAGGAAGCCGTTGAACCGGCGGTGACAGACATCCTGTCCTCGGTAAATACCAAGGTTGCAGCGCCTAAGGCCGAAGCAACAAATATTTGGGATGTTGACGACGACAGCGCGTCAAGTGCCCTGCCCGAAACGGCACCCGATTTGCCTACGCCAGCACCGGTCGAAGCATCCGCCGCGGCATCACGCTCACCAGCGCGGGCCCGCCGGACCAAAACACGCCTGATTGGCTTTGAAAAATCAGATGGTGATGTTGTCGGCCTGTTTGATGACGCACCAACACCTGAGGCGCCAAAGGCAGCCCCAGCGTTGCGCGCGAAATTCCCAGTTGGCTGGGTTGTGATCGCTTCCGGCCCTGGTCGCGGCGAGTGTTTTTCGCTATCGCCCGGCATGTCCCAAATTGGACGTGGCGACGACCAAGCCGTGAAACTTGATTTTGGCGATAACTCCATTTCGCGTAGCAACCATGCCGCTATCGTGTTTGATGAAGAAACCAGCGAGTTCATTCTTGGGCACGGCGGGAAATCAAACATTGTTCGCTTGAACGATAAACCACTTATTAGTAACGAAACGCTTAATTCCGGCGATGTTATTCGCTTGGGTGAAACTGTGCTTCGCTTTGTTAGCCTGTGTGACAAGACATTCAACTGGACTGACGGCGCATCTGGGGAGGATGAAGATGTGGCGATCGCCTGAACCACGCTTTGACGTCGCATCTGCGATCGTCCAAGGCGGCCGTGATTACCAAGAGGACGCAATTGTTAGTGATTTCCCATTTGGGGCGGACACTGGTGTTGTTGTTCTGGCTGATGGTATGGGCGGCCATGCTGCTGGCGATGTCGCCAGCAAAATCGTAGTGACCGAAGTTTTTAGTGAGCTTAAGTTTCAAAGCGCTAATTTCACCGATTTTGAAAGTGAAATCCCGCAGTATTTGACCTCTGCTGCCGTGAACGCAAACAACGTTGTGCGTAATCACGTGAAAGCGAACCCTGACACACGTGGCATGGGTGCTACACTCGTCTCTTTGGTTTTGATTGAAAACCGGATGTTCTGGATGTCGATCGGGGATTCGCCGCTTTATCACATGCGCGCGGGCAAGATTAAGCAGCTCAACGAAGACCATTCGATGGCACCACAGATCGATTTCATGGTGCAATCGGGCCTTCTGGATGCGGAAGCTGGCAAAAACCACCCGGATCGCAACTGCTTGACCTCGGTCATCCTTGGCGACCGTGTCGCAAAGTCTGATTGCCCTAAGAAGCCGTTCGAACTGCAGGTCGGGGATATTGTTGTCGTCTCTAGCGATGGGCTCCAATATCTTGAAGAGGCGCATATTCAGAAGATTTTGCACCGCTATCGCCGCCGTAAAAGTGCCGAGATCGCCGGGTATCTTTTGGAAGCCATCGAAACTCTGGCTGACCCAGATCAAGACAACGTGTCATTCGCGGTTATCAAGCTGAACCATAACAAGCCGGTGATCCGCGCAATCCGTGCGAAACCAGTTGGTCACATTGAAACCCACGCGTCCTCTATTACCCGCGTTGTTACCGAAGCGCCTAAGGCAGATCCGGAAATCGCGGAACCCCCAGCAGAGGATGTCGCGGCTGAAAACACAGCGGACACCGCCACTTTAGAGGCGACGACAGAACCTAAAGACGCGAAACCCGTCATCAAAGAAGTGAAGCCAATCGCTAAACTTGATGATACCAGCACACAGGAGGTTGAAGAGGCTGCGCCTCAGGCTAAACTAGCCGCCGGAGGCAAATAATGTCGAATCAATCTCTCGCGATACGCGTACACGAAGAATTAAAGCAGGCCGTTGCAAGCGGCCTGCTACCGGACGACGCCCACAAGCGGGCAATGCAGCTTGCTGGCCGCCTTGATCAACCCGTGCGCATTGCGCTTTTGGGTATGGAAGGCGCCGGAAAATCGCGGATACTCAATCTGCTTGTGGGCAGCAAAGTCATCCCCGAAAGCGTCAATTTGCCAACCGTTCAGTTGACGCATGGCGACACGACCCAAGCCATCTGCACGCTGGAAGACGGCACCAAGAAGACGCTGGACCACTTTGGTGAAAAGACGACGTTTGAAACGGTCGATATTCTGAAAATTATCGCCGTGAAGCCAACCTTCGTTGAGCTCCGAATCCCGCTACCCGCGCTCAAGAAGATTTCGGTTCTGGATGTCGCATCGACCAATGAGCCAGAAGCGCTCAGCGCCGCCTGTCAATGGGCTGCTAAGCGGTGTGAAGTCGCCATGTGGTGTACAAAGGGCTATGTCCCCGCTGAGCAGGCGATCTGGGCGCAAATGCCCGATCTGATCAAAGATCACGCATTTTTGATGCTCACCCATGCGGATCAAATCGCCGCAGCAGGCAAGTTAGACATCGCAATCGCGGCCGTACGCAAAGCCGCTGGCGATGAATTTAACCATGTATTGCCCATTGCAACGCTTGACGCGCTTGCCTCTCGCGGGGCCGATGGAACCGTCGACAAGGAAAAAATGCGCAGTAGCGGCGGAACGGCGCTTATTGGTGCGGTTCTTAAGCAGGTCGATCAAGGGCGGCAAGCTTTCGTCGATCTGGGCGATATTTTGTTGCACCAAAATGCCGATGCCTTGGCAGGGAATGAAAAAGTTGTTCTAAATCAAAAAGATGAAGACGGATCGCCAACAGATTTGGGCACAAGTCATACTGTTGAACTCTCGGTCGTACACAGCGCAACTGTTTCGCCAATAGAAACAAAAGAACATACCCCGGCCGCTCTCCTAAGGCTTCACTCGGACACGCGTGATGCCTATGAGACCGCGCTTGCCTATATCGCTGAACAAAGTAAATCCATGTCTCAAATCATAGCAAATGCAGACGACGGAGCCCCCGGTGAAATCATCGCGCTCGCCTCTGAGCAGGTGCAGTGGGTTTGCGATTATCTGAATGAAAATGGTGACGATTCCGATCAAGCGCTCGTGCGAGCGCGAGATACGTCGTTCGACGCTGCAGACCTCGTGCAACTCATGCAAATGGAAAAAAATGACGGTGCTGCGGTCGAAGCGTTAAGCCTGTTGTTGCAAATCAAGCACGAATTACAGGCCGATTTAGCTGCATAACGTCGCGCACCACTTGTAAAAGCGTAAATATAAGTGCCTTATTCAGCCTGCACCGCTCTGTTTCCATTATCGCAATAAACCAGTGATAGCCTCGTGATTTGGCGAAGAGGGTATCAACTGATATGGGTGGTAGCCAAGACGACTATTGAGGACAAACGAGAATGAAGATGGAAGAGCTGACAAAAGGGGATGGTTACAAAGTCCCGGCAGCGCACCACCCTTTCATGCGACTTGGGCTAGAAAAACTCGAAGAGTTTCATGACGAAATTATTGACCTAGAGGCGACGCTGGCAGACGTTGTCAAGCTGGGTGGATCTGACGCTGAGAAGAAATCAACGCGACTTATCAAACAGTTGCGCGCATTTGAGCCAAGCATCACGATGATCGGGCAGATCAAATCAGGCAAAACATCGCTGGTGAACGCCATGGTTGGCCGCCCCAATTTGTTGCCCGCGGATGTGAACCCGTGGACATCCGTTGTCACCTCTTTGCACCTGAATACGCCGCTCGCCAATGATGCGCCGACCGCATCATTCCAGTTTTTTAGCCAAGGCGAATGGGATCATTTGGTCGAAAACGGCGGCCGAATCGGTGAGCTATCAAGCCGCGCCGGCGCAGATGAAGAGCTTGAAAAAGTCCGCGAACAAATCACTGAGATGCGCGACAAGACCAAAGCCCGTCTCGGGCGTAAGTTTGAATTGCTCCTTGGTCAAAAGCACAGCTATGCCGATCTGACCGATGATCTTGTCCAGCGTTACGTCTGCATGGGCGACGATTTCGAAGATATGGACGAGGAAGACCAGCAAGGTCGGTTCGCAGACATCACGAAATCCGCCGATCTGTATCTTGAAGCGAAATCAATCCCGATGCCTCTGTGTGTCCGCGACACCCCCGGCGTGAACGATACATTTATGATGCGTGAACAAATCACCATCAACGCGCTGCGTGAAAGCCGGATTTGTGTTGTCGTTCTGTCCGCGCATCAGGCGCTAAGCTCGATGGACATGGGGCTTATCCGTCTCATCGCAAACGTGAAATCCCGCGAAGTGATCATTTTCGTCAACCGGATTGACGAATTATCGAATCCCGCCGAGCAGGTTCCCGAAATTCGCGACAGCATTTTGCAAACGCTCAAAGACAATAATGGCCCCGAAAACCCAGAACTGATTTTTGGCAGTGCTTATTGGGCGAATATTGCCTTGGGCGAAACGCTTGATGACATCGTCGCCGAAAGTGCCGAAGCCATGTTCAACTGGGCCGAAGCATCGCTGAGCGCGGAAACCGCCGGCATGGAGATCAACGAACTGGTCTGGCATCTGTCGGGTGTGCCCCAGCTATATCGCGCCCTGTCTGACCGTATTTCCGAAGGGCCCGGTGCCGAAATTCTTGCGGCGTCGCGCAAGCGCGCGCTGAACCTTGTTGGCGGCGTGCGTGCCTCCTCTGCGATGGTTTCAATGCGTCTTGATGGCGATTCCGTTGATGTCATGCCACATGATCAGCTCGTCGCGCATTTGGACAAGCTTGAAGCAGACAACCAAAAATTCCTGAGCGACCGGATGGATATTGTGTTCCAACAATTTTCATCCCGGATTGATCAGTCGCACAAACGGTTCTTGGATCGCGCGCTTGAATCGCTGTTGCAGCACCTAGAAAGTAAGGGTGAGCAAGAGGTTTGGCAATATAGCCCTGACGGGCTGCGGATGCTTTTGCGCACCAGCTATCAGGTCATGCGCCGCAACGTGTCGTCCACCTGCGATCAGGTCTTTGCAGCCGCCTCAGCTGATTTGGCTGAAACGTACCGCAATGCCTTTGGTGTTTCGGTCGATAACTTTTCAATCACACCGCCGGCCGCGCCTGAAATTCCGGCCCCCGTGCAACTGGGCCAGACCATCGCACTGGACCTGCAAACATCATGGTGGAAAGGCTGGTGGAGCCGTCGCAAAGGCTATCGTGCCTTTGCCAGTGGGTTCTATGACCTGATCGAAGCCGAAACAGCCCCGATTGTAGATGAGCTAAAAGTGCGTCAAGCCGAAGAAATCCGCGATTTGGCCGAGGCCGAGCTGCGTGATTTTCTTGCGGAACAGCGTGGCTTCCTCACTGATATCAGCGAGAAATCGAACCTGAACCAAGAAGACCTTAAAGAAATCTTTGGCATTACGGCGCAGCAAGAACGCGAAGAAATCTTCGATTACATTTTCGAAGAATTGAGCGATAGCGCAGCTGAACCAGCCGAGGGGGACGCCTGATGACCGAGCAAACGCCAAAACGCAAACCGCGCATCGCCCTGATGGGCGAATTTTCGGCCGGTAAAAGCACCTTGTCGAACCTCTTGATGGGCGCGCGCCCGCTCCCTGAAAAGGTCACAGCGACCCGGCTATCGCCAGTTTGGATGACCTACGGTGATGGCGCGCCCTACCGCGTTGATGTGAATGGCAGCACTGAACCTGTGTCACTTGATCATCTCGAAGGGATCCCGGTCGAGGAAACCATGTGCATTCGGCTGGAGCTGGAATGTGATATTCTAGATGCCTGCGATTTGATCGACTTTCCTGGCATTTCCGATCCGAACATGTCGTCCGACGTATGGGAACGTATGTTGCCCGAAGTAGACGCGGTGATCTGGCTCACGCACGCGACCCAAGCATGGCGACAGTCTGAGGCCTCCGTTTGGGATACGATGCCCGAAGCCGTGCGCAAAAATTCGATCCTTCTGATCACCCGCTTTGACAAATTGACGACTGAAAAAGATCGCTTGCGCGTGTTTAAACGTGTGCGCCGTGAAACCGCCGGACAATTTGCCGCAACCTTCCCTATCTCGCTTTTGCAAGCGCTTGAGGCAGGTGAAGACTTTGATCTTTGGGATGCCAGCGGCGCCGGTCCATTTGTTGAGCATCTGATCCAATCCATCGATACGCTCAGCAAGCTTGCTGCCCGGTCCGAACAGCCGCTTTATAACATTCCTGATGGAACGGCAGTCCCAGAACTAAAGGTCGCGGCCGTTATACCCCGCCGCGTCGATCGCCCGTTGAATAAGGATGCACCCAAACGTGAACGCCCCAAAGCCGCGCCCGCAGGGGCGCCTCCGGCAGTACCGGGCGCTGCGACTTCGTAATAGGTTACCGTGTTTAGGATAGGCTTTCACACGGCGAGCATTTGTCGTAGTCAGCTTGATAGCAACATCAATTCAACGGACCAGCATTCATGGTTGTCGACGATCTAGACGCACTGCAAGAAAAATTCGCGGTCTGTGACACAATCGCCTTTGCCGATTTGTCAACGCAGATGATTCTTGTGACAAATTCAGCGACGTCATTACCGCGCGAAGGGTTAGATAACCTTTGCGCTGAAGCGGCTCTGACGATGGGGACTAAGCGGCGGCAGTTTTTAGGTACTGAACCCAGCTCTAGCGCTGTTGTCGCAAGTCGCGGGCAAGTGCGCCTGTTCTTGCGCGCCAAGGCCGAACCCAATGATATCTTGTGCTGCGTCAGCACAGACAAACTGGATATCAACGCATTTCTCGCAGAAGCCCAGCCGCTTCTTGAAAAGCTGAGCACTGGCGGATGATTATGCAATACCCACTAACGAACAAAGGCCGCAACCGTGAGTGACACATCGACAATCACCAACAAGTTGGCCGCACTTTTATCCGACGATGATGTCTATGTGGCAGGCGCCCGTGTAATCGCGCAGGGTGGATCCCCCGCGCCTTTAGCCGCTGTCCTGACAGAAATTGACGCGACCGTTTTGGAGCGCACATTGGTGTTCAGCATCGATGATGTAAACGTCAGTATGATTGTTGCGGGCCGTCGTTTGCGTGGGTTTACAGATGTTTCGGGGAACCTCCCCGAAGCGGCAAACGTGATCGGCAAAGTGTTGTCGCGCGATGATGCAGAAACACTGCAAGCAGCTGGCGACCTAATGCTGTTGCTTTGCGCCTCTGCAAACCGCGTGACGGTACGCAGCCTGCCAGCAACACCATTTGGGACCGGTGCAGACGCAGGATTGTCCGCCAACGGGCTTGCGACCCTATGGCACATAAATCTTGACGATAAACCTGCTGCACTCATTGAGCGTTACCTTTCAGCAAACGCGGCAGATTTAAGCGCATATATCTATGTATCAAACGGCGATGTCGTTAAGACCGTTGGCGATGTCGCCACGCTTGACGCGCTCTGGAGCACGCAGGTCACCGAATTTCGCAAACGCCACCGCGCACTGCTTCCCAAGCAAGATGGACCACGTCTGACCTGTCTCGATGAACCGATGGGTGAAGGCAGCACAGTAGCGATCGCCATCGATGGCAACGATGTTGGATTGTTCAGCTACAAACGCAGTCAAATGCCACGGCTTGTGTCCGCATGGACGGCATCCCTAGGTTGATTAATAATTATACATTCAACCTATAAAAGTTCTCATTCAGCGTTCGCCATATGGTTGGGCGATTTTGAGTAACCTGTGTTGATACACAGGCAATACAAAATTCGCTCAATTTTCAGGCTGATGTAAAAATTAAGTCGAATAATCTAGCAGACACCTAAAAAAGCAGCACGCGCATCCACTGTCCCGGGGACTCTACCGGCATCACATCATACTCACATGACGTCGGTAATAAGACATTAATCGTCGCACAGTGGGTCTTCCTGGCAGAAATCTCCCACCGCGCGACTACAACAACACTGTTGTGGGTGCCGTGTAGCATTTGGCTTTGGCTGTGTGAACGGCAGACCACAATAACGAAACGGGGAATTTGTTTCGATGACATATAAAAAGACACTTGGTGCATCTGCTTTAGCCGCATTGCTGGCAAGCACCACCATGGTTGCCGCACAAGATTGTGCAGAACCAATCAAAGTTGGCGTTCTACACTCTCTGTCTGGGTCTATGGCTATTTCTGAAACCACGCTTAAAGATGCGATGTTGATGCTGATCGAACAGCAAAACGCCGCTGGCGGCCTGCTTGGCTGTGAAATCGAAGCTGTCGTCGTTGACCCAGCATCTGATTGGCCACTGTTTGCCGAAAAAGCACGCGAGCTGCTGACAGTGTCAGAAGTTGACGTAATTTTCGGCAACTGGACATCGGTTTCACGTAAATCCGTTCTTCCAGTGATCGAAGAGCTGAACGGCCTGCTGTTCTACCCAGTTCAGTACGAAGGTGAAGAATCTTCACTGAACGTGTTCTACACTGGCGCCGCACCGAACCAACAAGCGATCCCAGCGACAGACTACTTCCTCGAAGAGCTTGGCGTTGAAAAATTCGCACTGTTGGGTACTGACTATGTTTACCCACGCACGACTAACAACATTCTCGAAGCCTATCTGATCGACAACGGCATCGCCGAAGAAGATATCTTTGTGAACTACACACCGTTTGGTCACTCTGACTGGGCCACAATCGTTGCAGACGTTGTCGCATTAGGCGAAGACGGCAAACAGGTTGGCGTGATCTCAACCATCAACGGCGACGCAAACATCGGCTTCTACAAAGAACTGGCCGCTGCTGGCGTTTCTGCTGACGACATCCCTGTCGTTGCATTCTCTGTTGGTGAAGAAGAGCTGTCCGGTTTGGACACATCCAACCTTGTTGGCCACTTGGCTGCTTGGAACTACTTCCAATCTGCTGAAGGCGAAGCAAACGCTGAATTCATCGAAGCATGGAAAGCATTTGCTGGCGAAGAGCGCGTAACAAACGACCCAATGGAAGCCCACTATATCGGTTTCAACATGTGGGTGAACGCTGTTGAGGCCGCAGGCACAACAGACGTCGACGCGGTACGTGACGCAATGTACGGCCAAGAGTTCCCGAACTTGACTGGCGGTACTGCCGTGATGTTGCCAAACCACCACTTGGCAAAACCAGTTCTGATCGGCGAAATCCAAGCTGACGGTCAGTTCGACATCATCAGCCAAACAGCCGAAGTACCGGGCGATGCATGGACAGACTTCCTGCCAGAATCAGCCGTGCTTAAGTCTGATTGGCAGACACTCGGTTGCGGCATGTACAACATCGAAACTGAAAGCTGCGTTCAGCTGACGTCGAACTACTAAACCAATTAATCAGGCGCGGGAACTTTCCGCGCCTGACTTTATCTAAAATCCGAAAGCCCCCCATGACACGCGTCTTAATTATGCTCGCCATGCTGTTGGGGTTTTCACCCGCCGCGCAGGCCCAAGATCTTCAAAACCTACTGCAAACACACGCCGAAGAGGTCGCAAGCCCCGGTCGCCGTACTGTCGGCGTTGTACTGGATGATCTTGCCGCCTCAGGCATTCCCCAAGTCGCGACCTTCCTTGAGCAATGGCAAGAAAAGTCAGTCTGGCAAGGTCCCGAAGGCCTGTTCTTTATCGCGGCCGAAGAAGGCGACACACTTAATCTGACGGACATCGACAGCGGGGTACAATCCACCGCGCCCGCCGCAGGTTTCACACAACTGAAGCCGAATGGTGGCGTGCGCCGCGTAATTGGCACCGCGTTGGTTCAATTCCAATTGATGGACCCCGATCTGACGCGGCGCACCACGGCGGTTGCCTCTATCGCGCGCCGACCAGAGGCGAGCCAGCTTGCCCCATTGCTCGCATCCATCGACGGTGAAAGCGACGCGGCACTCAAGGCCCGTAAAATCCAACTGGCAAATTTCCTGTCTGCAAGCTTCGCGGACGACCCCACCGACCGAATTGCCGCAATTACAAGCCTGTCTACCGACGTCAGCGTGGAAGCACGCGCCGTCCTTAACCAAATCCTTACCACAAGCACCGGTATCGCCACGCAGCTCCCCTCTGATGCGAACATCGCCCAAGTGCTAACACCCGGCGCAGAGATATCGCTTGATGCCGCCTACGCGCTGCTGGTCGAGGACGATCTTGCGGCCCCAATAACCACTGCCGAAGAAATCAAATCAGCCCTTGCCGCCAATATCGTGGACGGGCGTGTGGGGGATGTACCAGTGGTCCAGTTGAATACCACGGACAACCGTGCCTATGCCTATGCCCAGCTTGCCGAAGCAGGCACTGCTCCGGCGCTTGTGACCACCGCAGATCGCGATGCAGCCTTGGCGGACTACGTATTCTTCGAAATCTATGATGAAGATGACGCCACCATCACAACTGCCGCGAAAACCGCGTTAGCATCTGTTGAAACCCGCGTCGCCGTAGGCCAAACCGCCGATTTGACGTTGGATGCGCTGTCACTGGCATCGATCTATTTTCTGGCCGCGATCGGGCTTGCGATCACGTTTGGGGTCATGGGCGTGATCAACATGGCCCATGGCGAATTCATCATGATGGGGGCCTATACGGGCTATGTCGTGCAATTGTTTGTGCCTAGCTACACCGCGTCGATCATCATCGCACTGCCGCTGGCCTTTGCCGTAACGTTCGGTGCCGGGGTCGCAATGGAGCGGCTGGTGATCCGTCACCTGTATCACCGCCCGCTTGAGACATTGTTGGCGACCTTCGGGATTTCCATTGCGCTACAACAATTGGCCAAGAACATTTTTGGCACGCAAGCGCGCCCGCTCACATCACCTGCATGGCTGGATGGCGCACTGGTGTTTAACGATGTTGTACAGATTAGCTATATCCGCATCGCGATTTTTGTGTTGGCCGTGATTTTCCTTTTCCTGATCCTGTTTGTGCTCAAACGCACCCGGCTGGGACTAGAGGTGCGTGCAGTCACCCAAAACCCCGGCATGGCCGCATCGATGGGGATTAATCCGGACCGGATCAACATGCTGACCTTTGGGCTTGGCTCTGGGATCGCGGGGATCGCAGGTGTTGCAATTGGGCTTTATGCCAAGGTCACGTCGGAAATGGGTGCCGATTATATCGTGCAATCCTTCATGACCGTGGTTGTGGGCGGGGTTGGCAACGTCTGGGGCACGCTTGCGGGTGCGTCACTGATTGGCTTCCTACAAAAAGGGATCGAATGGTTGAACCCGTCGAACACGCTCGCAGCGCAGACCTATATGATCCTCTTTATCATTCTCTTTATTCAGTTCCGGCCCAAAGGCATTGTTGCCCTCAAAGGCCGAGCGGCAGCGGATTAATCCCATGACAAACAGTTTTCTTATGCGCAACCCATCGACCCTATGGTTCTTGCTCGGGCTCAGCTTGTTCACCATCGTCGTCACCGCACTGTCTGATGCGGGTGTTGGGGTGATGTCGACATCCTTTGTCAAAACGTTGGGCAAGACACTGTGTCTGTGCTTGATTGCCGTCGCGATGGATGTGGTCTGGGGATATTGCGGCATCCTCAGCCTTGGGCATTTCGCATTTTTCGGGATCGGCGGTTATGCCGTTGGCATGTGGCTGATGTATGCGCGCACCGAAGGCATTGTGCTTGATAGTTTCGCGTCACAGACGATCCCGCCGACACCGCAAGAAGTGACCGATGCGATCGGAAATCAGATCTTTGGCGTTGTCGGCAGTTCTGAATTTCCTGCGATCTGGGCATTTTCCGACAGCTTGATCTTGCAACTGCTGCTGGTCGTGCTGGTCCCCGGCCTGCTTGCGCTACTGTTCGGTTGGCTGGCGTTCCGGAGCCGGGTCACAGGCGTTTACCTGTCGATCCTGACGCAAGCAATGACCCTCGCGCTTGCACTTTATCTGTTTCAAAATGATAGCGGGCTGCGCGGCAATAACGGGCTATCGGGCTTGCAAAACATTCCGGGCTTTGAAGACACACCGCAATCGACAATCTCGCTCGCGTTTTTCTACGCTTCCGCGCTGGCTGTGGCACTCGGCTATGTGCTGTTTGCGTGGATCACCTCGGGCAAAATGGGCAGCGTGATTAAGGCAATCCGCGATAATGAATCGCGCGTGCGTTTCTTGGGCTACCACGTCGAAAGCTACAAACTGTTTGTCTTCACCATCACAGCTGTCGTCGCAGCCATCGCAGGCGCGCTGTACTACCCCCAGGCGGGCATCATTAACCCTGCAGAAATCGCGCCGATTGCCTCGATCTATCTGGCGGTTTGGGTGGCGATTGGCGGACGCGGCCGCCTGTACGGCGCAGTGATTGGGGCGGCCTTTGTGTCGCTGCTATCAAGCTGGTTCACAGGCGGCGGTGCCCCGGCCATTCCGCTTGGGTTCTACACGGTCCAGTGGACCGACTGGTGGCTTGTGTTGCTTGGTCTCTCGTTCGTCGCCGTCACGCTTTACGCACCCAAAGGTATCGGCGGGCTGTTTGACTATCTTGTAAGGAAACCATCATGACCACCCTTCTTGAAGTCGATGGCGTCTCTGTCAGTTTTGATGGGTTTCGCGCGATTAATAACCTGTCCATCCAAATCGGTGAACCCGAATTGCGCGCGGTGATTGGGCCCAATGGGGCTGGCAAAACCACGTTTATGGATATCATCACGGGCAAAACAAAGCCGGATGAAGGGCGTATTACATGGGGGGATCGTAACATTTCCCTGCTTGGGATGTCCGAAAGTGAAATCGCAATGGAAGGCATCGGGCGCAAGTTCCAAAAGCCAACTGTATTCGAAGACCAAACCGTGCGCGAAAACCTTGCCATGGCGCTGCGAAATCCACGTGGGCCTTTTGCCGTGCTATTCTACAAAAAGACCCGCGAAGGTGCTGCACGGATCGAAGAAATCGCCGATGAAATCGGCCTGTCCGATAGTCTTACCCGCAAGTCAGGCGAACTTAGTCATGGTCAAAAACAATGGCTCGAGATTGGGATGCTGTTGGCGCAAGATCCGCGGCTTTTGCTCGTCGATGAACCTGCGGCGGGCATGACCACGGCAGAACGCGAATTGACGACTGATCTGCTCAAACGTGCGGCAGAAACCCGCGCCGTTGTCGTTGTCGAACATGACATGGAATTCGTGCGCCGCCTTGATTGCAAGGTCACCGTATTGCACGAAGGGTCCGTTTTGGCCGAAGGATCATTGGACCACGTCACCGCCGACCAAACAGTGATCGACGTATATTTGGGACGTTCATAATGCTTAATGTTCAAGACCTAACGCTGCACTATGGGCAAAGCCAAATCCTCAACGGGATAACGCTCAATGCGCCGGTGGGGGAAGTGACCGCCGTGATGGGTACCAATGGCGTTGGCAAAACCAGCCTTCTCAAAGCCATTTCTGGACGCCACCCCTATACGAACGGCACCTTGGCAGTGGGTGATCAGACGTTGCACCACCCGTCCGCCTTTGCCGCCGCCCGCGCGGGCATTGCCTATGTTCCACAAGGCCGCGAAATTTTTCCACTAATGTCGGTGCTCGAAAACCTTGAAACTGCCTTTGCTTGCCTCCCCAAAGAAGATCGCCATATCCCTGATGAAATCTTTCAACTTTTCCCAGTTTTGTTGGATATGAAGGCCCGTCGCGGCGGCGATCTGTCCGGCGGCCAGCAGCAACAATTGGCCATCGCGCGCGCGCTGATCACGCGGCCAAAGGTTTTGTTGCTGGACGAGCCGACCGAAGGCATCCAGCCCAACATCATCCAACAAATTGGCCGTACAATCGATCTGCTGCGCACACAAGGCAACATGGCAATTGTATTGGTCGAGCAAAACTTCGACTTCGCCTACGGGCTCGCGGATCGGTTTGTTGTCATGACACGTGGAGAGGTCAAACGGCGCGCCGATAAGGCAGACGTAACGCCCGCACAGATGCTCGAAGAATTGGCACTTTAGGCTTCGATCACGCAGTATCGGCTGACATTTTTTGCAGGTCAAAAAATTAGTCGCTTTATTGATGTTTTTCGTCACTCAGCGGCTTCAAATTATCTGACAACCTGTTGTATTTACACGGCAACAAACCTGATGAAATGAAAACCCGATTCCTCCCAAATCCTAAGTGAGATAGCTATGAAAACTGGACAAAAAGTTCCAAACGTCACGTTCAAAACACGCGTGCGCGACGAGTCAATTGGCGGTGACAATCCGTTCCGTTGGCAAGACAAGACATCGGATGACTACTTTGCCGGGAAACGCGTTGTGCTTTTCTCGCTCCCTGGCGCATTCACACCGACATGTTCCACATTTCAGCTTCCTGGATTTGAAAAAGGCATGGCGGAATTCAAAGCCCAAGGCATCGACGCAATCTATTGCATGTCCGTTAACGATAGCTTTGTCATGAACAAATGGGCGCAGTCGCAAAATCTTGAAAATGTGCAAGTCATCCCGGACGGCTCCGGTGAATTCACCCGTCGTATGGGGATGCTCGTGAACAAAGATAACCTAGGTTTTGGTGCGCGCTCATGGCGCTATGCAGCCATCGTAAAAGACGGTGTCATTGAAGCTTGGTTCGAAGAGCCCGGCATCTGCGATAACCACGCAGAAGACCCATATGGCGTGTCTTCCCCTGAAACACTGCTTAAGCACCTCGCGGCGTAGCTAAAGAAAGATAAGCGCAATCAGGTCCTTGGTTGCGCTTGCGACTTTGGTTCAGGCGAATCTAGCATAGAAAAAAAGGCCCCCCGCATCGCTGCGAGGGGCCTTTTTCTATTCTATCTGACGGGCTTACAGGCCAGTCGAGACGTCAATTGTGTTACCCTCTTCAAGTGTAACATATGCTTTTTTAACGTCTTTACGGGTACCAAGTGCGCCGCGGAAGCGTTTCACTTTACCCTTAGTGATCGTTGTGTTGACCGCTTTGACCTTCACACCAAACAGCGCTTCAACAGCTTGTTTGATCTGTGGTTTGTTGCTGTCGATCGCCACTTCGAAAACAACGGCATTGGCTTCAGAAGCCATTGTCGCTTTTTCTGTGATGATCGGCTTGCGGATCACATCGTAGTGTTCTGCTTTGGCGTTCATGACAAACGAGCCTCCAGTGCTTCGACACCTGCTTTGGTCAGGACAAGCGTGTCTGACTTCAGGATGTCGTAAACGTTCGCGCCTTGCGACGGAAGAACGTTCAAAGTTGTGATATTCGCAGCTGCTTTTTTGAAGTCAGCGCTGACTTCGGCGCCATCGATGATCAAAGCACGTTTCCAACCCAACGCACCAACCTGTTTGGCCAGCGCAGATGTTTTGGTGTCTGTGACGTTGATATCGTCGATGATGACCAGCTCGCCTGCGGCCACTTTCGCGGACAGTGCGTGCTTAAGACCCAGCTTGCGGAACTTCTTTGTCAGCTCATGTGCGTGGCTACGTGGGGTTGGCCCCTTGTAAACACCACCAGACCGGAAGATCGGTGCACCACGGGACCCGTGACGTGCGCCACCAGTACCTTTTTGGCGATAGATCTTTTTAGTCGAGTAAGACACTTCAGAACGACCAAGCACATCGTGTGTACCAGCCATTGCTTTGTTACGCTGCCAGCGCACAACGCGATGCAAGATGTCCTTGCGTGGCTCAAGACCAAAGATCTCGTCGTTCAGTTCGACGGAACCAGCAGCCTTGCCGTCCAATTTGATTGCATCAGCCTTCATTGTTTTCGCCTCCCTCAACTGGAGCATCGGTTTGATCAGCAGCTTTCGCAGCAGAACGCAGAGCAGCCGGGTAAACAACACCTTCAGGAGCCGCTTTTTTCACCGCATCCTTAACAGTCACCCAACCACCTTTGGAGCCAGGAACAGCGCCTTTGACCATGATGATACCACGATCAGCGTCTGTCTTGATGACTTGGAGGTTCTGAGTAGTGACTTTCGCCGCACCCATGTGACCAGCCATTTTCTTGCCTTTGAAAACCTTACCAGGATCCTGACATTGACCAGTCGAACCGTGCGAACGGTGTGAGATAGAAACACCGTGTGTCGCGCGCAAACCACCAAAGTTGTGGCGCTTCATCGCGCCAGCAAAACCTTTACCGATAGAAGTACCGCATACGTCAACGTATTGGCCTTCAAGGTAGTGGTCAGCAGTGATTTCTTCACCAACAGCGATCAGGTTATCTTCGGTGACGCGGAACTCAGCGACTTTGCGCTTGGGTTCAACTTTTGCAGCAGCAAAGTGGCCGCGCATCGCTTGTGATGTGCGCTTTGCTTTGGCTGCACCGGCACCCAGCTGAACAGCTGTGTAACCGTTGGTGTCAGCAGTACGCTGCGCAACAACCTGCAGATTTTCGAGAGAAAGAACGGTCACAGGAATCTGCTTGCCGTCTTCCATGAAAAGCCGGGTCATGCCGACTTTCTTTGCGATAAGTCCAGTACGGAGCATATGATCTACCCCTTATACTGAAATCTGGACGTCAACGCCCGCAGCAAGGTCGAGCTTCATCAGCGCGTCCACTGTCTGTGGTGTTGGGTCGACGATGTCGAGAAGACGCTTGTGCGTACGGATCTCGAACTGATCGCGGGATTTCTTGTCAACGTGCGGACCACGCAAAACAGTGAACTTTTCGATCTTGTTTGGAAGTGGGATCGGACCACGCACAGATGCGCCAGTGCGCTTGGCTGTGCTTACGATTTCTTGCGTGCTTGCATCAAGCACCCGGAAATCAAACGCCTTCAGGCGGATGCGGATGTTTTGGCTATTCGCCATATTCATCACCCCTAGATTAGGGCCTAGAGCGGAGAGGAAGACCCCCGCTCATCGAAGGCCCTCATCGCGTCTTTTATCCAACTTAAAAAGGGCACGCAGCGCGCACCCTGATTGGATTGGGGTTCTATAGGGGGAGTCGGGGGATGTGGCAAGGAAGAAAATCACTCCCCCCCCCTTCAATCAATTGCGCCTAGCGACATCGGTAAAAACGTGTTTCACTACACCTAGATTGAGCGCGGAGAGCACAATGCGAAACAACAGTATTGAACTTCATTTTCCCGTGCTTTTTTATCATGCTCTGAATACGAGTGGTAATAGTTTTGCCGTATGCGACACGCACAAGATTACCTATATTTGGCAGCGAGGAGAGTCGTTAGGGTGGGGTACGGACTGGACCACGACGAAAAATGACCTTCCTGCGGGGGTCATTGACTGGACTGGTCGTCACTTTCCTATTTCGGAAATCAAAGCAATTCCTAAGCCTCCATTCCCGTTGGGTTTACCCTTATCACTGCTGTTTGGGCTGACCATAGGTTCTTGGAGGCGTTTCAGGTTTAACGCCCCCGAACAGCTTTCTTTGGAAGAGTTCAAAAAGAAGGCTGTAAGGGAAATGGCGCGCAGCAAATGGGCACCATCACTGATACGAGAAGTCAAAAGTGCTTCAAGTATTGAGGCTATCTTTAGAGATGGCTTCGAATACACCACAAAGGCGCGGACATCTGGGCCAACCACGTTTCCAGCCTCACATAGAATGGGACCACACGCAGAGAGTATCCGCTGCGTGAGCTAATAGAAGCTTTCGTTGACTTGCAAAACGCGAAAGCAAAAGGCCGCCCCGATTGGAGCGGCCTTTGATATTTGTATCGTCAGAGTGGGTTCTCGGTGATTGCTTTGCAATCGCCTGTCACCCACGCGGTGTTTCCCCGCTT
>NZ_JACXGQ010000011.1 GCF_022096995.1 Yoonia sp. I 8.24 | reverse complement strand
GCTTGGTTCACGCAACAAAGCATCACGCCGCTACGTGTTAGCTATGAAGCACTTGCTACACAGCCCGCGCCCCAATTGCGGCGCATTCTATCATTTGTTGGCGTTGAGCCGGACAAAGCGAACAACGCAACGGCGCAAACCGCCGTGCTCTCTTCGGAACGGAACCGCCTTTGGGCTGCGAGGTTTCGTAAAGACGCGGGGCTTGCTCTGCCCGCACCCGCACCATAGGCATTCAGCATGATACATTACTCTTGGGATACACCGCCGACCTCAGGTCAGGCTATCGAAGTCGCTGCGGGCGTATTGTGGATGCGTCTTCCGCTGCCAATGGCGCTTGATCACGTGAACGTCTATGCGCTTGACGATGGGGACAGCTGGACTGTGATTGATACCGGGTTTGCCAGCAAGGTGACTCGCAAAATCTGGCAACAGCTCCTTGATGGGCCCTTAGCGGGTAAACCCGTGAACCGGGTTGTCGTGACGCATCACCACCCTGACCATGTCGGGCTTGCCGGTTGGTTTGTCGCCAATGGTGCCTGTCTTGCGATGCCACGCACGGGCTGGCTCATGGCACGGATGCTCACGCTTGATCTGCAAGAAACCGTCCCCCCTGAGACCCTTGCATTTTACAAACGCGCAGGCATGGAGCCCGCCGAATTCGCGAGACGTAGCAAGGATCGCCCGTTCAATTTCGCCGATTGCGTCTCGCCGCTGCCGCTGGGCTATACCCGCCTGATCGATGGTAGCACGATCCAGATGGGTGGGCGTAGCTGGGATATTCGGATGGGCGACGGGCACGCACCCGAACACGCCACATTCTGGAGCCGGGACGACAATCTGGTCATTGGGGGCGATCAATTGCTGCCCTCGATCAGTGCCAATCTCGGGGTTTACCCAACAGAGCCAGAGGCCGACCCGGTCGCCGATTGGCTCGCGTCTTGCCAACGGCTGATGCCTTATGCGCGCGATGATCAATTGGTCTTAGGTGGGCATAAGCTACCGTTTCAGGGGTTGCCGTTGCGGCTCCAGCAGATGATCGACAACCACCACAACGCCCTGCCCCGCCTGCTTAAGCATCTGTCGGAACCCCGCGCGGCGGGCGAATGTTTTGCCCCGTTGTTCAAGCGCAGCATCGGCCCTGCGGAATACGGGCTTGCGCTGGTCGAAGCCGTCGCCCATGTGAACCACCTGTATCACACAGGCCAAGTGACGCGGCAGCTGCGCAACGACGGGGCCTATGTGTTTCAGGCCAAATAACACCCTCATGCGCGACCGCGTTGCATGTAGCTTTTTGGCTCGCATACGCCGCAAAATTGCACTTATCCCGCGTGACGGCCATCGATCCGATCTTGAAGTCGTTTCACAATACGGCTGGCCGTGGTTTCGCAAACAGCAGGGATAAACGCGTGCAGCAATGCGGCGATGGCTGCTACGGCCAACCAAAACCCGAAACTCAGTGCAAAACGCATGTGGGTGAAATATGTTTCGTTTACAGTATCCGGATGGTCCAGAAACAGAGTTGCAATAAGGCTACGGCGGGCGGGGGTTGGGGAGGTATCGGACATAGAGGGCCTTTCAGGCTAGGTTTCCGACAGCGTATCCCAGCATTGCGCCAAATAGATCCCAAACCTTCCTAGTATTTGGATATATTTTGAGATAAAATCTCATCCATGATACAAAATTTAGACGAAATAGACCGAAATATCCTGCGCAGCTTGCAAAATGATGCCGCGCAATCCGTTGATGACATCAGCGCGCAGGTTAACCTTTCGCGCAATGCCTGCTGGCGACGGATCAAGGCGATGGAACACGCCGGGGTGATCACCGGGCGCGTGACGCTTGTAGATCCAGCCAAGGTTGGCGCACCGTTGTCAGCCATGGTTTTGATCCGGACGAACGCGCATGATGCGAAATGGATGGCCGCGTTTCAGTCCGCCCTACAAACTTTCCCCGAAATTGTCGGCGCGTACCGGATGACCGGGGATCTCGATTACGTGCTACGTGTGCGCGTGGCCGATGTCCCGGCCTATGATGCCTTTTATAAACGGCTGACCTCACGCATTTCTGTATCGGATATTTCGGCAAGTTTCGTTATGGAAGAAATCAAAGACACAACTGCGGTACCCCTATGACCTCTGACACGCCTCTGCATATGACAATCGACACCTCCGCCGAGCTGTTGGAGAATGATATCTTACCCAAAACCCAAGAGGTGCACACGGATCCCAATGTCCCCTCGCCCTCGGCGAAAGATCTGCCCAAGGCGCTGAACGAATCAACCGCCAAGAAAAGCCCCGCGCAATGGGCCTATGAGCGGATCATCATGTATATCCAGAATTTTGAGAAACAGCTGGATAATGATCACGAAATCGGCGTGAGTCTTGCGGGCGGGTTGACCGGCGTTATCAAGATTGAAGGGTTAGGCTATTACGATCCCGACATCGTCACCTATTACGGGGTCAATGACGAAGGCGCCAAAACCCAACTTATTCAGCACGTCAGCCAGCTGAATGTCACGTTGATTGCCAGCCCAAAGAACATCGACCAACCCGAACCAACGCGCATCGGGTTCCAGCTTGCCGCGGCATTGGATCGCGACGTGGATGTGACCGGGTGACAGACCCCAAATTATCCGTTATGCGGTGAACAAACGACCGAAAAGGAATACACACATGTCAGACCACAAACACGGCGAAATGGATATTTCTGTGCAAGAAAAAACCTTTAACGGGTTTATGAGCATGGTGACCAAAGGCGCAATCATCTGCATTTGCGTTTTGATCTTCATCGGCCTCGTGAACGGCTAACTGTGCCATGAATCGTCGTCAGTTTATCGCTGGGCTTCCGCTTGCCCTGTCCGCATGCTCAGCGACAGAAAGCTGGGCGCCTGACGACATCGTATCGCGCGCCATTTACCGCGACCCAGATCCGGCCTACCTGACATTATACACGATGAAAAACATCGGCTCCGACAACGGGGCCCATACCGCGCTTTTGATCAATGCAAGCCAGCGCGTGATATTTGACCCAGCTGGATCGTTTGAACAAACCCGCATGCCTGAACGCAATGACGTTCTTTTTGGGGTGACCCCAGAACTTGAATCCTATTACGTCAGCTACCATGCCCGCATAACCTATTACGTGGTCGGACAAACGATCGAAGTCCCTCCAGCAGTCGCCGAACAAGCCTTGCAACTGGCGCTGTCGAACGGCCCTGTCCCACAAGCCCATTGCGCCCGCACGACGTCACGCATCCTGCGCCAACTGCCCGGGTTCAGTGATTTCCGTCAGACGTGGGACCCGAACCGGGTATCAGAGGATTTCGCACGCCTCCCCGGTGTGACCACGCACGAATACCGCGAAACAGATGCAGACGACAAATCAATCGCCGCAGCGCAAATAAACGCAGCGCTTACAGCAGACCAGTAGCCGCCAAACCTGCGTAAAGCGTGAGAACACCAGCAAAGACGGCCCACAGCACATTGCGCGTCCATAGACCGACGCCCACTGTGGCAAGCGCGGCTAAAATGCGGACAATATCAGGCTGCCCACCCGTCGCTGCGGGCCAAAGCACCAATGGCGCAACCATCCCAGGTAGCACCGCAACGGGTGTGAACCGCAGTAGGCGCAACACAAATGGCGGCATCGGACGATCACCGATCAGGCCTAAAAACGAGAACCTGATCAAAAACGTCCCGACACCCAAAAGGGCAATCACAATCCAAATTTCAACAGCGCTATACGTCATGCGGCAGGTTTCTCCATCCAAGCTTCAACAGCCGCACCCGTCAGCATCGCAACACCTGCCGCAACCAACAGGCCCGTTCCCGAAGGCATATCCACAAGCACCAAGGCCACGATAATCGACGCCACCGCTGCCGCAATATGCGCAACTGACTTGAGCATCGGTGCAACCATCGCAAGAAACATAATCGGCATGATGAAATCCAACGCCCAGGCCTCCGGGATCGCGGTTCCGGCCAAGATGCCAACCAATGTCATAATCACCCACAAAGGGGTAATCGGACTCGCCACGCCGAGAAAATACATCACCCGATCCGGCACCGTCATTTCAGGGCGGGCCTCATAGCGGGCGATTGACGTGATATAAGTTTGGTCAAAGTTCAAATATGAAACCAACGCGCGCTGCCACATAGGTGCAGACCCAAGAAATGGCACAAGCGACGCCGAATACATTGCCATCCGCAAATTCACCGCAAGGGCTGCCATAAGCACGAACGCGATGCCCGCATTCTCTGTAATCATCTGTACAGCCGCAAATTGCGATGCCCCAGCGATGACCAAAACGGAAAAACCCATCGCCTGACCAATTGTCAGCCCAGCATCCGTCGCGATCACTCCGAACAACAGCGCAAAAGGGCCCGCAACAAAAATAAATGGCACACCATCGCGCACCCCGGCCCAATAGGCGGATTTGCTTGCCGTTTTGACGGTGGAAGTCGTCATCTCTTTCCCCTAGCCTGAGCCCATTACGATAGGCTTAGACCTGCAAACCGGGAATGGCAATTGGCGCAACTTGAGAATACGACAGATTACCTAATCGCCCCGCGCATGCAAAGCGAAGGGCTGACGCGGGCCGTCACCGGGACCGATCAACATGGTCAACCCATTGATCTTAACGTGATCGAAGAACGCCCACTGACCATCTACCTAAACGCCCAAGAAATCGTGACCGCGATGACCATTGGCGACTACCCAGAATACCTCGCACTCGGCTTTTTGCGTAACCAAGGCATGCTGCGCGACGCAGACACAATCACCGGGGTCGATTACGATGCAGAGCTTGATGTGGTTGTCGTGCGCACCGACAATAAAACCATATTTGAAGACAAGCTTAAGAAAAAGACCCGCACCAGCGGCTGCGCTGTCGGCACGGTCTTTGGCGACATGATGGAAGGGCTTGAGAATGTGACCCTGCCCGCCACGCCCGTAAAAACGTCTGACCTCTATACGCTTGCCGCCAAGATTAACCGCACGCCATCGCTCTATCTCTCTGCAGGCGCGATACACGGAACCGTGCTATGCCAAGGCGACCGACCGCTGGTCTACATGGAAGACGTCGGCCGCCATAACGCCGTTGATAAAATCGCCGGCTGGATGCTTTCTGAGCAAGTTAAACCCGACGATAAAATCCTCTACACCACTGGCCGACTAACATCCGAAATGGTGATCAAGACCGCATTAATGGGCATCCCGACTCTCGCATCGCGCTCGGGGTTTACCGCGTGGGGCGTCGAAATCGCGCATCAGGTCGGGCTGACGTTGATCGGGCGGATGAAAGGCCAACGGTTTGTCTGCCTGTCGGGCGACGCCCGCCTAACCCGCGACGCTGACCCCGATCAAATCGCCGACGAACCCAAAAAATCTGGGCGAAAGGGGCGACCGTGAAGCAAATTGATCTCGTTTATTCCGACGCGGCGCAGATACAACGATGCTTAAGTATCGTACGTGGCAGCCGGTATCACATGCCTCGATATGCGTGGTTTGGCGAGCTCGGGCGTACGTTGATAATTGTTTTGCCAATTGCGTTATTGTTTTTGGGGTACATCGATTCACACATATTATTAGGATTTGCTTCTGGATACCTTGCCCATCGCATATTTGAGTTAAAAATTAAGCCCTACATCTATCGTAAGGCTGCTCCACATTTCGCTCTCCAAATAAAATCTTGGCCACAACAGGTCACACTCGACGCCGACGGTGTACACTTCAAATCGAGAACCTCTGCGACTTGGGTTTCGTGGGCCGCACTTCCGCCACCTGAAGTGAGAAAAGAAGGAATCCTTATTCGTGTGGAACCGGAACGGACATTGCCAATCTCCAAGGAAGACTTGCCTGATGGCATGCCCCCCCATGATCTTGAGGCGCAAATTTTGCGTTGGCAAAGCGCACAATGACCCCCATATCATCTTGCCCTAAATACTCCCGCCGGAGGCGGATGCATCGCGTCGCAGACGGGGTGCAAAAATGATCCAACCTTTGGGCGTAATCCTTGCTGGCGGACAAGCAACCCGTATGGGCGGCGGCGACAAAGCGCTTTTACCGCTTGGCGCGGGCACAATCCTGTCGCATGTGATTGATCGATTAGAACCACAGGTCGGGGGCGTCGCGTTGAACGCAAATGGGGATGCCGCGCGGTTTGCGGGCATCGACCTACCCGTGATCGCAGATAGTATCGCGGGCTTTGCCGGGCCGCTATCGGGCGTTTTGGCCGGGATGGATTGGGCGGCACAACGCGGGGCAAGCCATATCGTAACCGCCGCCGCAGACACACCGTTTTTTCCCTGCGATCTGGTGCCACAACTGATGCTCGCCGCCGAAAACGCGGGCGCAGACCTTGCACTCGCAACCAGCCCAAGCGGGCGACAACCGACATTCGGCTTGTGGCCCGTGGCGCTGCGCGAAGACCTCCGCTTGGCCTTGCAAGGCGGATTGCGCAAAGTCGTTCTCTGGACCGAAAAACATAGGGCGGGATACGCTGAATTCGCAGATGACGCGGCTTTTTTCAATGTGAACACGCCAGATGATCTGGTCAAAGCGCAGGCCATGCTATGAAAATTTACGGAATCGTTGGCTATAAAAACGCAGGTAAAACTGGGCTGATGGAACGTCTGGTGACTGAAATTAACGGGCGCGGCCTGCGCGTTTCGACCATCAAACACGCGCATCACAGCTTTGACGTCGATCAGCCCGCAAAAGACAGCTACCGCCACCGGGCTGCGGGGGCGCAGCAGGTGCTTTTAGCATCGCAGTCGCGCTGGGCCTTGATGACAGAGCTACGTGACCAACCAGAACCCCCGCTTTCTGACCTTCTGGCGCAGCTTGCCCCGGTCGATCTGATCTTGATCGAAGGCTACAAACGCGACGCCCACCCCAAGATCGAAGCCTTTCGCGCAGAGGCCAACAATCCGCTGATCGCGCCAGAAGACACCAGCATCCGCGCCATCGCATCTGACACGCCTTTCGATACCGATCGCCCGGTTTTTAATCTGGACGACACGGCGGCCATTGCTGATTTTATCCTCGCTGAGGTCGGGCTATGAAATTTGACCGGGTCATCATGGTGGATTGGTCTGGCGGCAATGACCGGGGCGCAACCCCGAAAAAAGACGCGATCTGGGCGGCGATTGGCGCGGGCGGCGTGTCCGAACCTCCGATCTACTTCCGCAATAGGCAGGTGGCAGAAGGCTGGCTGCGCGACATGCTGACCGACCTGCGCGACCAAGGGCTGCGCGTGCTTTTGGCATTCGATCTGTGCTTCGCCTACCCCACAGGTTTCGCCACGCATTTGATCGGCTCTGAAGACACGCTGGGCCTATGGGATTGGTTTGCCGCGCGTGTGGAAGATAGTTCAAACGCCAATAACCGCTTTGATCTTGCGGGGGACATCAACGCCCTATTTCCCGGCGTGGGACCGTTTTGGTTCAACGGTTTGCAACGCGATATTCAGGGGCTTCCCCGCAAAGGCAATGACCGACGGGATCACGGGTTGCCAGAAAAACGCGCAGCAGATCTCGCGATCAAAGGCAGTTTTTCACCATGGCAATTGGCGGGGGCTGGCGCGGTTGGCGGCCAAGTCATCATGGGGCTGCCGACGCTTTCGCGATTGCGTCATCATTTTGGCGCAGATATTTGCGTTTGGCCGTTTCAATCCCCTGACGCGCAGATCGTCATGGCCGAGACCTATTTTTCGCAACTTCCCGATCTTGTCACTGCTTCCCCAGAGCCGATCAAAGATGCCGCGCAGGTGGCCCTATATGCCCGCGCGTTTTCGGCGCTTACCCCGGATGAAATGGATGCGATGATAGATGTTGCGCCGACGCCCGAAGGCTGGGTGCTTGGAGCAGGATCAGCGGACATTTTGCGCGCCAGTCTCGCGCCGCCTGCGCTGCGAAATGATTGTTTTGCGATGCCGCAAGGGGCCTATTGGACCCCGGTTGACACAGCGCTCGCGCATCTACGCGACCAGCTTGGCGCGGTGACGGATGTTGCAGAGGTACCAATCGGGCAGGCGACGCACCGGATTTTGGCAGAAGATATATATGCGGCCCGATCGCACCCGCCCGCCCCTAATTCTGCCGTTGATGGCTATGGGTTTGCCGGGCCAATCCCCGCTGGCACCCATGATTTGCCTCTGCTCGCGGGGCGTTCCGCTGCTGGGCAGCCCTACACCCACGCCGTCCCGCCCGGCACGGCGATCCGTATTTTAACCGGTGCCAACCTCCCGCAGGGCGTCGATACCGTCATTTTACAAGAAGACGTCGCCGCGACTGAAACTCGAATCGCATTTCGTGGGCCACTGAAAAAAGGTTCAAACGCCCGTGACGCAGGCGAAGATATGCGCAAAGGCGATGTCATTCTTTCAGCGGGGCACAAGATCACGTCAGCAGACATCGGCACAATGGCTGCCGCTGGCGTGGGGCATATTAAGGTACGTGAACGCTTGCGCGTTGGCATCTTATCGACGGGGGATGAATTACGTGACCCCGGCACACCCGCGCATGAAGGGCAGATATTCGACGCCAATCGCCCTATGCTCTGCGCGGTTGTGGCAGACTGGGGTTATGAGGTTATCGATCTTGGACGCGCACCCGATGACCGCCCTAAGCTGCGGGCGATCTTGGATGAAGCCAGCGCGCGCTGTGATGTGATCCTGAGTTCTGGCGGGGCATCTGCGGGGGACGAAGACCATATGTCTGCGTTGCTCGCTGACACTGGGTCATTTGCGCTTTGGCGGATTGCGATGAAGCCGGGACGCCCGCTGGCGCTGGGGTTGTGGAAAGACACCCCCGTTTTTGGGCTGCCCGGCAATCCGGTTGCGGCGATGGTCTGCACTTTGATATTTGCGCGCCCTGCACTGCGCCAATTGGCGGGCGGCGGCTGGGCCGACACCGAAGGCTATCTTTTACCCGCCGCCTTTGCGAAGTCTAAAAAAGCGGGTCGTCGTGAATATTTGCGTGCCCGGGTTGCGGATGGCCGCGTAGAGGTCTTTGCTTCCGAAGGGTCAGGCAGGGTTTCTGGACTAAGTTGGGCGACAGGGCTTGTCGAATTGGACGATCCCGCGCAAAAGGTGACACCGGGCGATCTGGTCCGTTTCATTCCTTTTGGAAACTTCGCGCTATGAAAATTACAGTTGGTATTCCCGACGCCAGTCGCGGCGAAGCAGCGGCCCTTTATTGGGAGGCTTTTGGCACAAAGCTTGGCTTTACCATGGGGCCAAAATATCGCGCGCTCGTCTATATCAACCGGGTGATGCGATCGGATCATGGGATTTGCGCCCATGACGCGCAGGGGCGCTTGATCGGGGTGGCCGGTTTTAAAACCGCGCAGGGTGCGCTTGTTGGCGGCAGCTTCACAGATATCCGCAAAGTTTACGGCTGGGTTGGCGCTGCGATCCGGGTCCGGCTGATGGGGACCCTTGAACGCGACACAGAAAACGAACGTTTCTTGATGGACGGGCTTTTCGTCGCCCATGAAGCGCGCGGCAAAGGGGTCGGCACGGCACTGTTAAATGAAATCAGCGCAGAGGCCAAACGACGGGGCTATCGGCAGGTTCGGCTTGATGTGGTGGACACGAACCCACGCGCGCGGGCGCTCTACCTGCACGAAGGGTTCCGCGAGGTCGAGACCCATAAAATGGGTATTTTGCGGCACATCTTCGGATTTAGTACTGCAAGCACTTTGGTCCGCGACGTCTAACCTGACCCGATCAACGCGCCTGCCGCGAACACCAATGCCCCCCCCAAGACCACTTGAAACGCAGCGCGCATAAACGGTGTGTTCATGTAGCGGTTTTGAATCCAGGCAATCGCCCAAAGCTCAACAAAGACCACGACAAGCGCGATAATTGTTGCGGTCCAAAATTCTGGAATGAGGTAAGGCATCGCGTGCCCAAGCCCGCCGAGCGTTGTCATCACCCCGGCCGCAATCCCACGTTTGATGGGCGAACCGCGACCCGAAAGCTGGCCATCATCTGACGCAGCTTCGGTAAAGCCCATTGAAATTCCCGCCCCAACCGATGCGGCAAGCCCAACAAGAAATGTGGTCCATGTATCTTGGGTCGCGAATGCGACGGCAAATATCGGCGCCAGTGTCGACACAGACCCATCCATCAAGCCAGCTAACCCAGGCTGAACCCAAGTTAAGACAAACTGACGATGGGCGGCAACTTCTTCGGCGGTCTTTTCCGCGTCACCCAGATGTTCCGTTTCCAGAGCTTCGGCGGTATCTGCATGCCCCGCCTCAGCGGCGGCAAGATCACCCAAAAGCTGCCGGGTCCCGGCATCTGCGGTCTTGGACGCGGCCAATAGATAGAATTGTTCGGCGTCGTGTTCCATCTGCGCGGCTTGCTCGCGGATACGTTCTAGGCCAAGATTTTCGATCAACCACACAGGGCTGCGCGCATAGAACCCCGAAACATGTTCGCGACGGATCAGGGGGATCACGTCACCAAAGCGCGATATGTGCATTTCTATAAGGCGGCGGCGGTGATCGTCTTCTTCAGCGGCCATGCCATCAAACACGGCGGCAGAAGCGGGAAAATCAGCGCGCAAGTGGTTTGCATAGCTTCGGTAAATGCGCCCGTCGTCTTCCTCGGACGAAATTGCAAGCGCCAGTATCTCCTGCTCTGACAAATCCCTAAAGCGGCGACGGCTGGCAATTCCGGGGATCATCATGAGGCTCCATTTTAGAATAATTCTAATCTATTCAATTCTTGCTTTCGGTCAATCCTAAAAACTAAACAAATTGGTTCAGTTTCCTCTTGTCGAAATAAACTAAACCGTTTAGTTTATATTGCAACACAAGAAAGGAATCACCGATGCCCCGCTTACTCCCAACGATCGCTCTCGCTACATTGCTCACCACATCTGCGGCACAGGCATTTTCAGTTAACCTGCCTTTGCTCACCTACCCGCCGCACCCGGTGACGCCGACTGCGGAGCAATCATGCGTTGACCTGACAACTCTAGACGCGCCTGCCTGCTCAGAGATCGCAGAATAGCCCCATCGCTACGTCACGCTTGCCTGAACTGAACGGGGCAGTTTATAGTTGAGGTCCCCACGAGGAGGCGGACCGATGCCCGATGGCGCTGTAGAACCCAAAAAAGGACGCAAGTTCGATCAGGTGCTTGAAGGCGCGCGAACCGTATTCCTGCGCGATGGCTTCGAAGGCGCATCTGTGGACGACATCGCCAAGGCCGCAGGCGTATCAAAGGCAACCCTATATAGCTACTTTCCAGACAAACGTTTCTTGTTCTTACAAGTCACCAAGGCTGAATGCTGCGCACAAGCAGAGCGGGCGATTGAGGCAATCGACATGGACGCCCCTGTCGAAGACGTGTTGTATCAAGCCGCCCGCGAAATTGGGGAATTCATTACCTCTGAATTCGGGATGCGCATTTTTCGGGTCTGCGTCGGCGAAGGCGGGCGATTTCCCGAATTGGGACAACAGTTTTACGAAAGCGGCCCAATGTTGGTCCGCAGTCGGCTAGAAGATTATTTTGAAAGTGCAATTTCAAAGGGCGATTTGGTGATCGAAGACCGCACGTTGGCCGCTGATCAGTTCAACGAACTCTGCCGCGCCGATATCTTTCCCCGCATGCTTTTCAACATCACCGACACCTTCTCAGACAGCGAAAAACATCGGATCGCCAAAGGCGCGGTTGAAGTGTTTTTGGCGAAATATGGTGCCTAAGCGCTAAAACTGGATTTGGGCCCGACACAACGCCGGGCCCATAGTGCATTAGTATTCCACAACGGCCCGGATCGACTTCCCGGCGTGCATCAATTCAAAACCTTCGTTGATATCTTCAAGCTTCAGCTTATGCGTGATCATCGGATCGATTTCTATTTTGCCGTTCATGTACCAGTCGACGATCTTAGGCACATCCGTGCGTCCTTTTGCACCGCCAAATGCGGTCCCGCGCCAGCTACGCCCAGTGACCAGTTGGAATGGCCGGGTAGAGATTTCAGCGCCCGCTGGGGCCACGCCGATGATGATGCTTTCGCCCCAGCCTTTATGTGCGGCCTCAAGCGCGGTGCGCATCACACCTACGTTGCCCGTGGCATCGAACGTATAATCAGCACCGCCGCCAGTGAGTTCAACAAGATGGGCAACCAGATCGCCCTCTACTTTGGCCGGGTTCACAAAATCGGTCATGCCAAAATGGCGACCCATTTCTTCTTTACCGTCATTCATATCGACGCCGACAATCTGATCAGCCCCCGCAAGGCGTAGCCCCTGCAAGACGTTCAAACCGATGCCACCAAGACCGAACACAATCGCACGGCTGCCGATTTCGACTTTGGCCGTGTTGATCACGGCCCCGATCCCTGTGGTCACGCCACAGCCGATATAGCAGATTTTGTCGAATGGCGCGTCCTTGCGCACCTTGGCCAAGGCGATTTCCGGTACGACCGTGTGGTTCGCAAACGTCGAGCACCCCATATAGTGGTGGATCGGCGTCCCATCGAGCATTGAAAACCGCGTTGATCCGTCAGGCAACAGCCCCGCCCCTTGGGTGGACCGGATTTTCTGACAGAGGTTGGTTTTAGGGTTCAGACAATATTCGCATTCACGGCACTCGGGCGTGTAGAGCGGAATCACATGGTCACCGACCTCAAGCGTGGTGACACCCTCCCCCACTTCGATGACGACACCAGCGCCTTCGTGACCTAGAATCGCCGGGAAAATCCCTTCGGGGTCATCACCGGAACGGGTGAATTCATCTGTATGACACAGACCAGTGGCTTTGATTTCGACTAAAACCTCACCCGCGCGCGGCCCCTCAAGGTTCACTTCCATCACTTCAAGCGGTTGTCCCGCTGCCATTGCTACTGCTGCACGTGTCCGCATTTTCGTCTCCATTTGCTTGCGGCAACGATCTGCGAAAAATACGGAAACTGCAACGATGGTTTTGTTTCAGCTTGCACAGGCTTGGACAATTGTCACATGATCACAAGATGAGATATATCCTCCCATTTCTTATACTTTCTGCTTGTACTGCTGCGGTGCCGAGCCTGCCCGAGATCCAAGACGATACCTGCGGCGCAGGAGAGCATGCGGATTTGATTGGGCAAGACGCCACAGCGCTTGAACGTGTTCTCATTCTGGGAATGGTCCGGGTCACGCGCCCTGGCGACATCGTCACCATGGACTTCTGGCCTACGCGGATCAATTTTCAAATTGACGCTAACGAAAAGATCGTGGCGATTACCTGCGGATAGCTTATTTAAAGGGAAGTGGTCCCCGGCATCGCGAAAAAGGTGGGGGCAATTAGCCGCAACACCGGGGTAGCAATTTGCTATACCGAAACCTTTGCATGCAGATGTGACCCGATTGGGTAAGACGTGCGGCGCAAATGCGGTAATATTGCGGCATGAACATGGCACACCCTTACGGGCTTGATTTTCTTTCATTTTAACGCGACGTTTTACTATGAGCATGCACCCATCTGATCCGTTTTCGCACCCGCCCCAAATCGCATTCCATCGAACCGAATTGGGCGTAATCTTGGGTCTTTACGGCCGTATGGTCGCAGCGGGCGAATGGCGAGATTACGGGATTTCATGTCTGCGCGAAGTGGCTGTGTTTTCGATCTTTCGGCGCGCAGCGGAACACCCGCTGTACCGGATCGAGAAACGCCCGAAACTGCGCCAACGCCAAGGTCAATATGCAGTGATAGGCATGGATGGGCAGGTGCTCAAGCGCGGCCACGATCTACGGCAGGTTTTGCGCGTACTAGAACGCAAACTGATCCGCGCGGTCGAGTGAATTAATACCTGACTAAAAATGTCGGATTGACTCATACCCCCATATCCGGCTAACTTACGCGGGTATCAAGCCACCTGTTCGCGTGACAGCCAGCCAATCCGCTAATTTCCAAGGATGAAAGTGCGCACGTGCTTTCATGCCTCTGTCACCGCAAGGAACTAAAAAATGTCATTCCACAGCGTCCCGCGCCCACAGCCGAGCACCGCACCGAAATTGCCTACATATGATGCCGAAGTGCTGACCCAAGATGGCGATCTCGCCAATATCGTCCTGCGTGATCAGACGTATACGCTTCGCATCACGCGCGCCGGAAAACTGATTCTTACAAAATGACCGCAGCATTTCGCAATCCCGGCGGCGCGGCTGTCGGCCAATTGGCCGACCAATCGCCGCTTGCGCGCTATGTCGTTCTATATTTCCGGATGTGGTGTGATGGCCCCGAAGGGCAAACCGCCGTCTGGAAGGATCTTGCCTCTGGTTTGGGCGAGACACAAGCGCGGTCAACATTGGAAATACTCGAAAGCCTGTTCGACTGTTGTGCGCGCCACCGTCGGCGCCCACTGATGCGCCATGCCGTGAATTGTCGGTGTCTTGGCGCGGATGAAGCCTGTTTTGCACATTTTGTGACCACAGCGACCGAGGGCGATCGGCAAGACGCAATGTTGATCGCAACGCTTCTGGTACGGACAGATGTCGCCCCGATCATCACCCCAATCGCAGCCGATTTGGGATGTGCTTTAATACGCATGATGAAGCGACACAGACCGCCGCTTCATCACTGCGAACCAATCACCGCAACGGTCCACTAAACCCGTCGTCGCGCCAATGGCTGGCCGTGGCCTTGGAACTCCACGCGGGCAATCACCTTTGTCAGCGGTTCATAGACGGTGGCCATGGGCGTCGCGCTAGCATGCAGCATAATATCCGCATCAACCATCATGCCCACATGACCTTGCCAAAACACGATATCGCCACGCATCAGGTCACCCTGCACATCCGTCCCGATCACATCGCACTGCAGATCGCTATCGCCGGGGCAAGCGATGCCGCAAGCTGTCAAACTGGCAAAAATCAACCCTGAACAATCGATGCCGCGTGTTGAATCGCCACCCCAAAGATAGGGCACGCCAAAATGAAGCTGCGCCACATTGATCGGATCCTGAAAAGGACGCTCCACATTGCGCAGATGTTTCTTTGATACGAACCCAACGGTTGTCTCATAAAATTCGCGCCGTTCATCCACAACGGTTACACGTGCCCCAAAGGGTAATGACATCAGCGGCTCTGATCGAAAATCATCCGCTGTATATGCATGGGTCGCTGTCGTACTAACAAAATGTGTGGTGTTTTGATGACGTGCGAGATGCGCCGATAGCACATATCCAACATACCTATTGGCAAGTTGAACAAACGACCATCCTTCGCGGTCTTCTAATACAGTGACAATCGCGCCAAGCAGAACCTGCCGATCCCGTGACCCATCGGGTGCCCGGCGCAAGTCCGTCACCGGGCGACGCACCATCTTCGGCACACCGACGACATAGTTATCCGCCTTGACCGTGCCCGCCAACTCCACCGCCGCGACCCGGCCGTTCGCAGCCAAAAGTCTGCGATCGGTCATAAGTTTAGCAGCGCGGGTAACGCGGCAAGCACTGCACGCGCGCCCATCCCGACGCCGCCTTTTGGCCGCGCGGGAGCGGCAGAAGGTTGCCACCCGTAGATATCAAAATGGATGTAGGGGCTTGTGGTGAAGCGTCGCAAAAACAATGCGGCTGTGATGCTGCCGGCCATACCGCCTTTGGGCGCGTTATCAAGATCCGCAATCCCCGGCTCGATCATTGCCTCGTACGGGGCATGAAATGGCATGCGCCATACCGGATCAGCAACATTCACCGCCGCATCCGCAAGGGCCGCGGCATAGCTATCGCTATCGGTATAGAACGGTGAAATATCCGGGCCGACGGCCACCCGCGCAGCGCCCGTCAATGTCGCCATCGAAATCACCAGCGCAGGTTGATCTTCGTCGGCATAGGTCAGGGCATCCGCCAGTACCAACCGCCCTTCGGCATCAGTATTATTGACCTCGACGGTCAGCCCTTTACGGGATGTCAGGATATCTTGCGGGCGGAATGCGTCACCATCAATGCTGTTTTCCACCGCAGGGATGAGCACCCGCAAACGGATCGGCAGGCCCAACCCCATAATCATATGCGCAAGGCCCAAGACAGTGGCAGCGCCGCCCATATCTTTTTTCATCAGCCCCATCGAGCCGCCAGGTTTGATATTCAGCCCGCCAGTGTCAAAGCAAACACCTTTGCCCACAAGCGTCAGCTGCGGGCCGACATCCCCCCAACGCATGTCCAGCAGGCGCGGCGCGCGCGATGATGCGCGGCCAACCGTGTGGATCATTGGGAACCCGTCCGCGTGCAAATCATCGCCAGTAGAGACGGCGATCTTTGCGCCATACTCGCCCGCCAATGCACGCGCGGCATCCTCGAGCTCTTGCGGGCCCATATCGGACGCAGGTGTGTTGATCAGATCACGGGTAAGCGCCTCACCATTGGCGATGATTTCAATTTTTTCGGCATCGACCCCAGCAGGGGCAATCAACTGCGCGGTCGTCGCGCTGGCGGTCGCGTAGCGGTCAAACATATACTGTGACAAAAGCCATCCAAGCGCCGCCTCTTCCAGTGCGGGGCCGTCCAGACCATCGGTGACCTTATAGACGCCAGCAGGTAGTTTGGCTGCTGCTGCACCCATATGAAACCGGCCGCGCGCGCGGCGTTCGGCGGTGCCATAACCCACCAAGACCTGCGCAATGCTGCCATCCGTCGCTGGCAGGGCCAGGATCTGTCCCAATCCGGCATTAAACCCTTGCGCTATCGCCCACGCGCGGCCCGCATCGTTAAGCGCCGCCAATGCATCATCGAACCCGGGCTTGTCGACCACCGTTATTGGAATTGCGTGGGCGGTTTCGGGGGCGAAGGTCAACAGCATAGGGTGCATCCAATAGGGTCAATTGAAACACCAGATTACCCCGCCACGACGGCACCGCAAGTGGCACCGCTTAGGTTTGGCGAAAATTCCACACTTCGCTGACGGCCGCATCAAAGCCTCGTTCCAGCCGCGCCATTGTCGCCGCAAGCGCGGTGAGATCGGCCTGTCGCAGACAGATTTGCACATGATCCGCCGTGATTGCGATTTCTGTCAGACCAATTTGCTCCGCGATCAGGCGAATCTTACGGCAAGGCTTCAGCATCATCGCAAGGTTTTGTGATGCCAACCCTTTTTGCAGCACATCCAAACGCAGCGCGAGATCTTCGAGCACGCGACACACGATTGCTTCTGCTTCACTTTCGCTTTTGGCGGCAAAAAGACGTTGCAGCGGGATCGCATCGAATTGCAGCCGGTCAGGACAGCGAAGCGTGATCACGTCAATATCAGCATCTACAGTTGGTACCAGCGTTTGATGTTTGTTTTTCATAGGCGTATCATGCGCGCCGAAAGTTTTCGGAGTGTTTACACACAGCAGAAAAAACGCTCGAATTTCCGCTCAATTCGATTTAGTTTGGCTAAAATCACGACGGAGCCCACGATGAAATACGCCCGCCCTCTGCCTTCTTATATGGTCACCCGCTACCAAGGTTGGAAAGCCACGACCCATGCTGAAAACAAAAGCTGGTATCGCCGCCTTGCAGACGAAGGTCAGCGCCCACGCGCGATGATCATTTCTTGTTGCGACAGCCGGGTGCATGTCACGTCTATTTTTGGCGCGGACCAAGGCGAATTTTTCATCCACCGGAACATCGCGAATCTGGTGCCGCCCTATAACCCAGACGGTGAAAACCACGGGACGTCCGCAGCGGTAGAATACGCGGTCAACGCTTTGAAGGTTTCGCATTTGGTGGTTTTGGGTCATTCTAGCTGCGGCGGTGTTGCGGGCTGCTATGACATGTGTTCGGGCAACGCGCCTGAGCTCGAAGAAAAGACCAGCTTTGTCGGCCGTTGGATGGAAATTCTGCGCCCCGGCTTTGACGCGTTGCCCGAAGGTGATGACGAATCCCGCAAAAGTGCGCTGGAAAAGATTTCCGTCACGGTCTCGCTGAACAACCTCATGACGTTCCCATTTGTACAAAAAGCCGTCGAAGAAGGTACGCTGTCACTGCACGGTCTTTGGAACGACATCGGCGAAGGCACGCTCGAATCTTATGATCCAGACGTAGACGGGTTCGTGACGATCTAAGCCCCCCAGTCAGCCGATTGCATTTCGCGCAAACGGCTGGCGGTGCGTTCAAATTCGAACGTCCCTTCACCTTCGAGGTAGAGCAGTTCGGGCGCGGCGGCGGCCGAACAAATCAACTGCACCTTTGCCTCGTAAAGCGCATCAATCAGGGTGACAAAGCGTTTCGCCTCGTTGAAATTACTGCGCGACAGGCTTGGTATATCTTCGAGGATCAGCACACGCACGGCCTCTGCCAGCGCAAGGTAATCCGCCGCCCCCAAAAAACGCCCGCATAGATCATAGAATTTGGCGCGTGCGACCCCGTTATGATAGCCCGGCAAGTCGACCTCGCGGCCTTTGACATGCAGCACTAATGGTTCTGATTTACCATTGCTCAGATGATCCCAGATTTCGGCAATCGCGGCCTGCGCAGTGGCATCGTTGGGAGTAAAATAGCTTTGCTTTCCAGCGAGCCGGTCCTGCCGATAATCTGTGTCGCTGACCAATTCATGCACCACCATCCGGTCTTTGATCAACGCGATGAATGGTGTGAACAGCTGGCGGTTCAAACCGTTCTTATAAAGGTCATCTGGTGGGCGGTTGGATGTGGTCACAACCACAACGCCCGCTGCAAAAAGCGCTTCGAACAGACGACCAACAATCATCGCGTCGGTGATGTCGGTGATTTGCATTTCGTCGAAGGCCAAAAACCGGACTTCGTCCGCCAGTTTCGCGGCAACGGGCGCAATTGCATCATCCACGCCGCGCTTGCGGGCTTCTGTCATCTCTGCATGCACCCATTGCATGAAGGCGTGGAAATGGCTGCGCCGTTTAGGGGCATCAACCTGATCATACAGTAAATCCATCAACATGGATTTCCCGCGGCCCACACCGCCCCACATATACAGGCCCGGCACGGGCGGCGGGGCTTTGCGGAATAGCCCGCGCTTAGCTGGCGGGGTCGCAAGCGCCAAGCGTACGCGCTCTAATTCCGGCAGAACATTTAGCTGCGCATCGTCAGCCGTTAAGGTCCCCGCATCAACGGCGGCATGATATACATCTTGAACTGTCATATTGGTCAGATACCCTGCGACTGCCGCGATGAAAAGCGTGTCGATACAATTGAATAATTGACAAAACATGACCATGCGCGCGAACTGCGCAGATGGAACATAAAGCCCCTCTTATCACCCCTGTCCTGATTGCAGGCTGCCTGATCATCATGACCGGATTCGCGATCCGCGCATCGTTTGGCGTTTTCCAAATTCCAATCGCCGATGAGTTCGGCTGGGCGCGGTCCGATTTCAGCCTTGCGATTGCAATCCAAAACTTGGCTTGGGGGATTGGGCAACCGATATTTGGGGCCATCGCCGAAAAGATCGGCGACCGCAAAGCGATCATTATGGGGGCCTTGTTCTATGCGGCCGGGCTACTGCTATCGGCGGGCGCGACCACGCCAGAGGCACATCAATTTTACGAAATCCTTGTCGGATTTGGGATTGCAGGCACCGGATTTGGGGTGATCCTTGCCGTTGTAGGACGGGCGGCATCGGCTGAAAACAGATCGATGGCGCTGGCCATTGCGACGGCGGCCGGGTCTGCAGGCCAAGTCTTTGGTGCGCCACTGGCCGCATATCTGCTAGGCTTCATGACCTGGCAATCCACGTTTGTGGCCTTTGCGGGGATGATCATGGCGACCCTTTTGGTCCTACCAATGATGCGCAGCCCTGCGCGCGCATCCAAAGCTGAACTTGAAGAAAGCATGGGCACGATCCTGATCCGCGCGTTTAAGGACCCATCCTATACCCTGATCTTTTTGGGGTTCTTTTCATGCGGCTATCAGCTCGCATTTGTGACGGCGCATTTCCCAGCGCTTGTGACCGAAATGTGTGGGCCATTGGACCAAGGTGGGCTGCTTGCCGGACTTGGAATTACGACAACCAGTCGGCTGGGCGCGGTCGCGATTTCATTGATTGGGCTGGCCAATATCGGGGGCACCTTATTGGCCGGATGGGCTGGCAATCGATATTCTAAGAAGTACTTGCTCGCGGGGATTTATACGGGGCGGACTGTTATCGCCGCCTTGTTTATTCTGCTGCCAATTACACCGCTATCGGTGGTACTGTTTTCTGTCGGAATGGGGAGCCTGTGGCTCGCCACTGTGCCGCTCACATCCGGGCTCGTCGCGCATCTTTATGGGATTCGCTATATGGGTACGCTCTATGGGATTGTGTTCTTTTCCCATCAGCTTGGATCGTTTTTAGGCGTATGGCTCGGCGGTAAGCTGTACGATATCTACGGCACATATACGCATGTCTGGTGGGTCGGGGTCGCAATTGGCGCGTTCAGCGCGATCGTGCATTTGCCGATCAAAGAAAATCGCCCCGCGCCAGCCCCGGCTTAGATTTTCATAGCTTTCACAATCGCCTGCAAAAGCTGCGGGCAATGTGTATACGGCATCGCGTGATCAGCGCCCGCGACAACCTCCTGGCGGACGGCGCGGTGCCATTGTGCCAAAACGCCCAGCGCCTGAATTGGGATTACTTGGTCATGTTCTGCCCAGATCGCAATTGTCGGCACATCAATACGCCCAAGGCGACGGTGATCCTTTTCTTGCCCCTCAGACAACATACCGCGACGGCTTGAAAGAACTGCGGGTAAATATCCACGACGCCGCAATTCAAGGCGCTGTGCGGCATAGACCTTGCCCGCCATTGAACTTGGTCCGACCTTTGGGATCGCCTTTGCGGCACGGCGACGTGCGAACATTCCATACACCCAATCGCCCAACACTGGTGTCTTACGACAAAACTCAGAAAATTTGCTTTCTTCGGTCACGACACCAGCCGTAGCGACAAGAATGAGCTGCTTGATGAAGTGCGGGTTATCGGCCGAAAACGCCGTCGCAATAGCGCCCCCCATCGAATAGCCGACAAGCGTTATATCCTCCGAGAGTCGATGATAAGATAATAATTCGGAAAGCTGTCGCAAGAAAAACGCGCGATCCTGGCGGCCAGATACTGTGTCCGACAACCCGCGCCCGTAAAGATCGTACACCAAGACCCGGTAACCCATTTCGCCTAAGCCGTCTGCAAGCCCGTCAATCGAAGCAGATGAGGTCGATAACCCGTGCACAACCACCGCAACCGGACCGCGCGCCGGCCCTACCCAGCGGTAATGCGTTAAACCTTGTGACAACGGCGCGAGATCACCGGTCGTCTGCCCGCGATCCCATTCGCTCACAGGTTTACACATGCGTTCCAACAGCAACGGCAAGGCAGCCAAAACCACAAATGCCCCAAGAACCCAGTAATACCACATGATCTTTCGTCCCGTTATTTAGCAGGTACCGCGCCCCGCGTCTGCCATGCAGCCAGTATGTAGCGGCTTGTCATAAGATCAAGATGCGCCCCACCACCGTTTTTGAACAGCGTAATCTCAGCGTCATCGACGCGTTTAAACTGACTTAGCGCATAATAGTCGGCCACAACATCCTTTTGCGTGATTGCCCCTGTTTCCAGCGGAATCTTGAGCTCTCCGATATGCCCCATGGTGGTGTCAAAACTATCCACAAAGATACGCGACCTTTGAAGTGCAAGATCATCGGCCTCGCGCATGTCGGGTCGATATGCGCCAATAAGATCAATATGTTGCCCCGGTCGCAGCCACTCGCCCTTGATCAGAGGGTCGTTCGACATCGTGGCCGAAGTCACGATATCTGCGGCGTTCACCGCCTCGGCGATATTTTGCGCAACTTTGACCTCTGGATGTGCCTCTTGAAACAAATCGGCCCCCGCAGGCGATCTGTTCCACACGGTGAACGCGGCGTCCGGAAAGGCAGCCGAGTAAGCAGCAAACAAGCTATGCCCGACCGTGCCCGCACCCACAATCAAGATTTTTTTACTATCAGGTCGCGCCAAACGCCGTGCCGCCAACAAGCTATCGCCCGCAGTTTTCCACTTGGTCACAAGATGGAAATCGACGATGGCTTCTAACGATCCGTCATCCCCCGAAAACAGGTTCACAGCGCCGCCAACCATCGGTTTACCCACCGTGCGGTTGCCCGGAAAGATTGTCGCGCATTTCACCGCCAGCCCCATGCCCGCAATCCAAGCCGACCTGTTCAACAGCGTATTGTCACCCTCATAAAGAAACACATCCGCGACATCCGCTTTGGGCAAATCATGCCCAGCGACCAACGCGTCGGTAAGCGCGATCCAGTCTAGCTGCGCCTCGCCTTCGGCGAATGGTATCATCGCGGTCATTGTGCGGCCTTCGCGGTCAAAAGTGTTTCAGCAACCAGACGGTCCGCCCAGCCCTGCGCGCCTGAAAACAAATGGGTTTGCCATCCCCGTGCAGCTGCCGTGTCGATATTTTCGGCACGGTCATCAACGAACAGCAAAGCCTCAGGCGCGATACCGCAATCCTGTTCGACCATTTCATAAATCCGGTGGCCCGGCTTCACCTCTTGCATATGGCCCGAAATATAGCGGCGGTCGAATTCTTTGAGAAATGGATAGACCGGCTCCGCGATGTCAAATGGCTGAATACCAAAGTTAGACAGGGCAAAAACCGGCACCCCCGCCGCACGCAACGCCCGTAGCAGACGCACAGAATGATCAATCGCGGGTGTCGCCATATCCGACCAATTATCGTGCCACATACGCACTTCGGCGGCCCAATCGGGGTTGGCCTCTGCTGCGGCATAAATCGTGTCGCGGAAATTATGGCCACGGTCGACCAGATCATTGATCCCGTGCAAATCAATCTCTGCAAACATCGCCTTGCGGCGTTCAGCGCCGATGACACGGTCATAAAACCGCTCTGGCTGCCATTCAATCAGCACGTTTCCGATGTCAAAAATGACGGCCTGAATTTTTGCCATACCGACCCCCAAAATATCTTGTTGCGGATAGTCTAGCAGCCGGGGGGTTGGTGTAAATGCTATCGCGCGGCTTGGCGCACCATCCGTTCAAGCGCGTCTAAAAAACGGGCACGGTCGGCTTTTCCAAAGGGTTTCCCACCACCTTGGCGAAACGGGTCAGCGGCGCGCATGTCTGCCATCAGATCACGCGTTGCAAGCACATTGCCAATATTCGCCGTCGTCAACGGTTCGCCATTGTGTTTGAGCACAAGCGCCCCGTTTTCGATGCAACGCGCGGCCAACGGAATATCCCCTGTGATCACCACATCGCCTTTGGTCGCGCGATCCGCGATCCACATATCCGCGATATCAGGCCCATCCGGTACGACGACAGTCTCAACAAACGGATTCGCCGATGGTCTGATCCCCCCGTTTGAGACCACAAACATCTTCAGTTTATGACGGGTGCCCACCCTTTCGACTTCGGCCTTGACCGGGCAGGCATCTGCATCAACATAGATCATGCGTAAAGCGCCTCTGCATGGAATGCGACGTGGTCTTCCATGAAGGTTGCGATAAAGAAATAGGAATGATCATAGCCCTTTTGCAGGCGAATCGTGCCTTGTTGCGAGTTTGCAGCCATCGCTTGCGCGAGCGCTGGCGTGCCCAGCAAATGCGTGAACTGATCGTCGGTGCCCGTATCGATCAGAACCGGACCGTCAAAGCCATCGCCCTGCATCAAAACGCTGGCGTCATGCGGGCCCCACTTGGCCTCATCCGCACCCCAATAGGCCGTGAACTGCTTGCGGCCCCATTCGCTAGCCAACGGGTTGCAAATGGGCGCGAAAGCCGACACCGACCGAAACCGCCCCGGCAATGCCATCGCCATGGTCAATGCACCATGCCCGCCCATCGAATGGCCGCAAATGGATTGGCGATCCATATCTAGCGCAAAGTTCTCAGCCACCAGCGCGGGCAATTCCTCGGCAACATAAGTCCACATTTTGAAATGTTGGTCCCAAGGGGCTTCGGTTGCGTCAATATAGAACCCAGCGCCCAGCCCCAGATCATAGGCTTCATCATCAGGAACATCCGTGCCGCGCGGTGATGTGTCCGGAAAGATTAGCGCAATCCCTTGTTCGGCCGCCCAAGCCTGCGCACCAGCCTTGGTCATCGCGTTTTCATGGGTGCAGGTCAGGCCTGACAAAAACCACAAGACAGGCACGGGGCCATGGGCCGCTTCTTCGGGAAGAAACACCGCAAAGGTCATATCGCAATTGCAGCTTGTCGATGCGTGTGAATAGACCCCTTGGGTCCCGCCATAGCAGCGATTTTCAGAAATTGTTTTCATCGAAGCCTCCTGTCATTTGCACAACGGCTAGCGCAGGATCAAATGCTTGTCACCCACGCAATCACCAGCGAAACAGTAACCACGCTGGCAACCGTAGAAATCAAGATTGTTGCCGACACGCGGGCCGGGGCGACGCCGTAGTGCTGGGCGAGAATATAGACATTCCCCGCGACCGGCAAAGACGCCGCCGCGATCATGACGCCTGCCGCATATGGCGCGATCCCGAAGATGTAGAATGCCGCAATGGCGACGGCCAGCGGATGTAGGATCAGCTTGCAAAAGCTCAACCAACCCGCGACTGCAAGACGCTCTGCCGATTTGGAGGCAAGCGAAGCACCAATCACAAACAGGGCCCCGGGTGTCGCCGCAGCGCCAAGTAAGGTCAGGAAGTCGTTGACCGGCACAGGGACCGAAAGGTGATTGGCCGATGCAAGAACCCCTAACGAAATTGACACAATCATTGGATTCTTTAACAACCCCAGCCCCACGGCCCCCAAGACACGCGGCGAAACCCGCCCATCCCGCGCGCCAGTAATCAAGATGACAATCAAGCTACCAAAGACGATCAAGTCGACGACCAGCACCATCATCACTGGGCCAATTGCGGCTTCTCCCAAGAGCAAGACCAGCATCGGGATGCCAAGAAAACCGACATTACCGACAACCGCGCATTGGGCCTCAACCGCGGCTTCGGTCATCGGAACGCCCCGACGTAACGCGGCAAATGTCGCAATCAGATAGACCACCATCGTCGCGCTAAAATAGGCAAGCACGAAAGGCCAGTCCAACACGTCATCCAGCGCCAAGTTCGCGGAAAACCGGAACAGCATCGCAGACAAGGCGAAGTAGAATACAAATTTCGACAGATAGGCGTTGGCTTCTGCCGGGAAGAACCCAGTCCATGCCGCCCCATAGCCCAAGGCAATCAACATAAAAAACGGCAAAGTTTGCAGAAAAATATCTATCATCTGCGGTTAGTCAAACGTGCCCACCGCACGTCCCAACAGCATAAACGCACGCGCGCTGCGTGTTTCGGCAAGGATAAGTAAGGCGTCATCGCTGATTTCAGGCGCAAATTGCGCGAGCATTTTGTCGAAGTAGCGCAAAAAGTGCAGCATCGAATCGCGAAAGATCGTGTCGTCTTTCTTGCGGTGCATCACGGCGGCAAGTGCTTCGGGGTCGGCCACACCGCCCAAGCCCGCAATCGCGGCCCCGCGCGTGCCCGCCGCAAATTTGCGCCATAACTCTGCGCTGGCTGGCGCGACCTCAAGATCATCCATATAGATGCCGTCTTGCGACAAAAGCGTCAGCACATCTTGGCTGGCTTGCACCAATTGCCGGGCTTGGGGATCACGCAACGCGGCACGGAGGGCTGCGAAACCTTCGGCATCGTCTTCGGTATTGGGAAAGTTCAAGGCGCGGATCAGATCGATTGGGTCCAAGCTACTGGTAGGCGCTGCGGCCACAGATACGGCGGTTGGTTTGGGTTCAGGCGCGGGCTCAGGTTTCTGTGCCGGTTTTGTATCAACGGGCCGCTGAGGCGCAGGCTGGCTCGCACGGGTTTGGCGCAGCGCATCAAGTGCGGACTGCATGCGAAACGCGTCATCACGCAGCTTACGGTGCGCGCGAAGGCCCGCAGCAGCCAATAAGGCCACTGCAACAGGCAAACATGTGACAACAACCAAGGCCACAAACCGCAAGCTATCAAACCCGGCATCGGTCACAATTTGCGGCGGGGCCAGTAAGAAAAGAACCGCGAGCACGGCTAGCCACCCAACCGCGCACCCCACGGCAACGCGTGAAACTGGGTCTGGATCGGGGTTTTGAGGGCGCGCCATGCGACGATTGCCCTCTATTTGAACGTGATCGACAGGATTTCGTAGCTACGCACACCGCCGGGGGTACGTACTTCGACGCTGTCGCCTTCCTCTTTGCCGATCAAGGCACGTGACAGGGGCGACTGCATGTTCAGTTTGCCGTTTTCGATATCGGCTTCGTATTCGCCAACAATCTGATAGGTTTTTTCTTCGTCGGTTTCTTCATCGACTAGTTCGACCGTCGCCCCAAATTTAATCGTACCAGTCAGCTTGGCCACGTCAATGACATCGGCCAAAGAAATCACGCCTTCCAATTCTTTGACGCGCCCTTCGATAAAGGACTGCTTTTCCTTTGCGGAATGATATTCGGCGTTCTCGGACAGATCACCATGTTCGCGCGCTTCGGCAATGGCGCGAATGATGGCCGGGCGTTCGACCGTCTTTAGATGCTTCAATTCGGCATCCAGCTTGTCAAAACCTGCGCGTGTAAGTGGGATCTTGTCCATAATGCCTTTGCTCCGGGGTAAATTGTGTCAATCGAACGTTCATAGCCTAAATGGGGTTAGCAAAGTCAAGGGTCTTGGCGCGCTACCGTGTCGCGGTCAAACGCTTTGACGTCGTGTATTGATTGCCCCACAATCCTGCATCAGGTAACGCTTAGGACAAGCAATTTAAAGGGGGCACCGCCCCAATAGACGAAGGATACCCAGATGGCCGAGACGACACGCGAAACGATGGAATATGACGTAGTAATCGTTGGCGCAGGACCTGCCGGGCTGTCAGCAGCAATCCGCTTGAAACAACTGGATGCCGATCTAGAAGTCGTTGTGCTGGAAAAAGGGTCCGAAGTTGGCGCGCATATTCTCTCAGGCGCGGTGCTTGACCCATCTGGCTTGGACGCGTTGATTCCCGATTGGAAAGAAAAAGGCGCGCCATTGAACGTGCCCGTCGAAAAAGACAACTTTTACATGATGGGCGAAGCCGGGCATATCCGCATCCCCAACATGGCGATGCCACCGCTGATGAACAACCACGGCAATTACATCGTTTCGATGGGTAACGTCTGTCGCTGGATGGCCGAACAAGCCGAAGAGCTTGGCGTTGAAATTTTCCCAGGCATGGCCTGTTCCGAACTGGTCTTTGGCGAAAATGGCGAGGTCAAAGGCGTCGTTGCGGGCGAATTTGGCAAAAGCGCCGATGGTTCTGAAGGCCCCGGCTATGAGCCCGGCATGGAGCTACACGGCAAATATGTATTCTTGTCCGAAGGTGTGCGCGGGTCGCTATCCAAGCAAGTCATCGCCAAATACAATCTGACCGATGGGCATGATGTCCAAAAATACGGTCTTGGCATGAAAGAAATTTGGGAAATTGACCCCGCCAAGCACAAGCAAGGCACCGTGACCCACACAATGGGCTGGCCGTTGGGCGGCAACGCAGGCGGCGGGTCATTCATCTACCACCTTGAAAACAATCAAGTCTACGTCGGTTTCGTGGTTCACCTGAACTATAAAAATCCACATATGTTCCCTTACATGGAATTTCAGCGGTTCAAACACCATCCGATGGTGGCTGATCTGCTCAAGGGCGGCAAACGGGTGGCTTACGGCGCGCGTGCAATCACCGAAGGCGGCTATCAGTCGATGCCAAAATTGACCTTCCCCGGCGGCGCTTTGCTGGGTTGTTCTGCGGGTATGGTCAACGTGCCACGTATCAAAGGCAACCATAACGCCATGCTCTCTGGTATCGCCGCCGCCGAAGCTGCGGCTGCCGCGATTAAGGACGGTCGCCAAAGTGACGAGCTGGCAGATTACGAGGTCGCAGTACGCGAAGGTGACATCGGTGCGGACCTGAAAAAAGTACGCAACGTGAAACCGCTTTGGTCAAAATTCGGATTGCTGACGTCCTTGGCTGTTGGCGGTATGGATATGTGGACCAATACATTCGGGTTCTCGCTGCTTGGCACGCTCAAGCACGGCAAATCTGACGCGGATGCGACCGAAGAAGCCAGCAAGCACAAGGTCATCGACTATCCAAAACCAGACGGGAAGCTGTCGTTTGATCGTCTGACCAACGTGTCGTTCAGCTTTACCAACCACGAAGAAAGCCAGCCTGCGCACTTACAGCTCACCGACCCGTCCGTGCCGGTTGACGTGAACCTTGCCAAATACGCCGGCCCATCAGCCCGCTATTGCCCAGCCGGTGTATACGAATTTGTGCACGAAGAAGGCCAAGACAGCCGGTTTGTGATCAACTTCCAAAACTGCGTGCACTGCAAAACCTGCGATATCAAAGACCCAAGCCAGAATATTACGTGGACGGTCCCGCAAGGCGGCGATGGGCCGAATTACCCAAATATGTAAGTAAAAAAGGGGCCGCAATGGCCCCCTTTTTCGCGGTATCCGTAAGGTGGATTTTAATCCACCTTACCGCAAAACATATCCACCCGGCCATGTCAGCGCGTAATCAAGCGCAATCTCTGCGCTCTCACCCGCCGGCACATTCAGATCCCATTCCAGAATGCCTCGCCGCCCTTCGGGGTTCGTGCGGTCAGCGGATGGGCTGGCCAAAACGGTCACTTCGAGGTCATCCTGTTCCGAATAAGGCACCGCATCACGCAGCAAGACATCCCAGTCTTGACCCGTCAGGTTTTCGACAATGATCACCGCCTCTTCTTTCAGCTCATTTGTACTGCTGAACACGCCACGGTCGCCTTCTGACCGATTTGGGGTCATGCGGTTCAAGATAATCCCGTCTAATGGGCCAAAGCCCATTTGCGTGTCCGCACCCGACGCAATCAACGGCAATTCACTAAAGCCAATCATCGTGCCATCCGCGAACATCAATACCGCGCCGGGCAGCAACAATTCATCCGTCGTATTGGTCACTTCGGCGACCCGGTAGGCGATGCTATCACGGCTTGGCGCGGCCTCGGCCCAGACATCTGCGTCCAGCGTGAGCGTATCAAGCGGCAAGCGCAAATCTTCGACGCCATTACGGATATTCACGCGGCCCGGATAGGAATAAGTCACCGCCGCCCCACTAAAATCTGCGGTCGCGATCACAGTTGGGGCCATCTCAGCCGCCATCATCGGGGCTTCCATCATGGCGACTGACCCGACCAACTGATCCGAAACTGCGCGCATAGTCCGCTGATTTTCGAGTTCTTCTTCCGACACAATCTGGCGTAACGGGGCCCAGACGCCGCTTGGCGCGATTTGTTCGCCCGGGCGCGCCGTAGAGAGCACCAGCTTCACATCCATCCAATCTTGACCGCTGCTTTGGCTGATCACCACCGAACGCTCCAGATCAAGCGCAGGCGTATCCCCTGTCGTCAGCCGCATATCGTAAACGGGTGCCCAATTCGCAAAGCCTTCTTGGGTACTGACATCAATCGCGACTTCGCCCGCCTCGGCCATCAAAACAGAAAACGTCAAAACCGATCCGTCTTTTTCAGGGGCCATAAGTGCAGCAAGCGCGCGCTGCGCGTCGCGCAACGCGGTCACATCATCTTCGCGCGCGCGCTCTGCTGTGCGGGCCTCTTGTTCTGCGGCAAACCCCGCCTGACGCGCAGCCAAGGTTTCAGCGCCGACCATTTGGGAAAGTGCGCGAATATCATCAATGCCATTGGCCGACAGCGCATCGCCCGCGCTGGCTTGTGATAGGCTTTGCAGGAACGCAATTTGTTCATCCGCCGCCTGTACCCGTAACCGGATTTCCGCGATCGCCGTATCACGCGCGCGCAAGACATCTTCAAGCCGCGCGACCTCATCTTTGGCGGCTTGAATTTCCGGCGAGGTTTGGTCCGGCGTGACGGGCAAACGATCATGCGCAAGGTTCACAGCACCAATTTGCACGCCTTGCGGCGCAGCCAAACGCAGCCCTTGGGTCATTAGTCCTTGGGGCAATCCGGGCACAATGATTTCATGTTGCCCTGCGGGTAAATCAAGCGTGACTTGCCGCATGACCGTTGCAAGGCCGGGGTAGATTGTGACGGTATCAACATGGGCTTCGCCCGTGAAACTATCCGCCAAGGCGGGCGCGCAAAGCGCGATCAAGCTGGTTGTCAAAAGTGGACGCAACATATGTGGTCTCCTCATTGGGACTTTGAATAAGTGTATGATGGTAGGACGTGCGCCACCACGCAATCCTTGGGTGGCTTGGAAAATAAATTCATGTGGTGGTTTGCAACCAATTGACCGCCTCCGTAAAGCCGCCCACACATGCGCGTGGAGGGCCAATATGCACACAGTAAATAGACACGCCAATCTGATCGGCAGCCTTTGGATGATCGGGGCGATGGCCTGTTTTGCGATCGAAGACGTCTTGTTCAAAGCGGCGTCCCAGAGCATGGCTGTGGGGCAACTTTTGATGCTATTTGGCGCGGGTGGCGCGCTAGCGTTTTGGGCAATGGCGATGGTTACCAAAACCCGGTTAATCAGCCGTGATGTTGTATCGCCAGCAATGCGCATTCGGGTGCTCTTTGAGATTTTGGGGCGGTTATTTTTTGCGCTGGCCCTTGCGTTGACCCCGCTTTCTGTGACCACGGTCATCTTGCAAGCGACCCCGATTGTTGTTGTCGCGGGGGCTGCGTTGGTGTTCGGCGAAACGGTTGGTCCACGTCGCTGGGTTGCGATTTTTATTGGGCTGTTGGGTGTTGTCATCATCATCCAACCCGGCGGTGATAGTTTTACGGCGACGTCCATTCTTGCCCTGATTGGGATGTTTGGTTTCGCGGGGCGCGACCTTGCCAGCCGCGCGGCCCCTAAAACACTGGGCACCGCCGCATTGGGGTTTTACGGGTTCATGTCCCTCTTTGCTGCTGGCGCACTTTATGCAGCCTATGAAGGCCAGCCGTTTACGGCGATCACATCCGCAAATGTCCCCTATTTGATCGGGCTCGCATTGGTCGGGGCAGTTGCATATGGCGGGTTGATGAAGGCCATGCGTACAGGCGACGTGTCAGCGGTCACGCCGTTTCGCTATATACGGCTGTTGTTTGGGATCGGCTGCGGTGTTTTGTTTTTTGGCGAAACTGTGACACCCGCTATGTTGATCGGCAGCGCCTTGATTGTGGCCTCAGGGCTAGTGATCGTTTGGCGCACAAGAACGCAAAAAGGGACGCCGTAAGCGCCCCTTTTCCAGCAGTTCGGAACGAACCGACTAGCCTTTTTTCAAACACTCACGGCCCAGTACTTCGGCGATTTGCACCGCGTTCAGCGCCGCACCTTTGCGCAGGTTGTCAGAGACGCACCACAGGTTCAGGCCGTTGTCGATTGTGCTATCTTGGCGGATACGGCTGATGAAGGTTGCAAAATCGCCAACGCATTCAATTGGGCTGACATAGCCGCCATCTTCGCGCTTATCGATCACCATGATCCCCGGAGCTTCGCGCAGGATATCGCGGGCTTCATCTTCGTCCAGATGATCTTCGAATTCGATGTTGATCGCTTCAGAGTGACCAACAAAGACGGGAACGCGCACACAAGTCGCTGTGACTTTGATTGATGTGTCGATGATCTTTTTGGTTTCGGCGACCATTTTCCATTCTTCTTTGGTCGATCCATCTTCCATGAACACGTCGATATGCGGAATCACGTTGAACGCGATCTGCTTGGTGAACTGCTTGGCAGGTTTATCATCGGTCGGATTGTAGATCGATTTTGTCTGATCCCACAATTCGTCGATCCCACCTTTGCCCGCACCGGACACAGATTGATAGGTGCTGACCACGACACGTTTGATTGTCGCGCGGTCGTGCAGTGGTTTCAATGCCACAACCATTTGCGCGGTCGAACAGTTCGGGTTCGCAATGATGTTTTTCTTTGTGTAGCCGTGAATTGCATCTGCGTTCACTTCGGGAACGATAAGCGGCACATCGGGATCATAGCGGTAAAGCGAAGAGTTATCGATCACCACACAGCCAGCAGCGGCGGCTTTGGGGGCGTAGATTTTTGTCGCGTCAGAACCGACAGCGAATAGGGCCATGTCCCAACCGGTGAAATCAAAGGTATCAAGGTCCTTTGTCTTCAGGGTCTTCTCGCCAAAGCTGACTTCGCTACCCTGCGATTTGCGGCTGGCAAGCGCGACGATCTCGTCCACAGGAAATTCCCGTTCGGCGAGGATGTTCAGCATTTCACGGCCCACGTTACCAGTGGCCCCTACGACGGCAATTTTATAGCCCATGTCATCAATTCCTTTTTGGCGGTTGCTGCCTGTTACACCCTTCGTGAAATAAGGAAAAGAGGCATACAAAATGCCAAGCATCTATCAATGCGCCCGGATCATCAAAAGATACGTCGAAAGCGGATTTTGGGGTTTAGATGTATAGGCTTACATAAGACCCTTTCGTTCAAAACGTGATTTGGAATTGTACGTACAGCCCGATATGCTGACCGCGAAACACAACCGAAAAGAACCGTCCCATGAAACGCGCCCTCCTTTCACTTGCTACCACCGCCGTTTTTGCAAGCTCGGCGCTGGCCCAAAGCCAAGCAGAACAAGACCGCTATGATGCGCTTGTGACACACTATCAATCCGCCACAATCGTTGGAGAGCCAAGCCTTTCGCCCTGCACATTGTCCGAAAACGCCGCAGGTTATTGCCTGAATATTACGGTGGTTGCGGCCCCTGCGGACCACATCACAGGCCCCTATTGCCCGCTCAACATTTCCGACACCGCCGAGGCCGGCGGCAAATGGTTCGTCGACGGCAAAGTCATAGATGTCGATGGGGAATTCATAGCCAACCTGTCAGAAATTTACCAAGATGACATCTGGCAAATGTTTGACCCTGAAACCGGTGATGTCTTTGTGCGCAACAATGAAATCGGCTGTATCGTGGCCGGTGATCCGACCAACGCAACCGGGCAGCCCAACAATATCTGCGTTGATTGTAGCCTCGGCTTTATCGGTGAAACCGTCACCAACACCTATCAAATCCCGCTTAGCCCGGTCCCGCGTGAAACCAGTGAAAGCGACATCCGCCAAGGCGTCGGTCTGGCGTTCAACGGGGTCAAAGTCGAAGGGCCAGCGCCGCTTGAATTGATCCTTGGTGGGCATACACTTGGGCCGTTCGATGATTGCGGGGGGCATATTAACCCTTCCGAAGGCTATCACTATCATGGGATCATGGACGGCTGCGGCGCGCGTGTTGCAGCCGCGATCGATGGGCATGCGGCACAATTGGGTGTCGCGCTGGATGGGTTTGATCTGTACGAACAGCTTGATCAAGACGGCACAGAACCCGCTGATTTAGACGCCTGCCGTGGACATAGCGTAGCGGGGTTGGGCTATCACTACCACGTATCAGATACAGCTACGAACCAAATCCTACCCTGCCTGACCGGGCAAACCGCCTGCACCCAACTCAACGAAGACGGCAGCTGTGATACGTCACCACGTGGCGGCAGACCGGGCGGCCCGCCTCCCGGTGCAGATCAATAAGACGCGTGCAGATTGCTGCGTTACACAGGCAAAGCCGTCGTGTGGCGCACTGTCCGCAGCGAAAACGAAGATTGCATCTGCGCCACACCCGGCAGACGCGCCAAATAGCGGCGATGGATGCGCGCGAAATCATCAGTGTCGTCCGCCACGACCTTGAGCAAGTAGTCAGCTGTACCCGCCATCAAGTGGCATTCCAGCACATCCGGCACCAACGCTACGGCACGTTCAAACGCGTCTAGCACCTCATCCGCTTGGGCGCTGAGCGTGATTTCAACAAACACGGTTGTCGGTAGGCCAACTTTGCGCGGGTCCAGCAGCGCAACATAATCGCGGATATAGCCGTCTTTTTCCAACCTTTGCACCCGACGGTGGCAAGCCGATGGCGACAGGTTCGCAACCTCGGATAGTTCCGCATTGGACATGCGTCCGGTTTTTTGCAGCACCTGTAAGATTCGGCGATCAATACTGTCCAGTTCCATATGACGCACAATCCTTTTGAAATTTGAAATATTTACGCACGATCTTGCCACAGTTAGCGCAAACAACCAATGCTATTCCCAAAGAAATTGCGCCTGATCAGGCCGAAGGTTTCCCAACACAGGAGGAGAAAACAATGCACATCGGTTGCCCAAAAGAGATCAAACCCCAAGAATTCCGCGTTGGTATGACCCCAAACGCGGCACAAGAGGCTGTCAATCACGGCCATGCCGTGACCATCGAAACAGGTGCTGGGATCGGCGCAGGCTTTAGCGACGCCGACTATATCGCTGCTGGCGCTGCTATCGCAGACACTGCCGCCGAGATTTTCACGGCCGCAGATATGATCGTTAAGGTCAAAGAACCCCAAGCCGTTGAGCGCAAAATGCTGCGAGAAGGGCAAGTTCTATTCACTTATCTGCACCTTGCTGCCGATATGGATCAAACCCGTGATCTGATGGAATCAGGTGCGACATGTATTGCCTATGAAACGGTCACTGATGATCGTGGCGGCCTGCCACTGCTTGCGCCAATGTCAGAAGTCGCTGGCCGTCTTGCCCCACAAGTGGGCGCATGGACGTTGCAAAAGGCTAACGGCGGACGTGGTGTTTTGATGGGTGGCGTGCCCGGCGTTAGCCCGGCCCGTGTCGCCGTAATCGGCGGCGGCGTCGTTGGCACCCAAGCGGCCAAAGTTGCTGCGGGCATGGGCGCCGATGTGACGGTTCTGGATCGTTCATTGCCACGTCTGCGGTATCTTGACGACGTATTTGGCGGGCAATTCAAGACCAGCTATGCGAGCGCAGGCAACACCATCGAACTGGCACGCGAAGCTGACATGATCATCGGCGCGGTATTGATCCCCGGCGCCGCAGCACCCAAACTGATTTCACGCGCACAACTGAGCGAGCTCAACCCTGGGGCGGCGTTGGTCGATGTGGCCATTGACCAAGGCGGGTGTTTTGAAACGTCACGTGCCACGACTCACCAAGACCCAGTCTACGAGGTCGATGGGATCATGCATTACTGCGTGGCCAACATGCCGGGTGCGGTCGCGCGCACATCCACAATCGCGCTTGGGAATGCGACTATGCCCTTTATGATCGCATTGGCGGACAAAGGCTGGCGTCAAGCCTGCGAGGATGACGCGCATCTGCTGAACGGGCTGAATGTGCATGCAGGCAAACTCACCTATGCCGCCGTTGGAACAGCGCTTGAAATTGACGTGTTATCGCCAAGTGCCGCGCTTAAGTCATAAATAAAAAAGGCCCGCTACATCTGCGGGCCTTTCTACCTATCGCTATAACGCGAGGTTTACTTCTTCAAAGCTGCTAAGATATCCGCAAGCAACTCTTCTTGCGTTGGACCTTTTGGCTCTTCTGGCGCTGCCTCTTCTTCTTTGGCTGCAGCGTCTTTGGCCCGGTTCACTGTCTTTACCAACATGAACACCACAAACGCGATGATCAAAAAATTGATGATCGCCATGATGAACGACCCGTAGGCAAAGATCGATGCACCAGCTTCGCGTGCCGCTTCAAGCGACGCACCTGCAGGCACGTCACCCGCGAGAACCGCGTATTTATTTGTAAAATCGACACCACCGGTCACAAGGCCAATAATCGGGTTAATCAAGTCGCCCACAAGCGATGTCACAATCGCCGTAAAGGCGGCACCGATGATGATACCGACAGCCATATCCATGACGTTGCCCTTGGCGATAAAGCTTTTGAATTCATTGATCATATTTTATCTCATTTTTTCTGTTGCGCACTGGCGCACATCATCCTCTATTTTTGGGAAGGTTTCTATAGGTTTTAATCTCGTGCGCCGGACATAAGTAAACCGGGTCAGCCCCTGCCAATAGGACCACCAATATGATTGATACGACAGCTTTCCCGATTACTGCACGTTGGCCTACCAATGACCCATCGGTTATCCAACTTTATTCATACCCCACACCAAACGGGGTAAAGATTTCCATTGCGCTCGAGGAAATGGGTTTGCCTTACGAGCCACATCTTGTGACGCTCAGCGATGCAGACGTCAAAAGCCCCGCATTCCTATCGTTAAACCCCAACAACAAGATCCCCGCCATCATTGACCCCAACGGGCCAGATGGCCCTATCGGACTATTCGAAAGCGGCGCGATACTTCTCTATCTCGCTGAAAAATCTGGTAAATTTCTAGGAAAGACCGCAAGTGATAAAGCCAAAATCACGCAATGGCTCATGTTCCAAATGGGCGGGCTTGGCCCGATGCTGGGGCAGATGGGGTTTTTCTACAAATTTGCAGGTGCCGATATCGAAGACCCCCGCCCGCGCGAACGGTATCTGAACGAAGCAATCCGCCTTTTGGCTGTTTTAGACGGCCAGCTTGAAGGAAAAGATTGGATCGCAGGCGGTTTTTCCATTGCCGATATGGCGATTGCGCCCTGGATCAACGCGCTTGAGTTTTATGGCACCAAAGACGTAGTCGGCTATCACGATCTGAAAAACGTACCTGCCTACGTTGAGCGGTTTTTTGCCCGCCCAGCCGTTCAAAAGGCCAAATTCATCCCAAACCCAAACGGGTAGCTAGGGCAACTGCCCGCTGATGACATAGCGCAAAATCTCAACGACCTGTGCTGGCTCTTGCACCACCGCAAGGGCCGCCGCGTCGACTTCTTTGAGCGCATGCTGATGATCTGCACCGTGCATCACGATCAGCGACTTGCCCAAAGCCGCCGCATAGCCCGCGTCAAACGCTGCGTTCCATTGTTTGTATTTCTCGCCAAATCGCACGACGACAACATCCGCGTTTTCAATCGCATGGCGGGTGCGGATCGCGTTTAGCTTCGCGCCTTTGTTGTCGTGCCAAAACTTGTCATCCTCGGCACCCATAATCGCAACGCCGCAATCATCTGAGGCCGCGTGATCCGTCACCGGGGCTGAAAATGTCACGGCCAAATCCGCCGCCGCTGCGGTGATCTGATCGCGCCAATCCGTATGAATTTCACCCGATAGATAGACATTCAGCATGGTTCTCTCCCTTATCCGCGCAGCACGCCACCAGTCGCTTTGGTGACTTTTTCAATGATTTTCGCTGACACCGCTTCGATATCCGCATCCTTGAGCGTCTTATCTTTGGGCTGCAAGCGCACGGTCACCGCCAACGATTTCTTACCATCGCCCAGCGCACCGCCGATGAATTCATCAAAAACACGCACATCAGCGATCAACGCCTTGTCCGCACCGGCCGCTGCGTTCGCCAATGTCAGCGCCGCAACATCGGCATCGACCACAAAGGCAAAATCACGATCAACGGCCTGCAAATCGGTCGCGGCCAACGCAGGGCGGGTCGCGGATTTGTTTTTCGGGGTTGGAATTTCATCAACCCAAATTGTAAAGCCGACAGCCGGCCCTTTGATGCCCATAGTGCTGAGCACTTTGGGGTGCAATTCACCAAAGACAGCCATGACTTTTTTCGGGCCTAGGCAGATTTTGCCATGCCGTCCCGGATGCCACCAATCGGATGCGCCACGTAAAATCTGGACTTTTGCAGGGGCACCGATCGCGCTCAGGATCGCCTCGGCGTCGGCCTTAGCATCAAATAGATCGACTGGGCGCGCCGTACCGTGCACATCTTTTGGCGCTGTCTGTCCGATCAATACGCCGCTGATCAGATTGTGTTGCTGCCCCGGCTCTCCACCATGAAAAGCAGCGCCGACCTCAAACAAAGCCATATCCATGAAACCGCGCGCCTGATTGCGGGCGGCTGCACGCAACAGACCGGGCAACAGCGCGGGGCGCATATGGGACATTTCTGAACTGATCGGGTTTTCAAGCATCGTGGCGTAATCGCCGCCACCGAACAATGTCGCAGCTTCGCGGTCGATGAACGTGTAGGTCACGCATTCGTTGTACCCAAGCGTCGCCGCCGTCCGGCGCGCCGCTTGTTGACGCAATTGCCCATCAGTCAAAATCGGCTTTGGCACGCCAGCCGTCATCCGCGGCAATGGCACGCCCTGCAATTTCGTCAGGGACGCAATGCGCGCAACTTCCTCGACCAAATCGGCCTCACCCTGCACATCGGGACGCCAAGACGGCACGCTGGCCATATTGCCTTCGAGCTTAAACCCAAGCGCAGTCAGCGTCTGGCGCTGGGTGCTTTCAGGAATATCCATGCCAACAAGGCTAATCACACGCTTTGCGTCCAGCTTATAGGCACGCGCCGTGTCAGGCACGCTGCCCGCTTGAATAACTTCGGACGCTTCGCCACCCGCGATATCAACGATCATGCGTACGGCATGTTCCAAACCTTCGGGCGTGAATGCCGGATCAACACCACGTTCAAACCGGTAGCGCGCATCTGAATTGATCTTCAGCGCGCGCCCCGCATAAGCGATCTGCACAGGATCCCAATAGGCGCTTTCGACGAACACATTCACGGTCTCTTCAGTACAGCCCGTCGCCGCACCGCCCATGATCCCGGCGATGCTTTCAACGCCCGTATCATCCGAAATCACCATCTGGCCTGACTGCAATGTGTAGTCTTTGTCATCAAGTGCGGTGATCACCTCGCCACCTGCGGCACGGTGCACACGTAGGTTGCCCGCAACCTCATCGGCATCGAATACGTGCAATGGACGGTTCAGATCATAGGTGAACCAGTTGGTGACATCGACCAAGAAACTAATCGGGCGCAAACCAATAGCACGCAACTGCTGCTGGAGCCACTCTGGGCTAGGGCCATTTTTGACACCTTTAATCAAACGACCATAGAAAACTGGGCAGCCATCAAGCGTATCATCATCAATAGATACATTCAGGTCCGCCTTGAATGATGCGGCAACCGGATCAACTTCACTAGGTTTCAGCGTGCCCAAACCCCGCGCCGCCAGATCACGCGCAATCCCACGCACGCCCAGCGCATCAGGACGGTTTGGCGTAATCGCAATCTCGATCACCGGATCGACCTTGGACGGGTCGTTTGCCGCCAGCCAATCAGCAAAGGTCTCGCCAACCTCACCCGATGGCAATTCAATGATGCCGTTATGCTCGTCGGACAGTTCCAGCTCTTTTTCAGACGCCATCATGCCAAAGCTATCGACACCACGGATATTGCCGACCTTGATAGTGATATCGAGGCCGGGGATATAAGTGCCCGGTTTTGCCAAGACCACAGTGATCCCCGCACGCGCATTGGGCGCGCCGCAGACAATCTGGGTTTCGCCCTCGTTCGACTGCACCTTACAGACCTTCAGCTTGTCCGCATCAGGATGCTTTTCGGCGTGGGTCACCTTAGCGATGGTAAAATCGCGCAGCTTTGCCGCAGGGTCTTCGATGCCTTCGACCTCAAGCCCAAGATCGGTCAACGCGTCCGCGATCTGATCAAGGGTCGCGTCTGTCTCAAGATGGTGTTTCAGCCAGGAGAGGGTGAATTTCATAGGTCCGGTCCTGCGGTTTACATTGGTTGGATTGGGCTTAGCGGATTACGCACAAATGGGAAAGACCGTAGGGTGGGGTTTACCCCACCGCCCCGTCAAAGTTCACGGCCAGCGAGGTCTTCGATTAGTTCAAAGGTTTCAAACACGAGCATCATTTCGGGGTGAAACTCGCCGCTGCGCTTGAAATAGGCTTTATGTGACTTGCGCCAAGCAAGCAGCGTATCATCCTCGCCCTCGGCCAGCGCCATCTCTTCGGTGACATCGCAATAGCGGACCTCTTCGACGCCAGTGGTGCGGATCACCAGCGCTGGGGTGCCATCCCAATTCGCCGCAATATCGCAGCGGCCAACAACGGGCAGCGCGTCTGGGTCGCCGTCAAATTCAGACAGCGCCGCACAGGTCGCACGTTTTTTGCCCTTGCGGACCAGCGCAATCAAGTGCTGACACAGCTCTGGTCCATCACCAAACCGAAACGTCCCCGCACCGGGATATGTGTCTTGCAGGTCTTCAATTTCATCGGCCATTTGGTTTCCATTCATTCAATACAGAGGGCGGCGTGCGGACCTCGGGGTGGGTGCGAAGCGCCCTCCCCATGGGGGAGGTCCGGGCGCTGCCCGGCGATGCCGGGCGGGATTACAATTCGATACCCGTTTTTTCAGAAATACTTTTCTTTAGATAGCCAACGGCAAGCTGCTTCACGACTTCTAACGTAGCATTGCCACCAGTTTCTGTTACAGCGGCCTTCGTTTTTAGCCAAATACTCTCAGAACAGACAGCATCATAATAATCCTGCCCTTGATTTGTGATAAAGAAAAAGCCGTCCTTAGAGCTTTTTCCCTCAATCAAACCAGCGTTTTGCATAAGATAAAGCTGATAGGAGTCTCCAGACTTCATTTCCTTGCTGAAGTCGACAAATCCGTCGTCATATTGTGAGGGCATATCAATGACCTCTACTATTATTTCACGAATTCTATCTAGATTCCTTTTAGGCATTACACCTACAGCCCGCCATGCAGCGTCGGCACCTTCAACGCACTAAACCCATAGTGGCGCAACCAGCGCAGGTCTGAATCAAAAAACGCCCGCAGATCGGGGATGCCGTATTTCAGCATCGCGATCCGGTCGATCCCGACACCAAAGGCAAAGCCTTGCCACAGGTCAGGGTCTATTTTGGCGGCTTGCAGCACCTTGGGGTGGACCATGCCGGAGCCCAGCACTTCGAGCCAGCCGTCGCCTTCGCCGACCTTCAACTGCCCATCAACCCATGAACACTGAATATCCACCTCGGCGGATGGTTCTGTGAACGGGAAATGCGAGGCGCGGAAACGCGTTTTCACGCGGGCACCAAAATAAGCGCTAAAAAATTCCTCAAGCACCCATTTGAGGTTGGCCATGCTGATGTCTTTGTCGATGGCCAGACCTTCGACTTGGTTAAACATCGGCGTATGCGTCTGATCATAGTCGGCACGGTACACGCGGCCCGGGCAAATGATTCGAATGGGGGCGCCATTTGCCTCCATACTGCGGATTTGCACGGGGCTGGTATGGGTGCGCAGCACATGCGGCGGACGGTCATCATCCGCGCCGCGATGCGTATAAAACGTGTCCATCTCGGCCCGCGCAGGGTGGTGGCCGGGAATGTTGAGCGCGTCAAAATTATACCAATCGGATTCGATCTGTGGCCCTTCGGCAACCGAAAAACCCATATCGGCAAAGATCGCGCTGACCTCTTCGGTGACCTGACTGATCGGGTGGATTGACCCCACGCGGCGGTCACGTGATGGCAATGTCACATCCAGCCATTCACTACGCAGCCGTTCATCCAGCGCCGCATCGGCAAGCGCGACCTTTTTCGCGGCCAAGGCGCTGTTGATTTCATCTTTCAGCGCGTTCAGCGCGGGGCCTGCGACTTGACGTTCTTCCGGGCTCATTTTCCCCAATTCGCGCATTTTCAGGCTGATTTCGCCTTTTTTGCCGACGGCCTGCACCCGCAGATCTTCGATCGCTGCCTCGTCCGCGGCATCGGCAACCAGTGAAAGGTATTTTGATTTCAGATCGTCCATGGGGCGCCTCTTGCAACTATCCACGCGGTGCTAGCGAAATGAGGGCTTAGTTGCAAGCATATGCACGACTAGCATGGGTCATCCCGGCGCGATTTTAGCAATCTCTGACCTGAAATATGCAAGGGATACTGTGGCGTGATTTCCAGCGATGCCGTGGTATTTTGACTGCCCAGATGACGTCGGCAGACCCGCCCAAATCGCCGCGAGGTTATTCATAAACCGCTGCTGACTGATTTGTCCGGCCCGAAACGCGGGCAGACCCGCATCGGCCAAGAGCACATCCGCAAGCCGATCTTGCATCGCAGGGCTAAACCGATCGCTGTGGCGCGCACCCGTTTGTTCAACCACGCGGGCCAGCGTATCTGGAATAAACTGATAGCGTCCAATGGCATGCGGCTGACCTGGGGTTGCCGCGATCCAGGCAAAAATTTCACCAATCGTCATCTGTGTTGGGGGTTTATCAGGCTTGACCGTCGCGCCATGCTGCACTGCATCATACCCAGCAAAGGGCGATTCGGCGCGCCCAATGACTGCGCGCACATGGGCGACTACATCAGGGTTCGCATCAAGTGGCGCGCCTTGCCTAAGCATGACAGGGAACGGGGCGAATAGACTGCCCTCAGCATTACCTGCAAATAGGCTCGCCCCGGTCGATGTTGTTTCCACCGCATCCGTTGAACGTGCGAGCAACCCTTGCGCCTGCCCAAAAGCGCCATCACCAACAAGCGACCCCGTTTCCGCCCGGCAGATCACCGGCCAAATCAGCATCGCACAGCACAATGTCAGCCGCAGTATCACCATGAACTGGAACATCGGGTAAATTCGTTTCGTTTTCGTTGCCAAAAACGAGAAAGGCCGCATTGGTTTCCCAATACGGCCTTAAATCAATCATGTCATTGTCAGCTTAGGCTGCCAATGCATCCTTGGCTTTACCAACGATTGTCGCAAATGCGTCAGGTTCGTTCACGGCCAGATCAGCCAGAACCTTACGGTCGACTTCGATGCCAGCCAATGTCAGGCCGTTGATGAACTTTGAATAGTTCAGTGTTTCATCAACCGACCGCACACCTGCGTTGATCCGCTGAATCCACAAAGCGCGGAAGTTGCGCTTGCGATTATGACGGTCGCGGGTTGCATATTGGTTGGCTTTGTCGACGGCCTGTTTGGCGACTTTAAAAGTCTTTGACCGACGATCGTAATAACCTTTGGCAGCGTCGAGAACTTTTTTGTGACGACGATGAGTGACTGTACCACCTTTAACGCGCATATCCTAAATCCCTCTAATTAACGTGCGTAAGGCATCATTGATTTAACGATACCTTCATCAGCTTTGCACAATGTGGTCGTGCCACGTGCGTTACGGAGGAATTTGTTCGAGCGTTTGATCATGCCGTGTTGCTTGCCCGCTTGGGCAGCCACGACACGGCCAGAGGCCGTCACTTTGAACCGCTTTTTGCAGCTCGATTTTGTCTTCATCTTCGGCATTTCCGTCTCCTCTTTGGGTCGGTAGAAAACGCGACTCGGCATGCCATATCGGCCGGACGCGCGGGTTCAGACGCGCCGTATAGGACGCATCCGAACAATTGGCAAGTGGATTAGAGCAGATAGCGCCCGATGACATCGACAAAGATCTCGTCAATCGTCGAAATCCCATAGACGCCCGGATTCTCCTGCAACGCATAAGCAATACTGACGCCGCCCAGCACACCAAATGCGACCGCGACACGCGGGAATCGACGATCCGAGAACGCCGCAATCAAAGCCGGAATCGCGAAGGCGCAGCACAGCACGCCCACCACAAAGATCAGGTCATAATCCATATTCACGTTCCCGTTACACGACTTTTCGGTAACTTAGTCCGCTTCCGCCGGAAAAATCAAACGTTCATCGCATGGAGCGACACGCAAAATGTTGGTTGAACCCGGTGTGTTGAACGGCACGCCAGCGGTAATTACGACCATATCGTCTTTGGTCGCTAGGTTTTGGCCAATGGCCGCACGGACCGCCGCAATCACCGCATCCTTAAAGCGGTCAACCGGGCCAGTGACCACACAGTTTGTCCCCCAAGACAAGCAAAGGCGACGCGCCGTATCAATATGGCTGGTCATGGCAATAATCGGCACACGGGGGCGTTCGCGTGATACAAGCAAGGCAGTCGTGCCGGATTGTGAGAAACAGCAGATTGCTTTGACGTCGGTCGTTTCCGCAATTTCGCGCGCCGCAGACACAATACCGTTCGCAACGGTCTTACCGTCGGTGTGGCGAGATGCCTCGATGATATCCGTGTAGGTTGGGTCGGTTTCGACCTCACCTGCGACATTGTTCATCGTGGTGACAGCTTCGATCGGATAATCGCCTGCCGCTGATTCCGCAGAAAGCATGATCGCATCTGCGCCTTCATAAATCGCGGTCGCGACGTCGGATACTTCGGCGCGGGTCGGCATTGGAGAATCGATCATCGATTCCAACATCTGCGTCGCAACGATCACCGGCTTGGCAGCCGCGCGTGATTTGCGGATCAGTTGCTTTTGGATTGGGGGCACCGCGTGCACCGGCAATTCTACACCCAGATCACCACGCGCAACCATGATGCCATCACTGACCTTAAGAATTTCATCAAACGATTTCACAGCGTTTGGTTTTTCAATTTTAGACAGGATCGCAGCGCGACCTTTCGCCAAGGCACGGGCTTGCTCAACATCGGCGGCGCGCTGCACGAACGATAGGGCCAACCAATCGACACCCAACTCGCATACGAATTCGAGATCTTTGAGATCCTTTTCAGACAGCGCCGCCAATGGCAGGGTCACGTCTGGCACGTTCACGCCTTTGCGGTTCGAAATTGTGCCGCCGACGATGACTTCACAATCCGCAAAAGTCGCGCCGCAGTCTTTGACGCGCAGCTTGATTTTGCCGTCATTCACCAACAAATGCGCGCCGGGCTCTAGGGCATCAAAAATTTCTTTATGCGGCAGCTTCACGCGATTGACGTCGCCTTCGGCATCATCAAGATCCAACCGGAACGATGCACCAACGACCAGCTCTTCTTCACCATTTGCGAAGACACCAACACGCAGTTTCGGCCCCTGCAAGTCAGCAAGAATTGAGATCGGGCTGTCCAAGTCTTTTTCGACCTGACGAATAATTTCGTGGCGGACGCGAATTTCAGCATGGTCGCCATGCGACATATTTAGACGAAAGACATCTGCACCTGCTTCGTGCAACGCACGGATCATTTCGTAATCATTAGAGGCAGGGCCAAGTGTGGCGACGATCTTTACGTTACGGTGGCGTCTCATGATAATTCCTTCGTGCGTCTAATGCCGTTAGCGATAACACCCGGCTTTGCGCCCTTATTGCGCAATTCTATCTCTATCACAACTAGCCTACTACGCGTGACACCGGAATGACATCAAACATGTCACACGCGCCCTTTTTATGGGCCCCCATTGCAGTTAGGTTAAGACAACAACGGAGGATACCATGGACGACCAAACCCGGATCGAGATCGAAGCTGCAGCATTTCGGCGCCTGCAACACCATTTGATGCAAGATCGGCCTGATGCACAAAACATCGATATGATGAATCTAGCCGGATTCTGCCGCAACTGCCTGTCACGTTGGTACCAAGAGGCCGCGAACGAACATGGCATAGAGATGGACAAAGACGCAGGACGCGAAGCGTTCTATGGAATGCCGTTTGCGGAATGGAAAGCAAAACACCAGACCGAAGCAAGCCCCGAGGCGCAAGAGGCATTTAAGGAATCGCATGGTTGAGGGTTGGGCCACCAAATGCGGTGACCCAAAGCGTGCGAACGCTAAAAACTATAGTTTGCGCCGATCGCAAAACCAATCAGGCCGTAATCTTCTTCGCCGTCGCGGACAGATTGATAGTTCTGCGCTTCTGCTCCGAAGTTAATATCCAATGCGCCCGCGCCAACTGCACGCGACCATGTGAACCCTGTGCTCAGTTCGGATGCAGCGACTTGATGAAAATCGTCATCTTCGTCTTCGATGCCGAATACAACGGACGTGCGCGCACCACCGTAAAACCCAAACCCTTTTCCCAAATCTGACGTAATTTTGGCCGCAATAACTGGACCCGTCGAACCATCCCACTCACCATCTGGCGCCAAAAGTTTAAGACGCCGGACACCAGCACTGAATTCGGCAGATACTGTGTCGCTCAGCGCAATCTGGGACACATACTCTAGGTCTGCGTACCCCAGCTCGATATCGGCGCCGCCTTCATCGACAGCAGCAAACCCAAAGACGCGCAAACGGACAGAATTGTCATCAGATGTGTTGTAGCCAAAGGTCACACGCCCACCGGTGGACAGATCCTCTTGCTGTTCGTCGCCCCCAGTATCACTCCACTGAAATTGCAATATTTCATAGCCCGCGTAAAAACCACCTGCGTCTTGTGCCAGCGCTGACGTCGCAAAAAGACTGGCAACTCCGGCTAGGGCTGCACCAAAAACTTTCATAATACTTTCCTCTATTGATCACGAGCAAACCTCGCTCAATGTAACCAACAGCTGAGAGGGCAGCTTTAATCCCAACTCATTTGAAAAAAGACAAAATAAATCAAAACGGACACCGAACATATATGCCCAATGCAAAAGCCGCAGGGGGGTACCCTGCAGCTCAATAATACCTCTAGCGAAATATGTTAGATGCCAGCCTTGCGGCTTTCTTCTAGGTAAATCTCGCGCAGACGACCTGCGATCGAACCCGGTGTGCCAGTGCCGATTTTAGCGCCGTCGATTTCGACCACAGGCATCACAAATGTGCTGGCCGAGGTGATAAACGCCTCATCCGCCTCTTGCGCCTCGGCAATGGTAAAGCTGCGTTCTTCGACTTGCATTTGGGCTTCGCGCGCAAAACGCAAAACTGCGGCACGGGTAATACCGTGCAAGATTTCATTGCCAAGGTTGCGGGTAATGATCGTATTACCTTTGACGATATAGGCGTTGTTTGACGTGCCTTCGGTTACGGCCCCATCTTCAACCATCCATGCGTCGTCGGCACCCGCGGCCTTGGCCATCATCTTGCCCATGGATGGGTAAAGTAATTGCACGGTCTTAATGTCACGACGCGCCCAGCGCTGATCTTCGATAGAGATCACTTTGATGCCTTTTTGCGCGACCGGATTATCGGCAAGACCGGGTTTGTTTTGCGTGAACAGCACCACAGTTGGCGTAGTTGCTTCGGGATCGGGAAAAGCAAAGTCACGGTCATCAGGTGCACCACGTGTGATTTGCAGATAAATCATGCCCTCTTCGATGCCGTTCAAACGGACCAGTTCACGATGCACCTCAAGCAAATTGGGCAGCACGGCCGGGTGCGGCATGTCCAGCTCATCCAAGGAACGTGCGAGCCGCTTCGCGTGACCATCAAAATCGATCAGCTTACCGTCCAGAACTGATGTCACCTCGTAAACACCGTCGGCCATCAAGAACCCGCGATCAAAGATCGAAATCTTGGCTTCGTTTTCAGGTAGGTAGTCGCCGTTGACGTATACTGTGCGCATGGTCATCCCCATAATGCGGCGGCAGGTGCATGCACGCCTTTGTCATCAAATTGCAGTGGTTGGTCACGGTCTTCGGCCAATAACAGCGGGCCGTCAAGGTCCGTAAACGCCACGCCCTGCGCCAAAATGGTCGCTGGGGCCATCGCAAGCGACGATCCGACCATGCAGCCGACCATCACGCCATAACCTTCTTTGATCGCTTGTTCTTTTAAGGCAAGAGCCTCGGTCAATCCGCCAGTTTTATCAAGCTTGATATTCACCATATCATATTTGCCCATTAAGCCCGGCAGGCTTGCGCGATCATGACAGCTTTCATCGGCGCAAACGGGCAAGGGCCGCGCGATCTCAGCAAGCATATCATCGGCACCTGCGGGCAACGGCTGTTCAACCATCCGCACACCAAGGCGGATCAGATGTGGGGCAAGATCGGCATAAACATCCGCTGTCCAGCCTTCGTTGGCGTCCACGATAATCTGCGCGTCAGGCGCACCGCGGCGCACGGCCTCTAGCCGGGCCATATCGTCCGGGGTGCCAAGCTTGATCTTTAACAGCGGACGAAACGCGTTTTTTGCGGCCTGCACTTGCATCGCATCAGGCGTGTCCAGTGACAGGGTGAAGGCCGTGATCTCGGGGCTGGGCGCGGGCAAACCCAACAAATCCCACACGCGTTTACCCGCACGTTTCGCCGCGTGATCCCAATACGCACAATCCAGCGCATTACGCGCAGCCCCAGCGGGCAATGCATCAGGCAAATCGCTCCAGGCCCCGTCGAAACCTGCAATCTGCGCGGTGACGCTATCAAGCGTTTCATCGTAGCGGGCATAGGGCACACATTCGCCGCGCCCGACCACGCCGTCATCGCGTACAGTTACAGTCAACACTTCGGCCTGCGTACGCGACCCGCGACTGATGGTGAATACCTGCGCGAGTCGAAATACATCAGAGTTCACTTCAATCTGCATGCCCACCCCTTCTTTTTTCCACAAAATACTCCCGGCGGAGCCGATCAGATTTTGCTAAATCTGATCTTATAGCCCCGCAAGCGCATCGACCAGACGGCCAGCGCCTTGGCGATATGTATCAACAGCCGGCAGCCCCATGCGGGCTTCGACTTCGGCCAGATATGCCTCGGCTTCCGGTTCAGACAGATGCTGGGTGTTCACTGAAACACCAATCACTTGGCAGTCGGGGTTCGCAATACGTGCCAACGGAAGCGCTGTATCACGCAATTTTTCAAGGCTTTGCAACGCATACCCCGGAAGACCGCGCATATGGGCGCGGGTCGGTTCATGCGCCAACACAAGCGCGTCGGGCTGGCCGCCATGAATCAACGCCATTGTCACACCAGAATAAGACACGTGGAACAGGCTGCCCTGCCCCTCAATGTGATCCCAATGATCATCATCATTGTCCGGGGTCAGGTATTCGACCGCACCCGCCATGAAATCAGCGATCACAGCGTCAAGCGGTACACCGCCCCCGGTGATCAAAATCCCTGTCTGGCCGGTCGGGCGGAAGGTGGAATTCATGCCGCGTTTTTGCATCTCAGCATCCATCGCAAGCCCGGTATACATTTTCCCAACGGAACAATCTGTCCCCACGGCAAGGCAGCGTTTTCCGGACCGTTTTTTGCCATTCGCAATTGGATAGGCGACAGACGGAATGCGCACATCAAATAGGGTGCGTCCGTTCACACGTGCAGCCGCCATCAGGTCGTTTTCATCGCGCAGCAAATTGTGCAGACCCGAAGCAACATCAAAGCCCATTTGCAGGGCTTCTACCAAGACCTCTTTCCACGCATCCGAAATCACGCCACCGCGATTGGCGACCCCGATAACAAGCGTCTTTGCGCCAGCCTCTTTCGCTTGGGCGAGCGTCATATCGGCAATGCCGACGTCTGCACCACAACCTGGCATGCGAAATTGCCCGACGGCGTTATCGGGGCGCCAATCTTTGATCCCCTGCGCCACCTTCGCGGCAAGCTGATCAGGCGCATCGCCAAGAAACAAAAGATATGGGGTCTGGATCATGGGACTACTCCGAATGCAGGGAAAACTCTTTCTTGACGATTACAGCGCCAATCACGGGAATTCTTTGCTATCTCAGCCCATTGCCCGCCAGAAGACGCAAGAATATAGCGCAAAATTGCAATAGTTCGAATAATTTTGCGTACTGCCCGTAGGGTGGATCTCGATCCACCAGCGCACAAAAAAACCCGGGCGCGAACGCCCAGGTCATGCTCACTTAACAAAGGTTAAGTATTAGCCTTTTGAGAACTCTGGGTAGGCTTCCATGCCCAGCTCGGACACGTCCAAACCGTTGATTTCAGCTTCTTCAGAAACCCGGATACCGACGGTTGCTTTCAGGATGAACCAGACAACAGCCGATGCAACGATGGTCGCAAGACCGATCACAACGATACCGAACAGTTGGTCGCCAATGGTTGCAGTGCCAGTCAGCACAACAGCCAGCGTACCCCAGATACCGCAGACGAGGTGAACTGGAATCGCGCCAACAACGTCATCGATCTTGAACTTATCAAGAAGTGGTACGCTAACAACAACCAAGACGCCGCCAATCATACCAATGATCGTAGAAAGGCCCAAAGACGGTGCCAAAGGCTCGGCCGTGATAGACACCAGACCAGCAAGTGCGCCGTTCAGAACCATTGTCAGGTCGACTTTTTTGTACAAAAGCTGTGTGAGAAGCAGCGCAGCAACGGCACCACCAGCAGCAGCCGCGTTGGTGTTCGAGAAGATGCGCGAAACATCTGCAACGTCGCCAACAGAACCCATTGCAAGCTGTGAGCCGCCGTTAAAGCCGAACCAACCCATCCACAAGATGAATGTACCCAATGTCGCCAATGGCAGGTTTGAGCCCGGGAAAGGTGTTACCTTACCATCTTTGTATTTGCCCAAACGTGGTCCAAGAATGATCGCACCAGTCAACGCAGCCCAGCCACCAACAGAGTGAACGATGGTCGAACCAGCAAAGTCAGAGAAGCCAGCTTCGCCAACAAAACCGCCGCCCCAAGTCCAAGACGCAGTGATTGGGTAGATGATTGCAGTCAAGATGATCGTGAAGATCAAGAATGGCCACAGTTTGATACGCTCAGCGACGGTACCAGAAACGATCGATGCGGTTGCCGCACAGAACATCAGCTGGAAGAAGAAGTCTGAACCGGTTGACGCATAGCCGTAGTCGTCAGCACCTTCTGCCGTCACACCAACAGCTTCCAGAACACCTGGACCGAAGAGGCCAGATAGGTAGCCTTCGATTGCCCAATCGCCCAGTGGGTACATCAGGTTGTAACCGATGAGGTAGTAGAAGATTGACGCCAAACCAAACAGCGCGACGTTTTTGGTCAGCTGTGTGGTCACGTTCTTAGAGCGCACCAGACCGGCTTCCAACATGGAAAAGCCCGCAGCCATGAAGAATACAAGAAAGCCGCCGATCAAGAACAGCAGCGTGTTAAAGATAAAGACGGAATCCGTTGGCACGGCGACCGCCACTTCGGCGTCCTGTGCAAAGGCCACCAACGGCATCGCGGTCGCGAGCGCTGTGGCTGGAATAAGATTTGAGAGTTTCATTAGTGTCTGTCCCTTGTTTTTTGGGCGCGCTTAAAGCGCGTCGTCGTTTGTCTCGCCTGTCCGCACGCGAACGGCGCTTTCAACGTCGAGAACGAAAATCTTGCCGTCGCCGATTTTTTCGGTTTTAGCGGTGGATGCGATGGTGGAAACCACCTGCTCGGCCATCGACGCTGGCACGACGACTTCAAGCTTGACCTTTGGCACGAAATTCACGGCGTATTCTGCGCCGCGGTAAATTTCAGTGTGGCCGGATTGCGAGCCGAAGCCCTTGATTTCTGACACCATCATGCCACGTACACCCACGGTGGTCAGCGCTTCGCGGACCTCCTCGAGTTTAAACGGCTTGATTGTTGCAATGATGAGTTTCACGTTCTTCCCCTTGCAATATTTAAATGCACGCCGCTTTTGCAGCGACGGCTTGCAAGGGGACAAAAACCGTGTGTGTCCCGTCCGAGCAAGGTTTCCGAGGTGTTAAACTGCCCCAAAAACGACCACAGTTGCACAATTTTTGCACAAACTACCACAATAGCCTACTTTTTGTGCGATATAAAAACATGGTATGCACGACTCATCGTGCTCTACATTTGTGAAAACCGACGTTATGGTTGTAAAAAACCTGATAAATAATCAATCGAGCAGACAATGACTGGAAACGGCAATAAGCGGACACCTTTGGTGGCAGATAAGCGCTACCCGGCGAAAAAAACGCCAAAAAAGAAGCCCGCGCCAAAGAAAAAGCCAACCGCGAAACCTGCGGCCCGCCGCAAATCCGCGCCAAAGCCGCGCAAGCCGCGCGGGCTATTGGGCTGGATTCTGCTGCCGTTCCGTTGGGCCTTGCGCATCATTTGGGCCGTTAGCTGGCGTCTTGGTCTTGTCGTTGGCCTGATCATCGCCGGATTTTCATTCTATTTCGCAGCTCAGATGCCCCCCGTTGAAGAGCTAATTGACGGGCGGACGCGTGGATCGGTCACAATGACCGACTTCCGCGGCGAAGTCTTTGCTTGGCGCGGTGACCAGTTTGGCGGCATGGTCACAGTGAATACCGTATCGGACCACCTTACCAATGCGGTGATCGCCACCGAGGATAAGCGTTTCTATCGCCACTTTGGTATTTCCCCGCGCGGGATCGCATCCGCTGTACGGATCAACCTGCGCGAAGGGCGCGGGCCGCTGTCTGGCCACGGGGGCTCTACAATCACGCAGCAAACCGCCAAACTGCTTTGTCTTGGCGTGCCCTATGATCCAACAAAATGGGAATCCGAAACTGATTATGAAAGAGACTGCCGCCAAGGCTCGCTTTGGCGTAAAGCCCGCGAAGCTGTGTATTCTGTTGGTATGGAAATCGCCTACACCAAAGACGAAATCTTATCCATTTATCTGAACCGCGCCTACCTAGGCGCAGGTGCACGCGGCTTTGAGGCCGCATCGCAGCGCTACTTTGGCATTCCGGCAAGAGCGTTAGACCCCGCGCAGTCGGCGATGTTGGCCGGGTTGCTCACCGCGCCGTCAACCTTAGCGCCTACCGCCAATTTGCAGCGCTCCCAGAACCGTGCTGCTGTCGTCGTCGGCTTGATGGAGGCCCAAGGCCATTTAACGACCGCCGAGGCTGATGAGGCCCGAACCAACCCCGCGACCCTATCGGAAACCGCACGCGCAAATGCCGCCACCTTCTTTGCCGATTGGATTATGCGCAGTGGACCAGAATCGTTCACCCGCAACACCACCGAAGATGTGCATATCCGCACCACCCTTGATCCCGCAATCCAAGCAGCCGCCGAAGAGGCGATGATCAGCGTGTTCGAGGAAAGGGTCAGCGCCGATTCAACAGCACAAGCCGCGATTGTCGTTATGTCGGCAGACGGCGCGGTCCGCGCAATGGTCGGCGGGCGCAACATCGGTGAAACGGGCGCGTTCAACCGCGCGACCCAAGCCAATCGGCAGACTGGGTCTTCGTTCAAACCGTTTATCTTTGCTGCGGCGCTTGATCTTGGCGTGTCACCTTACACCATGATCGATGATGCCCGCACGTGTTGGAGCAGACGCGGCGCAGGCGATTGGTGCCCCGAAAACTATGACCGCGAATTCAAAGGGCCGATCACCCTGATCCAGTCCCTTGCCGAAAGCCGCAACATCCCTGCGATTGTCTTATCCGAGGACGTCGGTCGCGAACTGGTACGCAACGTCGCCAACGGCTTTGGGCTCAACGGAGACTTGGCGGCGGGGCCTGCCCTAGCGCTGGGCGTGTCCGAAAGCACTCTGCTGGATATGACAGGTGCCTATGCAGGCATTTTGAACGGTGGGTCGCAAGTGACACCCTATGGTTTGGTGGATCTGCGCATCCGTGGCGACAGCGATTCACTGATGGATTCGCAAGGATCCGGCATCGGCGAACGGATCATCAGTCAAAACGCGGCACGTCAGCTGACGTGGATGATGACAAAAGTTGTTGAAGAAGGCACCGGAGGTCGCGCGCAGATTGATGGTTGGGAAATCGCGGGTAAAACCGGCACCACCCAAGGGGCACGTGACGCGTGGTTTATCGGATTTACCGGCGATTATGTCACCGGGGTTTGGATGGGCAACGATGATAACCGTCCACTGACAGGTGTCACAGGTGGCGGGCTGCCCGCAACGATTTGGCGCGAAACCATGACCCGTGTTCTGGCCGATAAAACACCAACGCCGCTACCGCTGACTGTACCGGAACGCCCTGTCGATTCTGGTCTCTTGCACAGCGAAGGCGGTGAAGTGCTGGATCAAGATATCCTGAATCTGCTGGATTCGATTATCGGCGACTAATATTCGCCTTCTTCGCAGCGCGAATAGCGAAACGCATAGCCGTTCCACACCATAATGATGCCGGTCTGTTCGGCGTCATTCATTAGGATGGCACGTTCTGACCAAGTTTGCCCCTCGCCCGAGCATTCCATCTGAAAAATGGTTGCGTCCATATCGTTGATATCAACGGGGTTGGTCATGCGGCATTGCATTTCAACGCCATAAAAAATCCCGTCTTTGATCTCAAGCGACCCGCCATCAACACCAACCAACGCGCATTCCGAATGGGCCGTCTGTTTATAGACACCGTCAAATGGGACGGCAAACGCGAGATTAGGGGCAAGCAGGGCAAAGGCAATTTTAGGTAAATATGTCATATCATCAAGGCTAGCGGGAATACGGTAAGATGATCAATCTCTTAAATGAATGTTTGCCCGTAAATTCACAGGTGTAGATTGAAGGTTAACACCCTTGTGTTTTGCTATAGGTTGCGCAAAATCTGCGCAGGTAAGGAAATTTTCACGCATGCCCGACAACGCCAAAGGTCTGTCTCAACTGCGCGCCGCCCGACAGTCTAGCCGTGCGCTCTATTGGGCCGTCGCAATTTTCAGCTTTTTTGTGAACCTGTTGATGCTGACCGGGCCGCTTTATATGTTGAACGTCTATGACCGCGTGCTGAGCTCGCGGTCGTTTGAAACGTTGATCGCGCTATCGGCTCTCGTTGGGTTTCTATACGGGATGATGGGTATTTTGGATTATGTCCGCGGCCGGGTCATGGCCCGTGTTGGTGCAGAGTTTCAAACGCAGCTAGACCGTCCGGTCTTTGCCGCCGTAATGCAAGCTACGACGTTAGCGCGCGCGCCGCGCGAAGCAGCGACAGGGTTGCGCGATCTCGAATCCATCCAGCGCATGATCACGTCTCCGGCGCTGATGGCGGCATTTGATCTGCCTTGGGCACCTCTGTTTTTTATGGGCATTTTCATATTCCACCCGCTGATGGGGATGCTTGCGGTCATTGGGGCCGTCATATTGATCGCAGTGGCACTGATGAACCAATTTAGCAGCCGCAAGCCGTTAACCAGATCGCAGGCCGCACGGTTTGCAGCGGACCAAATGGGCAGCCAAATCCGTCAAGAAAGCGAAATGGTACATTCGCTAGGTATGCGCGATGCAGCCTTTGGGCGCTGGCAACGCGCGCGCGGAAAATCGCTAGAGGCAACCATATCAGCCGCAGATACATCGGGTACGTTTACAGCACTGACCAAAACGTTCCGGCTTATTTTGCAATCGGCAATGTTGGGTCTTGGGGCCTATCTTGTGTTGAACAACCAACTGTCGCCCGGTGCGATGATTGCTGGGTCAATTCTATTGGGTCGCGGGCTTGCACCGATTGAATCGATTGTCGGCCATTGGGCGGTATTCCAAAGCGGGCGCGAAGGCTGGCACAACTTGTCGGTCTTGCTTAGCGCCGTTCCCGCCGATACCGCGCATACCACATTACCAAAGCCAAACGCGCATTTGCGCGTGGAACAAGTGACCGTGGTCCCGCCCGGTGAAACCCTGCCGGCGTTGCGTGCCATGAGCTTTGAGGTCAAACCCGGCCAAGCCGTTGGCGTAATCGGCACCTCCGGCGCCGGGAAATCCACACTGGCGCGGGTGTTGACAGGGGTATGGCAACCTGCGGGCGGCAAGGTTCGTTTGGACGGTGCGGCGCTTGACCAATATGATCCGGATACCTTGGGGCAATATATCGGATACTTGCCGCAGCGCGTACAGTTGTTCGACGGCACAATCAAAGAAAACATCGCCCGGATGGCGTTGCAGCCAGATGACGCCGCCGTGGTCAAAGCCGCGCAAAAATCCGCAGCACATGATATGATCCTGCGGTTGCCCGATGGCTACGACACACGTGTAACCGCCACTGGTGGCCGGTTGTCAGGCGGGCAAATTCAGCGGATCGGCTTGGCGCGCGCGCTTTACGGTGATCCCGTTATGCTGGTCTTGGATGAACCCAATTCGAACCTTGATAACGAAGGATCAATTGCGCTGAACCGCGCGATCAAAACGCTCAAATCCGAAGGGGCGATTGTGTTTATCATGGCGCACCGGCCCGCCGCGATCCAAGAATGCGACGCGCTCTTGGTGATAGAAAACGGCGCGCGCCGTGCCTTTGGGCCCAAAGATGCCGTGATGGCCGAGATGGTCAAAAATCACGGCGACATTCAACGCGCAAGCGGCAAAGCCGGGGGTGTCACATGACCGATCCTACCCAACATAACTGGTCTGCAAAACGGCTGCTTTGGGCGGGAATTCTTACTCTGATCGTTCTTGTTGGTGGGTTCGGGACATGGGCCGTACTTGCGCAAATCACCGGCGCGGTTGTCACCAGCGGCCAGATCGAGGTCGACCGCAATCGCCAAGTTGTACAACACCCTGACGGCGGGGTGGTCTCTGAAATCTTGGTGGTTGAAGGCGACACGGTTGAAGCCGGTGATTTACTTGTCCGATTAGATGCATCTGTGTTGCAGTCAGAACGCGCAGTTGTTGAAGGGCAGTTATTCGAAATTCTCGCCAGGCGCGCACGGCTCGAGGCAGAACGCGATGGTGCAGATACGCTGACGTTTGACGCGACCTTGACAGAAGCAGGCACGGTTGAAGCGGCCGAGTTGATTGCAGGGCAAAACCGGCTTTTTGCGGCCCGTCGCGACTCGAACCAAAGTGCTGTCGAACAGCTACACCAGCAAAGCGCCCAAATCGCGAGCCAAATCGACGGCATCACCGCACAGCAAACCGCCCTTGCAACCCAGCGCGCCTTGATCGCACAAGAGCTGGCAGATCAGCAAACGCTGCTTGACCGCGGACTTGCGCAGGCCAGCCGGGTTTTGTCATTGCAACGCGAAGAGGCCAGCCTGCTTGGCACGATGGGTGATCTGTCCGCACAAGCCGCGCAAGCCGCTGAACGCGCCACCGAAATCGACCTGCAAATCTTAGCGCTTTCAACAACGCGGCGTGAAGAGGCAATCACCCGACTGCGCGACCTGCAATACAACCAGCTAGAACTGGCCGAACGGCGTCGCACATTGATCCGTCAATTGGATCGTTTGGATATCCGCGCGCCCGTGTCGGGGGTCGTTTACGGCATGCAGGTTTTCGCCGAACAATCTGTCATCCGCGCCGCTGATCCTGTGCTTTTCTTGATCCCGCAAGACCGCCCGCTAGTGATTGCGACCCAAGTGAACGTGCAAGATGTCGATCAGATTTATGTCGGCCAAGAAGTCACGCTGCGCTTTTCTGCGTTTGATCGCAGCCGTACACCCGAACTTTTTGGCACAGTCACCCAAGTCTCAGCCGATGCATTTCAGAACGAAAACTCGGGTCAGTCATTCTACCGCGCCGAGGTGCAATTGAACGATGGCGAAATCGCGCGGCTACCCGCAGATATGACGCTGATCCCCGGCATGCCGGTCGAGGCATTCATTCGGACTGCGGACCGGAGCCCGATGGGATACCTGCTCAAACCGCTGGCAGATTATTTTGCCAAAGCATTCCGCGAGACGTGATTGCACGCAGCCGGATTGCCCGCTAGCGTCCGTCAAAATGACAGGAGATTCCCATGAGCGCGATTGAAACAAAACTGGCCGAATTGGGTGTGACCCTGCCTGACGCACCCGCACCCGCCGCCAACTATGTGCCCTATGTTATTGTTGGCGATATGGTTTACGTGTCGGGCCAAATTTCGGCCTCAGCGGACGGTTTGATAACTGGTAAGCTGGGCGCTGATATAAGTGTAGAAGCGGGTGCTGACGCCGCCAAAGCCTGTGCAATTAGCTTGCTGGCCCAACTCAAGGCTGCTTGTGACGGCGACATCGACCGCCTCGTGCAGGTTGTTAAACTGGTAGGTTTCGTCAATTCCACTGCTGATTTCACGGACCAACCCAAAGTCATCAACGGTGCATCTGACTTTATGGTTGCCGCCCTTGGCGATGCAGGCCGCCATGCGCGCTCTGCAGTCAGCGCGGCCAGCCTGCCGCTAGACGTTGCAGTCGAAATCGAAGCGATCTTTCAAATAAAATGACGCTACCCGCATCCTTCTTTGCCCGCCCGATCACCCACCGCGCCCTGCATGACCGTGCAAATGGACGCGTTGAAAATAGCCTTGCGTCGATACAGGCCGCGATTGATGCTGGCTATGGCATTGAAATTGACGTGCAGCTATCGCGCGACGGGCACGCCATTGTGTTTCACGACGACCTGCTTGATCGGCTGACCGCGCAAACCGGTCCCGTGAAATCACGCGATCTTGCCGAATTGGTGCAGATTCCCCTGACGGATGACGCGGGCAAAATTCCAACGCTGCCCGAGGTTCTGACCACCGTGAAGGGACAAGTCCCGCTGCTGATCGAGATTAAAGACCAAGACGGCGCGATGGGCCCAAACGTCGGCCAGCTTGAAAAGGCCACCGCCGATGCGCTCGCCAACTATACTGGCGACGTTGCCGTAATGTCTTTCAACCCGCATAGCGTGGCCGCGATGGCGCATCTTGCCCCGCAAATCCCGCGCGGGATCACGACCTCTAGCTACCTCTCAAAATTTTGGCCAGAGGTTCCCAGTGGCAGGCGAAATGAATTGCGCGATATCCCAGATTACGACCGCACCGGAGCCTGCTTTATCAGTCATGAGGCCGATGATCTGGACCGCCCACGCGTGACCACGCTAAAATCGCAAGGCGCACGTGTGCTCTGTTGGACCATCCGATCGCCTGAGGCAGAAGCAAAGGCGCGCGAAGTCGCGGAAAATGTGACCTTTGAAGGGTACCGCGCTTGACGCGGACCCGCGCAACCCCAAATCTGTGGATATGACCAACACCCCGATTGAAATTGCAGCGCACCCCAGCCTTGCCAGCATTGACACCGCAGAATGGGATGCCTGCGCCTGCCCCGAAGACGCAACCGGCCGGCCCGTTGACCCGTTCACCACCTATCGGTTCTTACGCGCGGTTGAGGATAGCGGATCAGTGGGTGCGGGCAGCGGTTGGCAACCCCGTTATCTGACAGCGCATCAAGACGGGCAGATGATCGCTGCCGCCCCGCTTTATGCCAAAGGCCACAGTCAGGGCGAATACATCTTTGATCACAATTGGGCGCAGGCCTATGAAAACGCAGGCGGACGATATTACCCGAAACTACAGATCGCCGTGCCATTCACACCAGCGACAGGGCGTCGGTTTTTAACCCGCCCGGGGTTTGAAACCGTCGGTATGTCGGCGCTAATCCAAGGCGCAATTCAAATCGCCGCCGATAATGAATTGTCATCGTTACACGCCACGTTCTGCACCGAGGCCGAGGCCATCGCAGGCGCTGAAATGGGGCTGCAATCGCGCATTGGTCAACAATACCACTGGATCAACGATGACTACGCCGATTTCGACGCATTTCTTGCAACGCTGTCCAGCCGCAAACGCAAAAACATCCGCAAAGAACGCGCCCAAGCGCACGCCTTTGGTGGTGAAATCATCACCCTGACGGGCGATCAAATCCAATCCACCCATTGGGATGCGTTTTGGGAGTTTTACCAAGACACTGGCACTCGCAAATGGGGGACCCCCTATCTCACCCGAGATTTTTTCGACCGGGCACAAGAGAGCTTGCGCGACGACATGCTGCTGGTGTTCGCCATGCACGACGGGCAGGCAGTTGCGGGGGCGCTGAATTTCATTGGCCGTGATACGCTTTATGGGCGGTATTGGGGTTGCACCGAACATCACCCCTGCCTGCATTTTGAAATCTGCTATTACCAAGCAATCGACTTTGCGATCCAAAACAGATTGCACCGGGTCGAGGCCGGTGCCCAAGGTGAGCATAAGCTTGCGCGCGGATACCTACCCGTTGCGACGCATTCTTTGCATTGGTTCGGCGATCCCGGGTTTCGTGACGCCGTTGGGCAGTATCTTGAGGCCGAGCGTGCCGCTGTTGACAATGAAATCGAAATTCTTACCAGCTATGGCCCCTTCAAGAAATCCAACCAAGAGGAACAGCAATGACCCCTTTAGAACGCAAAGAACTGCTTTCGCCACTGCTGGTGAACGGTTGGGCCATGGTCGACGGGCGCGACGCGATCAGCAAGACCTACCGCTTCGCAAGTTTTATTGACGCCTTTGGGTTCATGACACGTGCTGCATTTTGGGCAGAAAAATGGGATCATCACCCCGAATGGACAAATATTTATAAAACGGTCGTCGTTACGTTGACCACGCATGACGCAGGTGGTCTATCGACGCGAGACGTCAAGCTTGGCGAAAAATTGGATGAACTTGCAGGAGGCAGTCTTGGATAAGCTGTTAGATACCGCCATTTGGAATGGAAACACCATCGGAGATGTACTGACGGTACAGTTTCTCGTCTCTATCTTCGGAAATGTCGCTGCCGCGATTTTTATTTTAATTGCCGGATTTATCCTTGGGGGCTGGCTGCGGCGGCGGCTGGTCAAACTTGGGCAAGCAAACCCGCATCTTGATATCACCCTGTTCAACTTCCTAGGCAATATCACCCGCTATGTGGTGATTGGCTTTGCCTTTCTCTTTGTACTCAACACATTTGGCGTTCAAACTACGTCATTTGTCGCGGTCATCGGTGCGGCGGGTTTGGCCATTGGTCTAGCCCTGCAAGGCACTTTGTCGAACGTCGCTGCTGGTGTGATGATCGTATTCTTCCGCCCAGTAAAAATCGGCGATTTCGTCGAGGTTTCTGGCCAAATGGGTACCGTACAAAACGTCACGCTGAACTTTATCGAACTGGCGTCGCCTGCGAACCTACAGATCATCATCCCAAATGCACAGGTTTGGGGCAATACGATCGTCAACTATTCTATCTATGAAACACGTCGCGCAGAATGGGTGTTTGGCGTCGGCTACGGTGCAAATCTAAAGACCGCCGAACAGGTGATCCGCGATACAATTCTTGCCGATCCACGTGCAAAAACCGACCCAGAGCCGTTTATTCAGGTCAATAACCTTGGCGACAGTTCTGTTGATTTTCTGGTGCGTGTCTGGTGCGACCGCGGCGATCTGTTCCAGTTCCAAGCCGATATGAAACGTCAGGTCAAAGAAGCGCTTGATAAAGCCGGGATCGATATTCCGTTCCCGACCCAGACAATTGTACGAGCCAACGGCTAGGCCGACCGGGCGGCGTAAAACGCGCCGCCCAACCTTGTCCTAGTCCATCGCTTCGAGAAGCGTCTCACCCGCAGAAATATCGCATTCACCCGGATTAGATTCAGCGTTCAAAATGCTGACCACACCGTTATCAACCAGCATCGCATAGCGTTTTGAACGGTTGATGAACCCAGCAGGCGGCGCACTAAATTCCATACCGATTGCGGTAGTGAATTCGCTGTGCGCATCCGCAAGCATCGTAATCCCTTCGTCGGTCGCGCGGGTCGCCTCGCCCCATGCTTTCATCACGAATGGATCATTGACCGCGACGCAGATAATCTCATCCACGCCTTTGGCCTTAAAGTCATCAGACGTCACCATAAAGCTGGGAACATGCGCTGTCGAACATGTGCCAGTATAGGCACCCGGCAGGCCAAAGATGATTACTTTGCGGTTTGCCAATTTATCGGCAAGCGCGACTTCCTCTGGCCCGTTGTCGCCCAGCGCCAGCAGTGTTGCATCTGGCAGCGTATCGCCTGTTTTTATTGTCATTATTATTTGCCCCTTCGTGTTTGTTTCTTTTGGTGAGTCCCATATAGATGGGCGTGAAACAAGTGGGTGACCCCCAAGGAGATCAACATGACACATGTCGTCATCGTCGGCGCAGGCCAAGCGGGTGCTGCATTGGCTGCGAAATTGCGCAGTGATGGCTTTGATGGCGACATCACGATGATTGGGGCGGAAACTGTGCCCCCGTACCAGCGCCCACCGCTTTCAAAGGCTTATTTACTTGAGGAAATGCCGAAAGAACGGCTGTATTTGCGCCCCGCCGAATTCTACGAAGATCAGCAAATTTTACTGCGTTTGAGCACCCGGGTGGTCGCAATTGACCGCCAAGGCAAGACCGTCACCCTGTCCGATAACAGTGTTGTGAGCTACGACGAACTGGCACTCACAGTCGGCGCACATCCGCGCATGCTGCCCGCTTCCATCGGTGGTATGCTCGATGGGGTCTACGGAATGCGCGATCTTGACGACGCAGATGCAATGGCACCAGCGCTCGTTGAAGGCCGGCAGGTGTTGATTATTGGTGGCGGCTATATCGGGCTAGAGGCGGCAGCGGTGGCTGCGAAACGCGGGCTAAAAGTCACGTTGGTCGAAATGGCAGACCGCATTTTGCAGCGGGTCGCCGCGCCGCAAACGTCAGATTATTTCCGTGCGCTACACAAGTCACACGGCGTCGATATCCGCGAAGGCGTGGGGCTTGATCGCCTGATCGGCGATGATCGCGTCACCGGCGCGCGCCTAACCGATGGCACCGAAATCGCCATCGATTTTGCCGTTGTCGGGGTTGGGATCAACCCAGCAACGATTCTTGCTGAAAGTGCCGGCATCGCAGTCGATAGCGGGATCACCACCGACGAAAACGGGCGCACCTCTGATCCGCATATCTGGGCCGCGGGCGATTGCGCATCTTGTCTGTTCAAGGGCGCGCGTATTCGGCTTGAAAGTGTGGGCAATGCGATCGATCAGGCCGAAGCCATCGCGCGCAATATCATGGGCAACGATGAACCCTATGCGCCAAGGCCATGGTTCTGGTCGGATCAATATGATTGCAAATTGCAAATTGCCGGCCTGAATACAGGCTACACCGATGTTTATACCCGTATTGGCGATGCACCCGGGGTACAGTCAAACTGGTATTTTAAGGGCAGCGAGCTGTTGGCCGTTGATGCGATGAATGATCCGCGTAATTACATGATCGGCAAACGCCTGATCGAAGCAGGCCGCAGCCCGACGCCCGCGCAAATCACAGATCCAGCGACAGATATGAAGGCGCTTCTTAAGCCATGAGGATCGTTGCAGGCACCCATCGCGGTACGGTCCTAGCAGATGTCGGCGCGGGTGATACGGCCGCGCATTTGCGCCCCACAACAGACCGCGTCCGTGAAAGCCTGTTTAACGTCTTGCAAGGCGGCCGCTTTGGCGATTCGATCAACGGCGTTACTGTGTTGGATCTTTTTGCTGGCACCGGTGCGCTCGGGCTTGAGGCGCTTTCACGCGGGGCATCCCATGTGACATTCGTCGAAAACGGACGTGTGGCGCAAAAGCTGATCCGCGCAAACATCGCAAAACTGCGACGCCAAGCAGACACAAAGCTGATCAGCGCCGATGCGATGCAACTGCCTGCGGGTACAGCCTGTGGGTTGGTGTTTTTGGACCCGCCTTACGGGCACGCGCTTGGTGCAAAGGCCTTGGCGTCGGCAAAGGCCGCCGGATGGATCGCGCCCGGCGCGCTAATCGTTTGGGAAGAAAACACCGCCCAAATCGCCCCCCCCGGATTTTCAACACGTGATCAGCGCCGCTATGGCGACAGCTGGGTCACGTTTCTTGAGGCAAACCAATGACCCCCAAACTGGTAATTTTTGATTGCGACGGCGTGCTGGTCGATACGGAACCGATGACGGATCAGATCATATCGGCCAACCTCGCAGGTTTTGGCCTGACTATCAGCCCCAGCGACGTCCATCACATGTTCGCAGGCGGCACGATTACAGGCGTCGGCGTTGAGGCCACGCGCCGTGGCGCGCAGCTTCCCGATACTTGGGAGGCGGATATCTATGTCGACATATTTGCGGCGCTTCGCAACGGCGTGCCCGTCATCGCGGGGGTGATTGACCTGATCCACGCGCTTGACCGCGCTGGGGTTAAACGCGCCATTGCATCAAACGGCCCCGTGCCCAAGATGGAAATCAGCCTCAGCCCGTCTGGCCTATTTGATCTGTTTGCAGGGCGTATCTATTCAGGCCACGAACATGGGCCCAAACCCAACCCCGATATGCTGCAAAAGATCATGGCAGATCACGGTGCCAGCCCGGATGAAACGGTGATGATCGACGATATGCCTGCTGGTTTCTTAGCCGCCAAAGCTGCGGGTATGCCCTGCTTTGGCTATGTCGCAGATGGCGACCCCACCCGCATCGGCGATACAGGTGCTACACCAATTACCCATATGGACCAAATCACACAGGCGTTGGGGCTGGGTCAAAATACCTGATTGGTGCCCAGCACTTCGGCGGGGGCAACCCACCAATCCATTTGCGAAACCTGAACAATCCGCGCGACATGGCGCGCTGTGGCCATGTCTTTGACCAACCCAAAACATGTCGCGCCCGACCCCGACATGCCTGCAACGCTGACACCGGGCAGTGAATTCAGCTTGGCAAGAACCGTGCTGATTTCAGGGGCAATCGCCTGTGCCGCAGCCTGCATATCGTTACGTTGTTCGCGCAGCCATGCCACGAAAGCATCGTAATCCGCGCCATCTGGCATTGGTGTCATGGGTGCATCGTTTTTATTGGTCATTTTCGCAAATACTTGCGCCGTTGGCACCGCAACCTTGGGACGGACCAGTACAATCGCACAGGCGGGCAGTTGCGGCACAGGCGTCAGTTCTTCTCCAATGCCGGACATGCGCATCGGATTGGGCGCAGCCAAACAGACTGGCACATCCGCGCCGAGCGCTGCTACGGCGGGGTGGTCAGCTTCAAGCGGCGCAACTCCCCAAAGTTCGGCCAGCATCGCCAAGGTAATCGCAGCATCCGATGAACCGCTGCCAATACCCGCCGCATGTGGCAGATGTTTTTCTAACGTTAATGAGGCGCCATCAATAACCCCGCGCACCCGCCGAAGCACCTGCGCTGCCCGCATCATCAGATTGCTTTCATCAGTAGGAACGCCGCCAGAAAACGGGCCGTGCACGCTGATCTTGAGGTCTGGCGTGATTGTTGCGCTCAGCTGGTCACAGACTCCAGCAAACACCACCAGACTATCAAGCAAATGATACCCATCATCACGCTGCCCCGTCACATGCAAGGTGAGGTTAACCTTGGCCGGGGCGATCGCCTTAATTGTCGCCACTGGCCACCCGGATCGGCGCAAGGCCTTCGTCAACGAGCACAAGATCGAGCCCGCGTTCTAGCTTATCACGGATACGCGCGGCATCCTTTTCAAGCGGATCAAATGACAGCGCACGGTTCCATTGAAACTCTGCTTCAATGGTGCGGCCAACAGCCCAATACACATCCCCCAAATGGTCGTTCACTACAGCGTCGACAGGGGCAAGCGCGGCCGCATTTTCAAGCAATCCGACAGCTTCGTCATAGCGCCCAAGCTGGAACAACACCCAGCCAAGACTGTCAATAATCGCACCGCTATCGGGGCGCGCATCCGCCGCAGTTTCGAGCATGCCTAACGCCTCGTCGAGCTTTTCACCGCGTTCGACCAGCGAATACCCCAAATAGTTCAACACCATCGGATGATCGGGTTGGAGCGCAAGCGCCGCACGAAAATCCGATTCTGCACTGGGCCAATCATCCGTTTGGTGATCACAGATACCGCGTGTGTAGTAGACAAACCATTTGGCAGGGTTGTCATCTGAATAAAGGTCGAGCGCACTTGTGTAGGCGGATTTTGCCGCAGCAAACTGTCCATCATGGCGCAGGGCATCTCCGAGGTTTGCAAAAACTTGCGGCATATCAGAATGGCTACGCGAGAGGGCATCCAGCACTTCGATCGCGGCATCAACGCGCCCGCCCGCCTCTAGAACATCAGCCCGGCCCAATTCAGCGGCATAAAACGCTGGGTCATCGCGCGCGACACTGGTGTAGGCCGCGTTGGACAGATCATATTGATCAAGCTTTTCCAGCAAGCCTGCGGTCATCAAAATTGCGACCGAATTGTCCGGCCACAAAAAATTGGCCGAACGGGCGAACATCAATGTGTAAGCGTCAGGCGCGTCATCCATCACCGCGCTGGCGGTGACATGATAGAGCTCGGCAATGCCTTGCTGGGGGGTCGCGACTGCATCATAGGCCACAGCCTCGCCCGCTGCCAACTGCGCGCGCAGCATGACCAGTTCGGGATCCAAATTCGCCCCAAAAATCAGATCAAAAATCGTCAGCGCGTCATCATTGCGGCCCAGCTGGCTGAGGATTTGAACATGGGCGATACCGCTATTGCGATTATAGCGCATCCCGCCCGCGATTGGGGTCGTAAACACGGCTTCTGCACCTTCGAAATCACCGACGGAGGCCAGCGCATAAGCCTTGTGGGTCATGCCGTAGACAGCCAGCCCATCGGTCTCAATGACCCGGTCAAACGCCGCGCGCGCCTTGCGCATATCACCGTTACCTAAATGCGCCCAAGCCTGCGCCACGCCATCAATCAACGGGCTTACCGTGCGGCCATTTTCAAGCCCGCGAAAGATTTCGTCCCAGTTCCCGGCGTCGACATCAGCCGCTTGCAAGACCAAATGTGCCACCTGATTGCGGATATCAAGATCGGCCAACGCCTCTGCGATAACCACCGCTTTATCGAAATCAGCAAGCGCCACATAGGCGGTCAAGTTCAGGTCTAACAGGTCACCATTCGTCGGATCAGCAAGCAACCCTTCGGTCAGATACCGCACGCTGGTTGCAAAATTGCTGTCGAAGACGGCCTGCCGACTGGCCAAATATGCGCCTGCATCCGGATCGGCATGCGCCGCCCCACCAGAGGTCAAAAAGCAAGACACAACGAGAGCGGGAATAAGGGAACGTTTGAGCAAAATACAAATAGCCTTGTGGAAGTTTCAACTACAGCCTACGCACAGCTGACGAAGCTTGCAAACACGTCCTCGTGAACACAGCGGATCACGCTAAATTGGGGGGGGGGGG
>NZ_JACXGQ010000010.1 GCF_022096995.1 Yoonia sp. I 8.24 | reverse complement strand
GGCTGTGTAGCAAGTGCTTCATAGCTAACACGTAGCGGCGTGATGCTTTGTTGCGTGAACCAAGCGTCCCAAGCGCGCTGACCGTCGGTGACTTCGTTATAGGCAGCTTGGATTCGGGCGGTGTCATATATAGGTTCGGCGGCCTCTGCTGCCCGTTCGCGTTCGGTGCCGTCGGCGTTGCGGTGCCACAGGCCCGATTGTTCGGCGATATCAAGTGACACCGCTTCGGCAACTTTGTCGGCACGTGAGAGGTGAATGAACTTTAACGGTCCAAACGCGGCTTGTAAAAGCGCGTGATCGTTTGCCGTAGACCGAAAAAGTTGTGAAAGCCGTGCGGTCAATAGCGGCATGTTGGCCCACATGATCCGCATGCCAAAACACCCGGTCTCTGCGGCCCCGCGGTTCCGTACGGTGTCGATATAAGATTGGTCAAACCCGTGGATCGTTTGTGGCGGGATACCCCAATCGTTGACAAAATCACCCATTGATTGGGGGCGAAAGAATGAATTTGGCCGCCCCGCAATCCCTGTTTGTGTCAGCAGATCGCAGAGCAAAGTGCTGCCGCTGCGCGGCATCGTGCACAGAAAATACGCGTGATCAGGCAACGAGATCGTCAACGGTGATAGCCAGCAAATCGTCAGCTCCTTCGCGGACGTGGGCCAGCAGCCCAACATGTTCTGGCAGCAGCCGTTTGATGTAGAAGCTTGCCATTTTGACCCGCGCGGCATCGCCCGCCATTGCAGAGCCAAGATGGACATGCCCGCCCAATACGCGCGCAAATGCGCGTAGATAGGGGACAGCACCTGCAAAACGTTGGTTCAGATCTGATTGCGCAACGAGCCATTCGGTCGCTTCGCGTAACGATTCGGCAGATTGCCAGACCGCTTCGGCCAGATCGGGATATGTCGCTTTGGCAGCTTCAGCGCCTTGTTCGATTTCTTCAAGCAAGCGGAACGCGGCATCGCCACCATCCATGAGTTTGCGAGCAACGAGGTCCATCGCCTGAATGCCGTTGGTGCCTTCGTAGATCGCGGTGACGCGCACGTCGCGTGCGAATTGGGCAGCACCAGTTTCTTCGATGAAGCCCATGCCGCCATGTACTTGGATGCCTGTGTTTGCGGTCTCAATTCCTACATCGGTGCCGAAGGCTTTGGTGATTGGGGTCAAAAAGGCTGCGCGTGCTTTCCAGCCAGCATCGTCGGTTGCTGTCGACATATCGATCGCCACCGCATTCATCAGTGCAATCGCACGTGCGGTGTAGGTTTCAGCCTTCATTGTGGCCAACATCCGGCGGACATCAGCGTGTTCAATGATTGTGCCTGATCCGCCCGCTTTGCCTTGGGTCCGCTCTTGGGCGTAACCCAGCGCATGTTGATAGGCGGCTTCGGCGATACCGATCCCCTGAACGCCAACACCTAAACGCGCGTTATTCATCATCGTGAACATTGCGGCCATGCCGCCATGTTCGGGGCCGACGAGCCAGCCTGTCGCACCGTCATATTCCATGACGGCCGTCGGTGACCCGTGCAGGCCAAGCTTATGCTCAAGGCTCACAACCTTCAGGCTATTACGCTTTCCAGGATTTCCATCTGCATCTGGGATGAATTTAGGCACCATGAACAGGCTAATGCCTTTGGTTCCGGGCACGCCGTCTGGCAGGCGGGCCAACACCAGATGGCAGACGTTTTGGGTGAAATCATTGTCGCCCCATGTGATATAGATTTTCTGCCCGGAAATCGCGAAAGACCCATCGCCGTTTGGCTCGGCCTTACTACGCAGCGCACCCACATCGGACCCAGCTTGGGGTTCGGTCAGGTTCATTGTGCCGCACCATTCGCCAGATATCATCTTTGGGATATACAGGTCTTTGATAGCGTCCGAGGCGTGGTGTTCTAAGGCTTCGATCTGGCCTTGCGACATCAGCGGGTTCAATTGCAAAGACAGGCAAGAAGACGACATCATATCGTTGACTGCGGTGGTCAAAGTCATCGGTAGACCCATCCCCCCCACGTCAGGGGATGCCGACATGCCGACCCATCCACCTTCGGTAATCGTGCGGTATCCATCGGCGAAGCCCGGCGATGTGCGTACCACACCGTTTTCAAGCGTGGCGGGATGCAAATCGCCCGCGCGGTTCAGCGGAGCAATGATTTCTTCACACATCTTTGCGGCTTCGGTCAGGATCGCATCAACCATATCTGGGGTGCTCTCGGAAAACTGATCAGTTTTAGTCACCTCGTCAAAACCGATGATGTGATCCATCAAGAATTGAAAATCGCTGACAGGGGCGCGATATGGCATTGGTATTCTCCAGTCTATGCGGCTGCTTGGCAAACGCAGGCGCCACAGCTATGCATCAATAAATCTTGTTCAACCTAACCACGTCACCACCCTCAGCAACTGAAACGCCACGTCATGACCAACACGCCTATGCAAATACTTGCGCCAGATGCCGCTGGTTTGACGACAGCCGCCGGAATTTTGCGCGCGGGTGGGCTTGTCGCATTTGGGACTGAAACGGTCTATGGGCTGGGCGCAGATGCACGCAATGATACGGCGGTTGCGGGGATTTATGCAGCCAAAGGGCGGCCAAGTTTCAACCCGTTGATTGTGCATCTGTCCGATCTTGCCACGGCTGAACAATACTGCGTGTTCAACGATGATGCCCGCGCTCTGGCGGCGGCGTTTTGGCCAGGTGCGATGACCTTGGTACTGCCCTTGCGGCAGGGCGCGGGCATTTCCAAACTTGTCACGGCAGGCCTTGATACATTGGCGATTCGCGTGCCGGACCATAAGGTGGCGCGGGACTTTCTCGAAAAATTCGATGGTCCAGTTGCTGCCCCGTCCGCTAATCCGTCAGGTCGGATTAGCCCGACAAATGCAGATCATGTGATCGCCGGTTTGGGCGACAAAATAGATGCAGTGATCGACGGCGGGCCATGTGGGGTTGGCGTTGAATCCACGATTGTGAGCTGCGTCGGGAAGCCCGCAATTTTACGCGCGGGCGGCATCCCCGCCGAGGCAATCAGTGCCTGTCTTGGACACCCGATCGCCGTGCCCGACGATCCCGATATGCCACAATCGCCCGGCCAGCTTGCATCGCATTACGCACCCAAAGGGCAGGTGCGGCTGAATGCGCAGCAGATCGATCCGGGTGAGACGCTTTTGGGGTTTGGGGCGGTTGATGCCACGCTAAACCTATCGCCAAGTGGCGATTTAACCGAGGCTGCAGCGCATCTGTTCGACTGTTTGCACCAGCTTGACGCGATGGGCGCCACGCGGATTGCAGTATCGCCGATCCCAGATCATGGGCTCGGGCGCGCGATCAATGACCGTCTAAAACGGGCTGCGGCCCCGCGCGATTAAGCCTCGCCGCTGTTTTGGCGTTCAACATAGGCGCGTAGTTCCTCGGCTTCGCGCCGGGCCTCACGCAATCCATCCATCGCTGCGCGCAATTCAGCTTCGGTCTGGGCCAGTTGATTGGTCATCTCGGCCTCACGCTGCTGCAAATAGGTGATTGCTTGGTCGCGGGTTTCTTCGGCCTCGTGCAGGGCTTGGGCCATTTTGTCCAATTCTCCGATTTCGGACTTTGTGACGCGGGTAAACCGATTGACCAGCCAACTTGCAAACCAACCAAGACAAAAGGCGACAAATAAGATGCCTGCAGTGGCGATGATGAATTCGGATCTATTCATTTGGGGTGCCTTCTGTTTCTTCTGCGGGCGCTTCCTCGGCTGGCGTTTCCTCAGCCTCGGGTGCGCCTTCTTCGGTTTGTGGCAGAATGTTTTCTTCTGCAATCGCTTCAAGCGTCGTTTCTTCTTCGGGAATCGGTTCGGGGACGATCAAGCTGAATTCGATCCGGCGGTTTGCCTCGCGGCCCTCTTCGGTTTCATTATCGGCGATTGGGTTCTCTTCGCCAAAGCCGATTGATTCGAACGTAGACACAGGGACGCGGCGCGCACGCAGCGCCGTCAGAACCGCATCGGCGCGGCGTTGCGAGAGCTGCTGGTTCATTTCTTCGCGGCCTTGGCTGTCGGTAAAACCTGCCACCTGAATACGTAGATCACCGCATTTCTTAAGGATATCGGCAATGTCATCGATCAGCGGCACCGCAGCCGCAGAAATATCCGCCGAACTTGGATCAAAGGTAATCTTGCGGTCTTCTGTCACAGATAGAATTTGGGCGATGCATTCTTCGGGGCTTGGTAGGCTTGCAATTGGATCGAGCTGCTTGACGTAGGTGACGTCGATATCAAAATCGGCGGTTTGCCCCAGTTTTTCGATTAACAGCCGCGAGATATCTGCGCTGGCGACCTCGTTCCCAGTGTTCCCGCGGACTTCCATTGTATTGGGTTCAACAACCACAACGCCGTTTGACAGCTCTGAGAGCGCTTCGATCCCGGCAAGAACGCGCACCGACCATCCGTTGGGCAACCCGTCAACCACACGTGTGCCCATGGTGATATTGTCTTGGCCAAACTTTGCGATGGCAAAGTTTTTGGCGACGGTATTGGTCAGCTCATCTGGAATGCGGCCACGCAGTTGGACTTGCCCCTCTGGACTGCGCGTCGCGGTGAACCGGGGCGGGCCTTCGGGGCTTGCCTCTGGGGCCACAGGCAATTCGGCGGTGACGGCGAAACCGTCAGGTAGGTTGTTTTCGAGCGTGCCAACGACATCGTCGAACAGACGCGGATCGGTGCCCAAAGGCGCGAGCAGTGTCACATCTGTGTCGGCAATGGTGACGGTGCCCCCGCCCAACTTGCCAACCGCATCGATCGCAAGCGCAACGGCGTGCCCCCAGCTTCGTGATGGTGCACCAAGCGCCAAAGTGCAATTCACCTGCCCCGTATAACCGACCTCGGTTGCGGCGGCGATAATTCTGCCAACGGCTTCGCTTGTATCGGCGGCGCAGGCATCGAACATTGGCCCATCGCGATCGATCCCAAAGCGTACAGTAAACGGTGAAATCACTGGGCGTGGTGCGCTGATGTCTATGATCAAATCGATGTCGGGTGGTGTGTTGCGCCCTAACGCGATTTCAAGCCGATGCTTCTCTTCGGGACTGTCAGAAATGGCATTCACAATAACCCGATCCGCATCGATTGATATCTTGGACCTTGGCAGCATTTGCAGCGCGCGCAGACTGTAGTTAAGCGCTGGGCGCCAAGTATCGGGGGTTGGATAGTCGGCCGCTTCAAGCAGATCTACAACAGGCAATCCGTCGGCGATATTGCGGATACGTGCGGTCAAGGTTTCGCGATCTGTCGTGGCCGGGATTAACCCGATTAACGAGACTCCGCTGTCGTTGCGTAGGATTTCGATTGCAAAGGTCGGGGCGACGACCTGTTCGGATGCGGCGACAGACATATTGTCGATCACGCGTGCCGCATCGACAATTGCGCCAGATGCAGAAATCGCACGAAACCGTTCGGCTTCGGTTGGGGCCACGCCTTCAAGAATGACCTGAAGCCCATCCCCTTGCACCGTGGCCCATCCGTACCCTCGGTCTTCAAGTGTGACTTGCACACCTTCGACCGAGCGCTCTTCGACGGCGGTGACTGTGAAGTCTGCCGCGACATAGGCAACGTAGCCAGCGATGGCGAAAACGATCAAACGTATGAAGATGGCTGAAAGGCGCATAGGGGTCCGCTTTGTTGAGTGATGCCCTGCATAGGGCTAGCTGCGTCGGTGATCAATCACACGAACATCGCTAAGGCGAAAAATGGCAGAACAATCAAACCAGCGTTTCTGTTTGACCTGAAAAGCCGAAGTAGACCATCATTGTCGTCAGGATCGAAACGGCTAAGCTGCCACGTCAGGTGCCACCCCAGCGCCCAAGGACCGCCAAGCGCGATCACGAGCGACAAAATGCTGCGATCCATGCAGGCCAGCACCACGGCTGCCCCAAACAGTAAAATTGTGATCGTCAAAAACAGCCGCAACCATTTGCGCGATTGATCCCCAAACAGACGTGCGGTGGATTTGACGCCAATCAGTGCGTCGTCTTCGGTATCTTGATGCGCGTAGATCGTGTCATAAAACAGGGTCCAAGCAATCCCAGCGAGGTACAGGATTATCGGCACGGGTCCGATGCTGCCCGTGTGCGCAGCCCAAGCCAGCAAGGCCCCCCAGTTAAACGCAAGGCCAAGGAATACCTGCGGCCACCATGTGAACCGCTTGGCAAAGGGGTAAATCGCGACAGGCACAAGTGCGATAACCCCCAGCGCGATCGCCGCCCAATAGAAGGTCAGCAAAATCGCAAAGGCGATTGCCATCTGAACAACCATCCAAATGAGCGCACCGCGCACGGAGACCTGACCCGATGGAATCGGGCGCGACCGCGTGCGCGCGACTTGGCTGTCAATATCGCGGTCGGTGATATCGTTCCACGTACACCCTGCGCCACGCATCAAAAACGCGCCAATGCCGCAGGCGACCGCTGTCCATAGGTCGTGGGTGCTTGCGGATTCTGTTGCTAACATCGCAAGCCCCAAACCCCAAAGGCACGGCATATAAAGCAACCATGTCCCAATCGGGCGATCTGCACGCGACAGCCGAAGGTACGGGCGCGTGAATGCAGGGGCAATCGTGTCGACCCAATTGCCATCGACAGCATCAGAAACTGTGCCGGTTTGCTCTGGCGCTGATCGGTCGTCGGTCATATGCTTGCCCTATGGCTTCCAAGGTTCGACTTTATGTAGATCACCCGCTGGGTGAAGGGCAATCAGTTCCGCTGTCCCGCGACCAGGCCCATTACCTGTTTGGGGTGATGCGGCTGGCTGAGGGCACGGTTTTATCGTTGATAAACAACCATGATGGCGAATGGGATGCCGAGATCGTGAAAGCTGGTAAAAAAGGCGGCATCTTGTTGTGTTCGTCTCAGACCCGCCCGCTCCAATCGCCACCCGACCTATGGTTGATCTTCGCACCGATCCGCAAAGAGCGCACCGCCTTTATCGTTGAAAAAGCAGTTGAGATGGGGGCGGCCCGGATTATCCCGGCACAAACTGAATTCACCCAAGGTGCCAACCGTATCCGGCAGGATAAATTGCAAGCCCATGCCATTGAAGCAGCAGAGCAATGCGGAGGCACATTCGTGCCTCCCGTGGATGATCTGCAAAAACTAGATCGGCTATTGGCGGATTGGCCTGCGGACCGCCAGTTGATGTTTTGCGACGAAGCCAAGATCGGTGATCCGATCGGGTTGCCCGACATATCCGGCCCTTGGGCTATACTTATCGGCCCCGAAGGTGGGTTTTCGCCTGTCGAGCGTGAAAAACTACACACGCTACCCTATAGCCACCCCGTCAGCCTCGGCCCGCGAATCTTGCGCGCAGATACGGCTGCCGTTGCGGCGTTGACGCTCTGGCAGCAGGCTTTGGGGGACTGGGGGTGATCCGCGCCAGTGCGGCTGACCGGCCCGCGATTGAGGCGTTCCTGACCAAACACATCGCGACGTCTATGTTTCCACTGTCGAACCTGCGTGACCACGGCATGGCGGGCGGGCATCCGCGTGCGGTGACGTTTTGGGTGCGCTGGAACGCGGGAAAAATCACCGATGTTGTGACGATCACTGACGAAGGTTTTGCCTTTCCGCAATGCCCGACAATGCCTTGGGGCGACGTGCAGGTCGTTTTGGCAGGGCAAGCGTTGACCGGCATTTTGGGTGATGCGGGGCAGGTCGCCGCGTTACGCCATGCGCTGGGGTGGACGGCGCCAGCCGATATCGATGAAATTGAGCCGCTTTACCAATTGAAGCTGGCGGAGCTGCGGCTGCCAGATTGCACGGGCTACGCATTGCGGCCTTTGGCAGAGGCACCGAGCGATACTTTGCAGACGTGGCGCGTGGCCTATCTGAATGAAACAGGGGTCTATCCGGGCGAAAGCCCCGAAGTGACCGCAAAGAAACAAATCGCAGCGTATATCCAACGTGACAGCCACCGGGCGCTGTACCGTGGCAACCAGCCGATTGGCATGACCGGGTTTAACGCGCAATTGCCGCAAGTTGTGCAAATTGGTGGCGTATTCACACCAGATGAATTTCGCGGCCAAGGGGTTGCGCGGCGGGCTGTTGGGCTCCACCTAAAAGAAGCGCGTGAATACGGTGTGAAGGACGCAATTCTTTTTGCGGCAAGCGACACTGCTGCACGCGCGTATGAGGCGATTGGTTTCGAAAATATCGGCGCCTTTGCAATGATGATTTATAAGGGCCCGCAGGTGATCCATGTCTGACTTTTTCCGCCCCGAAGTGCGCGCGTTACTCTGGCGTTGGCGCGATGCGCTTGCTGGGCTTGCGCTGATTGCGCTGGGCCTATGGTGGGGCTTGCGGGCGTTTGGGGCAGTGCAGTGGTTGGGCTATGTCGTGATTGTTGGCGGGATCATCCTGACCGCTGCAGGCGTACAGCGCGCCCGGTTTCGCCAAGACGGCATTGGGTCAGGCGTTGTGCAGATCAACGAACGGCGCTTGTCGTATTTTGGGCCGTTGGACGGCGGCGTGATTGATGTTGCCGATTTGACAAAGCTGGAACTGGACCCAAGCGCGCACCCTGATCCCAATTGGGTGCTGACGGGTGTTGGCGGGCAAACCTTGTCGATTCCGATCAATGCCACTGGGGCAGAGGCACTGTTTGACGTTTTTGCCGCCCTGCCAGAAATTAAAACAGGAGATGTTTTAGATGTGCTTTCACGCACACCTGATGCGCGCGTGACGATTTGGGCGCGTGTGCGTCCTCTCTTGCATTGACAGCAGGCTTGCAGCAAGTCACCGATAGTAATTCTGATAGATCGCAAGCACGGAGCGCACCTATGTCCATTCCTCAATCCGGTGGTGGCCCAATCGAAAATCACGCGCAACTTGCGCAGATGCTGTCCGACGGCTGTAAGCCCAAAGATCAATGGCGCATCGGCACCGAGCACGAGAAATTCGGCTATTGCCAAGATACGTTGCGCCCGCTGCCCTATGATGGGGAGCGGTCGATCAAGGCGGTCCTAGAAGGGCTGGAAACCCGATATGGCTGGGACCGTGTCGAAGAAGAAGGCCATATCATTGGTCTGACCAAAGACGGTGCCAACGTCAGCCTAGAACCGGGCGGTGCCCTAGAACTATCCGGCGCCCCGCTTGAGACGATCCACCAAACCTGTGACGAGGTGAACACCCATCTGGCCGAGGTGAAATCAGTCTCGGATGAAATCGGTGTGAAATTCATCGGTCTGGGGGCGGCCCCTGAATGGTCACACGCAGAAATGCCGTTGATGCCGAAAGGCCGCTACAAGCTGATGGACGCCTACATGAACAAGGTTGGCACCATGGGCACCGCGATGATGCGCCGGACTTGTACGGTGCAAGTGAACCTTGATTTCGGGTCCGAAGCGGACATGGTCAAGAAAATGCGTGTGGCTGTTGCATTGCAACCCGTTGCGGCCGCACTTTTTGCCAGCTCGCCGTTCTTTGAGGGCAAGGTCAACGGTCATAAATCATGGCGCTCGCGGATTTGGCGCGATTTGGACGCGTCGCGCACTGGAATGATCCCGTTTGTCTTTGACGAAGGTTTCGGGTTTGAGGCTTGGGTGCAATGGGTGCTCGATGTGCCGATGTATTTTGTCTACCGCGACGGGAAATATATCGACGCGCTGGGCATGTCATTCCGCGATTTCCTAAAGGGCGAATTGCCCGCGTTGCCCGGCGAAAAGCCGCAATTGTCTGACTGGGCGGACCACCTGACCACAGTTTTCCCTGAAGCGCGGATGAAGCAGTTCATTGAAATGCGCGGTGCGGATGGCGGCCCGTGGCGGCGTCTTTGTGCGCTGCCTGCATTCTGGACCGGGCTAACCTATGATCAAACGGCGCTGGATGCGGCGTGGGATCTTTGCAAAGACTGGACGGCGGAACAACGCGAAGCCCTGCGCGTGGCTGCATCCGTCGATGGGCTGCAAGCGCAGGTCGACGGAATCAACATGCATGAACTCGCCCGCGAAGTCGTTGCGATATCTGAGGCCGGACTGAAAGCGCGCGCGCGCCCCGGTGCCGGCGGCTTGGTGCCAGATGAAACGCACTTTCTAAATGCGCTTCATGAAAGCATCGAGTCAGGTAAAACCTTGGCCGACGAATTGCTGGACCATTACAATGGCGATTGGAACGGCGATCTGAAACGGATTTATGGCGATTATAGCTACTAAATCAGCGCGGATTTCTGATCTGATGTGTGCTTTATGTATCTTGGGCTTGGTATCTACCACAATACGCGCCGCACCGCTGAGGCGACAGAAAAATTGTTCAATAAATAACGGCAAAGACTGAGGCGCCCAATTGTGGCGCCTCTTTCGCAAAGAGGCTAAGATGCGCTTTTCGCGCCGATCTTGGTTTCAGTACCTGCGCGCAGTCGTTTGATATTGTCTGCGTGCCGCCAGTACATCAGCAGGCACAGGGTCACGGCCAAGAAAAAACTGGTTCCATAGCCGGTGAAAGCCATGACAACAGGCGTCCAGCCGGCCGCGACAAGCGCCGCCAACGATGAATACCGGCTGACCAATGCCACAACCAACCAAATTCCGCAGGCGGCCAGCCCCATAGGCCAGGCCAATGCCAGCAAAATACCGATATAAGTCGCGACACCCTTACCACCCTTAAACCCTAGCCAGACCGGGAAGCAGTGCCCCAGAAATGCGGCCAAAGCGCCGATTTGCGCGGCGTCTTCGCCTGCAAATGCGCGCGCAATCAGCACGACAATCGCGCCCTTGGCGGCGTCAAACACCAGCGTGAGCGCAGCGGCTTTTTTATTTCCCGTGCGCAGGACGTTGGTTGCGCCAATATTGCCGGATCCAATCTCGCGCAGGTTTCCAAGGTTCATCACGCGGGCCATGATCATCCCGCCTGAGACCGATCCAAACAGGTAGCCGATGACAGCCCAAAGACCCAAGATCAGATAAGAACTTTCGATTGAAGGCATTATGCGTTCTCCCAGATGCGGTCGCCATCGACCCAAGTTCCCAGCACTTTGCCTTGCATCCGCGCGCCATCAAAGGGGGTATTTTTCGATTTCGACAAAAGCTGTGACCGATCCAGTTGAAGCGGTGCATCCGGATCAAACAGGATCAAATCAGCGGGCGCACCTGCTTGCAGTCGTCCAGCTTCCAAGCCCAAAACCCGCGCCGGGTTCAGGGTGAGCGCCCGGAACAGCCGGGGTAGGTCGATCATTTCTGCGTGGTACAGACGCAATGCGGCAGGTAGCAATGTTTCAAGCCCGACGGCGCCGCTTGCGGCTTCTTCAAAGGGCAGGCGTTTGCTTTCTTCGTCTTGTGGTGTGTGCATCGAAGAGATCACGTCGATCAACCCATCTGCCACGGCTTGCACAACGGCGACCCGGTCATCTTCGCTACGCAGCGGCGGCTTTACCTTAAAGAACGTGCGGTAATCGGCGACATCCATTTCATTCAGCGTCAGGTGGTGAACGCCAACGCCTGCGGTGATGTTCAGCCCGTTGCGTTTGGCGCGTTCTAACGCAGGCAGCGCGCGTGCGGTGGTGATCTGGCTGGCGTGATAGCGCGCGCCGGTCATTTCAAGCAGTGCAATATCACGGTCGAGCGCCATGCGTTCGGCCATTGGGGTTACGCCGGGCAAGCCACGCAACGATGCAAATTTGCCGGATGTAACGGCGGCGCCCTTGGATAGGCCGGGGTCTTGGGTATGGCCGATAACAAGCGCATCAAGGCTGCGCGCATAGGTCAGGGCGCGGCTGAATACCTTGGTATCTGTCACGACACGGTCCGCGTCTGAAAACGCGACGGCCCCGGCATCTTGCAAGAATCCGATCTCTGTCATCTCGCGACCTTCGCGGCCCTTTGTCAGCGCGGCCATCGGTAGGACATGCACAGGCGCGTCAGCCTGTGCGCGCCGCTCAACAAATTCAAGCGTTTCGGGGGTGTCGATGGCAGGCAATGTATCTGGGCGGGTGACAATTGTGGTCACCCCGCCCGCCGCCGCAGCGCGCCCGGCAGAGCGAAAAGATTCCTTGTGGCGTTCGCCGGGTTCAGACACTTTGACGCCAATGTCGATAATGCCGGGGGCCAGACATTTGCCGCCGCAATCAATGACCTGCGCGTCGCCTGCATTTGGATTGGTGTCAAAAACCTCCGCGATTTTGCCACCGCGCACCAGTAGCGCGCCCAGCGTATCAGTCAGCGCAACAGGGTCGATCAGACGGGCATTGATAAAGAGGGTATCGGTCATTTCTGGTCCTTTTGGACGGATCGCAGCAAGGTCAGAACCTTGCGCGCATCGTGGATAAGTTCAAAGCCGATTGGTACGGTGTAGGTGCTGTTCTTGCCGCGTTTTGTTTCACTTGCAAGCATCACCGAAGGAATCGGATCATCGCGAAATTCAATGGGGGTATCTGGGGTGACCGGGTATGATTTCAGTTTTTTGCCAAGCATTGGCAATTCAGTCGCGATAAACGCGCGGCGGTTGGTGAGCGTGTACCATGTGCGGCGACGCTTAAATGATGGGAAAAAAACCGCGCCTGCGATGATACCCACGCCAACCGCAAAATGGAGCAACCCAAACATCCAAAAATACCCACCCGCCGAAGCGGCCATAACCATCCAAAATAGCGCGAAAGCCGCAAACGCCAGTCCAAACAACGTGGTAAAGATCATAGAAGGTCTGAATGCAAAGCCAGGGTTAGGACGCCCTTGCCAAAGAATTTCTTCGTCGGTGTCTAGAATGCCGTCCCATGCGCTACTGTGTTTTGTCATCCGGCGATCCATATCATCATTGCAACAATCAAGAACATAACGACCAAGGCGGCGGTCGCGACCATGCCGCTCATTCTTGCGTCTGATTTTGGTGGCTTGGGTTGGGGCAATACGCCTTTGGCTGCCTCGGTTTCGATCTTTTGCACCGGATGCAACGATTGTGCCGAGCTATAGCGCCCGATAAAACGAAGTGGCGCAGTTGGGGCGAGGGTCTTGCCGTTCAACGCATCGGAAAACACCAGTAAAACATGACCCGTGATCGCGGCCAACATCGCTGTTTCGGGGTTTACCTGTGCCGGGTCCATGCCGTTGGCTTCGGTCAGGTATTTTGCGAACCCGTAGTCGCGGATGGTATCGGCATCGAATACCTCAATGAAATCGGTGTCGATATGGGTTAGCCCCAATGCCGCAACCAGCGGAGAGATCGGGGCATCATCGTCATGATCGTTTTTTTCCTTAAACTCCGCGATTTCATCAGTGGGCAGATCAATCGCAAAGACCCAGACAACCTTTTCATGGGCGCGGGCCGGGGCGAAGGCATCTTGGGCAATCATGCCATCACACCTTGGGTTTCTGTGCGGGCCGCGCGCAGGTTTTGCGCCAACAGGTCCATCGCGGCCATGCGCACGGCGACGCCCATCTCGACCTGTTCTTGGATCACGGATCGGTTGATATCGTCAGCAATTGTGCCGTCAATTTCAACGCCGCGGTTCATCGGGCCGGGGTGCATGACGATGGCATCGGGTTTGGCATGCGCCAGCTTGGCCGCATCCAGCCCGTAGCGGTGGAAATATTCACGTTCGGACGGGATAAAGCCGCCGTCCATACGTTCCTTTTGGAGGCGCAGCATCATCACGACGTCGACGTCTTTCAGGCCTTCTTCCATATCCTCAAACACTTCGCAGCCGAACTCATTCATGCCCGATGGCATAAGCGTGGGTGGGGCGATCAGACGGATACGGTTTTCCATCTTGCCCAGCAGCATGATGTTCGAGCGGGCGACCCGGCTATGCGCCACATCACCGCAAATTGCGATAGACAGACGGTGCAGCCGTCCTTTGGCGCGGCGAATGGTCAGCGCGTCGAGCAGCGCTTGGGTCGGGTGTTCATGCTTGCCGTCGCCCGCGTTCAGCACGGCGCAATTCACCTTTTGCGCCAACAAATCGACCGCCCCCGAATGCGGATGCCGGACCACGAGCAAGTCAGGATGCATCGCGTTCAGCGTCAGCGCCGTATCAATCAAGGTTTCACCCTTTTTGATGGACGAAGCTTGCATCTCCATGTTCATCACATCGGCACCCAACCGCTTGCCCGCGATTTCAAAGCTCGCCTGTGTTCGGGTCGAGTTTTCAAAGAACATGTTGATCTGTGTTAGCCCGGCGAGCACATCACGGTGCGCTACGCCCCGACGGTTATGATCCGCATAGCTATCTGCCAAATCCAGCAGGGTCGTAATTTCAGTGGGGTGCAGATGTTCGATGCCCAAAAGATGTCTTGCGCGAAATGTCATGAACGGCCCCTTATCACGGTTTGCACCGCTTATAGCAGGCAGGGTTGGGGCATCAATGGTGTGTCGGGCATTGGAGGTTTGGCGGGGTGGTATGTGAAGCCGGATGCTTCATAAGGGACGTGTGGCATGAAGTGGTCAGGTAACCTTGATCACCAGCCCAGAGTAGAAAACGGGGCATCACCCACGACACAGCGAATGTCAGCTCCGTGCACTCATTGACTATCAATCTGTTTCCTATCGATGGTAGGTTGCAGAGCAAGCGGATGGAACAAGGTCGTAAAATTGTCTGAAGAAATTTCTCAGTGTTTGAATGCTTTCCCCGAGTTGGAAGAATACTATTCGCGAGAAAAACTTTTGGACGCGACGTCTTCTGGGAACTACATATTTTTTGAAGACTACTTTAACGAGTTCGTTGAGAACTACGGCAACAACGAGTATTTCTTTCAAAGGGTCGGGGTGTTTATTGAAAGTATGGCAACCAACCCAAACGCGGATGTTCGGAATTTGGCAGAGATTGGTTTGCTCGAAGGGTTGGTCAATCGTCGAGTATATACAGTCGCAAATTTTTTGGGCAAACACTCGAAAAAGCTTTTGATGAACGCATCTCAGAGAACCAAATTCGACAAGAAGGTTTGGCTCCAATCCAAATGTTGAATGAGGGTCCTCCAGATCTACAAACTGGTTACTTGGTTCGCATTACAGAGATTTGAAGAACTTATGGCTCACAATCGGCTTGGAGCGAATTCGTGACTGTCGGTATTTGTCGGTGCGACGCGCTAGCGTGTTGTGCCGAGCACCTGCATGGTTTCAACCACCGCGCGGCCTTCGTGCAAATTTCACACAAGCCCCTGCACATCCCTTGCATTCCCGCGTAACCTGTACCCTATGGATTCGGGTAATACATATTGGGATGACCGCGCGTTGCTGGAATGGCAGGTGGAACTGGGGGCAGATGATGCCATTCAGGACACGCCTGTTGATCGCTATGCGCTTGAAGCGGCCAAGCCAAAGCCCAAGGTTGAGACCCCGAAAACACCCGCGCCCGCAGCGGAACCGGTCAAAATTGATGCCGTCGCTGAGGCCCGTAGCGCTGCTAAGAATGCTGCCGATTTGCCTGCCCTTGCCGCCGCCGTGCAAGCGTTTGAGCATTGCGAGATCAAGCGCGGCGCGCGCTCGTTTGTCTTTAGTGATGGCAACCCTGCCGCACGGGTGATGATCGTGGGCGAGGCACCAGGCAGAGATGAGGACCGGGCAGGCAAACCTTTTGTCGGGGTTGCCGGGCAGCTGCTCGACCGGATGCTTGCGGCGATTGATCTTGGCCGGGACCATGATGACCCCACCCGGTCGGCCTATATCACAAACGTCATGCCATGGCGTCCGCCGTCGAACCGCGCGCCAGACCCCACTGAAATCGCCATGATGCTGCCCTTTCTTGAGCGGCACATCACCTTGGCCAATCCCGACTTTGTGGTGCTGATGGGCAATACCCCATGTCAGGCGCTTTTGAAACGGACAGGGATCACGCGGATGCGCGGGACATGGACCGAAGTTCTGGGCAAACCTTGCCTGCCCATGTTCCATCCAGCCTACTTGTTGCGCAACACGTCTGCCAAACGCGAAGCGTGGGCGGATTTGTTAGATTTAAACGCGAGGCTTAAGTCATGAGCGATACCGCTGAATTTATCCCCGTTCGTATCGCTGTGCTGACGGTCAGTGACACGCGACAGTTGGCAGATGATAAATCTGGCCAAACCTTGGTGGATAGGATCACGGGCGCTGGGCATCAGGTGGTGGATCGCAAGATCATCGCGGATGAGCGGGCGCAGATTGCGGATCAGCTGCGGGCATGGTGTGCGGATGATGGTGTGGATGCGGTAATTTCGACCGGGGGGACGGGCTTGACCGGGCGTGATGTCACTGTCGAGGCGCACCGCGATGTTTATGAAAAAGAAATCGACGCCTTTGGCACGGTCTTCACGATTGTCAGCATGCAAAAAATTGGGACAAGCGCGGTGCAAAGCCGTGCGACTGCGGGTGTGGCGCAGGGGACTTATTTGTTCGCGCTTCCGGGCAGTCCGGGTGCTTGTAAGGACGCTTGGGATGAAATTTTGTGCAAACAGCTCGACTATCGGCACCGTCCTTGTAACTTTGTCGAGATAATGCCGCGATTAGACGAACATTTGCGACGGAAGTAGATATATCCGCCGTATAAGTAGGAATGCGTTTACGCCGTGACGGGTGGCGCTGGTCAAGGATATATATATGCGGTTTTTGCGTCGAAGCCTCACCGGGGTCTTTTTGTTGTCAGTCACGCTGGCGATTTTGGCTTGGGCGGGTAGCTTGGTTAACGGGGCTGTGCAAGTTCGCATGGGGCAAGAGCCGCGCAGTTTCCCGCAGCGAGAGCGCGTTTTGGCAGTCAATGTTGCGACGCTGACTCCGCAAACAATTATCCCCGAAATGACGGCGTTTGGCGAACTTCTTAGCCAGCGTCATCTAGACTTGCGTAGCGCGACGGGCGGTATCGTGCAGGAAGTTTCAGACGCGCTGATTGATGGCGGAACAGTATCTGAAGGCCAGCTATTGCTGCGCATTGACCCGACCGACGCGGAGGCTGCGTTAAACCGGGTGCGTGCCGATTTACAAGACGCCGAGGCAGAGCTGCGCGACGCTGACCGTGCGTTGATCTTGGCCGAAGATGAACTAACCGCCGCAGAGGAACAATCTGCGCTGCGCGATCAGGCACTGACACGTGCGCAAGATTTGGCAGAGCGCGGTGTGGGGACCGCCGCAGCGGTAGAAACCGCTGAATTTACCGCGTCGTCCGCGCAGGCCGCGGTTTTGACCCGACGCCAAGCTGTGGCATCGGCGCAAGCACGAATTGATCAGGCAACTACCAGCTTGGCCCGTCAACAAATTAACCTGTCAGAAGCAGAGCGCGATCTGGCAGATACAGAAATTTATGCGCCTTTTGACGGGCAATTGTCGAATGTGACCGTCAGCCTTGGTGGCCGTGTGACGGCAAACGAGCTTTTTGCGCAATTGGTAGACCCAACGCAGCTTGAGGTGTCATTCCGCGTTTCGACCTCGCAATATGCGCGGTTGCTTGATGCGCGCGGCCAGCTGGCGCAAGCGCCCTTGCGGGTTGCACTGGATGTCGCTGGGCTTGATCTCACGGCTGCGGGCCAAATCACCCGTGAAAGCGCCGCAGTGGCGAGCGGTCAAACGGGTCGTCTTCTGTTCGCGACACTGGACAGCGCGGTCGGGTTTCGGGCGGGTGATTTTGTGACGGTGCGGATCGACGAGCCTGCGCTTGAAAACGTCGCATTGGTGCCTGCAACGGCGGTGGCCGCCGATGAAACCGTGTTGTTGATCGGCGAAGAAAACCGTTTAAGCGTTGGGCAGGTTGAATTGCTACGCCGTCAGGGCGACGACGTGATTGTCAGCTTGGGCGACTTCGCTGGGCGTCAAATCGTTGCGGAGCGCTCACCGCTTCTTGGGGCGGGGATCAAAGTGGATCCAATTGCGCCGCCCGGCACAGAAACAGTGGCTGCAGCCCCTGAAATGATTGTGCTTGATCCCGAACGCCGCGCCCGGCTTGTCACCTTTGTTACCGAAGGGCGGATGCCCGACGAGGTCAAAACCCGGATTTTGGGGCAGCTCGAACAAGATGAAATTCTGTCTGAAACTGTCGAGCGGCTTGAAAGCCGGATGGGCAGCTGATGGTTACCGGGGGCGAAGACATGACAAATCGCGCGAGCGGCATTTTGTCTTACTTCACGCGCCACCGCACGGTGGCGAACCTTTTGCTGGTGTTGATGCTGACCGCCGGGCTGTTGGCGCTGCCAAAAATGCGGGCGCAATATTTCCCAGATGTCGTCGTTGATGACTTGAACGTTTCGGTAACGTGGTCGGGTGCGGGCGCAGAAGATGTCGACACGGCAATTGTTCAGGTGTTGGAACCGGCACTTTTATCGGTTGAGGGGGTCACCTCATCGACGTCAACCTCTGTCGAAGGGCGCGCGACGATCCAGCTTGAATTTGAGCCGGGGTACGACATCGATCGCGCCGCCGAAGATGTCCAGCTTGCGGTTGATAGCACCAGTAACCTGCCCGCCGACGCGGATGATCCGACGGTGCGCCGCGGTGGCTGGTCGGATACGGTTACGGATGTTGTTGTCTCTGGCCCCGTCGGGGTCGATCAATTGGCCCGGTTCTCGGATGAATTGGCGATACGCTTGTTCGCACAAGGCGTCACCCAAGTATCGGTGCAAGGTGTCGCCGCCCCTTCGACAATCGTCGAAGTCCCGTCACTGTCGTTGATCGAACATGATATCGGGCTTGCCGATATTGCCGCGCGGATCGCCGAGGAAGCAGAAGCCGACCCGGCAGGCGACGTGTCTAGCAATGCGCGGGTGCGCACAGGCGTTGCAAAACGCAGCGCCGATGACATCGCCGCGATTGTTTTGCGCTCTAACGCTGACGGATCACAGCTGACGATTGCAGATGTCGCAACGGTCCGGGTCGAAGGCACGGATCGCGAGCGGGCCTATTTCGTTGGCGATGACCCGGCGATCAAGCTGAAGGTCACGCGGTCGGCACAGGGTGACGCGATTGAGCTACAAGCCACGGTGCAAGAAGTCGCCCAAGAGTTTATGGCATCTTTGCCCGCAGGCGTGAAAATTGACCTCACCAACGGGCGTGCCGAACTGATTAGCGCGCGGCTAGAAATCTTGATGAAGAACGCAGCCAGCGGACTTCTTTTGGTCGTCGCATTGCTATTCTTATTCTTGAACGCGCGCACCGCACTTTGGGTTGCGGCTGGTATCCCCGTGGCGATGCTGGCAGCGGTCGCGCTGATGTATGTATTCGGTATTACGTTTAATATGATTTCGATTTTTGCACTGATTATTACGCTTGGGATTGTCGTCGATGATGCGATTGTTGTGGGCGAACACGCGGATTTTCGGGTGCGCCAGCTGGGCGAAACGCCCGTTATCGCGGCAGAGAATGCGGCGCGGCGGATGTTTACCCCTGTGCTTTCTGCGACAATCACGACGATTATCGCATTCTATGCGCTGACGACGATTGGTGGTCGCTTTGGCCAATTTATTATGGATATTCCGTTCACAGTGGTCATGGTATTGGCGGCGAGCCTTGCGGAATGTTTTCTTATTCTGCCAAACCATCTATCACATAGTATCGGCCATTCAGCGAAAGATCATTGGTATGACATCCCTTCGCGCATTGTGAACCGTGGGTTTGTCTGGTTTCGCGAGGTTCTGTTTCGTCCCTTTATGGGGTTTGTGGTTTGGGCGCGTTATCCGGTGTTTGCCTTGACGCTTTTGACGCTTGCCTCACAGATGGCGCTGTTCATTCGCGGTGACGTCAGCTGGCGGTTCTTTAACGCCCCAGAGCAAAGCCAAGTAACTGGGAACTTTGCGATGCTGCCGGGGGCGACACGCGAAGACACCATGGCGATGATGCGTGAAATGCAGCGCGCGACGGAGGCTCTTGGTGCGCAGTATGAAGCTGAACATGGAGCAAACCCGCTGAAGTTTGTCGCGGCTGAAATTGGCGGCAACGCCGGGCGCGGGTTGTCGGGGTCCGACACCAAAGACGCCGATCAGCTTGGGGCGATTACGATTGAATTGATTGACCGCGATAGCCGCCCCTATTCCAGCGCTAGTTTTGTAAGTGCGCTGCAAGAGAGCATCCAGCAGCATCCAATGGCCGAAACCGTGAGTTTCCGCAGGTTCCGTGGTGGTCCGGGCGCCGATGGTCTTTCCATTCAAATGTTCGGATCAGACAGTGAAACGCTCAAGGCCGCTGCCGAAGCGCTCAAGACAGAACTGGCGCAGTTTGGCGAGATATCAGGGCTGGAAGACACGCTGTCTTACGACAAAGAAGAAATGATCCTAGAGCTGACCCCGCAAGGGGAACGGCTTGGGCTGAGCATTGATGGGCTTGGCACGATTTTGCGTAACCGGCTCGCCGGGATTGAGGCGGCGACTTATCCCGACGGCACGCGCTCTGCCACCATTCAGGTGGCTTTGCCCGATGATGAGCTTTCCGCAGATTTTCTAGACCGGATGCAAATCAGAACGGCCGAAGGTGCCTATGTGCCGCTGGCGGACGTTGTGACCGTCCAAACGCGCACCGGGTTTTCAACGGTCCGTCGTGAAAATGGGATCCAGCTGATCGCGGTGACAGGTGACCTTGATAGCGACGATGCGGCGCGTGCCACTGAAATTCAGACGCTGATCAACGAAGATATCTTACCGCGTGTCGAAAGCAATTTCGGGATTGAGACCGAGCTGTCCGGGCAAAGCGAACAGGAACGCGCGTTTTTGTCGGATGCGAAGACGGGGCTGATCCTCGCGCTTTTGGGGATTTACCTGACGCTGGCATGGATATTTAGCAGCTGGACCCGCCCGGTCGTGGTGATGTCGGTCATTCCGTTTGCACTTGTTGGCACGATTTACGGACATAATGCGTGGGGCATTCCCATGAGCATGTTCACCGTGATCGGCTTGATTGGGATGGTGGGGATTATCATTAACGACAGCATTGTGTTGGTAACGACAATTGACGAATACGCCGAAAGTCGGGGTCTGATTCCGGCCATTGTCGACGGCACGGTTGATCGGTTGCGGCCTGTTTTGTTGACGACTTTGACGACGGTCTTGGGGCTTATGCCGTTGCTTTACGAACAATCCACCCAAGCTGAATTTTTGAAACCGACGGTGATTACCTTGGTCTTTGGCCTCGCGTTCGGATTTGTTCTGGTATTGCTGGTGGTACCCTCTGTGATGGCAATGCAAGCCGATTTCCAGCGCCAGATTGCTGCGGCCAAACGGGCGCTGCGCGGGCGACGTATGGCGATGTTCGTGCCTGCTGGCCTTGGGGCATTGGGCGCTGTCGGGTTGTTCGCGGCGCTGATCGCACCGGTTTTGATCACCGGGTCGGCCTGGCCACCGGTAGCTGCGGCCCTGCCAATGCTAGCGGACGCAGGATTCGGTCTGGCGTTTGGGGGCTATGTGCTGGCAGTGGTTGTTTGGCTGGTCGGAATTTATGCGATCGGTATGCTCGTCGCTGGGTTTCAGAGCGGGAGGGCCGTGGCCCGTCGCTCATGATGTGCGCGATGCGACAGTGGCCTAATGGCTAGCAGCCAACGGTTGATGGCGGCGGAGTGTTTTCCAAAGCCAATACAGCATGAGAAGCATAATTATCAGTTCAGGCAGTGATAATACACCGGAACGTTGTACTGCTTCTGGAAACGCCGACGCGCCCGGTCCGGTGAATGCTGACCCAGCCGCGATGAAAAAGCCGATACACATCCGTACAAGATGTTGGGCGATCCGCAATTTATGCGACATTTGCGCCCCAAAGACCATGTGTACATCACCGCCCAAGGCAATGGCGGCCATGCCAAATAGGAAAAAGTAGTCTTCCGCCGCGAAGCCAAACAAACGCGCGTCCGGTAATGTCGTAGCGTACCAGCCTGCAGTGATAAGACCCGCTGCGTTCACGAAATTGATGCCCGCAACGATGATGAACAATTGTTTAGCACGGTGCGCACGTATGCGCACAGCCAAAACACCGCTTGCCACCAAAGTCGCGCCAAGGACGCCCGCATGAAAGGTGATCCAGAAGGTCTCATACTTAAGTGCACCAAGAAGCGCGCCAAGCACGGATGCCAGCCCCATGCTTATGACGAAAATGCGGCCAGCGCTTATGTGGGTTTTGCGCCCTTTGCGCGACCCAAGGGCAATGGCGCCAACAACAACGGCCAAAGTGCCAAGCGCTACATGCGCAATCAGTGTGACGATATCGAAGGTAGGCATAACGTATTCTTTCCAGTTGGTTGATTTACCCCAGCTATGCGCAGTCTCACGGTGTCCTGTCGTCCGCGCATGACGGCGAGGACAGTTCTGTCGCATTTTTTTGACCGCCTAGCTGCGTTGATAAGGCGGATGATTCCAGCATAATAAGGGGGTATGGAAAACGCGTCCGTTCTGACACTCGCCGGGCTTTGTCTTGGCATTGCCCTAACCGGTCTCCTTGCCGCTGTAATGGGGCGAAGCAGTCGGCGCGAACGGCGCAGCCTTGGTTTGGTCTACATCGCATTCATTGGAATGATCGCGCTGCCGCTGGTTAAAACTTTCGCCGAAGCCGCGGTGATCAATTACATGCCGCTTTTGCTTTTCATGCTGCTGGTACTTCCGCCAGCCCTTTATCACTACATCGCGGCCAAGACCGCTATGGCGTCACCGGTCCAAATCCTTTGGCGCGACAAAGCGCTGCCCTTGATCGGCGGCGTGGTGTGTCTTGGGTTTTGGATTCTCCCGGCGCAGGCCAAAAAAACACTATTCATAACAGGCGAATTGCCTCCGGGGGTTTTGCCAATTGCGCTCACCGTGACGACGTTTGCGCTGATTATGATCTGGTTGATCGCCTCCTTCCTCTACCTTGTCGCGATACTGCGCCGCCTCACTGCCTACCGTGCCCATATCCGTCAGCTTTATTCGGACGTCGAAAAACGAGACTTGCGTTGGGTCGATGTGATGATCGTCTTGCTCGTATTGATCTGGGCCGTCGGGGCGTTTTCTCTTGCAGATGACAACCTCGCAGGGGGCACTTTGTTCGTCGAAGAGTTGTTTCTTGCGCTGATCGCTGGCGGCCTGTTGTCATTGAACTTCTTTGCTCCGATCACGTCACCAGAATTGACCTCTGTGGCTGAAATTGATGCGCCGGACCACAAATATGCCCGCTCTGCGTTAACCGACGACCACGCGGCGAAATTGGCTGCCAGAGTTGAGACAGCGATGCGCACAGATACACTATATCTCGACCCCAGCTTGTCGCTGCAAAAACTGTCACGTCACGTGGGTGCGCTTCCAAACCAAGTGTCACAAACGCTGAACCAAGAGATCGGCGCATCCTTTTTTGACTATGTGGCACGTTGGCGGATAGGGGCGTCAAAGCCACTGATCATGGCAGGCGACCTATCGGTGCTAGCAGTTGCGCTAGAGGTTGGTTTCAATTCGCGCTCAGCATTTTACAAGGCGTTCAAACGTGAAACTGGCATGACGCCAAAGGGCTATCAGAATGCTGGTTCAAGTCAGTTAATGACGCAAAGATCTAAGTGACCTTATGCGCAATTCGTGTCTAGCTGCCCGTGCAGCCGCGAATTTCAACGGCTTGATGTCCGTTGAGTACGGTGATCGTCATCTGTGACCGATCCAATCCAAACGCGGTGCCCGCGCTATGCACCATGTCAACACTGGCGCGCAGTTGGTCGCCTTGGCGGTCGACTTGCGCTTGTGAGACCCAAACATTGGCATCAGCGGTTTCCACCACAACGACTTCATCCCCGCCCAGTGGTGCAAGGTCAAAGGCCGTCGTGACCCGCAAACCGTCGCTGATCGGATCAATGGCGCAGGTGACGTGGTCAATGCCGGCCTCGGCCTGGGTGAGCGGGCGATCGACCAATGCGGCGGTAATGGCGCTATCGCGGCTGCCGCTCGCGGGAAGCGAAGCGTCGAATTCAAGGCTGATGGGGATACAGATTTCTTCGCAGACGCCAATGTCGATTTGACCGCTGATCTGCATGGGTTGGTCTGGTGCGTCGCTATGCACTGTTAGCGGAAAGACCACGCTGTCGTGGTACCCGATAGTTTGCATCCCGGCGCTGTCAAAGATTTCTGGCGTCGGCCAATGTGGCGCGATGGCGCTAATATTTTGCGATCCGGTGAATGTGAACATAGGCGGGATACCCGCATCACCGGGGGCCCGCCAATAGGTTTTCCACCCCGGCGCAAGCGTGATCCGCAGACCTGCGACATGATCGCCATTTGCCTTGCGCCAACCTGTAAGCACCTCAATTTGGGCAAGGTCATCATAGGGGGCGGCTGTTGCTGCGCTGGTCAAGGCCACGAGGACAAAGGGGATCATTTTTTTCATATACATATGGTTGTCATTATGCATTTGCGCTGCAATAGGAAGTCACATTCAAGCGATCCGCTGCAATGTGGGCTTGCATTGAAGACATATCTTGAACAATTTAGCCGACATGAAAGAATTAGACGCAAATTTGACGGGTAAGTTGCTGATCGCGACGCCCGGAATGGATGACCCGCGGTTTGTGAAAAGTGTGATCTATATGTGCTCCCATTCGGATGACGGGGGCATGGGGCTGATTGTGAACAAGCCGCAGGCTGATTTGCTCTTTTCGGACCTTCTGGATCAAATGGGCGTCAATAAGGCGGCGGGTGTACGCGACATTCGGGTGCATTTTGGGGGGCCCGTAGACCAGACACGCGGGTTTGTTTTGCATTCGAACGATTACGCAGCGGCCATTGGGACGCTTAAAGTTACCGATGAAATATCCATGAGCGCGACATTGGATGTGATCGAAGATATTGCCAGTGGTGCTGGGCCAGACACATCGATGCTGGCGTTGGGTTATGCTGGCTGGGCGCCCGGGCAGCTCGAATCTGAAATCGCGCACAACGGATGGCTGACGTGCGATGCGCGCAGTGACATCGTGTTTGGCCGCGCGAATGAACACAAATGGGCCGGCGCGCTTAAACACATGGGGATCGACCCGCTGTTGCTGTCAGATACTGCCGGGCGGGCCTAGGTCCCGCCTGCGATCAGCGCCTGCATCACGGCGACAGCGCTATCACTGGACCAATCTGCCTCACCCTGCATACGTGCGATTTCATTACCTTCGCGGTCTAGCACGACGGTTACAGGCAAGCCCAAGACCCCCATGCTGCGCGACAGCGATTGGCGCGGGTCAACGTGTTTGGGCAGGTTATCAACGCCAATCTCATCAAAGAACTGGTTGATCGCTGGGGCAGGGTTACGCCCTGTTGCGACGGTGACCACTTGCATGTCGTCGCCGCCCATTTGCGCCTGAAGCGCGGCAAGCTGGGGCATTTCTTGGCGGCAGGGCGCACACCACGTCGCCCAGAAATTCAGGACAACAAACTGTCCTTCATAGGCTGCGAGGGTCATTTCAGTACCGGTTTCGGTCAAAAAAGGCGCGTCAGAACCGGCGACGGCGGTTTCGTGAAACATAAGCTTGCGCATATTACCCTCGCGCAGAGCCTCGATCGCGGACATATCGGCTTGGGCCGTGTTTGCAACAACGGCAAGGGCCGTATAAAGCAGGGCTGACTTTAACTTTCGCATAGGCTTTTTCCTCATGACCAAGACCGCAAATACGATGTGGGGCGGACGTTTCGCCGCCGGACCAGACGCGATTATGGAGGCGATTAACGCCTCAATCGGGTATGATCAGCGCCTAGCGCCACAAGACATCGCCGGATCGCTTGCCCATGCCACCATGTTGGCCGCCACAGGCATCATCACAGATACCGATGCCGCCGCGATTAAGGAAGGCTTGGTCACCGTATTGTCAGAGATTGAAACAGGAAACTTTGCATTTTCTGCTGCGCTTGAAGACATCCATATGAACGTCGAATCGCGACTGAAAGAAATTGTTGGCGAACCAGCGGGCCGTTTGCATACGGCACGGTCGCGCAATGATCAGGTCGCTGTCGATTTCCGGCTTTGGGTGCGCGATCAATGTGACCTGGCAGATGCGGCACTTGCCGGCCTGCAAAAAGCGCTGTTGGGACAGGCCGAAGTCGGGGCCGATTGGGTCATGCCCGGATTTACACACCTGCAAACCGCGCAGCCTGTGACTTGGGGCCATCACATGCTGGCTTATGTTGAAATGTTTGACCGTGATAGGTCACGCTTTGCCGATGCGCGTAAGCGAATGAATACATCGCCACTGGGTGCCGCGGCGCTTGCAGGCACGTCTTTTCCGATTGATCGTGAAATGACGGCGAAAGAGCTTGGTTTTGATCGCCCGATGACGAATTCTCTGGACGCCGTGTCTGATCGCGATTTTGCGCTCGAATTTTTGGCGGCAAGCAGCATTTGTGCGATGCACCTGTCGCGGATGGCTGAAGAATTGGTGATCTGGTCATCTGCGCAGTTCCGTTTCGTGAAGATGTCAGACAAATGGTCGACCGGGTCGTCCATCATGCCGCAAAAGCGCAACCCCGACGCCGCAGAGCTGATTCGCGCCAAGATTGGCCGGATTTTCGGCGCCAATGTCGCCTTGATGACCGTGATGAAGGGGTTGCCGCTGACCTACTCTAAGGACATGCAAGAAGACAAAGAACAAACCTTTGATGCGGCTGACAATTTGATGCTCGCACTTGCGGCAATGTCGGGCATGGTTGCCGACATGACGGCCAACCGTGAAAGCCTAAAACAGGCGGCTTCCAGCGGATTTTCGACGGCTACGGATCTTGCCGATTGGCTCGTACGTGAACTTGGGCTACCATTTCGTGATGCGCACCATGTGACCGGATCGCTTGTCGCTATGGCCGAAGGCAAGGAGTGTGATCTTCCTGATCTGACGTTAGACGATATGCAAACGGTTCACGCGGACATTCGCGCAGACGTATTCGACGTATTGGGCGTCGAAAATTCGGTGGATTCGCGGATGAGTTTGGGCGGCACTGCCCCTGCACAAGTCCGCGCCCAAGCCGCCTATTGGAGAGAGAAATTAAAATGAAGAATATTGCATTGATTTTGGCCGTTGCGGCCCTTGCCAGTTGTGGTGCTGATGCGGCGCCGTGGACACCGTCCGCGAACGTCGGATTAAGCGCCGGTTCAGGTGGCGTAAGCACATCGACAACATTGGGCGCAACAAACGGTACTGTATCTGTCGGCGCGAACCTTTAATGCGTTTCGTCTTCCTGATCCTTGCGATTTGGGGTGCCGTGCATCCGATGTATTTCTTTGTGCAATGGTTTCTGGCCGAAGGTTGGAGCCTCTTTGCGCTGGTGGACGCATGGCGCGCCAATTTGGCATCGACAGGTTTGACGTGGGACATTGTGATCAGCGCCGTGGTGCTGATCATATGGATCCTGTCCGAGGTCGCCATAACGCGTAATTTGCGCAGCCTTTGGGCGATTGTGGCCACAATCTGCATCGGGGTGAGTTGTGGTTTGCCGCTATATCTCTATTTACGTGATCGCGTGGTTTACGCGCGCGACGGCTCCATAAATCGCAACCTTTAGGCTATAAATCAGGGTTGGTCTTTGGGGCTGATCTGCTATGTCCAATACTGATTTTGGACAAGGAAAACTGGTTTGGACCATTTTGTGTATCGTGATGGCGCGCTTTACGCCGAAGATGTACCCGTCGCTGACATTGCAGCTGCCGTGGGCACCCCATTTTATGTCTATTCAACGGCCACGCTGAAACGTCACTTTACCTTGTTTGATGACGCCCTGTCTTGGGGTGATCATCTGGTCTGCTTTGCGATGAAGTCGCTCTCTAACCAGGCCGTTCTGAAAATTCTCGCGGATCAGGGCGCGGGGATGGATGTTGTGTCCATCGGTGAATATCTGCGCGCCAAGGCCGCTGGCGTGTCGGGCGACCGGATTGTGTTTTCAGGCGTCGGTAAAACCGCCGACGAAATGCGTCAGGCGCTGGAAGGTGGTATTCGTCAGTTCAATGTCGAAAGCGAGCCTGAGATGATCGTGCTCGACAAAGTTGCGCAATCACTGGGCAAGGTCGCGCCGATTACCGTGCGGGTAAACCCTGATGTAGATGCCAAAACCCACGCAAAAATTGCGACGGGGAAATCTGAAAACAAATTTGGTATCCCAATTTCGCGGGCCCGCGAAGTCTACGCGATGGCTGCCAAATTGCCGGGTCTGAAAGTCATTGGGATCGATGTGCATATCGGATCGCAATTGACCGAGCTAGCCCCGTTTGAAGCCGCCTATGCCAAGGTCGCAGAGCTAACCGAACAGTTGCGTGCCGATGGCCATGAAATCACCCGCCTAGATTTGGGCGGCGGTTTGGGCATTCCTTATACGCGGTCAAACGATGCCCCACCTTTGCCGACCGATTACGGCGCGATGGTGCAGCGCGCTGTTGGTCATCTGGGCTGCGAGATTGAGATTGAACCGGGCCGCTTGATTGCAGGCAATGCCGGGTTGCTGGTGTCGAAGGTGATCTATGTAAAGTCCGGCGAAGACCGCGAGTTTTTGATCATTGATGGCGCGATGAACGATTTGATTCGTCCTGCGATGTATGAGGCATGGCACGATATCGTGCCCGTTGTTGAACCAGCACCGGGGAATGAACCTGCAAAATATGATATCGTCGGCCCGATCTGTGAAAGTGGCGATACCTTTGCCAAGGCGCGTGAAATGCCTGCGGTTGCAGCGGATGATCTGATCGCGTTCCGCTCTGCCGGGGCTTATGGGGCTGTAATGGCATCGGAATATAATTCACGACCGCTTATCCCCGAAGTTTTGGTGGATGGTGATCAATTTGCGGTTATCCGCCAACGTCCGACCTATGAAGATATGATCGCGCGCGATACACTCCCCCCATGGCTGTCGACGCCAGACTAATGGGAGAGCCCCGCTGACCGACCCTAGCGATCAATTGCGCCACTTGCGGCTGCCTATCACGCTCACGCGGTCGGGTATGCTCGCAGAGCAGCTCATGCGGGCTTTTTGGCCGCTTTGGACCGTCGCACTAGTGATTCTGGCGGCGATGATGATGGGGTGGCACGAGACGGCCTCACTTGAAGCATTCTGGAGCGCGGTTGTCATCGGCGCGGTCGCGCTGTTTAGCACGCTGTTCTGGGGGTTGCGCTGGTTTCGGGTTCCCTCGCGACTGGAAGCAATTGCACGCGTTGATGCCGCTATGCCGGGCCGCCCGATTGCGGCTATTGCCGATACCCAAGCGATTGGCGGCGATGACCCCGCATCGACCGCCGTGTGGCAGGCGCATTTGGCCCGTATGGCGGAACGTACCAAATCAGCGCATGCGGTTGAACCAGATCTTACGCTGACGGATCGTGATCCTTACGGGCTGCGGTTTATGGCGCTTTTGTTTTTTGTCGTGGCGCTTTTGTTCGGATCGCTTTTGCGGATTACATCAGTGGGCGATGTGGTTTCGGGAAGCAATGATACCCTTCTTGCGGGCCCGGTCTGGGAAGGCTGGGTCGAACCGCCAGCATACACAGGCAAGCCTGCGATCTATCTAAATGATGTGCCCGCGGGCGATTTGTCTGTTCCTACGGGCAGCCAAGTCACGCTGCGGTTATACGGTGAAGTCGGCGCGCTGACCTTGGCTGAAACCGTATCTGGGCGCACGGGCGAAATCGCGGCGGCGTCTGATCCACAACAAAAATTTGATATCACCCAGTCTGGCACTTTGTCTGTATTGGGTGACAACGGGATCGCCTGGGACATCACCGCAATCGCAGACGAGGCCCCAGAGGTAGAGCTAACCGGGCCGATTGAAGCGGATGCAATGGGCGAATTTTCGCAACCGTTCATGGCATTTGATGACCACGGCGTCGAAACAGGGACCGCGACGATCACGCTTGATTTGACGCAGGTGCACCGCGAATACGGGCTGACGATCGACCCCGATCCGATTGATCCATTGGTGATCGACCTGCCGATGCCTTATACTGGATCGCGTACCGATTTTGATGCGCTGCTCATTGATGATTTGAGCGAACATATTCTCGCCAATCTTCCGGTTACGATGCAAGTTCAGGTCGTGGATGCGGCTGGACAGGTGACAGATGCTACGGCCGAGCAGATGATCCTGCCGGGGCGGCGGTTTTTCCGTCCTTTCGCAAAAGCCGTGATCGAACAGCGGCGTGATTTGATGTGGTCCAAGGCCAATGTCGTGCGCGTAAATCAAGTGTTGCGCGCGATGGCGCACCGGCCTGATGAACTTGGTATTGAAGAAACGTCTTATTTGCGCTTGCGCACAATCATTCGCCAATTGGATCGGATGTCCGAATTCGGCATGAATGATGACGGTCAGGGCGAGATTGTGCAGGCGCTGTGGGACTTGGCCGTGCAGCTTGAAGATGGACGGCTGGCGGACGCGCGCAAACGACTTGAGCGGGCGCAAGAACGGCTGGCAGAAGCGATGCGCAACGGTGCATCGGACGCCGAAATTGCCGAGCTGATGCAAGAGCTGCGCGAAGCGACGGATGACTATATGCGCTTGCTTGCCGAAGAATCAGAGCCGAGCAATGGCACGGATCAGGCCGACAACAGCGAAAATACGACAGAACTGTCCATGGATGAAATCCAAGCCTTGATGGATCGCATCGAAGAGCTCATGCAAGAAGGCCGTATGGCAGAAGCTGCAGAGCTGATGGAACAGCTCAACCAGATGATGGAAAACATGCGCGTCACCCAAGGCGAAGGCGGCGACGGCCCACAAACGCCGGGTCAGCAATCGATGCAAGACCTTGCAGAAACCCTGCGCGACCAAGAAGATCTGTCAGATGATGCCTTCCGTGAGCTGCAAGAACAGTTCAATCCCGCCCCCCAAGGGCAGCAACCCCAGCAGGGTGAGCAGGGACAGCAAGGCGAGCAGGGCGAAGACGGCACAGAACCGGGCGAGCAACCGGGCGAGCAGGGCGCGCAAGGGCAAGAGCCGGGCAATAGCGGATCAGCCGGTGATACCGGCGAAGACGGTCAAGGCGGCGGGCAGGGCCTTGCCGAACGTCAGCAAGCATTGCGCGATGAATTGCAACGGCAACGCGACGGGCTGCCAAACTTGGATGGCGAAGCAGGTGAAATTGCACGCCAATCGCTAGAACAGGCCGAAGGCGCGATGGACGGGGCCGAAGAGGCGCTGCGCAACGGGGATCTGGCCGAAGCAATCGATCGCCAAGCCGAGGCAATGAACGCCTTACGTAATGGCATGCGTGAACTGGGGAAGTCGTTGGCGGAAAACGGGAATGATGATCCGGGCCAAGGCACCGAACAAGGCGAAGCATCAGGACGTCCCGTTCCGGGTGCGCGCGATCCTTTGGGGCGCGAAATTGGCAACACCGGGCAATCCGGGACCGAGCAAGAGTTGCTAGGCGGCGTGGATGTCAATCGACGTGCAGAAGAGCTGTTGGACGAAATTCGTCGCCGGTCAGGTGAACAAGAGCGCCCAGAGATCGAGCGCGACTACCTGCGCCGCCTGCTCGACCAGTTTTAGCGGCTTACTCTGACGGTGCGACGGGCGCTGCCGGTGCTGTGCTTTCAACCGCTGGGCCAGGCACGGCGGGTTCAGCTGTTTCTGCCGCTGACCCTGTGTATTCTGCAATCAGGCCACGAACTGTCTGGAACTGGTCGTTCAACCACAGCCGCAGATTATCCATGACTTCGATGTAGGTTGCCATCGGTTCCGCCACTTGCGGGAATTGCGCAACGATTTGATCGGCAAAGATATAGGGCGCAATCGCGAGTGCGATCAAGATCAGAATAAAGGCAAAGCCGCGACGGAAACCGCGGCGCTGCACGACCTCTTGTTGTTCGGCCTCGGTCAGATTGGCCCCATCGCCAGATTGCGACCGCGCGCGTAGCTGTTGGTTGATTTCGTCAATGCTTGGCACGCTGCGCATGTTTGTGTCGTCGGATACGGCACCTGTTGCTGCGGCAGCCACAGCCGCGGGCGTATGCGCCTCTTCTTCGGCCATCATCGAAATACGGCGGCGTGTTTCTTCGGCGGCAACCGGGTCATTCCGGCGCGGTTGCGCGGGTTCTTCGGCGGCGGGCGCTTCGCTGGTGGCATTTGCCTCTGCCTGTTCACGAGCAGCCTCTTGGCGCAGGATATCCGCAATCGAAGAATCGAGCGGCTTACGTTTGGTTACAGCGTTTTCAACTTCAGCGGCGACCCGCGATGGCTCTGCGGGAGTGACGACACTAGCAGCTTCGGGCGCTTTTTCGGTTTGGAACCAAGTGTGCGAACAGCTGGAACATTGCACATCGCGCCCACCCGCGGGAATAGCGTCGCTAGACACATCATATTGTGCATTACATTTGGGGCAAATTAGCCGCATTATTCTTATCCTTCAGCCCGAAAAACAATTACTCAATTCACAAAACTACCTGTAATCTAACAATAATCGGCACAAACGCAAAGCATTTGCACGAATGTGATCCGGGCGGTCATTGTATCCTCACGTTGATTTAGGCAATACAGGCGCATGACGCAAAGGAAAAGCCGTGATTGAATTGGATAATGTGTCCTATGGCCACGGGGGCACAGCCCTTTTTTCTCAACTATCCCTGACACTTGCGCCGGGTTCGTTCCAGTTTTTGACGGGACCCTCTGGCGCGGGAAAGACCACACTGTTGCGGTTGTGTTACGCCGATTTGCAGGCGCAACGCGGCAAAGTCCGCCTGTTTGGGCAGGACGCACATACACTTGATCGCGATGCGGTGGCGATGTCCCGCCGACGCATTGGGGTGGTTCACCAAGATTGCCAGTTCCTTGATCACCTGAGCGTCGCTGAAAATATCGCGCTGCCTTTGACCGTGGCCGACCGCGCGTCTGAAGCCAGTGAAAACCTCAAGGAGTTGCTGGCCTGGGTCGGGCTTTCCAAGCAGTCCGGCCAGCGCCCGCCTGAACTGTCTGGCGGCGAACGTCAGCGCGCCGCACTTGCGCGGGCGGTGATCATGTCGCCTGATGTAATTATTGCGGATGAGCCGACAGGCAATGTCGATTGGGAGATGTCGCAGCGGCTGCTGGCCCTCTTGGTCGAGCTGCACCGGATGGGCAAGACTGTGCTGATCGCGACCCATGATTTAGCGATGATCCGATCGCTGAAATCTGACGTCGACGCGCGGGTCTTGCGGTTGAAAGACGGGCAATTGACCAGCGCGGGGGCGGTTTTATGAAACTGCTTTTGGACCTGATCATCGGTGACCCGCAGGCGGATCGGGTGGTTCCACCGACAGGTTTGACCGCACGACTGACCATATTTGTGGCGGCGGTGATGGCGTTTTTGGCGGTGATTGCGTTGGCGCTTTCGATGTCTGCGGGGCGTATTGCGGATCGCTGGGCCGATGAATTAGCGCAAGCGGCAACATTGCGGCTTCCTGCGGATGCGGACCTGCTGCAAAAGGCCCTGCAAATTCTAGAAACCACGCCGGGAGTGGCCAGCGCGCATGCGCTTACCGCCGATGAACAAGAGGCTTTGCTGACCCCATGGTTCGGCACGGAAATACCGCTTGATAGTTTGCCGATCCCCCAGCTGATTGAGGTCATCGCAGATGACCCGCCCTATGATCCAGCCGGGCTTCAGGCACGGTTTGACGCTGAAATCCCCGGAGCCGTCTTTGATGATCATGGGGATTGGCGCGATCCGCTTTTGGCGGCAGCCGCGCGTGTGCGGTTGATCGGGGGATTGGTGATTTTGCTGATTGGTGCGAGCGTTGCGGCGATGATCACGCTTGCGGCCCAAGCCTCGCTAGCTGCGAATGTGCAAGTGATCCGGGTGCTACGTCTTGTTGGGGCGCGTGATGTCTATATCGCGCGCGCCTTTGTACGACGTTTTACGTTGCGTGCAGGTGCAGGTGCAATTGTGGGCGTTGTAATGGGCGTGATTGTGGTGCAGGTTTTGCCCGATGGCGGCGGTTTTTTCGCCGAGATCGGTTTTTCGGGCGCGGGCTGGATATGGCTCGTGCTTGTTCCAGTGCTCGCGGCGGGCGTCGCGCTCTTCGCCACCCGTGCGGCTGCAATGAAAAGGTTGAAGGAACAAACATGAGCTATGCGATCCAATGGCTGCGGTCCCTTTTCTTCGTTGGCCAGATCTATGTTGCAATGTTGGTTGTCGGGGTCTTGTTTTTACCTGCAGCGATTGTCTCGCCGCGTGGTGCGATCGCCGCCTGTCATACCTATGTGCGCTATGTGCGTTGGTCTGCGTCTTGGATGATTGGGCTCAAGTGGGAAGTGCGTGGCACGCCGCCAACTGACGAAGTCATGGTGGCCCCGAAACACCAGTCTTTCATGGACGTTTTGGCGATCTACGGGGCAATCCCACGTGGAAAATTCATCATGAAGGCGATTCTAAAATACGCGCCGATCATCGGTCAGTTTGGTCTGCGCATCGGATGTATCCCGGTAAACCGTGGGAAACGAGGCGTAGCGATCAAGAAAATGCTGACAGATGTGCAAGCCGGGCGCGCATTACCTGGTCAGCTAATCATTTACCCTCAGGGAACGCGCATCGCGCCGGGCGCGCAAGCAAAGTACAAAGTCGGCACCGGGCTGTTGTACCGCGAGCTGGATCAGCCGGTTGTTCCTGTGGCGACGAATGCGGGTCTATATTGGCCCAAACGCGGGATTTACCGCAAACCGGGTGTCGCCATTTTTGAATTCTTGCCACGGATTGAGCCTGGGTTAGAGATCCCGGAATTCATGGCGCTGCTCGAAGAGCAAATCGAGACAGCGTGTGACCGTCTCAATGCTGAGGCCGGGTTTCATGGTTAGTGATACGATTACGGATATTGCAGCGCTCGAAGCACTTTATGGCAAACCGGGCAAAGCCTCTTTGATTAAAGTCGCGGACCATCTAACGCCACTATATCACAAGTGGATCGCCGCCTCGCGGTTTTGCGTCGTTTCGACAGTTGGGCCCGAAGGGACGGACGGTAGCCCGCGTGGTGACGACGGCCCCGTGGTGGCCGTAGCGGACGCAAAAACCCTGTTGCTGCCCGATTGGCGCGGCAATAACCGTATGGATACCTTGCGCAATATCGTCGCTGACGGGCGGATTAGCCTGATGTTTTTTGTTCCCGGGTCCAACAATGTCATCCGTGTAAACGGGACTGCTATCGTGACCATATCTCCCGATATGCTGGGGCGCTTTGACCAAAAGGGCCGCCAACCGCGCAGCGTCGCGGTCATTACCATCGCCGAAGTCTACAGCCAATGCGCACGCGCCTTGATGCGCGCAGGGGTCTGGGCCGCCGAGGACGAAAGCACTGACCTGCCCAGTGTGGGTGAAATGCTTGCCGAACAAGAAGCCGGTTTTGACGGTGCTGAATACGACGCAAGCTGGGGTGCGCGGGCCGCTAAGACGATGTGGTAGGTTTGGCCCACGGCAGCGGCAGGTTGCTGTTGCGCCCTAATCCGTAGCGCAGGCAAAGCCCGATTAAGGCCACACTGACGATCAGCCAAATGCCGCCCCAAATCATGGTTGTCCCGCCAAATTCTTCGGCGAGCATCCGGGCATCGGACTGCAACTGGGCGCGCAGAATCGTGTCACTGATAATATCGTAGGGCACGTAGAACATGCTGCTCAATCCGATGATGCGCAGGCACAGATCGTTGATGCCATGTCCGAATTTCCACGCAAGCAAGAGCATGACACCACCCGTCGCTACGGTAAACGATAGCGCAAATGCGCTGCGGATATAGAAGGCGGCGATCAGCAGCATCGCGATGCCCAGCCCGGCTATGATTTTACGGTCGGCAGTCGTGCGTAGGGCCGCAATTAATAAGCCCACGCCGATTAGCAGTGACCCAAGGTAGCCCGCAGTAAGCGTGACAAATCGGTTTCCGCCTCTGGCCCAGACCATGCCACCTTGGTTTTGATTGACCGAAAAGCTCACGACTTCACCGCCCGTTAACAGCACGGCGATTGCATGGGATGCCTCGTGCAAAAACACGACCAATATTTTAAGCGGCGTCATAACGGGCGTTTGCCATAGCGCAAAGACGATGACCGTGAGCACGATCAATTGCCAATGGCCGCGGACGAACGCACGCATGTGGTTTACGCCGCGAGCCCTTTGGACCCTAGTTTCAGATATTTGTTGCGGCGATCTGTACGCAGTTTTTTCGCTGATTTTCCGTCAAGTTCTGCCAAAAGCGTGGTCAGTTTCGTACCGACCGCAGCGATTGCTTTTTCCTTGTCGCGATGTGCGCCACCTTTGGGTTCTGTGATGATCGTATCACAAACACCCAGCTCGTTCAGTTCTTTTGAGGTAAGGCGCAGGGCTTCGGCCGCCTCGCGCATTTTACCGCCATCTTTCCAAAGAATTGAGGCGCAACCTTCTGGGCTAATGACCGAATAGATCGAGTTTTCCAGCATCGCGACGCGGTTTGCCGTCGCAAAAGCCACCGCTCCGCCAGAGCCACCTTCACCAATGATCACGCTGATCAAAGGCACGCCGAGTTCTAGACATTTTTCGGTCGCGCGTGCGATGGCCTCGGACTGGCCGCGTTCCTCTGCGCCTTTGCCGGGGTAGGCACCGGGGGTGTCCACAAGCGTAATAACGGGGATGCCAAAACGGTCGGCCAAATTCATCAAGCGGATCGCTTTGCGATATCCTTCGGGGCGGGCCATGCCAAAGTTACGTTCAATCCGTGATTTGGTGTCATTGCCTTTTTCATGGCCGATCACCATGACGGGCTTGCCATTCAAACGGGCTATGCCGCCCATGATGGCGTGGTCATCCGCAAAATTGCGGTCGCCAGCCAGTGGGGTGTATTCGGTAAAAAGCGCGTTGATATAGTCGATGCAATGCGGGCGCTCGGGATGGCGTGCCACCAGACATTTACGCCAAGGGCTCAGATCCGCGTAAAGCGATACCAGCAGGTCAGCCGCTTTTTTATCAAGCGCTGCTGCTTCTTTTTCAACATCCATTTCGGGATTGTCGCGGGCCATGGCGCGCAATTCTTCTGCTTTGCCTTCAATCTCGGCCAGCGGTTTTTCGAAATCGAGATATTGTGTCATGGGGGCTCAAACCTTGTTGCGATAGCTCTACGATATATGGCGTAACCTCGCCGCGTTGGCAACGGGAGGCCAGAGGTGATTGCAATTACATCAAAGTTGCGCGACACGAGCCTGTGCATTTCAGTATTTTGGAGAAAATGATGCGTATTCTGAACCTTGTAAGTATTCTGGCAATTGTTTCTGCTGCCCCTGCAATGGCCGACGATCTGATTGTTGATGGGATCAATTTTGGTAATGATGACGGCCAATGGAGCAATGACGGCGAATGTGATGATCCGCGCTTTACTGGCGCAGGCATGACCACGACACCGTTACTCAGCGATGATGTTTTGCGTGATTCGAGCGATTGCAGCGCGGGCTACCTTGCAGGCACGTTGACGCAGATCGGTGTCGGTACTGACGGAAGCATCGACTTTGGTGATGACAACGGCGAATGGGTTCATGACAACGAATGTGACGATATGCGGTTCATGGGGCCGGGTATGACGTCTACACCACTGTTGAACGACGATATCATGCATGACGCAAGCGATTGTCGGAATGCGTTTAACGAAGGGCTTTTGTCACTGGTCGAAACCGTGCCTGCGGGGCCTGACCTCGTCATTGACGGTATCAATTTTGGTAATGATGACGGCCAATGGAGCAATGACGGCGAATGCGATGATCCGCGCTTTACTGGCGCGGGAATGACCACGACACCGCTGCTATTTGATGACCTGATGCATGACGCCAGCGATTGTAGCGCGGGCTATGCGGCTGGGACATTGACGCTGATCGGTATTGGCGCTGATGGGTCGGTCGACTTTGGCGATGATAATGGCGAATGGGTCCATGACAGCGAATGCGACGACATGCGCTTTGAGGGACCGGGCATGACAACAACGCCATTGCTGAACGATGATATCATGCACGATGCCACTGACTGTGAGACTGCATTTAACGCAGGCCTTCTGACCATCGCAGGTCAATAAAGAAAACGCGTCAGCCCGCGATCATCTCGGACTGACGCACGATGACTTCGGCTTGCTTGATCGATGCAATATCGACCAAGCGGCCTTTGTACACTGTGGCGCCTTCGCCGCGGGCTTTGGCCTCTTCCATCGCAGCTAAAATTTCGCGGGCCTCTGTGACGGCTTCTTCTGATGGGGTGAATACCTCGTTGGCGAGCGCGATTTGCTTGGGGTGGATTGCCCATTTGCCGACCATGCCCAATGTGGCCGAACGGCGCGCCTGTGCGCGGTAGCCTTCGTCATCCGAGAAATCACCAAACGGTCCGTCCACAGGCAGAACGCCGTGGGTGCGGCAGGCTGCGACAATCGCGGTTTGCGCCCAGTGCCACGGGTCTGAATAGTGCCGGGTGTCGCCCTGCAGCATATAGTAATTGTCTTGGGTGCCACCGATCCCGGTTGTCTGCATACCCATAGAGGCCGCGAAATCAGCCGCGCCCAGTGACATCGCCGCCAAACGCGGTGAGCTGGCCGCGATTTCTTCGACATGGGCGATACCTGCTGCAGATTCGATGATGACCTCAAAGCTGATTGGCTTTGTGCGCCCTTTGGCCGTTTCAATCGCGGTGACCAAGGCATCAACAGCATAGACATCAGCAGCACAACCCACTTTGGGGATCATGATTTGATCTAGTCGGTCGCCCGCTTGTTCCAGTAGGTCAACCACATCGCGGTACCAATAAGGCGTATCAAGCCCGTTAATCCGCACGCTCAGGTATTTGGTATTCCAGTCGATCGTGTTGATCGCTTCGATGATGTTTGCACGTGCAACGTCTTTGTCCGATGGTGATACGCTGTCCTCAAGATCAAGGTTGATCACATCCGCAGCGCTGGCCGCCATTTTGGCAAAAAGCTTGGTGTTTGAGCCGGGGCCGAATAGCTGGCAGCGGTTCGGACGTGCGGGCGGTGTTGGCTGGATGCGGAACGACATTGAATTTCCCTGCGAATTAAAATTACGGATATTTTCAGTTCGTGGGTATAATGTTGCGCACTGGATCGCAACAAAAATATGCGCGCGCAGCAAATCATGCTGCGCGCGCAAAAGATCAAAGATACGCAGGACCCTCTCGGAACTCCTGCGGCGTGCTTAAATGCCCGCGTCAACAATCGCTTTGGCAAGGATCGGCACGGTTTGTGCATTCAGCCCAGCGATATTCATCCGGCTATCGCCGACCATGTAAATCCCATGCTCTGCACGCAGCTTTTCGACGTTTTCGGGGCTCGTGCCAAGCCGGCTAAACATCCCACGGTGATGTGCGAGAAAATCAAACCGGTCGCTATTGGTCAAACGTTTCAGCTCAGCCGCGAGTTTGGCACGCAGTTCTAGCATGCCGTTGCGGGTTTCTTCTAGCTCGGCTTCCCAATCGGCGCGCAGGTCGGCATCGTTCAAGATCGTGGTGACAACGCGGGCACCGTGATCGGGCGGGAAGGAATAGTTCTGGCGGTTCAAGAACGCGAGCGTCTGCTGTGCAAGCGCTTGTTGGGTGGCATCCTTGGCGATGGCCATCAACACGCCGGTCCGTTCGCGGTAAATGCCAAAGTTTTTGGAACAGCTTGCGGCGATCAGCACGTTATCAAAGCTGCTTGCAATCAAACGCGTGATCACGGCGTCTTCTTCGAGCCCGTCACCGAACCCTTGGTAGGCGATGTCGACCATTGGCACCGCACCACGTTCTTGCAGCTTGGCAATCACTTCGCTCATTTGGTCCAGGGTCAGGTTTGCCCCGGTTGGGTTGTGGCAACAGCCGTGCAACAGCACCACGTCACCTGCAGCCACATCGTCGAGGTCTGCAAGCAGCCCGTCAAAATCAACACCGCGTGTTGCCTCGTCGAAATAGCGATACTCGGCCATGTTCATGCCAAGATATTTGATGATCGACGGGTGGTTTGGCCATGTTGGGTTTGACAGCCAAACAGTCGCATTGGGCGCTGCCATTTTAATCAGTTCAAGCGCTTGGCGAATGGCGCCCGTGCCGCCGGGTGTGGCCACTGCTGCCACGCGGTCTGCCGCGACACTGTCAGCAAGCACGAGTTCGCGCATGGCTTTGCTAAATGCGGGATCACCAGCCAAGCCAGTATAGGCTTTGCTGCTTTGGTCGGCCAATATCCGACGCTCGGCTTCTTTGACGGCGCGCATTACCGGGGTGTTGCCGCTTGCGTCTTTATAGACGCCAACGCCCAAATCGACCTTATCGGTGCGCGGGTCTTCTTTGAACTTAGCCATCAGGGCCAAGATTTTATCGGCGGGCAGGGCGGTCAGGTTTTCCAGCATTAAGCAGCTCCGGTAGCGATTGGAAGGTCGGCGTACATGCCCCATTCGGACCATGAGCCATCGTAAAGTGAATGATCAGTCTTGCCGATCCGTTCAAGCGCGAGCGATAGGATCGCAGCAGTGACTCCCGACCCGCAGGTGGTGATAATTGGTTTTTGCATATCGACACCCGCGTCGGTGAACACGGTGCGCAGCGCATTCGCAGGCTTCATCGTTCCGTCGGCGTTGAACAAATCTTGGTAAAACACGTTGCGCGACCCCGGAATATGACCGGACCGCAGCCCTTCACGGGGTTCTTCGGTGTCGCCGCGGAACCGGGCTGGTGCGCGGGCGTCAACGATATTATGGTCACGTAGTTTGGCCGCGCGGGCGACTTGGGTGACGTCCTTGATCAAGTCCGGGCGTTGTTTCACCGTCATATGGCGGTCGCGAATTGTCGCGGGGGTTTTTGTGGTCTTATGCCCATCGGCCAGCCATTTGGGCAGACCGCCATCCAGCACGGCGATGTTTTCTTGGCCCATAAGGCGAAACAGCCACCAGACACGGGCTGCGGAAAAGAGCCCACTGCCGTCGTAGACAACGACTTGATGCCCGTCACCCACGCCCATTGCACGCATGCGGGACATGAATTTTTCAACAGGTGGGGCCGTGTGCGGTAATTCAGAACGCTGGTCGCTGACATCATCAATGTCGAAAAAGCGCGCGCCCGGGATATGCGCCTCGTCAAATTCAGCACGCCCATCGCGGTTTGCGTCGGGCAAATACCAGCTTGCATCAAAAATCCGCAGGTCTGGGTCTTTGAGGTGCGCGGAAAGCCAATCTGTGCTGACCAGTGTTTTGGGGTCATCGGGCGCAGAGTTTGTCATGGCATTCACCTTTCGTGGCAATTGCCGCAGAGGTAACGTGCGCAGGGAATTATGACAAGTAGAACCGCTGTGATTGGCGGGTTCTGATTGTGTTTTATCACCGAAATGACAGGCGATACGTTTGTTATGGCGCCCCAATTGACTATGCGGGACGCCAGATAATAGTCTGTGTTAGCTAGACATCTTAGATTTGATCATGCCAGCAATGGCTGTCAAAATCGCGCCGCCGCCAGCCCCACCGGCAACCTGTGTGACCATACCCATGATGTCGCCGCTGCCGCCTGCCGCCGCCGCGCCGCTACCTAGCAGCGCGATAAGTTGGCCGCCACCTGCGCCACCAATGAGCCCTGCAACCGTGTTGCCAATGGTCCCAAGCGAAAGACCCTTCATTGCCGTCCCGGCGGCATTCCCGCCAACTGCACCGGAAATAAGCTGAATAATCATCTGTTCCATAAATTCTCTCTCCCATATGGATCGTTATGTTTGACGCGTCAGCGCGATCCAAAAGCTGCGCTTGGAAGGGAGGTTAACTACAATTCGACGAACCGCAAAGGGTTTCCTGCGACAGTTAGTCGCCGTGGCGCAATAGCCGCTGCTTTTGGCGGCCCCAGTCACGCTTGGCCTCGGTCGCCCGTTTGTCGTGGTTTTTCTTACCTTTGGCGATGCCGATCTTTAGCTTCACCAACCCGCGGTCATTGAAATACATCACCAGCGGCACAAGCGTCATACCCTCGCGCTTGGTCGCATTCCACAGTTTCGAAAGTTCTTTACGGCTGACCAAAAGCTTGCGTTTGCGGCGTTCTTCATGGCTGAACATCGCGCGGTCATAGGGTGCGATGTAGGCGTTCGTCAGCCACAGCTCGCCGTCATCAACTGACGCATAGCTATCAGCGATATTGGATTGCCCAATGCGCAGCGATTTCACCTCGGAGCCATGCAAGATGATCCCGACTTCTAGATCGCTTTCAATCGCGTAATCATACCGGGCGCGCCGGTTCTCAGCGATGACTTTGTAATTTTTGTTTTCAGGTTTCTTTGCCATAGTCCGGCCGAGATAGGGCATGTTGCTGCGCGGAACAAGGGATTGCCGCTTTGCATTGCGCGTCATGGCGTTATGCTGCAAATTCGCACAGCTTTCAGGACCACCATCATGTTCGTTCAACTTGCCCTCGGCACCGCCTTACTTCTTGCGTCCATTTTTGTGGCTGGACTTAGTTTTTGGGCGATGGAGGGGATGACCGTGCGGATGCACCCCTGGCTTTCGCGCGAACCGCACCGAATTAAACTGATGCTTGTGCTTTGCGTTGCGGCGGTTTGGGTCATGGTGCAAATGACCGTGGGTGTCTGGATTTGGGCGTTGACTTTGCGCGGCTTGGGCGTGTTCGACGCGATGGAACCGGCTGTCTATTTCTCGCTTGTTGCGTTCACGACGTTGGGTTTTGGTGATATTTTGCTTCCGATGGAGTGGCGTCTTTTGGGAGGGTTGGCTGCGGCAAACGGGCTGCTCAATATCGGAATGGTGACAGCTTTGTTGGTCGAGGCATTACGCCAAGTACGGCTACAACAGCTTGCCGTGCGAAAGCCAAAACATTGAACGTTCCGGTTCTTAGCAACATTCAAGCTCGCCATGTGTTCTTGCAAAAACATGGGCTGTCGTCGCGTCCTTCTGGCGCAGGCAAAGGCACTGATCTTGCCGCTGTGATTGACGACCTTGGGTTTGTGCAGCTTGATAGTGTGAACACATTCGCACGCGCGCATGACCTGATCTTGTGGTCGCGGCGGCAACAGTACCGCCCGTCTGGCTTGCAAAACCTACTCCACCGCGACCGCGCTGTGTTTGAACATTGGACCCATGATGCGGCGGCAATACCTATCGCCAGCTTTCCATACTGGCGCATGCGTTTTGCCCGTGATGAGGCCCGGCTTGCGGACAGGTGGAAAGATTGGCGGCGCGACGACTTTATGTCAAAGACCCAAGAGGTGATGAACCGCATTTCCGATCATGGCCCTTGCACCTCGGGTCAGGTCGGCAAAGATGAAAGCCGTGGGTCCGGGGGCTGGTGGGATTGGCATCCGTCGAAAACTGCGCTCGAATTCTTATGGCGATCCGGGCAATTGTCGGTTCTACGCCGCGATGGGTTCACTAAAGTCTATGATTTGACCGAACGGGTGATCCCCGAAGCCTACCGCGCCCCGCACCCAGATCTGCACGATGCGATTGACTGGTGCTGCGCCGGTGCGATGGACCGGCTTGGCTTTGCGACAAGCGGTGAATTGGCTGCTTTTTGGGATAACGTCACCCCAGCAGAGGCCAAAGCCTGGTGTGCGGCCGCCCTTGCGGATGGGCGGCTCATAGAAATTGACGTGGAAGGCGCGGACGGCAAATTGCGCCGCTCATTCGCATGGCCGGATGTGATGGACCAGATCACAGCGCCCAGCCCGCGCTTGCGTATCTTATCGCCGTTTGATCCTGCGCTGCGGGACCGTAAACGCGCGGAACGGCTGTTTGGGTTTCACTACCGGATCGAAATATTTGTGCCCGCGGCCAAACGCAAATACGGCTACTATGTTTTTCCAGTGATGGAAGGCGATCAAATGATCGGTCGAATCGACATGAAACGTGACAAAGACGTGCTGGTCGTGCGGGCGTTCTGGCCCGAACCAGATGTGCGTATGGGGGTAGGGCGCGTGCGGGCGTTGGGGTGTGAGTTAGAGCGGGCGGCTACATTTGGTGGCTGTAATCGGGTCATCTATGTGGAGGGATGGTTGCAGTAGGTGGATCTTGCGTGCCTAGGGCAATTTCACAATTTGAAACGTCAGACACATTTGACCCTGTGCGTCACAAACGACCCCAAACCCGAAAAACAGACGTTTGCGCAACGCGCAGCGGATGTCAGGTTTAAGCCCAAAGCGTCAGTTTTCTGAAGTGCAGCGAACGGCACTTTTCTTGAAGCCTTAGGCACTGCTACCTGCTCAAATTCCGGCATTCCACGCAGTTCTGCTGAAGACGTTAGGCTACATGATCGAGCGCCTTAGCTAACATTTGGCTCGGTTCATCCTCATTGGAAATAGTGTAGACCCAACCCGGTAAATCGCACACCAGCCCCCAGTCGTCATCCGGCACGATTAGGTCAGTGACAATTCGCCATGGCTGGCGAAATAGGGTGCGGTATTTAAACGTCGCTACTGGGTTGCCTTCAACTTCGGCAGAGAACTCGCGGCAAAAAAGTCCTTGAGACCGAGCAATCCTGTTTACCTCACTGAGCGAAAGTAATGCATGCTTCCAGCCCGCTACTGTTCGTCCTCCTTCATCAAGAGCTATAAAAAACCAGCCCTCCGGATAGACTGCATAGAAGCCGTCTGCCGAGGCCACATAGCGGCTTTTGTGAGCCACGCGCGCATTATTTTCGGCAATCGCAACTACTAAGTTTTTACCACGATACGAGACGCTTTTATGCCATGGTTTAAGATGCAGCATCTTATTTTCCAGATAGTCCATTTCTAACTCAAACTAGCAGAACCGGACATTGGTGCAACTGCAGCGAAATCTCACTTTGTCCCGCACAGCAGACATAGAGGCCGGTTGCGCGCAATGTCCGGATTAGGTCAAAAATACTGGATATTGGGTCAGTTTTTCTTGGCCTGAACCCGTGATCGGATTGCCAAAAAACTGCTTGATAGAGTCAACGGCCTACCCCGTTTTACACACATCATTGTGTTATCTTGGTAATTTGATTGGAATCTTTGCCCCACCGCACCATGTAGGCAATTGATCTTTCTCAATCGGAAAAGCGTGCAACATGTCCCAACATCCTTTACGTATCGATATCATTTCTGACGTCATGTGCCCGTGGTGCATTATCGGCTATCGCCAATTGGCACAGGCGCTAAAAGACACTGGCACCCCGCATGAAATCCATTGGCATCCGTTTGAGCTGAACCCCGATATGCCCGCCGAAGGGCAAAACATGCGTGAGCATGTCGCCGAAAAATATGGATCAACCCCAGAGCAATCGGCTCAATCGCGCGCGCAGATGAAACAGTTGGGCGATGCGCTTGGCTTTGAATTTGCATTTTCGGACGACAAGCGCATGCACAACACCTTTGCGACCCATCAACTGTTGCATTGGGCGGGCGAGCAGGGTCGTAAGCATGATTTGAAAATGGCGCTATTTACTGCCCATTTTACCCATCACCGTGATCTGTCAGATATAAAGGTGCTTGCAGATATCGCGAGTGAGATAGGATTGGACCATGACGAGGCGTTGGCCGTTTTGGAAGACGGTCGGTTTGCGAACGCCGTGCGTGAACAGGAACGTTTCTGGATGCAACAAGGAATCCGCGGCGTCCCAGCGGCCGTGTTCAATAAAAAGCACCTCGTGACTGGGGCGCAAGGGGTTGAGAATTACACGCATATCTTGGGACAGTTGAAGGGCGTGTGAGGCAGGCGGGGCTAACCCCCGCCTTTCGTTAGTTCAACAAACCTGCATGTACCATTGCGGCGCGCAGCTTTTCTTTGGTTTCATTCGTCAACGGGGTGAGCGGAGACCGGACGTCTTCACTGCACAACCCCAACAAGGACATGCCATATTTTGCGCCAGCGACGCCGGGTTCGGTAAAGACGGCTTCGTGTAGTGGCATCAGGCGATCCAATTGGGTTAGCGCGGTGGCATAGTCGCCCGCCAATGTGCTGGCTTGGAATTCGGCACAAAGCTTGGGTGCGATATTGGCCGTGACCGAAATGCAGCCTAGTCCGCCATGGGCGTTAAAGCCCAGTGCGGTTGCGTCTTCGCCAGACAGCTGCAAGAAATCTGTGCCACAAGTCATACGTTGGGCCGGCACGCGTGACAGATCGCCAGTGGCATCTTTGACGCCGACAATCATGTCCAGTTTGGCCAGCTCACCCATCGTTTCAGGTGTCATATCGACAACTGAACGGCCCGGGATGTTATAGATGATAATAGGCAGCCCCACGGCAGCGGCGGCGCTAAAATGCGCGATCAGACCGGCTTGAGTCGGCTTGTTATAATAGGGCGTGACAACAAGGGCCGCGTTCGCACCCGCAGCTTTGGCGGCTTCGACAAGACGCACTGTTTCGACTGTGTTGTTGGACCCGGCGCCCGCGATCACAGGAATGCGTCCAGCGGCTTCTTTGACGACGGCGGCAACAACGGCATCATGTTCCGAATGTGTCAGCGTTGGGCTTTCGCCCGTTGTACCGACGGGGACCAAACCGTTTGATCCCTGTTCAATATGCCAATTGACGAGCTTCTTGAGCGCATCAATGTCCACTTGGCCGTTGTCAAACGGCGTGACGAGGGCGGGGAGTGACCCTTTGAACATAACGCGCTTCCTTGTGTGTGGGGGCTGAATCGCCCGTGTAAAATCGCGCGGACACTAGACGGGTTTGCGCCGATTGCCAAGTTTGTGAGTTGTTATTGCGGCTACCTGCGTTAGTTTATTTTTTGAACAGGCAATACGGCGGTTTTGATGCGATATTTACCTTTAGCTCTTGCGTTCTCCTGCGCGACCGTTGGCGTTGCTGCGCAAGAGGCTGATCCAACTGCTGTGGCAGCGATCACGACAGCGGACGTCGATTGGGACGCCGCGCAGACATTGGCGGCGCAAGCAGATTTGGTGACCGTTGATGTCTTGTCTTGGCTGCGTTTGTTAGACGGCGAAGCGCCATTTGCGGACTATGTGACCTTTGTTGCGGACCACCCTGATTGGCCCGGATTGGATCGCCTTCGCAAAGTCGCCGAGCCAATGATCCCGTCAGATCATCCTGCAGATACCGTGGTTGTATGGTTCGCAGAGGATGCCCCTCAAACGGGCGAAGGGGCGCAGCGGCTAGCGGCGGCGTTGTTCGCAAACGGTGAAGATGAACGCGCCAATGAGATTTTACGCAAAGCTTGGCTTGAATTAGGCTTGACGGATGACGGGCATGCGGCGCTGATGAACGCCTTCCCTGAACAACTTGCCCCCTACCACGCCGCGCGCGCAGATGCGATGCTGTGGCGTTCGCGGCGCAGTGACGCTAGGCGGATGTTGCCTTTGTTAGCGCCAGATCAACGTGCCGCTGTTGCTGCGCGGATCGGCTACATCGCGGGCACGCGGAACATGTTGCCGCTTTATAATGATGTGCCCGCCGCCCTGCGCGAAGATCCCGGTTTTGCATACGCTCGCTATAGTTGGCGTGCGCAGCGCGGGGACTGGACTGATGCTGTGGCGATGCTCGTCGATCGGTCCACCAGCCGCGCCGCCTTGGGCGAGCCGTTTCGGTGGGCTGGCTGGCGGCGGGTGCTTGCCCGGTGGGAAATGCGCGAAGGGCGCGCCGATCAAGCCTATGCTTTGGCCTCGCGGCATTATTTAGACGAAGGTGCCACCTATTCGGATTTGGAATGGCTGTCTGGATATATCGCGCTAACCTATCTTGGCGATCCCGCCCGCGCATTGACCCATTTTGAAAAGGCGGCGGATGCGGTTTCAACCCCAATTTCGATCAGCCGGATGCAATATTGGCAGGGGCGTGCCCAAGAGGTGATGGAGAATGCTGATTTAGCGGCGCTGGCTTATGGTGCTGCAGCCAATCATCAAACGGCGTTTTATGGATTATTGTCCGCTGAAAAACTTGGGCGTCCGCTTGACCCGACGCTCGCTGGCACCCCCGTCGATTGGGAAGGCGCGCCTGTCTTTGACCAACCGCTTGTGAAAGCCGCGTTTATCTTGCTTGCAGGTGGTGAACGTGGCGCGGCTGTGACGTTTTTTGCGCATCTTGGCAAGACTTTACCCCCAGAAGAATTGGCGCAAATTGGCGCTTATCTCGATCACCTTGACGAACAGTATTACACGCTCTTGCTGGGTAAGGTGGCGGTGACACGTGGGATCGTGATCCCGACGATTTACTACCCGATTCATGATCTTGCGCAGATGGATTTACCTGTTGAACCTGCACTGGCCTTGTCGATTGCACGGCGCGAAAGCGAATTTAACACGACTGTTGGCAGCCCCGTCGGGGCGCTTGGTCTGATGCAACTGATGCCCGGCACCGCCGAAGAGGTCGCGGGTGAATTGGGTCTTCCTTACGCGCGGGCCAAAGTGATCAACGATTGGCGCTATAACGCGACGCTTGGCGCGCAGTATTTAGCGGGTCTGCAAGAACAGTTTGGCCCGACGCCCGTGATGATTGCGGCGGGCTATAATGCGGGGCCGGGGCGCCCGCGCACATGGATGGAAGAACGTGGCGATCCGCGCCTGCGCGAAATGGATGTCATTGATTGGATCGAACACATCCCGTTCCGCGAGACCCGAAATTACGTCATGCGCGTCACAGAAAGCCTGCCGATTTACGAGGCCCGATTGACGGGTGAGACAGGCCCAGTCGCCTTTACAGACTTACTAATTGGCAAAAAGCCGTTGTTGCGCCCGGTCGCCCGTCCCGAACAATTAGGCCTTTTGCCGGGCGCGCCACAAGGTGAATAACCCAGCCCCAATAACAATCGCGCCACCCAAGGCGACATTCGGGCGGATGGTTTCACCCAAAACAAACACGCCAATCGCGCTTGCAAAGACAAGTTGCAAATAGGCGAAGGGCTGGACTGAACTCGCCTCCGCGACCTCGTAGGTTTTGATCAAGAGCCAATGACCTACGGCGCCTGTGACACATAGGGCAGCCATCCACGCCCAATCGTGGGACAACATTGGCTCCCATGACCGCGCACCGATAATGGTCATCAATACTGCCCCCGCTACACCGGTCCAAAAGAACGAGGTGGCGGTTTTGTCTTTGCGCGCAGCAAAGCGGGTCAGCAATCCGTAAAGCGCAAACATCAGCGCCCCGATGACTGGAATCACGGCGGCAGGCGCGAAAACACCGTAGCCTGGTTGTAAAATCACCAAGACGCCGACGAACCCGATTGCAATGGCCGCCCAGCGTCGCCAACCGACCTGTTCGCCCAGAACCGGGCCAGATAGTGCGGCGATCAACAGCGGGTAGCTCGCAAAAATGGCATGGCTTTCGACCAGCCCCAACATCACAAACCCAGTGATCAGGATGCAAATTTCACTCGCAAGCAAAAGCCCGCGCGTGATCTGCAAGATCGGTTGCTTTGTTGCCGCTGCCGCTTTGATCGATCCCGTTTGCCGGGTCGCGACCGTGATAACAAAAGCCGCAAAAAACCAGTACCGGATCATCACGATCATCAGCACATTATATTGCCCAGCAAGATGGGTGGATATCCCGTCTTGGACGGCAAACACAAATGTCGTTGCGATCATCAACATGATCCCAAGGCGGGCGTTATTCTGCATTGGGCATCCTTGCCTGTGTCATATGGCGTTTGCGTCCAAAGCCGGGGGTGCGGTTCACGGTGAACCCGGCAAGGGCAAGGCTTTGGCGGACGTGGCCCGCTGCGCTATAGGTTGCCGCAGTGCCGCCCGGACGCGTGTGTTCACCCACCGCACGCATTAAATCTGTCCCCCAAAGTTCTGGGTTTTTCGCGGGTGAAAACCCATCCAAAAACCATGCATCTGCCGCGTTATCCCATGCGGGCACCGTCTGGCGCGCGTCACCGATGATGACATCTAAGATCGGCCCATCAGGAAGCTGCGTTGGCCCCGCGCCGGGCACCCAATGCGCCAATAGGCAGGCCGCGAACTCGGCCACTTCGGGGAAATGTTTGAGCGCTGTGCGCATATCCTCAACCTCCATTGGAAAGGCTTCAAAGGACGTGAATTTTAATCTGCCCGGCCGCCCCGCCTGATCCCAAAGCGCCCAAGTCACCAGCAGGTTCAGCCCTGTGCCAAATCCCAATTCCGCAATCTGGAAATCACCCACAAACCGCGCGGGCAGGTCGTTGCCGTCCAAAAAAACATGGCGCGTTTCGGCCAGCCCATTGTCGAGCGAATAGTAGGGGTCATCAAACTGTGTTGAGATCGGCACACGGCCGTCCCGCCAGTCAAGGTCTGCGGTCTGGTTTGTCATTGAATCATGCCTTAAAGCTTGCGCCATCTTTGGGCGGAAGGATCAAGAATGGCAACGGCTGATGTGACAGTTATGGGCGCGGGCGTTTTTGGGCTTTCGGTTGCTTTCGCCTGTGCGCGGCGTGGTGCGCGCGTGCAGGTGATCGATCCGAACGGTGTGGCAGCAGGATCAAGCGGCGGCGTCGTGGGCGCACTGGCCCCACATGTTCCTGAAAACTGGAACGAAAAGAAAGCGTTCCAATTCGACAGCCTGATCAATGCGGAACAATTCTGGGCAGAGGTTTCAGAGTTAACGGGGGTGGATGTCGGCTATGCCCGTTCTGGACGGTTGCAGCCCTTGGCGGACGCAGGCGCAGTTGCGCTGGCGCATCGGCGGGCTACGACCGCCGCACAACTATGGGAAGGCAAAGCCATATGGGAGGTTATCGCCACACCCGATGACGCATGGATGCCGCCGTCGCCCAGCGGGTTTATTGTGCGCGATACGCTGTCGGCGCTGGTGCACCCACGTCGCGCGACGCGGGCGTTGGCGGATGCTGTGATTGCGCTGGGCGGGATGGTTGGTGCATCTGGTGATCCACAAGGCAGGATCGTATGGGCAACCGGATACGCTGGGGTGGTGGAGCTTGGCGGTGGCGGGGTTAAAGGGCAGGCAGCGCTGCTTGCATTTGATGCGAAAAACCAGCCGCAGTTGTTTGCAGATGCTTTACATATCATCCCGCATTGCGATGGCACCGTGGCAATCGGATCAACGACAGAACGCGATTTTGACGACCCGACCACGACCGACAACCAGCTTGACGATGTGGTGGAGCGGGCGCGGGCGGCCTTTCCGGTTTTGCGCGATGCACCTGTGATAGAGCGCTGGGCCGGGGTGCGCCCGCGCAGCCGCAGCCGTGCGCCTATCTTGGGGTATCATCCCAATCGGCCCGGTGAATTTGTGGCAAATGGCGGGTTTAAGATCGGGTTTGGAATGGCCCCAAAAGTTGGTCACGTGATGGCTGAGTTGGTGCTGGACGGGCTTGACCGTGTCCCAGATGGGTTTCGACCCTAAGCGCAGCTACTTGTTTAGGCGGTCTTTGGATTTTCGATACAGTTGCTTGTTCAGCGTGACAAACTGCCCAATCAAGCGCGCCATGATCCCAGAATCATCGCCGCGCAGATACACATAGCCTGAAAGTGCTGCGAAAAACGCGCCAATCGCATCGACAATCAAATCGCCCATCGTGTCCATCAGGCCGGATTTTTGCATGTTCAGTCCAAAGATCTGATCCATCGCAAATTCGAACAATTCCCAAGTCGCGCCAACTGTCATCGCCACGCAAAACGTGATGACAGCGATTGCGCTGGGCGGGGCGGCGTAACGGTCACCTTCGAACAGCATAAAGACAAACAAGAACCCCATCAGCCCGAACCCAACAGCCGATCCGCCGTGGAGCGCGATATCCCACCACCAATAGCGTTCATAAAAATCAAAGGCTTCGCCCATGAACACGGTGGCATAGGTAAACAAGGTGGTGGCGACCAAAAACGGGAGCGGTAGCGTAAGATGCAATCGCGACGCCAAGAACACGGGCGCGATCGCAAGCGTCAAGGTGCTTAAGGCGACAAAGGCCAGCGACCAGCGGCCGGTGAACACTGCGACAATTGCGGCCACAAAAAGTAACCCCCAGAGCACCAAAAGCACGCGGTTTTGTTCAAAAACCTTATCTGTGATCATAGCCAAGCCTTTTCTTAACGCACGCGTATCCCCATCTATCATAGCATGGACGCATATAATAAGGGCCTGCGGGTCGCGAGTTACAATATTCGAAAGGCCAAAGGGCTCGACCGCAAGCGCGATCCAATGCGCATTGTGCAGGTCTTGAACGGTCTGGACGCCGATGTGATCGCCCTGCAAGAGGCCGATCTGCGGCTCGGCGCCCGTCCCAGCGCAATTGCGCGCAGCGTGATCGAGACCGAGACGGATTTTGAAATTGTGCCAGTGGCGCGCAACGCCGTCAGCCTAGGCTGGCACGGCAATGCCATATTGGTCCGCAAAGGGATCAAAGCAGGCAAGGTGACCCATATCGACCTGCCGGGATTAGAGCCGCGCGGGGCTGTGCGCGTTGATCTGCCTGCCTTTAGCTTTGTCGCGGCCCATCTGGGGTTGATGCGACGGCACCGGGTGCGGCAACTTCATGCTATTGCCAAAGCATGTGACGGCGCTGACCGGGTGATTGTTGCAGGGGATTTCAACGAATGGTCCCCGCGCAAAGGGTTAGAGGCCCTGGGCGACTTCACCGTCCACGCCCCCGGCCACAGCTTCCACGCTGCCCGCCCCATCGCCGCACTCGACCGGATCGCGATGTCAAAAGGGATTGAGATGCGCGATGCGGGCGTCGTACAAGAAGGCCCTGCGCGCCATGCGTCAGATCATTTGCCAATCTGGGCGGATGTTGTGTAGCGGGGATGTAGATGACGAACGGCAAGTGCCAACCCAAAGTGAAATAAGCAGTCTGCGATGTGGATAACGCCTGATTCAGACGCACAAATATCATCTGTTTGGTAAACGCTGTGTTTGGGTTACATCAAGCGGAATAGACTGGCTTATTATTTGCCTGATGACGGTCTACTAATTTTTTAATGCGTTTGCCATGCGGCGGCACATGCCTTGCCGGTATGGGGTGACCTCCTTCATCTTTAAGACGCGGCAGGATTTCTTGTAGTTCTTTACGTGCAGTTGGTGACACACTCTTGAGAGCCTCTGGCCCGGTCAATAAGCTTTCGGTCGGCATTCCGTTTGAAAATACAATCTGGTGGGTATCGAAAAGTATATGGAAATATTCGATGCTAGCAGAACTTCCTTCTTCGGTATCGATGCCATCTAATGCCAAAAGTTTTACAGCAGGAATGAGAACCTCGTCGGTTCCAAACATGCGTTGTGCGATAGCAGAACGGACAAGCACGCGGTGTTGCCGCGACACCAACAGATCTTGCTTGGGGATGTTCTCACCGAGCGCACCTGATCGTATTCGAATTGGTTTTAGCTTGGGATTAAGTGTCAGATCGATACTGTCAAACGCGCATGACCCAATCCAACGAAGCGGGAGAAACCCCTCGTCGAGGGTCTTAACAAGCGTCCCCTCTTGCAATGTTTCTACTGGGACCTCTCCGTCGTCCGTCTGAATAAGTGTTCCACGTGCAAAGCAAACAGTTGTCGTGTTAATATCGGCTTCAATAGAAAATCGAACTTGCGTCGGCGCAGCATCGCCGGCACCGGTGTCACTAATACCAAATGAATCAAAACCGGTCTTAATGCGAAAAGACGAAATCGAAGCAGCAGATCCCGATCCCTCCAGCTCTCCACTTGTCGGGTTGATGCTATGGTCCGGATGCAATGAAATAATCTCAATTGCTCCATCAGCTATCGCATCGTTCAAATCAATGACAACACCATCCAGTGTGATTGCAATTGATTCAGCGTTGTTGAAATCGGCAATATAAATAACGGCTTCGTCTATGTGTGTGTCAAAATCAACTGTAAGGTCTTCACCCGAAAACCGGACCGAGCCCCAAGTGAGGCCATCAGACGTTGAAGTCGGCGAAATGGTGTTGTCGTTGGACACGGTATAACCAACACTAACCCCGTCAACGGTAAATGTACCTGTCGCCCCGTCGCTATAATCAGTTATCATCGATAAACCTCTCCCAACTCTTTATGGTCTCGCACTCTATGCCGTGCATATTACCGCCATATGTTTTTCGTGTTAGTCTTTAGCCCTTGTTATACGCATGTTATGTCAAGGGTCTACCGTTGGATGCATTCTGCGTGTTCTCGCTGATAGCGTTTAAAGTCTGGGATGGCAGAAATGGAAAAGCGGTCATCCTTCATTTATAACAGACGCACACTGCGTCTAGCACAGCGGTCATTTTATTATTCCAGTTGCTTATGTGAACGCCTTGATCAGTCGCAGGAGGTTTCGGCGGTAGGGCTATCTCACTCGCCCCAACGGCATGTGCCGGTTCACGTCTTTATAGAGCAGATACCGGAATGGCCCAGGCCCGCCTGCGTAGCAGGCTTGGGGGCAGAAGGCGCGTAGCCACATGAAATCTCCGGCTTCGACTTCGACCCAGTTTTGGTTCAGGCGGTAGACCGCTTTGCCTTCCAGTACATATAGCCCATGTTCCATCACATGTGTTTCGGCAAAGGGGATGACCCCGCCGGGTTCTAATGTGACGATGTTCACATGCATGTCGTGACGCATATCTGTGGGGTCGACGAAACGGGTCGTCGCCCATTTTCCATCAGTGTCAGGCATTTCGACTTTGATTGCATCGGCGTCAGAGGTCACGAATGGCTCTGGCGCGGCGATCCCATCAACGGCTTGATAGAGTTTGCGCACCCAGTGGAATGTGGTGGGCGCGTCGGTGTCATTTGTTAGCGCCCAATCGGCACCCGCTGGCAGATAAGCGTAGCTGCCTGTTTGCAGCCTATGGGTTTCATCGCCAATCCGCAGGGAAAACCCACCATCAACAACAAAAATAACGCCTTGCGCATCTGTTTCAGGTTCAGGGCGGGTGCTGCCGCCACCGGGGGCGACGTCCATGATGTATTGGCTGAAGGTCTCAGAAAACCCAGACATGGGCCGTGCGATCACCCAAGCGCGTGTTCTTTCCCAAAACGGCAGATTGCTGGTGACAATATCGGTCATCGTTCCTTTGGGGATCACCGCGTAAGCGTCTGTAAACATCGCGCGGTCAGTCAACAATTGTGTCTGCGGTGGCAGGCCGCCCTTGGGGCTGTAATATGGTGTGTTTGACATGGATGATCTCCCTCAAGGGCAGTTAACGCGACCGGCAGCCCAAACGAAAGAGCTAAGCGCCGCATAGGTTCGTTCGGTTTTCTTTGAAGGTCGCGTCAGAAGGTTTTGAGAGTGACGCCCGCCGCTTGCAGGTGGTCGCGAATGTCGCGTGCCATATCGACCGCTGCGGGGGTGTCGCCGTGCAGGCAGATCGTGTCGATCTGGCAGGGGATGTGCTTGCCGCTTTCCGCAATAATCGCACCAGCGTTGAGCATATCAAGGATACGCGGCGCGGCGATGGCGGCATCATGCAAGACAGCGCCCGGCTTGCTGCGGTCTACCAACGTGGCATCGTCATTATAGGCCCGATCCGCGAAAATCTCGCCAGCCCATGCACAGCCGAGATCACGCACGATCGTTTCCATCGCTGTGGCTGCGAGCACCATGATGGTAATGTCAGGATCGACCGCGAGGGCCGCAGTATAGCAGGCGCGTGCCAGATCAGCATCGACACTGGCCATATTCGACAACGCGCCGTGTAGTTTCAGGTGTTTGACAGTGCCGCCTGCGCGGCGGGCGATGGCTTGGGCCGCGCCGAGTTGATAGGCGACGGCATTCGCGATTTCCGTATGCGAAAGAGGCAATTGTCGCCGTCCGAACCCTTTGAGGTCGGCAAACCCCGGATGCGCCCCGATGCCGACGCCGTTTTTTATCGCACGGCCCATGGTTTGCGCCATCACGTCGGGGTCGCCCGCGTGAAATCCGCAGGCAATATTGGCGGAGGTCACGATCTCAAGCAAGGCAGCATCGTCACCCATTGTCCAAGGCCCATAACCTTCGCCCATATCGGCGTTCAAATCGACGGTGCGTGTCATAATGCCCCCAAGCTATAGATCGTTGCCAGCGGTTACGCCGCTGATCAATTGATAGCTGAGCAAATCAGCGATGTCATGCGGGTCGCGGGTGATCGGTGCGGTTTGCGTCCGCAGCGCGGCCAATGTGGTCTTATCAGACACCGCTGTCGCATCGGCCTGTTGTACGGTCACAAAAGCGAACTGTAGCTTCACGCCGGGGCCTGCTTGCGCAATAATCGGCAGATCTGCGGGTAAAACGCTACCGATCCTTGGGTAGCCGCCGATGGTTTGGCATTCTGCCAGCAACACATAAGGTACACCGTCGCCCGTCATTTGGATATCCCCCGGCACGATCAGATCAGAGGTGATGTTGCGCCCGCCGCTGAGGCCAAAGGGGGCATCATCATAATCAAGCCGCATGCCTTGTCGGTTGCCACGCGGGCTGCGCGTAAACGTAGTTGCGGCAAAGCGTGTCAGCATCGCGGGATCAAAGAAATCAGTCTGGGGGCCGGGCATCACACGGACCGTTCCACCGGCGAACCGTTCCGCCACGGTTAACCGCATGGGCGGTGCCAGCGGATCAGTGTCTTTCCCAAGTGGCACGGTCGTCCCAGCTTGTAAAAGCCCACCAATGCCCGCAGTCAGATGCGCGGCGCGGCTGCCCATGATCTGCGCGGTGTCGATGCCTCCTGCAAAAGAAAGATAGCCGTAAACCCCTTGCTTTGCGCCGCCAATCGTCAGCTTTTGTCCCGCGCGTAATAGCAGGCTGGTGTTTTGCGGCACGGGTGTTGCATCAATACTTGCTTGCATTTCTGCGCCCGTCAGCGCGATCCGCATGTCGCTGTCTACACTAAACACCCCGCCATAGCCCATCATCTCAAGCCCGGCTTGGATGGGGGCGTTCAGAATTGCGGCAGCTTCAAGAATGGCCAGGCGATCAGCTGCGCCACCAGTCGACAGGCCTTGGGCAGTCCAGCCGGGGCGGCCGAGGTCTTGGAGCGTGACGCCGGGCCCGATGCTATGGAGTGTCAGTTGCGTCATTAGGTGGTCACCGAAACTTGCGCGCCACCATTCGTGTCGCTGCGGTCTTTGAGGCTCATGAGTTCAGCGTCTCCTACCGCGCAAAATTGCACGGCATCGCCGGGTTGAAAGGCAAATGGGTCAGGGGTGTCTGGCTGATAGACACGAAAAGCCGACTGCCCAATGTGACGCCAGCCTGTCGGTGCATCAGCTGCAAAGATAATCAATTGTCGGACTGCGACGACCAAGGCCCCGTTGGGCATCTGCGCGGTGAGCTTTGATTGACGGGCGATGTCCCAATGGGGTGGCAACATGCCCAGATAGGGCTGGCCGGGCGCAAACCCTAGCGCAATAACACGCAAGCGTTGTGCGGTGATTTCAGCCACGGCTTGATCGGGCGTGACACCTGCCAATGCGGCGGCTTCGGCCAATTGCGGGGCGTGATCGGGGCCAAAGGCGACAGGAATTTGCCACAGACGGCGCGGTCCGCTGTCTGTGACCTCTTGCTGCGTGAGCCGTTCAGATAGGGTCTGCACAAGCGCGTCTCGGGTAATCAGTACTGGGTCGAACCCGACCTTGACCGAGGTCAGGGAGGATGCGACCTCAACCACGCCAGTGAGCTTCGCCGATTTGAGCCGTGTCGCAAAAGCGATTGCGCGTGTGTTTGCCGCTTCGCTGAGGGTGCGGGCAAAGCGTACCAAGACCCCATCAACGCCAAGCGGGCAAATTTCTGGTTCGGTCATGTGCAGGGCTCAATCGGGCCGTCGTGTTTGGCCCAGTCGATAAACCCATCTTTTAAATGCGCTGCCTCAAACCCCATCTCGTTGAGCTTGGCGACCGTCAGCGCCGACCGCCAGCCAGAGGCGCAGTGGAAGACAAAGCGTTTCTCTTGGGCGAAGATATCTTTGAAATAGGGGCTGTCGGGATCAACCCAAAATTCGACCATGCCGCGTGGGCAGTGAAAACTGCCGGGAATAGCACCGCTGCGCTGGCGTTCGCGCACATCGCGTAGATCGACGAAAATGACCTGAGGATCATCGACCATGGCGATGGCATCGACAGTGTCGATTTCGGAGATTTTAGCACGGGCGGCGGCCACCATTTGGGCGGCGGTTACCTTAAGCTGTGGCAAAGATCCTCTCCTGCAGCAATTGCGTCCCAATCTTATGTGTTGCTGTCAGAAGAACATCAAGATCGGTATACGCAGTCCGGTGATTGGTGATATTCACCCGGATCACAGTATTGCCGTTTAGGATGGTCGTCGAGGGGGCTGCAACCCCATCAAGTTGCAGGCGCACCACAATTTCTGCGTTGAGCTTGCACAGGTCTACGTCCGGGGCGACGAACCGGAAACAGCAGATATTCAACGCCACCGGCGCACAGAGTTCAAAGGCAGAATGCGCGGTGACTTGATCCGCGAGATATTGTGCTTGTTCGCAGTTTTGGCTGATCAATTGCCCCAGTTTATCGGTGCCATGTTCCATTAACTGCGCCCAGATTTTCAGTGCGCGGAACCCGCGCGACAATTCGGGCCCGTATTCGGTTGGCCACGGGTTGCCAGCGGCCAGCCCCCGCTCGGCCGCGGCAAGATAGTCTGGGCGTTCAGAAAAGGCGCGGCGGTGCGCATCTTCATCGCGGATCAAGATGAACCCAGCATCGTAATTCACATGCAACCATTTATGGAAATCGAACGCGATGCTGTCGGCGCGGGTGAGCCCTGACAGGCGCGGCTTGATCTGATCACTTAGGATTGCGGTGGCGCCAAAGGCTCCATCGACATGGAACCACAGGTTCTCAGTCGCCGCGATATCCGCCAGCGTATCAAGATCGTCGATCGCTCCGACATTTACCGCACCGGCAGTGCCGATAATTGCGAAAGGCTTCAGACCTGCGGCCCGGTCTGACGCAATCGCGGCTTGTAGTGCAACAGTGTCCATTTCAAACGCATCGTTCACCGGAATTTTGCGCAAAGCATCGCTACCAAGACCCAACATATCAAATGTCCGTGCGACACAAGAATGGGTCTGGGTCGATGTATAGCCGACCAATCCGGGCTGCACGCCGGATGTGCGCGCTGCAAAATTGTTCATCCGGTCACGCGCCGATTTGAGCGCGATTAGCGTGGCAATAGAGGTGCCAGAGACGACCAACCCACTGGCGGTATCGGGAAACCCGAATATGGCTTTACACCAACTGACGACTTGCTTTTCGACATATATTGCGCCGTGGTCGCGCCCACCAAGATTAGCGTTCATCGCCGCCGCGACCATATCTGCGATAATATTCGACGGGGTGCCTGACCCGTGGACCCAGCCAAAGAAACGCGGATGGGTATTGCCAACACCATAAGGCAAAAGCGCAGTCATCTGCGCATCGGTCGCCGCTGAATCGCCTTGCACGGGGACCGGCGGGCATTTTTTTAGATCTTCCGGCGGTGCCGTCCACACTTTTCCTGTGCCACTGCGGGCCATTTGATCGATGGCGCTATCCAGCATGTGATGCGCGCGCGCGCGAAATTTGTCCCAGTTTTCTGGGTCAAGCGAAGGTGTGTTTGGGAAATCAGTCATGTGCCGAATAGGAGGGTTGCCGCGAAAAATGACAAGCGCTGAAATCACTTTTTTGAAATACTAAAAATTTGCTTTATCTAGTGCGAAGCATAGGCGTTTACGCGAAATACGTGCCCCTTAGGGACACAATCTACGAATTGCGTATAGATGATATGCAAAAATACGTAGGTTTTTCTAGGGGGACGTACTGGTAACAACGGACGCGTGCCCCTAATTAAGACAAAATTACGCGCGCCGCGATGGCCACCGAAACCACTATTGGACCAAAAGGAATACAACATGTCACAAGATGGTGCGCCGGATTTGACGGGGAAACTACGGTTTGATGGCGATAAGGGAGCCGGGCGTTCGAAATGGGTTGCCATTGCGATGGGGCTCGCGATGGTCGGTTGGATGGGCAGCGGTCAATTCGCGCCAGAGACCTCAGAAGAAGAAACCGTCGAAGACGCAGCGCCGAGCCTTGTGACCGTGGCCGTAATTCCGTCTGCTGCGCAAGATGTACAGTTGGTGCTCACCGCTGAAGGGCAATCAACGCCAGATAGGTCCACCCAAATCCGCGCGAAGGCAGACGGCCAAATCATGTCGGTGCTTGTCGAACGCGGTGATCTGGTGACTGCGGGCCAAGAAATTGGCCGCATCGATGCCGAAACAATTGAGGCGCAGGTCTTACAGGCGCAAACGCAATTAGCCCAAGCCACGCGCGACTATGATAATGCTGTCGCGCTACAAGATCGCGGTCTTGCCACCGAAGACCGCGTTTCTGCCGCGCGCGCTGCCGAGGCCGCAGCAGAAGCTGCGGTCACTGCAGCGGTCGAACAGCTTGATAACACAATTATCACCGCGCCATTTGCAGGCCGTTTGAACGATATGACCTTGGACGAGGGCGAATTTGTGAACAATGGCGATACCGTGGCCGAAGTTCTCGATAACGACCCGTTGACCGTTGTTGTGCAGGTCCCGCAGCAAGCGCTGTCGCGATTGAACAAAGGTGACGCCGCGCGGGTGTCTTTCATCACTGGCGAAGAGCGCACGGGTGTCATTGGCTTCATCGGCAGTAACGCTGATGCGCAGACGCGCACATTCCGTGTTGAGGTAACAGTAGATAACCCAAATAGCGAAATGCCTGCTGGGTTGAGCGCACGGATCGAAATTCCAACCGGGCAGGCGCGTGGTCACTTTATTTCACCGGCGATTTTGTCGTTGGGCACCAGCGGTGATCTTGGTGTAAAGACCGTGGCCGAAGGCAATATTGTGGCCTTTAGCCCCGTAACGATCGTCCGGGCGCAACCCGATGGCATTTGGGTGACAGGCTTGCCAGAAGCGGCCGACATCATTTCTGTCGGGCAGGGTTTTGTGACGGCAGGTGACAGGGTGAACCCGCAGCCGCCTGTTGCGGCACAATCCGCGGATGCGTCACAATGAACGCGCTCATCGATGCGGCGTTCAAACGCAGCAAAGTCGTTCAACTGATCCTCGTATTCCTGCTGATCGTAGGGGCCGCGTCCTATGTGGGAATCCCTAAGGAAAGTAACCCAGAGATCCCGATCCCCGTCGTCTATGTTTCGACCAGCCTCGACGGGATTTCGCCTGAGGATTCAGAAGACGTTCTTGTTGGCCCGATGGAAGTCGAGTTCGCTTCGCTGACGGGCTTGAAGTCCATGACTGGGACCGCAAGCGAAGGCCATGCAAGTGTTCAGCTTGAATTCGAAGCGGGCTTTGATTCTGACGACGCTTTGGACAAGGTGCGCGAGGCCGCTGACAAAGCCGAAAACGAACTGCCTCAAGACGCGAACGTCACGGTGACCGAAATCAACACCGCGCTGTTTCCGATTTTGACGGTGATCCTGTCCGGTCCAGTGCCCGAACGCACGCTCAACACCATCGCCGAAGACCTCAAAGACGATATCGAAGCGCTGGGCGGCGTGCTTGAGGTAGACGTGGGTGGCAAACGTACAGAGTTGCTAGAAGTTCTCATCGATCCTACGGTTTTTGAGACCTACAACCTGTCCTTTGATGAATTGATCAGTTCGATCACCCGCAACAACCAGTTGATTGCCGCAGGCGCCATCGAAAGCGAAGCAGGGCGGTTGGTGTTGAAGGTCCCGGGGTTGATTGAAGACCTTGAAGACGTAATGGAACTACCAGTGATGGTGCGCGACCAGACGGTTGTGACCTTTGCTGACGTCGCCACAATCCGTCGTACATTTGTGGACCCAACCGGATTTGCGCGCATCAACGGCCAGCCCGCGCTTGCGCTTGAGATCAAGAAACGGTCCGGCGCGAATATTATTGAAACCGTGGCCGCCGTGCGCGAGGTTGTCACCAAGTCCGCCGAAGCATGGCCTGAAAGCGTGCAAATCCGCTATACGCTGGATGAAAGCGAAACAGTGGTTTCGATGTTGTCGGATCTCGAAGCCAACGTGATCGCGGCGATTTTCCTTGTGATGGTTGTCGTGGTTTATGCGCTTGGGTTTCGGTCGTCGATCTTGGTCGGGCTTGCAATCCCCGGCGCGTTCTTGACCGGCGTCGCGGCATTGTTTTTGATGGGCTACACGATGAACATCGTTGTGCTCTTCTCGCTCATCCTCGTGGTGGGGATGCTGGTGGATGGTGCGATTGTGACTGTTGAACTGGCTGATCGATACCTGCACGAAGGGCAATCCCCTAAATCGGCCTATGCGCAGGCAGCCAAGCGGATGGCCTGGCCGATCATTGCATCGACCGCAACAACGCTATGTGTGTTTTTACCCCTGTTGTTTTGGCAAGATATTGTCGGCCAATTCATGAAATTCCTGCCGATTACCGTGATTGCCACATTGGCGGCATCGCTGTTTATGGCGCTGGTGTTTATCCCTGTGATGGGAGGCCTGATTGGCAAACGCCAACCCCAATCTAAGAAAGCCAAAGCACAGATGTATGCGGCGGAACGTGGTGATCCACGCGATATGACTGGCTTTATGGGGGGCTATGTCCGTGTTCTTGAATGGTCGCTGCTGCGCCCGTGGGTCACGCTCAGCTTTGCAATTATGGCGCTGGTCGGATCGTTTGTCGCTTATGGCACCTTTGGCAACGGCTTGACGTTCTTCCCGTCGGTTGAACCGGATTACGCCCAAGTCGAAGTGCGCGCGAAAGACAATTTTTCGGTCTACGAACAAGACGCATTGGTGCGTCAGGTCGAAGACAAGCTTGAGACTTATGACGAAGTCGCCAGCATCTATGCGCGGTCTGGTTCGTCTAGCAGCACGGGCGATGTGATCGGGTCGATCCAGCTTGAGCTGCAAGAATGGGACACGCGTCGCCCTGTTGCGCTCATTGCCGAAGATATTCGCGCTGATATGGCACAAATTCCAGGCATCGATATTCAGGTGCAAACCGATTCCGGTGGCCCGGGCGGCGGCAAGCCAATTAACCTTGAGGTGCGCGGTCGCAACGTGGCCGATCAAGAGGCTGCGGTGCAAATCATCTTGAATGAGATGGAACGTATGGGCGGGTTTATCGACGTGGTCGACAGCCGCCCCAGCCCCGGCGTGGAATGGCAAATCAGCGTGGACCGCTCTGAGGCGGCGCGCAGTGGCGCCGATGTTGCCTTGCTTGGGCAAGCGGTACAGCTTCTGACGCGTGGGATTACGGTCGCGGATTATCGTCCTGATGACACCGATGAAGAAGTCGATATCGTTGTGCGTTTTCCTGCCGTTGACCGGACATTGGCCGAATTGGAATCACTGCGCGTGCCGACGGCATCAGGGCTTGTGCCAATCTCGAATTTTGTGTCGTTCATTCCAGCGCCGCGCAGCGGGATCATCACACGCATCGACCAAGAACGCGTTGTAACGATCTCTGCGGATGTCGCACCGGGCGTGCTTGCCAATGATCAGACAGTTGCGCTTGAAGAAGCATTACCGAGCTTGGGCGTTCCTGCTGGGATTGAGGTCAAATTTGGCGGCGAAGCCGAGGATCAAGCATCATCGATGATCTTTTTGATGGGCGCGTTTGTAGCCGCGATTGGGCTGATGTTTGTGATCTTGCTGACGCAATTCAACAGCTATTGGCAGGCGTTCATCGTGATGTCCGCGATCATCTTTTCCATCGCTGGCGTCTTGGTTGGTCTGATGGTGACGGGGCGTCCGTTTGGCGTTGTTATGGGCGGGATCGGTGTGATTGCGCTTGCCGGGATCGTTGTGAACAACAACATCGTGCTGATCGATGCCTTTAACGAATTCAAGCGCGACGGCTTGTCATCGCTCGAAGCGGCCCTGCGCACGGGTGCGCAGCGTTTGCGTCCGGTTGTGTTGACCTCTGTCACAACGGCGCTTGGGCTTATGCCGATGGTAATCGGGTTGAACATCAACTTTTTCACCCGCGAAATCGTCTATGGCGCACCGTCTAGCCAATGGTGGACCGAACTATCAAGCGCAATCGCGGGCGGTTTGGTTTTCGCGACACTGCTAACGCTATTGGTGACCCCGGCAATGCTGATGCTCGGCGAACGGCGTGCAAAGCGGTTTGTTGGGAATGGACCATTGATACTTGGTGAATGAGGTGAGGTTCGTCGGACGCCTGATGATTTTGACCATTAGGGTTATTCGCCGACCCAAGCCTCAAAGTATCTATGTCTTGCAACTTGGGTAAAAGAGAGGCCGTAGATGATTTGGAATATCGTGGACAAGCGGAAGCGTCCTTATAGATGGAAAGAAATCAATGCTATCATCGAAGATGTAGCACATGACAATAGTTGCCAAGACACCGATATCTTTTATGAAGAAAATGAAAATGCACCAGCTTATGATGCGAAAGAGAACATTTCTCTCCACGAGGCCATAATGTGGGCAGAGGCCAAAACCGGCAAGGTTACACTCTACCTCTATGACAAAGGTTGTGGAACTCGATTACTGGCGAACTCCAGTACGTTTTTCCGCACAGCCGACATAGGCGCGAGCTAAGATGGACGGCCATTTGGGCGATGTGATACTTGGGGCTCGGTCAATACTATTTGGCGCCGCATCGTGATAACAAAAAAGGGGCGCGGCCAGTGATGGTCGCGCCCCTTTTCTGTAGTGTCCTGCAACCTATTTCAGATCGAAGCGATCCAGTTCCATCACTTTGACCCACGCCGCGACAAAGCTGCCTACGAAACGTGCGCTTGCGTCGTCTTGTGCAAAGACTTCTGCAATTGCGCGCAGCTGTGAGTTTGACCCGAAGACCAGATCGGCACGTGTCCCTGTGGCTGCGACCTGACCTGTGGCGCGGTCGATGGCCTCATACAGATTGTTTTCGCCTGCAACGGGTTTCCACTCGATGCTCGCGTCAAGCATACCTGTGAAGAACGCGTTGGTTAGCGTGTCAGCCGTATCACCAAACACACCGTGCTTGCTGCCGCCGGTATTGGCACCTAGCACGCGCAACCCACCGACCAGAACAGTCATTTCTGGGGCTGAAAGGGTCAAAAGCTGCGCGCGGTCGACCAGAAGTTTCTCGGCTGGGACGTTGAAATCTTTTGGGTGGAAGTTCCGGAAACCATCTGTTTCAGGTTCCAGAACGGCGTAGCTTTCGACATCGGTATCGTCTTGTGATGCGTCCATGCGACCGGGGGTAAACGGCACCTCGATATCATGGCCTGCATTTTTTGCGGCTTGCTCAACGGCAGCGCTGCCACCCAGAACAATCAAATCAGCGATTGAGACCTTTTTGCTGCCTGACTGAGCGTTGAACGCGGTTTGGACGCCTTCCAGTGCTGTCAAAACCTTTGCCAATTGTGCAGGCTCATTGACCGCCCAGTCTTTGGCCGGGGCCAAACGGATGCGTGCGCCGTTTGCACCACCACGGTTATCTGATCCACGGAACGAAGAGGCAGAGGCCCAAGCCGTTGAAACAAGCTCTGAGATGCTCAGACCAGTGTCCAAGATTGCGGCTTTCAAAGATGCGATATCCGCAGCATCAACTAAATCGTGGTCAACCGTAGGGATCGGATCTTGCCACAGCAGGTCTTCGGCAGGGGCTTCGTTACCCAAGTAAAGTGACTTTGGACCCATGTCACGATGTGTCAGCTTGAACCAAGCACGTGCAAACGCATCTGCGAATTCGGCCGGATTGTCCAAGAACCGCTGTGAGATCGGTGCGTAGATTGGGTCAAGTTTCAACGCCATATCGGCAGTCGTCATCATTGGCGCATGTGTAGATCCGTCATGTGCATCGGGCACGGCGTCTGACATGGCGCCATTTGCAGGCTTCCACTGGTGTGCACCGGCAGGGCTTTTGGTCAGTTCCCATTCGTTGTTCAGCAATGTTTCAAGATAGCTCATGTCCCACGTGATCGGCGTTGGGGTCCATGCTCCTTCGACGCCACTGGTTGTTGTGTGAACGCCTTTGCCATCCTCGAAGCTGTTGGCCCACCCAAGGCCCATCGCTTCCATCGGGGCCGCTTCTGGTTCTGCGCCAACAAGCGCGGGGTCACCAGCGCCATGGCACTTTCCAAACGTATGACCGCCAGCAACAAGCGCGACGGTTTCTTCATCGTTCATCGCCATCCGGGTAAACGTGTCACGGATGTCGAAGCCAGAGGCAAGCGGATCAGGGTTGCCGTCTGGCCCTTCGGGGTTCACGTAGATCAGACCCATTTGCACGGCGGCCAGTGGGTTTTCCATTTCGCGATCGCCAGAATAGCGGCTGCCTTCTTTGTCAGATGTCGCCAACCATTCGGTTTCTGCGCCCCAATAAATATCTTCTTCAGGCTCCCAGACGTCAGCGCGGCCGCCCGCAAATCCGAAGGTTTCAAAACCCATAGATTCGAGCGCTACGTTACCGGCAAGGATCATTAAATCCGCCCAAGAGATGTTGTTGCCGTATTTTTGTTTGACGGGCCAAAGCAGGCGGCGTGCCTTATCGAGGTTACCGTTGTCAGGCCAGCTATTGAGCGGCGCGAAGCGCTGTGTCCCTGTGCGCGCCCCACCACGACCGTCTGCATTCCGGTAAGTCCCAGCACTGTGCCAGGCCATGCGGATAAAGAGTGGGCCATAGTGGCCATAGTCGGCAGGCCACCAGTCTTGGCTATCTGTCATCAACGCCGTCAGATCGGCCTTGATCGCATCCAGATCAAGCGCTTTGAATGCTTCAGCATAGTCGAAATCAGCGCCCATTGGATCAGCCGCTGGTGTGTTTTGGTGCAAAATGCGTAGATTTAGCTGGTTCGGCCACCATTCACGGCTTGCGCGACCTGAAACCGTTGTGTGGGCTGCGCCACCATGCGCAACTGGGCATTTCCCGACGTTGTCTCCGTCCATGTTCTTCTCCGATTCTGGCTGAGCCTTTAGATTTAGCTGGTTACGGCGTCGATGAATCGACGCTGTTAAGGGTAGGTTAGCATGGTTTTAGAATTAGTTTAAGTTGCATTTTTTAATTGAAGTGATAATTTAAAGTTATGAATAATCTCACGCTTAAACAATTGCGCTATTTCGAGGCCTTGGCGCGTCACGCCCATTTTGGCCGCGCGGCCGAGGCATGCGCAATTTCACAGCCCGCGCTATCCGTGCAAATTAAAGATCTTGAAGAAAGCTTAGGTACGGCACTGTTTGAGCGTAGCTCGCGGCACGTGCAGCTTACGCAGTTTGGTCAAGATTTTGCAGGGCGCGCACGCGCGATTCTGCAATCGGTTGACGAATTGGGCGAAATGGCGCGCGCGGCACAAGGAGAGCTGAGCGGTCGTTTGCGTATCGGGGTGATTCCCACAATTGCTCCGTATCTTTTGCCGCAACTGATCGCGCGGTTGGACAAAACCTACCCGAATCTTGACGTACAAATCCGCGAAACAGTGACGCCGCGCCTGATTGAAGAGCTCGCAGAGGGGCGGATCGACACCGCAATTGTTGCCTTGCCGGTTTCTGAGCCTTGGATGACAGAAATTCCACTGCTCGATGAGCGCTTGGTTTTGGTGCGCCACGAATCACAAGATGGTCGTCCTTGTCCAGATGTCGAAGCGCTGCGTCTGATGCGGTTGTTGCTACTCGAAGAGGGGCATTGCTTTCGCGACCAAGCGTTGTCGTTCTGCAATTTCCAAACCTCCGTCCCGCGCGACGGCTTAGATGGGAGTTCCCTGTCGACATTGGTGCAAATGGTTGGTGCGGGCATTGGCGTGACACTGATCCCCGAGATGGCAATCCCCGTCGAAACCCGAGCCGCCCCAGTGTGTATCAGCCGTTTCCAGACCCCCGAGCCGTCCCGCACTGTTGGCATGATCTGGCGTAAAACGAACCCGCTTGCGGCGCAATTTGCAGAGCTAGCTGAGCACGTAAAGGAAGCCGCGAAAGTGCGTTTGGACACGTTTAACGTGAAATTCAGTTCTTGATATTACGTATGCCCGAACTATCGTTTGGGCATAATTTATCGGGATTTTACAGTGTCGGACACCAATCATTCCTTGGGGATGCAGTCTACCAGCTATGCCTTTCGCGACTTTGTCGCATGGAGCCTTGTTGGTCTGCTTCCATGGTTGCTCTATTTGCAGCTCGCGCATGTTTTGCCTCTGCATCAGACAGAATTCCTGTGCTTTGCGCTTGCGGCAATTGTCATGTGGATATTCCGATTGACGCCGGATTTTGTGCCCGGGCTTGCCTTACTATTGATCGTGGTGCTGCTTGGGATCGTGCCGCGCGAAATCGCGTTTAGCGGTTTCTATTCGCAGGTCTTTTTTCTGATCTTTGGCATATTTGTGCTGGCGGCGCTGCTTGCCGAAACCTCGTGGTTGAACAAGTTAGAAGCGGTGTTGGTGCGCAAAAACGCGTCGTTTCCGACCCGGCTGTTGGCTGTTGTTGCATCAGGAGTTTTGCTCACACTCGTGGTGCCGTCACCGCTTGGGCGGGCAAGCATGGTGCAGCCGCTCGTGCATCGGTTTTTTCGTGCCAACCGTGCGGGGAACAATAGCTTTCTCGCGTTGGCGCATATCCATGGCGCGACGCTGCTTTCGACCATCATCCTGACCGGGAATCCGCTAAACTTTGTGCTGCTTGGCATGCTCGATGACCAGACCAGTAATCGGTATCAATGGTTAGGCTGGCTGCAAGCGGCGAGCGTCGCAGGATTGGTGATCGCGGTTGGCTTTGCGGCTGCGCTGTTTGTCTTTGCTGTCAAACGTGGGGCCGGTACAGGCGCGCAAGCGGCCGATGCCGCAATCGACGTACAGGCGAACCCGATGAGAGATTGGGCAACACTTGGGCTCTATGCATTTTTGCTGGTTGCGATCCTGACACGCCCTATCCATCAGGTCCCGCTTGAATGGATTGTGCTGTCACTTGCAATGGCTGTGTTCTTTTTCTCGGGGCTTACTTTGGCAAACCTGCGGAGCCGGTTTGACTGGCCCACCCTGATTTTTGTCGCCACGGTTGTCGCCTGGGGGCCGATGTTAGATCACCTTGGGCTTAGCCAATGGTTGGCTGACCAAATGCCAATTCTCGTTCCCATTTTTGAGCGTAATCTTTACCTCGGATTTGCGATTACAATGGCGGGTGTTTTTGTGATCCGGCTTGCCGTACCGGGCGCACCTGCCTTTATCATTCTTGCCAGCGCCTTGCTGCCGTTTGCGGAAACCATAGGGATATCCCCTTGGGTGCTTGGCTTTACGATTCTTACCGTGTCCGAAGGGTTCATTTGGCCTTATCAGCACGGCGTTTTTTCGCAAAATGTGACGACGCTTGACGCCGAGCGCACCGCGTATCGGATGTCGTCGCTCATTATCTTCAATATTTTCTTTTACCTGCTCCGTTGCGGAGCAGTTTTCCTAAGCATTCCATTTTGGAAAGCGCTGAACCTGATCTAGAGGCCCCGATGAAACAATTCTTCGCCGTTGCAAAATACGTCGTGATTGCAGCCCTACTGGTTGTGGTTGGGCGGCTCGTGCTGACGCAAAACAGTGAGCAGGCCAAAATATTGGTCGTGCATTCCTATAACAACGACCTTGCATGGGTGAACGATGTGGATGGTGGCATTCGCCGTGCCATTGGGGCCGCCCAAGCATCGGATGGCCCGCGGCTTAACGTGCGCACCCACTATATGAATTTGCGCAATCACCCGGATTGCAATTTCTATAAAAACGCAGCGGCCGAAGTGCGGTTTACGCTAGATGATTGGAAGCCAGAAGTCATCATTTTGGTTGATGATCTTGCGCAGGCCCTCGTTGGATTTAACCAGCTAATGCTGGACGAAACCGCGGACCGTTACGCCTTGGCTCAAGACTTGAACGATTGGATTTCCGGCGGGCGCTGTGCCACGCCAGCACTCGATTTCTTTGGGCTTGATGATCCGGGCGACACGCCACTGCCCGAGCTTGTTTTTGCGGGGGTCAACGGCAGCGTTGCGCATTACGGTTACGATCAGGCAAGCAATGTATCGGGCATTTTTGAACGTAAAAATTACGCCGCTTTGATCGAAACGCTTATCTCGCTTGAACAGGCATATCCGGGCGATGTGGCGGGAATCATGATGCTTAACGACGCCTCCCCGACGGCGATCACAGAAAATCAAAATTACCGGGCGGAAGATTGGTCGCCCTTCGTCGCTGAGCCGCCAGTCAATGCTGCCAGTATTGCAGAATGGGAGGATGCTGTCGCACTGGCAAATGAGCGTGATCTAATGCTGTTGATCGCGAACTATCAAAACGTGTCGGACGCGAATGGTCAGCCAGTCGCAGCAGAAGATCTGATCGCATGGACCGAATTGCATGCGAATTTGCCGGTGTTAGGGGTGAACACCCGATTTGTGGCGGATGGCGGCATGATGACCGTGGCAATCGCGGGATCAGAACAAGGAGAGGTCGCGATGGAGCTTGCTTTGGCGGCTTTGAATGGCGCAACAGCGCGGCCGCAACGCGACGCCCAGCAATTCTTGATTGGAATGAACCAAAGCCTGGTTCGCAAGCGCGGTTTGATACTGCCCGCAATTTACGAGGCATTTAGCCGTGAAATTGGAAGCTTTGTGCCCGTCGTTGCCCAACTTTATGTCGTACAAGATGGAGACAGTGAATGAGCGCGCTTGACCCGATCCCACCGATGCATTTGAAAGCCCTGCTTTTTGATTTTGACGGGGTGCTGATAAACAGTCTTCCTGTGATGAAGCGCGCGTTTTTCGCGGCGCTGGAGGAGGTTTATCCAAACCGAACCATGCCGCATGAGGCGTTATTCGCGGAGTATCAAAACTATCTTGGTATGGGATTTCCGCAAATTATGCGGAACCTTGGGCTTTCGCACGACATGTTCGAGCCGTTTCGCAAACACAGTCGTAAACTAGCCCCCAATGTGCGGCTTTACGATGGCGCGGTCGATCTGCTTTCATGGGCGCACGGTAAAGGTTTGCTGATGGGTATTGCGACGGGCAAGGATTACGAGCGCACTATTGAACTGCTCGAGCAATTACACATTCGCGACTATTTTTGTGCGGTCTATGCGAGCGATCGCGTGGGGGCGCCTAAACCGGCCCCCGAAATGGCCCAGCGGTTCGCGCGCGATAATCAACTGACGATGTCGGATTTCATTCTTATTGGCGATGCTTCTGCGGATATTCGGTGCGGTCAAGCTGCTGGGTGCCGCACGGCTGCCGCGGCTTGGGGCTACACAGCGCGATCTACGCTTTGCGCGCTTGGCCCCACCTATGTGTTTGACAGCCCAGCCGATGCGCAGGTGCAGCTTGATCCGATGGTGCTTTCACAAGAATGGGCCCAAAGATGAAATGGATTTTTGCGATTTGCGCCGCGTTCATGGTCACCGTAGGGCCTGCGGTGGCACAGCAGCATTGCCCGGATGTCGCGGTGGATGTCTCAGATGGGCCGCTGATTATCGGGACCAAATTTGCGCCGCCATTTGTGATGGGATCAAAAGATGCGCCCGAAGGGCTTTCGGTTGATTTTTGGGAACTTATTGCGGGTTGCTTGGGGTTAGGGCCGTCTGATTATTCTTATGTGGAATTCGGCACCAACGCCGAACTCGTTCTGGCAACTTCTGCGGGGCACGTGGATTTGGCGCTGTCGAATCTGCCGCTGAACGTTGCGCACGAACAGATCGTTGATTTTGCATTTCCCTATTTCGAAGCCTCGCTTGGGTTAATCGTGCCTGATCGGAGCAGGGGCGCTAATTTTGCAGTTCTTCTTGGGCGTATTTTCCACTCCAATATCTTGATGATTGTCGCGGGCCTTCTTGGCTTTATGGTCTTTGTTGCGTTGATCTATTGGTGGATGGAGCGACGCAGCGGCAATGAATTTTTCACGCAAGGGCCGCTTTCGGGACTTTACCGGGCGCTGATATGGTCCGCGCTTTTGGTGTTTCAGGGGCAGGGCAACCCGTTTGAACTGCGGTCCCGGTTTGGGCAGTTGTTCGTGCTGCTGCTGATGTTTGTCGGGGTTACGATTATTTCCAGTTTCACAGCGATTATCACGTCAAGCCTGACCTTGCAGGCGCTTGAGCCAGAGCTGAACACCGTTGCCGATCTTGAAACCCGTAGCATTGCGGTGATTAGCCAAAGCGAAGCAGCCGCATGGACCGATGAGGCGGGTATCACCGTAAAATCGATGCGTGCGTTTTCTCAGGTGCAGCGTGATATTGACGAAGGTGCGATTGACGCCTTTATGCATGATGATGCGGTTTTGCGGTATTTGGTGAATGATCGGATTTTGACGGGTGTGAAGCTAGCCCCTTTGACCGTTGCGCCGAACCGCTACGCTGTTGCCTTGCCACCAAATAGTGCGCTGCGCGAACCGATCAATCTCACATTGCTGACCATCTTGGATGACCCAATCTGGCAGAACATTCAGCAAGATTACTTTGGCACACGCTGACTTGCCCACGATGGCCCGCCCGCTATGCTGCGCGTAAGCCATAGGACAAATCGCGATGTATAAGACCAACCCGCTGAACCCGATGCTCAGCGTAGATATTGATCTGTTTACGCTGTGTCATAGTGATACTGCGGCTGAACTGAAGATTAATAACCTACCGCAAGATGCCGCCGTCATCACAAACCTGACCCGGCTATGCAAAGAGGTTTTGCAGCCCGCGATCACCCATTTTGATCTGCCGCTATTTGTGACCAGCGGCTATCGTTGCCCAAAACTGAATGTCGAGATTGGCGGCTTGCCACAGTCGCAACATCTATATGGTGAGGCCGCAGATATCATGATGGGTGGGATTGCCAATGATACACTGGCATTTTGGTTGGCTAAGAATACGGATTTTGATGAAATTATCCTCGAAAAGTTTGATCCGCGTTGCGGCGAATACGGCTGGGTGCATGTGTCTTGCACCGCCGACAAAAACCGCAAAAAACTGTCGACCTTTGACGGCGACAGCTTTCACGATGGGTTTCATTATTTCGATCTAGCGCGGAAGTAGATGCGCGCCTTGGGGCACCGGATCATCGAATGATTTTAAGCTGTCTTTGATCGCTTCTTCGACAAGGTGTTGGATCAGTTCGGAAAACAACAACGGCGGATCGGCGGCTTCCCATAAGAAAAACCCATATGATCCGGGGATCGGGTTAATTTCGTTGAACCACAGCTCGCCTGTTTGATCGTCGACCATGAAATCGATGCGCGGTGCGCCGCGCAGCCCTAGAACCGAAAACGCGGCGGATGCGTATTCATAGATGCGTGCTTGCAGCCCCGCTGGAATATCCGGGTTAATATCGCGGGTCAGTGACAGCATGCCTTGCGAAGGCACCGGCCCATTGCCCAACTTGCCGCCTTTTTTAGGCGGGCCGCCGTCACCAGAGGCCAGATATTTTTCTTTAAAGTCCAGCAAGTCGGCCGATGATTTGGGGCGCTCGATCGCGGAATGATAAATTTGCCCGTCGCGGTAGGTCAGAGCGATGTTATATTCCACAAGGTTTTGCACCTTGGGTTCTACCAGCGCGAACCCATCTTGGCGCAGCACGGCCTGACTAAGCGCGATGAGCGTTTCGTCGTCAGTGGCAATCCCAACGCCAATGCTGGACCCAAGGTTGGCGGGTTTCACAATCGCGGGGTAGCCGATCTCTTGGGCGACTTTTTGGCAGAACGCTTCGGGGTTTTGCAGCGTGTCGTGGTTCGCGACCACGTGGTCCACGACATTGACGCCCACGGTTTTCACAATCGCCTTGGTCGCGTCTTTGCGCATGGCGATGGCGGAATTTGTGGCATTAAACCCTGTGACAGGAATGCCAAGCAGTTCCATCATGCCTTGGATGCGGCCATCTTCGCCGTAAGGCCCGTGGAACACCGGCAGAACGCAGTCGATATTTTGAAAATCGCTGCCATCCATATGGCGCAGGCAGGGGCCATTATCGCCCCAAGCAAAATCGATCTGTTTCAACCCGCCGGGGCGTGGCCGAAACGCGCCTAAGTCACGCAGACGGTCGCCATGCATAAACCGGCCCTCGAAATCGAGATAGACGGGTATGATGTTGAGTTTGCGTAAATCGGCGGCATCCATCAGCTGTTGGGCGCTGACAACGCTTACGTCATGTTCTTGGGTGGGGCCGCCAAAGACAACTGCGATATTTAGCTTGGTCACGGTCTACTGTCCTAGAATATCATTTGGCTCAGTGATAGTTGTAGGGGCACGGGCAGGCAAGCACCACACAACCGGTGCCAAGAAGATAAAAGGTGAATGCGCATGAAGCCAATCGCAAGCGTCGAGTTGGGGAACCCTGACGGGCCAGTTGTTGTATTTGCCCATGGCTGGGGGCGTACCCATGAAGATTTCCTGCCTGTTGCCGAATTGATCGCGGGGCAAGCGCGCTGCATTTTGTTTGATCTGCCGGGCTTTGGCGACACCCCACGCCCTGATAATGCATGGGATACGCTTGATTATGCAGACTATATGCGTGATGTGCTGATCGAAAAAATCGGTGATCGGCATTGTATTTGGGTCGGTCATAGTTTCGGTGCGCGGGTCGGTCTGCGGCTTGCAGCGCAAACAAACAGCCCGATTTCGCAATTGGTTGTTGCCGCCGGGGCAGGGGTGAAACTGCCCCGCCCGCTATGGCAGCAATTGCGTGGCCAATGGCGCAGCGCCCAGTTCAAGCGTAAAAAGGCGCAGGTCACCGGTGACGAAGACGCGATCATCGCGCTTGAAAAGATTTATGGCAGCGCTGACTATATACATAGTCGCGAGATTGGTATGCGTGACATCTTTTTGCAGACTGTCAAAGAAGACCAAACAAATGAGGTTGGCCGCATTATCGCCCCAACCCATCTGATTTACGGCGGTAAGGATACTGCCACCCCACCTGCCGAAGGGCGGGTGCTACATGCGCATATTCCGAATTCCGTCTATATAGAGTGTCCCGCGTTTGATCATCTGTCGATCCTCACCCGTGGCCGCCACCAGATCGCTAACGTGATCAAAGACATCCTGACCGAGGCCCGTACATGATTATTCTCGTGAAACTGATATTTCTTGGGGCTTTGGGGTATTTGCTGAAGGTCCGCTTGGGCACTTTGCTCGCCTATTTCCAGCAAGAGGAATACGACGGCGCGCGCTATGTGGGTGCCCTGCAAACGGTGCGCCTCTATGATGTCCGCGCAAGCGTGGTCATTCTGGTCGCCTTTGGACTGATGCTGTTGAATGCCCCCTCCGTTGTGCTTTTGATCGCGGCTGGCGCGCTGGGGGTGATCGCGTGGTCGGAAAACCAGTATCGTTTTAAGAAACCTCTGGCGATGACCGAGCGGGCGCGGCGAATTTACCTGCTTGCGGGTGGGTTCCTGATCTTGCCGCTTCTAATCAGCTTTTACTGGATCATTTTTGCGGTGGTCGCCATTCAGCTGGCCCCATTTGCATTGATCGCCGCGAACCAAGTGCTGACCCCTTTCCAGCAGCGCATCAATGACAAGTATATAGTAGAGGCGCGCGAGAAACTGGCTCGGATGGATCCGCAGCGGATTGGGATCACCGGCAGCTTTGGCAAAACCACGGTGAAACATATCCTGGCCGAAATCCTCGAAGGCTCTGCACCCGTCTTTTATAGCCGCGGCAGTATTAACACTGTCTTGGGGCTGACCCGTCATATTCGCGGGCGTCTGCAATGGTCGCATAAATACTTCATCGCCGAGATGGGGGCATATGGCGAAGGCTCGATTGACCGACTCTGCGATTTTGCGCAGCCCAAACTGGGTATCGTGACGGCAGTAGGCGATGCGCATACTGAACGCTTTGGCAGTATTGATGCGATTGCGCGCGCGAAATCGGAACTGGTTGCTTATGTTTGTGGCAACGGCGGCACTGCTGTGATCAATGCCGAGGTGTTGCGCCACGCGCCGTTTGCAGCGCTGAAGGAAAAATACGGTGCACAGGTTATCACGGTCGCCGCCGAAAACGCTGATGTAATCGTGAATGCACAGCCTGCCGCAGGCGGTGGTTGGACAATTGGTCTGCATTGGGCCGATGGCGCACATGGCGGTGTCAGTTTTGAATTGCCACTGCTTGGTGATCATAACGTGATGAACGCGGCTTTGGCTGTTGTGCTGACATTACATGTTGATCCGGGGTTGCTGGGTGATCTGCCCTATTTCACCAAAACTGTCTCGCAAATCCCGCACCGCCTCCAAAAAGTCGAAAGCCTCGGCGCGCCACTGGTCCTTGATGATGCATATAATGCGAACGAGCTGGGCTTTAAGTCTGCGGTCGCCACATTGCATGACCTTGCAAAGGAACGCGGGGGGCGTGCTATCTTGGTCACGCCGGGCGTCGCGGAACTTGGGATGGAACATGACGCGGTGCACGCGCGGCTCGCACAAACCTGCAATGAATTTTGCGACACTATATATATAGTGAACCCAAGTCGCATTCGTGCCTTTGCGGATGGGCTGGATAGCGGCCGTGTGAATGTAATCGAAGTGGCGTCCTTTTATGAGGCACGCGCCAAGATCGACGCAGACATAACGGCGCAGGATGTTGTGCTTTATGAAAACGACCTTCCTGATCTCTTAGAGGAACAGCGATTCCTTTGAGGGCGCGAAAGTTGGACCAAGAATCAATAATCCCGGCCTATTGGCTGGGATTTTTGGTTTTTTTGGGTGCGTTTCTGGGAATTTTGGTGCGGGAGGGTGTGATTTATGTGAATCGCGGTGGTGATTGTTTGTGAG
>NZ_JACXGQ010000009.1 GCF_022096995.1 Yoonia sp. I 8.24 | reverse complement strand
TCAGGGTCGTCTTGCCGTGGTCAACGTGGCCAATTGTACCAATGTTAACGTGCGGTTTTGTACGTTCAAACTTTTCCTTAGCCATTTCACAGGGCCCTTAATTTTGTGGGGCCATTGCGGCCCGGTCCAACATCGCGGGCGATGTATTTGGAATCGGTCCAGAAATCAACCCAATATCGCTGAAATTCAAATGCCGGGACATTCATGCTATACCCCCCGCCAATCACAATCGGAGGTCACAGATGAAACTTGGCGCATTTTCTGTCAGCTTGAATGTCAAAGACGTCGAAAAGAGCCGTGATTTTTATCGGCATCTTGGTTTTGGCGACTTTGGCGGTGACGCATCGCAAGGCTGGCTTATCCTTAAGAATGGCGAAACGGTGCTAGGGCTATTTGGCGGGTTTATCGGTAAAAACACCCTGACGTTCAATCCCGGCTGGGATCAAAGCGCGCAAGATGTTGACCCGTTTGACGATGTGCGCGCGATCCAGGCCCGCCTACTAGAGTCGGGAATCACACTGAAAGATCAAACCGATCCAAACGGCACTGGCCCCGGTTCAATCTCGCTTTTGGATCCTGACGGAAATGCGATCTTGATCGATCAGCACCGCTAGGGTTCAGGTAAATTTATTGTCGCGCGGGAACCCACGAGGCGCCATCCGCCCAGCGCTGGCCCGTTTGCCGGACCATTCGGCCAATTCCGTTTCGGTGCGTGTCCGCCCTGCAGGATCAAGCCAGCTGAGCCCTTCGGCCCGCGTAAATGTTGTCGCATCGGACATACCGCCGTCTTTGTACTTTTGCAGCCGAACGCCTTTGCCTCGCCCCATTTCAGGCAACTCATCGAGGGGAAACACGAGCACCTTGCGGTTTTCACCAACCACCGCAACAAAATCGCCATCAACGCGCTTACAGACCCGCGCGGCACCACTTGCGACGTTCAGCACCTGTTTGCCGTTTTTGGTTTGTGCCACAACATCCGCTTCTGGCACCACAAAGCCGTTGCCTTCGGCCGAGGCAAGCAACAGCTTTGCATCCGGCTGATGCACAAGAATATCAATGATTTCTGTCTCATTTGGCAGATCGACCATGAGCCGCAGAGGTTCGCCCATGCCACGCCCGCCCGGTAAATTCGCGGCTGACACTGTGTAAAAACGGCCATTGGCCCCAAAGACCAGCAAACGATCTGTGGTTTCCGCATGGAAGATAAATCGCGGACCATCACCGTCTTTGAATTTCAGTTCGCGGGTCAGATCGATATGCCCGGTCATCGCGCGAATCCAGCCCATTTTTGAGCAAACAACAGTAATCGGTTCCTTGTCGATCATCGCTTCAAGCGGCACATCGACCACTTCGGCAGCCTTGGCGAATTGGGTGCGACGGGCACCGCCCAGACTGTCGCGGCCAAATGTCTTGCGGGTCTCGCGCAGTTGTTCGGCAATCTTGGCCCACTGCAGATCACCGCTTGCCAATAATTCTTCAATGCCAGCGCGTTCGGCGCGCAAAGCGTCGCGTTCTGCGACCAGTTCCATTTCTTCGAGGCGGCGCAAACTGCGCAGGCGCATGTTTAAAATGGCTTCGGCTTGGGTTTCGGTCAGCGAAACTTCAGGATCAAGACCCGTGGGCGATTGGTAATCGGCCTCTGACATTGCGCGCACATGGGTCTTGGCCCAATCTTCGGCGATCAGCGCCTTTTTAGGGTCGTCGTCGTAACGGATGATGTCGATCACCCGGTCAAGATGGAGGAAGGCAATGATAAAGCCTTCCAAGACCTCAAGACGGTGGTCAATCTTTTCAAGACGGTACTGGCTGCGGCGGGTCAGAACCTCGCGGCGGTGATCAAGAAAGGCCCGCAGCACTTCCTTGAGCGAGCAAACTTTTGGCGTCACGCCGTCGATCAACACGTTCATATTCAGGCTGAACCGTGTCTCAAGGTCAGAGTTGCGGAACAGCATCCCCATCATCACCTCAGGATCGACGGTTTTCGCGCGCGGCTCCAGCACGATGCGGATATCTTCGGCGGATTCGTCGCGTACATCAGCGAGCAAAGGCACTTTCTTGAGCTGGATCACTTCGGCCAGCTTTTCGATCAGTTTCGACTTTTGCACCTGATAGGGGATTTCAGTGACAACGACCTGCCATGTACCACGGCCAAGGTCCTCGACCTCCCACTTGGCACGCAAACGAAATGCACCGCGCCCGGTGCGATAGGCGGTTGCGATGTTTTCTTCGGGCTCAACAATTACACCGCCAGTCGGAAAATCCGGGCCCGGGGTGTAGTTAAGCAATGTATCGTCACGCGCGTCGGGCGTTTTGATCAGATGCAGACAGGCCTCGATCAATTCATGCAAATTATGGGGCGGGATATTAGTCGCCATCCCCACCGCAATACCCGTCGACCCGTTTGCCAAAAGGTTGGGGAACGTCGCCGGCAGCACCGCGGGTTCTGTCAGACGCCCATCATAGTTATCGCGAAAATCGACCGAATCTTCGGAAAGACCTTCCAGCAATGCCTCAGCAGCGGCGGTCATCCGCGCCTCTGTGTAACGCGACGCGGCGGGGTTATCGCCGTCGATATTGCCAAAGTTCCCCTGCCCATCGACCAGCGGGTAACGGACGTTGAAATCTTGGGCCAAGCGCGCCATCGCGTCATAGATCGCGGCATCGCCGTGCGGGTGGAAATCACCCATCGTGTCGCCGCTGATTTTGGCAGACTTCAAAAACCCGCCAGTCGGAGACAGGCGGAGACGGCTCATGGCATATAGAATCCGGCGGTGAACTGGCTTCAGCCCGTCACGCGCGTCCGGCAAGGCCCGGTGCATAATTGTCGACAGCGCATAGGTCAGGTAGCGGTCACCAATGGCCTTGCGCAAAGTTTCGGTCGTGTCGATGGGGCCCATAGCCGGGTCGCTGGTCTGATCAGTCATAGGGTTTGGTTTAGCCCTGCGATTTTGCCACGTAAAGCTTAGAAACTCTTTACAGGTGCTTGTGACCTTGCTGCGAACCCGGCACATATGCGCTATGACACAAAAAACAATCCTGATCACTGGCTGCTCAAGCGGCATCGGCTATGACGCAGCATTTGGGCTGCGCGCAGCGGGATGGCGGGTTTTTGCAAGCTGCCGCCAACAAAAAGACTGCGACCGGATGATCGCCGAAGGTTTTGAGAGCCCGCTGATCGATTACGCCGATGAGGCCAGCATCACCGCAGGGCTGGCAGATGTCTTGGCAGCCACAGGTGGTACATTGGATGCCCTTTATAACAATGGCGCTTTTGCATGCCCCGGCGCGCTTGAAGACCTGCCGGCGGGGGCCTTGCGCGCCATATTTGAGGCCAACGTATTTGGCTATCACGCGCTCACCCGCCAAGTGATTCCCGTGATGCGCGCCCAAGGTCATGGGCGGATCATCAATTGTTCATCCGTACTTGGACTGGTTGGGATGAAATGGCGCGGGGCCTATGTATCAACGAAATTCGCGCTCGAAGGTCTGACGGACGTGCTGCGCATTGAAATGCATGATACCCCGATCAAAGTCATCCTGATCGAACCCGGCCCGATCACATCCGACATCCGCCAAAACGCCATCCCGCATTTTGAAAAATGGGTTGATTGGAAAAAATCAGCACGCGTTGACGAGTATAAAGATATATTGTCACGGCTTTACACCGACAGCGGACCCGATCAGTTTGAGCTGCCGCCATCCGCTGTGACCAAGAAGCTCTTGCACGCGCTGACAGCAAAACGACCCAAGCCGCGCTACTATGTGACAACCCCGACCTATCTTATGGGCGCGTTGCGGCGTATCTTGCCGACGCGGTGGTTGGATGCATTGATTTTACGCGGCTAACCGCTACATCGCAGGGAACCGAACCCGAAAAGGATGACACAAATGGCAAATGACCCGTTTTTCTGGATTGTAGCAGTTTCAGCGCTCGCTGTTCTGGCGATTCTTATGTTTGGGATCGGCACATTTGCCAAAGGGGGCGAATTTAACCGCAAACACGCCAATAGAATCATGCGCTGGCGGATTGGCGCGCAATTCATCGCGGTCGTGCTGATTATCGCATTTGCGTATCTGCGCAGCTCAGGAGCCTGATCCATGGTTGTCTTAAATAAAATCTACACAAAGTCCGGCGACGCTGGCGAAACGGCACTGGGCAATGGCAGCCGGGTTGCGAAGCATGATCTACGCGTGAACGCCTATGGCACCGTTGACGAAACAAATGCGACGGTCGGATTAGCGCGCTTGCATGCAACCGGTGAGATAGACGCACAACTGGCGATGATCCAGAACGATCTGTTTGATCTGGGCGCAGACCTGTGCCGCCCCGATATGGATAAAGACGCAGATGCCGAGTACCCGCCGCTGCGCATGTCCGGTGCGCAAGTGAGCCGGCTAGAGATAGAAATCGACGCGATGACAGCGCAGGTCGATCCCTTGCGCAGCTTCGTGCTACCGGGCGGATCGGCGCTTGCCGCGCATCTACATTTGTGCCGCACAGTGTCACGCAGGGCCGAAAGGTTGGTTGTTGAACTGGCGGGCACTGATGACGTGAACCCCGTTGCAGTGAAATACTTGAACCGCGTGTCAGATTGGTTTTTCCAAGCCAGCCGCATTGCGAATGCCAACGGCAAAGAAGACGTGCTATGGGTGCCGGGCGCGAACCGCTAAGGGGCGGTGGATCAAGATCCACCCTACGCGAGCGACCCACACCAGGCGTCATTTTGCGTCGCGCGCGTCGGGATTTTACGCCGACTGCATATATTTTCGACACGCATCCAGCCAAAATCGACACATCGATAACGCCAGATTCGACATGTTTCATCCCGCCAGTTGTTGCATATGTTGCGTGGTCACTGCCGTCACCCAACAGTTGCATGACCACGAAAACGGGCCCACTAGCTGCATAAATTCCTAATCTTTCATTCTAAAAAACAAAAACTTAGCCCAAAAAACGCGCGCCCAATCCGGCGTTCAAAACACCAAAAAAACCTGTATTGCGGGGTTTTAGGCCCGATATACCCCCGGGTTTCGCTGACGTCGACGTCAAGAACGTGACGTCCTAGCGCCTTACCGCGTCGATTTTACACTGTTGTCACCTGTGACGACTCGCTAACACTGTCACGAGAATAACTACGATCAATTTTCTAAGGAGAAAAACGCAGATGAAGGTCATCGTACCCGTCAAGCGCGTGATCGACTATAATGTGAAGGTTCGCGTCAAAGCGGACGGCACAGGCGTCGATCTCGCAAATGTCAAAATGTCCATGAACCCGTTCGATGAGATTGCCGTCGAAGAAGCCATTCGCCTGCGCGAAGCTGGCAAAGTGGAAGAAGTCATCGCTGTTTCCATCGGTGTGAAACAAGCGCAAGAAACCCTGCGCACAGCATTGGCAATGGGCGCTGACCGCGCGATTTTGGTCATTGCGGCTGACGACGTCCATACCGATATCGAACCTTTGGCTGTTGCGAAAATCCTTGCTGCTATCGTCAAAGAAGAAGAGCCAGGTCTCGTGCTTTGCGGCAAGCAAGCGATCGACAACGACATGAACGCCACAGGCCAAATGTTGTCTGCGCTGCTCGGTTGGTCACAAGCAACATTCGCATCAGAAGTGAACTTGGACGGTGACAGCGCCGTTGTCACACGCGAAGTTGACGGCGGGTTGCAAACCATCAAGGTTAAAACCCCGACCATCATCAGCGTTGACCTGCGCCTGAACGAGCCACGTTATGCTTCGCTTCCAAACATCATGAAGGCGAAGAAAAAGCCGCTTGATGAAAAAACGCCTGCTGATTACGGCGTTGACGTGACACCGCGCCTGAGCGTGGTTGGCACATCAGAACCCGCCTCACGTCAGGCTGGGATCATCGTTGGATCAGTGGATGAGCTGGTCGAGAAACTCAAAGAAGCGGGGGCTGTATAATGGCTGTTCTACTCCTTGCCGAAGTGACCGACGGTGCCTTGGCCGTTGACGCAACCGCAAAAGCAGTGACCGCTGCGACCGCTTTGGGCGATGTTACCGTGCTTTGCGCAGGTGCAACTGCACAAGCTGCGGCTGACGAAGCGGCGAAAATCGATGGCGTTGCAAAGGTACTTTGTGCCGAAGACGCCGCGTTGAGCCACCGTCTCGCCGAACCAACGGCTGATCTGATTGTATCGCTTGCTGGCGACTACAGCCACATCGTTGCCCCCGGCACAACTGACGCGAAAAACATCATGCCCCGCGTTGCGGCACTGCTTGATGTGATGGTTATTTCTGAAATCACGGCTGTCGTGGACGCTGATACATTTGAGCGCCCAATCTACGCAGGTAACGCGATCCAGACCGTAAAATCTGCCGATGCGACAAAGGTCATGACGATCCGCACCGCTGGTTTTGATGCGGCTGGCATGGGCGGGTCTGCCTCTGTTGAGACCATAGGTGCGACGGCTGACCCAGCTTTGTCCGAATGGATCGAAGATAAGGTTGCAGAATCCGATCGCCCAGAACTGACATCTGCGGGTGTTGTTGTGTCTGGTGGTCGCGGTGTCGGGTCCGAAGACGACTTTGCGCTGATCGAAAAACTGGCAGACAAGCTGGGTGCCGCCGTCGGCGCATCACGCGCCGCTGTCGACAGTGGCTATGCGCCCAACGACTGGCAAGTTGGCCAAACCGGCAAAGTGGTTGCACCTGATCTTTACGTCGCTGTTGGTATCTCGGGCGCGATTCAGCACCTTGCGGGTATGAAAGACAGTAAGATCATCGTCGCAATCAACAAAGACGAAGAAGCACCGATCTTCCAAGTCGCCGATTACGGTCTGGTTGCCGACCTGTTCGACGCGGTTCCAGAGCTGACAGAAAAGCTCTAATCGACCCGTTGATATACATTTGAAGGGCCTGCTTGCAAAAGCGGGCCTTTTTTCGTTCTAAAGAAACGAAGTCAACGCGGCGTGTCTGCAAATGGTTCGGCGACGACTTGGTGCTGGTCTTCGAAAACAATGTAGCCAATACGATGGCTCTTAATGATCTCAATCGTGTGTCCGTTTTCTTCTAGCAAGGCAACTAATTCATAAGCTTTCGCAATCATGTCCTTTGCGTCAGGTTTGAACCAACTTAGCCCAATCGCATTGCGCCTGTAGTTTCCCTTCGACGTTGACCGATTAAAACGATTAGGCGTCTGCAGATTATCATAAAACCAACCAAGAATGGTGTTGAGATACGCAAATGTATGCTGATCGACCCCGATGGTATCACGTAATTCATAGGCCGCGCAAAAGAAGCCTTCCCTTGCTGCTATACCATCAGCAATATTTTGACGCACAAATCGTATGTACATTGATAGCGCCTCCAGTCGCGTCCTTGCCATTATAGCGCGTCTCAAATCATGTGCCATGGTACTGTGGCCACAGAAGCGCACTCTAGATGACTGTTCGTCATCTTGCCCCTCTTCCCGTTATCCATTACCCAATCGCAAACCTGACGCGGGGCGCAAAGAGAATGGACGGCCTTCAGACTAAAAGCAGCAATCGCGCCAATGACATTGCGCTGGATGACCTGTGCTATGCGGTCGGCGGTAAGGTGATTCTTTCGAATATTACGTTGCAAACAACCGCTGCCCGCGTGGGTGTCGTCGGGCGTAACGGGTCAGGAAAATCCACGCTTGCGCGGGTGATTGCGGGGCTGGCTGCACCAAGCGCGGGCAATGCGCTGGTGGGCGGGCACGACCTATTCAAAGACCGCAAAGCCGCCCTGCGCGAAGTTGGCATCCTATTTCAAAACCCCGACCACCAGATAATCTTTCCTACCGTGGACGAGGAAATCAGTTTTGGGCTTCGCCAGCTTGGGGCGACCAAAGATGCCGCCGCCGCAATGACCCAAGACACGCTCACCAATTTTGGCAAAGCACATTGGGCAGGAGCCTATATCAACACGCTGTCACAGGGGCAAAAACACTTGGTCTGCCTGATGGCCATCACCGCGATGGCACCCAAGGCAATCATTCTGGATGAGCCCTTCTCGGGCCTCGATATCCCGACTAAGGCGCAACTGAACCGGTATCTTGCGCGCTATGCTGGGGGCGTCATCCACATCTCTCACGATCCGGACGATTTGGCTGGATACGATCAGGTGATCTGGCTTGAGCAGGGTAAGATCGCGCAAATTGGGGCGGCGACTGAGGTGCTGCCCGCCTACATCGCACGCATGACCGCGTTGGGGGGATCCGATGATATCTCTGACCTCTCCGGTTAAGACCCGCGCACATGACTGGCCCGCCGGGGCCAAGCTTGCAGGGCTCTGCGCCGTGACCTGTGGGCTGTTTTTGATCCAAAACCTCGTACTACATGCGGCCGTCTTTACCGGGGTGCTATTGTTGTCTGCGCTACCGGGCCGCGCGTTTTTCTTTGCCAGCATACGCCATTTGCGATTGCTGGCCCCGTTCATCATCGTCATCGCGATCTGGCATCTTTGGACATATGACGGCGCAATGGGGGCGACCATTATCTTAAGGATGCTATCGGCTGTCGCACTGGCTAATCTGGTGACGATGACGACCAAACTGACGGATATGATCGACGTGATCCATGTGCTCACCAGACCGCTGGCCCGGTTTGGACTGCGCGCCAATGTGCTTGAACTTGCCATCGCGATGGTAATCCGTCTGACGCCCGTGCTTGTGGACAAGGGCACACGCCTGTCCGAGGCATGGTCTGCGCGGTCACATCGGCACGCCGGTTGGCGGATCATTTTACCTTTCACCATAATCGCGTTAGATGACGCGGACCAAGTCGCAGAGGCCCTGCGCGCGCGCGGCGGATTCGACGCATGAAAAAGGACACCTAAATGGAAAAGAATGTTACGCTCATCGCGCTGTTCGCGGCCCTGATCGCCGCACTAGGCCTAATCCCGCCAGTCTCGCTTGGCTTTGGTGTCCCAATCACCGCTCAAACACTGGGCGTTATGCTGTGCGGCACCGTTTTGGGCGCAAAGCGCGGCACGCTTGCGGTGCTCTTGTTCTTGCTCTTGGTTGCTATCGGCCTGCCGCTTTTGTCAGGCGGACGCGGCGGCTTAGGCGTGTTTGCATCGCCGACAGTTGGGTTCTTAATCGGCTGGCCCATCGCCGCATTCGTCATCGGGTTGATCGTCGAAAAATGGCGGGGCGCACCTTTGCTGATTGTTGCTGGGGTAGCCTCGGTTCTGGGTGGCATCATCGTGATGTATGTGTTTGGCATTACCGGCATGTCAGTCATGCTTGATAAAACACTGCTTGAAGCCGCAAAAATCGCACTGGTCTATGTGCCCGGTGATCTACTGAAGGCAGGGATCGCTGCGATGCTGACATCTGCATTAGCCACAGCCCGCCCCGCAAGTGTGCTATCACGTGTCGATGCCAACTGATTTCCATGAAATCTTAGCGCGGCGGCGGTCGGTTCGGGCCTTTACCCAAGACCCGATTGACCGCCCCACTATTGAGCGGCTGTGCCAAGCCGCACGCCAAGCGCCAAGTGGTGCAAACCTACAACCCGGCAAATTTCATGTGCTGACTGGCGCGCCACTGGCGGCGTTTTCTCAGCGATTAGTCGCAGCGAATGCAAAAGGTGCGCCTGCAGATCTAGAATATTCCTACTTTCCTGAAATGATGGCACCTGCACTCAAGGACCGACAACGCAAGGCGGGGTTTGCGCTTTACGAAGCTCTTGGCATCGCGCGCCGTGATGTTACAGGACGCCGGGCGCAATTTGCCAAGAACTACCGGTTCTTTGATGCCCCTGTCGGCGTCATCGTCACGATTGATCGCGACATGGGCAAAGGCTGCTTCATGGATCTTGGCATGGCGATTATGACGTTTCTCTTGGCGGCCGAAGATGCCGGACTTGGCGCAAGTGGGATCGGCGCCATCGCAAATTATGGACGTATCGCGCATGATCATCTGGGGTTGTCAGAGGGTGAATTGGTGGTCTGCGGAATCGCCGTCGGCGTGGCCGACCAAAGCGCCCCAGTGAACCAATTTCGCACTGAACGGCTTTCGTTGGATGCGTTCACAACCTTTAGCGGGTTTGATTAATCAGCGCGCAACACAATCGCCGAACCGATCCCGCCAGCCGCCGCGATCGCCGCGATGCCAGCGCCGCCGGTCTGCCCAAGCTGATGATACAAACGCGCGGCCATAACGGCCCCTGACGCCCCAACCGGGTGCCCCCACGCCAAAGCACCGCCGCCAGTATTAACGATCTCTAGCGGCAATTTCGCGCCTCGTTGGCAGGCGATGGCCTGTACGGCGAAAGCCTCCATGATCTCGGCGCATTGGATATCAGCGACAGAAAGGCGGGCCTGCGCCAAAGCAGCTTCTATCGCGGCAATCGGCGCCGTGCCGGGCATTTCAGGATCTCCGCCAACCGTCCGCCCCGCGACAAACGCAACCGCGCGCCTCTGTGCGACCCAACGTTCCGAAACCATCACAACAAAAGCCGCGCCATCGGCGGCGACAGCCATATTCGCGGCGGTGATACAACCGGCCACAGACGCGGCTTTGTCACAAAGGCGTTGCGTCAAATTGCGCGTAAATGGATCACGGGTCAGCCCGGCGAACGGGATTATTTCGGGTTGCTTTGTCGCGCGGGCGCGCGCGTGGCTTTTGATCGCCCAAGCGTCTTGATCGGCTTTTGAAACCCCCCATGCCTGCGCCAACTCTTGCGCGGCAGTGGCCATATCCGGATCGCGATCGGGCCAAGGCGTAAACGGTGCTTGGTCATATGCTTCGGGCGGGCGCCCATCCGCAAAGGTACGCGACCGTAACGGACGACGCGAATAGGTTTCGACACCGCCAGCGATCACCACATCGTGCTGACCCGACCGGATCATCGCATCCGCGATCAACAGCGCATCCATACCGCCTGCGCATTGACGGTCAATTGACAGCCCCGCGACATGATCAGGCAGCCCCGCTTGCAATCCAATGATCCGCGCCGGGTTCCCGCCCGCCCCAAGCGCGTTGGACACGATTAATTCATCGACATCGACGGGCGCCAGCCCTGCGTCGGCCAAGGTTTGTTGCAATACGGGCTGCGCTAAATCGGCAAAAGACAATGCGGCAAAGGCCCCGTTTCGAGGTGCGATGGGGCTGCGCCGAGCAGCGATAAGATACGAGCGCGACATCAACCCGCGACGGCCATAGTGCGCAACCGCGCCAAGTCAGGCTTGCCCGCAGCAAGCAAAGGCATCTGCGCAATCGCGCGCACCTCTTTCGGTACGCAATATTGCCCCAAGGTTTCCCTACAATGGGCCTGCACATCGACGGGTGCCAACGACGAACCGGAATACTCTACGAAACAAATCAACCGGTTCCCCCGCGCTTCATCTGGTACGGGCACAACAGCGCAATCGCGCACCGCATTCAACCGCGATACACAGCGCTCAATATCTTCTGGAAAGACGTTGACGTCAGCGATCGTGACCATCCGGTTCTTGCGCCCCTTTAGGAACAAGTTGCCCTGCACATCCAAATGACCCATCTCGCCAATGCTCAAAAACGGGCCATCCCAGCGCGTGTCTTCGTGATCCCCGTTGGCGTAGCCATCAAAAAGATATGGGCTTGCCACCCAAATCTCGCCGACTTCACCTTGCGGCGCATCAATCCGCATTCGCACATCGGGATAGGCCCGCCCAACGGAACCGATCGGCGTTTGATCATCCGCAATGGCCATAAAGCTTGTTTCGCTCGCGCCGAAAAACGTAATGATTTGGGCCTGCGGGCAGATGGCATGCACGGCGGTCTTCACCTTTTCAGACAACGCCCCGCCACCGCAGAACACATAGCGCAGCTTTGGGAATGATGTGATTTGCGCTTGTGCAGCCCCTTTGACCAACAATCCCAATTGCGTTGGCGTGGCATAAATGACCGTCACACCCACCGCAGCGATCCCGAGCGCTTGCCGCTTTGGGGAGGTTTGCGCCAAGCCGCATATATCCGCACCAAGGCAAAGCGCTTCGACACTTGCGTAAAGGCTTAGTGAGTGCCCTAACGATCCGAAAGTCGCGTAAATGTCTTCCGGCCCAACCCCATAATGGTCCGCAGTAATCGCAAAGCTCTGCATCCATGATCGCGGGCTGCGTCGAATGATCTTGGGCTGGCCACTTGTCCCCGAGGTCGTACACAACACCCATTGTTGGGCATCATGATAGGGGGCGATGGGAGGCAGCGCCGATTGCCGCGCCATAAACCCACGCCGTCCACGCAGACAATCGACAAGCACGCCTAGGCCCGGCACGTCCGGGGTTAGGACGGTACTGTTGGCGTGAAGCGAAAAGGTAGGGTGCTGCGTCATGTTAACCGCATCTTTACACCTTCGCGCGCCGCGATGGAACGCAAACAGACTACAATCGCGGATGTCGCATCATGTCGCCATGGAATGCTGTTTGCGAAGAGCCTCAATAATCTGTGCGCTCGCCTCTTGATGGCAACGTACCCCGAGCATTTCGGACGCCATCGCTTCTTGTGAGGGTGGGTAGATCATGCCTTTGACACCTTCGGACAACGCGTCTGTTGACGGGTTCATAACAACAATATCCGCAACAAGCGGGCGCAGTTTTTCGACCATGTTCGCAGTGATAAAAAGCGGATCTGTTTGAAGCTGCGCCGGGCGCATAGACCAATCTTGATCACTCAACGGTTCATCAGAGAACCAAAGTAAAATTACCCGTCTGCCCGTTTTCTCCAACAGGTTTTTCATCCGCGCGGACCAGGCTTGGCGTAGCTCATTCACAACAATTTCAAATCGCTGCGGCGATTGGTCGTGCAAGGCGCCAAGCATATGCCGGATGAACGAAAAATCAGAAAAATCGACATCATTGTAGATCGCTTGCAGCACCGATGACGCTTCAACAAATCGGTCATTGCGACGCGGGTGCACCGAATAGAATCGGTTCGACAGATTGCTTGCCCCCATTATTTGCAGCACGGTAAAGTCTGCGTCGCGGCAAATTTCGAGCATGGATTGATCATTCACAAAAGCATCAACACCCGCACTGACGCCGCCAAAATTCACACAGGTTTGGCGCATTCCCTGCTCCACCAGCGCAGGGAAAGGTTGCTGGATAAATTTGCCGTAGGTTTCGGTTCCACCAATGAACGCTAGATAAGGCTGATCCAATCGCTTGCGCGGCCCACGAAACATCATCTTTGAATGCCCATAGTGGCAGGGCGCGTAATCAATTTCGTCAGTCTCGACCACCTCTTGCTTCATACGACCCATCACTTTTTAAGGTTACAGCGCGCAGATTCGCGCAAATACTTTGCGAATTTCCTAATGACAAAATTCAATTTAACTTTTCATCAACCGAGCGGCTTGAAGCCCCCCGGCATGGAGGCCTATGGTACGGCTAATCTGTAAAGGAATGAAAAATGGCGATTGAACGTGTGGGTATCGTTGGTGCAGGGCAAATGGGCAACGGGATTGCACATGTGTTTGCGTTGGCGGGCTATGACGTGGTGATGACCGATATTAGCGCGGACGCACTCGCTGCGGCTGTCGCTTTGATCGACCGTAACCTTGACCGCCAAGTCAGCAAAGAAGCGATCACAGCGGACACCAAAGCCGCCGCAATGGCCCGGATTTCGACCACACAGGTACTGGCTGATCTGGGTCAGACCGACCTGATTATCGAAGCTGCAACCGAGCGCGAAGAGGTCAAGACCGCGATTTTTGCAGAATTGCAGCCGCATTTGAAACCAACGACGATCTTGACCTCGAACACCTCGTCGATCTCGATCACCCGCCTTGCGTCACGCACGGATCGCCCCGAAAAGTTCATGGGGTTTCATTTTATGAACCCTGTGCCAATCATGCAACTGGTCGAACTGATCCGCGGGATTGCGACCGACGAAGAGACTTTCAAAGCCTGCTATGAAGTCGTTGAACAGCTCGGCAAAACATCCGCCACCGCAGAAGATTTCCCAGCCTTCATCGTGAACCGCATCCTGATGCCAATGATCAACGAAGCGATCTACACGCTTTACGAAGGCGTGGGATCGGTGAAATCGATCGATACCTCGCTCAAGTTGGGGGCCAATCATCCGATGGGACCGCTCGAGCTCGCCGACTTTATCGGGCTCGACACGTGTTTGGCGATCATGAACGTGTTGCACGACGGTCTGGCAGATACCAAATACCGCCCCTGCCCGCTGCTGACAAAATACGTCGAAGCAGGCTGGCTCGGCCGCAAAACCAAACGCGGTTTTTATGATTATCGCGGTGAAACCCCGGTGCCGACGCGCTAGTCGCGTAGGCCCAAGGTTTGCTCACGGAGCCACGCCATAAAGGCGCGTGGCTCTTTTTGGCGCGCTTTTACGTCTTCGTCGTCAAACGGCGCACCCACAACAGGTTTTTGCGGTTTTCCGCAGGCGTGAACGATTTCATGCAACAGTAGGCTTTGACGCAGGGTGGCAGAAATACGGTTCGCAATCTGATACCAACGCGAGTTGGCTCCGGGAAAGAAGCATGGCACGACTTTTGCGCCTGATTTACGGATCATGCTTGATGTGAACACATTCCATTCCGCCTCTATTGCCGGGCCGAACATCGTTTCCGACGATGCGACCACCCCTGATGGGAACAGCGCGATCAACCCGCCCCCCTTCAGGTGATCCATCGCGGTGCGGCGCATTTCGATCATCTTTGTGTGGGCATCCGGTTCATGTGGAAACGGCACAGGGATCATGAAATCGCCAGCCTCTTTATCGATGCCAGTCAGGATAGAGCGCGTTAAAATCCGGTAATCGGTGCGGACGCGGCCGATCAAATCAGCCAAGATCATCCCATCAACCATGCCATGCGGGTGGTTCGCAACAAGCACGGTTGGGCCGGTCTTAGGGATATTGTCTAATTGATCTTGCGGTGTCAGCAGATCAATCTCCATGACGTTCAACGCACCGCGCCAAAAATTCTGCCCTTGGAATTTCCCCATCCGCTCAAATTTCCGAATCATCCGTACGATCGGCAATTTGCCAGTGAACAATTCAATGGTGCGAATCACATTACGCTTAAACGGGCTTTCAAACGTGTTTGAATAGGTCAGGCTGCCACGATCATAGACCCGTGGTGCGTCTTGGGCCACAACCGTAGGTGTTTGTGAGTTGCGGGTCGTTTCAGTCACGTCAATTCATCCTATTAGGCCGCTACAGGCCGCTAGTTGCCTTCGCCGAACTTATCGGCGACCAATTCTGTGATGGCTGCGCTTAGCGCGTCAGCCTGTGGGCCAGTGGTCTCTACATCAATATAGGTGCCAATTGACGCGCCAAGCATCAAAAGCCCCATGATACTGTCGCCAGTGGCGCTCTCACCGTCTTTGCTAACGGTTGCTTGTGCGTCAAAGCTTTCGACGACTTCGACCAGCTTCGCCGAAGCGCGCGCGTGTAAGCCTTTGATATTTTCAATTTCTAGGCGGGTGGTGGTCATATATGCGTTCCGCCATTGTGGCTGTTAATATACTTGTGGGCTGCATTTATAGCAGCTTCAACTGCGTCAGGAACTGTGCGCCGGCGGGACTTTGCCAGCTTGATTAACATCGGCAAGTTGGCCCCATATAGAATACGTCGATTGTCTGGGCTGCAGGCGCGCAAAGATAGGTTTGACGGCGATCCGCCGAACATATCCGTGACGATCACGACGCCATCGCCAGCATCTACTGCATCCGCCGCGTCGCAGATTTCGGCTTGTTTCTCGGCGCGATCATCTTCGGGGCCAATAGCGATGCTAATAACACCGGCCTGTTCGCCGACCACATGTTCAACCGCAGATAGATATTCCTGCGCAAGCCTGCCATGTGCAACGATGACGATACCAATCAAACCGCGTGTCCTTTATTGCCCAGCGCGTCGCGCCGTTCCATTTCTCGATGCCGTTTAGACACATGCCACCCGTCTTCCGCAAGGGCAGATGCAAGGTACTCTGTCATAGCGACCGATCGGTGTTGCCCTCCGGTACATCCAAGACCGATAGACAGATGCGATTTTCCTTCTTGCTTGTGGGCGGGAAGCAGGAGGTCAACCAGCGATTTTAGCCGGGAAAAGAACTCTGCAAAACGGGGGTCCGCCTGTACATACGCAGCGACTGCGACGTCTCGCCCGTCCAAAATGCGCAATGTCTCCTCCCAATGTGGATTTCGCAGGAATCTGCAATCAATCACGATATCCATGCCCCGTGGCAGGCCACGTTTGTAGGAAAATGAATGGATCGTGACCCCCAAAGGCCGCCCATCACCGGGGGCAAACCAGCGGTCAATCTCGGCGCGCAGATCGTGTGGCGACATCCCCGTGGTATCGATCAGCACATCTGCGCGGGCGCGCACAGGGCTGAGCAGCTCGCGCTCGCGGGCGATCCCGGCAAGCGGCGATCCGGCTGGCGCCAGCGGGTGCATACGGCGGGTTTCGGAATAGCGACGCACCAGCTCATGCTCGTCCGCCTCGAGGTAAAGCACCTGCGCATTATGATCCGGGCGCCCCGCAAGCTGATCAATCGCCGCGACCAGCGCGTTGGTACCAAAATCTCGATTCCGCACATCCAACCCCAGCGCCAACGGACGGCCCGGTGGTGGCCCATCCAACAGACGTGGCAGCAAGGACAGCGGCAAATTGTCGATGATCTCATAACCAAGGTCTTCGAGCGCGTTAATCGCCGTCGACCGCCCTGCCCCCGATGGACCCGTCACCAGAACGATGGCAGGCGGTGTGGGGTCAGTTTTGGGCGGCGACGCTGTCATCGATTACTCCAGCCAGCTTTTAGAAGCTGCATAATAGCTGGCCCAAAGTGATCACCAACCCCGCGATGAATCAAGGGGGTGCGCAGATCACATAAGGTCACAAAGCGCGTCTCTGGCAGACGGTCTTGTTCCTGCATATCCATGTCAACGGCGACCTGCACGATAGCATCTGGTACAGTTGCCGCGTTTAGAATTCCGATGCCACGCGCCTCGATCAACCCTGCGATCGTTTCGGGGCAGGTCGCAACGAGCACGCCGTCCTGCGCTTTCAACACCACCCGATCATCGGCAACCAAATCACAGCCCAACGCCATCATTTGTAGTGCCAGGGTCGACTTACCGCTACCAGAAGCACCCAAAAGCAAAGCAGCTTTACCGCCATATGCAACGCAACTCGCGTGAACGGTATTAGGCCCGCTCATCACCGCACCCTAAATTGGAAGGCCAACGACGAAACGCGCACCAAGCGGGTCAGAGGTTGGGTCAGCTTCTGTCGGCCGGATATTTTCAGCCCAGATCACGCCGTCATGTGCCTCAACGATTTGCTTTGAAATCGCAAGCCCGAGACCCGAATTATTTCCGAACTGACCCTCTGGGCGTTCAGAATAAAACCGCTGGAAAATTTTGGCCAACGCGTCCTCTGGAATACCCGGACCGGTGTCTTCGACGACGACAAGCACCCGGTTTTCACGTTTACGAGCCCAAATGCGGATCGCGTCACCTTCTTCGCAGAACGATACGGCGTTGGTGATCAGGTTGACAAAGACCTGTGCCAATCGCCCTTCAAGTCCCCGGACTTGAATCGCCTCATTCGGCAAATCGGCCACAAATTCGATCCCCTTTGAAAGCGCCTCTTTGCCGAGGAAATCGATGATATTTTCAAGCATTTTGATCAGATCAAAGGCTTGCTCTTCTTCCTTGACCAATTCGCTATCAAGCCGGGACGCATTGGAAATATCACTGACCAAACGATCAAGCCGTTTCACATCATGTTCAATCACTTCCATCAGCTTTTGGCGCTGATCTTCGCGTTTCGCGAAGGGCATCGTCCCAACCGCAGAGCGCAAGGACGCAAGCGGGTTCTTAATTTCATGGGCCACATCAGCCGCAAATTGTTCGTTGCCTTCGATCCGTTCGTAAAGCGCAGACACCATCCCGCGCAAGGCGCCAGAAAGGCGCCCAATCTCATCGGGCCGGGCGGTCAAATCAGGAATGCGTACACGTGCAGCAGACATTTTGCGCGCGTTACGGTCATGGCTTGCCTCTGCTGCGGTGGCAAGATCAGCAAGTGGGTTTGCAATCGTCGAAGCCAGCACCAAGCTCAGCCCCACACTGACAACAATTGCAACCAAAAAAAGGCGTAGCACTTGTTCGCGCTCTCGCTGCACAAGGCTGTCAACTTCACCCGCTGCGGTCATCACCGCAACAACGCCAACCGCCGTGCCATTTTGTATGATTGGCGTAGTCACAATAAAACTGGTCACCGCGCCGATTGTCGTCGTTTCTAGGTTGGTGCCCCCGGTAATAGCCTGCCGCACTTTTTCCTGCGAAAGCGCCAAAAGCTGTTGTTCAGGGGTCAGAGTGTCACCCCTGTTGATCGTCATTGACGCGATGCCTGTCCAGATTTTTGACAAGAAATCGGTTAAGAATGTGCCGCCTGTATGGCTTTCAAGCTCTGCAAGCTCTTCTTCATTCAACTGGCCCGTTGCGGTTGCGACGAGGGTTGCATCAAGGGAAAAGACTGACACTTGCACCCCGCCGCGCAGATTTAGACCCGCGAGCGTTTCAGCGGGATCAATGCCATCTGCAGTCACAAAATTCACCGGGGCTGTATTTGGCAGTTGCGCCTCGAACACATCGGAAATCAACCGTGCCTCGTTGACCAGACCTTGCGCACGTTGATAGGCAAGGTGGTCACGCGATGGGCTCATGTACAGCACGCCCGCAATCAGCAAAATCATCGCGATCAGATTGATCATGATAATTTTGCGGGCAATCGGCGAGCGGCGCAACGATAACAAGCCACCGCGCGACAGCGTGACTTCGCCATCAGCATCAGGGAGCGCCCAATCATCGCCAAGCACCAGATCAGGATCACGCGCAGCCGCGCGCACTGACTGTAAATTGCGAACGTCGATCTTGGGTGCGGCGGTCATCCGCTACTCTTCGTTATAGCGATATCCGATACCATAGAGCGTCTCGATGGCAGAGAATTCGTCATCGGTGTTCCGCATCTTTTTGCGCAGCCGCTTGATGTGGCTGTCAATGGTTCGGTCATCTACATACACTTGGTCGTCATAGGCCACGTCCATCAGCTGATCACGGCTTTTGACAAAACCGGGTCGCTGGGCAAGGGCCTGCAACAGCAGGAATTCCGTTACGGTCAGGGAAACGTCGCGCCCTTTCCATTTTACCGCATGGCGCAAGGGGTCCATCACCAATTCGCCGCGTACCATAACTTTGGTTTCTTCGGTTTCTTCGACTTCTTCACCTGCAATGGCATCCTGACGGCGTAGCAAAGCGCGAATGCGTTCAACCAACAAACGTTGCGAGAATGGTTTCTTGACGTAATCGTCGGCCCCCATACGCAGGCCAAGAACTTCGTCGATTTCATCATCTTTTGAGGTGAGAAAAATCACCGGCATGGATGTCTTTTGGCGCAGGCGCTGCAACAGATCCATGCCGTCCATGCGCGGCATCTTAATATCCAGCACGGCAAGATCAGGCATGCGCTTATTGAACGCGTCAAGCGCAGACTGACCATCGTTATGTGTCTCGACTTCGAACCCTTCGGCCTCAAGTGTCATCGACACAGAGGTCAGGATATTTCGATCATCATCGACCAATGCAATTCTGGACATCTATCTTATTCCTTAATGGCCGTTCTCAATGGGTTATCTTTAGTCATTCCGTTTTCATCCTTTTGACAGGGCGAATCAATCCCCAATTGATGAGTTGCCACATTTTTGCCGCAATTGGTGCAGTTTTGCAGGTTTGCACGCTAACAATTCTTGGGTGCAAAACTAAATTTCGCGGGTGATTGCGCTAACATGCATATGATTGCGCTAACTACAGCAAGTCGGGCTATGAAGCCGCGAAACCTTGGTGTTAAGGAGACCTATCGCAGGCCATACCGGCCACATCATTTAAGGAGCGAACCCATGGACCAAGGTACGGTCAACCCATCGATGAAACTTGAAGATCAAGGCATCACAGGGCTGGGTTATGTGTATTATAACCGCTCTGAACAAGAAATGCATGAGGCCGCAGTTGCCGCAGGCGAAGGCGTTACCGGGAAAGGCGGCACATTCCTTGTGACCACCGGCACGCACACAGGTCGGTCGCCGAAAGACAAATTCGTCGTGCGCACCCCGTCTGTCGAAGATAAAATCTGGTGGGAAAACAACCCGCCTATGGCAGCTGACAAATTCGACGTGCTCTACGCAGATATGCTCGCGCATATGCAAGGCGGCAAATACGAGGTTCAAGACCTATTTGGCGGTGCCGACCCCGCCCACCGTTTGGATGTGCGGGTTATCACTGAACTGACGTGGCACGGGCTGTTCATCCGGCACCTTTTGCGCCGCCCAAGCGCAGATGAGTTGGAAACATTCGCACCAGAGTTCACCATCATCAACTGCCCGACCTTTAAGGCAGACCCTGAAAAACACGGGTGCCGGTCGGAAACTGTGATTGCGCTCAACTTTGATCGCAAACTGATCCTGATCGGCGGCACAGAATACGCGGGCGAAAACAAGAAATCCGTGTTCACCTTGCTGAACTACATTCTGCCCGAAAAAGATATCATGCCGATGCATTGCTCTGCCAACCATGCGCCGGGCAACCCGGTTGATACGGCTGTTTTCTTTGGGCTGTCAGGCACCGGGAAAACCACGCTGTCTGCCGACCCATCACGGGTGCTGATCGGCGATGATGAGCATGGCTGGTCCGATCGTGGTACGTTCAACTTTGAAGGTGGCTGCTACGCCAAGACCATCGGTCTGGATCCAAAAGCAGAGCCAGAGATCTACGCAACATGTTCTATGCCGCACACGGTCATCGAAAACATGGTGTTTGATCCAGAAACGCTGGAATTGGACTTCGAAGACGATAGCCTCACCGCCAACATGCGCTGCGCTTACCCGTTGAACTACATTTCCAACGCATCGGAAACCGCGCTTGGCGGGCACCCGAAAAACATCATCATGCTGACCTGCGATGCCTTTGGGGTCTTGCCACCAATCGCACGGCTGACACCAGCACAAGCGATGTACCACTTCCTGTCAGGCTTCACATCGAAGGTTGCCGGCACAGAGCAGGGCGTCACAGAGCCAGAGCCAACATTCAGCACATGTTTCGGCGCGCCCTTCATGCCACGCCGCCCAGAAATCTATGGCAACCTCTTGCGCAGCAAAATCGCCAGCCACGGCGCAACCTGCTGGTTGGTGAACACCGGCTGGACAGGCGGTGCATATGGCACCGGGTCACGCATGCCGATCAAAGCGACACGCGCGCTTTTGACCGCAGCGCTTGACGGATCATTGTCCGAAGGCGCCTTTACCAAAGACCCGAACTTTGGCTTCGAAGTGCCATTGGATGTGGCTGGTGTCGATAACGCGCTTTTGGTCCCACGCAACACTTGGGCTGACCAATCCGCCTATGACGCGCAGGCTGCAAAGCTGGTACAGATGTTTAGCGATAACTTCGCAAAATATGTGCCGTTCATCGATGATGACGTGAAATCAGCCGCAATCGGCTAGGGCTTATGGTGGATCAAGATCCACCTTACGTTCACAGCGAACCAACGCTATGGTCAGCCTATGAAACATTGGCTGGCCATTTTTGTTTTGATCATCGCGCCCTCTTTCGGGGCGGCCGCGCCTGATATGGTCAGCACGGAAATCGCTGAGATCGAAATCGGTATCCTCTGCGCACCCGACACAGTCACGACAAGCCCCGCGCCTGATACGCTTGCAGGGATCACCCATGTGGTCGATGAACCGCCCAGCTTTGTCTCAAACAGCCAAGTGGTACCTGCAGCCTTTGGGGTCGGGTTTGGCGTGCGATCACGCGCGCTGCGGGCAGAGGGGCTTGATAACGTCACTATAGTGATCACCCACCCGCCCATGGGCGACAATGGCGCCACGACGCAAAGTTACACTACTGGGATCGACGGCGGCGGCGGGTCGTTTACATTCTACCAATTTGACTATGCCTACGAATTGCAAACCGGTCAGTGGACGATGACCGCAATGCGCAATGATAAACCACTTTATTCCGTGAGCTTCGATGTCGTCGCCCCCGAAACACGGCCCGATCTCGCTAGCGTATGTGGGTATATGGGCATGTTGTCATAGGGCCAGGTTCACCCTGCAAACGAAACCAAAAGAGACCGCAAACATGAACTGGCTATCGGACATTACCATTTTCAATGAAAGCACAGCCTATACGGTTCCAGAAGATGTTTCGATTTACCGTACCCTCGAAGATATGTGTTCGGGAATGGAGCCTTGGATGGTTGAAGCCGGTGGCATCGGCTTTGCATTGAACGGACTAGGTGAGCGTCTAACTCTCGATTTAGATGGCGAAGACGTGGTCGGATCTATTGATAAAACTCGCCCAGCAGATCCAGAAACGGCCCTCGCGTGGCTACGTTTCGTCGCCGAAAACAAACGGGACGCACGCATTTTGCGATCTAAAAAGAAACCCGGTTTGTTTAGGGGCCCGTTGATTGTGGGTGAGTTAGAAGCCAAAGGTGCATTTCCCGACACGGTCGAGGGCCTACTTGCCTATATTCATCTATAAAAGTGATGTTTTAGGAAACCCTACCCCATCAGCCCCCGCCGGATCAGGTTTGCCCCAGCTAAAACCAAAACCCACAATGTGACGCGCCGAAATCGTTCTTGATCGAACCGATCCCCAAGCTTGAACCCAAGCCACATCCCTATGATCGCAGGAACCACCAGTAACGCCGAAAGCGGCCAAGTTTGCGCGTTCAGCACACCAGACCGCAGATGCCCAAGCAGCAACATCACCGATCCAAGCCCATAAATCACACCCTGCACCGCCATCTGACGTGCGCGCGGTGTGTCTAAGGCCAAAAGATACAGCACCGTCGGCGGGCCCCATGTCCCGGCCAACCCGCCGAGCGCGCCCGATACAGCCCCCGCACCCCATTCAAACACACGCCGATAACGCTGTGGAATAAGCGGATGCCATCCGATCAATTGAATAATGCAGAGCCCAACCACGGGCACCCCAAGCACCAAAAACATCGTATCCGCCGGAATACTGCGCAAGAATTGCGCGGACACGAGGATCATCACGCAAACAATCGACACATAGCGCCAATGCTCTTTAAATCCTGCCCACGCGGGGCCAAGGCCAGCGCGTGCAACCTGCATCGCGTTGGTCACCACAATCGGAATGATAACCCCAGCCACAACCGTTTGCGGGTCAATCAATATCCCCATACCAGACACCATAATCAACGGCATCGCAAACCCAACGGCACCTTTTACGAATCCGCCGACCAAGGTGATGGTGCAGGCGAAAAGCAAGAGAGGAAGCGACAGAATGGCAAAAAGATCAATCATGCGCCCTGCATACGCGTTAGCGATCTCGCATGCATTAGCCAAATTCACTGCGACACTTTACGTCAAATTTACGCTATATTTCGAATTAATATTGCGCTGCGACCGCAAAATGACTATCTCTGCACGTGCAAACAAAGAGGATTCGACAGATGCCGCACGATGGTCAGGACTTACCCAATGCCACCACCCCGATCTTAGGGGATCTGCTCGACCTTACCGCAACTGCGCTTGACGCGGTCGATGACGTCTTCGCACGCGCCAAATCAGCGGTCCGCGCCACGGTAACGGACGGCGAGAGGGTCAGCGCACGGTTGATCGAACAGCACCAGACCGCAGCGCATGGGCTGGCTTGGCTCGCGACCTATACTCAGGCGCTCCACCAGATGCACAATTGGGCGACACGTCTGCAAGCAGATGGTAAATTTGGCGACGTCGAACAATTGATCCATCAAATCGCCTTTGGCGAATACCTGTGGCAGATTTACGGTGGCATCCCGATGAGCCAGGGGGAAATTCTCCGCCTGCAAGACATTGGACTTGCCCAAGATGATATGCGCGCGCTCATGCAGCCCGCGGTGATGACCCTGACCCAAGCAGGCAACACCCAAACCGCGCGCACGCAGCTTGTCGCGCTCATGCAAGACCAATCCGCCAATGTCACTGTCGGGGTGACCGGACTTGATGACGAATTGGAAATGATCCGGGAACAATTCCGCCGGTTTAGTGTCGAAAAAATTACGCCTCACGCACATGAATGGCACCTCAAAGACGAATTAATCCCGATCGAGGTGATTGATGAAATGGCCGAACTGGGCGTCTTTGGCCTGACTATCCCCGAAGAATACGGCGGGTTTGGGCTGTCCAAAGCATCAATGTGCGTTGTGTCCGAAGAACTTTCTCGCGGCTATATCGGTGTGGGCAGCCTTGGCACCCGTTCAGAAATTGCGGCGGAATTGATCCTATGCGGCGGCACAGAAGAACAAAAACAGCAATGGTTGCCCGGCATTGCAAGCGCTGAAATCCTGCCAACAGCGGTCTTTACCGAACCAAACACCGGCTCTGATCTCGGCAGCCTGCGCACCCGCGCAGTCAAATCCGGCGACGACTGGGAAATCACCGGCAACAAAACATGGATCACCCATGCGGCCCGCACGCATGTCATGACCCTGCTCGCACGCACAGATCCTGACACCACCGATTATCGCGGGTTGTCGATGTTCTTGGCTGAAAAGACACCCGGCACCGTCGAAGAACCCTTTCCAACCCCCGGCATGACTGGCGGCGAGATCGAAGTGCTCGGCTACCGCGGAATGAAGGAATATGAGCTTGGCTTTGACGGGTTCCAAGTCAAAGGCGCGAACCTGCTTGGTGGCGAGACGGGTAAAGGGTTCAAGCAATTGATGCAGACCTTTGAAAGCGCGCGCATTCAAACCGCCGCCCGCGCCATTGGGGTGGCGCAATCCGCGCTGGATTTGGGCCTGCAATACGCACAAGACCGCAAGCAATTCGGCAAATCTCTGATCGATTTCCCACGCGTCTCAGGGAAATTGGCGATGATGGCCGTTGAAATCATGGTTGCACGGCAGCTCACCTATTTTAGCGCCGCTGAGAAAGACAACGACCGCCGCTGCGATCTTGAGGCAGGTATGGCGAAACTACTGGGTGCGCGTGTCGCGTGGGCCTGCGCCGATAACGCCTTGCAAATTCACGGCGGCAACGGGTTTGCGCTCGAATATCAAATTAGCCGTGTGCTTTGCGACGCGCGTATCCTGAATATTTTCGAAGGGGCCGCCGAAATTCAAGCGCAAGTGATTGCGCGTCGCGTGCTGGACTAACAGCGCGCAATCGCATCAATCAACCGCGACCGTGCAGATGGGATCGGCCGATTGCCAAGCGACGCGATTAGGCGGTGTTCGAGAAAATAACCTGTGGTCCGTAACGCAGTTACAATATCGGCGTTACTGGCCTCACCCTGCCCGGCCAAGACGGGGGGCAAAGGCAGTAATCGATCAGCCCATTCGCCTGCGGCTTGCCGGCTTACCGCGCGCCCGGTTTTGGGCGAGACATAGATCAATTCTTCATTGGTGCCGCGCACTGCGCAGGCTGACAGATCCATGCCAAACCCCATCTCCTCTAACAAGGCCTGCTCCCACCGCAGATAGGCCAAGGGCCATATGTCCGCTTGCCCCAGCAGATCCAAGAGCCCAATCGTACGTGTATAAAGCGCAGGGTGCGGTGCGCGCTCGGGCAAAACAAGCGATAGAATTGCACAGGTCGCATTCAACCCTGCAAGCGCCAGACGTTCGCCCATTGCAACGGCTGCGCGGCTGCGGATCGGTTCGACCGTAAAGGCACCAATATGGCTTTCAAGCCGTGCTTTCCACGCGACCGCCAGCTGGGCGCCAGGCTGAAGTATCGGCGCAATTTTACGGCTGGTCCCACCACGTACCACCCCGGCGTGCCGCCCCTGCGTCGGGCTAAACACGTCGATGATGACCGAGGTTTCGCCAAACGGGCGCGTCGCCAGCAAGACGGCCTCATCGCGCCATTCAATCATTGGGGTTTGTCCAGATCATTGTGCTATATCAGCGGGCGGGATCGCAAATTGCAAGCCTCGGCCGCCTCCGGCGGGAGTATTTGGGGCAAGATGATATTATACCACCTTACCCCAGTGAACGGCTTACGCCACATCACCTCGCACGGCCATCGGCTCTCCAGCCTGTACCGCAAGACCAGGTTACGAAATGTTGCTTAACAATCGGTTACTCGTGACCTTTTGCATATCATCTTGCCCCAAGTACTCCCGCCGGAGGCATCAAGGTTATGTAAGCCCCGGCTCATCTAGCAAATGACGGCCCTGACGGTCTTCGACCTCGATCACCCATAGGTCGGCATCAAACCCACGTTGTTTTTGAATTGATGCATCAACAAGCGGCTCGTCACCTTCGACCGAAACAACCCACTTGCGGTCACCCGTCATCAGATCAAAGCCACGTTGATAGCAACACGCCTTGCCATCCAGCGTATTCAGTTTCACCAAAACAGCGCCTGCGGTGGCATCACCGCGCGCCACGACAAAGGCGGGAATATCTTGCAACCGCAACCGTGTTAGATAGGCTGAAACCCAGATATCTGCCGTCAGCCGCATAAGATGGCCCAGCTATGCATTGCCGTCTTTGAAATCCAAACCCATTTCGGAGTAGCGCTCAGATTCTTCGAGCCAGTTCGGCCGCACCTTCACTTTCACAAACAGATGCACACGACGACCAAGGAATTCTTCGAGTTCAAGCCGTGACGCCTGGCTAACCGATTTCACGGTCTCGCCACCTTTGCCCAACACGATCCCCTTATGACCATCACGTGCGACATAGATCAACTGATCAATGCGGGCAGAGCCATCAGGGCGTTCTTCCCAATTTTCGGTTTCGACCGTCAGCTCATAGGGCAATTCTTGGTGCAAGCGCAGGGTCAGTTTTTCACGGGTCATCTCGGCGGCGATCATGCGCATTGGCAGGTCCGCGATCTGATCTTCGGGATAAAGAAACGGGCCCTCCGGCACTTGTTCGACCAACCATTTGCGCAGCGCATCGCAGCCGTGGCCGCGTTCAGCCGAAATCATAAATGTGTCCGCAAACGGGTAGGCATCATTCATTTCTTTGGTCAGCGCCAACAGTACTTCGGATTTCACCTTGTCGATCTTATTGATCGCCAGCGCGACCTTAGCCTTGCCACTACGTTCGGCCAGCGCTTCAAGGATTGTTTTCACCCCATCGGTCATACCCCGATGCGCCTCGATCAATAAGACCACGACATCCGCATCCGCCGCCCCGCCCCAAGCGGCGGCGACCATCGCACGGTCCAGACGGCGGCGCGGCTTAAACAGACCCGGCGTATCGACAAAAATCAACTGTGCGTTGCCTTCCATCGCGACGCCACGAATGCGGGCGCGCGTGGTCTGCACCTTATGGGTCACAATCGATACTTTCGCACCGACCATCAGGTTCAAGAGCGTGGACTTCCCAGCGTTCGGTTCGCCGATAAGCGCGACAAATCCCGCCTTGGTTGGAGCATCAGTCATGACTTAACTTTCTTTAAAAGAGCGGTCGCCGCAGCCTGTTCGGCATTGCGCTTTGCGCCTGCGCTCGCTTGCTCGGACGGGCCAGAGGCGAGACGCACCTCAATTGTAAACACGGGGGCATGGTCAGGTCCAGTGCGCGCGACCTCGACATATTGCGGGGGGACTTCGCCACGGGCCTGCGCCCATTCTTGCAAAGCCGTCTTGGCATCACGGGCGTCAACGGCAACATTTTGTACCCGTGCACCCCAAAGACGCAGCACCGCGTCGCGCGCGACCTCAAACCCACCGTCTTGGTAGATCGCAGCGATTACAGCCTCCATTGCGTCAGCCAGCAAAGCTTCTTTACGGCGCCCGCCTGACTTCATCTCAGAACGACCAAGCTTCAGGACCGCGCCCAGATCGATCTGACGCGCCACTTCAGCGCAGGTTTCGCGGCGGACGAGCGCGTTATAGCGTGGAGCCAACAGACCTTCGGGTGCGGCCTGATCAGCCTGCAAGAGCGCGTCTGCAATCACGAGGCCCAACACCCGGTCGCCCAAAAACTCTAGCCGCTGGTTATCATCGCGATGCGGGCTGACCATCGACGAATGGGTTACCGCACGCAGCAGAAATTCCGGCTTGGCGAACTGATAGCCAAGCCGGTTTGAAAACGCGGTGAGTTCAGCTGAGATCTTCAATTTATACCAACGAAATAGCGGTCACTACGCCACGTCCAGAATGCAAGAAACGAAGGGCCTGACGCCGAAAACAGCACTACTTTTGCACGCCCGACAACATTTTCAACGGGGACAAGCCCCATCCCACCCGCGCTTTGAGAAAACCGGCTGTCAGCGGAATTGTCACGATTATCGCCCATAAAAAAGAAATGCCCTTCCGGAACCGTGATGTTTAAAGTGTTGTCCATTGATGTGTTCCCAATATCAAGCGTTTGGTACCATGTGCCGTTTGGCAATGTCTCGATCTGTTGCCCCTTTTCGCAGTGTTCGTCATATGCAACAGGCCCATTGTTACATCTTGGCCATGCACCAAGTGAGCCTTGCGAAACAAAAACCTCCACAAATGGATCAATTGCTTCGACTTCAACAGAAACCTCATTAATATAGAGAACTCCGTTCCTCATCTGAATCGTGTCCCCGGGCATACCAATCAAACGTTTTACATAATGCTGATCATTCAACGGATGCCGGAATACCAAAACCTCGCCTCTTGCGAAACTTTCATCTGATTGAACGACGTTTAGATAATCACCAACAAGAAGTGTCGGCTTCATTGAACCTGACGAAATAAAATACGGATTCCACGCCAAATCAGCCAGATGTGCTACGGCCAATAATGGAGAGAACAACCAAAACAGCATTGATCTAATCGTAAGCCTTAAAGAAACGATCAGGGCGCCATGTCCAAAAATACAGCATCGATCGCCCTGCGGAAGAAAAGATCACACGATCCGCGCGCCCGATCAGATCTTTGCGTTCGACAAAACCAACGCCGCCGGTGGCCTGTGGGAAACGGCTGTCTGTGGAATTATCGCGGTTATCGCCCATGAAGAAAAACTCATTCTGCGGCACGACAAAAACTTGTGTGTTGTCTTGCTGGCGGTTGCCCGTATTCAAGATGCTATGGCTGACACCGTTTGGCAGTGTCTCAATTTGGCGTTCTTTAACGCATTCAGCGCCATCCCCGACAGCACCGTTGCTACACGACGGCATACGCCCTTGCGGGCCTTGCGGTTCAGAGATTTCAACAAAGGGTTCTGCGTCTTCAACGGTGACGGCAACGTCATTGATATACAGCAGGCCCTCTTTCATCTGAATGCGGTCGCCGGGGAGGCCGATCAGACGTTTGACGAAATCTTGACCCGTTACCGGGTGGCGGAAGACCACGATGTCGCCGCGCTCTGGATCGGATCCAAATAGACGGTCATCGTAATCTTCGGCGAAACCACAAAACTTGTCCGCACCAAGGTTCAAGAATGGGATAGACGGGCAAGAAGCATAGGAATAGCCGTAAGCCATCTTGTTCACGAATAGAAAATCGCCGACCAACATCGTGTCTTTCATCGACCCTGACGGGATCCAGAACGGCTGAAACAAGATCGTACGAAACAGCCCAGCAATGACCAGCGCCCAGAAGACGGTTTTGACCGTTTCAATGACGGCTGCGACGGGCCCAGTTTTTTCGGCTTGTTCGGCCATTACCAATTCCTTTTAGGTGTTTGTGGCTACATGCGGCGGCGCGCCCGTCCTGTCAAGGCGCAGGGCGGGCCTCGATCACGACAAAGGCCTGTGCCCAAGGGTGATCATCGGTCAAAGTGACGTGAATAACGGCTTTGTGTCCCGATGGCGTCATGGCGTCCAGCCGCTCTTTGGCCCATCCGGTGACTTGCATTGTGGGTTGCCCACTGCGCATATTGCTGACCGCCATATCTTTCCACGAAATCCCCATGGCAAGCCCAGTGCCCAGCGCCTTTGAGCAAGCCTCTTTCGCGGCCCAGCGTTTTGCGTAGGTACCAGCAACATCTTTGCGCCGTTCGGCCTTAGCCTGTTCGATGTCAGTGAAGACACGGTTACGAAACCGATCCCCAAACCGATCAAGCGTACCTTGGATGCGCTCAATATTCGCAAGGTCGGTGCCGATCCCAAGGATCATTGCAATCGCGCCGTCAAAATTTTAAAACTAGCCACGCCGAAAAAGCCCGCAAAGATCGCATCAAACCAGCGACTGGTGCGTGCATAACCGGCCACAATACGTTCAGATGAAAAGATCAAGGCATACCCCAGAAAGATTAGGATCGATCCAGCAAAAAGCAGGCCAAAATAGTTCAACAGCATCAATGCGTTCGCATCAGCGGGTGCCACAATCGCATAAATGGATCCCCAGCCCAGTACTGCTTTGGGATTCGTTAGGTGGATTGCAGCTCCCTTTGCGAATAACACGCGCGCACTGCCTGAAAATGGCGTACCTGCCTGCCCGACCTTCTGTGTAGTGGCGCGACGTAAAGCTTTGATAGAAAGCCACCCCAAGTATGCCGCGCCCACGTAACGGATAAGTTCAAAAAGCCAGACATTGGTCATCATGATGGCCGACAACCCCAACGCAGCGGTAATACCCCAAATTGCGGATCCAGCTAAAATACCCAATGCAAAGAACAGCGCAGCCCCACGTCCCGAGGCCATAGCTGTACCCGCAATGCCAAGTGTAGCAGGCCCCGGTGAACCACCCGCAAGCAACCAAGCAAACCAAATTGCGACAAACTCTAGCGTGATCATGTCCGTGCCAAGTCCATACACCGCCGCATTTCCGAAATTGCAGGTCCAAGGCCACGGAATATTGCCTCACCGATGATGAAATGACCTATATTTAATTCACGCACCTGTGGCAGCGCGGCAATCGGGGTGACGCTTTCATAGGTCAACCCGTGGCCAACATGCACCTCTAACCCCAATTCATAGGCGTAGGCCGTCATATCAGTAATCTTCGCCAATTCGCTATCGCGTACGTCCCAGCGTTCTTCGGCCCATGCATCAGCGTAGGCACCGGCGTGCAATTCGATCACTGGGGCACCGATGCGTGCGGCGGCTTCTACTTGGGCTTTGTCGGCGGCGATAAACAGCGACACACGCGATCCCGCATCAACAAACGGTTTGATGTAATGGGCCAGCTTATTGTCTTGTTGCGCAACCTCTAACCCGCCTTCGGTGGTTTTTTCTTCGCGCTTTTCAGGCACGAGGCAGACCGCATGAGGTTTATGACGTAGGGCAATGGCTTGCATTTCTTCCGTCGCGGCCATTTCAAAGTTCAGCGGCACGGACAGCTGATCGACCAGTCGATCAATATCGCTATCGATAATATGACGGCGATCTTCGCGCAGGTGGGCAGTGATCCCGTCTGCGCCAGCCTCTTGCGCCATCAATGCCGCGCGCACCGGGTCCGGCAGGTTGCCGCCACGCGCATTGCGCACGGTCGCAACATGATCAATATTCACACCAAGACGTAGTTTTTCGGCTGCCATCACGATCCCCTTTTCTGGGACACTAGGATTATCCGGGGCTGTCGTCACCCGTGTTTTCAGGTTTTTTATTCAGCTGGCTAAGCTTGTTGCGTAGCACCTTCCGTCGGCGTTTTTGATAGACCGAAATCAAAGGCACGCAGGTGTAATAGGCACCCGCGCCGCAGAGAATGCCCGGAATGATCCCACCAATCATATAGGGTAGAAACAGCTCGTGGTAGAATTCAGCCAGCCCATGCCAATCGGCGCGCGCAGGTGTGAACATCGCCATGAAATTATGGGTAATGTCGGAAAATGCGTTGCCAAAACGACAGCCGAGCCCACAAAATTCCGCCGCGCGGTCACCAAAGCCAAAGATCGCCGCGTTAAAGGGCCGGCCAAGCAGAAAATGCCCCATCGATAAGGCCGCTACCCCAATGGGGATATAGGTCAATGGGTTGCCAAAGAATGTGCCCAAAAGCGCCGCTAATAAATTCCCGCGCATCACCTGTGCAAGAAGCACCGCAATCACAAAATGCAGCCCATAAAATGGGGTAAACGACGCGAACACGCCGACGGCGATGCCCCGCGAAATTTTTTCAGGTGTGTCAGGTAGGCGGCGCACACGGTGTTTGACATATTCGAACGCCCGCGCCCAACCGCCGCGTGGATAGATAAAATCGAGCACGATCTGCCAGATCGGTCGCCTATCCCTGCGCTTAAACACCAAAACTTTTTCCTTAACTGGCGCGTTAGCTGCGCCGCATATTTGACAGCGCCGGGTCACGGTGCCGCACAATCGACGATACATTACTCTCCGCCTCTAGTGCGGTCATGACCCGGTGCAGATGCTCTGTGTCGCGTAGATCGACATCGATCAGTAACCTAAAGTAGTCTGGTTTCCGGTCGATGAACTTGAGGTCAGAAATATTTGCATTCTGTTCGCCGATCAATGTGCAAATACGTCCCAGCACGCCAGAATCGTTGGTGATCGTTACGTCAAAGGTCACCGTGTTGACGGCGGCGTGAGTTCCTTCGTGCCAATGCAGATCAACCCAGCGTTCGGGTTGGTCTTCGTAGTCGGCCAAGGCTTCGCAATCGATCGCATGAACGACAACGCCCTGCCCGCGAAACGCAATCCCTAGAATACGTTCACCCGGCACAGGCTGGCAGCAGGCCCCGCGCTGTTGTTCTTGTCCTACGGCAAGCCCAACAACGGCGCGATTCTTATCGACTTCTTCACCGTCACGCGCTTCGAGCTCAGGATAGATCGCGCGCACGACATCACGGCCAGTGATTTCTGCACTGCCCAGTTGCGCCAACAATTCATCGGCATCTGAAATCGCCATCGCCTTGGCCGCGGTAGTAAGCGCCTTGTCAGTCGCCTTTTTACCAACATTTTCGAAAGCCACGCGCGCCAGTTCACGGCCCAGACGCACAAAACGTCCCCGATCTTCTTCGCGCAGGCTACGACGGATCGCGGTCTTTGCACGGCCCGTAACGGCGATTTCAATCCATGTCGCTTGGGGTGTCTGGCCTTCCGCGGTGATGACCTCGACCGATTGGCCGTTTTTTAGCCGGGTCCACAACGGCACGCGAATGCCGTCCACCTTTGCACCGACACAGGCCGACCCAATGCGCGTATGGATAGCATACGCAAAATCAATCGGCGTCGCGCCGCGTGGCAGTTTGATTACATCCCCCTTCGGGGTGAAACAAAACACCTGATCGGTGTACATTTCAAGCTTCACGGCTTCGAGAAATTCATCGTGATCCTGATCATCGTCAAGCCGTTCTGTCAGTGATGCAATCCAATGCACCGGATCAACAGCAAAGCGGTTTTCGACCCGTTCACCGTTCTTATAGGACCAATGCGCGGCAACGCCGGTTTCGGCAACCTCGTGCATTTCGCGGGTCCGGATCTGGACCTCAACCTGTTTGCCATCTCGGCCCGACACGGTTGTGTGGATTGATCGATAGCCGTTGGTTTTCGGTTGGCTGATATAATCTTTAAAGCGGCCCGGCACAGCGCGCCAGCGCTGGTGAATCGCACCTAAAACGCGGTAGCAGTCGGCTTCGGTCGCGACGATAATGCGGAACCCGTAGATATCAGCGAGGCGGCTAAAGCTTTTATCTTTTTCCTGCATCTTGCGCCAAACCGAATAAGGTTTTTTGGCGCGGCCCGATACTTCGGCGACGATGCTCACTTTTTCGAGTTCAACCCGCATGTCGGCGGTAATCTTTTGCACCACATCGCCCGCTTCGCGTTGCAGGGTGATAAAACGGCGAATGATTGAACTCCGCGCATCCGGGTTCAAGACACGAAACGACAGATCCTCAAGCTCTTCGCGCATCCATTGCATCCCCATGCGCCCCGCAAGCGGCGCATAGATATCCATGGTTTCGCGGGCCTTTTGGGCCTGCTTTTCATCACGCATTGACCGGATGGTGCGCATATTGTGCAAACGGTCTGCCAGTTTGACCAAGGTCACCCGCAAATCCCGCGAGGTCGCCATAAAAAGTTTGCGAAAATTTTCAGCCTGTTTGGTCTGGGTTGACGACAGTTGCAGATTGGTCAGCTTCGTGACGCCATCAACCAAATCAGCAATTTCGCGACCAAACCGGGTTTCAACATCAGCAAAGGACGCTTTTGTGTCCTCGATTGTGTCATGCAACAGCGCGGTGATCAGCGTGGCATCATCCATCTGTTGTTCGGCCAAAATACAGGCAACGGCAACAGGGTGGGTGAAATAGGGCTCGCCAGAATGGCGAAACTGACCTTCATGCATGTCGGCGCCAAACGCATAGGCATCGCGCAGAAGGTCCGAATTTGAGTTGGGGTTATATGCGCGGACCAGATCGATCAGTTCGTTAGCGGTCGTCATCTGGTCCAGCACCTATCTTTGTAGGCCGGCAAAGGCCTTTTAGCGCTGGCCTTGCGCTTCCATCAGCGCGCGCAGCAGTTTTTCTTCGGACATGTCGTCTTCAACAGGCTTGTCGGCCTCTGCGCCCATCAGCAAGGACATGCTATCTTCTTCGGGCTCATCAACTTCGATCTGAGTCTGGTTCGCTTCGATCATCCGCTCGCGCAGATCATCGGCTTGCTGCGTTTCCTCGGCGATTTCGCGCAGGGACACAACTGGGTTCTTATCGTTGTCACGGGCGACGGTAATCGGCGCACCAGCGGCGATTTCGCGGGCACGGTGGGCCGCAAGCATCACAAGATCAAAACGGTTCGGTACTTTATCGACGCAATCTTCTACGGTGACGCGGGCCATTGGCGTACTCCAGTCGGACAAGGGAACATAGCAAGAGCGCTGTTTATTGCGAAACAAAACGATTGACAAGGGGTGCAGGCCGGAACCGGCGGATAATTATTATGCCGCACCGCGCCACGTAACTTCTGCTAAGTCCTTGGCGGGCAAGGCATCACGCATTTCGGTGACCGTCTTTTGTAACACAGGATGCACCCAATGCGGGGCCACATCGCTTAGCGGAACTAAAACAAAGGACCGATCCTGCATGCGTGGATGCGGAAGAATCAATTGATCAGGCGCGTTACTTTGCTGCTCCTCAGAAGTTAATTCGCACCAGTGCGTGTAAGTTTGCACGTCAGGCAGGATCCTTTCGCCGACCGCGATCAAATCTAAATCAAGCGTCCGCTGCCCCCAACGCACCTTGCGCGTGCGTCCGGCCATCGCCTCGACCTCGTGTAACTTGGTCAGAACCGCGCTGGGCGTATCGGTTGTGGTGATGGCCATTGCCGCGTTCACGAAATCGGGACCAGCACCCTTTGGGAATGCCGGGGTGCTATAAAAATCGCTAAAAATGGGATTCGAATTTGAAATACCCGCCACTATTTTCATGGCTTTTAGTACAGTTTCCGCAGGGTCACCAAAAACTGAATTTTCGTTACTCCCGAAGGCGATAAGCACAATTTCCAATTCTTCTATCATTTTCGCCACTTGCCAGTTAAGCTTAAGACATTACAATACTGGGACCCCAGCACAACACACACCACTCACTGTTTGCTGGCAACGTGTATATTTTTGAAAGGATATTTCATGTTTTATCGGGACGAGCGTCTCGCGCTCTTCATCGATGGCTCAAATCTTTATGCAGCTGCAAAGTCGCTGGGCTTTGACATCGACTACAAACTACTCAGGCAGGAATTTATGCGCCGCGGCAAGATGTTGCGCGCGTTCTACTACACCGCTTTGCTTGAGAATGACGAGTATTCGCCAATTCGCCCTTTGGTTGATTGGCTTAACTACAACGGCTTCACCATGGTGACCAAACCGGCCAAAGAATACACCGACAGTATGGGCCGCCGTAAGGTCAAGGGAAACATGGACATTGAATTGGCCGTGAATGCGATGGAGCTCGCGCCGCATGTCGATCACGTCGTGATCTTCTCTGGTGACGGCGATTTCCGTCCGTTGGTTGAAAGCCTGCAACGTCAAGGCGTACGTGTTTCCGTGGTTTCGACAATCCGCAGTCAGCCACCGATGATCGCTGATGAACTGCGCCGTCAGGCCGACAACTTCATCGAATTAGACGAATTGCGTGATGTGGTGGGACGCCCAACACGTGAACCTCGTCCTGAATTCGTTGGCGAAGTCGCAGACGACAGCGAATAAATCTTCCGCCAGACGGGCAACTGTCTGGCGTCCTCTACTGGACGCGGCGGCGTCAAGGTCTTACCTCTAGGGTAACCACCCGAGGATAAAAATGACCCAATCCCCTTTGACTTTATACCTTGCTGCCCCGCGCGGATTTTGTGCAGGCGTTGATCGTGCGATTAAGATCGTCGAAATGGCGATCGAAAAATGGGGCGCTCCCGTCTATGTCCGCCATGAAATCGTACACAATAAATTTGTGGTCGATGGGCTGCGCGATTTGGGGGCGGTTTTCGTCGAAGAACTGGAAGAATGCCCCGATGATCGCCCTGTAATTTTCTCGGCGCATGGGGTTCCCAAAGCAGTGCCAGCAGCGGCTGCGAAACGCGAAATGGTTTATGTTGATGCGACCTGCCCGCTGGTGTCCAAAGTCCATATCGAGGCCCAACGCCACGCTGACAACGGGTTGCAAATGATCATGATCGGCCACGAAGGCCACCCTGAAACCGTTGGGACAATGGGGCAATTGCCGGACGGCGAAGTACTGCTTGTTGAAACCGTCGCAGATGTCGCCACCGTGCAGGTCCGCGACCCGGACCGGCTTGCCTTTGTGACCCAAACAACCCTGTCAGTCGATGACACGATTGATATCGTGGCCGCACTCAACGCACGTTTTCCCAAAATCGTTGGCCCCCATAAAGAAGACATCTGCTACGCCACCACAAACCGCCAAGAAGCGGTCAAAGCAATCGCACCAAAATGCGACGCAATCTTGGTCGTCGGCGCCCCGAATTCGTCAAACTCTAAGCGTTTGGTTGAGGTCGGCGCGCGCGCAGGCTGCCCCTATGCGCAGCTGGTGCAACGCGCGACCGATATCGACTGGCGCGCGCTAGACGGCATTGCATCAATAGGAATCACCGCAGGCGCATCCGCCCCAGAAGTCCTGATCAACGAAGTCATCGATGCTTTCCGCGCGCGTTATGACGTGACCGTCGAACTGGTTGAAACCGCACAAGAAAACGTCGAATTCAAAGTGCCTCGCGTTCTGCGCGAACCAGCATAGGAAATGCATGTGATGCCTGATCAAGACACGATCGCAACCTATAACGCCAAAGCGGCTGATTACGCCAAATTCAACAAAACGGATCATCCCGACGCGGACCTTCAGGCCTTTATCGACATAATGCCCAAAGGCGCACATGTGCTTGATTTAGGTTGCGGGCCTGCAAGCGCCTCTGCGCATATGCGCGACGCCGGATTGCTCCCCGATCCGGTGGACGCCGCCCAAGGCATGGTCGATCTGGCCAATCAAACCCATGCAATCAACGCCCGCCTCGCGCGCTTTGACGATATCACCGCGATAGCCACATATGATGGGGTCTGGGCGAATTTTAGCCTGCTGCACGCCCCACGCGCTGCATTGCCCGGACATCTGCAAGATATATGCAACGCCTTGAAACCCGGCGGTATTTTTCATATCGGCATGAAAACCGGGACGGGCAAGGCACGCGACGCAATTGCGCGGCTTTACACATATGTCGAAGTGGTAGAGCTCAAGGACTTGCTGCACGCTGCGGGGCTCACGGTCGTTTTCACACGCGAAGGCGTTGGAAAGGGGCTTGCCGGAACAAATGACCCCTTTGTCATCATGCGCGCCAAGAAAGTGACCGATGCCTGAACTATTTGCTTACACCGACGGGGCTTGCTCTGGAAATCCAGGACCGGGTGGCTGGGGTGCCGTGCTGATCGCACGCGATGGCGAAACCGTCGTGAAAGAGCGTGATCTCAAAGGCGGTGAAGCCCATACGACCAACAACCGCATGGAGCTTCTCGCAGCGATTAACGCGCTTGAAACGCTCTCCAACGCGTCCAAACTAACGCTGGTCACCGACAGTTCATATGTCAAAGACGGGATCACGAAATGGATTTACGGTTGGAAATCCAAAGGGTGGAAGAAAAAGGGCGGCGAGATCAAGAATATTGACTTGTGGCAACGGCTTGACGCGGCGCGCTTGCGCCATGACGTGACATGGGAATGGGTCAAAGGGCATGCTGGGCACCCCGAGAATGAGCGTGCAGATGAATTGGCCCGCGCTGGCATGGCGCCGTTCAAAAAATGACCGTGCTCGCGTTTCTTGATTACGCTTCGGTTTTTGTCTTTGCCCTGACCGGTGCCTTGGTCGCCAGCCGCGCGCAGCTTGATTTGGTGGGCTTTGTCTTTATGGCCAGTCTTACCGCTGTTGGCGGCGGCACCTTGCGCGATATCATTTTGAACCGCGACACCGTATTTTGGGTCGCACAGCCATCCTATATCGGGGTGGCTTGTCTGGCTGCATTGCTTGTCTTTTTCACCGCGCACCTGCTTGAAAGCCGCTATCGCACGATTGTCTGGCTGGATGCCTGCGCGTTGGCCATAGCGGTGCCCGCCGGGGTCGCGGTCGCTGTCGCGATGGGCCAACCGCCCAGCATTGTTGTGATCATGGGGATTATTACCGGGTGTTTTGGCGGGTTGATGCGCGATGTGGTCTGCAACGAAGTCCCGCTGGTACTCAAACAAGGCGAACTCTACGTCACTTGCGCCCTGCTCGGCGGGGTTGCGGCAAGTCTCGCGCACTACTTTGGGTTACCGCAGCCGCTCGCGCTATCGATCTGCGCAGGCAGCGCATTTGCTCTGCGAGCAGGCAGCATCGCGTTCGGCTGGCACCTGCCTGTTTATAGAGCCTTTCCCCCGCAGCAAAAATAGATCCGTTATAAAGGAGTATAGAATAAAGGAGATATTCAGTGCTAAATATACTTATTATCGTTGCGGCAGGCGTATTTTCAGGTTGGGCTGTCGCGATAAATCTTTCTAAATACCGGGCCGGAAGTCCGTTTCGCGATCTAATCTATGTCTGCATTACAATAATCTCAGCTCTGTCTATTTGCGCTGCATCTTCCGCCGTGATGTTTAAAGTGAATATTCTTGAGCTTCCCTCACCCAACGCCGGGCTAGGAGAGTTACTTTTCAACAGCTGGGCTGTTACAAGTTGGGCGAGCTTACTTGTCGTTCCAATTGTTTTGATTATTTCGATGTCGGAACGTCGCAAAAACCGCGTTCCGGACCTACACTAGTCATTTACGCGCAGCACTATCTTCCCGATATGTGCGTTGCTTTCCATCCGTGCGTGGGCCGCAGCGGCATCGGCAAGTGCGAATTCTTGGTCCATCACCGGGGCGATATCGCCCGCTGCGATACGTGGCCAGACCTGCGTGCGCAGTTGATCTGCAATCCACGCCTTGGCCAGATCAGATTGCGGGCGCAGCGTTGATCCGGTCAACGTCAACCTCCGCATCATCACCTGCATCAGGTTAATATCGACCTTCGGCCCTTGCAGAAATGCGATTTGCACCAATCTACCGTCATCCGCCAAAGATTTGATATTACGCTGAATATACGGGCCGCCCACCATATCAAGGATCAGATCAGCCCCACCAAGCGCTTGCATTTTTTCAACAAAATCGACATCGTGATAGTTAAAGGCAGCTTCGGCCCCCAAGCCCATGCAGGCCGCGCATTTTTCATCGCTCCCAGCGGTGGTGAAGACACGCGCGCCAAAGGTTTTCGCTAGTTGAATTGCAGTTGTGCCAATCCCCGACCCGCCGCCATGGACCAGAAACCGCTCGCCGGCCTGCAATCCACCGCGCATGAAGACATTCGACCAAACCGTAAAGAATGTTTCCGGCAGACAGGCCGCCTGCGCCATGCTCAGCCCCTTTGGGACGGGCAAGCAATGCGCCGCAGGCGTGGCCACGTATTCGGCATAGCCACCGCCGGGCAAAAGCGCACAAACCGCATCTCCTACCGCCACAGATGTCACGCCCGCGCCAATCGCGGCAACGGTGCCTGACGCCTCTAGTCCCGGAAGATCACTCGCATTCTTGGGCGGGTTATATAGGCCCGCGCGCTGCAACGCGTCCGGACGGTTCACGCCAGCATAGGCGACTTTAATCACCACATGATCATAGGCAGGCGCGGGCATTGGGCGGTCGGTCAGGGTCAGCACTTCTGGCCCGCCGGGGGCGGCGATTTCAACGGCTTTCATCATTGCGGATCCTTCCAAACACCGGGGAGGTCATCGCGCGCAGCCGCTGACGGTGCCTTTACCCCGGCTAAAATACGGTCAAGCGGTCCGGTGAGCGGCTTGAATAGCGGGTTTGCTTTTACCCGCGCTTTGACTTTTTCAAATTGCATCACGCCTTCGATACGGCGGTCAATAAACGCATCGGTGGCTTCGCCATCGAGACTTTCATCACCCAGCCAATACAGCACAACAGCGGCATATACGGCGGTTAACGTCATGCGTTTGCTGTACCAATTCGCATCTTGTGATGTATCCCCCAAGGCCGTCCAAATCGCATCGGCGGTGCCCCAGATCAGTTTTGTGCCGTCCGCCGCCATATGCGGCATCGCAAACAGGGTTGTGCCACGGCGCACGACCTCTTTGTCATCAACCGCGGCCAGCCGCAGGCGAATCGCCATTGCCACTTTGTCGCGAAAGCGCATGTCGGATAGATCAGCCGTGGCCAATGACGCCACCATCGCCGCGTCGCCTTGCTGATGGAACGCAATTGCCAAATCCACAGCACCACGCGGACAGATTGCCGCCGGATCATCAAGCCCAATATCCTTTGCAGCCATAGCCAATGCGGCGGGCGACCACCCATCAAAGACGACATGCGGCAGAATTGCGTCCAGCAGCGCGGCTTTGGTGGGATCAATCATAGTCTGTGTCATTGGCGTTCTCCTCGCGGTGGCGGGTACTAGACAAACGGGCCCGTCATTGCTATGTGCCCATTTCCTGCAATTTTTGCAAATCCAACTTAGAGAGGTGGTGAAAACCACATGCAGGTTAGTGTTCGTGATAACAACGTCGATCAGGCGTTGCGTGCTCTGAAAAAGAAACTTCAGCGTGAAGGCGTTTTTCGTGAAATGAAGCTTAAGCAACATTTCGAAAAACCGTCCGTCCGTAAGGCGCGTGAAAAAGCAGAAGCTATCCGTCGTCAGCGCAAGCTGGCTCGGAAGAAGCTCCAGCGCGAAGGTTTGCTCTAAGCAATCCTACGTGAGGAATAGAAACCCCCGTCTGAGCAATCAGGCGGGGGTTTTTTATACCTGTAATTGTACCGCGCTTCGGATGCTGCAGATAGATAAACCCTTCCAAAAATAACTAACTTCATATAAACGCGATTTCCTATCCTTTTAGCCACGTAACAACCTTAGCCAAGTACCGTTATGGTGGTTGGAGGTTTTCGAAAGTAGAAACCGGGCATTGGAGGTTAAATTATGGCGACTGCATCCTTCGCTGTTTTAGGCGCTGACGTTATCCAAGGTGGAAACATCAGTACAAACTCCAGTGGTGGCAACAACAATGCCGGTACCGTTTCGTTTCAAAACGGCTCAAGCGTCTTTGACGCCGATGACCTTGTTGTATTCGAAGTCACCAATCCAACCGCGGATGGCGAAATTGGGAACGGGAGCGCGATCTCTGATCTCACGATATTTGATAACTACGCGGATTATCAGGCCTACCTCGCAAGCGTCGCCGCAGGAACACCAGATGCGTCGTTGATAAAATACAACTACGCGCCTCAAAACCCGGGACAGACCGCGAATGTTCAATCTGACATCTCTGGCCTTGGCGATAGTTACGTCAGGTTTAACGCCAATGTGCTGATCCCATCCGACGGCGGCCCAACGCTCAGCAATACGCTCACAATTGCACCGGGAACAAACATCGGGGACAATGGCGGCGCAACAGTTACGCTTGATCGCGAACGAGACTTCGACCTTAATTACAATTCTTCATTGATAGTGGGACTATTGAAGAAGGTAACTCCAATTTCTACATCGGTGACTATGTCGAAATTATCAACGGTGGCCCGGTTTGCTTTGTCGCAGGCACGTACATTAGCACAGCAGCCGGTGAAAAGCTTATCGAGACGCTTGAAGTCGGCGACATGGTACTTACGGCAGACCACGGGTATCAGCCAATTCGATGGATTGGGCGCAAACGCTTCCCCGCACTGGGAAATTGCGCGCCCGTACACTTTGCACCAGGCGCAATAGGAAACACTTGCCACTTAGAGCTATCCCCAAACCACCGCGTGTTGGTCACGGGGTGGCGGGCCGAATTGCTATTCGGCGAGGCTGAAATATTGGTACCTGCCAAATTCCTAATTAACGACACAACGATCCGATATCGTAAATCCGGCTTTGTCGACTACGTTCATATCCTGTTTGAAGCACATGAAATCGTCACAACAGATAACGTACGCAGCGAAAGCCTGCTTCCATCATGGGGGGCGCCGACCGAGGGAACAGATATAGGGCAAGCGGAATTGTTCAGCCTTTTCCCCGAAGCATTTGCAACGCAGCCAAAGCCATATGTCCTTGCGCGGCGCAGTTTATGTAACTTTGAAGCGCAAGTATTTGCCTGCGACACAAGCGCGTAGGTTTACTCTAAGCAACACAACAGCGTTACGAAATTTGCCCCCGTTTTGCACATGCAGGCGGGGGTTATTTTATGCGCAGTAGATCGCGTCCTGAGCCGGTAGATGTATTCTCTAAAAGAGGCCCGCCACCCCAATAAGTAGAAATTTAGCCCATTGACACCTATAAGGTTGTGCCTGCAATGTTTGGTACCGTCATAATTTATTAGCTTTTGTCGGTACGTTTTGACGATTCGCCACAGTGAGGACATTCACGATGCCGATCATCACGCTTACATTCCCGCCGGGCAGTGTCGCTGAAGTCAGCGGCAACAATCCTGTCACGGTGGATTCCGTAAACACGGTTGATATTGTTATCAATATCAACGACGTGAACGGCGACGGGCTGATCGATAACGCAGAATGGGATGCATATACTACCGGTGGCGGTGGTGCAGATACGGGCGCATCAACCTATCTCTATGATCAAAACACAGGTAACGCCGGGACCCTTTATGATACGACTGGATCAAGCTTCACTGTTGGTCAGGACGTTGATGCGATCGCTGATTCGCTCAGCAATTCTTTTCAAGCTGATGTCAGCGCGGTCGATTGTTTTGTGACTGGCACGCGTATCCTTACCCAACACGGTGAGCGCCGTGTCGAAACACTGAAAGTTGGCGACCTACTCGCTACGCAAGATCACGATCTTCAGGTTATTCGCTGGATCGGGTGTCAAAAAATCACCCAAAAACAAATGCGCGCAAACGAGTCACTTTGCCCAATCCGAATTCGCGCCGGCGCGCTTGGGGCTAACCTACCCAAGCAAGATTTGTGGGTGTCGCGCCAACACCGTCTCTTGGTTAGATCACCCATTGCAGTGCGTATGTTCGATATCCGTGACTACTTAATACCGGCGATCAAACAAACAATCCTGCCCGGCATTTCGATTGAGGTGCCAGAGCATGACATCGCATATTACCATCTGCTGCTTGACCGTCATGAAATTCTCTTTGCTGAAAGTGCCCCTACCGAAAGCCTATTTACCGGGCCGGAAGCGCTAAAGTCTGTAAGTTTGCAAGACGCGATTATGCTACGCGAACTGTTTCCCGCATTGAATGACGCGGACTACAGCCCCGACCCAGCAAGCTTCATTCCACCAAACAAACAACAGCGCCGCTTGATCGAACGCCACGCCAAGAACAAAAAACCGCTACTTGTGTAGCAAACAGTTCTCAACATCTAATACGTTGGATAGTCGCAATTGCGCGCAGCTTAATGCTGTTCAGGCACCAAAATCTCACGCTTACCGACATGGTTGGCGGAACTCACGACACCTTCGTCTTCCATCTGTTCGACCAGTCGCGCGGCTTTGTTATAGCCGATGGCGAGCTTGCGTTGGATGTAAGACGTCGAACATTTGCGATCCTTGATCACAATCGCAACTGCTGTGTCATATAGCGCATTTTCGCTATCAGACCCGTCGCCAAGCCCCAGCACCAAATCAATGCTGCTGCCTTGATCATCAGGTGGGCCTTCGACGACGCCAGACATGTATTCCGGCGGACCAAAGCCCTTGAGGTGGTTCACAATCTCTTCGACTTCTTCATCGCTCACAAACGGGCCATGGACGCGGGTAATCTTGGACCCGCCCGCCATATAAAGCATGTCACCCATGCCAAGCAGTTGTTCAGCACCCATTTCACCCAAAATCGTGCGGCTATCGATTTTCGACGTGACCTGGAACGAAATTCGGGTGGGGAAGTTCGCTTTGATCGTGCCGGTGATGACATCCACAGACGGGCGTTGTGTCGCCATGATCAGGTGGATACCTGACGCACGCGCCATCTGTGCAAGCCGTTGAATACAAGCTTCGATTTCTTTGCCCGCTACCATCATCAAATCGGCCATTTCGTCAACGATCACGACGATATAGGGCAGCACCTCCGGTGTGGATTCTTCGGTTTCAAAGATCGGATCGCCGGTCTCATCATCAAACCCGGTCTGCACGGTGCGGCTGAACATTTCGTTTTTGGACAGCGCATCTTTGACGCGACCATTGTAGCCGTCGATGTTCCGCACACCCATTTTGGACATCTTGCGGTACCGTTCTTCCATCTCGCCAACGACCCATTTGAGGGCAACAACTGCCTTTTTCGGGTCGGTCACAACGGGCGACAACAGGTGCGGGATCCCGTCATAAACAGACAATTCCAACATCTTAGGGTCGATCATGATCATCCGGCATTCTTCGGGTGTCAGCTTGTAAAGAAGCGACAAGATCATTGTGTTGATCGCCACAGATTTACCAGAACCCGTGGTCCCCGCAATCAGCAGGTGGGGCATCTTTGCAAGGTTCGCGACAATCGGTTCACCGCCAATATCTTTCCCAAGCGCAAGCGGCAGCTTTTGATTGCCATCGCCAAAGTCACGGTGTGACAGGATTTCGCGCAAAACAACCTTTTCACGGTTTTCATTCGGCAGTTCGATCCCAATCACCGTCCGGCCTGGCACGGTTGAAACACGTGCTGCCAGCGCAGACATAGACCGCGCGATGTCGTCGGCGAGCCCGATAACGCGCGAGGCTTTCAAACCTGGGGCGGGCTCAAGCTCATACATGGTGACAACAGGGCCGGGGCGCACCGATGTGATCTCGCCTTTGACACCGTAATCATCCAGCACGCTTTCCAACATACGCGCATTCTGTTCCAGCGCATCATCACTCAGGTGATGTCGCTGGATGTCGATAGGGTTCATCAACAGGTTGAGCGGCGGATGCTCATAATCGGCGTACTTTTCATCAAATGCCAGTGCGGGCTGTGCCTCTGCCTTTGCTTGGCGCGACGGCTGCGGCGCACGCTTTGGCGGGTGCTGTACGACCGCGCGCGGCTCCGTTGTTGGGGCCACTGGTACATGGGCGGTTGGGATCGGCATATGGGGTGCAGCAACATAGGGCGCCGCATCCATCATTGGGTTTGATGTGTCTTCGTCGTCGAACTCGGGCATGGGCTCAAGATCGGCAATCGGCGCGCGTTCCAAAATTGGGGCTGGAACAGATCCCGCCTCTGGCATTGGCTCAGGCGCAACTGCAGCCACCTGTTCAACACTTGGTTCTTCGCGATCAGCAAAGACAAGCGGTCGCGGACCACGGCCCGCTGTCAAAGCAGGTTCAATCCGCACGCCAGTTGGAGACGGTGGAATTTCACGCGCCTTGATTGCATTCGCAATACGGCTGCTCACACGCTCAGAATCCGTGGCCAGTGGCGCAATTGGTGCGATGGCTTCAGGCGTCACCAATTCAGGTTCTGGCATGGTGTCGTTGCGCTTCAATAGACCTGACAGAAAGCTACCGCCGCTGGGTTGGGTTGACTGTTCAACAGGCTCAGGGGCTGGGGCTGGCACGTCCAACGTGCGCGACGCTGTAAGCGGTGGCGCAGGTGGCATTTTGGGCGTGTCACCCGATACGCGTGGCTCAGCAATGGGCATCGCCGGACGGGCACGCACAACAGCGGCGGCGCGTGCTTTGAAATCTGGTGTGGAGGCCGCGGGAACCTCATCCTCGATCAGTTCCTCAGCGGCATCGTCAAAATCAACGGCGCGGCGCTCTGCGGCGCTCGCCCGATAAGCCTGAATGTTCGTGTTCATTCCGTGCGCCGCTTTCGCAGAAAGCACGGCCCCTTTGCCGACCAGTTTCAGCAGGGTTGCGTAAAGCATCACAGTACCAAGCATAAGAAACCGACCAGCGACACGCAGTTCTGGGCGGGTAAATCCAAGCGCAAACGCCATCAGTACGACTAGCGCAGCGGCGGCCATGAATGACAAAAATTTCACACCAAATACCGCACCAAAGAGCACAATTGTCAAAATAACACCCAAAACGGTGTCACCAAACAACCCACCAAGACCAAAGTTCGCAGGCCAATCAGCGCCAGGCGTCAGCGTGGCCGCATAAACGGCCCCCACAACAATCGCGATCGGCGCAAAGATGATCCGGCCAATCGCGCGATCTTGTCCACGGTGCAGTATGAACCGGGCGCTCCATGCGATCAACAACACGGGCACGACCCAAATCCCAAGCCCGACAACCATCATTAACGGCGCTGCAATCGAGGCACCGAAATGCCCGAGCAGGTTTTGCACCGGCGCATCGGTCGCAGAAATCCAGCTGGGATCATCAGGTGAATAGCTGCCAACGATCAAGGCAATCAACAGCCCTAAAAGTCCAAGGCCAAAACCCACCAATTCTTTGCTACGTTTTTCAAGCGCTGCCTGCGTTGCACTGTCCAAAAGCGGATCGCGCTGCCGTGTTTGATATGATGCCATCTTTACCGTCCTTAACCGTACAAACAGTCGTGAATTAACGTCAATCCACGCTGTAATTCGTCTTCATGGGCCACCATCGCAACCCGAATGTAGCCCGCGCCGGGATTTTCACCCGCTGCCTCTCGGGCTAAATAGGCACCGGGCAACACCCGCACGCCTGTTTCCTGCCACAGCTTTAGCGCCGCGGCCTCACCGTCTTCGACAGGAAGCCACAGGAAAAATCCGGCCTGTGGGGAATGGTATCCCGGCAGGCCGTCAAAAATCTGATCCGCAATCTCATACTTGCGCATATAGAGCGCGCGGTTCTCCACGACATGCGCCTCATCTGCCCAAACCTTCGCTGAGACTGCCTGCATAGGGCCGGGCAACGGCGCGCCCGCAAAGGCGCGCAATTGACGAATCTGCGCAATAGATTTCACCCCACCCGCGCAAAAACCTGACCGTAGTCCGGGCAGGTTCGACCGTTTTGACAGCGAATGGAAAATCACCACGCGGTCCGGGTTTGCACCCATTTCAGTGGCGATCTGCAATGCGCCGGGTGGCGGCGTGTTGCGGTAAATCTCGGAATAACACTCATCCGCGAAAATGATGAAATCGTGTTTCTCGGCCAAGGTGATAAGCGCGCGCCAGTAATCAACATCGGCCACCGCCCCCTGCGGGTTGGCCGGCGAACAGATGTAAGCAACGGTGGTACGGTCCAGCACGTCAGGTGCAAGCGCATGGAAATCCGGCAAATGCCCTGTGGCTTCGGTGGCGGGCACGAACATCGGTTCAGCCCCCACAGATAAGGCGGCAACTGCATAGACCGGATAAAACGGGTTCGGTGTCAGTATGACAGGCTGACCGTTCTTCATTTCGGGCGATAGTGCCATCGCCGCATTATACAGCCCTTCGCGGGTGCCGTTCAGTGTCAGAATTTGCTCATGCGCGATATCCAGCCCGTAACGACGGTTCAAAAACCCCGCAATCGCATCCAGCAAATCATCGGTGCCGTTGTTGTTGGGATAATTCCCAAACCCTTGCAAATTGTCCGCAAGGATATCGCCGACGAAATCGGGGAAAGGGTGGCGCGGTTCGCCAATCGTCATATTAATCACGTCTGTTGCCTGCGTCGGCACGTCTAAAAGCGCGCGCAAACGTGGCCACATCGCAACCGGGAGGTCCGAAAACCGCGCGGGGAATACCATAAATGCCTCAATTCACGGGATCATTTCGCCCCGTTTTTTACCAAACTAGCCTGTTGCCCCCCGCGCTGTCCAGAACAAGCCGCAAAACGGTATGAATTTGTGGTTTTTTGGTATGAACCGTCAGAGATGTTTGACCTTTACGCCACAACATTGCCCTAGATAAGCAAAGCGGACCTTGGGGGCGGCTGCAGCGAATGTCTCAAATGAGCCCATTTAGCCGAATGCTGCACCACGAACGACTGTCCGCTACGGGGATTACCAACGGCGCGATCTGGACAAGTCATCCATGCATCTTCGCTCCCTTGGTGATCTTGTCCACGATCTTCTTGTCGGCGCGCAAGGCGATGCCAACGGTATTGGCCTCGTCGGGTCCATGTTCGGCAAAAACCGCCCGATTGGCGTCGTCGTGCCCTGTGGCAAACATCTCCTCGATGTACGCCACGGTTTCGACGCCCTGATCGCGGGCTCGTTTCCGGATGTTGGTCAGCACATTGGCCGCGCCTGACAGAACGATCACAGGCTGAACGCTCATCGGCAGATGCGTATTGCCGTCACAGTCTTCGTAGGGTTTGCCGATCAGGTCGGAATTGGCTCCTGTGATACCACTCATCAGAAACGCGGTGACGTTCAATTTCTGCCATGTGGCCAGATCTTCATGGACGATGATGGCGATCTTAGTGTCGAACATGTTTGTCTTCCTTTTCAGATAATCATAATCATGGATGCAGCGAGGCTCAGGCCAAGGGCATAGTTGAAGAGCCGTGCAACCGTTGGATTTTGTAAGAGCTTGCGCAGGGCGGCCCCGCTGGCAAGCCATGGAAAGCATCCCAAAATGGCAGCAGAAATGAACACCGCGCTGAGCGTGCTCGCCTGGAGGAAGGCAGACCCGTCTGCGGCCATGAACGCCCCGACAATCGACACTGAGACAATCCATGCCTTGGGGTTCAGCCATTGAAGCAGGAACGCGGGTAGAAAGCATAAGGCCTGCGCGCTGTCCGGTTTTGATGCGTCTGCAACAGGCGCGAATGCAATCATCCATGCCAACCAGAGGATCGCACCCATTCCCACGACGCGTAGCGCAGATAAGGCCATGTCGTGCTCCAAGAGGGTCACGCCAAGACCGAACCCTACGACGAACAGAACGAGGCCTGTGCCCACAGCTGTTCCCAGCAAGGCGGGTACGCCGCGAACAATGCCCATCCGAGCGCCAACCGTCGTCAGCAGGACATTTGATGGCCCGGGTGTGACGGAGGCTATGAACGCGAAAACGAAGAAAGCTGAGAGTTCAATGGTGCATCCCCTTTCTTGTTTTGGTTAAATTTGATTAATGCCGAACAAAGTTCTGTATTTTTTTGTAATTGACGTTTATCATCCGCTTATTGTCGACGCCATCGAAGCGATTTCGGGAAACGGGGGGCAAAATGGAAATCGACCGAACAGATCAACGGATTTTGGCGCTTTTGTCGAATAATGCACGGATGACTAACAAAGAGCTGTCCTACGAGGTCGGACTGTCAGCCTCGAGCGTACATGAACGGCTGAAGAGGCTGCAGGAAAGCGACCTGATTGCGGGAACCTATACCGATCTCCGGCTGGATCGGCTGGGCCTGTCACTCAAGGCGCTTCTTTTCATCCAGATGGCCGAACATCAGAAGACGGAACTTGATCGGTTTCTCAGAGAAATCTTGAAAATCCCAGAGGTGCGTGCGGGTCGAATGATCGGCGGGCGCTTCGACGCGATTGTCGAAGTTGTGACGCGGGATACGTCTCATCTGCATCGATTGGTTGTGGAGCGGTTCTCCTCTCGCGAAGAGATCAGCCGCATTGAAACATCAATCGTCTTTGAAAGCGTTGAGCAGCGTGATCTGGCAGGCACGCTTGAACTGGCCCACTATCGCTCCTGAGCAGTAGAGCGAAAAGCGAAAAGCAGACCTTGGAGCAGCCGCAGCGAAATGGCGTTTTGTCCGCATGCCAGACATATAGGCCAGACGCGTTGAATGTCCGGTTTGGGTTAGAAATGCGTGACCTGGCGCGTAGACTGGATTCAGAAAGACCAGCGGATCCCGTCAAAGGTTAGTGACGTTCCACATTGGGCCGACGATCTGCTGGCGGTTCACTCAACGACGGTGGTGCGCAACCACCCCTGCAACCAGCGCAAGCGCAACAACCGCAACAACCACGTTTGTTGCGGGGGCGCGCGTGTTCGTGGCGGCCTTTGGTTCATGTGTTGGCGTAGGCATTGGCGTGGGCTGGGCGCTTGCAGTAACGGGGACCGAAAGCACAGCGGCGGTCACCAATGCGGTAAGTGAAATGCGTAACATGTTTTTCTCCGGGTTCAGCAACGTATGAACCCTTACAACGGCGCAGCTGTAAAAATCCGTCGCGCTTAGCTCAAGGCTTGTTCCGCCGCGACCGCCAGCCGCAACAACGCGGCCTCCCCCCCGTTTTGCCCGTTCAACATGATCCCGCAAGACGGCACCCTGGTCGGCAACGTGATCGAAGTCAGATCAAGCAGGTTTGCCACGCGGGTATTGCGCAGCGCGAGCAGGTTTTCAGTTTTATAATACTCCTCATCCGCCAGCAGACGGTCTGCATTCGGGGGCAAGATTGGCGCTGTCGGCATGATCACCGCATCAAATTTTGCTGTCATTTCAGCATATTGCTTACGAATACCCCGCAGTAAATTCCAGCCCGCCACATAATCAGCGCCGCTGACCAATTTGCCGCCGCGCACACGCTCCAAAATCTGCGGGAACATCTTTTCTGGGTTGGCCTCAACCAGATCACGCCACCAACCATAGCTATCCGCGCCGTAAAGACTTCCGGCAACGCCAAAAGCATCAACAAGCGGCGCAAAACTGTGGTGTTCAATATGCGCCCCGGCATTTTGCAGCCGCTCAACCGCATTTTGGAACGCGGCGCGCGGCGCATCGCGCACATCGTCAGGCGCAATCGTATCGAGCACCATTAGACGCTTACCTTTTAGGGTTTCACCACCCGGATCAACGGGCTTTGCACCCTCTAAGGCGGTGAACACCAGTGCAGCATCTTCTACTGATCGGCACAGTGGACCAACCGTATCAAACGTCAAACACAGCGGCACGACGCCTTCTAGCGACAGATGACCATGGCTGGTTTTCAAACCGACCAAATCATTCCACGCAGACGGAATGCGCACAGATCCCCCCGTATCAGACCCAATGCCCGCCGCCGCCAAACCAAACGCGACCGAAGCCCCCGCCCCCGACGAAGACCCCCCCGGCACCGCCGCGTGATCGTTCACGCATGGGGGCGTCGCGGTGATTGGGTTCAGGCCAAGCCCCGAAAACGCAATCTCGGACATGTGTGTTTTGCCAAGACAGATCAGCCCCGCCGCTGTCGCATCTTGCAAGACGCGCGCGTCCGTATCCGGCACGCGCCCTTCCATCAAAGCGGTCCCCGCTTCGGTCGCAACGCCTGCGGTATCAAACAAATCTTTCCACGACACAGGCACACCATCCAAAGGCCCACGGCGGAACCCCGATTTGGCGCGCGCAGATGCCGCCGCAGCCTCTGCCCGCGCACGGTCATGCATCACACGTGCATAAATGCGATCCCGAAATTCATGCGCATCAATGGCATCCAGATAGACATCGGTCAGGGCAACCGGGTCAATATCCCCCGCCCCAATCGCACGCCCCAAATCCGCCGCCGTCATCCATCGCCAGTCTTGCATCTGAAATCTCCTGTCTTGGGGTGACCATAACGACGCAAAAATCTAAGAACAATCGCGGATAACGTGGCAACTGCATCCGAATTTTGACTGGAAAACGATGCCCACGCTTGATAGTTAGATCACATGACAGACCTTATCAAAATCGACAGTGAGCGGCTCAAAGCCATCCGCAAAGGGCGCAAAATCGGGCGGCCAAAGCTTGCCAAACTCTCCGGCCTGACAGAACGGAAATTGGCGAAAATAGAGGCAGAGACGCTCTCTATCTTACCACATTCCACCGTCGCAAAGCTGTCTGACGCGCTCCAAGTCCCCGAGCCAACCCTCACGGGTGATTTCCCACTGACCCAAGAAGACCTGAACCCAATCGCTAAATCAACCTGCACAAGCGGGTGCTGCGGGTAAGCCTATTGATACATTTGAAGCGTCGTGTAGTTTGAAAATATAGTTTTCAACAACCATTTTAGAACGTGTTTCAAATCAATGAACATCATCATCCGCACGGCGCTTTTCCTGTGTTTGCTGCTGACCGCCAGTTGCAACAAGGTCTACACGTGGCACCAAAAACTGACTGTCACCGTGCAAACCCCTACCGGGGAAGTCAGCGGATATAGCGTCACCCAGATCACAAAAACCCATAGCGACAGCTGGTACGCCCCACCCGAAGCACGCGGTGTGCGCAGCGATGTCCGGGGCGAAGCGGTTGTGGTCGAGGTTGCACCGGGCAAATATCTGTTTGTCTTATTGGACGGTGTGGAAAGTCTCGCCTACCACACATTCACCCAATTTCCTTACACGCGCGGCAGCGAGTTCGACCGCTGGGCCAGATCAATCGAGCGCCATCGCGGATCAGCCGAAGTTCCGCAGGATGCATATCCCATGATGGTGGCATTCGCTGATATTGATGACCCAGCCAGCGTGGTTCTGGTCGATCCAGAAAAGCTGGCAAGCACCTATGGTGAAGGATATTCCCTTGCTGAGGTAACTCTTGAAATTACGGATGAAGAAGTGACCACTGGAGTGGTCGAGACAATGTTGTATTGGTGGATGGAAAAACGATCGGGCTCCTACAATGAAATGAGCCCCCTTCGCCTATCAAACAATAGTCCTAGAGGGTGGGAGAATCTCAGCGCACGCTCATTTTGGTCAGTAGACCTTCTACAGAAATTCAGTGAAAGGGCTCAGTGACCATTCACGGCAAATAGCCCCACCGAAGTCTGCACAAAGCTCCGACGCTAGCCTGACGTTTCGCCGACCCTTCATTTCCCAATAGAATAACACGCTAACCCGCGATCCGTTATGGTTTGCATAAACAACCTTCGGTGGGGCCACACACCGCATGGACAATCCCGTACGCGCGGTCATATTACGCCCTATGGATACGGATATTATCATTGTGGGTGGCGGGCTGAATGGGCCTGCTTTGGCTTTGGCGGCGGCGCAGGCGGGCTTTGCGGTCACGATCATTGACAGCTTGCCAATTGATCAACGCAAGCAGCCTGATTTTGACGGGCGCAGCTATGCGCTGGCGCTGTCCTCAAAACACCTGCTGAAAGGGATTGATGTCTGGGGCGCTGTGGCGGATCACGCGCAGCCGATGTTGGAAATTAAGGTCACAGATGGTGTCGCGGGCAAGGGTGCGAGCCCGTGGATGCTGCATTTTGACCATGCCGAAATCGAAGAAGGCCCGATGGGCTTTATGGTCGAAGATCGCCACCTGCGCCGCGCATTTCTAGATGCGATGGCGGCAGCGCCTTTGATCACGCAGATGTCCGAAGAAACGGTTATTTCTCAGGACATTACTCCGTCCACGGCTCAAGTCACATTGGCCTCTGGCAAGACCGTCACCGGGTCCGTTCTGATCGGATCAGACGGGCGCAGAAGTGGCACGGCGGAACGCGCCGGGATCAAACGCACGGGCTGGGGTTACGGCCAAACCGCCGTGGTATGCGCAGTCGCCCATGAAAAGCCAAACGGCGGCATTGCGCATCAATTCTTTATGCCCGCAGGCCCACTGGCGATTTTACCGCTTACCGAAAACCGTAGCTCCATTGTCTGGAGCGAGACCGATGCACGCGCCACAGAATTGGCCGCAATGAATGATGCTGATTTCTTGGACGCACTACGCCCTGCGTTTGGCAGCTTTCTGGGCCAAATCAGCCTGACTGGCGCGCGGTTCAATTACCCGCTGGGCCTGACGCTGGCCAATAGTTTTATCGCTGACCGCATGGCGCTGATCGGGGATGCGGCCCACGGAATGCACCCGATTGCCGGGCAAGGGTTGAACGCAGGGCTGCGCGACGTGGCAGCTTTGGTCGAGGTCCTTTCAGACGCCCGCGCTCGCGGCGAAGACATCGGCGGACCCCAAGTTTTGCAGCGCTACCAACAATGGCGGCGGTTCGACACGGCGACGCTTGCGCTGGCCACCGACACGTTCAACAGGTTGTTTTCGAACGATAACCCAGTCCTGCGCGGGTTGCGTGACATTGGCATGGGCGTGGTCAACGGAATGCCCGGCCTGCGGCGCAGTTTCATCCGCGAGGCCGCAGGGCTATCGGGTGATTTGCCAAAATTGATGCAGGGTTAGCGCCGTGGCGTACGATGTCATCGATTTGGCTGAAGCAAATCGGCGGCTGGAACAGCTGATCATCGGGAATTGGGTTATCGGGTTTACGACTGGCGATACCTGGACGCTGCGGTTAGGAAGAAATAACTATTATCTTCATTTCAATGGAATGTTTTCTAACAAGATAAAACCCTTAGTGAAGACCTTACAGTCAGACCATCCGGACCTAATGGATCATTCAGATCAAGATAGCATTGCTTGGACTACGATATGGGCAGCCATGATTTATCGACCAATCATCTCGGCAACGATAAACGCCGGTGCAGAGATAGCACTTAGGTTCGAAGGCGGCACCGACATCATTATTGCAACAAATACTGAAATCGTCGACTGGCAATGGAGCATCGGTAAGGAGAATAAGATTCCTTACATGACGCAAGCAGATATCGCCTGTTTTGAGCGAGGTGAGATTAGTGGCTGATCAGTTCGATAGCGAACGATCAATCCAGCTTACGCGCTTCATCGACCAACATCACCGGTATGCCATTGCGGATAGGAAATGCGAGATGTGCGTTTTTTGACACCAGCTCTTGTTTTTCCGCGTCATATTCCAGCGTGGCTTGGGTCATTGGGCAAACCAAAGCCTCGAGCATTTTGGGGTCAAATTCTGTTTCGTTCATTGTAAAATCTCGTCGCCTGATCCGCCACGCAGGGCGAATTGGATTAAGGTTGTCAGGGTTTCGCGGCGGGTAGACAGCGATGGTGCCTCTAGCAGGGCTTGCTTGTCTTCGGGTGCGAACGGGCAAAGCATCGCAAGCGAATTGATTAGCAATTCATCATCGGCCTCGCCCAGACTGTCCCAATCGGTTGACAGGCCTTTGTCTTCAAAAAAGCGGCCAAGCATTTTAAGGAACGGGTCACGGTCAAAATCAGGGTCTTTTTCGGCGACACCAAGATCGCGTTCAAATCCGCCCCAATTCACGTTGCAACGCCGGTAAGGTGTAAACCCGTCAACCTCTTGCGTGATCCGAAACCGCGACACGCCAGTGAGCGTAATCATATAGCGCCCATCGTCGGTTTCCGTGAATGTCGTGATTCGGCCCGCACAGCCAATCGCGTGTAACCGACTGCTATCGTCCGGGCGCGCATAGGGCTGCACCATGCCAATCAGCCGATGCTGCGTCTTAAGCACATCATCCAGCATCGCCAGATAGCGCGGCTCAAACAATTGCAACGGCAAACGCGCGCGCGGCAAAAGCAGCGCCCCCGGTAAAGGGAACACTGGCACAACATCTGGCAGGTCAGCGATTGGTATCATGACAGATAGCCTAGGCTGATCCGACGCCTATGCAAATATCAATGATGATAATTTGCGCCGCCCGTTTAGGACAATTGGATCTTTTGCGTCGCGCGCATCAAAAATTGTGAACAATTGCGTCTTGGCCGCGCCGTCATTCCATTCACGATCACGGCGGAACAATTCCAAAAGCTGGTCAATAGCCGCTTCGACATCGCCATTGGCATGCAGCGCGATCGCCAGATCAAGCCGCGCCTGATGATTATCTGGGTCAGCTTCGATTGCAGCCTGCAATTCGGTGACAGGTCCCGCATTCGCAGCCTCACGCGCAAGTGTGATTTGCGCGTGCACCGCTTCGAGCAGTGGATCCGTTGAGATTTCAGCAGGGGCGCCGTTCAAAATAGCCTCGGCCTGATCGATATCGTCCAGCGCAAGATAAGACCGCACAAGCCCTGCATAGGCGGGTGCGCTATTGGGTTCTTCTTGCAAGATCGCGGCAAAGGTTTCGGCGGCGTCAGCGACCTCGCCTTCTTCCAACATCAATTCCGCCGCTTCAATCGCCGCAGACAGGCCTTCGGGTTCTGGATCACCTGCAAGGGCTGCAATTTTTTCTACAAATGCGTCAATCTCAGAGGGTGGCAGCGCGCCTTGGAAGCCATCAACAGGGCGCCCTTGAAAGAAAGCATAAACTGTCGGGATCGATTGCACCTGTAATTGCCCGGCATAGGCTTGGTTCGCGTCCACGTCGATCTTGACCAGTTTAACCCGACCACCAGCCTTGGTCACGGCGGCCTCGATCGCAGGGCCCAGCGTTTTACACGGGCCGCACCAAGGTGCCCAGAAATCCACGATCACGGGAACGGTTTGTGAGGCTTCAATAACGTCGGCAGCAAATGAGGCGTCAGTAGCGTCTTTGATCAGATCAGCGGGGGGTTGTGGTGTCGTATCCAATTCCAGCATGGTCCGTCTCCTTATTCAATTTTCCCTGCATATATGTGCGTTCTGACGCGCTAGGCCAAGAGGGAATGACACTTTACCGCAACGCATCACCCACTTAGCTTGTGGGTATGGAAAAAACAGTGGCCACTTGCGCGGATGGGAACCCAAAGAAACCACGGCTCGCTGCGATAGCGGTGGTTTTGCGTGGCGACCAAATTTTGCTGGCACGGCGCAAGAACGCGCCGGATGCCGGGCTTTGGGGGTTTCCGGGTGGGCATGTTGATTTTGGCGAAACGGCATTGGACGCGGCCGCGCGTGAATTGCTTGAGGAAACCGGTGTTGTGGCGACCCCTGACCGCTACATTACGAACCTAGATATTATCGTGCGCGACACTAATGGAACAATCACCCATCATTTTTTGCTAGCTTCTGTCTTGTGTCACTACGTATCGGGCACCCCATCCGCATCGGACGACGTCAGTGACGCGCGTTGGTTTGACGTCGAAACCATCGAATCTTTAGAAACAAGCGCCGACGTGCCGCAAATCATCGCGCAGGCACAGGCCATCTATTCAGGGTCTGGGATCTGTTCAACGACGCCCACAATCGGCCCCAGTTGAAACCCAAAGTCAGAGCGCCGCAGGTCAGGCGCATAGAGACGTGACACCTTACCGTCGAAATATAATGCGTCAGGGGTTTGCAAAAAATCGCGGAAAAAACTGCCGAATTCGTGAAATGTAACGGCATTATTTGAAATCGCGAATATCGCGCGCGCGCCATCCGCAGTGGTTCCTACCCCGTTGCGGACATAGCGCGATGTGCTGTCGATCAGGAAACGCGGGTGTAACGCCCCGGCAATCACCAGCATTGGGCCAGATTGCGTGGCGTCGCGACAGGCGGGGGCGTTTTCTATAAAACTCAGGGTCTCGTAGACTTGGGCGGACCCATCATTGACGCAAAAAACACCGTTGGGCAGCAGCCCAAAATTGCCGGGCCCCGCATTTGGCACGATACGCATCTCTTCAACACCGTTTTCGACATAATGCCCAACTGGTGCACGGTCGTCATGGTACATCCCAGCGTTCATCGCAAAGACAAGGGTTTCGTCGGGAATGGAATTATCCACGGCCGAGAACCCGCCCAGAATTTCGCCCGCATCGTCGCGCAAAAACAGGCGCAGATCTTCTTTGACAGCATCGACTTCGCAGGTCGTGTAGCTGTTTCCTTTGTAATCCACATCCGCGCAAGTGACCGCCGCCACAGGGGACGCAATCCACAACAGTGCGAATATAAGCCCGCGCATTAGTCGTCGATATCCTGACGCACATGGCTTTCCGCCAACAACGCGCGTGTCGCGTCCATCTGATCGAAGGTGCCGTCGATTTCGAACCGCAGTTCGGGCGCGAATTTCATCGTTCCGCCCTTCACCACTAGATGGCGGATTTCATAGCGGTTGCGACGCATCGCAGCGAGCGCCTCTTCTTTGCCATCCCCCCCAAGCGGTAGAATAAATGCCGTTGCAATGCTGAGGTCCGGTGTCATCCGGACTTCGCCCACGGTGATGGACATGCGGTTCAATTCAGGGTCATGCACGTCGCCGCGTTGCAGGACCTCTGACAGGATTCGGCGAAACTGTTCGCCCACGCGCAACATACGTTGTGTGGGTGCCTTGCCGTCGCGATTTGATTTCTTTGCCATGCCCCACATTTAGGCCTGTTCTGCGCCAATGCCAAGCAAGCCTTTGCACAGACGGCGATCCCCAGCTAAGAGAGGGGTAATCGCGAAGGAAAAGACCATGACACAGACACCAGGCATCGTCATCACAGGCGGATCAGGCGCAATGGGCCAGATGTTGATCAAAACCGTACTGGAATCAGACAAATGCCACCTGGCAGGTGTCGTGGATCGCGCGGGTCACGATTGGATCGGCCGCGATATTGGGGCCGCGATGGGCGGGGCTGATGTTGGTGTGGTCGTGACCGATGATACCGAAACTGCGTTTTCCGACGCGCAAGCGGTCATCGATTTCTCAGCACCTGCGGCAAGCGTTGCGTTTTCGAGGCTCGCGGCCAAAGCGGGCATTACCCATGTGATCGGCACGACCGGGCTAACGGATGAAGACATAACCGCAATCAATGTTGCCGCGCAAGATACGGTCGTTGTGCGCGCAGGCAACATGTCGTTGGGTGTGAACCTTTTGGTCAAGCTGACCCAGAAAGTCGCCGCCGCACTTGATGAAGATTTTGACATTGAGATCATTGAGGCCCACCACCACCGCAAAGTTGATGCCCCGTCTGGCACGGCATTGATGTTGGGCGAGGCCGCCGCCGAAGGGCGCGGCGTGGAATTAAACGACGTGCGCGACAGCGGGCGCGATGGGATCACAGGCGCACGTACACGCGGCGATATCGGGTTCAGCGCAATCCGAGGCGGCGATATCGTGGGCGAACATGACGTGATGTTTGCAGCCCCCGGCGAACGCATCGTGCTGCGCCACCTCGCAACGGACCGCGCGATCTTTGCACGCGGCGCGCTTAAGGCCGCACTATGGGGCCAAGGCAAAGCACCCGGCGCTTATGATATGATGGATGTTTTAGGGCTGTAGGGTCGCCCCCATCAATAGACAAAATCGTGTAATAAAAATTCAAACCTGAGCCTGCGCGCGTCGTCGGCCAAATCTGAGGGTCAGAGCAAAGATCTAATTGGCGAATGGGAGACGTCTACAAAAGCTTGATGAGATGATTGTGTCCCATATCAGGTCGGCGGTCGCAGCATCTCCGCAACGACAGTTGCCTCCCATTGCTTGAGAGTAATGTAGTCTGCCTGAGGCGCTTGACCTAACCCGGGAAACAGCGCTTCTAATTCTTCGATCTGACCGTTGTCCATCGCTTCTAGAGCTTGATCGCCGGGAAAGAAGCTTTCTGTCGGTATGCCGTTAGCAAAGATGATTTCGTGCCGATCAAAAAGGAGATGAAAATATTCGATGCCCGTGCAGGCACGGTCTCGAAACACATTTTCAACGTAGCCGCAAAGGTGTTTCGCTTTGACAAGACAGGCCGCGCTGTCAGTGATGAGATCGACAGCTTGGCCCTCGATAAGCAATTGATGTTGGGGCGAGACGTGCAAGTCGGTTCTCGGAAGGTCTTTACCCAAGGCTCCGGATTTGATGCAAATCGGCGTGATAGCCGGGTTTGTCGCAAAATCAGACTGGTTGAGAGCCCGGGAATATTTCCATCGCAACGGCTGCAGCCCGTTGTCCCGCGTGACGACTAAGTCATCAACACAAAGATCCTCAATCAAAACAGGACCACGCGCCGTTTCTATTTCTGCGCCATTCCCAATACAAACTGCACTGCCAACGGTGAGTGTGCCATCGAGGCGGTTCCCTTCATTATCAAACTGGATTGAAGTGCCACCTGGTGAAGCCGAGATGTTAACCGAAGTCGCGCCATCAGCGAGCCCTTCCGTCGCCGTGATTGCGGTCGTGCCACCACCAATATCAAAAAAGCTGATTGGCTCAGTCAGCGTACTGTCGGTCAGCGCAATTGCTTCGGCGTTGCCAGCGCCCCCGCCATTGGGGTCGGTTGTGACAGTATCAAAAGAATAGACGTAAAGACCAGTAACGGGATCAATGACCGGCGTAATGCTGGCAAGGTTGAACGTGTCGATGACAGTTCCATCTAGGTTATATGTGGTAAGGTCAAAATCCGCCGCACGTGCTGCTTCATCCGCTGTCAGTGAGACCTCAACAAATTCCGAAACGCCACTGCTAGATGCATAGCTGTTTTGGTAGTGAATTTCGGAGATGAAAGCCATATTATTTCCTTTTCCCAAGGAAGTCGTGGTGAGCTGGACACCTTGTCCATCCAATCTTTACAGCAGGCATTCGCCGCGATCCAGAAAAATGGCTGCATGGGCTCTCTTAAGACTTTCGCTGCATCACGCGCGGAAGTTCGGTTTCATCGAGGTATCGGTCCCGGCAAAGACGCTCAGGCTTTAATAATCCCGCTCAAAGAACACACCAACGCTGGTTTCTCCATCCTGATCGACGCTGCCTTTGGCTGTGATTTCATCTGTGACATCAAGGTTGATGTTGATCTCGGTGCTGCCGTCGCTGGTGACGGTGACGTCTGTGTAAACATTGTCGCTGAGGTATTTGCCCGCGCGCACGGCGGCGTTGCCGTCGTCATCCGTTGTGACATCAAAATCATCAAGCCCGATGTTTTGCCGTAACCGGTCCACGGCCCCGCCCCCCTTGCCCGCAAGCGTGCTGATCGCCGAGGCAAGTTGCACCGCTTGCAGGGGGCTGATGCTTTGCAGATCGCGGCCAAAGATAAGCTGCGACAGGACTTCGTCTTGGGGTAGTTCTGGCACAGATTCAAATGTGACTTCGGGCGCATCAGCAGACCCTTCAACGATGATATTGATCGTGGTGCCGCTATCCGTTTCGGTCGTCGCAACCAAGCGCAGGTATGGATCAAAATCACCCTGCATCGTGGCGCTACCTTCGGTCAGGTCGAACCGTTGCTGCAAAATATCAATGCGTCCACGCACCAGCTCAAACCGCCCAACAGGCACGACATTCGCCGTGGTCCCCCCGATGGTCAACTGGCCGCCAAGTTCCGCATCAAGCCCACGACCCCGGATAAATATCCGCGAGGGCGCATCAACCACAACGTTCAACGGATAAGCGCGCGACGTGCTACTGCCCCCGCCACTGGATTCGGCTGTTTGTCCAACACCCGCGCGCAACATCGTTTGCTGGACAGCGCTGTCAACGTTCAGATGCACGACATCTGGAAGATCACCCAGTGAACTAACGCTGGATGAGGGGACCTGAATATCCGTTTGCCCAAGCGTCAAAAGCCCCGCGATCCGCGCGCCGCCATCAAGCCCTCCGTTCAAGGTAATTTGCCCGTTCACAACAGTTGAATACAGTTCGGGATCCTGTTGCACCACGTCATTGAACGCAAGCGTCAGATCAGCCTGTTTTGTACCCGTCAGCCCCACAGGACCGCGGATCGTCAGATCGCCGCCACCTTCGACGCCCGCGCGCAGATCGAACTGCGCGGCTGTGCCTGTCAGGCTAATCTGCCCGCCGATACCTGACAACGCTTGCTTTAGCGTTGGTGCGGTCAACCGCCCATCGGCAAAAGTCACGTTGCCACTAACCGATGTCAGCGCTGGCGGTCCATTCACCCCAATGTCAAAATTCGCAGTACCGCTAAGTCGCCGTGGATCAATCGCAGCATTCGCAAGTGCAAGCGGCGCGGCCCCCGTAATGGTTAGGGCCATATCCAAAGACTGCGTCGTCTGGCCACTGATATCGGCTTGCAGCCCGCCGGGGCCTGTTCCTGTCGCATCGATACCCCAATTGCCATCCGCATCCAATGACGCCGATCCGGTCGCGCGCACGGGGCCGCTGATCTGATCCGTCAACACGCCCACGTCACGCAAACTGGCGTTAAACCGCCCTTGGCCATAGCCAGACGCGCCATTAAGCGCCCCAACGATCGATATCTGCGGGGTTGATAGCTCTAGGGTCCGCACAGCCAAAACCCCATCAGCCAGGCCAACTGTCGCATTCACACGACCAACCCCGGTGATTAACGGGTCAACCGTTGGGTTTGCGATGCTCAGGTCTTCGCTCCGCGCTGTGATATTCAGATCGAACTGACTTAGGTCAGGCAGTAAATCACCCGAAGCAGTGACCGTGGCACCCCCTGAAATGGGCTGTCCAATCAGCGTAGCAAAGGCGCCAAGCTCTGCAACTTCTGCATTGAGTTCGCCTGAAATAGCAAAGCTGCTGGCGGCTGTGCCGATAGCAGCATCCAACCCAATTGTCGCACCCGAACCCGACAATTGTATCACGGCCTGCGTTGTTTCATCTGCACTGGGTTCGGCTGTCGCTGTTAAATTCATTGGCCCAGAGAGGCTCGGATCAAGCAAGGCCGCATCATACAAACGTAGATCAACATCAGCCTGCGCGGGGCCGTTCATATCCAGATCGGCCGCGCCGCGTAATGCAAAGGCGGGCGTCGTCACCACCATATCCGATAGTGAAACCTTGCCCGCCGCAGGGCGCGCCACAGCGGCTGTAAACCGCCCCGCGCCTTTTAACAGCGGATCAATACGCGCAATGCCTGTGGTTACGTCTTGGGTCTGCCCCGCAATGTCGACATCAAAGCGCAGCTGATCGCTTAGCAGAACGCCGCTGGTTGTGAAATTGGCCTGCCCCGAAATAGGCTGCCCGGCCAGCGCGGCATAGCGTGACAAGTCGATCACGCTTGCTGTCAGCTCTGCGTTAACTGTTTGCCCGGTTTCAGCGGGATTTAGCGTCGCCTCTCCTGCAAATGTTGCCGCAGGGCCGGTGCCGTTTACCGAAATGCCCGTCACACCATCTGCTGAGCGCGTAACATCACCCGCGACGGATACTGGGCCATTTAAATCAGGCAAGACCACGGCAATTTCGGCGACGCGCGCCGTGAATTGCGCGACTGAGCCACCGCTGGTCAGATCTGCCGACGCCGTCACGGTTGCCGCTGGTGTTTGAATGCGCAAACTCTCAAGCCGAGTGCCCGCCTCGTCGCGGACAGCGCTTGCCGCAAGCGTTCCGGTGCCTGCAAAAACGGCGTCTGCTTCTGGCACACCCACCGAAAGATCGAATGTTTGACCTGCAAGCGCTAGATCGAACAACCCGTCAAGTGGCGTGATATCGGCATCAAGGTCGAATGCAGCGCTGCCCCCCAACTCTTGTCCGATCAAGGTCGAAAACCGTTCCAACCCGGTGACTTCAACACGCGCAGAACCCGTTGTCTGAAGCCCTGATTTCGGACCATCAATGATTGCGTTGGCATCAATATCAATCCCCGCCCCACGCAACGAAAGCTGACTGATGCGCATCGGTTCATGTTCCGTCCGGGCGGCAGTGAACAGACCTTCAACACTGTCACCAAGGGCGCGCGCGGCGCCGGCATCGTCAAGCCCAACACCGGTTGCGCCATAGGCAAGGTTCGCGGTGACTTGGCCAATCAGATCGCCTTCGCCCGGTTGCAAAATACCACCGCCGCGCAGGCTGAGCGTTTCAATCTGTAGGCCGGGACGATCAAACCCTGTGGCGGAAATATCCGCGCGCCAGTCATCGGCCAAATCCGCATCATAGCTAATCGCGATTTGCGCGCCGTTCACATAGGTCTTTGGGCCAGACAACGGAAGCAACACGGGCTCATCCGCAAGTGGGGTAATCGCACCGGTCAGGTCGATCAGCTCTGGCCAGCCTTGGGTACCGATGTACAATGCACCATTCAGGGTGACGCGGCCTGCGTCAATCGTCACGGCGGGAATATCAATGCGACCCGTATCGGATAGCACAGCCACAGCCGATAATTGCGCATCCGTGCCAAAAAAATCTTGGTATTCGGGGTTGAACAGCGGCGAAATATCGCCCCCAACATCAAGAGAAATCCGTTGTTCGCCATCTGCGTTCAGTAATTCAAAATCACCGCTTAGCCGGTCCTGACCATCCGTTGCGATTGCAATCGTCGCGGCATAATCGTCAATTGGCGCATTCCCCGCGATCCCCATTTTAATCGCGGGGCGACCGGGTAAATCAAGGATACGCCCAATGATCCCATCTTCGCTTTCTTCCAGATTCAAAAGCAGATCAAGCACGCGGGTTTCATTTGAATAACCGCCGTTAATTTCAAAGACGCCCGGCTTGTTGCCAAGGCGGGTTGCCACAATTTTTGCCGTACCCTCACCACCACCCAGCGATGCGTCACCTGTCAGGCTAACGGTGATTTCTTCTCCCAAAAACGCTTCGCCAAGCAAGATTTCAGCGATATCAAGCTGATCAAGTGTAATCGAAACGGGCAGTTCAGGCAGCGCGAATGAGCTGGCCTCTGCGCTTGGGGTGTCCGCATCTTCGGACACTGGCGGGCGGGCGACAATGATGCGCGCGGCGCTCAGCTCTTGCACATCAATGGCACCGCGCAGCAACGCGCTTCGGTTCCAGATTAGCACGATATCTTCAAGCGTCAGCCAAACCCCATCTGCATCGGCCACCGTCAGCACATCAATTGTCGCGTTTGAGCTAAGCGCGCCTTCAAAACCAATGATGCTGACGTCCCGGCTAACTCCAGATAGATTTTCTTCAATCAGATTAGTCAGATAACCTTTGTCTTCTTCCTCTTGGGTTTGCGCCAAAGCGGAAAGGGGGAAAAGCAAGCAAAGAAGCGCAAAAATATGTTTCAAAACGCTTGTCCAATTCCGATATAAACCTGCACATCTTCGCCGGCGTCGTCGCCGCTCGCTTGGGTCGCGATATCTAGCCGGATCGGCCCAATCCCCGTATCATAACGCAACCCAATTCCAGCGCCTGCATGCCAATCACCATTTTCAAGCGGCACAGCCGTATCGCCCACTTGGCCAATATCATAGAATCCCACAAGCGATATTTTTTCGCGGATCACATAGCGCGCCTCTAGCTGTGCACCGGCAAAAGACGTGCCGCCCGTGGTCACGAATTCACTGCCGTTCCATGTTTCAACGCCTAAGTTTTTATATGATTGACCGCGCACGGTCCCGCCGCCGCCAGAATAAAACAGATAATCAGCGGGCGCTTCTGTCGTATCCGCGCCTGCGACACTGCCGATCTGCAAACGCCCCGCGAGCGTGAGCTGCTGTTCTTCGCCAAAGCTGATGTAACCGCGCGCATCGCCATAAGTCCGCGCACCAGCCAGATCATCATCAAGGCTAATGAATGGGGTGACCGATAGGTCTAGATAATAGCCCGATTTCGCGTTGGTGTCATTGTCACGGCGGTCATAGGTCGCGTCTAACGGCAGCGTAAATAGCGTGTAGTCGCGCGTGCCCAGTTCCGTTTCTTCATGCGCTGTTAATAGGCCGACACCTGCCCGCACCGTCAGTTCATCGCTCAAGATTCGCGAAAACCCAACATCGACCTCGAACTTATCGACCAGATAGTCGGGTTCGTCTTCGCGCGACAATTCTGATGTGATAAAGAAGTCCGTGTCCGCACCAAAGGTCGCGGGCCGGGTGAAGCTCGTGTTTATGCTATAATCGGTGCCACCAGTTTCACCGTTAATGCCAGCAATTTCAGTATCCACCCGAAATCGTTCCGCCCCGCCTAGTAGATTGCGATGTAGCCAAAACGACGAAACCGTCAGCCCTTCAATCGAGGACATCTCAAGCCCGAAACCAAAGCGACGCGGCTTGGATTCGTCCAGCTGCACGGTCATCGGCAAGATGTTTCCATCAATCAAATCATCCGCTTGGGTCATTGCAACGCTGTCAAACGCACCCGCACGCCGCAATCGGGTTTCGGCTGCCGCGATCTCGGACGGGGCGTAAACATCGCCCGATGGCAACCCCGCGATCTGCAAGATGCGTGCGCGACTGACGTCTTCGTTTCCGGTCACGGCCAAATCACCAAAATACACTATAGGACCGGGGTCCAGCGCAACTGTGATGTCCAGTTTGTCATCTGCGTGGCGCGCCGTGATCTGTTGGGATGTGACCCGTGCAGTGGCGTAGCCCTGATCACGCCAGCTATTGATACTGCCGGATACGGCCCCTGAAATTTCGCCAGATCTCGCAGGTTGGCGCGGCCCTAAATCTTGGGGCAATTCGGTGCCCGTCGGCAACGGCGATATCGCCACCTCGCCAAATGTAAATCGCGGCCCGGGAACAACGTTAATCACCACTTCTGTGATAGCAGAAGGGGCTGACAGCGGCGCGATGTTCGACGCCTCGACCCCATCGACGGTGATCGAAATCTGGCCACCATAATACCCTTGGGCATAAAGCGCGGTTAAAAGCCTGCGATAGTCAGCACGGGCGGCCGCAATATAATCTTGGGGCACAGCCGTATCATCAAGTGCGCGCAGCAATGACGTATCGTCCAGCACGCTGCGCGCCTCATCGCTGATCAGCCGCACGTCTTGGGCACTCGCCGCACTCGCCGCACAAAGAAAAGCCATAATTAGCCGTCTAAAACTGGTCACGCGCCGTCCCCTGCCCAACATTACATTTGTTGCAATCAACAGTAACCAAGCCGCAAGGCATTGACCATTCACTTAAGCGGCAAACGGGTCGTTGGGGTATGTCACTGCGGCCAAATATAACCCCTGTGGCGGGCAGACAGGGCCGCAAGCTGCGCGGTCTTTGGCTTCAAGCGCCTTTGTCACATCGTCTGGCGTCCAGCGCCCGGACCCGACACGTTCGAGCGTACCGACAAAGCTGCGTACTTGGTTATGCAAAAAAGATCGCGCGCGAATATGGAACTGATATTCGGTTCCGACTGCACGCGGAATTTCAACGACCTGAAGCGAATCCAAGGTTTTCACCGGGCTTTTTGACTGGCAGATCGACGACCGGAATGTCGTGAAATCATGCAAACCAATCAGCCGATCCGCGCCCGCCTGCATCGCACCCGCATCCAAAGCATGATTCACCCGCCACATTTGCCCGGCCTCGGATGTTAATGGCGCACGGCGCGCGATCAGTCGGAATAGGTATTGCCGTTCAAGCGCGCCAAATCGCGCATGCCATTCATCATCAACCCGCGCACAGTCCATAATCGCAACCGGGTTAGGTTTAAGATGATAATTGAGCGCTTCGGACAGGCGAAACGGGTCCCAGTCGCGCTGCAAATCGCAATGCGCGACCTGCCCAGTTGCATGCACCCCTGCATCAGTGCGCCCAGCGGCGCCAATCGTGTGTTCGCCCGGCTCAATCTTGGCAAGGGCCGCTTCAATCGTGCCTTGCACTGACGGCTGGTCGTTCTGGCGTTGCCACCCGGCAAAGGGTGCGCCGTGATATTCAACAAGAAGGGCAAAACGTGGCATGCCCCCGATTAGGCGCGCCGGGCGGTAAAATCAATCCCTACACATCTGCGCGTACCGCCCCTATCTTGAAACCACGCAGTGAAGGGGCCCGAGGTTGGTTTTTAGGACGATCGCAAATCAAGTGTCATGGGCCGCGGCCGAAATCACAGACACATTGACCCATCCGTTCGCGGAACCGGTGATCCGTCTGGGGGTGACCGGGTTGTCGCGCGCGGGCAAAACGGTGTTTATCACCTCGCTGGTCGCAAATCTGATGGATCGCGGGCGGATGCCGCAACTGACCACCGCAGCAAATGGGGCGATCACCGCCGCCTACCTTCAGCCTCAACCCGACGATACGATCCCCCGCTTTGCATATGAGTCCAATCTAGGATGCCTGACCGCGCCTAACCCTAAATGGCCTGATAGCACTGATCGGATTAGCGAATTGCGGCTGTCTTTACGGGTGCAACCTTCGGGGCTGTTGGCCGGGCTATCTGGCCCGCGCACGGTGCATATCGATATCGTCGACTATCCCGGCGAATGGTTGCTTGATCTGGCTTTGCTGGACCAATCCTATGCGCAGTGGTCTGCCGCCGCATTGGCCCGCGCCAAGGGCCGCCCCGGCGGGGACGCCTATCTTCAGCAAGCGCGAGACATCGACGCAAATACCGCATTGGATGAGCCCGCCGCGCAGGCGCTTGCAGCCGGGTTTACCTCACACCTGAACGCAAGCCGTGCGGCAGGGTTTTCAGATTGCACACCCGGTCGGTTCATGCTGCCCGGTGAATTGGCAGGATCGCCCGTGCTCACATTTGCACCTCTGCCCGGCGAAAAATTCGCGCGCAAATCATTGGGCCGCGAGTTTGAGCGCCGCTTTGAAAGCTATAAACGCAACATCGTGCGCCCGTTCTTTCGTGATCATTTTGCCAAGATCGACCGGCAGATCGTGCTTGTCGATGTTCTGGGCGCGATCCATGCGGGGCCAGCTGCACTTGACGATTTACGCAATACGATGGCCGGAATTTTGGGCGCATTTCGTCCCGGTCGCAATGCGTTCCTGACCCGTATCTTCCAGGGGCGACGGGTCGAGAAGATTCTGTTTGCCGCAACCAAGGCCGACCATTTGCACCACAGCCAGCACCCGCAACTGACAGCCATTGCCCAAGCATTGCTCCGCGAGGCCAGCGACCGCGCTGATTTCGCAGGGGCCAAGACCGCCGCCATGTCCATTGCGGCCTTGCGTACAACGGTTGAAGATACAGTCGATCACGCAGGCAAGCCGATTGACGTCGTGCGGGGGCGGTTACTTGAGACCGGAAAGCAAGCCGCGTGTTATCCCGGTGATCTACCCGACGACCCAGCGCATTTGCTGTCGCCGGCCCGCGCCGGGGCCGACAATTGGTTAGATGCGGATTACGCGGTGATGCGGTTTGCACCTGCGCCGCTGACGCTGCGCCCCGGTGACGGGCCACCACATATTCGGCTCGATAAGGCTGCACAGTTTTTGTTTGGGGATCGCCTATGACCAATGGCCCTGTTCTGATTGATCTTGACGAAACTGAACAAGCGCAGCCTGACGCGGCACCCCCGGTGCCTGATCTTGCGATCAATGCCCAAGGGGCAGCGATGCAACAGGTGGCAACGATCGCGGCACGCAAACCGTCGCGCCTAGCCCGCCTGTTTTGGGCGACCACGATGACATTGGTGGGGTTCATGCTGTCTTTGGCGGCATGGGACTATGTGACCGGTTTGCTTGCTCGTTCGCCCATTCTAGGCGGCATCGCCACCGCGCTGGTCGGGGCGATGGTGCTTGTCCTCGCATTGGTTACACTGCGCGAACTGGCTGCATTCACGCGCCTGAAAAGGCTCGATGCCATCCAACGCCAAGCCAATGATGCGCTGAACACAGGCGACTTGAATGCCGCACGCGCGGTGGTGACCGCGTTAGATAAGCTATATAAGGCGCGTGAAGATACCGCTTGGGGGCGATCCGAATTACAGGCGCGCAGCGGCGATGTACTAGACGCCGACGGGTTGATCGGACTGGCTGAAAACACGCTTTTGGACCCGCTCGACGCCCGCGCACAGCGCGAAGTCGAAGCCGCAGCCCGTCAGGTCGCAACCGTCACCGCGATTGTGCCACTTGCGCTTGCCGATCTGTTCACAGCGCTGACCGCCAACATGCGGATGATCCGACGCATCGCAGAGATTTACGGCGGTCGCGCGGGCACCTTGGGCAGTTGGCGTTTAACACGCTCTGTGCTGACGCATTTGGTGGCCACAGGTGCTGTCGCTGTGGGCGACGATTTGATTGGGTCGATTGCGGGTGGTGGGGTGTTGTCCAAGGTTTCGCGGCGCTTTGGGGAAGGCGTGATAAACGGGGCATTAACAGCCCGTGTTGGCGTGGCCGCGATGGAAGTCTGCCGCCCGCTGCCGTTTCACGCCACATCGCGCCCATCAGTCACGGCGCTCGTGCGCCGCGCGCTCAGCGGGCTATTTGGTAAGGAGTAATTCTACCAAAACTGTGGCGCCGTCCCAATCGGTATAGGCCCCAGCGACATGCGCCCGGCGTTAAAAGTAATAGGAAATTCCGGTGCACCACCTTCCACGGCCATCGCGGATGCCAGGGTAACAACCGTTAACTTGTTGCCAGCGTCAATCACCCCAGCCGCGACCATCAAATCAATGATCTCGCGCCATTGCGCGGACCGGAACGTAATCCGCCCATCGGGGTTGCCTTGGGCATCAATGTCAAATGCACCTTGCGCGCGTATCTCAATCGGGCCCCATGAAATCGTCAGATTGCGCAGGGTGAATTTCGTCGCGCGCGGTTCCCGCCCGCGCCCATCAAAACCATGCCGATCAAGCGGCTGATCAAATGTCACGGCACTATCAAACACAGCGCGCGTTATGGCAGTGCCCAATGCGCCGGTAGGGTCGATTTGTTGCGCAATTACGCTGGGCAGCACGACCTGATCGGCATCGAAATAGGCGTCATAACGATTCTCGGCAGCCGGTTCCGCGCGAAAGGCCAAAAGCGCGCGTTCCGCATTGATTTGCCAGCCAAAATTAGACGCAACTTGTGCCGTGCCAACTTCGACGGTCGCGTCATCAAACGAAAGCGCGGTATTTGCTGCGACACCCGCGCTTGCACGCAAATTCTCGGTTGTAATCTGCAGGGTTTGATCACCAAAGCGCAAGGTCTGATCATTGGCGAAGGCGGCGATCACGCGATTGGGTTGATAGCTGAGCGCGAACACCTGCACAAAGGGCGCGGCCCATTGCCAGCCTTCGTCCTGCGGGGAAAGAGAGAATTCTGTGATTGTGGTGTCGAACCGCGACGGGAAACCGATTGTGTTCATCTCAGCATAGGTCAAATTCCAACCATCAGTGCGCGCCTGTGTGACTGCTGTTTGGGTGCCATAGGCAACGGCGCGTGCGCCGACAAACCAATAGCCGCTGTATAGAATGGATAGGAATATGACCAAAAATGTCAGTCGCCGCATTGCGTTGCCTCGGGTATAGAATTTGATGGCAACTTAGCGACAGGATTGCGCGGGCGCGAGTATTACTTCTTTTCGACAGCTTTGGTGTTTGTTGTTAGCCGATCAAGAATGTCATCGACGTCTGGGAACCGATCTTCACTCGCATCATCGTCAGCGGGAAAATGCACCGCAGATGACCTGAAATCTGTTGTATCCTCATGCAAAAGATCCAAATCCACGTCCATTTTTCTGTCGCCGGCCATATGCTTGCTCCTACAAAAAGCCCGTCTTGCTTTCGCACACGCGTTAACCAAGAGTTATCCACGATATGCTTGCGCAAACGTTTACGTCTTAACAATCTGCCCTAAAAACTATTTTACTTCGTCGTTTTCATCAAAAATACTGATAGCTCTGCCGAGCCTGAGAAAACCATTACAAATACAAGATACTAGATAAATCACTTTCAAAAGCGTCGCCGAAATGCTGCTGTAGTTTTGCAACAGTCAGCTTCTCGCTAAGCGGTAAGAGACGCGATACATTCAGCTTATGCATGTGTGCCCCTTTAATCAAGCGACGATTCTTGCGGAGATAAAAACGGTGAATTGCCAAAAATCTGTGTCTTTGCTGCCAATTTAAGCATGCCATTCGGAGTTTTCGCCGACTCTGTGTCCAAAGTCACAAACGGGCAAGTGATAGGGCCGTAAATGTTTAGCACGCATACATTCGTGTGCCCGAAAAACAGATTAAAGGCCCAAATCATGTTCACTCTTGCCCCAGCGAACCCCGCCCGCAACGATCTGGAATGGTGCTGGTTTTTGCGCGGTTTTGGCAAAGCTGGCGACGCAATCGAACGCGCCTTGTACAAAATTGGCGTGATGGATCATACGGGTTGGGCCCGTTGGAAGCACAGTGCGTTAACCGAAACTGGCGCCCCAGTTGCTGTTCGGTTTTCGACGCATGATCAAGCATTGTCGATCATCACAGAGGTCGAAAACCCCGCTCAGGACCCAAAGACGCGACTTGCCATCGCTTGCAAGATGATCACCGCATTAGGCGGCGAAGCCCCCGAAACGCCATTTCGTGAAGTGATCAGCGCCGCGCAGGGATCATCCCCCCTGACATTCGGCGCGCGCCTAGGTTTGCGCCATGATAACGACGCGCTGCACCTTACCCTGTATGTCGAATTGCCTGAGGGCGCATCGGATATGTCCGGATTGCTAACGCATTCCCGGATCGGGGACGACAACGCCGCCGATCAGAATGTGACAATGCTAGCGTATGATGTTCAAACCAAACATGTCAGTTTGTTTAGCATCCCCGATGCCGAAACCCTGACCCAATTGCCTATCGTATGTACAAGCAAGCAGCCGATTGCGATACGCAGAAAACTGGGCGCCGAAGACACAGCGTATAAGGTGATCCAAAATGACATTCGTTCTGCTGACACAGAAGTCTTGGCACAGCTAACCAGCTTGGAACAGCGCGTGCTGCAAAGGCATCCCTGCCTGATTGAGCATTTACAAACAACGATTCCAGATGCTGCATTTCGCGGGGATATTTGGGTTTCAGAACAAAACGACGGCCAGACAGAGTTGACGTTTGACATCGCCGCCCCTTGGATAGGGAGTGATCAACCGTACTAACTTGTTGTTTCTAAGCCACATCACGTATTTGGGCCTCACGTGGTGAACGCAGCCAAAAGCCCAATATAATTGGTCATAATGCGAGCCTGGCTTGCTGGCCAATGATCCGCTCCGTTTCGGCAGCGAGCCAAATCTGCTAGGTAAATCATTTTCTATATTTGGAGCGATCGCTTACGTGCCTATAGTCCCACTGCGGACTAAGGGATGTAGCATGACACACTTACGATACCAGCGCGTTACGGGCCGTAAACACGTGTGGTTTAAACAATGAAGCCTCAAGAATTGCTGCACTATAATTTGCCGCTTTTTTCCGGTGTAACCGTCGAAGATTTGGCCGATATTCCGCTTGTTCTAACTGAAAAGACATTTAGTGCGTGGCAAACGATCTTTGATCAAGATGACAATTCACACGATGTCTATTTCTTGCTTTACGGGTCTTTGCTCGCCGTGTTTTGGACAAGTGACGGGCGTGAAATCGTGTTTTCGCGATTTGCGATCGGTGCACATTTTGGCGAATTAGCGGCGTTGGACGGCACAAGCAGATCATTGGCAACTGTCGCAAAAACCGAAACCAAAGTCCTTATTCTTAAACGCGACAGCTTTTTGCGGTTGTTTAACGAGGTACCGTTGATCCGTGATCGGATCACGCGCCAAATGGTCGCGCGCATTCGTACGCTCACAGAGCGAAACATGGAAATGACAACGCTGTCTGTCGAGCAACGGGTTAGCACGTACCTACTCCGTCTTGCTGCAGAACACGGCAAATTATGTGTGGGTGCCATCATCGAAAACGCGCCGACACATGCAGAAATCGCGGGTACCATCGGCGCGAACCGTGAAATGGTGAGCCGATCTATCAGCAAACTGTCAAAACGCGGAGTCATCAAAGCTGCACGGCAACGTATCGAAATTCTTGATCCGGCAGCCCTTTCCGAAGATCTATCTTAACCGTGTTTTAACACACAAACCGTAACAATGCGGTATGTTAAGCACGTTATAAGTATCTGAAAGGCGGCACCATCGTGAGGTTATTTAGTATTTTGGGACCCGAAGGTGTTGTTGGGCTCGTCGGTGCGAGCGTATTTTTGTTGCAGCGACTGTTAACTTAATCCCCCGACACAATTGACCCGCGCAAAAGACGGCTTACCTTAATGGGGTCATAACCCAAAGGAATGCCAATGTTCTTGCGCGCTGCCGCCACTGCCCTCTTCTCGGTTTTCAGCCTGCCCGCCCTCGCGCTATGCGCTGGCGAAAGCTACCTTGATCAGCTGAGCGCCGAACAACATCAAAAATTGTCGGCAGCAGTCGCAGATATCCCTTTTGCGCAAGGTCTGGTTTGGGACGCGCGAAAAGATACGCAAAACCTGCGCATCGTCGGGACGATGCATATATATGATCCGCGCCTTGGTGCACTGTTCGCAAGCATTTCTGCGAGCGTCGCCTCTGCCGATTTGATCTTGGTCGAGGCCACGCCTGACGATCAGGCAGACCTGCAACAGCTGATGGCCCGTGATCCCAGTCAACTGTTTCTCGTCGACGGCCCTACGCTGCCTGAACTTCTGGACGGCCAAACCTGGGAGTTGCTTTTGCAGGCCGCCGCAGACCGGAGCATTCCAAGCTTCATGATCGCGAAAATGCAACCTTGGTACGCGTCGCTACTCTTGGCTATGCCGCCTTGCGCAATGGATGATGTAATCGCAGGCCGCTTGGGGCTTGACCATATGATCATGGACGCGGCGGCAGAGGCTGGTGTGCCGATGCAATCACTTGAAGCCTTCACCACGCTGTTCGCGATCTTCCAAGAGGAGAGCTTGGACGAACAGATCGAATTTCTGCGCATGGGTCTGATGATGCCTGATACCCAACAGCAGGTGTTCGTCGCCATGCTTGATCGCTATTTCGCCAAAGACGTTGGCACCTTATGGGAAATGTCGCGCCTCACGCTCGCCGATTTGCCAGAGCTGGATTTAGAAACCGCCACGGTGCTTTTTGACGAAACCCAGGAATCAATCCTTGATGAACGTAACCGCAACTGGATTCCTGTCATCACCGAGGCAACCAAATCCCATAATAATGTCATCGTCGCAGCCGGGGCCGCGCATTTGATTGGTGAAAACGGGATATTAAATCTGCTCCAAAACGACGGCTGGACACTGACGCGCGCTGATTAGTCATCGCCGAAATCAGCTAACCCCTGCTTGCCCGCATCGGTCAACGCGTAGATGCCGCGGTCGACACGTTCGAACCAACCATAGTGATCGTCGGCCATAATGCGCGTGGCCTGCGGTACTTCGGCCCAATCTTTGACCTTTGCACCCTTTGACGGCCCGTGAATCGCAAGAAATCGGGCGCAGCGCACAGCGTCTTGGCGGTAGCCCGTCACGATCCCATGTCGCGTGGCACCGCCCGCATTTGGGTCGCCCTGCAACCGATCAAACGCGCGCAACAGCCGGGTTTTCTTTTTCTTGGATTTGCGCGCTGCATAGGGCCCCGGATCGGCCAGAATCTCGACAAAGCCGTCGCGCGCGCGCACCGTCATGACGCCCAGCCCTGCGCGCCGCGCGAGGTTTACGTTTGCCTTCAATGCCTTGGCACGCCCCCCGGCGGGAACCGCAATATAAACATCATCGGTGAGCGCAAGTCGTTCAATCCCTTGATGAAAAAGCGCCAGCGAAAACCCCAACTTCAATTCGACCACAATCAGATCATCGCCGCGCCGTCCGACAACATCGGCAGAGCCGACCTCTCCTTTGACGTCATAGCCTTGGCGTTGCAGATGGGCCTTGATCGGCGGGTATAGGTCAGCTTCGCGCAATTGTATCTTTCGCGTAGGGTGGATCTCGATCCACCTTACACCATTAAGACCATGGGGTGACAGTCGCTTGGTGTGGTTTTATAAGGCGGTCAAAGTCTCCCTTAGAAAGCATCACACATGACAACTCTTGTTTTTGGCCACAAAGCCCCCGACACCGACAGCACCGGATCCCCCCTGATTTGGGAATGGTTTTTGAACCACACAGGCATCGAAGCCAAAGCTGCGTTGCTGGGCGCCCCCAACACCGAAGCCGCATTTGTCGCCAAGCGCTGGGAATTTGATCTCCCCGAAGTGATCGCCGATGTCGAAGACGACCAGAAATGTGTGATTGTCGATACAAACAACCCCGCTGAACTGCCAGCGAACATCAACAACGCTGACGTTTTGGCGATCATCGACCACCATAAACTGGCGGGCGGTCTGGAAACCAAAAACCCAATTAACATCACCATCCGCCCATTGGCCTGCACCGCGACAATCATGCACGAAATGATGGGCGAAAAGGCCGCTGATATGCCCGAGGGCGTCAAAGGGCTGATGCTGTCTTGCATCCTGTCTGACACATTGGCGTTCCGCTCGCCAACCACAACATCGATGGATAAAGAGCTAGCAGAAACACTGGCGGCAGATTTGAAAATCGATCTCGAAGCCTATGCATCTGAAATGTTCGAAGCTAAATCAGACGTCTCCGAATTCTCTGACGCGGAACTTTTGCGCATGGACAGCAAAGAATACGGCGTTGATGGCAAGAAATTCCGCGTTTCAGTTCTAGAAACCACTGCGCCGAAAATCATCTTGGACCGCCAGAAATCCATCATGGAAACCATGCCAAAGGTCGCCAAAGAAGATAGCGTCGATGAAGTTCTGTTGTTCGTTGTCGACATTCTGAACGAAGAGGCAACAATGTTCATCCCGAACGACATTGTGAAATCTGTGGCTGAAAAATCATTCGACGCCATTGTCGAAGGTGACAGTGTTGTTCTGCCCGGCATCATGAGCCGTAAAAAGCAGATCATCCCGAACCTCAAAGCTTAAAACACCCTGTACAAAGGCCGCGCCATGACCCGGATTATCGAAACTTTCGCAGACATCTCGGGCCAATACGACGCGGCCTTTGTTGACCTATGGGGTTGTATGCACGACGGGATCACGGCCATTCCTGATGCCGTCGCCGCAATGCAAGCCTATCGCGCCAACGGTGGTATTGTGGTGCTTGTCACCAATTCGCCGCGCCCGTGGGAATCAGTTGCACGTCAAATCCTTGGCTTTGGTATTCCCGAAGACGCATGGGATGCGATTGCGACTTCGGGCGATAGCGCACGTGCGGCAATGTACCGTGGAATCGTGGGCGAGAAAGTCTATTTCATGGGTGAAAGCCCGCGCGACGATGATTTTTTTAAGCCATTGTCGGTGATCGAAAACCCAGTCGATATTCAGCGCGTGCCGCTAGATCAGGCCGAAGGAATCGTGTGCTGCGGCCCGTTTGATCCGATGGCCGATGTCGATGTGAACCGCGCGGATTTCCTTTTTGCGAAACAAAGAGGGCTCAAGCTGCTCTGCGCGAACCCTGATATTGTTGTGGATCGTGGTGAGGTACGTGAATGGTGCGCGGGCGCGTTGGCCCAGCTTTATACTGATATGGGCGGCGAAAGCCTGTATTTCGGCAAACCACACCCCCCCATTTACGACCTTGCACGCCGTCGCTTGGCAGCGCTGAACAAACTGCCTGCTGACGCACCAATTATCGCTATCGGCGATGGGCCTCACACTGATGTTCTGGGCGCTGTGCAAGAAGATTTGGACGTGCTGTTTATTTCTGGCGGGCTTGCCGCCGCTGAAACAAAAACAGTGACCCAGCCTGATCCAGAGGCGCTGCGTGATTATCTGAACGCGCAGCAAACGCATGCGACGTTTGCAATCGGACAATTACGCTAAGGGTACTTGATTTTTCTGCGGCCGCGAAGTAATAAAGTTTCAAAGCCGAAAGGCTTATCGGATTTTTATTACCCAATGGAACGCGACATGCTTGATAATGCCCCACGTGGAACCATCTGCATTGAAGACATCGAAATCGGTATGATCCGCACCCTACGCAAGGTTGTGACAGATGAAGATATCGAAATGTTCGCCACTGTCTCTACTGATCATAACCCTGTGCATCTCGACGATGACTATGCGCAAGATACAATCTTTGGCGGGCGCATCGCACACGGCATGCTGACTGCCGGGCTGATCAGCGCGGTGATCGGTGAACAATTGCCGGGGCATGGCACCGTGTATCTGGGGCAAAGTCTTAAATTCTTGGCCCCTGTGCGTCCCGGTGACATGGTTCTGACCGAAGTCGAAGTGATGGAAATCGACAACGCAAAACGCCGCGTGACAATGAATACGCGCTGCCTTGTGAACGGCAAAAAGGTGCTTGTCGGCGACGCCACGGTTCTCGCACCATCGCGCAAGTTCGACTAGGGTTGCAGCCCTTTGCAGGCCGCGCTACGCAAGGCCATGCGCATCATTCGTGACACACTTTTTATCGACCCTAGCGACCGCGGCGCAGCTGCGGCGATTGGGAATTTCGACGGCGTTCATATCGGCCACCAATCGGTGATTGATCTGACACGGAACATCGCCAAGGCTGAGAATGCTCCGCTTGGCCTGATGACCTTTGAGCCCCACCCCCGCAGCTATTTTTCACGCGATTCGAAACCATTTCGCCTCATGAATGCCGAGGCCCGTGCAAACCGGTTGGATAAGCTTGGCGTCGAAAAACTGTACGAGGTCCCATTTAACGAAGCCCTTGCCAGCCTCACGCCGCGCGCATTTGCGCAAGACGTCATTGCTGATCGGTTAGGGTTGAAACACGTCGTTGTCGGTGCCGATTTTTGTTTCGGACAAGGGCGCTCTGGTACGATTGATGACCTGCGCACCTTTGGGGATGAAATGGGCTTTGGCGTTACCGTGGCCCCGATTCTGAAGATTGGACCAGCAAATGTATCATCCACCGCCATTCGGCAGGCCCTGAGCGACGGCAAACCCCGCGACGCCGCTGCAATGCTGGACCATTGGCACCGGATTGAAGGCGAAATTATTCGCGGTGATCAACGTGGCCGCGAGCTTGGGTTTCCGACGGCAAATATGTCAATTGCCGGCCTGCACCCACCAAAATTTGGCGTCTATGCAGTTAAGGTCGATGTCTTAGACGGCCCGCACGCAGGCAGCTACGATGGTGCGGCCTCTATTGGTGTGCGCCCGATGTTTGATGGCGATATACCAAATTGCGAAAGCTACTTGTTTGATTTTAAGGGTGACCTTTACGGTGCGACCCTTTCGGTTGCATTGGTCGACTATCTGCGGCCAGAGCTAAAGTTTGACGGGCTGGACGCGCTGATCGCGCAAATGAACGCTGATTGCGACACCGCCCGAAAGATATTGCAAGATGTCGAATGAAATAACTCGCGCTGGGTTGGCTGACCGGTTTTGGGAAACCAAACCGATGGACAAGCTGACGCAACCCGAGTGGGAAGCGCTTTGCGATGGCTGCGGGAAATGCTGCCTGAACAAGCTAGAAGATGAAGATACCGGCGTTGTTGTGATGACCCGCGTTGCGTGCCGATTGCTGGACGACCAAAGCTGCCTATGCGGGAATTATTCAATTCGGCATAACTTCGTTCCCGAATGCATCGTGCTAAGCCCGAAGACCATCGCAGATACAATGTATTGGCTGCCGCAAACCTGTGCTTACCGTCTGATCTATGAAGGTCGCCCGCTGTTTGATTGGCACCCGTTGGTCACAGGCGATCCCGAATCTGTCCACCGCGCCGGCGTATCCGTGCGCGGCATGACCCTCCCAGAGTTTGAAATCGACGAAGACGACTGGGAAGACCACATCATCGAGGAGCCAACATAGATGTTTTTCTCATCCGATAACGCAGGACCCGTACATCCACAGGTGATCGCGGCGATCACTACAGCCAATACAGGCTACGCGCCCGGCTATGGCAGCGATGCATTCACCCAAGATGCGCGCCAAAAAGTCCGCGACACTTTTGAAGCCCCCGAGGCAGCAGTCGAATTTGTCATCAACGGCACCAGCGCCAATGCGTTGCTGCTTGCAACCATGTCGCAACCTTGGGAAACGATCTTTTGCGCCGATGTCGCCCATATCCAAGAAGACGAATGCAACGCACCAGAGTTTTATTCGCAGGCAAAGCTGACGTTGGTGCCGACAGTCGACGGCAAAATGTCACCGGACGCCTTGCGCACCAAAATCGAATCTGAACAAAATCGCGGCGTACATGGCCCGCAACGTGGACCGCTTTCGATTACGCAAGTGACCGAAAAAGGCACGATATACAGCTTGGATGAAATTCGCGCGTTGACAGATGTGGCGCGTGAATTTGGCATGAAAACTCACATGGACGGCGCGCGCTTTGCTAATGCGCTGGTCGCGCTCGATTGCACCGCAGCTGAGATGTCGTGGAAGGCTGGGATCGACACCGTTAGCTTTGGCGGCACGAAGAATGGCGCATTAGGTGTCGAGGCCTGCGTGATCTTTGATCCCGATCTCGCTTGGGAATTTGAGCTGCGCCGCAAACGTGGTGGTCATCTTTTGTCAAAGCACCGCTTTCTTTCAGCGCAGATGCAAGGCTATTTGGCAGACGGTCTTTGGCTGGATTTGGCGCGCGCCGCGAATGCGCGCTGCACACAATTGGCGACAGGGCTGCGCGATTACGACGGGTTAACATTTCAATGTGAACCCCAAGCCAATATCATCTTTTTTGACATGCCACGCCGTGAACATAAGCGGATGCTGGATGGCGGCGCGTTTTACTATGTGATGGGCGGCGACCCGCATACGGGTGATCCCGATGGCATGCTGACCGGGCGTTTGGTCACTGATTGGTCAGTAACGGAAGATGCCGTGCAGCAATTCGTTGATCTGCTGCACGGCTAAGGCTTTAGCCCGCCAAATAAGCGTCCAGATCATCCAACCGATCTTGTCCCCAAAACCGTTCATCCGTGTCGGTGATAAAGAATGGTGCGCCAAAGGCCCCGTTGGCGACCGCATCTTCAAGGTTGGCCGCATAGGTTTCTGCACTGGTCAACATATGCTTATCCGCAAGGTCAGGTGCAAACCCAGCTTTGGTCAGGCAGTCGCGGATCACGTCTTCTTGAGAGATGTCCTTTTCTTCAGCCCAACAGGCCGCGCCGATCGCATGGACCAACCCCGCCACGTCTCCCCCCTCATTCTGGGCGGCAATGATCGCATAGGATGACGGCGCGGGATTCGTTGGCCAAAATGCGGGCTTTGGGTTCAGGGGCAATCCAACCTGCGCGGTTTGGCGGCGCAGCTCTTGGGCGCGGTATTCCATGCGGCTTGGGTGGCGATCTTTGGGCGCGGTGCCGCCGGTGCGGGAGAACAGGCTCATGATATCCAAGGGGCGATATGTGATGGTTGCACCATGTTTCGCGGCAATTTCACCTGGCCGCGTCCCGCATAGGTAGCTAAACGGTGAAATCGTTGCAAAGAAGTAGTCAATATGGGCCATTTTCGTCTCCTGATGTCCGCGAATTGTTTGCGTGACGGTAACCCTGTGTTAGTCGGTGTCAACGCTTCGAATCTGTCATGTACTTGTTACTGCCTTCTGCCAAAGGACCCCCCCAATGCCGACTATGACTGCACCCAAGCTCATTTCTGGAAATTCAAATCAGCCTCTCGCCGCTGCGATTTCACGCCGTATGGCGATGCATCGCGGTATGGATGTCGGGCTGGTCGACGCCCGTGTCGAACGCTTTAACGATGGCGAGATCTTCGTCGAAGTGTTTGAGAACGTCCGCGGCGAAGACATGTTTATCATTCAGCCGACGTCAAACCCGGCCAACGATAACCTGATGGAATTGCTGATTATCGCCGATGCTCTGCGCCGGTCCTCTGCTGATCGCATCACCGCTGTGATCCCCTACTTTGGCTACGCCCGCCAAGACCGCCGGTCAAAGGCGCGCACGCCGATCACGGCGAAACTGGTTGCGAACATGCTGGTCGAAGCTGGCGTTGAACGTATCTTGACCCTGGATTTGCACGCCACGCAAATTCAGGGTTTTTTCGATATCCCGGTGGATAACCTTTATGCATCCCCGATCTACGCATTGGACGCGATGCATAATTTTCGTGACCGGATGGAAGACGTCATGGTGGTATCACCCGATGTTGGCGGCGTGGCGCGCGCGCGCGACCTTGCCCAACGCCTTGGTGCGCCCCTGTCTATCGTTGATAAACGTCGTGGCAAGCCCGGAGAAGTGGCTGAAATGACCGTTATCGGCGACGTCAAAGACCGCGTGTGTATTATTGTTGATGATATCGTTGATACCGCTGGCACCCTGTGCAAAGCCGCCGAAGTCTTGATGGATAACGGCGCCCGCGAAGTGCATTCCTATATCACCCACGGTGTTCTTTCAGGCCCTGCAGTTGACCGGATCACAAATTCAGCGATGAAAAGCCTAGTGATTACAGACACGATCGCCGCAACAAAACCCGTTTTGGCCGCCCCGAATATCCGGGTCGTACCAACAGCACCGATGTTTGCGCAGGCCATCTTGAACACTTGGAACGGCACATCCGTGTCATCCCTGTTCGACCACAAAACGCTCGGCCCAATTTACGAAGGCCTATACGCGGCGGACTAGCCGCCGATATGCGTTTGATGGCACCCTCAGCCGTTCAACAAGGGTGCCATCAACAACGTTAGTTAAACAGGTAAGACACGTTCAACGAGACCGCTTCGAACGTCGGCTCATAGCCTCCACCTTGGCTCGTCGTATTTGTTTCAAGGTTGTCATAGATCAGTTCATACCGCAGCATGTTGCCGTTAAAGCCCTGCTGCAGACCCAGCCCAACCGTATATCCAGAATTTACGGCGTCATCGCGCGTGGTGATAAATGTTGCGGCGCTACCGCTGGCTGCGGCAAAACCAAAGGATGCAAAACCCTCGAAATTACCAACCGGCATCCCGACAATACCGCGTAAACGGGTCGTTGCGTAGTGTTCACAATAGTAAGGTCCGCTAGCACCATCTGAACAGGTGTTCCCACCGTTCTCGAAATCACTGCCGACAGCAATATCCGCGCCAAATTCAGCACCATAGAACATATCAGCCTGATCCCAGCGGTATCCCACGGTCCCAGTGATTGCACCGTACGTGTCAGTAGACGAAGTGCTACTAGCTACATCTTCAAGTGAGTCGCCTTGCACCAAAGAAACCCCGCCGCCGTAATATAGCCCATCGGCCTGAGCGGTTGTCGCGCAAAGCAATACTGTCGTTGTTACAATTGTTTTGATCATCTTATTCTCCATAGATTAATAGTCGTCGATTAATGGAAAAACTCTGCGCCAAAAAAACCAAAAAAGTCATGAAAAACGGATTCTACCCGGCCATTCATGTACCCTTGCGATAACATTGCAACACCGATTGTTGCTAATACAGATCCCAGCCATCGTCATTCGGAAGCTCCCCGAATGACGTCCATGCAATCCGGACGCGCGCGACTTGTGTGTCCGCCCAAGTGCGAAACACAATTTCAAATCCAGTTTCAGTGATGTTTTCGGCTTGAACATCGGCCCGCGTATTCGTCGAATTTGAAATATCCCACATCGACATGGACACCTGCACATGCGGCGGTGTCAGATACTGGGTTTCAAATTTCACGTATTCGCGGCTTTGGCGTGGTCCGTTGCCACGCCACATTGCGCCGTCATCTTCGAAGTCTGAAAACAAGACCACATCTCCGTGATCTATCCCAACTGTGCTACTGTTTAATCTATGCATCGCCTCTCGCGACCCTCTAAAATCCTTAAGGTTGTATGTCACGTTTCACCAACAAACGCGACCCTACAATAGCAAAGGGCCCCGCGATGCGAGGCCCTTGTAATTATTAGCGCATTTTTAACCGAAGTTAGAGTGCTCTGAATCCAACCCGATATGGGTGCCCATTGCAACCATATCCGCGATCAGCTTCGCGGCTTCATCGACGGGGCCCGGTTCATTTTCAACTTCTTCTTCATGCTTCTTGTACAGCTCTTTGGCATCAGCAATAAGCTTTTCGTAAACCTCTTGCGTCATCTCATCGCGGTGCAAAGCTTGTTCTGCCAAGACCGAAACGCCCGTTGCGCTGATTTCAGCGAAGCCGCCAAGAACAACATATTCCTCGGTCGTCCCATCATGCGTCACACGCATAATGCCGGGGCGCAATGTTGTGATGGTTGGCGCGTGGCCCGCCATCACAGTCATGTCGCCGTCAGCACCGGGGATCATTACCTCGGTTGTTTCGACTGAAGCCAAACGGCGTTCAGGTGAAACGAGATCGAATTGTAGGTTTGCCATGTTGGCTCCTTACAGGTTCATTAAGCTGCGTCAGCAGCCATTTTTTCGGCTTTTGCTTTCACTTCTTCGATGCCACCTACCATGTAGAAAGCGCCTTCTGGGAAGTGATCGTATTCACCGGCAACAACAGCTTTGAAAGAAGAAATCGTGTCGTCCAGAGGAACCTGAACACCCGGTGAACCGGTGAAGATTTCAGCAACGTCAAACGGCTGTGACAAGAAGCGTTCGATTTTACGCGCGCGGGAAACGGTCAGTTTGTCTTCTTCTGACAATTCGTCCATGCCCAAAATCGCGATGATATCTTGAAGCGACTTGTAGCGCTGCAGCATTTGCTGAACGTCAGCAGCCACGGCGTAGTGCTCTTCACCAACGATTGCTGGGTCCAGCAGACGTGATGTTGAATCGAGCGGATCAACCGCAGGGTAGATACCCTTTTCAGAGATCGCACGGTTCAAAACGGTTGTCGCATCAAGGTGCGCAAACGATGTCGCTGGCGCAGGGTCGGTCAAGTCATCCGCAGGCACGTAAATCGCCTGAACCGATGTAATCGACCCGTTCTTTGTTGATGTAATACGTTCTTGCATCGCGCCCATGTCGGTCGCCAGTGTTGGCTGGTAGCCAACCGCAGATGGGATACGACCCAAAAGCGCAGACACCTCGGAACCGGCTTGTGTAAAGCGGAAGATGTTGTCGACGAAGAATAGAACGTCTGTACCAGATTGGTCGCGGAACGCTTCGGCCATTGTCAGACCTGACAGGGCAACACGCATACGTGCACCGGGAGGCTCGTTCATTTGGCCGTAAACCAGGGCCACTTTGGACTTGGTCAGGTCATCCATGTCGATAACTTTGGATTCGATGAATTCGTAGTAAAGATCGTTACCTTCACGTGTACGCTCACCCACACCCGCGAATACGGAGTAGCCAGAGTGCACTTTCGCGATGTTGTTGATCAATTCTTGAATAAGAACTGTTTTACCAACACCCGCACCACCGAACAGACCAATTTTACCACCCTTCGCGTAAGGCGCGAGAAGGTCGATAACTTTGATGCCTGTTACCAGTACTTCAGAAGCCGTCGATTGTGCTTCGAATTCTGGCGCTTCAGCGTGGATAGAACGGCGGTCTTCTTCACCGATGGGGCCACGTTCGTCGATTGGCTCACCAATCACGTTCATGATCCGGCCCAGTGTGGCATCGCCCACTGGAACTGTGATGGTTGTGCCTTCGTCGGTCACTTCTTGACCGCGGACCAGACCTTCGGTCGCGTCCATCGCAATTGTGCGAACTGTGTTTTCACCAAGGTGCTGTGCAACTTCAAGTGTCAGTGACTTGCCGTTGTTGTCCGTGGTGAGGGCGTTCAAAATCTCAGGCAGGTGGTCACCGAACTGCACGTCAACGACGGCGCCGATGATCTGCGTGATCTTACCTTTAGCGTTTGCCATAATGGTTTTCTCCGGGGTCTAGAGCGCTTCCGCGCCCGAAATAATTTCAATCAGCTCGTTGGTGATGACGGCCTGACGCGAACGGTTAAATTCGATAGTCAGTTGGTCGATCATGTCACCAGCGTTGCGTGTCGCATTGTCCATCGCAGACATCCGCGCACCCTGTTCAGAGGCCGCGTTTTCCAGCAGGGCGCTGAAGATGGCTGTCGCAACACCGCGCGGCAACAAGTCAGCTAGAATTTCTTCTTCGCTAGGCTCGTAGTCGTACAGGGTTGTGTCAGCGTCCTCAGCCACATCAAAGCTAGATGGGATGATTTGCTGGGCGGTTGGGTGCTGTGTCACAACGTTTTCGAAACGCGCGTAAAAGATCGTCGCGACATCAAATTCGTTTTCATCAAAGCGGGCCAACACGCCTTTGGCGATGTCTTGTGCGTTCAGATAGCCAAGCCGTTTGACGCTACTCATGTCGACATGATCGACAAAGTAATCGCCCAACTCGCGCTTGATCGCGTCGCGGCCTTTTTTTCCGACAGTGATGATTTTCACTGTCTTGCCGTCTGCGATCAATTTTTGCGCGTGCGTTTTCGCAAGCTTTGCGATGTTGCCGTTAAAGCCACCACACAAACCACGTTCAGCCGTCATGACGATCAGCAATTGCACCTGATCGCTGCCCGTACCGGACAGCAATTTTGGTGCAGTTTCTGAACCGCCAACCGATGCAGCAAGCTGCCCCATCACAGCGTTGAAACGCTCTGTGTAGGGACGTGATGCTTCGGCTGCTTCTTGGGCGCGGCGCAATTTTGCTGCCGCGACCATTTGCATGGCCTTCGTGATCTTGCGGGTCGATTTGACCGACGCGATCCGATTTTTCAGGTCCTTAAGATTAGGCACGTGTTCGTCTCCTTGATCTTAGGGTTTAAGCGAAATCGGCAGCGAAAGCGTCCAAAGCGGCTTTGATCTTGGCTTCAGCGTCGCCTTTGATCTTTGGATCTTCTTTGGTGATCATTTCAAGCACGTCAGATGCGTTTGTACGCAGGTGCTTGAGCAAACCAGCCTCGAAACGGCCAACGTCTTTGACGCCGACGTTATCCAAGTAGCCTTTTGTACCAGCATAAATCACGCAAACGATTTCTGCGTTTGTCAGTGGCGCATACTGTGGTTGCTTCATCAATTCAGTCAGACGGGCACCACGGTTCAGCAATTGCTGTGTCGCGGCGTCAAGGTCAGAACCAAACTGCGCAAAGGCAGCCATTTCACGGTACTGCGCAAGCTCAAGCTTAACAGGACCAGCAACAGATTTCATTGCGTTCGTCTGCGCGGCAGACCCAACACGCGAAACTGACAGACCGGTGTTCACCGCAGGACGGATCCCTTGGTAGAACAGTTCAGTTTCAAGGAAGATCTGACCGTCGGTGATCGAAATCACGTTGGTTGGAATAAACGCAGACACGTCGCCACCTTGGGTTTCGATGATCGGCAGCGCCGTCAAAGACCCGGAACCGTTGTCTTCGTTCAGTTTACATGAACGCTCGAGCAGACGGGAGTGAAGGTAGAAAACGTCACCTGGGTAAGCTTCACGCCCTGGTGGACGGCGCAGAAGAAGTGACATTTGACGGTAAGACACAGCTTGCTTGGACAGATCATCATAGATGATCAGCGCGTGGCGGCCCGCATCGCGGAAGTGCTCTGCCATGGCTGTCGCAGCATATGGTGCAAGGAACTGCATTGGCGCAGGATCAGAAGCCGTCGCAGCAACAACGATTGAATATTCAATCGCGCCGGATTCTTCGAGCTTTTTCACCAGCTGTGCAACTGTTGAACGCTTTTGACCAACCGCAACGTATACGCAGAACAGTTTGTCCGACTCGCTGGCAGCTGCATCATTGTATGATTTTTGGTTCAGGATCGTATCAAGTGCGATCGCTGTTTTACCTGTTTGGCGGTCACCAATGATCAATTCGCGCTGGCCACGGCCAACGGGGATCATTGAGTCAACAGATTTCAGACCTGTCGCCATTGGTTCGTGAACCGATTTACGTGGGATAATGCCGGGCGCTTTGGAATCAGCAACTGCGCGTTTTTTCGTTTTGATCGGGCCTTTGCCGTCAAGCGGGTTACCCAGACCATCAACAACGCGACCAAGCAGTTCGTCACCAACAGGAACGTCCACGATGGATTTTGTGCGCTTAACAGTGTCGCCTTCTTTGATGTCACGGTCAGAACCGAAGATAACAACACCAACGTTGTCAGCTTCAAGGTTCAACGCCATCCCGCGGATACCACCGGGGAATTCAACCATTTCACCGGCTTGTACGTTATCAAGGCCATAAACGCGGGCGATACCATCACCAACGCTTAGTACCCGGCCAACTTCGGCCACTTCGGCTTCTTGGCCAAAGTTTTTGATCTGGTCCTTAAGGATCGCAGAGATTTCAGACGCTTGGATCGCCATTTATCCGACCTCTTTCATAGTGTTCTGGAGTGCGTTGAGCTTTGAGGCGATCGACGTATCGATCATCTTAGAGCCCACTTTGACAATAAGACCGCCGATGATAGAGGCATCGACGGTTTCTTTGATGGTGACAGATTTGCCCACTTGGGCAGTAAGTGTTTTGGCTAGCTTATCGGCTTGCGCTTTTGTCAGCTTCTTGGCTGCGGTCACTTCGGCAGTCACCTCGCCACGTTCTTCGGCCAACATGCCTTGCAGAACAGCCAAAAGCTGCGGCAACACAAACAAACGGCGCTTGCTTGCCAGCAGCGCCAATACATTGCTTGTTGATGCAGACAATTTCATTTTTGTTGCAATCGCGGCGATCGCGGAACCTTGTTGTTCACGGCTATAAAGCGGTGATGACAACAATGTACGCATGTCATCGCTTTCAGTGATTGCAGTTTCCAAAGCCGCTACGTCAGTTTCGAGCGCTTTGATGGCCTTGCCTTCTTTGGCAAGGTCAAACACGGCTGTCGCATAACGCGACGCAATGCTTGTGGAGATACCAACAGTTTCGGACACGTCCACCCTTCCGATGTCTTAGGCCCAATCACCACCCCATTCAGGGCGACAACCAAGCAACTTGTTTGGCCCCCGTGGATCACGAAAGCGTCAAAATCCTGTGCGATGTAGCAGAGCAACTATGCTGTCGCAAGTTCCCTGCGCAGTTAATCCACACCATATCTGGCTGGATAGGGATTTGGGGTATCATTTTTGAGGCCAAACCACGAACGTCGGGTCAAAAAGCAAAAAAGGCGCGGTCAATTAAGACCGCGCCCCTGATTAACGAATCTGTTGTCGTACCGAATTCTTTTAAAAGAGGTCCTGCCACCCGGTGCCATCGTGGCATCGCAACTTGTTCGTCGTCGAATCAAAGTAGACGTCGCCAGCCGCCGCAGTTCCGGGCGTCGCGCTCGGCTCCACATGCAAGACCTGGTTAATACGCACGCGCCCATCCGTGCCATCGATTCCGATGGCTGTGAACCATGACGCTCCGTCTGCGCTGACTTTAATACTAAAATCATCGCTGCCAGAAAGTCCCATTTCCGCGCGCCCGGACCATCCACTTTGATAGAGTAGTGATGCGGTGTTGCTGCCCCCCGCCTTATTGATTTTAAGCTGGTGCCCAGCGCCTGCATTGTTCAATAGCGTCGCCTCACTAGAAACAGCCAATCGGTTGATCGCATCGGCCGTCGTGTTCACTCCGATCATCGCGACATTCTGCGGCTCAAACGCCGCCCCTTTCGTGACCCAAACCCCACTATTCAGCACTTGCAGCTCGCCAATGTCGCGCACCCATGCTGTCCAACCATCGATAGGCGCGACAAATAGCCACCCCCCACCACGCCACGTTGCGATTTGCCCGTCTTGACCGACCCAATCGCCCGTCGCACCCGTCCCGATCCCCCAAGATTCGCCCTCCGCCGGGCTAGCGGGGGGCACCGTGGCGCCGCTCTCTTCCAGCGTCAACTGCACGAGCAGATCAAGAAGCTCGATCGCTTCGTTATGCGTGACGTGTTTTTGCGCCTGCGCGGGCAAGATATACGGCATGGACAGGTTCGGGGTAAAATCAGACATGGGGTCATCGCGCCTTTTGGGAAATGTGAAATCCCCGGCAGTATCGACCCATCCGTGTAAATGATCACTGCAAGCAGCGTACGGCGGTTAACGCGTCGTTAAGACCTCTCAGGCACCAAAGTAGTTAACGAATCGTAATTGCGGCATGAGGGGAATTTACGTGAAGCGCGCTTTGATCACTGGGGTCACAGGCCAAGACGGGTCTTACCTTGCCGAATTTCTGCTTGAAAAAGGCTATGAGGTCCACGGCATTAAACGCCGTGCATCGCAATTTAACACCAATCGCATTGATCACATTTACCAAGATCCGCAAACCGACGACGCACGATTCATCCTGCACTATGGCGATCTGACCGACAGCTCGAACCTGACCCGCATCGTCGCACAGGTTCAGCCCGACGAAGTTTATAACCTCGGTGCGCAATCCCATGTCGCCGTCAGCTTTGAAGCCCCCGAATACACCGCTGATGTGGATGCGATGGGCACGTTGCGCCTGCTAGAGGCCATTCGCTTTTTGGGACTGGAAAAGAAAACCCGGTTTTATCAGGCTTCGACCTCTGAACTTTACGGTCAAGTCGCGCACAGCCCGCAGACTGAACAAACCCCGTTTCATCCGCGCAGCCCATATGGCGTGGCCAAGCTATTCGCCTATTGGACCTGTGTGAACTACCGCGAAGCTTATGGCATGTACGCCTGCAACGGCATTTTGTTTAACCACGAAAGCCCGCGACGCGGCGAAACTTTTGTCACCCGCAAGATAACGCGCGGGCTGGCCAATGTCGCAATGGGTCTGCAAGATTGTATTTATATGGGTAATATCGATGCGCTACGTGATTGGGGCCACGCGCGCGACTATGTGCGCGCGCAGTGGATGATGCTGCAACAAGAGACGCCCGAAGACTATGTGATCGCCACAGGTGTTCAGCATTCTGTGCGCGACTTTATACGCTGGTCGGCGGCTGAACTCGGGTTGCAATTGACCTTTAAGGGAAAAGGCATTCATGAAATGGCCGTGGTGAAAGCCGTCACCAGTGACCGCGCCGCTTCGGTCAAACCCGGCGACGTGATCATGCGGATCGATCCACGTTATTTCCGACCCGCCGAGGTCGATACGTTGCTGGGCGACCCGACAAAGGCCCGAGCACAGCTTGGTTGGTCACCGCAGATCACTGCACAACAGATGTGCGCCGAGATGATCGCCGAAGACCTGCAAACGGCACGGCGCTATGCGCTTCTGAGGGAACATGGGTTAAGCCTGCCGATGACAATCGAGGCCTAAACATGCGTATATATGTGGCCGGGCACAACGGTATGGTTGGCAGCGCAATTCTGCGGCAACTGGCGCAGACTGATCACGAAATCCTGACGGCACCGCGCGCGCAAGTCGATCTAACCAACCAAAGCGCCGTCCGTGGTTTTTTGCGCCAAGAGCGCCCCGACGCGGTTATCCTTGCCGCGGCGCGTGTTGGCGGGATCATGGCCAATGCCACCTACCCTGCCCCATTCATCTACGACAATCTGATGATCGCAGCGAATGTCATTCATCAATCGCATGACGCCGGGATTGATCGGCTGTTGTTTCTTGGGTCGTCATGCATTTACCCGCGTGACGCCGCGCAGCCCTTGCGAGAGTCTTCGCTGTTGACTGGTCTGCTCGAACCAACCAACGAGCCCTATGCGATCGCAAAAATCGCCGGAATCAAACTTTGCGAAAGCTATAATCGACTATATGGCACCGATTACCGATCAATCATGCCGACCAATCTTTACGGTCCGGGCGACAATTTTCATCCCGAAAATGCCCATGTGCTGCCTGCGCTGATCAATCGGTTTCATGCGGCCACGCAGGCGGGCGATGACACCGTAACCGTTTGGGGAAGCGGCACGCCCCGGCGCGAATTCTTACACGTCGATGACCTAGCAAAGGCTGCACTGTTCATTCTAGGACTGGATAAAGCGCGATACACTGCCGCGACATCCCCAATGCAAAGCCACATCAATGTCGGCACAGGCACCGACATCACAATTGCAGAACTCGCGGCAATGATCGCGGATATTACCGGGTTCTCTGGCACCATCACCTTTGACCGCAGAAAACCCGACGGCACACCACGCAAATTACTGGACGTGCAAACAATGGCCAACCTTGGCTGGCGCGCGAAAATCAACTTGCGTAATGGGATCAGCAACACCTATCAGTGGTTGAACGCGCAGCGAAAAGACGAACACGCGCGCAACGCAGGTTGAGAGAGGTGGCATGATTACTCCGGTCATACTATGCGGCGGATCTGGCACACGGCTGTGGCCGCTTTCACGCAAAAGCTACCCGAAACAATTTGCACCCATAATCGGCGACCAAAGCCTCTTCCAGACCAGCGCGCTCCGGCTGCAGGGCGACGCGTACAATAGTCCAGTCGTTGTCACTGCTGACCAATTTCGGTTCACGGTCACACAACAATTGCAGGAGATTGGGATCGATCCCGGTGCCGTTTTGATCGAACCCGCAGGGCGTGACACTGGCCCTGCGATATTGGCGGCGGCGGCGCATCTGGCGCAGACCGATCCAGAGGGGCTAATGTTGGTCGCCCCCTCAGACCACGTGATCCCCGACAAGATTGCGTTTGACGCGGCAGTCGCTGCCGCAACCCCGGCGGCACAAAGCGGCCAATTGGTCACCTTTGGGATTCAACCCGACCGGGCTGAAACGGGCTATGGGTACCTCGCGCTTGATGCCATACCAACCGGAGAAACACGCCCTTTACCTCTCAAGGGTTTTGTCGAAAAACCTGATGCAAGCCATGCCGCAAAGATGGTGGAAGATGGCCGTTATCTTTGGAATGCCGGGATTTTCCTGTTCTCGGTCCAAGCCATCCTCAGGGCCTACCAAGCGACAAGTCCCGATATGTTTCTGGCGGTACAAGCGGCAATCGCCGAGGCAAAAACGGACCTTGGCTTTTTGCGTTTAGCGCCTGAACCATGGACGACAGCGCCCGCAATCTCAATCGATTATGCGGTGATGGAAAAAGCTGACAACCTATCTGTCGTCCCCTTTGCCAGCGGGTGGTCAGATCTTGGCGATTGGGCGTCTGTTTGGCGTGAAACCCAAACGGATGGCGTGGCGCTTTCCGGACCTGCGACCGCGATTGACTGTTCCAATACCTTGCTACGCTCAGAGGTCGACACGCAGGCAATCGTCGGCATTGGGCTTAAGGATATTGTCGCTGTCGCCATGCCAGATGCGGTGCTGGTCACGCATAAGGACCGGGCGCAGGACGTCAAAAAAGCCGTTGCGATCCTCAAAGAAAAATCCGCACCGCAGGCGACATGCTTTCCAAAGGATCACCGCCCGTGGGGCTGGTTCGAAAGCCTCGCAACGGGTGATCGTTTTCAAGTCAAGCGGATCGTCGTCAAGGCCGGCGGCGCCCTGTCTCTGCAATCGCATCACCACCGCGCAGAGCATTGGATCGTCGTACAAGGGACCGCAAAAGTCACCGTTGGCGAAGATGTGCAGATTCTTTGCGAGAACCAATCGGTCTATATCCCGCTTGGCGCCATCCATAGGCTTGAAAACCCCGGAAAGCTGCCGATGGTTTTGATCGAAGTGCAAACCGGGGGCTATCTGGGCGAAGATGACATTGTTCGCTACGAAGACATTTACGCGCGTGACTAATGCGTGCGCGAGACGGCACTCCGAATTATACGTTGAACGCAAGTTACCAACCGTGCTAATTTTCGCCGTAATTCTGATGTTTAACAGCATCGCAACTATTTAGACGCTTATTTCTCAGGAGAAATTATCCCTTGTGTGAAACTTGCCAAGCCCTCGCGAATACAACTGAATCAGTTTCTGGTCTGTCAGAAAACTGCCCCGCCTCAACGCTCGATACTGGCGGTAGCCTTGGGTACGACACCATCACAGTCTATTTTGTGCCTAGCGGTGGCACCGCCAATGCAGTTCCCGGTGAACGCACATCTGAAGGTTGGACCTCATATCAACAGCAGCAGTTCATGGCAGCGCTTACGACGATTTCGAATTACATCGACGTGACATTCACACAAACCAGTGACCCTAATGCCGACTTTCAGTTCGTCCTTGATGACTTTGGAAATGCAGGATCACTGGGGTATTTTTACTTGCCACCTGTAGAGGATTATTCAGGCCAGCTTATGGGCGCGTTCAATAGCGGCGGCTATGGCTGGAATAACGACGGCGGGCTTGAAGCTGGTGGATTAGGCTATTCCACAATCATTCACGAAGCACTGCACGGGCTGGGCCTTGCCCACCCCCATGACGGCGATAGCATTCTAAATGGGCTCGAAGGGTTTACCGGAAACTCTGACTATCCCTTTGGCTATTATGGCGACTACGACCTAAATCAGGGCGTCTATACGATCATGTCCTACAATGATGGGCTGTATACCAACCCTGCAACGGACTGGCAAAACGACGGGAGCTCCGCTTCACCTATGGCGCTCGACATTGCGATTTTGCAAGAGATTTACGGCGCGAACACGACATACAATAGCGGCGATAATGTCTATGAAATCCCGGACAATGACGACGCTTGGATTTCTATTTGGGATACGGGCGGCGAAGACACAATCAGCTACTCAGGCACAAAAGACGTCACAATCGACCTACGCGAAGCAACTTTGATCTACGCCGAAGGTGGCGGAGGTTACATTTCTGGGGCTGACGGGGTTGCGGGCGGCTATACAATCGCGAACGGCGCGGTCATCGAAAATGCGATTGGTGGATCAGGCGATGATACGTTGATCGGGAATGGCGCCGATAACGAGCTAACCGGTAACGGTGGCAACGATGAATTGGTGGGCGGCACGGGCGACGATGACCTGGACGGCGGTAGCGGCAATGACACATTGCAAGGGGATTCGGGCAGCGATGATGCCACTGTGTCCAGCGGTACCAACACTATTTATGGTGGCAGCGGGTTTGACGACTTGGATGGCGGGACTGGCGTTGACACGATCTTTGGCGGCAGTGGCGACGACGACATCACTGGCGGTGGTAGCGGCGACACGCTGTACGGTGGGCGCGGCGATGATGATATCGATGGCGACGCAGGTGCCGACACGATCATTGGCGGCATGGGCGCAGATACACTAACGGGCGGCGCTGGCGCAGATACATTTGTCTTTAATGCGATGTCTGACAGCTTTATTGGGAATAGCGACACAATAGATGACTTTGGAAACGGTTCCGACCAAATTGATCTAAGCGCACTAGGTATCAGCGGCGCGGATGTCACCCTAAATGCGTCAGGTGGGAACACAACTGTTTTCATCGATAGCAACGATGATGGCGTTGACGATATGGCAATTTTGCTGACTGGCACAGTGCTGACGGACACCAGCGACTTCATCTTCTGATGCGCGTTCTGGTTACCGGTGGCGCAGGCTATATCGGTAGCCATACATTGCTTGAGCTCATGGCCCAAGGCCATGAGGTCTGTGTGCTGGATGATTACTCGAACGCCACGCCCGAGGTTTTGAACCGGGTGCGCGTCCTGTCGAATGGTACAGTGGCAGATTACACAGGCGATGTCCGCGACCCCGAGATGCTTGATCAAGTGATGCAAATTTTTCGCCCGGATGCGGTGATCCACTTTGCTGGACTTAAGGCGGTTGGCGAAAGCGAAGCAAAGCCGCTGCTGTATTACGATGTGAACGTGGGCGGTACGCTGGCCCTCCTGCGCGCGATGGACCGCGTGGGGTGCCGTACAATCATCTTTTCCTCTTCGGCCACAGTTTACGGTGAACCTGTCTATCTTCCCTACGACGAAGCCCACCCAACCGCGCCAATGTCCGTTTACGGCCAATCCAAACTGATGGCTGAAAACATTCTGACGAGCTGGGCGAAAGCAACGCAGGGTGCCGCCGCCGTATTGCTGCGGTATTTTAACCCGGTTGGCGCCCATCATTCGTCAAAGATCGGCGAAGACCCCAAAGATATTCCCAACAATTTGATGCCATATATCGCGCAGGTCGCCGTCGGGAAACGTCCGGCGCTATCCGTGTTTGGTGATGATTACGACACGCCCGACGGCACGGGGCTGCGCGACTATATCCATGTGGTTGATCTGGCCCGCGCGCATGTCGCGGCGCTCGACTATGCTACGAAAACACCCGGCGCACGCCCCTTCAATATCGGCACCGGGCAAAGCTATAGCGTACGCGACATGGTTGCGGCTTTTGAAAGTGCCTGCGGCCAGAAGATCGCAACAATCCAAGCCGAGCGCCGCGCCGGAGATATTGCGGCCATGCAGGCGGATGCGTCACGTGCGGCGGCGGAACTTGGGTGGCGGGCCGAACATGGTCTTAATGACATGGCTGCAAGCACCTGGGCTTGGCAATCCGCGAATCCAAACGGGTACGATCCCCAAAAATGACAAAGGCTTCCCGGTGAAAATCACACGAGAAGCCCTTAGACAAATCATTAACCAAATCACAAGAACCTTGCCCTGACGCCGATTTCTAAGCTTTTAGGTGCTAAAGTCTGTGCATTTTGTCACAATACACCAAGAATTTTGTGAATTGCGGTGTGCTTTACATTTCAAGGCGGCGAGATATGTCAGCTAGCCCAATCCGCAGCATATCTTGCGCGGCATCGGCGCTATCTGCCTCGACATAAAGCCGCAATTCTGGGGCGTTACCCGAAGGCCGCAGATGAACGATGCGACCATCTTGCAGCGTTATCCGGAGCCCGTCGGTTTGATTGATGTCGGCTTCTTGTCCTTCGAAACACCGCAAAAACGCGGCGCGCGATTCGTACGTTTCGGAAAGCTCACGCACCAGTGCCTGCGTCTTATCTGTCGCGACATTCTGCAAGCGATCTGCCGCAGTGAACCGAGCCGGTTGATCAGCGACCAGTTCTGCGACACTGCGCTGGCGTGCTGCGGCAAGCACCGCGAGCATGGGCAAAATGGCATCACGGGTCATCAATGGTGGTAATGTCCCGTTTGGTCCTTGCGCACAAAACCCCAAAAGGAATCCCCCGTTTGCCTCATAGCCAACGGTTTTGCCTGCGCAGGCTTCCATACCCGCAATTACATATGGCGACCCGATCTTAGTGCGCTGCACCGATAGGATTTGATCCACACCGGTGTTCGACGACACTGGGGTCACTGCGGTTTCTGCGCCCAAGGCCTGCGCTGTGATCTGGCCAAGAATATCACCTGGAATCACGATGCCCCCCGCATCTGTCACCAGCGGACGGTCCCCGTCGCCATCAGTCGAAACAATTGACGCGATGTCATGCGTTGCCGCCCAATCGCGCAATTGCACGCGTAAGGCAGGTGAAACAGCTTCGGTATCAACGGGGATGAATGTATCGGACCAACCCAGCATCACCACTTCCGCGCCCAGCGCGGTTAACAAATCGGCAAGCTGATCACGCCCCACAGCGCTATGTGCATAAAGCCCGATCCGCATCCCGTCCAACGCCTGCCCATAGGCGGCCACATAGCGCGCATTATTTTGGGTGCAGATTTGGTCGTTCTGGGACAGAGTGCCGGGATTGACCGCTACCGTCTTGCCCAATGCAGCAAGGATGGCTTGCTCATGCGCCTTTGTGATTTCGCCAGCGGGTGTATAGAATTTAAGCCCGTTGCGATCCGCTGGAATATGGCTCCCCGTGATCATCACCGCCGCGGCGCCTGCGGACATTGCCCCCAAGGCCAGCGCCGGGGTAGGCACCGCGCCACACATCGTCACATGCACCCCCGCCGTCACCGCCGCAAGGGAAACCATTGCAGCAATCTCAGGCGAGGACGGGCGCAGATCGTGGCCGATGTAAATCCCCGTGCCAATCGGACAAGACGCGATGAAAGCCGTGACATGTTGCCCAACGCAATCCGGTGTCAGTGCGGTGACAAGGCCGCGCAATCCGCTGGTGCCAAATTTGGGTGTGCTCATGATTTTCACCTTCTGCGTCGGATCGTTCTACCGCCCCCTGCGCCACAGGTACACCCGTAGCATCCTTCTAAAATTCACCGATTTATTGAGCCAATTTCGACCTAAGGTCCATGATCCTGCCGCATTTCGACCATGTGCCTGCCCCGCCTCGCCACGACCCTAAAGATCGACGACTGTTCTTTGGTCCTGGGGGGGACCACGCATGTCAGACATCACTATGGTAACTTACCTCAGCAATGGGGCTGAGCTCGCGTATTCGCACATCACGGATCTGTCTTTAATGACAGTAGATGGGGTGCAGGTGCTTTACAGCACAACCCAATACGACGGGCTCCTCAACGGCTGGGATATTTCCGGGGCGGTACCGGCGCTGATCGACAGCTTTGTGCTCGACGGTGGGGATATCGCTGGCAGCACAGCGACGATAGCAGCCGTACAAACTGGCAGCGGCATCACGATCCTAAGCGGGGGTGGCACCGGCGGCATCCTGCAAACCGTAACCCTTGATACAGATGGGGCCTTTGATGGAACCACTGCGCTGGCGGGGGTCAGCTTTTCTGGATTCCAGGACTTTACGATAATCACCCTGATTTCTGGGGAACAGATCGCCTATGGTGGCATCGCGGGTGCCGCCGGAATCGGGCAAATCACGTTTGACACGACCGGGGTCATGACGACGCAAACGCAATTGACTGGGACACCGGGCAGCTATGTCAATCAGATATCGGCGACGGCCTCGCTTAATATCGGCGGCCAAAACTTGCTTCTGACTGCAAGTGGTGTGGACAACGGCATCAGCAGTTGGTTGGTCGATGCGACGGGCGCGTTGACCTTGGCACAAGACCTTGGCACCACCGAAAACCTTTGGGTATCTGCGCCTACGGTCATGGCGACCGCGCTTGTGGACGGCACAAATTATGTATTACTCGGCGCGGCCGGAAGCGGCAGTATCAGCGTGATGGAGATCGACGCCAGCGGGCAGATGATTATCCGCGACCATGTGCTGGATACCTTAGAAACCCGGTTTGACGGGATCACAGCCCTAGAGACCGTAACCCACAACGGGCAAACCTATGTCATCGCAGGCGGGGCGGATGATGGGATCACCGTGTTTACATTGCTTGAAGGCGGGCAGTTGGTAAAGCGTGCGCATATCGCGGACACCACCGAAATGGGGCTTGAAAATATCAGCGCAATTGCGGTGGCCGGGACAGGCGGTGGGCTTGATATTTATGTCGCCAGCAGTAGCGAAATTGGCCTAACCAAATTGCGATATGACATCGGCACCGCTGGGATCACGACCACTGCTACGCTTGCTGGCGGCATCCTCGCCGGAACGGCGGGTGCTGATATTTTGCAGGGGCACGACGGCCCGGATGATCTGCAAGCAGGCGCAGGCGATGACATTCTGCGTGATGGCGATGGCAGCGATACGATGACCGGCGGGGCGGGTGCGGATGTGTTTATCCTCTCTGCTGATGACATGGACGACACGATTACCGATTTCACATTAGGTGAAGACGTTATTGATCTGTCAAATTGGTCTATGCTGCGTGACATCAGCCAACTCACCATGACCATTACCGCAAACGGTGTCGAAATCAGATACGGCGATGAGCTACTGACGATCTATAGCGCTGATGGGAATCCAATCGATTATCGCGCATTCACCAACGCTGATCTGATCGGGGTGACCCGCATTCCAAATAGCGCAACACCGGGCTACCCGGGCCCCGCAACCCCGCCACCTGATCCATCACCCCCGTCTTCCCCTGTTATAGATACCGGCGTCATGGACCCATTGGCCGGCACAGCGCTGATCGCAGATGGAAACAGTGACGACTTGCGTGACGCATTTGATGGGGCACCCAGCCCCAGCCCCACCGATGGCACCGCAACCGATGATCTTATCATGGGGACCGTAGGGGATGACACGATCAACGGTGGTGATGGGCGCGATGTGATTATGGCAGGTGGTGGGAATGATACCGTAACTGGCGGCGCTAGTGATGACACGCTTATGGGGCGGGGAGGTGATGACGTTTTGGAAGGCGATGCCGGTGCTGACATGCTGCTAGGCGGCGCAGGCGATGACGATATCTTTGGTGGGAGCGGACAAGACGTTCTGCGCGGCGGTGACGGGAATGACACGATCAGCGGCGGGGCAGGTGACGATATTCTCTATGGCGATGCTGGCGCGGATGAATTTATCTTTGAAGGCGGCAGCGATGTGATCGCAGATTTCACACAAGGCGAAGACCATATTACGCTTGATGCGGGCCTTTGGACCGGGCTCACATCTGCGGCCGACCTTTTGCTGATCTATGGGACGCTTAATGGAACGCAAATGATAATCGACTTTGGGGATGGCGATGTATTGACCATTGAAAACGTGACCGATGCCACCACGCTCGCGGATGACATCATTCTTTTTTAACAGGATCAGTTCACCAGCGAGGCGATATTTTGTCCCAGACTAAATACCGTCAAAGCGGGCCCAAGCGCGCTTTCGGTGCCATAAATCAAATCATCATCCTGGATGATAAATTTGCCTGCCGAAAACAGCCCGTCCGCTGAGGTCAGGTCCATCGTGAACACCACGCGTTCCTGCGCAGGACCTGTCACATCATCGCGCACTGCGTCGGCATCATATTCACGCATGATCAAGATACCCTTGGGGTTCGCGACCCCATCGCTCAAACCGCCGATGGTCGACAAGGCTTCAAGCGCGGTCATATCGGGTTGGGTTATTTGATGTACGGCTTCGGACCCAGTCGCGCCAAGCGATAGAAAATTGCGGTCGTCACCAATGATCATCACGCGGTCCCCGCCACGCATTGTCGTGTTCAGCGCGGGCTCTTCCATCAACCGTTTCAGCGACACTCCATAGGTGCGCCCGGCACGGATCAGTCTCACCTGCGGGTTCAGAAGCGACGGGTCAGCCCCCCCGGCAAGCGACAAAAGTTCCAGCAGCTTAAAGTTCCGGTCCGGCAATTCATATAGGCCCGGCGCCCCGAAACCTGTCATCAGGTTGGCCATGTTCGCGCGGCCGGGCAGGACGATCAGTTGCACCTGCGCCGATGGAATAGTGCGGCTTAGCTCTTCTTCGATACGCCCGCGCGCTGTCATCTCAGACATGCCGGAAATATGCATATCACCGATATAAGGGACAAAAATGCGCCCGTTGGCACCAACTTTGGTATCTTGCAACGGTGTGACGCGCTGCCCAGCCCCGGCCAAAAGCGAGTTTTCTTCAGCGTCCCATATTGTTAGCTGAACGGTATCGCCCGGCGCGATAATCAGCGATGCAGGCTGTTCTTGGCTCGCGATCCAAGGAAAAGACTGCACATCGCGATTAGGCCATGCATTGATCACCGGCAATGTTTCACGGGTGACCGCGACAACTTCGAAATCATAGACGGCCTCTTCGCCCTCTTCGCGGTTGCCTGCGTTGGATGCGGCCAACACTTCGGATTGAAACCCAGCCCCGCGCGGCAGGCTACAGCCAGCAGTCAATAGACATAATCCCAGCACGGCAATGCGCAGCATCGATAACGGCATGCTTACTCCCTCAGACGGCCGCAAATTAAGCGTGCGGCATCCATTTTCTTTACGACTACCTGAAATCTTCATGAAAGCAGAGCAGAAAATATGGAAAATTGCAGAGTGATGCAATGCCGCATAACGCGACCACGCCCGACGCAAGCTACCCGCTGATTGCATCGCTTAGAAATCGACTGCAATCCCTTTGCGTTCCCAATCGCCAAAACGTACCGGCTCAGGCCCGTCTCGCCCACCTAATTCAGTCGGCAAGCCATCCTTGCCACTGGCCTTACGGCGTGCTTCTGCCTCAGCAAGGGCGCGCTGGGCGGGGGTCGTTTGATCGGATGGCTGATCGGACATTTGAACTCTCCTTGTCGGCGGCATGGCTTTGATATACCCCGCTTGCACCCAGCATCAAGAGATACCCAATGAACCAAACAGGTCTGCCTGCCCGCCGTACCGCGCATCATTTGATGATGCAAATCACGACTGAAGGTCGCCTGATGGCCGAGTTGATCGCCGGCGGCGCACTTGCGCAGCTTGCCAATGACGACCGCGCCCGTGCGCAACGCTTGGCAACAGATGCTTTGCGCGGCTTGGACCGTGCAGATCGGATGCTGAAACCCTATCTAAAAAAGACGCCACCTGACCATGTGCTGAATGCCCTGCGCCTTGGCGTGATTGAGCTGTGCGGTGGTGAGGCAGCACATGGCGTTGTGAACGCTTATGTTGAAATTGTGGGCCGCAACAAACGCACCCAATCGATGAAGGGGCTGACCAACGCGGTGCTCCGTAAAATCGCAGCCGAAGGCCCCGATGGCTGGCATAAACGCGCAGTACCGCTGACACCGGGCTGGCTCCGCCAGCCTTTGGTTGCGGCATGGGGTCGTGACGCGGTTGTTGCGATGGAGGCCACGCATTTTGGCGGCGCGCCGCTGGATCTGACCCCCAAGACTGATGCGCAGGCCGTGGCCGATGCGACAGGCGGGCAAGTGCTGGCTACCGGATCGGTGCGGATCATGAACGCGGGCCAAGTATCCACCCTGCCCGGCTACGACACCGGCGATTGGTGGGTGCAGGATGCAGCGGCCGCAGTTCCGGTCAAGCTTTTGGGCGATGTCGCGGGCTTAAAGGTATTAGACCTCTGCGCTGCACCGGGCGGCAAAGCCATGCAATTGGCAGCCGCAGGCGCGGATGTGACTGCAGTAGACCTGTCGTCACGGCGCATGGACAGGGTCACTGAAAACCTGACACGCGTCGGGCTCAAGGCGCGGACCGTGACCAGCGACGCTTTTGCATTCACGGAAGATGGTTTTGACGCGATCATTCTGGATGCGCCCTGTTCAGCCACCGGCACAATCCGGCGGCATCCTGATCTGCCCTATGCGAAAGACGGATCAGAATTTGGCGCATTGATTGACCAACAAGAAACCATGATCGATCACGCGCTGACCCTGCTCAAACCCGGCGGACGGCTGGTATTTTGCACCTGTTCACTGCTACCCGACGAAGGCGAAGTGCAGATCGAGGACGCGCTGACGCGTCACCCCGATATCACTGTTGAACCCGCCACAGCCCCCGGTATCGACCCCGCATGGATCAGCGAAGAAGGTGGTCTTCGCCTGCGCCCCGACTATTGGGCCGATTTAGGCGGAATGGACGGATTCTATATGGCCGTGCTGCGCAAATCAGCATGAATATACTCGCGATTTCCGGAAGCACGCGCGCGGCATCTACCAATACTGCGTTGCTGCACGCACTTGCCAGGATCGCACCAGCTGGAGTGACAGTCACAGTTTACCATCAACTGGCAAGCCTGCCCATTTTCTCAGCGGACCAAGACGCAGCCCCCCCACCTGCCGTTCACACATTCAAACAAATGGTCGCAGATGCAGACGGGATCGTCTTCGCATGCCCTGAATACGTGCGCAGCATTCCCGGAGGGCTAAAAAACGCGATTGATTGGCTAGTTTCTGGCGACGCGGTTATCGCAAAGCCAATGGCGATTTTGCACGGCTCTCACCGAGGCGATGACATGCTGGACGCGCTGAGGGTTGTGCTTTCGACCGTCAGTAGCGCATTCAGTGCGACACCTTTTGTCAGGTTTGCATTGATCGGAAAATCACCCGAACACGTCTCCGAGCTACTGGCCGCACCTGAAAACGCGGCACAACTGCGCGCATTTCTTAGAAGTTTCATCGCCTTGGCAAATCCGCGCACAAACACATAAGCTTGCAAGACCTAACGGGATCGTCGTACCGGAAATACGAACCCCAAAACCCAATACAATCACATTGACTTAGGTCTGATTTAGACTGCGAGCTTAGCGGTCGTTTGTGCCTATTCCATAAGCGATCCTTGTGATCGCCCGACAAAGACGCCCAAAACTCTTTACATGGTTGTCCGGACTCGCCTTACTGGACACCTAAAAACAGTGAGGGACAAAATAATGAAATTAGTAATTGGCCTTGACGGGCAAAGTTCGGGAGAAAAAGCTCTCGAGTTTGCAAAAAACTTAGCGAACCGAATGGAAAGCTGTGAATTGATTGTGGTTTACGTGATCGAATGGTCGCCGTTTTCATTTCAAACCGCTGAAGAAAATGCGCAGCGCCATAAACGCCGTGAAGAAGAAATTGCAATCGCGATGGAGCGCGTGGTGAACCCCGCCATCAAGACGCTTACGGAGGCGGGACTGACAGCGCGCGCCGTGGTGCGCCATGGTGATGTTGCCGATACGATTGACGACATCGCACATTCAGAGGGCGCAAGCCAGATCATCGTTGCGCGCTCCAGTGCTGGCGGCTTTTCCAAGCGTATCTTTGGCAGCTCAACAGCTAATTTGGTGATGGATGCCCGCGTCCCTGTCACCGTCGTGGTATAAGGATCATACAATGACTAAGATTTATCACTTCTTTCTCTTGGCTGTGGCGTTCTTTGTCGCGGCAGTCCCCGCATCGGCGCAAGAGGCCGCAATGACGTTGGACGAAAAAGTAAACGCGGGGTTCTCCGCAGCAACCGGTTGGTTCGTCAATTTTATTTTCATGTCGATACCGGGAACTAGTTTTCCGTGGATCGTCATGTGGTTGGTGATCGGCGCAACCGTTTTCACCATTTATTTTGCAGCCGTGCAGTTTCGATTCTTTGGACACGCAATTGGGCTCGTCAAAGGCGATTACTCCGATCCCAATGACGCTGGCGAAGTCAGCCATTTTCAGGCATTGGCAACGGCCCTGTCAGGCACCGTCGGCCTTGGAAATATCGCGGGTGTTGCTGTTGCCGTTGGCATCGGCGGTCCTGGCGCGACATTCTGGATGATTTTGGCTGGTCTGCTGGGTATGGCATCTAAGTTTACGGAATGCACTTTGGGCGTCAAATATCGCAATGAATACCCGGACGGCACGGTTTCTGGTGGCCCGATGTACTACATTTCCAAAGGGTTTGACGAACTTGGATTGCCGGGAGGCAAAATTCTTGCCGTCCTGTTCTCTGTGTTTTGTATCTTAGGTGCCTTTGGCGGCGGGAACATGTTCCAAGCGAACCAAGCACACGCAGCGATTTCGGGGATCACCGGTGAGTATCCGGGTTGGATCACCGGCATCATTTTTGCTGGCGTGGTTTTTGCGGTTATCGTCGGTGGTGTGAAATCCATCGCGAAAGTGACCGAAAAGATCGTACCGTTTATGGGTATCTTGTATGTAACTGCGGCGTTGATCGTCTTGCTGGTGAATTTCAACATGATCGGCTGGGCGTTTGGACAAATCTTTGCAGGCGCATTTACCGGTCTTGGTGTTGCTGGCGGCATGGTTGGTGCATTGATTCAAGGTTTTAAGCGAGCGGCTTTCTCAAACGAAGCAGGGGTGGGTTCTGCTGCGATTGCGCACTCAGCAGTGAAAACAAAAGAGCCAATCACCGAAGGCTTTGTATCGTTGCTTGAACCACTGATTGATACGGTTGTGATCTGCACAATGACTGCGCTTGTCATCGTCATTTCCCAGCAGTTGATCATCGATGAAGCCACAGGCAACTACATGCTAAACGAAGCTGGCACTGCAATCGCAACGGTCGACGGGAATTCTGGTGTGGAATTAACGGCGGCGGCATTCGGGTCCGCAATTAGCTGGTTCCCGTTTGTGATGGCGATCGCAGTTATCTTGTTCGCGTTTTCTACGATGATTTCATGGTCCTACTATGGCTTGAAGGCGTGGACCTATTTGTTTGGAGAAGGCAAAGGAACTGAACTCGCGTTCAAAATCATCTTCTGCATCTTCATCGTCATCGGTGCGGCTGCCAGCCTTGGCCCTGTGATCGACTTCTCAGATGCTGCGATCTTTGCGATGGCTGTGGTGAACATTTTTGCTCTCTACTTCCTGATGAAGATCGTCCGCAAAGAATTGGCCTCCTACTCTGAGCGTTTGAAATCAGGTGAGATTAAGAAGTTCACACATTAGACGCTAATGAAAGCAAACCAAAAAAGCCGCCCCTGAAAACGGGGCGGCTTTTGTCGTGAATAACCGTGCTCAGACGTAACGAGTGGCGAGCGGTTCGTGATCAGTGGGATCAGAACTGGTAGTCTAGCGCCAAGCTTAGGCCATAGCTTTCCAAGTCATCTTCGCCAAGACCATCAACAAAGACATTCATCCCAGCAATCAACCCTGCGCCATTGGAATAGTTTAGACCCGCATCGATCCGGCCACGCCAGCCATTATAATTGCCAATGACGGATGACGAAGCGGCGTCACCATCGGTATCCGACCAGATGCCTGATAGCCCTCCAACGAGCACCAAATCATGCGATAGCATCGGTTTTTCAAAGTCCACACCAAGGGCGACCTCGGTTTGTTCAATATCCTGAGAGTCGATATCAACACTGTCGCTGTCCGTATATGCATCCTGCGTATCGCGCACATGGCTGGCAGAGATGATCGGGAACATTGTGAAATGTTCCATTTCAACACGGCCTTGCAAATTCAGCGTGGCCAGCCAGCGTTCACCGTCAAAACTGTCGGTTGCATCACCATCGGGCGTGAATTCGTTATCTGTTTTACCATAAAGCAGGCGCCCATCCAAAAACAGCGGGTGTTCAGAAATTTGCGTGGCGAAATATGGCCCGACCAGCCAACCTCTACCTTCGGCTTTGTCTCCGTTAGCAAAGTCCTGCTCTGCCAAGTCCAGCTGCAACATGGCACCAACGATGGTGTTTTCACCAAAAGACAGATGCGTACCAGCGGCCCCAAGGAAATAGCTTTGGTCGTTGCCTTCTTCAAATTTCGTGGCGCTACCGGTCAAAGTCGCCCAGACAGGCCCGCGCCCGGCAGAGGCAAAATCAATGCTGCCAGCACCTTGGGTTACGTCTGCATTAAGACGTCCACCAGCGCGGCCATCGACAAAACGCGCCACGTCGGGCTGGTTTTGCACCAGCGCACGCGCGCGGTTTTCCATGAAACTTGCGATCTGTTCCTCTGCGGCAGTGCCGGTCACGCCATCATAAGTGATGGTACCGCTGACAACGAAGCTTACATTGCTAGGGCTACCGTTGTACGAGCCACAAAAATTGTCTACATTGCTCGTGGGTTGGAAAGTGATTTCGAGCTGACCATCCGCAATAAGCGGCGCAAGTGTTGCCTGATCAACAATCAGGATTTGGGTCAGTCCAGATACACAGTCCAGTCCCGTAGGGGCAGCCACACCTACGCTCACACCATCCAATAGCACCGTCAGCATTTCTGTACCATAACCAAAATCGCCATAGAGGCTCAGATCAATGGTGGCATCCCCATTGGTTCCCGTCGGCAAACCAGTGAGCGTCGTGCTTGCAGAGCCTCCAGTGACTGTGCTGTGAACTTGCGGAATACTCACGGATTGCGCGTGCGCCGCCGTTGCGGCCAACAACAATGGTGCCGCAAGCATCCCCAATTTTTTGCTAATCTTTGTAGCTTGAACGCCACGCGTAAAACCAGGCCTCGAAGCCTTGTCGAAAATCTTCATCTCTCTTCCAATCGTTAACTAGTCAACATGCGGGATATCTACCAACTATCGGGTAGCATTAAAGAAAATATCACACATTTTGAAATTCGCGCGGGCAACAGTGCAACAGCGCAACAGTGCATATTTCATCCTGACATCGCCCCAAAGTAGAAACGCGGCCTTGTCCGCACAGCGCCCATTGATCAACGCTTTGGCAAAACCACGCCCAAGCGCAGAAGTTTTCGTGACTTGGCTACAATGATTTCCTATCGTGCCGCCAAGTACGAGTAACCAAGGCGGCGTAGCATTGGCACACGCGACCACATGGCGGGATCGCCGGACCAGATTTATGCACCGGGTGCACGCGCGTAGAGCTACGCGTCGCAATCTGCCTATTGGCTTTGTGACGACACCCGATCCGCGCTCAATTGGCGCTGTCGGACGTGGACGACAATTGATCACCGGCAATTTCCTTTTTTCAGGCCAGTTTATCGAAGGGCCACGGCTTTCGATCTGGGACGTCGCGGATAAACACCCAGAAAACGCGGATGAAATTCACGGCGCTGCCTGGGTGGATGATCTGGTAGCAGTCGGCGATGATAAGGCCCGCAGCCGAACACAGGATTGGGTTTACGATTGGATCAAGCGCTACGGCGACGGGCGCGGCATGGGCTGGACGCCAGATGTTGCTGGCCGTCGTCTGACGCGTTGGATCAATCACGGGCCGTTTATCTTGCGTGGCCAAGACACTCCCGCCGCTGACCAATTTATGCTAACTCTGGCGCAACAGACCCTGTTTTTGGCTAACCGTTGGCATACAATGTCCCATGGATTAGCACGGTTCGAGGCGCTCAGCGGGCTGATCTATGCCGGATCAATGCTATCGCAGATGCAAGATCATGTTGGCCCCGCAGCCACTGCCCTCGCCACAGCTTGCTCGGATGAAATTAGCCCCGGTGGCGCGATCGCCACACGTAACCCAGAAGAATTGCTGGAAATTCTCGTGCTACTCAATTTGGCGGTGCAATCGCTGACCGAAACACAGCAGAAGCTACCACGTGAAATTCCTTTGGCGATTGAGCGCATCGTGCCAACCCTGCGGGCCTTGCGCCATACTGATGGCAGCCTAACCCGGTTCCACGGAGGTGGCTCCGGGCTTGAAGGGCGGCTGGACCAAGCCTTTGCAGATGCGGCGGTCAGAGCAACGCCCGATTCAGGGCTGCATATGGGGTTTGCAAAACAAACGGGCGGACGCACTTCGCTGATCGTCGATGCCGCGGCGCCGCCTTTCGGGGCCGCATCGGCAAAGGGGCATGCAAGCACACTTGGGATTGAACTCACCTCGGGTCGCCGCCCAATCATCGTCAACAGCGGATCCGGCGCACGGTTTGGCCGCGAATGGCGGCGGGCCAGCCGTGCGACCGCCAGCCATTCCACGCTTGGCATTGAAGGGCTATCATCTTCGCGACTGAACCCGCAGGGGAAATGGTTGATTAAGACCCCAAGCTCCGTGCGGTTTAACGCCCCCACTACCAACGGCATCCGCCAGATCGAAGTATCCCAAAACGGGTACCAGCCCAGTCATGGCTTAACCCATGCCCGCATCCTAAAACTTGCAATCGATGGGCGACAACTCACCTGCGAAGACCTGCTTGCCACACTTGATGAACAAGACCACGCACAGTTTGATCGCGCGTGCGGGGCCGATGGAGTCCCCTATAATATTCGGTTCCACCTGCATCCTGATGTCGCAGCCACTCAGGAAGGGGAATCTGTCTATCTATCCCTCAAATCCGGTGAAACATGGGTGTTTAGCCATGATGGGGTTGCGCAATTGTCGATTGCGCCTTCGGTTTACCTACAAAATGGCCGTTTAAGGCCGATAGGCACGCATCAAGTGGTTTTATCTGGGCGCGCAATGTCCTATGCGACACGCATCCGTTGGTCATTGGCCAAGGCACAAGACACGCCAACTGCGGTGCGTGACCTTGTCCAAAGTGACGACGCGGATGATGTGGAATATACACCTGGGGACTTTGAATGACCGACCTTGCACCACTGCGCCGCGCGCTGCTTTCTGTATCTGACAAAACTGGGCTTGTAGATTTGGCGCGTGCTCTCGCTGATCGCGGAGTCGAATTGCTGTCAACAGGCGGATCTGCCGCTGCCCTACGCGACGCAGGGCTTGAGGTCCGCGATGTGGCTGATGTCACGGGCTTTCCCGAAATGATGGACGGGCGCGTGAAAACGCTGCATCCGGTTGTGCATGGCGGCCTGCTGGCGCGCCGCGATCTTGATGGGCACCGCGACGCGATGGTCGAACATAACATTGGCCCAATCGATATGCTCGTTGTGAACCTTTACCCGTTTGAGGAAACCGTGGCCAAAGGCGGCGACTACGCAGCCTGCATCGAAAACATTGATATCGGCGGCCCTGCGATGATCCGCTCCGCCGCGAAAAACCACGCCTTTGTCACCGTTGTCACCGACGTCGAAGATTACGCCGCCGTTTTGGCCGAACTGGACGCGAACGACGGCCAGACCACAATGGCGCTGCGCCAAACACTTGCCCAAACCGCCTATGCCCGCACAGCAGCTTATGACACCGCCGTCAGCACATGGATGGCAGGTGCGATTGGCCAAGACACGCCACGGCGTCGGTCGTTTACAGGCACATTTAAGCAAACCATGCGTTATGGCGAAAACAGCCATCAGTCTGCGGCGTTCTACACGGATGGCACAGAACGGCCCGGTGTTGCGACCGCAACGGTCCACCAAGGGAAAGCGCTGTCATACAACAACATCAACGACACCGACGCCGCGTTTGAGTTGGTCGCGGAATTCGACCCAGCTGAAAGCCCTGCTGTCGCCATTGTCAAACACGCCAACCCATGCGGCGTAGCGCGCGGTGCGACATTGCTAGAAGCTTACCAAAACGCATTCAACTGCGACCGCACGTCGGCATTTGGCGGGATCGTCGCGTTAAACCAGCCTTTGGACGAAGAAACCGCCAAGGCAATTGTCGAAATCTTTACCGAAGTCGTGATTGCGCCGGGCGCATCCGATGCGGCGAAAGCCGTGTTCGCGGCCAAGAAAAACCTGCGCCTTTTGACCACCGATGCGCTGCCTGATGTCACAACGCCGATCACAACGTACCGTCAGGTTGCGGGTGGGATGCTCGTTCAGGACAAAGACACCGGCTATGTCGGTATGGACGATCTGAAAGTGGTGACCAAAGTTGCCCCAACCGACGCGCAAATGTCAGACCTCTTGTTCGCTTGGAAAGTTGCGAAACACGTCAAGTCCAACGCAATTGTCTATGTCAAAGACAAGGCAACAGTTGGCGTCGGTGCTGGGCAAATGTCACGTCTGGACTCTGCGCTGATTGCCGCGAAGAAATCAGAACGCATGGCCGAAGCCATGGGCCTGCCACAACCGCTGACTATTGGATCAGCCGTGGCATCCGATGCATTCTTCCCCTTTGCGGATGGTCTGCTCGAAGCCGCCGCTGCGGGTGCGACCTGTGTGATCCAGCCGGGTGGCTCTATGCGTGACGACGAAGTTATCGCCGCAGCCGATGAGGCCGGTATCGCGATGGTCTTCACCGGCATGCGCCACTTTAAACACTAAGGGGCGGCTCATGCGTCTGACGTTCTGGACCGGGCTTATTGTGGTATTGCTGGATCAAGCCAGCAAATACTACGTCGTGCATTGGCTCGGTCTGGGGAACCCCGGTCGGGGTAAGATCGAAGTGTTTCCGCCCTACCTCGAATTTCAGATGGCATGGAATCGGGGCGTGAACTTTGGGCTCTTTTCTGGGTTTGATATGCGCTGGGTGCTGATCGGCGTGGCTATAGCCATCTCAATCATCGTGCTTTGGTGGCTGCGCAAAAATGGCGGATCGAAATGGGTCTACCTGTCAGCCGGGTTGTTGGTCGGCGGCGCTATCGGGAATGTGATCGACCGTATCTTTTATGAAGCGGTCGCGGATTTCTTGAACATGTCGTGCTGCGGGATCAACAATCCTTATTCCTTTAACATTGCGGATGTTGCGATCTTTATTGGGGCAATTGGGCTTGCGTTTTTCGGCGAAGATGCCAAATCTAAACCCAAGAAGAAGAGCACGTGACGTTGTCGCGGGCTTGGGGTACAAGACCCCGACATTACCAATGGGTGCTTTCATGCGTGCAATGATTTTATCAGTTCTAGCCTTTGTCACGCTTGCGGCCTGCGGCAATACGGAACGTTCCTTGCGCGACATGCGGACAACGGATGGCGGCCCAGATGAGTTTTCGGTCATTCCCGCGCAGCCGCTCGCATTACCTGAAACACTGGCGCTTGTGACACCCACACCCGGTGGTGCGAACCTTGCCGACCCCACACCCAAAGCCGATGCGATTGCGGCACTTGGTGGCAATCGTGCCGTGCAACAGGCTGGAGGTGTCCCAGCAAGCGATTCCGGCCTGATCGCACAGGTGACACGCTACGGCGTGGACGCCGACATTCGTGCCTACTTGGCCGAACGCGATGCGAACGCACGCCGACGCAAGCAAGCGTCAAATGTGTTCAACCCCTTGAACCGTGACCGGTACTTCCCGCTTTACGCCGGGCAAGCATTGGATGCAGATGCAGAGTTGGCGCGACTTGCAGCGCTTGGCGTTCTTGTTCCAAACGCGCCAGCGGCTGAATAAAACATTCCTTCACAACCGCGTATGGCGGCTTGAACATCGCGGGTCCTAGCGTCAGTTTACGCCTGAGCTAACCAAAAAGGGTGCCGATGAAACATTTGCTTACCGCTATGGCGATAATCACCGCAGCTACCGCCGCACAGGCGCAAGAGGTGACAACCTTTGATCTTGATAACGGTATGGAAGTCGTTGTGATCGAAGACCACCGCGCGCCTGTTGCCGTGCATATGGTGTGGTACAAAATCGGATCAGCCGACGAACCTGAAGGCACATCAGGTATTGCGCATTTCTTTGAACATTTGATGTTCAAGCAAACGGATGTGCTGGCCTCGGGCGAATTTTCTGCAACCGTTGCTGCGAATGGCGGCAGCGACAATGCGTTTACCAGCTATGATTACACGGCCTATTTCCAACGCATCGCAGCGGACCGGCTAGAATTGATGATGCAGATGGAAAGCAACCGGATGACAAATCTGGCGCTCACCGCTGATAATATCGAAACCGAACGCAATGTGATCCTTGAGGAACGCAACCAGCGCACCGAAAATAATCCCAGCGCCTTGGCCCGCGAGCAGTTCAACGCCGCGCTGTTCCAAAACCACCGTTACGGCGTGCCGATCATCGGCTGGAAACACGAGATGGAGCAGCTTGATCTTGAAGACGCCAATGCGTTTTACGGCCGCTATTATGCACCCAATAACGCGATTTTAGTTGTCGCGGGCGATGTTGATCCGGATGATGTGCGCACGCTTGCTGAAACCTATTACGGCGTGATCCCGGCAGAGCCAGACCTGCCAGAACGCCTGCGCCCGCAAGAGCCCCCACAACGCGCCGAACGCCGGATTACCTATACTGACCCACGCGTCAGCCAACCCTATATCAGCCGTACGTATCTTGCACCTGAACGCGATCCCGGCGCCCAAGAAGAAGCTGCAGCGCTGACCTATCTGGCCGAGCTACTTGGTGGATCGTCGTTTACCTCTGATCTTGGTACAGCGTTGCAATTCGACACACAAACCGCGCTTTATACCAATGCCTCCTATAGCGGAAATTCTCTGGATACAGGTATTTTCCGGGTCGCCGTTGTCCCCGCCACCGGTGTCACATTGTCCGAAGCCGAAGCTGCGATGGATCAAGTCATCGCAGATTTCATGGAAAACGACATTGACCCGGCGCGGATCGACAGTATCCGCACGCAGTTGCATGCTTCTGAGATTTACGCGATGGATAATACCCAAGGGTTGGCGCGCCGCTATGGCGCGGCACTTAGCCAAAGCCTGGCAGTTGCTGACGTACAGGCGTGGCCCGATATCCTGCAATCCGTTACCGAAGCAGATATCAAAGCCGCCGCCGCCAAAGTATTCAACCGCGATCAGGCCGTCACAGGTTGGGTTGTCGCAAGCCAAGAGGACGCCCGCTAATGCTGCGTAAATTGATTGCAATCACGCTGTGTGTGTTCGCCACCACGGCCCATGCCGAACTTGACATCAAAGAAGTCACATCCCCCGGCGGGATCAATGCTTGGGTCGTCGAAGAACCCAGTATTCCATTTGTCGCGCTTGAGATCCGGTTTCGTGGCGGCACCTCGCTAGACTTGCCTGGCAAACGCGGCGCCACCAATCTGATGATGGGGCTGCTTGAAGAAGGGGCAGCCGATATGACTGCCCAAGAATTCCAAACAGCGCGCGAAGCCCTAGCCGCAAGTTACGGGTTTTCTGCATCGGATGATTCCGTTGGCATTTCGGCTCAGTTCCTGACCGAAAACCAAGATGCGGCACTGGAACTATTGCGTCAGGCATTGATCGCACCAACATTTGACCAAGACGCGGTTGATCGGGTCCGTGGGCAAGTACTTGCAAATATCGCTTCCGAAGAAAAGAGCCCCAATAGCATCGCAAGCGCTGCGTTTAACGCCGCTGCATTTGGCGATCACCCTTACGGCACCAATAGCGATGGCACCGTGGATAGCGTCAATGCGTTGACCCAAACAGACATAATCAACGCGCATAAAAACGCGCTGACACGAGACAGGATTTATGTTTCTGTTGTGGGCAATGTTACCGCCGCGCAGGTCGGACAAATGCTTGATACTTTACTGGGTGACTTACCAGAGCAAGGGCCTGAATCGCCAGACGATATTGCCTTTGGCCTTACAGGCGGCACGACCGTGATCGACTATGCGACCCCGCAAGCCGTCGCATATTTCGGACACGCTGGCATGAAACGCGACGACCCTGATTTCTTTGCCGCCTATATTCTCAACCACGTCTTGGGCGCAGGCGGCTTTGAATCGCGGCTTATGCATGAGGTGCGTGAAAAGCGCGGGCTGACTTATGGGATCGGCACCTATTTGGTCCCCAAATTTCACGCGGAAATGATGATCGGTACTGTTGCGTCATCCAATGCGACCATCGCCGAAGCGATCAGCGTGACCCGTGATGTCTGGGCTGACACTGCTGAAAACGGGATAACAGATGTGGAACTGACGGCGGCCAAAACCTATCTAACAGGGGAATATCCGCTGCGATTTGATGGTAACAGCGACATCGCGAACATCATGGTCGGCATGCAGATGATCGGTCTCTCGCCAGACTATGTGATCAATCGCAACGTTTTCATTGAAGCCGTCACTTTGGACGATGTGAACCGGGTTGCGGCAGAATTGCTCGCCCCTGCGGATCTGCATTTCGTTGTCGTCGGGCAACCCGAAGGTCTGTTAACTACGTCAAACTGATCGTAAATCTGCTCTCGTAGAATCGCGTGGAAATGCTATAGTTTGTAGCATGGCCATTGCAGACCCCCAGATAAAGCCCCGTCCGGTGATCCGGCAGCTTGATGACGCCGCGATCAACCGGATTGCGGCGGGCGAGGTGTTGGAACGCCCCGCCTCTGCCGTCAAAGAGCTGGTCGAAAACGCTGTTGATGCCGGGGCAACCCGCATTGAGGTGGTGATCGCAGATGGTGGCAAGACCCTGATCCGTGTGACGGATAATGGCTGCGGCATTGCAGCGGATGATTTGCCGCTTGCGCTATCACGTCACGCAACTTCAAAAATCGACGGCTCTGATCTACTCAATATTCATTCCTTTGGGTTTAGGGGCGAAGCGCTACCATCGCTTGGCGCTGTTGGGCGTTTATCAATCACCTCGCGCGTTGACGGGCGCGATGCTGCGACGATCAATGTCGCGGGCGGCAAGATGGATGCGGTTCGCCCCGCCGCGCTATCCGGCGGCACTGTGGTTGAACTGCGCGATATGTTCTTTGCGACACCCGCGCGTTTGAAATTTCTGCGCACCGACCGTGCCGAGGCGCAAGCCGTCAGTGATGTCGTCAAACGGCTGGCGATGGCCGAACCCTTTGTCACCTTTATCTTGCGCGATGCCTCTAAGGGCGACACGCGCACGGCCTTCCGCGCAGACGCGCAAAGCGGCGATATGTTCGACGCGCTTCACGGGCGGTTGCAAACCGTGCTTGGCCGCGAATTTGCGGAAAATGCACTGGCGATTGATACCGAACGCGAAGGGTTTCACCTGACCGGTTACGCCGCCTTGCCGACCTATTCGCGCGGCGCAGCGATTGCGCAATTCTTGTTTGTGAACGGACGTCCGGTGCGTGATAAAATGCTGCTCGGCGCATTGCGGGCGGCTTATATGGATGTGTTGTCGCGCGACAGACATCCGGTTGCCGCACTTTTTGTTGACTGCGACCCGACGCTTGTCGACGTCAACGTGCACCCGGCCAAATCCGAGGTTCGTTTTCGCGAACCCGGCATTGTGCGCGGATTGATCGTATCGGGGCTGCGCCATGCGCTGGCAGATGCTGGGCACAGGGCGTCAACGACTGTGGCAACTGCGACGCTCGGCGCGATGCAGCCGCAACCAACCGAACCTCGTGTTTACCAAATGGACCGGCCCAGCTTTAGCGCGCGGTCCATGACATTTCAGGCCCAAGCGCCGGGTTTCCAGGAAGCCCCATCAGCCAGGATCGAACCCATAATAGAGGACGAGCACGCGCATCTCCCGCTTGGGGCGGCGCGTGCGCAGGTACATGAAAACTATATCATCGCGCAAACGCAAAACGGTATCGTCATCGTTGACCAACACGCCGCCCACGAACGGCTGGTCTACGAAAAGCTAAAAACGCAAATGGCTGAAAACGGGGTCGCGGCGCAGGCGCTTTTGATTCCCGAAATTGTCGAGCTATCCGACGGCGACGCCGCACTGCTCTTGTCCATCGCGGATGATCTGTCAAAACTGGGCCTCACTATCGAGGCGTTTGGCGGCGGTGCAATTGCCGTGCGCGAAACCCCAGCGATTTTGGGCGAAATCAACGCAAGCGCCATGATCAAAGACATCGTTGATGAATTGGCAGACCAAGGCGATAGCGCCAATGTCAAAGCTAAAATTGACGCGATCCTTAGTCGGGTCGCCTGCCACGGATCCATCAGGTCAGGCCGCCGGATGCAAGGCCCCGAAATGAACGCGCTGCTACGCGAAATGGAGGCCACCCCACTGGCTGGCCAATGCAACCACGGACGCCCCACATATGTGGAATTGAAGCTATCCGATATTGAACGGCTGTTCGGTCGCACATGATCCAGATTGGCGATCAGACCTATGCTTTTAGCGATCCATGGGTGATTGGCGGGTTTGCCGCAATATCGGTCACGTTGCTGGTTCTTGTATTGCTTCTAACAACTGCACGCCGCGCCGGGCGGTCTGCCGATGCCGTCAGCAGTATCGCCCAACAAGTCGGGCAGCTGTCGCAAAATGTCGTCGCCCTTGGCCAAGGGCAAAGCCAGCTTGCAGGCAACATTCAATCCGTCAGCGATGCCCAAGCTATCGCACAGGTCCATGTGATCCAAACCATGGAAGCCCGGCTGGCCGAAGTGCAAGAAAAGATGAAAGACACGCTAACTGGATCATCGGAAAAAACCACCAAAAGCCTGACGCAGTTGCAAGAACGACTTGCGACCATCGATAAGGCGCAGACGAATATTGAAAAGCTGTCGGGCGATGTGTTGTCACTGCAAGATATCCTGTCGAACAAGCAACGGCGCGGCATGTTCGGCGAAATCCAACTGACCGATATCGTCTCTAAGGCCCTGCCCGCCGATAGCTACACGCTGCAAGCAACCCTTTCGAACGGGAAACGTGCGGACTGCCTGATCCATCTGCCCAATCCACCGGGGCCCATCGTGATCGATGCGAAGTTTCCGTTTGAAGCCTACGAAGCTTACGCTGCCGCCGAAACCAAAGACGACCAAGCCTACGCCCTGCGCGCACTTGGGGCTGCGGTGCGTGTTCATATCAAAGCAATTTCCGAAAAATACCTGATCGAAGGGGAAACCGCCGACGGCGCGTTGATGTTCCTCCCGTCCGAGGCCGTCTATGCCGAACTGCACGCGCGGCTTCCCGAGGTCGTGCGCGCCGGGTTTGACGCGCGTGTTTGGATCGTCTCGCCAACAACCTGCATGGCCACGCTGAACACAATGCGCGCGATCCTCAAAGACGCGCGGATGCGGGAACAGGCTGGCGAAATCCGCAAGGCGCTGCGGCTACTCCACCGCGACGTTGGGATCATCGCTGAAAAGGCGGTTAAGCTGGACACGCACCTGCGCCAAGCGGGCGAAGACGTTTCCGGCGTGCTGACCGCCGCCACCCGCGCAGGCAAACGCGCGGATCGGTTAGATAACTTCGATTTTGAAGAACTCCCAAACGACGCCCCCCTCAAGGTCAACCCTTTGATAGAGTAGTTGCGCCAGATCAAAGCGTCCGGTTCCGATCCCGGGTACACCTAATGCAAGGAGAACGTATAATGCTTGCCATTTCATCAGATAAAATCGCCGAGGTGATTATCCTCGCACGCGAATTGCACCGGGCGGAAAATGAATTTGACGGGTTCGTGGGCCAGTTGACCGGCGAAGAGAAAGTCGCCTTGGTCTCGGTGTTTTGGATCGGGCGCGGCAGTTTTGACGCCAGCGAACTAGCCGAGGCACAGCAAACAGCCGCGCGCGAGGCAACAACCCCAACCGCCAGCTATCTCAAAGGATCGCCGCATCTGGCCGACCACCTCGAATCCGGGATGGAAGCATTGGGGCTCAACCCAACTGACGCCGAAGAAGACCTGTTATAACGTAGGGTGGATTTTAACCCACCGCTTTTTCGAAACAATCGCGTGCGCGACCCCATACATCTTGGTCCAATGCGCCCAATGTCATCAGATGCGGCAAGAGTTGATCCGCAAAATCTGCACTGCTTTCTGCAGGCAGCATTGAAGGCAGGTTATCAATCGCGGTGACATCCAACACCGGTTCATCATGCACACGCAGCGCTGGTGCATCCCAAGTTGTCGTGCGGTCATAAACTTTGATCGGTGAAAAATCGCTGTCCGGGTCGCAAGCGATGTCGCCGATGACGGTCAGCTTGCGATCCGCAGTTTTTGCATCCGCGGGAACAAAGACGGGGGTTCCCGGCCGCGCGAGGATACAATTTAAGAAAATATCGTGATCCAACACTTCAGGAAAAAGTCCACCCGATACGGTTTCGGCCATATCCCATTTTGTAACTTGCACCCCCATAGCTTCGCACAAATCTGCGCCGCCAGTGCCAACACGGCCCAAAGCCCCGATGATCAGCGCGTTTGGGCGTGTCGCGCCAAGACGCGTTTTCAAATCACCCCGCAGTGCCGCCGCATCTGGATAGCTGTGAACCGCCCCCGCCAGTTCACCCTTTTGCTGGGCTGCCCAACACATCAGCGACACCGCCGCCCCGGCATACCCCGCCCAATATCCGAATGCGGCAACCCGGCGCCCATCCGCAAGGGTCAGATATTCCAGATCGTAAAGCGTACCGCCGCCGGCCTGGAACCGATCCAGCAAGATACGCCCGTCAGGTTGACCTTTATATGCGTGCCCAAACATGATGTGGCGGTGCCGCAGTGGCGTCCCGTCCTCTGGCAATTCTTTCAGCCCAAAGATCAGCGCATCCGCGGGTGCATTCATCCAAGAAAACTCTGGTGCAATGGCGCACCCAACTTCAGCGTATTGTGCAATCGGAATGATCCGTTGCGCGCTTTGCTCAACAGTGATCTGAAAACCGTTTGCCAATAGCTGTGCAGCTCCGTCTGGCGTTAGCCCAACACGGTCTTCGTTTGCACGGCTTTCTGAACGAACCCAAAGATGTACCATAAATACCCCCTAAAAATGCGTGATCGCATGGGTGCGATCTGGCTGGTCTAAATGCGGTGCAGCGTTAAAGCTGGCCAATATTGGTCCCTGCGGGATCACGTGAACCCGGTGGACCGATGTATTCATGATGGGCAACAAGACATGCGCCAGCCGGGTCGGGTCCAGCTGCAGCAAATGGCGGATAATCATCCCGATCACCCCACCCGATGTGACGCAAAGCACGCGCACTCCTGGTTGTGCGGCCTCTTGCAAAACACCGGTCACACGATCCTCAAACGAGGCAAAAGTCTCAACGCCCTGAATTTCCGCGCGATGCCATGCTTCCATCACCTGTGGAATATGAGCCGCAAATTCTTCCGGGCCAGGCATCGGCACGCCATGCACATCATCAAGAGCCTGACCGAGATTAAAGTAATCCATCTCATTTAGGCGCGGATCGATAACCGGATCAGCGAACCCCATACCCGCAGCCGTTTCACGATGGCGGCGCAAGCTGCCCGCGATCACCTTGTCAAAGGGCGCTTCCCGGTCGCTGAGGTATTCACCAAGCCAGCGGGCCTGCTGATGCCCCATCTCAGAAAGCTTGTCATAGCTTTCTTCATCTGTTGCGCTGGAATTTGCCTGCCCGTGACGCACAAATACAATCTCGCCCATGCGCGACTCCTTAATTTTTCTAAGACCTACGAGGTCAAATACGGCTTGGCAACGCTCATTGGCCGCAACATCGGGTCACGCGGGCGCGATTTGAAAGAAATATATGCCTACACTTTTTTGCGTTCGACGTTGTTTCGTGAGCGGCATGTCAGCCGAAAATTGCTTCATCGCACAGAGATCATTTCACTTGTGTTCATCCCTGCACAGAACCAGCGCATGGGCGTGCTTCTACGGAATTCAAGAGAAATTTCTGATCACATCGGTCACCATTTTCGTGATCGTCCGAGCCCTTTTCGAACGGCCAAAAGAACCCGATATCCATTTCATCAACACGGCAAACGAAGCCGCCGCGACAAATAACAGCGATCTAACATCGCTAAACAAAAGAGAAAAAGGAACACATTATGTCTATCAAAACAATCGCACTTGCCGCCGCAACAATCGCTGCTCTGGGTTCAACTGCTTCTGCAAGCAACTACTTTGA
>NZ_JACXGQ010000008.1 GCF_022096995.1 Yoonia sp. I 8.24 | reverse complement strand
CTCACAAACAATCACCACCGCGATTCACATAAATCACACCCTCCCGCACCAAAATTCCCAGAAACGCACCCAAAAAAACCAAAAACCCCGACCAATAGGCCGGGATCCGCGATGCTGTAGTTAAGAGTAGTGCGGCTTTAGCGCTGTGTCTTAGTTTTGATCACGCCGAACCTGTTCAAGCCCGCCACCCACTTTTGCCCTGACTGGCGTAGTGCCAGCAATACAATGACAATGACAAGATAGACGATAGGTTCAATCTGGAATCCCTTTACCAGCCAGAGATAGTGAACAACTGCAAACAGCGCGACCGGATAGGTCAGTTTGTGCAGTTTGCGCCATGTCGCCCCACCCAGTTTACGGATCGACAAGTTATTAGATGTCACTGCGAGCGGGATCATCATCACAAAGCTTGCCATGCCGACCGTCACATAAGGGCGTTTGACAATTTCGGTCCACATCCGCCCAAAGGTGCCCACATCAAGCAGGGCCCAAACGGTGAAATGCGCGAGCACAACGAAGAACGCGGTGACACCAATGGCGCGCCGGAACTTCATCAGGTTGAGACCCGTCCATTTGCGCAGTGGCGTGACCATCAAGCCAAGCACAATCAACTTTAGACCAAGTTCACCATATTCGCGCTCCAACGCGTTGATGGGCTCTGGGCCCATTTGGTTCGTCGCAGCCAGATAAAACATCCAAACGACCCACGCCGCCCCGACTATATATATAGTCCATGTCGGAATTTTGCGGAGGTACTGGTTAACGGGATCAACAATCTGCATCAAAAATCTACCGACAGGTCCATGCCTTCATAAAGGCTGGCCACTTCGGGGTAGCCGTTGAACATCAACGTGTCTTGGCGTGATGCAAACAAACCGCCACCGATCACGCGTTCAGATGCTTGGGACCAGCGTGGGTGATCGACGGTTGGATTCACATTACTATAGAACCCGTATTCGCGGCGGTTCGCCTTGTTCCAGCTGATGGGGGGTTCTTCATCAGTCAGGGTGATGCGGACGATTGATTTGATCGATTTGAACCCGTATTTCCACGGCACGACCAGGCGCATCGGCGCTCCGTTTTGCTTTGCGAGCGGTTCATCATAGATACCCGTCGCCATAATCGTCAGCGGGTGCATGGCCTCGTCCAAGCGCAGACCTTCGACATAAGGGAAATCCAGCACGCGGCGCTGCACGCCGATCATGTTTTCTGGCTGCACGACCGTTTCAAAGGCGACGTACTTTGCAGATGACTGCACGCCGACCTTATTTAAGATATCGGCCAATTCGATCCCGTTCCAGGGCACCACCATCGACCATGCCTCAACACAACGGAACCGGTAAAGACGATCTTCGACACTGAGGCCGGCAAAGAGATCATCCATCACATAATCGCCCGGATTATCGACAAGCCCGTCAACCTTCACTATCCAATTAGACGTGTCTAATTTATGCGCATTTAGCGCCGGGTCTTCTTTGCCAGTGCCGAACTCATAGAAGTTATTGTAAGATCGAATTTCTTCGAGCGTGTTTGGTTCCAACCCATCTTGGGCCTGCGCCCCACCAGCCAGACCAATCGCCCCTAACCCAACGGTTCCCGCTAGAATTTGGCGGCGGTTGAGATAAGCAGACTTTGGGGTGATGTCTGTGCGGCTTAGTTTATTTTTCCAGCGATAGGCCATAATGGGCTCCGATTCATACGTTTCAAAACAGTATATAGGGTAGAACGTGTGAAAGATGTCTCACGATGCCGCCAGTACAATGAAATGTTTCGGCCATTTTCATGGCCATGATTTTGATCCGATCAAGCAAACAAAAACAGATACTTAGACGCAAATCTTCCATTTTCGAAGGGAGAGCAGTCCTCAAAATGTGGTTTATTTTTGATCCAAATGCGACCTAACGGGCGTAATCCCTTCGATGCTACCAGACATGCATCTGTCAATCATTGGGAGATACCAAATGCTACGTAGAACTTTCACCGCCCTGAGCGCCGCCGCTTTGCTTGCCACCGCCGCATGTGCGGGCGGTCATTCAAAAGACATCGTTGATACAGCTATTGATGCTGGCTCTTTCACTACCCTTGTGGCCGCGACCCAAGCTGCCGGTCTTGTTGAGACGCTCAAGGGCGACGGACCATTTACCGTCTTTGCCCCCACCGACGAAGCCTTTGCTGCGCTGCCCGCCGGAACCGTTGAAGCATTGCTTGCGGACCCTGAAGCACTGGCCGAAATCCTGACATACCATGTCATCGCAGGTAAAGTCATGTCCACAGATCTAAGCGACGGCATGATGGCCGCAACCGTGAACGGCGCTGATGTGACAATCACAACGACAGACGGCGTCAAAGTGAACGGCGCGAATGTCATCGCTGCGGATGTTGAAGCCTCAAACGGCGTGATCCACGTGATTGACGCGGTGATCCTGCCCCCAAGCTAAATCGCTACAAAAAGCGCGCGGCCCCGTTTGAGGTGCCGCGCGCTCTATCTGTTCCAACCCGTCACAATGACGCCCAAGTCAGCGCGCCCTTTGAGGCGCTGCTTTTTGTTAATGGACCACCGCATCTTCGGGTGGTTTGCGTTTGCTGGATGACACGCGGTCACCGACCAATAACCCATCTGCGCCAGCGCTCACCGCAATCACATCACCGTCCATGACATCACCGCCAAGGATCATTTCAGCAAGCTGGTCTTGCAGCGCACGTTGGATCACCCGCTTAAGCGGACGCGCCCCAAAGACGGGGTCATAGCCTTCATCAGCTAGCCACTTAAGCGCAGCATCATCCAGATCCAGCGTGATATTGCGCCCAGCCAAACGTTTGGCCAAAAGCCCAAGCTGAATAGATACGATCCCCGACATATCTTCACGGGCGAGCCGATCAAAGATGATGGTTTCATCCAAACGGTTCAGGAACTCCGGCCGGAAATGCGCCCGGACAGCATCCATCACATCGCGTTTGGCATCACTTGCGTCAGCCCCATCGGGAAGCTGGCTTAGCGATTGCGCACCAAGGTTTGATGTCAGGATGATCAGCGTTTGCTTAAAATCAACCGTGCGGCCCTGACCATCAGTCAGCACACCATCATCAAGCACCTGCAACAGCACATTGAACACATCTGGGTGCGCCTTTTCGACCTCGTCGAACAAGATCACCTGATAGGGTCTGCGCCGCACCGCTTCGGTCAAAACGCCGCCTTCATCATAGCCAACATAGCCGGGAGGCGCACCAATCAGGCGCGACACGGCGTGTTTTTCCATGAATTCAGACATATCGATCCGCACCATCGCGCTATCATCGTCAAACAGGTATTCGGCGACAGCTTTGGTCAGCTCCGTTTTCCCAACTCCAGTTGGCCCTAGAAACATGAAAGACCCAAGCGGACGATTTTCATCGTTCAGCCCGGCCCGCGCACGGCGGACTGCGTTCGCCACAGCTTTGACCGCTGAGCGTTGACCGATCACACGTTTGCCAAGCTCGTCTTCCATACGCAGCAATTTATCGCGTTCCCCTTCCAACATCTTACTGGTGGGAATGCCTGTCCAACGCTCGACGACTTCGGCGATTTGTTCAGGCCGCACAGCCTCTTCGACCATCAGATCTTCGTTTTCTTCGGCCTCTGACAACTTGCGTTCCAGATCAGGGATCACGCCGTAAGACAGTTCCCCCGCTTTCCCGAGATTCCCTTCGCGTTTCGCGATATCGAGTTCGGCGCGTGCGCGATCAAGATGTTCTTTCACCTCGCGGGTGCCTTCCAGCTTGTCGCGTTCCGCCTGCCATTTCACCGTCATTTCTGATGCGCGATCCTGCAGGTCGGCCAGCTCTTTTTCAAGCTTTGCAAGACGATCAACAGAAGCTTTGTCATCCTCTTTCTTCAGGGCTTCGCCTTCGATCTGAAGCTGCAAAATCTGACGGTCAAGCGCGTCCAGCTCTTCGGGTTTGCTATCGACCTGCATCCGCAACCGCGACGCGGCTTCATCCATCAGGTCAATCGCCTTATCTGGCAGGAACCTGTCGGTGATATATCGGTGTGATAGGGTTGCGGCCGCCACCAAGGCAGCATCAGCAATCCGCACGCCGTGATGCAGTTCGTATTTTTCCTTAATCCCGCGCAGAATGCTGACAGTATCCGTGACGGTCGGTTCTTCGACCATCAAAGGCTGGAACCGCCGTGCCAAGGCTGCGTCTTTTTCAACGTATTTGCGGTATTCATCCAAGGTCGTCGCGCCAATGCAGTGCAATTCACCACGGGCAAGCGCAGGTTTGATCAAATTGGCCGCGTCCATCGCCCCATCGGATTTGCCAGCGCCAACAAGAGTGTGCATTTCGTCGATGAACAAGATGATTTCGCCCGCTGCGGTTTCTATCTCTTTCAAGACGGCCTTCAGCCGCTCTTCGAATTCACCACGGTATTTCGCACCAGCAATCAACGCGCCCATATCAAGTGACATGAGTTTTTTGTTGCGCAAAGATTCTGGCACATCGCCGTCGATAATACGTAGCGCCAAACCTTCGGCAATCGCGGTTTTACCAACGCCGGGTTCACCAATCAGAACAGGGTTGTTTTTGGTGCGGCGTGACAAGACCTGCATCGCACGACGGATTTCTTCGTCGCGGCCAATGATCGGGTCGATCTTGCCTTGCTCGGCGGCTTCGGTCAGATCACGCGCGTATTTTGACAACGCTTCAAAGCTATCCTCGGCACTCGCACTATCGGCGGTGCGGCCTTTGCGGATGTCATTGATTGCCGCGTTCAGGTTCATTGGCGTCACGCCACCAGCATCAAGCGCATCTTTGGCCTTGGATTTAATCACGGCAAGCGCCGTTAGCAGCCGTTCTACGGGAACAAAACTATCACCCGCTTTCTTGGCAATCTTTTCGGCCTCGTCGACGACCTTGGCAGTGTTATTGTCCAAATAGACCTGTCCGGCATCACCGGTTACTTGCGGAATCTTTGCAACATTTGCATCGGCGGCACTGCGCACGGCAACAGCATCACCACCCGAACGGGTGATCAGATTGGCGGCAAGCCCTTCTTCATCGTCCATCAATGCTTTGAGCAGGTGTTCCGGCGCAAGCCGTTGGTGGTTTTCGCGCATTGCAATCGTTTGGGCGGCTTGAAAAAATCCGCGCGACCGCTCTGTGAACTTATCAAGGTTCATGAGTTCTCTCCTTTTATAAGCGCCCTGACGTTTGGGTGCCCACCATTGCGGCACACCCTGTTTGGGCCTCAGCATTAAGATGGGTATCACGCCTGCGTTGCGCAAGAGGTCTGTAACCGCTAGACCGCAGAAAACATGCAGCAAAGGAACCACTATGTCTGATGACCGTTTGATTGTCGCAATGGATGTCCCCAACGTGATCGCCGGAATAGAGCTCGCGGATCGGCTGGGCGATAACGTGAATTTCTACAAGATCGGGCTGGGCATGCTGACCGGCGGCGGGCTCGCGCTTGCCAATGAGCTCAAGCAAGAGCGCGGCAAACGTATCTTCCTGGATATGAAGTTCTTTGATATCGGCGCCACGGTCGAAGCCGCTGTGCGCGGAGTGGCACAATATGATCTCGATTTTCTGACGGTCCACGGGGACCCGCATGTTGTCCGCGCCGCCCGCGAAGGCGCTGCCGGTTCCGACATGAAAATCCTTGCGGTGACAATTCTGACATCACTTGATCGCGTCGATTTGGATGCATCCTGCGTAAAGTCGGGTGATTTAGCCGATTTGGTCCAAGAACGCGCAGGGATTGCCCTGTCCAATGGGGCCGACGGTGTGATCGCATCCCCGCAAGAGGCCGCGTTGATCCGTGCGCTCCCCGAAGCGACAGGCAAACTGATCGTCACCCCCGGCGTGCGCCCAGCGGGTGCTGCATTGGGTGACCAAAAACGGGTGATGACCCCAGCCGAGGCAATCGCAAATGGTGCTGATCATGTGGTTGTAGGGCGGCCAATTTGGCAGGCGCAAAACCCTGCAACTGTGGCACGCGAGATTGTCGCAGAAATGAACAGCGCGAAGCCTATCCACTGAACTTAAAAAGGCCCGGCGTGATCCGCCGGGCCTTTTTGTTAGTCATTGATATCTGTTTCCCAGACTTTCACCTGACCATTACGAAGTCCAAAGACCTTGCGCATAACCAGATATGAAGCAAGTGACGCCAGCGCAAAAATCAACAGCGTGACCGCCAACCCTTTGGCCGAAATCCCGACTAAAATCAAAATCCCCATGACTGCCGCGCCCAGCGCGAAGCCCAAGAAGATGTAGCCGGGTAAGATAACTTCGAGCGTGGCAAGGACGACAGCGGCCGACATCCAAACCCACCATTGTGTCCACAGTGGCATATTACCGTCCTTTCAACATTTTAAACGCATCACCAAAGGCATCGACAGCATTCGCGGGCAGTACGATGGTCTGATTACCCTCTTTCGATGCGACAGCTTGGAACGCTTCGACTTGTTTCAGCGCGACTTGGTACTGCGCGGCCTCAAGACCGTTTTCAGCAATCGCAACCGCAACCACTTGGGTTGCATAGGCTTCGGCGTCGGCGCGCACACGGCGGGCTTCAGCTTCTTGCTTGGCGGCGTAAAGCTCACCCTCAGCCTGCAATTCGACCGCACGTTTGGTCCCTTCGGCCTCTGTCACTTGTGCACGGCGTGCACGTTCCGCATTCAACTGTTGTAGCATGGCGGCGCGTGTTGCGGCATCAAGGTTCACGTCCAAGATTTCGGCGCGGGTCACTTCGATGCCCCAGTCATCAACCTGCTGGGCAACTTGTTCACGCACAGCATCGATCAAGGTCGCACGGTTGGCCTGCACTTGATCCAGTTCCATCCGGCCAATTTCAGACCGCACGATACCAGCAACAGTTGTCGAGATCGCGCCATCGACGTCGCGGATCCGGTAGACTGTCTTTTCTGGTTCAATAATCCGGTAAAACACCGATGTTTCGACCTGCACCAGCACGTTGTCTGATGTAATCGCATCTTGGGTCATCGCAGGCAGCTGACGCTCAAGGATCGACACTTTGTGGCGGACACGGTCCAAAAACGGCACGATAAAGTTAATGCCCGGCCCAAGCACCGAACGCAGACGGCCAAGCCGTTCAACAACGTATTTTTGCGATTGCGGTACAATCCGCACACCCGCAAGAATGCAGACAACAATAAACACGGCCAAAAGCACGAACAGCACGTTCTGCCCGATAAGCTCCGCGACTAAATCTTGATTATTCATAATTTATCCCTCTTTGTATAATTACTAGATAGGCATGGTGCCCCGGCATTTCAATGTATGCCATTGCATACAGCACCATTAACTCATGTCCTATCCCGGCTGAAGACCACCCGTTTCTTTCTGCCACCTCATGAGCCTTGATACATAGGAAGGCACCCGATTGGAAAGCCCGATGAACGCATTCACGCTAAACAATGCCCAGCGCTGCCCTTCGTCGCCGAACACGATTTTGTCGACAGACTCAACAGGCATCTGAGCAACAAAAAAGCCGACCCAAGCATGCGGTGTATGATCAGAGCGAAATTGTGCCTCCCAGACGACCGCCTCCCAAAGCAATGTAAGTCCCAATTCTTCATGCACCTCTCGGGCCGCGGTCTGAAATGGTGTCTCAGAGCCTTCGCGCCCGCCGCCGGGCAGGTCCCACATATTCGGATGGGGAATTGTTGGGATATCATCGCGCAGAATGCAGACCAGCTTATCCCCTAAGAAAAGCGCGACCTTCGTCCCGTCATGTTGCCCTATTGTTCGCACCTCGTCCTCCGCATAGACTGTAGGCATGCCCGCCCTTTGCCGCGATTGCCTCACGACGTTTGACAGCAATGCTCGTTGTCCTCAATGCCGCAGTCCACGCGTGACGCGGCACCCAGAGCTATTCGACCTGTCGATCGCCCATATGGATTGCGACGCATTTTACGCGTCTGTCGAAAAACGGGACAATCCTGAACTGGCCGATAAACCCGTCATCATTGGCGGCGGCAAACGCGGGGTTGTGTCCACCGCCTGCTACGTCGCCCGGATCAGGGGCGTGAAATCCGCGATGCCGATGTTTCAAGCGATGAAGCTCTGCCCCGACGCCGTTGTTTTGCCCCCGCGCATGGAAGCCTATGCCAAAGCCTCCAAAGCGATCCGCGCGATGATGGATGAGCTCACCCCCGTCGTTGAACCGCTCTCACTTGACGAAGCCTTCATGGACCTGACCGGCACGATCCGGCTGCACGGTGCGCCCCCCGCAGTCATGCTTGCCCGGCTCATCAAACGGATGAAAACGGAATTGGGGCTTTCTGGGTCCATCGGGCTATCGCACAACAAATTCTTGGCCAAGGTCGCCTCTGATCTTGAAAAACCCCGTGGCTTTTCGATCATAGGCAAGGACGAAACCACCGCGTTCCTGCGTCCCAAATCCGTGCGGCTGATCTGGGGAATCGGCCCTGCAGGCCAGACCAGCCTTAACAAAGCCGGCATTCAAACCTTCGACGATCTGCTGCGCTGGGACCGACGCGATTTGCATGATCGCTTTGGCAGCATGGGCGAGCGGCTTTATTCGCTTGCACGCGGCGAAGATGCCCGGCGAATTTCGGCGCGTGCCCCAGTTAAATCGATCACCAATGAAACCACGTTCAGCGAGGACACAGCTGACCCCGCCATTCTGGATGGGCATCTGTGGCGGATGGCCGAAAAGGTCAGCGCCCGCGCCAAAGCCACGGATAAGGCCGGGCGGGTTGTCACGCTCAAACTGAAAACATCCGATTTCAAGCTGATTTCCAAACGTCAAAGCCTGCGCCACCCGACACAAATGACAGATACGCTCTACCGTATGGCCCATGACCTGTTTGAACAGGTGGCGGGGCGCGGCCCGTTTCGGCTGTTGGGCGTGGGACTATCTGAAATCACCAGCCCCGATGGTGCCGATCGCGAGGGCGATTTGCTAGACCCAGACGCGGAAAAGCGCGCGCGTGCTGAATTGGCCACCGACAAGATCCGCGAAAAATTCGGCAAAGATGCGATTATTAAGGGGCGGTCATTACGGTAGGGTGGGTCTTGACCCACCGCCCCCTTGCTGGCTAGGCTCACCCCATCTGTCACGCATCACAAAGGGAGGGCACAAGCTGAACATGCGTATATTCCGCCAACTTCAGCATGGTCCCCGCGCCGCCCTGTAAATCCGTTTGCAGGGCTGATCATTGGTCAACAGCCACCGATTTGCCCTTCCCGTCGCCACCGCGCGACATGACTGCTTTGATCAGAGACTTTTCATGACACTTATCCATATCAATGCTTTGGGCGTGACCCTTGGCGGTCCGCTGTTTACTGACCTCACCCTGACTATTTCCAAAGGCGACCGGATCGGGCTCGTTGCCGCCAATGGGCGCGGGAAATCAACCTTGATGGGCTGTATTTCAGGGACGTTTGAACCCACAACAGGCGAGATCACACGCGCCCGTGGCTTGCGTATCGGGCATGTGGCCCAACACGTTTCGTCTTACCAATTGGCCCAAACGCTTTATGAATTTGTGCTGTCGGCCCTTCCGCCCGAGCAAGCCGATTTTGAAGCATGGCGTGTGGATGTCGTGCTTGGTGATCTTCAGGTTCCCTATGGTCTACAACACAAACCATTGTCTGAACTGAGCGGTGGTTGGCAGCGCACGGCGCTGCTGGCGGCGGCATGGGTGCTGGAACCCGATATTTTGCTATTGGACGAACCGACAAACCATCTCGACTTGCACCGCATTGGCCTGCTGCAAGATTGGCTAACTGCGCTACCGCGTGACACCCCTGTCGTGATCACCAGCCATGACCGTGCCTTTTTGGACGCGACCACCAATCGCACTTTGTTTTTACGCGCCGACCGGTCAAGGGTGTTTCAACTGCCGTTCACCTCGGCCCGCGCCGCCTTGGACGCGGCTGACGAAGCCGATGAGCGCCGTTTTACCAATGACCTCAACAAAGCAAGCCAACTGCGCAAGCAGGCGGCAAAGCTAAAAAACATCGGAATCAACTCTGGCTCCGACCTGCTGATCACGAAAACCAAACAGCTCAACGATCGCGCGGCAAAAATCGAAGCAAGTGCAAAACCTGCCCACCAAGACAGAGGCGCAGGCGATATTAAGCTGACCAATAGCGGCACCCACGCGAAATCTCTGGTGACGCTTGATGATGTGGCGGTAACTACGCCTGACGGGCGGACACTTTATACAACGGGCAAGAAATGGATCAGCCAAGGCGACCGGATCGTGTTGCTCGGTACAAATGGGACAGGGAAAACCCAACTGGTAAAGATGATCCACCGCGCGCTTGAGGGCGCGGAAACACCGATCAAATGTGCGCCATCGGTGGCCTATGGCTATTCCGATCAACATCTAAGCCAATTGGATGATGCCGACACCCCCATGACCGCCGTTGCGGGGCAGTTTGATATCGGTGATCAGCGCGCGCGGGGGCTTTTGGCAAATGCGGGCGTGAACATTCAGATGCAAGACACCAAAATTGCCGGTCTCTCTGGTGGGCAAAAAGCGCGGCTCGCAATGCTGATCCTGCGGCTGCAGCATCCAAACTTCTACCTGCTAGACGAGCCGACAAATCATCTTGATATCGATGGGCAAGAGGCGCTTGAGGCGGAATTGATCGCGCATGGTGCGTCCTGCCTGCTGGTCAGCCATGATCGTAGTTTCATTCGGAACATCGGAAATAGGTTTTGGTGGATCGACCGGAAACGCCTGATCGAGGTCGATGATCCAGAAGCGTTTCTGGCAGACGAGATCGCGATGGGTTAAAAGCCCGCCACCGCGATCCAACATTGTTCACGTGTAAGCACCATTTGAATAGGTTAGTTCATAGCTGTGGCTATACAGTTCGAACACGATGCCAAACGGGTCTTCGACATAAACCATGCGATACGGTTTTTCGTCCGGGAAATATTCTCGGACGGGCATCCGTTGTTTTCCCCCTGCCGCGAGAATTTTCTCAAGCAAGCCTTCGAGGTTTGGGTCTTGGATCGCAAAATGAAATGTCCCGTGCTGGCGAAAGTTTAAATTCTCTGCGGGGGCATGGTTCCCGTTAAATTCAAATAATTCGATTCCAACACGATCAGCAGTGGCAAGGTGGGCAATACGCAGCTGCTTCCAGCCCGCGCCAAAGACATCAGTACACATCTTCCCAATATCACTGTCATCTTCGACGACTTTCGTCGGTTGCATAATGACGTAGAAGCCAAGAACCTCTGTATAGAACTTAACTGCCTTTTCGACATCGGGAACGGATAGGCCGATATGTGAAAAAGTCCGTGGTGTCGGTAACATGTTGCTTTCCTTTTTGAATTATTCTGGGGCGTATACCGCACGCATTGTGATTTGAAAAATTATCAAATATGATATTTTTCATAATATTTTGGAATGAATATGCTGAACGCTACATGGCTAAATACATTTATGGTTCTTTGTGAAACCAACCACTTTACGCGTGCCGCCGACCGGCTAGGCATGACGCAGCCTGGAGTTTCACAGCAGCTCAGAAAATTAGAAAGGCAGGTTGGAAAACCACTTATCCTAAAGGACGGAAAATCCTTTTCTGTAACCCCAGTGGGCGAAGCCGTTTTGCGGGTCTGCGCAGAACGCATGGAACAGGAACGCCACCTTCAAGAGACTATATCAGCCGACGATCCATTTTCAGGGACGGTGCGCATTGGGTGCTCGGGCAGCTTTGCGACATGGTTGTATCCTCGCCTTATTGAACAGATGCAGCAGGCCGAACATCTTATGATCAGTCTCGAAGCGGCACCGCAATCACGCATTGAAAGCGACGTGTTAGATGGAAAACTTGATTTAGGGATCGTTTCCGGCACCACAACGCACCCCCGCTTGCAGGCCACTAAACTTGCCTGTGAGGAACTTTGCCTCGCGCTGCCCGCACAATATGGGCAAAAGACCATGCGCCTAAACGACCTAAATCGTCTTGGATTTGTGGCCCACCCTGACGGCTTTGCCTATGCCGATGTCTTGTTCGCAGCCAATTTTCCACAAGAGTATACAGGATCTGATCGCTTGCGAATCCGCACGTATGTTAATCAAATTGGGCAAATCCTGATGCCCGTCGCGAACGGTTTGGGGTATACGGTTTTACCGCGATCAGGCGTCAAAGCGTTTGCACAGCAAAACAACATATCAATTTATCCGCTACAGCAGGCAAAGTCGCAAGAACTGTGGCTCATTTCACGGAAAGGACATTCTAAATTCGCCCGGATTGCGACGGTTACAGATGTTATCAAGCAAGCAGCACTTGCTTTGCGCTAAGCGTCTATTCGGCTGCGATTCGTTGATCTGCGGGCATGCCAATTTCGGCGATTTGCGCGATCACCCCCGATATCACCGCTTGAATATGTGCGAAGTCTGGGTTCAGGGTCAGCGTTTTTTCATTCATGTAAATACCCCGGTCGATCTCTACTTGAATTGCATGTTGAGATCGGGCGGGATGCCCATAGCGCTGCACGATATAGGCCCCAGCAAAGGGCGCGTTACGCGCTACCCGAAAACCGGCGCTCACAAATGCCTGTTCGACCTGGTCCATGATCTGCGGTGCTGCCGTTTTGCCGAACCGATCCCCAAGAACAATATCAGGAAGCGTTGTGTTTGGGCTAGTCATTGTCGATAGGGCTTCATGCGGCATCGAATGGCAGTCGATCAGAATCGATTGGCCATAAGCCCGGTTGCTTTCATCCATCAGCGTTTGAAGTTGGTCGTGATAGGGCCGCCAGTAATTCGCGATCCTGTCATGCGCCTGCGCGAGCGTAATTTTCCCCCGGTAGATATGCCGCCCATTGGCGACGACACGCGGAATAACCCCCAGCCCGCTTGCAATGCGCGGGTTCTGTGGCTTGCGGAAAATATCTTTGATCAACGCAGGATCAAATTCATCCGGACCGCGATTAAGATCAACAAACGCACGCGGGGCAATAGCCCGGATAAGTGGCGCACCAAAATCGGGCGCGGCCGCATATAGCTGATCCACAAACGCATCCTCTGATGAGCGGATCAGCATTGCATCAAGATCCACCTGCCCCATAAAGGCAGCCGTATAGCCGCGACCGCTATGCGGCGAGGCGAAAACGACGCTTGTGTTCCGTTGTGCTGGACGCGCAATTTGATAGGCAGTATTGGACAAAAAACATATCCCTCCGGCGCATAGCATAACCTGAATTTTGTTTTTTCCAAAAGCCCTTGATCCTGCCTCCGACTCCTTTTATAGACCGCACACCTGACGCGGTTTGCCCGCGTCCTATTTCGTTATAGGGCGATGGCGGTTGCGGCGGTAACATGGATGATTAGCTCAGCGGTAGAGCACTTCGTTGACATCGAAGGGGTCACTGGTTCGATCCCAGTATCGTCCACCATGAATTCACCGGACTTCGGTCCGCCAATGCAACCCAAGGCGCAATCCGCGCGCCGCGACATGAAGGACACGACCATGAAGGTACGTAACTCCCTCCGCTCGCTCAAGCAGCGCCACCGCGATTGCCGCATCGTGCGCCGTAAGGGCCGCGTCTATGTGATCAACAAGACGCAACCACGGTTCAAAGCCCGCCAAGGCTAAGCCGCGAATGAGCACTATTTGAAAAGGTCGCACCCCTTCGGGGCGCGGCCTTTTTTTATGGAAAACAGGCCTGCGGGTCCCGGCGATTATGCCGCGGTCAGGATTTCCACACTTTTTACCGTTTGGTCTAGTCACCGATAGCGCAATGCGATTATCGTATGCCCACAACCTTGACCGAATAGAAAAGGAATATTTTATGCAGTTTTTAAACGCTAGATCAGGCGCTCTCGCGGTTGCGATGTTGGGCCTTGCGGCCCCCGCCGCCGCCCAAGAAGCACTTTGTGGTGGTGCTGGAAATGGCGGCCAGTGGATTGGCGGCGATGAAGCATCATCCGACATCGCCGCGGCAGGCTCTTATATGGAGCAAATGGCGCTTGTATTAGGTGGCAATGAATATGTGTCACTGTTTACGCTTAGCCAAGGAGCTGACGTACGCATGGAGGCTGCAGGACGCGGCGCGGGCGATACCATTATCGACATTCTCGACAGCAACGGCGGCATTGTCGCGTCCGATGATGATTCTGGCGGCAACGCGGCATCGCGTGCGGAAACATATCTAGAGGCTGGCACATATTGCATGGCGCTGCGCAGCTACGACGGCGGCCCGATGACCGCATTTGTACGTGTTGGCTTGCAAGAGCATGAAGCCCTGACCGAAGGTGTCATGGAATCAACTGGCGGCGGCAGTAGTGCTGGCGGTTGTGAAACAGCGACCCCAATGGGTGGGCTTGGCAGCATTGTCACAGGTTCGGTTGCAGACAACCCAAACTGGAGCTTCACGCTTGATGCGCCCGCACAGGTCAGCATCACTGCCGAAAATGAATCCGCTGATCCAGTGATCACGCTTTACGGCGCGAATGATATGTATATCGCTGAAAATGACGATTATGACGGGCTCAATTCGCGGATCGATGTCACTGACACATTGGACGCAGGCACCTATTGCATCGCGATGGCCGCACTGAGCGACGAATATGCGCCGATCACTGTGACGCTTTCCGAATATGACGCCGAAGCGGCGCTTCTGTCGCTTTATGATCGCGGCGAAGCAGCCCCACCACTTGATGGTAGCATTCCCGTGACAGATCTTGGTGTGCTTGAATCACGCGTCCGTCAGGACGTGCAAGCCACTGACGATGTCACATGGTTCACCGTCGATGTTCCGGACAACAGCTTGCTTGTGATTGAAGCGATTGGCGGCGGCAACAGCGACCCTTGGCTGGTAGTCTATGATGATCTTGGCCGGGAAGTTGGACAAAATGACGACTATGGTGATGGGCTTGATAGCCTCGTGATGTCGCGTGTGCAGTCTGGCACGTACATCATCGGTGTGCGGCAATACGACAACAACGCTGGCCTGATCCGCCTTTTGGCTGAACGCTACGTCCGCGCACAATAAGCGTGGTAAAAACTAAAAAAGGGGGGGCCGTCTGCGTAACAGGCGGCCCTCCTTTTTTAGTCTCGAGCGTCTATCGCCCAAATGTATCTGCAAGCAGCCGCGCCAATGTCCGCTCGTTCAGATATCCCGTTGCAGGCAGGCCGCTGCGGGTTTGGTAGCGGCTGATTGCGCCGCGCGTTTCACTGTCAAACTGCCCGTCAACTTGCCCCGGATTGAACCCCATTTGCGACAAACGGCTTTCAATCAACCGCGCCATAACCGGGTTTATCCGTAGCGCGGCCTCTGCATCTGCAGCGGCTTGATTACTTTCAGCACCACCTTCGCTTTCGGTCTCGTCCGCATCTTCGTCCAAGGCCTCACGGGCTTCTTCGGCAAAAATCCCATCGGGATAGGTGTTCAGATAGGCGCGGTAGCCAGCGGCATCACCGCGCGCACCAGTTTCTTCCCAATAGGCGCGGTCAAGCTGTTCGGCCTGTGCGCGCACGCGTTCTTCTGCCTCGGCGATTTCAGCGGCCCTGCGGCTAGCCTGCGCATCGATCCGATTAATCTGCTCTGCCGTCAAAAATGACGTTTGCGCAAACCCGTTGGATTGCTGCCAGTTACGGATGGCGCGGCGACTGCCCGGTCCAAAGATGCCATCAACGCCGCGCGTGTTGTAATCAAGCAAGGTCAGATCGCGCTGAATATCGCGCCGCGCATTCCGCGTCAGCGCAAGATCAGCCTCGGCAATCTCGGCAAGGCGCTGGGGATCGTTCTCTATCTCGTCCAGCCGCGTGCGGGCCTCTTGGGCGTAAGGGCTGCGCGGATAGTTCAAGGCAAAATCGCGGTAGGCGTCAGCCGTGTTCAGCTCTTGCGTGGTAATCCAGAATTGCAGGGTCGGGTGGCCGGGGGGGCGCGTCTCAGCGTCCTCTTCGTCGGGCTGCATAACCAATGCCCGTGGCGCAAACCCTGCAATATTCAACCAACGCGCATCCCGCGCAAATGCCATGACATCCGCGCCCGGAACGGTAATCGCCTCCATCACAACCCCATCGGTGGAATTGGGTTCACCGTAAAGAACGGTCACGCCTTGCGGGATATTTAGGTCTCCGACGCCTTCTCGCAAATAGTTGCCAAACTGCGCGTCGCCATCCAGATCGTATCCGAGGATCAAGATCGCCTGCCCCGGGGTCTGCGCCAAAACCTGAAGAACGCTGTCGATTGATACCGCATCTGACAGGCCAAAGTATGTTGGGCTCTGGCTATCTGTCGCCAAAAGCCAACTGCGCGCACCATCCGTTACAAAACGCCCCGACAGGCCGACAATCAACCGATCCGCATCCGTTGCGCTCTGCGCAAAGCGGTTCAACGTCCGCGCCATATTTGCGCTGGTCCCGTTGGACAATGTGGTCACGTCGTAACCTGCACGCCGCAGGTCTTGGGCACTATCAAGCACATCAGAAGCACCCGGAACCCGCCGCAGCTCTTGGTATCGCTCAACCCCGATTAGCAAGGCAGCATCATCTGCCGCAGCAGGCAAGGCAAAGGCAGTTAGGGCCACGATTAAACTTATTTTGCGCATATGCGTTTCTCCAGAATACGCGCCATAACTATATCAAACGCGTTGTTTTATTCATTCAAAGGTCGCGTTTCTAGACCTGCTATTCAATAGCAATGCCATAAAGTTCACTTGCGGCACCCCACCCATTCATCCCAGAATGAAAAACCGCCAATAAACAAAACGTTATTGGACACACCGCGGGGATCACGCGATGTGCCAAGCACTGCAAAACTCATCTTGGAAACACACGAATGAACACGAAATCGATTACGGCACTCCTGCTTTGTTTAACCGCTGCATGCAGCAGTTCAGGCACATCACCAGAAACTGAGACGCCCTCTACTTCCGATGTTACGAAGGTCGCGGGCCAAAGTATCGTTCTAGACAGCGGATTAGCGACGTCCACAAGGACGAAACATATTTCAGTAAATACTATTTCAGACTTTTATGCACAGATCTCGTCGGATAACGAAGATTTGTCACTTATCAATTCCCGAGCGCACAACCTCGTACTGAGCGATACTCAGAATAAAGCGAGCGCGTATGCATACGTCGGCTATGGGATAGAAGATGGTGAAGCCGTATTTTTCGCCAATTCCGGGCTGAACAACGCGCCTTTAGCTACATCCACCCCAGCTAGCGGAGCCGTTACGTTTAACACGCGATATGAAATAGAAGAGATAACAAACATCACAACAGCCCCACACGGCATTACCACAACGACAGGTATTATGGATCTGAACGTCGATTTTGGAAACAATACTATTTCGGGCGGTAATGATCTATTTACTGTGGATGGCACGGCAGGCTCAGCGGGTAATAATTCTGATCAGTTCATTGATGCCGACATCACTTGGCGTGGTGTGGAAGGCAACCTTTATGGATCGGTCACAGGATCAGACCTGCTTGGCAGCTTTAGCGGCGGGGATGACGACACCGTCTATGCCGGTATCATCACCGGCGTGCCAGAATCCGAGTAGCCGGTTTCGCCCCTTATTGAAGAGCGGTATAGTAAAAATGAGCAGCCCGAGACGCTCGGGGTGCTCATCCCGCAATTATCTCGCCGTATGCGATAAATGCATGCGGCGAGAACCCTATTCATTACTTTATACGTGATCCGCTTGGCACCGTTTCAATCCGCACAGCGGCAAACTTGAACTCTGGGATTTTTCCATAAGGATCGACAGCCGGGTTGGTCAGCGTGTTCGCGGCTGCCTCGACATAGGCGAAGGGAACAAAGACCATATCAGGTGACACAGCACGATCTGCGCGTGCCATAATTTCGATACTGCCGCGCCGGGTTGTCAGCCGGATCATATCCCCCGGTGCCGCACCAAGGTTACGCAATGTCGACGGGTGCAATGAACAGTTTGCTTCGGGTTCAACGGCATCCAGCACCTTGGACCGCCGCGTCATTGATCCCGTGTGCCAATGTTCCAACTGCCGCCCGGTGGTCATCACCATGGGATAATCTGTATCCGGCGTTTCATCGGGGGCAATCACATTGGCAGGCGTGAATTTCGCGCGCCCGCCCTCTCGTGGGAAACCATCAGAAAACACAATCGGCTGGCCGGGGTCTGTTTCTGACAGCGATGGGTACGTGACCGCATTTTCCGCCTCGAGCCGGTCCCACGTGATATTCGCAAGTGACGGCATGACCTGTGTCATCTCTGCGAAAACCTCGCGTGGGTGGGTATAGGTCCACGGCAAGCCAAGACGTTTTCCCAACGCCACCGTGATCCACCAATCCTCACGGGCTTCACCCGGCGGGGCGATTGCAGCCCGCCCCATTTGCACCTGACGGTTTGTATTCGTGACCGTCCCGTCTTTCTCGGCAAAAGCGCTCGCGGGGAGGATAACATCGGCGAAATTCGCGGTTTCGGTTAGGAAAATATCTTGCACCACAAGATGATCTAGCTTTGCCAAAGCATCGCGCGCATGATCAACATCGGGGTCCGACATCGCCGGGTTTTCGCCCGAGATATACATCCCGCGAATTGTGCCAGCGTGTACAGATTCTAAGATTTCAGTCACGGTTAACCCTTTGTTGGGATCAATCGCATAGCCTTGCCAGACATCGGCAAAACTGTCGCGCTCGGCGGCATCATCAACTGGCTTGTAGTCGGGCAAGAACATCGGGATCAGCCCCGCGTCGGACGCGCCTTGCACGTTGTTTTGCCCACGCAACGGATGCAACCCTGTACCGGGTCGCCCGACCTGCCCTGTCATCAACGCGAGGCTAATCAAGCAACGCGAATTATCTGTTCCGTGGATATGTTGGCTGACCCCCATCCCCCAAAAAATCATCGCCGATTTCGCACCAGCAAACGTACGGGCCACATCGCGCAGCGTCTCTGCCGCGATCCCGCAGATATCGGCCATTTTTTCGGGTGCGAAATCCTTGAGGTGGGCTTTTTCGGCTTCCCAATTTTCAGTGTAAGCTTCGATATACTGACGGTCATAAAGACCTTCTTCGACGATCACATGCATAATCGCGTTCAACATCGATACATCAGCGCCCGGCCGGAATTGCAGCGTATGTGACGCGAACCGCTTAAGCGCATGGCCCCGCGGGTCCATCACGATCAGCTTGCCACCGCGTTTGGTAAACTGCTTGAAATAGGTCGCTGCCACAGGGTGGTTTTCAAGCGGGTTCGCACCGATAACAATCGCGACATCCGCGTTTTCGATTTCATTAAACGTAGCTGTCACCGCGCCTGATCCGACATTTTCCATCAGGGCCGCAACCGATGACGCATGACAAAGACGCGTACAATGGTCGACGTTATTATGCCCAAAACCCTGGCGGATCAGTTTTTGAAACAAATAGGCCTCTTCATTGGTGCATTTCGCTGACCCAAACCCCGCAACACCTTTGCCGCCAATCGCATTCAGGCCATTGGCAGCGGCATCTAGGGCCTCGTCCCAAGTGGCCTCGCGGAAATACGTTTGCCAATTACCCGGATCAACATTGAGCCCTTTTGCTGGTGCATCATCGCGCCGGATCAGCGGTTTCGTTAACCGGTGATCATGGTGGATATAGTCAAAGCCAAAGCGGCCTTTGACACAAAGCCGCCCCTCATTGGCGGGCCCGTCGATCCCTTCGACGAATTTGACCTTCTCATCCTTGATTTTCAACGAAACCTGACACCCAACCCCGCAGAACGGGCAAACAGATTTCACCTCGCGGTCGAAATCCGCGGTATCGCCTTGCTGATTTTCATCAGTTACCGTCGCAGGCAAAAGCGCGCCCGTCGGACAGGCCTGCACGCATTCGCCACAAGCCACGCAAGAAGACGCCCCCATCGGGTCATCCATATCAAACACAGGGTACGCCCCAGCCCCGCGCCCGGCCATACCGATCACGTCGTTCACCTGCACTTCGCGGCAGGCGCGCACGCATAGCCCACATTGAATGCACGCATCTAAATTCACCGACATCGCGACGTGGCTATCATCCAGCAACGGGATCGCGGCGGCATCCTGCGTCGGGAAACGGCTTTCGTTCACGTCTTGCTGTGTGGCCATATCCCAAAGATGGCTGGATTTATCATGAGCAACGGTCTGTTCCGGCTGATCGGCGACCAATAGTTCCATCACCATCCGGCGGGCTTGGACCTCGCGCGGTTGGTCGGTGGTTACGACCATACCTTCACTGGGTTCACGGATACACGAAGCCGCCAAGGTACGTTCACCTTCAATCGCAACCATACAGGCCCGACAGTTCCCATCAGACCGATACCCCGGCGCAGGCTTATGACAAAGATGCGGGATCACAAGCCCACGCCCATTGGCCACCTCCCAGATTGTTTCGCCGGGCTGGGCCGTCACGGTTTTCCCATCAAGGGTAAAGGAAATGGGCTGTGTCATAAGGTTTCTCCGCCGGTTTGGCTCCTAGTGTGATCTTCGGGCCTGTCGCGACACTAGCCAATGTATGCGCGCGCGCCAGTTCAAAAACGACATATTTGTTGATCTCTTCATAATAAACGATATAACTAGTTTTATCGAATCAATATTAGGGCGATCAAAATGGATACTGTCACGGCTGCACAGGGGTTTTCTGCGCTTGGTTCTGAATCACGGATCGAGGTGTTTCAGACCCTCGTCAAAGCTGGCGATGCAGGTCTTCTTGTTGGAGATATCCAGCAACGCACCGGAATACCTGCGTCAACGCTTGCACATCACCTCAAATTCCTCAGCACGGCCCAGTTGATTGTGCAGGAAAAACAAGGGCGCACGATTATTAACCGCGCCAACTTTGATCACCTTCAAACCCTTGCGGCTTTCATCCTTGAAGAATGCTGCTCAGAGGCAGGACAATTGTCATGACTGAAATCAACTCGACTTCGGCGCCACGTATCGGCGCGTACCTTAATCGGCTCAAATCCCCATGGACTTTGACGCTCCTTATCCCGGTAATCGTTGCGATCCTCGATCAGCCAAACGCAATTCCTGTCATCGAATTTGCGATCCGCGCGCTTTTGGGCACCCTTCCCTATATCGTCTTTGCCGTGATCATGATTGCCGGGCTAAAGGCGGCGGGTGCAGAATCGGTCATTGCGGGTATCTTCAAAGGGCGTGAAACAAGGATGATTTTCCTTGCCGCGCTGTTTGGCGGGCTCGCGCCGTTTTGCTCATGCGAGGTCATTCCCTTTATCGCAGGTCTGCTTGCGCTTGGGACGCCGCTCGCCCCGGTGATGGCATTTTGGTTGGCCTCACCGCTAATTGATCCCCCGACCCTCCTCATCACGGCAGGTGCGCTAGGTTGGCCATTTGCGATCGCCAAAGCCTTTTCCGCTGTCGGCCTTGGCCTGATGGGTGGATTTGCGATTAAGCTACTGCAATCGCAGGGACTTTTTGCGTCTCCATTGCGCGCAACCCCGGTCAACCGCTGTGGTTGCGGCCCCGATCCGATGAACGGCAAGCCCGTCTGGGCGTTTTGGAAAGACAAAACACGCGTGCAAACCTTTCAGCAGGAGTTTACCCATAACGCACTGTTTTTGCTGAAATGGCTCGCATTCGCCTACATGCTCGAAGCGCTCTTGATCACCTATGTGCCCGCATCATTGATTGCCGGCCTTGTTGGCGGCGAAGGTATTTTGCCAATCGCAACCGCCGCCGTGGTTGGCGTGCCCGCATATCTGAACGGTTTCGTCGCACCCCCACTGATCGCCGGGCTGATGGAACAAGGCATGAGCAGCGGATCGGCGATGGCCTTTGTGATTGGCGGCGGCGTGACGTCTATCCCCGCGATGGCGGCTGTCTGGTCGCTCGTCAAACGTCAAGTTTTTGCCGCCTATATCGCCTTAGGCATGGCAGGAGCTGTTGCGTCGGGGATTGTGTTTCAGCTGGTGGGGTGACCCCCCAGCCGCAGCATCAATAGGCGAATGCAGCCGCGTTATTATACAAGAAGATGCGCAAAATCTCGAGCCCGACTAGCACAACGATAGGCGACAGATCAACGCCCCCCAAATCAGGCATAAAGCGGCGGACCCGGCTGTAAATCGGCTCTAGGATCCGCTGCAAACCGTACCAAACCTGACCAACGAATTCTTGACGGACATTCAGCACTTCAAACCGGATCAACCAGCTCATGATGAAATGGGCAATCACGAAAAATCGAACCACACCGATCAGCAAAAGCAGAATTTGAATAATTGTCAGCATTGTCACCTAGACCCTTTGATTTGTTTGCACTGAATTAAGCACTTGCGCCCTCTCCTACAAGCCCAGGGTTTCCGCGAGGTTAAAGTTGACGTTAGCGTCAATCTGGATCATCCCTGATGCGAAACAAACCAGAGGCCCGTGATGTACCCTGTTGTGCGCGTCATCAAAGAACTGACTGTCAACAAACGGCGGCCCAAGCTGCATCCGCTGGATACACATGTGTCCCACCACCGCTGCTGGCCGCAAGACATTGATACCTATTTTGAAATGAACAACGGGCGCATCCTGACAATCATGGATTTGGGGCGTACCGGGTTGGCCCAACGCGTTGGGTTGATCGCATTGCTGAAACAGAAACGCTGGGGGCTGACGATGGCGGGCGTTTCTGTACGCTACCGCAAACGTATCCGCCCCTTTGCGAAGTTTCGCATTGTCAGCAAAACGGCCGGCTGGGATCATCGTTTTGTCTATATCGACCAATCTATATGGATTGGGGATACTTGCGCAACGCAAGCAATGTACCGATCCGCGATTACAAGCAAAGACGGTATTGTCCCGCCAGACGAAGCTTTTGCCGCCCTCGGACACGCGGGATCGTCGCCCGAACTGCCCGAGTGGATCAAAAACTGGATCGACGCGGATGCGACGCGGCCCTGGCCACCGACCGACCCCGGCACCTAACCCTTGCAATTTGCCTGAGTTGCAGTGTCTTATTCCCGCAAAGAACAGACATAGGCAGGCACATGGCAGTCGCAAAGAAACGCATCTGGGGGTGGATGGCCTTTGATTGGGCATCGCAGCCCTATTACACGCTTGGCCTCACCTTTATCTTCGGCCCCTATTTCGCATCGGTCGCAACAGAGTATCTGCAAGGCACCGGGCTGGATGCCGAAACAGCCAACGCACAGGCCCAATCGATCTGGTCCACAGGGCAAGTGGTCGCTGGCTTATTCATCGCACTCACCGCGCCGTTTCTAGGGGCATTTGCAGATCACTCGGGCCGTAAAATTCCGTGGATCGCGGGTTTTTCTGTCATCTATATCTTTGCCGCGTTTTCGCTCTGGGGCCTGCTGCCTGATAGCAGTTCGGTCTGGCTCTATATGGCGATCTTCTTTGTTGGCTTTGTCGCCGCGGAATCATCGTTGAACTTTGTGAACGCGATTTTGCCCAGCCTTGGCGACGACAAAGAAGTCGGGCGCATCTCTGGGTCCGGAGCCGCGTTCGGCTATTGGGGCGGGGTGTTGTCCCTTATCCTCATTTTGCTGCTCTTGGCCGAAAACGGAGATAGCGGAAAAACCTTGATTGGGCGTGACCCTCTCTTTGGTCTCAACGCAGATGCAAAGGAAGGCACCCGCGCGACAGGCCCGTTCATCGCGATTTGGTATGCAGTATTCATGATCCCATTTTTCCTTTGGGTGCGTGACACGCCGCAAGACAAACCTGCGAAGGTAAAGCTGGGCGTGGTCGCCGCGAACCTTATGCAAACTTTGCGCAACGTTGCAAAACGCAAAAGCCTGCGCAACTTTTTGCTTGCCTCAATGTTTTACCGCGACGCGGTGAATGCGCTTTACGCCTATGGCGGGTTTTACGCCGCTTTGGTACTGGGCTGGGAGATCACGTTTATCGGCATCTTTGGCGTCATTGCCGCCATTGCCGCCGCGATCACAACTTGGCTAGGCGGTCTAGCTGACAAGAAATACGGCCCAAAGCCCGTGATCATCACCGCCGTCTGGGCGATGATCGCCGTGTCATGCGTAATCGTGGGCATGTCGCGCGAGGCCTTGTTTGGCGTGCCCTTAGACCCCGCATCACAGCTGCCTGACATCATTTTCTTTGTCTGCGGCGCGATCATCGGCGGCGCTGGCGGCGCGGTTTATGCGTCGTCGCGCTCGCTCATGGTGCGGCACAGCCACCCTGATCACCCCGCCGAAGCCTTTGGCCTGTTTGCCTTATCGGGCAAGGCCACTGCCTTCTTGGCCCCTGCTTTGATTGGGATCGTGTCCTACTGGTCCGGCAACGTGCAAATCGGATTTAGCCCTGTTTTATTCCTGTTCATCGTGGGGCTTTTCTTGCTACGCTGGGTTAACAAAGACGGAGATCGCGCAGAATGGTCCGCATAATTGCAATTGCCTGTTTCGTCCTAGGGCTGGCCGCGTGTCAGGCCGAAGAACCTGCCGCGCCCACATCCACGCAAAACGCAAATGACACGCGTATCGCCAAACAGCTGTTTGGGGCCGCGGCACTTGCGTCAAACCAGCGACCTACAGCGCTTGGCGGTTATGCCCGTGGCTGTCAGGCTGGTGCACAACAACTTCCCGAAACTGGGGCCACATGGCAGGCCATGCGTCTGTCACGCAATCGCAATTGGGCGCAGCCGGAAACCATCGACTTCGTCCAAGACCTGAGCCGTTTTGCCGCGACCCAAGCCGGCTGGGAAGGGCTGTATATCGGGGATATGAGCCAACCGCGGGGCGGCCCAATGTTGACAGGGCACCGTAGCCACCAAACCGGGCTTGATGCCGATATTTGGATGCTGCCACCAACCCGACTGGACCTGACGGCAGCCGAACGCGAAAACCTGTCCTCTATTTCAATGCGTCGTAATGCAGGCGCCTATACCAACGACAACTGGACACCACAGCACGAAGCGATTTTGCGCGCTGCTGCCTCTGACCCGCGCGTCGCCCGGATCTTTGTTTTCCCCGGCGCCAAAGTCGCCATGTGTAATAGCGCAACCGGCGACCGCAGCTGGCTGAACAAAATCCGCCCTTGGTGGGGACATCATTATCATTTCCATGTTCGGCTTAACTGCCCTGACGGCGCGACAGGTTGCACGGACCAAGCTCCACCGCCCGCAGGCGACGGCTGTGCTGATGCCCAGCGCTGGGTGAACAACATCATCAACCCGCCACCACCTGATCCCAACGCGACGCCACCAGCACCGCGCGCCGAACTCACCATGGCGAACCTGCCGGGCCAATGTCTTGGCGTACTGAACGCCGAATAAATGCGGCTGATCTGCGCCCTCGGGGCGATAGTCTGGGGTGCCTGTGCGACAGCGGACACCACATACATCGGTAGCTATCTTTGGACCTCCGATAATCCGCAATTTGGTGGAATTTCGGCGATATACTTATCAGGTGACGGGCTGGAATTCATTGCAGTGAGCGACCGCAGTTTCTTTGTCACCGGTAACATTACCCGCGTGGATGGAATCATCACAGCGGTAGAAAACGCTCAGATCACTTCTATGACCGACACCGGCACGCAAGGTGACAGCGAAGGCATCGCAGTTGCGAAAAGTGGCGCAATCTATGTGTCATTTGAAGGCGTCCACGGTGTGCGCCAATTTGACGGTGTCGACGGTGCGTCAACCCCATTCCCAACGGCGGATGCCTTTGCAGGTATGCAAAATAATTCTTCGCTTGAAGCGCTCGCGATTGCTCCCGATGGCGCACTTTACACCATCCCTGAACGTTCCGGGCGTGCGACGCGCCCGTTTCCCATTTACCGTTTCAAAAACAACGCTTGGGACCAGCCATTTACGATCCCGCGACGCGGCGCGTTCTTGGTTGTGGGCGCGGATATTGGACCGGACGGCAACCTATATATTCTTGAACGTGATTTTACCGGATTTGGATTTCGCAGCCGTGTTCGTCGCTTTGATCTCAATGGTCAAAACGAGGAACTCATTCTTGAAACGGGGCCACTGTTCCACGATAATCTGGAAGGGATCAGCGTCTGGGATGATGGGGTTGGCATGCGGATCACGATGGTCTCAGACGACAACTTTCGGCTATTTCAACGAACCGAAATTGTTGAATATCGGATCAGCGATTGACAGAGTGCCCGCTAGCGCGTTAACCCGCGCCGTCCTCGGATGATCCGCAGGGCCAAGTGCCGCACCCTTGTCAAAACGGAAAACCAATATGACACGCATCCTTCCCGGCGTAATCGCCATGGCCATCATTGTTGTGGCCTCAAACATCCTCGTACAATTTCTGATCCTCGACGGATTGCTGACATGGGGGGCGTTCACCTACCCGCTGGCCTTCCTTGTGACCGATATCATGAACCGCGTTTACGGTGTTTCTGCCGCACGCCGCGTTGTGTTCGTCGGGTTGATCGTAGGTATCATCTGTTCGCTGATTGGCTCGCAGATCATGCTTGAATACGGGCCCGCCGTTGCCTTGCGCATCGCAATCGCATCGGCCACCGCCTTCACTGTCGCTCAACTTCTTGATATCGCAGTGTTCAACCGGTTGCGCGCCGGGTCGTGGTGGAAAGCACCACTCGGTAGTACTTTGGTAAGTTCTTCGATTGATACTGTGATCTTCTTCTCCATCGCATTTGCCGCTGCCTTTAACGGGTTCAGCGCAATGGCTGCCGATCAGATCATCTGGGCGCAAGAGGCCGTGCCGTTTTTGAACGCGGGTCCGTTGGTGCCGCTTTGGGTATCGCTGGCTGTGGCTGACTGGGGTGTGAAACTGACAATCGCGCTGCTGGCTTTGGTGCCGTTTCGCATCATTGTTGGGCGGATTGCACCGGCGAACACATAATCGCGAGATCGGGGATATTTTTACTTGAAATAAACCCGATCTATGCGAACCTACTTTCAGGCGAAATTTATTGAAAGGAGGTGATCCAGTGCATCATGAGGTATTGGAGAAGTGTGTCGGGACAACTTGTGGGGGTCGCAGCTAGGGCAGCCCTTGGCTGAGAAAACCACAAGGTGGAGTTCCTAACCGACCCACCTCCGAAATTCAGAGAAGGGCTATCCCGTCGCCGGGGTGGCCCTTTTTCTTTGGTTTTTGGGGCTATGTTTGCGCATAAATCCTGTATGTTCCGAATAATTGCGGCTGCCGGAGCCTCCGGCGGGAGTATTTTAGGGCAAGATGATGCGGGTAAATGATCAGATTGAGATTGCAGAGTGGGAGCTAACCGAGAGCTTTGCGCGCGCGTCCGGCCCCGGTGGGCAAAACGTGAACAAGGTGTCGACGGCGGTCGAGCTGCGGTTCGAGGCCGCGCGATCCCCCAACCTGCCCGACCCGGTCAAAACCCGACTGCGGCGGCTGGCGGGGCAACGCTGGACGAAAGACGGGGCGATTGTGATCTTTGTGCAAGAAACCCGGTCCCAAGCCCGCAACCGCGAAATCGCACGGGACCGTCTGGCCGAACTGATCTTATCAGCCACCGTCGTGCAAAAACGCAGACGGGCAACCAAGCCGACCTATGGGTCCGTGAAACGCAGGCTTGCGGGAAAAAAAGCGCGCGGGGAAGTGAAGGCGTTGCGGGGGAAGGTGACGGGCGACTGATGCGGCTAAACAATAACAATCGACGATTCGCCTGCCACTAGCTCTGGTCAGCGCTAGCAACAATGGCTGCTACTCTTTCTCTTGCCTTCGCACCTATCATCTTTCCAAAAGTTTCTTTGTCACCAAGATATAAACTCAACCGAATAACAGGAAGTGGATGCTGATTAGGTTCGACATCACCGTCCATAAATTCATCAAACACACGTTTCGCTGTTGCGATGTTTTGCCTTAGGTAAAAATTGAATTTCCCGCGGCTAATTTCGGGACTAAGGTTTAAGATAAACTGAACAAAATTATCTATTTCCTCGTCATCAAAATCGTATTGAGGGAAGAAATGGTTCGCAATTTTCAGAAACGAAAATACATCTAATGGACTATACCTAGTTTTCTTGGGTTTCTGTAAGTTTTCAGCAGTAGGTGTTTCGTTCGAAATAGCTTCATAGTTAGAGTCAGGCCTGTTCACCTCTTCAAACGTCTTATCACGAATTGCAACGAACTCATGGTCAGCAAGTTCGAACAGGGCAGCTAGCGTGTTTATTCTTCTTTTCAGCTGTTTAGGAATAGACTTTTTATACTTTATCTTATGATCTAGGGTGCTCCAAGAATCCTGAATGACAGTTCTCAATTGGATTTCAAAGTTGATATCACCAAACCGAACGTACTCGGGTAACTTTCGCCGGCTATTTTTTAGCCTTACATCTAGATGTAAGCCCTTATATCCAAAAGAACTTTCCGTACCTTCAATTTCAGAAATTTTGTCAGTCACATCAAAAACTTCAAAAACTTCTTCGAGCATTTCCCTGATTTTCGGAACCATATCTTCATAAAGGCAAATGACCCGCAGGCCGACTAGGTCGGTAATATGGTTTTGAATAAGATATTCTTCACCAGATTCTTCAAGTTCAGGTTTATATTTTCGTTTGAATTTCTCAATACACTCGTTTCTATCTTTTACTCGGCCTTCTACATTCGAGATTTGAATTTCGTCAGTCGCGGGGAGAACTGCAACCAACAGAGCAACCATGGAGTTCTTAGCATCATCCAGGCGCGAAAAATTTTCGCTGTAAAAATCCTTAAATAGTTGCCGTTTTTCGTCAAATACACTGTCGGACAACTGCTATTCCTTTTGAACGAAGGATGAAAACTCAACTCACCCCATAAGGGTTAACAATATCACACCACAACCTCAACCCGCTCCTGCTCGCCGACCCCAAACACCCGCTTGTACCGCGCGATTTCCTCGGATGGTCCCATCGCTTTGTTGGGGTTGTCCGACAGTTTTACGGTGGGGCGTCCGTTGGCTTTGATCGCTTTGCACACAAGGCTGAACGGGGCGAGCGCGTCGCCTTCCGTCAGCCCTTTGAAATCATTGGTCATCATCGTGCCCCAGCCGAAGGACACGCGCACGCGGCCCTTAAATTGCCGTTGCAGTTCGATAATTTTATCGACGTCGAGCCCGTCCGAGAAGATCACCAGCTTTTTCGTCGGGTCTTCGCCGCGCGATTTCCACCAGTTGATCGCGTTTTCAGCGCCTGTTGCGGGGTCGCCGCTGTCGATCCGCATGCCAGTCCAATCGGCCAGCCAATCGGGCGCGCGGTCAAGGAACCCTTTGGTCCCATAGGTGTCGGGCAGGATGATTTTGAGATTGCCGTCGTGTTCGTCTTGCCAATCCGACAGCACATCATAGGGCGATTGCAGCAGGGCCGCGTCGGTTTCGGCAAGGGCGGCGTAGACCATGGGTAGTTCGTGGGCGTTGGTGCCGATTGCCTCGATCTCGCGCATCATGGCGATCCGGCAGTTTGACGTGCCGGTAAAGCTGTTGCCCAGCCCTTCCATCATCGCCTGCACGCACCAATCCTGCCAGAGGTAAGAATGCCGCCGACGGGTGCCGAAATCGGCGAGTTTCAGCCCCTCAATGGGCCGTAATTGTTCGACTTTTTCCCAGAGTTTGGTCATGCCGCGCGCATAAAGCACCTGTAGCTCAAACCGCCCCATGTCGCGCAGCACCGCGCGTGAACGGAGTTCCATAATCGTCGCGAGCGCGGGAATTTCCCAGAGCATGACCTCGGGCCATGAGCCTTCGAATGTCAGTTCGAACTGCCCATCGACTTTTTCAAGGTGGTAGGGCGGCAGTTGCAGGTTCTCAAACCATTCCATGAAATCAGGCCGGAACATTTGCCGTTTGCCATAGAAGGTATTGCCGCGCAGCCATGTGGATTCACCGCGGGTCAGCCGCAGGGACCGGATGTGGTCAAGCTGCTCGCGCAACTCGCCTTCGTCGATCACCTCGGCAAGCCGAATGGTTTTGGTGCGGTTGATCAGTGAGAAGGTGACTTGGGTATCGCGGTGGTTCCGAAAGACCGATTGGCACATCAGCAGTTTGTAGAAATCCGTATCGATGAGCGACCGCACAATGGGGTCGATCTTCCATTTGTGGTTCCAGACACGTGTTGCGATATCAACCATTTGGCCATCCTCCCGTTTGGGGTGTTAGACCAATTGACGCCCAGCGTGGCAAGGGCCTAGCGTAAGAGTTGCCCGGCTTTCTTCATTTGCCAGAACAACCAGCCCTTGAGTTGCAAAGATCGCGGACGCAATCCCTGCAAAAGCTGATTGCCCCCCGCGTCAACCCCGGTGCGCGCGGCAACCCGTAAGGCGCGTCGCAGCAAAAACCAATGATCTGCGGGGCGTGATTGAAACCCGGATGCGTGCCGCTCAAATGTGCGCACGTAGCAGGCCACCATCGCGGCGGGGTCGGTGCTTTGGGTCAATTGCGGGGCGGTGGTATCATTGGTGTCATACCCGCTGTGAACGGCGCAGCCCGGCACCGGATCATACCATGCGGCGTGCCCCTGTGCGTATAGCTTGCAACACAGGTCAGTGTCTTCGTCGTTCACCTGATCTGGCGCAATCGGGCCGACCTGCGCAAAGACGGCGCGGCGCACCCAGTACCCTGCCGAAAACGCAGCCAGTTTCGCCGAGAGCGGCGTGTCATTGGGAAGCATTCCTGTCGGTAATTCAGGGCGCAGCTCGGCCTGTTGGCGGCCATTTTCAACCCGCATCCGCGCGGAAAACCCGAAACTTGCCCCAGTTTGCGCCGCCGCCAACACCCGCCCCGGATAATCCGCGATCAACGTGTCATCATCGTCAAAAAACAGCAGTATTTGCCCGGTCGCCACCTGCGCCCCAGCGTTGCGCGCGCCAGCGGCACCTTTCTCTCCGGGATTAGTCAAAACCGTTACGCGCGGGTCACTGATAACATCGTGCAAGGCGCTTTCGGCCGTATCAGAGCGATCATCCACAACGATAATTTCCGCCCCATCAGGGCAGGCCGCCAAGGCGGACTGCACCGCCCGCTGCAAAAGCTTGGGGCGGTTGTAAGTGGGAATAATGATCGAAAGGGGCCGCGTCACGCGAGCGTCACGCCGGCCGCAATCATCCCATCTGTTGCAGCCGCAAGCGAGCCGTCAAAATCAATCGCGCGACACTGGCCCATCTGCACCGTCACGTCAAACCCCAGTTTGGCCGCGTCAACTGCCGAAAAATTCACACAAAAATCCGTCGCCAGCCCAACCATCGTAAGTTTGGCAATCCCGCGCGTGCGCAGATAGCCCTCTAACCCGGTGGGTGTGACGTGATCGTTTTCGAAGAAGGCGGAATAGCTGTCGATCGCGGGATTGTACCCTTTGCGGATGATCAGATCGGCGCGGTCGACCGCAAGATCGGCCTGAAATTGCGCGCCTTGCGTTCCTTGGATGCAATGATCTGGCCATAATACTTGCGGCCCATACGGCATTTCGATCAGCGACATTGGCGCTGCATCATGGTTAGACGCAAACGACGAATGCCCCGCCGGGTGCCAATCCTGGGTTAAGATCACCGCATCAAAATCGGCCATCGCAGCGTTGATCCCCGTCACGATCTCATCGCCGCCTGCGACGGCAAGCGCGCCGCCAGGACAAAAATCATTTTGAACATCAATAACGATCAAAGCATGGGACATTTTAACTCTCCTGTGTTGGGGACAGCTTAGCAAGATATGCGCGAACCTGCGAGCGAGATCGCAAATGATGCACCGTCAAATGCGGGTGTTCGCCAACTAATCGCACAAGGCGCGCATGGGTGCGGCGGCGGGATGTGAAAATCCACCGCCAAAATGCAAATGTTTCTGCGTGAAAAATCTCGGGGCAGTTTTCGGCCATATCAGCGCGGGTCGTTCCATAGTCACGCAGCAGGCGTCGCACGACACGCCAAAATCGCAATTGCACGGACAAGTCCAACCAGATCAGCGTATCCGCGCGCGACGCTCGGTGATCATAGGTTGTGGAAAAGCCGCCTTCAAATATCCATGCTTCTTCATTTTCGATATCGTTGCACATCCGAACCCGGTCAGCCAGTTCACGCTGTACCCAACCGGGTTGCCAATGAATTTGATCCATATGATGGACAGGCAGACCTGTATGTGCGCCCAGAATCCGGGCAAGCGTGCTTTTACCGGATCCGGGTCCACCTGTGATCATGACGCGCTGCATTTGGAGGTAAGCCTCTGCAAAAGCTAGAATGGTTAGTGCTCTAGGCCCGCATCATAGGCGCAAAATTGCACATACTGAAGGGTTACATTGCCCTCATGAATATACAAAACACCATAGTGCGGGGCTTCGGGTGGTGAAACAAAGCTATCCCACTCCCATGCAGGGTGTGGTGCGGGGGCCTGAAATGACAGCGCCCCGATCGTCGCAAACGGGATATTGCGCACCGTCCCACAGGTCGGCCTGTGCACATGCCCCATGAACAAATGTTTTACGTTGTCATGTTCACCAATCACGTCCAAAAAATGATCGCCGCCATCAAGCATAATATCATCCTGCATCGGCAAATGCAGCCGCATCGGCGGGTGGTGCATAAAGATATAAACAGGCTTTGCACGGCATTCAGTGAGGCTCTGCGTCAGCCACGCAAGCCTCTTGCTGCAAACCTCACCAGCGTGGGACCCCAGCTTTTGTGTGTCGAGGCAAATGAGCCGCGCGCCGTCTAAGTCAATTGCGTATTGAATGAAATCCGGCATCGTTTGCGGGGGCAAATCAAGATGCGCACGTAACCCGTCACGATCATCATTATTCCCCACCATCGGATGCACCGGGATATTCGCACGGCGCAGATAGGGTGCTATCGCTGAATAATCGCCTGCGATTTCATCCCCAACTAAATCCCCGGACAATATCGCGAAATCAGCATCGCTGTGATGGGTATTCATATGTTCAATCGCCGATGCAAGCCGCACACGCGGGTTAAGCCCATCAATGGTCCCGGTCGCTTGGAAATGCGGATCAGACATCCAGATAATCTTCATAAATCAGGCCCCTTTTCTTCAACTTATTATGCTGAACGCAAGACTTGCAAGCGTCACCTGAATCGCTTAAATCCCCCTCTTTCATCAATAAGAACGAGTGCATTTATGGCCGTATTAGGGATCGATTTTGGCACCTCAAACACTGCGGCGGGCGTGTTGGCAGGAGATCGTCCATCTTTAATTGAGGTCGAACCGGGGCGCAAAACGTTGCCAACTTCGGTGTTTTTTGATTTTGATCGCAAGGTCACGACCTATGGATCCATCGCCAATGTCGCGCTGATTGACGGGCGTGAGGGCCGTTTTATGCGGGCGCTCAAATCCGTATTGGGCACCCCGTTGATGCGCGAAAAACGGCAGGTGGCTTATGAACGCCTTACCTTGATCGAAGTTGTTGCGCGGTTCTTGCGGATGATCCGTGAACGTGCCGAAGCCGCGACAGGACAAACCTATGATGTGGCCCTCTCTGGCCGCCCCGTCAGGTTTCATTCAACCGATGACGCACGCAATGCCCAAGCCGAGATTGACCTGCGCGACGCCTATCTGATCGCCGGGTTCAAAGACGTACATTTCATGTATGAGCCCGAGGCCGCAGCGCTGGCCAGCGGGCCATTGGATGCGGGCAGCCTTGGGCTGATTGTCGATATCGGCGGCGGGACCTCGGATTTTTCGGTGTTTGAACGTGACGGCGATGCAACCCGCGTGATCGCGAGCCACGGAATTCGTGTCGGTGGCACCGATTTTGACCGAGCCATTAGCATTGATCAGGTCATGCCACTTTTGGGGCGCGGTGCAGAGGTGCGTAACGCGATGGGCGCGGGGCATCACACTGCCCCTAAAGCGATTTTTAACGATCTTGCAACGTGGCAGAAAATTCCATTCACCTATACGCCAGAAAACAAACGCATGGCCGCGGATTTTGTAAAGCTTGGCGTCGATCCGCGCCTGTTCAGCCGGCTGCAAACCACGCTTGAGATGGAATTGGGCCACGACATTGCCTTTGCCGTTGAGGCCGGAAAAATCCACATCAACAAGCCCGATGTGACCGACGCCGGGATTGATCTGCGTGTGATCGAACGCGACCTATGGGCCCGGTTTAACAAACCCCAACTGGCCACCATTCTGTCCGAGCATGCTGCGGCGATTAGCACCTGTGCCACTGATACCTTAAAAATGGCCGACGTGCGTGCCGATCAAATCAGCAAGATTGTTTTCGTCGGTGGATCAAGCCTGCTGCACGTCGTTGAGAATGCGATGGTGTCACTCTTCCCGCACGCGTCCCTTGAGCGCGCCGAAGCCTTTACCGCCGTCGCAGATGGTCTGGCGATTGCGGCATCGCGTCCCTTGCCCTAACAAAATAACAGGCGTATTTGACCGATATGTATACAGTCGCAGCTCTCTATCACTTCACCCGTTTCGATGACCCTGCTGCATTGCAAGGGCCGCTTTTGGATCTCTGCAAATCGCAGGGGGTTAGCGGTACTTTGCTGCTGGCCAAAGAAGGGATCAACGGCACAATCGCCGGGGATCGTACAGGTATTGACGCAGTGATTGAGCATATCAAATCCCTGCCCGGCTGTGCTGATTTCGTCTGGAAAGAAAGCACCGCAACCGTGCCGCCGTTTCACCGGATGAAAGTGCGACTGAAGCGCGAGATCGTCACCATGGGCCAGCCCGATGTGGACCCAATCGCGAACGGCACCGGCCATTACGTTGAACCTGCTGATTGGAATGCGCTGATCAAGTCGCCCGATGTCGCCGTCATCGACACCCGCAATGACTACGAAGTTGCGATTGGCACTTTTGATGGGGCGATTGACCCGCTGACAAAGACCTTTGGTGAGTTTCCCGCATGGTGGGAAGAAAACAAAGACCGGTTCCATAACAAGCGCATTGCGATGTTCTGCACAGGGGGCATTCGTTGCGAAAAGTCGACGAACTTCTTGATGGGTCAAGGGGTTGAGGACGTCTATCACCTGAAAGGCGGCATTCTGAAATACCTTGAAGAGGTCCCACAAGAAGACAGCACATGGGACGGCGAATGCTTTGTGTTTGATGCGCGTGTCAGCGTCGGCCATGCGCTAAAAGAAGGCCCGCATATCCTGTGCTACGCCTGCCGACGCCCAATCCTGCCCGAAGATCGCAACCGCCCCGAATTCGAAGAAGGCGTCGCCTGCCACCAATGTGCGGCTGAAACATCGGACGAAGACAAAGGTCGTTTTCGCGAACGTCAAAAGCAGATTGCCTTGGCCAAAAAACGCGGGACGCACCATATCGGCGGGCTATAGTCGACAATCGTTGACCCACCAGCCTGAACCCCATATTCCGGTCGTGTCATCGACTGGAATCGAAACGATTTATGCCCCCGGCCTTTCTCACCTCAGCTGAATTGCGTGCGCAGGGCTTGGCCTTGTTGATTGGTGTTGCAGCGGGGGTCTGTGCGTTTTGGGTTGGACTGCCGTTGCCGTGGATGCTCGGCCCAATGATCGCGACGACAATTGCAGCCATGTCCCATGTTCCAGTGCGCGCCCCCATGCGTTTGCGCCCAATTGTGATCCCGATCATTGGTGTTTTACTGGGATCAAGCGTGACCGCGCAGGTCTTTGGTTTGTTACAAAACTGGGTCGTCTCATTGGTCGCTTTGCCCATCTTTCTGGCCATCGCCTCGGCCGCTTCATTTGCAGTCTACCGCCGGCTTGGCGGCTATGATCATATCACCGCGTTTTATGCCGCGATGCCCGGTGGGCTAAACGAAATGCTGATTATGGGCGAGCAAGCTGGCGGGGATGGGCGCCGCATTGCACTGGCCCATGCGGCACGCATCCTCGTTGTCATTGTGTTTGTCGCCTTGTTTTTTGGGCTCGTGCTTGGGGTTTCAAGCGGTGTGCGCGGTGCCACACAGTGGATACCGCTGGATGCGCTAACCGGGTTCGATTACGCCGTTCTCGCCACATGCGCTGTTCTGGGGAATTGGCTGGGAACGCGGCTGGGAATGCCAGCCGCACCCGTTTTCGGGCCAATGATCTTAAGCGCTGCGGCCCATATCGCAGGGGTGGTGACTGTATCGCCACCAACGGTGTTCATTATTGCAGCCCAAGTCACGATGGGCACGATCATTGGCAGTCGTTTTGCGGGTGCCAGTATCGCGCAGGTCGGTCGGGACATTGCGCTCGCAATGGTGGCGAGCGCTTGCATGCTTGTGGTTGCGGTGCTGTTTGCGCTTGGCATCGGCTGGGCAAGCGGCATCCCCATCAGCCAAGCATTCCTTGCCTATTCACCGGGCGGTCTGACCGAGATGTCGTTGCTGACGCTCGCGCTTGACCAAGACGTCACATATGTTTCTGTCATGCATATCTTGCGCATCACCTTCATCATTGCAGTGGCGCCAGCAATCTTTCGCATTTGGGTGGGGCGGTCCGGCAATCTGTAAGTCGTGATTTAGATCAACCTGCGGTGCAGCAAACGCATTAAGATAGGAAGACCTGAACAGGGAGTTGACCAGTGCCGCCTGAACCAAATCCACCGACGCTAAAACGTGCAATCGGGCTGCCATTGCTTGTGCTTTATGGGTTGGGCATTACCATTGGCGCCGGGATCTATGTGCTGATCGGTGAAACCGCTACGGTCGCAGGTGTTTATGCCCCCGCGGCATTTTTGGTCGCTGCATTTGTGATGAGCTTTAGCGCGCTTAGCTTTGCAGAGTTTTCGGGGCGTATTCCGCTTAGCGCTGGTGAGGCGCTTTATGTGGATGCGGCGTTTGGGTGGTCTTGGCTGACCTTGGCCGTTGGCCTGTCAATCATCTTTGCGGCAACCATATCAGCGGCGGCGATCAGCCTTGGCTGCGCGGGGTATGTTGCCGCGCTCGTGTCATTGCCGGAACCCGTTATCGTCGGTGCGATTGTCGTCACGATGGGGTGGATTGCCGCGTGCGGTGTCCATCAATCGGTCATGTTTGCGGCGATTTTGACGGTGATCGAAATCCTTGGGCTGCTCGTTATTATCGCAGCCGGATACCGCGCTGATCCGGCTATGCTGTCAGAAATGGGTCAGGTCATTCCACCGCTCGGCGACGGCCCCGCAATGGCGGCTGTTCTTGGCGCAAGCTTGATCGCGTTCTTTGCATTCATCGGGTTTGACGACGTCGTCAATATGGTCGAGGAAACTAAAAACCCCAATAAAACAATGCCCTGGGCCATTGGCATTTCACTGGTGTCGGTCACCGTGATCTATTTCTTGGTGATGCTTGTCGCAGTCCGCGCTGTTCCCGAAGACGAGTTGATCGCGTCAAAAGCCCCGATAGGATTGCTGTTTGAACGACTCACGGGTGTCTCGCCCGTGACCATCACCCTCGTTGCGATTGTCGCGACGATGAACGGCGTCGTGATCGAAATTATCATGGCAGCGCGCGTGGCATACGGGCTGGCCAAACGTGGGCGATTGCCAGCCAAATTGGCGCAAGTTTCACCAAGCCGACGCACTCCTCTAAACGCCACGGTCATCGTTACTGTCATCGTTCTCGTCGCTGCGCTTGCCGTGCCGCTCGATTTCCTCGTCTCGCTTACGTCACAGATCATCTTAGCGGTATTTTTCATGGTCAACGTCGCCTTGGTCCACGTCAAACGCAGGGGCGACCCTGCCCCAGACAATATCTTTACGGTCTCAATCATCTTCCCGATCATTGGGGCGATCAGCTGTTTGTTTCTGCTGCTAGGGCCGATTTGGATCAATTAACTGAACGGCTTTTCATAGACCGAGACGTGGAAGGTACTGTCGGCGGTAAAATCCTGTTTATCCCAGCCGCCCCAACGGTGTTTGCGCCGAAGCCCGGCCAAACGCGCCATCAGGTCGATTTCAGCTGGGTAAGCATAGCGCATGGGAAGCGGCACCAGCTTCATGCCATCCGCAGTGATGTGAACGCGCAGAAACGCAAAGATCTGTGCGACAGGATCATTTGTCACGGCCTCGATACACAGCCGATCCACCTCTAACTGCATTGTTTTGACCCGTTGGTTTTCCGTAAACCCCGTAAAATTGGGCACAAAGGTTTCGATGAGGAATGTCCCACCGGGTTTCAGATGCTTGGATACGTTTTCAAAACACCTGATCTGGGCCTCTTGGCTTGGTAGGTTGAACAATGTGTTGAAGACCAAAAATATATGATCAAACATACCTTCAATATCAACGTCGGCCATATCCCCAATCACGGTGGGGATCGCATCACCGCCAGGTTTCGCGCGCATCTTTGCGACCATTTCGGGTGAGGCTTCGATCCCCGAAACGGCAAATCCCATCTGTGACAACGGCAATGCAACGCGGCCTGTCCCGATAGCCAGTTCAAGAACCGCACCGCCTGCTGGGACCAAACCCGCAATCAATGCGACGGTTGCATCGGTTGTGCCGGGGTCATGTTGCGCGTCGTAGTCGGCGGCGTTCAGTTTCCCAAAAGTGTCGGACCTAAAATTGTCCATTGTCTTTATCCTTGCGCCATTCAATTGTGCGAGACCCTAGGGGTCACGCATCACAACGCAAGGAATTTCCGCACCCCCGGACCTTAGCCCGCGTCAGGAATTGTGAATTCGACACGGCGGTTGGCGGCACGCCCTTCGGGATTATCGGTGCCATCGTCGTTGAGATTTGGGAGAATAGGGTCGGCCTCGCCTACCCCTTGGGCCGTCAGGATATCAGCCGTCAGGTCAGTGTTTGCAATCAGCCAGTTACGCACCGCATCCGCACGCCGTTGCCCAAGCGCGAGATTATACGCATCATCCCCAACCGCGTCGGTGTGCCCTGTGATTTCAAGCGCGCCAACGCCATCGAGCTTTTCGGCCACGCCCGCGAGAACATCAAGCGCTTCGGGTTCAAGGGTCGCATCACCAAATGCGAACAAGACGTCTGACAGCATAACCATCGCGTCAACTTCACCTTCTTCGTTCACACGGACATCAAGCGACGGATCGGCGGCGGCAATTGCTGCAAGATCAGGGGTTTCCTCAGCCATTGCATCGGCTTCAGCCATCGCTTCATCGGCCATCGTCTCATCTTCTGCCATTTCCTCTACCAATTCATCAACGTCGGCCATGTCTTCGGCGATCAGTTCTTCGATGAGCTCTGGTGTGAATTCAGGCGCGGTTGCATCGGCATCTTGAGCGTGCAGCACACCGCCGGAAACCGCGACCAAAAGGGCAAGGGTCGATAGAGAGTAATTGTGCATTTGGGGTGCTCCATACAAATAGTGTGTGTGGAGGACCGTAGGTCAGCAATCGATGAAACGGAAATAAAGCTGAATCATATCCACGTCAGCCTTTGTTTCAGTTTCATCGATCAGCGTGATCGAAAATCAATCAGAAATCCAGATGTTCTACGTTGAGTGCGTTGTTTTGGATAAACTCGCGACGCGGCTCAACGACATCACCCATCAGCTTGGTAAAGAGGTCATCCGCCTCGGCGACATCTTCGACCTTCACTTGCAACAATGTGCGCGCATCTGGGTCCAACGTGGTTTCCCACAGCTGATCCGGATTCATCTCACCCAAGCCTTTATAACGCTGCAAAGACAGGCCCTTTTCGCCTTCATCTAAGATCGCCTTGAGCAGATCAAGCGGCCCGTGGATCAATTGGCTGCGGTCTTTGCGGACCAATGTTGCAGGCAGGTCGTAGACCTCTTGCAGGCTTTGGGTAAAGCTGCCGGTTTTGCGGGCCTCGCCAGAGCGCAACATACCACCATCCAACGTACGCACTTCTTCGACGCCACGCAAAATACGGGCCAAACGGATGCCTTTGTCTTGGGTGATGCGGCCTTGCCAGCCCCGTTCCCATTCAAGCGCGATCAGGTCCAAACGGGCCGCGACACGGTCAGCTGTGCCTTGCAGATCGTTTTCAACAACGCCCGGCACAAAGGCGCCCGCAATGGCTGCTTGTTCCAGAATGTGGCGCGGGTAATGCGTTGGGAACGCGTCTAAAACACGTTTCAATTGCCGCGCGAGATCAACCACGCGGCGCAAATCCGCGCCTGCAATTTCTTCGCCATTGCCCTGACGCAGCATCGCACCATCGATGCCTTGCTCGATCAGATATTCATCCATCGCGGCCTGATCTTTGAGGTAAACTTCAGACTTACCCCGCGACACCTTATAAAGCGGCGGCTGCGCGATATAGAGATACCCACCTTCGATCAGTTCGGGCATTTGACGGAAGAAGAACGTGAGCAAAAGCGTCCGAATATGGGCGCCATCGACATCCGCATCGGTCATGATGATGACCTTATGATAGCGCAACTTGTCGATGTTAAATTCGTCGCGACCGATGCCCGTACCAAGTGCCATGACCAATGTGCCGATTTCTTGGCTGTTCAGCATCCGGTCAAATCGCGCGCGTTCCACGTTCAGGATTTTACCTTTCAGCGGCAAAATCGCCTGCGTTTGGCGGTCACGACCCGTTTGGGCGGACCCCCCAGCAGAGTCACCCTCCACCAAGAAGACTTCGGTTTTAGCGGGGTCTTTTTCAGAACAATCTTTCAGTTTGGACGCGTTAAAATTCACATCCATCGCTGATTTACGGCGAATTTCGCGCGCTTTCCGGGCGGCCTCGCGGGCGGCTGCAGCCTCAACGATTTTGCTGATAATGGATTTGGCGACTGCCGGGTTTTCTTCAAACCATTCGTTCAGCTTTTCACCCATCAGGTTTTCAACGGCTGGGCGCACCTCTGAGCTGACCAATTTATCTTTGGTTTGGCTTGAGAATTTCGGATCTGGTACTTTGACAGAAAGCACGCAGGTCAAACCCTCGCGCGCGTCATCGCCAGTAAGAGAGACTTTCTCTTTCTTGGAAATGCCGGTTTCCGTCGCATATTTCGTGATTGCGCGGGTCAAAGCACCACGGAAACCAGCCAAATGCGTGCCGCCATCGCGCTGCGGAATGTTGTTCGTAAACGGCAGCACCATTTCATTGTAGCTGTCGTTCCACCACATCGCGACCTCAACCCCGATGTCATCACGTTCGCCGGTCACATAGATGGGTTCTTCCATCAAAGGTGTTTTCGACCGATCGAGGTATTTCACAAATTCTTTGACGCCGCCGTCATAAAACAGATCCGCCTTCAGTGGTTCAGCGGGGCGTAGGTCTTGCAAGATAATCCGCACACCAGAATTCAAAAACGCGAGTTCACGCAGGCGTTTTTCGAGAATGTTAAATTCAAAATCACGGTTACTGAATGTTTCGGTTGAGGCAAGGAACGTCACCTCGGTGCCTTTGCGCCCGTTAGCATCGCCCATGACTTTCAGGTGTTCGGTGGTGAAACCACCCTCAAACCGTGCATAGTGTTCTTTGTCGTCGCGCCAGATGCGCAGTTCAAGGAAATCAGACAGGGCGTTCACAACGGACACGCCAACGCCGTGCAGACCGCCGGAGACCTTGTAAGAATTGCTGTCGAACTTACCACCTGCATGCAGCTGGGTCATGATGACCTCGGCGGCAGAGACGCCTTCTTCTTCGTGAATACCCACGGGAATACCGCGGCCGTTATCGCCAACGGTGACCGACCCATCGGCATTAATATTGACGTAAACATGGTCGGCGTGACCGGCTAAAGCTTCGTCAATCCCGTTGTCTACGACCTCATACACCATATGGTGCAAACCAGAGCCGTCATCCGTGTCCCCGATATACATGCCGGGGCGCTTACGGACCGCCTCTAAGCCTTTGAGAACCTTAATCGAATCGGCGCCGTAGTCATCTGGTTTCTTGGTGTCGTCGACCATGTGCATTTTCCCGTGTCACTATGCGCAAAATATATGCGATTTAGGCATGGTTGTCACGCAACTGACACAAGATTTTGTGGTTTTTAGCCGATCATTGGTCAGGGCAAATCTAGCGCAAAAAAGAGAGACGATTGCTGGCCTAAAATTGCACCTAAGTCAGCGCAATAACGCAGCCAACGCCGATCAAAAGCCAGCCCGCGGTCAGGTTCATCCGCCGCACTGCGACAGCTGATTTTAGCAACCCGCGCACCTTGTCCACACTGAGCCCAAGGATCAGGTTGCCCATCAACGGCACGACGAAGCTCAGCGTGCAGATCGCCACGATATCTAGCGCTGTCATCTGCGTTAGATCAAAGAAACCCGGCAAGATGCCCATGTAAAACAGCGCCGCTTTCGGGTTTCCGATGATCACGGCCAATCCAGCAACGAAACCGGCCCACATGCCCGGACGGGTCAACCGGCTGTTGTTCGACAGGGACTTATCCGCCGATCGGATCAAGAGACCCCCCATCAATACAAAGACGACGACCGCAACCCAGCGCAGCACATCCATGAACCACGCAAACTCTGACACCAGCCAGCTTACACCTAATACGGCAACCAACGGCCATAGGATATCGCCAATTGCCACGCCCAAGGCCAGTGGCCAAGCGGCTTGGAACCCGCCTGACATCGACCGCGCCAAGAGCGCGACCCAAACCGGGCCGGGTGTTAAGAACAGAACAAATAGCGCGCCTGCGTATAGCAGTAGATCAGAGGGTGAAACCGTCATTGCGCGGGCAACGTCAGGCTACCGTCGGCGTTCAACGGCCAAAACGGGTTATATGCGACTTCCCAAACGTGCCCGTCAGGGTCTGCGTAATAGCCTGAATACCCGCCCCAAAACACCTTTTCCGGGGATTTCAGTGCGGTTGCACCGACGTCCAACGCGGCGGCGTAGGCCGCATCAACCTCGCTTTCGGTTTCAAAATTTTGCGCAAGCGTCATCGCACCCGTGCCAAGCTTTGTGCCGGGCCGCCCTTGATCTTTGGCCAACGCATCCAAGCCGAAAAACCCCAAGACCATGCCGTTGATTTGATAGAAAACGACAGTTTCCGTTTCCGAAGTCGGCGCCCACCCCAACGCACCATAGAAGGCTTTCGCTCGGTTCAAATCCGCGACGCCCAATGTGATCAACGTAACCCGCTGCGGTGTCATTGGCTTTCCTTTCGGTTCAGGGTCGATTGCCCTTCGACTTCGGTCACTTCGGCATATTGGGCACGATCGCCCAGTTCCGCAAATAATTCTGCCCCGGTGCCTGTCATAAACGCCTGCGCCCCGAGATTGCAGATTTCATCATAAAGTGCTGCGCGACGTGTGGCGTCAAGGTGCGCTGCGACCTCATCAAGCAACAAAATCGGCGGCGCACCAAAATCATCCGCGAGCGCGCGACAGTTGGCCAAAATCAGACTGATCAACAATGCCTTTTGTTCGCCCGTCGAACAATCTTTGGCATCGACACCTTTATCCGCGAAGACCGCTTTTAAATCAGCGCGATGCGGCCCGATCAACGTGCGCCCAGCGACCATGTCACGGCTGCGGTTATCCGCGAGCATCGCGCGCATATCATCGGGGATTGGATCGGGGCTGATTAACGTCAAGTGCGCCGTTGGAAAAGCCGTGACCGCCGCCTCTTGCGCCTGTGACAGCGCAGCAATCGTGCCCCTGCGGTTTGCTTGGATCACCGCACCCGCATCAGCCATTTGCGCTTCGAGCACCGTGTACCAATGCGCGTCACGCACCATATCCTTGAGCAGCCGGTTCCGTTCACGCATTGCTTTTTCGTAGGACAAAACCGCCTCGGCGTGGCGCGGTTCAAAGCTAAGCGTCGCGCGGTCCAAAAAACGCCGTCGCCCATCGGCCCCCTCGATCCAAAGCCGATCCATTGCAGGCACCAGCCAAAGAATACGCGCGACCCGGCCAAGCGCGATCTGTGGCGCGGATTTTCCATCAATGCGGAGCTGTCGTGCGCCCCCCGCCTCGGCCCAAGTTTCAAGCTCGTGAGTTTGATCAAGAGATTGCAGCGCTGCGGTGATTTTCCAGCCTAGCGCTTCGGGCCTACGGACCAAATTATCCGTCGCTGCCCGACGCATTCCGCGCCCCGGCGACAACAATGATATGGCTTCGATCAGATTGGTTTTGCCTGCACCATTTGGACCAAACAGGGCAAGCGGGCGCGCGTCAAGGTCAAGCACCACACGTTTGTGGGACCGAAAGTGCGAAAGCGCCACCTGCGTAAACGAAAGGCCCGTCATATCGGTCGGCACGGATTTGGCATAAACCCTCGAGCAGAAATTCTAAGAATTTCAGCCCCCGTCAAACCCGCATCGGCATGACAACATAAACTGCTGACATATCATTGCCTTCGCGCATCAGCGTTGGGTCGCCCGATGAATTGAACATGAACACGGCGTTTTCGCGGTCCACTTGGCTTGCAATTTCGAGCAGATATTTCGCGTTAAACCCGATTTCCAACCGTTCATCGCCATAAGCGACTGCCAGCTCTTCTTCGGCGGCACCGCTATCGGGCGCGTTGACCGAAAGGATCAAACGATCTTCATCCAATGACAATTTCACCGCGCGTGATCGTTCAGATGACACGGTCGCAACACGGTCGACCGCCTTCGCAAATTCGCTTGCATCAACTTCCATCCGGCGTGTGTTGCCCTGCGGGATGACGCGTGTGTAGTCCGGGAAGGTGCCGTCGATGACCTTTGAAATCAACGTGATGTCAGGTGTCGCAAAGCGGATTTTTGTTTCCGAAACCGACACCGCGATTTTCATTTCGTCGTCGTCCAGCAGCTTGCGCAGCTCACCTACGGTTTTACGTGGGACGATCACGCCAGCCATTTCAGCAGCCCCTTCGGGCAGTTCGGCATCGATCCGCGCCAAGCGGTGGCCATCAGTCGCCACGCAGCGCAGCACCTTGCCGCCATCGCTTTCGGCGACATGCATGTAAACGCCGTTCAGGTAATACCGCGTTTCTTCGGTCGAAATCGCGAACTTTGATTTATCGAACAAACGACGCAGCACAGGCGCAGGCGCTGCAAAATTCGCCGCGTATTCCGATGTCGCCATCACCGGGAAATCTTCTTTGGGCAATGTCGCGAGCGAGAAGTTCGACCGCCCTGCTTCAATCGTCAAACGGCCAGATGCACCATCTTCGGTCAATGAGACAAGCGCACCATCGGGCAATTTGCGTACAATTTCGTTCAGCGTGACGGCCGAAACTGTGGTCGCACCGGGGCGTTCCACCACGGCCGGGGCACGGTCGACAACTTCGATATCAAGATCAGTGGCGCGGAATTGCACCTCCGCGCCTTCGGCTTCGATCAGCACGTTGGCGAGGATCGGAATTGTATTGCGCCGCTCTACGACAGATTGGGCCTGTGCAACCGCCTTTAACAGGGCTGCGCGTTCGATGCTGAATTTCATGTCCCAATGCTCCGCATAATCTTGGTGGCTTGGCTGCCGGGACGGGAAATGTACTGCATTTCTCCGGCGGCTCAAGTGCTTTTATGCGACTGTTAACGATGGGCACAGCCGCGTCAAGCTAGGTTACTCTTCGAGCGCGCGCCGCAGCAGTTCAAGGTCATCCGCGATTTGGCTATCGGTGACTTTCAACTCTTCGATCCGCTTTACGCCGTGCATGACAGTTGTGTGGTCACGCCCACCAAATCGACGCCCGATTTCAGGCAATGACCGACTGGTCATACGTTTTGCCAAGAACATCGCAATCTGACGTGGACGTGCATAGTTGCGCACACGTTTGGGGCCGATCATATCAGACAGGCGGATGTTGTAATGCTCGGAAACCTTACGCTGAATTTCTTCGACGGTGACCTTGCGATCAGAAGCTTTTAGCACATCTGATAGGCAGTCTTGCGTCAGTTCCAGCGTGATTTCGCGCCCCACAAGCGAAGCAAATGCGAAAAGGCGGGTCAGCGCACCTTCGAGCACACGGACATTGGTTGAAATACGGTGCGCTAGAAATTCCAGAACACCCGGTGCGATTTCAAGATCAGGGTACTGCGCGGCGTATACATCGACCTTCGACTGCAGGATGCCCAAACGCAGTTCGTAATCGGTTGGGTGCAGATCCACGACCAAGCCACATTGCAGGCGTGATTTAATCCGCTCTTCAAGATCTTTGATTTCGCCAGGCGCGCGGTCAGCCGAGATGATGATCTGTTTTTGGCCGTCAACCAACGCGTTGAACGTGTGAAAAAACTCTTCTTGGGTGCTGTCTTTGCCGCCAATGAATTGCACATCATCGACCATCAGCACGTCAACCGACCGGAACAGTTGTTTAAAATCCATCATTTTGCGTTCGCGCAGAGCGGTGATGAAACGGTACATGAATTGTTCAGCTGACAGGTACAGCACGTTTAGTTCGGGCGAACGCTGTTTTAGTTCATGCGCAATGGCATGCATCAGGTGGGTTTTACCAAGCCCGACGCCACCGTATAAAAACAAGGGGTTAAATGTCACCGGACCGCCATCAGCCACACGGCGCGCGGCCGCATGGGCCAATTCATTGGGTTTGCCGACGACAAAAGTATCGAAGGTAAACCGCTGATCCAGCGGCGCGCCAGAAATGTCAGCCGTCGCCGTGGGTTTTGGCGCGGGGGTAGCTTTGGGGGCTGCCGCAGCAGGTGCGCTTTTCGCAGGCACCGCAAATTCGAGCCGCCGAACGGAGGCGCCCGTCTGGTTCATGTGATAGATAATCTGGTCGCCAAAATTTTGCGAAACATAGTTACCAATAAAATTTGTTGGCACGTGAAATGTCATCACGCCTGCTGAAATATCTGAAAAGGCAAGCGGTTCAATCCAGCTTGAAAAATTGTTCACCCCAAGTGCCGCCTTTAAGGTTGATTGCACTTTTGCCCAAGTTTCGTTCGTCATCTTAGATATATGTCCCCACACACATGTCGCCACCTTTGAGGCAAGCGCCCCAAACGATCCACATGTTTCAAAAGACAAAAGATCACCTGTGCTTAAGCGTGTCCCCACTTAAACAAGTCTTGTTTGTCAATTTCATAGGCCTGGACGCTTACATGCCAAGCAAATTTGGCAGCAAGACGCCTGAGCGGCAGACAAGGCAACATAACCGACAAGATCACCAAAGAGCAGCCTTTGATAACCGTGCAGACCTGCGTTGTTTGCGGTAGCTACAAAGAATGATGTAGCACCCGCCAGCGCAGCATGAGATTTGTGACAGTACAATTTAGCGCAGAAAAACAAAGCTATTCTGCACCAACATACTGCCAATCCCTCATGTCCCCCCGGAACGATGTGAATCGCTCAGCTAAACTAGCAAGCTCTTTGCCGAGGCTTCAACACAACATCGTCCTTGACTCTAAGATTGCGTGAAAAGAATCTATCTGTCCGCGAAAATCGGAGAAATTAAGCGCAAAAACACAACACTTGCGCAAAAAAAGACGCGCCCTGTTACGGACGCGTCTTTTAGCAAAAATCCGCCAAGGCGGTATAGAATCAGAATGCTTATGCGATCGCTTTCACACGTGACGCCAAGCGCGAGATTTTGCGCGCGGCTGTGTTTTTGTGAACAACGCCTTTTGTGACACCGCGCATCAATTCTGGCTGTGCCGCTTTCAATGCTGCGGTTGCGGCGTCTTTGTCGCCAGATGCAATCGCTTCTTCAACAAAACGCAGGTATGTGCGGATACGTGAACGGCGCATTTTGTTGACTGCGAAACGTGCTTCGTTCTGACGAGCGCGTTTTTTCGCTTGTGGTGTATTTGCCATGAGGTCTTTCCCTTCGTCGGGTCAAATTAAAATTCAATAGCGCAATAAGCCCCGACCGGGTTCAGAACCGGTTGTTCTGGCCAAAGCGGGCCTCACGCGCATGTACGCCGCAGCGCATAGGCCACTTTCATCAACAATGCAACGCCAATTTACAAGATCAATACACCCGCTTTGAATAGTCCTGATACAATTCCTCTAGCTCTTCGATTTTGTGCAGCTTCACCGCTAACAAATGATAGAGCGCAGTCCGGTCTTCAATACTTGTTGTCTCGCCCGCCGACACGGCGTCCAAAATTCTACGAATATCAGACCAGTCTTGCGCGATTTCATCGAGCGACGCCGCAATTTCAGGTGTCGGCGCTGGGCGCAGGCCGAGCTCAGGAAGCCCGTTGGTTAACCCCTCCATGCTCGCTTCAAAATGCCCAATCGTTTTATGCAAATCTGCAACCATTTCTTCGTTACCTTCGCCAGCCCATGTCCGGCAAGATTCATATGCAATACGCTGAGTAAACATTGCCATGCGCCCCGACACTTCAAGATTAAGCATATCAGATTGCAGCAGTTCGACCGGGTTAGAGTATTCGGCCTCGATTTCTACCAATAGATGATAGGTCGCATCCAGCATTGGGTCAGCTGAAGCATAGACCAGCATCGCCGCATCAAGATCGCGAGGTTCATTCAATACGCTTATGGCAGCATCATGAATGGGCTCCCACACGTGGATCAACTCATTAATTTCACGCACAACCTGCGGTAAACGCTCTGCGCCGATAATACCAAGGTTCTCATTTCCATCGCGCAAAGCGACGATCGCAAGATCAAAATGCGCGATACTAGCGCTAAGCAATTCGCGTGCTTCTTCGACGTCCACATCATGCGAAAGGTAGCAAACAGCGGCGGGTATCTCTTGTGAAAGAGTTCGCAAAAGATCTGCCGCGACAACACGATTCGCCGCACCATAGTCCGAAATAATGGCCGTTTGTTCGATCTGAATAAAATGGTCCAAGAATTGATCGGCGGTGGCATCACCTGTCTGCAAAAGAACCGACAACGAGACCGAAGCGGCCGGCAAAATGGGTGCCCCAAAATATGACATGTCTTCCCTTTCCTAATACTTCCACTAATCAAGCCATTGAACTCGCTCGATTCGATTATAAAGATATGGTTTAGGTGGAAAACGTCATCAATAAGGCAACCTCCAGTTTAGTTAAAACTTTAACGGTCGCGAAATTGGGGTTCACGCTTTTCAAGAAAGGCGGCCATGCCTTCGGACTGGTCTTCTGTCGCAAACAACGACTGAAACAACCGCCGTTCATACCGCAAACCTTCAGCCAAGGTCGTTTCATAAGCCCGATCCACGGCTTCCTTGGCGGCGATCACGGCAATTTGGGACTTCTCCGCGATTTTCTCTGCGGTCGCGCGTGCTTCGGCCATCAGTTTTTTTGCGGGAACCACGCGGCTCGCAAGCCCGCTGCTTTCTGCCTCTTGCGCATCCATAAAGCGGCCTGTCAGATGCATTTCCATCGACTTGGCCTTGCCGACAAAACGCGTCAACCGCTGCGTTCCGCCAAGGCCTGCGATGACACCAAGATTGATTTCAGGCTGCCCAAATTTAGCGTTATCCGCCGCAAGGATGAAATCACACATCATCGCCAATTCGCAGCCACCGCCCAGCGCATAACCAGCAACAGCCGCAATAATTGGCTTGCGTGTGTTGTTAAAACGGGTGGTTTCGCTCTCGAAAAAGCGCGTCGTGTACATATCAACAAAACTTTTGTCCGACATTTCAGAAATATCGGCGCCAGCGGCAAAAGCTTTCTCTGATCCGGTGATGATGATGCAGCGCACCTTGTCGTTTGCGTCAGCTTGTTCCAGCGCCGTGCAGAGTTCACGCAACAACGGCCCGTTCAGGGCATTCATCGCATTGGGACGGTTCAATGTGATTGTCGCAATTGCATCACTGATGTCTACAATGATCATTTCAAAGGCCATGCTTGTGCTTTCTGTAACCACGAATTGTCTTAGTGCTTAGCAAAGGGGGAAAACGGTGCAAGCTATCTTTGGCATTGCGGGCAAAAGAAACTTGAGCGTCCCGATTGCACGATTCGCTGAATTGTCTTTTGACATTCTGGTGTTACGCATGATTTCCCCTCTTGTCCGTAGACCTGAAAAACATGCTGAAAATATCCCAACTCACCGTCGGATTGTCGAAAATCGCGCAAAGATGACCCGCCAGCGGCGATTGCTTCGGAGAGGACATCCCTGATTAACGGCACCAGAGTAGCGATGCGGCGGGCACTAATTTGTCCTGCTTTGCGTTTGGGGTGAATGCCGGCACGAAAGAGGACCTCGCAGACATAGATATTGCCCAGTCCCGCGACGATTCGTTGATCAAGTAGGGCGGTTTTGATTGCGGTATTCTTCCCCTTCATCCGGTCAATCAGATATGTTTCGTCAAATGCATTGCCCAAAGGTTCCGGGCCAATATCGCGGATTAACCAGTGGTCCTCTTGGGCCGCCGTGTCCAACAGGTCCATCGCCCCAAAACGACGCGCATCGTTAAATGTCACCCGCGCCCCGTTTTCCATATGCAGCACAACATGATCATGCTTGGCAGGCACGGGGTGCGAATGATGGAATTCTCCGATTTTCACGCCAGACACCAGCATCCGGCCCGACATGCCCAAGTGGATAAGCAACGTTTCACCGCTATCCAAATCCACAAGAATATATTTTGATCGCCGCCTTAGGCCCAAAACACGGGTATCTTTCAACCGCGTCGCCATATTCTCAGGAAACGGCCAGCGCAGATCAGGGCGGTTCACATCCGCGGCCACGATCATTTGGCCTTCCATCGCAGGAGCAATCCCAGCTTTGACGGTTTCCACTTCGGGCAGTTCGGGCATTATGACTCACTGTTCTTTTCGATTTGCGCGTGCGCATAGGTCAGAAACGGGCGAATGCCGATAAGGTATTTCAACACCTCGACTTTCTTTCCATCTGCCGTGCGCACAATATACGCGTAGTGCCCGTTGTCACGCAGCGAGACGATATCGCGCCACGCAAAATCAACCTCGCGGAAAAACCAATCTTTGTGAATAACCCCATGCTGGTCGTAACGAAGTTCATACAAGTTCGTATACAGCAGGCTATAAGCAACAACTGCGCTCACGACCTCTTTTAGATAGGGGGCATCAGGCACATAATCTGCGCCGTTTAGCCAAACCATCCAAAGCAGTGTCCCGCTCACCCCAAGGCTGATCAGCCGCAACCCAATTGTCGGATGCAAAACCGTTTCATTTAGCGACTGCTGCGGCGCGGCGTTTTTTCCAACACCCGCGATTAAACTAATATCAGTGGGCAGATTACCCAATTGTGTCTTAGCAAGCCGAGTTTGGGTAACCTCGCGGCCGCTGCTGTCGCGCACGTTGGTGAGGCCGTTCGCCCGTTTTTTGAAACGGAACCATAGGTAATAGCCCCCGCCAAGCACCACCACCCAAAAAATGATCCCAAAAACGCTAAAAAATGATCCCAGCATGGTTGTTCGGTCCCCCGTGGCAGATTGACAGTTTGTCTATTGCCTCAACTGCGTATAACCCATTTGGGACAGTATTCGGGCGAAAGATTGACATGACCGGCAAGCCAGAGACAACCACCCATTTTGGGTTCGAAACCGTACCAGAAGGCGAAAAAGCAGGCCGCGTGCAAGGCGTGTTTTCGTCAGTGGCAAGCAAATACGACATCATGAATGATGTGATGTCCGTGGGCATCCACCGCGTTTGGAAAGACGCGATGATGGATTGGTTGGCGCCGCGTCCCGGCCAACGGCTGCTAGATGTGGCGGGTGGAACGGGCGATATTTCGTTCCGCTTCTTGAAACGCGCCGGGCACGGGCATTCGACCGTGCTTGATATTACCGAATCCATGCTGGTCGAGGGCCGCAAACGCGCAGAAGCCGAACGCATGTCAGACAGCCTGGACTGGGTTGTCGGCGACGCGATGGCCCTGCCTTTTGATAACAACACATTTGACGTTTACACAATCAGCTTTGGCATTCGCAACGTGACCCGCCCCCAAGAAGCGCTGAACGAAGCTTACCGTGTGCTCAAACCAGGCGGACGTTTGATGGTTCTGGAATTCAGCCAACTGCCGAATCCGATGATGCAGGCCGCATATGACGCCTATTCGTTTAACGTCATCCCACGCATGGGGCAGCTGATTGCGGGCGACCGTGATAGTTACCAATATCTCGTCGAATCGATCCGCAACTTCCCTGACCAAGACACATTCTTGGGGATGCTACGCACTGCGGGCTTTGGAAATGCGAAATATCGCAACCTCTCGTTAGGCATTGCGGCGCTGCATTCAGGCTGGAAACTGTAATATGCGCGGACCTCACAACATTATCCGCCTGGTCAGAACGGGTGCGACGTTTGAACGAACGGGCGCGATGAAGGTTGTTCTGGACGCATTAGACGCGGGGCCGGTTCTGCGTATCGCGTTGCGTGTTTTGGTCTGGCCGTTTCAATGGCTTGGCTACAAGGGTGATATGTCGATGCCCCCCGCGACAAGGGCACTGACAGCACTTGGTCCCGCCTATATCAAATTTGGCCAAGTTCTTTCGACTCGCCCGGATGTGGTCGGCAACGATATGGCGCAACAACTACGGGTCTTGCAGGACCAGCTTCCGCCGTTTTCAATGGCTGCGGCTAAGGCCGCGATCCAAAGTGAACTAGGCGCATCAACCGATGATCTGTTCACTACATTTTCGGAACCCGTCGCCGCCGCATCATTGGCCCAAGTCCACAAAGCACATTTGGCAGACACCGGCGAAGCCGTCGCCGTAAAGGTCCTGCGTCCCGGCATCGAAAAAGCGTTTCGCAAAGACATCGACGCCTTCTACTTTGCGGCCCGCGCGATCGAGTTTCTTTCCCCATCTTCGCGGCGCTTGCGCCCCATAGATGTGGTCACCCATTTCGAAGGCATTGTGATGGGCGAGCTGGATTTGCGGTTGGAAAGCTCTGCCGCGGCAGAGTTCGCGACCAACACCGAAGGTGACGAAGGCTTTCAAGTGCCGCGGATACGGTGGCACCTGTCCAGCCGTCGTGTGATGACGCTTGATTGGGCGGAAGGTGCGAGTATTGGCGATAATTCAGCGCTTGACGCTGCCGGCCTTGACCGCAGTGTTCTTGCCACACGGGTGCTGCAGCTGTTTCTTAACCAAGCGTTGCGCGACGGTTTTTTCCACGGCGACATGCACCAAGGCAATCTAAAAGTCGCTGCGAACGGCGATATCATTGCCTATGATTTTGGGATCATGGGGCGGATTGATGAATACACCCGCCGGGTCTACGCCGAGATCCTCTTTGGGTTCATTCGCAAGGATTATCAGCGCGTTGCCGAGGTCCATTTCGAAGCCGGCTATGTTCCGGCGGACCAAGATGTCGACGAATTTGCCCGTGCGTTGCGCGCTGTGGGCGAGCCGATATTTGGAATGGATGCCAGCCATATTTCTATGGCCCGCTTATTGAATTATCTCTTTGAAGTGACCGAACGTTTCGGCATGGAAACCCGTACCGAATTGATTTTGCTACAAAGAACCATGGTTGTTGTTGAAGGTGTCGCCAGGTCACTCGATCCCCATATGAACATTTGGCAAGATGCTAAGCCCGTTGTCGAAAACTACATAAAGCAGAGCATTGGGCCAAAAGCACTGCTGCGTGACCTCGGCAAAACCATGATGATCTTGTCCCGGTTTGGACCGCAATTGCCCCGCATCGCCGAAGAGGCCCTGATCCGCCGTAACAACCCAACGCCCCCCCCTGCGCAAAACACGATCGCCGATGGCATAAAATGGATGCTTCTTGGTGCTGGGCTCGTCGGGTTTGGGGTATGGATCAGTGCGGTTCTTTAGGCTTCCGGATCACGCAACGCGCTGACCTGCGATGTCGCAACGGCGACATCACCTTCTAGGATCAGTATCGTCTCGCCTGCCTGCGCACGTACTTCGGTGACGGTACTATACACTTCCACCGCGTCTTGGGTCAGAATTTCACCATCAAGTGAGCTCGTCAGTTCGAAAGAATAGAGCCCATCTGCGAATGGGTAGCCGCCTGTATCCACACCTGCCCATTCAATCGGATCAGCACTGATCGGAACCTCAAAACGCTGCACCTCAACCCCCAACTCATTGCGCACGACGACTTCGGCATGATCAGCGAGTGCCGCTGGGTTCGGTGACAATGTGACGGGCTGGCCATCAAAATACGCAGGTGTCGCGGCGCGCGCTTCTTTGCCAACCCAAGCTGCCATATCGGCAAGCCCGCCTGACGTTAACTGCGCGCTCAGCGCTTTGAGCAGGTCATTTGTCATTACCGCCTGTTCAACCCCCGAAAAGGTTGCAAGCTGCGTCGCATAATCGGTTGAATCGACCGGATTGAGCGGGTCCTGATTTTGCATTTGCACCGTCAACATGTTGAGAAACATTTCAAAATCCGCGCTGATACCGGTTGTCGTCGCGGCGGACGACGTGGCCGTTGTCGCAGTAGTCTGTGTCGTGTCGGTTATTTCCATGGAAGGCTCCTATAGTTTGATATCCAAGCCGCTTGTGCCTACGATCTGAATTTCTTGCTGAACTGAGACCTCTTCGGCATCGTCGGCTTGATCATATGAACCGTCAGTTTCACGCTGCTCCGACTGCGAAGCATTTTCACGCTGCCCAAAGGAAAACGAGATGTCATTGTAACCAAGTTCCCGAAACTCTTGGCTCAGCGTCTCAATATGCTTGCGCAGAAGGTCCGTTGTTTCTTGGCGCTCTGCGGAGACAGTCAATGTAATGGCCGCATCGATCACGGACATTGTCATTCGCACGCGCCCCAGCTCTTCGGGGTTAAGCGAGATTTCGGTGGGGCGGCCTGCCCGCTCTGTCACTGCAACAGCGATCTGCGATGCAACATGACGCGCCGTATCGACCTGCGTTGACACCGACGGCTGGCTTACAAGCGCTTGGGTCTGCACCGCGCGATCTGCATGCGCGACAAACAAAGGTTCAATTTCGGTAGGCACTGCGGGAACATATGCAGTAGGCGTTTCTCGTTGAAATGCCGCGACAATAGGTGCCGTCATTGCGGGATGAGCCGCGCGTGAGACAAGATCATTTTGCGAAGCTGGGGCCAATTCCTGCAACTGCCGCCTTGATACAGGTCGGCTTTGATCCGCCACCGGTGAATTCTGACCCTGTTCGGGTTTGATCTGCGTGAGTTTTGACGCGTCTAGACCGGCCCCTTGCACTGTTTTTGGGGCTTCCAGTCCCTCAATTGGTGATGTTTTCTGTGTATCAAAACGACCGTCGCGCACCATCTTTAACGTATCTTGCGGATCAGTTTGCGGCCCGGCCACAGTTTGTGGAATGTCCTTAACCCTGCGCGTAACCGATTGCTCTGCCGAAAGTATTAGCTGTCTTTCAAGGACAAGCCGTTCATGTGTCTCAGGTGCCTCATTCGGCGGAGTCTTTATGGCAATACCGTCTCGCGAAATTGGCCCATTCTCAATGGGCGCAGAACTGGCAGCAGGCTTGACCTCAATTTGCTGTCCTTCACCGCGCCCCATGTTTGGCGGCATCGGATGCGCAACCGCGCCCAATATTTCACCAAGCGAAATATCATCATCCTGATCTAGGCTGATCTCGGCCGCCTCTGGCGCAACGGCAACCTCGGCCTGTTCCGTATCTTCACCACCTTCACCCGCCGTAAGCCCATTTAACAAGTCGGCGAACGTCAACGCCTCATTAGCAACCGCAAGGGGTTCGCCATGGGTTGGGGTCAGCGCAATGGTATTGGCCGCTTCTGGCTGCAAGACGGGTATCATCGGCTCTCCGATTGAATTTATTTACCCGCTCTTTTTCGCCGCAAATACTTACTGATTGTTTACCGATCGCTGGCAAGGTGAAAAAAATTTACGGAGAACCCGATGACAACCACGCCAGTGTTACCTGCCCCCCGACCGGCGCCCACCTTGCCTGACTACATACAAAACGATGCGAAACTGCATGCGGCCGCGCAGCAACTTGAGGTATCGTTTTTGGCCGAAATGCTAAAATCCACTGGGCTTGGCACCCAAGTCAACGCGTTCGGAGGCGGTGCTGGAGAAGAACACTTTGGATCGTTCCTGCGCGAAGCTCAGGCAAATGAGATGGTAAAATCGGGGGGGATCGGCCTTGCCGAGGCTTTATTTGAGGCAATGAAAGCAAAATGGCATGCATGATTCTGTTGTCACGTCACTTTTTACGACACTTGAGAAGGAACGTGCCGCGCTCCTATCGGGAAAATTCCACTTGCTCCTTGCGCTCGAAGAAACAAAATCGGCGCAGCTTCAAGACCTTGAAAACCGGCAACCCACGACAGCAAACCTGCAAGCGATTCGCCGTGGGCTCTCTGAAAATCAGCGTTTGTTTGCTGCTGCAATTGCTGGGATTAAATCTGCGCGAAACCGTATTGGTGCGCTGCAGAACGTGCGCTCGGGGCTACATGTTTATGATGAATCCGGGGCAATGGCGACCGTTGCAATGCATCAACCTGCAATCGAAAAGAAAGCTTAAATTGGATCAAATTTTCGGCTTTTCAGTGACCGGCGTTAACGCATTGTTTATCGAAGTTTGGTCACTTAGCGACACCGCCAAAACGGCTAACTGCCCACCCAATACGGCGCAGCATATATCGTCAGAATGACGTTTCATTCCGTGGAATATTCCACGGTTTCCTGAATAAACCCGGCGCAAAAGCGCCCATCAAATAGGACCATGAAACATGTCCAGTATTCTGACAAACAACAGCGCAATGGTTGCGCTACAAACGCTTAAATCAATCAATAACGATCTTTCAAAGACGCAGTCGATGATCTCGACCGGTCAAGAAATTTCCTCTGCGAAAGACAATTCCGCCATCTGGGCGATTTCAAAGGTCATGGAATCCGACGTGGCCGGGTTCAAAGCCATTTCAGATAGCCTCGCTCTCGGCGAATCTACCGTCGCGGTTGCCTCTGCAGGTGCAGAACAGATCGTTGAGACGCTCAAAGAAATGAAGGAACTGGCGGTTGCGGGACAATCTGAAAACGTAGACTTTACCAAAATCCAGGCCGATATGGATGAAAAGGCCGCGCAGATCGCTTCGGTCGTCGCTGCGTCACAATTTAACGGCGCCAACCTATTGGCAACAGATGTCGACGGGAATGGCGGCACCGGGCTGAACGTTTTGTCTTCGCTTGACCGTGTCGGGACAGCAGCGCCAACGCCAACGCTCATCACCGTCGATAGCGTTGATTTTGAAGCCAATGTTGATCTTGTAAGTAACCTTACTGCGATCACTGATACCGCCACCGCCGCCACAGCATTGGGTGAACTTGAAGTCTTCCTCACAACGGCCATTGACGGTGCTGCGGCTTTGGGTGCTTCGGCGAAACGTATCGACAGCCAGAATGACTTCGTCAGCAAATTGTCCGACGCGTTGAAATCTGGGATCGGCACAATGGTCGATGCTGACATGGAAGAAGCATCAGCCCGCCTGCAAGCGTTGCAAGTACAGCAGCAACTCGGTGTGCAATCTCTGTCGATCGCAAACGAAGCACCACAGACGATCCTGTCGCTGTTCCGGTAAAATAATGCGTTGGCGCCGTAAAAGTGGCGCCAACGTACAATTCGCCGCGGAAAACCCGCGTCTCGTTCGAATTCGTGCCGGAAGGACATCACGTGAACGTCATCGATCAAGCTCGGCAGGCATATGCCCCAACACAAATCTCTATCAGGACAAACCGCTCTGTCGAAGCGCAGCTCGTCAGCCAAGTCACAGCAAGACTGCGCGTGGCAGGGTCTCATCAGGCAGACAACTTCTCGGGTCTCGTAAGCGCTGTTCACGATAACCGCCGTATGTGGACAACATTGGCTGTTGACGTCTCTGGCAACGAAAACGCGCTTCCCAGCAAGTTACGCGCACAAATTTTCTACCTTGCAGAGTTCACAGAACATCATAGCCGCCGCGTCTTGCGCCGCGAAGCAGATGTCAGCGCGTTGATTGACATTAACACTGCAGTCTTACGCGGTCTCAATGGACGGGGGGCCACGTAATGTCTGGTCTTGTTCTCAAGCTAAACCCAAAGGAACGCGTGCTGGTAAACGGCGCTGTCATCGAAAACGGCGACCGACGAAGCCGCCTGTCGATCTTGACACCCAACGCGAATATTTTGCGATTGCGGGATGCAATCCGGCCGGACGAAGTGAACACCCCAGTAAGGCGGGTTTGCTATATCGCGCAACTCGTGCTGTCAGGCGACGTAGAAGAGCCCGACGCGCGCCTTCAAATGATGCGCGGCATCGAACAATTGAGCCAAGCCCTGCGCGATGAGGACAGTCGCCAACATCTTGATGCAGCCACAAATGCGGTCGCGAAAAACGATTTTTATAGGTCATTGAAAGCACTCAGAAATTTACTACCTCGCGAGGCGCGACTTCTTGCGGGTAACCCAGCATGACGTTTCAGCCAATCCTTCCCAATACGGGCTACAGCGGGTGGATATTTCTCGATCGCACCATGGAAACACAGCAAGAGACCTTTTCAAAGGGTCAGGCCATTGTGCGCGATACAGACTACTTCGCACAAAACATCGGGGCAATATCTACTGCAGAAGAACTGGTTGATGACCCGCGACTGCTGCGGGTCGCGTTGGGCGCGTACGGCCTAGACGACGATGTAAATAGCCAATTTTTCATCCGGAAGATCCTTGAGGAAGGCACCACATCAGATGATGCACTTGCCAACCGGTTATCAGACAGCCGATACGCCGATTTTAGTGCAGCCTTTGGGCTAGATGGCCAAACGCCGCCGACAACCCAGACCTCTGGGTTCGCCGAAAACATCATAGCCCGCTATGAGGTACGTCAGTTCCAACAAGCTGTTGGGGAACAAGATAACGACCTACGCCTCGCGATGAGCGTTCAAGATGGTGTCTCCGACATTCTCGCGAATAACACGACAAGCGACGGCCAATGGTACTCGATTCTGGGTAATGCCCCGATGCGCAGCGTTTTTCAAACCGCACTTGGGCTGCCCGAAAGCAGCTCAAGTATTGATCTTGAACGCCAGTTAGAAATTTTCCAAACGCGTGCCGAATCTATGTTTGGCACAGATGAGTTGGCCGATTTTGCGGAACCCGAACTACAAGAGAAGCTTATTCGCATGTTCCTGATCCGGTCCGAGGCCGCAAATATCGCCTCGTTCTCTGGCAGTTCAACTGCTCTGACGCTGCTCCAATCGACGTCTTCGTTTTACTAGCGCGCCGTGGCTAGGATCCTGCGCCTAAATCATCTTGCTTCATTTTGTGCACTGCAGTGTTCATTGCTTGCCTTAGCTTCGCAAAATGCGCTAAAGACTCGCGCCCGTCGTTGATTGACAAAAACTGGTCAAGTGCCGGTACACAGGCAATCGCGGCATCAAGTTTGGGGTCGGACCCTGCGGAGTAAAGGCCAGACTGAATCATCAACTCAGAACGTGCGTAAGCGCCGAGGTGCGCGCGCGCCTGGCCAATCAATGCATTTTCTTGGGGCGTCGCCGCGTCAGGAAGTGAACGTGAGACGGACCGGAGCACGTCAATTGCCGGAAAGCGGCCACGCTCTGCGATCTCGCGATCCAACACAACATGACCATCAAGCACTCCGCGCAACATATCTGCGACCGGTTCGTCCATGTCGGACCCCGCGACCAAAACCGAAAAAACTGCGGTGATGTCGCCTGCGTCATCTGCGCCCGGCCCGGCCCGTTCGCACAGTGCGGCAATCGCAGGACCAGTTGACGCAGGAAAACCTCGCAGATTTGCAACCTCCCCGCCCGCGATGGCGACTTCGCGATGAGCCTCACAAAACCGGGTAACAGAATCGATCATGAGTAGAACTTGTTTGCCCTCGTCACGAAAATGCTCTGCAACTGCGGTTGCAGCCCAGGCACAGCGCCGCCGCACCTGCGGGGCACGCTCTGATGTTGCGGCCACAATGACCGCACGTTTCATTCCTTCAACGCCCAAAACGGCCTCAACAAAATGACGCACTTCGCGGCCCCGTTCGCCAACAAGCGCGATCACGATAACATCCGCGGTGACCCCACGCGCCAAATCGGCAAGTAATGTCGATTTCCCAACCCCGGACCCGGCAAAAAGCCCAATGCGCTGCCCCTGAACGATCGGTAGAAGCGTATTAAATGCGGCGAGCCCCGTTTCAAGCCGCGCCCCCATCGCGCGTCGTTGGTGCGGCGACGGTGGGTCGGCACGCATACGTCGCGGCACGGTGCCAGGTAATAGCGGCGCCCCATCGAGCGGGCGGCCGTCTGGGTCGATAACCCGCCCAATCCAACTCGCGTCAGGCGCAAAAACCGGCGGTCTTTCAAACACAACACGGTTCCCTAAACAGACCCCGTCAAGCGCGCCGACCAACAGCACATGAGTGCCGTTGGAATCGAGCCTGACGACCTCTCCGGCGATTTCGCGGGTATCGCTAAAGACGCGCGCACGGTCCCCGACAGTCGCCGAATCGCCCACGCCGCCCACCTGAACGGTACCGCCATGTACCCCCAATACACGTCCAACATTCCGGACAACCGATAGGTTTTCGACCGCGATCGTCATCTGTTGAAGGATATTTTGTGCCATTTTCTACGCCCTTCACTGTCTCACAAACCTCTTCTTAAGGAATCACCATTAATGCTTCGTTGAAACCAAACGTGGGAGAAGCCCCGGTGCATGAAACCTTAGATCTTTTCAAAACGGCCGCAGCGATGGCGCGCCATGCAGGTGCGCGGCAATCCGTTGTCGCCCGCAATATTGCAAATGCAGATACGCCAGGATTTCGTGCGCAAGATGTTCTGCCTTTTGAACAGGCTATGCAAAACACGTCGCATCAACTGCAAGTCACCCGGCCCGGCCATGTGACATCAGGTGAAAACATTTTTGCCACGCAGGTTATCACAACCGATGCAGAGCCATCCCCAAACGGCAACACTGTCGCTTTGGAGGATGAATTGCTGAAATCCGTCTCGGTCAGCCGGGACCACGACAAAGCAATTTCAATCTACCGCCACGCTATGACGGTGCTCCGCACTAGTCTCGGCAAAATGTAGGAGCTTGCCATGACAGATTTTAGTGAAGCCATGGCCGTTGCTACGAGCGGTATGAAAGCCCAAGCCAATCGCCTACGCCACGTGTCGGAAAACATCGCCAACACGGATACGCCCGGCTACCATCGCAAGACCGTTTCCTTTCAAGAGGTCGTCAACGCGGGTCATGCAACGGGGGCCGTGGAAACCGGACGGGTACAGCTTGATCAAACGGCACTGCCACGAATCTATGACCCGTCAAATCCGCTCGCCGACGCAACCGGTCATTTCGACGGATCAAACGTCAATTTACTGATCGAAGTCGCTGACGCCCGTGAAGCCCAGCGCAGTTACGAAGCTAACCTCAAAATGTTCGACCAAGTGCGGCAAATGTCATCCGCACTGATGGAACTATTACGCAAATAAGGAGAATCCCGATGAACATTAGTTCACTCGTTGCGCAAAATTATGCGGCCAGCAAGACCGCCACAGCACCAGAATCCGGTAGCGGCGAAAATGCCTTTATCGGCGCAGCAAATGATTTTATGGCCACTCTCAAGGCCAGCGAAAACACCGCCATGCAAGCAATGACGGGCGACGCTGACCCGCATGCATTGGTGACCGCGCTTGCGCAAACTGAATTGGCTGTACAAACGGCGGTGACCGTGCGCGACAAGGTTGTCGAAGCTTATCAAGAAATTCTACGGATGCCAGTCTAATGACCGAGGCGCTGTTCTACGACACGCTAAGGCATGGATTATGGACAGCTTTTGTCATTTCAATTCCAATCCTGACGGTCGCGTTGGTCACTGGATTGATCGTTGGTCTATTTCAGGCGCTGACCTCGATCCAAGAAATGACCCTGACATTCGTGCCCAAGCTTGCAGCCATCATTGGCACGTTTTGGATTACCATGAACTACATGTCTGAAACCCTTGTCAGCTTGTTTCAAGGCACGCTAATCCCAATCATTGCCGGAGGTTAATCATGGATAACGCTTCATATGCCGCGCTCACCCGTCAGTCCGGACTTATGCGTGAGATGCAGATCGTCGCGAACAATATCGCGAATGCCTCTACAACCGGGTTTCGCGCCGAAGATGTCATGTTTTCCGAACATATTAACGCACTTGGTCCCGATGCGGGTTCGCTATCGATGGCCACCGCTCGCGTACGCGACACGATCATGACTCAAGGCAGCTTAACCCAAACCGGCGGCACCTTTGATCTCGCTATTGAGGGCGACGGTTTTTTCGTTGTTGAGACACCGAATGGCCAGCGCCTAACACGTGCGGGTGCGTTTGGCCCCAATGAAAACGGTGATCTGGTCACCCCTGACGGCCACCCCGTCCTTGACGCGGGCGGCGCGCCTCTTTTTGTCCCGCAAGGCGCGGGTCCGATCGGTATTGGCGCAGACGGTACCGTTAGCGCCGGTGGACAGCCAATCGGTCAAGTCGGAGTCGTAACGCCTGACGATCCCAACCAGATGTTTCGCGAAAGCGGCGTACTGTTTGACGCACGTGGTGGATTTACCCCGGCGCCCGATGGGCGGGTTCTACAAGGGTTCCTAGAGGAATCAAACGTGAACCCCATCTTGCAGGTCAGCCGCATGATCGAGGTCCAACGTGCCTATGAGCTGGGGCAAGGCTTCTTGGATAACGAACACGAACGCATTCGCGGCGTCATTAAATCGATCCGCTAACTCAGGAGGACTACCATGCGCGCACTTGAAATCGCTGCCGCCGGCATGTCGGCGCAACAAACACGGGTCGAGGTAATTTCCAATAACCTCGCGAACATGAGCACGACCGGATACAATGCCCGGCGCGCCGAATTTGCGGATTTGCATTACCAACAGGTCGCACGCCCCGGCACCATAAACGCCTCTGATGGGACATCTCTGCCGACCGGAGTACAGCTTGGGCTTGGTGTGCGGACCACCGCAGTCTCTGTGATGCTTTCACAAGGATCAATCGCTGCAACCGGCGGTGATTTGGACGTCGCCATTGAGGGTGACGGTTACCTAGAGGTCACGATGCCATCTGGCATTTCTGCCTATACGCGTGACGGCGGGCTCAAACTGACCGGCGATGGGCAAGTCGTCACATCAGACGGCTACCCGGTCGTGCCCGACATCACAATCCCAAGCGATACGCGATCTTTGTCGATCAACGCCGAGGGCGAAGTGTATGGTTATTTTACTGATCAAGTGGAACCACAGTTGCTCGGCCAATTCACAATGGCCGGGTTCACCAACCCCAAAGGGCTAGAGGCGGTAGGGTCCAACCTATTTATCGAAACGCCCGCGTCCGGTCCATCGCTTGTGGGCACGCCTGGCGAAGATGGGCTAGGCACATTGCGGCAAGGGTATCTTGAAAACAGCTCGGTCGATCCCGTCCGTGAAGTCACTGATCTGATCGCCGCCCAGCGCGGTTACGAACTGAATTCAAAGGTCATTACGGCGGCAGACCAAATGCTTAGTTCAATGGTCCAGATCCGATGATCCGGCTCTGTCTGACGATTTGCTTGTTCACAACATCGGTCTGCGCCGAAACGGTTTTGGCCGCACGCACGATCCCGGCACAATCAACGATCATGCCCGAAGACATCATCGTTAACAGCCGCACGATACCAGGGGGCGTCGCCGATCCAAACGAGATAATCGGCATGGAAGCACGCGTTGCACTATACGCAGGCCGTCCAATTCGGGCAGGTGACGTTGGGTTTCCCGCGGTTGTCGAACGCAATCAAATCATTGCGCTCCATTACAACCAGCACGGTCTGGTGATTAGCACCGAAGGGCGTGCGCTTGGTCGGGCTGGGCCGGGTGACATCATTCGGGTGATGAACATCAGCTCACGTAGCACCGTCACCGCCCAAATCGGTGCTGACGGCGCCGCCTACGTATCTCGTTAGGAGACGACAATGCGCCGAATTCTAGGACTGTTGATTTGTCTTGCAGGGTGTTCAACCACGCCAATTGGGCGCGCGCCCGATTTCACCCCGCTTGAACACACCGCAGAGCGTCAAGCGATGTTCAACCCGAGCATGCCCGATCCCGTTGCATCGACGCGGCTTGGGCCGACGTCGCAAGCCTCGCTTTGGACGCGCGACCGCGGGTCGCTTTTGGGTGATCGGCGCGCAATGCAGCGCGGCGATATCATGACTGTCGTGATCGAAATCGATGATAGTGCTGAGATATCAAACTCTTCTGCCCGGTCCCGGTCTGGGTCACAGCAGGCAGGCATCTCGCAACTCGGCGGCATTCCACAGCGCGTTGATCCCCAACTGCCTGACGGGGCTTCGTTGGCCGATTTTGTCGACTTAAGCTCCAATAGCAGCGCATCGGGTGATGGCTCTGTGAGCCGCAACGAAAAATTGACACTGCGAGTTGCCGTAACGATTACGGACGTCCTGCCCAACGGCGTTCTCGCGATCACCGGCCAGCAGGAAGTACGGGTGAACTATGAATTGCGCGAGCTCATTGTCACCGGCTACGTGCGCCCAGAAGATATCACGCGTCAAAACGAAATCACCTACGACAAAATCGCCTCGGCACGCATTTCATACGGGGGGCGCGGGCAGATCACCGACATGCAGCAGCCCCGCTATGGACAGCAACTGCTTGAAAGCACGCTGCCATTTTGACCCGGCACGAAAGGAATTGTTATGAAAAAGATGCTGTTGCCACTTTTATTACTCCTGCTCGGAATCGGCGGGGGCGTCGGGGCCGGCCTCTTTCTGAAGCCGGAACCCGAACCTGAAATCGTGGCGGAAGATCTTGTCGACGGCAACCCCTGCGGTGAGACGGCCACCGATACGCACGACGACGCAGACCATGCGCCCGCCATCGATTTAGGTGAGGAACGCGAATACGCGAAACTCAACAACCAATTTGTTGTTCCCGTTGTCGAGGACGGCCTCGTGTCGGCCTTGGTGGTCATGGCGATCAGCCTTGAAGTAACACCCGATTCATCCACAGGGGTCCTGGCATCCGAACCCAAGCTGCGCGACGCGTTCTTGCAGGTCATGTTCAACCACGCCAACATCGGCGGGTTCTCGGGTAATTTCACAACAGGAACCAACATGCGGGCGTTGCGCACCGAACTGTTACGAAATGCGCAACGGATTTCAGGAAGCAATGTAACCGACGTGTTGATCACAGATATCGTGCGTCAAGATTCATCATAAAGGCGACGCAATTTGCGTGCCTCATGGGTCTTCGCACGCCGCGCGACAAGGGCCTTCGCGGCCTGGTCGCGCCCAAACGCCCGCGCAAGATCGACCCGGCAATGCTCCTTCAGCGCCATAACCTGAGCCAATTCGGTATTTATGGTTGTGCGCCGTTGGTCCACCCATTGTTGCCACCTTACGGTCGCATCTGCAGCAAACGCCGCATCGGCCATAGTCACAGGAACTTGCTTCGGCTTTTCGTCATGTATGGCAAGCTGCGCAAGATTTTCGCGCAGCCCGGTTTCACGCGCCACAATTGCTGCCATTTTCACGTGCGCCGCTTGCAGTGCGATATCCGTTAACTGCGCAAGTCCCTGCGTTTGCTTGACGTTCCCCATCAGAGGCGGACCTTTCTGCGCATAGCTTCGGCAAAGCGTATTGCCGCCGCAACAGCGCGGTAATGTTCAGGCGCGATGGCGTGCCCGATTTCCACACCAGCATGCAAAGCACGCGCAGTGGGTGGGTCGGAATGCACTGGCACGGCGTTCTCAAAGGCAAGCTCTCGGATCTTGGCCGCTGTTTCGTCAACACCTTTCGCCACGCAAATCGGAGCTGACTGCCCCGCGCGTTCCCACTTCAATGCAACCGCGTAATGCGTTGGGTTAACAATGACGACATCTGCAGCTGGCACATCCGCCAACATCTTGTTCATCGCAATCGCCTGCCCTTTCATCCGACGCTGCTGCTTCATCATCGGATCGCCTTCGGATTGCTTCATTTCGTCAATCATGTCTTTGCGGCTCATCTTGTTTTTCCGAATATGTTCAGCGCGTTGCCACAAATAATCGATGCCACCCAAGACCAGCGCGACACAAAGAACGATCGCCATCAAGAGCAAAAGAATATTGCCGAGCGACATAACAACCAGTCCCGGCGGAAGATACATGGCACCAACAATACGATCCATTTGAGATCGTAAAAAAATGGCCATAACCACACAATAAATCAGCAGTTTTGCAAAACTTTTGGCAAATTCAAACAGCCCTTGGCGCCCGAACTTGTTCTTTATCCCAGAGATCACGGAAATGCGGTTGAGCTTTGGGGTGATTTTTGACGGGGTCACAACGAATGCCCGCTGCGAGATGATTGACAAGATAGCAAACACAGCGGGCAGCACAAACCACGGTGCAGTATTCATACCAGCATTTTGGATTAAGCCACCCATCGTCGGCGAGGCAGGGCCATCAAACACGAGACGGCTTATCCCGTCAGCCTGCGCAAGCATTGTGCTTAAAGTGGTGCCCAATTTCTGCAGCAAATCGGGCCCGACAGTAAGCACCACAACAAGCACGCCCGCGTACCCGGCGGCAGTGTTTAGATCAGCCGACTTCGCGAATTCGCCTTTTTCACGCGCGTCGTCCAGCTTCTTTTGGCTGGGCTCAAATTGCTTTTCACCCGCATCGGTTTCGTCGCTCATGGGATCGGCCCAAACGGTGCCGACATAAACCCGACAAATGCCGCATGCCAAATACCAAGCAAAATAGGCGCTGTCAGCAGTAACAATATCATCCCGCCAGCGGTGATTGCGGGCGCGCCAACGAAAGACACCATAAGTTGCGGCATCGCACGGTTAATCACGCCTAAGACAACATTATACACAAGCGACGCGATCAAAAACGGCGCCGCGAGCGAGAACCCGAGTTCAAAAATACGGCGCACCTCGTGCAGGCCCACCTCAACAACCAGATTCCCGGAAAGCATCATGCCGACCGGCACCATCGTATATGATTGGATCATATAAGCTGCGACCTGAACGTGCAGCCCCAACATTACGGCCAGCGCCGTGCCCCCAACGACCAAAAGATGCCCGATTGCAGGTAACGGATCGACACCTGCGGAACCCCCAAAAAGTTGAGACAGCGAGGTAGACTGTGCCGCAATTGAACCTGCAATTTGCAGCGCCAATATAAAGAAGCGCAAAAACAAGCCTAGAAACAGTCCCGTTATTGCTTCCGGCACAGCAACGGCAAATGCGCGAAAAATTTCGCCGGGGAACGGCGCGATTGACGGCACAATGGCCGGTGCCACAATAAAGGTAAACGCCAGTGATAAGGCGAGCCGAACGCGAAGCGGGACCGCTTGGTCCCCGAACGCCGGCATCGCAGCCATCATCGCGCTGACCCTGACAAAAACGACAAAACCTGCCCATAGCGCAGATTGGGACAACGGCAAAAGCGGCATGATATCCGCAATCATATTGGAACCAAGCCAACAAGCGCCGGGCGCGCGTCGATGCCAATTTCTTCAAATGACAAGACGGGGTTCATGATTCCCTTCGCGGCCATAACTGTACGCAAGAAACGCCGACGCCGCATTGAGGTCACGACGGCAGCATAGGCGCCCGAATTCGCAGCCTGACCCAGTTTGTCCGCGATGCCGTCAGCAAGAATATTGAAGCTTTCAGGCGGCAACGCGACATCGCCGCCACCACGATCTGTCCGAATTTCATAGGTCGCAAATGTGTCTTCCCATTCCGGCGCAAGCTGAACGAGCGGGATCGTACCGTCGGGCCGTCGCATTTCGGCCACCAATTGAAAACCCAAGCGTTGGCGAACATGCTCCGTAATCCCTTCAGAAGTGGCGTGTAGTTGCCGCCCTTCGGCCGCAGCCTCGATGATCAGGGGTAGATTCCGGATAGAAACCCGCTCCTCTAACAACAGACGCAGCACCGAAAGAAGCAACTCAAATGGGATTTTGTCTGGGACCAGCTCATCAAGCATCTTACGGTTTGCTTCAGAACGCGCAGGATCACTGAGGTTAACCATTTCCTCAAGCCGTCGTCGCAGCGCCTTAAACGTAAGTAGCCGTGGAAAATTGCGTTTTACAATTTCGAGCAAATGCGTCGCCAAAACCTCTGCGGGCTGGACGGTTGTAAGCCCTGCCAGGGCCGCATCCTCTTGACTATCCAAAGAAATCCACTTTGCTGGCGCACCGTAAACGGGTTCATCGACAATATCGCCAGGCACATCTAAAGGATCGCCATCACTTATCAGCGCCAATATTTGATCTGGTCGGAGCATGTCACGGACTTGTTCAACACCCTGTACGTGCACGACGTAGCTGCCCGGCGGCAGTGACGCATTGTCAGTTAACCGAATTTCAGGGAGCAAAACACCAAACGACGTTGCAACATGGCTGCGCATATTCGCGATCCGCGCGTCAAGTCCAGTACCCGGATCCAAGACCATGTCGACCAAATCTGGCGCGAACTCTACATGGATATCGTCTAAATCCAGCACATCCCCCATCGATGTTTGGGCAGGTGTTTCGACGACAGCATTTGACGCATCTACATCATTCTGTGCAGCTTTCTTTGCTGCGGCAGCCATTGCGTACGCGCTGCCGGCAAGCGCCGCCGCCCCCAAAATAAATGGAATAAACGGTAAACCAGGCACAAGCGCAAAAAGCGCCATTAGCACACCGACTGTCGCCAATGCGGATGGGTGTCTTCCAAGCTGCGCAACCAAGGCCAAATCTGTCGGACCCGTTGCCCCACCACGCGCCAAAAGCAAAGCGGAGGCAATCGAAATAACAACAGCGGGAATTTGTGATACCAAACCATCCCCAACCGTCAAAATAGCATAGGTTTCAAAAGCTTGCGATATCGGCATATCGTTCACGACCACGCCGATGATCAATCCCATGATAAGATTAAGAGCCGTAATAAGAAGCCCCGCGATTGCGTCGCCTTTCACAAATTTCGACGCGCCATCCAATGAGCCAAAGAACGTCGTTTCGGCTTGTTCTTGTTCGCGCCGGGCTTTTGCTTCTTGGTGGTTGATGACCCCCGCTGACATATCGCTGTCAATCGCGAGCTGCTTGCCTGGCATCGCATCCAATGCAAACCGCGCGCCAACTTCGGCCATGCGCGTCGCGCCCTTATTGATTACCACAAAGTTGACGATGAGCAGCACGCAAAATACCACCAAGCCCAACAGCACATTGCCTCCCATCACAAACATCGCGAAGCCTTCGATCACATCGCCGGCCGCATTTGTACCGGTATGCCCTTCACCGATAATCAACTTTGTGGATGAAACATTTAGTGAAAGCCGTAACATTAAAGAGGCAAGCAGAACCGTTGGAAATGCCGAAAAATCTAGCGGTCGGTCAATGAAAAGCGTCACAGTAAACATCAGAATTGCAAGTGCAAATGATGCAGCAAGCCCAATATCCAGCAACCACGCCGGGACCGGGAGGATCATCATCACGATGACGGCCATGAGCGCGAGAGCAAGAAGGATCGTTGGTTGAAACAACGCACGAAATGAAAGCGGGTTCATGGTTTTTGACCCGTTGATAGAGGCGTAGCCGGCACTATTTGCAATTTTTCTTGCGTCCATCGCCGGGCGAAGCCACGAAAACGATAACTCCTGTCTACACGGCGCGAAAATTTCTGCGCGGTCAAGTCGTTTTGGTAAGGCATTCTGCCAATCATGCGGTCACGCTCTTTTGTTATACCGTGGCCAGAATACCGCGCCAAAGGTTGATAATTCGTAAGCGATGAACCAGTAGCTACGGATCGTTTGGTAGTGGAAAGCGATTTAAGATTGCATCAAGAGTTTCACGGGTTTCTTGTGATCGCGAAAGTAAGTCACGGCTGCTCGCAAGAGGAGTATCGGATCGGTTGTCATCCTCACGGGACAACATTGCCTCGGAAGCCGCTTGGAGTATTGGATCTGAGGACGTCGTAAGCTGCTGCCAATTCCCTTGCCCCCAACTTACGATTTCATCCGCGATCTCTTCGCCTTGGCCTGGCCCCTGACTGTCGTCTACAATAGTGGGGGTCGGCGGAATTTCGGCATCAACTGTAAGCGCATTCATCGCATCATCGTGCGGCACAAATGCGGTTGCGCGGGTTGGGAAACCCAAGGCATTCAGGCGCTCAGAAACGGTACGCCGCGCGGCAGATGAAAACCTTTCTGGTGGATGATCAAACGCGAATGTAAGAAATGCGGCATCATCCAAAGAACTAACAGCGCGCACTGCGAGTTCATCATTCAATTCTTGCGCGCGTTCTGGTCCCAAAACATCGCTTTCTTCCGTTATCAGTTCTGCCGCCTGAGCGATTTCGCCCCGCATAAAATATGCGCGCGCTTGTGCGTGGGCGATATCCCCGGAGACTGGCAAATGCGCGGTTTCAAATCGAAGCGCATCTGCGAGTACATAGTCCGATTTTGTGATTTCAGCATTGTTTTCGATAGCATCGTTCAAGAACTGAACCATGATCTCCGGGGTCACGCGCGGGTTTTCCCTCACCACAACTGCGAGCTCACTTTGCGCGCTGGCATCGTCGTCCATTGCGTGATCCAAAGACGCCTCTGCAAGGGTAGCATCAAGTGTTTTTGACACGTCATCGCGACTAACATCTAGTGCTTGCAAAGCGCCATCATAATCCCCCAGTTGGACAAATCGTTCGGAAAGCATTGGAGCAATATGGCGCTGCAAATGAACGGGCAGCGCCTTGAATCCGCTCAGCGCTGCGGCACGGTTAAGCTGTGCGTCCAGCGGCCCCTCATCGATTGCAAGCAGGGCCCAAAGTGCGACAGGTGACGCACAGCTAACCTGCTCCTCAAACAGCTCTTTCGCGACAGGATCGCCATCGATTATCTGTGCGATTTGGGATAAATATACGCGCTCCTGAGAATGAACCCCATCCAGCTCCAACGTACGCAGCGCCTCTTTGCCGAACCCAAAGAACACGTAGGTTTGAGCAAGTCGCAAAACGGCGGTTTCGTCCGCCTGACCAACGTCTGTAAAAACATTGCGACGTCCGAGCGCAATTTGCGCCGAAAAAGGTGATTCGCTCCCCCAGCTGGGCACGTCAAAAAATAACTCGGGCAAGCACTGTTTGCCCGTTTGGGTTGCTAGGGTTGGCGGGTCATCTGGAATCGCGGCGATATCGCGATTTGTTCGTGTCCCGATTCCGGGAACGGCGGCTTGGGCGGCGCGCAAGTCTTCGCGAACCGCCGCTTCAATGTCATCGGCATCCGTCCGCACTTGCAAATCTTGTTCCAACACCCCCTGCGACAAACCCTCGGCTAGACTTGCAACTATTGACGTCTCTAGCTCATTCAACTCATCTTCAAATGCAGTTTCACTTCTTTCTGGCGCTAGGGCTTCCTGCGGCAAAATTGCCTCTACGTCTTGCACTTGCGGCGGCACAATTTGCGGCACCCCGATCACAGGAAAGATTGCATGGTTTGGGAAAATGTAAGGTTGCCCGTTCGGCGGTGCCGCGATTTCAGGCGTATCCAACCGATGTTCAAATGGCGAACTTGGCAATGGCAGCCCGTCGGATACATCGATCACGAGAACATCTTCGCCCACAAGAAATGCCTCGGCCCGGCAATCGCAAGGCACAACAAACTGGAATTCTCCGGCGCGCGGTTGCGTAATTGCAGCGATGCGGTCCTTTGGTATGAGATCGTAAAACCCGCGCAAATCATAGTCTTGGTTCGGAGGCAATCGTAACAAATACCCGGCCTCTACCCGACCTAAAACCCAATCTGTTCCTGGTGGCATTCGAAAGACCATCCGCGTGAATTGAGGATGTTCGCCAGTTTGCACCCGAATTGGCGCAGCCGCTGCAACCAGCGGCAAAAGGACCAGAATCAACGTGCAAATGAGACGCTTCATGCCGCACTTTGCTTTGTCGCCTTCAAAGCATCCTCCATATCGGCGAAACTTGGACGGTAGGCACCTGGCATGTTCTGGCGTCCGACTTCGATACAAATATTTGGCGCATGCGCATATAGGTTCGCGACCAAAACTTCGCGGATAAGTTGATGAAAGTGCGCGTCTTCTTCGATTACGGCTTTTACCTTAACCGAAAATGGGCCGACCAAGCCGTAGGCCAGAAACACGCCCAAAAATGTACCAACAAGCGCACCACCTATGAGTTTTCCGAGCACTTCAGGGGGCTGATCAATTGATCCCATCGTCTTAATAACCCCGAGCACCGCGGCGACAATCCCCAACGCGGGCAGACCATCAGCAACAGTTTGCAGCGCATGTGTTGAATGCATTTTATGGTGCAGCGTTGCCTCGATTCTCTTTTCCAGAATTTCTTCGACTTGATGCGGATCATCGTAATTCATCGACGCGGATCGCAAGGTGTCGCAAATCAGTGCAATGGCTTCGCCGTCGTCTAAAATCTTGGGGTACTTGCCAAAAATTGTAGAAGAGTCAGGTGCTTCGATATGGCTTTCGAGGGAAACCGGGTTGGTGCGCGCGACGCGAATAAGCTCAAACAAGAGGCAAAGGACATCGCTGTAGTCTTGTGCGTTCCACTTCGGCCCCTTGAACACTTTTCCAATATCTTTGAGTGTGTGTTTGATTGCCGCACCATCATTACTAATCGTGAACGCACCGATTGCCGCGCCGCCAATCATGATCATCTCAAATGGCAACGTCTTAAGGATAATCGCCATTTTCCCGCCAGCCAAAAGATAGCCGCCGAACACTGTTACGAAAACGAAAACAACGCCAATCAAGCCAACCATGTGGGAAGCCCCCTTACTTTAATCTACCACCATCGGCATTCGAATCTGTTTTAGCGCAAAGGTGTTAAATAACTCTCAGCGTTATTCGGTTGGTACGTTTGCATTTCGCCCGGCAAGAACCACGCTGAACGAATAGGCAGTTTCAGGTTCCAGTTCCGTCATAATGAGAGCCGCCGCATCGGGGCGCATCATCCCCAAAAATCCAGCCGCAAACTGCGGCGACATTTCAGCAAATAGCGCCGCGGCCTCTTTCGGTTTCATGTTTTCATAGACGGACGTGAGACGTTCCAGATCGGTCTCGGCGGCACTATCAGCGAGCGCAATAGTCGCGCGCAGGTTTTCTTCTGCAACGACAAGAGCTTGCATTTTTTCTTCGATCTCAACCTCTGCGACATGCAGCGCCTGGATACGGTTCTGCAATTGCGTCTCGCGCTCATCAAGCCTTGCTTCGCGCGCTTGAAGTGCCGCCAATAGTGATCCGGTTTCTGCATGATCTTGTGGTGTTTCCGCCACATGATCGCGCTGTTCTTCGTCACTATTTGCCAATGCGGGCCCTGCATAAATGCTCATGCGGGCAACGGCAGATGCAATCAACATGCCCGATATGATGTGGAGCGCACCACGTCCACCGCGCTGTTTTTTCGCGCGCTTCATTGATTGCCCTCAGGTCCAGCCGGCCGGCGGACAAAGAACGGGCTTTCCGCTTGCTTCGGCGCTGCTGGTTCCGGCAAATCGTGCAGGGACGCAACAAGCAACTCCAACCGTTGCCCCGCCGCTTCCGCACGAGTGCTCACACTATCAAGCGTGTCCACAGAGGATTTGGCAGTCCTTTGTGCCTGCGTGAGGGTCTTCGTCAGGTCATCAACCTGCACAGATAGAACCGCAACAGCCCCACCAACACCTTTTTCAAGGTCGGTAAAGCGGCGCAAACGGCGCGACAAAATATAACAGTAAAACCCTGCCGCCAAAGCCCCAGAAATCAGTAAAACATCCGCAATCATCGTCATCTCGGTCCCCTTAGCTTAATACAAATTCCATGATCAAAAGGTCGTGCACGCGGCCTTCACCGGCCACGATTTGGACGCGGCGCAGCATTTGCCCACGCAACCGCGTCAAAGCTGCGGGATCTTCAAGGTCCGCAAGATCAACGGCCCGCAGGTAGCCGTTCAGAACATCAACGATCCGGGGCGTAATCGCGGCAACCTCATCAGCATACTCCGGTGCGACTTCAAGTTGGGCAGAGAAGCGAAGATGGTCGCGCCCGCCGGATCGTGGCAATGAGATTACTAAAGGATCGAGCGCGACAAAAGTTGCGACCTCTGGCGTCGGGGTGTGCGAATCATCTTGTGCCTCTGCTTCTTCGACATATTCGCCCCCTCCGAGCATGCCGGATTGTACGGCAAAGAAACCGCCGCCGGCCCCCAGTAATGCAAGCACAATTCCAATAAGGAGCGGCTTCTTGGACCCCTTCGCCGGGGTGTTTTCTGGGGTGTCTGATTCTTCTGACATCACGCCGTCCTTTTTGTTCTTCGATGAAATATGCATAAACTGAGAAGCCCTAACCGATTGTTAAGGCTCGTGGTTCAAACAGAGTTCATCGGCAGAATGCCAATGTTATGGAGAACCAGATTGCAAAGCCTCAGCACCGTATGGACTACGCTTGACGCGCGCCGCAGATTTTTTGTCCTGATCGCAACAATCGCGGTGTTCGTCGCCGTTTTGACATTGGCCAAAGGTGCGGGCACCAAGGATATGTCATTGTTATTTGGGGGAATTGAAGGGCGCGCCGCGGGTGATGTCATCACGGCACTTGATCAACGTGGGGTCGCTTATGAGGTGCGCGGAAGCGCAATTTACGTGCCCACAACCATGCGCGATACTCTCCGCATGGGGCTTGCCGGCGAAGGGCTTCCGGCGAGCGGCAGCCAAGGGTACGAGCTCCTCGATTCGCTATCGGGGTTCAGCACAACCTCGCAGATGTTCGATGCGGCCTACTGGCGCGCAAAAGAAGGTGAGCTGGCACGAACAATTCTTGCAAGCACGCATATACGCGCGGCGCGCGTTCATATTTCGACGCCCGCAGCCAGGTCGTTTCAACGTGACCAAACCCCAACTGCGGCGGTCACTGTAACGACGGCGGGCGGTACGCTATCGGGGCCGCATATTAAGGCCCTACAGTATCTTGTTGGTGCTGCGGTGCCCGGTCTGTCACCCGATTCTGTTGCGATTATCGACGATAATGGCGGGCTTATGTCTGACCCGGACGGCACAGCGATCTTGCCCGGTGGTGATGAACGCGCCGACGGTTTGCGCCAAAGGGCGGAACGCCTGCTTGCCGCCCGTGTGGGGGTTGGGAATGCCGTAGTTGAAGTCACAATGGATACGGTGACCGAGACTGAAACAATTTCGGAACGCCGCGTCGACCCCGAAAGCCGCATCGCAATTAGCACTGATGTGACTGAAAGCACGGGCGTGTCCAACGACAGTCGCGGTGGCGATGTGACTGTCGCCTCGAACCTGCCCGACGGCGACGCCGCAGGCACTGGCGGCGCTTCAAGCAATGAAAACAGTGAAAGCCGCGTGTTAACCAACTACGAAGTTTCACAGACGGATCGCCAATTGCTGCGCGCACCTGGTGCAATCAAACGGCTAACCGTGGCCGTGCTGGTTAATGATGTCACGACGATCGCCCCAGACGGCACACAAACAACAAACCCGCGCAGCGCCGAAGAATTGAGTGCGCTGCAAGAACTTGTCGCCTCGGCTATTGGGATAGACCCTGCGCGGGGCGACGTGATTACGCTTAAATCGATGCCGTTTGAGCCGATTGCAACTCTCGGCACCGAAGTCGGAACGCCGATTTCGGGAATGGCGCTAGACACAATGCAGCTCATTCAAATTGCGGTGCTCGCCATCGTTACCCTGATCCTAGGGCTGTTTGTTGTGCGACCGATCCTCGCCCCGGTTGCGCTGCTCCCGGCGCCAACCGATGGCGACGTGGACGAAGCTCTTCCCGAACTTGCGCCGCCGATGGCAATGGCGCTTAGCGACGACAACATGGGTGATTTTATGGGCGGCGACCTTGGCATGATGGATGGAGCTGACGACGACCCTGTTTCGCGACTACGCCAAATGATTTCGGACCGTGAATCTGAGACAATCCAGGTCCTTCAGGACTGGATTGAGGATCCTGCGCCGAAAGCGAATGCATAATGCCACAACAACTTGCACTCGAATCTTTTGAGCAACACAGCGATGACGCCGCGGCCCCCTCGGCGGAATTTGAAGCCGGATATGAAGAGGGTTACGCGGCGGCCATTGCGACCGCAAAGGGAAATCAAAACGCGTTGGGCGACGCATTTGTGCAAGCTATTTCTGACGTCGAATTTAGCCATGCTGAAGCGCGTGCGCACATCCTTAAATCTTTGACACCGCTGTTTACCACCGTGATCGAGAAGCTACTTCCTCAGCTGAGCTACGACAGTTTTGGGTTGTTAATTGTTCAAGCCATTTATGAGGCCGCACAGCATGACACCGCAAAACTACCCGTTCTGCAGATACACCCAAACCAACGCCAGGCCGTAGAAACCGTCGCGCACGAACACGGGCTGGAAATTACCATAACCGAAGATCCCACATTGGCATCCCACGCAGCATGGATTGGGCAAGCGCGGGGCGAAACATATCTCAACGTTGACAGCTTGCTGACTGAAACGAGTGCAACGCTCAGTGCCATTTTCGAGGCAAACAAAAGGATGAACAGTCATGAATGATACAACAAGTGATTTGCAGATGCCAAACGATGGAAACCCCCTGCGTCGCATTCCGATTGAAATTTCAGTTTCTGTCGGTAAGGCGCGCCCGCTTGTGCGCGACCTTCTGTCGTTAGGTGAAAACGCCATTCTGGCGCTCGACAAGCGGATCGAAGACCCCGTTGAACTCTACATAGGTGATCGGCTGATCGCGCGCGGGGAACTGCAAGAGCTGGAAGGTGGAGAGCCAGGACAACTAGCGGTGCGGTTGACCGAGGTGGCGTCGGATGCTGATGAACTTGCCTAAAATGTCACGTAAAATATTTCATAGCGCGATCGCACTATTCGTTTTCGCGGCACCCGCATTGGCCCAAGACGTGGCAATTTCCTTCGGCGATGAAGGGTCGCTTGCCGGCCGCTCGGTCCAGCTCATCATATTAATGACGGTGCTCAGCTTGGTGCCGGGGATCGCAATCATGGTGACGTGTTTTCCATTTATCGTCACCGTTTTTGCAATTCTGAGGCAGGCAATCGGGTTACAACAATCACCACCCAACATGCTGATCGTCAGTCTTGGGCTGTTTTTAACCTATTTTGTCATGGAACCTGTGTTCATCGACGCTTGGGAAAGCGGAATTGAGCCGCTGATGAACGGGTCAATGGCACTTGAAGAAGCGTTTTTGCAAGCCATGCAGCCGCTGCGTGAGTTTATGACCGGTCGCATCGATCCAAATACATTTGTCTCAATGGCTGAACTGCGTCCAGACGTCGGAAGCCAAACCGCCGTGACTGAGGCCCCGCTTTCAGTATTAATACCGTCCTTCTTACTCAGCGAAATGGCGCGCGCGTTTCAAGTTGGTTTCCTGATATTTATGCCGTTTTTGATCATCGACCTGGTGGTCGCAGCGGTTTTGATGTCAATGGGGATGATGATGGTGCCGCCCGCAATTGTTTCTTTGCCATTCAAGCTTGCTTTCTTTGTCGTTGCAGATGGTTGGGGCTTAATCGCCGCTAGCTTGGTCCAAAGCTACGCCTGAAGAAACAAATCCACCCTCGCCACCACACTTCGCTTAATGCACAGCTTCCAACTATCTCACGATAAATTCAGCATGTAGCGCACCGCTTGCTTTGATACTTTTCAAAATATCTATCATATCGCGCGGCGCGACACCCAACGCGTTCAGCCCAGCAACAACTTCGCTCAGCGATGTGCCCTCACTGACCTCCGCAAGCCCTATCCCCGGCTCATCAACAATCGCTGCGTTGGTACGAGGCACCACAACCGTATCGCCAGGTGAAAACGGATTTGGTTGCGATACAATTGGGGCTTCTTGAATGCGCAGCGTAAGATTGCCCTGACTAACCGCCACACGGCTAATCCGTACATCTTCGCCCATGACAATTGTTCCAGAGCGCTGATCAACGACGACCCGCGCGCGGCGTTCGGGTTCAACCAATATGTTTTCGATGCGACCCAACGCATGAGCGGGCGATGCCATCCGTGTTGCTGTGATATTTAGTTCGACAGTTCCTGCGTCAAGCATGACTGCAACACCTGAATCAAAGTTTTGATTGATCGCTTGTTCAATGCGACCAGCCGTCGTGAAATCTGGTGTTCTTAGGGCCAATCGCAGCGTGTTCATGCCCGCGAAATCAAACGCAACTTCGCGTTCGACCGTCGCCCCAGAGGGGATCACCCCAGCCGTTGGCACGCCTTGCACCACGCTCGCGCCATCGCCAGTTGCCGAAGCCCCGCCAGCAATAATCGTCCCCTGAGCGACAGCATAGATATCGCCATCGGCTGCATTTAACGGGGTCATAATGAGCGTTCCACCCAAAAGGCTATTGGCATCACCGATTGCCGATACCGTCACATCAATGGGGCTTCCAGCCCGCGCGAATGGCGGCAGGCTTGCAGTCACAATAACTGCGGCGACGTTTTTGGGGCGGAATTGTTCGCCAGTTACATTCACGCCCAAGCGTTCGAGAACGTTACTTAAGATTTCTTCTGTGAATGGCGCGTTTCGCAACCCGTCGCCAGTTCCGTTGAGCCCAACCACCAGCCCGTAGCCCACCAAATCATTTGACCGGACACCGTCAAACTCAACCAAATCTTTGATTCGAATTGGCGCCGCATCAGCGACGAACGGGAACAAGGTCACGATTAAACATACAAATTTCTTAAAAATTTTCATTATATATAACTCAGGAGAGAAAGCTGAGATAGCCGGGCTGTCACAGCGTAATGGGTTTCAAGCTGGAGCTGCATCGCTTGTAAGCGCGACGCTGTATCAAATGGATCCGCAGAGATGTGATCATTTTTCGCGATTTCCAAGGCCGTCGTTTGCGCCGCCGTTTCGGTTTGCGTGCGGACAACATTCTCTTCGACAAATCCGACGCGCGCTTGCACCCCAACTAGCCCGCTTGTTGCCGCGAAAAGCCCAATGCCTGCCTCTTGCAACAATGCGGACCGTGTCCCAACATCAAGCCCTGACATTTCATGTGTGACGGCAGCAAGTGCCGCCGACTTAAGGGAGGCTTTGATCGCTGGATCATCTGCGCGCGCGTCGATCGCAAGCGTGGTGTTTTCAGATAAGCGTTTTTGGACGGCTGGCCCAGTGTCTCCCTGATATCCCATCGTTGTAAAGCCACCGGCAGGATCATCAAACCACGTATCGACGGCCGCCGAAATCGCGGCTTGGGTGGTGGCACCGCCAATCGCCAGTTGAATGTTCGCGATCATATCGTCTGCACTAGCAAGTGGTGCGGTATCCACCTCCGCGCCACCAAACAACGCGCGATCTGCCACGCGCGTATTCAATAGGCTGACCATCGTATCAAAAGTTGGCCGAGCCGCACGCGCGGCTTCGGTCACCTGCGTATCACTGCTACTATTGCTTACCAATAACAGCTGATTGCTCGTCGCATCCCCCTCTGCTTGGAATTGACCAAGCATCGTCTGCATACTTGCCAGTGACTGGGCTGTCTCGCGCGCGGTCGCTGCATAGCTATTTAATTGTGTCAGACTGTGGTTGATACCCGAATATTGCGCAGTTTCGCCACCCAAATGCTGCACGACATCAGTCACTTGCCCAGTGGAGAGGCTCTCAGCCAGCATGGATAGTTCAGATTTGATCGCGGACCCGTTTCGCGTTGTGATAAAGTGTTGGGCCATATCACCCACATATGTCACTGGCATCGCCTAAATCTCCATCAATCGTTGCATCATAAAGTCAGCGGTTTCAATCACCTTGGCGTTTGCGGCATAAGCCTGTTCAACAAGCATGAGCGTTTGCAGTTCGATATCCGTATCGACACCATTCGCGAGCTCTGCTTCGTGCAAAGCGTCCCATCGTGCGGCGGTAAAGCTCTGCTTTTCTTGCGCTTCCAAACGCGCTGCCCCCACAGCAGAAGTGAAATCTGCGATGCGACCAAACGCGGTTTTTGTCGCTGAACCAGATAGATCCGCGCGCGATACCTGCAACGCATCAATCCAACTATTGATCTGCGTCGCATTGCCAGTTGGGCCCGCCGTTACGGCATTCAGCCCATCTCGCAACAGGTTAACATCGCCGCCATCATTTGGATCAATGGCAGCATTCAATTCGATACGCCCTGCCAATCCAGGAATGTCCAAAGTATCCAGCGCGCCCCCCTCATCCGTGAGCAGCCCCACATTCCCCGGCGCTAATGTGGGGTCCGTCGCGGGGTCTTGAAATCGCGCGATCAAATCTGCCGCAATTTCATCCAAAGAGGATTGGACACCAACCAACGTCGTGTCGCGCAATTCAAACGCCGCGCCGAGAGACCCGCCGCCAAGGCGGCCGCTGCCGGTAACGGGATCAAGCGCGACGCCATCAAGGGTAATTCCACCAAGTGAACCAGCGGCGAATGTCATATCGCCGGTAATCGTCGGCGTTGGTTCAAACCCGAATTCCACGGCCTGCCCATCTAGAAGCGTGGTTCCGTTGGTGGTCATCAAGGCCACTGTCCCATTGTCCCGTTCGATTTGTCGCACCGGTACAATATCCGCAATTTTGTCGACAATCTGTTGCCTTGCGTCAAAAAGCGAAGCTGTATCGGCACCAATGCTTTTGACACGCAAAATATCCGTGTTGAGCTCACCAACTTGAACGAGCGCTGCGTTTAGGTCTTCGATATCCTGTGCAATTGCTGCGTCGGCGTCTTGCCGCGCCGACTGCACCGCTTTCGTATTGCTACGCAACGTCTGCGCCACTTCGTCAAGGCGCAGCGCCACATCGGCAAGCCGCGTTTGCGATGCCGGATCACTCGATGCGCTGATCAGCGCGGATTCGAACGCAGCCAGTCGCGCGCCCAGCGATCCAGCGTCGTCTGGTCCCCCCAACATCTGTTCAAGCCGTGACAAGGTGTCAACGGCCTGTTGATCGGCAGCCAATGCAGAATCGGCCAACCGTCGATCCGCGAGCAGCCCTGCGTCAACAAAACGATTGATACCTTCAAGCTGTACGCCACCCAATTGTTGCGCCGACAGTTCCACAGAACGCCGCGCGTAACCATCCGTCATGACGTTTGCGAGGTTGGTTGAGACAACCTCGGCCATACGCGACGTTGCGGTCAGGCCAGTGATTGCGTTATTGAGTGCACTGGAAATACTCATGGTTCGTTGCCTCGCGGTTTACCGTTTGATGTTGGTCGTCTCTTGCAGCATTTCGTCGACGGTCTGGATTACCTTGGCGTTCGATGAATAGGCGCGCTGTGTCTGGATCAGATTGGTAAGTTCGCTCGCAACATCCGTGGCAGATTCTTCGAGCGAATAGCTCACGATATCGCCTGTAGGCCCGTCACCGGCATCCCATAGAAAGAACGTCCCGCTGTCGGTGGTTACACCGTAGCTTTGCTGATCAAGGGCTTCTAAGCCGTTGACATTTGGCACATCGACCAACGGAATCTGATATAAGATACGGTTGATCCCGATGTCAAAGCTCGCCCGGACATAGCCGTTTTCATCGATTTCGACTGATGTCATGCTCCCTACCGGGGTGCCGTTTTTAGAAATCGACACCGGCGCAAAAGCATCTGAAAGTTGCGTCAAGCCAGTGGAGCTACCGAGTTCACCGATATTAATATCCATTGGTCCACCATCAACCGCAATCGTGAGCGCCCCGGTTGCTGCATCATACGCACCACCGGGGCCGATATTTACAACACTGGCAAGTGTACCCCCGCCAGCCCGGCTATCATCAAACGTCAAAGTATATTCACCAACGACGTCGGCGATACCATCCAGATCGACGTCTGTTTCACTATCCCTGATTTCCATCGTCCATTCATTCGACGAACCTGTCGCGGGCACTGTTGGTGTGAATGTGATGCTCAAACTTGACGAGGCACCAAGGTTATCAAAATACTCGATTGTCAGCGTTTCCGTGTCGCCTGCAGCGTCTTCACGTGTCGAGGTAGCCGGAAGGTTTACAGATAGGTCTACAAGCGTTGTCGCCTCGCCCGCGAATTGGTTTGCGTTGATTTGCACGGGTTCCAAACCATCAATCGAGTCGCGTGGATAGTTCGGAATAGTGCCATCAACAGCTGCGGGAACCCCCAAAAGAACTAAACCACCCGAGGTGACAAGATAACCGTCAGAGTCAGTGCGGAATGACCCCGTTTGCGTAAGCAGCAAGGGGTTTTCACCGTTATCAACGGCGACAGATGTCGCTGTTGTTACAGGCAACATACCGCGCCCGCGCACGGCCAAATCTGTAGCGTTCGTCGTTGACACAAGCCCCCCACGTTCATCAACGAGCCGCGATGTGCTGGTCAGCACCCCGCCAGCGGAATATGTCCCCTGCCCGCTTTCGATGACCATCGACTGGAATTCAGTCACCACCCGTTTGTACCCGTAGGTCGAAGAGTTCGAAATATTGTCCGAAATTGTCGCGAGCCGCGAAGCATTCGCCCGCAACCCGGCGACACTGGCGTTCAAGGAAGATGAGATGGTCATGGCGGAGCCTTTCTGGGTCGGGAATCTAACGTTCCTTCCTGCTTAAGCGCCCAGACTTAACGTCGCCCTAACGCATAAAATACAATCCATTTTCAAATATCCGATCGCAGCAAAATGATTTCGATCCGATTGTTGCGCAGCGCGGTTGCATCCGCGACCGCTGGCGCGCGGTCACCCGCCCCTGTCAATCGCGCGATACGCCGCGGATCAAGCCCCCCAGCCTCTAGCATGAGCCGCATTTGGGAGGCCCGCCCGCTTGACAGTTCCCAAATCGGATTATCCACGGCAAGGACCGTTGTCGCACGCAGATGCCCTTTGATGACGACAGGGTTTTGCACCACATCGAACAACCGCGCCAAAATTACCGCGATTTCAGCCGTTATCGGATGCGGAGTAGTAGTGCCCGGCAGAAAAATTTCTGCCTCTGGCAGGTCAAATATTTCGATGATCAGCCCTTCATCTGTGAGCCGGGTCACAATATGTCGCAGCGCTTGATCCGACACCATGCTTTCTCCGCCCGCCCCCATGAGTACCGCTTCAATATCGCGCAGCGCCGCGACCTGTGCCGCCACGGCGGCTGCTTCACCTGCGGTTGCCTCTTCGACGCGGACGGGGTTTTGACCAATGGTCGGCTGGCTGATGCCCGTCCCGCTTTGGGCGAGCGAATCTTCGGTAAAGATGTCTGCGCCGCCAAATGCACCAGAACCACCCCCGGAAATCCGGTTAATCGGAATCGTCGGGGAAAAATAATCAGCAATCCCTTTGCGTTGCTGTTCGGTCGTCGCATTCAACAGCCACATAAGCATAAAGAAGGCCATCATTGCAGTTACAAAATCGGCATAGGCTACTTTCCATGCCCCGCCATGGTGGCCACCACCACCAACAACCTTTTTACGTTTAATAATCACCGGAGCATTTGAATTTGCACCCATTTCGCCACCTCATAGTTCACCCAAAAGCATCGATAACGGCAGGGGTATGAAGGCAGGTTTAACGATTGGTTTTATGACAAATTGTGCAGGTTTAGTGATCAACGACCTCTTGTTCGCACAGAACACCGCCTTTGGGTGCAAACGGCGCACCAAGATGGGCATCTATCTCGGCACGTATGGCATCTAACCCATCGCGCGCGGCCAAAAGCGCGCGTGTCAGCGCAACAAAGGGGACACCAAATTCGCCACGTTCATCGCAGGCGCGCAAATCCTCTTCAAGCGTATGAAGATCGCGCCGCGCCGTATAGAGCCGCCCCCAGATACGACCGAGTTCGTCGTCGCGTGGCAATATCCGGTCGGCCAAGCGATCAAGCAGCGCTTTTTGCCTTGCGGTCGCAGCATGGTGCTGATCATGCACCCCGATTTCTAGCCGCAATTGCAGCACCACGATCCGGTCAATCAGATCGGCGGCCGCCAAAGGGACAAGTATATTGTTCATGCCAAACCTTCTCATTCGCCCCGACGCTACGGTGAAAACCTTTCCGGAATGTGTTCAAAAACCCGCTTAATGGCCAAAGCCCACCGGTGAAACCAACCTTGGATGCGAATAAAAGTCAAAAGAGGCACCGTACGGTGCCCCAATTAAACCGCTTGATCGCGCGCGTGGTCTGTGTCTGAACACACGGCGCGGTCCAAAACGCGCTGTAGTGCTGCGCCGCGCGCAAAGTCAGGGCTCACCTGCGTTTGGGATCGGATTGCATCAATAAAACGGGTGTAATTGGACGCAACTGCGCGCAATGGGACATCTGTCCAAGCTGCAGTGAGCATGTCGCCACCGATGCAAGACCGCAATGTGCTAATCTCATTTTCGAACTGCACCTCAAGCCCGCCATCGGTCCCAAACAAGCGCAACCGCAGGTCGTTGATATGACCGCTGGCAAACCGGCTGGCGTGGATCACGCCGATTGCGCCGTTTTCAAGCGCGACTTGCATTGTCATACTGTCGTTGGCATCAAGCGAGTACGCACCAATCTGATTGCTTGCAGTCTTTTCAAATGTCTGCAGCCTACAGGACACGCGCGCTGTATCTGACCCTGCGGCAAATGTCGCGAAATCCAAAATATGTACACCAACATCACCCAAGACGCCCATCGACCCGTGCTGCATGGACAGCCGCCAGAGCCATTGGTCCTCGACCCGCCAGTCGCCCCAAGCAGGCTGGGTCAGCCAGCTTTGTAGATAAGAAGCCTCAAAGTGGCGCACAGCCCCGATCTTCCCCTCTGCGACCATTTCTGCCGCCTGCATCAGCGCGGGTACATTGCGGTAGGTGAGATTGACCATATTCACCACGCCGGCAGCCTGTGCTGCGCGCGCCATTTCTTCAGCATCACCGGCGTTTACCGCTAGCGGTTTTTCGCAAAGCACATGTTTTCCTGCGGCAAGCAACGGAATAGTCGTGCGGTGGTGAATCGCATCGGGCGTGACGTTCGAAACCGCATCAAATTCGCCCCACGCAAGCGCGTCTTGGATATCATCGAAGGCATGGGTAATCCCATGTTTAGCATTAAATGCGTGCAGGTTTTGCGCATTCGGATCAACACCCGCGACGACCGCGACCCCATCCATCGCGGCATAGCTTTCGGCGTGTTCGTTCGCCATGCCACCAGTGCCAATGATCAACACACGGATCACTTGAAACCCTCTTCGCCGTCTTGATGCAACCGCGGTCCGCGTTCGGTGATCGGTTCCAGCGCTTGATCAACAGGCACATTGGGGGCGTCATTCACTTGGGCAATGCGCGGGGCCGGGTTATGTGCCCAGCGCACCGCATTTTGCAAAACGCGCTGCACATTTGCGTCGTGATAGGTGGGATAGGTTTCATGCCCCGGACGGAAATAGAAAACATTCCCCGCACCACGCTTATAGGTCAGCCCCGAACGGAACACCTCGCCACCTTGGAACCAACTGATAAACACGGTTTCAAGCGGTTCAGGCACGCCAAAAGGTTCGCCGTACATTTCTTCGTGCTCAAGCTCAAAATGATCGGGTAGTCCTGCTGCAATCGGATGATTGCGTGACGTCACCCAAAGCCGTTCACGTTCGCCCGCCTCACGCCATGTCAGGTTGCAGGGCGTGCCCATCAGGTGTTTGAAAATCTTGGCGAAATGCGCGGAATGCAGCAAAATAAGGCCCATGCCCGCATTCACATGGTCGGCGACGCGTTCAACAACCTCGTCTGACACGTCACCGTGTGCGGCGTGGCCCCACCAAAGTAACACATCCGTTTGGGCAAGCCTTTCTTCGGGCAGCCCATGTTCAGGGTCTTGTAGCGTCGCGGTTTCAGCCTGAACTCCACCGCCGGTTAGCGCGGCGGCAATCGCACTGTGCATTCCATCGGGATAGATATCTGACACTACTTTATTGGTTTTTTCATGGACGTTCTCGCCCCATACTACCACACGAATTGTCATCGGCTTCTCCTTCTCCCAAAGCGCTTTGGGAGACGTTGCGCCAGAGATACGCAGAACGCAAGATACGCATGGGCGGATGGGGTGCAATTTCACCAGTCCGCCGTTATAGCTGCACACACACATTGGGGCTGTGATTATGTCAAAACAAATGATTCCAGCGTGGGTAGATGGCGGTCTTACTCCCGTTGAAAAATTAGAGGTCCACCAAAAGGGCCTGAAACATAAGGCCGTCAGCGTCTTTTTGATGCAAGGTGAGCATGTGCTTATCCAGCAGCGCGCACTAGAGAAATACCATACACCGGGGATGTGGGCGAACACCTGCTGCACCCATCCGCTGTGGAATGAGACCGATGGGGATTGCGCACAGCGGCGCCTGCAAGAAGAACTAGGCATCACCGGTATCCCCCTGACCTACCGCGACACGATTGAATACCGCGCCGAGGTTGGCGATGGGTTGATTGAGCATGAGGTTGTCGCGATTTTCACGGGTCAGGCGCCCGATAGTCTGACGTTTACCCCCAACCCGGAGGAGGTCATGGCGACGCAGTGGATCCGTTTTAATGATCTTGCAGCCGATATGGCCCGCGCACCCGAAAACTACACTCCGTGGCTGCACATCTATCTTCGTGACCACGTTACGACGATTTTGGGCGGCGACCGCTAAGGGGCTTTTCGTCCAGTCCAATCCGGTGTTTATGGGCTGTATCAGAAGGAATGCATCATGTCGCTTTGGGTTTTCGGATACGGATCACTGCTCTGGAACCCCGGTTTTGTCCCGGCACAAACGGTCAAAGCCTGCTTACACGACTATCACCGCAGCTTTTGCATGCTTTCAATCCACCATCGCGGGTCAGAAGAAGAACCAGGTCTTGTACTTGCGCTTGATGCGGCCCCCGGCGCGCGCTGTACCGGCGTAGCATTTCAGGTCGCCCCGAACGAAGAGAACAGAGTCCTTGCTGAGTTACGGGAACGCGAGTTGATCTCTTCGGCCTATTTCGAAGCACATGTCGATTTGAAAACCGACGCTGATGAAACGATCCGCGCCCTGGCCTATGTCATCGACCCAGAACACGAACAATATTGCCAATTCGCGCTTGAAAAACAGGCGAAAATGATTGCGACAGCGGTTGGTGGGCGCGGGCCAAATACTGAATACCTATACAATACCGCCGCCCATTTAGACCAAATGAATATCCGCGACGCCGAAATGACTTGGCTTGTCGACCGGGTGCGTGCCTTGACGGCAACATGAATTGGTCGCCATTATAATTTATATGCGCCGTATTTCGCCGTTAGTGGTATGAGGCGATAGGGTAATTCAGGAATAAGGACTCCCATCTTGTCTGACAAACGGGAAGCCAAAGCGCAGCCGCAATTTTCGCAGCCAATTCGGCAAATCATTTTCATGCTCGTCGTTCTTGGGCTGGTAGGGGCAGGGTTTTACCTTGGGCTTAGTCAGTTGATGGCGATCTACAATTCCAACCCCTATTTGAACGCTGTGATCCTGACGGTGTTTGCGCTTGGGGTTTTGTCCTGCGTCAATCAAGTTTTCCAACTGATGAAATCAGTCGGCTGGATCGAACATTTTGCCAAGGAAACGGGCGGACACAACTTTACAAAAGCGCCGTCATTGCTTGCGCCTTTGGCGACATTGTTGCGGTCACGTGGCGCGCGCACGCAAGTATCATCCAGCTCAGGACGCTCTATCCTTGATTCCGTCGCGCAGCGGATCGACGAAGACCGCGAAATCACCCGCTATATCGGGAATGTCCTGATCTTTCTTGGTCTTTTGGGGACATTCTATGGTCTTGCAACAACCGTTCCGGCCTTGGTCGACACCATTCGCTCGCTTAATCCCGGCGAAGGCGAAAGCGGTGCGGATATTTTCGCGCGCTTGCAGTCAGGGCTTGAAGCACAGCTTGGCGGCATGGGCACGGCCTTTTCCAGCTCTTTGTTGGGGCTTGCTGGGTCGCTGATTGTCGGGTTGCTTGAACTCTTTGCTGGCCACGGCCAAAATCGGTTCTACCGCGAACTCGAAGAATGGCTGTCGACCATCACGCGCGTCGGTATCGATGGCGAAGAAGGCGGTGGCGCCGGTATTGGCGGGCTTGACGCATTCGCGGATCAGCTCAGCGAATTGATGGACACGATGCAGATGACCATCGGCCAGAACGACGCGGATCGCGAACAAACCGATCAACGCTTTGCCAAACTTGCAGCCGCAGTCGAACAGCTTGCGCATATCACAACAGCAAGCAGCAATAACAACGTCTTTGAACGGATCGCAGACGGGCAAGAAAAGCTGATCAAAAAGCTTGATGATAGCGGCATGGAAGGCATCGACGCCGAAAGCCGGATGCGCCTGCGGTCAATCGACGTGCAAATGTTACGCATCCTCGAAGAAATGTCCGCTGGACGCCAAGAAGCGATCGGCGATCTACGTATGGATCTGGCCAATCTGGCCAGTGCGATCCGGGAACGGGGCTAACCCATGGCGCTGAGCCGCAGAAAATCCAACCGTTTCCAAAACGCCATCTGGCCGGGCTTTGTTGACGCGATGACTGGGCTCTTGCTGGTGTTGATGTTTGTGCTGACCATTTTCATGGTGATCCAATTTGTGCTGCGCCAAACGATTACCGGCCAAGAAAGCGAACTTGAAGCGCTCAACATTGAGGTCGCGGCGCTGGCCAGCACCCTTGGGCTCGCGCAAGATCGCAACACTGCATTGTCAGCCGATCTTGATGCTGCCAACGCAGAATCCACCCGACAAGCCAATCGGATCGTATCGCTTTTGGCCGACCGGGACGCACAGGACGCGGCATTAGCGCAAGCGCAAACCGACATCACAGCGTTCGAAGCGCAAGTTGCAGGGTTGCTATCCGACCGGGCGGCCGCGCTTGCAAGTATTACCGCGCTAGAAGACGAAAAATCGCAACTGTTGTCCGATCAAGACGCGCTGAACCTCGCGTTGGCCCAAGCCCGCGAAGAAATCGACAGCGGTGCCGAAGCAGCGCGCCTTGCTGCCGCGCGCCGCGAAGCACTTGAATCAATGGTTGCCGATCTAGAATCCGTGGCGTCAGAACAGGCAGCAGAATTATCAGAACTAGAAATCGCACAGCTAGCGGATGCCGCCGCCGCCGAGGCCCTGCGCGAACGGCTCGCCAACGCCGACACCGAATTAACGGCGATGACACTGAACCTTGAGCAACAACGCCGCGAAGCCGAGGAAACGCTGACCTTACTGGCCGCCGCCCGCGCCGCGCAATCTGAATTGGACGCGCTACGCAATCAAGCGGCAGGGGAAAACGATGCGCTGCAACGCGAACTGGCCGAAGCCCGCGCCGCATTGGCACAGGTACAAGGCGATCAAGATGTGCGAACCTCCGAAGCCGCACGCCAAGCCGAGCTTATTGCGATCGCAAACGACGCCCTTGCAGCTGAAGAAGCGCTTTCCGCAGAAAGCCAGCGCCAAGTCGCATTGATGAACGAACAGATCGCAGAAATGCGCACACAGGTCGCAAGCTTGCAAAGCCTTCTTAACCTCGCGGAAGAATCCGACCGCGAGGCGCAGGTCCAGATCGAAACACTTGGATCACAGCTCAACACCGCGTTGGCGCGTGTCGTCTCCGAAGAACGCCAGCGCCGGGCCCTCGAAGAGGCCGAACGTGTTCGGCTTGAAGCCGAAGCAGCGCGCCTTGCCGAAGAGGCCGAGCGATTGCAGGCCGAAGCCCAGAACCTCGAACAGTTTAAATCCGATTTCTTTGGCGAACTGCGCCAAATCCTTGAAGGCCAAGACCGCGTGCGGATCGAAGGCGACCGGTTTGTGTTTTCTTCGGAGGTTCTTTTTGAGCCCGGCAGCGCGCGCCTATCTGCGCTGGGCGAGGCTGAAATCGCAAATATTGCAGGTATCTTACGTGGCATCGCTGACGATATCCCATCTGGCATTGATTGGGTCATCCGCGTTGACGGGCATACCGACAACATCCCCGTGAGCGGCGGCGGTCGCTACCGTGACAATTGGGAACTCAGCCAAGCACGCGCACTTTCTGTGGTGCGCTTTATGTCAGAGGATTTGGATATCGACCCACGCCGTTTGGCGGCAAATGGGTTTGGTGAGTTCCAGCCCATCAACCCCGAAGACACGCCCGAAGCACGCGCGCAGAACCGGCGGATTGAGCTCAAGCTAACTGAACGTTAAAACGACATAAGCACTTGCGCAGCAAGGGTATTTGATGCTTGGATTGCACAGTCCATTTGTGCAGGGCAAGCATCATGACAGACCTATCAACCGATACCCTATCTTCCGTTCAACGACTGCATAGTAGTCCCGACTGGCTATATCTGCTGCGCGAGATTGACGCGCTTTACCGGTTTGGCTCCGACGGCGGTAGTGGCCCTATTCGCAGCCACCGCAAACGTGTCCGCGATCGGCTTTCAGCGGCCATGACGCAGAACCCTGAATTACGTCACCGCTCTGCGTTAACAAAGCCAGTGACAGCCCATTTCCCACGCGCATTGGATTTAGGAGAACGCAGCACGATGCAGGGGATTGCCCGCGCGTTGCGTGAAGTCAAAGACGCGCTGACGTGGGAATACGGCTATGAAAAAGTCACAAAATCCCTGAGCCAAAAATACGCATACTGCGAAATCCTTGGGCCCCAGGGCCCTGTGCAATGCGATACGCTTATTTTGGGGTTCGTCTTATTCGCGCCCAACACGACTTATCCACAGCACAGCCATCAAGACATCGAAGAAAGCTATGTGTCGGTGGCTGGCGCGTGGTCAGAAAACAATAGTGCGGTCTATGCGCCGGGGTCGCTCATTTACAATCGCGCGGGCGACGAGCACCGCATTACCACAGGCGACCGCGATCCATGTCTTTTGGCCTATGCTTGGGTTGGTCCAGCGGAACGGCTTGCGTCGCCGCAAATGAAGCTTACAGCCCCGCGCAAGGCAAAGTAGGTGCCAAAGAAAATGCCCGCCAAATTGGCGGGCATATCTTAGGTTATTCAGCCGTCAGCAGCGGGGGTTTATCGCCACCATCGGTGATCTTACCCTGTTCAGGTGCTTCGTAGCGCAGCACAAGCTCGCCTTTTTTCACGCCAACTTTCACGATCCCGCCTTTGACCAGTTTGCCAAACAACAATTCTTCGGCCAGCGGTTTTTTGATGTGCTCTTGGATAACACGGCCAAGTGGTCGCGCGCCCATTTTGGCGTCATAGCCTTTGTCCGCCAACCATTCCGCAGCAGCCGCAGACAGCTCAATATGTACATTCCGATCGATCAATTGCGCCTCAAGCTGCAGCACAAATTTTTCGACGACCTGCATGATCACAGGTTTTGGCAGCGCGCCAAAACTAATGACCGCGTCCAAACGGTTGCGGAATTCAGGCGTAAACGCCCGTTCAATCGCAGCTGTATCTTCGCCTTCGCGCGATTCACGACCAAAGCCCAGTGCGTTTTTCGACATTTCAGCCGCGCCCGCATTGGACGTCATGATCAAAATCACATTGCGGAAATCGGTCGTGCGCCCGTTGTGATCGGTCAGTTTCCCGTGATCCATAACCTGCAGCAAGATGTTATAAACATCTGGGTGCGCTTTTTCCATTTCATCCAGCAAAAGCACACAATGCGGATTTTGGTCCACGCCATCAGTCAGCATGCCACCTTGGTCAAACCCAACATAGCCCGGAGGCGCACCAATCAGACGCGAAACAGCGTGTTTCTCCATGTACTCGGACATATCAAACCGTAGGAGTTCAACACCGAGCGTATCCGCGAGCTGTTTCGCAACTTCGGTTTTACCAACGCCGGTTGGCCCCGCGAACAGATAATTCCCGATGGGTTTCTCAGGTTCACGCAGCCCAGCGCGCGCCAGCTTAATCGCGGATGACAAGGCCTCGATCGCTGTATCTTGGCCAAAGACCACGCGTTTCAGTGATTTCTCAAGGTCTTTGAGAACCTCTGCATCGTCCTTCGACACGTTTTTGGCCGGGATACGCGCGATTTTCGCGATGACGGCCTCAATATCCTTGGCGCCGATGGTTTTGCGGCGTTTCGATTCAGACAGCAAATGCTGGGCCGCGCCCGCCTCGTCAATGACGTCGATCGCTTTGTCGGGTAACTTGCGGTCGTTGATATAGCGCGCGGAAAGTTCCACCGCCGTCTTAATCGCGTCGGCTGTGTATTTGATCCCATGGTGTTCTTCGAAATAGGGTTTCAGCCCCTGCAAGATTTTCACTGCATCCGGAACCGACGGTTCTGTCACATCAATTTTCTGGAACCGACGTGCAAGCGCGCGGTCTTTCTCAAAATGCTGACGGAATTCTTTATAAGTCGTTGACCCCATGCAGCGCAGTTTCCCACCCTGCAGCGCAGGTTTCAACAGGTTCGACGCATCCATTGCGCCGCCCGACGTCGCACCAGCCCCGATGATCGTGTGGATTTCATCAATAAAGAGCACCGCATCAGGGTGGTCTTCGAGCTCTGTCATCACGGCTTTAAGCCGCTCTTCGAAATCACCACGGTACCGGGTACCTGCCAAAAGCGCACCCATATCGAGCGAATAGATTGTGGCTTCGGCCAAGACCTCGGGCACTTCTTTATTCACGATCTTATGCGCAAGACCTTCGGCGATTGCCGTTTTACCAACACCCGGGTCGCCAACCAAAAGCGGGTTATTCTTGCGACGGCGGCAGAGCACCTGAATGCAGCGTTCCACCTCGTGATTGCGGCCAATCAGCGGATCAACGTCGCCTTTCGACGATTTCACATTCAAATCAACGCAGTATTTCGCTAGCGCACTTTCTTTTGCTTCGCCCTCACCGGCCGAGATGGTTTCACCTTCCTCGGCAGACCCGGATACCGGGCGTTGTTCGCCAAATGCAGGGTCTTTCGCCACGCCATGCGCGATGAAATTCACCGCGTCATAGCGGGTCATTTCCTGTTCCTGAAGGAAATAGGCGGCGTTGCTTTCACGTTCCGCAAAGATCGCGACCAGCACATTTGCGCCGGTCACTTCGCTGCGGCCTGAGGATTGCACATGGATCGCCGCGCGCTGGATAACGCGTTGGAATGCGGCTGTTGGCACCGCTTCAGAGCCTTCAACATCAGTGATCAGCGTCGATAGATCATCATCAATGAAATCTTCCAAATCTTTGCGCAAATCATCAAGGTTCACCGAACACGCGCGCATTACGCGCGCCGCGTCGGGTTCATCAATCAACGAGAGCAAAAGATGCTCTAGCGTGGCAAGTTCATGCTTGCGATCATTGGCAAGGGCCAAGGCCCCATGAATGGCTTGCTCGAGTGTTGTTGAAAATGATGGCACTGGTGTGCTCCTTCATATCGGGGTCAGCGGGTGCCGTGGCACCAACCAACGTGGCCTCTTATCCTTAAGGTTTGGTTTTATGACGGAACCTTCAAGGACTTTTTTTAAATTTGGCTTCACAAAACGCGTGAAACCTCATTTTTTATGCAATTTTCAGCAGGTATCCAATCAATCACCGGTCAAAACTTGTCTTTTTGCGCGCGAATATAGGCAAAGACATCAGCATCACTTGCAGAATCCATCCCCAAAACAGCCTTAAGCGCCGGGTCATCAGCGCGCAAAAACGGGTTTGTCCGCTTTTCATCGCCTAAAAGGGACGGAACTGTAGGCTCGCTTGCCGCACGCGCAGCAGTAATTTGTATCCCCCTTGAGATAAGCGCCGTGTTCTCAGGATCAAGGGCCAGCGCAAATCGCGCGTTCGCTTCGGTGTATTCGTGTCCCGAACAGACAAGCGTATCATCGGGCAGTGCGCGCAGTTTTTGCAAGCTGTCCCACATCTGCGCGGGCGTCCCTTCAAACAACCGTCCACAGCCAAGCGCCATCAAACTATCGGCGGTAAACGCATAGCCCGGTTCAGCCAGATAAATCGCGATATGCCCAAGCGTGTGCCCTGATACGTCGAACACTTGCGCCTTTGTGCCGCAAAGGGTCAGATCTTCGCCCTCGGCAATCGCGAAATCCAAAGCGGGCAACCGGTGTACGTCGGCCTTGGCCCCGATCACACGCGCTGTCCCACGCAACGCATCAACGCCGTCAATATGGTCAGGGTGGTGATGGGTCAGCACGATATCGGTCAACACCCAACCACGCGCATCCAATGCGGCTTGAATCGGGGCAGCCTCTGGCGCGTCGATCAGCGCGGTCTCATCGCTCTGACTATTGTGCACGAGAAACGCGTAATTATCTGAGAGGCATGGCACAGTGACCAATTCCAGCCCGTTTGACATGTTTCTCATAGCAATGTGCCTTTCTATTGGTATGGTTCACCGTAATCTTTGCCCAAGGAACTACAACCGCAATGCATCTCGATGTCTTGAATTTGCGTCAATTCTACTATCGCAGCGCGCTTGGGCGAGCCGCGCAAAAGGTGATCCGCGATGAGTTGATGCAAATCTGGCCCGAAGCACAGGGCCAAATGGTGGTTGGGTTTGGCTTTGCCGTTCCGCTGTTGCGTCCCTTCTTGAAAGACGCGCGCCGGGTGATCGGGTTAATGCCGGGACCGCAGGGCGTGATGCCATGGCCACCGGGCGAAAAGAACCAAAGCGTGCTGTGCGAAGACACCCTGTGGCCGATTGATACCGGACAAGTTGATAAGCTGGTGATGATGCATGGGCTTGATACTACCGAACAGCCCACTGCCCTTCTGGATGAAGCATGGCGGGTGCTGGGGCCAGGCGGGCGGGCCGTATTTGTCGTGCCAAACCGGGCTGGGCTTTGGTCGCGGTCAGATAAAACACCGTTTGGCTATGGGCGCCCCTATTCGCTTGGCCAGCTCGAAGCGCAGCTACGCCAACACCAGTTCGTCACGGAACGCACGCTATCAACCCTTTATCAGCCCCCATCAAGCGGGCGCATCTGGCGCAAATCTGCCGGGCTGATCGAACGGGTTGGTCATGCAATGCCGCTCATCGCGGCGGGTGGGGTTTTGATGATCGAGGTCAGCAAGCAAAAGGCCGCATCACCACCAAGCGGGCTGACAGCAACAGTGCGCCGCCCCTTGCGGGTCCTTGAAGGTATCGCAAAACCGGCACCAAAACCTGAAACCGCGCGCAAGCCAACCTAATCTCTTGCTTGCATGCCTCTACAGTTTCGGGTCATGCACATGGAATGGATCAATTCGAAATATTTATGACCGGCACCCCGGGGCTTGAGCCCGCGCTACATGCCGAAGCCATCGCAAACGGTTTTGCCGACGCTAAGCTGACCCAAGGCGGCGTGACATTTATGGGCGGTTGGCCGGATGTGTGGCGCGCCAATCTCAAGATGCGCGGTGCCACGCGTGTTTTGGCGCGGGTTGGGTCGTTCATGGCGTTTCACCTTGCGCAGCTAGATAAGCGCGCGCGCAAATTCCCTTGGGGTGATATTTTAGACCCTAAACTGCCTGTTCGGGTCGAAGTATCGACAAGTCGTAAATCCAAAATCTACCACGCCGGGGCAGCAACCCAGCGGATCGAAACCGCATTGCGCGAAAGCCATGCAATGACCATCAGCGCAGATGCGACCATCGTGATTAAGGCCCGGATCGACGACAACCGGGTGACGATCAGCATCGATACCTCGGGTGAAAGCCTGCACAAACGCGGACACAAGGAGGCCGTCAACAAGGCGCCAATGCGTGAAACGCTCGCGGCATTGTTTTTGCGTGAATGCGGATATGATGGAAATATGCCCGTGTTAGACCCGATGTGCGGTTCGGGCACCTTCTTAATAGAAGCCGCTGAAATCGCGCGTGGGCTTGATCCGGGGCGCACCCGCAGTTTCGCGTTTGAACAATTGGCTAGTTTTGACCCAGACCAATGGGCGCAGATGCGCGCGCAATCCCCGACAGAGACAGAGCAGCGGTTTTTCGGCAGTGATCGCGATGCGGGCGCTATCCGAATGAGCCAAGCAAATGCAAAGCGCGCCGGTGTGGATGATCTGATCACCTTTCAAAACCACCCCGTCACGGATTTACAGCGCCCCGACGGCCCGCCCGGCCTAATTGTCTGCAACCCGCCTTACGGCGGACGGATTGGCAACCCGAAGTTGCTATTCGGGCTTTATGGAAGTCTTGGGAAGGCCTTGAAAGAGCGCTTTGCGGGATGGCGCGTTGGGATTGTTACCAGCGATGCCGGTTTGGCCAAGGCAACTGCTCTGCCCTTTAAACCCAAAGGGCCACCCGTCCCACATGGTGGGCTCAAGGTCTGGCTCTTCCAAACTGGTCCACTTTAGCTTTGCGCTTGTAGCGTAATGATCGGGCCGCCTGCGGCTTGCGCGTCATCTGCATCATGGGTCACCATCAGCACCGGCAGCGACCGCGCCTTTGCACGGGCAAAGACCAAGTCACGCACCTGCGCACGTAAGGCGGCATCAAGGCGCGAAAATGGCTCATCCAACAGTAACGCACAGGGCTCTGATAGCAGCATACGCATCAAGGCAACGCGCGCCTTTTGCCCACCAGAAAGCGTGGCGGGATCACGATCTTCAAATCCGGCGAGATCAACCTCAATCAGCGCCTGCGCGATCTTATCGCGTCGCTCAGTCTTGGTGCCACCGGGCGCGAGGCCAAAGGCCAAATTCGCCCCAACCGAAAGATGCGGGAAAAGCAGGTCATCTTGGAACAAGATGCCAACCCGGCGCTTATGCGCGGGTAAACCCGTAATATCCTGACCGTCTAACATCACAGACCCTTGCGCAGAAAAATCCGCAGGCAGGGTCCCTGTGATAAACGCAAGCAAGGTTGACTTCCCAACACCCGACGGCCCCATAACGGATAGGACCGCACCCGGTGCAATGTCATGTGATACGGTTAGCAATCGCCCTTTCTGGCTAGAAATTTCGATATTCCGCAGGAATAGACCCTTATCCATCGCGTAATCCTTTTCGGTTGCTCCACAGCATCGCCGGGAACGCAAGCGCCAGCGCAAAGGGCAGCAATGCCGCCCCGGTTTGCAAGAGGCCGTAAACTCCGATCGCCCGGCGATCCGCCCCTGATGCCAATGCGACAGCTTCGGTTGTCAGTGTCGTGACCCGGCCACCGCCAATCAACAATGTTGGTAGGTATTGCCCAACTGAAACAGCTAACCCGACCGCGAGCGCTGTTAAGATCGGGCGCAACAGCATCGGCAAACGTACCCGCCACAACACCGCATCCGGGCTTGCGCCAAGCGCCGCAGCAACAGTGCCCGTGCGCACATCCCACGCCCGAAACGGGGCTGAGAGTGACAAAAACACATAGGGAAGTACAAAAACCAAATGCGCCAGCATGACAGGAAAGCGCCCGTTTTCGGCGCCAATGCCCAGCATGAGCGTCTGTAGCCCCGGCAAAAATGCCGTTTGCGGTATGAGCAGCGGCAGATAGAGCAACCAAATGCCGCGCTGCGTGACCCGCAAACCGTAGCGGTACTCAGCCTCTAGGCAGCCGATGGTCAGCGCAAGCGCCACAATAGAAACCGTCACGGCGATCACGGCGGTTTCGCCTAAGGCCGCGAGCGCGCCCGGCCCGTGCCGCATCCAATTGCGCAGCGTAAACCCATCCGGGAATGCGTCTGGAAAACCCCAGTACCCAGCAAACGACCAAATCGTAAGAACAACCAGCCCAAGGAAAACAGCTGCAGATGAAACTCCGCCAAAAAATAGTGCTCCTTGGGCAAGAATAGGATCGAATTTACCGCGCGCACCCCTTGCCACCCAGCCCTGTCCAAGCTTGGCGATAATGCCTTCGGCCACCCGCCATAGGACCAATACGCCGATCACCAACCCAAGCTGCAACAGCGCACCTGCCGCCGCCAATAGCCGCATGTCAAGATCGGGATCCGACATCCATTTTACGATCTGTACGGATAATGTTGGTGGCGTGTTCGGCCCCAAAATCACGGCCACGTCGACGACTGACATCGCATAGGCCAGCACGACATAGACCGGCAACCTGATCTGCGCATAGACCCTTGGGAATACAGTTTTCATCCAGCCCGTGATCCGACCATAGCCCAAGGCTTGAGCAATCTTAATACTGCTTTGGCTTTGCGCCTGACCAAGGGCGGCAATGCTGATCAGGATCAAAAATGGTATTTCTTTGACGATAAGCCCAGCCATCATCGATAGGCCCAAAGGGTCTTGAACGATTAAGACGTCAGGCGGACGGTCCCAGCCTGTGATCGCTGGCGACACCAGCCGCGCAATCCAACCTGAGGGCGCAATCAAGAAAGCCAGCCCAAACGCGGCGGCGGCATGTGGAACCGAAAGAAGCGGCGAAAGTAGCCGTTCTAACGTCCGAAATGCGCGTGTGCCTGACCAGCCAGCCAGCAATAGCATTACCGCGCAAAGCGAGATAACCGTCGCGCCAACCCCGGTTGTGATGGATAACAATGCCGCGCGCGGCAGGCCAGGCCAATCCAAGACAGCGTGAAACGGATATAGCGACGGCCCGGTTAGCCCAGCCGCAGGCAAATGCCCAAAGGCAGGAAGCAATGCGCCCCATAGCCCGGCAGCAACCGGGCCAAGCATCAGCAAAAGCGTCAACGCAGGAAGAGCTGGCAAAACGGGACGCCGCATTAGATCACACGCCCCGCAATCATGTTATTGCGCAACACCATACCGCAGCGCCCAATCATCCGCGATGCGTGTCATCCAGCTTGGGTGCGGCTCTGCTTGAATAGCGCCTAATTCAGCAGGTGTGAGGGTCGCGACGCCTAGTTCCAGCCCGTCAAATACGGCGCGGTCTGCTTCGGTCAATGCTTCCATATTTAGAACTGTGCCATATCCCAATACCGCTGGGTCTTGGGCGCGCGCTTGGGCCTCCGGGGACATCAGGAAATCGGCGACAATCATTGCCCCTTCTTTAGACCCTGAATTATAGGGAATCGCGACAAAGGACGCGTTGCCGATTGTGCCGTTGTCCAAGACGAATGTGCGCACAGTGTCAGGCAGTTCATAGTTCGCAATCGCGGTTGAGGCCGCACCGGGGCTGAACGAGATCGAAAGATCAATTTCCCCATCTGCAATCAGCGGGAACATGGCCGTGCCCGTCGCAGGATAGGCTTTGCCATCACGCCATAGATGCGGAGTTAATGCATCCAGATAGGCCCAAAGCGGAGCTGTCACCGCATCGTAGTTTTCGTCTGTTGCAGGCACTTGCAACGTGTCAGGGTCTTCCAAGATGTCGACCAAGACCTGTTTTAGAAACGTCGTGCCCAAGAAATCCGGTGGCTGCGGATAGCTAAAGCGACCGGGGTTTTCCTGCGCCCATTCGAGCAAGGCCTGCATTGACCCGAGTGTTTCCGGCATGGTTGCCGTGTCATGCACGAGAACGACCTGCGCCATGGCCCACGGGCTTTCGTATCCGTCCGTTGGCACTGTGAAATCTGTTTGCACGGCTTTGCCATCAACATCAACCAGCGCCCAGTTTGGCAAGCTTTCGGCATAGGGACCAAACAGCAGGTCGGCATCTTTCATCGCCGCAAAGTTCGACCCGTTAATCCAAATCATATCAATCGCGCCGTCGTCATCTTCGCCGGCCTGCTTTTCAGACAAAACGCGGGTCACCGCATCTGCGGTATCCGTTAGCTTTACATGCTCTAACGTCACCCCGTATTCGGCCGCAACCCGGTCCCCGACCCATGCGATGAATTCGTTGGTTGTTGTCGATCCACCCCATGCGTTCCAGTAAACGGTTTGTCCGTCTGCAGCCGCAATCACGGCATCCCAATCGGCTGGATCGACATCAGCGAGCGCTGGCAAGGGGGCCAGCAGTGCGGCCAAAACAGAGAGATGTTTCATCAAGAGGTATCCTTTATGCAGTGTAAATCTGTTTTGCGGCATAGATCCGCAGGCTCGCCGTCACGAAACAAAGCGCGCCAAATGCCCACGAAAGCGGGGCAAAATAGTCGGGCAATAGGCAAAGCAGCACAAAAAACACGATGGTTTCTGTGCCTTCGAGAATGCCATTGGAGTAATAGAGCGACTTTTGCCCCTGCGCATCCGTCTTAAGCCCATGTTTTTCAGCCAAGACTGCATAGCCCAGAAAGCTCGCGCCATTGAAGTAGAACGCCGTCAGCAAGAACGCCCCCGCCGCGCCATTGGCGATGGGCGATAGCCAGACAAAGCCCATGGGAATGGCCCCATAAAACAAAAAGTCGGCCGTAATATCGAGATAGCCACCAAAGTCGGTTTTCTTGGTCGCCCTAGCCACCGCGCCATCCAGTCCATCGGCCATGCGGCTTGCCAGCAGCGGGATAAGCGCCAACATTGGCGCGCCAAGCGCGATGACAAGCGCCGCGAATAGCCCCAGCCCTAAGCCAATCAACGTCACGCTATTCGCAGTCATGCCTATCGCAGCAATACCGCGGCCCAGCCTGTTCAATGGCGGGTCAATCAATTGGCGTGCATAGCGGTCGAGCATTCTTCCATCCCTTAAGTCCACATCTTGTCGCCGATGCCGCCAAGCGGTGCAATCAGGCTGACACGAATGTGAGACAACCACCGTTTTTTGACACATTAGCCAGTTGCGATACGCGGACGCCCAGATGCGGTGACCCGCAAAATAGCTTCTATGAACATGTGTTTGTCCGCTATTTTGGCCTGCTTTATATCGCGATCCACGCTTACCCGGGGGGCGTCAACCCCGGCGGCTTGGGCCTTGGCCGTAACATGTGCAGATAGGCCTGCTTCAAGCGCAGCCAATCCGACCTCTTGATTATCATAATGCTGCGGCCCGTCGGGAAGATGGGCCGTGAAGCCGCCATTGTCAGACGCGACCAACGATCCCGTCACAGAAACCCGCACCTGCCCAACGACCGCACCAATCGCATTGGCCACTTCCCCATGTTTGGGTAAGACCATCTGCGCACCAAGCCGATCGCCGACTGCGCCGTAATATGTCGCAGCCGACGCCCCAAGCCCAACGACAGGCACGCCAAGGCTCAACTGCATCTGTAAAATTCCCTGATGCCTGTTGAGCCCTGCACGTGTGAGCGCATGTTGGGTCAGCGCAGCCGGATCATCCGCAAAACCATCCTGTGCAAAGCTGGCTTGCAATAAACAGTCAACGGTTTGCGCAACCAATTGGTCGACAATCATCTGCCCCAGCGTCGCGGGATCAGCAGCTACACGCTGCCCGCTGCCATTGCGGCGACGCGCAAACAAAGTCGCGGCCTTGATTGCCGCAGACTTGTCCCAACTCTGCGCGAGATTCAACACATGCGCCGCATCCGAGGGGGTAAGCCCCGCGAGCATCACAAAGCCGCGTTTGATCAGGCGCCCGAGCGCCGGGTTCTCATTACGTGTCTGAACGGCCTCGCCCAGCCGCAAAGGTCCCGCCGCTAACCGCTGTGCAATCGTTGTTTCGCGCGCATCTAATCCTTGCGGCATCGTTTTCCACACGGGAATGACAAGTTGACCACCATCCGCAGGCGGAACGTCATGTGCCAATGCGCGATCTAAGGCTGCATGAACCAATTCCGGAAACTGCACGGCCGCCAATGACAAGGGCATTAATCGGCGCGGACCCAAATGTAACCCGCCATTCAGACCGTCAGTTATATGGACCTCGCTATCGCCACCCAAGCCCGTCGTGCGCATCGCAACAGCTTCGACCATGGTGCGAAACGGACCGACCCGCGCGCCGCGCGGGTCAATCTGTGGGCACCCATCCTGGAGCAAGCAAACATCTGTGGTGGTGCCGCCAATATCGCTGACCAGCGCGTTGTTTTCACCAGTCAGCCAGCTTGCACCAGCAACCGATGCGGCTGGTCCGCTTAAGATGGTTTCAATGGGTTTTTCGCGCGCAACATCCGAGGAAATCAGTGCCCCGTCCCCGCGCACGACCATCAGACGCGCACCTATACTACGGGCGCGCAGATGCGCTTCACACGATGAAATCAGCCCATCAATAAGCCCAATCAGGCGGGCATTTAACACTGCGGTCAACGCGCGTTTTGGACCACCCAACCCCTGTGACAGCTCGTGCGAGCACGTAACCGGCTTGCCGGAGTACCCGCGAATGGCATCGCGGACTGCGACTTCATGGGCTGGATTGCGGGTTGCGAAACTTGCGGCGACTGCAAATGCCGTTACCCCAGGATCAAGCCCTTCTAACGCTGTATTCAATGCAACCAAGTCGAGCGGAGCTATTTCAACACCGCCGTGATTATGGCCACCGTTTAACGCAATAACCGGGTCACCACCCATTGCGTCATTCAGGCCCGCACGCCGTAAATCGGCCTCTTCGAACCCAATCGCAATCAAGGCGACACTGCCGCCGTGTCCTTCGACCAATGCGTTGGTGGCCAATGTGGTCGACAGGGAAACCATTGCAATGTCTGATGGGGTCACATGCGCATCTGCAAGCACCCTATCAATTGCGGCACCGACACCAATGGATAAATCGGGGCGCGTCGTCAGCGCCTTTGCGGTTGCCCGAACGGTGTCTGATGCCTCGTGCAAGACGACCGCATCTGTATATGTTCCGCCCGTGTCGACACCCAAGAGATACGCCATCGGTCTCAGCTACCGCACTATTTCAAACAGCATTTGTTCGTCATTTGACAGGGGAACAGGGCGCAACCAATCCGCCGTTTCGCCCATCGCTAAGCCGCGCACAAATATGCTTTTGTAAGAATAGCCGCGACATAAAAGCAGATGGGTCGCGGACGTGTTTTGCGAATAGGCTTTCATCTCCTCTGCTTCCATCTGGAACGGAACAATCCCATTCATAAAGGCGGCGGTGCTGCGATGATAAGGGGCTGAAATGGCCGCGTGATGCGTCGCCCACATCAATGAAGGGCCGTAATTGACATGCGATAGAATGACGGCCGGCGGGACATCGTTTAGTGCATTCAAGGAGGTATAGCTGCGGCAATTGTCCTGTGTAGCGACAGCCGTGCTGTTGCTAGACGGAAGCAGAGGCATCAATGCCTGAACAACCGTCACCGGCGACACAATCAAAATGGCAATAACCAGTGCAAGCAATCCATCTTTCAGGTCGCGGGTTGTGAAATAGCTTCGTCCATAATGGGCAATCACCACGCCGCCAATCATCGGCACCACGCTGGCCGCGATAATGACTGTCCGCATCTGTAAAAGCATCATCGGCAGCCCGATCAGACATAATATCAGCAGCAGACCTATCGGTTTACCCATTGGATCGCGACGTGTTTGCACCCAAAGTATTGCGCCAAAAATCAACGCCGAAAAGATCGGGAGCACAAAGACCAACGCGACCGCAGGTTTTGAAATTGCGTAGACGATCCCCGGTTTTGCTTCGGTAATTTGCGTGCTGATCAATTCTTGCAGGTCCGATGGAATCTGTGCGTAGGGCCCCGCAAGACAATGCGCCAGCATGGGCCATGCAAGCGCAAGCCCGCCCGCAGTAACCACCGCCGCGACGCCAAGACTGCGGATCGGTCGGACTTGCGCCCCAGCGACAGCGACGGATAGCAGGCTTGCCGCCATTGCGATCGCAACCAGGCTCAAGGTTGGTCGGGCCAGTTGATCACACATCAAATCCATGCGGATATCAGGCCCGGTTTGACCAAGCCAGAACACGGTGCTTCCTGCCCCAAGCGCAAGACAAAATGCGATCAGTGTATGCCGGGTCTGTCGGGTGGCCGCAAATACAGCATGCACCAAAAGAACCGTCCCGACGCCCACGATAAACACAAGGCTTTCAAGCCCAACGGCCAACGAAAACGCACCTGCAAACCCACCGATTATACCGGCCATAATCGGGCGGCTTGGCCAAATCACGGCAAAGGCCATGATCACCATCATCAGAAACTGAACGTTGTGATGATCGAGGTTGCCTGCACTCGTATGTAAATCAGCCGTCAACGGCCAGATCACCGTGCACACCATCGCGAAACAGGCCGCAGTGACACCAAAAACCCGCCGTGTGCCAAACCCGATGATCAACAAAGTGAGAACCATGATGAGCGTCGGCCAAGCTGTCACGGCAATTTGCTCGGCAGTCTCGGGGCTAAAGAACCATGACATGGGCACGATAATGGCCGCAATTCCCGCATCAATGTAGCGCGACCAATGCAGTGACACACCTTCTGGCGGGATCAACCGGTATTGCCGGACCTCATACCAGCCTTGCCCAGCAAGCCAGTCGCGCACGGACAGCAGCCGCATAACGTCATCGTTGCCTTTGGTCCCAAAATCTTCGCGCAGCGTCATCCCGTCAACGGCGGCTTTACCGATAACCAGTGCCAAAGCTGCCAGAATCACAAGTAAAAATGCGTTGTCACGCAGGATGCGCAAGACGGGAGTGCTTTTCATAACGGCATCCTTTGTTGATTTGGCGCAGTGCATATCATCTTAATCAATGTCGCGAAACGCGATCTGGCGCGCGCCCCAAAAGTTGAGAAACATACCCACAAACGACCCCGATATGAAAGCAATGATGATCACCTGGGCGTCAGCGCCGAATGTACGAATTACGCTTGTGTATACACAGTAATTAATTGCCGTCCCGACCAATTGCACTGCGAGGTAGCGGTTAAACTGTCGGCGTTTCCCAGACCTTCCAGCACTCCCAAATGTCCACACCCGATTCAGGCCCCATGTGACGACAACGGCCAAGGGGAACGATAGCGCCCGCGCGATATAGGGGTTTAGCCCCGATGATAAGAAAATCCACAGCGCGCCGCCGTCGACAACAAAGCCCACGGCGCCAACTACTCCAAAGCGCATGATTTGCCCGACAAGGCCCGTGCGCATCGCGATCTAGCCGTCGCGCGGCGCAGGATGGGACAGATAGGCAAGGCGCTTCATCTCGCGGCGTCCGCGAGTGACAGTATCCAAGATCAAGCCCGCCATGAATGACAGGGTTGCGATGATCATGATTGCAGAGGCCAAAATTGCCGAAGGAACACGTGGCACTAATCCGGATGCAACAAATTCGGTTAAGATCGGGTAGCCGATGATCACGGACAACAGCGCCAAAAGCACCGCAATACCGCCAAAAAACGGCAAAGGCCGTTCTTCTTTGACCAGCGATACAATCACCTTCAAAATGCGCACCCCGTCGCGAATTGTATTCAATTTGCTGTCGGACCCCGGCAAGCGGTCGATATAGACCGTGTCGTGATCCGCGATGGGCATCCGCAGTTCAAGCGCGTGCACGGTCAATTCTGTTTCGATCTCAAACCCATGCGAAAGCGCAGGGAAGCTTTTGACGAAACGACGCGAGAAAATCCGGTATCCGGTCAGCATATCGCTGGTCCGACGACCAAAAATCGCGGCAACTAAACCTGTCAGCATCCAGTTCCCAAGACGGTGGCCGGGGCGGTAAGCCTCTTGAATTTCGGTCACGCGGCAACCGCTGACCATATCAAGCGATTCCTGTCTAAGCTTGGCAATCATCGCGCCTGCGGCGCCAGCCTCGTAGGTGTTGTCGCCATCAACCAGCACGTAAATATCCGCGTCGATATCTGCAAACATCCGGCGCACGACATTACCTTTGCCCTGTTGCGGCTCTGAGCGGACAATTGCACCTGCGGCCTTGGCCACGGCGACCGTGTCATCCGAAGAGTTGTTGTCGTAGACATAGATATCCGCGCCCGGCAGCGCCTTTTTGAAGTCCGCAACGACAAGGCCAATCGGCTTGGCCTCATTATAGCAGGGAATCAGAACTACGACTTTATCATCGGATTGAGACACGTGAACGGTCCGTCATTAGGCTTACATTAGACTGCTGTATAAATGAGCAATCAAAACCTTAACAGTGATAACTTCATACCGCCTTTTGTGGACAAAAACGGGTGGCAATGCTGCCGCAGTCTAAACCGCGATATTGTCGATCAAACGCACGCCCGCCAACCATGCTGCCGCAAACAGCCGCGCGCCGGGTTCGGTTTTGTTCAACAGCCCAAGATCGGTCCCATCGCGCAATTCAAGATAGTCGATATCATTGAAACCCGCGGCAAAGATGCGAGCACGTGCTTCGGCGCCGACCTCTGTCATAGCGGCGCCTGTAAGCAACTGATCACGCAAATCTTCCATCACCTCGGCAAGGATCGGGGCAAATACGCGTGAGCGATCTGACAACAACAGGTTGCGCGAAGACATCGCAAGCCCGTCTTCTTCGCGGATGGTCGGGCAGCCGACGACCTCGATCGGGATGTCCAAATCCTTGGCCAGACGGCGCACGATCTGCAACTGCTGATAGTCTTTTTCGCCAAAAAACGCTTTGTCCGCGCTTGATTGTAAGAACAGCTTGGGAACGACAGTCGCGACGCCGTCAAAATGACCCGGGCGGGTCGCACCGCATAGCATATCCGTCAGCCCGGACACGGTGACCGTCGTCGCGAACCCGTCAGGGTAAATCTGATCCGCGTCAGGCACATAGATCAGATCCACACCCGTAGATTCCAATTTGCGCGCGTCGTCATGTTCCGTGCGCGGATAGTTTTCAAGATCATCAGGATTGTTGAACTGCTTGGGGTTCACAAAAATCGTCACGATCACGCGGTCGCAGGTTTTGCGCGCGGCACGCGCCAGCGACAAATGCCCCTGATGCAACGCCCCCATCGTGGGAACGACACCAATAGTTTCGCCAGCTTTGCGCCAAATGGCTGTCTGCGCACGTAACCCCGCAAGGGTCCGCTCAATCGGTGCGATCATGTCTTGGGGGCCTTGTCTGCAAAAATATGCTCGGGTGCAGGAAAGCTACGCGCGCGAACTTCATCAGCATAGGCCGCGATCGCTTTCTCTGCATCATCGCCAAGATGCGCGTAGCGTTTCACGAACTTCGCCTTAAACGCGGTGAACAGGCCCAGCATGTCGTCCACGACAAGAATTTGTCCGTCACAGCCCGCACTTGCGCCGATCCCGATGGTCGGGATTTCAATCGTGTCGGTGATTTCATTGGCAAGGTTTTCAGGCACTTTTTCGAGCACAACGGCAAAGGCCCCGGCATCAGCGACGGCTTGGGCATCAGCGATCAATGCGGTCGCGCCAGTATTGCCCCGCCCTTGAACCTTGTAGCCACCTAGCGTGTTCACCGACTGCGGCGTAAGCCCGACATGCGCCATCACAGGAATGCCGCGATCAACAAGAAACGCGATAGTTTCTGCCATTGCAACGCCGCCTTCAAGCTTCACCGCGCCTGCGCTTGTTTCACGCATCAGATGTGCCGCGTTGCGAAACGCTTGCTCGGGGCTTTCCTCGTAGGACCCAAACGGCATATCGATCACCATCATCGCGCTATTCAACCCGCGTGCGACGGCCTGACCATGCATGATCATCATCTCCATCGTCACGCCAAGCGTCGACGGCAACCCATGTAGAACCATGCCAACACTGTCGCCCACCAAAACAAAGTCACAGTGATCATCCATCATCTGCGCCATTGGCGTTGTATAGGCAGTCAGGCTGACCAAAGGCGTGCCGCCTTTTGCCGCCAGAATATCAACGGGCAAAGGGGCTCGTTTTTTTGCGGTTGCGCTCATCTGGTCCTCCAAACGGATACGAAAGTTAACCCCCGTTACCAGCGAAACCACGCGCTTTCCAGCATCTAGCGATGCGACAAAGTTGATTTTACCCAACGTTGAAGGGAAATACTGGTGAAGGGCAAGTAAACTTGGGGCTACAAACACCACGAACGCAACCATTCACAACGATCGATGCTAATGTCTGCTGTGCGGACGAAGCGACTTCATGAGAAGTGCAAGCCTTACTCTCCAAAGTCGCAACTTTTTGTGGCTTCGTCCCAACGGCCCCCCGAATCCAAGCAACTGTCTACCTGAAGAAAAGCCTTATCGATCAACCAGATCAAACCAACGACGATGACGACGCCAACACCCAATCTTCTCGCAATTTTCATTCTTTACGCCAAATCATTGTATTCAGAAAAGTCTCATCGGTTCGGCCTGTTCTGTCAACAAGGGCTCAAACCCGACATTCGCCGCGAAATGCTGTCGCGTCTGATTGTTGGTTTGTTTGGGGAAATCGTTCCGGAAACTTGACGATAAACACTGTCTGTTTTCAATGCATTGGTGGAACCCAAGACACCGAAAAGAAAACCCGCCCCGGATCATATCCGCGGCGGGCCATAACATAGTTTAGTTCAGCGCTGCATCGGTGATGACGCTTGTCCAAGCGCCTTCCGGCGCGGCAGAGATCACAGGATCAGAACCGCCAGCAAGCAGCGTATCAACGGTGCGCTGGTAGTCAGCTGGGTCCAAAGCGCCGTTTGACCCTGCGGTCAGCTTGGCGATTTCACCCATCATGCGGATTTGTGCGGCTTCGGTCTGCGCACCTGTTTCATCGTTATCTAGCACGATGCCAGCGGCGGCTTCTGGGTTTGCTTCGGCCCATTTCCAACCTTCCATGGACGCACGCACGAAGCGGACCATTTTGTCAACGAACTCCGGATCTTCGAGGTTCTCTTCCAGCGCGTAAATGCCATCTTCAAGCGTCGCAACACCCTGATCTTCGTAGGCAAATGTGATCAGCTCATCCGGGGAAACACCTGCATCAAGCACCTGACCATATTCGTTGTACGTCATTGTCGAAATACAATCAGCCTGACGTTGCAGCAGCGGATCAACGTTAAAGCCTTGCTTAAGAACGGTGACACCGTCTTCGCCGCCATCGGTAGAAATGCCTTCTTGTGACATCCATGATAGGAACGGATATTCGTTACCAAAGAACCAAACACCGATGGTTTTACCAGGGAAGTCTGCGACGCTTTCAATGCCGGAATCCTTCCAGCATGTCAGCATCAAACCTGATGTTTTGAACGGCTGCGCGATGTTCACAACTGGCAGACCTTTTTCACGGGCGGCCAGTGCGGATGGCATCCAGTTCAGCATCACGTCAGCGCCGCCACCGGCCAAAACTTGCGGAGGTGCGATGTCTGGGCCGCCGGGCAGAATTGTCACGTCAAGACCTTCGGCCTCGTAGAAACCTTGATCAAGTGCGACGTAATAGCCCGCAAACTGTGCCTGTGTGACCCACTGCAATTGCAGCGTCACATCGTTTTCGCCCGCAATCGCCGGGCTGCCAAGACCTGCGGCAAGCGCCGCCGCTGTCATAAGTTTTTTCATTTTGACCTCCAAGTCAGTTAGCGCCCATTTGCGGGCATTCGTGTTATTTCCTTTGTGACGGGTGCCAGAATGTGACCCGCCCTTCGATCCACGCCATCAGCCCATAAAGTGAACTGCCAGCAATCGCGGCTATGACAATTTCAGCCCAGACCATATCTAACGCAAGCTGCCCGACACTTGTTGAGATACGAAACCCCATCCCAACCGTCGGAGAGCCGAAAAATTCAGCAACGATGGCACCAATAAGCGCTAGGGTTGTGGCAATTTTCAACCCGTTAAAAATAAACGGCATTGCGGCAGGCAGTCGCAGTTTAAACAATGTCGGCCAATAGCCTGCGCCGTATGTGCGCATCAGGTCGCGCTGCATGACCGTCGTGTCCCGCAATCCAGCAACCGTGTTCACCAAAATAGGGAAAAACACCATGACGCCCACAACGGCGGCTTTGGATTCCCAATCGCTGCCCAGCCATTTCACAAAGATAGGCGCGGTGCCGACAATGGGCAGTGCGGCCATAAATCCACCCACGGGCAGAATGCCGCGCGTCAAGAATTCGGACCGATCCGCAAGGATTGCGACGCCAAAGGCAGCGATCCCACCGATGATGTACCCTGTCGCCGCACCTTTGATGACGGTCTGTTCAAAATCGGCCCAAAGTCGAGGCCCCTCTTGCATCAACCGTTCGCCAATGATCGAAGGCGCCGGCAGGATGACGGCCGAGATATCAAGCATCCGTACCAGCCATTCCCACATCAACAGCAAAGTCACGCCAAAGATGATAGGCGCCAAAATTTGCACAAAACGCATGTTTGACTGCGGCCCATTTGCTAACCGCGTGTTGACAAACCAACCCACAGCCCAAATGCCCAACGCACCAATAATACCTGCCCAAATCATGCCTGCACCATCCCCATCCGACGCAGGGTCAGACGTTCCAACAGACTAAACAACCCGACCAATGCCGCTGCTGTGATGGCGGCTGCAAAAAGCGCCGCCCATGTCACCAACGGTTGCCCGTATTGATCGCCAACCAGCATCCGCGCCCCAAAACCGGCGCGTGCACCTGTTGGCAATTCCGCGACAATCGCGCCGACAAGCGACGCCGAAATGCCGATCTTTAGCGAAGCAAACAAATAGGGCACAGAGGCCGGGAGCCGGAGTTTCCAGAACCCCTGCGACGGGCTCGCGTGATAGGTCCTCAGCAAATCAAGCTGCATGCCATCGGGGCTACGCAGACCTTTGACCATGCCGACGACGACGGGGAAAAAGCTGAGGTAGGCACTAATAATCGCCTTAGGGAACAATCCCTGAATGCCGATAGATCCCAGCATCACAATGATCATCGGCGCAAGCGCGAGGATCGGAATTGTCTGGCTGGCGATGGCCCATGGCATCACGCTCATATCCATCGCGCGATTGTAAACGATCCCTACGGCCAGCAGAATGCCAAGACTGGTTCCGATTCCAAAGCCCAGCAAAGTCGCCGAAAGCGTGACCCAACCGTGATAGACCAGTGACCGTTTTGAAGTGATTTTTTTAAGTACAATCGTGTTCCACATCTCAACGGCCACCTGATGCGGCGAAGGAAGACGTGGGCGCTCTTGGACGAATGTCGCGGCGATAAGGCTTGGATTACGCAGAGTCAGACCAAGGCCAGTGTACTCTTGCCGCGCGGCAGGCGTATCGGGTGACACAACCACCCCATCACGCTGTGCCTGATCCGCGGTCAAATGCATATTCATCGGCACAACGGCCAATACCCAAAGCATTAGGATCGCGCCAACAACCGTCAGAACAGGAAGAATGGATTTCATCGGTTCCACTCCATCGTGATTTCGTCAATGCCATCCTCGCCCATCCAAGCATCCCCGATCTGAATAAATCCATGTCGGCGATAGAACCTATGTGCCCGATCATTTGCGGCATGTGTGTTGAGCTTAAGATAGTCGCGGTTTTCTTTGGCCCGGGCCAACAAGGCGGCGCCGCCCCCCTGCCCTGTGTTTTCAACGTAAAAACCCCAAATATGGCTTTCCGCAGGATCAAGCGACAAATACCCTTCGACAGGATCACCGAGCACATAGGCCTCGCGCATGGGGAACCCCTTGGTCAACGCATCAACAATTGCATCTGGGGCAAGCGTGCGCGGCATCCAAGAGGTTCTATCGATCCAACCGTTCACTATGGCACCGCAGGACGGGCCATCAGCGGCGACCGCGCGCCGTATTGTTGTTTCACCCATCCAAATGCCCCGCGCGCAGACCGTCACGCACGCGGTGCGCAATTTCGATGAATTCAGCACTATCGCGAATGTCCAAGGGACGCTCTTTCGGCAAGGGGCTTTCGATCACATCGGTGATCCGGCCCGGGCGTGGGGACATCACAACGATCTTTGTCGACAGGTAAACCGCCTCTGGTATCGAATGTGTGACAAATCCAATGGTTTTTTCGGTCCGCGCCCAAAGCTGCAAAAGCTGTTCATTCAGGTGGTCACGCACGATTTCATCAAGCGCACCAAAGGGTTCATCCATCAGCAAAATATCGGCATCAAACGCCAGCGCACGCGCAATAGACGCGCGCTGCTGCATCCCCCCAGAGAGCTGCCATGGGAATTTATTTTCAAACCCGGCCAGATCAACCAGTTCTAACACCCGTTCCACTCGCGCAGCTTGATCGCCTTTACTAAAGCCCATGATTTCAAGCGGCAGGCGAATATTGCCGCCAATCGTGCGCCACGGGTATAGCCCTGCCGCCTGAAACACATAGCCATAAGCGCGCGCTTTGCGGGCTTCTTCGGGGGTCATCCCGTTCACTGTGAGCGTACCAGCGGTTGGGGTTTCCAACCCCGCCATACAGCGCAAGAACGTGGTTTTCCCGCAGCCAGACGGGCCAATAAAACTGACAAAGTCACCCTTATTGATTTCTAGGTTCACGTCCTTAAGCGCATGCACTGGGCCGTCGTTGGTTTGGAACGTCAGGTCAAGTCCCTGCGCGTTAATGATCGTTTGCTGGCTCACTGCTCTCGTACTTTCTTTTTACTTATACGCCACTTGCCGGGATGCCCGAGCGCTGAACGGGACGTGGGTTAGTCACTTCTTTCCAAGATGACAGTGCTTTGTTCACGGCCGTATTGGGTGCGCGCTTGACGAATTTACCGTGGCCTTCCTCGGCACGCATTTCACCGTCATAAATTGCCACCTGACCGCGTGTCAGGGTAAAGCGCGGCAAGCCTTTGACCTCTTTGCCTTCGAATACGTTGTAGTCAATCGCTGATACTTGCGTGTCGGCTGTGATCGTTTTGGATTTTTCCGGATCCCAGACCACCAAATCCGCATCAGCGCCCACAAGAACCGCACCTTTTTTCGGGTAGCAATTCAAGATTTTCGCGATATTGGTTGATGTCACGGCAACAAATTCATTCATCGTCAAACGGCCTGTCGCGACGCCGTGGGTCCAAAGCATCGGCATCCGATCTTCAAGCCCGCCAGTCCCGTTCGGAATTTTCGTAAAATCGTCGATTCCATTGCGTTTTTGTTCTGTCGTAAAGGCGCAGTGGTCAGTCGCGACAACCGACAATGATCCGCTTTGCAGACCCGCCCACAGGCTGTCTTGGTGTTGTTTGTTGCGGAACGGCGGCGACATCACGCGGCGCGCAGCGTGGTCCCAATCTTGGTTGAAATATTCACTTTCGTCCAACGTCAGATGCTGGATCAGCGGCTCGCCCCAAACGCGCTTGCCTTGCATACGCGCACGGCGGATGGCCTCGTGACTATCTTCGCAAGACGTGTGCACCACATAAAGCGGCACACCCGCCATGTCGGCAATCATGATGGCGCGGTTTGTGGCCTCACCTTCGACCTGCGGGGGGCGTGAATAGGCGTGCGCCTCGGGACCTGTGTTGCCTTCGGCCAGCAGTTTCGCGGACAGTTCCGCTACGACATCGCCGTTTTCAGCGTGTACCATCGCGATGCCGCCCAATTCGCTCAGGCGTTTGAACGACGAATACATTTCATCATCGTTCACCATCAGAGCGCCTTTGTAGGCCATAAAGTGTTTGAACGTGTTGATGCCACGCTCTTTTACGACGCTTTCCATCTCGTCAAAGACTTGCTCTCCCCACCATGTCACCGCCATGTGGAAGGAATAGTCGCAAGCCGCACGGCCTGATTTATTGTCCCACATTTTTAGCGCGTCATGCAGACCTTGGCCCGGGCTAGGCAGCGCGAAATCGACAACCATCGTGGTGCCGCCAGCAAGCGCTGCACGCGTGCCGCTTTCAAAGTCATCGGTGGAATAGGTGCCCATAAACGGCATTTCGAGGTGCGTATGCGGGTCGATCCCGCCGGGCATGACATAGCAACCAGTTGCATCTAGCTCTTCGGCACCCGAAAGGTTCTGGCCTATCTCGATGATCGTGCCATTTTCAATCAATACATCCGCCTTATAGGTCAGGTCGGCTGTAACAATGGTTCCGTTTTTGATGACTGTAGTCATGGCGGTGGCTCCTTTAGGCGCTTAAATCAGGTAAACAGATCGGGGCACCGCTATCGTCATTCACGGTAAACAGGCTGGCCCCGTAGGTATAAAAATAGCACCCGTTGGTGTCGCGGTTCACTTCGGACATATCGATGTCCGGGGGAATAAACGCAGCAACATCGGCGGGTATCGCGATTGGGTCGACAGACGGCAGCCCACAGGCTGATAGCAATGCGAGGGCGACCAATGCCGCCCCGCGCCTTACCAGGCTTGTTTGCTGGCAACCTATCATCAGCTGACGACTTCCGCGGTTTCAATAACCGCGTGGAACAGCACATCAGCCCCGGCAGCAGCCCATTCTGGACTAATTTCTTCGGCCTCATTGTGGCTGAGGCCATCAACACAGGGGCACATGACCATCGCCGTCGGTGCCAATCGGTTGATCCAACAAGCATCGTGGCCCGCGCCGGAAATGATATCGGTGTGCGTGTACCCCAAACGGTCCGCTGCATCGCGCACCGCTTTCACGCAGGTCGGATCGAACGTGACCGGGTCAAAGTGACCAACGGCCTCAATCTCCATTTGCAGACCCAATTCTTCGATAATTGGCACCGCTTCGGCCTCAAGCCGGGCTTTCATGCCATCGAGCTTTTCCTGATCAGGCGAACGGAAATCAATGGTAAACACCGTTTTTCCGGGGATCACATTGCGTGAGTTGGGGTATACATCGCAGTGGCCAATTGCGCCAACCGCACCGGGCTGGTTTTCCATCGCGATTGTGTGGACCAATTCCGTGATCCGCGCCATGCCAAGCCCCGCATTCACCCGCATATTCATCGGGGTAGACCCGGTGTGGGCATCTTTGCCGGTTAGTGTGACTTCTAGCCACCATAGCCCTTGGCCGTGTGTAACGACGCCAATTTGCTTATTTTCCGCCTCAAGGATCGGGCCTTGTTCAATATGCAGTTCAAAGAACGCATGCATCTTGCGGTCGCCAGTGGTTTCTTCGCCTTTCCAGCCAATCCGCGCCAGCTCATCGCCGAATTTCTTGCCTTCTGCATCTTCGCGATCATAAGCCCAATCTTGGGCATGCATCCCTGCAAAAACACCAGAGGCCAGCATCGCTGGGGCAAAACGCGTACCTTCTTCGTTGGTCCAATTGGTCACGACGATGGGGTGTTTGGTCTTGATATCGAGATCATTCATCGTACGCAGGATTTCCAAACCGCCCAACACACCAAGCACACCGTCATATTTGCCACCCGTAGGCTGCGTATCCAAATGCGATCCAACGTATACCGGAAGCGCATCCGGGTCCGTGCCTTCGCGGCGGGCGAACATATTGCCCATCTGATCCAACCCCATCGAACAGCCCGCATCCTTGCACCAATTTTGGAACAGGTGACGGCCTTCGCTGTCGGCATCAGTCAATGTTTGGCGGTTGTTCCCGCCGGCAACGCCGGGGCCAATTTTCGCCATCTCCATAAGACTATCCCACAAACGTGCGCCGTTGATCTTTAAGTTTTGGCCTGGGGCTGTCATGAAGTGTCTCCGCATATGTTCGTCGTGATTTGACCAACTGGTCAAAGAGAGGCTATCAGAGACGAAGGCCCAGTCAAGTTTTCTGCGCAAAAGACACGCATATGCTGTAAAAGAAAACAGTTATACCGAGTAGTCAAAGTAGACGCCCAAAAAATGAGCAGTTACCCATCATGAACAAGCCTGAAACCCGTATTCAACAACGCAATCGCGCGGCTATTATGTCTGCCGGGCTTGAAGTTTTTTCACAGTTTGGGCTGCGTGGATCGACGCTCGATCAAATCGCTGAAGCCGCAGGGCTATCAAAGCCGAATCTGCTTTATTATTTTCGGTCGAAAGATGCGATTTACACGGCCCTTCTCGAAAAGCTTTTGGAAACTTGGCTTGACCCGCTGCTTAAGTTGGATCCGCAAGGCGACCCGATCCAAGAGGTTTTAGGCTATGTGCGTCGCAAGCTCACCATGAGCAAAGAGTACCCGCGCGAAAGCCGCCTTTTTGCAAATGAAATTCTGCTGGGCGCGCCGCATATCGCGGAGCACCTTAGCAAAGATTTGCGGGCACTGGTCACGGAAAAAGCCGTGGTGATTAGGGAATGGGAAGCTGCGGGCAAAATTGCACCTGTCGATCCCTACCATCTGATATTCTCGATCTGGTCAACGACGCAGCACTACGCCGATTTTGATGTGCAGGTGCGGGCTGTTTTGGGCGGCATTGATCCGTTTGACGATGCGATGAAATATCTCGACACGCTGTTTCGTCGGATGTTAACGCCGCCAAAGGCGTAAAAATGGCCTTGGCAGATTTTCCGTCAAGGCCCTTTTCCGTGTCTATTCCGCCGCAAAGTTGCTCGGATTATTGGGATGCGTTGTCCAATTTGCGTAGTCTTTTTCGACAATTTTCCCGGTGCGTGGATCTATTTCACCGGGGGTTATTGCTTCCATTGTGATGCAGTTTTCAATTGGGCAGACATCAACGCAAAGATTACAGGCAACACATTCTTCATCGATGACGCTAAACGTGCGGTCTTCTGACATTGCGATTGCTTGGTGGCTGGTGTCTTCGCAGGCCGCATAGCAGCGCCCGCATTTAATGCAATCATCTTGGCTAATTTTGGCTTTGGCCACGTAGTTCAGGTTTAGGTACTGCCAATCCGTCACGTTTGGCACGGCCATCCCAACAAAATCAGCGGTCGAGGTATAGCCCTTTTCATCCATCCATTGGGACAGGCCGCTGATCATTTCTTCAACGATCTTAAAGCCATAGGTCATCACAGCCGTACAAACCTGCACGTTACCACAGCCCAACGCCATAAATTCAGCCGCGTCACGCCATGTTGTCACACCGCCAATGCCGGAAATCGGGAGACCATGTGTGCCGGGATCGCGGGCAATTTCAGATACCATGCTCATCGCAATGGGTTTCACCGCCGGGCCGCAATACCCGCCGTGCGTGCCTTTGCCGTCAATCGTCGGCTGTGGTGCCATCGCGTCAAGATCAACGCTGGTGATGGAATTGATCGTGTTGATCAGGCTCACCGCATCGGCCCCGCCATTTTTGGCGGCTTGGGCTGGTTTACGTACGTCCGTGATGTTTGGCGTCAGCTTAACGATGACAGGCTTGTCATAGTATTTCTTGCACCATTCCGTGACCATCTGAATGTATTCAGGCACTTGACCGACAGCCGATCCCATACCCCGTTCGGCCATGCCATGCGGGCAACCAAAATTCAGCTCAATCCCGTCAGCGCCCGTTGCTGCGACCTTTGGTAGGATCGCTTTCCAAGCGTCTTCTTCGCAAGGGACCATGATTGACACAATGATGGCGCGGTCAGGGTAATCCGCTTTGACGCGGGTGATTTCATCAAGGTTAGTTTGCAGATCGCGATCCGTGATCAATTCGATATTGTTCAGCCCGAGCAACCGCCGATCGGCACCGTAAATCGCGCCATAGCGTGGGCCGTTCACGTTCACCACTGGCGGCCCTTCAGCCCCAAGTGTTTTCCAAACGACACCGCCCCATCCTGCCTCGAACGCGCGACGGACGTTGTATTCTTTATCCGTTGGCGGGGCCGAGGCCAGCCAGAAAGGATTCGGAGATTTGATGCCCAAGAAATCTGTTGTTAGATCAGCCATTTTAGTTGCTCCCCATCAAGGTTGCATGAATATCCATTGCCGCGTCGCGACCTTCGGCAACGGCAGTGACCGTCAAATCATCACCGCCGCTTGCGCAATCGCCGCCGGCCCAAACACCTGCAACGCTGGTGCGCCCGGTTTCGGTCACCGCGATTTTGCGGCCTGACAATTCAAGCCCAGCGTCGGTTTCAAGCGTCTGGCCAATAGCCTTAAACACTTGATCGGCCTGCAACCGGATCATTTCACCGGTACCTTTCAGACCGTTGCCATCATCACTTGTGTATTCCAGTTCAACCTCGCGCACTGTGCCATTGCCGCGCAGTGCGACAGGTTGAACGTTGAACATCAACCGCACGCCCTTAGAGGCAGCAAGATCTTGTTCATAGGAGCTTGCGCTCATACCTTCACGGCCACGACGATAGGCGATTGTGACGTTCTGCGCACCAAGCAGTTTGGACTGCACAGCCGCATCCACGGCGGTCATACCACCCCCGATCACAACGACATCGCGGCCAACGGGCAATTTGGTCAGGTCACTGGATTGACGCAGTGCTTTGATGAAATCAACAGCATCTTCGACGCCGTTCTTGTCTTCACCGGGGGTGTGCAGCGCGTTTACGCCGCCCAGACCAACCGCAAGGAAGACAGCGTCGAAATCCGCCTGCAACTGGTCAAGCGACAGATCCGCGCCCAACCGTTTGCCGTTTTCAACCGTTATCCCACCAATGCCCAGCAGCCAGTCAACTTCGCGCGCAGCAAAGTCATCCGTCGATTTGTAGGCAGCGATTCCATATTCGTTTAGCCCACCTGATTTTGGCAGCGCATCAAACATCGCAACATCATGGCCAAGCATCGCAAGACGGTGCGCGCTTGCCAGCCCGGCAGGTCCGGCACCAACAACGGCGACGGTCTTACCGGTGGCCGCTGCACGATCGTAAGGGTGGCTTTGCTTTGCCATCAGCTTATCCGTCGCGTGGCGTTGCAGGCGGCCAATTTCAACCGGTTTACCTTCAGCGGCTTCGCGCACGCAGGCTTGTTCACAGAGCTCTTCTGTCGGACAAACGCGGGCGCACATACCGCCAAGAATGTTCTGATCGAAAATCGTTTTCGCTGCCGCCTCGGCAGTGCCGGTGCTGATCTGGCGAATAAACAGCGGAATATCAATCGACGTCGGGCAAGCCGTCATGCAGGGCGCATCATGGCAAAAATAGCAGCGATCTGCGGCGACGGAGGCCTCGTGCGGGGCAAGTGGAGCGTGCAAATCCGCGAAGTGAGTCTCGACGGTTTCAGAAGGTAATCGCGCTGCGGCGATACCCGGAGTCATTTGGCTGGACATTTGATCTTCCTGTCGTGGCTTGTTCGCGTAGCTTTGCACAGGTTTATTTTTTATCAAATGGTAAATTTTTGAATTTGGGAAATAATTTGAACTCGTCAGAGCACACAGATCCTACTCAATAACATTTTATCTTTATGTTTCAGAATACTACCCGGAACATCATTTACCTTATTCCCGCGACTGTTCGCGAAGTCAGTCCGAAATTGCAAAGCAAAGGCGTCGAAATATTCACCAAACCCTAGACGAGTCCATGAAATATTTGGGTCGTATTGTGCCCACCGGACTTGCGAACCCCCCTCCACTCCGGCACCTAAGACACATGAAATATTCGGTTTTGACATTTGGATACGGCTATAGCGCCCAAGCGCTCGGGCGTGTTTTGCTCCAACAAGGCCACAGCATTTTGGGCACAACCCGGGGTGAGCCCACCCCGGCCGACGGCGCGCAAATCGTGCAATGGCCGGGAACGGATATGACGGCCGCACTGGATGCGGCGACACATCTTTTGATTTCTATCGCCCCCGATGCGGCCGGCGACCCGGTATTGGCCGCACTGCAAGACGAAATTACCGCCCGTGCAGCACAATTCAAATGGGTGGGCTACCTGTCTACTACCGGTGTTTACGGCGATCATAACGGCGGTTGGGTCGATGAAACGACCGCGCTGTCCCCTGCAACCAAACGCGGCATCGCGCGGGTCAAGGCAGAGGCCGCTTGGGCCGCGATCCCCGATATTCCGCTGCATATCTTCCGGCTTGCGGGCATCTATGGCCCCGGCCGCGGTCCGTTCGCGAAAGTACGCAATGGTACAGCCCGCCGGATTATCAAAGAGAACCAAGTTTTTAGCCGCACCCACGTCGATGACATCGCCCAAGTGCTCGCGGCCTCGATGGCCCGTCCAAACCCCGGTGCGATCTACAATGTTTGCGATGACGACCCCGCCCCGCCGCAAGATGTGATGGGCTACGCGGCCGACCTATTAGGCCTGCCGTTGCCGCCTGCGATAGATTTCGAAACCGCCGAGATGACCCCGATGGCGCGCAGTTTTTATGCTGAAAGCAAGAAAGTGCGTAACGACAGGATCAAATCTGAGCTGGGTGTGAAACTTCTATATCCCGATTATCGATCCGGACTTAAGGCGCTGCTGGCACAGGAAAAGCCCGCCTAACACCCCACGCGATTGCCGCAAACAGCAGCAGCAACACAATCGCGATGGCGATGTTTGATCCGTAGAATACCATGCGCTGCGGCAGTTCGAGATCGTTCAAGAAACGGTAGGGCAAACCGCTCGTCACGGTACCAACGGGCGATGGATTCAGCGGACCCACAACAAATTCAGCCCAAAGAACATAACTGCCAATCACCCCAACCAACCACGCGAATGCAGGTGCTAAACGCCGATAACTGCGGTGAATAAAGATCGTATCAATAAGCTGCAGCAATGGCCCGAACAAATGCAAATAGAGCTCAAGGTGCCATGCCATCAATTGGCCATCGCTGGTCACCGAAGTTGGATCACCAAAATACAGGCGCCAAAACAAGAATACGACCATCGCGTTGATGACCGATGTCATGCAAACGAAGCCGTCCCAACGCTTGTCAGAACGGCCTTCTTGAATCGCCATCATGCGGCTGGCTGCAAAGAACGATGCAAACAGCGCCCAGATCGTCAGATAACGGGCGGGCCCTCCAAAACCATCATAGCCGCCAAAGACCAGTGTCCGCAGAACATAGCCCCCCGCCAGCAAGAATACCGCCCAGCGGTAGAAATGAATAAAGCGCGCCATATGAATTCCTCCTCGTGCAGGGACGTTGCGTTGAATTTCGCGAGGCGTCTATGATGACGCAGCGTCTGCTGCAAAATCCACCGCGAGCCAATGCGCAGGCGTCAATCTGCCCATGCAGACCGAGCTAACCCTTGCCGATCACAGCCAAAGACCGCATATCGATCCTGTTTTTGCACCTAAGGGACACGACATGACTTTGCGCCAAAGAACTGCAACACTGCTGAACACGCCTCTGTTTGTTAACCTGATCATCGGCGTGATTGTGTTTAATGCCATTATCCTTGGGCTCGAAACTTCAAAACCATTGATGGCGCGCGTCGGCAGGTTGATCACCTTGTTGGACCAGCTGTGTTTGACCATTTTTGTGATCGAATTGCTGGCCAAGCTCTTTGCTTCTGGGCCGCGATTTTTTCGCAGCGGCTGGAACATCTTTGACTTTGTGATTGTCGGCGTATCGCTGCTGCCCGGCGGCGGCGGCTTGTCGGTGCTGCGTGCGTTGCGTATCTTTCGCGTGATGCGCGTTATCTCTGTGGTGCCGTCTCTGCGGCGTGTCGTCGAAGGGTTCATTACCGCTCTGCCCGGCATGGGATCCGTATTCCTGCTGATGGGCATCGTCTTTTATATCGGGTCCGTCATGGCGACAAAACTATTCGGCGATAGCTTCCCGGAATGGTTCGGCAGTCTGGGCCAATCGGGTTATTCTCTATTTCAGATCATGACACTCGAAAGCTGGTCGATGGGAATCGTCCGCCCCATCATGGAAGTCTACCCATACGCTTGGGCGTTTTTTGTACCCTTCATCTTGGTCACAACATTTGCCGTTGTGAACCTGCTGGTCGGTTTGATCGTCAATTCGATGCAAGACGCCCACGCCGAAGAAGACAACGCCGCGACAGATGCTTACCGTGACGACGTGATGGCCAAACTGGACGCGATTGAAAAGCGGTTAGCCGGTCTGGATAAATAGCTACGGTTAAGCCCGCTTTTCCAGACTCGCCACCCCGAGCACATCCAAAACCTTCGCTTCGATATCTGAGGCATTCAGCCCGGCGGTATCATACATCGCGCGGGGGCTGGCCTGATCGATGAACGTATCAGGTAAAACCATGGACCGGAATTTCAGGCCCTGATCGAACACGCCCTCATCCGAAAGCATTTGCGCAACATGCGATCCAAAACCGCCGACGCTGCCTTCTTCGATGCAGATCAGCGCCTCGTGGTCAGCGGCAAGTTTAAGGATCATGTCCTTATCCAACGGCTTGGCGAAACGCGCATCTGCGACCGTTGGTGTAATTCCTTTGGCAGAAAGCGCTTCACTCGCGGCGGTAACTTCTTGTAGGCGTGTCCCGAATGACAGGATCGCAACCCGCGATCCTTGCGTGATCATGCGGCCTTTGCCGATTTCCAACAGGTCTGGGTTTTGTGGTATCTCGACGCCAACACCTTCGCCGCGCGGAAAACGGAACGCAATCGGGCCATCATCATAGGCGGCGGCTGTTGCGACCATACGCACTAACTCAGCTTCATCCGCAGCGGCCATCACAACGATTCCCGGCAGGTTCGCAAGAAACGCCACATCAAAGGCTCCGGCATGGGTCGCGCCATCCGCACCGACAAGCCCAGCGCGATCAATCGCAAAACGGACTGGCAAGCGCTGGATCGCCACATCATGTACAACCTGATCGTAACCACGTTGCAGGAAGGTCGAATACAGCGCACAAAATGGGCGCATCCCCCCTGCAGCAAGCCCCGCGCAGAATGTCACCGCGTGCTGCTCTGCAATGCCGACATCAAAACACCGGCTAGCATAGCGTGCCATAAAGCGGTCCAACCCGGTGCCATCAGGCATCGCCGCCGTCACCGCGCAAATTTTCGGATCGTCCGCTGCTAGTTTGATCAGCGTATCCGAAAAAACAGATGTATACGACGGTGCATTGCTCGGCGCTTTTTTCTGTTCGCCAGTGATCACATCAAACTTGCCGCGCGCATGCCCTTTATCGTCGGCGCCCTCGGCGGGGGCATAGCCTTTGCCCTTTTTGGTAATCGCGTGGATCAGAATTGGGCCGTCTGCGCGATCTTTGACGGTGCGCAATACGGACAAGAGTTGATCCATGTCGTGCCCATCAATGGGGCCAAGGTAAGAAAAGCCCAGTTCCTCGAACAAGGTGCCGCCAACGGTCATATGCTTGAGCATATCTTTAGCACGCCGCGCGCCTTCACGAAATGGTTCGGGCAGCAGTGACACTGCCCCTTTGGCCGCCGCCTTGAATTCTTGAAATGGTTCGCCTGCGTAAAGCCGCGATAGATACGACGACATCGCACCTGTCGGTGGGGCAATCGACATTTCGTTGTCGTTTAGGATCACGATCAAACGCTTTCCCAGATGACCGGCGTTATTCAGCGCCTCATAAGCCATACCGGCCGACATCGCACCGTCGCCAATCACGGCAATCGCATCGCCACCTTCGCCGCCCAAATCACGCGCTACGGCAAAACCCAACGCCGCAGAAATCGACGTGCTCGAATGGGCCGCGCCAAAGGGGTCATAGGGGCTTTCAGAGCGCTTGGTGAACCCCGACAACCCGCCTTCTGTGCGCAGGGTACGGATACGGTCACGCCGTCCTGTCAGGATTTTATGCGGATAGCATTGGTGCGATACATCCCAAATGATCTTATCTTTCGGGGTATCAAACACCGCATGCATCGCGACCGTCATTTCGACAACGCCAAGGCCCGCGCCAAGGTGACCACCAGTGACAGAGACAGCGGCGATCGTTTCGGCCCGTAGATCATCGGCCAATTGGCGCAATTCGGCATCCGTCAGTTGCTTCATATCCGCTGGCGTGTTCACACGGTCCAAAACGGGTGTATGTGGCTGGCTGGTCATCGTCGCTACCCTTTAGTGCGTCCGCGCAATCACAAAACGCGCGGCTTCTTTTAACGTATCGGCGTCGTCGCCATAGATAGATAGCGCATCGCAAGCCTCTTGCACCAGATCACTTGCGCGGCGTTTCGCCCCATCAAGACCTAGCAAAGAAACAAATGTCGCCTTGCCCGCATCCGCATCTTTGCCAACGGCCTTGCCGACCTGATCCGCATCGCCGATCACATCCAACACATCATCCCAAATCTGAAACGCAAGGCCCAGCGCATCGCCATAGCGTTGTAACGCAGATGCATCTGCTTGGGCCAACCGCGCGCCAGACATTGCCGACCAATTGATCAACGCCCCGGTTTTACCAGCCTGCAACGCAGTGATTTCGTCCAAGCTCAACGGTATATGCGCGGTTTCCGCAGCAATATCAGCCGCCTGACCGCCCACCATGCCGCGAACGCCAGATGCTTGGGCCAGAGTCTGTGCAAGCAAAATACGTGCATCAGCGGCAGCATCCACCTGCAACACGCACTCAAATGCCATCGCCTGCAAAGCATCACCGACAAGCACAGCCGTCGCCTCATCCCATTTCACATGTACCGTCGGCAGGCCGCGCCGCAAGTTATCATCATCCATGCAGGGCAGATCATCATGCACCAAAGAATAGGCGTGCATACATTCAATCGCTGCCGCTGCGGGCAGGGCTGTCGTCACACCATGCAATCTGGCGGATTCCAGCACCAGAAAGGCGCGCAGCGCTTTGCCGCCTTGAGTCGCATAGATCATACCCTGCGCGATAGTCCCTGGCTGGTCGGCCAAAACCGCTGCAATATAGGATTGCGTCAGCGCTGCGGCTTCGCCCAGCGCAGATCGAAAGGTATCAGCCATCAAGCGGCGCGGTCCCTTTGGGGGTACCGTTTTCATCAAAGGCAATCTTGGCAACTTTTTCTTCGGCCGCTTTCAACTGCGCCTCGCAGCGCGCTTTCAATGCAGCACCACGTTCGTAGAGGGCAATCGATTGATCAAGCGCCACATCCCCGCGTTCCAGCTGACCGACAACGGCCTCCAGCTCTTTCATCGCGTCTTCAAAGCTCATTTCTTCGACTGGCGTGGTCATCGGCCTCTTTCCTCTAATACGCTGATATGGGCACGCGCCGCGTCACCCAATGCCTGTAGGTCATAGCCACCTTCCAGCATAGACACAACGCGCCCCGCACAATGTTCATCCGCCAAATCGCACAGGCGCTCAGTCACCCATGCAACATCAGCTGTGCGCAGTTTCATCCCCGCCAATGGATCATCCTCGTGTGCATCAAATCCTGCGGAAATCAGCAAAAGTTGCGGAGAGAAGGCAGCGACACGCGGGAACACTTGGGTTTCCATCGCCGTGCGAAACGCGTCTGATCCGGCCCCTTCTGGCAAAGGCACATTCACCACGTTACCGACACCTGTTTCATGCGCGGCACCCGTGCCGGGGTATAGCGGCGATTGATGGGTCGAGCAAAACAAAATACGTGGGTCTTCTTCAACCAAATCCTGGGTGCCATTACCGTGATGCACGTCAAAATCCACAATTGCGACACGGTCCAACCCGTGATGACCCAACGCATATTTCGCCGCAATCGCAGTATTGCCAAAGAAACAAAACCCCATCGCCGTTTCACGTTCAGCGTGATGGCCCGGTGGGCGGGTCGCAACAAAAGCACTTGCAACCTCGCCCACCATTACCAAGTCAACGGCACGCACACCGCCGCCCGCCGCACGATATGCCGCTTGCAGCGTGCCAACAGACATATGCGTATCCGCATCCAAAGACACCCAGCCGTTTTCGGGGCCTGCATCTTTAATGCTATCAATATACGCCTTCGGATGGGCGCGCAGTAGATCATCTTCGGCGACCAAAGGCGCTTTGACCCGAATCAGATCCAGATCTTTCACGGCTCCTAAAACTGCGTCTAACCGGGCCACTTGCTCTGGATGACCGGGCGGGGTGACGTGATCATAGCATGCGTCATGGGTAATCAATGCGGTGGCCATTTGCCCCCCTATTTCTTTTTTCCCTTAAATACTCCCGCCAGAGGCGGGCTTTGCCAAGGTGCCGCTACTCCGGCGCAAGCATATAGCCCGCTCCGCGCACCGTTTGCAGGTAACGCGGTTGTTTCGGATCAACCTCGATCTTGCGGCGCAAACGGGTGATTTGCACATCCACGGCACGCTCTTGGGTTTGCCCGCCAGACCGGCTGAGTTCTTCGACCAGTTGCGCCCGCGAAATCGGCGCACCTGGGCTTGCCGAGAATATCCGCATCAATTGGCTTTCGGTCGCGGTGAGGCGCACGAGGTCTTCGCCACGCCACATTTCACCGCGTTCGATATCATAGCGAACCGGCCCCATATGCATGACCTTTGGCGCAACCGTTGCTGGCTCTGCCTCTGGAACGCGGCGCAAAATTGCATTGATGCGCAGCAATAGTTCTTTGGGTTCAAACGGCTTGGCAAGATAGTCATCCGCCCCCGCCTCAAGCCCCGAAATCCGGTCATCGGTTTCGGCTTTGGCGGTCAACAACATAATTGGGGTGGTGATCGTTTGGCGCAGGTCCCGACACAACGACACACCGTCTTCGCCCGGCATCATCACATCCAGAACGATCAGGTCAAATTCAAGCCCAGATAAAATGCGTCGCGCGTGTGCTGCATCACGTGCGGTCGTTACTAAGAAACCGTTACGGACCAAAAATTTACGCAAGAGGCTGCGAATGCGTTCGTCGTCATCGACAATGAGTAGATGTGCATCGTCAGCCTTCATTCCGTTCTTTCCTTCATCGCCTCAAAATGGTGGCGTGTCTGATCGTCCATCATCGCCTCCAACACCTGCCGAAACCCAGCCACGGCATCCGGCCCAACCTTGCGGTAGGCCGCCCGCATCCGGTCGCGCTGGGCGTCCGACAATGCACGTTCCAATTCCGCCCCGTCAGCCGTTAAGTGCAAATGCCGTTCGCGTTTGTCCTTTTGGCCGACAGTGCTGGCCACCAAACCGTCTTCTATCAATGTACGCAACACACGATTCAGCGATTGCTTTGTAACACCAAGAATAGAAAGGAGATTATTTACCGTCGTTCCGGGGCTACGATGAATAAAATGGATCGCGCGGTGATGCGCACGCCCATAAGATTTTTCCGCTAAGATACGATCTGGATCAGCAGTAAAACCGCGGTAGGCAAAAAACATCGCCTCGATCCCTTTACGCAATTGTTCATCAGTCAGGAATAATAGGCTTTGCCCTGTCTGTGCCTGCGGTCCATCACTCATGCGCTTTCCCCCTCGCGTTCAAGTCACAATACGTCAGCTTTATTGACTTTCCAAGAATCAACTGCTAGCGAATCCGCGAAAACACGCAATATAATGTCCAAATCGGACCTATTGTCGTAATAAATGCAAATTCTACGGGAGGCAACGATGGGCGCTGCATATGATGATCGTGACGGTAAAATCTGGATGGACGGCCAATTAGTTGAATGGCGCGACGCTAATGTCCACATCCTCACACATGCCATGCACTATGCGTCTTCCGTTTTTGAAGGCGAGCGTTGCTACGAAGGCAAGATCTTCAAATCAGTGGAGCATTCAGAGCGCCTGATCAAATCTGGTGAATTGCTAGATATGGAAATCCCTTATTCCGTCGCCGAAATCGAAAAAGCCAAATATGACGTGCTTGAGGCCAACGGCTGGACCGACGCCTATGTACGCGTTGTGGCTTGGCGCGGTGCTGGCGAAGATATGGGCGTTGCATCCAACAAAAACCCGGTGCGCATGGCCGTTGCCGCGTGGGAATGGGGTGCCTATTACGGCGACGCAAAGATGAAGGGCGCCAAGCTCGACATCGCGAAATGGAAACGCCCATCTCCCGAAACAATCCCAACTGCCGCCAAGGCCGCCGGTCTTTATATGATCTGCACCATGTCCAAACACGCAGCCGAGGCCAAAGGCTGCTCGGATGCGCTGTTCATGGACTATCGCGGCTATGTTGCCGAAGCGACGGGCGCGAACATCTTTTTTGTCAAAGACGGCGAGGTCCACACCCCCGATCCGGATGCGATCCTGAACGGAATCACCCGCCAGACCGTCATCGGCATGCTCGAGGCCAAAGGCATCAAGGTCCACGTCCGCCGCATCATGCCTGAAGAACTAGCTGATTTTGAACAATGCTGGCTAACGGGCACGGCCGCCGAAGTTACCCCCGTTGGGCAAATCGGTGATTACACATTCGAGGTCGGCGCGCTCACCCGTGAAATCGCGCAAGAATACGAACAGCTCGTACGCGCCTAAGATTGCCACTGTTTTGGCGCGCGGTACGCGTGCGTCAAACCGTCGCCGCCACGCTGACGTGCGCGCCGCTGTAAGGTCAGGCTTTGCAGCCTTGGTTTGCGGCAATGTGCGACCGCAAGCAACCGTTTCGTCGTAATTTCGGTGGGTTGATCAGGTTTATCCAGCAGATGTTTCATCTTTGATTCCTCCGTCATGGACGATCACTATACCACAATTTCCTCCTCATGGCGCCAATAACAGCGATGTCTTAATTTGTTACAGCGATCACATTTCAAATATTTGTCGCCTTCACGCCAGCCCTTCATTTGTAAATACAATATAAGGACCGCGTAATCAGTGTAGTGTGTCAATGAATCAACCGGTATCTAAGCCCACCCCGGGCCAATCTTTTAGCCTTCCGCAATCCGAAAACGCAATCAGACAGGTCCTGAAAGGGGCACCGCAAGATCTATGGCTTGATACCATCAGACGTGCGCGGTTTGCCTCGCATAATACGCTCATTTCTTGGATGCTGTGCCAGCCAGAATGCGATTTCGCGGTCGCTGCCCATGCCTTCTATCGCAGCAATCCAGCGCAGTATCTTGATTCGCCGACTGCCTTGCCGCCACACCCGAGTTCCGACCAAATTTTTGCGCGTTGCCTGATCAATTGGGATACCGGTTTCTTTCGCACCCATCGGCTAAAGGTCGAGGAACGTGATGCGCCGTTACGACATATTTCCATTATACATCAAAAGGTTATCGCGCGTCAGCGTGGGTCACTACCGTTTCGTATCCCGCTCCGTTTTTTGGATCCCAAAGGCGGAAAACCGTTGCAGCTCTCTGAAAGCTTGAACCCTGAAAACGCCCCTGATCTTTGGATCAAATATGCGCACGCTCAGTTAGATGTGCCCAGCACGGCACCGGGATTCCCTCGCAGAATTTCGGGGATCATGCGCAAGATTTCGCGCCGCTAACTGCCGACGTTGCCAGTAGCCTTGCGTTGCTGTGCGCGCTTAAGCCCCAAGCGTTGTTCGCGCCAGATAATCAAAACACCCGCCAGAATGACCACTGCCGCGCCCAAGATCATCGTGTGCGTCGGAACCTCGTCAAAGACAAAGTAACCGATTCCCAAAGCAAGAATCATTGAGCTGTAGTCAAAAGGCGCGACAAGCGACGCATCCGCAAAACGGTAGCTTGAAGTCAAAAATATCTGCCCCATGCCCCCGAGCAAGCCCGCCAAAACCAGCATCGACGCGGCGGCGGCAGAGGGCAGCACCCACCCCCATGGAATCGTCAACAGCGAGAGCAGCGCCGAGGTAATACTAAACCAAAATACGATCGCAGCAGTGCCTTCGGTCGCGACCAGTTTGCGCACAAACACCTGTGCCAAAGCAGCCATAACAGCCCCCATGAGCACGACAACCGCGCCCAATGTTTCCGATGTCCCCATTGACGCGCCCACTGACAGCCGTGGCGAAAGTACGATCAACACGCCAACCATCCCCAATGCCACCGCCGACAATCGAAAAATGCCAACCTGTTCGTTTAAAAACATCGCGGCGAACACGACCACGAGCAGCGGGGCCGCATAACCAATGGCCGTCACTTCAGGCAAGGGCAAAAGACCAAGCCCCGTGAACCCTAGGCCCATGGCCGTTGTGCCGACCAATCCACGCCAAAAATGACCCATTGGGTTGGCGGTTTTCCACCCGTTTTTCAGCTCTCCTCGCAGGGACAGCCATCCCAAAATGATCGGGATCGCAAAAAATGACCGAAAGAACACCGCTTCGCCCGGGGGCACCTCAGATGATGCAGCTTTGATCAGGCTCGCCATGGCCATAAACATGCATACCGACAGTACCTTAAGAAGAATTCCGCGCAGTGGCTGCATGTTTGTATCCTTTTGGGCACCTTAGTGCGACACACCAACACAATGAAGCCTTTATTGCTTGCTATCGCTCGGCGTTAAGCTATCCGATACGAAGTCACAATAAGAAGCATCCTATGCCCAAAGATAACACCGTTCTCCCCACCTCAAATGCCCGCGACTGGGTGCGCATTTTGGCCGGCTACCGCGAGCCAAACAGCCTGCGCAGCAGCCTTGAACTCGCGGTTAGCTTTGTTCCATTTGTGGGGCTTTGGGTGCTGGCATGTTGGGTCGCCCAATACAGCTATTTCGGGGCCTTCCTGATCTCAGCCCTGAATGGATGCTTTTTGCTGCGTCTTTTTTGCATTCAACACGACTGCGGGCATGGGTCGTTCTATGGCAACCGCACAGTCAGCGACTGGGTTGGACGCGTTTTGGGGGTGGTTACACTTACCCCCTATGACGTTTGGCGCCGCTCGCATTCGATCCACCATAGCCACGCAGGCGATCTTGATCACCGCGGCATCGGCGATGTGATGACACTGACCGTTGAAGAATATCACCAGCGCACCCCATTTGGTCGCTTTATGTACCGCGCGTATCGGCATCCGCTTGTCATGTTTGGGCTGGGGCCGACATATCTGTTCTTCCTGCAAAACCGCCTGCCACTTGGCTTGATGGATCAGGGCAAGAAATATTGGATTAGCGCAATGGGCACAAATGCAGCCATTGTCGCTGCACTCAGCATCATCGTCTACTTTGGCGGGTTTCAGGCATTGTTCCTTGTTTTCTTGCCCACAACACTGATTGCGGCCTCTGTGGGTGTTTGGCTGTTTTACGTCCAGCACCAGTTTGAAACAACGCAGTGGGATCATGAAGAGGATTGGCAACTGCACGAGGCCGCGCTGCACGGGAGTTCACACTATGATCTGCCGCCGATTTTGCGCTGGTTCACCGCCAATATCGGCATCCACCATGTGCACCACCTGTATAGCCGCATTCCATTCTATCGCCTGACAGAAGTTCTACGCGACCACGAAGAATTGGTAGAGGTCAGCCGTATGACCATTCTAGAAAGCTTGAAATGTGCGAGCCTTGATCTTTGGGACGAAAAGAAACGTCGCTTGGTGTCATTCGCCGCCGTGCGCCGCAACGCTACCTAGGCGCTCTAACGCCCAACGCGCCGCATCAGCGACGGCCGGGTCTGGATCTTCAACGAGTCGGGCGACTCCATCCGCAAGGCTGGGGTCGCCCGAATTGCCAATGGCATAAGCCACATTGCGCACAAAGCGGTCCCGCCCAATCCGTTTGATCGGGGACCCCGAAAACCGTGCGCGAAATGCGGTATCATCTAACCCGGCAAGTTCATCAAGCGGCGGCGCGATGAGATCCTCGCGCGCAGCATAACGTGCATCCCGACCTTCTTGCGCGAATTTGTTCCACGGGCACACGCCCAAACAATCATCGCACCCGTAAATGCGGTTCCCCATGAGGCCGCGCAATTCCGCGTCAACCGGGCCTTTATGTTCAATCGTCAGATACGAAATACAGCGCCGCGGATCGAGCTGATAGGGCGCGGGGAATGCATCGGTCGGACAGATATCCAAACACGCGGTGCAACTGCCACAATGGCTAACCTCAGCCGTGTCCGGTTCCAGCGCAACCGTCGTAAATATTGCGCCCAGAAAGAACCACGACCCCAGATCGCGCCCCAAGACATTGGTGTGTTTTCCCTGCCAGCCGAGCCCAGCGGCCTGTGCCAACGGCTTTTCCATCACGGGGGCCGTATCTACAAAAACCTTAATCTGCGCGTCAGGTACCTGTTCGATCAGCCAGCGCCCGACCCGTTTGAGTCGCTTTTTAACGATATCATGATAATCGCGCCCCTGCGCGTAAACGCTAATCGCAGCACGGTCTGGTTGTTCAAGCACCGCAAGCGGGTCATGTTCAGGCGTATAGGGCTCGGCCAACATGATCACGGACTTCGCTTCGGGCCATAGCGCGGCGGGGTTACCGCGCCAGTGCATTCGTTCGGCCATCCATGCCATTTGCCCGTGCATGTCGGCTGCGACAAAATCTGCCAAGCGCTCGGCTATTTCAGGCACCGCATCGGGGCGGCAAATACCAACTTTGGCGAACCCGGCCTCTTGGGCGTAGGTGATCAGGCGTTCTTTCACACCCGTCTAAAAATCAAGATCAGCGTAATGCGCCGCCGGTTGGAAACCGGGCACCTCATCGGCCAATAGCGACCGAAAGGCTGGGCGCGATTTGATCTTAGCGTACCAATCCTTGACGATATCGGAACGGTTCCAATCAACGTCGCTGGTATAATCCAGACAAGATAAATGCGCCGCCGCTGCGAAATCTGCGATGGTCATTTCATTGCCCGCCAGCCAGCGGCGATCTTCGAGCAAATAAATCATATAATCGAGATGGTATTTGATCGCGCGCGCGCCTGATTTTACATTCGCACTATCGGGATACCCGGTGCCCATCACCTTGCGGTAAACCCGTTCGCCGATCAGCTTGCTGGTGACCTCGTGGTAGAACTTATCATCAAACCAGCCAACAATCCGGCGCGCTTCGTAACGCGCATCAAGGTCTTTGGGCAAAAGCGCGGGCGTCGGGAACTTTTCTTCGAGATACTCGCAAATCGCCGCGCTATCGGCCATCGTCCGGCCATCCATTTTGAGAACGGGGATTTTTCCCGCCGGATTGCGGCGCAAGAAATCAGCGTCCTGTTCCCAATAGCGTTCTTCGACAAGGCCGACTTCGATCTTCTTTTCAGCAAGGCAAAGCCGCACTTTGCGCGAAAACGGGGACAATGGGTAATGGTACAGGGTGTTCATGACGGGCTCACAAATCGGTTTTCCCCTCAATGCAGCATGGAACGCCCCGATTCAATGGTTGGATCAGTTTTCGAAACAATCCGCGCGGCCATCCGCCGCGATTGTGCGCGCCCCGCTGATAATTGCAGAGGTACGTTGGCGCACATAAGGGCTCGGGTTCGAAGCCGAGCGTGATTTGGGCGCGGGCAAGATCGCAGCAAGGCGCGCAGCTTGTGTTGCGTTCAGGTTGGCGGCATCAACGCCAAAATAATGTCGCGCAGCGGCTTGCACGCCAAAGACACCTTCGTCGAATTCAGCAATGTTTAAATAGATTTCAAGGATGCGGCGCTTCGTCCAGACGGCTTCGGACAATGGCGTCCAAAGAGCCTCCATCGCTTTGCGCAGCCAGCTACGCCCATGCCACAGATAGGCGTTCTTGATAACCTGCTGCGAAATCGTCGACGCACCGCCGCGCCCGCGGTCCATCGCGTCGCGAATGGCATCCACATCAAGCCCCCAATGCAGACAGAAATTTGCATCCTCTGCGGCCACGGCGGACCGCGCCATGACTGGCGCGATCTGTTCCATTGGGGTCCAATCGTATTTAATGGACCCAACCCGCGATCGTTCACTCAGCATGTAAGGTGTTACCGGCGGCGGCACGACTGCGTAAATCAATGTGGCCAAAAGCACCAAACCAAGCGCCGCAAAACACGCGCCCCAAACAACGCGGCACAGCTTACGCCAAGCCTGTGCGATCACGCTGGGTTGGGTTTTGCGGGGGCTGCGTTTTTTTGGTGCAGCTTTCTTTTTGGGTGTCTTTTTACGCTCTGCCATCAGGACCATAAGCCATGCAGAGAGCCGCTTGGTCAACCCTTGCGCATAGATGGTTGGCTAGTTCTGTGGTGTTATACGTGCGGATGAAAGCGGAATTTCGCTAGTGCCTTCACGAACAAGGCCAACACGCAGACGTGCGCCCGTTTCCTTGTCGTGCAGTGCAATTGCTGACGACCCATCACGCAACTCCTCATCCCCCCATTGCATAAGCGCCAACAACGTCAAACCAAGTGATTGCCCGCGTGACGTCAAGCGGTACCCATAGCGCGTCCGCTCTCCTTCCTCGCGGTATGGCATACGCTCGAGCACTTCAGCTTCTGTCAATCGTTTGAGCCTCTGGGTCAGCACTGAGCGCGGAATGCCGATATCGTCACGCATGTCTTCATAACGCATCACACCGTAGAACGCCTCTCGGATGATCAGCATCGTCCAACGATCTGACAATATTTCGAGCGCGCATGCTGCACCGCATTGCGCCATTGGTACCGGAGCATTGCGCCGTATAGAATTTCCAATGCCTGAATTTGACATACAGTTTCAGCCTCGCTATCCACACCTGAGTTCAAAATAAGGTTTCAGAAAATGACTGCAATATCAATTCTACTCATCTTCAAAATCGGGTTCACATTTGTGACGGTAATTATGCCGTTCATGCTTTTCTCACAACTAAAACTGGAAACGCTAACGTCAAGCAGCGTGGCCACGACCACCTTGTTTCGGCTTTATGGTACTTCAACAATCTCACTGTTGATTTTATATGGCTGGGGCATTTGGCAGGCCCAATCAGGTTCAATGCCATGGATCGTTGTTTGCGTAGGCATCTTTTCGAACCTCACCGCACCTGCGGTGATCTTTTTTACCAGCGCAGGTAAACAACAACGTATCTTAGGCGCAATTTACGGGGCAATTGGGGTCGGCCTGATTGGTTTCGCGATATTTCCGACCGCTGCGCTCAATAGCGTTTTTTAGGAAAAACGCCCCGCCAAGCTGGCGGGGCGTTCTCGTCTTATTCAGCAGGGATCGCCGCGTTTTCGACGCTCAGTGGATGCTTAAGATGCACGAGCATCTCTTTGGGGCAAATCTGGACAAAATTGTCCTTTTCCAATTCCCAATGCTGCAAGATTTCAGCGGCTTTGCGGCTGCCAGTCTCTGCGCCATGGCGTTCGATCAAGGACTTCAACTGGTCCACCCAATGGTCCACAGTGACGGGGTTCGTCACCAATGTTTCCATGTTGATCAGGTCAGCGGCCTCGCCCTTTGGATCATAAAGATAGGCCATGCCACCTGTCATGCCGGCCCCAAAGTTGGCACCGATAGACCCAAGGATCACGGCCAAACCGCCGGTCATATATTCACAACCGTTGGTCCCGCAGCCCTCAATCACGACAGTCGCGCCTGAGTTCCGCACGGCAAACCGTTCACCCGCGCGCCCAGCGGCGAACAGATAGCCATCAGTCGCCCCGTAAAGCACCGTGTTCCCGATGATCGTGTTTTCGGCCGCAACCAGCGGGCTGACCATAGGTGGGCGCACAACGACTGTACCGCCAGATAGCCCCTTACCAACATAGTCGTTGGCATCGCCTGATACCTCGAGCTTAAGCCCGGGTGCAGCAAATGCCCCCAGTGATTGCCCGGCAGAGCCGCGCAGTTTCACAGTCAGGTGATCCGGTTGCAGATCGTTACGCATGCCAAAGTTTTTGACGATATGGCTAGATGTCCGCGTGCCGATGGTCCGCAGTGTGTTTTGCACGGCGTAATCCAACTGCATCTTTTCGCCCTCTTCCAAGAAACGTGCCGCATCTTTGACGATCTGCGCGTCCAGCGTGTCATCAACAGCATTGCGTGGCTTGTTGCGATCATAGGTGATCTTTTCTGCCCCATCGACAGTGATCAGCATTGGGTTCAAATCCAGATCATCCAAATGCGCCGAACCACGGCTGACTTGTGTCAGCAGATCAGCACGTCCAATCACTTCGTCCAAGGAACGCGCACCGATGCTCGCAAGGATTTCGCGTACTTCAGTGGCGTAGAACGTGATCAGGTTCACGACCTTATCAGCGTTGCCTGTGAACTTGTCACGCAGCGCTTGGTCTTGGGTGCAAACCCCAACCGGACATGTGTTCGACTGACACTGACGGACCATAATGCAACCCATCGCGATCAGCGCGGCGGTGCCGATACCGTATTCTTCGGCGCCCAGCATCGCGGCCATGACAATGTCACGACCTGTGCGCAAGCCGCCATCGGTCCGCAGCGTGATCCGTTCGCGCAGGTTGTTCATGGCAAGCACTTGGTGGGCTTCGGTCAGACCCATTTCCCAAGGAAGGCCAGCATATTTGATCGACGTACCCGGTGATGCGCCAGTCCCGCCGTTGTGACCTGAGATCAGGATCACGTCGGCCTTTGCCTTGGCCACACCTGCGGCAATCGTACCGACACCAGACGCCGCAACCAGTTTCACAGTTACCTTACAGATCGGGTTGATCTGCTTCAGATCATAGATCAACTGCGCGAGATCCTCGATTGAATAGATATCGTGGTGCGGCGGCGGTGATATCAAGGTCACGCCTTTGGTCGAATGGCGTAGCTTTGCAATCAGGTCGGTGACCTTCATGCCGGGTAGCTGGCCGCCCTCGCCGGGTTTGGCACCTTGGGCAACTTTGATCTCAAGCTCTTCACAGGCAAGCAGATATTCTGCGGTGACGCCAAAGCGACCTGAAGCAACCTGTTTAATCTTTGCCGAGGCGTTGTCACCGTTTGGCTCCGGGGTGAAATCATCTGGGCTTTCGCCACCTTCACCGGAATCAGATTTTGCACCGATGCGGTTCATCGCAATAGACAAGGTCCGGTGCGATTCAGGTGACAGCGCACCCAAAGACATGCCCGGCGTCACGAAACGCTTACGGATCGCGGTGATGCTTTCGACCTCTTCAATCGGCACAGGTTTTGCCATCGGTTTGATCGCCAAAAGATCGCGCAGGTGGATCGGCGGGTTGGATTGCATAGACTTGCTGTATTGCTGCCACATCGCGTAGGACGCGTTGTTACAGGCCGCTTGCAGCATATGCATTGTTTGGGCTTCCCAAGCGTGCTTTTCGCCTGTACGGCGCGCCTTGTAGAAGCCACCGATTGGCAGAATGTCTGACGGGTTTTTCCAACCGCGCGCGTGCACTTCTTCGACCTTGGTTTGGATACCGCTGGTACCGATGCCCGAAATACGGCTTTGCATACCGGGGAAGAATTCAGCAACCATCGCGCGCGACAGGCCGACGGCCTCAAAGTTGAGCCCACCTCGGTAAGAGGACAGAACGGAAATCCCCATCTTCGCCATGATTTTCAGCAATCCTGCGTCAACCGCTTTGCGGTAACGGCCCACGGCCTCGGCCAAGGTGCCATCAACCAGCCCGCGTTCAACACGGTTGGCAATCGAATCTTGGGCCAAATAGGCGTTTACAGTGGTCGCGCCACAGCCGATCAGAACCGCAAAGTAATGCGGATCGATACATTCGGCGGACCGCACGTTGATTGAACAGAACGTCCTTAGTCCTTTGCCAGTCAGCCCCGAATGCACTGCAGATGTTGCAAGGATCATCGGCATTGGCACGCGGTCAACGTCTTGGTGTTGGTCGGTCAGCACAAGGTGTCCAGCGCCAGAACGCACAGCATCTTCAGCTTCTTCGCGGATGCGCTGAAGCCCTGCAGACAACGCGCCGCGCCCTTGCGCAAACGTACAATCAATGAATGCCACATTGCCACCAAAGCGGCTGACCATCTCATCAAACTCACCGTTGGACACAAATGGGCTTTCGAGCACCAGAATCTCGGCTTGGGACGAATTTTCGTCCAGCACGTTTTTGAGGTTCCCGAACCGGGTTTTCAACGACATCACGCGTGTTTCACGCAAACTGTCGATCGGCGGGTTGGTGACTTGGCTAAAGTTCTGACGGAAGAAATGCGACAGCGGGCGATAAACGCTCGAAAGCACGGCAGACGGGGTATCATCCCCCATCGACGCGATCATTTCTTTGCCGTCCTCGGCCATTGGCGCAAGCACCTGTTCAAGGTCCTCGATGGAATAACCGGCCGCAACCTGACGCTGGCGCAGATCAGCACCGTCAAACAATGTGACTTCGGGTACATCGCCCATCGCTCCGGTCAGATCGACAACTTTTTCAATCCAGTCACCAAATGGCTGCGCGCACGACAGCACGTCTTTCATTTTGGTGTCATGGTAAAGCTTACCTTCGACCATATCGACCGCTATCATCTGGCCGGGGCCAAGCGCGCCTTTTTCGACAACAGTCGCTTCGTCGATCGGAACCATCCCAACCTCGGACCCCGCGATCAGCAGCCCGTCACCTGTCACGACGTAGCGCAGCGGACGTAGGCCGTTGCGGTCAAGACCACCACACACCCAGCGCCCATCGGTCATCGCGAGCGCAGCCGGGCCATCCCATGGCTCCATCACGGCGTTGCAGTAGGCGTACATATCTTGCCAAGCCTGCGGCATATCCGAGGCTTGCTGTGCCCATGCTTCGGGAACCAGCATCGTTTTTGCCATTGGCGCATTGCGGCCCGCACGCACGAGAACCTCAAAAACTGAATCCAATGCAGACGAATCCGATGCACCCGACGGGATAATCGGTTTGATATCTTCTGCTTTGTCCCCAAACGCGCCAGAAGCCATGCGAATTTCGTGAGACTTCATCCAGTTAACGTTGCCTTTAAGCGTGTTGATCTCGCCGTTATGGGCCAACATGCGGAACGGCTGTGCCAAGGACCACTGCGGGAATGTGTTGGTTGAATAGCGCTGGTGATAAATCGCAAAGGCCGATTCAAACCGCTCATCCATCAGGTCTGGATAGAACTCAGCAACCTGTTCGGCCAGCATCATGCCTTTATAGATGATTGAACGGCACGACAGCGAACAAATATAGACACCGTTAATCTGTGCTGCAGCCGCAGCTTTTTCGATACGACGGCGGATGATATACAGCTCACGTTCGAACTGTTCATCATCTATGTCCTTTTCGCAACGGATCAAAATTTGTTCGATCTCGGGGCGGGTCGCGTTCGCTTTTTCACCCAGACATTCAGTGCTTACCGGCACATGGCGCCAGCCATAGATATAGTGACCAAGGCGCAGCACTTCGGATTCAACGATCGTGCGGCAACGCTCTTGAGCACCGAAATCTGTGCGTGGCAAGAACACCTGCCCAACAGCAATTTTTTCGCCGTCTTTGGGTTCGTGCCCGGTGCGCCGGATTTGGTCCTGAAAGAACGGGCCGGGGATTTGCACGTGAATACCCGCGCCATCACCTGTTTTACCGTCCGCATCGACAGCACCGCGGTGCCAAATCGCCTTAAGCGCATCAATACCGTTTTCAACAACACCGCGCGAAGCGGTCCCGTCGATGGCAACCACAAGACCGACACCGCATGACGAATGTTCGTCTTCGTCAGCATACAGACCGTTTTCGGTCATCCATTTACGCTTTGCTTCTTCAGCCGCGACCCAAGCTTGATCATAGGTGGTCATAGGTAGTCTCCTCAGAAAATGGTGCGGATGATAACGCAACGCCGCAGCCATGTTTGGGCCGCGTACTTAGAAAACCCGGCTCGCCGGGAAAGATGAATTCGATGGGGCGTTCATCAAAGGGTTCTTCGCCAGCCGATGATGTGGTTACGCCCGTACCGCCAAAAAACCGACGCCATTCGGGGCTGATCGTTTCGTTGCCGCGTGTTGACCAAATGACGGTGCCATCAGGCGCAGAAGCGGTGATTTCAAATGCTGTTTCCAGCAACGTCACGCCGTCAATGATCACTTCACGCCCAGTCAAACGGTCAGTCCCGACGTAATGGGTCACGCCAAACCGATCCGTATCGGTGTAAAAATCATAGTGATCCACACCATTGGCCAGCAGTTCGGAAAACGACGCTGGGTCAGCAGCATCCGGTAGAAGCCATTTGTTATACCCGTCACGGGGATAAAAACTGCTGATCCATTGCGCCTCTGCATCAATGACGCTTAGGAAAGTCATTCCCTGCTCGTCCAGCGTCACGCGCTGTTGGTGGCCCGAAGGGTCACCTGCGCAGGTAAAAAGATGCTCGACTTCGCAGCTTGCATTTTGTGTCGTCACATAGGCGGTACACCCCGACGGCAAGCTAAACGTCGCCGGTCCGGTTTGTGCCGCTGCAGGGCTCGCCGCGACCATAAGGAGCGCCACCATTTTCATGGTTGAAAACTCGCTTCGATTTCATTGCATTCATAAACAGGTTGATCTGCAAAGAACCCCGGCTCGCCCGGATAGATAAACTCAACGGGTGACATATCGGTAATCTGATCAGGGCTTTCATCAAGCCAAGATTCACCGAAAAAGAACAAGCGATGCTTTTTGCTGACGTATTGGCGGCCGCTACTTGCGTCCAGCACGTTGCCGTCGGCGTCCAGAGTTTGGCCTTGAAATTCAGTCTGCAACAATTCTTCGCCGTCAATTTCATAGGCGATCCCAGTCAGCATATCAAAGCCGACATTGCGTTCGGGGCCATCTTCGGTCTCGATGGTGAAATCCCACGTATCAATGTCGTTCGCGAATAGTTCAGTCAGTGAAGACGGATCTGCAACGGGTTCGCGCAAATAGTCATCGCCCAGTACCGAATATGTTTCCATCCACTGGAATTCACCGTCGACACGCTGCACGCTGAATACGCCACCCTGACCGATCAAGGCGATCCATTGGTCACCGGGGTTGTCGGCTTCGCAGGTCCAAACATTCACCATGACACAGCCTTTTTGCTGCACAGTCAGCTTGGCTTCGCAGCCTTCGGGTGCCGCAAAGCTTTGCTGGGCGATGGCTGGGCTCGCCAACGTCAAGAGCGCAAGGGTCATCAGGGACTTCATCATGTCTTAACCTTTTCAGTCAGTATGGTGAGAGGGTGAATTTTATTCTGCAGCCACGGCGGCGGTTTCGTTCAGATAGTTCAAAATGGCAGCCGCGCTGTCGCGCCCGTCACGGATCGCCCAAACGACAAGCGAGGCGCCGCGCACGATATCGCCAGCAGCAAAAACACCATCAAGGCTGGTTGCACCCGTTTCGAATTCGGCCTTCACTGTGCCCCAACGGGTCACTTCAAGCCCATCGACACCCCAAAGCTTTGGCAGATCCTCGGGCGAGAAACCAAGCGCTTTGATCACGAGGTCAGCGGGTTCTACATAGTCAGCGCCCTCGATCACTTCGGGGGCCTGACGGCCAGTCGCATCGGGCGCGCCAAGACGCATCTTTTGCACCTTCACACCCGTGACAGCTTCGCCTTCAAACCCATCGGGTGCGGCAAGCCAGACAAATTCAACACCTTCTTCTTCGGCGTTTTGGACTTCGCGTTGCGATCCGGGCATATTGGCGCGGTCACGACGGTAAAGGCATTTCACGCTTTCAGCGCCTTGGCGGATCGACGTGCGCACGCAGTCCATGGCAGTATCACCACCGCCAATCACGACAACGCGCTTGCCGGCAGCGTTCAGCTCACCGCTTTCGAACTCGGGAACAACATCACCGAACCCGGTACGGTTGCTGACGGTCAAGAAATCAATCGCGTTGACGATGCCATCAGCATCTGAATCCGGAAGATCGCGGGTCTTATAAACACCTGTCGCAATCAACACCGCATCATGCTTGCCTCGGATTGCATCAAACGACAGATCTTCGCCGACGTTGCAATTCAGGACGAATTCAACGCCGCCTTCTTCCAGCTGCGTCATTCGTTTCATGACAACGTCTTTTTCAAGCTTAAAGCCGGGAATGCCGTAGGTCAGCAAACCGCCACCGCGGTCATAGCGATCATAAACGGTGACCTGCACGCCTTGGCGGCGCAGCATATCAGCGGCGGCCAGACCACCGGGGCCCGCCCCAATGATGCCGACGCTATCGGTGCGCTCCATGCTTGGTGTGATCGGTTTAACCCAACCTTCTTCAAACGCCGTGTCAGTGATGTATTTTTCAACGGACCCGATTGTCACCGTGCCGTGGCCGGATTGTTCAATCACACAATTCCCCTCACAAAGACGATCTTGCGGGCAAATACGGCCACAAATCTCGGGGAATGTATTTGTCGCTTGGCTAATTTCATAAGCCTCTTGCAGGCGGCCTTCGGCAGTCAGGCGCAGCCAATCGGGAATGTTATTGTGCAGCGGACAGTGCGACTGGCAATAGGGAACACCACATTGGGAACAACGGCTGGCTTGCTCTGCGGCTTTCGCCGTTGCAAACTCGGCATAGATTTCACCAAAATCCTGTTTGCGCAGATTTGGCGGGCGCTTTTGCGGCATCTCGCGGTCTACGTCAGTAAATTTTAGCATCTTCTGGCCAGCCATCCGCTGTCCTCCCATATTACAGAGCGAACTGCCTTGTAGAACAGGATGTCAGAAAAGAAAAGGCAGCATTACTGACCTATATAAAAAAATTTGCTACGCTTTTGCGAATTTTACTGGCTGCGGTCGATAAATTAGGACCAAATCGGACCCAATTACTCTCTTTCCCCAACGATACATCAGGTTAGGTTGTGGAAAAGCGAATCGCAGGCAGATCACAATGACGACTTTCAATCTTCTACTTGTGGCGCTGATCCAAGGCGTGACAGAATTTCTGCCCGTTTCATCTTCGGGTCATCTGATCCTTCTTCCCTCTCTCACCGGGCTTGATGATCAGGGGCAGGTTATTGATGTCGCAGCACATGTTGGCACACTACTTGCGGTGATCTTGTATTTTCGGGCCGATGTTTGGCTTGCGACACAAGGGTTGCTGCGCGTGATGCAAGGCAAGATCGACACCCAAGGCGCACGGCTTGCGATGGGCCTGATCGTCGCGACCATTCCGGTGATCCTATTTGGCCTCTTCCTCAAACTGACCGGCCTATCCGATCAAATGCGGGGAATCGCGGTGATTGGATGGACCATGACGATCTTTGGGCTGGTTCTGTATTGGGCGGACCAAAACGGGCCAACTGAAAAAACCGTCGAAGATTGGGCCCTTAAGGACGCAATCAAGATGGGTGTATGGCAAGCGGTCGCATTGATTCCCGGTACCTCACGGTCAGGTATCACAATCACCGCCGCACGGTTGTTAGGCTATACACGTTCAGAGGCGGCGCGCATTTCGATGCTGATGTCGATCCCAACGATTATCGCATCCGCGAGCCTGCTCGGGCTTGATCTGGTTGGAACCGTAGATATCGGCGCAGTGCGCGATATTGCCATGGTCGTTGGCATGTCATTTGTCGCGGCGCTGATCGCGCTGACCTTAATGATGCGACTTTTACGCGCGGTCAGCTACACGCCCTACGTCATCTACCGACTAGGGTTGGGCGTGTTGTTGCTGTGGATCGCCTATACTTAGGCCTTTAGGTTTTTGGCTGATTCTTTGATCGCGTCGTACTGACCCGACGGGCGGAAACGCCACAGATAATCAGGCAGCACTGCATCAAGCGAGGTCGGCTGGATGCCAAAGCTATCCAAACCATTCGCCCCAGTAACAACATTGTCCACGGTCAAGCTTTTGACCTGATCCTTGGTAACTGGCCCTTTGACCAAACCGAGCGACAAAGTCCGGCCAACACCAAACCCCCAAGCCATCATGCGGGCAATTCCGAACGGAATATTCACAACCAAACGACGGCGACGCACAACGGTCAGCATCTTTTTAATCAGGCCACGCATGGTCAGCACATCAGGACCGCCCAGTTCGTAAACGCCAGCCTCGGCATCGCCTATCACGGCTTTGGCAGCGGCGGCGGCAACATCGTCGACATAGACCGGTTGGAACAGGGTATCGGCGCCGATGATCGGCAAGACCGGGCCAAAGCGCGACATGCCCGCAAACCGGTTAAAGAAAGTATCTTCTGGGCCAAACACAATTGAGGGACGCAAAATCACGGCACCAGGGAAATACTGTTGAACCGTGGCTTCGCCCGCGGCTTTGGTACGGCAGTACTGGCTTGGCGCGTTTTCATCTGCGCCAACAGCCGAAATATGCACCATACGGGCAACATTCAGTTCCGCAGCGATCCTTGCGATACGTCCGGCACCTTCGGCATGCACCGCGTCAAAAGTGTTTTTGCCAACTTCATCTAAAAGACCAACACAGTTCACAACCGCATCTGCGCCCTCGGTTGCAGAGGCAACGCTAGCATCGTCACGGATATTGCAAAAAATTGGCTCTACCTGTCCGACAACACCGTAAGGGCGCACGAACATCGCCTCGTTCACGGTACGGACCGCAACGCGGACGCGCCATCCTTCAAGAGCCATGCGTCGGGCAATATAGCGCCCCACAAAACCCGAACCGCCGAATATGGTGACTAGCTTAGACATGGCTTGGCCTCGTTGCTTGTTTCGCCCGGTTTACCCGGCCACCCAAGGCCAGACAAGGCGCATTTGAAATGAATCTGCATCGCGTTCCCGCTTGGTCGCAATTTTCAAGTCGAATCGCGTTGACAGTGCCCCCGTCCAGCCTTACATCGCCCCCACGACACCTGCCCAGGTGGCGGAATGGTAGACGCGCCAGCTTCAGGTGCTGGTGTCTGTATGGACGTGGAGGTTCGAGTCCTCTCCTGGGCACCAAATACTTCAATAAACCACTGCTTTAAATAGATAAATTGAATAACTGCTATTTCAGCCCACCTTTCAGCCCACCCTGTAAATTCACTGATTTGATGATCATCTCTCGCTTTTTGGTGCCCTGTCTTTCTGACGCTTCACTGTTGAATGTCATTGAGAACTGACCCGGTATTGCCACCGGGATTTGACCCGTCTCTATTGTTTATCAGCAGTTACGTTTTGGTCAATGTGGTGGCCTCCTTTGTGGTTTTCTTTGCGGCTTCTGAACTGGCCTTGAAGCGGTAGCTGTCGTTGCCTGTTTCGAGGATGTGGCAGCGATGTGTGAGACGGTCGAGCAGCGCCGTTGTCATCTTTGCGTCACCGAAGACCTGCGCCCATTCACTGAAGCTGAGGTTGGTTGTGATGACGACGCTGGTGCGCTCATAGAGCTTGCTCAGAAGGTGGAACAGCAACGCACCGCCAGACGGACTGAACGGCAGGTAGCCGAGTTCATCAAGGATAACCAAGTCGATTTTGGTCAGCATCTCGGCCATCTTACCAGCCTTCCCAAGTGCTTTTTCTTGTTCCAATGCGTTGACGAGTTCGACGGTCGAGTAAAAGCGCACTTTGCGTCTGTGGTGCTCAATGGCCTGGACATCGATAGCCGTGGCAACATGGCTTTTGCCAGTGCCGGGCCCACCGATCAGAACGACGTTTTCCGCATTCTCGACGAACTCGCCGCGATGGAGCTGGCGGACAGAAGCCTCGTTGATGTCGCTCGACGTGAAGTCAAAACCCGCGAGGTCCTTGTATGATGGGAAGCGCGCCACCTTCGTGTCGTAGGCAATCGAACGGACCTCACGTTCTGCCATCTCCGCTTTGAGCAGTTGAGACAACATAGGTGTAGCGGCCTCAAACGCTGGAACGCCGCCGAACACGCGGAATGCATGCCAGTGGGCATCGAACAGCATCTCATGCGTTTGAAGGGGATAGGCTCGGACAATAAAAGCCCGGCTGTGGCTGACCTGGTGCGGGCGCAGCGCGCGCGATGGCCAGACAGTGATCTCTTATTTCCCAATCATGCCGATCCGACCCGGCCCCGCGACAACTTCAAGCGATCTCTCGCGACGTTCAAAGCGCTTGATGGGGTCCCATCGCAGTTTCAGTTATACGATCTTAAGAGGATCGCCATTAGCCTCATGATCACAGGTCAGGGCGTAAGGCGAGAAGATGTGTCTCACTATGTCGACCACAAAGGCAATATCGATACCACCATGATCTACGATCTGGGATTTGTTGACCCCCTCAGGCCCGTGACGGAGAAACTCGGGCAAGTGCTGGGGCTTTAGAGGATGCTTGCTCCAATCCCCCATCAGCCTTAACGTCATGCTGAATGAGGGGGCTCAAGAACGCTGACGGCAGCCTCTTTAGGTTGCGTTGTATCTCGCCAATTCAGACTCACTAATCTGATCACTTTGCGCCAATCGATAATGCTTCTCTTGAACCACCTTGATTTCATCATTGTCAAAGGCAAGCTCAAACAGTGCAATTAGATCATCTTCAATGAACTGTGCTGAAATAGCGCGTGAAATGAGGGTCGGATATTTTTCTACACAGCACTGAATGTCTTGCTCAGTTTGAATGACACTCAATTGATCGTTGCCGCCTTTGGCTTGTACAGGAATGATAAACTGACGCCCATTACTGTCTACGCCAACGTAAATCTCATCAATCTCGATCTGACCGATGTCTGCGACGGTGGTACGTAGGTGGTTTTGCAATGAGTAGGCCACGAGACCCAGAAATACGTCAATCAATCGGTTGTACCGAACCTTGGCGAGTAGGGCTTGTTCGTCTGAGAGTGCATATTGCCCGATAATCTCCGGCGTGGCGTCAGGTATTTTGATTGCCACCATATCGTCGCGTGGAACGATGCGGTTCACGTTGACCAGTTTAAAAGCGTACTTGGCACGACCTTTGCCGCGGATCACCCATTCCTTGCCATCTGCTTGAGTCGCCAGAATGCGGCTCGGCATCGGTGTACGATAGCGAATAGAATACACAACGTCGCCGAGGTTCTTGGGGAGTTGAATGTCTAAGTCAGTCGCAGCGGTTTCTAGGTCGCTACGCTCCCAAAGAATTTCACTCACACCTTCATTGTATCGGTCAAAAAAAATCTTTTCGATCAATGCGTGATAGCGGTTGGTGGACTTATTCATTCTGCCGCTACCATATTTTGAAGTTCTTGTTCAATTTGTGCTTGGCTGCGCTTTTTATCGCCACTCTTGCGATCACGCCGACCAATAGGGTTCTTCACTTTCCAAAAGCGTGAAGCCTCTGACAAGTCCATAGTCAGCAAACGCTCATCGCCAAGTTTGAGTGTTGTTTCAGATTGCTTTGGGACGAAGCCGAGAGCCTTGATTACAGCGCCTGCAACTGCGCGGGCCAAGGGTGGTGGGACTGCGTTGCCGATCTGTCTGGCACCATGCCATTTCGTCTGATGGAAACGGAACCAATCTGGGAAGCCATGAAGCCGCCCCATCTCCCGCACCGTAATGCAACGATTGTATTTTGGATGTATGGGGCGCGGGCTGGTGAAAGCCCCTCGTGATGCGTCTGTTCCTGCCCTAAGGGTATTAGAAATACCATCTGGGTCCAGTTTGAACAAACGTGAAATAGGTTCAACTTTACCAACGGGGGTGCCTTTAAAGCGGCGGCGTGATATTTCTGTATGACTGGTTCTCATGCTGCTGGTAAGAATTTCAGGAGACCATTCGCGCGGGTGGCCGTAGCCCCATGCATCATTTGTCAGGCAGCGCAGTTTGGCCGCGTAAGAACTCGGTGCACCAAAGCGCTTGGTTGCGACCCAGTCTTTCCCATCAAGGGACGAGAAGCCTTCCGCGTCGGGCAGATCAAACAGCGCTTCCTCAATGGTGGGCGCAGATGGCAGATCAGATGATGTTTTTGCACTTGGCTTGGTTGTTGTAGCCATCGGGTAAGAGGGTAATGTCTCGCCTCGCTTTACACCCATCAGAAATAGTCGGTCACGGCTTTGCGGAACGCCATGGTGCGCTGCATTTAGTACTTTAGGCTTCACCAGTACATCATACCCTGCTTCGGTAAAGCTTTCGATGAGTTCGTTGAGAAAGGCTTTGTGCTTCCCAAGCGTGAGGCCTTTGACGTTCTCGAACACAAACGAACGGGCGTTTAGTTCACAGACAATGCGGATAAAGTCTCGGACAAGTACGTTGCGAGGGTCGTCAATTGCACGTTTGCCGATCAACGAAAATCCTTGGCAGGGTGCGCCACCGCAAACAACATCAACTGGTTTCCCTTCGATGCCTGCTTCTCGAACGATATCGGTTCCTGAGAGTTCAGTGATGCTATGTGGAAGGACCGCACACTCAGGAAAGTTAAAAGCGTGACAAGCCGCATGAACAGGATCAATTTCAACCGCCGCTTTAACGTCGAATCCTGCCTGCTCAAACCCGAGAGACATGCCGCCGACTCCGGCGAATAGGTCAATGGCGATAGGACGGTTGTTCAATGTTTGTTCCTCAGTCGGTCGCTAGATACGGTAGAGTCGTACTGTTTTGCTGACAATATCTTCATCAGTGCGGATTAATAAAGGATTAGTTGATGAGTTCTGCAAGAAACAAATCATACTGATTAAGCGCCGCCTCCATTTCTGGCAAGTATGAATGGCTATTATATACCTGCCACGCCAGAAAACGATCCGTTTTGGTGATTCAAAATCTTTTCGGTAAGTGTGGATAGCACCTATCCACGGCCTATATTTCGACCTAAATCACGAGTATTGAATTTTGCCAATCCTCCATCAGGCTAATCCGTGCCTCTAGCTGGTCTGATCGTTGGTAGGCGCGGACGGTGTTGGAGCCAACTTTGTGGCCGAGGGCCATTTCTTTGACTTCGAAGGGGTAGTCGGATTGTTCATCCGCCCAGGTGCGGAAGGACGCCCGGAAACCGTGTGGGCGAGCGGTGTAGCCCTCTCGTTTCATGAGGGTGGACATGGCCATATCTGAGAGCGGCTTGCCGCGATTGCTGGCGAAGATATACGGGCAATCCTTCATGTGCGGCATGGTCGCGATAAGGTTTTGAGCGGCTTTGCTGAGCGGTATCCGATGCGGCGCGCCGGTTTTGGTGCGCTCTGCGGGCAGACGCCAAACGCCTTCTGTGATTTCATCGAAGGTGGCGAGACGCACTTCACTGGTCCGCGCCGCCGTCAGGATCAAAAATTGCAATGCCTTTGCGGCGATCAGCTCTTGCCCAGACAGCCATTTGTAAAACTTTGGCACTTCTTGATAGGGCATGGAGGGGATGTTTGTGACCTCATGCCGCTGCTTGCCCATCAAGGCCCGCGCCTCCATGGGCGCTTGAAGATCAACTTCTAGCCCGAGCGCCGCCGCGTGGCTTAATGTCAGATTCAACCGATTGAGCGCTTTGCGCGCCGTATCCGCTTTGCTGTGCCAGATGGGATCAAGCACATCTTTGATGGCATGCTGGTCAATGGATTCAATGGGCTTACTGCCAATCTTGGGAAGGATATGGGTTTTGAGCGGCGACAGCCACCGACCAGCCTTGCCGTCGTGCTTAAGCTCTGCCTGACGGGCCTCAAAGCAACCATGAACAGCTTCTTCGACGGTCAGGCTCAATGGCTTTTTGCTCTGTTCTTGACGTTCCGCAATAGGGTCCATGCCATCGCGGACATGTTGTCGAGCCTCACTGGCCCGCTCACGCGCTTCCGCAATCGACACATCCGGCCACCGGCCCAATCCCATTTCACGGCGCTTGCCTTGGATCACGATACGAACGATCCACTTGCCGGAGATCTTCTCTTTTTTGATGAGCCAAAGGCCCTGACCATCCGCATGCTTGCCGGGGCCAAGGTTCTTTGCTTTCATCTGAGTGAGGGCATTGTATTTCACGTGGCCCACCTTTTGGCATATTGGGAACCGAACATATTAGCCCACCTTTTGGACCACCTTTGGACATGTAAAATGATGCGCTGCTATGAGAAGCTAAGTCAACATAGAAGCCGCAAATACCCTTCTTTTATATATCTTTTGGGATGGTATTTTCGTGCTTGAGAAGGTAGTTATATGCCTCCCCTGGGCACCAAGATTTACAAAAAATACCGTAATAGCATATACTTAGCGCCATACCACCTATCCATTACCCGTATGTTCCCCAAGTTTGCCGTGGAGCACTTCTGGAGATGCCGTTGGAATTGACCTCCGTTCGATTTTTCGTAGTTATGCGAGGCATGTGGAATTATCTAGATCAGTGAGCCTCAAGAACCATTAAATTTAGTGTGATGGATTGCCACTAACTATAAAATAACAATGATTTCAGATCCTTAATCAACGACTTAAAGTGGGATTGAGCCAGTCACATGAACTCGGTTCTGATCGAAACATGTGGAGGGTCGTACAGCGTGAAGACACGCTCTAAATTGTCGGTGATTTTGCCATCGGGCCATCTACGAAAGATGAAGACTGGCTCCAGATACTCTTCGGCCAGCTGCCCGATGCAGAGCAGCGTCTAGTCATTGGCAACCACGATCGCGCGCCAACGCAAGCTTTGCCTTGGGTGTCCGTCACTCACCTTACCGAGGTCGGGAAACCGTTGCAAATAGTGGCGAAGATGAAGACGGAAATCTGCTAAACGGCTGGTTCCTCAACAATTCGGACGCGGCAGCACGTGCCGCCAATGAGGATAGTGCCCCCCCTATACTACCCAACGAGCCATGGATTTCATCCGCGAAGCGGGTGACACATCGTGGTGTCTGCACCAAGGCTACATCAAGCCGCATTGGCTCTATATTGTGCCAGCCCCGTACCACGCCATGTACCCGCCCAAAACTCACGCCAGCGTTGTACGAAATGAGGCTGAGCGCGCCAAGGTGATCGGGGGCTACATCGGATTACTCAAGCAGATCGATGATCAACTCGGTGAACTGATGGCATTTCTTGATGCTGCAGGAAAAACCGACGATACGATGATCATCTTTACGTCCGATCACGGCGATTACCTTGGCGATCACTGGATGGGCGAAAAGGAGCTATTCCATGACGCTTCCGCATGCATCCTGCTTATTGTGGTTGATCCGCGCCCCGATGCCGACGGCACGCGCGGCTTAAAGACAGGCACATTGGTTGAAGCCATCGATTTGGCGCCGACCATTCTAGAGTATTTCGGCGGTGCAGAGGTTCCCCATATTATCGAGGGACAACCGCTCAGCAAAATCACACATGGCACCCAGACATCTGTCCGTGAATTTGCAGTCTCCGAGTATGATTACGCCTTCCGTCAGATCCGCCGCAGATTGGGCGTAGAGATTGCCGACGCGAAAGAAGCCCTTGCCAATGATCCAGACATGATTGGTTGACCGGTCCAGAGAATGTTCAGATAAAATACTTACAAGGCAGAACTTTGGCTCTCAACATGCCAATCCCACGCCGCGGGCGGGTATAGAAACATCGCGTGCAGGGCAGTTCAATGCTACCTTTTGATGGAAGTCGACCATACGACCTTTCCCGCATGACGCTGAATCTACGGGTAAATCTGCATAAAACCCCGCAGGAACTAGGCCGGTTTGAATTTGTTGATTTCTCTGGCCCTGATCCAGATGCGATCCGCGACCAGTTTAAGGAAATGGGTTTTCGCTTGTTGGAGATCGCGGCCTAAAATTCATCCCACCGCCACCCGGGAGCTATTACCCAATTTCGATGGATCGGCGGATGCGTAAGTCATTGAAATTTTATGCATAACGAATGGGATTCGTCTGCTGGAAACCAATTTTATCAACGCGGCCGGATTTATGCCGACGACCTTATGAAGCGCGTACGAGCCATCAACGATCTGAACGAACAGGCGGCGTAAATACTACACGCGCACGCGCAGCAACCTCGCGCGAGGCGCAACCGATGGCGTGATCATTGATCAACCCCATCGCTTGCATAAATGCAAAAGCGGTTGTGGGACCGACAAAACGCCAGCCGCGTTTTTTCAGCTCTTTTGAAAGTGCAACAGAGGCAGGTGAGGTTGTACGGCTTTGCGGCGTGCCCCCCTCTTCTTTCGGCTCAAATCCCCAGATGAACGCAGCAAGCGAGCCTTCGGTATCAACCAATTCGCAACAACGCTGGGCGTTATTAATCACAGCCGTGATTTTGCCGCGGTGCCGGACAATGCCGGCATCATTTAGCAGGCGCGTCACGTCACTATCATCAAACTGTGCCATTTTACGAAAATCAAACCCGGCAAACGCCGCGCGAAAATTCTCGCGCTTGGTGAGGATCGTGCGCCAGCTAAGACCCGATTGAAAACTCTCCAAACAAATCTTCTCAAACAGGCGAATATCATCACCCACCGGATAACCCCATTCGTTGTCGTGATAGGCGATGTAATCTTCGGTAGCAGCGCACCAGCCGCAACGGGTAATATTATCGGCTGGGTGAACGTATAGCGGCATCAAAGCATCCTTTCTTGCGGGGGTGGTGGGTCAAGACCCACCCTACATCTTACGCCCGATTGTAATGATCGGCCCATCCTGAAACGGGTCCGTATCAACGGATTCGGGTGCGCGTTTTGGAGTATCCCATGGATCAGGCGTTTTCATTTCCTGCACCTTGATTGGGGGTTTATGAGCCTTTTTGGCCCCTCGCCGCCGTGCAGCACGAAACTTCCACACGATCAGCCCATTAATCATTACAATCAGAAAACCGCCGAAGCCAATTGCAATATTATGTGTTTCCATCTCTCCAGCCAGTACCGCGTCGCGTCTTCCATAAAACGGCTCAACGATGATCAGCTCTCCGGTGAATGCAGGGGCACCGCGTTCCAACGCCTGCACCACGCGAGACCGCTCTGTTGCGCTCTGCGAGATAAACCCCCGCAAAATGGTTTGCCCATTCGGATCGGTCATTGTGGCAAGCGCGTGTAGGGTGTCGAGGACGTCGTTTTCATCAACGACAAAAGCCAGCTGGGCGACAAGATCACCCTCGGACGGGACCAACGTCAGAACGACATCTTGGCCTTCGCCCGTCGTGGTTGGGTACAGCGTCCCAACCAGTTGACCGCTAATCGCCACCTCATCAATCTGGTTCGCAAACCCGGATCGGGACAGTTGATGCAGTGGAACCGGTACGGGTGCGGCCGCATTGCGGGCCAGTTGTAGCTGATCGCGTGCGGCTACACTATCGATCACCATCCGGCCAACCGAGGGCGTCACGTAAAAACTAATGACAGAAATAAGCCACCAAGGAGAAAAACGAATAAATGAACGTATAAGCATAATCTGTGTACCGCTAAGAATAATAAGTCGGATTGAATAGCCTCTTGGCAAGTAACCTACCGCAAAATGACGCGGGGGCCATCAAAAGCTATGTCGCGGAAAGCAAAAGGCCGCCTCGTTTCCGAGGCGGCCTTTGATATTTGTATCGTCAGAGTGGGTTCTCGGTGATTGCTTTGCAATCGCCTGTCACCCACGCGGTGTTTCCCCGCTT
>NZ_JACXGQ010000007.1 GCF_022096995.1 Yoonia sp. I 8.24 | reverse complement strand
GCCGTTGCAGCGGCGAGAGTAGTTGTGAAACGCATTTTGGTTCTCCGAAATATATGTGGTTGTGTATTTGAGCTTTAAAAATTTATATTAACACGCAGATCGTCACCATACTAGTAGATCGTGCGGCCCGCAGCAAAAGTGTCGCTGCAGGCCAATAGTGCTTAGATAGGTGCGACGTCTTCTTCGTCATCGTCGTCATCAAGCTGTGACGCGATCAGCAGCGCAGCTAGAACACCCAAAACGATGTAAGCAGGTTTAACAGAAGATGTTGCTGGCTCTTCCATCACTTCGACAGGTTCGATGATGACAGGTGCAACGCCGCCAGCAAAGGCAGTTGTTGATGTCAGGGCAATTGCCGTCGCAGCGGCGAGAGTAGTTGTGAAACGCATTTTGGTTCTCCTAGTTGGTCTCAAATCTATACGAGTGCAGTTACGGCGCAGCGCCGCGTGATCCGCATTCAGCGATAGCTTTAATTTGCTGACAGTACAGGTCAACGTTTTCGTGAAGATCGCGACGATTATTTTGACAATGTTGCGAAAAAGCAGGTGTTTTTGCGCCAAATCTACGGCTGGTCAGGCTGGCTTTGCCAGTTCCCTTCGAAATCCTGAGGGACAAGGAGCACATCAGAATCAAGTGACTTGGCGTCACGCCGTCCGCACAGCGCCATTGTCAAGTCCAGCTCTTTGTGAATCACTTCTAGCGCCTTTGTCACCCCTAATTCACCCATGGCGCCAAGCCCATAAACAAAGGCGCGCCCGATGTAGACACCTTTTGCCCCAAGTGCGAGCGCCTTCAGGACGTCTTGGCCAGACCGGATGCCGCTGTCCATGTGAACTTCGACCTGACCCCCGACGGCGGCAACAATCGACGGCAACATACGAATGGCAGACAGCGCGCCGTCCAATTGGCGACCCCCGTGGTTGCTGACGATAATCGCGTCGGCGCCAATTTTGACGGCTTGTTTGGCATCTTCGACGTCCAGAATGCCTTTGAGGATCAGCTTGCCGCCCCATTTCTCTTTCAGTTTCGCGATCATATCCCAGTCAAGCTTGGGTTCGAACTGTTCCGAGGTCCAAGAGGCAAGGCTGCTGGTGTCGCCAACGTTTTTGGCGTGTCCGACGATATTGCCAAAGCTGCGGCGTTTTGTTTGCAGCATGCCTAAGCCCCAGCGCCATTTTGTCGAAAGGTCGATCATTGTGGGGATCGTCAGTTTCGGCGGGGCCGTAAGGCCGTTTTTCAGGTCTTTATGCCGTTGCCCAAGGATTTGCAGATCAAGCGTCAGGACAAGCGCTGAACAGCCTGCATTCTTGGCGCGGGCAATGATGTTGTCGACGAATTCTTCGTCTTGCATGACGTAAAGCTGAAACCAGAACGGGTTTTTGGTGTTTTCCGCCACGTCTTCGATCGAACAAATCGACATGGTCGAAAGGGTGAAGGGCACCCCAAATTTCTCTGCGGCCTTTGCGGCCTTAATTTCTCCATCTGCGCATTGCATCCCGGTCAGCCCGACGGGCGCAAGCGCCACGGGCATCGCCACATCCTGCCCAATCATCTGCGATTTGGTAGTGCGGTTTGACATATCCACGGCCACACGTTGGCGCAGACGAATTTGGTCAAAATCAGAGGTATTTTCGCGAAATGTCTGTTCGGTCCAACTGCCGCTTTCCGCGTAATCATAAAACATCTTCGGCGCGCGGCGTTTATGCAGACGCTTAAGATCGTCGATTGTGGTGATGACAGGCATGTCAGGAATCCTCAAATTGGTTAGGTCTTGTTACCAATATTGAGAATGCAAGGCAATATACACCGATACTGCTGCGACAAAATGTAGACGGCAGTATGTTAAAAACAATCGCGCGCCCGAAGCGGGCGCGCGTGAATTTTACTTTATCTTTAACTGCGCGCGGGAGATCATCCTCGGTGTGTGCCATCCGCCAAGGATTTCACGAACGCCAGCACGTCGGCGGTGCTTTCGCCTTTGCCGATTTTATCGACAATGGCGGAGCCGACCACGGCGCCGTCGGCAATCTGCGCGATGCCTTCGGCGGCTTCGGGTGTTTTGATCCCGAAACCAACGATCACGGGCAGGTCGGTTTTGGCTTTGATCCGTGCGACCTCTGGGGCGACATGGTCCGGTTGGGCCTCGGCGGTGCCGGTGATGCCATTCACGGAAACATAATAGACAAAGCCAGAGGTGTTTTGCAGCACTTTGGGCAGGCGCTTATCGTCGGTTGTTGGGGTCGCGAGGCGGATAAAGTTGATGCCTGCGGCTTGGGCTGGGATGCACAGTTCTTCGTCTTCTTCGGGCGGCAGATCCACGATGATCAACCCGTCGATGCCAGCCGCAACCGCATCTGTCAAAAACTGATCGACGCCGCGTGAATAGATCGGGTTATAATAGCCCATCATCACAATCGGAGTGGTGTCGTCACCTTTGCGGAAATCACGGGCATATTGCAGCGTTTTCTCGAGCGTCTGCCCCGCCTCTAGTGCGCGTTGGCCTGCAAGCTGAATCGTCGCGCCGTCAGCCATTGGGTCCGTAAACGGCACACCCAGTTCGATAATATCGACGCCCGCGTCAGGTAGGCCATTGACGATTTCAAGCCCTTTGTCGTAATCGGGATCACCCGCCATGACATAGGCGACAAATGCCTTTTTACCCTCAGTACGCAATTGCGCGAATTTTGCGTCGATTCTGCTCATGATCGTCCCCGAATATCTTCTTAGGCATGGTTTGCGCGAAGAAATGCGGAAAATCAATGGGGCGCAGGCAATTGCAACCTGTTTATCTTGCACCAGAGCCATTCCCCCCCTAGAAGCCCAAGGAGTTTCAAGGAGAGCTGACATGGGTTTCAAAATGGGTATCGTGGGTTTGCCAAATGTAGGCAAATCAACCCTTTTCAATGCGCTGACCAAAACGGCTGCGGCGCAGGCGGCGAACTTTCCGTTTTGTACGATTGAACCCAATGTTGGTGACGTGGGCGTGCCTGACGCGCGGCTTGATAAATTGGCCGCCATCGCAGGTTCAAAGCAGATCATCCCAACACGGATGACCTTTGTTGATATTGCAGGTCTGGTCAAAGGCGCATCAAAAGGCGAAGGGCTGGGGAACCAATTCCTTGCCAATATCCGCGAATGCGACGCCATCGCCCATGTGCTGCGCTGTTTCGAAGATGACGACATCACCCATGTCGATGGGCGCGTTGACCCGGTCGAAGACGCGCAGGTTATTGAAACTGAATTGATGCTGTCTGATCTTGAAAGCATCGAGAAACGTCTGCAAAACCTTGTACGCAAGGTAAAGGGCGGCGACAAAGACGCGGTGCAGCAGGTGCGTTTGCTTGAAGCCGCACAAGCCGCGCTTGAAGACGGGCAGCCCGCGCGCACCGTGGACGTTGATGAAGAAGACGCGAAAGCATGGAAATTGCTGCAATTGCTGACCACGAAGCCAGTTCTGTACGTTTGTAACGTCGAAGAAGACAGCGCCGGAGAAGGCAATAGCCAATCTGCGCGCGTCGCTGAAATGGCCGCCGCCCAAGGCAATTCTCACGTTGTGATCTCGGCCCGTATTGAGGAAGAAATCAGCCAGCTTGAGGCCGATGAAGCGGAAATGTTCTTGGGTGAAATGGGGCTAGAGGAAGCCGGGCTCGATCGTTTGATCCGGGCGGGCTATGAACTGCTGCATCTGCAAACCTATTTCACCGTTGGCCCGAAAGAGGCCCGCGCTTGGACCATCAAAGAAGGCACATCCGCGCCGCAGGCGGCTGGTGTCATTCACGGCGATTTTGAACGCGGATTTATCCGAGCGGAAACCATTGGCTATGATGATTTTGTCTCTTTGGGTGGTGAACAAGCCGCAAAAGAAGGTGGTAAAATGCGTGCTGAAGGCAAAGCGTATATCGTCAAAGATGGCGATGTGATGCATTTCTTGTTTAACACCTAAAGGCGCTTTGTTCCTGGACCTTAGCGATTACTTGTTTGGGTCCAGATCGTCCATCCGCTTGACCAAGGCATCATGGTCAAGCACGCTAATAATACCTTTGGTCACATCGACAATGCCAAGGTCGCGCAGCCGTCCCAGCTCTTTGTTGACGGTTTGGCGCGAACAGCCGACGGCATTGGCCAGATAAGACTGGCTTTGCATGAATTTAAAGTTTTGTGACGATAGGTATTCGAGGTAGAGGCAAATTTTTTGTTCAGCCGTGTAAAACTGGTCGGCGGATTTGAACATGTTGTCGCGGGTCATGATGTCATGGGTTGCGGCGGCGGTGTTGCGAATAAAAACAGGCGATTTCAACTGTTCATACAAGAGCGCTGTCGGGCAGAACAAGACTGTTGAATTCGCAAAAGCAACACATGTCGCGGCGCAAGGCCGATCTGCGATGGCTTCAACCACACCAAGCGTTTCATTGGGGCCAGCATGATAGATGATAGATTTATGGCCATCTTTACTTAGAAAACTCACCTCAACTGACCCGGTGGCCACAAGGAACATGCCGACCGTATATTCCGACTGCGTGAGCAGGGGGGTATCTTTGCCCAATACGCGGAGAGCACAAGCGTCGAGAAATTCGGTCTTCTTGTCGTCAGAAAGGTCGCGCAGCAAGCCGCAATCGAGCAAATGCGGAAACCGGACAGAGTTTTTCATGCGGCAGGCCTTCACTTGAAAACTAAGCAATAGATTCGCGTGAAGAAATGATAGCGCCGCCTAGCCCCTATAAACAGGGCTAAGGCGGCAGTTGCTTCCAAACAACGGAAGTTAAGTAAATTTTAACTCGTTACACGGGGGTAATATACGATTGTTTTCGATGGTCACGTTGTCGTGTAGGAGACAGTTTCATGATTTTCTTTACCGGAACGTCAACTAAATCGGGTGATTTCGCGACGCGCTCCGATGGGTGTTCACGTACGGGGGGCTTGAATTTCCCCAGATGGGTTAAACAAATCCCCAAGATAATGATCCATCTGCATCTTGCCGCGCGGCAAGTCCGGTTTGGGCTGGCCCGGATGAAAGCTAAGATTGCCATCGATGAACTGCGCTGTCACGTCTGGCGTCGTGATCATCCAATCCAGCTGCGGCAATCGCCTGGCAAAAAAAGGTGCACAGGGTTCAACAACATGATGCGTAGGCGTGTACCACGCGGCAAAGCTATGACGTGCACCGCCTTGGCGCAGGTCCCGAAAACTGATGGATTTTTGCATCTTTGCTTGGGCGCGCAGCACATCGTCCTCGTATGCGCGCAGCGCGATAACATCGGGGTCCATGTTTTCATTCATCAGATTCGGCGCGGCCCGCAACCGCCAAAGCAGCGCGTAAAGCCGTGTAAAACGGTCATCGGCTTTGTGCCAGATCACGGATTGCACGAGGCGCAGAAAACTATGCGGGGCTTGCACCCGGCGTTTGGGGGTAGGTAAATTCGTTGCACTATCCAATAGCGGCGCAAACGCACCCGAAAAATCCCACAAGATTTCATGTGGCGGAATGCCCGCGCCCATCAGGCGTTTGGCTGCATCGCGCCATGCGATGTCCGTTCCTATTTGAGGTAAAGGGATCGTAAACATGAACGCGACTCGGCTGCTGTTTTGTTCATGATATGTTCTCACTTGCAGTGGCGCAAGCCTTGGATCGTTCAAATGCTCAATTACAGGGATCGCGCTAGGCGCGCTGGTTTGGCCTGCACACCGGGGACAATCTCAAACGCGATATCGGCCGCTTGGAGGGCTGTGGTTTCTAAATGATGCGCCGCGCTTAGTCTGACGGTGCGTTTGCCTTGGCGCGCGGCTGCGATCAATAACCCTGCACCCTTTTGCGCGGGCCAGTCCCCCGCCTGATCAAGGTTAACGCGTTCAGCGTCGCGTCGCGCAAGTTCAAGGATCTGCGGGTCAACTGATTGGTCGTAAAAGATCACATCCGCTTCTTGTAGGCGTTGCACGCCGCGCAGGGTCATCAGGTCTTTGGCCCCCGGACCAGCACCCACAAAGGCGACAGGCGCCGTATCAGAGGAGCCAAAATCACCGCTAGAAATTGCGTCTTTGATCAATTGCGCAGCTTCGCGTTCGGCCCCGCGCTTGTGCGCGTCGCGGGCTGGGCCATTGAATACCCACCGCCACAGGTCGCGCCGTTGTCGTGGCTGCAACCGTTGCGCTGCACTGTCGCGTAGCCGCCCGACGACAGCGGCAAGATCGCCCAGACGTGGTTCTAATATTTCTTCCATGCGGGTTTTTATCTGGCGGGCCAAAACCGGTGCGGTGCCTTCGGTGCCAATGGCCACAACCACGGGTGAACGGTCAACGATCGACGGCGTGATCGCGTCGCACAGGTCCGGGCGGTCAACGACATTTACGGTGCAACCCGCTTCTTTGGCCAATGCGTGCAGGGCGGAGTCCACGCCGGGACAACCCGTCGCGATGAATACCAAGGCTGTATCCGCAAATTGTGCAGGCGTGATCGGTGAATTGTTCCAGCTGATTTTGCCTGCCGCATGAAGGTCAGCCAGTTCTGGGTCCAGCGCCGGGGCAAGCACGCTGATTTGCGCTTCGGTTTTTAGGATCAACCGACATTTTTGCGCGGCCTGTTCGCCACCGCCTGCGATGACCACGCGGCGGCCTGTCATTGTCAAAAACATCGGGAAAGTTTTCATCATGCTATCCTTTGCGGGCGTCCCAAAGTGCGGCTGCCATTTCGTCGGCTTGTGCAATTGTCTCTGCGGCTCCCAAGGTCCAGAGCGCGATACCTGTTGTCCCGATTACAGTGGCTTCGGCGAAGGGGTCGCTTTGGGTGCCATCCCAGAGGTGCAAGACATCAACTTGGGCGGTGGGTTCATTCATGCGGCGGGTGTCGTCGCGCAGGGCTGGCGCGTCGGTTTGATGGTGGTCGCCCGCGTGTAGTCCGAACACTTGTACGGATTTGGCTGGGTTGCGTTCAAATTCGCCGCCACCGCCTTTGATCACCGTCAGGTCAGATTGTCCTAACAGGGCTGCTGCTTGGGCTTGCAGACCACGGTAGGACGGGTGAAACACGCCTTGCACGGTGGCGCGGGCACCCGTCGGGTTCCACATGCGCAATACTGTGTTGACGCAAGACCGCAGACCAAATGTGTCGCGCAGGCGTAAGATCTCAAAGGCCTCGGGCGCGTGTGTTTCGACGGGCAGATAGGTGATCGGGGCGTCATTGGCGTCGACGGGAATGTCCAAAGCATGAAGCGTATCACGCACCGATGCGCCCGTGCTTTGATGTGAATTCCAGCCGTGTAGCACGGTGCGATAGCCCGCTTGTGCGACCAGCTTTGCCGCTAACAAAAACAGCGGTGCGCCACGCGTGCGCCCGGCTGCATAGGACGGCCAATCAAGGTCCGCTGACATAGGGGCCGGGGATTTTTCGCGCAAAGCTGCGGTAAACCCTGCGATTTCTTCGGGGACCTCGCCGCGCACGCGCAAGACCATCAATAGCGCGCCTAAGGCTTCGGGTTCGGCTGTTCCCGCCAGCATCACATGCATGGCGGCTTTTGCTTCGTCCAAGGTTAATGGGCGCGCGCGGCCAGCGCCACGTGCAACAATTTGGACGAAGGGGGTGAGTGTCATTCAGCCGCCACCGGAACTTGGAACTGCCCGATAAGTGCGGCCAATTCGGGTTTGCAAGACCCGCAGTTGGTGCCAGCGCAAGTGGCTTCGCCCAATGCGGTGACGCTTGTGGCACCTTGGCCAATCGCGTCTCGCAATGTGTTTACGCCGACATTGAAACAGGCGCAAACCGTCGCCCCCGGATCGGGCATATCAGCGGACACGCGGCCCGCAAGCGCCGCAAGCCCTGCGACGTCCGATCCAATCAGTGTCGCTGCATGTTGGCGGGCCACCACGACGGGGGTGGCGCTTGCGAAAAAGAGCGCGGTGATCTTATTGCCTTCAATGATCGCGACGCGCACATCGCCGGTTGCCGCATCATGCATCACCGCGGCGTCACCGCCTTCGGTCGCAGTTATATTCCGGGCTTCTAGTTCCCAATCGCTTGGGGTTTTCATACCCGCAACTTCGGCCTGCCAGCCCGTGCTGGTTTTGGCGATCGCGTGATAGGGGCGGCTGGGCGTCATCGTCGTCGCGCTGACTGCAAAGCCGTACCATGCGACGTTACATTTACTCGCATCGACTTGACTGCTTTTGGTGGCGGGTTGGCCTGAAACCGGGTCGACCTTGGTCGCAACTGCGCTGTTCACCGTACCAGATGCCGCTTGTTGCCGCGTCCAATGCAGCGGGACAAATAGGTTCCCGGGGGCTACATTTGTAGTGATGAGCGCGCGAAAAATACCGTTGCCTTTGGGCCCATAGAGGCTGATCAGCTCGGCGGTTTCCACATCCATCGCGGCGGCGTCATCAGGGTGAATTTCAACGTAAGGCTCTGCCAAATGCGCGCCCAAACGCGCGGATTTTCCAGTGCGTGTCATCGTGTGCCATTGGTCGCGATTGCGTCCGGTGTTAAGCGTAAATGTCCCGGCTTCCAATATCGGCGGCGTGGTGGCGATCATCCGGGCTTTGCCGTCGGGATGGTAAAACGCCCCATCCGCAAAGAACCGCTGTTTGCCATCTACAGGCCATTGCACAGGCGCGAATGCTTCATAGTCGACGCCTTCAAGTGCCGCGAGATCAAGGTCTTTGCCGAATTCTTGGCTTAGTTTGGTTGTCGCAACATATTCCGCGAAAACGTCGCCTGCGGTTTCAAAATCGAACCCGTCAAAGCCCATGCGTTGCGCCACGTCGCAGATGATTTTCCAATCGGGGCGGGCGGAAGCAGGGGCGGGCAGGAACGCGCGTTGGCGCGAAATACGCCGTTCAGAATTCGTGACAGTGCCGTTCTTTTCGCCCCAGCCCGTTGCAGGCAGCAGAACATCAGCCAAATCGCCTGTATCCGTGCGTTCCATGATGTCGGTGACCACGGTAAACGGAACATTCTTGATCGCGGCGGCCACACCATCTGCGTCAGGCAGGCTGACGGCAGGATTGGTCGAAATGATCCAAAGTGCCTTGATCGTCCCATCTGCACAGGCCTGAAACAGATCAACGGCTTTCAGCCCAGGCTGGGTGCACATTGTCGGGCTGTTCCATACGGTTTGCACGGCATCACGATGATCGGGGTTTTCAATATTAAGGTGATTGGCCAACATATTGGCGAGCCCGCCGACCTCGCGCCCGCCCATCGCGTTGGGTTGCCCGGTCACAGAAAACGGCCCCATGCCCGGCTTGCCGACACGGCCCGTGGCAAGGTGGCAGTTGATGATCGCATTGACCTTATCACTACCAGAAGCAGATTGGTTGACGCCTTGTGAATAGACGGTGACGACCTTTTGCGTCCCGGCCCATAGCGTGTAGAACTGCGCAATCTCATCTGCTGTTAAACCTGCGAGCGTGGGGTCGCCTTCCGCTGCTGCAAGCGCTGCGTCGAGCCCGTTCACATGGGCGTCGATATACGAATGGTCGAGCGCGTCATTGGCCGCCAGATGCCGTAGCAAGCCGTTGAACAGGGCAACATCGCCATCCGTTTGGATTTGCAGATGCATGTCCGCCAGATCGCTGGTCGCCGTGATGCGTGGATCGATGTTGACGATGCGCATTGCAGGGCGCGCTTCTTTTGCGGCGGCGATACGCTGGAACAAGACCGGATGACACCAGGCTAGGTTCGATCCGACCAGAACGATCAGGTCTGCTTCTTCAAGGTCTTCATAGGTGCCGGGAACCGTGTCGGTGCCAAATGCGCGTTTGTGTCCTGCAACGGATGACGCCATGCATAGGCGCGAATTGGTGTCGATATTGGCCGAGCCGATGTAGCCTTTCATCAGCTTATTCGCGACATAGTAGTCTTCGGTCAGAAGCTGGCCGGATACGTAAAACGCGACGCTATTAGGACCATGGTCACGGATAGCTGCACCAAACCGGCTTGCAACCAAGTCAATTGCGTCATTCCAACCAGCTTGAGAGCCAAAGATTTGCGGTGCAAGAAGGCGACCGTCAAGATCAATGGTCTCACCCAGAGCGGATCCCTTAGAGCACAGCCGCCCATAGTTGGCAGGGTGATCAGGATCACCTTTGATCGTGCCGTCTGCAGATGCGATCACGCCACAGCCCACCCCACAATAGGGGCAGGTTGTTTTTACGCCTGTCATTCTGCGGCCACTTGATTTGCGATTGCGGCGTTGGACAGCAAAATGCGTCCATCTTCGATCTTAAGAACATAAGTGGTCACGCGGCCTTCGTCGGCACCTTGTGCTTCGCCTGTTGCCAGATCAAACACCCAGTTGCGCATTGGGTCGGTGACCATTTCACCGTGTTGAATGCCGTTGGACAATGGGCCCGCTTTGTCTTCAAGATAGTCGTCAACCGCATAGTAATTCCCAGACGCGGTGCGGAAAATCGCGATGTCGCCCTGCGCGGTCCGTACAAGACGCGCGCCTTGTACGGGAATGTCCGTGATGCTTCCGATATCAATGAAATCCGTCATTCTGCAGCTACCTTTGTAAAGTCAGCAAGCGGGGTGAATTCATGCGAATCCACGCCTTTGCGTGCGCGTTCTGCCCATGGGTCGACTTGATAGAATTTTTGCGAATAGCGGAACCGTTCGGCCAATGCCGCACGATTTTCGAGGTCTTCCACCACCTGTTCTTTGACCCAGTCCAGCCCCACTTTGGCGATCCATTTATAGGGGCGGTGCAGGTATTGTGCGCCTTCACGGTAAAGCTGGTAGAATGCACAAGACACATCGATTGCCTCTTGTTCAGTCGCGACAGTGACCAGCAATTCGGCCTCCAGCAGGTCAAGCCCTGCGGCCCCGCCGACAAGGATCTGATAGCCGCTGTCGACGCAGATGATCCCAAGGTCCTTGCAGGTGCTTTCTGCGCAATTGCGCGGGCACCCAGACACAGCCAGCTTAAATTTATGCGGCGACCAAGCGCCCCACATCTCAGATTCGATCTTGATCCCAAGACCTGTTGAATCTTGCGTGCCAAAGCGACAGTGATCGCTGCCGACACAGGTTTTCACTGTGCGCAGCCCTTTGGCGTAAGCTTGACCAGATATCATGCCAGCTTCGCCCAGATCGTACCAAATTGCGGGCAGGTCTTCTTTTTTGATGCCGAGCAAGTCGATCCGTTGCCCACCTGTGACTTTGACGGTGGGGACGTTGAATTTATCGGCAGCATCGGCGATCGCACGCAGCTCATCTGGCGTTGTGATCCCGCCAAGCATCCGTGGGACCACGGAATATGTGCCGTCTTTTTGGATATTGGCGTGCACGCGCTCGTTGATGAAGCGTGATTTGCCGTCGTCGACTTCTTCTCCGGGCCACGCACAGACAAGATAATAGTTGAGCGCTGGGCGGCACACGTGGCAACCGCCGGGGGAATTCCAGTCCAACTCTTGCATCACTTGCGGGATGGATTTTAGGCTTTTGGCGACAATCAATTTGCGGACGTCGTCGTGTGACAAATCCGTACACTTACAGACGGTTTCCTTTTCAGGCATTTTGAAATCGTCGCCCAGCGTGATCCCCAAGACTTGGGTCACTAGGCCCACGCATGACCCGCAGGATGATCCTGCCTTTGAGGTGGCTTTTACCGCGTCAAGCGTATCTGCGCCGGCGTTGATCGCCGCAACGATTTGACCTTTGGAAATGCCGTTGCAGCCACAGATTTCTGCGTCATCCGGTAAGGCTGCAACGGCTGCTAACGGGTCCATGGGGGTTCCCCCTTGGTATGCTGGGCCAAAGATCAGCGTTTCGCGCATTTCGGCAATATCTGTGCCGTCTTTGATCATGCCAAAGAACCAGTTGCTATCGGCGGTATCGCCGTACATCACCGCGCCGATGATCTTGTTGTCCTGAAGCACAAGGCGGCGATAAACACCGCGCGCAGGGTCACGGAATACGATGTCTTCGCGGTCTTCGCCTTCGGCAAAATCGCCTGCGCTGAACAGATCACAGCCTGTGACCTTTAGCTTGGTCGAAATTTCCTTTTGCACAAATGTCGCGGGTTCATCGAGCAATGTCTTAGCCGCAACTTTGGCTTGGTCATAAAGCGGGGCGACGAGCCCAAAGATCGCGCCATCATGTTCGACACATTCGCCAACCGCCAAAATATCAGGGTCAGACGTCAGCATTTGGTCGTCAACATGGATGCCTTTGCCAACGGCTAACCCGATGTCTTGGGCAAGCTTGACATTGGGGCGGATCCCAACGGCCATGACCAGCAGGTCACATGGCAGTTCAGTCCCGTCATCCAATTGCAAGGCGCGCACCTTGCCATTTTCGCCAAGGATTTGCTTAGAATTCGCCTGACAGCGGACTGTGATGCCTTTATCGACAAGCGCCTTGCGCAAAAGATACCCGGCGGCTTCGTCCAATTGGCGTTCCATGAGATGTCCCATGATATGCACGACCGTGACATCAACACCGCGCGCCGCCATACCTGCGGCGGCTTCCAGCCCCAGCAGGCCACCACCGATGACGACAACCTTGTTGCTGTCATCCATCGACATCATCAGTTCTGTGTCTTCAAGATCGCGGTAGGCAATCACGCCGTCCAGATCATGACCCGGCATCGGGATGATGAAAGGGTTTGACCCGGTACCAAACATCAGCTTGTCATAGGGCAATTCATCACCGTTTTCGGCGACGACAACCTTGCGGGCGCGGTCAACACTTGCGACGCGTTCGCCAAAGCGGCAGGTGACGCCGTTTTCCTCATACCATTCGGCAGAGTGGGTGACGATTTCGGCGTAAGTCTTATCGCCCGACAGAACGGGGGACAGCATGATGCGGTTATAGTTGCCGCGCGGCTCTGCGTTGAACAGGGTCACGTCATAGGCATCTGGATCAGTCTCGATCAGTTGTTCAAGTGCGCGGCCTGTGGCCATGCCCGCACCGATGATGATGATTTTTTGTGTCATTTTCTACTCCGCAGCGGGTTTATACGCTGCATTGACCATCACGCCCGCAAGCGTGGTATATGCTGCTGTCCAAGCCTCTTCGACTTCGGCGGTGAAGTCGTCTCCTAGCCCAGCGTTGAGTGTGTAAAGCAACGATGCCCCCACGGTGTCGTAATGTTCGGCTTTGACGCCGTAATCGATGTGCTTCACGGCCAAGGCCTCGGCAACAGGGATGATTTTATCCAGATCGCGCAGCCCGTTCACGACCGTGCCCATCATTGCCATCAGCTTTGAACCTTGCTCTGCAATATCGCCTTTGAACATTGGGCGGACTTGCGGTGCGACTTCGAACAAGCGAGTGTAAAAAATATCTGCGGCGGCGTCTTTGATTGGAACAACCTTTGCAAAACTATTCTGGACAAGTGTGATCTGGCTCTCGTTCATGGCTTACTCCGCTGCTATCGATTGTGGCTTTGGTTTTGGCTTGGCCCCGTGTTCGTATTCTTCGAGGAAATCCAAGACCTCTTGGCGGTAGTTGTAGTAATCTGGGTGCTGCAACAGTGCCTTGCGCGTGCGCGGGCGCGGGAGGTTCACATCCGTGATTTTGCCGATGGTGGCCTGTGGCCCGTTGGTCATCATGACCACGCGATCGGCCAGCAAGATCGCCTCGTCGACATCATGGGTCACACAGATCGCGGTCACTTTGGTGCGTGACCAGACCTCCATCAGGACCTCTTGCAGTTCCCAGCGTGTGAGGCTGTCGAGCATGCCGAACGGCTCATCCAGCAGCAGCAATTTGGGTGAAAGCGCAAAGGCACGTGCGATGCCAACCCGCTGCTTCATGCCGTTAGACATACTGGCGGCTGATTTATCCATGCTGTCGGCAAGGCCAACGCGTTCGAGATAATACTCGATTACATCTTGGCGTTCTGCTTGGGATGCTTTGGGGTAAACCTTATCGACCCCAATCGCGACATTTTCTTTGGCAGAGAGCCATGGGAACAAGTTGGGCGATTGGAACACTACCGCACGTTCGGGATCGGCGCCTTGTACATCCCACCCGTCAAGGCGGATTGCCCCCTTTGAGATCGGGTTCAGCCCCGCTGCCATTGTCAGCACGGTTGATTTGCCGCAGCCCGAATGTCCGATGAGACTGATAAATTCGCCCTTGTTGACCTTAAGGTTAAAGTCTTCGACGACCGTCAATGGCCCTTTGGGGGTCGGGTAAACTTTGTGCAGACCTGAGAAGGTCAAAAACCCTTCGTCGCGCGCAGTTTCTTGGGCTTTGGCGACAGCGGCTGGCAGCCCGTGAATTGGGGTCACATCGGGCAATAGGCGTGTGCCTTCGACCTTGGATGCGATGCCCTTGTCCATCAGATATTTGGTGACATCCGCACGCAGGGTTTTGAAGCCGTCGTGGTTGTTCATTTCCGTCCGGTCGCGTGGACGGGGAATGTCGACACTGAATTCATCACCAAGCGTGCCATCTGGGTTCAACGCGATGATACGGTCAGCCAGAATAATGGCCTCGTCCACGTCATTGGTGATTAGAACACAGGTCTTTTTGTCGGCTTCCCAGATGTGTTCGATTTCATCGGCCAGATTGGCACGCGTGAGGGCGTCCAACGCTGAAAGCGGCTCATCCAGCAGCAAGACTTCGGGGTTCATCGCCAATGCGCGGGCCACGTTGACCCGTTGACGCATCCCGCCGGACAGTTCCGCCGGGCGGCGCGTCATGGCATGGCCGAGACCAACCATTTTCACGAAATGGGCGACTTTTTCGGCTTTTTCGGCCTTTGGCATGTGCGGGAACACGCTATCCAGCGCCAGTTGCACATTGCCTGCGACCGTGAGCCACGGCATCAGTGAATAGTTTTGGAAAATCACACCGCGTTCAGGGCCGGGGCCAGTGATTTCCGCATCCTTAAACGTGACCTTGCCTGATGACGGCTTTTCCAAGCCGGCCAAAAGGTTGATCAATGTTGTTTTGCCAGTACCCGAGAAGCCAAGGAGAACAAGGAACTCGCCCTCTTTGACTTCAAGGTTGATGTTTTTCAACACGTCCGCCTTGTGCAGGCCTTCGCCATAGCTTTTGGTGACGTTTTCGAGTTTGAGAATGCTCATGATGTTACCGCTGCTCTGTGAATGTGAACATGGATTGCAGGGCATACATCACCCGGTCGAGCATAAAGCCGATGATCCCGATGGTCAGAACCGCAACCATGATTTTAGCCAGCGATTGTGAGGACCCGTTTTGGAATTCATCCCAAACGAATTTGCCAAGCCCGGGGTTCTGCGCCAGCATTTCCGCGGCGATCAGCACCATCCAGCCCACACCCAGCGACAAGCGAAGACCGGTAAAGATCAGTGGCAGCGCCGATGGCAACACCAGTTTGGTGATTTTGGTATATGTGTTCATTTTCAGAACTTTGGACACAGAAACGAGATCTTTATCGATGCTTGCAACACCCAGCGCCGTGTTGATCAGGGTTGGCCAAAGCGAACAAAGGGTCACCGTAATCGCGGACACCAAGAATGATTTGGAGAACATGCCGTCGTTGGTCGCGTAAACGGCTGACACAACCATGGTTACGATTGGCAGCCAAGCAAGTGGTGAGACGGGTTTGAAAATTTGGATCATCGGGTTGATGGCCGCGTTTGCCGTGGGGCTCAGGCCCGCCATGATTCCTAATGGAATGGCAAAGAACGAGGCGATCAAGAACCCAAAGAACACCGTTTTGATCGACGTCCAGATTTGATCGTAATATGTTGGCTTACCTGTGTAAGGGCGATCACGCACCTTGTCCAAATCGCCGTTGGCAACATGTTCGGCGTTGCGTGCGTCTTGACGTTCGTAAAAGGCGACCTCTTTTTCGCCTTCGCGGATTGCATCAGCATGTAGATTACCGACTTGTTCCCAAACTTGGGCAGGGCCGGGGATCGCACCAAGCGAGGTTTGTACTTTGGGGGCCAAGGTGCCCCAAGCGATCAAGAAAACACCAATCGCAAGGATTGGCACGCCGAGCAAGCGCCAAATTTCAGACATTTGCGCGCGCGGGTTGTCGCCTGCAATTGCCTTAAGAATAGGGGTCATCCATGACAGGCCCAGAACTTGGAACCATGCGTCTGCCTTGTTGATCCGCGTAAACAGCCGGGCGCGGCGTGCTTCGGCGTTTAGTTCGGTCGGGTCGATTGCGGTCATGATGCTGTTGTCCTGTGGTCTGTAAGGGCACGATGGTGTCTGGCCCCGCGTGGGGCCAGACGTGTTCAATTACTCTTGGATTTCGCTATCCACGATGATTTGGCTGCCTTTCAGGCCGATTGGCAGGCTGTCCAGATATGCGTTTGGTGTGCGACCGTCGTAAGGGATACCATCGATGATATCTTCGGCAGGGGTCGGGGCCTTAAAGCCATCGCTGTCCCATGGGAAATCGGCCTCGTTTGCCATGCCTTCGTCGACCAGCATACGTGCGGCTTCAAGATAGATGTCCGGACGGTAAACGCTTTCGGCTGTTTCAAAGAACCACTCATCAGTCTGTGGTTCTGCAATTTGACCCCAACGGCGCATCTGTGTCAGGTACCAGATCGCATCTGAATAGAACGGGTAGGTCGCGTTGTAGCGGAAGAACACGTTAAAATCGGGGACTTCGCGAATGTCACCTTTTTCGTATTCGAACGTACCCGTCATAGAGTTGGCGATGACTTCGGCATCCGCACCCACATATTCAGAACGCGCCAAAATCTCCACGGCTTCTTCGCGGTTGGCGTTGTCGTTTTCATCCAGCCATATCGCCGCGCGGATCAGCGCTTTGGTCAATGCGATGGTGGTGTTTGGGTTTTCTTCGGCGAATTCAGCAGAGATCCCGAAAACTTTCTCGGGGTTGTTGCGCCAAAGTTCGTAGTCCGTGATGACCGGAACACCAATGCCTTTGAACACGGCCGCTTGGTTCCATGGTTCACCCACGCAATATCCAAAGATTGTGCCCGCTTCCAATGTGGCTGGCATCTGCGGAGGAGGGGTCACAGAAAGCAGAACGTCAGCACCAATTTGACCGCTAATGTCATCGGGTGAATAGTAACCCGGCTCTAGGCCGCCTGCGGCAAGCCAGTAACGCAATTCGTAGTTATGCGTGGATACAGGGAAAACCATACCCATGTTGAATGGGATACCTTGGTCTTTGTAGTCTTCGACAACAGGGGCCATTGCGGCAGCGCTGATTGGGTGCTGCGGACGACCGTCTTCCATCAGTGGGACGTTCGGTTTCATCTGCTCCCAAACTTCGTTGGAAACGGTGATACCGTTGCCGTTCAAGTCCATAGAGAATGGCGTGATGATGTGGGCTTCGGTGCCGTAACCGATTGTCGCTGCCAGTGGCTGACCTGCCAGCATGTGCGCGCCGTCAAGCTGGCCGTCGATGACGCCATCCAGCAGCACTTTCCAGTTCGCTTGCGCTTCGAGCGTCACGAACAGGCCTTCATCTTCGAAATACCCGTTTTCATAGGCCACGGCCAACGGCGCCATATCTGTCAGCTTAATAAAGCCAAATGTCAGGTCCTCTTTTTCGAGGTCGAGCGATTGCGCCATCGCCGTTGTGCTCAAAAGAACGCTGGTCGTCAGCGCAAATGGAAGGGTTTTTAGCATGTTGCTGTCCTTATAGGTCATGGTCAAAAACGAAAAAAGCCGCTCGAAACCAGCGCGCAGGGAGGAGTGCGCAGAAGTTTCGAGCGGCTTTGCTCAGGTCGTGTAACCCCGGTCGATGGGGATTTCGAAAAGACGCCATTGTCTTTGTTAAATATAGTCATGACTGGAAGCGCGCAGAGTTCAAGCTGCGTTGCAGCACCGGATTTGGAAAATATGCTGCGATACAGCAATTGCTTAATTATTGGTCAATCTGACATATCAAAGTCGAATATTGCGCCATCAAAAAATGCATCCGGACCGAGAATCATTTGGCCTTTGGTGGATGCCACAGCCGTCGGATCGCGCAATGCGCCTTCGATTTTCGCTGAGGCCCCGGGCATATCAACGCCAAGTGTTTCCAGATTTGCGCGGAATAGATCGCTACGAAAGCTTGCCGACCCACGCTGTACGGCATCTTGAATATTCAGGCCGGACCAAGCTGCTATGCGCTCGCTGATCCACGCCGCTTGGCTGCGCCAAGGGAAGTTGCCTGCATTGTTGTTGAAGAACAAGAAATGCGCAGGGGTGATCGGCGCGGCCCCTTTGCGCGGCACAATTTGCCCCGATATCGCGGGGTCGATTGCCTCGTGTGGCAAATCAATGTGCTGGCTGCGGGCAAGAATTTCGACGGCGAGTGGTTTGTTGCGCGGCTGGTCAAGCCATTGCGTCGCTCTGTAGATCGCACGCATCATCCGGCGGCAGGTGTCGGGGTTGGCGTCAATCCAGGCGCGTGTCGCGCCCAGTACTTTTTCAGGTGCAAATTGCCAGATTGCCGACCCGGGCAGGATCAATTCCGCGACCTCTTGCTGTACCGCAGCGGTGCCCCACGGCTCGCCGACGCAAAACATATCCAGCGTGCCATCAGCCATGGCCGCTGCCATGCGCGGCGGCGGCACAGTGATGATCTCAACGCGATTGCTGCGAAACGATGGGTGCGCGGATAGCCAATGTTCGATCAGCATGCGGTGCATCGAAAACGGGAAAGGCGTGCCGATCCTGATATGCGTACGGCCCGTTGCAAATAATGCAGTGGCGGCTTTGGCGGGGTTGGTGAAGTCGGCGGTCCAGCCGGTGCTTTCCATATCGCGCGCGAGGCTATTGGACACGCCGATGACGGTGCCATTGACCGATAGGACCATCAGTGCATCAACCGTGGTTGGCAACCCGCTTTGCCCCAATGTCATCGCGATGGGCATCGGCGACAGCATATGCGCGGCATCAATTTGCCCCAGTGCCAGCAGGTCACGTAGCGCGGCCCAAGACGGTTGTTTGACCAATTGCAGGTCGACACCTTCGTCACGCGCGAAGTTCAGCTCGCGTGCGATGATCAGCGGAGCGGCGTCGGCAAGGGGAAGAAACCCGCATTTGACTGTCTGTACCGTCATCCGAGCAAATCCGCCGCTGTGACTAGTGCTTGGGCAACATCAATGACCTTGCGGCCTTGGTCCATCGCGGTTTTGCGCAGCAGCCCATAGGCACTATCTTCGTCAATGCCGCGCGCTGTCATCAAAAGACCCTTGGCGCGGTCAATGGTTTTGCGGTCGGTCAGCGCCTGTTTCGCGGCGTCCAGTTCAAGGCGCATCTGCTCTACCATCTTGAACCGGGCAATTGCGGTTTCAAGGACGGGTTTGATACGTTTCTTTTGCAGACCATCCACAACATAGGCGCTAAGTCCTGCGGTGATGGCTGCTTGCGTCAAGTCAGAATCAGAGCGGTCGACGAACATCGCCACTGGGCGCGACTGCGCGTGTGAAACCTGCCCAATATGTTCGAGCGTGTCGCGATCCGGATGTGCCAGATCGATCAACACAATGTCGGGGTCAATTTCCTTAAGCTTTGGCGCCAACGCAGAGATTTCAGCGACAATATAGACGCTGCCCCAGCCGCCATCTTTAAGCGCATCAATGATGTCCTGCGCGCGCGCGGCATCTGGTTCAACGACAAGAATTTTGAGCGCGGCATCCATGCTTTCGCGCTATCAGCCGAAAATTTGGGACATAAGACCTGTCAGTCAATTTGGGGCGAGTGGCTTCGTTAAACCGATATTGCGATGATAATTTAGACGATATGCCCAGAAAGTGAGCGAAAAATATTTATCACAGCTCGACCTCTGGCGGAAACGTCGCGGACATGAAATCCTGCGTTTTGGGGTCCACTGCCATATCTGTTTGGCCCTTCGCGCTACGATCTGATTTCCACGACGTACTAATTTGTCTGCAGTGAAAAAACTGGAAACGATTGGACGGCCGAAAGATGTGTCTGTTGATCGCCTCTAGACTATGCACGCCCCACGTCATGCGGCCAAATAGGCTGTTTGGGACAATACAATATTTGCTGGCGCATTTGGTGCCCTCAGGCTTTGCCCAAATATGATCAGCGTGCCGGACTGGCGCGTCAGATGTTTGGGCATAGCGCCAAACCCCTTGAAAGCTCTTGTATTTGAGTTGTGATGCGACTGTCGCGTCGAATATGCTTTCAGTTCCGGCAGGCTGCACCAATTCATCGACATCACACACAAGCACTGCGCGGGCTTGTTCAAAAAAACGGTCGCGGGTCAAGTTCAGCAAGGCGGGTTGCAAGAATTTTGTTGCCCCCGTGCCGGCCCCATTCTGGTGGTGTGCGCCATGAGAGAGTGGTGCGTCCAAGACATCGGCGACCTTAAGGTTTGGAATGCTTGCAAGGACCTGTCTCAGCGCTTCGCTTGTATAGGCGGTGCTGCCGTTATTGGTCACAAGAATGGCGTCGACACCGTGGTTGCGCTGATGTGCGCAGCCCCAATCATAGACCCATTGCAAATCATCGTTTTTGATCTGTGTATAAAGCACGTTACACCCGGCATAGCGCGCAGGATCTGACAATCGGACGGGCACATGCAAGAGGGTGCTGCCTGAAGTGATCGTGATATCTCCCGCAGGGGAATCCACATAGAGATCCAGCACATCATGCTTAAGGTTTTGTTTAAGCTTCTTGCGTCTGATCTGCTGGCCGTTGATGGTAAAATCGGCGCTAAGCAACCTTTTCTTAAAACCCAACAGTTTGGGCATGGTCAGCCGAACGATACCACGTGACCCAATTCCGAAGCAGTCGTAAATGAGCGTGTCATTGTCATAGTTGTCCCAAAACGCAGCGCTTTTGGGCTTTGTTGCGCGGGGCAGGCCGCGTGTACCAAAGTCCGCCGGTGCCGTGACTGTTGCAAGCGCATGTACGGTGCTATCGGTCATTTCGGCTGATTATCTAGCGGAAGCGGCCATCGTGTCGGCCAGATGCGTCCTTTTTTTATCAGCCACCAGATGCGTCTGAAATAGTTCGCAGCTTTGAGCCGATAATGCGGCAAACGCCGGTACCATTTGAATTTCTTGACCAATCCAAAATGCGCCCCGGTGATCGAACTCACATCGCCGTCGTCGACATGGCTTGAAAACGGCTCTAATCCCATCTGTCGAAAATCATGTTTGAAAAACCGGTTTAGTTCGTGGTCAAACGCGCGGGTTTGGGGCCAGAGGTTTGGCAGCAACCGTTTGGCAACGTCCTTGTGCAGCAGATAGGTCGCGTTCCCGGTGAAGGGCCCGACATAGGCATTAAGCGTATAGGCCCCAATTTTGCCTTGGCTGATTGGCATCTTCGCGCGGATACAGTTAAACCGCACGGTGTCCCAATGGGCAGCCCCCGCAAGCGCGAGATCAAGGCTTTCAAGGAAGTCATCATGAAAGACAACGTCGTCTTCTAAGATCAGGGCAACCTTATAGTCAGAGGCTACGAAGTCTTCCCAGACGGCAATGTGACTGGCGTAGCAGCCCATCTTCCCCGGCAATATCGGGCTGCCCATGTTGCGGGCATAGGCGCCCGCATCGGCACGCTTGGACAGGGTTTCAACATGGTCTTTGCCGTAAATCGCGGGGAACCGCGTATAGGACAGACCCATTGCGTCAAGCTGCGTCACCATATCGGCCAGCCGATCAGTATCGCGATCAAGGTTGATCAGCCAAATGCCAACATCGGCACGGGTCAGGGAGGGCGTGCTATTGGTCAAAATCGGCCCACTTGAGCTGGGTGTTGCGGGTCACCGCATGGGTCAGTGTTTTGCCGATCACTTTGTCAAAGTCATAGCCTGCGATTTCACCAGATCCGGGGCGGCGCGCCCAAATGTCGGCCTCGGTGATCATGTGACCTGCGGGCAGATCACGGTCGGCGACGACACTGGCACGGGCAAAGCGGTAGACGTCTTCCTCGGCTGCGGTGCGCTGTTTGGGGTTGCGCAGGGCGGTGTGAATTTCGCGCGACCGGTCGATAATATGGCGCAGCTCTGACGGGTCCATCGAATTAATGATGTCAGGGCCAATGCGATAGCGGCTGTCGGTATAGTGACGTTCTAAGATACATGCGCCCAGCGCCACAGAGGCCAACGCCATTTCAGGGCCAATTGAGTGATCTGAAAACCCAACCACGGCGTTCGGAAAGGCATCTTTTAGGTCAGTGACCCCTTGTAAGGACACGATTTCAGGCGGTGACGGGTAAAGGTTGGTACATTCGAGCAGCGCATATTCGATCCCGGCATCCTCAAGAATTTGCACAGAGGCGCGCACAGATTCGATGCTTTGCATCCCAGTCGACATGATCACGGGTTTACCCATCCGCGCGATATGGCGGATCAGGGGAAGATTGTCAGCTTCTCCCGATCCGATCTTAAAGGCGGGTACATCAAGATCATAAAGGAAATCTGCGGCGGCCCTGCTGAATGGCGTTGAAATCCAGATCATGCCAAGGCTTTCGGTGTATTCTTTCAGCGCCTTTTCATCCTCAAGCGATAGCGCACAGGCCGCCATCACATCCCAAATCGACACATCGGCATTTGGGGGGAAGATTTGCTTGGCCTCTTCGGTCATCTCATCTTCGATAATATGGGTCTGGTGTTTCACCACCTCACATCCAGAAGCAGCGGCAAGACGCACCATTTCCTTGGCGACAGACAGATCGCCGCCGTGGTTAATTCCGATCTCTGCAATCACCAGTGGCGGGTGCTCTGGTCCAATTTTGCGGCCTGCGATGTCCAACGGTTCTCTCCTACGCGGTGGTATTGCCCCGGTTCTATGGGTTTTGACGTGGCGGAGCAATTGCACAGATTGATTGCAAAACGCGCGGGTATGGTCCAAGTGACATGCGATTGCCCTATTTTGGACCCGTGATGATCCGCCGTATACACAGATATCTGGAACGCAAAGAGCAAAATTTGCGTAAATCATTTGGGCACGACATCACTGACCCAAAGGAACGTAGGCGTTCCATGGTGCATTTCAATTGGCTCGACCACGGGGTCTTGCGCCTGCATTGGCATAATTTCGAAGAATTTGCTCCGGACGCATATCGGTCGAACCACCCAAATCACAAACGGTTCGAAGCTTATGCTGCGATGGGCATCAAAACTGTGTTGAACCTACGCGGCGTTGCAAAGCAACCGCATTACCTGTTCGAGGTCGAAAGCTGCGAACAGCTGGGCCTGACTTTGGTCAACTGCCAGATGGCTGCGCGCCGCGCGCCCAAAGTCAAAGAGTTGATCAAGCTATTGGATTGCTTCGAAACCATAGAACGGCCGTTCTTGATGCATTGCAAATCGGGCGCCGATCGCACAGGGTTGGCTGCCGTGATTTATCTGGTAGTGGTCGAAGGCAAGGCGTTGGAAGACGTGCGCAAGCAGCTGAGCTTTCGCTTCTTGCATATCCGCAAGACTAGCACAGGGGTTCTGGATCATTTTCTGGATGTTTACGCGGCCCGCAACGCGCAATCGCCGATTGCCATCGATGATTGGATCAAGACAGAATATGATCCAGCCGCGTTAACGCAAAGCTTTGCCGAAAAGCAGGCAAAACTACGGTTCTGGCAGGGCTGGCGCTAGGCCGGTGGGCGCAGGTCATCCGCAATTTGTTTACCCATCAAATACTCAATCACGTCCCAATCAAACGGGCTGTCCACATCTAAGCTGCGTTCATTCGGGACGATCAGCGGGATCACGTGGCCTTCAAACAGGCGTGTCGCTGTGCGCAGATAGCTAGGCTTGACGACATAGACCAAGCCGACGTGATCATAGACCATCGGGGCTTGCTGGCGGGCGACGACGCCGTGGGGCAGGGGTTTGGATACATGCAACCCTCCCGTCTCATCGGTTTCCAACATGTTGAAATAAGGGTTCTTGCGGCTTTCGCAGCAAGACATCACCATATCCGGCTGTTCTTTCGCGAAAAGGTCCAGCCCGGCGTCAACGTCTTCGGGCAGGCGCAGTGGTGACGTGCAATCGAGGTCTAAGAACGCGTCCGCCGGTCCGGTTTGTTTTTCAACCTCAAGAAGCGCGTGTTGCCAGACATCCCATTTTGCTGCCGTATCGGTGGCCAGATGGTCCGGGCGCAACCCAATATCAAGTGCGCCACGTTTCAGCCCATGCGCGTACATCTTTGGACAATCAGTAGAGACAACAACATGATCGACACGGGCGTTGTCGAACAATTGGTCAAGCGCCCAATCAATCAGCGGTTTGCCATGCAAATCGCGAAAATTCTTGCCCGGAACGCCCTTGCTGCCCGCGCGTGCGCCGATATGCCCGATGATCATGGTTGTCTCCTTAGTCGCGTGTGCCAGCGAACCGCGCAGCCCATTCTTCGCGTTCATCATCCGTGATTTTGCGGAACAGGTTTTCAGGTACAGTGAATGCATGGCCTGCGGGCAGTGTTTCCAGCGCTGTGGTCACATCGTTAGGCCAGCTGTTGTCTTCCGTCTGCATTGCTGCGATCATTGTTGCCGCTGCATCGGGGATGAACGGCGCTGAAAGCACCGCGTAAATCCGGATCAGGTTCAACGCGAGCCGGATTTGCATCGCGGCTGTTTCTGGGTCCGTCTTAAACGTGGTCCACGGCGCATTTGCTTGCAGGTATTCATTGCCCAGCACCCAGATGGCACGCAACTCGGCGGCCGCTTTGCGCACCTCGGTGGCTTCCATATGCGCCTCGTAGGCGCGGATTCGGGTCGTAAGATCGGTGATCAATTGCGTTTCCGCCGCGCCGTATGTGCCGCCTGCGGGGACATCCTCAGAGAATTTTGACCGACAAAACTTAGTCACGCGGCTAACAAAATTTCCCAGAACGTCGGCGAGGTCTTTGTTCGTGTCAGTTTGGAAGGTTTCCCACGTGAATTCCGCATCTGACGATTCAGGGGCATGCGACAAAAGCCACCAACGCCAGTAATCTGAGGGCAGGAGTTCAAGCGCTTGGTCCATGAACACGCCGCGCCCGCGCGAGGTGCTGAATTGGCCGCCGTCATAATTCAGATAGTTGAACGATTTGATGTAATCGACGAGTTTCCACGGCTCTTGCGTGCCTTTGATCGTCGCGGGGAAGGACAGCGTGTGGAACGGCACGTTATCTTTGCCCATGAACTGGGTGTAGGTCACGTCATCGGCACCTTTGTCAGTGCGCCACCAGCGTTCCCAATCGGTGCCTTTGCCGGCATCCTCCCATTCTTGGGCGCAGGCGATATATTCAATCGGCGCGTCGAACCAGACGTAGAAAACTTTGCCTTCCATGCCGGGCCATTCGGCGTCACCGCGTTTGACGGGCACGCCCCAATCAAGATCACGGGTGATGCCACGATCCTGAAGACCATCCCCATCGGTAAGCCATTTTTTGGCAATCGAGGTGGTCAGGATCGGCCAATCCGTTTTGCTGTCGATCCAAGCGGCCAGATCGTCTTTGAGTTCAGATTGGCAAAGATACAGGTGTTTGGTTTCGCGGACTTCCAAATCGGTTGACCCTGAAATCGTGGAATGCGCGTCAATCAGGTCAGTGGGGTCTAGCTGTTTGGTGCAATTGTCACATTGGTCGCCGCGCGCAGATGTGAAGCCGCAGTTGGGGCAGGTGCCTTCGATATAGCGGTCGGGCAGGAAGCGACCGTCAGCGACGGAATACACCTGTTCTTCGGTCACTTCGCGGATCAGGCCCATATCGGCCAGACGGCCAGCAAAGGCTTGGGTCAGTTTTTGGTTTTGCGGGCTGGAGGAACGGCCAAAATGGTCAAACGAAAGGCGGAACCCATCGGCGATCTTGGCCTGCACATCATGCATTTCGGCGCAGTAGTCGGCCACGGGCTTGCCTGCCTTGGCGGCAGCCAGTTCGGCAGGGGTCCCATGTTCATCGGTCGCGCAAAGGAACAAAACTTCGTGACCGCGCGCACGCATGTAGCGCGCAAACAGATCTGCGGGCAATTGGCTGCCAACAAGGTTACCAAGGTGTTTGATCCCGTTGATATAGGGGATTGCAGACGTAATGAGGTGACGGGCCATCTTCGTTTTCCTATCAATTTGGGCCTATCTAACGGGGCTTGCGTCCAGATGCCAGATATACTGCGCAATCACTGGTCTTGATGGGTGATCTGAGGTATTATGGCGGTAATAAACAACGATGAGGCAGGCAATGAAAACGATCATTTTAGGCGCAGCTTTGGCTGTGGCGGCGAGTATGGCATCCGCGCAAGATTTCTATGCAGGTGGTGCGCTTGATTATGCATACCCGCATTCTGGCGATACGCAGACCTCTGCGTCGCTGATCGCCGGTGTTGGTTTGGGTTACGGCACCTTTGGTTATGGCGGTGAATTGGAAATTGGCGGGCATATCGCGGGCGACGCAGATTACAGCACCCGGCGTTTGCGCGCCTTGGGAACCTATGACTTGGGGGCCGTTGAGGCCTTGGCGTCTGGCGGGATCACCAGCTATGAAAGCGATGGCGGGAATGCGTCTGGCTTTAACTTAGGTGTTGGGGTGCAGACAGACTTCACCAACAAAGTGAGCCTGCGCGCGGAATTCATTCGCGATTTTATGGATGACCACACCACTGACGCGGTGACAACGACCCGTGTTGGCGCATTCTATCATTTCTAGAACCAAACAACGGCAAGATCGGTTGCGACGGGTCTTGCCACCTGCGTTTTAGGGATTAGTTTGCTTTTGAACGCAGATTTGAAAGTGAACTCATGAAAATGCTTAACCTTGGTCGCACCGATATTGCGGTGTCAGACTGGTGCCTAGGTACAATGACCTATGGCAACCAAACCCCACAAAGCGACGCACACAATCAAATCGATATGGCGTTAGATGCGGGGATTAATTTTCTTGATACTGCCGAAATGTATCCGGTGAACCCGATTAGCGCCGAAACCGTGGGCCTGTCTGAACAGGTGATCGGAAACTGGATTGCCAAATCAGGTCGCCGTGATGAGGTGATCATCGCCACGAAAGTATCTGGAAACAACCCTGGTTGGGTGCGTGACGGCAAGGGCTTCGACGGTGGCAATATCCGTGAAACCGTTGAGGCATCTTTGAGGCGTTTGCAGACGGATATGATCGATTTGTATCAGCTGCATTGGCCTGAGCGTGGATCATATATGTTCCGCCAAAACTGGACCTATGACCCCTCTGGCCAAGATCGCGCGCAAACGCTGGATCATATGATGGGTGTGCTGACCACTTTTGGTGAACTGGTTGCCGAAGGCAAAATTCGTGCGGTGGGGACCTCAAACGAATCTGCCTGGGGGATGACCAAATGGGTTGATCTGGCCGAGGCCGCCAGCCTGCCGCGCATGGTATCCGTGCAAAACGAATATTCATTGATGTGCCGTATGTATGATACCGATATGGCCGAAATGGCGGTGAATGAGGACGTGACATTGTTGTCGTTTTCGCCATTGGCCTGCGGGTTGCTGACCGGGAAGTACCAAAACGGCGCGATCCCCGAAGGCAGCCGCCGGTCAATCGGCCCAGAACTGGGTGGGCGCATGACCCCGCGTACTTTGCCCGTCGCGCAAGCCTATCTTGATTTGGCTACGCAGCATGGAGTCGATCCGGTGCATATGGCCATGGCATGGCAAGGTTCGCGGCCTTTCCCAGTGTCCGCGATTTTCGGGGCGACGACATCGGAACAGTTAGCGCATATCATTGCGGGCAAAGATGTGGTGCTCAGCGATGCGTTGATCGCTGAGATCGATACGGTACACCGCGCGCACCCGATGCCTTACTAAGGGAGGTGGATCAAGATCCACCCTACGGGGTGGGTCTAAAGTCTGATCTGAAATCGTGGCCCGGCTGTCGCAGTGATTTCATCCCAACCCATCGCCCGGTAGGCCTGCGCGGCGCTTGTGTTGTTGGGCGATGTGCCAATCGTCAACCGTATCGCGCCTGTTGCGCGTGCGTGCGATTGGGCCGCTGCGATCAGCCTGCGCCCGATGCCTTGGCCGCACCACCCTTCCACGACAAATAAATGCAATATATCGATACTGTCGCCCGTGTTCATAGGCCGCCAGTGGGTCACGAGGGTCGCAAACCCGACAGGCATGTCATTTTCGCGCGCAATGAGCCCCATCAGCGGACCATCAATGAATTGCGCGTGAATGTCTGCGACCCCACGCACGCATGTGTCGCCGTGATGTGCGCAAAGCGCGCAAATCATATCCTGCAGCGGGGGGAGGTCGGTTGGTGTAACGTTGGTGATCGTGATCATTGGATTTGTCCATTGCGTGTGCCGCAAGGGGACAATATTTCCTGACACCCTTGCGGGCGTGTCCGTATCTATATCAAAAAAGACCCGGTCGCCGCGATATGGGGCCGGGGTAATAAGGGGCTGCGATTTGACTGCGCGTATCCATAGGGCAGCCTTGCCGGATGACAGGGCGCTTTGTCAAGATTTGTGCCTTGCCGCCGCACCACATTTGCGAGACTGTCTGCGCAATTATAACACGGAGCCTACGATGCTACTTAAGTTGACTCGCGCTGTTTGCGTGCCGCGTGCTGTGGTTTTGCTCTTTGCCTTGGCAGGGTGCGCCGCTCCGACTGTTTACCGTGATGCAACGGCGCCGATCTCATCAACGGCGCTTTTTGAACCCGCCCGCTATGCCGGGCGCTGGCACGAAGTGGCCCGGTTCCCGGTGTCTTTTCAAAAAGACTGCGCAGGGGCAACGGCAGATTACGGCGTGCAACCTGACGGAAGCCTGTCAGTGTTGAATATTTGCCGCAATGCAGATGGTACAGAACGCACCCGGATTACAGGCAGTACCGAGGTCGTTGGGCCGGGGCGCTTCATCGTGCGCTTTGATGGGGTGCCGTTTGTCGCAGCGGATTACTGGGTGCTTTGGGTCGACGAAGGCTACCGCACCGCCGTTGTTGGCAGCCCAAATGGCACGTCGGGCTGGATTTTGAACCGCGATCCTGAGATACCCGCTGATAGGTTACGCGCTGCGCGTGATATTTTGGAATTTAATGGCTATGATATTAGTCAACTGATGGAGATTACCCCGTGAAGAAGCTTGTTTTGGGATGTGTGATGTTTTTGGGTGCCTGTGAAACCGGCGGCGCGATGGGCGGAAGCCCCGGCATGCAAGAGCATCTGGTGATCGGCAATCGCATGACATTCGAACAGTGTCGCGCCCGTGGCGGTTTGATCATACGTGACCAAGGCAGCCCGATGGTCGCCTGTGATCCGTCTGTGCGCGGCGAACCGGTGCCTGCGGATGAATTTAGTCATCCTACTGCGCAGGGTTAATGCGCAGTTAACCCGGTAATGGAACTCTGGGTCCCGATCACGCTGGCTGCTGCGACCGCACAGGCGTTGCGGTTTATGCTGCAAAAACATCTGCGCGGGATGCAGCTTTCTACGGCGGGCGCGACCTTTGCGCGGTTTATCTATTCTTCGCCATTGGTCATGGTGATTGCGGTGATTTATGCGCGCACATCCGGGCAGGGTGTGCCGCAATTGCCAGCAGCGTTCTGGCCCTATGCAATCGCCGGGGGCGCGTCACAGGTATTGGCAACCATGTGCGTGGTGGCCTTGTTCAGTCACCGCAATTTTGCAGTCGGGATAACGTTTAAGAAAACCGAAGTCCTGCTGAGCGCGTTGATTGGCTTTGTGATCTTGGGCGATGTGGTCACGGGATGGGCGATTTGCGCGATGCTGATCGGGCTAGTGGGCGTGATCTTACTTTCTGATCCACCCAATGCGACGGGGGCTTGGCACCAACGAATTTTCAACAAAGCAACGGCATTGGGGCTTGGGGCCGGGCTGCTGTTTGGCGTGTCTGGAAATGGATATCGTGGCGCGTCGCTGTCATTGGATGCGGGCGATGTATTCTATCGCGCCATCGTGACTTTGGCGATCGTCACGGCGTTGCAGACGGTCACGATGGCGATCTGGCTCGTCTGGCGCGAAAGGGGTGAAATAACCCGCGTGTTTCGGGCGTGGCGGGTGGCCGGGTTGGTTGGGCTGACCAGCATGGTGGGATCGATCTGCTGGTTCAATGCCTACACGCTGCAGACGGCGGCTTATGTGAACGCGCTGGGGCAGGTGGAACTGCTTTTGTCGCTGGCCATCGGGTCGCTTGCCTTTGGCGAAAAAATATCACGGCGCGAATGGCAGGGAATGGTGTTTTTGGGGGTGAGCATCTTGGTTCTGGTATTAGTCGCTTAAAGTGGGGGTTTTCCACCTAAACGGCTGACCAATCTTGCCTCATCATTGTTGCGAAAGAAAGGGACGGTTGCAGCGCGCTCTCCCGATGCGATTTGTGCGTTTAGTTCGGCCAGTACGACTTGGGTGATAAAGGGCAGATCAAACTTGCGCGCTTGGTGCAGTGGCACCCATTGAAGAAAGGCCAGCTCATCTTCGGCCTTGCTAAAATCATCTAGATCGGTGGTGAGCGCATCCGCGTCGGCCAAGAAAAACCGCGCATCAAACCGGCGTGGGCGGCCAGGTGGGGTGATGGCGCGAAACAAAAATTGCAGCGCCGAGCCGTTGGGCTGATGCCCAGAGGCGGCAAACCCGCGCCAGCCCTTTGGGGGATTGGCCCAATCGGCGCGCTGTCCTAAGATATGTCCGGTTTCTTCCCAAAGCTCGCGGATCGCTGCGGCGGCTAGCGCCGCAGGTGGGCGCGTGCTGTCTTGCGCAAGCCGGGCGGCTTCCGTTTGCGGCAATGTGACGGGGACCTGCGCGTCTACGGGGTCAACCGCGCCGCCGGGGAAAACAAATTTACCGGGCATAAATGCCGCCGACGCGCCGCGTTGCCCCATCAGCACAGATGGCGTCGTGCGCGCGTCACGCAGCACAACAATCGTGGCTGCATCGCGGATGTTGCTTTTATCCATCTTATCCCCGTTTGGCCGGGGTTTAGCTATCTTGTCCAAACCCGTGCATGCGGCGTGCCCATTGAATTGCCACGATCATGCCCTTGAGCCGAGGCAAAAGAAAGAGCGACAAAGCAATCGCACCAACTGAAAGCGTGGTGGCCATTACCATGGGGCTGGGTTCCCACATGACCCACATAAAGTGGATCGCAAAGCCGATGATATGTGCCACCAACAAGATTGTCAGATAGGCGGGGCCGTCATCCGCGCGGTGGTGGCTCAAGGTTTCATTGCAGTGCGGGCAATGGTCGACAACCTTCAGATAGCCGTCGAAAATATTGGCTTCACCACAGTTGGGGCATTTACAGCGCAGCCCGCGCAGAATTGCAGGTTTGCTTGGGCGTTCCATCGGGAAAGAATGTGCGTCAGACATTGGGCTTGCTCCAGAGTTTCAACAATTACATCGTCTATTCACGCCCCTTTGAAAAGGGGTTTAGGGCGGGTTGCGGCGCCGTGTCACGCAGCCCCAAAAGAGATTTCTTACGGTTTTGCGACGGAAATGATTTGTGCCTGCGTTGAAGAAGGGTCTGCGGCAGAGAACTGTCGCACTAAACCTTAAGTGAGGAATGAAAATGAAAAAGACTATTTTGATGGCAGCACTTCTTTCAGGCGTCGTGATGACTGCAGGCGCGGTTTCGGCACAGCCGGAACAACGTGAACGCCCAGATTTCGCGACACTCGACATTGATGGCGACGGTGCGCTGACAATGGAAGAACTGCAAGCACGCGGCGAAGCGCGCTTTGCAGATGCTGACACTGACGGCGACGGCGCATTGAGCGCTGAAGAGCTGACCGCCCAAGCGAACGCACGCTCTGAAGAACGCGTGGCCCGTATGATCGAACGTATGGATGAGAACGACGATGGTCTTATCCAAGCCGACGAAATGAAACCCCGCGGTGGCGAACGCCGCGAAGGTAACATGGAGCGGATGTTCGAGCGCGTGGATGCCGACGAAGATGGCACAATTAGCGCGGAAGAATTCGAAGCTGCGCAAGAAAAGATGCAAGAACGCGGTGAACGTCGCCAAGGTCATGGCGACGGCCATGGTCGCGACAACAACTAAACCAACTGCTTTGGCGGGGGGCTTCCCCTCGCCAATTGCGAAACGCTGTAAATATCGGTAGCACTAGACTTTATGAACGCGATGCCCGACCTTTTTGCAGGCGCCCCCGACGAGGCGCTACTGATTGCATTTGCCAATGGTGATGCACAGGCTGCGCAGGCGTTGACCGAACGGTTATTGCCTAGGGTTCTGGCGCAAGCGACGCGGATGTTAGCCATTCAGGCCGAGGCCGAAGAGGTCGCGCAAGAGGCGATGATCCGCTTGTGGAAGCAGGCCCCCGATTGGCGGCAAGGCGAAGCACAGGTGAGCACATGGCTTTACCGTGTTGTGTCAAACCTGTGCACAGATATTTTGCGAAAACGACGCGGTGGGGTCTCGCTGGACCAGATCGCGGAACCAACAGACGGCGCACCAAGCGTGGTGCAACAAATGCAAACAAACGCGCGGATGCAGGCGCTGTCAGACGCGCTCGCGGCTTTGCCCGAACGTCAGGCGCAGGCCGTATCCTTGCGGCATCTCGAGGGGCTGTCCAACCCTGAGATCGCAGAAATTATGGACACAAATGTGCGGTCAGTCGAAAGCCTGACGGCACGCGGGAAACGGGCGCTTGCTGCAATCATGGCAGGGCGCAAGGCAGAACTGGGGTATGATGATGACTGATCGTAATGACGACATCCTAGAAGATATTTTTGCGCAGGCTCGTGCGGTTGCGCCGACCCCGTCAGATGATTTGATCGCGCGGGTGATGGCCGGGGTTCCGGTGCCGCAAGTGGCATCACAACCCGCGCCGCGCCGCAGCCTGGGTCAGCAAGTGCTGGACATTTTGGGCGGTTGGACGGCTGTCAGCGGATTGGTCACAGCGACCTGCGCTGGGGTCTGGATCGGGGTTTCACCACCGGAGTCCGTGCAAGATTACACGGCGACTTATTTTGGCGATGAAATCAGCGTGAGCCTATTTAGTGAGGAAGCGATTTTCGCGACGGGAGATTTTTTCGATGGCTGATGACAAAACAAAAAACGGGCGCGTCATGCGCATCGTGCTGGTGACGTCTTTGGCGTTAAACCTTGCGGTGGCTGGGCTTGTCGTTGGATCGTTTGCCTCGGGACGGGTGGGCGATGGACCACCGCGGAGCTTTGACCTTGGTATTGGCCCGATGGCACGTGCTTTGGCGCCCGAAGATCGGCGCGAAATCGGTGCGCACCTACGTGAAGCCCGCCCCATGGGGGACTACAATCCCCGGCAACAGGTTTCGTTGATGATTGCGACCTTGCGCGTCGATCCATTTGAACCCGAAAGCTTGCGTCGTCTTGTCGAGGAACAGGCGCGCCATAGCAGGCAAATTCAGACCGTGGCCCAAGATGTTTTCATCAACCACATCGCGGCAATGACCGCTGATGAGCGCGCAGGTTTTGCAGATCGTTTCGAAGCGGAGCTTGTGAACCTACGTGAGCGCCCCAAGCGCGACTAGCTGGCCATAGCAACTTGATCGCGCCCTGCGGATTTTGCCGCGTATAAAGCGGCGTCCGCTTGGGCGCAGATCGTATCAGCGCGCGCGTCTTTTGCCTGTTTGTCGCGACTGATGGCGACCCCAACCGATATCGTGACGGGCAACGGCGGATAGGCTTCGCCGATGTCAAAAGGCGTGCTGTTGATCAGGGCCAGAAGCCGATTTGCAGTCGTCTGTGCCTGCGGCGCCGTGGTGCCCGGCAGTGCGACTAGAAATTCTTCGCCGCCGACGCGCGCAGCCATATCAACCGCGCGGATGTTATCCTTAAGCCGCTTCGCCAATTGTTTAAGCACTTTGTCGCCCGCAGCGTGCCCATAGGTGTCATTGATGGATTTAAAGTGATCAATATCGACCATCATCACCGCCATAGCGTCCCCAGAAATCTGTGCGTGTTGCGCCATGCGCGCCAAATGCGGGTCAACGTAGCGCCGGTTGAAAAGCCCGGTCAGCGGATCGGTCACGGCGGCTTGCAGGCCATCGCGCACCGTATCGCGCAATCGGTCATGCAACCGCTTACGTTTGATCAGTTTGCGCGCCCGCAAAACGATTTCATCACCCGATGCAGAGACCATCACAACGTCATCAGCCCCCAAATCCAAGAACATAGCCGCCATATCAGGCGCGTCGTCGGGCACGATAATGAGCTGCGTTGATTGGCGGGTATCTGGGCGCGCCCGCAAGTCGGATACAAGCCCGAAAAAACGTGCTGGTGCCGTCATATGGGTGCTTGCGTCAATGACATAAAGCGCATGTGACGGCTGCGCCTTGCGCGTGCGTAGGGCTTGGTCGGGGTCCATGGCACGCACAACGTGGCCCAAACCATGGGTCAATGCCGCCAAAAGAGCGCCATCGGGCTGTTGGGTCGCTGACAAAAGCGCGACATTTGCCGCAGTCTCAAAGGGGGTGGTCGCCTCTTCAAAGCCAAGGGCGCTGCTGGTCCCTTCGCGCAGCTGTAATTCTTGATGGGTACTGTGAACCCGTAACAAGCTACGGATGCGCGCCAGCAAAAGCGCGTCATTCACCGGCCGCGGCATGACATCATCGGCTCCGGCATCAAGCGCTGCGAAACGGGCTTGGCTTGTGTCGGTTACCCCCATTGCGATGATTGTGATGTTTTGCGTGTCCGGATTTGATTTCAACGCGCTGCAATAGCTTTCTAGATCCAGCGCGGGGTCGCCAAAGCTAATCAGTATGAGGTCGGGGCGGTGTTTGAGAATATGGGCATCGGCCTCGGTCCGGTTGGCACATGTGTTGACGCGAAATTGCGCGGCGGACATTTTAACCTTCATCACGATACGATTGGTCGCAACAGAATCGATGATCAATATACGTCCTGGCATTTTCAAATCCTCCATGAGGTCGCCCATTTCATGCAGACAATTTGAACGGTATTGGTTAAGAAACAGTTTCTGTAGGATTAAGGATTGCAGATGGATCACGAACAGGCACAGGTCATCGCGTTGCAAGCATTGGCATGGTTGGTAGGCAATGATGAACTTTGCCCAGTGTTCTTGGGGGCAACAGGCGGGTCCATCGACGATCTGCGTGCTCGCGCGGGCGATCCGGCCTTTTTGGCAGCCGTGTTGGAATTCATCACAATGGATGATACTTGGGTCGTAGCCTTTTGCGACAGTGTTGATTTAAAATATGAAATGCCGTTGCACGCACGTTATGCACTGCCGGGTGCCGAGGCCGTGCATTGGACCTAATCCCCGATTGACTTTACTGTCTGGCCAGAGTGATCTGGCGGAAATCACCCAAAGGGGCGGCACATGATCAAAGGTATCATTTTCGATAAAGACGGGACTTTGTTCGACTTTAACGCGACATGGGGCGCTTGGACGCAGCAGATGCTTGCCGCCGAAGCAGGCGGTGATCACGTTAAGTTTGACGCGTTGGCCGATGTCTTAGGATATGATGCGCAGGCGAACCGGTTTGTGCCGGGCAGCATCGTGATCGCCTCGACCGTAGATATCGTGGCGGACCATATCTTGTCGGTTTTGGGGGATGTGGACAAGGGCGCATTGATCGCGCGTATGAACACGGGCGCGGCGCAGGTCACGCAGCAAGAGGCGGTGCCGCTGGCCGCATATTTCGCATCGCTCGCGAGATTGAATCTGAAGCTTGGCATCGCCACAAATGATGCAGAGGCCCCGGCGCTACAACATTTGGAACAGGCTGGCGTGAACGGTTATTTCGATTTTATCGCGGGCTATGACAGCGGATTTGGCGCAAAACCAGAACCGGGCCAATTGGACGCATTTTGCACGACAACGGGGATTGCCGCAGCGCAATGCGCAATGGTCGGCGATAGCACGCACGACCTTGTCGCGGGGCGCGCGGCGGGCATGAAAACGATTGGCGTGCTCACTGGGCCCGCGCCGCAGGCTGAGTTGGCGCCACTTGCTGATGTTGTACTGCCTGACATTGGTGCGATTCCCGGATGGTTGCGTGCTGAACGGCTGATCTGACATTCTGGTAAGGCGTTGAAGAGTGTTCGTGTGTCGCGAATTGCCACGTCTTCGTCATGATCATGCCCGGTTGATTGCTATGATAAGGCCAATCAGGACTTCTAAGGTATCTAAAATGACGAATCTTCTCCGCGCAATCAGCATCCTTTTTCTAACGCTATTTGGGCATTCTGCCTCGGCAAGTAATTGTGCCGTGCCTGAAAACGCGGATGCGCTTGTGGATGAGATTGCGGCAAGCGTGAATGCCACGCGGCGCGCAAACGGTGAAAGCGCGTTGCGGATGAACCGGCGATTAGGCCGGGCTGCGGCTGCACATGCCTGTGATATGATGGAACATGATTTCTTTGACCATCAAGGAACGGATGGATCAACTGTTTTGGTGCGGGTTGAAAATACCGGATATCGGCAATGTCTTGTGGGTGAAAACCTTGCTTGGGGATACCCGGAATCGGCGCGTATTATCCGTGAGTGGATGCAATCGGCTGGTCACCGCGAGATCATGTTGCACCCGCGTATCGAAGAATTCGGCATTGGCATTTCCCAAGGCGAAAACGGCCCCTATTGGGTCATGGTCGTTGCAAAACGCTGCTAAATATCCAGCCAGATTGTTATTGGTCCATCATTGGTGAGGCTCACCGCCATATCGGCCCCAAATGCGCCCGTAGCGGTGTTAATCCCCAATGCGCCCATGTCGTCAATGAATTGTTCATAAAGCGCTTTGCCTTCATCAGGGCGCGCCGCAGCCGAAAATCCGGGGCGGTTGCCGCGTGATGTATCTGCGGCCAAAGTGAATTGGCTTACAATCAGGGCTGAACCGCCTGTATCGACCAGCGATCTGTTCATCTTACCAGCGTCATCGGTAAAAATACGCAGTTTACTGATCTTGGCCGCCATTTGCGCTGATTTTGCCGCGTCATCCCCTTGCATTGCGCAGATCAGGATAAGCAGCCCTTGGTCAATTTCCCCAATCGTTTCGCCTGCAACACGCACCGATGCTGCGGTAACGCGCTGGATCAGCGCTCTCATAGCTCGGACGCCCAGGGTGGGTTTGCACCTGCGCGGCTGACGGTGATCGCAGCGACCCGCGCGCCAAAGGCGGTCGCGGCTTTTAGGTCGTCACCTGTGGCGCTATTCAACGCTTCTTTGGTCAAAAGCCCGCGCCTATCCAGTTCGGCCAAGAACCCAGCGCTGAAAGTGTCGCCTGCGCCGACGGTGTCAACAACCGTGGCTTTTTGCGCGGGCACGTCAATTTGGTCCGTCGCTGTCACAACCGTCACACCTTCGCTGCCGCGCGTCAGCAGGATGATTTTGGCGCCTGTGGCTTTCAGAAGGGCAGGCCCATCGGTATTGCCGGTGATCCATTCCAGATCTTCGTCGGATGACTTGATGATGTCCGCAACGCCCAACATGCGGGTCAATCGCGCGCGATAGCGGGTTTCGTCGGTGATAAAACTGGGGCGGATATTGGGGTCAATCATGGTGACGCGGTTTGGGGCCTCGCGCAGCATAAGCGCCTCATAGGCGGCACCGCAGGGTTCAACCACAAGGCTGATGCCTCCGAAAAATAATGCATCTGCACCCGATGCAGGCAGATCATCGATGGAAAGCATCCGCCCGGCAGTGTTTTCATCGTAAAACGCGTATGAGGCATGGCCGTCGGTCAAAGTGACAAAGGCCAACGTTGTTGGACGATCTGATAACGCCGCCGGGCAGGCATCGACATGCGATTCTGCCAAGCGATCACGTAGAATGTCCCCAAATAAGTCCGTAGAAATCCCCGAAAAAAATTGCACAGGTCTGCCCAGCCGTCCCAATGCCACAGCCGTATTAAACACAGCGCCGCCAGCATGGGGGGCGAACGCGGGTTCGCCCGCGTCACTCTGGCGGGGCAACATATCAATAAGGGCTTCGCCACAGCAGATGATCATGGGGATTCTCCGAGATAATTACTGACTGTTAGCGATAACAAATCCTATGCCAAGTGCAAGGAGGGTTCCGATAAAGACGGCAATTGTGATTTTCCAGGCAGAGTAGGGGCGTTCGCCTTGCACCCTGCCGGTACGGCCATTGACGACAAAACGATACGTTTTCCCGCGATATTTGTAGGCTGCGAGCCAAACGGGCAAAAGGATGTGCTTAAATGTCACGTCACTGACTGCTGTATTGACCGAAGTAACCCGCTGTTCGTCGCCGCCAATGTCGTATTTCACGTCGCGGTGGATCATTCGATCCATATATACGCGTGCTTCTTTAAAGCCGTCGCGCAACTCGACCTGATATCCTTCGGCCCGAAACCCTGCCAGATATTCCGGTTTATAAGGTTCAAGCGACGAAAGATCCCATGGCTCTAACCCGTCCGTATATTTTTTAGGTAGCGATTTTGACGCGAGCACAAGAACATCATCAAAGAATCGCGCTACGCGCCCCGATGCGGGACGCCAGCGGGTTTTACGCACGCGGACTTTTTTGCGTTTTCCGTCACGCACGACCGTTTTGGTTTCGTAATAATGCTTGCCGCGTTGGCCCGTGTATTTGCTTTTGGTATCAGCGTCGAAGGTCCAGTACGGCACGTAGATACCGTTCATTTTACGACCTTTACGTGCGTAGTCTTTGACCCCATTGGGCGCGAACCACAGGCTACCAAGCCAATCGGTCAGCGCCCCGCGCGCGGATCCTTCGTCAAGTTCAAAGGGCAAAACACCGCGCGGTTTAATATGACGGTGGGTGCCTGTATCGGTCACAACGGGGGTGGCGCAGAATGGGCATTCGGCTGCGTGGGTATCCCCATCGAATTCGGTTTGCGCCCCGCAATTCGGACAGGCGACGACGCGCGTTTCTTCGATTTCTGCATCCGCAAGCCGGTGATGCAGCGCGTCTTCAAAGTCGAGCTCAGCAAGCCCACCAGATTTTGACTGCCCCGCGTCAATCTGCGCGACATTGCCACAATGGTCACAAATAAGCTGGTGACCGCCCGGATCAAACCGCAAGTCTGACCCACAAGTGTCACAAGGAAAGCGTGTTTCTGTCTCGGAAGGTAAATCAGCGGTCATTTGGGTTTCTTAGATGAACGGTCAAAAGAGTAAATGCGCGACACGAAACCGTGCCGCGCAAAGTTATTATGCACCCGGCGGTGGCGGTGGCAGAATTGTGAACAGCTGGGCGAGTTCCGTCACATCGCCCGCTGCCTTCCAGCCGTCTTGGCCTTGTGTCCAGACCATGCTGTCGCGTGACAGGCTACCATCGGTGACTTTGCGGCCCATTGCGGCCTTTGAAAACGGGCCTGATACCTCGCCAGCAACCGCAATGTGCCAGACATGTTCGACGGGTGGCGGCGGTGGTGCCACTGCGGCAGGGGCTGCAGCGGGTGCCGCACCCCAAGGACCTTGGGTCATTTGCCCGGCCATGGCCAATCCCATACCCGCGCCCAATCCGGCGGCCATCCCGCCACCAGCGGGGTTATTGGCGGCGGCTGTCATGGCTTCTGCTGCAGAAAACTGCGTGTATTTGCCCAAATCTCCAGCAAGCCCTACCGAGGTGCGTTTGTCTAACACGGCCTCGACCGCCGGGGGCAGGCTGATGTTTTCGATGTAAAGCTCTGGGATGGACAGCCCGTATTGTTTCATCGTTTCGTCAATCGCCGCAGCGATCAATTTACCCAAATCAGCAGTATTGGCCGCCATATCCAGCACCGGAATGCCCGAAGACGCAATCACGCGGCTGAATTCTTGGACGATGATATTGCGGATTTGATAGCTGATTTCATCCATCGTGAATTCACCATCCGTGCCCACGATTTCGCGCAGGAACACGGCAGGGTCTGCGACCTTAATCGTATAGGTGCCATAGGCTCGGATGCGGGTCGGCCCAAATTCAGGGTCGCGCAGCATGATCGGGTTTTTGGTGCCCCACTTTAGGTCCGAAAACCGGGTCGTGTTGACGTAGTAGATTTCCGATTTGAACGGGCTTTGGAACCCGTGGTCCCAATGTTGCAGCGTCGTCATGATCGGCATATTGTTGGTTTCAAGCATATAAAGCCCGGGCGTAAACACATCAGCCAGTTGGCCTTCGTGGACAAACACGGCGGCTTGACCTTCGCGCACTGTCAGCTTTGCGCCATACTTAATTTCATGGTCTTCGCGCTGAAACCGCCAGACCATTGTATCGCGGGTATCGTCCGTCCAGTGAATGACGTCGATAAATTCGCCGGTTAGAAAATCAAAAATGCCCATCTGTTATGGTCTCCGTGGTTATAAGTCTTAACTGGCCCCTTGGGCCATCATATCGCGTGCGATTTGGCGTGCAATTGGGGCGGCTGTCGCAGGGTCCATACCTGCCTGAAGCCGTGGATCGTAAAGCATACGCAATAGCATTTCGTCATGCGTCGTCAGTAGTGCGAATTCTTCGTCATCGTTAAAGATCGACGGGCGGGCACCGGGACTGTCATTGGCAAGCCCCATGCCTTGGGCCAATTCTTCGTGGATGCAGGCCGCGCGCATCAGGTTTGGATGCTCTGCCCGGATGATTGCGATGGCTTGGCTATAGGTGGATTCGCCGGGATCAAAGGTGCCGATGACGACGCAAAGCTGATCGCGGGGTAGGTCAACAATGGCGCGCACCGTTGCCGTCGAAATTGTGGGGATTAATTCACGCAGTCGCGGCTCTATCGCTTTGCGGTCATCCTCGCCCAAGAACAGCACGTGATAGTTCGGACGCGGTTGGTCAAAAGAAATCGGGACGCCCGTCACCCGCGAAAGGCGCGCGGCGTAGGATTCGACACTGGCGGTATCTTGGGCGCGCTGAGGATAGGGGACGGTGTCGCCAAACTCAATCTTCATGCGGATCGGATTTGCCCAGCGACGCAGGTTGGATACGGTGCTTTGCGCATTTCGAAAATCGCTATCGTCGCGGTATTCATTGAACAGTGCGATACGGATGAAATTGCGCGCAAGGATCGTGTCGGTGAACGTGGTGTCCGGGCCGCCGCCATCGCCACGCAGCAGGCCTTGGGTCAATAGATCATTTTGAAGACGCTTGTAGTATACCGCGAGCCTCTGGCTATCGGCGCTGGGCTCCGCTGCAACTGGCGGCGGGGGCAGGGCTTCGACAACTGGCGGCGTAGGGGTCGGTTCGGGCGGGGGCGTCACGCAGGCCGACGTACCTGCCAAAATGGCAAGCAGGCCAAGCCGCTGCATGATGCCCCCAAGCCCCATTTGATTTAATCGCTAACCGCAGTGCCAACGTTGTCGCCCAGACCTGTTTGTTTGGCCTTGGCGGCGGCAAGCGTATCTTTGAGCTCTGCTTCCATCTTTTTCATCTCAGCTTCGGCCTCAGACCGTTTGCGTTTGCCTTCATCCGCGATTTCCAAGCTTTCGTTGATGGTCGCAATAAGATTGGCGTTCGCTTCTTTCACGGCCTCAATATCAAACACGCCGCGTTCCATTTCTTCGCGGATTGTGCGGTTGGCCTGACGGAGGTTTTGTGCGTTGGCAGTCAGCAATTCATTGGTCAGATCATTGGCGTCGCGCACGGCTTCGGCGGCCTCAGAAGATCGCTGAATTGTGACGGCTTGGGCCAATTGCGTTTCCCATAGTGGCACAGTGTTCACGAGAGTCGAATTGATCTTAGTGACAAGTGATTTATCGTTTTCTTGTACCAACCGGATCGACGGCAGCGATTGCATCGTGACCTGACGGGTCAGTTTCAGATCATGCACCCGGCGTTCAAGATCATCGCGCGCTGAACGGATATCGCGCAATTCTTGCGCCATCATCACTGCTTTGTCTTCTGGTGCGGCTTGCACTTCGGCTTCTTTTGCAGGGATTGTTGTCGCGTCTAGATCAGCGATCTTGGCCTCGCCCGCGGCGATATAAAGCGCGAGTTCATCGTAGAATTGCAGCGTTTTGTCATAAAGCACATCAAGGCTTTCGATGTCTTTGAGCAGCACATGTTCATGGCCTAAAAGATCGTCAGTGATATTGTCGATCTGGCCTTGCACGTCTTCGAATTGAGCGACGAATTTGGCCATCGGCGCGGCGCGGCCCAGCAGTTTTTCCCACCAGCTGCGTTTGCGGCGGACATCCAGTTCAGAGATCGAAAAGCCACGGATCGTAGTTACGATGTTGCGCAGGCTGTCACCTGCGGGGCCAACGTCTTTGTTGCGCACACCTGCGAGCATCTCTTGGCTGATGACTTGCAATTCGGCCTGTGCTGATGACCCAAATGACACAATTGAATTCGTGTCAGTCACATCGATTTCAGCTATGCGGCGGGTGATTTCTGCGCTTGTGGGCGCATCTGCGGCTTCCAATGTCACTAGCTCGCCCTTTGGTTCGGGCAAAACAACGGCGGTGATTTTCGCGACATCCGCGAGCGCGGCTTCGGCTTTTTGGCGTGTGGTCTCGGTCATGTGTCAGTTCCTTTGTTTTGCATGGCGACTCCTTCGCGTTGGAGGCGGTCACGTAATACGTTGATTTCAATATCCATATCGCTGCGGTCGTCGCGCATCAGTGTGTCCGTCCGCGCTGCAAAGTTGGTCTCTAAATCGTCCAACAATGCTTCGTAATTTGTCCGGGCATCGCTGTCAGGTTTGCGCCCGTAAAGATCAACAAACTTGATCGTCGCGTCACGTGCGCCTTGCAGGTAGATGCCCAAAAATTTGCGCGCGCCTGATAGGTCACGTGGGTCTTCTTCGACGGTGCGGATCATTTTGCGTGCGACCGTTTGGAAGGCCGCGACCCGCATTGTCAGTTTACGATCGTCCAAAATATCGATCTGTTCTTGCATGGTTTGCAAATGGGCCTCGGCCTTGTCAACGACCCGCGCGACCCGGTCTTGTTGGAAATCGTCGATGCCGTCCATACGCTTGTCTGTCAGCGGATCAATCCCAAAGGCGGCGACATGCAGACCCAAAGCAGCCAGACCGTAAAGTACAGACCCGATGATCCCACTGTCGCCCGTATAGGCGGCAATCGCGATCCCGATCCCTGTCAGGGCGGATGCCATCATTTTGCGTGGAATGGCGGGGCGGCGGGCCACTTTGCGGGCGTCATAGGCCGCCTGCGCAACCAGCCCTTCTTGTAATAGCCATGCGGCCAGCGTCAGAATTGCCCCGCCGATCAAGGCCATGACCAAGGTCTGCGGCCCGTTGTTTAACGAGGTGATGACCAAGATGACTCCGGGCACAAACAACAGCCGCGCTGGCGATTTGGCGGCCCGCGCTTGGCGCACGTCAAGCGCGGCTTCGTGTGGGGCGTCGTTGGTGCCATCGGGGCTATGTTTTCCACCAAACCGTTTCGCCATTACGCCGCCCCCAAAAGACCAGAGGTCACGCCGCACATCAAAATGAGCAGGACAATGTAGCTGATACGCTTGAAGGTCTGGGGCATAAGGCTGTCCTTGATCGATTAGTGTTTTTGTTCGGCATGACGCTGGGCTGCCAGTTTGCGGCTGTAGCCAGATTGAATGATTTCAACCGCGACCAAGACCAACACTGAAAAGTAGAATGTGGATTTGGACATGGGAATGATGTCTTTGCCAAATACTTTGATGTTGAGCGTGTCATCATGCACAGCGTGGGCGGCAGCAGGGCCAGCTTCGCCCAAAAGCACAACACCAACAATCAACAGGATGAACAGGCCAAGCACTTCGTACATGCGGTTCTTTTCCAAGAAACGGGTCACGCCGTCAGCGAGCAACAGCATGGCAAGCCCAGACAGGATGATCGCAAAGGCAAGGATCGGGAAGACATCTGTGATCGCCAGCGCCGAAAGCACCGAATCGAACGAGAAGATCAAGTTCATGATCACGATCATGATCACAACCTGGGTTGCCGATTTACCGGATTTGCCGCTGACATCATGACCAAGGTCATCCATCGACAGCATGTGCGCGATTTCTTTGACCGCCGTATACATAATGAAAATGCCACCAACGACAAACACGATGGTCGCAAAGTTCACCCCGCCCTCAAGAACACCAACCCAATCCATGATGAAAAACGGCGCGGACAGCGCATCAATCAGTTTGATCATCACAAACAGCAACACAACCCGCAGTGCTACGGCGACGATGATGCCCCATGTGCGTACAGATTTTTGCTGCGCAACAGGCGCGCGTTGGCTCTCGATTGAGATATAAAGCAGGTTATCAAAGCCCAAAACAGCCTGCAAAAAGCAAAGCATGAGCAAATTCGTCGCGTTTTCAAGCGTCAGCAGGTCGGTCAAAGCAAAAGTCCTCTAGAAAAGTCTCTGCCCCTAACATGCACAACGGTTGTAACAGAACAAGGGCTCACCTGTGTCGATTTTTGCCTGTAGATGGCCGATTGACCGGTTTGCGGACCCGCGTTGGCGTGGGTTTGCCCGAAATACCCAATTGGTCGCGTACTACGCGCTGCTTGAGCTCCTCAACCTCACCTTGTTTCAGGTCGCCCAGTTGGAACGGACCATAGCTGACCCGGATCAACCGGTTCACGGTCACGCCAATGGCTTCCATTGTACGGCGGATTTCGCGGTTTTTGCCTTCGCGGATTGATACGGTCAGCCAAGCGTTTGCCCCTTGCTGACGGTCAAAGGTCACGATCATCGGCTGGTATTTGATCCCATCGACCACGATCCCGGCGCGCAGCTGGTCCAGCTTTGCTTCGCTCACAGATCCGTTGATCCGCACGCGGTACCGGCGTAGCCAGCCCGTTGCAGGCAATTCCAGCTTGCGTTTCACGCCGCCATCATTGGTCAGCAGCAGCAGCCCTTCGGAATTCAGATCAAGCCGCCCAATCGACATCACGCGCGGCATGATTTCGGGCAGCGCGCCAAAGACTGTCGGGCGGTCTTTTTCGTCGCGTTCTGTTGTCACAAGGCCTGCGGGCTTATGATAAAGCCAGATGCGCGGCGGATCAGGTTCGCCCACCAGCTTGCCATCCACTGTGATTCGATCAGCAGCGGTCACGTTCAGCGCAGGGCTGTCGATGGTTTTCCCGTTCACGGTCACGCGGCCTTCGGCGATCATGCGTTCAGCTTCGCGCCGGCTTGCAATACCTGCGCGTGAAAGGGTTTTGGCGATCCGGTCGCCTGAAGGTGTGTCATTGGTCATACCCTTGCCCATAGCCGCTTTGATCGCCCCTTGCCAGTGGGTGCATTGCCGGGGCATCACATTGGCATGGATTTTCGCAGTTACATGGATATCGCGCTGACTGAGGCCCGCGCTGCTGCTACCCGTGGCGAAGTGCCTGTTGGTGCGGTCATTGTCGGGCCTGATGGGGTGGTTGCGCAAGCCGGAAACCGGACGCGCGAATTAAATGATCCAACCGCCCATGCCGAAATGTTGGTGATCCGTGCCGCTTGTGCTGCTTTGGGTCAAGAACGACTGGGTGGCTGCGATCTTTATGTGACGTTGGAGCCGTGCCCAATGTGTGCGGCGGCCATCAGTAATGCGCGAATTGCGCGGTTGTATTATGGGGCAGGGGATCCGAAATCAGGCGGTGTGGCCCAAGGGCCGCGCGTGTTCAGCCATCCGCAGTGCCACCACAGGCCCGAAGTCTATGACGGGATCGCTGCGCAGGCCGCTGAGCAGCTTTTGATCGATTTTTTTGCCGCAAGACGATAACAGCAATGTTTCATCACAACTTTGGCACCTTATTTCGCGGGCATTGCTTGCGACCTGTGGCGTGTAGCGATAAACGCGGGTGAAAGATTTACCGGAGAGCGTTCCATGTCGATTGACACTCAAACCGCCCGCCGCGTGGCGAAACTTGCCCGCATTCAGGTGGAAGACGATGCATTGCCTGCTTTGGCCGCTGAATTCAGCGCGATCCTTGGCTTTATTGAGCAGCTGAACGAAGTCGATGTTGACGGCATTGAACCGATGACATCCGTGACGCCGCAGCGCTTGAAACGCCGCGAAGACGTCGTCACCGACGGTGATCAACAAGAGGCCGTTTTGAAAAATGCGCCCGATGCCCGTGAAGGGTTCTTTGCCGTGCCGAAGGTGGTAGAATAATGACTGATCTGACAAAGCTGACCATTGCTGGCGCACGCGACGCCATGCGCAAAGGCGAAACATCTAGCGCGGAAATCACCGCCGCTTGCCTGTCTGCAATCGAAGGGGCGGGCGCGTTGAATGCGTTTGTACATAACACACCAGAGATTGCGCAGGCACAGGCCGTTGCCGCCGATACACGGATCAAAGCAGGCGATGCGCCTGACATGTGCGGCATCCCGCTTGGCATCAAAGATCTGTTCTGCACCAAAGGTGTGCCGTCACAGGCCGCATCTGGTATTCTTGAGGGGTTCAAACCCGAATACGAATCAACCGTGACCTCTCAGCTGTTTGACGCGGGCGCCGTGATGCTGGGCAAGCTGAACATGGATGAATTTGCTATGGGGTCGTCGAACGAGACCTCTGTTTATGGCAATGCGGTCAACCCATGGAAGGTTGATGACCGTGCGTTGACGCCGGGGGGCTCATCTGGTGGCTCGGCCTCTGCTGTGGCCGCTGATCTTTGCCTTGCAGCCACGGGGACAGATACGGGCGGGTCGATCCGCCAACCTGCGGCCTTTACGGGCATCACGGGGCTGAAGCCAACCTATGGCCGCGTGTCGCGTTGGGGCGTTGTTGCCTTTGCGTCCTCGCTTGATCAGGCAGGTCCGATGACCAAAGACGTGCGCGACGCGGCGATTATGCTTGAAACAATGTGCGGGCATGACCCCAAAGACAGCACTAGCGTCGATCTGGCTGTGCCGAATTTCGAAGCGGCTCTGACAGGCGATATCAAAGGCAAAGTGATCGGCATTCCCAAAGAATACCGCATGGACGCCATGCCCGCCGAGATCGCAAAGCTATGGGAAGACGGCACTGCGATGCTGAAAGATGCTGGTGCTGTGATCAAAGATATCACCCTGCCGCACACCAAATATGCGCTGCCCGCCTATTATGTGATCGCACCTGCTGAGGCGTCTTCGAATTTGGCGCGCTATGATGGCGTGCGCTTTGGACACCGCGCCCAATTGGCTGCGGGCGATGGCATTACCGAAATGTACGAAAAAACCCGCGCCGAAGGATTTGGCCATGAGGTGCAGCGCCGTGTAATGGTTGGGACCTATGTGTTGTCTGCCGGGTTCTATGACGCCTATTACAACCGTGCGCGCCGTGTGCGGGCATTGATTAAACGCGATTTTGATCAAGCTTTCGCTGACGGGGTCGATGCGATTTTGACACCGGCAACGCCTTCGGCGGCGTTTGGTTTGGGCGAAATGACAGATGCCGATCCGATCCAAATGTATATGAACGACGTGTTCACAGTCACCGTGAACCTTGCAGGTCTGCCCGGTATCGCCGTGCCAACAGGCACGGATGCCAGTGGTTTACCACTGGGTTTGCAGTTGATTGGCCGCCCATGGGAAGAGGCCGATTTGCTGAATGTGGCATATAGCCTTGAGCAATCGGCAGGCTTTGTAGCCAAACCGAACAAGTGGTGGTAAGTATCAAGAAAAGAAGACGCTAAGTAGCAGGTAAACATCAATGAAAATAGCCGTCGGAATCGCGCTGGGCGCGCTGGTATTAAGTGCATGCACGTCGAATGAGCCACGCGCGCGCGGCGTCGGCTTTGATGATTATTCAAGCTACGAATTGGAACGCGCGCAACGCGAAGCGGCTTTGGTCTCAGGCCAGACATCGATCATTCCACCCGCACGCGTGAATGTGATTCCCGGACCAACCCCAACGGCACCTACGGTTTCATCGACTGATTTAGCCAATGCCGGGATTGGTCAGGCACAGCCCGAGACGACAGCTGCTCCCACGCAGGGGGTCACACCTTTCCCGACGACAGTGCCAGCGGTAACTCCGGTCGCGCCGACGAACAACACGGGTATTTCAGACGAACAAAACTTTGACGCTGTGTCAGGTCGCGAGACCATTGAAAGTGATGCTGCGCGCCGCGAGGCGCAAGCCGCCGCACGTGAACAAATTGCCGCGACAGCCGTGCCAGAGCGCCCCGCCAACACAGGGCCAAACATCGTTGAATATGCGGTGAATGCGCCAAATGTGAAGGGGCAGGAATGGTACAGTCGGTCCTTGCTATCGGGTGAAAATCGGTATCGCCGGAACTGTGCCGATTACGCGACCGCTGATGATGCGCAGCGCGATTTCTTGGCACGCGGTGGCCCAGAACGTGACCGGCGCGGGATTGACCCGGATGGCGATGGTTTCGCCTGTGGCTGGGACCCGGCACCGTTCAAATCGGCCTTTGGCAACTGAAACTGACAACCTATACTTCGCCCAATTGCGGGCCAAGACGGGGTGACGTACGCCCCGATATGGTCGTGCTGCATTATACGGCGATGAAATCGGCCGTGGCCGCGCGCGATACGCTGTGCAACCCGGCAAACGAAGTCTCGGCACATTACTTGATCGCGGAAGACGGCGAGGTGATGTCTTTGGTGCCAGAGGCGCTGCGCGCTTGGCATGCAGGTGCGGGGCGCTGGGGGGCGGTCACAGACGTGAACAGCCATAGCATCGGGATCGAGATCGCGAATGATGGGTTTAGCCCCTTTGCTGCGCCGCAGATGGATGCGCTTTGCAGCTTGCTTGACGGGATAAAGGCGCGCTGGGGGATCCGACCTGAACGGGTGATTGGCCATTCAGACATGGCGCCGGGGCGCAAGATCGATCCGGGTGCGCGGTTTGACTGGTTGCGGCTCGCGCGTTTGGGGCATGCGGTATGGCCACGAAACGCCCCTCCGCAAGGTGTCGCGCAGTTCGTGCCGCAAATGCGGGCCTTTGGCTATACGGCCAGCGATGATCCTGATTTGCTGCTGTCGGTGTTTCGGATGCGGTTCCGACCTTGGGTCATGGGTCCGCTTGATGAGATCGACGCAGGGATGATCACCGACCTTGCCCGCCGTTTCCCCGTTGACGTGAACGCTGCTTGGGCCTAATTGCGGGCTTGCGCGGATGGCTGGATGGCTGCGGGCGGTAACGTCCGAGGAAAGTCCGGACTCCAAAAAGCACGGTGCCGGGTAACGCCCGGCGGGGGTAACCCTAGGGATAGCGCCACAGAGAACAGACAGCCTTGGTCGCATCTATGGTGCGCATTCGTCACAGCCAAGGTGATGGTGAAACGGTGGGGTAAGAGCCCACCGCGCGAGCGGTAACGTAAGCGGCACGGCAAGCCCCACCGGGAGCAATGCCAAATAGGGACTGCGCGCCGCAAGGCAGGGGGGCTTGAGCCCGAGCAGTCCGGGTTGGCAGCTAGAGACGGTCTGGTAACAGGCGGTCTAGATGAATGGTCATCCATTTGGGGCAACCCAAAGGACAAAATCCGGCTTATAGGCCGTCCGCGCATATTCATCCCTGATTTCGGCGTCTTTGCGGTTGACTCGGGGCACGGCTGGCGTAAAAGGCAGCTTCAATAGATTTATGCGAAGCGCCAATGATGGCCCGCAACCAGGAGAGATGAGACATGGCGAAGCCTACCACCATCAAGATCCGCCTGAACTCCACTGCGGGGACCGGGCACTTCTACGTCACGAAAAAGAACGCACGTACAATGACCGAAAAAATGGTCATCAAAAAGTACGACCCCGTTGTGCGCAAGCACGTGGATTACAAAGAAGGCAAAATCAAGTAATTGATCGCCCCTTTGACGGAATTGAAGGCCACGCAATCGCGTGGCCTTTTTCGTTTAGTACACGGTTTTTGATGTCCACTCTTGAGGACGAAGCTGCCGCTCAACTACCAAGAGATTTTGTTATAGTACTCCCTGTTTACATGGCTCTCTTCTAGTGGCAAAGCACCCTAGCTTAGTTGCTCACGAAGAAATTCCTGCATGTAGTCCGAGCGTTCATCTTCGAGTCCAGACGCCGCCAAAAACTGTAAGAAGGCTACGATTGTGCGGAAGTGTTTTTCTTCGAGAGAGGCAATTTGACTATTGTTGAATGCCAGAAACTGCTTCGCTTGTTTTCCCTTAGCAATGGAAGGGTCGAACAGAGTGAACAACTCAAGGAGGTTATAAGAGTACGGCTCTTCTCTCAAAGAAAGCTCCATAAGAGCGCCAAGGAAATAGGGAATATGCTCTCTAGGCAAGAATGAAAATACACATGTACATTCGTCAAAATCCGCCATCTCTAACTCAGACCAACTTTTTCCCCAGAACCGATAGGTTTCTTCAATCGCTTCCGAGTAATTTGCTGAGCTAATGTCATCCGTCAGCCTTTCCCAGCCATTGGGAAGACTAGGAGGTATGTCTAGGCCAAACACTTTCCTTATGTCGCGAACGAGTTCTGACTTGCTCTGGGGGTCTCGCATCTTACACATGCTTTCATCTTCGAAGTTTCGCTACAAAATGTCTAGTGTGGCAGACCGAGACGATAGAAGAATAGCTGCTGAGGGAAGTAGATTTGGGCTCGAAGCTGACATTCGTTTCAGCTTGCATCAACTGATACCCGCGCATGCCGCGTATCAGAACGCGAGGTTCGGGCGCGGGTTAGTGAAATCCAGACTTAATACGGTGACACCGTCGGCTTTCCATCTAACGTCACATATCGTCTTTCTCCGGTCGTCCGGTCAAAGTGCAGCACGCAATCATGGTCGGGGTAGGTGACGACGTCGCTATTGGCGCGGGTGCCGATGACCAGATAGGTGGCGTCGTCTGCGCTGGTGTTTTCGAGGTAATGCCCCACAGGCACCCCCGCTTTGAACGTGGCGCTGTCGCCGGGGTGCAGCGGGCTGGCCGTATTGCCTTCGTGCACGATGACAAGGCCCGACAGCATAAAGATCATTTCATCCTCGGCGGCGTGCCAGTGGCGCTGCGATGATTTCGAACCGGGCGGCAGGGTTTCTGTGAATGCGCCGAACTGGTCCAACCCACCGCTATCGCTGAACAGTTTGGCAGTGTAGCTGCCCAGAACTGGGTGGGGATGATCAGGCTGCTCTGTCGTGGCCTTGGCTGCGCGGATGATGGGCATGTAGGGACCTTTGCAAATGGAAAAAGCCAGAGTTTCCGCCAGCCCGTTGATCATGAAAACGATATCACAGATGCCCTAAGGGCGCTGCGTGGTTGGCCACCAAATTGGGCTGTTACTAATCAAGACGCCCATAGAAGGTCATGCGCGCACTTTCAGATAAGGCAACATCTGGTTCCGCGTTATAGGCAAGCACGGCCAGCATGCGTGTTCTGTCGCTTTCATTCGGAGAGACCCGGTGAATTGCGTTGCGCCCGCGGAATAGCACAAGCGCGCCCGGATCCATCGAAAGAACCTCTGGCTGCACCGCGCCATCAAGCAACGCGGCCACGCCATCGTAATTCATTTCCCCTGCGTCGGCATCCCTGAGGTCTTTGATATATTCAAAACGACTGCCCGCATCGGGTTTCTGGATCAGCAGCGTGGTCGCAAAGGATGAGTTGTCGAAATGCCACCCGAGCTCTTGGCCGCGATTGGCGTAGTGGATGTTGATAGATGACAATGGGTCCGCATAGGGATGTAGGGCTGTTTCACCTGTGGCGTGTTTAATGAAAGCGCGAAACGACGGGTCATCATATAGGGTGCGCAATGGCGATGTCGGACTGATCACATCGTCGCAGATACAGCCCTTGGACGAGACAACCTGTTTGTTCGCCGGGTGGTCTGCCGGGTAGACGGGGTTGTGCGGTGTCAGGTAGACAGAATGGTCTTGGGCGCAAAAATAGGCCTGATCTTGACCTGCGAGGCTCTCAGTAACCAAAACTGACAGCGCATCGGGGCGAATGAAATCCGCAAGCACAAGCACACCCAGCTCGTTCAGGGTCGTGTTGCAGCGGTCAAGGAACGCGAGATCATTCAGCGGATAAGCGTCCAAATCGACTATTTCTGCAATGCGCATGTGTTGCTCCTATTCTTGCGGTCCATTCAATTATGGCGACGCGATCACAAGAAGGGAACGCAAAAAACGCGGTGCAAAACATACAAAAAAGGGCCGGCGTTTCCGCCAGCCCTTTGCTCAATATATGTATCTGAACTTACTCGCGGCTACCGAAAAGCTGCAGCAAGAAGATGAACATGTTGATGAAATCAAGGTACAGGTTCAATGCACCCATGATTGCGGCCTTGGCCAACCATTCGCTGTCGCCGTGGGCGGCATGTGCGATGTAATCCGTTTTGATTTTCTGCGTGTCATAGGCTGTCAGACCCGCAAAGATCAGAACACCGATACCAGAAATCGCAAACATGATCGCAGGGGATTGCAAGAAGATGTTGACGACCATCGCAACGATCAGCCCGACCAGACCCATCATCAAGAACGTACCCATGCCTGACAGGTCTTTCTTGGTGGTGTAGCCATAAAGCGAGAGGCTCGCGAATGCGATGGCTGTAATCAAGAAGATCTGCACGATAGACGCGCCAGTGTAGACGAGGAAGATTGAGCTCAGCGAAATACCCATCACCGCAGCAAATGCGTAAAACACAAGCTGCGCTGTCGCAGATGACATACGGTTGATCATTGCGCTCAGGCCGAAAACGAATGCCAATGGCGCGAACATAATCACGTATTGCAACGGCGTTGTGTAGATCAGGCGGCCAAGTTCAGTCAGATACTGACCTTCGCGCAATGCAACCTGTGCACCGGTCGGGTCAGTTGTGACCGCAAGCCCAGCAATCGCCCAAGCGGCCAAAGCTGTGATAACCATGCCGATGGACATGGTCGCGTAAACTTTGTTCATATGCGCGCGAAGACCTTCGTCTATCGCGCTGCTGCGCGTCTGTGCGCCGGCATTTGCCCAATCGTATTCTGCCATGGTGGCCTCCAAATAATGTCTAGGCTCTGGGGAATAGAGCCGTTGCTGGCAATATTGGCAGCTATGCACAATTTTTCAAGGGCAATGCCGGACAATCACAGGATTAAATGTCGCCATTTTTCCAGTTTTGCGGCGCGTCCCATGGTGCTTTGCTGGCTTCATGCATGGCTTGGCCCCTGGAAATGCCGACATCGCGCAACAGACGATCGTCAAGATTCCGCAGCTGGTGGCGTTGGCGTGCAACCCCAAAGGCGGTGATGATGTGCGCCAGCAGGCTAACACGTTGGCGCGGGTGGCATGTGGCGGTGTGGTTCAGTGCGTGTGACATCATATGCCCTTTCGTGATGTTTGGCGGTGTTTGTATTTCTATGCTTGATGAGTACCCGCTCTATGTGCATTATGAAAATGAATGTTTGAGTTATAACACATCAAGGAAATTGATATGGCGCGAAATCTTGATCTGACGGCGTTGCGGTCGTTTGTTGCTGTGGCTGATACCGGCGGGGTGACAAAGGCGGCCGGGCTTTTAAACCTGACACAATCTGCTGTCTCAATGCAGCTCAAGCGGCTTGAAGAATCGCTTGATGCGTCCCTATTGGACCGCTCTGCACGCACCATTGGGTTGACGTCGCAGGGCGAGTTGTTGCTCAGCTACGCCCGGCGGATGCTCACGCTGAACGACGAGATATACGGGAAGCTGACCGCCACGCAGTATGAATGCGAAATTACGCTTGGGGTGCCACATGATATTGTCTACCCGGTCATTCCGACGGTTCTGAAGCAGTTTTCAGCCGCTTACCCCCGCGTGCGTGTGCATCTTGTATCGTCCTTCACCCGCGAATTGGTGGCCAATTTTAAGCAAGGTAAGGTCGATGTAATTTTGACCACTGAAGACACCGTGGACGCGGGCGGCGAAACATTGACGCAAATCCCATTGATTTGGGTTGGCGCGCCGGGCGGACAGATTTGGAAGCAACGGCCGTTGCGGCTCGCTTATGAAGAACACTGCATTTTCCGCAAATTCGTGCAGCGCCGTCTGGACGAAGCCGGAATCCCTTGGGATATGGTTGTCGAAAGCAATTCAAGCCGCACGATTGAAGCAACCGTCAGCGCCGATATGGCCGTGCATACCATGCTTGAAGGCACACAACCGCGTCATTTCGAACAGATCAATCATCAAGGCAGCTTGCCTACCTTACGCAATATGAACGTCAATATGTATCAGGCGCGCCTTGATGATGGACCTGTCATCCGGGATCTCGCGGGGTTCATACGCGACGGATTTGCGGCAATGCGCGCGCCGGTTATGGCGTAACGACAACCTTGCCGATGGATTTGCGCGTGCGCAGTAAATCAAGCGCATCCGCTGCTTGCGCCAAAGGCAGGACATCGCTGATATGCGGTTTCAGCCGCCCGGCGATCTGCCACGCCATCAGGGTGCGCAGGCTGTCTGTCAACGCTTCGGGATTGAATTTGAGATATCCACCCCAGTAAAACCCGATGACGCTGATGTTTTTGACAAGCAAGATATTGGCGGGGATAGGGGGGACCTCTCCGCTCGCAAATCCGATGGTGAGGATCCGGGCCTCGCGGTTGCAGGCGCCAAGGGCTGCTTTGAAAAGATCGCCACCGACAGGATCATAGACAACATCCGCACCGCCAAGCGCTTTGACGGTTTCTTTGATGTCATCTGATGTGCTGTCGATCAGGTGATCGGCCCCGGCATCCTGTGCTGCCTGCAATTTATCTGCGCCGCGTGCCACGGCAATAACTGTCGCGCCCATTGCTTTGCCAACTTCAACCGCAGTGAGCCCAACGCCACCAGCCGCGCCAAGTACCAAAAGCGTTTCCCCGGCTTGCAATTGGGCGCGCCGGGTCAGCGCAAGGTGGGATGTGCCATAGGCAACCATAAACCCTGCCGCGACCTCGGACGGCATTGCATCTGGGATCGGTGTACAAAGATGTGCCGGGAAGACACCCTTTTCAGCCAGTCCGCCCGCACCACCAAATACGGCAACACGGGTGCCGATGGCGGGGCTGGTGACACCGGGACCATGGGCAATGACGGTACCGCAAACTTCCATCCCAAGGGTAAACGGCAGGGTGGGGGTGTCTTGATAAGTACCTTTTGCCATCAACAGATCGGCGAAATTCAAACCGCAAGCCGCAATATCGAGCAAAACCTCACCAGATTGTGGTGTCGGCACAGGGATTTGTGCGATTTGTGGCGGTTGTTGGTGTGAATTGACCTGAAAAGCACGCATCTGACTTCGAATCACTCCCATGAACTAACAAATCTTGCTTATCAGACCGAAGGAGCTCTCTTCAATTCGCTCAATTTTTTACCATTTGGTAACTAATTCTTCTGGTTGAACCTGTCCTTAAGGGCAGGATAGGGGCTGCAACCGTTGCGTGTTCTTGTTTGAAGGTGCAATGCATGGGTATCGGAGACAAAATGTGGGCGTTCATTCGTACGCATTGCGCTCCAAACTCATAACGCGGTTAGTGATTTGCCGCAGAAAACCGCACGAAGGAACGATTGATGAAACACCCGGTAGACGTACATGTTGGCAAGCGCATTCGCCATCGCCGTTGGATGAACGGAACGACACAGCAACAATTGGCTGAAAATGTTGGGATCAAATTCCAGCAAATCCAAAAATATGAAACTGGTATGAACCGGGTTAGCGCGTCGCGGCTTTGGGATATCGCAAATGTTCTGGACGTGCCTGTTTCTTTCTTTTTTGAAGGACTTGATCAAGAATCTGATGCTGACACGGCGAACGGCAATATGCCCGGCGATATTCTGACAGATAAAGAAGCACTTGAATTGTTGCGTTCTTACTATGCAATTCCTGAAAACCAGCGCCGTCGCCTGTTTGACCTAGCGCGCGTTCTTAGCGAAGCGGCCTAAAGCCGCCTTGACCTGCCCATCTGCAGCGCGTTACCGCTTTGGTAACACAAGCTGCAGGCGGGACAGATCATATGACGATTGATAGTAACCTTCAGGCCGAGCTGATCCGCGTCGCACATCTGCTTGCGGATGCGGCCCGACCTGAAACTCTAACGCACTTTCGAACGCCCGGATTGGTTGCGCAAGATAAGGGCGTGCAAGGGTTTGATCCCGTTACGGTTGCGGACCGTGCTGCTGAACAAGCGATGCGCGCGATCCTTAAGGCTGAACGCCCGCATGACGCGATATTAGGCGAAGAATTTGGTGCAACCTCTGGCACATCTGGGCTGAAATGGGTCTTGGACCCAATCGATGGCACTCGCGGCTATATTAGTGGCACCCCGACTTGGGGAGTTTTGATTTCAGTTGCAGATGAAAACGGCCCCTTGTTTGGGTTGATTGATCAGCCGTTTATTGGCGAACGTTTTGCTGGTGGCTTTGGTGTCGCCGAAGTTGATGGGCCCATGGGCACCCAACCGCTTGCGACCTTGCCCGCGCGCGAACTGTCTGATGCGATCCTTTTGTCTACCTTCCCCGAAGTGGGTACTGAGGCCGAAGAAAACGCATTTCACACCGTTGCCAAACGCGCCAAGCTGACCCGTTACGGAATGGATTGTTACGGCTACGCGCTGTTGGCCGCAGGGCAAGTTGATCTGGTAATCGAAGCAGGCCTGAACGCTTATGACATCCAAGCCCCGATTGCAGTGATCCACGCCGCAGGCGGGATTGTCACCGATTGGGCAGGCGGGCCTGCGCACCAAGGTGGTCAGGTGCTGGCAGCTGCGAACCGGGAAATCCATGCGCAAGCACTGGCTATATTGCAGGAAGCAATCGATGACTGAAACGCTGATCAAAAATGCTGACGTCATTCTGACGATGGATGATGCGCGCCGCGAATTAAAAGGCGCAGATATTTTGATCAAAGACGCTGTGATCGCGGCGGTCGGGCAGGGTCTATCAACGCAAGGCCAGACCGTTGACGCCAGTGGCGCGATCGCGACGCCGGGGCTGGTGAATACGCACCATCATCTTTATCAAACGTTGACCCGTGCTGTACCCGGCGCGCAAGACGCGCTGCTGTTCGGCTGGCTGCAACGGCTCTATCCGATTTGGGCGCGTTTCGGGCCCGAGGAAATGTTTGTGTCGGCCCAAGTTGGCCTTGCCGAATTGGCGCTGTCGGGCTGCACGCTCACGTCTGATCACCTGTATCTTTATCCCAACGGGTCGCGGTTGGATGACACGATTGCCGCTGCCCAAGAGGTCGGTTTGCGGTTCCACGCGACGCGCGGCGCGATGAGCATTGGCGAAAGCGATGGTGGGTTGCCACCCGATAGTTTGGTCGAAGATGAAAACGCCATCCTGCAAGACAGTATCCGGGTCATTGACGCGTTTCACGACCCCAATCCCGGTGCGATGGTGCGCGTGGGCGTGGCCCCTTGCAGCCCGTTTTCCGTCAGCCGTGATCTGATGCGCGATGCGGCGATCTTGGCGCGTGACAAGGGCGTGATGATGCATACGCATCTGGCCGAAAACGATGAAGATATTGCCTATTCCCTTGAAAAATTTGGATGTCGTCCCGGCCAATATGCCGAAGACCTTGGCTGGACAGGGGATGACGTCTGGCACGCGCATTGCGTGAAGCTTGACGGGCAAGAGATTGATCTGTTCGCCCGCAGTCGCACGGGCGTCGCGCATTGTCCGTGCTCTAACTGCCGGCTTGGGTCTGGCATCGCGCCGGTACGCGCGATGCGTGATGCGGGGGTAAATGTTGGGTTGGGTGTTGACGGGTCTGCAAGCAACGATATCGGGAATCTGATAGGCGAGGCCCGCCAAACCATGCTGTTGCAGCGGGTGCAAAACGGGGCCGACGCAATGTCAGCGCGCGAGGCGCTTGAAATTGCGACGCGTGGCGGCGCGCAGGTTTTAGGGCGTGATGATTGTGGCCAGATTGCGGTAGGTATGCGTGCGGACATCGCACTTTGGGATGCACAAACCGTTGAAAATGCAGGGTCTTGGGACCCTGCCGCACTTGTCTTAGCAGGGCCACAAAAAACCCGTGATTTGTTTGTAGAAGGCAAACAAGTCGTGTCAGATGGTCAAATGACAACCGTTAATCTGGGCGCGATGATCCGCCGTCAAAACGATTTGGCGCGAAAGCTACTAGATTAGGAGAGTGCATTGCTTATTCAAAAATTGTTGTTGGCATGTGCCGTTGCCTCGCTTGCGGCCTGTACTGTTTCTGCACCAACCACTGCGGCTTCGACCCGGTCGGCGCCTGTATCAGGACAATTTCACAGTGATTTGAATCAGTTCCGTGCGGCCAATGGCGTTGCTGAAATCCATGCGAGCGCGATGCTCACTGCGATTGCGCAAGCCCATGCCGAAGATATGGTCAACCGCAATTACTTTGGGCATGCCTCGCCCGGCGGCCCCAATGGGGCGACCTTGTCGCAACGGATGCGTGCTGGTGGGTGTCGCCCGGGTGCCGCCGCTGAAAACATTGCGCAGGGCCAACAAACTGACGCAAGCGTCTTTGCCGCATGGCGCGATTCAGCGGGTCACCGCACCAACATGTTAGGCAACCGCTACATTCGCTACGGCCTTGGCCGCGCAGGTAATACCTGGGTTACTGTCTTTGCGGCAGGCTGCTAAGCCCGCCGTTTTCCAGCTACGTATACATCGCGGATTGCCCTGTCGTCGCCCATCATAATGGTCGGGAACAGGGCGTCCCAAATATCTGTCGCACGCGCGTGACGTTGGCTGATTGCGCGTGTTGATGCCAGATCAAGCACGGTAATATCGGCCATGGCCCCGGCACCCAAATGGCCGATTTTCCCAGACATATGTAGCGCTTGCGCGGACCCTTCGGTGGCCAACCACATCAGCTGTGCAGGATGCAGCGCCATGCCGCGCAATTGCCCGATCTCATAGGCGGCAGCCATGGTCCGCAGCATAGAAAACGACGATCCGCCACCGGTGTCTGTCGCAAGGCCAATCGATAATCCAGCCTTTGCCAACCCCATGAGATCAAACAGGCCCGACCCAATAAATGTATTCGACGTGGGGCAATGCACCACAGCGGCGCCGACCTCACGCAAGCGGTCAATCTCGCGTGGCGTTAGGTGGATGGCGTGGCCGTACAGCCCCCTTTCACCCAGTAACCCATAGGATTCGTAGGTATCGAGATAATCACGGGCTTCCGGGAATAGCCCTTGCACCCATTCAATTTCAGGGAGCTGCTCGCTTAGGTGCGTTTGCATCAGGCAATTGGGGTGCTCTGCCCAAAGCGCGCCCAAGGCCACGAGTTGTTCGGGCGTAGATGTCGGCGAAAATCGCGGGGTGATCGCATATTGCGCGCGCCCGACGCCGTGCCATTTCTCAAGCAGGGATTTGCTATCGTCATAGGCCGATTGCGGCGTGTCTTGCAGGTTGTCAGGTGCGTTGCGGTCCATACAAGTTTTGCCGGCGATCACGGCCATATTGCGCGCGGATGCGGCCCCAAAAAACGCATCCACACTTGCAGGGTGGATGGTGCAAAAACTGGTGAGCGTGGTGGTGCCATGATCAAGTGCCAGATCAAGCGTGCGCCCCGCAATTTCATCAGCGTAAGCCGGATCGCCGAACCGCGCCTCTTCGGGGAAAGTATAGGTGTTCAGCCAATCAATCAGCTGTTTGCCCCAACTCGCGATCATTCCTGTTTGGGGATAGTGCATATGCGCATCGACAAAGCCCGCGCTGATCAGCGCATCCCCATAATCGGTGACAGGGGCATCAGGGTGGGCAGCGCGTAGGGCGCTGGCGGGGCCAATTTGCGCAATCCGGTCGCCTTCGATCAGCACCGCACCCGCGCTGTCGACATTCACCGCATCGCGCCAATCCCCGGTCAAAGGATTACCCGAAAAGCCAAGCGTTTGGCCAAGAAGAAGTTGTTTTGTCATGGCCCAACCATAAGGGCGCGCCAGAGCCGGGTAAATCGCTGAAATGACATTGCGGACTGGTCGTGATCGGCTATGTTGAACGCGGTAGCGAGGGCAGATCATGGCAGAGCAAACCGATATCTCCGAAGACGAAACCTTTGGTATCACCGATCGTTTGCTGGCCGATGTTCTTGCAGCGGTTGAGGCAAAAGATGCGCCAACCGTTGATGCGCTGCTTGACCCGCTACACCCGGCCGATATCGCCCATTTGATTGAACAGATCGACAGCCGTGACCGGCGCGATCTGATCACGGTGTGGAAAGGTGGGCTGGACGGGGATACCCTGTCGGAACTGCACGAAAGCCTGCGTGAAGAAGTCATAGAGCAGCTTGCGCCCGCCGAATTGGCCGATGCGGTGCGCGACCTGGAAAGCGATGATGTCGTCGATCTGGTCGAGTATCTGGGTGATGACCAGCAAGAGGCCGTGCTAGAGGCGCTTGACGCTGGTGATCGGGTGGTCGTCGAACAGGCGCTGTCCTACCCCGAAGAATCTGCCGGGCGGCATATGCAATCCGAATTGGTGCGTGTGCCTGAACATTGGTCGGTTGGCGAAGCGATCGATTATATGCGTTCGGATATTGTGCTGCCCGATCAGTTTTACCACGTGATTATGGTCGATGCGCGGCTCAAGGCGGTCGGCTATGTCACGCTGGGTCGTATTCTAAGCCATGCGCGCGATGTGCCCTTGGTCGATTTGGTCGAAGACACATTCCGCACCTTTCATGTCACACAAGACGTCGAAGACGTGGCCCAAGCGATCAACCACTACCACATGATTACCGCCCCTGTTGTCGATGACGACGGGCGGATTGTCGGGGTGATTACCATTGATGATGCGATGGCGTTTTTGGAAGAAGAAGCCGAAGAAGATATCTTGCGCCTTGCGGGTGTCGGCGAAGGGTCACTGTCTGACCGGGTGATTGAAACGACCAAACAGCGGTTCCCTTGGCTGGCTGTGAATTTGGTCACGGCGATTTTTGCATCGCTGGTGATTTCATTGTTCGAAGATACGATTGCCGGGCTTGTTGCGCTGGCCGTTTTGATGCCGATTGTCGCCTCGATGGGCGGGAACGCGGGCACGCAATCACTCACGGTGGCGGTGCGCGCGATTGCTACCCGCGATTTGACCGCTGCCAACGTCTGGCGGGTGATCCGACGTGAGGTTTTAGTGGGGCTGATCAACGGGCTGATATTCGCGCTGGTGATGGGCGCGGTTGGGATTTTGTGGTTTGGGTCGCCGATGCTTGGCGCGGTGATTGGTGTGGCGATGATCATCAATATGGTGGTCGCAGGGCTTGCGGGTACAGTGATACCAGTGATGCTGGAACGCTTTCGCATTGACCCTGCCTTGGCCTCTGGTGCCTTTGTGACGACCGTAACCGATGTGGTCGGGTTCTTTGCCTTTCTCGGACTTGCTGCGATGTGGTTGCTATGATGGATAAAACCGCCGCCCGTCAGGCCGCATTTGCGCGGCGCAAGAAAGCCCACGCTGACGCAAAGGCAAGTGCAGGGTATCTAAGCGAAGTTTTGGCTGGCTACCGGGGCGTGCCGTTGGCGGGCTACATGCCAATGCGTACTGAGATCAACCCGCTGCCCGCAATGGACGAAGCCGCCGCACATGGGCCTATTGGCGTCCCCGTGATCATCGCAGATGGCCAGCCATTACAGTTTCGGCTGTGGGAACCCGACAGCACGATGGTTAAAGGGGCCTTTGGCGCGCAAATCCCTGAAACAGGGGCATGGATGCAGCCCGAAATCGTAATCGTGCCGCTGGTGGCCTTTGATTCGCACGGTGGGCGGCTGGGCTATGGTGGTGGATTTTACGACCGGACATTGGAACAGTTGCGCGCCCAACGCCCGACAATGGCCATCGGATTTGCCTATGCAGCACAAGAGGATAGCGCGCTGCCGCTTGAGCCCACAGACCAACCGCTTGACCTGATCGTCACCGAAAAAGGTATCATCACGCCGGATTCACGCTAATATCCCTGCATATTATTGATGCGAGGATTTGAGATGCGATATTTGACCCTATTGGGCGCGGTCCTATTTTTAGCAGCTTGCCAACCAGAAGAGACCGCCGAAATGCGCGCTGCACAACGCGCCGAAGAAGCGATGGCGAAGGTCACGGATTGCGCCGCCGTGCAGTGCACAACACTAGATTTGGATGGCACGGGCATCGCTGACTATACCGTGTTGAACGACATGACCCACCTCAAGGTGCTGATGATCAGCTACACGGATTTCAGCGATTTGAATGATATCGCCGGGCTGACAGGGCTGGAAGAACTGCACATCGGATCGACAAATGTGAGCGATTTAACCCCGCTTTCCAACTTTCCAAATCTGCGGTTGCTACACATTCAGAACACGGATTTCACCGATATCGGTAGCCTGACGTCATTGCACAATCTTGAAGAACTGGCGATTGGCGAAAATAGTCTGACCGATATCAGTTTTGTGCGTAACCTGCCGAAGCTCAAGAACCTTGATATTTCGCGCTCGGATGTTGCAGATTTGGGGCCGTTACGGGGGCACCGCGCGCTAGAAACGCTTGAGATAGCCTATGCGCCCGTGACAGATTTAACGCCGCTTTTGCAGGTCAGAAGCCTTAAACGCGTTGGTACAGCCGAACCTTGGGGTGAAGATGCATTGGCCGCCCAACATGAACTGCTGCGCGGCCGGGACATTATTGTGGAATATGAACCTGAGATGGTGGTTTGCTAAAGATTACGCTTCAGCAAATGCGGACATCACCTCGTCTGAGGCTTCAAAGTTGGCGGTGACGCGTTGGATGTCGTCATCGTCTTCAAGCAGGTCGATCAGCTTCATCAATTTGGTCAGCCCTTCGACGTCCACTTCTGTGGTCATGTTCGGCTTCCAGATTAATTTGGTCGATTCTGACTCGCCCAATTCGGCCTCAAGCGCGGTGGACACGTCATTCAAATCAGTGTCAGCGCAATAGATCACATGGGATTCTTCGTCGCTTTGCACATCGTCCGCACCCGCTTCAATCGCGGCCATCATGACGGTGTCTGCGTCGCCCACAGATGCGGGATAAACCACTTCGCCGGTGCGATCGAACATAAACCCGACAGAACCGGTTTCGCCCAAGTTCCCGCCGTTCTTTGAGAACGTAGAACGCACGGTTGAGGCGGTCCGGTTGCGGTTATCGGTCATCGCTTCGACGATCACGGCGATCCCACCGGGGCCGTAGCCTTCATAGCGGATTTCATCGTAGTTTTCGCCTTCGCCCGCTTGCGATTTTTTAATCGCGCGGTCGATCACATCCTTGGGCACAGAGCTGGATTTGGCTTCTTTCACAGCCATCCGCAGACGTGGGTTTTTATCGGGGTCGGGGTCGCCCATCTTGGCGGCCACGGTGATTTCTTTGGCAAGCTTTGAAAACAGCTTGGAGCGCAGTTTATCCTGACGCCCTTTGCGGTGCTGAATATTCGCCCATTTGGAGTGGCCAGCCATTGGAAACCTCGTCTTTATCGATCTGAATTTGGGTCTCTATACGGCATCGGGACGTGCCCCCGCAACCCTTGGCTAAAGCGGCCAGATATGGGGGATCACAAAGGAAACAATCGGTGCCAACGACAGGTTCAGTGGGATGCCGAATTTGAGGAAGTCTGCGAATTTATACCCCCCCGGCCCATAGACAAGCGTATTGGTTTGATAACCAATGGGCGTGGCAAAGCTCGCACTTGCAGCGACCATCACTGCAACAACCAAGGGCCGTGGGTCAACGCCCAAAGCCCCCGCCAACCCAATCGCGATTGGTGTCATCACGACGGCCACCGCGTTATTGGAAACAAGTTCGGTCAATGTGGACGACAGCAGGTAAACCGCCAGAACGATGAAGAACGGTGGCAGCACCAGCATCACCGGCGAAAGTGTATCTGCGATCATCGCAACCGCACCAGAGCTTTGCAGCGCGGACCCAACCCCAAGCATCGCGAAAATCAGCGCGAGCAGTCGCCCGTCGATGGTCGAAAACGCCTCGTCCGCATCAATACAGCCTGTGGCAAGCACAAGCGTGACCCCGATCATCGCCAGCATAAGGATTGGCGCAACACCCATCGCGGCGAGCGCGACAACGGCCAGTAGAACCCCAATTGCAATCGGTGCATGGCGGCGGCGATAGGCACGCTGTGACGGCTTAGACACATCGCCAAGGTTCATATCTTCGGCAAGGCGCTGGATGTCTTCGGGTGCCCCTTCCAAAAGCAAAGTATCCCCAACGCGCACGATCATATCCTCGAGCTGCTGCCCAAGATTGGTGTCACGCCGGTGCACCGCCAGCGTATAGACTGCGTACCGCCGCCGCAGCCGTAATGTGCCCAACCTACGCCCGACCATTTTACAGTTCGGGGTGATCAAGACCTCAACCGTGGTGGTTTCCACTGCAGAAAGCTGATCAACGCGGCGCAGGTCTTTGGTGGCTTGCAGTGACAACAGCTCTGCCATCGCGGTGCGCAACACAACGCGGTCACCGACCTTTAGCGTTACTTCCTTGAGGTTGCGGCGCAGCGATGTATCACCGCGGACCACGTCAATCAGGCGCACGCCTTCGCGTTTGAACAGCTGAACCCCGGTGACATCGCGCCCGATCAGGTTACTGTCTGGGGGGATGACGGCTTCGGAAAAGAACCGCATTTTGGATCGGTCTGACAGCATCGTCGCCATGCTGGTACGATCCGGCAAAAGCCGGGGACCCGCAAAATAAAGATAGGCGAATGTCCAGGCGACAACCACAAGGCCGACGGGCAGAATTTCAATGATCCCAAAAGGTTCCATCCCGGATGATCGGGCGACCCCATCAACCAAAAGGTTGGTTGATGTACCCAGCAGGGTCATCGTGCCGCCGACAATGGCGGCATATGACAGCGGGATTAGCAATTTTGATGCCGATGTCCCCAAGGTGCGTGCGAGCTGCACAAAAACCGGGATCATAACGACGACCAAGGGCGTGTTGTTCATGATCGCGCTGGCAAAGGCTACGAAAATCAGGCTGCCGCCAATGGCGCGGGCTGGGCTGATCTTGGCCTGTTTTTCAACTACTTGGGTCATTGCATTCAGCGCACCCGTGCGTACGAGCGCGCCCACGATAATAAACATAGCCGCGATGGTCCAAGGCGCAGGGTTCGCCAAAACCGCGACCGCGTTTTCATAAGGAAGCACCCCTGAAATCAACAGGATTGAGACGCCAATCATCGCGACAACTTCGGTCGGATAAGCCTCGCGCAGGAACATGATGAACATGCCCACGACGACGAGCATTGTTAAAACCGCAGATTGCCCTTGGCTGAGAAGAATAAAATTACCCATACACTACAGTCTTGCGGGTTAACGCGCGGGGCGCAAGCGTTTGCGCATTCATGCAGGTCCAGATTGTGCTAGCCGCCCGCCTTGGCGCACCATTTCTACGCGGGTTGCCTTGCCCGTACGATCATCTGTTTCGACATACAGCCCGGATAGGGTAGCATCGCCTGCTGCAGGGGTGAACCGGGCCTTCGGCATGCCAGTGATAAAGCGGCGCATCGGTTCGGCCTTATCCATGCCAATCACCGAATTGTAATCGCCGCACATGCCCGCGTCAGACAGATAAGCCGTGCCGCCGGGTAAAATCATTGCGTCGCCCGTGGGCACATGTGTGTGGGTTCCGACCACGATGCTTGCACGCCCATCACAAAAATGCCCAGTAGCCATTTTTTCAGACGTGGCTTCGCAGTGGATATCAACGAGGCTGGCGTTGACTTGACCGCCCATCGGAAATTGTTTGAGCACGCCATCAAGCGCCGAGAATGGATCGTCAAAAGGGCGCTTCATAAAGACTTGACCCAAGACCTGCGCGATCAAAATCTTGCGTCCACCCGGTGCGTTGAACACACGTGCACCAACGCCGGGCGCCGATTTGGAGAAATTCAGCGGGCGGATGATGCGCGGCTCATTTGCGATGAACGTGAGCATGTCTTTTTGGTCAAACGCATGATCCCCAAGTGTCACCACGTCGGCCCCGGCATCAAGGATGATCTTGGCGTGATCGCCTGAAAGCCCCATCCCTGCGGTCGCATTCTCGCCGTTTACAATGACAAAATCGATCTGCCACTCCGCCCGCAAGCGCGGAAGGTCTCTGGTAATTGCGGCACGGCCAGCGCGGCCCATGACGTCGCCAAGGAAAAGTATTTTCATGCACACGTTGTTATGCGGATCGCGACGGTTCCACCAGATAATTTTTAGCTAAAAATCATCGCTGACCCTTATTGCCATTACCCCGCCAAGCTGCGACGCAGTTGCAATGGAAAAACAGACGCAATCGCGCCCTTTGATCGGGGTTGGCTGGATGATGTTTACCGGGGTGATGTTTGTCTGCGTCACGGCCGTGGTCAAACACGTGGGCAGCGATTTGCCCGCGGCCCAAACGGCATTTTTGCGGTTCCTTTTGGGTTCCGTGTTTCTGATACCGATGATCAAGCCGATTTTGGACGCGCATTTGACACGCCGACAGATCAAGTTTTTTGCGCTGCGCGGTCTGGTTCATACCTTTGCGACGATCCTATGGTTTTTTGCGATGGCCCGCATTCCCATCGCCGAAGTGACCGCGATGAATTACCTGTCGCCAATCTATGTCTCAATCGGGGCTGCATTGTTCTTGGGGGAACGTTTGCCGCCGCGCCGCTTGGCCGCTGTGATTATTGCCTTGATCGGCGCGCTTATTATCTTGCGTCCGGGGATTAGAGAAATTGAGCCGGGGCATATTGCGATGCTTGGCACGGCGGTCTTTTTTGCAATTGGCTATCTTATCGCGAAGCAGCTTTCGGGTGAGGTCTCTGCTGCCGTGGTGGTGGGCATGTTATCTATCACAGTGACAATTGGGCTTGCGCCTGCGGCCTTGGCTGTGTGGGTAACACCGACGTTGGCGCAGCTTGGTTGGTTGTTTTTGGTCGCTTGTTTTGCGACGGCTGGGCACTACGCGATGACGCTCGCCTTTGCAGCCGCTCCGCTGACAGTGACCCAGCCTGTCACCTTCTTGCAGCTCGTTTGGGCTGTGATTTTGGGGGCCGTCGTCTTTGGAGAGGCCGTAGACGGCTGGGTCGTCTTTGGCGGCGCTGTGATTATGGCCTCAGTCAGCTTTATTACATGGCGCGAGGCAGTCGCGCGCAGACAAGTCACGCCTACGCCGCTCGCCACCAAAGTTTAGCCTAAGCCGCCTGCGGTGCCAGTCTTGCCAAGAGAGAGGCCTGCGTGACCTGCCCAACAGGCGTGCCATCTTGCATGACCTGAAGCGCGCTTGCGTCGATCTGCGCGATTATCTCGCTGACGGGGGTTTCGATATCAACCTGCGGGCCGTCGCAGACCCCATCCACCATTACGTCGCGGGCCGTCAGTACCCCAAGCGGGTTCATATGGGCGACAAATTCCGCAACATAGTCATTGACCGGGTTTGTGAAAATATCACGCGGTGTGCCGCATTGCACAATGCGCCCGCCCTCCATAATCGCAATGCGATTTCCGATCTTAAAGGCCTCATCAAGATCATGGCTCACAAAGACAATCGTGCGGTTGCGGTCGCGTTGCAGGTCCAGCAACTCGTCTTGCAGCTTGGTGCGGATCAATGGGTCAAGTGCCGAAAACGGTTCGTCCATCAGCAAGATGGGCGCATCCGTGGCAAAGGCGCGCGCAAGCCCGACACGCTGTTGCATCCCGCCCGATAATTCACCAACCATCGCATCCGCACGGTCATCAAGGCCCACAAGCGCTAGTTCTTCAGTGACGCGTTGATTACGTGTCGCATTGTTTTGTCCGGCTAGCTCCAAACCCAGCCCAACATTGTCGCGCACGGTGCGCCACGGCAGCAGGCCAAATTGTTGAAATACCATCGCCACATCGCGTAGACGCAAGGCACGCAGCGTGCCTTTGTCGGCATTTGTGACAGAGGTCATGCCTTCAGAGGTTTTGATGCGCACATCACCGCGCGCCACAGGGTTCAGCCCGTTCACCGCCCGCAATAGCGTCGATTTCCCAGACCCCGACAGCCCCATGAGAACCAGAATCTCGCCTTCTTCGACATTGAGCGAACAATTGTGAACGCCAAGGATCTGGCCGGTGGCTGCGCGCACCTCGGCCCGGTCTTGGCCCACGTCCATCAGGGGCAGGGCGGTCTCCGGTTTGTCACCAAAAACGATGGATACATTGTCAAATTCTACAGCGCTCATTGTGTTTTCACCCGCAACATACGGTCCAGAATGATCGCGACAACCACGATCACCAATCCGCTTTCAAACCCTTTGGCCGCATTGACCTGCTGAAGCGCGCGCACAACTGGCACACCCAGCCCGTCTGCACCGACGAGGCCTGCAATCACGACCATCGATAGCGACAGCATGATCGTCTGGTTCAGCCCGGTCATGATCTGCGGCAATGCATAGGGCAATTCGACTTTGAAAAGGGTCTGACGCGGCGTGGCACCGAAGCTCTCAGCCGCCTCAAGTAAGGCTTGCGGGGTTGATGAAACCCCCAAATGGGTTAGCCGGATCGGCGCAGGCAGCACAAAAATCACGGTCGCCACAAGGCCGGGGACCATGCCGATCCCAAAGAGTACGATCATTGGTATCAAATAGACGAAGGTGGGCAGGGTTTGCATCAAATCCAGCACAGGGCTGATCGCGCGGTATAATTTGGGCCGATGGGCCGCAGCGATGCCAATGGGCACGCCAATGGCCATACAGCTGACACAGGCAAAAAAGATCAGGGTCAGGCTTTCGGTGGTTTCTTCCCAATAGCCTTGGTTCACGACGAATAGAAATCCGAGCGCGACAAGGGCGCAGGTTTTCCAATTGCGCTGCAATCCCCATGTGATCGCGACAAAAACAGCGATCACAATCAACGGGTGCGGGTATTGAAACACGGCTAGGACACTGTCGATCATAACGTTTGCCCCGTTCTCGACGCCGTCAAAAAGCCACTGCGCATTGTCGCGCAACCACTCAAACGCGGCTTTCGCGGTTTTCCCGACAGGGATTTTGGTTTCAGTTAGCCAGTCTAGCATCGCGGCAGGTTCCTTGTAGGGCGTGGCATCGCCCGACGGTTTGCGCCGGGCGATACGTCTTTTGGGCGCTGATTATTCAGCGACAGCTGCGGTCACCGCCGCGACAGCGTCGCCACCGTCTTTGGTCGTCACGCCATCAAGCCATGCGGTATACGCATCTGCGTTTTGGGCAAGCCAAGCTGTCGCCGCGACGTCTGCATCTTCGCCATCGTCAAGGATCGCTGCCATGATTTCATTTTCCATCGACAATGAGAATTCGAGGTTTGTCAGTAGTTTGCCGACATTTGGACATTCCGCGACATAACCCGCACGCGTGTTCGTATCGACAACCGCGCCGCCAAAGTTAGGGCCGAAATAATCATCGCCGCCTGACAGGTAACCCATTTCAAAGTTGGCGTTCATTGGGTGCGGTTCCCAGCCCAAGAAGACAATTGGCTCATCGCGTGATGAGTTGCGGTCAACTTGCGCCAACATGCCTTGCTCAGAACTTTCGACAACTTCGAAACCGGACAGGCCAAACGCATCACTGTCGATCATGTCTTGGATCAGGCGGTTGCCATCATTGCCTGGCTCAATCCCGTAGATTTCGCCATCAAGCGCGTCTGCGTGGGCCGCGATATCCGCAAAGTCATTGATGCCCAGTTCCATTGCCGCTTTGTTCACAGCCAATGTGTATTTTGCGCCTTCAAGGTTGGTGCGCACGATATCAACTGTGCCTGCTTCGCGGTATGGTGCGATGTCGGCTTCCATTGTTGGCATCCAGTTGCCCAAGAAGACGTCAACGTCGCCTTCGGCAAGCGAAATATAAGTGACCGGAACTGACAGGACTTTGATATCGGTTTCATAGCCAAGCGCATCTAGCACAACGCTGGTTGCGGCGGTGGTTGCCGTGATGTCGGTCCAGCCCACATCGGAAAAGGTAACATCGTCGCAGTCAGCCAATGCTGGTGATGCCGCGCATAGGGCGAGGGCAGAAAGAGTAGATCTGAGTTTCATGGTAATCTCCGTGTTGGTCGCGTTTTTCTTGATTGACGAGTCAATAAAGAACGATCTAATCTGCTTTGGCAACCTTACAGTGAGATTTTGATGCCAAAGCTTGGGATGGAACCTATCCGCCGCGCGGCCCTAGTGAAAGCAACGATTGATGAAATCGGGGCATCGGGGACGTTGGATATCACGGTCAGTAAGATCGCAAAGCGGGCGGGCATGTCATCGGCGCTGGCGCACCATTACTTTGGTGGTAAGGATCAGATTTTCTTGGCTGCAATGCGCCATACGCTTACGGTTTATGGGGCAGAGGTGCGCGGTGCGCTAATCATGGCAGACAATCCCGAATCGCGCCTAGAGGCGATTATTCGTGCGGGCTTTACGACCTCTAACTTCCGCCGCGAGATTGTTGCGGCGTGGCTGAATTTCTATGTTCTCGCGCAATCCAGCCCACAAGCCCGCCGCCTTCTGACAGTGTATCAAAGCCGCTTGCGCAGTAATCTGATCTACAATTTACGCCCGTTGATCGCTGATCGTGCAGCAGGTGCGGCGGAACGAATCGCGGGTCTTATCGACGGGCTTTACTTGCGGCGGGGGCTGGACCAAAGCGACGACGCAGGGCGCGACGCCACTAAACATGTGCTTGCGTTGTTACGCGCTGAACTGCGGGGACAATCATGAGCCAGCCCAATATCCTGATAATCATGGTCGATCAATTGAACGGCACATTGTTCCCTGATGGTCCTGCTGATTGGCTGCACGCGCCCAACCTGAAATCACTGGCTGCGCGGTCCACGCGCTTCCAAAACAGCTACACGGCCTCGCCACTTTGCGCGCCTGCGCGGGCGGCATTCATGTCCGGCCAATTGCCAAGCCGCAATGGCGTTTATGATAATGCCGCTGAATTCGCTTCAAGCATCCCAACCTATGCGCATCATCTGCGCCGGGCGGGGTATCAAACCTGCCTGTCGGGAAAGATGCATTTCGTCGGTCCAGACCAGTTGCACGGCTTCGAAGAACGGTTGACCACGGATATTTACCCGGCTGATTTCGGCTGGACTCCAGACTATCGCAAACCCGGTGAACGGATTGATTGGTGGTATCATAACATGGGGTCGGTGACTGGCGCTGGCGTGGCCGAGATTTCCAACCAAATGGAATATGATGACGAGGTCGCCTATCATGCGACCCGCAAAATCTATGACCTGTCACGTGGCCATGATGCGCGGCCTTGGTGTTTGACCGTCAGCTTTACGCATCCGCATGACCCCTATGTCGCCCGCAAGAAGTATTGGGATTTATACAACGACTGCGCCCATCTTGATCCGGTCGTGGATGAGATCGCTTATGATGATCTCGATCCGCATTCCAAGCGTCTCTATGATGCGATGGATGCCCGGAAATTTGATATAACCCCCGACCATATCCGCCGGGCGCGTCAGGCATATTTTGCGAACATCAGCTATCTTGATGATAAGATTGGCGAAATTCTGCAAACGCTCAAGGACAGCCGCCAAGAGGCGACAATCGTGTTCGTATCTGACCACGGCGATATGCTGGGCGAACGTGGCATGTGGTTCAAGATGTCGTTCTTTGAAGGGTCTGCGCGCGTGCCGTTGATGATCGCGAGCCCGGATATGGAACCTGGGCTGGTTCAGGTACCTGTCAGCACCATTAACCTGACACCGACGCTTTGCGATTTGGCGGAGGTTGATATGTCGGATGTGATGCCGTGGACCAGCGGCGAAAGCCTTGTGCCTTTGGGGCAGGGTGGCACGCGTGATACACCCGTGGCGATGGAATACGCCGCCGAAGGGTCCTATGCCCCGCTCGTGTCCCTGCGCTATGGCAAATGGAAATATAACCGCTGCGCGCTGGATGCGGATCAGCTGTTTGATATGGATGCGGACCCGCACGAGCTTACCAACCTTGCTGACGTTCCCGCCCACCAAGGCACTGTCACTCAACTGCGCGCCAAATCCGAAGCGCGCTGGGATTTGGACAAATTCGACGCTGATGTGCGCCATTCCCAAGCCTGCCGTTGGGTCGTGTACGAGGCCCTGCGCAACGGCAACTATTACCCGTGGGATTACCAGCCGCTCCAAAAAGCGTCTGAACGCTATATGCGTAATCACATGGACCTGAACATCCTTGAAGACGGCCAACGCTTTCCGCGTGGCGAATAACCCTTTCTTTTTTCCACAAAATACTCCCGCCGGAGGCGCCGCCATGACCACACAACCCAAAGCTAGCCATTTCATCGATGGCCAATATGTCGAAGATACCGCCGGAGAGCCGATCGAGGTGATCTACCCGTACACAGGTAAGGTTGTCGCGACCTTGCACGCTGCCACACCTGCGATTGTGGACCGTGCAATTGCGTCAGCCGCGCGCGCGCAAAAAGAATGGGCCGCCTGGACCGCCACGGATCGTGGCCGCGTGTTGCGCAAAGCGGCTGACATCATGCGGACGCGTAACCATGACCTGTCGGTCTTGGAAACATATGACACGGGAAAACCCTATCAAGAAACATCTGTGGCAGATGCGACCTCGGGTGCCGATGCGTTGGAATATTTCGGTGGTCTGGCCGCGAGCATCACGGGCGAACACATCCAGTTAGGTGATGATTTTGTCTATACCCGTCGCGAACCTTTGGGTGTGTGTGTCGGGATCGGCGCATGGAATTACCCGACACAAATCGCCTGCTGGAAAGGCGCACCCGCTTTGGCCTGTGGCAATGCGATGGTGTTTAAACCGTCAGAAACCACGCCGCTGTGCGCGTTGAAAGTCGCAGAAATATTGATAGAGGCAGGCGCACCCGCCGGTGTCTATAACGTCATTCAAGGCTACGGTGCCGTAGGTGCCTCGCTGATCACAGATGCGCGGGTCGACAAGGTATCACTGACCGGGTCTGTGCCGACAGGGCAAAAAGTCTATGCCGCCGCAGCCGAAGGGCTGCGTCACGTGACAATGGAATTGGGCGGCAAATCCCCAATGGTTGTCTTTGATGATGCGGATTTGGAAAACGCTGTGTCTGGCGCGATCTTGGGCAACTTCTATTCGTCTGGCCAAGTTTGTTCAAACGGCACCCGTGTGTTCGTCCAAAAAGGTATCAAAGACGCTTTTCTCAAGCGCCTGACAGAACGGCTTGCCGGGATCAAAATGGGTGATCCGCAAGACCCCGACGTGAACTACGGCCCGATGGTGTCAGAACGCCAACGCGATATTGTCGAAGGTTTCATCGCGAAAGGCATGGAAGAAGGGGCCACGCTGGTCGCGGGCGGTAAACGCGTGGATGGTGACGGGTTTTTCCTCGAAGCGACCGTCTTTGCGGATGTGACCGATGATATGACGATCGCGCGTGATGAAATCTTTGGCCCGGTTATGTCGGTGCTTGATTTTGAAACAGAAGAAGAGGCGCTGACGCGTGCAAATGCCACTGATTTTGGCCTTGCTGCGGGCGTGTTCACCGCTGACCTGACCCGCGCGCACCGGATGGCCGCAGGGTTCGAAGCAGGCACCTGCTATATCAACACCTATAACCTTGCACCTGTCGAAGCGCCTTTTGGCGGCTCTAAAATGTCAGGCGTCGGGCGTGAAAATTCAAAAGCCGCCATCGAACACTATAGCCAAATCAAAGGTGTTTATGTCGCGATGAGCGATGTGGAGGCACCGTTTTAATGGAGGCAGATTATGTCATCGTTGGGGCCGGATCAGCAGGGTGTGCAATGGCCTACCGTCTGGCCGAAGCTGGCAAGCAAGTGCTGATTATCGAACACGGTGGGTCAGACCGGGGGCCGTTCATTCAGATGCCCGCGGCCTTGTCCTATCCAATGAACATGAAAATGTATGATTGGGGGCTCAAGACCGAACCTGAACCGCATCTTGGGGGGCGTTCGCTGGTAACCCCGCGCGGCAAGGTGATCGGGGGGTCCTCTTCGATCAATGGGATGATTTATGTGCGCGGTCATGCCTGTGATTACGATCACTGGGCCGAAAGCGGCGCACAGGGCTGGTCCTATGCCGATGTGCTGCCCTATTTCAAACGGATGGAACATTGGCACGAAGGTGGCCATGGCGGCGATGCCGATTGGCGTGGCAAAGACGGCCCGCTGCATATCACGCGCGGCCCGCGCAAAAACCCGCTGACCCGCGCCTTTGTCAAAGCAGGCGAAGAAGCCGGGTATCCGGTCACCGGTGACTATAACGGTCAGCAACAAGAAGGCTTTGGCCCGTTTGATGCGACGATATACAAGGGGCACCGCTGGTCTGCGGCATCGGCCTATTTACGTCCGGCGCTTAAACGGCCTAATTGCAATATCATCCGTGCCTTTGCGCGGCGCATTGTGATCGAAAATGGGCGCGCTGTTGGTGTAGAGATCAGCCGCGGCAATAAGGTCGAAATCATCAAGGCAAACGTCGAAGTGATCGTGGCTGCCTCTTCGCTCAACTCGCCAAAGCTATTGATGCTTTCGGGGGTTGGCCCGGCAGATCACTTGGCAGAACACGGTATTGATGTGGTCGCGGACCGTCCGGGGGTCGGGCAAAACCTGCAAGACCATCTTGAGCTTTATATCCAACAAGCTGCGACAAAACCGGTCACGCTGTTTTCCTATTGGAATCTGCGCGGCAAGGCAAAAATTGGGCTCGAATGGTTGCTTTGGAAGACCGGTTTAGGATCGTCCAACCAGTTCGAAAGCGCCGGGTTTATTCGCTCTGATAAAGGGGTGAAATATCCCGATATTCAGTTCCACTTCTTGCCCATCGCGGTCAGCTATGATGGTAAAGTCGCGCCCGAAGGGCACGGGTTTCAGGCTCATGTTGGCCCGATGCGGTCTGTGTCGCGTGGTGCCGTGACTTTGAAATCGAGTGATCCCAACGAAGACCCGAAAATCGCGTTCAACTATATGTCTGATCCCAGCGACTGGGAGGATTTCCGCAAATGCATCCGCTTGACCCGTGAAATCTTTGGCCAGGCGGCGTTTGACGAATATCGTGGGCATGAAATTCAGCCGGGTGAGGCCGCGCAAACAGATGAGGCCTTGGATGATTTCATTCGGGACCATGCCGAAAGCGCCTATCACCCATGCGGCACATGTAAAATGGGCGCGGCCGATGATCCGATGGCCGTGGTTGATCCACAGGCGCGGGTAATCGGGGTCGAAGGTCTGCGTGTGGCCGATAGTTCGATTTTTCCACGGATTACAAATGGTAATCTGAATGGCCCTTCGATCATGGTCGGTGAAAAAGTTGCGGATTTTGTGCTGCAACGTCATCCACTGCCTGCTGAAAACGTGGAGCCGTGGATCAATCCAAATTGGGAAACTGCGCAGCGATAGGAACATGAAAATCCATTTGTTGATCGGGATCAATGCGGTGCGATTCCCTGCATCCTAAGCTTTGGCCAAGACAGCAAATTAAGGATAACAAAGATGTCACATACCCCGCACGAACTGCTCGAAGAATTTCCAGATCAGCATGATGCGATGCTTGCGCTTAAGGCCAACGATGCCCATTTTGCGAAGTTGTATGAAGAGTATCACGTTGTGAACCGGGCGGTTCACCGTGCCGAAACCGATGTTGAACCGACCGATGATGTGCATATGGCTGAAATGCGCAAACAGCGCATGGTGCTCAAGGATGAAATTGCCGGACTTTTGGCCAAAGCGGCCTAAGCGGCAGTTTGGCAGGGGCGTGCGCGCCCTTGCCGTTCAATCCAGTTGGTAGGGCAGGACACCACGGGTGTTCGGGTCCACGCTAAGCTGGCGTTCAAGCGGCGGGACAGAGCGCTGATGACAATCGCGCCGTTCGCAAATGCGGCATGAAATCCCAATTGGCGCATAGGCGCTTGGCGCGCCCAAATCCATATGATCGGCGTAGACAAGGGCGGGCGCATGTTTGACCTCGCAGCCAAGCCCAATTGCGTAGCGCCGCGTCGGGACATTGTAGGCGCCGCCGGATTTACTGACATCGCGCGCCAGACAGAAATACTGCGCCCCGTCAGGCGTTTCGGCAAGCTGGCGTAAAAACTGTCCGGGGTTAGCAAAGGCCTGATGCACGTTCCAAAGCGGGCAAGCGCCGCCAAATCGGGCAAATTGCAGCGTGGTTGCTGAATGGCGTTTGGTAATCGTTCCGGCCTGATCGACCCGCACAAAAAAGAACGGGATGCCCTTTGCACCGGGGCGTTGCAACGTGGAGAGGCGGTGCGCGACCTGTTCAATCGAGGCACCAAACCGGGTCGCCAGCAGCTCTAGATCATGGCGGTCGGATTGGGCGGCTTCTAGGAACGCGCCATAAGGCATCAGCGCGGCCCCTGCAAAATAGTTGGCCAGCCCAACCTTGGCGATGCTGCGGGCCTCGGGTGATTGAAACCGGGCCAGATCTAACGTCGCGTCCAATAGATCGCTTTGGGTGATCAAGGCCAGCTGCAATAGCAATTGAAAGCATTGGGTCGCAGGGTGGCTGTCGCGCGACATCGACAGGGTACGGCTGGCAGGATCATAATGCCTTAGCGTTTTGCTATTGGTAAAAGTGACGGTGATATTGTGCGCGGATAGCGCGCGCATGGCGGCTTGGGCTATTGTTTCATCCGGTTGGCGCTGGACCGCAAATCGTTCCGCGCTGCGGTCAACCGGGTCGATATAGTTGTCGCAATAATGAAAGAAATCACGCACCTCTTCCCAAGGGCTAGGTTGCAGGCGGACATCCTCGCGGCCCAGTGCCTCGTCCAGTGATGCAAGCCGTTCATGGGTTTGGCGATAGGCGCTATGTAAATCTAAAAACGCGCGGGCTATGGCAGGGGCGTTGGCCGCGACCAACCGCAAATCAGCAAGCGCGGGGGCAGGGCCCGCCAGTACTGGATCGGCCATCGCCTCGCGCATGTCACTCACCAATCGGGCCTCGTCCCCGGCTTGTAATTCGGTGACATCAAAGCCGAACTCTTGGGCTAGTCCCAACACCACAGCTGTCGATACGGGGCGGTTGTTGTTTTCCATTTGGTTCAAATAGGGCAAGGACACGCCCAGCTTAGCGGCGAAATCCTTTTGGGTCAGTGACAGCCGCCCGCGCAATTCGCGCAGCTTAGCCCCCGCATAAAGTTTTTGAACGGCCATCACGCACCTTTTGCAACTTAGCTAGGTTAGATTAGCTGCTGCAAACCTACGGTCAAGTGATGCGGGATTCGCGCCACACCACAAACAGGACTGAAATCAACGCAAGCACGCCGGTGCCCAGCATCAGCAGTTGTAGCGGCAAGGTGCCCGTTTCAACCGTCAGCATGCCGCCCGCAAACTGCGACAGCGCCGCGCCGCCTCCGATCATAATCGCACCGCTCAGCCCGCTTGCGGTGCCTGCCAAATGTGGGCGTACTGAAATGGACCCTGCCATGACGTTTGGCAATGCGATCCCGTTGCCAAGGCCCAAAAACACGCAAAATCCGAAAAAGTTGAGCGGATGTGCGACACCTGACATGGTAAGGATGGCGGATGTGCTAAGCCCGACGATAGTCACCCCCGTGCCGATGATGGCCATTTTATTGATACCCATGCGGACCGAAAACCGACCCGACAGGTAGTTGCCGACAGCATAGCCAACGGCGGGCGCGCCAAGTGCGACCCCGCTCCACATTGGGGAAAGACCAAAGATTGTGCTGCCAACAAAGGACGCGCCGCCTAGCAACGCAAAGAACGTGCCTGATGAAAAGGCGCTGCAAAGCGCATAGCCCCAAAACCGCGGCGAGCGAAACAATTCTGGGTAGCCTTTGATCTGGTCGCGAAAGCTGATGCCGCCCTTGGCGACGGTTTCGCCCAGGTCCAAATAGACGAGGACCAACGTGGCGGACCCGGCAAGTGCAAGAAATGCAAAGGTCGCGTGCCAGCTAAATGCTTCGTCAAGCACCCCGCCGATCGTCGGGCCAAACATCGGCACCAATGCGGTGCCCATGGTGACATATCCCATTAAGGATGCGGCCTCTTCTTGCGAAACGATATCGCGTACAATCGCACGGCTGAGCGCCATATTTGTGGCGACCGCGGCCTGAAGGATGCGGAAAAATAGAAATAGCTCTACCGATTGAGACAGCATTGCGCCGATGGACGCGAAGACAAAAATCGAAAGTGCGCCGAGGATCATGATCCGCCGCCCGTAGCGATCCGAAATTGGCCCAACGAAAATTTGCAACACCGCGGTTGCTGCCAAATACCCCGAAAGCGCGATCTGCATAATCGCATAATCTGTTTCGAAATCGGCAGTCATCTTGGCCAATGACGGCAAAAAGATGGTCATGCTAAGGGCAGACATACCTGTGATCAGCACCAGCGTCATGATGTGTGGCGGGGTGCTGCGATCAAGGAAGCGGATGAAGGGTAAGTTGCTCATGGGTTAGGGGTAGGGCGCAACTCTGGTGTTGTCTATCCCTGTGATTGTATGGATACGATTTGCAGTATTGCAAAAATGATATTTTGCTAATGTAAATATTTGCAAATATTCCTATTCGTGCTTCGTGAAACAGCTTCTTTGCGCTAGGAGTAGTCAAAGAACCGAATTGGGGGGCGATCTGATGGATGTATTACAAGAGCTAGAAGCGCAACGCGAAGCCGCGCGTCTTGGTGGTGGCGAACGCCGGATTGCCGCGCAGCACAGCAAAGGCAAGCTGACCGCACGCGAACGTATTGAGCTGCTGCTTGACGAAGGATCGTTTGAAGAATTCGACATGTTTGTCGCCCACCGCTGCACTGATTTCGGCATGGAGGCAGAGCGCCCCGCAGGCGACGGCGTTGTGACCGGGTGGGGCACAGTGAATGGCCGCATGGTCTATGTGTTTTCACAAGATTTCACAGTCTTCGGCGGTTCACTCTCCGAAACCCATGCGCAAAAGATTTGCAAAATCATGGATATGGCGATGAAAAACGGCGCGCCCGTGATCGGGATCAACGATTCTGGTGGCGCCCGTATTCAAGAGGGTGTTGCCTCGCTCGCGGGTTATGCCGAAGTGTTTCAGCGCAATATCATGGCTTCGGGCGTGGTCCCGCAGATCAGCCTGATCATGGGCCCATGTGCGGGCGGTGCTGTCTATAGCCCTGCGATGACCGACTTTATCTTTATGGTTAAAGACAGCAGCTATATGTTCGTGACGGGGCCTGACGTTGTGAAAACTGTCACGAACGAAGTTGTCACAGCCGAAGAATTGGGCGGGGCATCGACCCATTCAAAGAAATCAAGCGTTGCGGATGGCGCGTTTGAAAATGACGTTGAGGCATTGGCCGAGGCCCGCCGCCTGATCGATTTCTTACCGCTCAATAACCGCGAAAAACCGCCCGTGCGCCCGTTCTTTGACGATGTGGATCGGATTGAGGACAGCCTTGATACGCTGATCCCAGACAATCCCAACGCGCCTTATGACATGAAAGAGCTGATTCATAAGCTCGCGGATGAGGGCGATTTTTATGAAATCCAAGAAGAGTTCGCAAAGAATATCTTGACCGGGTTTATCCGTCTTGAGGGATCGACAGTTGGCGTTGTTGCCAACCAACCGATGGTGCTGGCCGGTTGTCTTGATATCGACAGCTCGCGCAAGGCAGCGCGGTTTGTGCGTTTTTGCGATGCGTTCGAAATCCCGATCCTGACGCTTGTGGATGTCCCCGGCTTTTTGCCCGGCACCAGCCAAGAATACGGCGGCGTGATCAAACACGGTGCGAAACTGCTGTTTGCCTATGGCGAAGCCACCGTGCCCAAGGTGACAGTGATCACGCGCAAGGCCTACGGTGGCGCGTATGACGTGATGGCGTCCAAGCATCTGCGCGGTGATTTTAACTATGCGTGGCCAACTGCAGAAATTGCTGTGATGGGCGCCAAAGGCGCGACCGAGATTATCCACCGTGGCAAATCACCAGAGGAAATCGCGGAACGCACCAAAGAATACGAAGACCGCTTTGCCAACCCGTTTGTGGCTGCGCAGAAAGGTTTCATTGATGAAATCATCCGCCCGCAATCGACACGCAAACGGGTTTGCCGTGCCTTCGCAAGCCTGCGCGGTAAACAACTGCAAAATCCGTGGAAAAAACACGACAATATTCCGCTGTAATAGGAGTGTTCACGCTGGCCGCACGGCGTCTGGCGTGATCTATCGCGACCCGATGGATCACAATAACCGAGGTATGACATGGCCCTGCCATATATGGATAAACATCGCGGCTTTCCGGGGCGCTTGCCGGGAACTGATTTTCAATTCGTTCTGCGGCGCGCCAATAAAGACGGTGCGACTGCGCTGACCGAACGGGAACGCTACCCAGATCGCCGGCCGCCAGACAAACGCGCAGATGTCGGGTTTATGCAGGCTTTGCTAGAAAATTTTGGCGATGAACCATTCGTGCGCGGCAATCTTGATGCGGGGCGTCTCAGCTGGCTGTTTGGGCGCGAAGTGATCCCCGCCGAAGACCCGTTTGACCCGGCTGATTACGAAGCCATGCTGCGTGTCGATATCGATGTCGCGCGGGTTAGTTTCCCAGAGCTTTTTGCAAAGTAGATATGACACTTGTTGCTCATCATAGGTTAGCTCCGCGGCAAGGGCAGCGGATATCCTCCCAAAAATGGGGGGATCAAACACGCGGGTATGCAACAACAGTTTTTGGCGACATCATAAGCTGTGCGATAAGCCAGACTTCTTTTGATGTCGCCGACCCACCTTATCATACTGATCCTTCCCCTTCTCGGTTCGCCTTCTCACAGGGCGGACCGAAACCGAGGATCGGCGAAAAAATGTCTGTTATTGCATATCACGCGATTGTGCATATTGCTTTACCTGTGAAAGAGGCCAATTCTTGGCCGCACAACACAATTCTAAAGGGCAGTAAAAAATGCAAAAATCATCTCTTCTTCTGGCTGCGGTCGCAGCTTTTGGCCTTGCAGGCTGTATCGACACCGACGGGGAACGCGCTGTTGCAGGTGCGGGCGCAGGTCTTGTCGCAGCTGAAATTCTGGGCACAGACCCAGTTGGCACGGCTGCTGTCGGCGCAGCCGCAGGCGTGTTCTGCGATGACGCGGGCATCTGCAACTAATACAAATTCACGTGCCATTCCGGTGCGTCTAAAATCTTTGGATCGTCGCTGGGGCAGAACCCCGGCGGCGATTTTTTGTTTGGGGGGCGAAAGCTAATGTTCAAGAAAATCCTTATTGCTAACCGTGGCGAAATTGCCTGTCGGGTTATCAAGACTGCCCGCAAGATGGGGATCAAAACGGTTGCAATCTATTCGGATGCCGACCGTAATGCACTGCATGTCAAAATGGCAGATGAGGCCGTCCACATCGGCCCGCCCCCGGCGAACCAATCCTATATCGTGATCGACAAGGTGATGGACGCCATCAAACAAACCGGTGCCGAAGCCGTGCATCCGGGCTATGGGTTCTTATCGGAGAATTCAAAATTCGCTGAGGCGCTGGCCGAAGCTGGTGTCGCCTTTATCGGGCCGCCAAAAGGCGCGATTGAAAAGATGGGCGATAAGATCACGTCCAAGAAAATCGCCCAAGACGCTGATGTATCTACCGTACCTGGCTATATGGGGCTGATTGAAGACGCCGAAGAAGCGGTCAAGATTTCCAACGAAGTCGGCTATCCGGTCATGATCAAAGCATCCGCCGGTGGTGGCGGTAAGGGCATGCGCATCGCGTGGAATGACCAAGAGGCCCGCGAGGGGTTCCAATCATCCAAGAACGAGGCGGCCAATTCCTTTGGTGACGACCGGATTTTCATCGAAAAATTTGTCACCCAACCCCGCCACATCGAAATTCAGGTCTTGGCCGATGGGCATGGCAATGCCGTCTATCTGCATGAACGCGAATGTTCGATCCAGCGCCGTAACCAAAAAGTCGTGGAAGAAGCGCCAAGCCCGTTCTTGGACGAGGCCACCCGCAAAGCGATGGGTGAACAATCTGTCGCGCTCGCGCAGGCTGTTGGCTACACCAGCGCAGGCACCGTCGAATTCATCGTGGATGGCGACCGCAACTTTTACTTCTTGGAAATGAACACCCGTTTGCAGGTTGAACACCCGGTCACCGAATTGATCACCGGTGTTGATTTGGTTGAACAGATGATCCGCGTGGCCGCAGGTGAAAAACTGCCTTTTGCCCAAGGTGATTTGGAAATCAACGGTTGGGCGATGGAAAGCCGCCTTTATGCCGAAGACCCTTATCGCAACTTCTTGCCGTCTATTGGCCGTTTGACCCGTTACCGTCCGCCTGCCGAAGAAGCGTTTGAAAACCGCGCCGTACGTAATGACACGGGCGTCGTTGAGGGCGGTGAGATCAGCATGTTCTACGATCCAATGATCGCAAAGCTATGTACATGGGCACCTGACCGCGCCACCGCGATTGAGGAAATGCGGCTTGCGCTGGATGGGTTTGAGCTGGAAGGCATTGGCCACAACCTGCCGTTCCTCGCTGCAGTCTATGACCACCCGAAATTCACCAGTGGCAATATGACCACCGCTTTTATCGAAGAAGAGTTCCCCGACGGGTTCGACGGTGTGACGCTGGACGACAACACTTGCGTGCGCATTGCGGCGGCGGCCTCGGCGATGCACCGGGTTGGTGAAATTCGGCGCACGCGTATTTCTGGCACGATGGGGAACCATGAACGCCGGGTTGGGACCGATTGGGTCGTGAACTTACAGGGCGCGTCACACGTGGTGACAATTGATGCAGATCAAGAGGGTGCGAACGTCACTATCGGCGATAAAACCCTGCGCGTTGAAAGCGATTGGACGCCGGGTGATCCGCTTGCGCGCCTAAGCGTCGATGGCTCACCGCTTGTGATCAAAGTTGCGAAAATCTCGGGCGGGTTCCGGGTGCGTTATCGTGGCGCGGATATCAAAGTGCATGTGCGCAGCCCGCGTCAGGCTGAACTGGCCGAATTGATGCCAGAAAAACTGCCGCCGGATACGTCGAAATTCCTGCTATGCCCAATGCCGGGATTGATCGTCAAAGTCGACGTCGTTGCCGGTGATGAGGTCCAAGAAGGTCAGGCACTATGCACCGTGGAAGCCATGAAAATGGAAAACATCCTGCGTGCTGAACGCAAAGGTGTGGTCAAGAAAATCAATGCGGCGGCTGGTGATAGCCTCGCGGTTGATGAAGTGATCATGGAGTTCGAATAAGTGACTTACTGCGCCGATATACGACGTCGATCTTCGACCTCTTGTTGGCGCAGGGGCATCTTATCGATGGTGCGTGAAATTTCGCGTACATTCCACGCGGAAGGTTTGCGAAATGAGACGCGCCCGTCCTTGCCCAACAAGACCATCGAATACCCGCGCGGGCGCAGTGCCAAACGCACCGATGTTTGCGCGTCGGGGTCTGTGTCGGTGATGATGATCACATCGCGTTCGGCCAGATCATCAAGCCCGAGCGCCAGCAGGTCCATTTGCTGGCGAAAATGCGGGTCATTGGGGCTGTCAGCAAAGACGATCAGCGGCCGCGCAAGCCAGTGGAAATCATCCAGCGTGATTTCGCTGGCATCAAAGATCGCGGTGCGGTCTGCCTCCCAACGCTCTAGCACAGTTTGCTCTTGGGCGGATGTGGCCACACCAAAAACGATGAACAAGGCGCAAAGCCCAATGTTTGTCAGTAACTTCATACCAATAGATATAGCGCCTGCTTGCCCAAATACTAAGGGCGAAGCGCAAATCAGCGAAATAAATTTCGCGCAAAGCCGGAGGCCACAATGACCGATAAGAAAACGTGGGAACAGATCGCCACCAAAGAACTCCGTGGCAAGCCGCTTGATGCGCTGACATGGGATACGCTTGAAGGGATCGCCGTTAAACCGCTCTATACGGTTGATGACACGGCCGATCTGCCGCATATGGGCGGCATTCCCGGCCAATCACCATATACGCGCGGCGTGAAGGCGACGATGTACGCAGGCCGCCCTTGGACGATCCGTCAATACGCAGGGTTTTCGACGGCCGAAGAATCGAATGCTTTTTATCGCAAGGCGCTTGATGCGGGCCAGCAAGGCGTTTCAGTTGCCTTTGATTTGGCAACGCACCGGGGCTATGACAGCGACCACCCGCGCGTCGAAGGTGATGTTGGCAAGGCGGGCGTTGCGATTGACAGCGTCGAGGATATGAAAATTCTCTTTGACGGTATTCCGCTTGATAAAGTGTCCGTATCGATGACCATGAACGGTGCCGTGATCCCGATTTTAGCGAATTTTATCGTTGCGGGCCAAGAGCAAGGGCACGATAAGGCGCTGCTTTCGGGGACTATTCAGAACGATATTCTCAAAGAATTTATGGTGCGTAATACCTATGTGTACCCGCCTGAACCTTCGATGCGGATCATTGCGGATATTATCGAATATACGTCAAATGAGATGCCGAAATTTAACTCAATCTCGATCTCTGGCTATCACATGCAAGAGGCGGGCGCGAACCTTGTCCAAGAGCTGGCGTATACGTTGGCGGACGGGCGCGAATACGTGCGGGCTGCGATTGCGCGCGGCATGGATGTGGATGCATTCGCTGGGCGCTTGTCGTTTTTCTTTGCCATTGGGATGAACTTTTTCATGGAGGCCGCAAAGCTGCGTGCCGCCCGTCTGCTGTGGTCTAAGATCATGGCAGAGTTTGAACCTAAGAATCCTAAATCATCCATGTTGCGCACGCACTGCCAGACCTCGGGCGTGTCACTGCAAGAACAAGATCCATATAACAACGTGATCCGCACAGCCTATGAGGCGATGGCGGCTGCATTGGGTGGCACGCAGTCCTTGCACACCAACGCGCTTGACGAAGCTATTGCGCTGCCGACGGAATTTAGCGCGCGCATTGCCCGTAACACCCAGCTGATTTTGCAAGAAGAAACCGGAATTACCAATGTCGTCGATCCGCTGGCGGGGTCGTATTACGTTGAAAGCCTAACCAATGAATTGGCCGAAAAGGCGTGGGCCTTGATCGAGGAAGTCGAAGAAATGGGCGGCATGACCAAAGCCGTCGCATCGGGCATGCCAAAGCTGCGCATCGAAGAAACTGCCGCACGCCGTCAGGCCGATATCGACCGCGGCGATGAGGTGATCGTCGGCGTGAACAAATACCGCAAAGACAAAGAAGACCCGATCGATATTTTGGACGTTGATAACCTTGCCGTGCGCGAATCCCAGATTGTGCGGATCAACGCAACCAAAGCGGCGCGGGATCAGGACACCTGTGACGCCGTATTGGCCGAAGTCACACGCTGCGCCAATGAAGGCGGTAACCTGCTCGCTGCAGCAGTCGAAGCTGCGCGTGCGCGCGCCACAGTCGGAGAAATCAGCATGGCGATGGAAAAAACATTTGGGCGTCACCGCGCCGAGGTCAAGACCTTGGCGGGTGTCTACGGTGCAGCCTATGAGGGCGACGCAGGCTTTGCGGAAATTCAACGCAACGTCGAAGATTTCGCCGAGGCCGAAGGCCGACGCCCACGTATGTTGGTCGTGAAAATGGGTCAAGATGGGCATGATCGCGGCGCCAAGGTGATCGCGACTGCCTTCGCCGATATCGGCTTTGACGTCGATGTGGGGCCGTTGTTTCAGACCCCTGCCGAGGCTGCGCAAGATGCGATCGACAATGACGTGCATGTCATTGGGATCAGCTCACAGGCGGCCGGGCACAAGACCCTTGCGCCGCAATTGGTGCAAACTCTCAAGGATGCCGACGCCGAAGATATTATCGTCATCTGTGGCGGCGTGATCCCGCAACAAGATTATCAGTTCTTGTATGATAGCGGGGTCAAAGCGATCTTTGGGCCAGGCACCAATATCCCCAAAGCCGCAAGTGAGATTTTGGAATTGCTTTCAGCGGCCAAGGGCTAAGCAGGGTAAACCGGCTGTCGCGATATACTTATCGCGCTATAGCTGGTTTGCCGTTAGGCTAGCTGCACAGAGATCATTGTCTCAGAGTGTGGAGTCGACAAATGGCATTTATTTCGGAACTGCATTTTCGGGGCTCAGGTGTCGCGAATTCGGGTGAGTTTGTCGAAATCACACTTGCGCCTGGTGAAGATCCAAATGACTACGTTGTGTCAGTCTATGATGACGACGGAACATTACACACGAATGCAGGGATCGCCGGAGGAGAGGTGAACCTTGGCACATTGACCGGGGTGCCGCACCCAGATGATCCCACGTATACGATCTATGTTATCTCAGTTGGGATAAAGAACGCGAACAGCGACAGTAACGAAGGCAGTGGTATCGCGCTCACCAATGTTGATAGCGGTACGGTTCTGTCATTCTATAGTGCTGACAATATCCCCGCATTTACGGTGTCAGAAGGTGCGGCCTATACCGCAAGCCTGCCTGGTACGGCATTGTCTGACAACTTTCTTGAGCACACAGATGTGGCTGTGGGTGAGAGCTATCAGTGGGACATTTTTGGCAACCTTACCTATGCGACGATTGATGATGGCGATTCTGTGTTGTGCATCGAAGGCGGGACGCGCGTTTCAACTGATAAGGGCGACGTGCGTGCGCAAGACCTCGTCGTAGGTGATCAGGTGTGGACAGCGGATCATGGGTTTCAACCGATCCGCTGGATTGGTCAGACTAGATTGACGCCAGATTTTATTGACGCGCACCGCAACCAGCAGCCCATTCGGTTCAAGGCGGGATGCTTAGGGGGCGGACACCCTGCAACAGATTTGATTGTGTCGCGGCAGCACCGTATGCTGATCGCCTCGCCCGTTGCACAGCGCATGGTTGACGCAGGAGAGGTTCTTGTGCCCGCCGCAAAGCTCGCTGGGTGCGACGGGATTGATGTGGTGACCCCAACCGAGGATATCACTTATGTGCATATCTTATGTGACCAGCACGAACTTATTTCCGCAAATGGGGCGCTTGTCGAAACCCTTTTGTTGACGTCCTACGTGAAAGGTGTCGCCGGAGGAGGAGGGGCGATGAAGAGTGTTGGCACGCCTGCCACCACCGCCCGTCCTGTCGTCGACGGTAAGAAAGCCAAACAGCTTTTAGCGCGTATCGCCAAAAACGACCGGCCGCTCTATGAGCCGGAAAAAACCACGCGTTACGCTTGATCTTGGTACGGCATCGCCGAAGCGGCCGAACGCCAAAGATCCCGACGGCACGCATAAACTGTCACGGTGCGGTGCGAAGTGCCATATTTGTGTATCCTGACTAATTTTGTAATATCTGCGTGATCATCTAATACCTGTTGGGCTTGCATCATGAGAAAAATGGGGTTTTCTTGACGTTAATACTTATTAACGAGTTGGATACATCATGTTTACGCTTGATCATATTGCGGTAGCCGCTTCAAATTTGCAGCAGGGCGTGGATTGGGTGCAGTCTCAATTGGGGGTCACGCTGGAACCCGGTGGGGTTCATCCGCGTTACGGGACCCATAACATGCTACTTGGGCTGGCAGATGGGCTGTATCTTGAAGTGATCGCAAAAGATCCGGCTTGTGTAGCCGAAGCCGGGTACTGCTGGTTTGGGCTTGATCAATTTGACGGGCCCCCGCGTGTGGCAAATTGGATTTGTCGGGCTGATGACTTGGCAGTGTATAAGGCGATTTCTGGCCCAGCACAGGCACTGCAACGCGGCGATTTACATTGGGATATCACGGTGCCCGATGACGGCGGCTTGCCCTATGGTGGGGCGTTTCCAACATTGCTGCGCTGGGCAGAGGGCGCGGTTCACCCCTCATCGTCGCTCCCGCAAACGGGATTGAGACTCGTTGATTTTTGTATCTCAAATCCTTTGGCACGCGAAATTGGGTGTAAGGTGGCGCTTGATGATCCACGCATTCGCTTTGAAACTGGCCTTGTCGGGTTTCGCGCAACATTTGAAGGGCCCGATGGCACAAAGGTGCTCGGTTGATCCGTCTGGCCACCGCAGATGACGCGAGGCACATCGCCGAGATTTGGAATTTTGCCATTCGTGAAACGACAATTACGTTTAATCCAGACGAAAAATCGGTCGCGGAAGTCGCGTCACTAACCGCTAATGCATGTTTCGTTTGGGAACAGGGAAATCGCATATTGGGTTTTGCGCGCTATTTTCAGTTTCGCGGTGGGGCCGGGTATCGGTTTACCTGTGAACATACGATCATGCTGCATCCCGACGGGCAGGGGCAGGGCGGCGGGCGGCACTTGATGGCCGCGCTTTGCGCACATGCCAAAGACGCAGGCATGCATACAATGTTTGCCGGATGCAGTGCTGAAAACCCCGGTGCTGTGCCGTTTCATGCCGCACTTGGGTTCGAAGAGGTTGCAACCCTGACGCAAGTCGGGTTCAAGTTTGACCGTTGGATCGATTTGGTATTGATGCAAAAACAGCTCTGAAAGGAACGCATATGTCGATCTGGGCACGTATCGCGGACGCGCTCGCTGCATTGACTGCCGGCGAGGGGCTGACAGCCGTTTTTGAGAAATTGCGCACGGCACCCGACCGCACGGTTGCCTTTGCGATCGCTGTCATCGCCCTGGGAGCGAAAATGGCGAAGGCAGACGGGCAGGTGACCCGCGACGAGGTTGTCGCCTTTCGCGAGGTGTTCACGATCCCCCCCGAAGAAGAAGATAACGCCGCACGGGTCTTTAACCTATCACGTCAAGATGTGGCGGGTTACGAGGCATACGCGCGTCAAATCAAAGCAATGTTTGCCGATGATGACACGCCGCTGTGCCATCTGATGGAAGGGCTATTTCAAATTGCGATGGCGGACGGGTTCTACCACCCGAACGAGGATGATTTTTTGCACAATGTTGCGCTAATCTTTGGGTTCGACGAACGGCGTTTTCGCGGCATTCGTGCGCAATTTGTGAAAGACGCGGATCGCGATCCTTATGACGTGCTTGGGGTTGCCCCTGATGCGCCAATGGATCAAGTGCGCAAAGCCTGGCGTAATTTGGTCCGCGAAACCCACCCCGACCAGATGATCGCGCGCGGCGTCCCACCAGAAGCGGTTAAATTGGCGGAACGTCGGATGGTGGCCATCAACCGTGCGTGGGAAGACATCCAAGGCGCGCGCGGATGAGGATCGCCACCTATAATGTCGAATGGTTTGACCGCTTATTTGATGATGATGGCGGATTGATTGACGACGACAGCTGGTCGGCGCGCTGGGATGTTACCAAGGCGCAGCAAACGGCGGCGCTTGGCGCAGTATTTCAAGCGCTTGACGCAGATGCGGTCATGATCATCGAAGCCCCTGACACCAGCCGAACACGCAGCGCCGTGCGCGCGCTTGGCGCATTTGCCAACCGGTTTGGGCTGCGGACCAGCGCGGCCATTCTCGGTTTCGCCAATCATACCCAGCAAGAAATCGCGCTACTATATGATCCGAATGTCATCCAAGTCACCCATGATCCGCTGAGCGACGATAAATACCCGCGTTTTGATCAGACCTTTGCGATGGATTTGGATGTTGATGCCTCGCCTGACCCGATACGCTGGTCGAAACCGCCACTTGAATTGGCGCTTGATGGGCCTGCGGGTCCGTTGCGCCTGATTGGTGTGCATGCGAAATCAAAGGCCCCACATGGCGCGACCTCTGACGCCGAAGCCATCCGCATCTCGATTGAAAACAGACGCAAACAATTGGCCCAATGCATATGGCTGCGCGGTCGTGTGGATACCCACCTTGCGCAGGGCGATGACCTGATCATTTTGGGTGATTTTAATGACGGGCCGGGGCTGGATGAATATGAAAAACTGTTTGGCCGCTCAAGCGTCGAAGTCGTTTTGGGCGAAGGGCGCGCTGCAAAAATGTATGATCCGCACGCGCGGCAGGCGCTAAGCCGCAGGTTGGGTGCGGCACCGACAACCTCGCGGTTCAAACGTAAAGGGCAGCCCTATCTTCAGGCCCTGTTAGACTACATCATGGTGTCACCTGGGCTGCAGGCTCTGAATCCTGACTGGCAAATATGGCACCCGTTCGATCACCCCGAATGCTATGAAAATAAGCCACTACAGGCAGCGCTATTGCAGGCCTCTGATCATTTTCCTGTGGTTTTGGAATTGCCTAATAAAGGCGCCTAGCCTTGCGCACATTTAATGACGGCAAAGGCGATATTGTCTTGCTCAGGGTCGTCTAGGTTTTCGAGTGCTGCCAAAAGCGCATCTGCGATTTTTTGGGCTGGTTGTTGGGATGTAGTCGCCAAAATATCGCTGATTTGCGGGTCTGACAAATATTGCAGCCCGTCGCTTGAGACGATGACGACATCGCCATCGCGCAGCATGGTAGGCGTTTGAGGGCAATCGATCGCCTTGATGTCGCGGCCCCGAATGACAGAGGTCAATGTATGACGGCTGGGATGATTGCGGCCTTCTTGCTCTGATAACGCGCCGATTTTGACAAGCATATCAATCTGCGGAGCCATGGAGTGGGTCGTGGTGAGTTGTTGCAACGCGCCGTCACGATATAGATACAGTGGTGAATCCCCGATTGATGCCCATGACAAGGCGTTATCGACAATGATCGTGGCCAACAGCGTCGACCCCATACCGTATGTTTCAGCGTGGGCTGTTGCATGCGCGCCGACTTGTGTATTCGCCGTCTGGGCGGCGGTGGTCAGTAGGGCTGGGATGTCTGCCTTGCAGGCCAGCAGGTCGGAACTTTGCGCGGTGATATGGCGAAACACTTCGGCGCTGACAATGCCGCTGGCGACGTCACCCGCAGCATGACCGCCAAGCCCATCGGCAACCACCACGCTGCCAAGAACATTGGGCCCCGCCGCTTGGGACAAAAGCGCATCTTCTTGATAGTCGCGTGCACCTTGGTGCGTTGTTGTTGCCATGTCATAGCGGAATGCTACTTTTAAGCTTTGATCTGTATCCGCCACGTAGAGCCCCTCAAACGCATGTAATTCAACAGTCCTAAAAGGATAACTTGTCTAACAGATGCACACCCAATGGCAAAATCATGGCCATCGCGTATTCTATTTTTTAAATTTGATTGCGACTGTCGCGTCAAGTGCGGCAGCCAGCCCATTTAAGCGGTTTTCCGCAACCTCTCCGAACAGCGGGCGCGCGTGTTCGGTTAGCACCAACGTCAACGCGCGTTTGCGCGAGTTCCATTTTAGCTTGCCCGGCGGTTCATCCGCCGACAGCCAGAGCATTGCGCCCAAACGCATGGCTTTCCCTAAAATCTGTGCCTCTTTGATTTGTGTATCGTCTAGCATGGCAAAAAGTGGCGCAAACCGGGTTTTGTCGGTTTTGCTGGTGTAGCGGTGCATCAGCGCCAAGCCCAAGAATACCCGTTCATAGTGTTTGAGCCCACCAAGATTGGCGCGGGTGGCATTGTCGAATGTGACTTCGGCGCGGTAATCGGGGTGCGCGCGCCAGCTGACGTCATGTAGCAAGCAGGCGGCCTTGATGATTCGAATGCGCTGCCAATTGGCCCGCGGAAACAGCGGTTTTACAAAGTCATAGAGTAACCTGCCAAAACCGGGCATGCGCGCATCTTTCGCTTCGGCAAAGCGGCACGCCTCAATCAGCGGGTCCCGTTCCCGCAGGTCCCGCGGCATCTGTTCGAACAGCATCCCTTCGCGGATACCGTAAGACGACACAGCAACGTCTTTGGGTTTAAACACCCGCATCAATTCGCGTAGCACCACCGATGCTAGCGGAACCAACGCTACGCGGCTTTCCGAAATATTGCAGCGTGTACGGAGCTCTTGCAGGTCTGATTTATCGATATAATTGGCCGTCTTGCTGATTTGACGCGATGACATGCGGTATTCATGCAAAACCGTAAGCGGATAACCTCGCCGTTCCATATCAACCCGCGCGATGGCCCGCCATGATCCGCCGACCAAAAACAGGCGCATGCCGGTTTCATTGCCCATTTCATTATGAAGTCGGGCAATGGTTTCGCGGACAAATGCTTTGACGGCTTTCTTGCCACCTTTGATCTCGCGCAGCTTGAGTGGGCCCAAAGCCGAGGTCACACGCTGCCCGACGCGCCCATCAGATAGATCAGCAAGTTCCATCGAAGACCCGCCAATATCGCAGACCAGCCCGTAGCTGCCGGGCCAGCCAAGCAACACGCCTTGCGCCGAAAGCCGGGCCTCTTCTTTGCCGTCGATAATCCAGAGTTTCACACCGGTTTCGCGCAAAACCTCTTCGCGAAAATCGCGCCCATCGCTGGCTTCGCGCACGGCGGCAGTGGCGACGGCGGTCAGGGGCAGAATGCCCATACCTTCGGCAAGGGCCGCAAACCGGCGGATCGCGGATAGGGCGCGCACGCGTCCTTGTGGATTAAGGTGCCCGGTTTCCGACAGCCCCGCGCCCAATGCGCACATGATCTTTTCATTGTAAAAATAAGCTGGGGACCGCGCAGCACCGTCAAACACCACCAACCGGACAGAGTTCGAGCCAACATCAATCACACCCACGCGGCTCAACCCTCTGGCGGCGGCATCGTCAAACAACGGGCGCCCAAACGGCCCCCAATCAATCGTCTCGGGTTGCTGTGTCATGATGTCCCCGTATTGCGCGGCGTTCATCATGAAGTCGATACGCCTGCCAGTCAATTGCTAGCTGCCTTGTTTTCAGGCGCTACGCAACCCAAACAAGCCGAGGTGCAGCGCCCGAAAACGAAAAGCTACCTAGTCATCCGTATGGGTCAATCTTGGGACGTCGGATGCACCGGCTGATCCGCGCCCCGACAGGGACGGATTTTCCATAAAGAAGCGGTGGCAGTTGAACGCAAATTCGCCTTCGGCGATTTCTGCGCGGGTAAAGCTGCCGTCGGCGGTCATGACCCAGCTTTGCGCGACATCGGCCATATTGGCGGCCATGACTTGCCCGACGATTTGCGCTTTGACGGTCGCATTTTTGATTTCGACCAACGTCTCAACACGGCGGTTCAGGTTGCGGCCCATCCAATCAGCAGAGCTGATGAACACACGTGCCTTTTTAGAGGGTAAATCGCAGCCGTTGCCAAAGCACACGATACGTGAATGTTCCAAAAACCGTCCGACGATGGATTTCACCCTGATGTTTTCGGACAGCCCTTTGACGCCGGGGCGTAGCCCACAGATGCCACGGATCACGAGGCTGATTTTTACCCCCGCCTGTGAGGCCGCATAAAGTGCGTCGATCACATCGGATTCTATCAGTGAATTCATCTTGGCCCAGATCATGGCGGGCTTCCCGTTGCGGGCGTTTTCTGCCTCTGCAGCGATACTATCAAGCAAAGATTGCTTTAGGCTGATCGGTGAAATCGCCAGATTTTCCAGCGTTTCGGGCTGGGCGTAGCCCGAAAGGTAGTTGAACACTTTGGTCGCGTCGCGCCCCAATTTAGCGTCGCAGGTAAAGAAGCTGAGATCGGTATAAATCCGCGCGGTGATTGGGTGATAATTGCCTGTGCCAAAATGCGTATAGGTCACCAGCTTGTCGCCCTCGCGGCGCACAACGGTGCTGATCTTTGCATGAGTTTTGTAGTTTAAAAATCCATAAACCACGTGCGCACCAGCCCGTTCAAGACGGCGCGACTGGCGGATGTTAGCAGCTTCGTCAAAGCGGGCTTTGAGTTCAACCAAGGCGGTGACGGATTTACCATCTTCGGCAGCTTCGCACAGGGCCTCGACGATGGGGGACCGTTTAGAGGTGCGGTAAAGCGTTTGTTTGATCGCAACGACATCGGGGTCGCGCGCGGCCTGCGCAAGGAACCTGACAACCATGTCAAAAGTTTCATAGGGGTGGTGCAATAGCATGTCTTTTTGACGGATTGCCGCGAACATATCGCCATCGTGGTCTTGGACCCGTTCAGGCACACGCGGCGAGAATGACGGCCACAGAAGGTCTGGGCGGTTGTCCAAGACCAGTTCGCTTAGGTCTGCGATGCCGATCATCCCGTCAACTTCGACGACGGCTTCAGATGTGACGTGCAATTCGGACATCACAAGGGTCTGCAAGGCGGCTGGGGCCTTTGCGGAAATTTTGAGCCGGACAACCTCACCACGGCGGCGGCGCTTGAGCGCGGTTTCAAATTCGCGCACCAAATCTTCGGCCTCGTCTTCGACTTCTAGATCGCTGTCGCGCAGGACTTTAAAGGCGCAGTTCCCTTTGACCTTATAGCCCGGAAAAAGCTGACCGATATGTAGCAAAAGCAGTTCTTCGAGCGGCAAGAAGCGTTGCCCATCTTTGGTCGGAAGAGGGATGAAACGATCGATCTGCGCGGGGACGGGCAAAAGCGCGCGCAGGCTGCGTTTATCTCCGGTCCGTTCAAGCTGCAGTGCGAGCGCAAACCCTTCGTTGGGGATGAACGGAAACGGATGCGCGGGGTCAATTGCCAGCGGCGACAGGACCGGGAATACCTGTTCGAGGAATACATCTTCTAGATATTTGATTTCGTCTTTGGTCAAATCGGTACGCGTAAGCAGATGAATACCTTGCGTGCCCATTTCGGCCTGCAACGCCGTAAACACGGTTTGCTGGCGCGCCATTAGTTTGCGCGCATCCGCGTCGATCAGAACAAGTTGTTCGGCAGGGGTCAGCCCATCAAGGCCCGGGGCGACATTGCCCGCATTCGCCAATTCGCGCAGGCCCGCGACCCGCACGCTAAAGAATTCGTCCAAATTGGCCGCCGAGATTGACAGGAAACGCAGCCGTTCGAGCAGCGGCACGCGTGGGTTTTCGGCCTCTTCCAAGACGCGCCAGTTAAAGCCAAGCCAGCTGAGTTCACGGTTCACAAAACGGGCTGGTGTCGCCAGATCAATGTCGAGTTCGGTCGGCGCGGGAAACGCGCCTTCGAGAAAATTTGTGGTATTCATAGCGGCCTTATGCGCCGCAGTTGTTGCGGCATTGTGACAATTATTGCGCTCTACCGGCTACTTGTCCAGAAGGTCCGCCGCGAGCGCCTTGTTGATCTTGCGCCCCTCGGCCAAGGCCGCCGCGTCAAGTCGCGCAACAATATCAGCTGCCGCAGCGAATGAGCGTTCAATCCGCGTTGTCAAATATTGCACCAACGGTGGGCCGGGCATGATTTGACGGTCAGCAAAAAGCTTCATGATCAGCGCTGACAATAAGGCGTCATCGGGGTTATCGATTTGCGTGATTGTGGTGGCTTGCATCCGGCTGGCCAAGTCAGGCAGGGGGATCTGCCACCGGGTCGGCGCGTCTTGGGCGGTCATCAGCAGCGTGCCGCCGGTATTGCGCAAGTGGTTGTGCAGATGGAACATCGCCTCTTGCGAGGCGTCTGGCAGCGCCTCCATATCTTCGACAATTACGCAATCAGCGCTTGGTTGAAAATCTACAGGCATCGTTGCGGCGTTCACCGTTTGCGCGGCAGATTGAATTTGAAAAATCCGTGCCAGATGGCTTTTGCCGCTGCCTTTTGGTCCAACGATGACCATTTTGCGGTCCGGCCAAGATTGCGGCGCCGTCAGCATGGCAAAGGCTTGTGCATTCGCGGCCGAGACAAAGAAATCATTTGGCCCCAGCGCAACACCTGTTGGCCAGTTAAATGTCAGTTGTTCTGCCATCATTATTCGTCCGACGATAGACCGCGATAAAGACGGCCGCCTTTGTAATGCTCAAGCGCGTAGCGGGTTAGCACGCCGATGACTGCGGCTACTGGCACAGCGACAAGCATGCCGACAAAGCCAAACAGTGATCCGAACACCGACAGGGCAAACAACAGCCAAACCGGGTGCAGTCCAACAGAGCCGCCGACCAGTTTTGGGGTCAGGATGTTGCCTTCAAGGAATTGCCCAAGCCCAAAGATCGCCGCAACAATGCCGATACGCAGCCAATTGGTGGTCTCGACGACATCAACGCCATCGATTTGGACGGTGCCGCCCCAAAATTGAAACAGCGCCAGCCCTACGGCTAAAACACCACCAACCAGTGCACCCACGTATGGAATAAACGTCACAAGCCCCGCGATAAATCCAACGATCAACCCGAACTTGAGCCCGGCAATCATCAGCGCGACCGCATAATAGGTACCCAAAATCAGACACACGGTACCTTGACCACGGATGAAAGACGCCAACGTGTTGTCTATCTGACGTGCCAATTTACGCACGGTTTCGACGTGATCACGCGGTAAAAGTTCGTCCACACGCGCGGTCATACGGTCCCAGTCCAGCAGAAGGTAAAATGCGACAACTGGCACGATGACCAAAAGAACGACAACATTGAGCAAGCCAATCGCCGAACTCAGCAGGCTATTCATCAATTCGCCGCCCTTCGATTGGATTGCCTCGCCAATTGCGAGCAGCTGTTTGTGAATCGTGCTTTCCGAATCCAACAGTGATGGGAAGCGTTCGGTCAATGCCGCTTGCAGGCGATTGAACAGCTCTGGCGCGGTGTCGACCAGTTGGCCTGTCTGTTCGATCAACGTCGGAATCACGAGCAAGATCAAAAGAATGAATACCAGCGCCGCGACCAAAGTGATGATGGTCACAGACACTGAGCGGCTAAGCCCCATCGCCTCAAATCTGTCTGCAATGGGATCAAGACAATAGGCAATCGCGCCGCCCAACACAAAAGGCAAAATCACATCGCCCAAAAACCACAGGATAACCAACAAAACCGCGGTTGCGATTCCCCAGTATTTTGCTTGTTGTTGGACCGGCAGCGCCATGTGATACCTCTTGTTGCTTGGTCATTTAGATGCGGTATGACGCGCACTCTTGCAAGGGTTGTGGATGAAATAACGTGCAATTGCGACCCGTTTGCGCATATGTCTGCGCTTGCGAGGGCCGTCCACGCAGATTACACCCAAAGCAACTGAATATCCCATAAAGGCCGAACCGATGCGCATGAGCCGCTATTTCCTTCCCGTTCTTAAAGAAACCCCTCGTGAGGCACAGATCGTCAGCCACCGCTATATGTTGCAGGCAGGCATGATCAAACAAGCCAGCGCGGGCATTTATTCATGGTTGCCACTAGGTTTCAAAGTTCTGCGCAAAATCGAAAATATCGTCCACGAAGAACAGGCGCGCGCAGGTCACATCGCGATTCAAATGCCGACAATTCAATCTGCTGATCTGTGGCGTGAATCTGGTCGTTATGATGCTTACGGCGAAGAAATGCTGCGCATCAAAGACCGTGGCGGCCGTGAATTGTTGTTTACCCCGACGGCCGAGGAACTGGTGACAGATATCTTCCGGTCGCATGTGACCAGCTACAAAGATTTGCCGCTCACGCTTTATCAAATTCAATGGAAATTCCGCGACGAAGTCCGCCCACGTTTTGGCGTCATGCGTGGCCGCGAATTCTATATGAAAGACGGGTATAACTTTGACCTGACCAAAGAGGATGCGCTGCACGCTTATAACCGCCATCTGGTCAGCTATTTGCGCACCTATGAACGGCTTGGGCTTCAGGCGATCCCGATGCGCGCGGATTCCGGCCCTATCGGTGGTGATGACACGCATGAATTCCTCGTGCTGGCCGAAACCGGCGAATCTGAAGTTTTCTATGACAGCGAGATCACCGATCTGAAGTTTGGTGACCGTGAGATCGACTATGATGACAAGGCCGCATGTGCCGCCGTCCTTGAAGAATTCACCAGCCGCTACGCACGCACCGATGAAACCCACGACGAGGCTATGTTCGCCGAGGTTCCCGAAGACCGCAAGCGCACGGCGCGCGGGATTGAAGTTGGCCAGATTTTCTATTTCGGCACCAAGTATTCCGAAAGCATGGGCGCGATGGTCGATGATGGTAAGGGCGGTAAGGTGCCTGTTCATATGGGATCGCACGGCATCGGGGTGTCCCGGTTATTGGGCGCAATCATCGAGGCCAGCCATGATGACAAGGGTATCATCTGGCCCGAAGGTGTCACACCGTTCCATGTTGGTATCTTGAACATGCGTTCGGGCGATGAAGCCTGTGATGCGGCCTGCGAAGACCTGTACAAACAATTCACCGCTGCCGGACTAGAGCCGCTGTATGATGACCGCGACGAACGGGCAGGGGCCAAGTTTGGCACGATGGATATGATTGGCCTGCCGTGGCGTATTACGATTGGTCCGCGCGGGATCAAAAATGGCGTTGTCGAGGTCACCTGCCGCCGCACCGGCGAGGCGTCGGAGATGCCTGCCGCAGACGCAATCGCCAAAATCGTCGCGATTTACGACGGCATCGCATAGGTAAAACACCACGATGTGAACTTGGAAATGGGCGCGGTCCTTGCGGATCGACGCCCATTTTTTACATGATGCGTTAACGGCGCGCGTATTTGATGGTATGCTGCGTCCAAAATAATGTGTTGAGGCAGTAAATGACACACACTGAACTGACGGAAAGCCGGATATGATCCGGGTGCTTTGCCTTTTGGGCGGGGTTGCTGGGGCTGCGGGATTGTCCCAATATCCCGAATTTTCGCAGCAATACATGCAGCGCCTTGGCGGACAGGTCGATGAATTGTCCCGTCAGGTCAAAGAGTTCGACGCAACTGCGCTTGAAGACGGGTTTGGGCGCGAAGCGATGTTAGAAGCGATGGCCGAAGTGCCGTTGATGCAAGGGCAAGAGGCGATGTGGCGCCGCACCATTGCGCGGCATGTGCGTTTGGGTGACAATCTGGCCGCCTTACGCGATGCTTCTGCGATGCAACGCATGTTGATGCCGCATAGAATGGCTGATGTTCAAACGTTTCAGGCGGCTTGGCTGGATTTCACCCCGGCCGTTCCGATCAGCACCGCTGGGGCCGCCGCCGCAGGCAGCGGGTTTGTTGGTGGCTGGGCGCTGATCGGCGCGGTTTTATCATTGCTGACCTTGCCGTTTCGGCGCAACCGTCGCACAGTCGCGCCGAAACAGACACCAGCGCGGATCAAGGCTGATCCTCCGGTTGCGCGGCCAACGCCCCGACCTGAGGTACAAAGCCACATTCGCCCGCTATCGGGAGCAAAGCGATGACAACTGCATTGATTACGTGGGGCGGTTGGGACGGCCACGAGCCAGATAAAGTCGCGGCGATTTTTGATAAAGTCCTAAACGATGCAGGGATTGAAACGACTGTCACAGATAGTCTCGATTGTTTTGATGATGGCGTGAAGCTGAAAACCTATGACCTGATTGTGCCCGTCTGGACCATGAGCGATCTATCACGCGATGCGGCTACAAATGTATCAGAGGCCGTCGCCGCGGGCACAGGCATTGCAGGCTGCCACGGCGGCATGTGCGACGCGTTTCGCGGATCGCCCTTGTGGCAGTTCATGACCGGAGCCAATTGGGTTGGCCATCCGGGTGGCGACGGCGTGAAACACCGTGTAAACATCATTTCCGACGATCCGTTGGTTGCTGGGATCAGCGATTTTGATGTCGAAACCGAACAATACTATTTGCACGTCGATCCTGCCAACAAGGTGCTCGCGACCACGCGCACGGATGTCGTGACATGGTATCACAGCGCAAATGGCTCCGTGGATATGCCTGTCGTATGGACCCGCGAATGGGGGCTGGGCCGCGTGTATTATAATGCGCTGGGCCATCAGGCATCCGTGATTGCGAGTGGTCCGGCATTCGAGATGGTCAAACGTGGGCTGCTTTGGGCCGCACAAAGCAAATCATCGGCTAAGGGCCGTGATGCAACGCAGTTTCAAAACCCCGGCAATCATTGGTAATCGTTCCAAGAAAGAGACGTCATAAATGTCCACCCGACCTTTTGCTAAATTCGAATGGATGATCGCCTGGCGTTATATCCGTGCCAAACGTGCCGAAGGCGGTATCAGCGTGATGACCTGGATCAGCCTGATCGGGGTGACCTTGGCTGTCTTCGCGCTGATCGCGACCCTTGCTGTGAGGTCGGGGTTTCGCGCGGAATTCGTGGATACGATCGCGGGGGCCTATGCGCATGTGACCGTACAGCAACCCGGTGGCACCATCGATGATTTTGAGGTGGTCGCAGACCGTATCCGCGCCGAAGATCATGTGACTGACGTGTTCCCGCTTGTCCGTGGGCAAGCCATGGCAAGCGCGTCTGGGCGGCTGGGCCTTGCGGATATCTATGGGATCAAACTTGAGGATCTAAAAAGATCAGACGCGATCATTGAAAGCGACCGCAGCTACGGCAACATCGAAGACCTGCCAAATGGGATCGCGCTTGGCTCAGAATTGGCGGCGAATCTTGGGGTGACAATTGGCGACCGGATTGAAATCACAACACGCGCCGGGGCGTCAACGCCAATGGGGCAATCGACGCGGCGTAATGCCTATGATGTCGTTTTCATCTTCTCAACCGGGCGCTACCAAATCGACGAGGTGCGCGCCTATCTGCCGTTAGACATCGCGCAGTTTATCTTTAACCGCGACGGCGTGGCCGATGAATTGGCCGTGCAGCTTGATGACATCACCCTGTCAGAAGATTTGAAGCAGTCGATCGCTAATGCTGCTGGTGAAGGCACATGGGCTTATTCATGGGAGGACCGCGTGCGCCGTTACCTGCGCGCCTTAACCATCGAGGACAATGTGATGTTCATCATTCTGTCGATCCTTGTGCTTGTCGCATCGATGAACATTATTTCAGGGCTAATCATGTTGGTCAAAAACAAGGGCCGCGATGTGGGCATCTTACGTACAATGGGGCTGACCGAAGGGTCGATCATGCGGATTTTCTTTATCTGCGGCGCCGGGATCGGAACTGTCGGGACGATCTGTGGCGTGATCCTTGGGTGTCTGTTTGCGGTCTACATCGATACGATTTTCAGCTTTGTGAACTATGTCGCGGGCGGCGGTGTTTGGGATCCGTCCATTCGCGGAATCTACGCGATCCCCGCAGAATTGCACCTGTCGGACGTCTTGAAATCCGTATCCCTGTCACTGGGTCTATCATGGATCATTACAATCTTTCCCGCGCGCCGTGCCGCCCGGATGAACCCGGTTGAGGCGCTGCGCTATGAATGATTTCACGCTTGAGGTCAGCGATCTGACCAAGACCTATAACGCAGGCAAACCCGGCGAAGTCCGCGTGCTGCAAGGTGTGTCGCTTGCGGTTAAACCCGGCGAGGTCGTGGGGCTGGTGGCGCCATCGGGGGCTGGCAAGTCAACCCTGCTGCATATCGCAGGGCTGCTTGATACGCCGGACGCGGGAAAAGTTGCGATTGGCGGCACCGATATGACAAATCTGTCTGATCGCAAACGCACAGCCGTGCGCCGTGGCACTGTTGGATTTATCTATCAATTCCACCACTTGCTGCCCGAATTTAGCGCGGTGGAAAATATCGTGATTCCACAGTTAGCAAATGGGGTAAGTGATGCGGCAGCCCACGCGCGCGCACTTGATCTACTCGGTCGGGTTGGCATTGCGGATCGGGCGTCACACCGCCCGGCGGCCTTGTCAGGTGGTGAACAACAGCGGGTCGCATTTTGCCGGGCGCTGGCGAATGAGCCGGCCCTTTTGCTCGCGGATGAGCCGACAGGCAACCTTGACCCCGATACATCTGATCAGGTGTTCGATGCGCTGATGGGGCTGGTCCGTGATACGGGGCTGGCCGCTGTTATCGCGACCCATAACCTGACGCTTGCCGCACGGATGGACCGACAGGTGCGGCTGACCGCCGGCACACTTGAGATGATATAGATCAATACCTTCGCGCGTAGCCCTGCTAGCGTGATGAAAACAGGAGAGATTGCAGATGCGGTATATGATGATCCTTGCGGCGCTCACATTGGCGGCTTGTGTCGATCAACCCCAAAGTGGCGCGCAGATTTTCGCAGCCGAATGCGCGGGCTGTCATGGGGCGGATGCGCGTGGCGATGGGCCCTACGCGCGGGGGCTGGAAACAGCGCCGCCTGACCTGACCACGATCACATCACGCAACGGCGGAGAGTTCCCGACCAACCAAGTCATGAGCACCATCGATGGTCTGCAACGCGATGCGCACTTTAGCGCTGCTATGCCCGAATTTGGCGCTGGCGACCTAGGTGCGACGGTGATTGTCGAAAACGACGGGTTGGGCACGCCAGTCCCAACGAAGTTACTGCTGCTGACCGAATACATCGAATTGTTGCAACAGTAGCAATGGCTGACAATCGCGTGAGATTGTGAATTTGCGCGTGGGCGCAGGTGAGGCTGGGGGTATGCATGTGGCCAATTGAATGATTGGAGTTTCTCATGCGTTATCTGACCTTTGCTGCCTGCCTTGCCCTTGCCACCCCTGCCATTGCGCAGCCTGTGCCGTTCTCTAACGGTTGGGCTGAACAGCGGTTGCAGCTTTTTAGTTCCAACGATTACAGCTTTGGATCGGACCTTGGAATTGTGTCTGAAGGCTCTGTGTCTTTGGCGTGGACGCGGGTTGCGCGGGGCCAGTGGGGCGCGCGCAATGCTGCATGGGGCTGGCGTGTGGATCAATCGGTGCCTGCGACAAGCCTTGCTCAAAAGGGTGGGGATGATCGCAACGTTTCGGTCTATTTTGTGTTCCTGCCCGAGGCATCTGCCGCCGCCAGCGAAGGGGCTAACATCCGAAGTTTGCTTGGGAATGATGAGGTGCGCATCATCCAATATGCATGGGGCGGGAACCACGCGCGCGGTCAAATGATCCCGTCGCCCTATGGTCCTGCGGGCCAAGGCGCGACGATTGCGCTGCGCCAAGCGGGCACTGGGGCGCATAGTGAAAGCGTTGATTTGGCCGCGGATTACGCGCGCGCATTTGGTGGAACGCCGGGTGCCTTGGTTGGCTTGGCCGTGTCTGCGGATAGTGACGATACGAATAGCGTTATTCGCGCGGCGTTAGGTGCGATTGATCTGCGGTAAGGGGCGGTGGGTTAAAACCCACCCTACGTGGTGCTGCGGGCGAATCGTGGCTTAACGGCTTATTTTTATGGGCTTTGGCTGGTCGGCACTACGTCGGATTTGCGTCGGCAAAACGTCGGACATCTGTCTGGCGCTTGTGCGGTTAACTGTGCGTGCTGTGGGATGGTTTAGAATGGGCCGCTTTGCCTAATCCACATCCCGCCCGGCATCGCCGGGCAGCGCCGATCCGCCCCCACGGGGAGGGCGCTTCGCACCCACCCCGAGGTCCAAGCTCTGCCCTCGCTGAAATCGGCCCTTCCGATCATTCTGGGTTATGTGTGCCCATACTTGGAATTTAGGAAGCTTTGTAAGAGATCGTATTCAGCGGAAATTGAGCTGTCGAGCTTGCTTCTATCAGTGGGGCTCATCTTGAGGCCGTAATTCTTGTACCTTCCAGCAGCATCTTTCCACATAAGCTTTTCAAGCTTATCCTGAAGTGCGGTTCTCGCGGTTGGGTTGGTTCCATTCACCAGATACATGAGCGACCCAGTGAGAATGTCATTTAGCGTGCTTAAATGTGAACATCCATCACAAGTCATAGAAAACGATATGATCCTATTGTGTTTGCGCCACTTGTCACCGACTTCATTTCCTTTTTGGAACTTTTCCTTTAGGTAATCAAAACCGCTCTTAAGGCCGATGATGCTTTTTTTGCTGAGATCTAGGCGATCAACAATAACAACTCCATAGTCAGATTTTTCTTCCAAAAATTTGCCGAACTGAGCAATTAGCGTATTGAAGCCAAATAATCGGTTTCTGTCGCTATCAAAGGTGAACGAGGCTTGGTTGAAGTAGGCGTAGCCCATGAATGTCGCGTCGACGGCCACTCCAGTATCAATAACATCAGATTTTATTTTGGTATGTACTTCACGTTTGCAGTCTTTGGGTGCCGAATTTGACTCGAACTTGAGTAAATCGGTATCTGCGAAGGCGCTGGTTGATCTGCGTAGTTTTTCAATATCGTGAGCTAATTTTTGAGCGTTTGTAGCCTTGATTGCTGTGAGCCCACATACCGTGAAGCTCTTTTTACTCGTGTGTCCAGCTTCGTCCAAAAACGCTATGTACAATTATCAGTGTCCTTTTGTTATCCAGTAAACTTGATCATCTAGACTACTCAAACATCCAACTCCTCTGCAAACTGTGCATTTTCCTGAATATACTGGAACCGCAGTTCGGGTTTTTTGCCCATGAGGCGCTCGACCAGATCGGCGGTGTCTCCCGGCTCATCATCGTGGACGGTGACGCGGATGAGTTTGCGGGTGGCGGGGTCCATCGTGGTTTCTTTGAGGTCTTTTGCGTCCATTTCGCCCAGACCCTTAAACCGCTGCACGTCAATTTTGCCTTTGCCGCCCAGACCTTTTTCGAACACGGCGTCTTTTTCAGCGTCGTCGGCGACATAGACGCGCCGCGCCCCTTGGGTGAGGCGGTAAAGCGGTGGGCAGGCCAGATACAGGTGCCCTTGGTCAATCAGGGGCCGCATTTGCGTAAAGAAGAAGGTCATCAGCAGCGCCGCGATATGCGCCCCGTCGACATCCGCATCGGTCATGATGATGATCTTTTCATAGCGCAGATCATCGACGTTGAATTTCGTGCCCATGCCAACGCCCAAGGCTTCGCAGAGGTCATTGATTTCGGCGTTGGTGGTCAGCTTGTTTGATGCTGCCCCCAGCACGTTGAGGATTTTCCCCTTGAGCGGTAAAAGCGCTTGGGTTTTGCGTTCGCGCGCGCCCTTACCAGACCCGCCCGCTGAATCGCCCTCGACGATAAACAGCTCTGTCCCGATCCGGTCCTTGGAAGTGCAGTCGGTTAGCTTGCCGGGCAGGCGCAATTTCTTGGTCGCTGATTTGCGCGAGGTTTCTTTTTCTTGCTTGCGGCGCAGCCGCTCTTCGGCGCGCAGCACAAGGAAATCAAGGATCGCGCCTGCGGATTTGGTATCGGCGGCCAGCCAGTTGTCAAAGTGGTCGCGGACGGCGGCATCGACCATGCGTTGCGCGTCGGTTGTCGCCAGCCGGTCTTTGGTTTGTCCCACAAATTCGGGTTCGCGGATAAAACAAGAGACCAACGCGCCTGCGCCTGTTGTCAGGTCTTCACGGGTGATGGTCCCCGCCTTTTTGTTGCCGACCAATTCCCCGTAGGCTTTGATTCCCTTGAGGATCGCGGACCAGAACCCGGCCTCGTGCGTGCCGCCCTCAGGCGTGGGGACGGTGTTACAGTAGGATTGGATGAACCCGTCGCGCGTGGGGGTCCAGTTGATTGCCCATTCGACCTTGCCCGGCACGTTAAATTTATCTGCAAAGGACACGGTGCCTGCAAAAGGCGTTTCGGAATAGGTGGTCGCGCCAGCGAAGACTTCGGTCAAATAGTCAGCCAACCCGCCGGGGAATTTGAATGTCGCCTCAAGCGGGGTGTCCCCATCGTTGATCCCGGTTTTCCAACGGATTTCAACGCCCGAGAAAAGATAGGCCTTGGACCGCGCCATTTTAAACAGCGTCTTGGGTTTGAGTGTGAGTTTCCCGAAAATCTGTTCATCTGGGTGGAATGTCACCGCCGTGCCGCGCCGATTGGGGGCCGCGCCGATTTTCGCAAGCGGGGCCTGTGGCACCCCGCGTGAGAATTCCATCATGAACAGTTCTTTGTTGCGCGCGACCTCGACCCTTAGGTGATCTGACAGCGCGTTCACAACCGATGACCCAACCCCGTGCAGACCGCCTGATGTCTGGTAACTATCGCCCGAGAATTTACCGCCCGCGTTCAGCGTGCAAAAGATGATTTCGAGCGCGGATTTATCGGGGTTCTTGGGGTGCGGGTCGGTTGGAATGCCCCGCCCGTTGTCGCGCACGGTGACATGGCCGTTTTCGTGCAATTCAACTTCGATCCATGTGGCGTGGCCTGCGACGGCCTCGTCCATCGAGTTGTCGATGATTTCCGCGACCATATGGTGCAGCGCGCGTTCGTCTTTGCCGCCGATATACATGCCTGGGCGCAGGCGCACGTGCTCCATATCCTCAAGCACTTCGATGCTGCTTGCGTTATAGCTTTCGGGGGCTGTTGTGCCCCCAGACAGAAGATCATCGGCCATGTTACTGCTCATTCTTTTGGTTTGGGGCATAATGGCAGGCGGAGGCGGTTGGGGCAATTGGCAAAGGGCGCGGATTGGCGTGTTATCTGCCATTGCGGTTGCGGGCGGGAACGTTAGGGTTGCGGGTGACACCCCATACGCGTCTGGTTTTGGGACTTGGGGTCAACAACACAGGTTCTGCATCCGTGCCTTACATCGTCGAAATCCCCTATGAAGACTCAGAACGGTTTCATATGCCAAGTGAGCTAACGCGCTGGCGGCAAAGAGTTCTGGGCAGTCAAAGTCGGCCGGGCATTCGGGCGACCGAAGAAGAAATGGTCCGGATAAAGCGCGCCGGTGAAATCTCTAGCGTATTTGCGCGCGGAACACGCACACTGTCTCGCGAAGAAATTCCAGAAGACTGCGTGCTGAGTATTTTTCCTGAGAGGTTGAAAAGCTTTGCGCCAACGTGGTGTGTCCATAGTGGAGCCATAGTCATCAATCAATCAGTCAAAGACGTTCTTGACCGCATTGAGCCGGACACACACCAGATCGTGCCGATCGACGTGACGTTTCGCGATGGCACCCCAGCAGAGGGGAACTATTATTTCCTGAACGTTACGCAAACAATTGATAGTATCATCGACGAGCGTTCAACGGTCGCGATAAAGACTGACCCTTTTCCGGGTACGCGCGACTATATGGAAATCCGTTGGTCAAATCAGAAAGAACATCGATTGACGTTTGATCCAGCCGTTACCGCGGGTCGCCACCTCTGGCGCGAAAAACGATATAGTACTCCTGAAATAAAATACGCCATGTCAGACGCATTGCATGATGCTTTTGAGGCTGCAGGCGCGCCATTTTTTACGTCATGGAAAGCGAATGAGCGTTTGTACGATTCCTAATCTTCCATTGCGGTTGCGGGTGGCGCGGTTAATGTCGCGGGCAAGGGGGGATTTGTATGCGTATCTTTTTCACGGGCGGCAGCGGTAAGGCAGGTAAGCACGCGATTACCTATTTGCAGGGGCAGGGCCATACGGTCGTCAATGCGGATATTGTGCCGTCGGGCTTGGATGTGTCGGAATTGCTGATTGATCTGACCGACGCGGGCCAAGTGATTGGGGCGATGTCGCAATTCACAGATTTTCATGAGTTGGATGCGGGTACGGGCGTGCCAAAATACGATGCCGTTGTGCATTTCGCCGCTGTGCCACGTGTGATGATCGGCACCGATGGGGAATGCTTTCGCCAGAACACAATCACCACTTATAATGTGATCGAAGCGGCGGTAAAACTTGGCATTCCCAAGGTGATTTTTGCCAGTTCTGAAACCACTTATGCCGTCTGTTTTGCCGATGGTGAAATAAAGCCAGATTATATTCCCATCGATGAAGACCACCCCACGGTGCCGCACGACAGCTACGCCATGTCAAAGGTCTGTAACGAGGCCACCGCCAAATCGTTTCAGGCCCGCACGGGGATCGATATCTATGGGCTGCGGATTAATAATGTGATCGAGCCGCATGAATACGCGCAAAACTTCCCCGCGTTTATGGAAAACCCCGCCAGCAGGCGGCGCAATATCTTTGCCTACATCGACGCGCGCGATCTGGGGCATATGGTGGATTGCTGTCTGAAAACAGACGGGCTTGGCTATCAGGTATTCAACGTGGCGAACGATGATATGTCCGTGGGGATCACAACGGACGCGGTCATCGCGCAGTTCTACGAAGGGGTGCCGCAAAAACGCAAATTGCGCCCGGACGAGACATTCTATGCCAACGATAAAGCGAAAGAGATGGTTGGCTTTGCGCCCAAGCATTCATGGCGCGATGTGTTAGGGTAATGCCTCGCGTTGATCATTTTACGGCGATTTCATCAAAAAAGACGCCATGACGAGGCTGCCAGTCGGCGGTCATGGCCACGTTGCCCAATAGCATTCCCGCTTCCACGCTGAGAAGAGCTTCTTCATTTATAGGAGACCCGTTTTGTCTTTCCATTGTCGTGCGTACAATCATGACGGGATAGGCGCAGTCGCCAATGTAAAGCGAGGTTTGTTCAATGGTTTCCATTGTGAACGTCCCGTGATCCACTGTCGCGCCATTCACCATAAGTGTCATCGGGTAGGAATATGCCTGCGAAGCACGACTAAGGTCCGCCGATTGAGCGCTTGAGTCCATAAAAACTTGAATATGGCTTGTGTCTGATTGGCGGTCGATGGCAATGACACCATTCCAATATATCGTTTCGACGTGCGCAGTTACTCCGTTCATTTGGGATTCACGGATTTCTCTGACCGTACCGTCATTTGAAACAGTGTTCGTGACGCTGAAATACGGATCATGCCGTGTTAGTGAATAGGTCTGAGAGCGATCTAAAGTGACACATTCTGCCTGTCCGGCTGTTGCAGTGAAAACAATTGCGGTGGTCGCCAAAATTGAGATGCGGGAAAATGTCATGAACAACGGACCTTTGATGTGTGCTAGGCGCCGGCACTGGCGCTATCGTGATTTCAAGGCATAGAGTAGGAAGTTGTGTGCAAGTTCAAGTGTTAACTCAACCGGAGGGATTGTTCATTGTCAACTGCGTGATTTGGTTTTCAGGTGTTCGCGCAGGACCCATGTAATCGCGATTGCTTGGCGCTCGTCGCATGGAAGTCGGAACCTCTTAGTGGCATTGTGATTATCCAAGCGAATTCTTAGTACTGTTTTCATTCCAACCTAAAAGGCAACACCAATGACCACAGACACGAAAATCACGCTCGAACAGGCTAAAGGCCGCGCTTCGCATGGCCGCCAACAGGACGATGGGGTGCTTGTCATTCGCACGATTGCGATGCCTGCGGATACCAATCCTGCCGGTGATATTTTCGGGGGGTGGATCATGTCGCAGATGGATTTGGCGGCAGGTAATTTGGCGGGCCGTGTGTCGCAAGGGCGTAGTGCCACGGTTGCCGTTGAAGGGATGCATTTTCTGCGCCCTGTAAAGGTCGGCGACGAGGTTACGCTTTATGCCGATCTCACCCATGTTGGGCGGACGTCGATGAAAGTGCATGTCGATGTCTGGGCGCGGTCGCGGTACGGTAAAACTGGAGCAAAGGTGACAGAGGCCGAATTTGTTTTTGTTGCTTTGGACGAAAACGGATCGCCACGTCAGATCCCGGCGGATGCGACCTAAAGGCGTGCCGCCCGCGCTATTCTGACCCATTGTGCCCGTGACCAATGCATCCCATAAGTTGCGTGAAGTGGATGCAATATGACAGCCCAAGATCATCCCATCGCCGTCATGGACGCCTCTTGCACATTGTGCAGTTGGGGCGCGCGGATGATCCATCTGTTGGACCGCACCGGCGAGATTAAAATCGCCCCGATCCAATCTGAAACCGGGGCGGCATTGATGCGTGACAATGGGTTGGATCCGCTTGATCCCGATACATGGCTGTTTATTGAGAACGGCACCGTCTGGCGCGATTTTGATGCGCTGATCCGTGTGGGCCAACGGTCTGGCGGGATGGGGCATCTGTTTGCCGTGCTGCGGATTATCCCGCGCCCGATCCGCAATTGGCTTTACGCCCGTGTCGCGCGCAATCGCTACGCTATGTTCGGACAGGGAGACATGTGCGCCTTGCCCGATCCGAAATTCCGCGCGAGATTGTTGTCATGAGATTTTTGCCGCGATCAACGCGGAAATTTGAAAGATGAATTAGATGAAAAAAGAAACCGTTTGGGTTAGTCGCGCGATGAGTGACTCGACCTTGGTCAAATCGATTACTTGTGATGAGCTTGAAACCGATCCCGATCCCATTATCGAAACCATGGAGAATAGCAGGAAAGGTCAGCCGATGCCGACAGACCGATTTCCCAAGCGACTTCATGGGGAATACCGCGATGTTCACATCAAAAAACTGCCCGATATTTTCATGGCAGGCGGCTTTTGGGTTGTTTCAGCGGCGTGCGCGGACGTGTTGCGCCAGTTCAATCTTGGGCAAACTGCACTATATCCGGTCGAAATCTTTCAACACGACAAAAAAACGCGGGTTGAGGGTGATTATTTTTATCTCGCGTTTGGTGAAACGAAAAATGTATTCGAACCAAATGAAACGCCAGATGCAACGGGGCTATCTACAGGGGCAACGCAAAAACCAATCAGATTCTGGAGGCCACGGGCAGGGTTTGAGGACGGGAATATCGCCGTTAATAAGTTAGCTTTGGAAGGTGTTGATTTATGGATTGATCCGTCATTATTGAGAACGTTTTTCTTAAGTGACGCCCTTGTTAAAGCATTGAAAGCCGCCACGCTGACGCGCCGTTTTGACTTGCGTAAGTGCCGCGTCGTTGCGCAACCCGTTGGTGAGACTCCATGAGGATTGTCGTCTTAGGTGGCTACGGTGTTTTCGGCGCAAAACTGGTCGATCTGCTGACCCGCGATGGGCATGATGTGGTTGTCGCTGGGCGGTCATTGGAAAAGGCCACACAGCTTGCCGCGCAATTTGGCGCAACGCCATTGGTCGTCGACCGCGCAGGTGATCTTGCCCCGCTTTGGGCCGCAACGCCTGACGCCGTTGTGGATGCCGCCGGGCCATTTCATGCATATGGCGATGATCCCTATGCATTTGCGCGGGCCTGCATTGCGCAGGGGGTGCATTACCTTGATCTGGCCGATGATCCTGCGTTTTGCGCGGGGATTACAGCTTTGGATGCAGAGGCAAAAGCGGCGGGGGTATTCGCCCTTTCAGGTGTCTCAAGCGTGCCTGCGATTTCTTCGGCGGCGGTTGCGGCGCTGGCGGATGGCGCGCAGATCGACACGATCAGCACCGCGATCCTGCCGGGCAACCGCGCGCCGCGCGGGCGGTCCGTTGTCGCCAGTATTTTGCACCAATGTGGGGTCGATTTTGACGTGCCGATTGATGGCGCAAAGGTCCCGATGCGCAGTTGGTCACGCCCCGCAAAGTTTGACATCGGCCAAGGGATCGTGCGCCCCGGTTGGATGATCGAAGTCCCCGACCACAGGCTCTTCGCTGACGCCTTTGGCGCGCGCTCGGTCCTGTTTCGGGCAGGGCTTGAGCTGGGCGTGATGAACTGGGCGCTGGCCTTGTTTTCATGGCTGCGCGGGTTCTGGCGATTTCCAATTCCGGGCTGGTTGGTCAGCCTTTTGCTTTGGTTTGCCAAGCTGCTGTACGGCTTTGGCACGGACGAAGGCGGCATGTCCGTGGCCGTGACCGTGCAAACGGATGACGGCTGGAAGCGCCGCATTTGGCGTCTGGTCGCCACGGACGGTGAGGGGCCATTTATCCCGGCAGTGGCTGCGCGTGTCGTCTTGCGCGATATCGACGCGATCCCGCAGGGGGCAAGGCCTGCCGTGACCATTGTGCCGATAGATGCGATCGCGCAGGGGATGTCTGATCTTGCGGTCACAACCGAAAGAGTGACCGAAGATATCCACCCGTTGTTCGCCCGCCACCTGAAGGCAGACTATGAAATGTTACCGGCGCAGGTGCGCGACTTACACGATGTTTACGGGCCAAGACGCTGGGTTGGGCGCGGATCGGTGACGCGTGGAAAATCTGTCTTGTCCCGGCTGTTTGGTGCGTTGTTTCGGTTTCCAGCCGACGCCGCCGATATTCCGGTAACGGTCACGATGACGCCCTTTAATGGCGGTGAACGGTGGGAGCGTGACTTTGACGGGCAAAAGTTTCGATCGTACCTGCGGCAGCACAAGGACACGCTGACCGAACGGTTTGGGCCGTTTACATTTACGCTTGGGCTGCATGTGGCGGATGGTCAGCTGCATTTCCCCGTGACTGCCGGACGTATCGGACCGATCCCGTTACCGGGGTTTGCACTGCCCAAAAGCGTGTCGCGTGAATATGAAAAAGACGGGCGGTTTCATTTTGACGTGGCGCTTCATGCGCCCTTTACCGGTGCTCCGGTCGTTCACTACCGGGGCTGGCTCGCGCGTGACGGGGCGTAGGGTGGATCTTGATCCACCGCGGTCAAGCTTCGGCGATTGAAATCAACAAGGCGTTTAGCGGCCAAAGTGCCGCGAATGTGTCGCTTAGCGTTGGCACAAGGGGGGCATCTGCGGGCACCGGCCGGCTGCCAACGATACCCTTCATCCGCAGGAAACGCGCGGCAGGGTGGTCTTTGTCATAGGGTGATGGCACCCGTTTCAACGCGGGTTCACGGAATTCAAAACCGGTTTCCTCGATCCCTTCAAAAACACCTAGCATTCGTTTGGTGTCCAAATCCAGCATCTCGCGCCAGTTGCTCAACATCGGTTTTTCAAACCCCATGAGCCCCGCACCCGCGCTGACATAATCTTTCCCGATACCAAAGAAAAACACTGGGTTTTGCGGCGCGTCCGACTGGATTTTCCACATCATATGCAGGTGGGTGTTGTAGGGCGTTTTATCTTTGGAAAAGCGCACGTCGCGGTGCGGGCGAAAGAGTTTGGGTGTAACGGCTGTGCCCACAAGCTCTGACAGCGGTGCGATCAAATCACCCAGCAGTGCAAGTGCACCGGGTTTAAGACGGTCATCGTAGGTGGCGCGGTTTGCGGCCCACCAGTCGCGCGTGTTGTTTGCGGCAAGGCGTGTGTAAAATTCTTGCGCGTCGCTGATCAGTGTATGGATGTCGTTTCCCATTGTGCCCTCCAACCTGTGCTGATCTTGTCATGATCTGCGGACGGATGTCTATGGACGGGGTGTCAAATCCCCCCTAAGCATTTGCAAATGAAACACCAAACCCAATCATACCCGGAACATGTCAAAGCGGTTGCCAAATTGGGCATGCCCTTGATCCTCAGCCATGTGGCGCAGTTTGCGATCCATATGACGGATACGATCATGTTGGGCTGGTATGATGTGACTGCGCTTGCGGCATCGACGATTGCGGGGACGCTGCTGTTCGTGGTGTTCATTGTCGGCGCGGGCTTTGCCCAAGCGGTGACGCCATTGGTGGCCCTAGCGGCGGAAGAGGATGACGAAACCCAAGTGCGCCGTGTCACGCGCATGGGGCTTTGGCTCTCCATATTCTACGGGCTTTGCGTGACCCTGCCGTTTCTGTGGGCCGAAGATATTTTGATCGCCATTGGCCAAGACGCGGATGTGGCGCAGCTGGCGCATTTCTATCTACAGATCACGATTTGGCAGATGATCCCGGCGCTGATCGTGATGACGTTGAAATCATTTCTTTCGGCGCTTGAGCATACCGCGATCCTACTTTGGGCGACGATTGGTGCGGCGGTGCTGAACGTTTTCGTCAATTACGCGCTTATCTTTGGCAATTGGGGCGCGCCAGAATTGGGGATTCGCGGGGCCGCGATTGCATCGGTGACGGTGACGATCGTGTCGATGCTGGTCCTGGTAGGCTATACGCTGCGTGTCTTGCCGCAGTTTCAACTGTTCAAGAATTTTTGGCGCAGCGACCGCGAGATTTTGAACCGAGTCTTTATGCTTGGCTGGCCAATCGGGCTGACCTCTTTGGCCGAAGGCGGGCTGTTTAGCGCAAGTGCCGTGATGATGGGCTGGATCGGCGCGATTGAACTGGCCGCGCATGGGATCGCGATCCAATTGGCAAGCCTGACGTTTATGGTGCACATCGGCTTTAGCCAAGCGGCGACCGTGCGTGCGGGCCGTGCGCTGGGCCGCAAAGATCCCATCGGGTTGCGCCGGGGCGGCATTGCCGCGAGCGCCATGTCGGGGGTCTTTGCGCTAGCGACATCTGCACTGTTTATGCTATTTCCTGAGTTCTTGGTTGGCCTGTTTATTGATCCAGATGAACCCGCACGCGGCCTGCTGTTGTCAGTCGGTGTGCAGATGGTCTTTGTTGCCGCCTTGTTCCAAATTGTTGACGGCGCACAGGTGATGGCATTGGGGCTGCTACGCGGGGTCCAAGACACGGCGGTGCCTATGGTGATGGCGACGGTCAGCTATTGGGTTATTGGTCTGCCAACCAGCTATGCTTTGGCGTTCTGGTTCGGATACGGCGCAATTGGGCTATGGTTTGGGCTGGTTGTTGGGCTCGCTGTGGCCTCGGTCTTGCTGAACTTGCGGTTTTGGGCGCGGCTACCCAAGCAATTCTAAATCGCGCATCCGAAGGCGCGGGTTTCGCATTTCGCCAAAATCCTGCAAATCACGCTTATGCGGGAAAAGCGCCAGATATTGTGTCAGCATGTCGCCGCGCAGCCCCAGTCCAAAGAATGTACCCGGGTGCAGGCTTTCAATCTCGATTCCATTGACCAGCAGGCTTTCTTGCCGGTCAAAGCCAAGCTGATAGACCTGCACGGGAATTGTCGGGCGCAGCGCAATAAATTGGTTGCCATCCACAAAATCACGGGCCGGGATAAAGGCGGCGCGCTTGCCGGTCAGGGTCCGCACGCCAGCTGCGCGGTGCAACAAATGTGCCGTTGGCCCAAGGACAAGATCAGGCATCGGGCGTGTTGGTCCGAGCGCCTCGGCTGTGATGCGGGTCAGGCAGCTATGTTCCGAATTTATATGTGGATCGTCGGGACGTATCACCATCGATCCGCGCCATAGCAAAGTTTCAAGTTCACCATTGGCAAGCCGAATGCGATCGCCCGGCAATAGGTCTTCGACGGTCATCGGGCCATTATTGGTCGAAACCATTGCCCCACGCCCAAGCGCGCCAAATGCGTTTTCAAATGTCGGCTGCGCGGGGGCCACGCGCGCCATTTCAACAATTTCACCCGCCGCATTCCGATAGATGATTTCATATTTGCGTGTGGGTGTTTTGTTTTGGTGCTGCGAACCACGGCGTGCCGTCGAAGCCCCTGATGTCAGAGGCGTCTGAATCGTTGTGTCTGCCTCCGTGTCAGAGGATGTCTTCATTTACATGCCCATCATTTCAGAAGTTGATTTCGCAAGCCAAGCTGCTCTGATGATTGGTTAATTTCCTAGGTCGTTCAAAGTCTTTAGCGGTCCAATTGTCAAAATATTTGATTTTCTTGGGCCGTTTTCCGCCTGCGAGGTGCGGGTGAAGGTACTAGGTTCGTCGCGTGATCACTTTCGCCTGCGCTTTGCGCGCCGCTACGGAAAGGTTGTGTCAAATTGTGGAATTGTGTCGCTCCATAGAGATGCTCCTAGGTTACGCGGGGCAGCTCATGCGACCCAACGCCTATTAGCATTGGTTGTAAAATGGGCATTTTTACGGCGTAGTCGTGAATAATCCGCTAGGCTACAGCCGGATTGTCGCGATTAGCCGACCATAATCGGCTTCTTTTTGGTGCACACTGCGCCGATAGCTGAAGAACCTTTCGGGATCTGCATAGGTGCAATTGTGCGTCCAGCGCGCGGTGCTGACCCCGGATGCCTGCAAAACATGTAGCCCAAAACCGGGCAGATCAAAATGCATCCGGTCGCCTTTACCAGCGACGAAAAACCGATCAAATTTTTGGTCCTTGGCGGTGAACTGATCCATGAATTCCGGTCCGACTTCATAGGCGCGTTGGCTAATGCAGGGGCCAATCACTGCCGTAATATCTTTGGCCCGCGCGCCAAGGGTTTCCATTTGCGTGACAGTGTTTTCTAAGACGCCATTCAACGCGCCTTTCCATCCGGCATGGGCGGCGCCGATAACGCCTGCCTTATGATCGGCGAAAAGCACGGGCTGGCAATCAGCCGTCAAGATCGTCAGGGCCACCCCTTGGGTTGCGGTGACAAGCGCGTCGGCTTTGGGCTGAGGGTCAAGGGGGGCGTCGACAACAACCACATCGGCTGAATGCACTTGGTGCACCCCAACCATTTGCGTCGGCGCGAGCGCCATTGCATCCGCGACCCGCGCGCGATTGATGCTGACGACCTCATGCTGGTCTGAACTGCCATAACCGCAGTTCAGACCAGCAAACACACCCGACGATGCACCACCTTTGCGACCAAAAAAGCCGTGGGTCACCCCATCAAGATCAGGACTGGTAATGATATCAAGCGTCATGGTTCTAATCCGGGGGGCGGTGTTACGGTGGCCGGGTAAAGGGCGATGATTTTGAAAAGGTCGCCCATTTCGCTGGGGTGGGTCAAGCGCCGATGTGCTTTGATATGCGCGTCAAGCGCGTCGCCTTGTAGCTTCTGCGCCAATCTTTGGGCGCGTTGCGTAATCCCCAGCCGTTCTAGAAAGATGCCTTGTGGGGTCAGGCGGCTGTATTTGGTGGGGGTCGCGTGGGCCGCAATTGCAGCGAAATCGACATGTGCGGTCAGATCAGCTTGGCCGGGTTGCGCCAGCGGATCGACCATTTCATGCGCCGAGAGTGCTTGCAGCGTATCGCCCAGCGATTGCCAGTCTCCGTAGTCAATGATCAGCCCGGCACCGCCGAAACGCGCGATCTTATCCGCGATTTGATGCACGATACCTGATAGCGCGGGGCAATGCTCGACCAAATCGCCCGCTTTGGTATCGGCCAACCGGTGGTCAAGCAGATCAATCGGCGCCGCAGCTGACAGCCCAAGCGTCAGCGCGTCATCAGTCACACCAACCATCCGTTCGCGCCAGCCGTCGGTATCACGAACAAATTGCCGGATGGGCAGCGCATCGAAGAATTCATTTGCGACCAGCCAGAGCGGCTGATCGGGCAGCGTGGTCACATCATTGTGCCAAGTAGCATCGGCGACGACCGCAGCTTGTGCGTTGCGCAGCACGGGCGAGGTTTCAACAAAATGCGCCGTGAGCGCCGCGTGAAAGCCGGGCACCGATTTCGTCGCCCGCAAGATATCGGCCATCAATGTGCCACGTCCGGGGCCAAGCTCGGCCAGTGTCATCGGCGACGGCGCGCCCTGATCCAGCCAGCTTTGCGCCAGAGACAACCCGATTAATTCGCCAAACATCTGGCTGATCTCAGGGGCGGTGGTAAAATCGCCCGCTGTGCCAAACGGGTCGCGGGTTGCGTAATATCCGTGATCAGGGTGCATCAGGCAATCAGCCATATAGTCGGCCAATGTGATCGGTCCACTGCGGCCGATCCGGGCAATCATCTGCGTGCCAAGCGGGGTCACGACCGACGGGCCCGGACCACAAGCGCAAGCCCGATAAAGATCATTGGCAAGGTCAATGTTTGCCCCATCGTCAACCCCCAGCCGTTGTAAAGGAACGCAAGCCCCAATTCATTGCCGACGCTTTGGAATTGCGCGTCTGGTTGGCGCACAAATTCGACCAAAAACCGTGCCATGCCGTAGCCTGCGAAAAACACGCCCGTCAAAAGCCAAGGTTTCTTTAGCGCGCCGAAACGGAAGGCCAAAACCATCAATACGGTGCCAAGTAGCAAGCCTTCGAGCCCGGCCTCATACAGCTGCGAGGGGTGGCGCGCGCAGTCTTCAAGGATGGTGGCGCATGATTGCGCGGCAGGCCCCGGAAAGATCACCCCCCACGGCAGGTCTGTGGGGCGCCCCCATAGTTCCGCATTGATGAAATTCGCGCAGCGCACCAGCAAAATGGCCGGGGTGGCGGCGATAGCGATGATGTCGGCCAGTTCCGACAGGACAATCTTATTGCGGCGGCTGAACAGATAAACGGCAACGATGACACCTAAGAAGCCGCCATGAAACGAGAGCCCACCTTCCCAAATTTTGATGATATCAAGCGGGTGGGCGAGAAAATCGCTGGGTTTATAGAACAAAACATAACCAAGCCGCCCGCCCGCGATCACGCCGACCACGATATAGGTTAGCAAGTCTTCAAGCTGGCTGGTCTGCATCGGCGGGTCATTGCGCCAAATGTCTGCCCGGCGCAGCGCGTATTTGATCAGCTGCCAGCCTAAGAAAATGCCAACAATATACCCCATCGCGTACCAACGCAGCGCAAAGGTGCGGTCAAACAAAGTGACCGAGACGATTTCGGGCCCGATATCGGGAAAGGGGATTGCTGCAAACATGGGCTATTCCTCTAATGCTGCTGCGACGAAGTCAACCAGCTTGGGCGCTTGATCACAGGCTGTTCAGGCCCCATATAGGTAGCAACTTGATCGGAGAAGACGATGCAAACCAAGAACAAAATATTCGACGACATCAGCCAATTGATGACCAACGCAATGGGCGTGGCCCAAGGTGCCAAAGACGAAGCCTCAACCGCGATGTCATCCATGATGGATCGTTGGCTTGCCGACCGCGATTTCGTGACGCGCGAAGAATTCGACGCCGTGCGGGCCATGGCCCAAAAAGCACGCGAAGAAAACGAAGCGCTGGCAGCACGGATTGCGGCGCTTGAGGGGAAATGAGTTAGCTGTCTATAGGCGCATTTATGAATTTTCCCAGAACACTGTGCTTGGTATTGACCTTGACTTGTGGTCACGCGGCGTTTGCCACGCCTGAAAGCGACGCGCGCTTCATTGCACAACGTCAATTGGGCCCAGAGGGATTAGATTCCTTTCGAGGGAGATTAAATGAATCATTCGCCGATGTCTATTTTGAACCACTTGCAGGTTTGGGCATCGAACTGATTGATCAAGACCGGTTTGCAGCTTTGGTTCCGGATGAAGACGTTGCGCCATTTGTTGATCGCTTCTTAGGTTATACGGCTGAATCTTACCTTTCCGTTTATTCCCCCGCTCAGCTTGAGGCGATTGCGACACTCCTGCGTGCTGACGACGATATGACTGTAGAAGACGTTTTCTCGCAGAATTATCTCAAACAACACATCGCTGCGCTAGAGCTAGCGCGAGCAAGCATACCACTTTCGGGGTCTGACGACCCACAGGTGAAGGTAGGGGAAGAATTTGCCGTGCAATTGAGTGCAGCAACTATGTTATTAGAAGTTGCCGTTGAAGATCTTGTTCAGCAAGTAGCACTAGGCGCAGGCTTTATTGGTATTTTTATCGGCTATGCGAACGAGATTGATCAGCTCGAACGCGAGATCGACAATCCAGTTACCATTGGTGCTCTTAAGGCTGACGCAATTCTTGAATTTGCGAATCCGGTGCAGCGTCAGGATCTACTCCGACAGCTTACTCGTTCTGAAAGCACTGGCGGCATTCAGTTCATACCAGCGCCCACCCGTAGTGAAGACTAGACTGGCCCGCAATGAATGCGCGGACCAGTGGTTTTTGTGACATTCAAAACTCGGACAAATACGCCACCAAGACGCCTATGGGTGCGTGATCATCGCAAACGCGTAAGAGCGCTTTCCATATGCCCCAACCTTTGGCGCGGGCCCAAGTGTCTGTATCGTAGCCCATGTGGAGGATGAACTCTGCCCGCGCAGGCCCGTCAAAATAGGTCCAAGTGATCGTCAGGTCGCAGGCCGGATCGCCGATCCCGCAGCCGCCAAAATCAATCACTGCGCTCAGTTGATTATCTGCAATCAAAAAATTGCCAGGGGCGACATCGCCATGCAGCCAGACAGGAGCTGCGGCCCATGATGTTGCAATCGCCCTATCCCATATTGCCCTGATTTGGGCAGCATCGACGCGGTCGCCAAGCGTGTTTATGCAACGCGTGACGTCATCTTGATAAATTTTCAAATCGCCGCCGCGATAGAAGTTATGCGCACCGGGAGGTGGTCCGCCGAGGACAGGGGCTGCATGTAAGGCGCGCAGGAATGCCGCAAGTTGGGCCGCAATTGCATGTTTGTCTGTCTCTTCGGCATCGTTCGCTGATGTTCCGGCAAGCCAAGGCATCACGCTCCAGCGGTAGGGGTAGCCGCATGAGGGTTGCCCCATCGCTATAGGCACCGGGATTGGCAGCGGCAGGTGTGGCGCAAGCCGCGGGAGCCAGATCTGTTCTTTGTCCACTTGGGCCGCGTAGTGCGCCGCGCTTGGCAGGCGCACGGACATTTCATCACCCAAATGGAATGTGCGATTATCCCATCCCGATGTGGCGACAGGGCGAATAGGCAGGGACGCCCATTGTGGGAACTGGTCCGCAATCATTGCGCGGACCAGATCAACGGTGATTTTGGGCGGGTTCAAAACTCGGACAAATACGCCACCAACACATCCAGCGCGGCTTGCAGGTCGCCCTTTTCGACCATCTCGGTCACCGTGTGGATATAGCGCGTGCCGACCACGATCCCGATCGCGCGTGCGCCTGCGGCCGCTTGCTGTGCGGCGGCCCCATCTTGGCCACCAGCGGCAAGCATGGTCCGCTGGTAGGGGATGTCGTTTTTGACAGCGATGGCTTCGATTTCCTTGACCAAGACTTTGTCGGCAATAAACGAACTATCCCGGATATGCAGCCCGAACCCTTTGCCTTGTAGGGTGGTTGCGTCTTTTTCAGGAATACCCGGCGTGTCGCAGGCCAGCGTGGTGTCGATGCCCAGCCCGATGTCAGGCTTGATCGCAAAGGATGCCGTGCGCGCGCCGCGCAGGCCGACTTCTTCTTGGCAGGTGAAGGCGACATGAATTTCAGCGCCGCGCCCCTTGTCACCCAGTTGCCGGATTGCCTCGATCCCGAGCCAACAGGCGATCCGGTTATCAAGCGCCTTGGACACGAATTTGTCGCCCATTTCCAAGAACGGTTCATCCATCACGACAAAATCACCGACCTTCACCACGTCATGGGCCTTGGCCCCCATGCCGAGATCGACAAAAAATTCGCCCACAGCGGGGATTTTCTTGCGGTCCTCGGGCGATGCAATATGCACCGGTTTACCGCCCGGGTTCATCACACCCTTATAGTCGCCGTCGTCGGTGCACACCAAAACGCGGCGCGAAAACAGGTTGCGCGGATCAAATCCGCCAACAGGCTGCAAGTAAAGATAGCCGTTCTTGTCGATATGGCTGACCAAAAAGCCGATTTCATCCATATGGCACAAGAGCATAATCTTGAGCGGGTCATCCCCAGTGGCATCCCGTTTGCACAACAAAGATCCCATCGGATCAACTGTTACCGCATCAAACAGCCCGTCGATTTCGGATGTGATGAGGTCACGCACCCGGTCTTCATTGCCGGGGACGCCGGGGATTTCACACAGGCGTTTGAGGAGGTCGATGTTCATGTGGCGGTCCTTTTTTGCAGCAGATTGATTGCGGCACAGGGAATTTGCAACCACCAATGCTGCTGCGTTGCTCTGTTAGGCGACAGCTGGCGTTCACCAAGGTGGAGCGGGTTGTTTCTTCTGTTCTTGCGCAAGCGATGGATCAAATCTGCCTTCCGCGCTGCGCTTGTGTGAATCTTGGTTGCGGCTTTCGCGGGTCACGCTTGTGGGCTTTGAACCCAAACTTTTTATTGCATCCAATGCGCTTTGACCGATGTCGAGCTTATCCATCAGTTGACCTTGTGGGCCGATGATATATTTGCCGTCGCTTGTTGTCGCGATGCCGTCGGGGATACGGTGCGGAGATTGGGCCAAAAGCGCCTTCGTTCCCGGAGAAGGGGGTGGCGCTGCATTGGCCGTCGCGGACGCAAGGAAATGTGCATGCCCTGCACTGCTGACGGGGATGTTGATGGCGACATGCTGTCCGACGTCAGGAATATTGCCGTGGATTTCGTTGAATGCCTTGAGGAAAATTTTGAGCGCAGCTGTCTTTGCGGCATCGTTCTGACCTGCGACGGCTACGGTCAGTTTTGCCCGGCTTTGGCTTGCAAACGCCACGGAGGCCTGCGCCTTGGCCAAATAGTCGCTTTCGTGCGCCATGATGTTACCTAGACCGATTGCTTCCGGTGCCGAAGGCCCAATCGCACTCAGACGTGCTGCAATTTGCGAGAATCTATCCGTGCTCATCGCGATGCGATCCAATGTGGCTTGAATGAGCCTGTCAGTCCATCGCGTCAGATCGCCTTGGGTTTCGGTGCCCTCTACAAAGCGTCTGGTGCTTTCCCGAATATCGCGGAACGACATCCGGTGCGGCAGCGCCAGATCGTTGTCTCCCAACGCCAGCCCCATTAAATCCTGCCCTCTATTCAGCGACGCTACGACCTTGGCGAGAAAATAAGCGGCGGACGAAAAATTAGGCCGGTCGTAGGGGCCTGCGGTTTCAACTTTGGGATAGAGACCCTGCAGCGCCACGATCAGGTCCGACACGCTTGCATAGTTGTGTACAATTGGCGAGCCGTCGCTCTGGGTGTCGCCCGCCATCTTATACACGCCGTTGATCCAGCCGCGGGCAAGATTATAGGACTGCGGCATTATTTCTTCGATCAGGTCGCGTGTCGCCTTGCCCCCTTTGGTCTCGAATTTACGCGCATCGCCTTGAATTTTGATCTGTCTTTGGACCGTTGGCGCGTTATTTGCCTGTTTTTGCAGTGCGGAAAGGTGACCCACGGTCGGGCAGTTTTTTGCTGTCTGCATGTGTTTGCTGCGGCTGTCTGGCCGGGCCGGAGAGACAGGCCGGTTCGCAGCCGGGTTACGAGCGATCGCGCGATGAAACATGTATGGGCCTCTTGGAATGTGACGCAGACTATCTCGCGTGTGTTGACCTGTCGTAAAGACACAAGCCGCGTAGTTCGGTGAGTTGACGCACGCACCTTGGAAATAAATGCGAACTATCCACAAGAAATCCTGCCGTGATGCGACTTATCCCCGACAAATTGCTTTACAGAATCTGAATCCGCTGCAACGATATGTAGTAGGGGATAAACATGAACAACACAGCCCCTTGAGTAGGTACATAGCGCTAGGTGACTGCCATTACCTTTGCGCCAACGTAGCGAGGCAGGCACAATGGCACTTTCCGAGCACTATCTTGAGGCCGAAGATGCCCACCCGATTGATCTGGTGGAACATATTGCAGAGCATCACCAATGGGAGTTCGATCGCGTACATGATGACCAGATCGCGATGCTGGTGTGTGGGCAATGGCGCAATTACTCCATTACGCTTGCTTGGTCCGCCTATGACGAAACGCTGCGCCTGATTTGCACCTATGAGATGGAGCCGCCGACGGACCGTTTGCCTGCATTGTATGAGACGCTCAATACGATCAATGATCGTTGCTGGGCGGGATCATTTACCTGGTGGGATGAGCAAAAGCTGATGGTTTATCGGTATGGCTTGATGCTTGCGGGTGATCAGATGGCCGGCCCCGATCAGATCGACACAATGATCAACGCTGCTGTGAATGCCTGCGAACAGTATTACCCGGCCATTCAACTGGTCACATGGGCGGATAACACCCCCGCAGAGGCGGTGCGGATTGCCATTGGTGGGGCCTACGGGCGCGCCTAAGTCTGGCGCGTTTGGGGGTTTCACGTCTGCGCCGCTTTGCGTAATCTTGTGCCAATCAAACAGTTAGGTACAGATGATGGATATGCATGACGTCGCAAAGCGCGGCCTTGTTCTTTTGGGATGTGGCAAGATGGGCTCGGCCATGCTTGCGGGTTGGTTGCGCAATGGATTGCCCGCTGCGTCAGTTTGGGTGATCGACCCGAACCCGTCGGACTGGTTGAAAATGCAGGGCGTGAATATCGGCGCAGACCTGCCGGAATCCCCTGCGATTGTTGTGGTTGCTGTCAAGCCGCAGATGATGGCCGAGGCGCTGCCAGATGTCACATCATTGGGCGGCGGCGCGACATTGGTGATTTCGGTCGCGGCGGGGACGCCCTTGGGCCTTTTCGAAGACATGCTGGGCGCCACCACCCCGATTGTGCGCGCAATGCCCAACACCCCGGCTGCGATTGGGCGCGGGATTACAGCGCTTGTTGGGAATACCGCCACCAATGATGCGGATATGGATCTGGCCGACGCTTTGCTTGCTGCGGTAGGCCAAGTTGTGCGGTTGGACAGCGAAGATCAAATGGATGCGGTGACCGCCGTGTCAGGATCGGGCCCCGCCTATGTATTCCATCTGATTGAAACCCTTGCCGCGGCAGGCGAAGCCGAAGGGTTACCAGCCGATTTAGCGCTGGCATTGGCCAAAGCGACCGTTGGCGGCGCAGGCGAACTGGCCGAAACCGCTGAGGAAGACCCCAGCCAGTTGCGCGTCAATGTCACCTCGCCCAATGGAACGACCCAAGCCGCGCTTGAGGTCTTGATGGATAAAGACGCTGGTTTTCCAGCGCTGTTACAGCGTGCCGTGACGGCGGCTGCGGATCGGTCAAAGGAATTGAGCCGTGGATGAGATCAGCTTTGACGATTTTCTGAAGGTCGATGTGCGTGTCGGCACCGTGCTGCGCGCCGAAGCCTATCCAGAGGCCCGCAAACCTGCGATCAAGCTTTGGATCGATTTTGGCGGCGACATCGGCGAAAAGAAAACATCGGCGCAAATCACGGTGCATTACACGCCCGAAGCCTTGATCGGCAAACAGGTCTTGGCCGTGGTGAATTTCCCGCCGCGTCAGATCGGTAAATTCATGTCTGAGGTTCTCGTGTTGGGGATGCCGGATGACAGTGGCGCGATTGTTTTGGTTGGGCCGGATCAAAATGTGCCCGTGGGGGGGCGCCTACATTGAAAAAACTACTGCTGACCCGCAAGTTTCCACAGGCTACGATTGACGCGGCCAAGGCGCGCTATGATGTGACCCTTCGCGATGTCGCTACAGGCATGACCACGGTCGAGGCCAACGCGGCGTTGAAGGGCTATGACGCGATCCTGACGACATTGGGCGATGATTTTAGTGCGCCCGCTTTTGACGGCGCGTTGCGCTGTGGGGTGCTCGCGAACTTTGGTGTGGGCTATAATCATATCGATGCAGGTGCGGCTAAGGCTGCGGGTGTGGCGTTGTCGAACACCCCTGATGTGGTCACGGATGCCACTGCCGATATTGGCATGACTTTGATCCTCTCGACCTGCCGCCGCGCGGGTGAAGGTGAACGTCTTGTGCGCGCTGACAAATGGGACGGCTGGGCGCCGACGCAGATGCTAGGCACGCATGTCACCGGAAAGACTGTGGGTATTATTGGGATGGGTCGCATTGGGCAGGCCGTGGCAAGGCGCTGTCATTTCGGTTTTGAGATGCCCGTGGTCTATTTCAACCGCTCAGAAAAGACCGTTGATTTCCCGGCGCAGCAGGTGGATAGCCTTGCTACGTTGATGTCGCAGGCGGATATCGTTGTGGTGACCGTACCCGGTGGTGGTGCGAATACCCATATGATCGATGCAACCCTTTTGGCGCAGATGAAGCCGCGCGGGGTTTTCATCAATATTGCCCGTGGGGATGTGGTTGACGAAGCAGCCTTGATCGCCGCTTTGCAAGCGGGGCAGATCGGGGGCGCAGGGCTTGATGTTTTTGCGCAAGAACCCAGAGTGCCCGACGCGTTTCGTGCGATGGAAAACGTGGTGCTGTTGCCGCATCTTGGTACGGCCGCGTTGGAAGTGCGCGAAGCAATGGGCCAAATGGCGCTTGATAATATTATCGCATGGGACGAAGGCCGGCCCTTGCCACAGGCGGTTTAATCGCCGGGCTTTTTGAGGCGATCCGCTTTTTTGCGTACCAGCACGCTGCGCAGATCATGCATCGCGAGCAAGAACCGATCAGTGACGGCCTCAAGCTGATCGTCGCTGGCTTTTGACTGCGCCCATTGCGTTGCAATGTTCATTTGATCAATCGTGCGATGGATATCATCCATATCGCGTGCGGCGAGCAACGCGCGGCGCTGTGCCAACCAGTCATCAATTGCCGCGCTATCTTCGGCGGTCAAACGATAGTCGCCATGCGCTTTGTAATCGCCGCGATTGGTATTCACGACCGCGATCTGCTCCATCTCAATCCGGCGCTGTCGGTTTGCGGTATCAAGCCGAAACACAGCCGCCCCGTTGTCGCGGACCCGAAAGTAGTATGGCGGCAGATCGTTCATGAAAGCCCTTTGCAAAAGGTTTGGATGCGTGTGCAGGCTTCAGTCAATGCGGCGTCTGATGTGGCGTAGCTGACCCGAAAATTTGGCGATAGGCCAAAGGCCGCGCCAAACACCACCGCAACACCGGTTTCTTCAAGCAAGGCGGTCGCAAAGGTTTCGTCGTTGTCTATCAATGTGCCAGCGGCAGTTGTTTTGCCAATACAGCCCGCGATCGAAGGGTAGACATAAAACGCGCCCTCGGGTTTGGGGCAGACAATGCCGGGCGCGGCATTGAGCATATCAACAACCAGATCACGCCGGCGCACGAACATATCATTATTGGGCGCAAGGAAATCTTGGGTTCCATTCAAAGCCTCGACCGCCGCATATTGGCTGATGGAACAGGGGTTTGATGTGGATTGCGATTGCACCTTGCGCATCGCTTTGATCAATGGCTCTGGTCCGGCGGCATAGCCAATACGCCAGCCTGTCATCGCATAGGCTTTGGAAACGCCGTTGACGGTCAATGTGCGGTCATAGAGGCTCGGTTCTACCTGTGCGGGCGTGCAGAATTTGAAATCACCATAGGCCAGATGTTCATACATATCATCGGTCATCACCCAGACATGCGGGTGGCGCACCAAGACATCTGTCAGCGCTTTTAGCTCATCCCAAGAATAGCCCGCACCGGTGGGGTTTGAGGGCGAATTGAACAAGAACCATTTGGTTTGGGGGGTGATCGCCGCCTCTAGTTGTTCAGGCGTGATTTTGAAATTGGTTTCCAGCGATGCCGCAACCGTGACCGGTTCGCCACCCGCAAGCAGCACCATATCAGGGTAGCTAACCCAATAGGGGGCAGGGATGATCACCTCGTCACCGGGGTTCAACGTGGCCATAAAGGCGTTGTAAAGCACTTGTTTCCCACCCGTGCCGACGGTCACTTGGGCGGGGGTATATGTCAGGTCATTGTCGCGGATAAATTTTGCGCAGATCGCTTGCTTCAACTCTGGAATGCCATCGACGGCTGTGTATTTTGTTTTACCATTATTGATCGCGGCAATGCCTGCGTCTTTGATGTTTTGTGGGGTGTCAAAATCCGGCTCACCGGCGCCAAGCCCGATGACATCGCGCCCAGCCGCTTTGAGTTCGGCGGCTTTGGTGGTGACGGCGATTGTCGGGGACGGCTTCACACGGTCAAGGGTCGCTGAAAGAAAGGTCATAGTGGTCATCCGGTGGTAATTTGTGGTTATGCCTGTCATAGGATGGGGCAACCTATGAGCGCAAGCAACAAGGATATTGCAAATGACAGACGTAAATGATGATTGGTTCGGTGAGGATGCGGCAACATTTGGTGATCGGCTTGCGGGCGCACGCGAAGCGGCAGGACTAAAGCAAAAGACATTGGCAAGCCGTTTGGGGGTGAAAACCTCGGTGATTGAAGGCTGGGAAAATGACACGAAAGAACCCCGCGCGAACCGCTTGCAGATGCTTTCAGGTTTGCTGGGGGTGTCGCTTAGCTGGCTTCTGACGGGCGAAGGCGAAGGCCCCGATGCCCCCGAAGACGCAACGCTGATATCGTCTGATCTGATTGACCTTTTGTCTGAAATACGCCTTTTACGTTCGCAGATGAGCCAATCCGCGAAAAAGCTGGGGCAGCTCGAAAAACGACTGCGCACAGCGATTAAGGAACAGTCATGACCGAAACACGTGAGGCCATGATCAAACGGATGCGGATGCGGTCAATGCGGCGCGGGATCAAAGAAATGGATTTGATCCTATCGGCCTTCTCTGATGTGCATCTGGGCGATATGTCTGACGCGGAATTGGCGCTTTATGATGCTTTGCTGGCTGAAAATGACCATGATATCTATGGATGGGTCGGGGGGCAGTTCGCTGTGCCTGACCGTTATACCGCGCTGATCGCGCAGATCACCAAAGGCGCGCATGGGGTGACACGCCCTGCATAAAGTCACGCCCGCCGGTTTTGGCCAGCGGGCGCAGATTTTATGATTTGGCCAGCCAATCCAGCATTGCTGCATTTGTCTCGGACGGCTTTTCTTGTTGAATGCAATGGCCGCAATCAAAGCTGACCACATCAACATTTGGTACAAACTCAGATAGGTTTTCTGACTGCGGGATCAGGTCGTGGTCCCCATGGATCATCAAGGTTGGAACTTTGATCACTGGGGGCACATCGGCCAATTGGTGCCAATTCCGGTCCAGATTGCGATACCAGTTGATACTGCTTGTAAAACCGGATCGGTGAAACGCATTGATATAGACCTCCAGATCATCCGAGCCCATCAAAGGCTCGCCAAGCGCTGTTTCTGCCTGTGCAAGATTAATCATCATCATACCCGGTTCGGGTGCCGCTTGGGGCAGGTTTTTCCGAAACAAGTTGCGCAAGAACTGCGCGCGGCTCGCGTCAAGGATGGCATCGGCAACGCCGGGTTGGCGATTAAAGTGGACGAAATAATGGTCGCCACCAAAGAACTCTTCCATAAAGGCGATCCACGGCACCGGGGTGCGCGCTTGGTATGGCAGGGCGAGGTTGATGATCCGGCGCACCCGCGCGGGGTGCAACAATGCCAACCCCCAGACGACATTCGCCCCCCAATCATGTCCGGCAAATATCGCGTTCTCATAGCCAAAGTGATCAAGCAAGCCGATCAGGTCCCCGGTCAACTGCGTGATGTCATAAGCCTCGACCGCATCTGGGCAGGATGAATTTCCGTATCCGCGCTGATTGGGTGCAATGACGTGGTAACCGGCGGCCACAAGTGCGGGGATTTGATAGCGCCAAGAATAGGCGTGCTCGGGCCAGCCGTGGCACAGCACAATGGGGTTTCCCGCGTTCTCGGGGCCTGCTTCAAAGACTTCAAGGTCCACCCCATTCACGTGAATTTGGGTCGGTGCCGGAAAGTCAGTTGGATAAGTTTGCAATGTCATTTCTCCTTGCTTGCATCATGCACGAAGATCTAAATTGAATTAGTGCCAAATTTTGGCACCAATTGTTGGTAACCTGCAAAAATGAACCCGCGTCATCGACAAGATACACTTGTGCGCAGCCTGCGCCGCAACGGCACCGCAACGATTGCTGAGCTTGCACAAGAGGTCGGCGCTTCGCGGCGGACTGTGTTACGCGATATCTGCGCGCTACGCGATGAGGGGTTCGTCATTCATTCTGAACCGGGGCGCGGCGGCGGGCTTCAGCTTGATCCGCAATCATTGCAGACCACGGCGCGGCTGTCAGTGGCAGAGGTCTTTGCGTTGCTGATCAGCGTGGCATCGATGCGCGCGGCTGGGAACCTGCCGTTTGCGGGGCTTGCCGACGCGGGGCTTGCGAAGATCGAAAAGGCGCTGCCTTCGGATAAAATCCGCGACCTGCGCCGGTTTTTGGATTGCCTTTACGTTGGGCCGCTTGCGCCACAGGTGAATATTGCGGACATGGGCGCGATGGACCCTGCGTTACTGCCCGCATTTGAAACGGCTTTTCTTGAACGGCAATATCTTCGGTTTCAATATCGCGATGCAAAAGGGGCGGTCACGCAAAGAGAGGTTGAACCGCAAGCCATGCTGATCCTGCCGCCGCTTTGGTATTTGGTGTCTTGGGATCCGACCCGCAACGGTTTTCGTCATTTCCGCATGGATCGCATCACTGATCCAAGCTGCGTCGCAGAGCGCGTTTTTCGCCGACGTCATGTGCAATTTGATGATGGGGTGCGCCCGATCAGAGAGCAGCATCCTTGAGTTTGTATTTTGAAAAATCGTTACAATTTTAGCATTTAACTGAATGTTTTTTATTTTGTTTTAGCCAAGTACCCAAGCTGAAGACGGAGTAGACAAGATGAGCATTCATACCGACATTGATGGTCCAAATCCGTCAGGGCTTGCGGCCGCGCGTAGTGCCAGCTTCATGGCAAGCTATTTGGACGCATTAACACTGGTTGAACGGCTCCATCGCTTGTTGCTTGATGTGATCAAAGATGAATTCGAACGCGTGGGTATCCTCGAAATTAATGCGGTTCAGGCGCTTTTGCTGTTTAACGTCGGCGATAATGAGGTCACAGCGGGAGAATTAAAAACACGCGGCTATTATCAAGGCTCCAACGTATCATATAATCTGAAAAAGCTGGTTGATCTTGGCTATATGCATCACCAACGCAGCGAAATTGATCGCAGGTCCGTACGCGTGCGCCTGTCGGAAAAGGGGCGCAATGTCCGCGCTATCGTCGCAAAGCTGTTTTTGACACATGCCGATGGGCTGGTTGACCGTGAAGTGCTTGATCACGACGGTTTGGACATGATCACCGCATCACTGCGGCGGGTCGAACGGTACTGGACCGAGCAAATCCGCTATATTTATTAGGGCGACAAAATCGCGATGCTTTGCAATTCATGCGCTGACTCACCCACGATAAGCGGCGTGACCTCGCGGATCAATTTGCGACGCATCGCGTTTTCATAATCTGCGAAACCATTGGCGATTTCGACAAATGCTCCGGGCCCACGGGTTACCTGATCTCGGTAGAAAGTCAGTGGGTCCGCATCGACGCTGCCGGCGCTGTTTTCAACGACCAAGCCGTTTACCGTGATCCCATCAAATGGGAAGGCAGCATAAGCCTGCGCGGGACCAAACCCTTCGTTATTAATACCGTCGCCCGCAACATCGATGGTATGAAAATCGCAAGTTGGCGCGTTTTGTAGCTGGATCGCCGCATGGCCTAGCGCATATCCCATTGCGGTCGGGAAGTCGTCATGACCGCGGCTGCTATCCAAAATGGTTTGCGCGGCATAATACAGGTCATCGGGGCCGGTGATGATGGTCCAGGGCAGGATATCATCTTGGTTGTATCGCCCGCTCCATTCAAAAATAAATAAGGCGACCGGGTCTTGGCTGGCCATAAAGGCGGTTTGTACATCGGGCGCGACCAGGGCAGCGGCAAGCCCCGCGCGTTGCAATTTGTCTTCGGCGGCATCGATCGAAGACGACACATCTACCGCCAAGACGAGCGCAAGGCGGCAGGCCTCAGCCGGGTTCGCAAAGATGCAAAACCCGGCAAAGAGGGCGGCTCTTACCAATGGCCCGTGTTTTCCATACTTGCCCATGGTTCCGCGCTTGGCAGGTTGTCGCCTGCTTGTAAAAGCTCGACAGAAATATTGTCGGGAGAACGCACAAATGCCATGCGGCCATCGCGCGGCGGGCGGTTGATCGTCACGCCATTATCCATCAGGTGCTGGCAGGTTTCGTAAATATCGTCGACCTCATAGGCGAGATGCCCAAAGTGGCGGCTGTCGGACGGCAATTCATCATCGCCATCCCAGTTATATGTCAGCTCTACTGGGCAATCCTCTTGGCCTTCAGGGGCCATAAAGATCAGGGAAAAACGTCCAGCCTCAACATCGTGACGCTTGGTTTCTTTCAGTCCAAGTAGGGTAAAGAATGCCATGGTTTTTTCAAGGTCTTTGACCCGCACCATTGTATGCAGATATTTGAGTGGCATCAGTTTGTTCCTTCGTGATGTATCACGCAGAAACCTAAACCCTGGGAAGGATAAGGCAAACGACAATTTGTGAGCGGGGGAAGTTTCACACCAATGGCAGTCCCTAGGGGAATTGAACCCCTCTTTCCAGGTTGAAAACCTGGCGTCCTAACCGATAGACGAAGGGACCGCACTTGGTGTGTGGCGCTTTTAGAAAAACTGCGCGTAGGGCGCAAGAGGTATTTTGATTTATTTTTACTTTTTGCGCGGAATGTCTTTAGTGGGCGGGTGCGGCGTCTTCGAGGCGCAGTTGCACGGATTGCCGCCCGCGCCATGTGTTAATCTCGAGCCGACCAGCTAAATGGAACCGCGCGCCCTTATGCCCCATAAGCATCGACCCCATCGGCCCATCCATGCCGCCAAAACAAATAGAATCGATCCGCGCGCCCAGCCCGTCCCCAAAGGTGACTTTCAGATGGTTGGCTCCAACTTGTTTGGCAAATAGGATTTGCACATCCGGAAACGCAAACCGAGGGGCAGGGGCACCTGCGCCAAATGGTCCTGCCTTTTCAATCTGTTCGACCAATTCGACAGTCGCAGCCCCCGGCATCAATAGCCCATCAAGGCGCAAATCAGCGGGGCCAATATCGGCGGCCCCTTGTTTCGCCAAAAGCGCCCCAATGCGCTCCATCGCAGCGTCTAGCTGGTCACGGGCGACGGTCAGGCCGGCGGCCATCTTATGCCCGCCCCCTTTGATCAAAAGCCCATCGGCGGCGGCGCGTTGAATCGCCGCGCCAAGATCAATGCCGGACACAGAACGCCCTGACCCTTTGCCTTCGTCCCCGTCGAGCCCGATCACAATCGCGGGGCGGTTGGTGGCTTCTTTAAGCCGCGACGCGACGATGCCAACAACGCCGGGGTGCCAACCTTCGCCAGCCGCCCAGACCAGCGGCCCATCAAGCCCGCGGGCCGTCGCCTGCTCAAGCGCCAAATCGCGGACCTGTGCTTCGACTTCGCGCCGTTCTGTGTTGAGCTGGTCGAGCTTGCTGGCCATGGCTTCGGCCTCGTGCTGGTTTGTCGCTGCCAAAAGCCGCGCACCAAGATCTGCTTGCCCGATCCGCCCGCCAGCGTTCACCCGCGGTCCTAACAAAAACCCAAGATGATAGCTGGTCGGCGCTTGGTCTAGTCCTGCTACATCGGCGAGTGCGGTCAACCCGATCCGTTGCCGCCGCCCCATGACGGTCAAACCTTGGCGCACAAAAGCGCGGTTCACCCCAATCAGCGGGGCGACATCGGCAACCGTCGCCAGCGCCACAAGATCAAGCATCGCCATCAGGTCCGGCCCTTTGGCCCCGGCGGCCCGCATTTGTCGATTGGCTTCGACCAGCATCAAAAATACGACAGCAGCGGCACAAAGATGCCCCAGATCACCGCTTTCGTCTTGGCGGTTTGGGTTCACCACCGCCACGCAATCGGGCAGGGTTTCACCGCCAAGGTGGTGATCAAGCACGATAACCTCGGCCCCGGCGGCCGCAGCGATTGGTCCGTGTGAAAGCGTACCACAGTCCACACAGATGATCAGATCGTGGTCCTTGGCCAGCATCGCCATCGCGTCATCATTGGGGCCGTAACCTTCGTCGATGCGGTCCGGAATATAGAGCGTGCTGTCTAGCCCCATGTCACGCAGCCAATTGATTAGCAGTGCGGCAGAGGTGCCGCCATCGACGTCGTAATCCGCAAAAATCGCAATGCGTTCGCGTGCCTGCACGGCCTTCAGGAACCGCGTGGCGGCTTTTTCCATGTCGCGCAGATCATGCGGGTCCGGCAGAAGGTCGCGTAGGGTCGGGGAGAGGAAGGCTTCGGTCGCGTCATCAGCCACACCACGCCGCACCAAGGTTCGGCACAAAGGGGCAGGCAGCCCCGTGGATTGGGTCATCGCCTCTGAAAGGCGGTCTTCTTCGATAGAGGGGCCGACCCACCGCCGTCCGGTTGCAGATTGGGCGACGTCAAGAAATGCTTTGGACTGTGTCATACCGCGGGACAGTAATGAAAATCAGCCGCTAGCACCACGTCCATTTCAGATATTGCAGCGTGTCTTTTGGGTTTTTGAAAGCCTTTCATGTAAACGAGCTCTCGGCAGTCCCCCAAGGCACCACACCGGACCTCTAGCGTAGCTGGTAGCAAAGAACGCTAAGCGGACTTTGCTGCTCTCATTTCCTTCTATATTTAAGTCTGCTTTAGCTCACTACATTCTTTATAAGCAAAGTAAGCAAAGTAAGCAAAGTAAGCAAAGTAAGCAAAGAAGGGTTCGATCGAAGTACATGGAAAATAGTTCTTGGCCTTGGATGTTATGTGTTGGCATATTTGGTGTAGTCTTATCGGCTTGGGCGTCAGGTTTTTCCTTTGCACGTCCAAAATGGCAACCGCCGCGACTCAGATTGGTTTCGACTATCGTACTACTACAAGACAGATATCTTGAAAGAATTTCAGGGCAATCAATCTTGGAAGTGCATGAGAAACGGAGTACATTGCCCCATCGTCATTATCTCTGGCTGCTGAAACTATCAGACAGCGATCAGCTTACATACTCGCAAAAACTTGACCGAGCGATATGGACGCAGACAGGTATTTGCGCCCTTCTTCTTGTTGCTGTTGGTTGCATTCTAGCGGTTATTTGAAGCTTCTAGCGAAAGGTCATTTGCCAAAGCTGCCATTCGTGCACAACGCAGCATCGGTCATTTTGGGCTCAAACCAGACACTTGCTGCGGTGTGCGTGAATGTCCGGTTTGTTTTTTATAGCTTTTAGACGCGGGTTTATGCGACTGGGTTGCGGTAGATCATCCGCCGTACGGAGCCGGTTTTGGACCGCATCAAGATTGTTTCGGCGGTGACGTAGCCGACTTCGCGTTTGATACCATGTACCAGCGACCCATCGGTCACGCCTGTGGCTGCAAAAATCACGTCTTCGGTCACCAGATCGTCACGGGTGTAAACGCGGTCAAAATCTGTGATTCCGGCCTTTGTCGCGCGGCCCGTTTCATCATCGTTGCGGAACATCAGGCGACCTAAAATCTGTCCGCCCATACATTTGAGCGCGGCGGCTGCCAGCACGCCTTCGGGCGCGCCACCAGAGCCCATGTACATATCGATGCCTGTCACGTCAGGTTCTGCGCAGTGCATGACGCCAGCGACGTCACCGTCCGTGATCAGCCGAATGGCGGCACCGGTACCGCGCAGTTCGGCGATCATGTCTTCGTGCCGGGGCCGTTCAAGCACGCAGACGGTGATATCGCGCGCGGTGCAGCCTTTGGCGGCGGCCAATGCGGCGACCCGTTCGCTGGGCGACATATCAAGCGTGACAACGCCGTCGGCATAACCGGGGCCAATCGCCAATTTATCCATATAGACATCCGGCGCATGTAGCATAGACCCACGCGGCCCCATGGCGATTACCGCGAGCGCATTTGGCATGTCTTTGGCGGTCAGCGTTGTCCCTTCAAGCGGATCAAGCGCGATGTCGACGCCGGGGCCTGTCCCGGTCCCGACCTCTTCACCGATGTAAAGCATCGGGGCTTCGTCGCGTTCGCCCTCGCCGATGACGACGACACCAGCAATATCAAGCTTGTTAAGCTGGGTGCGCATCGCGTCAACCGCGGCTTGGTCGGCGGCTTTTTCATCGCCACGGCCGATCAGGGGCGTGCAGGCAATGGCCGCAGCTTCGGAAACACGGGCAAGCCCTAGCGAGAGTGAGCGGTCGTTGAAATCTGCGGCTTTGGTCACGGTCTGGATCCTTTGATGAATAATCCCCCTAAACCGTGTCTAGCGCATGGCTGCAAGACTGTTTGCGCTAACCCACTGGGCGGGGAAGGGTAGAGTTTGCGGCGGGTTTAGACCTGTTCAATCCGGATCGCGACGGGTGTGCCAGAAACAACACCGGTTGTCGCGAAATCGGCAAGGGCCTCTTCAAGCGCGGTGCGGGTGGTTTTATGGGTCACGATCAGCACAGGCGCAGCGGTTTCTTGGTGCCCGTATTGACGCATCCGGTCGATGGAAATGCCTGCCTCGCTAAGCGCATGGGCGACTTTGGCCAATGCGCCGGGCTTATCGACCAATTGCATCCGCAAATAATAGGGTGCCGGCACCGCTGCACGCGCCGCACGCGCGTTGCGCAACGTGTTTGCAGGTTGACCGAATGTCGACATGCGCATCCCGCGCGCGATATCCATCACATCGCCCATCACCGCACTTGCGGTTGGGCCTTCGCCAGCGCCGGGACCGCGCAGTACGATTTGACCAACTGCGTCGCCTTCAAGCACAACCATATTGGTGCCGCCGTCCAGCTGCCCTAAAGGTGATGTATCGGGCACAAGGCAGGGTGACATCCGTTGTTCGAGACCGCGGCCAGTCAATTGTGCCACGCCAAGCAATTTGATTTTATAGCCCATATCGGCGGCTTGGTTGATGTCTTCGATGGTGATCGCGCCGATCCCTTCAAGCTCAACCGCGTCGAAATCGACCTGTGTGCCAAAGGCGATGGACGCCAAAAGCGCCAGCTTATGCCCGGCGTCGATCCCGCCGACGTCCAGTTCGGGGTCCGCTTCGAGATAGCCGAGGTTATTCGCCTCTTCAAAGACCGCATCATAGCTCAGCCCGGCGCTTTCCATGCGGGTGAGGATGTAGTTGCAGCTGCCGTTCATCACGCCCATGACGCGCGAAATTTCGTTGCCGGCAAGCCCTTCGGTCAGGGCTTTTACAACGGGGATACCCCCAGCAACCGCGGCTTCAAAGCGGATCACTCGCCCTGCGGCCTCGGCTGATTCTGCGAGCGCTTGCCCGTGAATGGCGAGCAGGGCCTTATTGGCAGTCACAACATCTTTGCCCGCAATGATTGCGGCGGCGGTGGCGTCTTTGGCGGGGCCTTCATGGCCGCCCATGACCTCGATGAACAGATCAACATCGTCGCGTTTGGCCAGATCAACAGGGTCATCTTCCCAAGCAAAGCCAGACAGATCAACGCCGCGATCTTTATCCTTTGAGCGGGCAGAGACCGCGCTGATCACGATGGGGCGTCCGGCCCGCTGCGCCAATAGATCGGCATGGGTTTGGACGATCTTGATGATGCCAACACCAACGGTGCCCAGACCCGCAATTCCAAGGCGTAGTGGTGTCGTCATATCGGGGTCCGTCCATCGTTGGTTTGTCTTACCGCCGTACTAGCGAAACGGGCGGGCTACTGCAACGCGGCGATGTCGATCTGGCGTAACCGGGCGGCACGGGCTTGCAAGGCCGCAACGCGGGCAGAAAGCCCTGCATCCACGACGCTTTCGATTGTTGTGCTTTGCGGTAGCTGCGTCAGCGTCGGGTAGGGGGCCGCACGGGCGGCATCACTGATCGTGCCGTCGAGCGCCGGAAATTCCGCACAACCGATCAGAACGACAAAGAAGAGAGGCATAAAACGCATGGTAAGATGTTTTGCATTCCGTGCCGCTCAGCGCAACTAGGCAATCGCAGAGACATCGGTTAGATCAGGTTTAACAAAACAGGGGTTTACGATGTCTCAATCAGAAACAAACGATGTTTACGCGACTGTGCAAGCCTCTGCGGTGCGCCGCATTTTCGCCTTTGGGGTTTTGCTCGGATTGGGCGGATTGGTGATTTACACGGCGCTTGTGCAGCCGCCATCTCCGGTTTGGTTGGTGTTTATGCTGGCCTTTGGTGTCGCGATGCTTTGGCTGGCGGAAACGATGCGCCGCAGTACGCTTTGGGTAATCGAATTGACTGATACGGAACTGCGGGCCACTAACGGGTTTGTCTTGGCACGTATGGATGAAATTGTGGCCGTTGATCGTGGGGCGTTCGCGTTTAAGCCATCCAACGGGTTTACCCTGAAACTAAAAAACCAAAAGCCCCGGGCTTGGGCTCCGGGGCTTTGGTGGCGTTTTGGACGCCGGGTCGGTGTTGGTGGCGTGACGTCGGCGGGGCAAGCTAAATTCATGGCGGAACAAATCGCGCTACGTATCACCGCCGCGAGGCTTTAGTTACTACAGACTGAGCCACCGTTGTTTTGTATGAAACAAACGTTTCCGTCACGGGGGCGAATGACTGTGAACGTGTCAAAGCTGAGATCGTCCAAGTTCGTTTCTAAAAACGGCCCGATCCCGATCGAAAATGGCGCCGAATATTCAGTGTGTGTTTCAACAAGAATCGCGTTGTCACCATCTGACAAAATAGGCAAGCGATCAGATTCTGCGCGCAGCGTGGCGTTCGTATGGTTGGAATAGTAGCTGCCCCTGTTACGTGACCAGACACGGTCGTACTGGTCGTCGCTTTCGTCAAATGTATAGACTGTAATGCGCATGTCTGGTGCGTCCGCAGAGGGTGTAAGCGCCTCAAGCAAGTCATGTGCGCCATTGATAAACGTGTTGTCGACTTCGACCTCACGGCTGAACATGTCTGCGATTGTCATGCTCATGCGTGTACTGATTGACTCAGTCTTAAACGCGTCGAAATAGACAAGTGTTGACAGTAAAGCCCAAACAAGAATTGGAACGACGAGCAATAGCTCGATGGCGATAACGCCGCTTTCGTCATCACGAAAATCTTGCAGGAGTGACTTAATCTTCATCTGCGAATGGCTCCACTACAAATGAGGCTGATGCGATCAATGCATATGATGATCCTGCCGCGTCGTCGCCTTCTGCCGCGTCAACAATGGCTTTACCAATCCCTGTTGTTGGCAACATAGGGTCGATACGAATACAGGCCCGCAAAAACACGATATCGTTGTTTCCAAGGTTTGAAAATTCAACGGCAGCTTGTGTTACCACGCTTCGGTCAACGCACGCAACATCTGTCGGAATATCCACCCATGCACGCACGTCACGGACAAGCATTTCCAATTCTAGCTGGTTTTCGCAATCTGGCAGAATTTTTGCGTAGTCGCAGATGCTTTCCTTGAGAAGGGCACTTGTTGGCTCGGCCATCACGCCGATCCGTACTTCGCGCACGGCCATGTCAATGCCACGTTCAAGCATGACATTGCGCACCGAAATTATGCCCATCTCATAGGTCATCAGAAAGAAGCCAAAAAAGATTGGAAACACGATCAGGAATTCAACGGTGACAACCCCAGAGTCGTCAGCGACGAATGTCCTGACCCATTTTCTTAAACGCATCATCATAGACTCAACCGCAATTGCGTGATCTGTTCCGCAATATCAGCGAAGATCTGTTCCAATTCACCGCCCTGAGTGTTGAAGTAATGCGCATCCGACGATGCACAATCCTGCATTTGCGAACTCGTAGCGCCCATCGCGATGGTATAAATAATGATGTCTTGTGCTTTTGCTTCGTCACAAATGTTGTCAAGTAGCGTATTCGCATCCGACGCGGAATACTTTGTGTACAGTAGGTTCGCGTAATTGTTGTTGTTCGGACGGTCGACCTCCGGTTCAATCTTGTTCCAGTTTTCTATCCAGTATTTCATCGGATATGTACTAAATACTGCGCGTTCTTCGTACGAGTCGTAGTTCGTTGGATCAAGACGGGTTCCGGCTACGTTTTGCCCATCAGTCATCAGAATAACATATTTAACGGTTGATATGCCATCACTAGACGCAGTGTAGTCCAGAGGACGCGTGCCAGCGAAGACGGGGTCAATTTCGCCGCTGGTATCATCAAAAATTGGACGCATTGACGGGTCAAGCAGTGATACTCCCCACTTCATACCTTTATGGATAGCAGTGTTGAGCGTCGGCTCCAGGCTGTCAATCGCATCCGTCAATTCGGTAAGGTCTTGTGACAGCGGAATGATTTGCGGTTCGAAGTCGCCCGGTCTTTCAGTTGGGCAACGGGGAGTATTTATCGTAGAGGTCTTTTTGCTGCTGGTATAATCAAATGTCTCAACCTGATAATATGCACGCGTGGTATCAAATACGGTTGTTGCAAATTCGTCGTCATCAAAATCAACACAGCGGCTTAAGTTCGTCGTTACACCACCCGTTTGCTCATCTTCGGGTAGGAATTCGTCGGCGGGAATTTCGTACCAAGTTTCTGGTTGCTGTAACGTCAATCTATCAAAAATATAATCACCGATGTTTACGTTTTCTGAGTAGTTAACCAAGGAAATGGATACGCGGTCTTCGAGCTCATCTGTCAGCATCGCAGTAACGAAACTTTTCGCCGCAGGTTGCAAAATATCAATGCGATCTACGGTATTCCCATCCGCGTCAGTGCCGTCAAAGCCCATCGATCCGGAGATATCTAAGACAAGCGAGATTTCAACGTTTCCTACGCCTTCAATCGCGCCGGATTGGGCTGGGACAGAAAGCGTATCGATACCTGCTAGACGAAGATAGAACGTGTTTACATCAAGTCGTGTCGAAACAGAAACGGAGCGCGATGTCACTGAGTCGCCACCAATTGTTGTGGTCAAAACATTATCACCATACCCGGTTTTTTCGAACATGTCGTCAATCACGAGTTGGGTATCAAGCTCTTGGTCAAGCTCGGCCGCTGCAAGCACCGCACGGTCTGCAACACTTTGCAATTCGGCGCGCCGCGATTCGAAACGCATAAAGTCGACAGCCATGCCGCCCATGATAAGCATCGTGATCAGCAGCAACAATGTCATGACAATGACGCCGCCATCTTCGTCTTTTGCAAAACGACGCAGAAAGCTATCGCTTTGTGACATCTTTGGTTTTTGAATTTTATTGGTCATCGGCTGATATATCCCCATGGCAAAACACCGAGTTACTTATACGACAATCTGACCACGCTGCATAATCGTTAATGAAGCCTAAAAGGGTACGTGGCGAAATTGTGGCGTTGGCCGGTTGTTGTGTGCTTTGTTCGCCGATATACTTGTCCAATATATGGCAATTTGGCAAATTGTTTCCATTTCCCGCACCTTCCCGCAATTGTATGGTCGGCAAGTTGTTGCCATTTTGCCTTGGGAATCTTGTTTCGCGTGCCGAATTTCTTGAATGGTCCCGATTTTTTGATTCGGTTATAGGCGCATATGGAACCCTCGCGCGCCGTTCGCCGGAGGTGATGGTATTCGGCGCGAATCTGCGCGATAATCAGTGTATGAGTTTACCGCCCGGCTTTCTTGATGAATTGCAGACCCGACTGTCTTTGACGCAGGTGGTGGGGCGTAAAGTCATGTGGGATACGCGCAAGTCGAACCAGGGCAAAGGTGACATGTGGGCGCCATGCCCGTTCCATCAAGAAAAAACTGCCAGCTTTCATGTCGATGATCGCAAAGGGTTCTATTACTGCTTTGGTTGCCACGCCAAAGGCAACGCAATTACGTTCGTACGCGAAACCGAGAACGTCGATTTCATGGAGGCCGTGCGCATTTTGGCGGGGGAGGCCGGCATGCAGATCCCCGCGAGCGACCCGCAAGCCCAGCAAAAATCGGACCGCCGCACGCTGCTTGTCGATGTGATGGAGCAGGCGGTGCAGTTTCACCGGATGCAGTTGCAAACGGGGGCCGCCGCAGAGGCCCGCGATTACCTTGAACGGCGCGGTCTTAACCCAGAAACGCAGGGGCGCTGGGATATTGGTTTTGCCCCGGCGCAGGGTGGGGTGCTGGAACACTTAAAGGGCAAAGGTGTCGACGAAAAACTGATTGTAGATGCGGGCTTAGCTGCGCAAAGTGATCGGGGGAACGGGCTTTACAACCGGTTCCGTGATCGGATTATATTCCCAATCCGTGATGCACGCGGGCGCGCGATTGGTTTTGGCGGTCGCGCCATGGACCCAAATCACCCGGCAAAATACTACAATTCACCGGAAACAGATTTGTTCGACAAGGGGCGCAGTCTCTATAATCACGGTCCCGCCCGCGAAGCTGCGGGCAAGGGTAAGCCGCTGATTGTCGCCGAAGGCTACATGGATGTGATTGCCCTGTCAGAGGCGGGGTTCACAGCCACAGTCGCTCCGTTGGGCACAGCAATCACAGACAATCAGCTGCGCCTTTTGTGGCGGATCGCGGATGAGCCTATCATCGCGTTGGACGGGGATAAGGCTGGGCTGCGCGCGGCGATGCGGGTGATCGATATCGCCTTGCCCTTGCTTGAGGCCGGAAAATCCTTGCGCTTTGCCTTGATGCCCGAAGGTTTGGACCCCGATGATCTGATTAAGTCGCAGGGCGCTGGCGCGATGCAAAAGCTGCTCGATGCTGCGATTCCAATGGTGCAACTGCTGTGGCAACGTGAAACCGAAGGGCGGGTTTTTGACAGCCCTGAACGTAAAGCCGCGCTTGATAAGGGGTTGCGTGAAAAGATAAAACTGATCGCTGACGCGTCTATCCGCGCGCACTACGGCGAAGCGATCAAAGAGCTGCGCTGGGATCTATTTAGTAATCGGCGCCCCAGCCGGGCGCAAAGCCCGCAACGTAAATGGACCCCCGGTAAACAGGCCGCTTGGCAGCGCGACATTAGCCCAGCCGTCAGCAGTAAGAATTCAGCGCTCGGCACAGGGGCCGCGCAAGAAGACTATCTGCGCGAGGTCGTGATCCTTGCGACGATCATCGCAAACCCCGGTGTGGCGTTGGAATTTGAAATGGCGCTTGAACAGTTGCAGTGCCGTGACCAAACCCACAGTGAAATTCAGGCCTGTCTGTTGCGCAACATGGGTGCCCAAGACCTGCGTGATGTTATTTATGAAGCTTTTGGGCCTATGGTCCTTGAAAATCTGATGACGCAGCGCCATGTCGCAATTAGCCCGGCCATCCGTCGTGCCGGTGATGATGAAATTGCGCGCATGTGTTTGGCTGAAGAGTTCGCCAAATTGAATGCCCGCTTGGGGCAGGCGCGCGAAATCGAGGATGCGGTCGAAGACCTATCTGGAGTCGCGGATGAGGGGCTGACGTGGCGCTTGGCGCAGGCGTCCGCGGCGATTGAACGGGCAGGGCGTGGCGATGGCGAAGATAAGGCTGAATATTCTGTGCATAAGAACGGTGCGAGATTGAAAAAAGACGAGCTCACGGCGCTTGATCAACTGCTTGCGCAAATTGGCATGGGCAGCGGGGATGGCGGCCCTAAGCCCGAATAGCAACATACTTTGAAAACAAGGCGCGATCTGCTTGCGAATCAGTGCAATGCAGGTTTGATTCGACGCTAACCGAATCAGCCGAATCACTTCGGCGCGGAAACGACGACTTTGAAAGGTCCTTTTTTGATGGCTGCGAAAGACAACGACGATCGTAAAAATGCGGACCAAGATGGCGATATCAGTCTTGATATGAGCCAAACAGCGGTCAAAAAAATGATCGCCGATGCACGTGAGCGGGGCTACATCACTTACGATCAGTTGAACGCGGTGCTGCCACCTGAACAGGTATCATCCGATCAAATCGAAGACGTAATGTCGATGCTGTCCGAAATGGGCATTCAGGTCACCGAAGAAGAAGAATCCGAAGAGACCGAAGAAAACCAAGCGGGCACCGAAGTGGCCACTGTGGCCGGTTCACGCGAAGTGACCTTGGGCGGGGCGGAGGCTGAAAAGCTGGACCGCACTGACGATCCTGTGCGCATGTACCTGCGCGAAATGGGATCGGTTGAGCTGTTGTCGCGCGAAGGTGAGATCGCGATCGCCAAGCGGATCGAGGCTGGTCGCAACACGATGATACTTGGGCTGTGTGAAAGCCCGCTGACCTTTCAGGCGATTACGATCTGGCGCGACGAACTTTTGTCCGAAGATATTTTGCTGCGCGATGTGATCGATCTTGAAACCACATTCGGCGATCAGATCGGCGATGAGGAAGAGCCCGTTGTCGCCCCGATTGCTGGTACGCCAGAAAAAACCGAAAAGCCGCAAGAGCTGGACGCCGATGGCAACCCGATTGCCAAAGACGATGATGACGACGATGAAGATCAGGCAAATATGTCGCTCGCTGCGATGGAAGCCGCGCTCAAGCCGCGTGTGCTCGAAACGCTGGAAGTCATCGCGCATGACTTTGGTGAACTGTCAGAAATGCAAGACGCGCGGATGTCCGCAACGCTGAACGAAGATTCATCGTTCAATGAAAAACAAGAAGCGAAATACCAAAAGCTGCGGTCAGAAATTGTGCTGATGGTGAATTCGCTTCACCTGCATAACAACCGTATCGAAGCCTTGATTGACCAGCTTTACGGCATCAACCGCCGTATCATGTCGATTGACAGTGCGATGGTAAAACTCGCTGACCAAGCGCGGATCAACCGCCGTGAATTCATCGACGCCTACCGTGGTCGCGAACTTGACCCGAACTGGCTCGAAGAAATGGGCGAAAAAGCTGGCCGTGGCTGGCAGATGATGATCGAGAAATCGACAGATAAAATCGAAGAATTGCGCGGCGACATGGCCCAAGTCGGTCAATACGTCGGCGTCGATATCACCGAATTCCGCCGCATCGTGCAGCAGGTCCAAAAAGGTGAAAAAGAGGCGCGTCAGGCCAAGAAAGAAATGGTCGAAGCCAACCTGCGGCTCGTGATTTCAATCGCCAAGAAATACACCAACCGTGGTTTGCAGTTCTTGGATCTGATCCAAGAGGGGAACATCGGTCTGATGAAAGCGGTTGATAAGTTTGAATATCGCCGTGGCTATAAATTCTCGACCTATGCGACATGGTGGATCCGTCAGGCGATCACGCGCTCTATCGCGGATCAGGCGCGCACGATCCGTATTCCGGTCCACATGATCGAAACGATCAACAAATTGGTCCGCACGGGCCGCCAGATGCTGCACGAAATTGGCCGCGAACCCACCCCCGAGGAATTGGCAGAAAAGCTGCAAATGCCTTTGGAAAAAGTCCGCAAGGTCATGAAGATCGCGAAAGAGCCGATTTCTTTGGAGACGCCAATTGGCGACGAGGAAGACAGCCAGCTTGGCGATTTTATCGAAGACAAAAACGCGATCCTGCCGCTGGACTCTGCCATTCAGGAAAACCTGAAAGAAACCACAACGCGGGTGCTGGCGTCATTGACCCCACGCGAAGAACGCGTACTGCGCATGCGTTTCGGGATCGGCATGAACACCGACCACACGCTCGAAGAAGTCGGCCAACAGTTTAGCGTCACCCGCGAACGTATCCGCCAGATCGAAGCGAAGGCGCTGCGGAAGTTGAAACACCCAAGCCGGAGCCGCAAGCTGCGGAGCTTCTTGGATCAGTAGTGCAGACTAAGCGTTTGGGACTTCGGCCAAAGACACGTATTGGCCGAATTGCCAAGCTACTCATGTTCGTTTGGTTCATTCTGACTGGGACCGCTACCCTCGCCGCGATATTTTCCTTTCCACAATTCGTAATGACCGATTTGTGGACCGAAAGTGCGAGATGGCCTGCGCTATACGTCAGTTTCATAAGTGCATTGATTGTTTGGTGGGTCGTTCGCTTCGTTCATTTAGATGACGCCGACCCAACAATAGGGGTCGAGTATGGGAAATGGCCAAGTTGGCATGATATCGTTGGTGCGCTCTGGAGTTACGCTTTCTTATTTTGCGCGTATCCGTTGCTGCACGCACTGTGTTTCGGGCAAGAAAGCCAAGCTGCATATTTTGTTGTGAATGATCCAGAGCCACCCCGCAAACATTGCGGTGAGGGCGTGCGAATTGAAGGAAGTTTTATTTTTTACAGTTGTATTTTGTATCCTGAGGCCGGAATGGGTCGAAAGTTGGTGGAAGGTGACCTCATAAAGGTGACAGGCTATGGATCTCGGCTCGGGATATTTTACCAGACTGTCGTTGTGCAGCGATGATGCCCGCCAAACCGAGCCAGTGATCTATGACCGATGCCCGGCATCGGTCAGTGCCCGACACTCCCCAAGGGAGGGCGCACTGCGTGCTTCCTGCGCTTTCGCGCGCTTCGTCCTGAAAAGGTCCGCAGGACCCTTTGTAAGACGGCCTTCGCCCCAGGGTCGGGCGCTGACCTCTTTTGATTTCTTGGCGTAAACGGTAGGGTTGGGAAAACCTGTAGTCGGAGCCTCCTCATGTCCCTTTTCAAACGTCTCTTTGGTGGAAATAGCACGCCACCTGCCGCACATCCGTCAGAAGAATACAACGGCTACACTATCACGCCTGAACCGATCCCTGAGGGCGGGAAATTTCGTCTGGCAGCGAAGATCGAAAAAGAGATCGACGGCGAGGTGAAGATGCATCACCTCATCCGCGCGGACTTGCTCGAAAGCGAGGACGTCGCCTGCAAGGAAGCAGCAACCAAAGCTCGCGTGGTTATCGACCAGCAGGGCGACAGTATTTTCCGTTAACCCGTAGCGTCGGTCTAACGGTTCTGAAAAATCGTGGCGTCTGTGCGGCGGTTCATCCGATGTGTCAGCAAAATATTATAGAGCTGTAGCGCTGCGCGCAGTGCCACAAACCCGGCAACCGCGCCGATAACAACGATGATAAACTGCCAAGAGAAGAAGGTAACCAGCATCGTCCAATCCGCAGTTTTCAGAACCACACTTGCGCCCAAAATCAAACCGCCAAGCCAACAAAACATCGATAGCGCCGCAGCAAGGGTCATTGGCATCATGTAACGCAATGGCAGTTCGCAGGCGCGGTGCCCCACCGCAGCAGCCACACGCGGCAGAACCGATAGGCCAATGTAGAAGGCGTTTAACGTCAAGACAGTGACAACAGCCAGTTTGAGGATCAGTTTTGGTGAGAAATTATCAAGATCGAAACCCGTGCGGATATAGATCAACATAACACCCGTGATCCAAAGCCCAAGTAAGGCTGCAAAGACAACTTTGTGGACACGCTCAAATTCGAGAATATCAAAATCATCAAAGGGGCTATTGAGGCGGCTTAGCGTCCGGAAGTCAAAATAAACGCCCGAGCCCATACCAACAGCGAAACATGCCAAGTGGACGACCCGGATGATGTCAATTATTTCTTGCTGCATTTGGACTCACCAATTTTTGATAGTCTATTTTCCTTATAAATTTCATATGGTTGGAGGTGCGCTGTGGCAATATGTCTGACTAACGAATCGCCTGATCGGCAGGCCGCCGCTGAAACCACAGTCGCGACGGCCAAGAGTTGCCTAGATGTGAGGATTAGTAGAACCGTGCAATTTTTTTGAGCGGTTTTTTGTATTTCGCCACTGCGGGCACTGTCGCTTCCTTTGATGCGTGCCCAACGGTTAGGATCATCACTGGTTTTTCAGAGTCCGGCCGATCAAGTGCTGCGTTCAGGAACTTCATCGGGTTGGGCGTATGCGTCAGACAGGACAGCCCCGCATTATGGAGCGCCGCAATCAAGAAACCCGTCGCGATGCCGACGCTTTCAGGGACGTAGTAGTTCTTATACCGCGTGCCGTCGTCAAATTCCCCCCAACGCTGTGCAAAGATTACGATCAACCAAGGCGCTGTTGTCAGATGCGGTTTGTCAGCGTCGGTGCCTATCGGCTCGAGCGCTTTGATCCATTCATCGCTGCCACCGCCGTCATAGAATTTGCGCTCTTCAACTTCGGCTTCCTCACGGATACGCGATTTGAGCGTGGGGTCGGATACCGCAGCAAAAAACCACGGCTGGTGATTGGCCCCTGACGGTGCGCTGCCCGCCGTCATCAAGCAATCTTCGATGATGGCGCGCGGCACAGGTTGATCAGTGAAATCGCGCACAGAGTGGCGCTTGGCCATAAAGGCCCGAAACTCGCTGGCTGCCTTTTGTGCCTCGGCATCCGTTAGCCCTAAATGATCGGGCAACGGCATGGCGTCATAGGACATTTTGTCTTTTGCAAACATTGGTGGCTCCTGACCTGCTAGAGGCATTGTTAATCCTTAGGCACATTGTAATCCAAGCATAATTTTTGGGTCCAGCGGGCTGGCTGCAATATCACTAAACTTCGCTGCACTTTGAATGTGTTGACGCTGAGATCGTAATATCTGCGTAACTTTCTTTTTATAGGTCAATTGAGGTGAATAAAGATTGACAGCAGAAATGGACTAAACCCATGAACATGATCCAAGGCGGCATGGCCCCTATGGCCGGGATGACCCCAAAGGCCCAAAGTCTGACGGACACACAAAAGCAGGGGTTGGAAGACGTGCTGTCCAACTACGACGTTGAAAACCTGTCGGATAGTGACGCAAAAGAAATCGTATCGCAGATTGAGGAGCTTGGCATCGCGAAAGGGCAAGGGCTTGCCTCGGCGTTGGGTGATGCAGGAATCGACGCGCGCGGGTTGGCAGAGCAGGCCGGGATCGGTGGCGCGGAGGGTAATGGTGGTCGTCCACCACCACCTCCGGGCGGTGGCCCCAAAGGCCCTGATGAGGCCTCCATTTCTACGTTGCAATCCGTCGTAGAGCAGCTTCAGGCGTCGGTGGATGCCAGCGATGAAGACGTTGATTTCGGAACAATGTTGACACAAGCACTCGAGGACGCGGGGCTTGATACCTCAAGCCCAATTGTCGACTATAGAGTCTAAGAACATTGGGGTGGGGGCAATAGCCGGAGGAAGATTTTGCCCCCCGCGCTATTTACCCGTCCTGATATCAAAAACCGTCCGGGTAGAACTGCTTGAGTTCGGCTTTCAGCGGATCAAGGTGCTGCTCATAGCGCGCCCAACGTTTGACTGAGCTTTTGTAAATCGGCTGCCGCACTTGCCATGTCGAAATCGTGCGTGCTTGGTTTTCATTTTCTTGGAACGAAAGACAGGCAGGATCCCAATCGAGCCCTAGAAAATCGATTACTTCGCGGGCTTTGCCTTCGGTGTCAGCCACGACGTCTTCATAGTGCACCTCCATGATCGGGTTTGGCAGCACCTTTTTCCAGTGGTCCATCAGTCGCCGGAATTCGGAATAATACTGACCAAGTGATGTCAGATCCTGCGTGTAGCTGTGAAACTTGCTGAGCGGCGCAAGATAGCACGAGACGCAGTTATCCATCGGGTCACGCAATGCGTTGAGAATGCGTGCTTTTGGGAACAGCTTTGCATAAAAGCCCAAGATTTCAAAATTGTGCAGGTTTTTATCGACGATACGCAGCATTCCGGGCTGTGCATCTGTCGATTTTTGAAGGTAGTCTGCGGCAAGTTCTTGCGCTTGATCAGGTGTGAGTTTGTGGATCGCATTCACCAATGAAGCGCCATCGTGGAATTTTATGCCGGCTTTGCTTGCGGCGTCACGCAGGTTTTTGCTTTCACCAATGCCACCGATTTGCGGATGGCTGGATAGAATTTGCTCGAGCAACGTGCTGCCCGTGCGGGGCATGCCGACGACCAGAACCGGGTTTTCACTGTCAGAGCCGGGGGCGCCGAAATAATCTGCGCGTGAGACACCCGAAATCACGGCGCTTACGAACATTTTGTTCACCGTGCGATCATGCGTCTTTCCCGTAAGTTCTTTGGCGTCAGTGTAATGCTGAAAAGATGTCTCGAAATTTCCAATGTCGTTTTCTGCTTTGCCGAGTATGCGAAGTAACGGGATGCGCCCCGGTAGTTTCTTGTCCAGAAGTGTTGGGTAGACCGTGTCGCGGATGTGTAAATAGATAGGATCATCAGCTGTAATTTTGCAGGCTTGGTGCCAAATAGAATAATTCGCAAGGCTGTCCGGATACTCTTTGAAAATTTCACGACAAATCGCTTCGGATTTCGTGAGTTCACCAGAACCGCGCAACGATTTTGCATAAAGAAGGCGCGACGGCAGGTGCTCCGGTCTGATGGCAAGGCAAGCCTCCATACATTTTGTTGCGGCTGCATAGTCTTCAGTGTCGAAATAGACTGTCGCGGCAACATATAATCCGTCGGGCGATTTTGGACCTAGCTTGACGGTCTGGTCTGCGTGTATTTTTGCGCTTTCGAACATATTTTTTTTGCAAAAACATTCTGCGGCCAATTCATGGGCCAGTGCCGATCGGGGTGCGAGCTTCAGCAACTTGGGCAGGAGCGCGATAGCCATATCGGTCTTTTTCATCTTGCGCGTATAAAGCCGGATTAGCATCGCGTAAGCGGTCGGATCTTTTGGCGAGTCGGAAATCACTTTGATCAGAATGCGTTCAGTAAGGAAATTTTGACCAGCGGCTTCGGCCTCTTTAGCTTTCGAAATAAGTGGGGATTTTGAAGCTTTGGCCATCTTTGTTCTCACTGCGTTGTTGTGGGGGCTGAAAACCACGTTTTTGCACAAGTCACAAGGTTTGTGCACTGTGTGACGGGTCTTGTGCGTGCTGTATTGTCTGCGCACTATGGCTGTATGCAAACAGTTTTCCAAGTTTCGACCAATGGTCCCGGGCTTTACGAATTTACCGATCAGGTGACGGCTTGGGTGCGTGGCTCTGGCTTGCTCACGCTTTTTGTACAGCACACGTCAGCCAGTCTTTTGATCCAAGAAAACGCTGATCCAGAAGTGCGTGTCGATATGCAGAATTTTTTCCATCGCTTGGTGCCGCCGACCACGGATCCAACGATGGCATATCTGACCCATACATATGAAGGGCCAGACGATATGCCCGCGCATATTAAAGCGGCATTGTTGCCTGTGCAGCTAAGCATTCCGGTTACCGAAGGCCGGTTGGCCTTGGGAACATGGCAGGGTATTTATCTATTTGAACATCGCAACGCTCCGCATCATCGCCGGGTCGTCGCGCATTTGTCATCCTGACCGAGTCTATTTCGCAACGGTTCATCTGCTCTATGTAGCGGCGTGAATTGCCCACTACCCAAATCTTGTGGGGGTTCCTATAGTGCCTGTGGATAACTTGGGGGTGTGCCCCCATCGCTAGCTGATGAGGACCGGATATGCGTTGCCCTTTTTGCGGAAATGTTGACACTCAAGTCAAAGATTCACGCCCTGCCGAAGATCATTCTGCAATCCGGCGGCGGCGTTTGTGCCCAGCCTGCGGCGGACGTTTTACGACCTATGAACGTGTGCAGCTGCGTGATCTGGTGGTAATAAAAACCAATGGTCGTCGCGAAGATTTTGATCGACCAAAGCTAGAACGTTCCATCCGCATTGCTCTTCAAAAACGACCCGTTGAACCTGATCGTATGGATCAGATGATCAGCGGGATCGTGCGCCGGTTGGAAAGCATGGGCGAAACCGATATCCCGTCAGGTACCATCGGTGAAATCGTGATGGAAAGCCTCGCGCGGATCGATACCGTGGCCTATGTGCGTTTTGCGAGCGTTTATAAGAATTTCCAAGCGGCGGATGATTTTGACAAGTTCGTCAGTGAGCTGCGCCCTAGCGACCCTGAAAAAGAGTGACCTTAAAATCTGACGAAAGATTTATGGCGCTGGCCCTGAATTTGGGACGGCGCGGGATGGGCCGCGTTTGGCCGAACCCTGCGGTGGGCTGTGTCATTGTCCGCGACGGTGTGATTGTCGGGCGCGGTCGCACCGCAGATGGCGGACGCCCGCACGCAGAGCCGGTCGCCTTGGCGCAAGCGGGGGAGGCCGCGCGTGGTGCCACGGTCTATGTCACGTTGGAACCCTGTGCGCATCACGGTAAAACCCCGCCCTGCGCTGCGGCGTTGATCGCGGCGGGAGTTGGCCGCGTAGTGATCGCTTTGGGGGATCCTGATCCGCGCGTAGCTGGCCGAGGCGTCGAAATGCTGCGCGCAGCGGGGATTGCGGTGACAACCGATGTTTTGGCTGATCAAGCACGGGCCGATCACGCGGGTTTTTTATTACGTATTGTTGAAAACCGTCCCTTTGTGACGCTCAAGCTTGCGGGGACGCTGGATGGGCGAATTGCGACCGCGACCGGTGAAAGCCAATGGATTACAGGGCCTGAGGCCCGCCGCGCCGTACATATGATGCGTGCGCGTCATGATGCGGTGATGGTTGGTGCAGGCACGGTGCGGGCCGATGATCCGACCTTGACAGTGCGCGGTTTGGGCATTGACCGCCAACCCGTGCGGGTGGTGGTGTCACGCGGCATGAAGATCAGCGCAGATTGCCATTTGGCACAATCCGCACATGAGACACCGGTGTGGCTATGCCACGGGAAAACCAGCGATGCCTCTGCATGGGTGGAAAAGGGGGCGGTCAGCCTTCCGTGCGACGTTTCTGCCGGGCAGGTCGACCCCGCTGCGGCGATGACAGCCCTTGCAGAAAAGGGTATAACCCGCGTTTTTTGCGAGGGGGGCGGAATGTTGGCCGCGTCGCTTTTATCAGCGGGGCTGGTAGATCGCTTGGTCGTGTTTACCGCAGGCATGGCGATGGGGGCAGAAGGCACACCGTCGCTGGCCGCGATGGGAGTCGATCGTTTGAATCATGCCCCGCGCTTTGCGTTAGAGCAGGTGCAGCCCTTGGGCGGTGACATCATACATAGCTGGCGGCGGGTTTAGCGCCTGCGCCAAAGGTGCGCGGAGCTTGCGAACATGCCTTGCAGTTTTGCAAGGCTACGGTTCATCTTGCCGGGCGCGGGCAAATCGTTGTTTTCAAGCCTGTCGACAACAACTTCGACCGGGCAAGGCAGCCCGGTGATCGGATCAAAATAGCGTGGATAGGCGATGAGCGTGGCATGGGCGAGCGCGACGATATCGACCCGTGCATGGCGGCGCGGGATTGGTAAGGCCCGATCATCGGTCAGCCCCCAACCCGCATAAAACGGCATGCCCAAACAGGTGACTTTTTTGCCGCGCAGCAGGGCCTCAAACCCCAAAAGTGAGGTCAGGGTCCAAACCTCTTCGACGTGATCAAGCGCCGCAATCGGATCTGCGTCGGCAAGAATGATATCGGCCCATTGCAACGCGCCGGGCACTGCGCCGGGGCGCAGCCCTGCTTCGACATCTGGGTGGGGTTTATAGGCGATGATCGCCGCTGGGTTTGCGGCGCGTGCGGCTTGTAGCAGGCCTTGATTGGTGGTGACATCTGTGCAGCCCAACCGGATAGAGGCATCATCTTCGACCTGTCCGGGCACGAGAATGCGGCGCCCTTTTGGCATGTCGATCGGGGCTTGTTTTGACAGATTATATTTCGACAGACCCGCATGAAGGATACGCGAGATCAAAGCCGCCGCCCTTGCGCGCTCATCTTCGCGTAAATCTGCCGCGCTATTGATCAAGTTTTCAAGCCCGCTAGGTCGCGTCGCGTCATAATATATGCCGATTTCATCTAACACGAGGCTGAGCGGCGCGATCAAATCAGCGCCCAATCCCCGGGATCGCAAAAAACCGTCTTCGACCAATGTCGCGTCGGTGGCGCCTGTGTTGGCCCAACGCATCAATTGACGGTTAGACTTGTCCGCGCGTTTCGCAGCAGATTTGCCTTTGGCGAAGATTACGCGCTTTTGCGCGCCAAACAGTTTTTGCAGTGGCGCGCGTTTCCACAGGCGCATGTCGGCGGCGACCCACCCTTTGTGATCGTCGCGCCACGCGTGCGCTGACGCGGCCAAGGTCGCTGCGGCCTCTTCAAAGCTGCACAACCGGTCATGAAATGGGTCGTACCACTTGGGATAGATTAGCATTGCCCCAGCAAATAGCTGCGCGCGCGTCAGTTTGCGTTGCCTACGTTGTAACGGCTTGCGGTCATCAGACAGCCCCCATCCCATGTAGAACGGTTGGCCAAAGACCACAGGTTTATGCCCGGCGAGTATTGCCTCAAACCCAAGTTGCGATGTCACCGTATAGACTGCAATCGCCCCTTCAAGCAGCGCCCAAGGTGATAGCGGCGCATCGCAAAGCTGAATGCGGCTATCGCAGTCTTTTTCGGAAAAATACCCACCCCGGTGTCCGGCGACGGTTTCAGGGTGGGTTTTGATGATGACGCGCGCGCCCGGATGTTCGGTTAATGCGAAAAACAGCATCTCCCGGAACGTGTTGCTATCTGCGCCACTGGCCTTGATTGATGCATCCTTGCGGGTTTGATCGACAACAAGAACATAGCCGGGATCCGGCACAGGCAGCGCGGGGTCGAAAGCGTTGTATTTAGACAGATGCCCTGATTTGAGCGTTTCTATTCCCGCGCGGGCACGGTTCAAAAGTGCGGTGTTATCAAGCGGATTTTCTGTCAGGATCGTTTCAAGGTCAGATGGGGTGTTTGGATCAAAATGCACGCCGCGCATGTCGATATTTAGACCAATCGGCGCGTCGCCATCACGGCCCAACCCGACCGACCGCAAAAACGAATCCTCGATTCTGACGATATCCGCCTCTTTGTGATCAGCGACTGCCTCGCCGCGCGGCGCGGTGGGGCTGTGCCCCCAAACGCCGACTAAATCGCCTGCGCCGGGCACGCCAAGGCGGATATCATACCCAGCCAATTCGACAATGCGGCGCACCCGCCCTTTGGTCAAAAGCCCGCCATTATAGACATAGAGGTTCTTGCGGACGGGCGCGGGCATCAGCTTAGCTTACAACCTTGAAAGTTGAACTGGATGGAACCTGCGTGCTTGCATAGGGTCCAGTGGTACTGAGCATTTTATCGACGAGCTGACGTTTCAGCTGGCGGCGGCCCTTGGTCGCATAGAAACCGCCTGGGATCTGCGAGGTTTGCAGTAGGAATTGGCGATAATGGCGATAGGCATCTGCGTCGGGTCGCGTTGGATTTGCGAAAAATGCAGGCAGGTGTTGGTCCGATACAAACTCAGGTTTGGAATAAACTGCCGTGCCAAAGGCGCGCAGCGGTATGCCGCGCCAAAGTGCTTGCTGTCCGGCCGTGGAATTCACGGTGACGGCGCTGTGCGCTTGGGCCAAGAGCCCCGCAAGCTTACCGCCGCGCACATAATGCACCCGGTCCGCGATCCCTTTGGCGTTTGCCAGCTCACGGATCATTTTGCGTAACGGGGATTGCCCATTCTCTAACGGATGTGCTTTAAAAACCAGATGGTGATGCGCCGGCCCCCCGCGCACAAACCCGTCAATCACAAGCGTCAAAAATGCCTGCATATCGTCAAAAGAGGAATGCGCGCGAAAGCTGGCGTCATGTTCAAGCTGCAACAGCGCGATGTGGAAGGGGTAGCCAGCTTTCTTGATTTTATGGGTGGCATAGATTCGGCTGAGCGCGAGAAATGGCATCAGGCACAAGCGTTTTGAATATAAGAGCGCCTCGCGGTGAATGGGGAGCGCGCGGTGGGGTTTGAACTGCGGATAACCACGGTTCCAGAACATTACAAACCAGTGGTAAAGCGCCCCGTAGAAAATATGTTGGCGCATATCACCCCAATGGGATGGCGGGGTTGGGATATCGGTCGTGCCCGCGGCGAGCCTTTCGCGCATCTCTGCGACTTGCAATCCCATCAATTCTGAATGCCCGTTTGATCCGCCGCGTTCATAGGTAACCCAATAAGGGCGCAGGTACCCTTCTTCAAAGACATGGACACGGATACCTGCGGTCTTAGCTGCCGAAACGGCCTGCGCATGGATCGGGCGGGTGTCGCCATAGATGACGATATCGGTGATTGCGCGGCTGTGCAAAATCTCTTGCAGTCGATCCGGCCAGTCTGCAGGCGCCCCCCGATAGGGGATATAGTTGGGCATACGCCCCCAAAACACACGGTCGCCTGCGTTAAATCCTACGCGGTGCACATCCGCGCCTGCCGCGCGCAACATGGCTGCAAGCTGTGCAAAGAACGGCCCGTGTGGCCCCTGAAGAAACAAAAAGTTGTGCTGCGTATTCATCATCTACGTCTATAGCGGCTCGGATGCGTCGAGGTAAGCGCTTAACCGTAAACATATGATTATGCGCAGTTGCTTGCGCGGGCAGGCGACACGGGCTAGGTCAAAAGGGCTATCAAAGAAGGACGCGCGCATGTTTACAGGGATTGTCACAGATATCGGCGAGGTGATCACGCTTGAACAGCGCGGCGATCTGCGCGCGCGGATTGCGACTGGGTATGATATTGGCGGGATTGATATCGGGGCCTCTATCGCTTGCAACGGCGTGTGCCTGACGGTGATTGCGCTGGGCGCTGAACCGCGCAACTGGTTTGATATCGAAATCTCAGCCGAGACCGTGGGCGCAACCAATGTTGGCAACTGGGCGGTGGGAAAGCGGCTGAACCTTGAACGCGCGCTAAAGGTCGGGGATGAGCTTGGCGGGCACATTGTGTCGGGCCATGTGGACGGGGTCGCGCAGGTGATCGCGATGCATGATGAAGGTGACAGCACCCGGGTGACATTCCGTGCGCCCGAAGGGCTCGCCAAATTTATTGCGCCAAAAGGATCGGTTGCGTTGAACGGGACCTCATTGACGGTAAATGAAGTGTCAGGTGCAGAGTTTGGGGTCAACTTTATCCCGCATACAAAGACCGCAACGACCTGGGGCGAGGTCGGGGTGGGGGACATGATCAACATCGAGATCGACACAATGGCGCGCTACGTGGCGCGGTTGCAGGAATTCGCGTGATCGCGGGGATCGGACATAATTCCGGGCGGGTGATCGCGCCGGGCCACAGCTGGCGCAAACATGTCTGGACCAAGGCGCGCAAGCAACTGATGCCGACGCTGCCGCTCGAGGTTATTCGCACGCGCGTGCGGCGTGCCGCGCAGCTTGGTCTGCCATACAAGACATATGCGGGTATTCGCGCAAGTTCGGGCGACGATGTGATTGGCTTTATGTTTTCAAACAATGCGTTGCGGGTTTTGCGTGCAGGGCAGGTGATGTCGGTTGAACGGGCGGATAAGTTGGATGCTTTGACCGGTGTGCAGCGCATCGGTTTGGCACATACGCCGGTACCAGTGCCCCATTTGGCGGCACTTCCTCAGATCGATGACGCCTACCGTGCGCCAAGGTTTGCCGATAGCTGGTCTTCTGTGCGGGATCAGTTCGGCGCTATTGCACGCGATACGCGTACCCCTTCCGGTCGCGTCATCTTAGTTGGCGATACGGCATTTGAACGCGAGTGGGTCGAAACCGGGAAAATGGCCGCGTATTTGCCCGCGGATGTTTATTTCGCGCAGGCGGTGGATTGAAATCCACCCTACGAGGCGGAGATCGTAACGTCGTAGGGTGGATCTTGATCCACCACCCTTTTCAAAGGACGGCAGCTGGTCTATCTGCGAGAAGACTTATTTTTCGGGGATCCGCATGAGCCAGAATTTCGAAACGCCCGGTCCAGTCGAACAAGATTGGGCCGATGCGATCAGCAAGATTGAAGACATCATCGAAGATGCGCGCAATGGGCGTATGTTCGTTTTGGTGGATCATGAAGATCGCGAAAACGAAGGTGATTTGGTGATCCCAGCGCAAATGGCAACGCCCGACGCGATCAACTTTATGGCCACACATGGGCGCGGGTTGATTTGTTTAACCTTGCCGGGCGCGCGGATTGATGCGCTGGGCCTGCCTTTGATGGCGTCGCATAATTCATCGCGCCATGAAACGGCCTTTACCGTCAGTATCGAAGCCCGCGAAGGCGTCAGTACCGGGATTTCGGCACATGATCGCGCGCGGACCGTGGCTACGGCCATCGATGCCAACAAAGGTGCTGCCGATATTGCCACCCCCGGTCACGTGTTTCCGCTGCGCGCGCGCGACGGTGGCGTTTTGGTCCGGGCCGGCCATACCGAAGCCGCCGTTGATATTTCGCGCCTTGCGGGGCTCAATCCATCAGGCGTGATTTGTGAGATCATGAAAGATGACGGCGAAATGGCGCGCTTACCTGATCTGATCTCATTTGCGCAGCTGCACGGGCTAAAGATCGGGACGATCAGCGATTTGATTGCTTACCGTCGCCGCCACGATAATCTGGTACGCGTCCGTGAGACCAGCCAGATTCAGTCCGAATTTGGCGGCGATTGGGAAATGCGGATTTACACTGATGAAACCCAAGGGGCGGAACATATTGCGTTGGTCAAAGGGGACATTACCACCGATGATCCCGTGCTGGTACGGATGCATGCGTTAGATCCAATGTTGGATGTGATTGGCACCGGGCCCAAGGGGCGACGCAATGAATTTGGCGACGCAATGCAAGCAATCGCGGATGAGGGGCGCGGGGCGCTCGTGTTGCTGCGTGATTTGCATATGCAGGTCGACCCTGATGCCGAGGCCTCGCCCAAGACTTTGCGTCAATATGGATTGGGCGCGCAAATCCTAAGTTCGCTTGGTTTGCATAAAATTGAGTTGCTTACCAATTCGCCGATGCCAAAAGTCGTGGGGCTTGATGCCTATGGGCTTGAAATCATCGGCACACGCAAAATTTCGGAGATCGGATAATGGCCGGACCGTCCCACTACATCATGCCTTTGCCAGCGTTTGAGAAACCCGTCAAAATCCTGATCGTCGCTTCGCCCTATTATAAAGACATCTCTGATAATCAGATCGCAGGTGCTAAGGCCGAGGTTGAAAAAGCCGGTGCAACTTGGGATATCGTCGAAGTTCCCGGCGCGCTTGAAATCCCAACCGCCATTGGGATCGCCGAACGCATGTCCAACTTTGACGGCTACGTCGCGCTGGGCTGTGTGATCCGGGGAGAAACGACCCATTATGACACCGTCTGCAATGACAGCTCGCGTGCGATTCAATTGCTCGGCCTGCAAGGTGTTTGCATTGGCAATGGCATCTTGACCGTCGAAAACCGCACGCAAGCCGAAGTACGCGCCGATCCTGCGCAGATGAATAAAGGTGGCGGTGCGGCCGCTGCGGCCTTGCACCTTGTCGCGCTCGCCCGTAAGTGGGGCCAATCCGAAAAACCGGTGGGCTTTACCCAAGAAATATTGCTCGCGGGTCAAACAGACGGCAAAACAAACGCATGACCATTTCGAACAACCAACGTCGCAAAATGAAATCCGCCGCTCGGCTCTATGCTGTGCAGGCGCTATTCCAGATGGAGGCTTCTGGGCAGACCGTCGATCAGGTCATGCGCGAATTCGAAGACCACCGCTTTGGTGCGACCTATGACGACGTTGAAATGATCGAAGGCGATCTGGCTACGTTTCGCAGCTTGATGGACGGTGCCGTAAATGAACAAGCGGCGATTGACCAAATGACAGACCGTGCGCTGGTCGCCAAATGGCCGATTGCGCGTATTGACCCGACATGGCGGGCGTTGTTTCGCGCCGCCGGGGCAGAGTTGAAAAAGGGCGACACCCCGCCCAAAGTCGTGATCAGCGAATTTGTCGCCGTATCAGAGGCGTTTTCACATGACGGCAAAGAGCCGAAATTTGTGAATGCTGTGCTTGATCACATGGCGCGCGAGGCACAGCCGGAGAAATTCTAACCGGGTTTTGTGATCTCGTAATAGGCGCAAATTTCATCGTAATGGACTTGGATGTTGACATAGTGCATTCCTAATCGCTTCATCACCCGTTGCGAGGCCGCATTTTCTGGGATCGCGACCGCGCAAATGTAGGGCACGCCAATTTGGTTGAAACCAAAATTCATCGCTGCTTGCCCGGCTTCTGTTGCATAGCCATTGCCATGATACTCTGTCATCAACCGCCAACCAATTTCTAGCGGGGCATCTTCTTTATGCGCGAGGTTCTGTAGACATGCCGCGCCAATAGCCACATCTGTATCTTTCAAAAACACCGTCCACCAACCGTACCCAAGTGTAGCCCAGCGGGTCTGCACCTTTTGGATACCCTCTTTGGTTTGTTCACGTGTTTGTACACCGCCCAGAAACCGCATTACATCAGGATCAGAGTTCATCGCAAACAATGCATCAGCATGCGCAGGCGCAAAAGGCTCCAGTCTAAGCCGCTCGGTTGTTACAATTTGCGTATTGGACATAGGTGCAACTTCTCTGGTGATATTGGCATCGGCCGCAGCCTGGAACCTAGGCGCAATGTCGGGCTTTGGGAAGCCTATGCATCAACAAGTGAGGGAAGGTGGCGGGAACCGCGGCAGCCGTTGGGATAACTAATCCTGAGGACCTGTATGTACAGGTGGGTGCCAGGTAAACTGACCAGGGTCAGAACAGAGCCAGCCCCCGAGGATTTGCTTAAGGCCGCTGGATTTGTACCCGTGATAACGAGGAGCGCAGAAGCCCGCCGCGTTTACAGGTAGGGGGGATTATGGAGTAGGGCAAGTAGGGGAGGGAGATTATTCTTTGACATCGCCTTTGATCAGCCAGCCGTTCGGGCCAACCATCTCAATCGGTGCGTAAGCCAAAAGTACGCGTTCCGCCAAGCCAACCATGATCAACGCCATTGATACTTCGTAAACAGTGATTCCGCTGAACAATGACATGAAAGGCTCCTATTAATCTGTGGTTATATATTTGCCCAAGAACTGGTCGAAATCGTGACGCTGAGGGGTCTAAATTAGAGATTACCCTAGGTCACTTGCCTTATTTCAGTCACGATGTGCGCTGCGCTTTCGGTTGTTTGATTGGCGAAAACTTGCTTAGTTATTGTGACGTAACGATAAAATACGTTTTGATGCGAATTCGCCAGCAAATGCCGTGTTTTTATAGGGATTGTTAACCTTCGCGGCGTCCGATTCTCATTGGCGTAGCTTAAGGATTGATTTTTGTTCACTTATTGTTCACCCTTGCGGCATGAACACAGAAGACAAGCCTTGCAAGTATATGCCGGGACAAATGCTGGCACGCGGTGTTGCACGGCATTTGCGCAGCTATGACTTTGTAAGCGTGTTGGAATTGGTGCCCGCGTCAGGTTTGCGCGTCGATGTTATGGCGCTGGGGCCAAAGGGGGAGATATGGATCGTTGAATGCAAATCCAGCCGCGCGGATTTCATGAATGATAAAAAATGGCAGGGGTATCTTGCATATTGCGACCGGTATTTTTGGGCGGTTGATACAGATTTCCAGACTGACCTCTTGCCAGATGGCACTGGGGTAATCATCGCAGATGGATACGGCGCAGAAATTATTCGCATGGGGCCTGAGGCCAAGCTTGCGTCAGCGCGTCGCAAGGTCATGATACAAAAATTTGCCCGCCACGCCGCCACGCGGGCACAGGCGGCGCAGGATCCGGGATTTGTCAGCGCGTTTTGATCGCGCGGGCTGCGATGACGGCGGCGCGAATTTCTTCGGCAATCTCTTCAGCTTCTTCAGGTTCAAAATCCATCGGGATTTCCGTGCCGCCCGCCTCGATAAAAATGCGTACCATTCCGTGATCAGTTGGTCCGATTTGCATATTCGCTTCGATGTCGCGTTCGCTGTTAATACCCATGACGTTTCCTTTATTGCTGAGGTTTCCTACAAGGGGGCGGGCGCTATTGGCAAGGGTGTCGTGCGACGGAGCGCTTTGTTACGGGTTTTCTGAACGAGGGTCTTGCATTCGCGCGCACCTGCCGCTAAATCACGCGCAATGCCGCCTTAGCTCAGTTGGTTAGAGCACTGGTTTGTGGAACCAGGGGTCCCCCGTTCAAGCCGGGGAGGCGGTACCACTCTCACGTTAAGTAGTCTTTGGTGTGAAGCGACGGTCAAATTTGACCTTACCTATATCTACGTCCCGAAGATGGAAAACCGGACTTTCGCGAAGAATACTGCGAACCTTTCAAATGAGCCCGAAACAACCGATGCCGCACGAGGCACGAAGGCCTTCTGTTGGGTTTCGCGGGATGCGAGGTGTTTGGGCAGCGGACGGAGCGACGCAAATGAATACTGATCGATGAGGCCGCAAAAATCCTGTGACTACAGATATGAAAGCAACTTAAACGCGCGCCCGAAAACGCGACGGAAATCCCCGATCATTTTATATATCGCGACTGAATTCCAATCATGTCCGCGATACCAGCGTGCATAACCTGTTCGGCCAAATCTGGATTTCGCGTAATTACGTCGATTGAATGCATGATAACCGCCTCAACTTCCGCCCTGAACGCATGTCGCAGGTCATCTGCCTCCGGAGCAGGTAGTGATCCGTTCCTTTCGCGAAGATTGATGTTTTGCTCAATCTCGGCAGCCATGCCGCCAAAGACGCGCCCGGGCAAATCCCTTGGGGCTGTATCGCGTGCAATCGTCGACACAGCGTCTTCTGCGTCCTCTACCGTGACGGCAGGTTGATCGGTGTCTGAAGTCACGGATGCTGTGTCTGAAGTCACGGATGCTGTGTCTAGTGGCGCCTCTACATCGTCATGGACACTGTCTGGAGCAACTGTAGGGGTGCCGTCGACCTGTCCGTTCTGGTTGTCTGGCTGCTGGTCGTCCTGCGATTTCCCCGGATAATTATAGGCGCCGGCGGCCTGCACGCCGCTGCGAGCCGCTTTTGAGCCCCCAACTATAGCGGTCATGGCGCCACCCGCGACTGTCATGCCTTTAGCGACGGTCCCCGTTGCTTCTGCAGCACTGCCAATTACGTCGAGACCGATGCTACCGACCAGAACAGCTTCTACAAATTGCAGCAGCGACGAAAGTGACATCAGGCCTTTGCGCAGCGGCGGGTGTTTCGAACCTTCGCCCATATAGTCGGTAATCGCTGTCAGGAGAGCCCGCAGTGCTTTGACGGCACCGAAGGCAATCGCTTTGGGGTTTCCGGCCAGGGCACCACCCGTGATCGCAAGGATCGCCTCAAGCGCGCGCATCGCGTCAATCGCTTTTAAACTTGCAGGGTCTACGTCTATTTCTTTGCCTGCGGTGTCTTTTTGGGGCCACAACAGAATGCCACGCGAAATTTTGAGACCGCCGACCAAGGAAGCCATAAACCCTGGCAGGATTCCAATCCCCGACGTCAGAACCATCGAGCCTATTCCGGCGGCTACAGTTAGTAGACCTTCGCCAATCAGAAGTATGCTCGTGAGTTTTCGTGCCGATGGCATGCTGAACAGTTGCATCGGTGCTTTGGCGAATTGGGTGACCACCATTTGGTTGCCCGCGCGGACCGCGCCGTGCTGTATCTGCCGTCGTTGGAGCATTGGCCCCCAATGGGTGTAGTCGGCGGCAGGCATCGTCATGGTTTGAATGGTCGGATCATAGGCTACGGGCTGCGAATGATAGGCATGTAGGCCAATCAGCTGTGCAGCCTGCGTATTTTTTCCGGCGCCAAGCGCACTGAGGGATGTGCCGGTGCGGAGCTGCGCAGCTCTGCCCCCCATAACATCCGCCTCTTTTTCAAGTCCGGGATCATCATTCAGGGCAATGCCCTGTAACTGCAGCGTTGGTTTTACGCGCCCTTGTGCTTGCTGAACCACATGCCACGCCTCATGAGGCAGATGTTGTTCTTGCCCCGGTCCAAGGTGAATGTCGCTACCTTGCGCATAAGCATATGCTTGCACCGTTGCGGGTTTGGCAGAGTTCCGGTGAACGCGCACATGATCCATCGACATTCCCGACAAATCTTCAATCCCGGCTTTCAGATCATCGGGCAGACCAGTGTCGTGGGTGCGATCCCGTGACACCTGATTACCTGCCAAATGACCCATTGGCGCAACGTCAGATAACCGTTGGACCGGCGCAGATCCATCCGCCATGCTCTGCAGTGCGGACAAACTATTTGCGCGCAGGCTGCCATCGGCGGCTTGCTGCAATACAGACTGGGTTGGCTGCGAATTACGCTGGCCAACGGCATAGTGCGGTTTGCGACTTATATGTCTGTCGATGCCCATTCAATCCTCAACACTGTGAAGGCCACAACTTTTAGTAGCATAGGATGTCTCGGACTACCTATATAATTTCGGGCTAATCATAGCCTTTCCTGGAAAAGCAGCTGCTGATGTCAGAAACATCAACGGCAGGTTTGTCCCGCATACCCGAACTTTGTCCTGATTGCGCTAGCGTCTGGTCTTCGGCAACGACCTTTAACAACCACCGGGGTTTTGGGGAGATGTTTGGTCAGTTTGAAACCGTATAGGTGAAATGCCCGAACAGAGGCAGCGCTGTTTGAAGTCCTCTTTTTGACACAATTATCTGATTTTTTGAAGAGAATATAAGTCAAAACATGAGTTTAAAGTGGATTTCTTCCAAAACTTCTTTTCATTGATGCTTGCGACCTTTTTCGGGTTAAATTCTCGGCTGGCAATCATGTACCTAGCAATAACCGTACTGATCGTGGCTGTCCTATGGGTCGTTCGCGGCCGTTCGACAAGTTTTGTAGAATATTTGCTTCCCAAAGAGGTCTACCTTCACAAATCGAACCTCGTTGATATCAAAGTTTTCTTTTTTAACATGGTCTTGACTGCAAGCGGGGTCTTTGTTGCGCTGACGATGATACCAACGGTCACAGCGACGGTTCTTAACTGGCTGTTATTATTAACGAATGGAATTACGGCTCCCGAAGATCCTACATTTGGGAAACTGCTCGCTGCGACTGTGATCATGATTTTGACGCTCGATTTTTGCAAATACTGGGCGCATCGCTTACATCATGAAACATCAATTCTATGGCCATTTCATGCCCTTCATCACTCTGCCGAAGTGATGACGCCTTTGACTGCAACTAGAAACCACCCGGTATTTTTGATCGTGCGCGGTGCGATTTATTCAATTGTGGTAGGCATAGTGCAGGCCCTGATTTTGTTTCTCATTATAGGAAAAATTGAAGTACTTACGATTGGAACTGTGAACGCCGGATATTTTATCTTTAATGTCTTAGGTTCAAATCTACGCCACAGCCACGTTTGGCTGAGTTATGGGCGCGTCCTAGAGCATGTTTTCATTTCTCCGGCTCAACATCATATTCACCACTCGATCGAGCTGAAACATTACAATAAAAACTATGGCGAAGTCTTTGCGATTTGGGATCTGATCTTCGGGACCTTATACGTTCCGAAAACATACGAAAAACTGTCATTTGGGCTATCTGACATGAACGGAGAGCGCATAGAACAGCCTTATCCAAATCTGCGTTCAGCGTTGCTGCATCCATTTATTGACAGCTGGCAAGCACTTTGGGCAGGGACATCACGCGATCCAGACGTCGAAAAGCCGCAATAAGACGATGACACCCGGGCTTTCTATATGGCTTGACGTTCTGCGCGTTTGGGCGACGCTTATTGTTGTTATCTCACATATCGCTTACCCGCGTTTTACCCGCGGCGACTACATCATAATCCGCGAGCTCAACTTGGGCAGTGATAGCGTTATCGTTTTTTTCGTGCTTTCGGGCCTTGTGATCGCATATGCGGCTGAGCGTGACAAAAAGCTATCGACTTACAGCTTTAACCGCGCCACGCGGCTGCTATCGGCGCTTTTGCCCGCATTATTGCTGACATTCATGCTTGATCAAGCCGGTAAGGTTATCGGCCCGCAAGCTTACACCAGCTTTTATAATTCTACATCAATGACTGAGTTCATGTTGCGCGGTCTCACGATGTCGAATGAATGGAACATCTTGCAGCGTATTAGACTAGGGAGCAACGGCCCCCTATGGTCTTTAAGTTATGAAGCTGCTTACTACATCCTTTTTGCATTGGTCTTCTTTTTGACTGGTATGCGTCGGATAGCGCTGGTTTTACTTTGCGGATGGATGGTTGGGCCGCGTATTTTGCTCTTGATGCCCGCTTGGATGATGGGCGTTTGCCTTTGGAATTGGTTGGCCTCAGGTGGCGCTCAAAGGCTTTCCCAAAGCAGAGCAAGGCTATTCGCATTTGGCGCGCCTCTTGCCTATATCGTCTGCCAATTCGCCAATGTGCCAGATATGTTAGCTGACTTTACTGCGATAACTTTTTCTCCCTTCCTCGATCGCCGTTTGCTTGGTTTTTCAGACGAATTTGTCTGGAATGGGGTGATTGGCGGTTTGGCGAGTATACACATCATGGGCATGGCGCGGCTTTTGATGGCCTATAAGGGGCATCATCCTCAGATCCGGTGGTGGGCTGGGGCTACTTTTTCAATTTATGTGACACACTATCCTATCTTGCATTTCATTGATGCTGTTATCGTAGCCGAAACAGTCTGGCGCGACCTATTATTTTTGGTTGTCTCTGTGGGCTTTGGATTGATATTCGCGGCGCTATTTGAACGTCCGATAAGACGATTTCGCGCTGTGATCGCAAGTCGCATTCCACGGTGACCAAGCCCTGAAAACCTACACTGCGACAGACGACCGTATTGGAAACGCTTTCTGAAAACACAAGTTGGGCCCATTTTTAGATGGCTGCCGTTTGTTGATTGAGCCCGGAAAAATAGCGACGCTGGCTCGAAATGCGCGACGCCCTACATTTGAACGACGCCCAGCAGACTTGCTATTTGTTGGCCAATCCCGCAAACCCCAAAACCTAATCCGCCAGTACTTTGGCGCCCGAATTCTTTGCGAAAGCCGACTTGCTATGTCTGAAGTGATTTCCTTTGTGATCCAAGCGGCCCCGCCGCCGCGGTTGGACAAGGCTTTGGGGCGTGATGTGCCGGAAGATGCATCGCTTAGCCGGTCACGCTTGGCTAAGCTGATCGAAAAGGGGGCAGTCACAGTTGATAGCGTTGTCATTACAGACCCGCGTCATCGTGTGACTGAGGGCGCGCAGATTGCTGTGACGGTCGAGGTCGCCCAAGATAGCCATATCGTGGGCGAGGACATCCCGCTTGAGGTCGTTTTTGAAGATGATGATCTGATTGTCGTCAATAAACCCAGTGGCATGGTCGTGCACCCCGCGCCCGGCACACCCGGCGGCACGCTGGTGAATGCGCTGATCCATCATTGTGGTGACAGCCTATCGGGTGTCGGCGGGATGAAACGCCCCGGTGTTGTGCACCGCATTGATAAAGAGACCACCGGGCTGCTGGTTGCGGCGAAATCTGACCGCGCGCATCACCATTTGGCCGCGCAGTTCGCCGCCCACACGGTTGAACGCCGTTATCTGGCCATATGTTACGGTGTCCCAGACGCCAATGATCCACGCCTGCGCGGCATCAAGGGCACCTCGTTTGAGCCGGGCAATATCCTGAAGGTCCAGACCTTCCTGGGGCGTCATAAAACGGACCGCCAGCGCCAAGCTGTCTCATTCACGACAGGGCGCCATGCGGTCACGCGGTCGCGCATTTTACAGCCGCTGGGTATGCCGCCCTGTGCAGCACTGATTGAATGCTGGCTGGAAACGGGGCGCACCCATCAGATTCGCGTGCATATGGCGCATTGTGGGCACTCATTGATCGGCGACCCAGTTTATGGCGGGCGACGTAAATTGTCACCAAAGGCGGTCGGCGAACAGGGTGTTGCAGCGGTGTCTGCGTTTTCGAGACAAGCGTTGCACGCGGCGACGTTGGGTTTCACCCACCCCGTCACAGATGAATTCATGGAATTTGAGGCGGCATTGCCTGATGATATGCAGGGTTTACTGCGCGATTTGGGTGGTGAGGTCTGAAATATTCGATCCCATGTGCGTGAACGCACAGCATTTCCCCTCGCGCTGCTGAACTGCTCGGTTCATATTGAATTTACGAAAAGTTAGTATTTAGCCTTGAAACGCAATGTTAGCGTCACCATATCCATGTTAAGCCTTTAAACATAGGAGGGCACGACAGTGAGCAACTATAAGAATTTACCAGCACCAACCCCAGAGGGTGGTCTGAACCGTTATATGCAAGATATCCGCAAGTTCCCGATGCTGGAGCCTGAGGAAGAATACATGCTGGCCAAGCGCTGGGTGGATCATGAAGACACCGATGCGGCGCATAAGATGGTCACATCGCACCTGCGGCTCGCCGCAAAAATCGCGATGGGCTACCGGGGCTACGGGCTTCCGCAGGCCGAAGTGATCTCGGAAGCGAACGTGGGCTTGATGCAGGCCGTAAAACGGTTTGATCCTGAAAAAGGATTCCGTCTGGCGACCTATGCCATGTGGTGGATCCGTGCATCGATCCAAGAATACATCCTGCGGTCATGGTCGCTGGTGAAACTTGGCACGACTTCGGCGCAGAAAAAGCTGTTCTTTAACCTGCGCAAGGCAAAGAACCGGATTGGCGCGCTGGAAGAGGGCGATTTGCGCCCTGAAAACGTGGCCCGCATTGCCAATGATCTTGGCGTGACCGAAACCGAAGTCATTTCGATGAACCGCCGGATGTCTGGCGGGGATGCGTCGCTGAACGCGCAGGTCGGTTCTGACGGCGAAGGCACGATGCAATGGCAGGACTGGCTCGAGGATGAGAGCGCGAATACTGCTGGCGATTACGAAGAGCACGATGAAATGGACGTGCGCCGCGCGCTTTTGGCTGAAGCCATGGACGTCTTGAATGACCGTGAAAAGGACATTCTCGTGCAGCGCCGTCTTTCTGATGAAACCGTCACGCTTGAAGATCTCAGCGGCCAATATAACGTGAGCCGTGAACGCATTCGCCAGATTGAAGTGCGCGCTTTCGAAAAGCTGCAAGAAAAGATGCAGGAATTGGCCAAAGAAAAGGGCATGTTGACGCCGGCTGCGTAATTGGCCGCTCCAACACCCAGGCAAAAACCCGTCAGAATAAGTCTGGCGGGTTTTTGTTTTCGTGGCGCATCATGTTTCCCTTTGTTCAATTTTAGCGCTAACATCCCGTCGAAATGGGAGAGAATGAAATGACACCACTGCGTTGGGGCGTTCTAGGCGCTGCGAATTTTGCGTTAAACCACATGGCACCTGCAATTCATGCCGCGCGTGGGGCTGAATTTGCGGCGCTGGCCACATCAAACCCCGATAAGGCCACACCGTTCCAAGCCTTCGCGCCGGGGCTTCGCGTGCATCATGACTATGATGCTTTGCTTGCTGACCCAGCGATTGATGCGGTCTATATCCCACTGCCCAATCACCTGCATGTGGCATGGGCGATCAAGGCGTTGGAGGCGGGTAAACATGTGTTGTGCGAAAAACCCATCGCCCTGCAAGATTCCGATTTTGATGCGTTGATTGCTGCGCGCGATCAATCCGGAAAACTCGCGGCAGAGGCATTTATGATCGTGCATCACCCGCAGTTCGCGCGCGCACGCGCATTGGTGCAGGGTGGCGCGATCGGCGCATTGAAACATGTCGATGCGGTATTTTCATATTTCAACGATGACGCAGAAAATATCCGAAATCAGGCAAAAGCAGGCGGCGGGGGGCTGCGCGATATCGGCGTTTATACGTTTGGTGCCGCGCGCTATGTTACTGGGGTAGAGCCCGAGGCCGTGCCCTATGCAAAACTGGTGCTTGAGAACGATGTCGATGTTTTTGCCCAAGTGGCTGCTGATTTTCCGGGCTTTACCTATTCGGCCGTGGTTTCAATGCGCCTGTATAACCGTCAAAACATCACGTTCCACGGGGATGCAGGTGTTTTGCAGCTGACTTGCCCATTTAACGCAAATGTCTTTGATCAAGCGACCCTGCAGCTGGAAACGGATGCAGGCACCGTGGTCACCGAACGGTTTGCTGGCGTGAACCAATATGTGTCGCAGGTCGAAAATTTCTGCAAAGCGGCACAATCAGGCAGTAATTATCTGTGCCCTCTTGAATTTTCGCGCGGAACGCAAAAGATGGTGGATATGGTTTTCGCCGCTGGCGACAGATAGGAGATCGGCATGGCCGAAGAAGACAACACCGAAGCCGAATCTGACTTTGAAAGCTTATGGATGCGCTTGATCCACATGGTGATCATCGCGGTGATGATGAGCATGGCCAGCACCCTGCTTGGGCTACTGACTGTCGCGCAGTTCATCATCATGGCAATGAAAAAACGTGAGCCGAATGATCAGCTTGCCGAAATTGGCACGACGATGGGTGTCTGGATGGCCAAAGCCGCCCGTTATCAAGTTGCGGCTAGTGAAGTGAAACCTTGGCCATGGACTGAACTTGACTAGGCGGGTTTTGCGCGGCGTTCTCGCTGCGGCCAGTTTGGTTTCGCTGTTGGGGTGCGCGCATCCCTACAGCATCACCGTATCACCGGGAGAGCCGGGATCAACCACGCAGACGGTATTCGTCGCGACCCAACAAAGGGTATCAAACTCAAAAGAAGAGGAGTACGCCGACCGTATAGCAGCTTTGCACTATGCACAGGTTGATGTTGCGATCCCGCCCGATCACAAGGTTGGTCGTATTGAAAATATTTATGATCCAACCCGTGGATTTACGATGGCAAGTTATCAAGCCCAAGCGCATGATGGATTTGTAAATGCGCTTGCTGCCGGACCGGGCGACGAAATTGTAATCTACGTCCACGGGTATAATACAACCACGACTGAGGCGATGTTCCGGTTTGCGCAGATGGGGCATGATTTCGCGTTCAACAATACGCAGGCGCTTTTTTCGTGGGATTCGGCTGGCGTGCCTGCGGGATATGTTTACGACCGCGATAGCGTGCTGTTTGCACGCGATGATTTTGCCGATTTTCTAACGGCGATTTCACGAGCCTCTGATAAATCGATCACGATTGTTGCGCATTCTTTGGGGGCGCATCTGACGATGGAGACGATGCGCCAGCTTTCAATAGCACAAAACACCCGCGTTCTGGGCGATATCGGGACTGTGGTGTTGCTTTCTCCTGACATTGATCCAGACATCTTTCGCAGGCAAGTCGGGGTGATTGGTGATCGCGACAACCCCTATGTTATTTTGACCAATAGCTCAGATCAGGCGCTTGCGCTGTCGTCGCTGTTGATCGGTGGGCGTTCCAAAGTCGGGCAACTGGGCGTTTCTGACGATATTGCGGAATTGGGCACTGTGATTATCGACTTAACAAGTATGAGCTCGCTCGCGCATATGGGGCATATGGTGGCCGCCTCTTCGCCAAGCGCGATCAGCTTATTGCGCCAACTTGGTGAAGCCAGTGGACTGGCGGAGAGTGGACTGGTCTTAGATTAGTTTTGAGAATGCCTATAAAGCGGGGCAAGCGCGCTTTGCTCTCTTGCGCGGGCCATGCCGCACGGGGCAATGTCGCAACGAATATTGAAGTGAGGCATCGATGATTCCAGTTCAGGGCTACGCAAATAAAACCCTTGCCGTTTTGGGGTTGGGGCGATCTGGTCGCGCGGCGGCAGCCGCGCTTATGGCAGGTGGCGCAGATGTGGTGGTTTGGGACGACAGTGTTCCTGCGCGTGAAAGTGCGCAAGAGGCCGGGCTGGAAATCCGCGATTTGACCAAGACGGGCGCATTTGACGGGATTGCCAAGCTGATCGTTAGCCCCGGCATTCCGCATCTTTATCCGCAGCCAAATGCAGCGATTGCGGCGGCATGGGACGCCGCTGTGCCTGTCGACAATGATATCGGTTTGTTTTTTCAATCCTTTGCGACGTCCGAATGGGATAATTTTGATGTGGCCCCGCGTATTGTTGCGGTCACCGGGTCGAACGGAAAATCGACAACTTCTGCTTTGATCCATCATATTTTGGTTGAAAACGGGCGCCCCGCGCAATTGGCAGGGAACATCGGGCGCGGAGTGCTTGATATTGACCCCGCGCACGATGGCGAAGTTGTCGTGCTGGAGCTCTCATCCTATCAAACAGACCTTGCGCGATCATTGACCCCGGATGTCGCTGTGTTCACAAACTTGTCGCCTGATCATTTGGATCGGCACGCGGGGCTGGGCGGATACTTTGCAGCCAAACGTCGCCTCTTTGCCGAAGGGGGACCAGATCGCGCAATTATCGGCGTGGACGAGGCCGAGGGCCGCTATCTGGCCAATCAACTGATTGAAGGCGCCGGTGATGACCGTGTGATCCAGATTTCATCTGGCCGCAAACTGTCCCAAGGTTGGTGTGTTTTCGCGCGAAAGGGGTTTTTGGCTGAAATGCGCAAGGGCCGACAGGTTGGCGCAATCGATCTGCGCGATATTGCCGGGCTACCCGGCGCGCATAATCATCAAAACGCCTGTGCAGCTTATGCGGTGTGTCGCAGCCTTGGGCTTGGCCCCAAAGGGATCGAAGCGGCGATGCGCAGCTATCCCGGTCTACCGCACCGGTCGCAATTGGTCGCGGATCATAACGGCGTGCGCTATGTGAACGATAGTAAGGCAACCAACGTCGATAGTGCGGCTAAGGCGTTGCAGGCTTTCACAAATATCCGTTGGATTTGCGGTGGGCTGCAAAAAGAGGGTGGCTTGGATGCGGTGCTGCCACATCTCAGCAACGTCGCCAAAGCCTATGTGATCGGGCGCGAGGCCGCTGATTTTGCGCGCCAGCTTGAGGGCGCCGCGACACAGGTGTGCAACACGATGGAAGCTGCGGTTGCACAGGCTGTCAAAGATGCGCAGCCGGGCGACGTGGTTTTGCTGGCCCCGGCAGCGGCTTCGTTTGATCAATACGATAGTTTTGAAAAACGCGGTGACGACTTTATTGTCTGTGTGAACGCAGCGACAGCGTGAGGTGGATCAAGATCCACCCTACGTGTTGGCGATGGCTTGCCCTGCAGCCCAACCTGATGACCACGCCCATTGGAAATTATAGCCCCCAAGCCAGCCTGTGACGTCAACACACTCGCCAATAAAATAGAGACCCGGAACCGATTTCGCGCCCATCGTTTTGGACGAGAGCGCATCTGTGTCGACGCCCCCCAATGTGACCTCGGCGGTGCGATACCCTTCGGTGCCCGATGGGGTTAGTATCCAGGCGGTGATTTGATCGGTAATTTCTTGCAAACGGGCGTCGCTTTGATCCGCGATATTGCCTGTCAGTTGCAGATCGGCGTTCAAAAAATCTACCAATCGTGCGGGCAAATATTGCCCCATTACCGTGGTCAGTGCTTTGCGCCCTTGGTCTTGTCGCGCTGCTTTTAAAAAATCCAGCAATCCGGATGTAGGGTCGAGGTTCACGTTGATTGTATTGCCTGCGTGCCAGTAAGACGAGGCTTGTAGAATAGCCGGGCCGGACAGCCCGCGATGGGTGAACAACAATGCCTCGTCGAACGCCGGGCCATGCGCGCTGATCCGCGCGGGCAGGGCGACGCCTGCAAGTGGCTTGAAGCGATCTTCGCCAAAGGTGAACGGCACTAGCCCCGCGCGGGTTTCTACGACGGGAAGGTCAAACTGCGCGGCGATTTGATAGGCAAAACCTGTTGCCCCCATCTTGGGAATAGACTTCCCGCCGCAAGCCACCACGAGGTTCTTTGCAATCACCTCCGTGATCTTTCCTTCGCGCATCAGGGTCGCGCGAAAATTGGTGCCGTCATGGCGAATATTGTCGACCGACGTTTGCAACCAAAGCTGTGCGCCCGCTTTGTCCATTTCCGATCGCAGCATCGTGACAATGTCCTTGGCTGTATCGTCGCAAAACAACTGACCCAAGGTCTTTTCATGCCAAGCGATCCGGTAGCTGTCGACCAAGGCGATAAAGTCCCACTGGGTATAACGCTTCAGCGCGGACTTGCAGAAATGCGGGTTTTGGCTGATGAAATTGGCAGGGCCAGCGTCCATATTCGTGAAATTACAGCGCCCCCCGCCTGAAATACGGATTTTCTCGCCGGCGGATTTGGCATGATCGATCACCAATGTGCCGGGCCCCGCATGGGCCGCGCACATCATGCCAGCGGCACCCGCCCCAATGATCAGTGTGTTGATATCCATAAATTGCATGTGCCGTGGAACGCTGTCGCATGCAAGTGCTGGGAAGGTATTCGTTTTTGGGTTGCGTGCTGGTCGGGTCAAGCTATCTTGAGGTTGAGTGTGAATTAGTGATCCAACGTTATTTATCTAAACAATTTTTTAGGAGAAAAATAATGATTTCAGCAACATCTGACACCGCAACCATTGACGTGAGCGCGGTGAATAGCTGGGGGGGCGGTTTCGTCGCGAATGTGACCGTAAATGCGGTGCAAACGATCAACGGTTGGGTGTACGCATTCACATTTGAGGGCGAAATCTCTAATATCTGGAATGCGCAGATTATCTCTCATGTTGGGAATACATATACTGTGCAGGCGATGGGATATAACGCAAATTTGGCTGCCGGAGCCAGCGCGAGCTTTGGTTTTGTTGGTTTGGGCACGTTTGACAGTATCGTACCAGTTTCAATTAATGACGATATATTCGGCGGCGACGCAGGCCTTTCAAATCTTGTTCTGGATGGAATTTCGATTGATGATGCGTCGTTGGACCATGATCAAACAGGTACGATCGTCGCGACCGTGAATTCAAATGGTGCGACTGACGCGGAAGCATCGACGCTTTCTTTGGTTGTTGCCACATCTCCCGACTTTGACGCGGTAACCGAAGTGCTCGGAACCCAAGTCTTGACCGCGCTGGCAACAGGAACACAGCAAAACGTTTCGTTCGATCTGGAGGCCGCCGATCTTGACCCTGGCACGTATTGGGTTGCTATCGTTGCCGATCCTTCGGATGTTTTGGAAGAAGAAAACGAAACAGATAACCTGACGCAGTGGATTGAAGTGACCGTAAGCGCGCCTCCGGCATTTACCGAAGGTGACGACGTCTGGACGGGGGATGCGATAGGGACTGTCGGGGATATGCTGGCTGGCGATGATATTGCGATTGCACTTGCAGGCGCGAATGATCAAATCGATGGCGGCGCAGGCTTTGATACATTGGATTTGTCGGGTTTTTACCAAGGCGTCAGCGCGTTGCCTGATGGCACTTCGGTTGTTGTCGGGGCCGTAGACGCGGACAGTGTCGATTCCGTTTGGACAAATTTTGAGAGCGTCATTGGGTCTAGCGCTGCGGATGTTTTGATGTTTGCGGATACGACAGTGCGCGACATTGATGCGGGCGGTGGTGACGATCTGGTGCTCGGGTCTTCGGGGAATGATACGATAGACGCGGGCACGGGCAACGATCAAATTTCGGGCTGGGCTGGCGACGATGTGATTACCACCGGAACAGGTCACGATGTTATTTTCCTCGTCGAAACTGACGAAGGTCATGACACCGTGACGGATTTTGATTTCACGATGGACCTTTTGTATCTCAACACGCGGGGCGACCTCGACTACGACCCGTTTGATGACATGGTGCAGACCGCCGATGGGGTTTTGTTGACACAGTCAAATACCGCAAGTGTTCTGCTATCAGGGGTATCTTTGGACGACCTAAACGCGGATAATTTCATTCTGGATCCCTACTATGGTGATTTGTTGGTCGGGTAAGTCTGCAAAAAAAACAAGTGATTACAAAGAAACGCGGCCCTACATGAAGTCATCAGTAGGGCCGTAAACAATTTCAGTAGAATCATACGCAAATGCTGGTTATGCTGCGCTTAGACCCGGAAAACGGGCGGTTGAGGCAGTAAGGCGGTGATCCATGACAGAAATGGTCTATGGGGCGGTCCCGGTACAATCCGGCGATCCGGTGATCCCACGGTGGTGGCGAACAATTGATAAATGGACCTTGTCGTGCATCTTGATCCTTTTTGGGGTCGGGTTGCTGCTGGGGCTCGCGTCTTCGCCACCGTTGGCCGCGAAAAACGGGCTTGATCCGTTTCACTATGTGACCCGTCAGGCCATTTTTGGCGGGGCCGCGATGATGGTGATGTTCACTGTCTCGATGATGTCGCCAACGCTGGTACGGCGCTTGGCGGTGATCGGTTTTATATGTGCCTTTGCCGCACTGGCAATGCTGCCCGTTTTGGGGACTGATTTTGGGAAAGGCGCGACGCGGTGGTATTCGCTTGGTTTTGCCTCGGTCCAGCCTTCTGAATTTTTGAAACCCGGCTTTATTGTCATGTCCGCATGGTTGCTGGCCGCGTCACAACAGTTGGGTGGCCCTCCGGGCAAGCTTTATTCTTTTGTGCTGACCGTTGTGATCGTACTGATTCTCGCGATGCAACCCGATTTTGGGCAAGCCTGTCTGATCCTGTTTTCTTGGGGTGTCATGTATTTCGTAGCTGGCGCGCCGATGCTGTTGCTGATGGTGCTTGCTGGTCTGGTTATCCTAGGCGGAATGTTTGCCTACAGCGCTTCGGAACATTTTGCCCGCCGTATTGACGGCTTTCTATCTGCCGATCTGGATCCCACAACACAACTTGGGTATGCCACCAACGCTATCCGTGAAGGCGGGTTTTTTGGTGTCGGCGTGGGCGAAGGCCAGGTGAAATGGTCGCTGCCAGACGCGCATACAGATTTTATTATCGCCGTTGCCGCCGAAGAATATGGCCTGATTTGCGTGCTGGTAATCATCGCGCTTTACAGTGTCATTGTTGTCCGTTCCCTGCTGCGTCTGATGAAGGAACGCGATCCGTTTATTCGCCTCGCGGGCACGGGATTGGCTTGCGTGTTTGGCGTACAGGCAATGATCAACATGGGGGTGGCTGTGCGTCTGTTGCCAGCGAAGGGCATGACACTACCGTTCGTGTCTTACGGCGGATCCTCGCTGATTGCAGGGGGCATTACGGTGGGAATGTTGCTTGCATTTACCCGCGTGCGCCCGCAAGGCGAGATGGAAGATATTTTGCGGCGTAGGGCAGACAGATGACGACATCACCACTGATGATTATTGCGGCAGGCGGTACCGGCGGGCACATGTTCCCGGCGCAGGCATTGGCAGAGGCTATGTTGGAAAAGGGCTGGCGTGTCCGCCTATCAACGGATGCGCGCGGCGCGCGTTATACCAGTGGCTTCCCCGACGCAGTCGAAGTCAACGTCGTCGGCAGCGCCACATTCGCGCGCGGTGGTATCCTTGCTAAACTTGCTGTGCCGTTTCGGATTTTAGGCGGCATTGCCGCAGCTAAATGGCGCATGCTGCGCGACCGCCCTGCGGTTGTCGTTGGTTTTGGTGGCTATCCGACGATCCCAGCCATGGCGGCTGCTTGGGTCTTGCGCGTCCCGCGGATGATCCATGAACAAAACGGTGTTTTAGGCCGGGTAAATCAACTGTTCGCCAAACGTGTGAATAAAGTGGCCTGTGGGACTTGGCCAACTGCGCTGCCCAAAGGCGTGACCGGCGAGCATACAGGTAATCCCGTGCGCGCGGCCGTTTTGGAGCGTGCAGCTGCGCCTTATATTCCGCCGGGCGATTACCCGATGTCGATTGTTGTCCTGGGTGGCAGCCAAGGCGCGCGGATCATGTCAGATTTTGTGCCGCCTGCGATTTCTGCACTGCCCGAACATATCCGCCGCAACGTGCGTGTTAGCCATCAGGCCCGCGCTGAAGATTTGGACCGGGTCACAAAATACTACGCTGACGAAGTGATCAGCGCTGATGTAGAGACGTTTTTTTCAGATGTACCCGACCGCATGGCGCAGGCACAGTTGGTGATTTCGCGATCAGGCGCTTCGACCGTCGCTGATGTTAGCATCATCGGACGCCCAGCCATTTGGGTGCCCTATGCGGGTGCTATCCGCGATGAGCAAACTGCAAACGCGCGTCAATTGGTTGAAAGCGGTGCTGCCGTGATCATGACCGAAGCCGAATTTGAGGTCGCGCCGCTGACCGCGATGATTGAAAAACTGCTGACAGACGAAGCAGGCGCGCTGCAGATGTCGCGCGCGGCCATCGCCTGCAGCGTTCCTGATGCGACCGACCGTTTGGTTGCTCTTGTCGAAGAACTGGCCGGCCCCACCTAGAATAAATGGCCCAAAAATAAGATGGAAGATATGCGATGAACGCTGCTGCAACTAAACTGCCGTTGGATATTGGACCGATTCACTTTGTAGGCATTGGCGGCATTGGCATGTCGGGCATCGCCGAAGTGCTTATGGACCATGGCTATGCGGTGCAAGGCTCTGACCTAAAGGCGTCAAAGATCACCGACCGGTTGAAATCTTTGGGGGCCACGATTTTTGAAGGGCAGCGCGCAGACAATCTTGATGGTGCGGCGGTGGTGGTGATTTCATCTGCGATTAAACCCGGTAATCCAGAATTGGACATGGCCCGCGCCCAAGGTCTGCCAGTCGTGCGCCGTGCAGAAATGCTCGCTGAACTGATGCGGCTCAAATCAAATATCGCCGTCGCTGGCACGCATGGCAAAACCACGACGACCACGATGGTTGCAGCGCTATTGGACGAAGGCGGGATCGACCCAACCGTGATCAACGGCGGGATTATCCATGCTTACGGGTCCAACGCGCGTATGGGGCAGGGTGAATGGATGGTGGTCGAGGCCGATGAAAGCGACGGCACTTTTAACCGCTTGCCTGCAACGATTGCGATCGTCACCAATATCGACCCCGAGCATATGGAACATTGGGGCACCGAAGAGGCGCTGCACAAAGGCTTTGACGATTTTCTGTCAAACATCCCATTTTATGGGTTGGCTGTCTGCTGTACCGATGATCCGGACGTGCAGGCCTTGGTCGGTCGGATCACCGACCGCCGCGTGACGACATTTGGGTTTAACGCCCAAGCAGACGTGCGCGCGATTAACCTGACCTATGTGGCAGGCGTGGCGCATTTTGATATAGCACTCCAAGACGAAGGCACGACCATCGATGGTTGCGAATTGCCCATGCCTGGCGACCACAATGTGTCAAACGCGCTTTCCGCCGTGGCTGTGGCCCGGCATCTTGGGATGAAACGCGATGAAATTCGTGCGGCGCTTAAGGGATTCAAAGGCGTGAACCGCCGCTTTACCAAAGTTGGCGAAGTGGATGGCGTGACCATCATTGATGACTACGGCCATCACCCGGTGGAAATTGCAGCCGTGCTTAAGGCTGCGCGCCAAGCAACCGAAGGCCGCGTGATCACGGTACATCAGCCGCACCGCTTTAGCCGGTTGTCGCATCATTTTGATGATTTTTGCGCGTGTTTTAACGATGCCGATGTCGTTGGGATTTCCGATATCTTCTCGGCGGGCGAAGACCCAATTCCGGGTGCGAGCCGCGATGATCTTGTTGCAGGTTTAATCCGTCATGGTCACCGTGATGCGCGCAGTGTGACATCCGAAGATGATCTTGAAAAACTGGTACGTGAAACCGCAAAACCGGGCGATATGGTTGTTTGTCTTGGGGCAGGGACGATCAGCGCTTGGGCCAACCGCTTGCCTTCACGGCTTGCCGCAAAATGATGTCGTTGCTTGCAGCCGCGCTTTGGGTTGTTTTGGCATTTGTGATGCAGTCGATCCCGTCGGACGACAATCATTGGCGGCGGGCTTATGTGCTGATGGCCATCGGGTTGCCAATTTTGATTTGGGTCGTGGTTGCGAATGGCGCATGGATCGGGCTTGCCGTGTTTACCTTGGGTGCCTCAGTTTTTCGCTGGCCGCTCTATTATCTTTACCGCTGGGTGCGTGACAATCTGCTTACACGAAAGGACATCTGATGCATGATCTTCCACAGGTACGTGGCACATTGACCGAAAATCGCGCATTGGCTGACCTGACATGGATGCGTGTAGGCGGACCGGCGGATGTGTTGTTCCAACCCGCAGATTTAGAGGATATTTGCGCGTTTCTTTCCGCGCTACCTGCCGATGTACCTGTCTTTCCTATGGGGGTTGGCAGCAATCTGATCGTGCGCGACGGCGGCATTCGCGGCGTGGTGATCCGGTTGGGGCGCGGGTTCAATAGCATTGATGCAAGCGGGGATCATGTGGTCACGGGGGCTGCGGCCTTGGACGCGCATGTGGCCCGCAAAGCGGCCGATGCTGGGCGTGATTTGACATTTTTGCGCACCATCCCCGGCACAATCGGCGGGGCCGTGCGGATGAACGCGGGCTGCTACGGTGCTTATGTGGCCGATGTTTTGGTCGCCGTCACAATCGTCACCCGCGCAGGTGACGTCAAAGAACTGGCTGCCAACGATCTCCAATTGGCCTACCGTCAAAGCGATTTACCCGAGGGGGCAATTATTGTCGGCGCACGGTTTGCAGCGCCGAAAGATGACCCCGAAACATTGGCGCAGCGCATGGCGGAACAGCTTGCCAAGCGCGACGAAACGCAGCCCACAAAAGACCGTACCGCCGGATCAACATTTCGGAACCCTGCCGGGTTTTCATCCACAGGGCGCGCCGATGATGTCCATGATCTTAAGGCGTGGAAGGTCATTGACGACGCCGGAATGCGCGGCGCCACGCTTGGCGGGGCTGTGATGAATGTGAAACACTCCAACTTTTTAACAAATGCGGGTGGGGCCACAGCCGCCGATCTTGAGGATTTGGGCGAGTTGGTGCGGAAAAAGGTTTACGATTCGCAAGCGATTAGACTAGAGTGGGAAATTATGCGGGTTGGCGAACGTACAGGCAGCGATCCCGCAGATTAATGGGCCAAATAATGGCTTGATCCACAATGGGTCGCAAAATGACGGGTCACAAAGACCCGCAAAAAGGTGGTTGGGTATGTCGAGCAGGGCAAACCCGGAAGATGTCGGAATTTTCGATCGATCGATGGCAGCGCAGGCAGACGCTTCGTCGATCATCATGGATTCGCAGGCAGGTTTTCGGGACGAACAATGCAAAGTTATTTTGACAGATGACGGCCCGTCGGCCGCGTCTTCGGGCGTTTGGGTGTCAGAGGTTGCGTCATGCGAGGTCTGATCCGACGCCCCGCCCATGCCGCACCGCATGATCCGGCCCCTTCTAAGCTAGGCTACCGTTACCAGCGCTTGCTGCTGACGCCGGGGTTTCGTGCGACTATGCGCATCGGGGTGCCAATCGCGCTGATCGTGACAATCCTTGGTACGCATTTTTCTAACGCGGCAAACCGGGCCGCGGTTGCGGTACAGATTGAAACTGCCATTCAGCAGTTTCAGGACCGCCCACAGTTTATGGTCAAAGCGATGACCATTACCGGTGCAGATCAAGCGACAATGACGGATGTTATCGGGTTGCTGCCCAGCGACTATCCGGTGTCTTCGTTTGATGTGGATCTCGAACAAACCCGCCTTGCGATTGAAAGCTTGGCCCCCGTGAAATCCGCCAGCGTCCGCGTCGGCGCTGCTGGCACGCTTGAGGTGCGGTTGACGCCGCGTGTGCCTTCGGCGCTTTGGCGCGATGGGGCGACCTTGCGGTTGATCGATGCAGAGGGCGTGGATTCTGGCTTTGTGACTTCGCGGTCAGATCGGCTTGATCTGCCGTTGATCGCAGGCGACGGGGCAGAACAACATATCCAAGAAGCGCTTGCGCTTTACGCTGCTGCCGGGCCGCTAGGCCCGCGTGTGCGTGGCCTCGTGCGCATGGGCGAACGCCGTTGGGACATCGTGTTGGACCGCGAACAACGCATCCTTTTACCCGGCGAGGGGGCTGTTGCTGCGCTTGACCGGGTTGTCGCGCTGAACGCGGCCCAAGACATGTTGGACCGTGATGTAACGGTGGTGGATATGCGCAATGCAGACCGCCCCACCTTGCGGATGAATGAAGAGGCCGTCGCGGCCATGCGCCGCGTGAATGAAACAGTATCGACAAACGGGGCAGGCAACTAATGGGCGATCTATACGACAACCAACGCGCGATGCGTCAAATGCGCAAAGCCGCAATGCAGCGCGGTGTCGTGGCCATTTTGGATGTGGGTACATCGAAAATTGCCTGTTTGGTGCTGCGTTTTGACGGACCAGAACAGTTTCGCAATGTCGACGGCGTGGGATCTATGGCCGGGCAATCGCAGTTTCGGGTGATCGGTGCTGCGACCACACGGTCGCGCGGTGTTCGATTTGGCGAAATCGACGCGATGCAAGAAACGGAACGCGCTATTCGCACGGTGGTTCAGGCGGCCCAAAAAATGGCCAAAGTCCGTGTTGATCACGTGATTGCGTCGCTGTCAGGTGGGCGTCCGCGGTCTTACGGTTTGGATGGTGCGCTTGATGTGTCGGCCGGTGCTGTGACAGAACAAGATATCAGTCAGGTGATGGCCAACTGCGATGTGCCCGACTACGGCGCTGATCGCGAAGTACTGCATGCGCAACCTGTCAATTTCTCGCTTGATAACCGGTCTGGCCTTGCTGATCCGCGCGGGCAAATTGGGCACCAGTTGACCACTGATATGCATATGCTGACGGTTGATACGGCGACATTGCAAAACCTGTTTTATTGCATCAAGCGATGCGATCTTGAACTGGCTGGGCTGGCGTCTTCGGCATATGTTTCGGGGATGTCATCACTGGTAGAGGATGAGCAAGAATTGGGCGCGGCCTGTATTGATTTGGGCGGCGGGTCGACCAGCATCTCTGTCTTTATGAAAAAACACATGATCTATGCGGATTCAGTGCGCATGGGCGGCGACCATATTACCTCTGATATTTCGATGGGGCTGCAAATCCCCGCTGCGACGGCTGAGCGGATTAAAACATTCTATGGCGGTGTCGTTGCGACGGGAATGGATGACCGCGAAATGATCGAGACGGATGGTGAAACCGGCGATTGGGAACATGATCGCCGCACCGTTAGCCGGGCCGAATTGATTGGTATCATGCGTCCGCGCGTGGAAGAAATTCTTGAAGAAGTCCGCGCGCGCCTTGATGCTGCCGGGTTCGAGCATCTGTCGAGCCAGCAGATCGTGTTGACGGGCGGCGGTAGCCAAATCCCTGGACTTGATGGGTTGGCTAGCAAAATTCTAGGTCAGCAGGTCCGGCTCGGGCGTCCATTGCGGGTGCAAGGCCTGCCACAAGCCGCGATTGGTCCCGCGTTTTCAAGCGCAGTTGGGCTGTCGCTGTTTGCGTCAAACCCGCAAGACGAATGGTGGGATTTCGAAATTCCGGCGGATCGCTACCCGGCGCGTTCGCTCAAACGGGCTGTCAAATGGTTTAAAGACAACTGGTAATGCGCAACATTTTGCCGATTGCGCGAAATCAAGCGGGTATCGATCAATTTTTGTCCAGATTTGGTGGCAATTTTGTGTTTTTCCCGTGACCTTTCGGCATCACCCGGTTAGGATGTAAGCAATAAGCAGTCAGGCGCCCGGTGGGACGGGCTCATAAAAACAGGCGGATCGAGCAATGACATTGAATCTCTCCCTCCCGGGGCATGAAGAACTGAAACCACGTATCACCGTGTTTGGTGTAGGTGGGGCAGGCGGCAACGCAGTAAACAACATGATCGAACAGGCGCTTGAAGGCGTCGAATTTGTTGTTGCGAACACTGATGCGCAAGCGCTGCAGCAATCGCGTTCTGAACAAAAAATCCAGATGGGTCTGAAAGTGACCGAAGGTCTGGGTGCGGGTGCGCGCGCAACGGTTGGGGCCGCTGCTGCTGAAGAAAGCATTGAACAAATCGTTGATCACCTTGCTGGGGCGCATATGTGTTTCATCACCGCAGGTATGGGCGGCGGCACCGGGACAGGTGCAGCCCCGATCATCGCACAGGCAGCCCGTGAATTGGGCGTTCTGACTGTTGGCGTCGTGACCAAGCCGTTCCAATTTGAAGGCGGCAAGCGCATGAAACAAGCCGATGCAGGCATTGAAGCCCTGCAAAAGGTTGTGGATACGCTGATCATCATTCCAAACCAGAACCTGTTCCGTCTGGCCAATGAAAACACCACATTCACCGAAGCTTTCTCTCTTGCAGATGACGTTCTGTATCAAGGTGTGAAAGGTGTGACTGACCTGATGGTGCGTCCCGGCCTGATCAACCTCGACTTTGCGGATGTCCGCGCCGTCATGGATGAAATGGGCAAGGCGATGATGGGCACCGGCGAAGCCGAAGGCGAAAACCGCGCGATCCAAGCGGCAGAAAAAGCCATCGCGAACCCGTTGCTTGATGAAATCAGCCTCGAAGGCGCGAAGGGCGTTCTGATCAACATCACCGGTTCACACGATTTGACACTGTTCGAATTGGACGAAGCGGCCAACAAAATCCGCGAAAAAGTCGACCCAGAGGCAAACATCATTGTTGGCTCGACGCTTGACACCGGGATGGAAGGCAAGATGCGCGTTTCTGTCGTTGCGACCGGCATTGACGCTGTCATGAGCAATGCTGATACCCCGCTGCCTCGCCGCAGCATGGCCGCACCTTTGGCACAGCCCGAAGTTGCCCCTGCACCTGTGCAAGAACCTGCACCGGCTGCTGCTGCACCGGCGCCCGCACCAGTACAAGAACCAGCGGCGCAGGTTGCTGCGCCAGCGCCGCAACCACAGCCACAAGAACGCACGCTATTCCAAGATTTGGATATGCCAACCGCTGCTGCACCACAGCCCGCGCCTGCGCCACAGACTGCCGCAGCTGACGATCTGCCCCCGCCCGCATATACGCCACGCGCTGAACCAGCGGTAACCGAGGCCGATAGCTTTGTTGCGCCTCGCACGCCGGGAACACCATCCCCCGAAGCTCTGGCGCGTTTGCAAGCCGCCGTGAGCCGCGCACCCGCGCAGCGTGCTGCCCCCGCGCAGCCGCAGGCTGCTGCGCCCGCTCCTGAAGAAGCAGAAAAGCCGCGATTTGGTATCAATTCTTTGATCAACCGGATGACCGGTGCGCAAGCTGAAGCCGCTGCCGCGCAGCCAACACGGGCACAGCCGCAGGTCACGCCGTTGCACCAAGAACCCGAAGCAAACGAAGACCAAGATCGCATCGAAATCCCTGCGTTCTTGCGCCGTCAGGCAAACTAAACCTTACGGTAACGCTGCGTTAATACTTTGAAAAGGTCGCCCCAGGGCGGCCTTTTTCCTTTTAAGGCAATGCCCTACTTGGGCCGCCATAATATTGCCATGTGATGTTTCATACCGTTGTAAAGAGTGAGTTGAGCCGCGCAGCCCTTGCGCGTAGTTCTGTAAAGAAACTGGAATCATCTAAGGCACCCGAAAACCGTGCAAACGACACTGAAAAACAAAGCGGCCTTTGAAGGCACAGGTCTACACTCTGGTGCGCCTGTTTCAGTCGTCTTGCATCCAGCGCCCGCAAATGCGGGCATCGTGTTCCGTCGGGTTGACCTACAGGGTACCCCGCGGCTTGCGGCAAGATGGGATGGGGTGATTGTTTCACCGCTTAATACCCGTTTGGTGAATGCCGATGGGGTGACCGTATCTACAATTGAACACCTGATGGCGGCGCTTTCCGGCTGTGGTGTTCACAATGTGCTTATCGACATCGACGGTCCCGAAGTGCCGATCTTGGATGGCAGCGCCGCGACCTTTGTGCGCGGTATTGTGCAGACGGGCCTGACACGTCTGAACGCACCGCTGCGCGCGATTGAAATTCTCAAAGATGTGTCTGTGACGGATGGTGCGGCTTTTGCACAGCTTTCGCCTGCAACGTCGTTACAAATCGATTTTGCGATCGATTTTGCTGATGCGGCGATTGGTAAACAGCACAAGACCTTGAATATGGCGAATGGCACATTCGTGCGCGAGCTGTGTGATAGTCGGACGTTCTGCCGCTCTGCGGATGTGGATGCCATGCGGGCCAATGGGTTGGCGCTTGGCGGTTCGATGGAAAATGCCGTTGTCGTTGATGGTGCGGATGTGTTGACACCCGGTGGGCTGCGCCACGCGGATGAAGCGGTGCGCCATAAAATGCTGGATGCATTGGGTGATCTTTACACGGCCGGCGCGCCGATCTTGGGACGTTATACAGGTACGCGTGCGGGCCACGCGATGACGAACCGGCTTTTACATGCGCTATTTGCAGATTCGACCGCATGGCGTTGGGTCAATTGTGATGCAAAAATCGCGGCGCGTTTGCCCGGTGTCGGGGTGAGCATGGCCGATCTTCACGCTGTTGCGTAAAGCAGCGACGCACAGTTGATCACCGGGTGCTCAAAAGGCATTTTGCACCAGATTTTTCTATGCTAGACCGATCCCTAACAATTGGTGCGTGTCTTGCGCGCACCGTCAGTAATGAGGTCGCTCGATGTCAGTCAGCTTGAACACATTCCGCATGCGGACAACGCAGGTTGGCGCCGCAATGGCATTTGCGCTTTTGTCCGCCTGTGGCGCAGGTAATCCTTCTGCTCCGCTGGATGAAATGACCGCAGATCAGATTTTTGCACGTGGCGAACAGCAGTTGGCGCAGGGGGATCAAGATGATGCCGCCTTTACATTTGGCGAAATTGAACGGCTGTATCCTTATTCTGAATACGCCCAACGCGCGCTGATCATGCAGGCATTCGCCTATCACCGGGACGAGGACTACCAGAACAGCCGCGCGTCCGCGCAACGTTTCTTGGATTTCTACCCAGCCGAACAGGATGCGCCTTATGCAGCCTATCTCTTGGCGCTGTCTTACTACGATCAGATCGATGATATCGGTCGCGATCAGGGGCTGACGTTCCAAGCGTTACAGGCTTTGCGTACGGTGATTGAACGCTATCCAGACAGCGAATATGCGCGCTCTGCGGTGTTAAAGTTTGATCTCGCCTTTGATCATTTGGCCGCAAAAGAGATGGAAATCGGACGTTACTATCTGAAGCGTGGCCACTATGCGGCGGCCGCGAACCGCTTCCGCATTGTGGTCGAAGATTTCCAAACCACCATTCACACACCCGAAGCACTCCACCGCTTGGTCGAATCGTACCTGTCACTTGGGCTCACTGCTGAAGCGCAAAGCGCAGGCGCGATTTTGGGGCATAACTACCGGTCAACCGAATGGTACGAATCAAGCTATGCGTTGCTGACGGGGCAAGGGCTGTCGACTGAAGTGTCCGGTGACAATTGGCTGGCGTCGATTTACCGACAGGTCGTGCGCGGCGAATGGCTGTAATCGGCGCAAGATTCGGGGGCTGATATGCTACGGGGTCTTGATATCCGGGATATGCTTATCATTGACCGGCTGGAATTGGCGTTTCAACCGGGGCTGAATGTGCTGACCGGGGAAACCGGGGCCGGAAAATCTATTCTGCTTGATTCATTGGGCTTTGTGCTGGGTTGGCGCGGGCGTGCTGAACTGGTGCGCCAAGGTGCCGATCAAGGCGAAGTTACCGCTTGGTTTGATTTGCCTGAGGGGCATCCGGGATTAGCCGTGCTAGCGGATGCCGGGATCGCTGCCGAAGATGAGCTGATCTTGCGTCGCGTAAATACCCGTGATGGCCGCAAAACGGCGTGGATCAATGACCGCCGTGTCAGCGGTGAAGTCTTGCGTAACCTTTCGGAAACATTGGTTGAATTGCATGGTCAACATGATGACCGGGGGCTTTTGAATCCGCGTGGACATCAACAGATGCTTGATAGCTATGCGGGGCTTGCGCCAGATTTAGACAAGACCCGTGCGGCTTGGCTGCAATTGGCCAAGGCACAAAAGGCACTGGCCGCCGCCGAGGCGCGCATCGCCGAAGTGCAAGCCGAAGAAGACTACCTGCGCCACGCCGTAGGCGAGCTTGATGCGCTCTCGCCCGAAGCGGGCGAAGAGGCGACGCTTGATACGCAACGCCGGATGATGCAAGCGGCCGAAAAGATCCGCACCGATATTGCCAAAGCCGGAGAGGCGCTAAGCTTGAATGGTGCCGAAGGGATGATTAGCGATGCATCACGTTGGCTGATTGGTGTCGCGGATAAGGCCGAAGGGCAGCTTGATGAACCGCTTGCCGCGATTGAACGGGTCCAGCTTGCGCTGGATGAGGCACAAAATGGGATATTGCAGTGTCTCGAAGCGCTGTCGTTCGATACCTCTGATCTTGAAAATGTCGAAGAGCGGCTGTTCGCTATTCGTGGTTTGGCCCGCAAACACGGGGTGCTGGCGGATGATCTGCGCGGGTTTGCCGACGGGTTGCGCGCCCGCTTGGCGCTGCTTGATGATGGTGCGCGTGATCTGCACGTGCTCAATGGTGATCTACAAACCGCGCAAGCAATATATGAAGAAGCCGCAGCTAGGCTGACCAAAAAGCGCCGCGCAGCTGCTCTGCAACTGGATCAGGCGATGGCGACAGAGCTGGCCCCACTGAAGATGGAACGCGCTGTTTTTGCGACGAATATTGCACCAGCAGATCCGGGACCATCGGGCAGGGACACGGTGGCCTTTACTGTGGCAACCAACCCCGGCGCGCCTGCTGGGCCGCTCAACAAAATTGCCTCCGGCGGAGAGCTCAGCCGGTTTTTATTAGCGTTGAAAGTCTGTTTGACCCAGGCCGAGACTGGCCTGACGATGATATTTGACGAAATTGACCGTGGCGTTGGTGGGGCGACCGCAGATGCGGTTGGCCGTCGTCTGGCCGAATTGGCGGATGGTAGGCAAGTTCTGGTCGTGACGCATTCGCCCCAAGTTGCTGCCTTAGGTGGACACCACTGGCGGGTCGAAAAACGTCAAGATGACGCCACGACGACCTCTACCGTGATTGCTTTGGGCGCAGAGGCACGCGTTGATGAAATTGCACGGATGATCTCTGGTGACGTGGTGACCGATGCAGCTCGCGCTGCGGCGCAGGCGCTGATCGCGAGCCAAAAATAAGTTAGGGGCGGGATGCGCAGTAATATGTGCATCCCACCCCTAGAAATTGTTACCCGACCCACTCATTATGACGTACCTTTTCCACTCACGTCGAAGGTACGTATCTCACACTGTCGTCTTGAGAGAGACCTTAACCGTGCCTCCTCCTCAACACGAAAACCGCTGAATAACCGTCAAACGATTTATAAACTGGCTAATACACGAGGCCTAATTTCCTCTAGGTAACAATCTACCAGAGCGGGTGGCTATCAATCAACCTGTACCAAAGTATATCACTATAACTGACCTATTTTTAGGTATTTCCCCTGCAACCCTGTGGCGTGGCTGAGTATTCTATGGAAATTAAGGGTTTTTCTTCACTCTTCACGTAATCGTTTTCAGGATTGTTAAGTATTGATACTAATGCAAAAAGAAAAAGTATCGGTGTTTTTATGTCGGCGTGCAAAATGGAGGATTACATCCTTAAGTTGTTTCGTGTTGTCGGGATGATCTGCATTGCGGGCTGAAATGATGGGTTCCCTCTATACAGCTGCTACGGGTGGAGCTTGGTGCGAGCTAGGAGTTTTGATTCGTTCTCGGACGAACACACCGTTTTACGATGGGTACTTGGACTGGCTCGGTGGATCGCTTACACCGAGATTAACGGCATTTGCGGGCTATTTAACGATTTGGGATGACCAACGGCATGGGCGAGCCGATTAAGAAACTGCTAGATCAAGCGATTGGCGACACAAAGGCCGCGTGCGTTGAAGCCGCGCATGTGATCAAGACCCGTGGCCCCACGCAGATTCAGTTTTGGTTTATTGCATTGGCGATCGGGATATGTGCCGGGCTGGCTGCATTGCTGTTTCGGTTGGGAATCGATTACATTCAGGCGACGCTTTACGGTACCGATGACGTGACGCTCCTACATAGCCATGTCGCGGGGCTTGATTGGTATCTAATCATTGTGATTCCTATTGTTGGCGGGCTGATTGTTGGGATCATTCTGGATCGGTTTACCGATGACGGCCGGGTGCGTTCGGTTGGGGATGTGATCGAATCCGCGGCCCTGTCAGAGGGGCGCGTCGAGGCCCGCAGGGGGCTTGCATCGGCTTTTGCTTCGCTCATCACCCTATCTTCTGGTGGCTCTACCGGCCGCGAAGGTCCGGTGGTTCATCTTGCCGCGGTCATTTCAACGCTTGTGTGTCGTTGGATTAATGCAAATGGAATCACAGGTCGCGATCTTTTGGGTTGCGCGGTCGCAGCTGCCGTCTCGGCGAGTTTTAATGCGCCGATTGCTGGGGCGCTTTTCGCGCTAGAGGTTGTATTGCGCCATTTTGCAGTGCACGCTTTTGCGCCGATCGTGATTGCATCAGTTGCGGGGACCGTGATCAACCGATTGGCCTTTGGCGATGTGACTGAATTTGTCTTGCCTACCCAACAAGCCTTGGCGTTCTACGTTGAACTGCCAGCGTTCTTGATCCTGGGGTTGCTTTGTGGGCTCGTGGCCGTCATCTTGATGAAGGCCATTTTTTGGGCCGATAATTTTGGCACCTACGTTCAAAACGAAATAGGAATCCCACGTTTTTTACGTCCAGCGATTGCGGGTGGGCTGGTGGGGATGCTCGCAATTTGGTGGCCGCATGTGATTGGCGTCGGCTACGAGACGACATCTGCCGCGCTTACGGGCCAATTACTGCTCCACGAGGCGATCATCTTTGGCATTCTTAAGGTCATTGCTGTGGCCATCACTATGGGCGGGCGTATGGGCGGGGGCGTGTTTTCACCGTCGTTGATGTTGGGGGCGCTGACTGGCTTGGCCTTTGGGGCCATCGCAACGGCGATTTTCCCAACGGTTTCAGGCGAAGGCACGCTTTATGCTTTGGCCGGGATGGGCGCGGTTGCGGCTGCAGTTTTGGGCGCGCCGATTTCAACGACGTTGATTGTGTTTGAACTGACAGGCGATTGGCAGACCGGGCTTGCGGTGATGGTGGCTGTGTCCCTTTCAACCGCGCTGTCGTCACGGCTGGTGGATCGGTCGTTCTTTTTGACGCAGCTTGAGCGGCGCAATGTGCATTTGGCCGCAGGTCCACAGGCCTATCTTTTGGCGACCTTCAAGGTCTCAACGATTATGCGCCCAGCCGATACTCCGCGTGCCGCGCCCGAAGATGCTTGTTGGGATCTTATCCGTGATGGTGTTTATATCGACGGCAACGCCACGTTAGAACAAGCTATGCCGTTGTTTGACCAAGCAGGGCATACGTTTATTCCGGTGGTCACATTGGGTGGCGAAGACAGCCCGCCTGCATTATGGGGCGCGCTGTTTCAGGTCGATGCGCTGAAGGCGATGAACCGGGCGCTGTCAGAAACCGCAGCCGAGGAACATTCCTAGACCTCTTCGACGGTTACCTTATTGCTGTAGAATGCGAGGTGATCTTTGATTGCTGCAACGCCTGCCGCGGGGGCCGCATAAGACCAGACCGCATCCGCTATTGGTCCGCTTTTTGCAATAATTGAAAAATAAGACGCCGTGCCCTTATGTGGGCATGAAGACGTCGTTTCAGATGGCTCTAGAAACGCCATGGCAATATCGCTGCGCGGGAAATAGATCACAGCAGGGTAGTCGCCTTCGGTCAATTCAAGTGCGTTCTGGCTTTCGCCCAATACAGCGCCGCCAGCGCGAACAACCCATGTACCGGTTACGGGGCGAATATTTATATGGTCAGCCATAAGCGAATTCCTTTGGTGAGGGCGGTAATCGATTACCGCCGTAGCGTGGTATGGGTAGGCCGTGACAGTTTTATGTCAAAGCGGCGCGCAGGCCGCTTCCAGCCATGCGCAAGTTGTCGCATCAAGATGCGACGCAAGAAGCGCGACTGTATCCGTATGATACTGATCAATCCAGTCCCGTTCTGCATTCGCCAGCAGGGATGTATCAATCAACCGTCGGTCAAGCGGCACATAGGTCAGCGTGTCAAAGCCAAGCATGTCACGTGCATCCGCGCCCGGCAGGGCGAGGGCAGGGATGACGGTGATCAGGTTCTCGATCCGGATACCAAACGCGCCCTCGCGGTAATAGCCGGGCTCATTCGACAGAATCATCCCGGCTTCCAGCGCAACTTCTGATCGGCGCGAAATACCCTGCGGGCCTTCGTGGACACTGAGGTAGCTGCCGACACCATGGCCGGTCCCATGATCATAGTCTTGACCTGCCAGCCAAAGCGGCGCGCGCGCCAGCGCATCCAAATGCTGCCCACCGACCCCTTTGGGGAACCGGATGCGGCTGATCGCAATCATCCCTTGTAGGACCCTTGTGTAGCATTGGCGGTGATCCTCGGTCGGGGTGCCAATCGCAATCGTCCGCGTGATATCTGTTGTGCCGTCAACATATTGACCGCCGCTATCCACCAGCAGCAATTCCCCCGGATTAACAGCGCGGTTCGTATTTTCATTGACCCGGTAATGCACAATGGCTGCGTTCGGCCCCGCGCCGCTGATGGTCTCAAAGCTAATGTCACGCAGTGCGTTGGTCTGCGCGCGGAACCCTTCAAGTGCTGTGACCACATCGATTTCGGTCAGCGCGCCCTTCGGGGCTTCAGTATCAAGCCAGGCAAGAAAACGCACCATGGCGATGCCGTCGCGGTGATGCGCGGTCTTCGCGCCTGCGATCTCGGCAGCATTCTTGATGGCCTTGGGTAGCAGGCAGGGGTCGGGGCAATGTTTGGCCTCCGCGCCGGTCCGGATCAGCGTTTGTGCGACAATATCGGGGCAGGTTTTTGGGTCGATCTGTACCGGGCCGGATAGCCGCGCAATGTGGCCAAGAAACGCGCTGACGTCATGCAGTTGCACATCGGGCCCGAGATGGTCGCGGATACCGTCTGCCTTGCCCGTACCTGCGAACAGATCAACCATGCCAGTCGCATGCAAAATAGCAAATGCCTGCGGTACCGGGTTGCGCGCGATATCTGTCCCGCGGATATTGAGCAGCCATGCGATGCTATCAGGCAGGGTAATCACCGCTGTATCTGCGGTCAGGGTATCTGCAATCCGTATGCGTTTTTCCGTATGAGGTTCGCCTGCAAATTCAATTGGTTGGACCAAGAACGGGGAGGACGGAGCAGGGGGTTGGTCGTGCCAGATGGCGTCGACCAAGTTATCTGTCGCGCGCAGATCGTATGCGCGGAGTTTCTTCGTCAGCGATGCGATTTCTTGCGCGCTATGCAACCACGGATCAAAGCCGATCACCGCGCCCTTTGGTAGGTGATCCATGACCCAATCGGCAAGCTGCGTTTCCGGCCAATGCACGGGGGTAAACGCATCTGCGACCTCGGCGCGGACCTGCACCCGGTAGCGCCCATCGATAAACACGCCCGCGATGTCCGGCAACACCGCGCAAAACCCGGCAGAGCCCGAAAACCCCGTCAACCACGCAAGCCGGGCGTCGCGGGGGGCCACATACTCACCCTGATGGGCGTCAGCACGCGGCACGATGAAAGCATCGACACCTGCGGTTTGCATTTGCGCGCGCAAAGCTTTTAGCCGGGGCGGACCTTGTTCAGGTGTGGTTTGCGCCGCGAAGGTTTGAAACATGGTATGCCCCTGTTAATAAGTGCGGCCGAAACTTTTGCCTAGCCGGCCTTGCGCATGCCCAGAACACGCGCCCGCTTGCGCGGGTCGCTATCGAACAAGCCCGCAAGCTGTTCGGTCATCGCACCTGCGAGCTGTTCCACATCCGTGATCGTCACCGCACGTTCATAGTAGCGGGTCACATCATGGCCGATGCCAATGGCGACCAGTTCGACGGCTTTGCGTTTTTCCACCATGGCGATAACGTCGCGCAGGTGTTTTTCAAGATAATTTGCCGGGTTCACAGACAGCGTGGAATCGTCGACAGGTGCCCCATCAGAAATCACCATCAAGATTTTACGTGCCTCTGGGCGGTTCACTGCGCGGCGGTGCGCCCATTCGAGCGCCTCACCATCGATGTTTTCCTTCAGCAACCCTTCTTTCATCATCAGCCCTAGGTTGGGGCGCGTCCGCCGCCAAGGGGCGTCCGCCGATTTATAGATGATATGGCGCAGATCGTTCAGCCGTCCCGGCTTTGCCGCGCGCCCATCACCTAGCCACTTTTCACGCGATTGCCCGCCTTTCCACGCCTTCGTGGTAAAGCCCAAAATTTCGACCTTCACGTCGCAACGTTCCAGCGTGCGCGCCATCACGTCAGCACAGATCGCCGCGATAGAGATCGGGCGGCCCCGCATGGACCCGGAATTATCAAGCAACAACGTCACCACGGTATCGCGGAATTCGGTATCTTTTTCGACCTTAAACGACAGGGGCGTTGTCGGGGATGCCACCACACGAGCAAGCCGCCCGGCGTCCAAGATGCCCTCTTCGCGGTCAAATTCCCATGATCGGTTCTGTTGCGCCTGCAGCCGGCGCTGCAATTTGTTAGCCAATCGGCTAACTGCACCCTTGAGCGGTTCTAGCTGCTGATCCAAATAGGCACGCAATCGGTCTAATTCAGCAGGTTCTGCGAGATCTTCGGCGCCGATTTCTTCATCGAATTCAGCGCTATAGACAGTGTACTCTGGGTCTGCATCAGACACAGGTTGCGGGGCAGGCGGATCAAGCGGGGCTTCGCCTTCTGGCATTTCGGCTTCTTCGCCCATGTCCTGATCGGCCTGATCATCCATGCTGACTTGGGCTTGGCTTGCGTCTTGTTGTTCGTCTTGTGACTGCTCGGGCGAAGCGTCGGCTTCTTCGCCGTCGCTTTCATCGTCGTCCCCTGTGCTTTCGGGTTCTTGATCCTCGTCACCGCCGTCTTCGGCCTCGTCGTTTTGATCATCGTCAAGACTGTCAGGATCGTCGCCCAACTGATCGGCATAGCCCATGTCGCTGATCATTTGGCGCGCCAGTTTTGCGAATGCCTGCTGATCGTCCAGCGCGTCGCCCAATCCATCAAGCGTGCCGTCACAATGATCTTCGATAAAGCCGCGCCAAAGGTCCAGCACATTGTCTGCGCCTTTGGGCAGGTCACGCCCCGTGGCCAGCTGTCGGATCATATAGCCTGCTGCAACGGCCAAAGGAGCGTCAGAGGCGTTCGATATTTGATCATAGCCTTTGCGCGTGGCTTCGTTTTCGATTTTCGCGTCAATATTGCCAGCGGTGCCGGGCATATGTTGGGCGCCTACGGCCTCGATCCGGGCTGTTTCCATTGCTTCGTACAAATCACGCGCCATCTGCCCTTGGGGCATATAGCGGGCGGCAAGGTTTGCATCATGAAATTTGTGGCGTAGCGCAAAGGCGTCAGCCGTCCCGCGCGCAAGCAGCACTTCGTCGCGGGTCATACGCCGCGTGACCTGTGGCAAGCGGATGCTATCAGCGGTTTGTCCTGCAGGATCAACAGAATAGGTGACCGACAGCTCTGTGTCATCGGCCATCGTCTTGGTCGCTTCGGCCAGCGCTTTTTTAAACGGATCTGCGGGGTTGTCGGTCGGGTTCTTCATGCGCTGCATCCTTTGTTAAGGTGCAAACTAAAGACGCGACGCCCCAATGACCAGAGCCAAGACAGGCAAATTTACCGCCCGCTATTCGTCGAACTCTGGCTCTTCAAAGGTGATTTGCGCGGCTGGATCGATATCAAAAAGATCTTCGACAAATTCGTGCATCGTGGTCAGCTCTGCGACGCCGGGCAAGGTGGCACCAGCCTCATCCACAAAGGCCAAGCGTGGCAAATAGGTTTTGCCACCGATTTCGATGGCGCCTTCGTCAAACAAATAGGCCAGCTCTGTGACGATCCCTTCGACATTGGCGCGCGAGACTTCTTCGGTCATGCTTTCCGCAAAAAGCGGCAGCAATGTCTGCGCGATCAATGTGGTTGCCGCATCTGTGAGGTCTGCGTGGCTGACCACGTAATCTGAAGGCAACTCTGTGCCAATTTTCATTTTCATGGTCTGCTCCCGGTTGTGTCGTGAACGGTATAATGCCGACAAACCGGACCGGAATGTGGCTATCGCGCGGCGGTTTCGCGTCTGCATCCCGCTATTGATTGCGGCGGCGGCGTTTGCGATTCCAATGGCTCAGCCGATCGTACAGATAACTGCGGGTTGGTTCAAACCTTGTGACCTGTTGGGCCAGCAGGTTTGCGAAATCTTGTTGCGCGCGCACGTGGCCGACAATCTGTTGTGGCAACCGCGCGATTGGAACAAGAGAAAACCCGTCGCGCGCGGCCGCATCGGCATCGCGCAGCGCCAATGCGATGTGCCCAAATGCGGCGTCTTGGAAAGTGGGGGTGCAGTAGGTACCAGTCGCGCCTACATGCGTGCAGCGCGCCGCAACCGGATGTATGCTGCGCAAGGCGGGATGTTTCAATAGATGCGCGAATAAGGCATGATCCCAGCCATCAACGGCGATGTCATGGTATCCTTTGCGTCTGATCGCAGTGGGTGCGCTCCAATGGGGGCGCAGTTGATCCCAGTTGCGCCGCGTCAAGCCAAGGCCAATTGAACTAAACCCTTTGCTCTCAAACAAGAGTTCCGGATAGGCTGGCGCGGACAGATTGCCCGTGCTCCCGCAGCTTGCGGCGAGGAGGTTAAGACACACCCAATGCGGCTGCGCGTTTGCGATATACCAATCGGCCAGTTGCAACGCGTCTGGCGCAAGCAAAAAATCTTCTTCAAGGCAAAGGTTGAAATCTGATCGGTCACCAAAAGCAGCGTCAATCGCAGCTTTGGGGTTCTCGCGCACGCCTAGCTGTTTTGGGTTGCGCAGAATTGTAATTTGGTCGCTGGGTAGCAGATCCATTGCAATCTGCGCCAGTGCTTCTTGATGATCGCCTGGTTCAATTGCAACGTAGACATGCCATCGGTCTAACCCGCAACGCGTCAGCGACGCCACCATATCCGCAAATAACGCCGGGCGTTCCATCGCGGTTATGGTGATTGTCTTTTTGGGCATCCTTAGCCGAGGCTAAGGCTCGCTGCGCTTTCGGGCAGCTCTTCGTCAAAACAGCGCTGGTAAAATTCAGCGACGGTTTGGCGCTCAAGCTCGTCACATTTGTTCAGGAATGACAGACGGAACGCATAGCCGACGTCCTGGAAAATGCGCGAATTTTCCGCCCAGGCCAGCACGGTGCGTGGCGACATCACTGTCGACAGGTCACCATTCATAAAGGCGGTGCGGGTCAAGTCCGCAACCGTCACCATCTGGCTCAGCGTTTTGCGGCCAGATTCTGTGTTGAAATGCGGTGATTTGGCCAGAACAATCGCGGCTTCCGCGTCATGCGACAGGTAGTTGAGAGTCGCGACCAACGACCAGCGGTCCATCTGGGCTTGGTTAATTTGCTGGGTGCCGTGGTACAGCCCTGTGGTGTCGCCCAAACCAACGGTGTTGGCGGTCGCAAACAGGCGGAAGTGTTTGTTGGGCGTGATGATTTCGTTTTGATCCATCAGCGTCAATTTGCCGTCAGCCTCAAGCACGCGCTGAATGACAAACATCACGTCAGCGCGGCCTGCGTCATATTCATCAAAGACAATGGCAACTGGGTTGCGCAGCGCCCATGGCAGGATGCCTTCATGGAATTCAGTCACTTGGACGCCGTCGCGCAGCTTAATCGCGTCTTTCCCGATCAGATCAATCCGGGAAATGTGGCTATCGAGGTTCACCCGTACCGCAGGCCAGTTCAGGCGCGCCGCAACTTGTTCAATATGCGATGACTTACCTGTGCCGTGGTACCCTTGGATCATCACCCGGCGGTTATAGCCAAAACCTGCCAAAATCGCGAGCGTCGTATCGGGGTCGAACTTATAGGTGCTGTCGATTTCAGGCACGCGATCTGTGCGATCTGCAAAGCCTTTGATCTTCATATCGCTGTCGATGCCAAAGACCTCACGGACCGAAATATCTTCGGTCGGTTTTGCGTTCATATCCAATGTACCGTCAGCCATGTGCGTGCCTTTGCATCTATCGTCGAATGTTGTGTTCCGGGATGCAACATATCGCGCGCCGCTGCAAGTACCAGAGGTAACGGCAAGGTGCATCGCTTGAAATACAATGTTGCGCTATAAATGGGGCAGCCAAAGAGGAAAGTTACCATGTACCGCAGAGAATTTGTTACCTTGTCAATCGCAACGCTTTTGTTCGGGCGCGCCGGGTTTGCGCAAGAAGTGTTTGAGGTAACCCGCACTGATGCTGAATGGCGGGAGATGCTAACTGATCTGCAGTATCAAGTGATGCGTCATGAAGCGACTGAACGCCCGGGTTCGTCACCGCTTGATAAAAACTATGCGTCCGGGACCTATTTTTGTCGCGGCTGCGATTTGCCGCTGTATGCATCCGAGGCAAAATATGACAGTGGGACCGGATGGCCCAGCTTTTTCGAAAGCCTGCCAAACGCAATCGGCACGATGGAGGACCGCAAGTTATTCTCTGTGCGCACCGAATGTCATTGTCGCCGTTGTGGAAGCCATCTGGGGCATATTTTTAACGACGGTCCGCAGCCTACAGGCAAGCGTCATTGTTTGAACGGGGTAAGCTTGGTTTTCCGCGCAGCTTGACGGTTTAGGTGGGATGATCGGGAATCGCTCTGGCGGTCGCTTGTGTCCCGTTTGGACACAATTTTAATAATTGCGATGAACTGTCGCATATGTTTCGGCGTGGGTGCTCGGATATTCGTGATATCCCTTTGAGTTCGCTTAAGTATTTTTAGCGTTTATAGGTCTCTCACCACTTTTAATAAATGTTGCGAGAATAAGGCAAATATGGCATAAAGAAGGCGTATAAGGTAGGGGTCTGTGATGTTTGACACGGATTGTTAACCATCTACCTCGTATAGTGACCTGAGTAGAGACGAGTATTGAGGGCGTATGATGGCAAGAGTATTTGGAGATTTTTTTAATCTTTCGCGCGGCGGAAAGGCGTTCGCAACGGCCTATGCCGCCATCGGGGCGACATCTGCGGGAATGACCCTGTTCGTTATGTCAGGTAGTAATACGTCGGAGGTGCTGACGCGCTCTCCCTTTGGTACAGAGATCGGGATCGTGTTAACCGGCGCGGTAAGCGGGTTGATTGCATTATTTATGACCCGCCGCTGGATGGGCATGCCAGGAAAGCTGGGCGCTGCACGCGCGTTGGTTGGTGGTTGCGCGATGGCGCTTGTCGCGGCGGTGATCGCCGGCACATTGATTGCGCCGCTTTCAGGAACAGTTTTTGCGCCAATCATGTTGGTCGCGGCCTTCGGGCTGAAGCCATGGCTTGCAGGCGCGTGGTTTATGGTTGTGCTGATGGCACATGGGCTTTTGGCGCGGCGTGCCAAAGGGCTACGCCAAGTTACGCGTAAGACCGATAGTACTGCAATTGGGCAGTTGAGCGCCTTGTCTC
>NZ_JACXGQ010000006.1 GCF_022096995.1 Yoonia sp. I 8.24 | reverse complement strand
GATGATGCGGAACTACGGGATGCAATCAAGCGAGTTTCGCGGGAACGGCGGCGGTTTGGGTGCCGTCGCGTCCACGTGATGATCGCGCGGGAGAGTTTTGTGGTGAACCACAAGAAAGTCAATGGTGCTGCCGGATGCCCCGAACCAACGCTGGAGCCTGGGCTTCGTGTCAGACACGCTGACAGACGGGAGCAGGTTTCGTATCTTATGACTTCAGTCGTGAGAACGTGGTTCTGATCGCAGACAAGGTCAGTTGGTTGCCGTGCTTGCGTGGCCCAGACTATCACACGAAGTGAATAAGGGTCGATGACGACGGCCAGATAAGGTCGCCCAGCACGATCATCTCGATACGTTCACTAGGTAAAGTCATTGTAGTACTCCACATCTCGCGCCAGGCAAAAGCGAGGCACACTTTTTGATGCATGCCACCTGCATGCGAAGTTTGGTTTATGATTTGCCGCCTCCAAACATTGAGGGGCGGGCTTTTTTGTTTCCGTGGTGCCATGCTCCATCTGGAACACGCGTCTACTAACCTATCTGAGCAATGGCCCAATTGCGGAAGCTAGGATGGTCAGACTGCGCATCAATCATGGTGCAGGTGACCTTCCATGTTTGATATTGAAGCATATCGGATCATTCAGGGCAATACTATATTTTGTTTTGTTTCAATGGCATAGCGTAAATTTATACTTTCAACAGGCGGAATAGCTCCGCGATTGAGCCAACACTGACCCTCCTGTTGTCGTCACCAAATTTCCCTCTTTCGTGCCAAAACATTCCCTGTTTGCAGAATGGTTTTCCCTGTTATTCCAAGAACGGGGAAATGCCCCCTAACACACTGATATCACCTATGCTTTGGAGGTCGAAATTGGCCAAATTACCCGAAAACGGCACAAAAACCATCAATTTCCCTGATAATTCCCTGTAAATCAGGGAATTTCGGCCCAGACTGGATAGCTTAAGACTACGTGCACAGCCAGCGTCTTCCCCTAACCCAGACGTGTCTTGTTTGCTTTGGTATAGCGCCGAAGTTTCAAAGACTTGCGCGATATGCGGAACGGCGCAGACCGGTGAGCATGCCTATTGGGACGACTGCGACTACGCGGCCCAAGCGGTGCAAATGACGAGTTCCTGCTCGCCGCCACCGCCCAAAACCCCCGCAAACTAGCCAAGATCTTTCCTGCACCGCAGCAAATGCGCAATGAGGTGCCCCTAATTTCCTAGACACCTGCCTTGTTCATTTTCTGCAGTTTCATTTTCATAGTCAACCGGTGACAGCATGGCGTTGTTTGTGTGTTTTCTGTCGTTGATGTACTGCCTGAAGAACATGTGCCTTTGGCAAAAGCAGCTGAGAAAACCCGCCTTAAGTTGCTGTTAATCCTGGAGCTATTGTTCGGGGAGCATCTGAAAGACGTTTGCTGGCAAAAGGAACAACCTGGCTTCAGCGGGATAATGGTTTCAACGAGTGAGATCATGGAGTGCGTCAAAAAACCGCCAGATGATGCATCTGATGGGCTTCGATTTCGTATGGGCTGAAGCCAGATTGAACCTGACCTGGTTCAACGATCCCAATTGCCGCCCGAGGGCGGCATTTTTTTATTCTATCGATGGTCATTTGATTTGTGCAAATGGCCAAATTCACCGCCGAGCTCTGAAAAATATTCTATGAAACCAGAGTCACTTAATGTCGGAGTGGTCAAATTATGCTATGTCCACCCAACAAGCCGCGGGCTAGCGCATAGTCACTAAGCGTTTTGGCGACCTTGCGGCGCTGACATTGGCGAACGATGATTGCCTGCTATTCTGCATAACCGCCATTATAGTCTGCGCTTTTGCGGCGGATTTGGGATTGTTCAACGATCCGTTCGCGGGCGATTCCGCGGAAGTCTTCGATTGATGAAAACCCTTTATCTTGCAGATAGGCACCAAGATCATCTTTCAGCTCTTGGATGAGTTTGATGCCAACACCGCCGCTGCCTTTTTCTTCCATCGCGGCGGTGCAGATTTGCAGATTGCCTGCGCCATGCACGATAAAATTGAAGGCCTCTCGGAACCCTTTGATGCCGCCAATGCCCGAAATTTGTTTGTCGGGGAAGGCGCGCGAAAGATCAGAGACGCGTAGCAAAGCTTGGTTTAGAATGGCCAAACCGCCTTGTCCGCCCGAAGACGTAAGCCCATCAACCTCGACTTCGAATTTCATTGTATCAGGGTCCATCAATGGTAGTGATGGGAATGTGTTGCACAGTGAAATTGCCGACGCGCCCGCCGCATAGGCCGCTGCTGAGGCGCTGACGAGGGTTGACGTCGAAGGCGTCAGTTTAACCCAAATTGGCACGTCGACGACGCTTGTTACCGCTGCGAGAATTGACGTAATGATGTCTTCATCATTGGCGACGTTGGCGCCCATGTCTTTACGGTCCATGTGCGGGCATGACATGTTCAGTTCAAGCGCGTCGCAGCCAGCATCAATGCAGGCGGTTGCGAGTTTGCGCCAGTTGGCCATTTCTTCTTCATTGCCCGCCCCAGCCATAATAGAGGCGATCAGCATGCGGTCGGGATATGTTGCTTTGATTTCTTTCAGATCAGGAAGCCATAATTCAAGCGGCTGGTCCGAGATGAGTTCCCAATTCCAAGAGGAATGAGAGACAGTGTCGGGCCGCTTGTTACGCGAAACATAGGGCTTTTCTTCGCTTGTGCGCTGGTAGATCGTTTTGGGCCCGGCGACATTTTCGACCGGATGCAGGCCAATGGTTTTCGTGACCACGCCACCCCAGCCGGCCTCAAAAGCCTTAAGAATTTTGCGCTTACTTTCCGTCGGCGGCGCCGAGGCCAGAATGAATGGGTTTACAAAATCGAGACCGGTAAACTTCGTAGAAAGATCATATGTCATGGCTATCCCTGCATTGTTGGTCTCAGGAACGCAATTTTTTACCAAAGAGTCAATATTTATCCCGCCTCGTGGAGCACTCGTGTGTAAATCATCACATTTCCGGCTGCTTGGTGCCCAAAAAACGGGATATGATCAAGGACACTGAGCCATAATTATGCAACGGCTGAACGGCGTGTCTTTCCATCCTGCCGTGTATGGGCGCGATGAACGAGAATTCGGACGCTCCTCGGAAAAGGGAGGGTTGGGGCGAAATGAGGCAATATTTCTGCGCGTGCCCTTCTTCGCTTCAAAATTTTTACCCGTTTTATCAATATATTAAGGCGGTGTTACCTTGGAGAACGATCAAGAAAACAATGCACGACCGCTTTTAATAGCTATTTAGGACTGTGGTTGGCGCGCTGTCACACGCGCCTAGCCTGCATTGCGTCCCGCCGCCCGCCCAGAAAAGATGCAGCCGCCCAAAAACGTCCCCTCAAGAGAGTTGTAACCGTGATACCCGCCGCCGCCAAAACCGGCAGCTTCCCCAGCGGCGTAGAGCCCCGCAATCGGAGTATTTGTTGCATCAAGCATTTGGCTGTCGAGGTGCGTTTTTAACCCGCCCAACGTTTTGCGGGTGATGAGGTTAAGCCGTACCGCAATCAGCGGCCCATTGTTGGGATCAAGAAAACGGTGCGGCTTGGCTGTGCGGATCAGCTTGTCGCCACGATAGTGGCGGGCCGCTTGAATCGCTGTGATTTGGGGGTCCTTGCTGAACGGGTTGTCGACTTGTGCGTCGCGCGCCTCTATCTGGCGGTGCAGATGTGTCTCATCGATGAGCGCATCATCCGTAAGACCGTTCATTCCTTTGACAAGGTCAGAAAGATTATCCGCCACGACAAAATCAGCGCCATGTTCTTTGAAGGCTTCGACTGGGCCTGTTGCGGATTTCCCCGACAGGATACGTTGTTTAAAAACCTCGCCCCATTTGGCCGATGTCAGGTCTGGGTTTTGTTCAGACCCCGAAAGCGCGAATTCTTTTTTGATGACCTTTTGGGTTAGAACGAACCAACTGTAATCATAGCCAGTGTCAAGGATCGCCTTGAAGGTCCCGTTGGTGTCAAAGCCGGGCATGGCGGGCGGGGCAAACCGGTTTCCGCGTGCATCGAACCACATTGACGACGGCCCGGGCAGGATGCGGATACCGTGGGCGGGCCAGATCGGGTCCCAGTTTTTGACGCCTTCGGTGTAAAACCACAAACGATCGCGGTTAATCACATGTCCACCCGCGTCCTCGGCAATGCCGATCATACGGCCATCGACATGGGCCGGCACCCCCGACAGCATGTTTTTGGGGGCAGGGCCAAGACGCTCTGTCGGCCATACTTTGCGGATTAATTCGAAATTGCCACCGATACCGCCTGACGCGACGATCACGGCATCTGCATCGACGCGAAATTCGCCCGTGCTTGTGCGGTTGGTTTGCGCACCCTGCACCGCGTCATCCGGGGCAAGGGTTGTGCCGCTCACGCCAACCGCGGCGCCATTTTGCATTTCGAGCCGATCGACTTGATGCCGATGAAGATAGGTCAGGCGCCCTGCGGCGGCGTGTTCATTACAGCGCCGGATGAAATGGGCAAGCACGCCGGGGCCAGTCCCCCAAGTGATATGGAAGCGCGGCACAGAATTGCCGTGCCCCGTGGCGTCCGACCCGCCGCGTTCAGCCCAGCCAACCACAGGGAACCAACGCAAACCCATCTTATGTAGCCAAGGACGCATTTCGCCCGCCGCAAAGTCTAGATAAGCCGATGCCCACTGACGCGGGTAGTCGTCTTCGGGGCGATCAAACTGGGCTGATCCCATCCAGTCGTTCAGGGCCAGTTCATGGCTGTCTTTGATCCCCATGAGACGCTGTTCTGGGGTGTCGATCATGAACAAACCGCCCAATGACCAAAAGGCCTGCCCGCCCAGGTTCTGCGGGCCTTCTTGGTCGACGATCACAACCTGTTTGCAGCGATCTCCAAGCTCAGCTGCGGCGGCCAGACCCGAAAGCCCTCCACCAACGACGACAACATCTGTTTTCATGATTTACGGCTCCGAAGCCAAAGAACAAAGGGAATTGCGGTGACGTACATGACAACACTATAGAGAGCCGAGGGCAACCCAATCGTTGGAATGCCCCCCGTGGCACCAACGATAAGCGGCGCAAGCGTGATACCAAGGCTCCCGTTTTGGATGCCGACCTCAATCAAAATGGTCTTTCGTTCCGACCATGTCAGGCCAAAGCACCCGCTATCAAGAGGCCGCCCATCATCGTGCTCAGGTTAAGGGTTAACAGCGCAAGCCCAAGCAGAGCAACGTTATTCAACAGCAGTTCCCATCTCGATGCGATCGCAGCAAGAATAATGAGAACAAACAGCACGCTCGCCAAATTTAACAATTTGGACTCAACCCGGTCAGCGAATACAGGCGCGAATTGGCGCAGCGCCATGCCGCGAATGACGGGCATTACCGTAAGAATAAACATCGCTAGGGCGAGGATCGTGAGCGACAGATCAGGGGCGCTTTCGCCCATGGCCTCCTATGCGGTGGCAACCGATCCAGAAGTTCTGGCCAAGGCCGGTCCCCCGCGCAGCGGCGTTTCAATCTGACGGTTAATACCACGCGTTAGCGCTTTGGCGGCGCCATGATCTCATCTGGATAGCTCTTTCTCCAAAAAGTCCAATCTGTCTTGACCGAAGAACCAATTTTCTTTGACTACATAAGTCGGAGATCCAAAGAGGCCCAATTGGATGGCCGTTTTGGTTATTTCTTCGCTGGCCTCTTGGATCTGGGGCGTCGATGCATTGTCCAATAAAAGGCTGACATCAAACCCAATTCCCGCAAGAGCTTTGCCAAGATCACCCTCATCCGCAATATTGAGATCCTTTTCCCAAACGGCCGAGAGAACGGCCCCGGTTACCATTCCCTGATCAATCCCCAAGGAATCCGCTGCCACAATAACAGAGCAAGCAAGCCCCATCGAGACAGGCCAAAAAGCGGGAGTGGTGTTGATTGGCAATCCTTGCACCTCGGCCCAACGCGCCATAAGCCTATGCCGTTATTACCAAGATTCTGCATCACAGCTAAGGCCTGCTTAGTCGACTTAAACGGTTCTGAGAATTAGAACACCGTTTACTGCTGCGTCAAAACAAAGTCGCGAGACCTACGGCAGGCCGCGGATGACAGAAGAGCTCAGCGAGATCGGTTTGGACGAGGGGCCCGGCTGTGTTGGCAGATTGATGCGCCAGACCATTCAGGTGGCTGCTCCCGTGTTTACCCCGTCCAACCCGATCATGGGCCGTAGGCTGGTCAGAGAGCTGGCCGCCATCTATCAGCGACGAGACCAAGCCGGTCTGTCAGTCTCGTGTTGCAGCGTCCATGCCACCCAGCCCAGCACGCGCCGCCGTTCGTTGGGTTTACGGGTGCATGATGGCAGGTGATGTGCCGCCATTTTGGATGAACTGCAAAAAGAAAAAGGGGCGTCGCTAAGTGCGCCCCTTTTGATCGATTGCCCATCGGTTGAGCCATGCCAATCCGGCGAGAGATAGGCCCAAGAACAGCAATGAAAATACGCGAATTAACCCGCCAAGCCCGCTGATGTCGACCATAAATACTTTCGCAACGGCCAAGCCGATGACAGCCAAGCCTGCTTTGCGCAGCACTGCTCTTGAGCTGGCCAAGGATTGATAGAACAGTGCCGCGCCGACCACGAGCAGTGCGACCGTATAGGTATATAGTTCGGGCTGCCCCATTTCAGGCAAACTCATGCCGTTTGGCCCGCGCCAGAAGTGCCGGATCGCGAGCCCGAGCCAGAGGCTTAGCAATACGACAGCGGTTGCGATGAAACATCTCTTGAGCGCAGTAGGGATGTTGTGCAGCCACTTTGCGCCGAGGATGAGGAGCAGCGCAGGAAGTAAGTAGGCCGGGATCAATGTATTGAATATGTTTGGCCCTAAAATCGGGTCCGGGATCATGCCGAACACAGGATTTAGCGGGAGAACTATAATAATGAGCTGCAGTAGGCCTATCAGTAAGAAAAGCCCGCTTTGTATCTTGCGTAGCAGCGCCAATGCCCCGCCAATTTCAAGCCTTCTGAGTTGTGCCATGCCAAGCGCAAACCAAACTGTGGCAATGAGGCCAATGGCCCAATGACTATCGGAGGCGCCGACGCCGCCCCATTCCAAAATGGCACGGAAAAGTAGCAATGACACAAGGATGGCCGTCGCAGAAAACACAGCACTTTCGAGCAGGACTTCTGATCGTGGCCGTTTTGCAGTTTTAACAAAATACCAGGACACAGCAAAGGCTGCGACAGCCCCGCCATATGAAAGTAGCATTTCCCAGAACGGTGCATCGGTTGCCCAAAGTAGACCCGGATCAATCACGAGCCGGTACCCAATTGTCACAATCCCCGCCAGAATATAGAGCCCCATAAGCGGCAGGTTAAACTGTCGATCAAGCCAAGCGGCAGTTACGACTGTCACCGCAAGCGCCGTGGTGAGTGCGGCAGAGCTGAAAAGAATGACGATGCCGAACGCAATGCAGGCAAGCGCTGAAAGAGCCGCAAAAGACGTCCGTTGCCTGTCTTGTGGGCCGTCCACCCGGGCAAAGCGCTCTGCAATTGCGACCATCACGCCTGCAATGGCCATCGCGTGCAGCGCCCAAATGTAAGTGCCGATTACTCCAACAGGTTGCCAATAGACGTCGAGGGCGATGGCGACGATGGGTGCGAATGTTGCCGCGCCCATAGCCATGAACAGTTGTGCCTGCCCCCCACGCAGTGATCGCCAAGCCGCAAGAATTGATAAGACCAAGCTTATCGCGATCAAGATTGTTGCGCTCATCGGAAGGTCTGCTTCTGCCTCTCGCGCGAGTATTGCTTGTTCATTCCAAATACGTACCCCGCTGGCCGCAACAACAGCGAAGGCGGTCGCCGGCAACGCGGCAAGATCCGCGAGGGCAGTGGCGTCGCGCGCCCAAACCAACAAAGCCAAGACCATCCCGCTTAGCGCAACAATTCCGACCCAGAACAAATCTGTGTGTGAGGCATCAAATGTTGTCAGCGCAATTAATCCGCTTGCGGCAGCAACAGCGCCACCCGCAAGCCGTGTCGGAAACTCTGGCCAGCGGTCCTGTTCGCTATGCGCGAACATAGTTAGGCTTAACAGGGTCCCCTGATGATCGGGCACTAATTTGCGTAGAGGTATTGCGATGCCAGCAGCGGCCAAAATGGCGCAATAGATCACGAACGGGGCTTGGGCCATGAAGCCAGCGCTAAACATCAAGAAAAAGCCGGTCGCAAATCCCAGCGTTAGCGAAATGACAGACACCCATGCCCAACGGCGAAATGCATCAATGGCTAAGCCCAAGATTGTCACAATCGCAAAATACCCGAGCAACCAACTTGGGTTGTCTGATGACCCATCAATAATAAAGGGGGCGCCCATAGCCCCAATAATGCCGACCGCAGCTAATAGTGGCCCATAGAACCATCCCAGAACAAGCGCGACCGTACCCACGAATGCCATACCAACGAGCGCCAGTTCTGGCCCAATAAATCCATAAAGGAGACGCGCGGCCAGAACTGCCGCAAACAATGTGACGATACCGGCCCCGGAAAAAGTCGACGGTAAATATGCTGTGCTGCGACCTTCTTCATCGCCATATCGCCGCCGAATATATTCGCCAGCTCCGATGAGGACCGCGCCAAAGGCGAATGCGACCATGACACGTACTAAAGGAGGTAAGAGCCCCTGTTCAATACCATATAACACGAGGAATATACCTGCTAACGCAAGCGATACGGCAGAGACCGCGTAGAACCAGTTTTGCATCAGCCAACTTATCAGCGCCGCGAAATTTGTGCTGTTTACAACTACGGATTTCGGCGGTTCCTCAATTGGTGCGGCAGATTCCGCCGTAGGTTCCGCTGCTGGAATGGGGATGGGGGCTTGTTTTACAATTGCTGCTTTAGCCGCGGGTGAGGGCTTTGCAGGTAGCGCTTGTGCCTTCGGAGGAACGGCCACGGGTGCTTCTCTCGCCTGACGCAAATAGGCTTCTTCGAGCGCTGCAACACGTTCACGCAGGCTCACGTTGGATACCAAGAGATAGATAATCGTAAGCGGGATCGCGAGGGTCACAACTACTGCAAGGAGTAAAAGGGCTTCCAATGTAATATTTCCAGACTGTCTTGCGGCGTCGTTCTCCTGAAATGTCTTTTACCATTTCAGGGTCAGCGGGTGAAAAATGCCGTTCACATGAACAGGTGAACGAAACTCAATGGTATCGATAAAATTGAACGCAGTTCACATATTGCCCTCAAACTGGGTCCGCGTCAACATGATTGAGCGAAATTGTCATACGATCTGAGATTTCTGCGGTATAGGTCTTACGTACCTATTTGGTGATCTGCTGGACGACATGGGACGGCCTATTCCGATCATACCAACCGCACACATGGCACAAGCGGTGCGCGTCAAGAAGATTTGATACTATCCACCTACATAACAGGCTCATGATCACGCTTGGCGGACGGCCTTGTCCGATCCTCAATGAGATGCCCCTATATTTGTAGGCGCTTTGCTTGGTAATCTTGGACTCAAGGAGAGACAGATACGGTGAACCCGGCTGGGAGTTGATCCTACGCAAGGCACAGTGACTGGGGCAGCGGTCGGGGCGACATGTTTCCAGTTAGGAACGTTCCAAACCATCAAAGCCGCTGGTCCTTATCAAAAATCTCAACTCAACAATCAAACTGGGGCGGTTGCCCCAAAAGGAGAATGCATGCGGATGGCAGCTTTATTCAATGTTGGGTGATACGGTGTAGAGGATGAAGTTCTCATTTTCTACAATGGGAGTCAGATGCAAGCCTTCAGGTTTGGGACTGTCGCTTTCTGCAAACCAAAATAGCGCTTCGAATGTCTGTGGCCACCCATGATAGTAATCTAACGTGAATCCGCTTTCTGCGGCTTTTGTAGGCGGATTGAGGTTTGCACTTGCACTTAGTCGGTCAGACGACAATGGCCACGCTTGTGGGAGATGCAGCGGCATCGCCAAAGCGCTGACCCCTACGGGTGAGGTGTTGCTGAACAAATTGGCGACATATCCATCGGCTTCAATTATGACGAGCGCGGGTGCATGGTTCAGGCGATTGACAAGTGGTGTTACGGTTTGTGCCCCAATGAGTAGGCGGGCGCCCTGCGGCAATGACGCTACCGCCGCGCGAACGTCGTTCTGGGCGCGATCGAGCAAGCCCATCCTGTCGTAGATGTGTGATTGCTGTAGCGCGAAAAGACTTATGAAGGCGGCGGTTAAGGGAACCAGGCGGGCCCGGCCAGCGTCCGTGAGTGAACTGCCTGCGAGAAGGATCGCTATCGGAATTACTCCATAGCGGATGTGCAAATAGGCAATGCCGGAAAACACTGCCGGGACAGCGAGAACAAGGACGATACTTGCGCCAAGTACAGGCCGCAAAGCATGTGACATCGTGAGCCAACCGCGGCTGAAGGCGAGATAGAGAAGCAGACACATGCCGGTAAGCAAGATCGTAGACAGCAAATAGTTGTCAAAATTCAATGATGCCAATAGAGCGTCCAAACGGCTCGCAAAACCACCGAAGGTTCCGTTGTCCGTGTCTAGGCTTGCAAAGCGTTCTCGGAAACTCGCCGCAAACAGTGCAAGCGGAATGACCGCAATAAGACCATCGCGCAAAAATAGGCCACCAAAGAAGCCCCTCGCCAGTCCGCGTTCGCCCGCGAAAAAACGCCCAACCTCGTAGGCCAGCATCAGATAACCGAACAACAGAAAACCCAAAATATGGCTGAAGAACAAGATAGGCATGAGGGCGGCAAACAGTGCTGTGCGTGGCCACCCTGGGCGCATTTTGATCCAAAGAGCGAGCAGACACAGTGCTAAACCCATCGCGAACACGAAGTTGATGAAGCCCCACGCCAGTGGCTTGCTGTAGATTAGCAGCACAGACGCGACGACAGGCAAGCCTACGCGCCCAGTCGCAACCCAAGACAAAAGAGCAACGCCAATGGGAAGAAGCGCGGCAGCGATTACGTTAAAAACGGCTCCTGCCGTATAAGGGTCCATGATCGCCATCAGAGGGCGCATAAACATATCCATTGCTAGGTCGGGGTAGATGCCCCATTCGACCGTAAAGTGTTCTTGTAACGTGGCCGAGCTTCCAAGATTATGTTCGATATAGACGCGCGCAAGGTGGTTTGGATAGTCGCCCGCGATACCGAGCGGAAACCGTATCATCGGTGCTAGCGCTAATACCAGAACCGCCAGAAGTAGGAGATACCTTGCCTGCGGAAAAAAAGATCTCAATGGTGCGATTGTAATACCATGTGACGAAGGAATAATTTTCAACTGTCTATTCTCCGTACTGAATTGTTCAGTCGTGAATTATCAAGAAACGCCCAAGAACTGGAGTGGGCGTTTAACTCCCGGCTCTGAAAACGGCCCAGCAGAGACCGCGTGGAAGGTACGTGCTTGATGGAAATGCAGGTGGCATATATCGAATGGCTATAAGGCGCGCGAAAACTGTCATCGAAGGTGGGGATCATAAAAAATATCTTTGATAGAATGGTTTTGATCATCCGATAGGCCAAATTTCATGCCCGCCAGAAACCAGCTTAGTCTTTGCTATCAGTTGGTTCATTTCACTTGCCTTCAAGCTGTGTTTGTCGTTTGCCAGACTTAATAAACGAATTTTAGTTCGGCTATCATGTTTTATGTTTTAGATTGAGTTGTTTGAGTAGTATAGTAACTGAATAAAAATGGACTGTTGCTACCTCGCATTGAAAGACAATCGTAAGTGAATAGCGCAGGGTCGTGGGCATACAAATCAGATCGAGGTCAAAGACAAACCATGAGCGCACCGAAAAAGGCGAGCAATGCAACAAAGGTGACTGAGGAGAGAACACAGCAAATCAGCCGTGTTTCTATTGTCGTGCCATTTCTTAATGAAAAGGACTCCTTAGTTGAGCTTCATGATCGCATCCGGACAGCGATGTCGGGTGATGACCGTTCATGGGAGTTACTGTTTGTTGATGACGGGAGCAACGATGGAGGCTCTCAGGTTGCAAGCGAAATTGCACGAAGGGAACCAAACGTTGTGTTGATACGGTTCACCCGTAACTTTGGAAAGGCTGCGGCCCTTGCTGCCGGTATTTCGCGGGCGACTGGTGATGCAATTCTAACAATGGATGCCGACCTTCAAGACGACCCCGCTGAAATTCCACGGTTCCTTGAAGGTCTAGAAGCAGGTTACGATGTTGTTTCTGGCTGGAAGGCGACTCGCAACGATCCAATTGGCAAGACTTTGCCATCGCGTTTCTTCAACATGATGACCTCTCGTCTGTTTCACATTGATCTTCACGACATAAACTGCGGATTCAAAGGGTATTCTAGGCGCGCAGCCAAGCACCTGAACCTATATGGAGAGCTCCACCGTTTTACGCCTGCACTCTTGCATTCAAGCGGGTTCAGCGTCACTGAAATTCAGGTCCTCCACCATGCTCGCCAGCACGGTGAATCAAAATATGGTTTCAAGCGCATCGTGAAAGGCTTTCTTGACCTGGCGACTGTCAAACTTGTGACCCGGTACCAGTCACGACCGCTTCATTTCTTCGCGATGATCGGTCTGCCGCTCATGCTGCTCGGCGGGCTGATTATTGCATACCTTTCCGTGCTTTGGCTACTAGGGCTGGGCCCGATTGGTGATCGCCCGCTCTTGCTAATTGGCATTCTCTTTGTGGTGACCGGTACACAGGTCGTGAGCGTCGGACTCTTAGGGGAACTTTTTCAAGCGTCTAGCCTACGAGAGCTAGATAAATATGTAATTGATCGGATCGAGGGTGTCGAAGAAACACTATGATTATTATCCAACTATATGTGAAAATATTTCGAGGCCTTCGTGCGGTTTTGCGACCGCTAGGTGCTTTGAAATTGCTAGAGCGGCACAAGAGCCGACGAGCACGCTGGTTTCGTTCGCTGTTTGCAATTTATGATCTCGACGACTTAATTCACTTAGAGTTGCCGTGGTGGACCTTTGACGCGATTGAGGCCGTCGATGAAATCCTTGCTGCACGACCCGACGCACGTGTTCTTGAATGGGGAAGTGGGGCTAGCACGCTTTGGCTCGCCGCTCGGGCGAAACAAGTTACGTCAATTGAGCACGACTTGGATTGGGCACGCGAAGTCCAGTTGCGTCTCGACGCCTCGCCAAATGGGTCGAAAGTCGCATTACACCACGTCGGGTCACAAACGAAAGGGAACATTGGCTCGAATAAGCGTGGCTTTGACGGCCAATTTTTTGACGACTACGTAGCGGCGATCGGCGACGTATCCGGCGATTTTGATCTGATTGTTATTGACGGGCGTGCACGCGAAGCTTGCCTGACGGCGGCCATTTCGCGATTGGCACCAGGCGGAGTTATTCTGCTCGATGATTTCAAACGGAAGCGGTATCGCGATGCGGCGTCAGCGAGTGGTTTGTCAGTTGATGCCAAAGAAGGGCTAGCCGTCTGCCTGCCATTACCCGATTCAACGGCCCTACTTACCGTCGCCATCTGATTGGGCAACCTTCAGCGCCAAGTATAGGTTGTAGAGCATTAATAGGCCTGTAGCTGCCATAACGGCAAAAACTGAAAAAGATTCAGCGCGAATGCCTTCAACGGCAAGCAGTGCAGAAGCCGCGGCACGGATCGCAAAGAAGCGTGGTGAAACCGTTGGCCGGCCCATCTGCCGCGACTCGTAGGCCTGTAGCATCCATGACCCGAAGAAAAGCGCACCGCCTATCAGCCCTATGACTTCGTCGCCTAGATTTGCGGATAGAGTCGAGAGAATATCTTGCAAGGGACTTACTCCGCTGAGAATTGGGAATAACTATAAGCTGATCCTACGCAAAGCACCATGCGGCCTCTGGAAAAAGCCCGCAAGCAAGATGGCCAAAGGCAAATAAGAAACCCAAAAAGGCGTTCTCGCTCATCGCAAAGCCGCTCAATGTACAACCTATGTGTAGATCATGGACCCGAGTTAGAACGAAATGGGCGACCTATGGGTCACTTCACACCCACACAAACTTCGCAATTGAGCCTTAACCACATTTAGAGTGTCCGCAGGACCCACAGGTCATGCAGCCTTCGACCATACGCAAGTCATAGGCCCCGCAGGATGGACAGGATTTGCCGCGAGGGTTACCGTTGATGGCGACGACTTCGGCCTGAGGATCGCTTTTGAGCCCCATTCCCTCCCCCGCGAGGAAACCAATTGCGACCATGTGCTTTTCGATCACGCCGCCAATGGCTGCCAAGATCGATGGCACGTATTTGCCTTGCATCCATGCGCCGCCACGCGGGTCGAACACAGCCTTGAGCTCTTCAACCACAAATGACACATCGCCACCGCGCCGAAATACCGCGCTGATCATCCGAGTGAGCGCGACCGTCCACGCGAAATGCTCCATGTTCTTGGAATTGATGAATACCTCGAATGGGCGGCGATGCCCCGCGATCACCAGATCGTTAATGGTGATGTAAATCGCATGCTCGGATTCGGGCCACTTGATTTTATAGGTCGCACCTTCCAATTCATTCGGGCGATCCAGCGGTTCGGACATATAGATCACTTCGGATCCATCTTCGCTGTCGCGCATTTGATCGGGGCGTTCGGCGGGGGATATTTCTTCGGACACGGATAGAACCGACCCGGTCACATCGTTGGGCCGGTAGGTTGTGCAGCCTTTGCAGCCTTGGTCCCAAGCGGCCATATAAACCTCTTTAAACGCGTCAAAGCTGATGTCTTCGGGGCAGTTAATTGTCTTGGAGATTGAGCTGTCGATCCATTTTTGTGCGGCGGCCTGCATGCGGACGTGGTCCAGCGGGGCAAGGGTCTGCGCATTCACGAAATGATCGGGTAGCTGCGCATCGCCTTTGAGGTCGCGCCACATCTGTACGGCGTAATCCACGACCTCTTCTTCGGTACGCGACCCATCCTTTTGCAAAACTTTGCGGGTATATGCATAAGCGAACACAGGTTCGATCCCAGATGACACATTGCCCGCATAAAGGCTGATCGTACCCGTCGGCGCGATTGACGTCAAAAGTGCATTTCGTATGCCGTATTGACGGATGGCATCTTTTACATCCGCATCCATGTTCTTCATTGCGCCGCTCGCCAGATACTTATCGGCGTCAAACAATGGGAACGCACCCTTTTCCTTTGCCAAACCTACCGACGCCAGATAGGCGGCGCGCGCAATCGCTTGCATCCATTGGTCCGTCTGACGCGCCGCTTCCTCTGACCCATAGCGCAGACCAACCATCAACAAGGCATCCGCCAGCCCTGTCACCCCCAACCCAATTCGGCGCTTCGCAGCGGCCTCTTGCGCCTGGGCCTCAAGCGGAAATTTTGATGTATCAACCACGTTGTCCATCATCCGCACGGCCGTCGCGACCAGATCGGTCATCGCATCAATATCAAGCGCAGCAGCCGCACCGAATGGATCGCTCACCAATCGCGCCATATTGATCGACCCGAGCAAACAAGCCCCGTAGGGCGGCAGCGGTTGTTCGCCACATGGGTTCGTCGCCGCGATTGTTTCGCAATAGGATAGATTATTCATCTGGTTGATCCGGTCGATAAAAATCACACCGGGTTCGGCGTAATCATAGGTCGATTGCATAATCGCATCCCAGAGTTCGCGGGCCTGCACGGTCCGGTAGATCTTGCCGTCAAACACCAGATCCCAAGGTCCATCCGCCTTAACTGCCGTCATAAACGGATCAGTAATCAGCACCGACATATTGAACATACGCAAGCGGGCGGCATCTGATTTTGCGGTGATGAAATCTTCGACATCCGGGTGATCACAGCGCATCGTCGCCATCATCGCACCGCGTCGCGATCCCGCCGACATGATGGTGCGGCACATCGCATCCCAAACATCCATGAATGACAGCGGGCCCGATGCATCCGCAGCCACGCCTTGCACCGCTGCCCCTTTGGGGCGCACCGTGCTAAAGTCATACCCAATGCCCCCGCCTTGCTGCATTGTCAGCGCGGCCTCTTTGAGCATGTCAAAGATACCGCCCATATCATCTGGGATTGTGCCCATGACAAAACAGTTGAACAGGGTCACTGACCGCGCAGTGCCCGCGCCTGCTGTGATCCGTCCCGCAGGAAGGTATTTGAAATCGACCAAGGCGTCGTAGAATTTCGTCTCCCATACTGCGGGGTCTTTCTCCACCACAGCCAAAGCTTTTGCGATGCGCCGCCAGCTGTCTTCCACGGTTTGATCAATCGGAGTGCCGTCCGCCTCTTTGAACCGGTATTTCATGTCCCAAATTTGTTCAGCGATTGGTGCAGCAAAGGTGGTCATGGGATGATCCTTGGTTGATTCTGAACTGGGGGCGGGCTGGAAAAATAGCATAGGTCCAACAGTACCAAAAGCAAAGTCACAAACCTGCTTTCATCGCTGTCGCTACCGGCGTATAAAGGACAGCAACCACAACACCTAGGGGTTCGCGGTGAGTAGTTGTATAAATATAGTAAAGCTTTCGGTTGGCACCGATGATGTCGCCGGGTTGGACACATGGCAAAACACCCGCCACGCGCAAACCGCTGATGGCTATCCCCGCCATATCACCCGCATGTGGCCCAAACGCAGCGACGAAATCCTGAACGGTGGGTCTATTTATTGGGTGATCAAAGGGGTGATCCAATGCCGCCAACCCATTTTGCGCCTTGATGAGGTCATCAGTGAGGATGGCATAAGGCGCTGCGCGATTGTCAGCAAACCGGGGCTGATCCGTGTTGCGGCAACGCCACGCCGCGCGTTTCAAGGCTGGCGCTATTTGGCGGCTGAGGATGCGCCCGAAGACCTGACCGCAGAGCAGCAAGCAGAAACGGCGCTGCCGCCAGAGCTATCTAAAGCACTGGCTGACATCGGGGTGCGCTAAGCGCAACAACTCTATTCAATAACCCCAACTGTAGGAAATCCGCATTGTTCCGCGATCTTGCCATAAGATGCGGTGAACCCTGCCAATGATGCGCCATAGATGACCTCTCCACCGCGGGTAATCCACATCTGATCCGCATGCCGCATAGTCTGCAAAAGCCATAGGCTATCATCCGCATGCGCAGCGGCTTGGGCCTGCAGAATGCCGTCTTCGTCATAAAATGATTGTACAAAGCCTTCGGTCACGCCGTCCCGGTCAAATTCAAACTGCACCCGTTGCCCGTCTTGCATCATGGTCGTATAGCCACGCGGCGCGGATTCGTGCAAAATCGGGGCTGGATAGACGTAAGGCGGCAGCGCATCGCCGTTGGAGACAGCAATGCGTAGCGCTGGCAATCCATCCCCGCCTGTTGATGCGGTGCAAAATATGCGCAGGTCCTCGCCCGTATCAACGCGCTCGACCCGGACGGTCCACGCGCCGTAGTCCCAATATTGCGTATCCGCGAATGCCGACACCGGCAAGAAAACGAGCGCTGCGAAGAGACCTCTCATATTCCTAATACCATCTGCAGCGTCTTCAGCGTTTTGCGTTGCTCATCTGTCCAATCCATCCGGCGGCCACGGAACAGCGTCGCTTGCGAGGCATGAATCAGCCCATCGTCCAAAATCTTCAGCCCATTGGCGCGCAAGGTTTCCCCAGTTGAGGTAATATCTGCAATCGCTTCGGCGGTTTCATTCTTTACGGTGCCTTCGGTTGCGCCTTGGCTGTCGATCAGTTGATAATCGGCAACGCCCTGCTCGCGCAGGAATTCCCGCACGAGGCGGTGATATTTCGTCGCGATCCGCATCCGAAACCCATGCGCAGCACGAAAGGCAGCCGCCGCAGCATCAAGATCATCAAGCGTATCAACATCGACCCACGCCTGCGGCACCGCGATAATCAAATCCGCACCACCAAAGCCCATCAAGGCCAGCTCACCCACTTGGCTATCCCAATTGGCCAGCTTTTCGCGGACCAAATCAGAGCCCGTGACCCCAAGATGAATATTGCCCGCCGCCAATTCGCGTGGAATTTCACCCGCAGAGAGCAACACCAATTCGATGCCTTCAATCCCCGAGACTTCGCCCGCATATTCACGGTCCGACCCTGACTTTCGCAAGGTCACACCACGGCTGCCAAACCAGTCAAAGGTCTTTTCCATCAACCGCCCTTTTGACGGCACACCCAGCTTTAACATCATTTGAGTCCCAAAGCTAAATCAGGCCGGATCACCCCGCCCACCGCAGGCACAGCCCGCCCTTCACCCAAACGCGCGGTCAGCGCATCATAGCGCCCACCCGTTGCGACAGGTGGCAAATCAGGGCGCGCCGTTGCGTAGAAACCAAACACGAACCCATCGTAATATTCCAACGAACTGCGACCGTAGCTGCCTTCGAATTCCAAGTGATCAACATCAACACCGCGCGCATCCAATGCGCTGGCGCGCGCCTCCATCCGGGACACAGCATGCGAAATCGCGGGCATATCCACGGCGATATCGCGCAGATGGCTCAACACATTTGGGGTTGTCTCACGCAGATCCAAAATGGCGTCGATCAGCATGACCTCATCGGTTGAGATCGGCGGTTCTTGCGCATCAGCGCGTAGGGCCGCGATCCGCGCCTCGACCTCTGCGCGGCTTCGCATCCCAATAGCAGGTCCGGCGTCGGCAAATGGATCGGCCGCCGCCAACAAGGCAGTGCGCGTTGCAGGCACTTTGCCACCGGCGTAGCGTTTCAACAGCGATTTAAACCGGTGGGGCCGCCAAATATGGCGCAGCAATGCCGCCTTACGCGCGTCACTCGTCCGCAGTCCATGAACAGCCGCCGTGAGAATACCAATATCCCCCGTGGCCGCACGCACCGGCAGTCCCGCCAACGCATCCGCGATCACAGCAAAGACTTCGGCATCTGTCGCCGCAGGGTTTTTGCCGTCAAAAACCTCATAGCCCACTTGCATATATTCATTCGCACGGGTTTCGTCGTTTTCTTGCTTGCGAAACACCTTGCCCGCATAAGCATAGCGCGCAGGATCCGCATGGGTTTGCATATGCATTTGCACAACGGGCACAGTGAAATCAGGCCGCAACACCATTTCACCGCGCAGCGGATCAGAGGTCAGATAGGCACGCGCCCGAATGTCTTCGCCGTAAAGATCCAGCAAGGTTTCCGCCGATTGCAACACATCGGCTTCGATCATTTGCGCGCCTTGGGTGGCAAACAAATCACGCAGGCGATACGCCTCCGCGAGAATTTGAGGTGAATTTGGCATTAGCCCTGCCCATCCAGAATTTCGCGTAGCTTGGCAACCAGTTGATCACGCGGTACTTCGTATTGGCTGGGGCGATCTTTCCATTCTTCAAGCGTGGCGTTCTTCGCGATTTCCGCGCCCAAGATCAAATCTTTGACCTGCACCATACCCGCATCAAATTCATCACCGCCCGCGATCACCGCAGCAGGTGAATTGCGTTTGTCTGCGTATTTCAACTGGTTGCCGAAATTCTTGGGGTTACCCAGATAGACCTCTGCCCGGATACCAGCATTACGCAGCTCGGCGACCATGCCCTGATAATCCGCCATACGCGCACGATCCATCACGGTCACAACGACGGGACCATCCATCGTTTTATCAAGCCGCCCCTTGGCATGTAGCGCTGCCAACAAGCGGTCGACGCCAATGGATACACCCGTAGCGGGTACTTCTTGACCGGTGAAACGCTTCACCAGATCATCATAACGCCCACCACCTGCAACAGAGCCAAAGTTGCGCGGACGCCCCTTTTCATCGGTCACTTCGAACGTCAATTCAGCCTCAAACACAGGGCCGGTATAATAGCCAAGACCTCGCACGACAGAAGGGTCAATCTCAATCCGGTCTGCACTGTAGCCGCCCGCATCAAGCAATTCCGCCATCGTTTCCAGCTCAGCCACGCCATCAGCACCAACCTGCGACCCGGACACCAGTTCACGCAACCGCGCAACCGTTTCAGGCCCGTTGGCGCGCTTTGCATCCATAAAGCCCATGACGATCTGCGCTTGTTCATCACCAAGCCCGGCTCCTTTGGTGAAATCACCGCTGCCATCTTTGCGGCCTTCACCCAGCAACGCACGGACGCCGTCCACGCCAAGACGGTCAAGCTTATCAATCGCGCGCAGCACGATGCCGCGCTCAGCCTCTTTGTCGTCACCTAAAAGACCGGCGACATCCATCACGCCGTTCAGCACTTTGCGGTTATTGACGCGTACAACATAATCGCCGCGCGGAATGCCCACGACCTCTAGCGTATCTGACAGCATCGCGCAGATTTCGGCGTCGGCAGCCACGCTAGACGCGCCAACCGTATCCGCATCACATTGATAAAATTGACGGAACCGACCGGGGCCGGGTTTCTCATTGCGCCATACTGGACCCATCGCATAACGACGGTAAGGCGAAGGCAGATCATTGCGATATTGCGCTGCGACACGCGCCAAGGGCGCTGTCAAATCATAGCGCAACGCCAACCAATCCTTGTCCTCTTCCCAGGCGAACACGCCTTCGTTCGGTCTATCCACATCGGGTAAAAATTTACCCAAAGCCTCGACCGTTTCCACAGCCGATGTTTCCAGCGCGTCAAAACCATAGCGATGATAGACCCCGGCAATCTTGGTCAGCATCTCGGTGCGCTGCGCCACCTCTGCACCAAAATAGTCGCGAAAACCCTTTGGGGTCTGCGCCTTAGGACGGGGTTGTTTCTTGACTTTAGCCATTTCGGATTCTGCCTTCGCTGGTCATGAACGCCGTTTAACGCGCCACGGTCACAGGAGCAATGCAATCACCGAGATTCGCGCCATATCTTCTTTTTTCCACAAATACTCAAAGCGGGCCGCAGGCCCACCTATGCAGCATCGATACATTACGCTAGACGGGAATTATGACCGATATTCAGCACCTAGAAGAACAAATCGCGCATTTGACCCGCACCGTCGATGACCTGTCCGACATCGTCGCGCGGCAAGAAACGGCGCTTGCGCTTGCGACCCGGCGTCTTGCGATGTTGATGGAGCGCGAAGCATCGCGTGAATTGGACGGCGGCGGCACAGTCCCGCTCGCAGATCAACGCCCACCGCACTGGTAGGGTCAGCCGATTTTCACACCAGCACCTTAGCCTCGCTCGATTTGAGCGTCATACGCGCTGATGGGCCAAATCCGGCAGCATCGTGTTCAAGCTCTGGAAACAATGCAATTATCTCCGCGTGTTGTTCAGCCCCCATGCCATCGAGCCCAACTTGGCCGGGATGAAAGCTCTCGCAGGGGGCGCCGTTGGCGTAGACCACTTCATGTTGGTCGCATAGGATATGGTAATAAATGACCTCGCCTCCTTCGCGCCGTGTGATCGTGGTGTCATTGATCAGATGCTTCGCCGCAACAAGGACTTCGGGCTCTGCGAACTGCAATTCCGCCTGCCACCCCCGCACGAGCACGCGGTGCTGAGGCGATAAAACAAGCGGGGTTGAATTTCCCAAAACCTCCTTGGCGATATGGATCGGTGCAAATTTCCCAACCGCAGCCACACGGCGCGACCCGACCCAGCGGATAGGCTGCAACCCGTTGTCCATCGTTTGCACCAAATCCGATGGCCTCAGATCTTGAACCGGGACCTGTCCACGATCAGTTTCGATCAATGTATCATGGGCAAAGCAAACCACGTCGCCAGTGAAATCACTGATCCCAATGACAGCAGAGCTTACGCCGCTACTGTCACTACCTGAGGTGATGATTTGAATTGTCGCAACCGGAGAATCGAAGGTGACGGTCACCGAATCCGGCGCGGTCGGCCCATCAATATTTGTACTATTGTTGCCGTCAGCCTCGATCGTGGTCGCGTTAATCTGCGTGTGTACTGTTGGATCAAACGTAAACGTTGGGGTCAGAAGGTTCCCGTCAACGTCATAGGCCAAAATTTGAACCTGATCGTCCCAACCCGGCCCCTGGTCCAGATCGACAATCGCGAAGCTCAAGTTGTCGACCGCCGTCGAGAACGTCATGTTTACGCCAGACTCCTCGCCAGCGCCGACACCAACGCTAAAAATTGTGCCGCCAAAGTTCGTATAATAGCCGGGGTTGTTTGCACCTGACGAGCTAAAGCCAGTTGACGTAAACGTCGTGCTATTTGCACCATCATTGATCGTGGTCGTCCCATTCGGGCTAGAAAACGTTGTCCAATCAAATAGAAATGGCATGGGTAACCTCAAGTCGACGCAATGAATTAAGCAATATATTTACCTAACGGTTACCCACCCTATTCCCGAACCCCTAAACTTAGGTAAACTAGACAAAAGGATAGGGGCTATACGCGCCTCTGCGCTCAAACACAAAGGGCTTCATCATGGCAATTGTGACACTTCCTGCGCAAACGGCAGAACGGCTTACTGATCGTATCTCGGCGCTCGATCCAGACTTGGCGCATCGGTTGTTCGCGGCGTCAGACATTGTGATGGGCATCGCATTTACCGAACGGGACACAGCGGAATTCAAAGGCGAAACAGGTGTCGCAATGATCCTTGCTGTCAAAGATTTAGAAGGGCTGGCAAAGGCGATCCCCGAATTCGAAGATGATCGCCGCAACTACTGTATCATTCAAAACGCGCGCGCCACTGCGCGGCTTGATCCATTTTTCGAAATCTAAGCGTCCTCAACTTCGATCACGCCGTCTAGGCTGCGTAGCGCGCCCTTAATCTGCGGGTTCACTGGGAATTCATCGCCCAAGTCCAATTCGACCTCTCCGGGTAGATCCGGATGCATTAGGTTAAAATAAACAGGTCCGCGCCCAGCGCGCACCCTGTCTTTGGCCGCGTTGGCAAGGATATTCGCCACCGCATTAATTGCATCTGGCGTGTCAATAAACACGCGCAGCGCGGCCCCACCGGCATCGGCGACGACATTATCAATTGGCGCGACAGAGCGTCCCAACAATTTCAACTGGTCGCTTTCCATCGTGGCTTCGCAAGATAGAACCACCTGACTACCCGTTTCCAAATAGTCGCGCGCGGCTTCCAAAGTGTCAGAAAACAGCGTCACCTCATATTGCCCGGTTGGATCGGACAATTGCGCAAATGCAAAACGGTTGCCGCGTGCGGATTTGCGTTCTTGGCGCCCCGACACGGTGCCCGCCATTTTTACAACACAGGCCCCTCGTTCAGCCTTGGCGGTGACCTCATCAAAGGTCAGCACGCCTTTGCGCTTCAACGCGCCCATATAATCATCGAGCGGATGGCCCGACAGGTAGAACCCAATCGCCTTAAATTCTTCGGCCAGCCGTTCTGCCGGCAACCAATCGTCCCCGCCCGCAAGCCGTGGTTCAGGCAGATCGTCGCCTGCTTCGCCGAACAAGGATACTTGGTTTGATGATTTTTGATCGTGGATCGCGGCGGAATATCCTGATAGCGCATCAAGGCTCATCATCACGCGGCGGCGATTGCGATCAAGCACATCAAACGCGCCCGCCCGCGCCAGCATTTCCAACGGACGTTTACCAACCCGTTTCAAATCAACGCGGCGCGCGAAATCAAACAGGTTCACAAATTCCGCATCTGCGCGCCCATCAACGATCAGCTTCATCGCTTCGACGCCGACGTTTTTCAGCGCGCCCAGCGCGTAGACCAATTTGCCTTCATGCACATCAAAGGTCGCTTGTGATCGATTCACGCAAGGCGGGGTATACCCCAGCCCCAGACCCTTCTTAACCTCTTGGAAATAAACGCCCAATTTGTCGGTCAGATGAATATCGCAGTTCATCACGCCGGCCATAAATTCAACAGGGTGGTTCGCCTTTAGCCAAGCCGTCTGGTAGGAAACAACCGCATAGGCCGCTGCGTGCGATTTGTTGAACCCGTAGTTCGCGAATTTCTCAAGAAGGTCAAAAACCTCTGACGCCTTTTTCTTATCGACCCCGTTTTCCATCGCCCCTTTTTCGAATTTGGGGCGTTCCTTGGCCATTTCTTCGGCGATCTTTTTACCCATCGCACGGCGCAGCAAATCCGCACCGCCAAGGCTATAACCCGCCATGACCTGCGCGATTTGCATCACCTGTTCTTGGTAAACGATGATTCCTTGGGTTTCTGCCAACAGATGGTCAATTGACGGATGCACCGATGTGATTTCTTTCAGCCCATTCTTGACCTCGCAATAGGTCGGGATGTTCTCCATCGGGCCGGGGCGGTACAGCGCCACCAACGCAACAATATCTTCGATACAGGTGGGTTTCATGCGCTTAAGCGCATCCATCATGCCGCTGGATTCCACCTGAAACACGGCGACCGTTTTCGCGCTGGCATAAAGCTTATAAGAAGCCTCATCATCCAGCGGGATCGCCCCGATGTCATATTCAAACCCGGCGGGCGGCTGGTAAAGCTCTGCCCCATCGGCGGCCACATTCAACGGGCGCCCGGTCTTTTTGACCAGCTCAACCGCGTTTTGAATGACTGTCAGGGTTTTTAGACCAAGAAAGTCAAACTTCACCAACCCAGCCTGTTCCACCCATTTCATATTGAACTGGGTTGCAGGCATATCGGATCTAGGGTCTTGGTACAGTGGGACCAATTCATCTAACGGACGGTCGCCAATCACAACGCCCGCCGCGTGGGTGGAGGCATTGCGCAGCAAACCTTCGACCTGCTGGGCGTAGGTCAACAGCCGGTCCACGACTTCTTCGTTCTTGGCTTCTTCGCGCAGACGTGGTTCATCCGCGAGCGCCTTTTCGATGGACACGGGCTTTACGCCCTCGACCGGGATCATCTTCGACAGGCGGTCCACCTGCCCATACGACATTTGCAGCACCCGACCCACATCGCGCACGGCGGCCTTGGACAAAAGTGCACCAAAGGTGATGATTTGCCCGACCTTATCGCGGCCATATTTTTCTTGAACATAGCGGATCACCTCTTCGCGGCGGTCCATGCAAAAATCGATATCGAAATCGGGCATGGACACACGCTCGGGGTTCAAGAACCGTTCAAACAGCAGCGAATAGCGAAGCGGATCAAGATCGGTGATCAGCAAAGCATAAGCCACCAAAGACCCCGCACCAGACCCCCGGCCCGGCCCCACTGGAATCCCGTTATCCTTGGACCACTTGATAAAGTCCGCAACGATCAGAAAGTAGCCGGGGAACCCCATGCCCTCAATAATGCTCAGCTCAAATTCAAGCCGCTTTTCGTATTCCGCGACCTCAGCCGCATGGGGAATAATCGCAAGACGCGCCTTCAGCCCCTCTTCGGCCTGACGCCGTAATTCTGCGACCTCATCATCCGCAAATTTGGGCAAGATCGGATCGCGCTTGTAGGTTTTGAATGCACAGCGTTTCGCGATCTCAACCGTATTCTCAATCGCTTCGGGTAGGTCTGCAAACAGCGTCACCATTTCTTGCGGCGATTTGAAATAGTGCTGCGGGGTCAGGCGGCGGCGCGGCTCTTGCTGATCCACATAGGCCCCATCGGAAATACACAACAGGGCGTCATGTGCCTCAAACAAATCCGTTTTGGGGAAATACACATCGTTGGTCGCAACCAACGGCAGGTTCTTGGCATAGGCAATTTCAACATGCCCACGCTCTGACAAGCGCTCGGCCTCGGGCAATCCGCCATCAATCGGATGACGCTGGAGTTCAACATAAAGCCGGTCCGGATATGTCGCGGCCAAACGGTCCATCAAGATTTCAGCCTTGGGGCGCTGCCCTTGGCGAAGCAACCGCCCAACCGGCCCATCCGGCCCACCGGACAAGCAAATCAACCCGTCGTGATACTGCGCCAAATCCTCTAGCGTGACCTGCGGCAACTGCCCACCTGCATCCAAATATTCGCATGAATTCAGCTTCATCAGGTTCATGTACCCGGCCTCAGTCTGCGCAAGCAACACAATCGGCGCGGGGTCCTCGGGGCGTTTGCCGGGATCAGGCGTGGTATACTGTAGGTCAACCTGACAGCCGATAATCGGCTGGATGCCTGCTTTTGACGCGCCCTCAGAAAACTCCAGCGCGCAAAACATATTGTTGCGGTCCGTTACGGCAACAGCAGGCATATCCATCGCCGCAGCCATACCGGGCAGTTTTTTCACCGGAATAGCGCCCTCAAGCAGAGAATATTCCGTATGCACGCGCAGATGAATGAATCGAGGATCAGTTGTCATGCGCCCAAACTATCTGAAGGTTGGGCGGGTACAAGGTGGCATAGTCCGTCATGCGGACAAAGCTTCGGTTTCGGATAGACGTGCGATGGTCTGCTATCCCCCAAAACCGCCTCGTCAACTGTTTTATGAACTCAGCGCGGCCGCTTGAACTTCAAGCGTCTGATGAAGACGTTCTTGTTTCCCACCAATGGTGCATTGCCTCAAATGCAGACGTAAGCCTGATCGCATCGTCCGTGGCGCTGTATTCCACCCTTGGCGGCACTTCGGCATAAACCTTTCGTTGAACGAGACCGTCGCCTTCAAGAGCGCGCAGTTGTTTGGTTAGCATCGTCTGCGTTATCTCAGGGATTGCCTTTCGAAGCTCTCCGAACCGCTTTGTTCCATTAAAAATCAGGATCTGAAGGATCGACAACTTCCATTTGCCACCGATCATGGCAAACACAAGAGGTGCTGGACACAGGTCCTTCGCAGGCTCATCGTGCACATGAAACTCCAATACTCTCATTTTGATACCTTAGTATCAAGATGTTGCCTACTTTTCAAATCCGATGTTTTCCACGATTCTTATTAAGAACAGAGAAAATGGAGTGTACGATGGCTGAGTCGACAAACAACTATCAAGAGAAAATCCAAGTATCGGCATCCCAAGACGCCTGCTTCAAGGCTGTTGCGACACAGATGGAAAAATGGTGGACAGAAACTATCGAAGGCGGGTTGAAAGCCGTCGGAGACAAAGTGACCGCACGTTTCCCTCCTGATTATGGATATTGGACATTCGAAGCGTCGGTCATGAAGGGGAGCAGCCGCCTTGAGATGATTTGCGTAGATGCGCATCACAGAGTCGAAGGCCAGCCAAAGGAAATCGATCAGGAGTGGTTGGGAACAAAAATTATTTGGGAATTCGAAGTCATTGCAGGCAAGACAGAGATCACGATGACCCATGATGGATTGACGCCAACACTAAACTGTTGGGGGATTTGTCTGGACGGCTGGAACCATTTCCTCAAGACTAGTTTGAAGGCCTATCTGGATGGTGACGAACCGAGACCTCATTCCTATACATAGCCGACATTCGCTCGAGATGCAGCATCTGCAACTCTGGGCTCGTAGATGCCATTCGCTGCGTTGCGCTGCGTTGCAATGATAGCTAGCGCATCTTGTTTCAGTCTAGACTGGCACGCCAAAACCATCTGACTTTTTACAAAACCCGCCGACACGCCACCACATGCATTGACGCCCCCCGCGAAATGAAGCGGAGACGCGCATTCCTTTTACGGTTAAGCCCGCGACTGCCCGACAAAACGTTTAAGCGTTGTTTCGACATCGTTGAGGTAGCGTTTGGGCGCTTGGCCTAGGAACTTACTAAATGAGCGGGTAAAATGCGCTTGATCGGAAAATCCCGCCTCTGCGGCGATCCCGGCGAGGTCGCCACCGTTGTTCATCAACACTTGACTGAAAGCCCTGTTGATCTGGAGCGTCTTACAAAACGTCTTGGGCGATAATCCGACCAGTGTTTCGAACTGGGTACGAAACTGCCGTTCAGCCAAATCCAGATCGTCGACCAGTGCAGAAATGCGAATGTCACCGTCGGCAGCTTCCATTTGGGCGATTGCCGCGACCAGCCCGTTTGGCGTTTCCCACTTTGGTAATTCGGAAAACACATCGGCCAGCAACGCGAGGCGCGCCTTTGCGGAAATATCGCCGGCATCGCAAAGTGTCGTGAAGTGTCGTGCAAGCGCGGGGTTAAGCATTTGCGGATCGACCGCATTCTCGACCATTTTTTTTCCCGTTATGCCAAAAAGCTGAAAATGCCCAAGGGCCGTAAACTCAAGAAAAATCTGTCCAATATCGCGCTTCATTCTTGCTATGACGTCGCCCTGCTTAACCTGACCAGTAAGATGTAACGTACCGTCATTATCACTGCTAAACAGCGTCTTGCCGTTGACTTCGCCTTGCCAGATACCGCGCCACACCCAGCCAAAATAGTGATAGCCCGTTGCACGTACTGAAACCTCCATATCGACGCTCTGATTACTGTCCGCCACCAGAGCGCGACGCACATAAGGTCGAATAGATGTCGGCAATTCCATTGGGCGGTAGATGTCGGGATTTGGCGGCTTCGGCATGAAAAGTCCTTTGAAACCATTAAATTCTGGCCTGCCGAAATATTCAATACAAGTTTGGTCGTCACTTGTACGCGTTGGGTGTGGGCCGGTTGCGGGGTGTTGGCGCGTTTCCCAGTCTGTTTTCTCGTGGTCGCTAACACCCCTTCAGGATCACGGCCCCAAAATGCAAAGGAAATATATTTGCTTTACAAAACAAAGGATTAAATCAATGAAATTTACTCCACTGGTCGCGACAGCTGCTATTGTGGCTGGATGTGTTCAAACGCCGCCGTCGCCAAATTCCCCGGTCCCCGTCCCCAATCCAATTGTTCTCGCTGGCGAAGCGGAAGCGGGTGCAGAGGTTGCGAGTGAGCTTGCGAGCAAAGGTTTTGCCGTTGAAACTACGCTCAATGGCCGGAACGAGGGGATCCGCGCCTTTTGCACCAGCGAGGCGGACGCGATGGTCATCACCAATATTACGCCCGAAGAACACCAACGATGCCGTGACCTCAAAGCAGGCGCCGGATGGGGTTGGAGCGCGATGTCAGCACAAAGCGATGGCACGCTCTATATTCGTCGCAGCTTTGCGGACGCATTTTTAGCGGAAGGGTGGTAAAATGATCGCCTTAGCAAGGGACGTCTTCCAAAATCTTAGCCTGCGAAAACTGCGCTATGTATGCGGCGTAGCGGCCTCACTTGCGCTGAGCGCGTTTTCAACACCGTCGTTTGCAAACGTCGGATATTGCGGTTCGCATTCAGTAGACGACTTACTGATGTCTATCGCAGCGGCAAACGCAGTAGTTGAGCTCCGAGACGGCAAGATGATGGGGCGCGGCATCGCCGACGTGTTCGGAACAGGGACATTAGAGCGGGTTGACGACACCCTCGTGCTATATGTCGATTATGAGGGCGCGGACACCATCGGATTTACCTTGGAACGGCTCCCCCCGACAGAATACGAGTCCCCCGCCTGGACTGACTTTGGGACACGCTTAGATGATATGGGAATTGTCACCGGATGTGATGATCCCGAGGCGTTCCCACGCTATAGTGGTACGGGCTACTGGCGTAGCAGCGACGGCATTGTTGTCCCTGCCACGATAGAATTCTTCTTGTGGCTCTCACCGATTTACCCACACGAGCATCCCGCCTTCACAGGAATGGGAATTATGCGTAGTGAATGGTTGTCTGGGAAAATCTTTATGACCAACTACCTTTCGGCCTCCACTCCGACCGAATGATCAATACCCACAAAGGCTTCACCCTTATCGGATGCGCGCCTGATCCGAGCGCAATACCGGCCCAGGGTAACAGAACCCCGCCGATAACATGACCTGAGCATTGACGACCCCTGCCAGAATCGGAAATATGACGGTCCGATGACAGAGCAACTCAACTCATTCTTCGCGGCTATGTCCGATCCGACCCGTCGGGCGGTAATTGAACGGCTGGCCAATGGCCCCGCGAGTGTCAGCGAATTGCACGCCCCCCACGCCATGGCTTTGCCGACATTCATGCGCCATCTTGGCGTGCTTGAAAAAGCGGGGATCGTGCGGTCGATCAAAAAGGGGCGCGTGCGAAGTTGTCACCTCGCCTATGAACCCCTGATCGAGGCGCAGGGCTGGCTCGCATGGCAGCGCCACCTATGGGAACGTCGGCCTGAAGCCGCGCCACTTTAGCCCAGATCAGGCGACAGGATCGCTCAAAAATTGATCGTTTAGTTAAATATTTTGCAGCGCACTACATGTTTATCCTTGCCAAGACGCCATTGCATCGCTTTGATGGGCTGGGTTCCTAACGCGTCTACGCCGCATCGACGCATCGGGGTGCATTGCATATTTGGTAAGGCGGCAGGTTTACACTATGGATGTCACGTTTCTTCTGAACGGGGAAACCGTGCAGGTTGATGCGGCGCCGACGCAGACCCTGCTTGACTGGTTACGTGTGGAACGCGGGCTCAACGGTACCAAAGAAGGCTGTAACGAGGGCGACTGCGGCGCTTGTTCCGTTCTGGTGCGCGATGACAGCGGCGACAAAGCCCTGAACGCCTGCATTCTATTTATGCCACAACTGCATGGAAAATCCGTGCGTACCGTCGAAGGTATCAGCGGCCCTGACGGCCAATTACACCCGGTCCAAGATGCGATGATCAAACACCACGGATCACAATGTGGCTTTTGCACGCCGGGCTTCATCGCCTCTATGGCGGCGGGCCATGCCCAAGGCCGCACGGATCATGATGATGTGCTCGCGGGCAACCTGTGCCGATGCACCGGATACGCGCCAATTATTCGCGCGGCCAAAGCCGCCGAGGACCAGCCAGTCCCGACATGGCTGGATGATGCATTGCCGGACGTCAACCCGGCCACCTATGCCCCTCAATCCTTAAATGAACTCGCCACATGGTGCGCCGCCAACCCCGATGCGACCCTGATCGCCGGGGCGACCGACGTAGGGCTTTGGGTGACCAAACAACTGCGTGATCTGCCTGATGTGGCTTTCTTGAACCGCTGCGTGGAACTGCGGGCCGTCAACATTGACGAAGACATTCATATTGGCGCCGCCGCGACAATGACCGAGGTTCTGGCGCTCGCACGCGAGTACCACCCGCATTGGGCCGAGATGATCCGCCGCTACGGATCCGAACAGGTGCGCAATGCCGCGACAATCGGCGGCAATATCGCGAACGGGTCCCCCATCGGGGATAACCCGCCCGCGCTGATCGCGATGGGGGCGAGACTGCACCTGCGTCGCGGGGATGCGACCCGCGACATGGCCATCGAAGACTTCTTTATTGCCTATGGCAAACAAGACCGCGCTGCTGGCGAATTGGTGACAGGGGTCACCCTTCCCAAGTCCGCGCCAGACCTGCGCTGCTACAAAATTTCGAAACGCTTTGACCAGGATATCTCTGCGGTTTGCGGCTGTTTCAACATCACGGTCACCGATGGGTTGGTGACAGACGCGCGTATCGCCTTTGGTGGCATGGCAGGCACACCGCACCGCGCGTCCAATGTTGAAGCCGTGCTTATCGGGCAACCGTGGACACAGGCCACGATCGACACGGCGGCACCCGCATTTGCCACTGATTATACACCAATGTCCGATATGCGCGCCTCTGCCGCGTATCGTCTTGAGATCGCGCAAAACCTGTTGCGTCGCTATTTCGCGGACAGCAAAGGACAGGCCACCAACGTGCTGGAGGTGTCACCATGAGCGTCGCAAAACCGCTTCCACATGATGCCGCCCAGCTGCACGTGACTGGGACCGCCCGTTATATCGACGACATTCCAACGCCTGCAGGCGCGTTGCATCTGGCGTTTGGCACGTCAGAGATCGCGCGCGGCTGCTATACGATGACCCTTGATGCCGTGCGCGCAGCCCCCGGTGTTGTTGCTGTGCTGACCGCGGATGATCTGCCCTTTGCCAATGATGTTTCGCCCTCCATCCATGATGAACCGCTTTTGGCGACTGGTACGGTACATTATCTAGGGCAACCGCTGTTTTTGGTTGTTGCGGACAGCCATCTGAACGCCCGCAAAGCGGCGCGTTTGGGCAACGTTGACTACACCGAAGAAACGCCGATCCTGACAATAGAACAGGCGCTTGCCGCGAATAGTCGGTTCGAGGATGGTCCGGTTGTCTGGACCAAAGGCGATGTGGATGCGGCGATTGCGGATGCGCCCCACCAACTGCGTGGCACGCTGAATATGGGCGGGCAGGAACACTTTTACCTTGAGGGGCAAGCTGCCGTCGCGGTGCCACAAGAGGGTGGCGATATGTTGGTGCATTCATCGACCCAACACCCCACCGAAATCCAACATAAGGTTGCTGAGGCCATTGGTGTGCCGATGCATGGCGTCCGGGTCGAAGTGCGGCGCATGGGCGGCGGTTTTGGCGGCAAAGAAAGCCAAGGCAACGCGTTGGCGGTGTCCTGTGCTGTGGCGGCACGCGCGCTCGGGCGGGTTTGCAAAATGCGTTACGACCGCGACGACGATATGATGATCACCGGAAAACGGCATGATTTCCGGATCGATTATGTGGCGGGATATGATGACAATGGCAAGCTGACGGGCGTTGATTTTACGCAAATGACCCGCTGTGGCTGGGCGCTGGACCTATCGCTACCCGTTGCCGACCGCGCGATGCTGCATGCTGATAACGCCTACCACCTGCCCGCCGCGCGGATCACGTCGCACCGGCTCAAAACTAATACACAATCGGCCACCGCCTACCGTGGGTTTGGCGGACCGCAAGGTGTGTTTGGCATTGAACGGGTGATGGATCATATTGCCGATGATCTGGGGCTTGATCCGGTGGTGGTCCGACAACGCAACTATTACGCGCCCATGTGCGCAGAGGTGGATCAAGATCCACCCTACGTACAAACGACCCCTTTTCACATGCCCGTCACTGATTTCATTTTGCATGACATGACGGACCATTTGCTGGAAACCTCTGACTATGCCAATCGCCGCAGCGCAATCGCCGCGTGGAATGCCGCCAATCCGATCCTGAAAAAAGGGATCGCGATCAGCCCTGTAAAATTCGGAATCTCATTCACCCTGTCGCACCTGAACCAAGCGGGCGCGTTGGTGCACGTATATCAAGACGGCTCTGTGCATCTCAACCACGGCGGCACAGAAATGGGCCAAGGGCTGTTTCAAAAGGTGGCGCAAGTCGCCGCCAGCCGGTTCGGGATCGACGTCAGCGCCGTGAAAATCACCGCAACCGACACGGCCAAAGTACCCAATACATCCGCAACGGCGGCCTCTTCCGGGTCAGACCTAAACGGGATGGCCGTCGCCAATGCCTGCGACACGATCCGCGACCGGATCGCGGCTTGCTTGGCAGGTCTCAACGACACCACCCCGGATCAGGTGCAATTTGCAGATGGGCAAGTCACTGTCGCGGGGCAAACGTTCACCTTTGCGCAGGCCGCCGGGCTGGCCTATTTCAACCGGGTGAGCCTTTCGGCCACAGGGTTTTACAAAACACCGGGACTGAAATGGGACCGGGTCAAAGGCACGGGCAACCCGTTTTTCTATTTCGCCCAAGGTGCCGCAATCACCGAAGTCGTCATCGACACGCTGACCGGCGAAAACCGCATTCTGCGCACGGATATTTTGCATGACGCGGGTGCCTCGCTGAACCCTGCGCTTGATATTGGACAGGTCGAAGGCGGCTACGTCCAAGGCGCGGGCTGGCTGACCACCGAAGAGCTGATCTGGGATGACAAAGGCCGGCTGCGCACCCATGCGCCATCCACCTATAAAATCCCGGCCTGTTCAGACCGCCCCGATATTTTCAACGTGGCCTTGTGGGATGCACCAAACCCGGCGCAAACCATCTATCGGTCCAAAGCGGTGGGCGAGCCGCCGTTTATGCTCGGGATTTCGGCCTTCCTCGCGTTGGCAGATGCGGTCCGCGCTTGCGGACCAAACTACGGCGACCTGCAAGCCCCCGCCACCGCCGAAGAAATCTTGCGCGCCGTGGGGCGCACCCGCGCATGACCCATTGCATCACTATCACCATCACCAAGACCGCCGGGTCAACCCCGCGCGATGCAGGCACGCAAATGATGGTTTGGGAGGACCGTACCGAAGGGACAATCGGCGGCGGACGGCTTGAATTTGATGCAATCGCGCAGGCGCGCGCCATGTTGAAAAACGGTACCGCACAGCAACAACAAACGATCCCGCTAGGGCCGCGTCTTGGGCAATGTTGCGGCGGGTCCGTTTCGCTATTGTGGGAACAGGCCGATGCGATGACCGCACAGCAAACCCGGCCTTTGTGGATCTACGGCGCGGGCCACGTTGGGCGCGCAATCGTCAATGTCATGGCACCGCTTCCCGATTTCACAATCAAATGGGTGGATACCGCTGCCGACCGTTTCCCGCAGACGGAAACGACGACATTGATCGCCGCAAACCCCGCCGCTGCGGTTAAACACGCACCTGCAAATGCAGAGCATCTGATCCTGACCTATAGCCACGACATGGACCTTGCGCTGTGCCACGCGATTCTATCGCACGATTTCAACAGCGTCGGACTGATCGGGTCAGCAACAAAATGGGTGCGTTTCCAGTCCCGGCTCACGGCATTAGGGCATAGCCCTGCGCATGTCGCACGCATCGCGTGTCCAATCGGCGATCCATCACTTGGCAAACACCCCGCCGCCCTTGCGCTTGGCGTGGCAACCGCGATGATCAGCAACCAGACCCACCGGACCAAGGACCGTATCGCATGACCCAGCCCCTGCTTGCCCTGTCCGGGCTGACCAAAGCCTACCCTGGCGTCGTCGCAAATAAGGACGTATCTTTCGATATCATGCCCGGCGAAGTCCACGCGTTGTTAGGCGAAAATGGCGCGGGAAAATCCACCTTGGTCAAAACGATCTACGGGTTGGTGAAACCCGATAGCGGCACGATGATGCTGAACGGGACGCCCTTTACACCCGCCGAACCGCGTGCCGCGCGCGCATCCGGCGTCGCGATGGTGTTCCAGCATTTTTCGCTGTTTGACGCGATGAATGTCGCTGAAAATATCGCACTTGGCATGGAAAACCCGCCGCCCCAACGCGAAATCGCGGCACAGGTGCGCGCGGTCTCTGATCAATATGGGTTGCCGCTCGATCCGACGCGCATTGTGGGCGAACTATCTGCGGGTGAACGCCAGCGTGTTGAGATTATCCGCTGCCTTCTCCAAGACCCCAAACTGCTGATCATGGATGAGCCGACATCGGTGCTGACCCCGCAAGAGGTCGAAATTCTCTTCAAAACCCTGCGCAAACTCAGCGCTGAAGGCACGGCGATCCTTTATATTTCGCATAAGCTCGAGGAAATTCGCGCCCTTTGTGAAAATGCGACCGTGTTGCGCTTGGGCGAAGTCGTCGGCACCTGTGATCCGCGCGCGACCAGTGCGCGCGACATGGCCGAGCTAATGGTCGGCACCGCGCTGCATGTGCCCGAGCGCGCCGCGCGACCCGCCGGCGAGACCGTGCTTGCCCTGAATGGCCTTTCCGCCAAAGCCCCACACCAATTTGGCACCGCGCTGCGCGACATCACGATTGATGTCCAAAAAGGCGAGGTTCTGGGCATCGGCGGCGTCGCGGGCAATGGCCAAGACGAATTGGTCGCAGCCCTGTCTGGTGAGATACGCACAGCGACCGGGATGGTCCGCTTTGAGGGTGAAAGCATCAGCCATCTTGGCCCCAACCAGCGCCGCGAAATCGGCCTGTTGACGGCTCCCGAGGAACGCATGGGCCATGCCGCCGCCCCCGATATGTCACTGATCGAGAACGCCGTGCTCACCGCGACGACCCGCAAAGAGCTATCCAACAAAGGGTTCTTGAACTGGCGCAAAGCCCGCAGCTTTGCCGAGGATGTGATCACCACATTCGACGTGCGCACACCGGGTGCCAATAACGCCGCGCGGTCGCTATCCGGCGGGAACCTGCAAAAATTCGTGATTGGCCGCGAGATCATGCAAGACCCCGCTGTCTTAGTCGTGAACCAGCCGACATGGGGCGTTGATGCCTCTGCCGCCGCCGCGATCCGTCAAGCGCTGCTTGATTTGGCTGCCAAAGGCACCGCAGTGATTTGTATTTCCCAAGATTTGGACGAGCTGATGGAGATTTCAGACCGCTTTGCCGCGTTGAACGAGGGCCGCCTTTCAGACCCACGCCCAGCGCAGGGTCTGACCGTCGAAGAAATTGGCCTCATGCTTGGTGGTGCGCATGATATGGAGGTGTCCCATGTTGATGCTTGAAAAACGCCCCCAACCTTCCAAAGCATGGACATTGGCCGCGCCACTATTGGCCGTGGTCTTGACGATGATTTGCGGCGGGCTTTTGTTTGCGGCTCTGGGCAAGGCCCCGATTGAGACAATCCGCACGATTTTCTTTGACCCGCTGTTTTCTGAATTCGCATGGTTCTACCGCCCGCAACTGCTGATCAAAGGTGCGCCGCTTGCGCTCATTGCGATTGGGCTGTCGTTCGGGTTTCGCGCTGGCATCTGGAATATCGGGGCCGAGGGCCAGTATATCGTCGGTGCCATCTGCGGCGCGGCTGTCGGGCTCGCCTTCTATCCAACGGAATCGTTCCTTATCTTTCCGTTGATGGTCATTGCAGGGGTGCTGGGCGGCACGTTGTGGGCGCTGATCCCGGGGATATTGAAGGTCAAATTCGACACCAATGAAATTCTTGTATCCTTAATGCTGGTCTACGTGGCCGAACAATTGCTGGCGTCCATGGCGCTTGGCGCGTTGCGCAATCCAGACGGTATGGGTTTCCCCGGATCACGTAACCTTGCCAAATACGATAGCGCAAGCAGTTGGATTTCCGAAAATGCAGGCATGCACTGGGGTGTGGTCGCGGCGATGATCGCGGTGATCTTTGCCTATGTCACCCTTTCACGCCACCAGTTTGGGTTTAACGTGCGCCTTGCCGGGCAAAGCCCGCGTGCCGCCCGTTTCGCTGGCGTGAACCCGAAACTTCTGGTGCTGGTGTGCATGGGAATTTCAGGCGGGCTCGCCGGGGCCGCTGGGCTGTTCGAAGTCGCAGGCCCCGCAGGCCAGATCAGCATTGATTTCAACGTGGGCTACGGGTTCACCGCTATCATCGTCGCCTTCCTCGGTCGGCTCCATCCTATCGGCATTCTACTGGCTGCAGGCCTCATGGCACTTACTTACATCGGCGGCGAAATCGCGCAGTCCAACCTCGGCCTACCCGGTGCCGCGATCCAATTGATGCAAGGGATGCTGCTGTTCTTCTTGCTGATGGTGGATGTGCTTACAAATTACCGCCTGCGGTTTGGCAAAGGGGCGACAATATGATCGGGACTCAATTTACTAACCTAGTTAGCAGTGTGGTCGCCGCCATGAGCTTTTTGACTGAGCTGATGACAGGTTTCGCTTTAGCCATGATTGCACTAGTTCTATTTACTGATTTCGCATTCATCGCATGGGGATTCATTGCTGTGCAATTGCTGTGGTTACTTCTGGAATATGGGATTGGGTTGCACAGGAAATCCGCCGCTTCAGAACCTGGCGCAGTTTCGCATGATACGAATGAACTTCGTGCGAAGCGTCATGTTGGCGCTCTTGGTTTGCTAATTAGCTTTATCGTTTCTTTTGTTTTGGTCGGTCAATTGCTGGAGATTATTTAATGGACCTCTCAGCAATCAACCCCGTCCTTCTGCTCGCCTCGCTTATGGTGGCGGCGACCCCGATCATTCTGGCTGCCGTCGGCGAATTGATCGTGGAACGCGCGGGGGTTTTGAACCTTGGCGTTGAAGGCATGATGATCACCGGCGCGGTCTGCGGATTTATCGTCGCGGTGAATACCGGGTCGCCCTTGCTAGGGTTTATAGGTGCGGCAATCGGCGGCGCGATGCTGTCATTGTTATTCGGGTTCCTGACACAGTTTTTGCTGGCGAACCAAGTCGCCACCGGGCTTGCGCTGACCCTATTCGGGTTAGGCCTATCGGCGCTAATGGGGCAAAACTATATCGGGATCAAAGCACCCGAGTTCCCAGATTGGCATATTCCATTGCTCGGCGACATTCCGGTGATCGGACCAATCGTGTTTCAGCATGATCCGATGGTCTATGTCGGGCTGGCGATTGTCGTCGCCGTTTGGGCGTTCCTGAAATACAGCCGCGCGGGGCTGATCCTGCGCGCGGTCGGTGAAAACCACGAAGCCGCCCATGCGCTCGGCTATCATGTTGTACGGGTGCGGATGCTGGCGATTATGTTCGGCGGGGCCTGTGCGGGGCTTGGCGGGGCGTACCTAAGCCTCGTGCGTGTACCACAATGGACCGAAGGTATGACCGCAGGTGCGGGCTGGATCGCGCTGGCGATTGTGGTCTTTGCAAGCTGGAAGCCCATGCGGCTTTTGCTGGGCGCCTATTTATTTGGCGGCGTGACTGTTCTACAGCTAAACCTACAAGCAGCGGGAATGGCGATCCCGGTCGAATATCTTTCCATGTCGCCCTATCTGGCAACCATCGCCGTTCTGGTTATTATGCGGGCTGGACGTGCGCCAGGTTCACTGGGCCAATCTTTTCACGCCTCACGTTGAGGCACACCACCAAGGGGATATCTTATGACAATGAAAACAATATTGGCAGGGGCAACGCTTGCCGCGAGCCTTTCAACGACAGCTTTTGCTGACGACCCAACCAAGGTTGGCTTTATCTATGTTGGGCCTGTCGGCGACGGCGGCTGGACATATGAGCACAACCAAGGCCGCTTGGCTGTTGAAGAAGAATTCGGCGACGCGGTTGAAACTGTGTTCGTTGAAAGCGTTCCAGAAGGTGCAGACGCTGAACGCGTTATGCAGCAGATGGCACTTGGCGGTGCTGACCTGATCTTTACCACATCATTCGGTTACATGGACCCAACCATCAATGTCGCAGAAAAATTCCCTGACGTGATGTTTGAACACGCGACAGGCTATAAGCAAGCCGACAACGTGTCTGTCTATTCTGCACGCTTCTATGAAGGCCGCGCGGTACAGGGTCACATTGCGGGTCAAATGACCGAAAGCAACGTGATCGGCTATATCGGGTCATTCCCAATTCCCGAAGTTATCCGTGGTATCAACTCTGCCTATATCCATGCCAAGGCTGTAAACCCTGACGTCGAGTTCAAAATCGTTTGGGCCTACACATGGTTTGACCCTGCAAAAGAAGCTGAAGCCGCAAGTGTTCTGATCGAACAAGGCGCTGATGTGATCTTGCAGCACACTGATTCAACCGCACCACAAGCCGCAGCACAGGCTGCTGGCAACGTTGTGACATTTGGTCAGGCGTCCGACATGGCTGAATTCGGCCCGTTCCCACGGGTATCCTCCATCATCGATGACTGGGCACCTTATTACATCGCCCGGACCCAAGCTGTCATGGACGGCACATGGGAAAGCACAAACACTTGGGATGGTATCGGCGCTGGCATGGTTGGCATCGGTGAAATCTCTGACGCGGTGCCTGCTGACGTGAAAGCATCCGCTGAAGCGCTCCGCGATAGCCTCGCATCTGGCGAATACCATGCCTTCACAGGCCCGCTGAACAAACAAGACGGTTCTGCATGGTTGGCTGATGGTGAAACAGCTGACGACGGCACATTGGCCGGCATGAGCTTTTACGTTGAAGGTCTGACAGGCGATATCCCACAATAAGCCTTGATAAGACCGTTTTCGAAAAGGCCTCACCGAAAGGTGGGGCCTTTTTTGGTATTTACACTACCCTTGGCAGTTACGCAGATACGATTCCTCGTCTCAAAGGCATCACTTGCCATGCTCTAATTGCAGGGACTCGCCTTTTTTACCGTCATTCACGCGCCGGCCACCCCTTCCACGAACACATTGATGACATAAATTCACCCATAGCGGGTATTTCGCACTATTTCCAATAGCGTGTCAGGAAAACCACACTAAAATAGTAAATTATTACTGATGACCATCGAGCCCTATAATGCAGGGAGCAATTAACAATCTAAATCAGCACCTTAAGATAACGAGATTTAGATGGGATTACTTTTCTTTCACCGTCCCGCCTGCAGAAACGCACGACCGAAGCCTAAAACGATTACGAATCTTTTTGATTATACAGTAAAAAAACAACCAGCGATAGTACTCGGAATTAGGGCAGTCTGCTTATACAAAAGTATAGGTTGTTTTTAGTCACCATTGGGCGGAAATATGCTCATAGATTTTTACAGTTTGAACAACGAGTTATGGAGAACAATCATGGGCCTTAGCGTCTTTAAATCTTACCAAAATCTAGTTTCAGCGACGGCACTGTCGGCCGCGCTCATTACTCCCGCCGCGACAATGGCTGGCGAAGTTTCGCTAAAGTCCGCTGACGGCACGGTTAACCTTGTAGGTGAGTTCGTCTCTTTCACAGATAACAACTACGTCATCCGTACAGCACTTGGCGAACTACGTATCGCAGCATCACGCGTGAGCTGTGAGGGTGCGGACTGTCCGACCTTTGGAACCGCCGATGCGGACATCAACATCGCTGGGTCTGATACGATTGGTCTTGGTGTGATGCCGTTGCTGCTTTCTGGTTACGGTGCAAACCTGAACGCCGACGCGACACAAACTGGTACAGGTACGGACGGCCAGTTCATCACCGAATTGGTTGGTGACGAAGGTTTTGGTGATCCGTTGGGATCTTACCTTGTAACGTCCACTGGTTCTAGCGATGCGTTTAGAACGTTGCTGGACCGCTCAGCACAGGTCGGCATGGCATCCCGCCGTATCACACCTGATGAAGCACGTGCCCTGCGTGCTGATGGCGCAGGCAATATGGTCAGCATCGATAGCGAACACATCATTGCGGTCGATAGCTTGGTTGTCATCACACACCCAGACAACCCTGTGAAAACGGTCACGATGGAGCAACTCCGCGGTATTTATAGCGGCGCGATTTCGAACTGGTCGGAATTGGGTGGCGAAGACGCTGTTATCACATTGGTTGATCGCCCCGCTGATTCTGGTACCCGCGCAGTCTTTATGAACGGTGTATATGGCGATCAGGTCCCTGCGCCTTTGTCAGACACCATCGTTGTTCCTGGGAACAACGAAATGGCTGCACAAATCAACGCAGATGAAACGGCCATCGGCTTTGTGGGCTATGCGTTCCAACGTGGTGCAAGCGCGCTGACATTGGTGAACGATTGCGGGATCACAATGACACCTGACGCGTTCTCGGCGCGGACACAAGAATATGCGTTGCAACGGTTGCTATATCTCTACACACGTGACGATACCGCAGATACAGCCACAATGGATTTCATCCACTACGCTGAATCCGAAGCTGCAGACGAAGTGATCGCCAAAGCCGGGTTCATCGACCTTGGCATCGACCGTCGGGCACAAACACTTGATGGTGGCCGTGCACGTGCGCTGCTTGACCCAAGTGCCGATGCCTACGAAGGCGGCTTCATGCGCGAAATGCTGTCGCAGATGGTTGACTATGACCGCCTGTCAACAACATTCCGCTTCCGCACCGGGTCCCAAAACCTTGATGAGCGCGGCATCTTGAACCTTGAGCGTTTGACAGATTACCTGGAAACGCAGCCTGAAGGCACCAAGATCATGTTCGTTGGGTTCACAGACGATGTGGGCGCTTTCGACAGCAACCGGACTTTGTCGCAATCACGTGCGGAACAAGTACGTGCCGAATTGCAAAACATAGCGGGCGATCGCTTGGCCGGAATTGAAATGGAAACAGCGGGCTACGGTGAAATTTCACCATCAGCGTGTAACAACTCTGAAAACGAACGCCAGATCAACCGCCGCGTTGAAGTATGGATCGAAGCCGCGAACGGCTAAACCATCGGGCGGGCGCACCCCAGCGCCCGCCACCATTTCCCCTATTCTCTCTGTTAATTCCCGATTAGTGCACGCCATGCGCGCGCTGCTTTGATGCCGCATCTTTTGGATGCCTACGGCGACCGGAACGCAGATCCTCAAACACGACTGCCAGACGCAGCCTGTGGCATGCAAATCTGGCGACGCATAGGAGTTTACGATGACACCTTTTAAAACCACCAAACTGTTGGGCACAGCTTGTATTGCGCTGATGACGCTCGGTGCGACTGCCCCACAAGCGCAATCGCTTGACCCCGCCCTTTATGACGGTGGCAAGGCCCGGGTAAACCGCGCCTTTGCACTACGCGGCATGACCGAAGCCCTTGCCTCTGCGAGCTGCCGCTATGACGGCACATATGACCAAGAAACCGCGCGCGTCGATCTTCAGCACGTTCACGACTATTTTGACGCGATCTTGCATGGGTTAGAGCATGGCGACCGCGCGCTAGGGATGCCCGGCGAAGAAACCACACCACGGATTTTGCAAGCGATCGCAAAAACGCATGAACTTTGGGACCCGATGGAGGCCGCCTCGCTTCATATGCTTGAAGGGACCGCAACAGACGAAGAAGTCGCGATCATCACCGAAGGCTACCACGCGCTTTTTGAGCAAACAGACATCATGGCCGCCGACATTTCCGGCGAATACACCAACCCGCAGGAATTGCTACAAAGCGATGCAACTGTGCTGAACTTTGCGGGCCGTCAACGTATGTTGGCACACCGCATGACACGCGCGACCTGCGAACTTGCGCATGGGATCCACCTCGAAGAGGCGCGCCTTGAACTGGCAGATACAGTCGAAACGTTCGATCTGACTTTGAACGCATTGCGCGACGGGCTGCCTGCTGCGGGGATCAACCCACCGCCAAATGAAATGGTCCAAGCGGAACTGGACAAGGCCCATGCCGCTTGGCAAGAAAACCGTGTGATCTACGACGAAATCCTGGGGGAAGTACACGCGGCAACACCCGAGGACGTCATCGCCTCAAATGCACTCACGACTGAACTCGTGCTTGAGATGAACAACATCATCACGCTGTATCTGATCGCCGCACCGGGCAAAAAAGGCACCTTCCGAGTCCCGCTCGAGGCATATGTTGATGCAGAGCTGCGGACTTGGGCTGCGGACCCACGCGTGATCGACGCAGTCAAAGCACAAAACATCACCAACGCTGGCATGGCCGAAGATGCCGTGATCGCGCTTGACCAGCAGTGGCGGGCAGAAGCCTCTGGCGATGGTGGACCACTGATGACAACGGCTTTGGAAAACGATGTGTCCGCATGGCTGCGCATGCACCAAGAAGAAACCGCTGGCTTCGTGACTGAAGTGTTCATCATGGACTACCTCGGCTTGAACGTCGCACAAAGCGTGGCAACCTCTGACTTCTGGCAGGGCGATGAAGCCAAGCACCAGCAGACCTACGGCGTTGGACCAGATGCGCTGCACATCAGCGAAATCGAATTTGATGACAGCACCGGCTTCTACCAAGCCCAAGCATCACTGACCGTCGTTGACCCAGACACCGGCGAAGCCATCGGCGCAATGACATTCGGGATCAATGTCCAAAGCCTGATGTAAGCCACGAAATACCACTCACGAACGAAGGCGCGGCGCAGCAATGCCCGCGCCTTTTTTGTGCTACCAAGCCGCACCCCATTGACGGAGGCGGCCCAAGCGTAAACAACCTATGCGAATATTGCGTGAAAGGTTGCCCAGATGAAACTCTCGATCCCTGAACCCAAGATTGAACTCTACAAAGATGGTATATTTAAACCCGACACGCTAAATCGCAAACCAATGGCGACAAAGCTGTCCAACTTGGTCGAAAGCATCGACGACCCGCTGGTCATCGCCCTTGATGGAGGCTGGGGCAGCGGCAAATCCGTGTTTTTGAAATGCTGGGTCGGCGAACATCTCAAAACCCACCCCGACCAAGCGACCACGCTCTATTTCGACGCGTATGAGCATGACTATCTAGATGGTCCACTGATTGCACTGACAGGGGCGCTGGCAGATAGGTTAGACGAAGAAGAAACTTCCCCGGCCCTCTTGGCGGGGTTACGAAAAGCAGCGTATAAGCTGCTACCAATGATGGCCCGTGCTGGGCTTGCCGTCGTAACCGCAGGAAGCACCAAAATCGCAGACGAGTTAACCGCTGCGCTCATCAATCAATCCTCCGAAAACGTTGAAAAAGCTGCCGAAGCCTATTGGAAACAAGAAGACGGGCGCCGCGCTGCAATGGAAGAATTCCGCGTCGCCCTCACGGCACTCACAAAGCCAAACGAAAAAGACGAGCCACAACAAAAACTAGTCATCGTCATCGACGAACTCGACCGCTGCCGCCCCGATTACGCGCTACAAATGCTCGAAGTCATCAAACACTTCTTCGCCACCCCCGGCGTCCACTTTGTGCTGGGCACCAACATGCAAGAATTGGCGAATAGTGTGAGGGCAACGTATGGGGCAGGGATAGATGCGGATCGGTATCTGCATAAGTTTGTACGGGTACGAATGCCTATGCCCGCTGGTTCGGATCGCAGGCCGTCACACGGTTATGCGGTAGAACACTTTGGGACCATCGCCGAAAAACTTGCGATCCCCCAAGACGCTTGGCGCGTATTTAACAGCTACTTGTGTGCGCTTAATCAGGCCATACCGCTAACGCTCCGCGACGTTGAACAACTGACAACGCTAATCGCTGTAACGCCATGTCAACATTTTGAAGATAGTCCAGAATATCAGATTTTTGCGGGGCTGCTGATCATCAAGGTTCTCAAACCGGCTTGGATTGGTCTCGCGCGTACAAACCAACTGGAGTACGATAACCTCGATTCGATGTTCAGGATGCAAGAATTGCACGGAGGAAACACCCTCGTGCCAGACCCGCAAATGTGCTGGCAAGCCTGCCTAAATCACCTAGCCATTGCGGGGAATCAAGAAGTAAAAACTTCACTGGGCGACCATTTTATGAACAGGACCCGAAAAACAATTATCCCGGACCTTTCCACCCAATCCCTTGACGCCTTCGAACTCCCGTCTGATTAACCCTCCCCTTGCCTACGCCGCGCGCACCTTTTAAGTGGGGAACAAGCTTTATCAAAAGGAACCGCCGAGCATGGCCAGCAATCAATTTGTCTATTTCATGGACGGCGTGTCCAAGACCTATCCCGGTGGGAAAAAGGTATTTGAAAACATCCGCTTGAACTTCCTCCCCGGTGTGAAAATCGGTGTGGTCGGTGTGAACGGCACCGGTAAATCGACCCTGATGCGGATCATGGCGGGCCAAGACAAAGACTTCGTCGGCGAAGCATGGGCGGCTGAGGGCGCACGCGTGGGCTATCTGCCACAGGAACCCGAGCTTGACCCGAACCTGACCGTGCGTGAAAACGTGATGCTGGGCGTCGCTGACAAAAAGGCGATCCTTGATCGCTACAACGAAGTTGCGATGAACTATTCCGAAGAAACCGCCGATGAAATGGCGCAGCTTCAAGACCAGATCGACGCGCAGAACCTCTGGGACCTTGACGCACAAATCGACATCTCGATGGAGGCCCTGCGCTGCCCCCCCGACGATGCAGATGTGACCACACTTTCGGGCGGTGAAAAACGCCGGGTGGCCCTGTGCCAACTGCTGCTCGATGCGCCAGATATGCTGCTGCTCGATGAGCCGACCAACCACCTTGACGCCGAAACCATCGCATGGCTGCAACAGCACCTAATTGATTACAAAGGCACAATCCTGATCGTCACCCACGACCGGTATTTCCTTGACGCGATCACCGGCTGGATTTTGGAGCTGGACCGCGGGTCTGGCATCCCGCACGAAGGCAATTATTCAAGCTGGCTTGAAGCCAAAGCAAAGCGGCTTGAGCGCGAGGCAAAAGACGACAAATCCAAACAGCGCACGTTGCAGCGCGAATTGGACTGGATGCGCCAAGGCGCCAAAGCCCGCCAAGCGAAATCAAAGGCGCGGATCGCGTCCTATAACGAAATGGCCAGCCAATCTGAAAAAGAGAAAGTCGGCCGCGCCCAGATCATCATCCCCAACGGCCCGCGTCTTGGGAACAAGGTGATCGAAGTCGAAAACCTGAAAAAAGCCATGGGTGATAAATTGCTGGTCGAAGGGCTGTCATTTGATCTGCCACCGGGCGGTATTGTTGGCGTGATCGGGCCAAACGGTGCGGGTAAATCCACGCTCTTTGGGATGTTGACCGGGCAGGTTGAGCCCGACGAAGGGTCTGTGACCTTCGGTGAAACCGTGAAACTTTCTTACGTTGATCAGTCGCGCGATGCGCTGGCTGATGACACCACCGTATGGGAAGAAATCAGCGGCGGTGCGGAAATTATTGAGCTTGGCGACGCGTCTATGAACTCGCGCGCCTATTGCTCGGCCTTCAACTTTAAGGGCGGCGATCAGCAGAAAAAAGTCAGCCTGCTGTCGGGTGGTGAACGCAACCGCGTGCACATGGCGAAACTGCTCAAATCCGGTGGCAACGTGCTGCTGCTCGATGAGCCGACCAACGATCTCGACGTTGAAACGCTCCGCGCGCTCGAAGACGCATTGGTCGATTTCGCAGGCTGCGCCGTGGTCATCTCGCACGATCGTTTCTTCCTCGACCGGATTTGCACACACATCCTAGCTTTCGAAGGCGACGCCCACGTCGAATGGTTCCAAGGCGCATTTTCCGACTACGAAGAAGACAAAATATCACGCCTCGGCGCAGACGCGCTGGAACCAAAGCGGATGAAACATAAGAAGTTCGTAAGGTAGCCAGCTAAACAACGCCTATGGTTGGGCCAGCTTTGAAACGAATCAAGAAGGGTAGCACCTAGACTACCCTTCTTGGTTACAGGCCGCGTTAGCGAAGCTGCGCAATTGGTATTTGCTCAGCTAAAGAGCAGCTTTAGGGCTTACCAAACGTACATCGCTTGCAAGAAGCAACCTAGAGCGGTGCAAGCGTGTTCGGATAGCACCATTGTTACGTAATACTTCAGTTACTTTCGAGATCACCTCGACGGTCCTACGTGCGAAGCGGTAACCTTGAAGCAGGCATGATGGTAAGAGATTTGCATAGCTACCATTGCACCCAAAAGTATTTGGTCTATTTTTTACAACAGGACACACGAACAATGAAATTCACAGCTTTAGCAATCGCGACACTTTTAGTTGGCGCAACTACAGCGCATGCGCAATCCGCCCCCGCATACTATGCCGGTATCGCCTATTCATCGTTTGGCGGAGAAAACGATTATATCGACTACGACGCACAATACGACCTGATCGGAGATGTCGCCGAAGTATTCTTTGGCATCGACTATGAGATGAACGGCTATATCTTGGGCGGTGAACTCGCGCTTACGACTGATGCCGTCTACGAAGATGGTTATGAAGACGAGTGGGAATATACATCCATTGTCGACCTCAAAGGACGTGTTGGCTATCAAGTTGGCTCGTTTTTACCTTATGGTGTTATGGGGCTTTCGGTAAGCGAATTTTATGACGACGGTGATAAAACAACTCAATCTGGGTTGATTGTCGGCATAGGTACCGAATACAGCATCAACGAACAATTCAAAGTCGGCGTAGAATTTGCGAGACGCTCATACGATTTCGCTGCTGACGGAAGTGATCTTGAGGGCACAGTTGACAGCGGGTCGCTCCGTGCGGCCTACACCTTCTGATCAAGCGCAAGATTCAAGTGACAACGCGTCATAAAACCGCGTTGTCACATTTGCCCGTTATTCTGAAACCTCAATTTAATACAATTTTTACTTGATTTATTAGGTCTAAGGTCCCACATGGGGATTGCAGACGTTATCCAACTCGACCCGCTGTTTTCCAATACGGCTACAGTCTATCGATCTTGCACTGACTAAGCCAAGCTATCGCAATTCTGCGGATAGCATTGATAAATAAAGGAAAACACGATGGCTACTGGCACCGTGAAATGGTTCAACACAACTAAAGGCTTCGGCTTTATCGCTCCTGATGGTGGTTCTAAGGACGTATTCGTTCACATCTCCGCTGTTGAGCGTTCAGGCCTGACAGGTCTGCGCGACGATCAGAAAGTTACTTTCGACATCGAAGCTGGCCGTGACGGTCGCGAATCTGCGGTTAACCTCGCACTCGCATAAGCGTCTCAAAGAATTATGTGGCACGCGGTTGACGCGTGTCACAGCCCCGGCATGCGGTTTTGCGCTGCCCTTTGCTTCCCCTTCCCAAAATTGTTGATTTTGTCGCGCAGTCTGCCATGATTGACACGCGACGTTAAATTATCGACCGCTGTCTGCTTTTTCGGCCCAGTCCATCGATCTAACTTTGACTGCGCCAAACCGCTGCAGTTCCGCGAGCGGATGATATTGAAGGAAGACAAGGACATGGCTTCAGGCACTGTCAAATGGTTCAACACCACAAAAGGCTACGGCTTTATCGCGCCCGATGGCGGCGCTAAGGACGTATTCGTTCACATTTCTGCGGTCGAGCGCTCGGGCCTAACGGGTTTGCGCGACGATCAAAAAGTTAATTTTGATATTGAAGCAGGCCGTGATGGGCGCGAGAGCGCAATTAACCTCACCGTCGCTGACTAAAGACATAAGACCACAAAATTCAAAAGGGCGCCGCAATGATCTTCGCGGCGCTCTTTGCTAGTGCCTAGGCAACGCTGCGCCCGGCGGCCCAGACCGACTGTACAAGCGGCAGGTCGTTCACCACGGCAAAACGCATCACATCCGCGCGTTTTCCAATCGCCAACACCCCACGATCTTCAAGATGTACCTTCTGCGCTGGGCTTGATGTCACGGTAGCTATACCGCGCGCCCAGTCGTCCCAGATTTGCGCAACCTGCACAGCACCAAGAAGCAGCGCAGCCGGAACGTAATCGGATGAAAGAATGTCCAACCGGTCCAAACGCGCCAGCTCATGCGCCGCCACATTGCCAGAGTGTGACCCGCCCCGTACAAGGTTCGGCGCCCCCATGATTGTTGCAATCCCAGCATCGTAGCAGGCATTTGCGGCCTCAACAGTCGTTGGGAATTCAGCCAATGTGATGCCATGCGCGTGGCTGGTGGCCACCTGTACTGCTGTTGTATCATCATGGCTGGCCAAAGTCGCACCATAGCGCTGTGCGGCGGCAACGGCAGCTTCTTCATGATCTGCCCCCAAACGCGCTTGCAAGGTCGTCAAAAATTCCACATAGGCCGGAAACTCTGCCCGATCCATACCATGTTTCCCGCACACATAGTCTTCGTATTTTTGGATGTCGCTGAATTGGCGCTGTCCGGGGGTGTGGTCCATCAAAGACACGATCCCGATCCGGTCAGCCTCACCAAATTCGGCCAGCTCATCAACAAGCGTTTCAGAACAGACTTCGGCGCGCAGGTGGATATGGTGGCTGATTTTGAGCGCCCCAAGGTCGCGCATTTGGAGGATTTCATCGGCCATCTGCCGCGCGTATTTTCCATAGCGTTTGCCATTCCCCGACACGATGGATCCAACGCGGATCGCGTCAAACACAGTGGTAATCCCGCAGCCAGCCAATTCTCGGTCATGCGCCACAATGGCGGCGCGGTGCGGCCAGTCGACCTTTGGCCTTGGGCTTATGTGGCGTTCAAGATTATCCGTATGCAGTTCGATCATGCCAGGACTTATAAAATCGCCGTCGCAATCGATTGCCCCGTTGGGCACCTGCGCACCCTGCGCAATATCCGTGATGGTACCGCCCTGCATTTTCAGGCTTCCGGTGATCACCTCTTCTGCAAGAATGATCTGGGCATTGGCGAGGATTGTTTCATCTGTCATGGATCTGTCACGCTACCTTGGCAAAGAGTGGAATATGTTTGAACGATACGCAATTTTCTACACCCCACCGCCCGGCCCATTCGCTGATTTCTGTTCTGCATGGCTGGGTTGGGATAATCGGGCGGGGCGCGCTTGCCCCCATCCGCAAATCGCTGATTTTGATGTGGCTGCGCTGACGCAAACGCCGCGCAAATACGGCATCCATGCAACTCTGAAAGCGCCGTTTCGGCTGGCGACAGGTTGTAGCCCAGACGATCTGGAAGATGCGACGGCAGCCTTGGGCGCGACCCTGCCCGCCTTCAACTTGACAGGTCTTGCGCTGAAGCATCACCGCGGGTTCTTGGCATTGCGCCCACGCGGTGACGTCACCGTGCTGAACGCATTCACGCAAGCGATCGTTGAGACCCTCGATCCGTTCCGCGCCCCTGCGCCACCCGAAGAGCTGGCCCGTCGTCGCAAGGCGAACCTGACCGAGCGGCAAGAGGCGAACCTGATGACTTGGGGCTACCCCTACGTTGACGCCGATTTTCATTTCCACCTGACCCTGTCGGGACGCATTGACCCCGGTCTTGGCGCAGATGTGACCGACGCGCTGGCGCCGCATCTGCTGCCGCTGGTGCCGCGCCCGTTTCCGATCAATCAAATCTCGCTGATGGGTGAGGATGGCGCTGGTATGTTCCATGAAATCCACCGCTACGACCTATCGGGGTAAAGCAGGTTCAAGGCCGCGTTGACTGTAACATCGAGCGTCCCACTATTGTCGATCTCATGCGCGTGGATGCCATCGGGCAGTGCAAAACTTGCGCGGTCCAATCGCCGGGCTACTTGTTCTACTGTCTCGCGGCCACGCGCCAAAAGCCGCTTTTCCAACACGTCGCGCGATGCCGTCAGCGCAATAAATTCGGTATTCGCGAACCGCCCCTGTGCGGCGGCCAACTGCGCACGTGACAGATTCGCCAGCACGTCTTGCCCAGATGCAAGCACATCATCTACGCCCACAGGGATGCCATAGCGCAACCCATGTGCTGGCCATGACAAGGCAAATTTACCAGCGGCTTCCATCGCCGAAAACTGCGTCTCGGTCACACCGTCAAAATCTTCGCCACCTGCTTCACTGGGCCGCGTGATCACACGGCGCACCGGTACAAGCCGGGGTTCAGCCGCGGCCATGGCGTGCATGACACTGTCTTTGCCAACCCCCGATGGGCCAACAACGCAGATAAAGCGCGCGGTCACGCCGCCGCCTTTGGGGTAAAGCCCGTCACGTCAATCTCGCGGTCACACACGCGGTCTCGTGCAGCTTCGTCATGGAAAATCCCGATAATTGCAGCGCCGCGCGCCTTGGCCTCTTCGATCATCGTCATCACGACTTCACGATTTTTGCCGTCAAGGCTCGCGGTCGGCTCATCCAGCAATAAGGCTGGATAGTTATAAGCAAACCCACGCGCAATATTCACGCGTTGCTGTTCGCCGCCAGAAAACGTTGTCGGGCTAAGTGCCCAAAGCCGTTCGGGGATATTCAGATTTTCAAGCAAGACCTGCGCACGCGCCAAGGCCGCACCGCGTTCAACCCCGGTTGCCAACAAAGGATCAGCCACAACCTCGACCGTCGGGACACGCGGCACGACACGCAAAAACTGACTGACATAACCCAATGTATAACGGCGCAACTGCAATATTTCGCGCGGCGCGGCAGAGGCGACATCCACTTCATCGATCATGATCCGGCCAGCCGCGGACAAATAGTTTCCGTAAATCATCCGCATCAGCGTTGATTTGCCCGAACCAGATTGCCCGACAAGGGCCACGCATTCGCCCGGTGCCACCTGTAATGACGCGCCATCCATGACCGGGATCGTCGCGGCACCTTGATTATGCAGGGTGAACGACTTTGATACGTTTTCGATACTGATCATCGTATAATCCTTATTCAAACCTGCAACACCGACGACACCAACAGCTGGGTATAGCCGTGCTGTGGATCATCAAGCACCTGATCGGTTAGCCCGGTTTCAACCACATGCCCGTCTTTCATCACCATCAATCGATCGGCAAGCAGGCGGACAACAGCCAAATCATGGGTGACGATAATTGCGCTCAGGTTCATTTCGCGCACCAATCCGCGCAATAGATCCAGCAAACGTGCCTGCACAGACACATCCAAGCCACCCGTTGGTTCATCCATGAACACCAAGCGCGGCCCGGTCACTAAGTTCCGCGCAATCTGCAACCTCTGCTGCATGCCGCCCGAAAATGCTGTGGGGCGGTCATCAACGCGGTCGGCGTTAATCTCAACCCGGCCAAGCCAATCAGTCGCCTGGTCGCGGATGTCGCCATAGTGACGCGCACCAACAGCCATCAGCCGTTCGCCGACGTTGCCGCCAGCACTTACATTCATGCGCAGCCCATCGCGCGCATGTTGATGCACGAAGGCCCAATCCGTGCGCGACAGCATCCGCCGTTCTGGTTCAGACATCGTGACCGTGTCACGCATGCCATCCACGCGCGTGTCAAAATTCACCGCGCCCCTGTCCGGCGCGAGATGCCCCGCGAGACAATTCAATAGGGTCGATTTACCTGATCCGCTTTCGCCAACGATACCCATAACCTCACCGGGATACAGATCAAACGATACATCCTTGCAGCCAATTCGGTGGCCGTAGAACTTTGAAATTCCACCAACATTCAACAGCGGGTTCATGCTGCATCCTCCGCATAAGGGACACCTTGCGCACCGATATGGCCAGCCTTACGCCGCGAACAGCAATAATCCGTGTCTGAACACATAAACATCCGTTTACCTGAATCGTCGACGATCAGCTCATCAAGATAGCTGTCAGTGGCGCCGCATAGATCACAGGCGTGATCGGCTTTGCTGGCCTCAAACGGGTAGTCTTCGAAATCAAGGCTGACAACATCCGTATAGGGCGGCACCGCATATATGCGTTGTTCGCGACCCGCGCCAAACAGCTGGATGCCCGCCATATTGAGTTTTGGATTATCAAACTTAGGGATCGGCGACGGGTCCATGACATAGCGGCCTTCAACCTTCACCGGGTACGCATAGGACGTCGCAATCGCGCCGTGCTGCGAAATATCTTCATAAAGCTTCACATGCATCAGCCCGTATTCTTCAAGCGCATGCATCTTGCGGGTTTCGACCTCGGATGGCTCTAAGAACCGAAGCGGCTCTGGGATGGGCACCTGATAGACCAAAATCTGATCGGCGCGCAGGTCTTGCTCTGGGATACGGTGGCGGGTCTGGATGACGCTGGCCTCGCCCGTGGCTTCTGTCACGGCAACATCTGCGGTCTTTTCAAAAAACCGGCGGATCGACACGGCGTTCGTCGTATCATCGGCCCCTTGGTCAATCACCTTAAAGGTATCGTCGGGCGTCAAAACAGCCGCTGACACCTGCACGCCACCCGTGCCCCAACCATAAGGCATCGGCATTTCGCGGCTCGCAAATGGGACCTGATACCCCGGAATCGCCAACCCCTTAAGGATCGCGCGGCGGATCATCCGTTTCGTTTGTTCGTCCAAATACGCAAAGTTATAGTCAGACATGCGCAGCACCCCATATCATCTTGCTAAAAATACTCTCGCCGAAGGCGTTGGCGCTTGCGCCAAAACAAATACTCACTCTGCCGCCTCCTGTACCGCTTGCGCTTCGCGGCGCAATTTCCGGATCAGTTCCAGCTCGGATTGGAAATCGACGTAATGCGGCAGTTTAATATGCTCCAAGAACCCGGTGGCTTGGATATTGTCCGCGTGATACAGCACAAATTCTTCGTCTTGCGCAGGCGCCCCGACATTGTCTTCTCCCAACTCTTTCCAGCGCAGTGCGCGGTCAACCAAAGCCATCGAAATCGCCTTACGTTCCGTCATGCCGAACACCAGCCCGTAACCACGGGTGAATTGCGGCGGCTCTGTTTTGGACCCTTGGAATTGGTTAACGGTCTCACATTCGGTCAATGTGACCTCGCCGATATCAACTGCAAATCCCAGTTCAGGGATGTCCATTTCAACGGGCACAGCACCGATCCGCAATTCCGCGACAAAGGCGTGGTTGCGCGCGTAGCCGCGTTGCGTCGAATAGGCCATGCCAAGGATGAACCCTTCGTCGCCGCGTGTCAGCGCTTGCAAACGCAGCGCACGGCTCGCGGGCAGTTCAAGCGGGGCGCGGGTCAGATCGTCGGGCACTTTAGGGCCGGCAGGTTCATCTTGGATCAGATTTTCACGATCCAAGAACGACATGATATGTGGCGTCTCAGCGGGTGGCGCATCTGTCATTGGCGCTTGCGGGGCCTCACCATCGGCGGCGAGCTTGAAATCAAGCAGACGGTGCGTGTAGTCAAACGTCGGCCCAAGCACCTGCCCACCCGGCGCGTCCTTAAACGTCGCAGAAACACGCCGATCACATGCCATTTTTTCGGTATCGACGGGTTCGGACCCGCCAAACCGCGGCAACGTCGTGCGGTAGGCGCGGATCAAAAAGATCGCTTCGATCAGATCGCCGCGCGACTGTTTGATCGCAAGTGCCGCCAAATCAGGATCATAAAGCGATCCTTCCGCCATCACCCGATTCACTGCCAAGGCCAATTGTTCGCGAATTTGGGCGACCGATAATTCAGCGACGGATGTATCCCCACGCCGTTCTTCTGCAAGCCACGCATGGGCGTTATCAATCGCCTTTTCGCCGCCCTTTACTGCAACATACATCTAAGAAACCTTTGTCGTCCGTGGCAAAGCGGCAAGATCGCTTTGGCAGGTGAATATGAAATCAAGCCCCAATGGGAACAGCAGCGCATTGTTCCGAAAGGCCGCAACATCAGGCAATGAAAGCGTCGCCTTGTCCTTAATCCCTGGCCCGCGCAACGTCGCACCTGTGACACTCAAGTGATCTGTTTCTACAATCAATGTGGCCGACCGATCTGGGTATTCAGACGTGCCAATCGCAAAGTCATGCAACGGCAGATCATCCCATGCGCCCACGGCAAAGGCGGCGTTGTTGGCCTCCGCAAATGGTGCACCTGTATGAAAAGTGATCCACGCCCGCACTTCGTCTGTGTCAAATTTAGGCGTCAGAAACACGGGCGTTTCGGGGTCGCACATCGTCAACAAGACAACCCCCGTTGCAACAGAAAGCGGCGCCGGCGGCTGTGCACCTACTACCGTGTTAATCGTGCCAGGCTGTGCCATCGCGGTCATGATTTGGCGAAACGCGCGGGCTGAATCGGTGGGGGCCTCGACGAACCCTCCCTCTAGAATTTTGGCCTGCATCAATCTTCTCCTCGAACCATGGTAAAGAAATCGACCTTTGTTGCAGCAGCTTTAGCAGCGCGGGTTTGCTTGGCCGTTTCGGCGATCTTGCGCAGCGGTGCCAAAACGGCAGCCTCCACTTGTGCGGCCAAATCGGTTTGCATCAACGCATCAATCTGCGCCGCAACTTCGGCCTTTTTCTTATCGCGACCCTGCACATAGGCGTGACCAACGGCCCCGCTGTTCAGCGTCACGGAACAGCGCGTCACCGTCATTTCGCCTAAGTTAAATGCAGCACCAACGGCACCCGCCCGCCCGCGCACCATCACGCCGCCAATCTCGGGGGCGCGCAGAAACCGGAAGTCTGGCGCGATATCAGCCTTGTCCCAAATCTGAGACAAAACGCCCGCATCGGATTTTGCCAGAAGGCTCATCCATGTTTTGCGAGCAGCGTTTGGATCGTTCTCTTTTGTCATCTAGACACCTTGTGTGTTTGTCTAAATTAATATACAACTAGACAAATATTAGGCTATGTCATTCGTGACTGGCAATCCCCTATGATGTGAAACTTTTGTAACGCTATGGCTCGCACTGCAATCTGGACGTCGATCAGCGCCGCGCTGACAAATGATATCGCCGAAGGGCGCTATGCCCCGGGTGACAAACTCCCGACGGAGGCCGCGCTATCGGCGCGTTTTGGTGTGAACCGTCATACGGTGCGTCGCGCACTTGCCGCGATGGCAGACGAAGGTCTGGTCCATGCGCGACGCGGCGCCGGGGTGTTTGTGGCGCTGACGCCAACAGATTACCCGATTGGCCGCCGCGTTCGGTTTCACCAAAACCTGACTGCGGCTGGCCGCGCACCAGCCAAACAAGTCCTCGCACTTGAAACCCGTGCAGCAGATGCCCGCGAGGCCGAAGCGCTTTCCCTTCACGCGGGCGACCCGGTGCATGTCTATGACGGGTTATCTTTGGCCGATGACCAACCCATCGCGCTGTTTCGCAGCATTTTCCCAGCGTCGCGATTTCCAGACCTATGTGACCATATCGCCGAGACCAACTCTGTGACCGCAGCGCTTAAACGGCAAGGCATCTCTGACTACACCCGCGCCACGACCCGGTTGACCGCAAAACAGGCCAACGCGACCCAAGCCCTTCATCTACGTATAACAGAGGGTGCACCGATCCTGCGCTCAGTCGGCATAAACGTCGACACTGATGATACCCCGATCGAATTTGGTCACACATGGTTTGCTGGCGACCGTGTGACCCTAACTGTTAACAATTCATAAATAAAACTGTCATACGGGCGATACATCGCCGCTTCATAGTAGGGCAAAACAACCTACAGGCGATACGTTTATGACACCCCCGATTGCATTCTTGTCCATGACTGGCGCGCAGATTTTGCGCGGTGGCCGCATTGAAACCGGCAATATATCGGTGCGTGAAGGTTTCATGCGCGATGACCCAATTGGTGGCGGCCCGAGCATCAACCTCGCGGGATACTATATCCTTCCGGGCATTATTGACCTGCACGGCGACGCGTTTGAACACCACCTTGCCCCGCGCCCAACAGCACCGTTTCCGATGGCATTTGGGCTTGCGGGCACAGACCGCGACGCCGCAGCGAATGGTGTCACCACGGCCTGGATGGCGCAAAGCTGGTCATGGGAAGGCGGCGGGCGTGGTCCTGACTTTGCCGAGGACTTTATGCAGGCGCATGCAGATTTCCGCGATCAGATGTTGACTGATCTACGAATCCAAGTCCGCTGCGAAACCCACACGGTCGACACGCAAGACCGGCTGATTGCCGCGATTGAAAACTATGGCATCGATTACGTGATCTTTAACAATCACCTCGATGAGGCGCTTGAAATCGCGAAAACCCATCCCGACCGGATTGCAGCATGGGCGGCCCGCGCCGGACGCACAGCAGCCGAACATGTCGCATTGGTCGAAGCAACCCGCGATCAAAGCGAACAGGTTCCGCGCTACCTGTGTAACCTTGCAGCGGCCTTTGACCGGCTCGCTGTGCGCTATGGTAGCCATGATGACCCCGACGGGCATACCCGCGAATACTATTCCATGATCGGCGCGAAGGTTTGTGAGTTCCCAACCCAACGCGCCGCTGCCGCACTGGCGAATACATGGGCTGACCCAGTGATTATGGGCGCGCCGAATGTGGTGCGCGGCGGGTCCCAATCGGGTAATATTGCCGCCGTCACATTGATCTGCGATGGGCTTTGTGATGCGCTCGTGTCTGATTACCACTACCCAACTTTAGCACAATCCGCCTTTGCGCTTGACGACGCAGGGATCCTCGATTTGGCCAAAGCATGGGCGATGATTTCAACCCGCCCAGCCCGCATTATGGGTCTTGGCGATCGCGGCACGATCGCTGACGGAAAACGTGCTGATCTGGCCATTGTCAACTCCACAACCCGCCAGATCGAGGGTACAATGGCCGCGGGCCGTTGGTCGCACCTGTCGGCGGGCCTTGCACATCGGTTGACCCAAGCGGCCCCAAGGTTGCGTGTCGCTGCCGAATAGTCAGGCGTATTTCTCAAGAAACGCTTCGGCCTTGAGCCCGCGAAAATCGTCCAGCGCTGCGCGTAACCGGTCATGCGGCCAGTCCCACCACGCAAGCGCCATCATCCGGTCTGCAATACCATCCGTGAACCGCGCGCGTAGCGGCACCGCGGGGATACCCGCGACGATCATATAGGGCGGCACATCTTTGGTCACGATGGCGCCGCCTGCAACAACGCAGCCATGCCCAAGGGTGACCTCTGGTCGGATCTGTGCACCGTGCCCGATCCAAGTATCATGGCCAATCACCGCGCGCCGGGACTTGCGGTGCGCGAACCAATCTTCATCATGCGTCGCATCATCAAAATAGTCGGCAGAGCGATAGTGGAAATGATGCAGGCTTGCCTTATCCATCGGGTGGTCCGTCGCGCCTATGCGCACGTAGCTTGCGATGTTCGCGAACATACCAATTTCAGCGTTCGCAATATCGGCAAAGCGGTCGCAGTAAGAATAGTCGCCCATATAGCTATGCGCCATCCGGGTGCCGCGCCCGACCTCCGTGTAGCGGCCAAATGTCGTGTCCGCGATTTCGCAATCGGGGTGGATGAATGGCGTGTCCGCCGTTAGCCGCGCCATGTCAAAACTCTCGCTCTGAACCGTTCCACTTGAAGAATTTGCCAGTGTCCGCCAACGTCAACCGCGTGGCCAGCGCCCAAATGCCACTTGCGACCTCCGTCGGGGCAAGATCAGCATCTGCGCCCCCCATATCGGTCCGCACCCAGCCCGGATCAACAAGCGCCACCGCGATCCCGCGCGGCTGTAAATCTGTGGCAAGCCCCTGCATCACCTTATTCACCGCAGCCTTTGAGGCGCGGTAGGCGATGCGGTCTGACTTTGCATATCCCATCCATGCCATCTGGCTTGAAACGGTCAAGATGCGGGGAGCGTTGCTTTGGCCCAGCTGTGCAAGACAGGCGTTGCTGACGGCAAGTGGCCCAGCGACATTCACGGCAAATGTTTCTGCCATCCCGGCATAATCCATATCCGTTGTCGATTGTCTGTTTGGACCGATGATCCCCGCGTTATTGATAACAATATCGATTGGGCCTGCGACCTGCCTGACCGCTGCGGTCACCGTTTCAGGATCCGTGACATCAAAAACGATGTCGCCTCCGCGCCCCGGGCGCGTGGCACGGATCACATCCGCACCGGCCTCTGCCGCTACCATGCAAAGCGCAGCCCCTATGCCGCGGTTTGCACCCGTAATCAGAACGCGCGTCAATGCCCGCCCTCGTCACCTTTGATCAGTTTACTGCGCAACCAGCCCGAGAATGTATCCATCATCATGACCATCACGATAATCAGCACGATGTAATATGTCACCTCTTCCCAGTCTTTTTGGGTGCTGATGGCTTGGGTCAACAAGAGCCCAATCCCACCACCAGTGATCGCGCCGATAATCGTGGCCGACCGTGTATTGGATTCGAGATAGTAAAGAACCTGGCTGAGCAAGACAGGCGTGATCTGTGGGATCACCCCGAAACGGTAACGCTGTAACGGCTTGGCCCCTGTCGAAGTGATGCCTTCAATTTGCTTGCCATCGACGTTTTCGAGCGCCTCAGAGAACATTTTCCCAAACGATCCGGTGTCTGTCAGCAAGATCGCCAGCGACCCCGTCATTGGCCCCGGCCCAAAGGCGCGCGACAGTACAATCGTCCAGATCAACCCGTCCACGCCGCGTAAAAAATCAAACACGCGTCGCGCCGCAAACCGCACCCCACCCAGTGGGGTAAAGTTTTTGGCAGCGAGGAACCCAAGAGGCAGCGCGATGATCGCGGCCCCAAAGGTGCCCAAGAAGGCCATCAAAATAGTTTCGAACAACGCCCAAGCGACATCTGCGTGACGCCACATCTTGTTCGCCCAAAAGTCAGACCAGATTGCCCCCGCCTCGCCATTCGCAGCGTGGCTCAGCAAAGTGCCAAACCCCATGCCGTGGTACGGGCTGTCGAGCGTGAAGAAGAACAGCTCCCACCCCATCGCGTAACGGAAAACCTCGGAACGGTTGCGCGTCACGGTCAAGCGCCCCGCATCCGTTGTGATTGACACGCGGTTCTTTGATGCGTTGATCCATTCGGGGATTTCATCCGTCGGGAAGGTCGCGTTGACGCCCGTGCGGCCCGGTTCGGTGACGATCATCCCGTAGCCGGGGATGTCATAAGTAACTTGGGTTTCACCAAAAGTCACGATGTGATCATCACCCAAATCAACCAAAGTTTCAGTGCCCAAGGCAACCCATTCTGGGGCTGTGCCTTCGGCGTAGCGGCCCTTGCGTTCACCCTCAATCGCGATGCTGACACCGCCGTCTCGGTTATCGCGGGTCACGTGGGTCTTGTAGCTATAGGCGTCCGATACCAACGTGCGTGTATTTTCAATGCTGACCCGCTCTGCCAAGCCGCTCATGTCGAAAACGACAAAGATATAGGCGAAATAAATCAAGATAACCGCAGGTACGGTAAAGCCCATCAGACGTTTACGTTGGAAATTTGTGGCCGTAGAAGCCTGAAGCGATGCCATGCTCATGCGTGGATCTCCCCTTTTGCGGACCCGTGGGTCAGGCGGTTACGCAGATAGCTTGATGACTGATCGACAACGACAATTGTAAAGAACAACAGCAAGAAGATGGCAGCGGCCTCATCGAATTTACCCTGCCCCCAGCTCATGGTGTTACGCAGATCGTAGCCGATCCCGCCAGCGCCCACGAACCCAAGGATCGCAGAGGCGCGGATGTTAATTTCAAAGCGTAACAGGCCGTAGCTCAGATAGTTCGGGGCCACCTGTGGGATCACACCGAGCCACATACGCTGGGTCCAGCCTGCGCCGACAGACTCGAGCCCTTCAACAGGCTTGAGAGAGGCGTTTTCATTAACTTCGGAAAACAATTTACCCAATGCACCAACCGTGTGCAGCGCAATCGCAATCATCGCGGGCACCGGCCCACCGCCCAACAAAAAGATCAGCACAAGCGCGATCACGATTTCAGGCACCGCGCGCAGCACGTCCAAGACGCGGCGCAGCGGACCAATCAACCACGGCACAGGCGCAAGACCGCGTGTCACCAGCAGCGACATCACAAGCCCCAAAAGACCACCAAGCAAGGTCGACGCCGCGGCGATATTGATTGTTTCAATAAGTGAGGGGAAATATTTTACAAAATATCCCGGCAGCAGTTCTGCCCGCGAATAGGCCTCGCTGATCACATCAGCGGGAAAATCCAACAGCATCGGCAGCCCATTCCAGAACCCACCCGCGTTCCGGTCGTTTGCCGTAGCAAAACCACCCAGCATCAATGCGATAAAAACGACCAACAGGATCGTATTCATGATCCGTTTTTGTCGGACCTGCGCCATATAATCGGTCTGGATCGCCGATGTCGAAAGCTCTGCCATGAGGGGGGACCTTGCTGATAAAATTACAGGCCCCAGCAAGATGCCGGGGCCTGCAGATCTTCATGAAATGCGCTTAGTTCGATTTCGCGAGACGGGCTGCGACGATCGACGTGTATGCGTCATGCGTAATTGGGTCGAAGCCAAGGCTTTCGCCGGCTGCAACGCCATATGCACAATCTGGGTCAACATCATGCAGCGCATCAACGAGCGCAGTCATCTTGTCTTTGACGTCCTGTGGCAGTTCAGAACGCAGAACAATTGGGCCTTCCGGGATCGGCGCCGAACGCCAGATTTCAACCAGATCGTTCATGTCGATCAGGCCAGCATCAACCGCTTTGCGCAGCGCGCCAGAGTTGTAGCCGTCTTCCCATTCGCCTTGGCCGTCTGCCCAAGTCACACCACCGTCAACGTCGCCGTTGTTCACAGCAACGATTGTCTGCTCGTGGCCGCCAGTGAATTTCACTTCACCAAAGTAATCGCCGGATTCCATTGTCGCGCCAGTTTGCTGAGGAATCTCAATGGATGGGATCAGGTAGCCAGAAGTTGAGTTTGGATCACCAAAGCCAAATGTGCGGCCCTGCATGTCTTCAAGCGATGTGATGCCGCTATCTGCGCGTGCAAAACCGATTGAGTGGTAGCCGTAAGAGCCATCAAGGTTGATCTTGACCAGCACTGGCTCAACAGCAGTTTCGTCTTGGATGTAGATCGCAGCATATGAAGACGCACCCATCCAAGCCATGTCCAATGTACCGCCCAGCAGGCCTTGGATAACGCCGTTATAATCCGCAGGTGCGAACAGTTTTGTTTCGACGCCCAGCTCTTCTTCAGTGTAAGCGCGCAGACACTCGTATGAGTTCATACGGTCTTGTGCGTTTTCGCCGCCCAAGATACCGATACGGAATTCGCTAATAGTGTCTTGCGCAAATGCAGCACCAGTCAAAGATGTTGTCGCAAGCGCGGCAGCAATCAATTTTTTCATTGGTCTTCTCTCTTCGTGAAACGCCCCGAACAGCCGGGGCTTTGGGGGGTTAATAGTTACGATCAGACGCTTTCAGCGATATCCGCGAGCTTTGCGACTTCTTCGTTCAGTGTCTCGATCTGCGTTGATGTCGCCGCCTCCGAGAATGTCTCATCCGCGCCGTAAATGTCGCGAGCGGCACCAGTGGTGAGCTGATCTGGCGTGCCATCAAACACGATCCGGCCTGCATGCATCCCGATCACCCGGTCGCAATAGCGGCGCGCGGTATCAAGCGTGTGCAAATTGGCGATGACCATACGGCCGTCTTGTTCATGAATGTCACGCAACGATTGCATCACCACCTGCGCATTCATCGGATCAAGCGAGGCAATCGGCTCATCCGCCAGAATGATTTTGGGGTCCTGCATCAGGGCACGCGCAATGGCGACACGCTGCTGCTGCCCACCCGATAGGGCCTCTGCGCGCTTGGGCGCGTGTTCGGCAATGCCAAGCCGATCAAGGATTTCAATCGCACGATGGATATCTTCGGTCGGGTAAAGGTTAAACATCGTGGTAAAGGTGGAGCGCCGGTTCAACGTGCCGTGCAATACGTTGGATACAACATCCATACGCGGCACCAGATTAAACTGCTGAAAGATCATCGCACATTGCGATTGCCAATTGCGCTTGGCGGAACCACGCAACTGCGTCACGTCCTGACCATCAAACATAATGGCGCCAGATGTTGCATCTGTCAGACGGTTCAACATGCGTAAAAGGGTTGATTTCCCAGCGCCGGATCGCCCGATAATTCCGATCATTGCGGGCTTATCAACGACGATATTAGCCGTATCCACGGCTTTATTTTGGCCAAAGGCCTTCGTCAGGTTTTCAATTTGCAGCATCAAGGCTCTCCAAAGTCTTGGGCTGTGTGAACCTGCCGCTTTGCAGATTTGTTAAGAATTAGTGAAAGTTTTGTAACGGGGCGGGCAAAACCGCGGTTAGGAACAGTGCAGCCACACTCGCTAGCTATTCTAGCCGCCTATGGTAGACACAACACGCAACCGATAGCATTCCTGCAAAAGCAAATGATGATTGAGCAAAAGATGCTTCGCAAAATAGTTATACGCGCTTCACTGGGACTCTTCTTGGTCTTATTCTTGGCATATATATTTGGGCCATCGAAAGTCATCGAGATTTCGCCAGACCAAATTGACCAAGCCCTCAAAGAAAACATTCCATATGAAGTCGACAGTTTAGCGACCACGGTGACAGTTCATGAAGCAAAGGTTTACCTTACCGACAACGGCCAAATCCAGTTGCACGCGCAATTTGAAGCCCGTGGATTTACACTCGAAGGCATCGGCAGCGCTCAGGTTAACTCTGCTGTGCGCTACGAGCGCGGGAAGTTCTATCTTACGGACCTAAAGCGTGACCACATTCAGTTTGAGCTGTCAGAAAACAGTACGGAAACGGTATCAGATGTTCGCGCAACGCTTGACGGGATATTGCGTCGCGAAACCGAAGAGGCCAACGAAAGCGGTGACCCCGAGCGAATTGCTGCTATAGAACGCCGCAGAAATTACATCGAGACAGAGATGGAGGCCGACGCATTGGCGGCGCTGGATACGTTTTTAGGCACCTTCCCGGTTTACAATCTTCAGCGGGCAGGTGGCGCACTCACATTGGCCGCGCTCGCGATCGATACGGTTGAGATCACGCATGACAAAATCTTTGTAACCCTGTCACTTCAAACTCTGATTTTAAGGGTCGCCGGAGGTTTGGCGACCACGTTTTTCTTGCTTGTAGTGGCATTTGGGCAATTGGCTTTGGGCCGCAGAAAACCTACGTAATGTAACCTCGCCCTCGGAGCCGCAAAGCCCTCTACGCTGGCTTATGACACACAGCTTCGATATTGTTGCCGTCTGGATCTAAAACAAAGGCACCATAATAGTTGTCGTGATAATGCGGGCGTAGTCCCGGTTTTCCGTTGTCTTTGCCGCCAGCTGCGATTGCCGCAGCGTAGAATGCATCGACCTCTGCGCGGGTTTCAGCAGTAAAGGCGAAGTGTAGCGGCGGGGTTTGTGCCGCCCCTTCGCTTAGCCAGAAACGGGGGCGGTCTTTGCCGAACCCACCAACCTTGACCCCATCCGTGTGTTCCGACGGGACCATATAAAGAAGCGACGCACCTAAAGGTGCCAATGCGCGTTCGTAAAACGCTGCCGCCAAATCGAAATTCGAAACACTTATTCCTGAATGATCAATCATGCGTTTACCTTGCTTTGGGATGACATCTGCAGCTTTACAAACAAAAAGGCCCCGCGCAACGCACGAGGCCTTACCGAATAGATCAATGTGGCCTGCTAGACTTCTTCCGGCAGGACAAGGTTCAGCAAAATTGACAATAGCGCAACTGGGGCGACCGCTGATGTCGCTAAGACCCGCAGCGTATCAGGCAGGTACTGTACTGCAGTTGGCACAAGGTTCAGACCCAAGCCAAATGTCAGCGAAACCGCAATGATGATCATCGTACGACGTGTCATTTTTTCTTCGGCCAGTACATTCAGACCGGCCGCTGCAACCATGCCAAACATCACGATCACACCACCACCCAAAACAGGCAAAGGCATAGACGCAATGAGCGCGCCGACTTTGGGCACCAACCCGCAAAGGATCAACACCAGACCGCCAATTGTCACAACATGGCGGGACATGATCCCGGTCATACCAACAATGCCAACATTTTGGCTAAAGGAAGTGTTTGGCAGACCGCCAAAGATGCCAGCAACTGCCGTACCCAAACCATCGGCATAAGTGGCGCCCGCGATTTCGGCATCTGTGGCATCGCGGCCTGCACCTGCTTTGGCTGTGGCAGAGGCGTCACCCACGGTTTCAATCGCAGAGACGATTGACACAAGGGTAACAGCAATCACTGCGCCCAAGTTAAATTCAAACCCATATGGCAGCGGCTTGATTGGCGTAATCCAACCCGCATTGCCTACGGCACCAAAGTTCACCATGCCCAGCACAAACGCGAGCGCATAGCCTGCCAAGAGGCCAATCAAAATAGCCGCGTTAGACAGCCCGCCTTTGGTGAAAAATTTGAGCACCAATGAAACAACAATCACAGTCAACGCAACGGACCAGTGCTTGAGCGAGCCAAAACTTTCTGCTTCCATTTGGAATGTGGCCGCGCCGCCGGCGGCGTATTTAATCGCGACGGGAATGAGGTACAGACCAATCGACAAGATCACCAAGCCGGTGATCAGCGGCGGAAACAACCAGCGTAGATGTTGAATAACGGCGCCAAGGCAGAAGTGGATCACACCACCGATGATACAGGCGGTGAGCGCGACGCTCATACCCATGGTCGCCGCGATCCCGGCCAACACGCCAACAAAGGCAAAGCTGGTGCCCTGCATGATCGGCAGCCGTGACCCGATTGGGCCCATGCCAACAGTTTGGAACAGTGTCGCGATCCCCGCGAACAGCATCGCCATTTGCACAAGGTAGACGAGGTCAGGCGACCCAAAGGCCATCCCGGCTGCGCCGCCAACAATAATCGAAGGGGTCACGTTCGAGGCGAACATCGCCAAGACGTGTTGAAATCCAAGCGGGATCGCCTGCGCCAGTGGCGGCGTCACATTTGGATCTGAATAATTTGTATCTGTCATCGTTTTTGTCCCTGAAGGATTGCCGATCTTAGCGCCGGTCAATCGTTAAAAATTCACGCTGTAAGGCGTGTCGAATGTATGTTCCTCTAAGTTAGCGCCCACACCAATCCGGTCGATGACGGCGAACAGGCCGGGGCCGGACAGCGGCGTCAAAACCCCATGCCACGTCCCGCGATGAAAATTGATGCCCTCTCCGGGGGCGGTGACAAAGGCATGTGGCTGTAAATCCGCATCCGCAACGATGACCAAAAACGGGTCCATGCTCATCGGGATAAACGCCTGCGATCCGGCCGGATGCCGTTCGATAAGATCAAGCTGATAGGGCAGTGCGCGCAGTTCAGACCTGAACAGGCTGATCCCAACATTTCCGTCAGTCACATCGACCCGCGCCCGGTCATGAAACCGCCCGCAAAGCCCTGCATTAATCATCTTATCTGGGTCGCCATCGCAATTCAGCACATCGCCGTAAGGTGCAAACGCGGCCTGCGTTAGCGGGGATATGATGATTTCACGGGTCATCTGGGCAGCATATCGGTCAATCGGTGCAGAGCAATCCGTTCAACTTGATAGCAAGCCTGCGCAAATTCGGTTTCTTCATCATTGTGCAGCCGCTCTTGCATCGCCGCGGATATGGACGCTTTGTCATGATCCCGGACAGCGATGATGAAGGGAAATCCAAATTTTTTAGTATAGGCCGCGTTTCCGGTCTCAAAAACTGCGCGCTCTGCATCGGTCAACGCGTCCAGCCCTGCGCTGGCTTGCTCGGCTGTGCTTTCTGCCGTCAGCCGTTTGGCCGCAGCCAATTTACCTGCCAAATCCGGGTGCGCAGTCAGAACGCCCAACCGTTCGTCCTGGCTTGCGGATCGGAATGCGCGCGCCATCGCATTCTGCAACCCGACCGCTGTGTCATGTGCAGGCCCAAGCTCCAGATCAAATGCGCGTTCTGCAACCCAAGGCGAATGTTCAAACACACTGCCATAGCTCTGCACAAATTCATCGCGGCCCATCTGGAACGGGCGCGCAAACCGTTGATGCGGGTGTTGCGTAGCCCAATGATCAGCGATCTGTTCGCGGGTGGCGAACCAGACATCATCATGGCCTTGCACATATTCGATAAATTGGCGTAGTGCCTCGACCCGGCCGGGCCGCCCAATCAGGCGGCAGTGCAGCCCAATCGACAGCATCCGCCCGCCTTCTCGGTAAAGCGCATCAAAGCTGGATTTTAGGTAGTCAAAGAACTGCGCCCCGCTATTGAAACCTTGCGGCGTCGCAAACCGCATATCATTCGCATCAAGCGTATAGGGCACGATCAACTGGTCGGTTTTGCCAAACTCTGACCAATAGGGCACGTCATCGGCATAGGTATCCGCCACATAGGCGAATTGCCCGGTCTCCGCGGCCAAGCGCACGGTATTTTCAGAACATCGCCCTGTGTACCAACCACGTGGTGGCGTACCGACAACTTCGGTATGCAGGCGGATCGCCTCGGCCATATCTGCACGTTCAACGTCTTCGGGGGCGTCTTTATATTCGATCCATTTGAGCCCGTGACTCGCGATTTCCCAATTTGCATCTTTCATCGCCGCGACCTGTTCAGGGCTGCGGGCAAGCGCGGTTGCCACGCCGTAAACAGTTACGGGCAAGTCAGCCATCAACCGGTGTAGCCGCCAGAACCCGGCGCGGCTGCCGTATTCATAGATGCTTTCCATATTCCAATGGCGTTGGCCCGGCCATTGCGCGGCCCCGACGATTTCAGACAAAAACGCCTCTGACGCGGCATCGCCGTGCAGCACGTTGTTTTCGCCGCCCTCTTCGTAATTTAAAACAATTTGCACAGCGACGCGCGCGCCGTTCGGCCAGTTTGCCGCCGGTGGGTGCGCCCCATAGCCGATCATGTCACGCGGATATCTTTGCACCGATGTCTCCTACTTCGTTTCTATGTTTATCTGATATAATTCAGAAATTTATCAAATTATTTATGAAAGACCTTCGGCAGCCCGTATAACATCTCCGATCCGGTCGGTCATAAACGCCATGAACAGCCGGGTCTTTGGGTCTTGGTGGCGGCGATGCGTGTAGTGGCACGACATCTGCACGGGAACTGGGGGCGTGCTCTGCGCGACCTGAACCAAAGCACCAGAGGCCAGATGTTCCGCCACTTCGAACAGCGGTTTCATCGCAACCCCCTGCCCGGCCAACGCCCAATCTGTCAGCACATCGCCATCGTCGCTTTCAAGCCGGCCGCTGATCCGGAACCGTTCTGGCCCGTTTTCTGTCTGTAATTGCCATTGAAATTCTGGCGCACCGGGGAACCGCAGATTTAGACAGTCATGTTTGTCATTCACCAAAGCCACGCCATCGGCAGGGTGACCGCGCGCCGCGATATAGGCGGGCGATGCCACCAAAACCCGCGCGACATCCGCAATCTTGCGTTGGCGCAGATTGCTATCGGCTGCTTGGCCCAAATGAAACGCAAGATCCAACCCTTCGGCGGTCATGTCTACGGTGCGATCTGTCATCCGCAAACGCACGTCAATCAGCGGATACTGCGCGGTGAATTCAGGCACATGTGGCGCAATCAAACGGCGTCCGACGCCCAAAGGTGCGGCAACATGCAACAATCCTTTTGGGTTTTCGGTCAAATCAGACACTTGCGCTTCGGCATAGGCAACCGCATCCAACACCGAACAGGCACCACCGTAGAACGCCTTGCCCTGTGCTGTTGGGGTTAGGCTGCGCGTGGTCCGCTGAAACAGGCGCACAGACAGGTGATCCTCCAACTGCGAAATCCGCGCAGAGGTCACCGCAGGCGAAATCCGTAAGTCACGCCCCGCAGCCGACATCGACCCCAGTTCATAGACACGCACAAAAGTTCGGATATTCTCAAGATAGGACATTATTCTGCAATTTTTGATAGAGCTTGGCAGTATCAGGGAATACAAGAAAGCCAACGGTTTGGCTAGACTGCCCAAAAAACGAGGGACCACGCATGTACGATATCGCTATTCTTTGGGACTGGCTGGCCTTTGCCGTGCGCTGGCTACATGTGATCACGGCAATTGCTTGGATCGGGTCAAGCTTCTATTTCATCGCGCTTGATCTGTCCTTGAACCGCGATATCGACGGCGCTGCTGATGGCGAAGAATGGCAGGTCCATGGGGGCGGGTTTTATCACATCCAAAAGTATCTGGTCGCCCCCACCGAGATGCCAGAACACCTGACATGGTTCAAATGGGAAAGCTACGCGACTTGGCTGTCCGGGGCCGCGATGCTGGCCGTCGTCTATTGGGTTGGGGCCGAGCTATACCTCATCGATCCGGCCAAGGCTGACCTTGCCGTCTGGCAGGCTGTGTTTATCTCGGCCGCGTCCCTAGCCGCGGGATGGGTGATTTATGATTACCTGTGCAAATCACCACTTGGGAACACACCGACCGCGCTGATGGTGCTGCTGTTTGTGCTGCTGGTGGCGATGTCTTGGGGGTATAATCAAATCTTTACGGGCCGCGCGGCACTGCTGCATTTGGGGGCATTCACCGCGACGATTATGACCGCCAATGTGTTTGTGATCATCATGCCCAACCAGCGGATCGTTGTCGCCGACTTAAAAGCCGGGCGCACGCCAGACCCCAAATACGGCAAAATCGCAAAGCTCCGGTCAACACATAACAACTATCTGACCCTGCCAGTGATCTTCTTAATGCTGTCCAACCATTACCCGCTGGCTTTTGGCACACAATACGCGTGGATCATCGCTGCATTGGTATTTTTGATGGGGGTCACAATCCGCCACTATTTCAACTCCATGCACGCACGCAAAGGTAAACCAAGCTGGACATGGGCGGTCACGGTGATCTTGTTTATCATCATTGCGTGGCTCTCGACCCAGCGCGGCCATGACACCTATGAAGAAGCAGAGGCCCGTGATCTCACGGCCTACGAACAGCGATTTGCAAGCGTCGCAGGCTATGACGACGTGCATGACATCGTGCTTGGCCGCTGTTCCATGTGCCACGCGCGTGAACCGTTCTGGGGCAATATGCAAACCGCGCCCAAAGGCGTGTTTTTAGAAACCACGGGCGACATCACCAAACACGCGCGCCAAATCTATCTGCAAGCAGGTGTGAGCCACGCAATGCCGCCTGCTAATATCACGCAAATCACAATCGAGGACCGTGAAGCACTGATCGCGTGGTATCGCGCGGGATCGTAGGGTGGATCTTGATCCACCTGCCCCTCAATAGGTGATCTCAAACACCGCACCAGTCCCCGCGCATAGCGTAATTTCAGCCCCCTGCGTTTCCAGCATCCGCCGCACAATCGCCAACCCCATGCCTGTCCCGCCATCATCGCGACGCGTGGTAAAAAACGGGTCAAATATGCGGCTCCGATTGCCTTGCGAAATACCTGGCCCATTGTCGCTGACCCTGATTTGATCAGGGCCAGCAGCGATATCTATCTGCGTCGCGCCATGTGCATGGGCGTTGCCGATGAGATGGGTCATCACCACTGCGAGCAGCTCTGCCGAAAAGGGAACCTGTGCATCTTGTGTGACGACCACACCGCGCCCCGCAACCACGTCAGACAGGCGACAACTGCCACGCGGCATCGGGTCTTGCGCTTGGGCGAGCGCACGCTGCCCATCAAGCAAAGCCTGCATCCGGTCGACGGCAGCCACGATATTACCGAGCATCTTCGCCCTGTCTGCAGGGGCAAGGGCCGGATCGTCCAGCAGTTCCGCCGCGCCGCGCACCACCGTCAACGGCGACTTGAATTCATGCGTGACGTGATCTGCATAAGACCGCAACACCGCCTCGCGCCCTTGTAAGGTCTGTGTCATCGCAATGACGGATTGACCCAATTGAGAGAACTCAGGCGTCCCAAAATGTACGGGGACATCTGCGGCCCCTTCAGCTCGTGCGTAATCGGTGATCGCGCGCACAGGGCGTAGCACCAGCCGCCACAAAAGAAACCCTAAAATGGCGGTCGCCGCAAAGGCCATCCACCCAATCATCCATGCGGTTTCGGCCCAGCCAAGCACGCCGCCTGCAATCCGAAAATAGCCAATGCCAATCAACGGCAAAAAAAATACTGCGGCCAATGGCCCGCCCAACACAAAGGCGAGCGACGGACGCCATTTTGCATTCACACGCCGCGACATGCGCCCATCCGAATTCCAACGCCGTGCACGGTTTCAATCGCATCAGCACAGCCTGCTGCTGTCAGCTTGGCACGTAAATTCCGAAGATGGCTGTCCATCGTGCGATCAGACACATGCACATTGGTCCCGTAGATTTGATCCACCAATTGCGGGCGCGACAGCACGTTGTCAGGGCGGCGCATCAGATGCAGCGCAAGCTCCATCTCTCGCGCGGTCAATGTCACTGGCGCATCATTGACGTGGCAAAGGTGCCGCTTTGGATCGAGGCTGAGCAAACCGCGCCGCATAACCGCCTGCGCTGGCGCGTGAGTACCACTGCGTTTGACAATCGCCCGTACCCGCGCCACCAATTCACGCGGTGAAAACGGTTTGGACACATAGTCATCCGCGCCCAATTCAAGCCCGACCACCCGGTCGATCTCATCCGCTTGGGCCGTCAAGAACAGCACAGGGACTTGCGAAGTTTTGCGCAATTCGCGGCACACCGACAGCCCGTCCATTTCCGGCATGCCAATATCAAGCACGATCAATTCTGGCTTCAGGCTATGGGCCGCTTCCAATGCGGCGCGGCCATGAGCGGCCTCAGCGACGGCAAATCCCGCCTGCCCCAAAGCAATGCGCAAAACATCACGGATCTGCGCGTCATCATCTGCGATCAAGATCATTCTCTGCTCTCCTTGCATCCGAAACTACGCAATGTGCGTCGCTTGCGATAGGCTATTCATCATCAAGCCACCACGCGTCTTTGGAAAGCTTTCTGGGGATGCCGCGAATAATCATGTCCTGCCTCTTTTTCTCTGCTTTGATGCAGGTCTAAAAAGGCTGGGTGCATATGATCCCGGTGGTTTGTGCAGATTTCGTGCAGGGATTAGCCTGCGCAAGCACCCCGAATGGCGCGGATATTCTCGCCATATGGTGCAGGGTTTGTGACGCTCCCGCCGCGGAACACGGCAGAACCCGCAACCAGCACATCAGCACCAGCGGCCGCCACAAGTGGCGCAGTCGTTGGGTCCACCCCACCGTCGATTTCAATGTGGATGGGCCGATCGCCAATCATCGCACGCAGTTGGCGCACCTTTTCCACTTGGGAATGAATGAATTTTTGTCCACCAAAGCCGGGGTTCACCGTCATCACGCAGACCAAGTCCACCATATCGAGCAGGTATTCTACCGCGCTTGCTGGCGTGCCGGGGTTCAAGGCGACCCCAGCCTTTGCGCCGGCGGCGCGGATTGCCTGCAAGGTGCGGTGGATATGCGGACCTGCTTCAACATGGGCCGTGATCACATCTGCGCCAGCCTGCGCGAAGGCGTCGATATAGGGGTCAACAGGTGCAATCATCAAATGCACATCCATCACGCCCTGAATATGCGGACGGATCGCTGCGCAGGTTGCTGGCCCAAAGGTAATATTGGGCACAAAATGCCCATCCATCACGTCCACATGGACCCAATCCGCGCCCTGCGCTTCGATTGCGGCACATTCCATGCCAAAATTCGCAAAATCAGCCGACAAGATCGACGGTGCGATTTTCAAAGAACGATCGAATGACATGTGGTTACCTCGCGTTGATGATTTGCCCGCAGATAACGTGCGCCGCACCAATTGTCACGCCACGAAGATATATGCTGCAACGCAGCAAAACCTGTGCTATCCGGAGATATGGCCAATGTTTTGCGGTACAAAGATATTCTCCACGACGGGGCGCAGATTCACCTGACGCGCGCCACTTTGACGTCACAACGCCCCAAGTCGCTCCATGCGCACGATTTTTTTGAAGCGTTTTGGGTTCAAAATGGCCAGGTGCGCCACCACACGCCCGATAGAATCACGACCTTGCACGAAGGTGACCTTTGCTGTTTGCAGCCCGGTCAGACCCATGCGCTACAGGGTCGCGGTGAACATGCGCTGGTCGTATCGCTTTGCATCCATCCTGCCGTGATCACCGCATTGGCAGACCGCCACCCAGACCTGAACGGTCATCTTTTTTGGGCGGATGCACCGCTGGTCCAGCATCACCGTGATATTCGTCAGTTGGCGACGCTCAACCACGCTGCAGTGGCGCTGGAACGAAGTGACCGCAGCGCCTTGCAGGCCGAAGCATTTTTACTGCCGCTTTGCGCGGAACTCACAGCGGATCAGGGGCCAAAATCCGCGCCGGGATGGCTTAATGATGCCTGCCTCGCCGCCAAAGATCCCGATGTATTCCGCGGTGGCGCCGCGGGGTTCGTGGCCCTTACCGGAAAAGCACACCCGCATGTCAGCCGCACGATGCGCAAATACTACGGTCAGACCCCATCAGATTTTGTGAACAGCTTGCGCATGGCCCACGCCGCGCGCGCATTGATCACCGATAGCGACCCGATCAGCGTAATTGCCGCTGATGTCGGCATTCCGAATATGTCGCATTTTCATAAATTGTTTCGGGAGACCCATGACCTCACCCCGCTGCAGTACCGCCAAAGCTTTCAGCGCCAGTTGGTGCAACCGCAAATCTAGCTGCCGGTAAATCGTTTTGACCAACTGATCAAAACTTGCCATTTTGGGGCCGAACTGTCAATCTTAGATGGCAATGCAGGAGGCCCCCTTGCAATCTACTTATTCCAATACCTTGCACCAACTTCCACAGGTGCAAGAACAACGTAACGACGGCATGCCGCTTGACCTTGATTGGGTCATGGCTGTGCAGGCAAACACATCCGCGATTGAACGGCGCGCCAAGACCCTTCCGGGGCGGCGCAGCGTCAAAAAGGATTACCAAGCGGCATGGCTGTGCAAAGCAATCAGCCTCATTGATCTGACCACCCTATCGGGTGACGATAGCGAAGGGCGGGTGCGCAGGCTTTGCGCCAAAGCCCGTCAGCCTGTAAGGGCTGATATCCTTGAACAGTTGGGTATGACCGGGCTGACCACCGGGGCGGTTTGCGTTTACCACGATATGGTCGAAACGGCTGTTGCGGCGCTGGATGGGTCCGGAATTCCGGTTGCGGCCGTGTCTACCGGGTTTCCTGCGGGCCTGTCTCCGTTTCACCTGCGGATCGCGGAAATTGGCGAAAGCGTCAAAGTAGGTGCTGCGGAAATCGACATCGTGATTTCACGCCGCCACGTGCTGACGGGCAATTGGCAAGCTCTTTACGATGAGATGAAAGCGATGCGCGAAGCCTGCGGCGACGCCCATGTCAAAGCCATCCTTGCTACGGGCGAGTTGGGCACATTGCGCAACGTCGCCCGTGCATCATTGGTCTGCATGATGGCAGGGGCGGATTTCATTAAGACCTCAACTGGCAAAGAACCCGTGAACGCCACCCTGCCCGTCACCCTAACCATGATCCGTGCGATCCGCGACTATCAAGAGCGCACCGGGATCAAAGTTGGCTACAAACCTGCGGGCGGCATTTCCAAAGCCAAAGACGCGTTGGTCTATTTGTCGATGATGAAAGACGAACTGGGCGACCGCTGGCTACAACCTGATCTTTTTCGTTTCGGTGCCTCGTCCCTGCTGGGCGACATTGAACGGCAACTCGAACATCACGTCACGGGTGCATACTCCGCATCTTGGCGCCACGCGATTGGTTAGGGCAAAATTTTGAGTATTTTTGGCAAGATGATGAGAAAGTCAGGGCAATGACCATTAAAGAGATCTTTGAGACCATGGAATACGGCCCTGCCCCAGAGAGCGCATCGGACGCGCTGCAATGGATTGCAGATCGTGGCGGCATTGCCGGCCACTATATTGACGGCAAGTGGGGTGCGTTGCGCGATGATTTTGCGTCCAACAACCCTGCCACTGGCGAAAAGCTGGCGGGCGTGACCAAAGGCACGACTGATGAGGTCGACGCCGCTGTCAAAGCCGCGCGTGAGGCGCAGCCTGCTTGGGCCAAGTCAGGCCATAAACGTGCGCGTGTGCTCTATGCGATTGCCCGGCTTTTGCAGAAACACAGCCGTCTGTTGGCTGTGATGGAAACGCTGGATAACGGCAAACCGATCCGCGAAAGCCGCGATATTGATGTGCCCTTGGCGATCCGGCATTTTTATCACCACGCGGGCTTTGCCCAGTTGATGGATGACGAACTGCCCGACCGGGAGGCCTTGGGCGTCTGCGGCCAAATCATCCCGTGGAACTTCCCGCTGCTCATGCTGGCGTGGAAAATCGCGCCTGCGCTGGCGATGGGCAATACCGTTGTTCTCAAACCTGCCGAATACACATCACTGACCGCGATGGTGTTTGCTGAAATCTGCACCCAAGCAGGCGTACCGCCCGGCGTTGTGAATATCGTGACGGGCGATGGTGATACCGGGGCTGCTTTGGTTAACGCCGCTGTCGACAAAATTGCCTTTACCGGTTCAACCGAAGTCGGCCGCAAAATCCGCGAAACCACCGCCGGATCAGGCAAGGCGCTGTCATTGGAATTGGGCGGTAAATCCCCCTACATCGTGTTTGACGACGCCGATATCGACAGCGCGGTCGAAGGGCTGGTTGACGCGATTTGGTTTAACCAAGGCCAAGTCTGCTGCGCCGGATCGCGGCTATTGGTGCAAGAAGGCATCGCTAATCGGTTCTATGCCAAACTTAAATCGCGGATGAATGGGCTGCGCATCGGTAATCCGCTTGATAAATGCATCGACGTGGGCGCGATTGTGGACCCGGTCCAACATGCACAGATCAGCGCGATGGTCGACGCAAATACCGAAGGCGAAATCTATCAGGTAGCAGCCCCCGAGGGTTGTTTTTATCCGCCCACATTGGTCACCGGATTGTCATCGGCGTCCGCGCTCATGCAAGAAGAAATCTTTGGCCCCGTGCTGGCGGCAACGACCTTCCGCACCCCCACAGAGGCCGTCGAGATTGCCAATAATACGCGGTACGGGCTGGCTGCTTCGGTCTGGTCTGAAAACATCAACCTCGCACTTGATATCGCGCCAAAACTGGTGTCCGGCATCGTCTGGATCAATGGCACCAATATGATGGATGCAGCCGCCGGGTTCGGCGGTGTGCGCGAAAGCGGGTTCGGTCGTGAAGGCGGCTGGGAAGGGCTGGCAGGGTATACCAAACCCAAAGCGACGGCCAAGCCGATCATACCCGCGACACCTTTTTCAGGCACGGATGGCGCGACGGCTGACCCGTTAGACCGCACCGCAAAATTCTACATCGGCGGCAAACAAGCCCGCCCTGACGGCGGTTATTCTAAACCCATCTACGGGGCCAAAGGTGCATTGCTTGGCCACGTCGGGATCGGCAACCGCAAGGATGTTCGCAACGCGGTTGAGGCCTGTAACGCCGCCAAAGGCTGGTCCAAAACCACCGGGCATCTGCGGGCGCAAATCCTTTATTATATTGCTGAAAACCTATCAGCTCGCAGCGCGGAATTCAGCGCACGGATCGACAATCTGACGGGCAGCAAATCCGGCACGGCAGAGGTAGAAGCCGCCATTCAGACCTTGTTCACCTATGCTGCCTGGGCGGACAAATACGACGGGCAGGCGCACGGCGTGCCGATCCGAGGCGTCGCTTTGGCGATGAAAGAATCCGTCGGGAACATTGGCATCCTATGCGGTGATGCGCCGTTATCTGGGCTGATCAGCGCCGTGGCCCCCGCTATCGCAATGGGCAACCGCACGGTTGTGATCCCAAGTGCCGCCTACCCTCTTGCGGCGACAGATTTCTATCAGGTCTTAGAAACGTCCGATGTGCCCGCAGGCGTGGTGAATATCATCACAGGCGACCATGCTGAGCTGGCCCCAACGCTGGCGGGTCACATGGACTTGGATGCCGTCTGGTCATTCTCAAGCAGTGACGTCAGCGCCGCAATTGAACAGGCAAGCGCTGGCAATCTGAAACGGACTTGGGTGAACAACGGGTTGGCAATCACCCCAAGCGCCCAAGACTATCTTCAGGCTGTAACAGAAGTGAAAAACATCTGGATTCCTTACGGCGAATAACGCCGTAGGGACCTGTTACTTTTTACTGCGCCACGTATCCAACCAACGTGAAATGCGACCTTTGCGGGCGGCAACACCTGCTTGGACTTCGTCCACGCGGTGGCCAGCGCTATCCATCAACGGGTCAACCGCGCGCTCACGGAACTGGCGCCACATGGCGCGGATGAACGCAAGACCGACGATCAAGAAGATAAAGAACGCGATGTTGAACCATGGGATGATGGTCACATCCGGGCCAGAGACCGTGCGCACGCCCACGGCATTAGGATAGACTGACGCCCAGCGAATACGCCAACCATAATGGGTGACCACGGCCCATTCATCGCCGCGCGCGCTATTCGCGGCTTCGGCCTGCAAGTCGGAGCTGTCGAATTTGAAATATGGCGGCCAAATCCAGCCCGTGTCCTCATTCCGGTAGACCATCACACCGGTCGTGTCGCGCGGAATAAACCCCAACAGAAACGTCTTTTTCTTATTGGTGTTGATGAGGCGCAAATCACGGGTTGGCTGTTCAACGGACCCTGAATCTGCCTGCGCATAAAACAGACGGTTGTAAGAACTGAAATCGGTACGAATAACCTCGGTCGAGGTCACCTGCACCACGTCGTGCTGCGGCAGAACATAGTGAAATATTGCCCCAAAAATCAGGAATACGGCGACACGAAAGGCGATCTTAATACGGTGCATGATATTTCCTTAGTTCGCGTTCATGACGTAGACCATCGTGACAATCACGATCGTTGGCACGACATAGACCAGTCCAATCAGCTTGGGCCGCAATGAATTATTGTATGCTGTCATGCCTGCCTCGACATAGGCATCGCGCGCGGACTGATCAATATTGCCAGCGTTATCCGCGTCATATTCTTTCTCAAGCCGTTCGCGCCGCACAGACCGCGAATAGAGCGCAATCATCCAATACAGCACCGTCATGGCAAAAAGGCCAAATACGATCAGTCTGACAAAAGCCATTAGCTTCTCCTTCCCACGGCCCCCCAGGGGCCAACACGGGTAATCAAATCGGGTTGCCGTTTGGCGCGCGGCTCCTCCATCGGGGCCTCGTGACCAAACAATGCTTCTCGGGTGCCAGCTTTATCGACTTGGTATTCGCGATCAAGGAAATCAGCGACATAGGCGCGCTTTTCATCGGCCCATGTGGCGTAGGCGCGATAAAACACCTCCTTGTGGCAGATAAATAGCTGACGAATGTCCAGCGGGGTGAGCTCTGCCAAAAGCATATTGACCAGATCCGCATCCGCATGCGGCTTTGCGCGCAGGGTGTAGAAATAGGCGGGATGCTCCGATGTAATCTTAGGCCACGGACCGTCTTCTTCGGCCCAGCGGACAAGTGCCGCCAACCCCTGCCACGCTTCTGGCAACAGCGCCGCATATTGACGCCCGAGCCTGCGCAGGTCGCGCCGGGTCGCCCCCGTGAGGTTCTCACCCATGGTTGCCGCGACTTCCATCACGATGAAATCCATCTTTTGATGCAAGATCGCTGCGGCATCGACACCGCGCGCATCAATGATCGGTTCGACCAGATTGTTCAGGCTCAGAAACTTTGCAATCGCCGAGCGGTCCTTCAAGTCAAAGGTAAAATCGATTGGCAGCTTCCCCAGATCATCCTTATCGGACGCCGCAATCGCCGCCGGGTGTTCAACACCGCGAAACAAGTAGATGCCGCCAAACAGATCGGTCCAAAAGTTGTCTTGGTCAAATTCCATCTGCCGCAAACGCACCGGGTTGCGCATGACATCCCCAGTTTGCTTGGCCATGCCGATCATCTCGGCAATCAAAACATCATCAAACCACGCATCTTGTTCGGTCTTAAATTGGTCGATCTTTTTACCTAGTTTATCAGCCATCGCAACAGTGCCCGAGGTTGTATCGGCCTCGATCTTAACCTTGCGAATATCGAACAGCCGGGCAGGATTGTCGGCTAAATAGACCGAGTTCACCAATTCCCCCGCGACGGCATCGCGCGTTGTCAGCGCAAATAGCTCTGCCCGGTTTTCAGTGATGAATTGCTTGAGGATGCCGCGCGCGGTCGAAAACTTTGCGTTCAGCAAAGGAGCCCCAGCCTGCTCCGTCGTCAGGAGAATAAACTGACGATTCACACCTGCATGGTTCAGGTAAAGCGGGTCGTCCAGTTCGTCACCGATCTCAGGGCTGTAACCAGAAATATCAATATGAAACGCATCTTGCTTTGTTTGTTTGCCTGTAAGATGCTTTAGCGCACGATTATAGCGTTCCACCAATACCAGGCTATCCACCCGGATCAGGTTCCCAAACATCAGGCCTTTTTCAATCAGTCGGTGCATATTAGCGCCTTACCTACCATGTTTTATTTACCCATCTGCGCGGAAGTGCCGCCACCGAAAGCACCATAATCGGCCCCCAGATGATCACCGACATCAGCCCAAGCCGTCCAAAGAAGGTGACGTTTTTTGTCCAGCCTTCTGACATGACCTCTGCAAATGGCGCGCCCTGCCAGATGTAGAGCCCAACAAAGAAGCATCCCGCAATCACGAATAACAAAACCGACGACAAAAATGCATTGATCAGCAGCGGCATAACGCCCTCGGGCAACACCTGCGCCAATAGACGCGGTACAGCAAACCCCATCACAGCAATCAACATTGCCGGAAAAAATAAGCTTTCGGCGAGAATATCACCCATGGTCACGGGTCCAATTCACGATTTACCCCCTAGATAGCGTTTTTTTGCCTCTTCTTGGCGACCAAAGTCGCGGACCATGTTTTCGATTGCAACCTCGTCAGATTTATCGGCATAGCGGAATTCACTATCGGCATAACGGTTGATTTCTTGCACGACCATATCGACCGTGATCGGCACGCGCAGGTCTGAAATCATTGCCTTTTTGGCGTCGTAATCTTTGAACATGAACAGATCTGGGTCTTCCATCCATTCATCCGGCAATTCAAAGTCCATCGCGCGCACCTTCACCGCGTCAGTAATGTTCTTGATTGCGCGGCCAGTGAAGCGCGGGTCAGCCTCTTGGATGGCTTTCAGATAGGTGCCCATTTTGGCAATAGTATCCAACGCGCCGATCTCAGACGACACCTGATCATAGACGTTCAACAGGCCAATTTCCTTAGGCCGGGCGTGGCCTTCAAACGATGCTGCAACGGCTTTCTTAATCTCTTGCGCGCTAAAGACCTCATGCGCGCCGACGGGGATGTCGTGGTTTTTGCCCATCAGCAGATAAAGGATGTCGATATAATCGTCGCGCGTCTGCGGCCCGTCCACGAGGAAGCGCGCACCCGCACGTTGGCGTAGCGCATCATCGACGTTTTCGGGGTAGTTTGAGAACATCCCAAAGGTACAGTTCCCCCGCACAACGGTGTTGGCACCAGCAAAGCTTTCCATCAGCACTGCGGTAATTTCCAATTGTCCGGCGGATGACTGACGGTCGCCGCGTTTGCCTGCTAGCTGGTCGATGTCGTCGATTGTGCCAAAGCCGATTACATTCGGATCCAGCACGTTGTTGATGAACGCCTTCGCGTTCTGGCCCGATTTCCCCTGATAGCTGTCGATATTATCGGTCGACAGGTTTTGATAGCGGAACGGATAGCCTGCGGCTTGACAGTAATCATTCACCAAACCGGCCATCATCTGAATCAGCGTGGTTTTCCCCGTCCCCGGTTTTCCGTCCCCCATAAAGGTAAAGATAAATCCGCCGAGTTCCGCAAACGGGTTCAGTTTGCGATCAAAATCATAGGCCATGACCATCTTGGCCAGCTTCATCGCCTGATATTTCGCGATGTGGTTACCGACCACTTCGTTCGGTTTTTTGAAGGTCATGGTCAAGGCCGACCCTTTGGCCTTGCGGGCCGGGGTAAAGCCTTGGATCGTGAAATCATCCGCTTCGACGTGCCAACTGGCAGCATTGAACGACGCCATATGCGCGGCAGTGCTCGCACGCTGCGCAACCCGGTCCATCAACTGTTCGCAATAGGCAAGCATCGTCGCGATCATTGTGGGCTCGTCTTTGGCGAATTGACCCAGCTTTTGATCAAGTTCCCAAATCGCACCGTGCAGCGCCAAGGGCACGTTATCGGTCAGAACCTCATCAACTGCGCCAACATCAACGCTGGCCTCCGTGCCGTGGCTAGCCAAAAGGAACGAGGTCGCATTGGCAAATGTATACAGCGCGATCAGGCTCTCAGAAGCCAAATATTCTGTGAATTCTACTGAGCGTTCCGTGGGCAAACGCCCTTCAAGATTGATCCGTTTCAATTCCGTCAGCGGGGTTTGATCGGAATAGGCATCCGCAACGGTCAAGGCAATCGACATCGCACGGCGCAGCGCATGCGCGACAGAGGCCTGTGCGGGCGACGTCAGCGGATCATCATCATCGGTTTCCGCCAAACGGTCCAACAATCGCACCCCACCCGAAGGGGTTGAAGTACGCGAAAGCAAACCGGGCGTTGTCGACCGGAACCGCCGCCGCGTCGCGGCAACATCGGGAGATTTCTCAGGCGCTTCGAGCGACAGCCGCGCCTTGGCCAAACGTGGGCTATGATCCAAATGCATCAGCATTTCGGCCACGGGGATATAGTGCTTGCGAATGTCGTCTTCGCGCAGTTCCATCTGATCGCTTGGCTGGCTCATAATTCTAATTCCAATTCGTTGCGTTCTAAAATTTACCGATAGCTCAACACGCGGCCGCTATCGCTGACCACAAATTTGCGGACGTCGTGAAACCCCGGCGGATTGCGTTCAGCCAGCGCCTGATACGGGCGTTCGGGCATGATCAATGACCGCTCCATATTCGTCGCGCCAAGGTTGGACCCACCCTGTTCAAACACATCACGCGCGAAAATTTGGCGTTCAACCGATCCAAACCAGCCTGATTTCACGTGTTCAACACGTTCGGCGACCAGTTCTTCTTCGGTCCAGACCAGTGCCCAATCTTCACCAACAGGCGCATTCGCGGCCTCAAGCACTTCGCGCAGCGGGCCTGACTGGCGCGTAAAGGCGTTGCTATACATCGGGCCGATATGGAATCGGCGCAACCGCGTTGGGTGCAGGTCGTCGAAATCTTCGTCAAAACCCTTGGCGATGGTCAGCAGCTTTAACCCGGCCACCGATTGCGCCATAAGGTGTGCTTGGGCCTCTGGCCAGCGGCGTTCATCCTTGGGTAGCCCCGTGCGGCCCGTGTCCTCTAGATCCATCAGGTAGATCGTCGGTAGGTTAATCTGGCTGTCATAGACGGCCCAATGCACCTGAAAGACGCGGCGGTCGCCCTTGTTTTTCACCCAGACGGCCTGCGGATCATTGCGCGCCCAAAACTGATCACCACGCGCCAGTTCATCATAATACAGCCGTTGTGACAGCGCATATTGCAGCTTTGTCGGGATTTTTTGTTCGCCCAAAATCACCCGCACCATCTGATCCTTCAGATCATCAGTGCTTGGCATGGACGCAAGGTGGCGTTCCGCCTGCAGCGCGTCATTCGCCATTTCCAACAGCTCTTGATAGACCGGAAATCCGCTATCGACGCGGTCGAACGTCAGCTTGCCCGCATGGGCAAACCGCCCCGAGAAATGATATTTATGCGCCAGCGCCGTGAAGGTCCAATTCAGACCCACAAGGTAATGCGCCAAAGCTTCGATATCGCGGCGCGAAAACCGCCCTTCGGCCTCCATCGTCGCGGCGACCTTGGTGAGGTAGCCGGTGATCCGCTGAAACTTACCAAAATACCGCCGCGTGACGCGGATATCTTCGAGCTTGATGTGATCGGCTTGGAGGTTCGTTTGGTTCATTCCACCTCAACTAAAAATGTTTCGGGTGTTACAATTTGCGTTAGAAAGCGTTGATGCTAGAATCATTTATCACCTCGAACGGCGCGCACTACTCTTTCACGTAACTGCAACTGCCGCCCTTTTTCTGTTCTCCCAGCAGCCACGTGAAGAATGTAGTACTTAAACACAATCATAAGCACCCCAATCACAACCAAAACTGGGATCGCAACCGCTTCAGGGATCACGACATTATCTAACTTTGTGCTGAGACCTATCAGTAGGAGCATAAGCAACAGCCCAATCGGCCAGACAGGTGCGTTACCTTTTTTCACGCCCTATTCAGCCCCATATTGATTGCTGTCGTGCTTTTCGACAATGGTTTGGAAACGGCGCATGAACCGTTCATCCGCTTTCGCTTTTTGCTCTAGCACTTCGCGCGCGAAGACCATGTGGTCTTCGTGGGCTTCCATCATGTCGGCCATGCGGCCCGTTGTGGCGGCGCCGATGGCGGCCATCGCGGTTTGGGCTTCTTGGTCGGTTTTCACCCCAATTTCGTTGATCTTATGCGCCACGTCTTGTTGCTGCGCCGTTTTCAACGATTTGGAGAGGGCATCATACAGCACAACACGCTGTTTGGTGTCCGTTTGCAATTTGTTGATCAGCACCATCTGCGTCGCCGCTTGGTTCTGCAAACTGTCGATCCAGGTCTTGCCCTTTTCGATATAGCGCTCGAGCGTCTGAGAGTTCGCCAGCTTCACTTGCTCGGCTTGCACCATTTCATTGTATTTCGCGTTCAGGCCTGCCAGTTCGGTTTCCAACTTGGTCCGCGCGGCTGCGTCTTGTTCAACAGAAATTTTGCCTTCGAGCGTGATGATCTGCGGATCAATCGCGAGGATATCAGCGCGGACAGCTTCAAGCTCACCCACAACGGCTTCGCGCTCATCCAACGTGCCCGCAAGGTTGCGTTCAACGCTGACCTTTTGTTCATTCAACACTGTCAGCTGCCCTTCAAGCAGCTTCATAATGACGTCAGATTTGCTGATCAAATCTTGCAGTTTGTCATCGATTGACGCGGTGCGCATCCGTTCTTGGCGCATGCTTTCAGACTTGCCTTTGCTGAAAATGCCAATGAACGATTCCATGCCGGTTTTATTGCGCATTTCTTCAAAGTCTTTGGAAAACGCAGAGGTGACATCATCCAGCCCCATAATCAGTTCCGCGATATTCGCGTTCATCAGGTCGGTATGGGCGTGTACGTCTTCGAGGCTCGCGTTTTCGATATCAACGGCAATATCCGTCCCCTCGGCCATCTTGGTGCGTGCTGTTTCAATCCGGCTGGTCAATTCTGAAATCTTACTTTGCGCGGCGGCGACCTGCGCTTGCGATTCTTGAATTTGGGTCTGGAAATCGGCCATTAAAATATCCTTCGTTTATTATGCGTTAACAGTTACATATGTACGCCAACGTCAATTTTCAAATGCGCACCCGGCGGCGCGGATCTTTTCAATGTCAATTCTTACAAGACCCGCGCGTAAAATAAAGCGCTTATGCGTCGTCAAAAACTGGCGGGTGGTCGCGCGCTTCGGCTTCTGGGCTTAGCAATTCCTCAGCCGCGATAATCTTAGGCGGCAATTCAATACCACGCTCATAATTTTCTGGGTCAACCCGCATCGATTCGTCGGCCCCTCTGATGTGGACCCTCATCGGCACCTCAATCTGATCATAAAGGTGGATGATGTCTTGGTTAAACATCCGAATACAGCCTGCAGAGCCAGAGTTCCCAATGGATTCAAGGTCGTTTGTCCCGTGGATACGGTAATAGGTGTCCCGCGACCCCCGGAACAAATAAAGCGCGCGCGCGCCCAGCGGGCTGCGTAGCCCCCCCGGAATGCCCGCCGCCAGATCGCCATATACTTCGGGTTCTGTGCGCAGCATGTTCGCGGTTGGTGTCCAGCCGGGCCATTGCCGCTTAATACGGATGGTCGCATTCCCCCGGATCGATTTTCCGGCGCGGCCCACGCCGACAGGGTAGCGTGTTGTCGTGCCGTCTTCGCGCACGTGGTACAAGAATTTCGCGTATGGATCCACGTCGAGCGTATTGCCAGGCTGTTCCCCGTTATAGGTCCCTGACACCCGGCGGTTCACCCCTTGCAGATACTCTGACGGGATGCCCGGCAAGCGGTATCCGGCGTCTTCGATAGGACCGTAACCGTCGATGAAGTCTTCGGGCTGGGGTACCATATCTTCTTCAGATAATTGCGGTGAACAGGCCGCGGCGGTGCTGGCCAACATCATCGCACCAAATGCGCGGCGTGAAAGAATCGTCAAGGGTTGCATGTAATCACCTAGTATTTCGCTTCACCCGTCTTAACACTCTGTTCAAGGAAGACAAAATAGCCGCAATCAATTTCTCGCGATAGGATGATAAATCGTGACAATCGCGCAATGTCTGGGCGATACCGTGTGTGTCGGCAATGCGTTATTTTTTTTGCAACGCAAATCCGAAGCAAACAATAGCATCTGTAGTATATGTATCGGCGGCTTTTGATGCATTCTCCGCCGATACTGCAAACTGGTCACCGAACGGTGCTATCCGACAACGTTAAAATCCGGGCCAAACGGATATTGCGTGATGTCCTCGTTCCCTTGATCGGTGATGAATAAGATATCATGCTCGCGGTAGCCGCCTGCGCCCGGTGCACCTTCGGGAATGGTCAACATCGGCTCCATAGAAATAACCATGCCGGGTTCCAGCACCGTGTCGATATCCTCACGGAGCTCAAGCCCCGCTTCGCGCCCATAGTAGTGCGACAGCACACCAAATGAATGCCCATATCCAAAGGTCCGATATTGCAGCAAATCGCGTTCTTCAAAAAAGGTGTTGATCTTTTGCGTGACCTCCGCGCAAGAGGCGCCGGGAACCAGTAATGACATCCCGTATTCGTGGGCGGCGACATTGGCCTCCCAGATGGCGCGGCTGGCGTCATCGACTTCGCCGACGAACAACGTCCGTTCCAATGCAGTATAGTAACCCGAAATCATCGGGAATGTGTTCAACGATAGAATATCCCCGCGCTGCAACACCCGCGAGGTGACCGGGTTATGCGCGCCGTCGGTGTTGATCCCGGATTGGAACCAAACCCATGTATCGCGGTATTCTGCATCCGGGAATTGCTTGGCGATTTCCATTTCCATCGCGTCACGACCCGCCATCGCGACATCAATTTCGCGGGTGCCCGGCTTGATCGCATCGCGGATCGCAAAGCCGCCAACATCCGCCACTGCCGCACCTGCGCGGATCAAATCGAGCTCGGCCTGCGATTTATGCATGCGCTGGAGCATTGTCGCGGGCGCAATATCTGTCAGGGCGGATGGGGCCATAAAAGAAGTAAGCTTGCCATGCTGCAGCATACTCAAATGATCGGCCTCAAAACCGACATGGCGGCCAGTACCCGTGACCGACAGAATAGCGCGCCAATAATTGTCGCGCTCCCAATCGGTATAGGTGATGTTATCGCCATAGCAGCGCCGCCAAGGCTGCGCGGCATCAATCCCTGCGCTGATCGTGACGCAATCAGCAGCGGTTACGACCAAACCGTAGGGGCGGCCAAAGGCACAATAGAGAAAACCCGAATAATAGGCGATATTGTGCATTGATGTGAAAACGGCGGCTTCGACGCCAAGCGCTGTCATCGTTCGACGCAAACCTGCAAGGCGCGCTTCATACTCGGCCAAGGCAAAAGGCAGCACTTCGGCACCTTGGTGGAAACGGTAAAATTGGGGACGTGTCGTCATGTCAGACCCTCGTGAAAAGGTCCCGGCGTTCAGGACATCAAAATAGAATCACAACGACGCCATCGTTGTCGATGAATCGGTAAGGGTGCAGCCCTGACAAATCAATAAATATCACTGTCAGGGGCATATTCAGCGTAAATTACGTAATTAAAAACTTTGTTACGGTCTTTTTTTTGTCAAATTGTCACCGTATCGACTACAACTTAAGCATCATTGGTAGATTGTCTGCATCTCGCGGCGCTCGGGCTTGAGATGCAGGAGCAAGAACAAAGACAGAAGGTAGAAGTTAGTTTCATGAACTATTTATCCACATGCACACAGCGTCTGATGGCATCGTCCATCCTGGCAATCGCCACTTTGGCGACCCCAACATTGGCCATCGCAGAAGAGGTCACACTGACGTCGCGCGACGGCGCCATCAATATCACCGGCGAACTGCTCGAATTCCAAGACGGAAACTATGTTATTGAATCAGGCTTCGGCCCAATTCGGGTCGCAGCCGATCAGGTAGATTGCGTCGGCGACGCCTGCCCAGGCGCTGAAGTAGGTCCTGTAACATGGGACGTTTCAGTTTGGGGACGCCGCCGCGCCTTCACTGAAAACGTCGAAAAGCTCGCGGAACTGGTTTCCGAAAAAACGGGCGGCGAATTCACATTGAACGTCGATTACGGCGGGCTGGCCCAAAGTAACCGTAACCTGGATGGGATCGCCGCAGGCGACTTTGAAATGGCGCAGTTTTGCGCGGGTTATCACCCCGAAAAGAACCCATCCCTTATGGTACTCGAATTGCCATTTCTTGGCGTCGAAACGCTTGAGCAAGAGGTAGCCGTTTCGTTGGCCGTTTACGACCATCCTGCCGTAAAAGAAGATCTCGCGCGCTGGAACGCCACTATTCTCATGCCGACACCGTTGCCTCAGCAGAATTTGATCGGCGCAGGCTTTCCGCCAACGTCGCTTGCCAGCTTTGAAGGTATGAATATCCGTGCAACAGGTGGTATCGGTGACACGATCGCGTCTCTCGGTGGCATCGTTGCAAACATTCCAGCTCCCGAAGTAGCGCGCGCAATGGAAACCGGCTACGTTGATGCTGTGAGCTTTGCACCGCACGCGCATATGGCATTTGGCACCGTCGATAATGCCACTTGGTGGACAACAAACCTGAACCCCGGCACCGTTAACTGTCCAGTGGTTGTCAACACAGATGCGCTAAACAGCCTCAGCCCTGCATACCGTGACGCGCTGCTGTCGTCTGTTGATGGCGCCATCGACCACTACCTTGCCAGCTATAACGGCCGGACAATGGACGCTTGGCTGCCCGCATTGCGTGAGCGCGGGATTATGGAACTGACCATTAACCAAGAAATCATGTCGTCGATCATTGCGAATGTTGCTGAACCCACGGCGGCCAAATGGATCGCGGATAGCACTGCCGCAGGCCTGCCTGCGCAAGAAATCTACGATCTGGTGCAAGACACGATTACGCAAACGAACTAAAAATAAAGGTCTGCGGGGGCATTAGGTTTCCCGCAGACCGCTTTGATGACTGGGACCTACCGCCCGTCTGGATATTCAGCGGGTCCTTTGATCTCTAGCTTATTGCCAAACGGATCAAAGATATAAAATGAATGCCCGACCCCACGCGCGCCACCATGCTGTGCTTCGCGGTCAATCTTGACCCCATGTGCGGCCAAATGCGCGCGCATTTCAGCCGGGGCAAATGGCGATGTCGCAATACACACATGATCCACATTGCGACCACCGGCCACTGGCGGCACCGCGCTTAATGCGCCCGGATGCGTCATATCCCACAAAACGATCAACGCGGCACCCGCCCAGACCTGTTCCATCCCCATCGCTGGATAGGAATAGCCGGGCACACAGCCCAGCACGTCGTGATAGAACGCAAGCGCCTTGGGCATATCATCAACGATGAAAACAACATGATCGATCCCGACCAGTGAAAATGGTGGCGTGCTCATGTGAAATCCTCCCGCTCGCCACGAAACTATATCGATTACGAAGCGCAATCCAAGCCTTGAAGTGGCGATCAGCCTAAGCGCGCACCCAAATCAAGACCCCGCAGCACGTCTTGCGCAGACATCGGCTTTTTTCCCTGGCGTTGGGCGCGGGTCACAGTGACTGCACCCGTCCCGCAGGCAATGGTAAACCCATCAAGAACGGCACCGGGGGCCGCATCACCAGCCGCGCAGGTGCTCGCCAATAGCTTCACCCGTTCACCTGCGACCTCGCACCACGCGCCGGGAAACGGCGACAGGCCACGGATCAAACGATCGATATCCCCGGCGGATTTTGTCCAGTCGACACGCGCCTCGGCCTTGTCGATCTTGGCCGCGTAGGTCACGCCTTCGTCGGGTTGAATTTGTGGGGTAAGCTGATCCAATTGATCAAGCGCCTTAACAATTGACGCGGCCCCCAGTTCCGACAGGCGGTCATGCAATGCACCTGTCGTTTCGTGCGCACCGATATCAGTCGTTTCACGTAGCAATACGGGGCCAGTATCCAACCCGGCTTCCATCTGCATAATACAAACGCCTGTCTGTGCGTCCCCCGCCATGATCGCCCGGTGAATGGGCGCGGCCCCGCGCCAACGCGGCAAGAGCGAAGCATGAATATTCAAGCACCCAAGGCGCGGCGCATCCAAGATCACCTGCGGCAGAATAAGCCCGTAGGCCACAACGACAGCAATATCAGCGTTCAACGCCGCAAAGGCAGCCTGTTCTTCCTTAGATTTGAGCGAGACAGGGTACCGCACCTCAAGCCCCAGTGCCTCTGCCTTGTTTTGCACCGGGCTTGGGCGGTCTTTCTTGCCGCGTCCCGCCGGGCGCGGCGGCTGGCAATAGACGGCAACAATTTCATGACCAGCAGCGACCAAAGCATCCAGCACTGGCACGGAAAAATCCGGCGTTCCCATAAAGATAATTTTCATTGCGCAGCCCTGTCTGTCTTTGTGTCAGAGCTACGCCACTTCATGATCAGCTGCAAATAGCAAAGCGATCTTACTGGGATAAGATCATTCCGCCTTGCTCAACCACACCATCGACACCCGTGTGGGTTATCGTCACCGCGCCAACGATGTGCTCACCGTTTGGTCCAACGATCAGGCCTGTATAGGTGCCTGCGCTCGCCACCAAACCGCCGGTATTTAAATCGCCTCCGGTCGTGGTTCCTTCAAAGGCACCATCGATCAAATCGGTTAAGTCCAGCGCAATATCATTCGCGGCAATCGTTTCATCTAATACCCTGTTTGTAATAGAGCCCGAGACAGCATAGTCCCCAAAATCAACCTCAATTTCGACAAGGCCAGAGACCGTACTCGGATTCATATCACGTGCGCCTTCGACAACGATGCCACCGTAGGTTCCACCGTAAGTGACCGCTCCGGTTTCGCTCCCGACGGGCAAAATGGTTGTGCCCGTGCGTGTCAACTGGGCACCGTTGTCGACGATGATCACCTCGCCGCCGTCAATCGTGCCGCGCAACAGATACCCTTCTGTCGCCTGCAAGTACACGTTGAATTCTGCGGGAACACCAGCAAGCGTATCGGGGTAATAAAACCACCCGGCATTGGGGACCAAGCGCAGAACACGGTCCGGTGTCCCCGATGTCGGCTGATAGATGTATTCGTAATTCGCTGCATCCCCGGTGCGCATTGTCACGCTTCCGACCTCTTGTTGCGCCGGAGGTTCTGTCGTGGTGCTACATGCACTCAGACTGGCAGCACACAGACCAGTCGCCACTGATAGACGTAAAAATTGCATCAATTTTAATCCCAAAACTGCTGTTACAATGGATTTGCGCCCTTTTGGGTACGCGCAATGCTAAAACACCGCTGACGTAACGTTAATCAATTAATCTAAGAATTCAATCTCGAAGCTAAGTCGCCCAATTAGTGCCGGTTCAGCTTGCGCGCCTTCTTTATCAACATATCGCGCTTCATCTTGGTCAGACGGTCAAAAAACATCTTGCCTGCCAGGTGGTCAATCTGATGCTGCACAGATGTAGCCCAAAGCCCGACAAAATCACGGTCTTCAGACACGCCATGTTCATTCAAGAACCGCACTGTGACGGCACGCGGGCGCGAAATTTTAGCCCAGACACCCGGCAAATTGGGCGAGCCTTCTTCGTGATCACGCAGCTCTACGCTCGCATGTAATATCTCTGGGTTCGCCATGCGGACGGCCTGCCCGCGTGTCTCTGACGCATCGACGACAGCCAGCGCTTGTCCGATGCCAAGCTGTGGTGCTGCCAACCCGACGCCGGGCATCGTGTCCATTGCCAAAATCATCTCATCCCAGATCGCGCGGGTTTCATCTGAGATCTCAGTCACTGGCTGGGCCGTTGTGCGCAAAGCGACATTTGGCCAAGCTACATAAGGGCGGTGTATCATGTTTCTAGCCCTGATTGCGTGATCAGCACGCCGTTGAGATGATCCAGCTCGTGACAGGCACAAATCGCCTGCATGCCGTCAAATCTTGCTGTGTTTTCAGCGCCATCAATATCTTGCCATTTCATGTCAATCCACACAGGGCGCGGGACATCAAAGCGACGATCAGGGATGGAAAGACACCCTTCTGGGCCGATCTTGGTCTCGTCTGATTGCGCCGTGATCTGCGGGTTCACGAACACCAACGGGGTCGGCTCTGCCTCTTTCCAGCTCACATCTGTTACAAATATGCGCTGGCTGATCCCCACTTGCGGGGCGGCCAATCCGCGCCCAGTCGCTGAATACATCGTGTCCAACATATCATCGGCAAGACTTGCCAGCGCTGCATCAAAATCGGCAACGGGCGCGGCCGTTGCGGATAAGATGTCATCGCCCAGAAACCGCAGGTCTAGCACGGCCATTACCCTAGCCCCGCGCCATTTCGCGTTTCAGCTTTTGCATCTTACGGGTGATCATCTGGCGTTTGAGCGGTTTGAGGTAATCAATAAACAGCTTGCCGTCCAAATGGTCGATTTCATGTTGCACGCATGTCGCCCAGAGCCCGTCAAACTTTTCACGTTGGGTTTTCCCGTCAAGGGTCATCCATTCGACTTCAACCTCAGCCGGGCGTTCGACCTCGGCATATTGGTCCGGGATCGACAGGCAGCCTTCGTCATAGACACTGCGGTCTTCTGACGACCAAACGACTTGCGGATTGATCAAAACCATCGGCGCGGGTGTCGCATCTTCTTCTTTTTCGCAATCCATCACGATCATGCGCAGCATCTTGGCGACCTGCGGCGCGGCCAAACCAATGCCGGGCGCATCATACATGGTTTCCAACATGTCATCGGCCAAACGCCGAATGTCATCGGACACCGAAGCGACGGGATCTGTCACCTTCTTGAGCCGCGGATCAGGGTGAATAAGGATATTTCTAACTGTCATGCCGGTGATCTAATCTGTCTGCCGTTGTATCGCAAGCAAAGGGTACAATATCGCCCTTGCAACAGGTCGCTCATCTGCGCCAACTTGCAGCAAAAGCAAAAGGACAGCCCCATGACATTTGACACCCCCATTGATCGCCGCAACACCCACTGTGTCAAATGGGATGCGATGGAAAGCATCTATGGAGTTTCCCCAGACGAAGGGATTGCGATGTGGGTTGCTGACATGGAATTTCGTGCGGCAGACCCGATTAAGCAGGCTGTGCAGGACATGGTGGATCATGGGGTCTACGGCTACTTTGGCGACGAAAGCAAGTATCGCGGTGCGATCCAGTGGTGGATGCAAGAACGTCATGGATGGTCAATTGAAACGGACTGGATTTTCACCACGCACGGTCTGGTTAACGGCACAGCACTTTGCATTGATGCGTTCACGCAGCCCGGCGATGGCGTTGTCTTGTTCACCCCCGTGTATCACGCCTTTGCCCGCGTTATTCATGCGGCCAACCGACAAGTTGTTGAATGCGCGTTGGTCAATAAAGACGGCCGATACGAGATGGACTTTGACGCCTATGATGCGCAAATGCTCGGCAACGAAAGAATGTTGATCCTATGTTCACCGCATAACCCGGGTGGTCGGGTTTGGACCAAGGAAGAACTTGAAGCCGTCGCCGCGTTTGCCAAGCGCCACGACCTGATCATTGTGTCCGATGAAATCCACCATGATCTGACCATGCCCGGTCAAACCCATATCCCGATGCCATTGATCGATGGAATCGCGGACCGTTTGGTGATGATGACCGCCACGACCAAAACCTTTAACATCGCGGGCAGCCATGCCGGTAACGTGATTATTGCTGATCCTGATCTGCGGGCAAAGTTTGGCGGGCGCATGGCCGCACTTGGCATTTCGCCCAACAGCTTTGGCCTGCACATGGCGACAGCGGCCTATTCACCCGAGGGTGCGGCTTGGGTTGATGCATTGCGGGATTACCTGAACGAAAACCGCAAAATCTTTGACGCCGGCATCAATGCGATCCCCGGCCTGCGGTCGATGGGGCTCGAATCAACGTATTTGGCTTGGGTCGATTTCAAGGATACAGGTATGAGCCGCGAAGAATTCACAGCGCGTGTTGAAAAGACTGCCAAGATCGCCGCGAACCATGGGCCAAGCTTCGGCGCGGGCGGCGATAGCTTTTTGCGCTTCAATCTTGGGGCGCCGCGCGCGCAAATCGAGGAAGCCGTCGGGCGGATGCAAAAGGCGTTTGAAGACCTACAATAAGGAAAAGACTAGCGCTCCAACAGACCTGCTGGGGCGAATTCTGGCATCACATAATCCGCAGCGGGCCCATCCGTGACAGGCCGCAACCATTTGAATTCAAACACGCGTTCATTGTCTTCGGCCACCGAAGACACCACCAGACATTGGTACAGATGTTTTGGGCCGTCATAGATATCAACATGCCCGCGCAGCCGATCGGACCCGGCCAAATCCAAGGCAAACCCGCCGTCCCAAAAACGGCGAATACGGTAGGTATCGTCACCATCATGAACCGACAAGCGATCCTTGCGCTTTAGCGCTGCTTTGCGTGCTTCCTCGAGACCGTGGCGCACCGCCTCTGGCAAAAACTCGTACATAGTAATCCCCCATCTGCGGACCTAGCATGCCCAGAGAATGGTAAACATCAAGTGACGATTTATAAAAATCGATATTTTTTACGCGATCACTTTTTGCGTTTTGGGCGCAGCACATGCGGTTTGGCAGCGTCATAGAGCGCGGAATCCGGGAACCCGTGCGAATCCGACAATGCAGGGCCAACCAATATCAGCGCGGTGCGCGTGATCTTGGCCGCGCGCACTTTTTCACGCACATCCATCAATGTACCCCGGATAATCATCTGATCAGGCCAACCGACGCGGTAGACCACTGCGACAGGGCAATCCGCACCATAATGGGGGGCCAATTGCCGCTCAATTTCACGCAGGGCGCGGATGCCCAAATGGATCGCCAATGTGGCCCCGGTGCGCGCGAAATTCTCAAGTGTCTCGCCCGCTGGCATCCCCGTGGATTTCATCGACATGCGGGTCAGGATGATTGATTGGGCGACTTCCGGCACGGTCAACTCTGTGCCCAATGCCGCCGCGGCTGCGGCATAGGCTGGCACGCCCGGAATGATTTGGTAGTCGATGCCCTCAACCTTGAGCCGACGAATTTGTTCGGCAATCGCACCATAAAGCGACGGATCACCCGAATGGACCCGCGCCACATTTTGCCCTCGGGCATGGGCAGCAACAATTTGCGCGTGCGTTTCATCAAGGTTCATCGGGGCCGTGTCCATCACCAACGCGCCTTCAGGCGCGCATGCGACAACCGCTTCTGGCACCAGTGACCCGGCATAAAGACAAACCGGGCATTCACCGATCAATCGCGCAGCTTTGAGCGTCAGAAGCTCAGGATCACCCGGACCTGCACCAATAAAATAAACTGTCATCTCATCTCCTTGGGATGGCGGGTGGGGCGCATTTCGCGATCGCGAAAAAGCGTCACTTCGCCAGATCACCATCAATTTTACGCGCATAACCACGCGGGGTGTACATGCGAAGGCCAGTGCCCGTCTGCGCGAGTTTCGAATGCGACGATCCGATCAACACGACGGTCAACATATCGACCTCATCGACCTGCAATTCATCCAAACGTCGATAGCGCACGTGTTCCTCCGGCCGCCCCAATGACGACGCAAGCATCACAGGCGTATCCGCCGGACGGTGTTCCAGCAAAATATCGCGCGCCTCGGCCAGCAAGGTCCGGCGGCGCATCGACACCGGGTTATAAAACGCGATGACAAAATCGCCTTCGGCTGCGGCTTTCAACCGCTTCACAATATCTTCGCGCGGGGTCAGCAGATCGGACAATGAAATCGCACAAAAATCATGGCCCAAAGGTGCGCCCGCACGCGCAGCGGCGCCTTGCAAAGCGCTGACGCCCGGCGAACATTGCACCTCAACCCGGCGGGCTGCGTCGGACACACCCATCTGTTCTGGACTGCGATCAAGCAATTCAAACACCAGCGCACCCATCGCATAAATCCCCGCATCGCCCGAACAGACCAAGGCGACATTCTTGCCTTTGCCCGCCTGTTCCAACGCATAGCGGCAGCGGTCTTCCTCGCCACCAAGCGGAAAATCAGAGCGTTCCTTGCCAATCGCCAATGGCCCAAGCAGATCAATATAAAGCCCGTAGCCAACCAGTTCTTCAGCGTCAGACACGAGCTTGGACACTTCGGGCGTACGCCATGTCGCCTGCCCCGGTCCGATGCCGACGATTGACAATTTGCCACGCGCCCGGCCCTGCATCTGCGTGATCGGCTCTTCTGCGCGGGCCACGGCGCAGGTGGTGTTTGCGGTCTTGCTTTTTGCGACAGACAATTCCGCGCCCGCCCCCGCTGCGGCCAGCGCCGCACCTTCGGACACCCCGTGGCAGCCAACCTCGGCAAAAACGACATCAGATGGGTTGGCAAGGCGAGGGGCTTCGGCCTCTAACTCTGCCGCTGTGAACACGCGTAACGGCACACCCAATCGCGCTGCCACGTCGATAATCGCCGGTTCATCCGCCTTCAGATCAATTGACGCCACACATGCAATCGCACCGGGGGCCACATCTGCCGCGTCAAGCGCCCCTAAAACATGGTCCCACATTTCTTGCGGGTCCGCATTGCGCGCACAGCCAAGCCCCAACGCAAACCGCTGCGGATGGTAGACGAGCTTTGCCGGGCCGCCAGTGCTGGCCGCTTCCGTTACAAGAATTTCAATCGCGCCACCTTCGGGCAGGGCCACGTCAAACAGCTCTTCGTCGGTAAAGGTCACACCGCCGCCGCCCAGCAAGGACGCCATCACCGGTTTCGCGTCTTGCGGGTTGTGTAGACGGTAGCCTGCGGGCGGCTCGTCCAAGGCCACGCCAAGCGCGACATCCCCCGCAGTGGTCACAGCGGCCTCGCCACCCAAAGCATCGGCAATTTGGCGCGCCAAACGGTTCGCGCCACGGTGCCCTCCCAGCAATGGCACAACAACACTGCCATCGTCAGAAACAGACACAACGGGCGGTTCAGCGGTTTTATCCGCCAGCAGCGGGGCGACGCCGCGGATCAAAATACCCGACGCACAAACCCCAATGATCGGCACCCCAGCTGCGAAAAGATCGCGGGCGTGATCAAGTGCATTTGGAAAGAAAGCGTCAGCCTTTGTGACACGATCCGCACGCCCGTGAACTTGCGCGCCGATGGCGGCGGCCACGCGGTGCGCGGTGGCTTCACCGGATTGGGATAAGGCTAAAACGACAGGTTTCAAAGCCATGGATCGGCCCCTTTTGTAAGCAAAATCATAGAAAAATACGGGGCCTTTTCTGGGGCCTGTGCCAATGGCAGCACAATTTCTTGCGGCAATGTCGCGCGTTCAACATAAACGGCATGATCGGTCAGCCCAAGATCATCAATCACATCGCGAATTTTGGTCAAATGCCGCCCGACTTTCATGATCACGACACTTTCGGCGCCCGCGATACGGCTGCGCAATTCATCAGATGGCAACGGGCCGGGCAACACAGTCAGCCGTTCATTACGCGCAGCCAATGGCATGCCCGCACGCGCGGCACATGCGGTGATAGAGGTCACGCCCGGCACGACTTCGACCTGATACCGGTTCGACAGGCGAGCATAAAGGTACATAAAAGAGCCGTAAAAAAACGGGTCGCCCTCGCATAGGCAGACGACATCATGGCCAGCATCAAGTGCAGCCGCGATCTGTGCCGCCCCTTGATCATAGGCCGTTTGCGCGGGGGCGCGTTCAACCGTCATTGGCACATCCATGACGATCTCTTGCGCGTCAGGTGCGATCAGGTCACCGGCGATTGCACGGGCAAAACTATCGCCACCCGCCAGTGACGGGTATGCAATCACGCCCGCGTTTTCGATCAGCCGCGCGGCGCGCAATGTCATCAAATCTGCTGCGCCGGGACCAAGCCCGACACCATACAAGGTCCCTGTCATCGTTTTACGAGGCTCCATTGCGTGACGGTCATTGCGGGGCGCCAGCCCGTCAGTCGTCCGACAGGCTCCGCCCGGTGCGTCGCGATTTTCACCAAATCACCGCCGTATTCTTTGTGGAGCGCAATCAACACGGCTTCGCTTTCAAGCGTCACGGCATTCGCCACCAAACGCCCCAACGGGCGCAGCGCAGCCCAAGCGGCTGTGAAGGTTTCTACGCTGAGCCCACCGCCGATAAAGATCGCATCTGGGGCATCAAGGCCAGCCAGCGCGTCTGGCACAGTGCCGTCTACGAGCGCCAATTTGGGCGCCCCAAGCGCCAGTGCATTTGCCGCCGCCATGCTGCGCCGATCTGCGCGTGGTTCAATCCCGATCGCACGGGCATACCGCGCCGCACGCATCCATTCGATGGCAACGGACCCGCAGCCAGTACCGATATCCCACAAAAGCGCGCCGCGCATAGGCATCAGTTTTGCGACAGTGGCGGCCCGCACCTCTTGTTTGGTCATCGTGCCGTCAGATTGGAACAAATTGTCCGCAAGCCCCGGCACCCGCGGCAAAAGCGCCGCATCAGGGGCGGCGACACATTCGACGGCCAATGTATTAAACGCAGGCACCGTGTGGTCCCAGTCTTCGGCCAGCCCATCAAACCGGGCCTCGTCTTTGCCGCCCATCGCGGCCAGCACAGACATGCGTGATTTGCCAAAGCCACGTTCAGTCAAAAACGCTGCGATTTGCGCAGGGGTCTCGGCCCCCGTTGTCAACACCAACAGCCGGGCGTCTGGTTGGATAAAGGCGACCATCTGCTCAACCGGGCGTCCGTGGACCGTCAGCGTTTCAACATCCGGCAAAGACCACCCCATCCGGGCTGCGGCCAATTGGAATGCAGAGAGTTGCGGATGATAAATGATTTCAGACGGGTCAATCGCCTGCCCTATGCGCGCGCCGACCGAAAACCACAGCGGATCGCCGGTGACCAAAACCACAACACGTCGTCCGCGCAGCCCATCGATTGTCTCGAGCATGGCATCAAAAGGCGAAGGCCACGCTAGCCTTTCAGCCTGTGCCGCCCCAACAAGCGCATGGTGGCGATTACCGCCGATAATTACTTCGGCGGCTTCGACGACCGCACGGGTAGCCGGGGTCAACCCGTCCAAACCATCTTCGCCAATGCCAATAATATGCAGCCATGGATCAGCCATCTTCGGGTAACCCTGCTGCCAGCGCATTCACCGCTGCCGAGGCAATCGCAGACCCACCACGCCGCCCACGCAGCGCAACAAAGTCACAGCCGCGTGGATTTGCAGCCAATTCAGCCTTACTTTCAGCGGCCCCGACAAACCCCACGGGAAACCCAAGGATAACAGCAGGTTTTGGCCAGCCAGCATCCAGTAATTCAAGCAAATGAAACAAGGCCGTTGGCGCATTTCCAATGGCGACAACCGCGCTTTCAAGATGCTCTTGCCACAGCTCAACCGCCGCCGCTGACCGCGTATTGCCGATGTCGGCAGCACGGGCGGGCACGCCGTCACGGTTCAAGGTCACAATGACATCATTATTTGCGGGCAGATAGCGACGGATAATGCCCGCCCCAACCATTTCGCAATCGCACAGGATCGGCGCGCCCGCCTGCAAAGCCGCGTGACCAGCGGCATAGGCATCCGCAGAAAATGCCAAACGGTCTGCAACCTCAACCATGCCGCAGGCGTGAATGACCCGCGTGATCAAGGGGCGCATTTCAGGCGTAAAACGTTCCAACCGCGCCTCTGCACGCACAGTCGCAAAGCTTTGCGCGTAAATCGCGGTCGGGTCTTTTTCGTAAGGGCGCATCTTCAGGATTTCACTGGCGTCTTGCGCGCGCTTTCGGGGCCATGCGGATGGTCTGCATGCGGATAGACCGCATGGTGATGATCGTGGTCGTGATGGTGGTGGTGTGTATGATCATGGTCGTGATCGTGGTGATGGTGATGGTGATCATGCGCCGCCTCTAACCGACACATCCCAGTGCAAAAGCTATCGCACATCCGACAATCAGCCACGTTTGAACCGGGCGCATTGGCGCCTTGGCCTTCGACGTGGTGGTGATGACTTTCTTGGACGGCGCCGACCTCGGCCTCAAAGCCAAGCACTTGGGTCCGGTATTTGCACAAAACGCAAGTAGGGGGGGGCACCGCACCAAACGCAGGGTGACTGCGGTCTTCGACAGAGATCGCGTGGTTCTTGCCGTCTTCAAGCGCAAGCACCTGACTGCGATAGCCACAAATTCCGCAATTGGGCGGCGGCGTGTCGCTGTTTTGTTCCATAATGCGTTCGGCAAAGGTCTCGAGCACCTTTGGGTGATCCCCTAAATAGCCAGCTTTGATGAAATCAATACCCGGATTTTGGGCGGCGACCTGATCAGTGAAACCGTAAATCCGGTCGATCAAAATACCTGAGAACAAGAAATAGGGGAACACAATGACACGTTTGTAAGGCAACATCGCAACATGTGTCAGGCAAGGTTCAACCAGCGGGAAGGTGACACCGGAATAGCCGACTTCGCACCAGCCAAAGCCCATGCCTTCTTGCAGCATGCGCGCGACTTTGGACACGTTGCCGTTGGCGTCGGGGTCAGAGGCCCCACGCCCGATCACCACCAAGCAGGTTTCGGTCAGCGGTAGCGCGCCGTGATCGGTATTGGCTTGATCGACGGCCTCTTGGATGCGGCCAGCGGCGGCGGCAATCATTTTGGGATCGACCCCCAATTCGCGGCCATAGCTGACCTTGACGCCATGTTTCGTCGCATAGGTATTGAGAACAGTGGGGATATCGTTCTTCGCGTGCATCGCCGCAAATAGCATCCCCGGCACCGCCAAAATTTGTTCGCAGCCTGCCTCACGCAGCCGGTCCAACCCGTCGCGGATCACAGGGTTCGCAAATTCCAAATAGCCATAGTCTGTCAACCAATCGTCAGGCAGATAGGCCGGCAATTTTTCAGCGAGCGTCGCAAATTCATCAACGGCGGATTGGCTGCGCGACCCGTGGCCGCAAATCATAACCCCGGTTTTCATGCAGCTTCGCCTTCGGGCTCTTCTTCACCCTCGTCGACGTTTTCTTTTTCTTTCTTGCCCTTTGCGGCACCCAAAAGTGCCGCCAAACCAGCCAACCCAATCGCGATGCCTGCGGCCCAATGATCGTGGCCAGCGGCTTCGGCCCAATGGCCGGGATGAGCCGTCGCGGCAGAGCCGGTCATGACTAGGATTGAGGTTAGCAATAGGCGCATCTGATCTCTCCGTTGTGGGTTCATGACCAGAGGTCCCGCAAAAATGCAGGATGTGACGACGCGGTGCTTTGGTCCCCTTTTTGGGTCGACCGCCGCGCCTCCAACCGTTCTGGCCCTGAAAGGGCTTCGTCTAGCGAGTCGTATAAGGTGCGCGCGCGGTCTGAGCAATCAGATAAGCGGCGCTTAGACGCCTGTCCGCGGCGTCACGCAAACTCTGCCGTATCCGCGGCGACCGCATCTTGCATTTCCCGTAAAAAATCTGGATCGGCCGCGTGCACCCGGTTCCATGTCGGAATAAACGGCGTTTCATGCGGGTTTTCTAAGAAAAACTGCCCTGCACGCATGATATTTTCGGCGAATAGCTCAATTGACCGTTCTTCGGCATGGCGGTCAATCGTCAACCCGTTCATTTCAGCATCGTTATAATAGGCTTCAAGCAGATCAAGCGCGCTGCGATAGTATGTCGCTTTAAGCGTACGGAACACATTGGCGGTAAAGACTGTGCCATCTGCCGCCAGTTTGCGGAAAATGGCTTTGCAAATATCAATCGACATCCGGTTCAACCCGGCGGCGGCATCTTCGGGGCTAAGATCTTGGTGCTTGTGGTCATAAGCATCGGCGATTTCGACCTGACACACGGCTTTCGGCGCTAGGTTTCGCCACGCCTCTGACAAGACCCCGATTTCCAGCCCCCAATCAGACGGGATGCGCAAATCCGGTAAGATATTCGTGCGCATTGCAAATTCGCCCGACAGCGGATAGCGGAAGCTACGCAGGTAATCGATATAATCACGGTCCCCGATCACCCGCTTCAGCGCGATCAACAAAGGACTGACCAAAAGCCGAGTCACCCGACCGTTCAATTTGTCATTGCCGATCCGGGCGTAATATCCTTTGGCCACCTGATAAGGGAACGTGGGGTTCGCGACCGGGTACACCAACCGCGCAAGCATGTCGTTGGTATAGGTCAAAATATCGCAGTCGTGGATCGCCATTACTGCACTATCCTGACACCCAATCAAATAACCCAACGAGGCCCAAACGTTCTTGCCTTTGCCCTGTTCGGTCGGCGCAAGGCCCAAATCGGCGAGCCGCGTTTCAAGCGCTTTCATGCGCGGGCTGTCGTTCCAAATCACCACGTGATTTTGGTTCAGTCCTTCAAAGAATTTCTTTGCATGGCGAAACTGGTCTTCGGTCGCGCGGTCTAGACCGATGATGATGCGGTGCAGATAGGTGACCTTTGACAGTTCCTCTAAGATGTTTGGCATCGCGTCGGTTTCAAGCTCGGAATAGAGGCAGGGCAAAATCAAAGACATCTTGCGCGTCTGCGCAAATGTTTCGAGCGCATGGGTCATATCCGCATTGGAGCGTGTCCGCAGGTTGTGCAGCGTTGCGATGTTTCCGTTTTGATGAAAATCAACCATGCGGGAGTTCTCTTTCTTAGTCTAAGTTAAGCCGTTGAAGAAGGGTCAGCACAGCGGCGTTCCAACCTTCGGGGCCAGGCTGCGTTGTGCGGATGATGTGGGGTGATGGCTCGCCGGGCAATGGCGGCAACGGCGCGCGCGACGGGTTGGCGATCACAACGCCATATTCGGCGGCACCCAGCATTTCGATATCATTGGGTGCGTCGCCCAGTGCGATTGTATGCTGCGGTCTATAGGTGTCTATAATCTGCGCCATGCCGTCGGCCTTTGTCGCGCCGAATGACAGGGTTAAGAAACGGCCACCTTCGCGGGCGAAAACACCGTGATCTGCGAGCGCGGTGACAAATGCGGTGCGGCTTTCGCTATCACCAGACCAAAGGCCCGGTTCCGAATAGGCGCGCGATTTTGCGTCCGCGGCCCCGGCAGGGCTCAGCCCCGTGATCTGCGCAATACGCGCGGCATCCATATCGCCGAACCCTTCGAATGGGCTGCGCAATTGGGCGGGGAGCGTGTTCAGGATATCGCGCAGACGTGCGTAGTCATCGGCGGTGCGGTCCATTCCCAACAAGCCTGCGCCATTTTCAACAATTGCTGGCGTCCCAATAATATCCAAATCGGATTGAATTTTTGCAATCTCAACCGCCGTCTTACTGCTTGATAGAATTAGCGGCGCATTAACCCGGCAAAGCGCGGCCAATGCTGGTGTAGCCGCAGACCATGCATAGGTATCATGATCCAACAATGTCCCGTCGAGATCGGAAAAAACGACCAGTGAAGTAGCTGCCTTCATGCGTTTAGCTTCATCGTTGCAGCGCCGGGATGCAACCCCACGCAGGAAGATATTTTGCAGATGCAGCATTTGACCTGTGCAGCTACGCACGCATCCTGCGCCCAAAGCGGGATAGGTTTGCGCGCAGACTTCGGCTACCAACGCTGCACGTAAAGATAAGGACGGAACAATGGGCCAATTGGTTGACGGCGTTTGGCAAGACACTTGGTATGATACCAAAACATCGGGCGGCGCATTTGTGCGCTCAACCACGGCGTTTCGCAATTGGATCACACCCGACGGCAGCGCTGGCCCATCTGGGTCTGAAGGGTTCACTGCGCAAAGCGGGCGCTATCATCTGTATGTTTCTCATGCTTGCCCTTGGGCGCACCGCACAATGATCTTTCGCGCGATCAAAGGGTTGAGCGACCATATATCCGTGTCAGTCGTACATCCCGATATGCTGTCAGATGGTTGGACCTTCGCAAGCGATTTCGACGGGGCAACAGGCGACACCTTGTTCGATTTGCCCTTCGCCCGCGACATTTACCTGAAGGCGGACCCAACCATTTCAGGGCGCGTCACCGTTCCGATCTTGTGGGACAAGCAACGCGGTACAATCGTGTCGAACGAATCCGAAGAAATCATCCGCATGTTCAACAGTGCCTTTGACGGCATTACCGGCAACACGGATGATTATTGGCCTAGCGACCTGCGCGATGCCATCCAACAGGTGAATGCCCGAATCTATAACACTGTGAATAACGGAGTATATAAAGCCGGGTTTGCGACCACCCAGTCTGCCTATGATGCAGCGGTTGGGCCGCTTTTCGACAGTTTAGAGTGGTTGGAGCAACGCCTTTCAACGCAGCGCTATCTGATGGGGGATCGTCTCACAGAGGCCGATTGGCGGCTGTGGACGACACTTATTCGTTTTGACGCGGTTTACCATTTGCACTTCAAATGTAACCGCAAGCGTATCATCGACTACCCAAATCTGATGGGATTCACTCGCGAATTATTTCAATGGGACGGTGTCGCAGCGACCGTCAATATGGACCACATCGTACGGCATTATCATTATAGCCACGACACGATTAACCCTAGCCGCATTATCCCGATCAACCCTGTGATCGACTTTAATGCGCCGCATTTTCGGGGCTAGGCTGGCCATAATGTTCAACAATCGCGGCAAGGTCAGTGGGCGATGTCGTACTTTCGATAAACGCACGCGCGTTCGGGCTATGGTTAAAGATCGAGCCATCCGAAAAGAACGAGGTATTGGTCACGAAGACGACATTTGCCTTTGGCTGGCGGTAGCTCGCGACATCTGCAACGGCCAACGCGCCGCCCTCTTGCAACACGAGATCAAGCACGATCACATCGAACACTTGGTCTTCTAACGCGGAAATCGCAAGTTCTCCTGTTTGCACTAATGTTACCTGCGCGCGCAAACGCTCAAGATGCTGTTTCCACAGCCTCCCTAAATTGATATCACTTTGCGCTATGAGGACGTGCATGAAGTCTCCGGTCGTCAATTAATCTAATTTTTATAGCGCATTCAAATTAAGTTTGAATCTCGCTGGACGAGAAGTCGTCTGAATTCCCTAACGAATGGTTAACGGCCATTGAGAACCTATACCAAAAGACAGTCATTTTTACAAAACCTTGTGCTGCAAGCGAATTTCCGCTTGAAGTGCAGTCAGCAACAAACGGGCAATATGAATGACAACTTGGATCACAATCTGCGACACCTGTAAGCGCGAAGGCTGGGACGCCAGTGCACAAGAACATACCGACGGCGAACTGCTTGCGACATTGGTCGAAGCGACAGCAACAGGGCTAACTGACGTAAAAACCCGCCGGGTTTCGTGTTTGATGGGATGCAAGCGCGGGTGCAACATCGCGATCCAGGCAAACGGAAAGTTGAATTACACCCTTGGCGAATTCGAGCCTAACGCTGAAGCGGCCTCCGGGATTGTCGCCTACGCGCTATCGCATAGCGCAAGCGAAACCGGACAAGTACCTTACCGCGACTGGCCGCAATCCATCAAAGGGCATTTTGTGACCCGTCACCCACCGCTTCCGGATACAGAATGAACGAAAAACGCGACCACGGCGGGGGCATTGATGCAGCGATCGCGACCTATGGCGGGACGCGTGCCGAATGGCTTGACCTGTCAACCGGGATAAATCCCGTGCCCTATCCGCTACCGCAGCTTCCAGATGACGCTTGGACTGCATTGCCGGATCAGGCCGCGTTTGCGCGGCTGTATGCCCTTGCGCGCAGCTATTGGAACATCCCAAAGAATGCCGCGATGATCGGCGCGACAGGCGCATCGGCGATTATTGCAGCCCTGCCCCACGCGCTTAGCGGTCAGAACGTACATATCCCCGGCCCCACCTACAACGAACACGGCGCGGCATTTCAAGCCGCTGGTTGGACGATGGATCCGCCGCATGACGCGATGGTCGCGGTGCATCCGAACAATCCCGATGGCCACGAATGGCCCGAAACCGACTTGAACGCCCCCATCACAATCATCGACGAAAGCTTCGGTGATGTCGCGCCCGGCAAAACGCTCGTCCATCTGGCAACCCGCCCCGGCACTGTCGTGCTAAAAAGCTTTGGCAAGTTTTGGGGCCTAGCTGGATTGCGGCTAGGCTTTGCGATTGGGGACCCGGCGATTATTGCGAAACTGACCGATCTCTTGGGTCCTTGGCAAATATCTGGCCCTGCATTGGCCATTGGTGCCGAAGCACTGGCAGACCCTGCTTGGGCAGATGAAACGCGCACACGGCTTGCAGGGGATGCAGATCGGCTTGATCACTTACTGACCGGAAACGGCGCAGAGATTTTAGGTGGCACCACGCTGTTTCGGCTCTACAAAGTCAAAGACGCCAGCGCCGCGCAACATCAGCTTGCGCAGCATCATGTCTGGTCACGCACATTCCCCTATGCGCCCGATTGGCTGCGCCTTGGGTTACCTGCACCCAATCGCTGGGCGCAATTGGAAGCCGCGTTTTGATCCTTGTTGGCGGCATGATCCTGGACGTCATTTTGGGCGAACCACGCGTGATTTGGTCACGCGTCACGCACCCCGCAATCGTGATGGGCCAGATGATTGGTTGGTGTGACAAGACGTTTAATGCGGGCGACAACCGCCGCGCTAAAGGCGCCATCGTCATGGCCGTTCTTTGTATTGCCGCCTATCTTTTTGGAAAAGGGATCGCGGCGGTTCCAACCGCGATCCTTGACGTGCTGATCATCGCCGCGCTTTTGGCGCAAAAATCACTGGTCCAACATGTACGCGCAGTGGCCGACGCGCTTCGGCTTTCCGTCGGTGATGGGCGCATGGCTGTCGCAATGATTGTCGGGCGCGACACGGCGCAAATGGATCAAAGTGCCGTTGCGCGATCCGCGATTGAAAGCGCATCCGAAAACTTGTCAGACGGGGTCATCGCGCCCGCCTTTTGGTTCGCAGTTGGCGGGTTACCCGGCCTGTTGATCTACAAAATCACCAATACAGCGGATAGTATGATCGGCTACCGCACCCCGCGCCATGCTGACTTTGGCTGGGCTGCGGCCCGGTTTGACGATTTGTTAAACCTCATCCCCGCGCGGCTTACAGCCCTGATGATCTGGGCCGTCACCAGCCGACCGCGCGCGCACGCAATTGTTCAAGAAGCACCCCGGCACCGATCCCCCAACGCCGGTTGGCCAGAAGCCGCGATGGCGCATGGATTGGACATCGCGCTAAGCGGGCCGCGCAGCTATGAGGGGCAGATGCACAATTTCCCATATGTAAACCGCGACGGGGCACATGATCTAACACCCCGCGACATTGACCGCGCGATTACTGTACTGTGGAAAACATGGGGGCTTGCGCTCTTGTGCGCGACAATAACAACGATATTCTAACGCCGTAGGGTGGATCTTGATCCACCCCGTTTCTCGGGACCACCACAGATGCCAGACCGCAAACCCAAAATTTCCGATCGCCATAAACAGCTGTTACGGCGTGTGCTGCTTGGGCTCATCGTGATCGCGGTTGTTGGCATTTTGATCTTTGGTGTACGCGCTGCAAATTCGTCACGCGCTTGGCACAATGCGCCACCCGAAGACATCGCTGGCTGGATGACCCCGCGCTATGTCGTCATGTCACAACATGTGCCACGCCATGTGATCGAAGACGTCATCGCCTTGGACGGTGACGTGGCACGACACAAAATCACCCTTGAAGATATCGCGCTTAACCAAGGCTTAGATACCGCCCAGCTGATCGCCCTACTCGACGCTGCGATCCAAGATTTCAAGGACAGCCAAGGTGACTGATTTCTTCTTTGGGCTCGTGGCGACTTGGGGGCTCGTAGTCATTGGAGCATCGGCCTATTTTTCATGCCTCGCGGTTCCCGTACCAACCTTTGCAGTGATGTTGTCAGGCGGGGCCTTTGCGGCGGCGGGGGATTTGGTCTTATGGCAGGTTTTGGCGGTCGCCTATATCGCGGCTATCTGCGGCGATCAGACTGGTTTTCAACTGGGACGGCTCGGCGGTCGTTGGCTTGATGCGCGCCTGGCCTCACGACCAAACCGGGCTGCGCTTTTTGCGCGCGCGCAACAAATCGTTGACCGCTGGGGCAGTATCGGTGTTTTCTTCAGCACTTGGGCCGCAGCGCCACTTGGGCCGTGGGTCAATTTTGCCGCGGGGGCTGCACGGTTCAACCCATGGAAATTTCTCATCTGGGACACGCTCGGTGAGGCAATCTGGGTCACCGGATATGTCATGTTGGGCTACTACTTTGCGACAAACCTTGATGCATTGACCACTTTAGTTAACGATTGGGCATGGTTACTCACCGCGATAAGCCTTGTGCTCGCGGCAAGTTTCTTCCTATTGCGCCAATCCAAACAAGGATAGCGTTGCACCTCTTGCGCGCGCTGCTAACCTGCACGCAACACATAGGAGAACCAAGAATGCGCCTCGCAATTGCCCTGTCCCTCATGACCAGCACCGTCACCGCCCAAACCTGCGGCGGCCCTGTCGATGCCTTTATCGCCGACATAAAATCTGAAGCCATCGCCAACGGCGTCACCGCCGCCAATGCGGACAGCTTTTTCCAAGGGGCGCAGATCGAACAATCTGTTCTGAACGCGGATCGGTCTCAGGGTGTATTTCAAAAAGACTTCGTCAGTTTTTCACGTTCATTGATCTCACAAAACCGGATCGACAACGGCCGCGCCAATTCCGACCGATACGACGCCACATTCACCGAAATTGAATCGCGCTTTGGCGTCCCACGCGGCGTGCTTTTGGCGTTTTGGGCCTTTGAGACTGATTACGGTCAAGTTCAAGGGAACTTCAACACCCGCAACGCTTTGCTGACGCTCGCTCATGATTGCCGGCGCCCAGAACTGTTCCGCCCGCAACTGCTTGCCGCGCTTGAACTGTACCAACGTGGCGGGATGGATCCGGCCAACACCACCGGCGCATGGGCTGGTGAAATTGGGCAGGTGCAAATGCTGCCCCTCGATATCATTGAACGCGGCATGGACGGCGACGGTGACGGGGTGGTGACGCTCAAAACCTCGGCGCCTGATGCGCTCATGTCTGGCGCAAACGTGCTCTCGGCGCTTGGCTGGCGCGCAAATGAGCCGTGGCTGCAAGAAATCATCGTACCCGACGATCTTGATTGGTCGCTCACCGGTTTGAACCACAAATCACGGGTCAGCGACTGGGCTGCGGCCGGTATTACCGCGCGCGAGGGGACACTTGGTGCTTCAACGTTGCAAGCTTCGGTGCTTTTGCCGATGGGGCGCGACGGGCCCGCGTTCCTCGCCTATCCAAACTTTGATGTCTACTTTGAGTGGAACAAGAGCTTTGTCTATGTGACCACTGCAGCCTATTTCGCAACGCGGCTTTCAGGGGCTTCTGTTTATGACGTGGGCAACCCATCAAACCCATTGACGGGACCGCAAATGCAGCGCTTGCAAGAAAGACTATCCGCACGCGGCCACGATGTTGGCGGCATTGACGGAATCCTTGGCGCAATGACCCGCGCTGCGGTACAGTCAGAACAACAACGGCTTGGCCTCCCTGCGGACGCGTGGCCAACACTTGAGCTATTAAACCAACTCTAGGAAAACCCATGCGCCGATTTGTCAAATTCCTAACCCTGTTGATCATCATCGGGGTCGGGGCATTTTTGACCTTCGCGCCAGGGTACGTGGAAAAGGAGCGCAATGCGGTCACCGATCATGCGCCCTACCCGATTAGCGCGCGCGCCCAAGATCTTCACGACAGCCTGATCATCGGCGATTGGCATGCGGATAGCTTGCTGTGGAAACGCAGCTTGCTTGATCGTGCCGATCGCGGTCATGTCGATATCCCGCGTCTACTTGATGGGAATGTCACAATTCAAATGTTCACCGCTGTCACCAAAAGCCCGGCGGGCCAAAACATTCATTCCAATGAAACAGACGCGTTCGACAATATCACCCCGCTAGTCATCGGGCAGATGTGGCCGCCCCGTACATGGAACAGCCTGCTTGAACGGGCACTGTATCAGGCAGAACGTCTGCACCGCTATGCTGCGGCATCGGACGGACAACTCAGGGTCATCAAAACCCGCGCCGACCTTGATCAACTACTATTCGACCGCGCCAATGGACAACAGGTTGTCGGCGGTCTGTTGGGCATCGAAGGCGCGCATCCGCTGCTCGGCGATATCAACAACCTCGACAGGCTCGAGGCCGCCGGGCACCGCATGATCGCGTTGCAACACTTTTTTGATAACGCGCTTGGTGGGTCATTGCATGGGATTGGGAACCACGGGCTGACTGATTTTGGGCGACAGGTCGTCGCAGAAGTCGAAGCCGGCGATCTAATCCTAGACCTTGCGCATTCATCTCCGCAAGTTGTGCGCGACGTGATCGCAATGACCGATATGCCGCTGGTCGTCAGCCATACAGGTATCCATTCAGTCTGCGCAGTCAAACGCAACTATCCAGATGACCTCATGCAAGACATTGCCGCAACAGGTGGGGTGATCGCGATTGGATATTGGGCCAATGCCGTCTGCGACCCCAGCCCCGCAGGCATTGCCACAGCGATTACAGCGGCAATCGCCTTACTTGGCGAAGATCACGTATCCCTTGGATCTGATTTTGACGGCTCTGTTGCAACCGCGTTTGACGTCTCTGAGCTTGCTGTGCTGACCCAAGCTTTGATCGACGCTGGGCTTAGCGACGCACAAATTAGCAAAGTTATGGGCGGAAATATGGTGCGGATACTGCGTGAACGCTTACCCTAACGCAAATGGGATGGCGGGCGGGGCGCATTGCGCAGCAATAGCGCCGATTGTCATCAGGCAACCATCGCGGCGGCCTTCTTCAAATCAACGGACACCAGCTGCGACACACCCTGTTCGCCCATGGTGACGCCAAACAGCCGGTCCATCCGGCTCATGGTGACAGCGTGGTGCGTAATGATCAAAAACCGCGTATCCGTGCGGCGGCACATTTCATCCAGCAAATCACAAAACCGGGTCACGTTGGCATCGTCCAATGGGGCGTCAACCTCATCAAGCACACAAATCGGGGCCGGGTTCGCTAGAAACACCGCAAAAATCAACGCAAGCGCAGTCAGCGTTTGCTCGCCGCCGGACAACAGTGACAAAGTACTCAACTTCTTACCTGGCGGCTGGCACATGATCTCTAGCCCGGCTTCAAGCGGATCATCCGATTCCACCAGCACCAGCTTGGCCTCACCACCGCCGAACAAATGCGTAAACAGCAGCCCAAAGTTGTCGTTCACCTGTTCAAACGCCGTCAACAGCCTTTCGCGACCTTCTTTATTCAAACTCGCAATCCCAGACCGCAACGCCGCAATCGCCGCTTCAAGGTCCGCCTTTTCAGAGACCAATTCATCATGCTCAACTTGCACTTCTTTGGCGTCTTCTTCGGCACGTAAATTCACAGCCCCCAGACTATCGCGCTGGCGTTTCAACGCATTCACCTGCGCCTCGACCGCATCGGACGCGGGCATGTCTTCGACTGAAACTTCAAGGCTCTCAAGCAGCTTTTGGGGTGTGACGTCTTGCGCTTCCATGATCCGCTCGGCGGCATAAGCCACGGTTTCACGCGCCGCATCTGCCCGTGCCTCTGAGCGCGCGCGCGCTTCGCGGGCCTCAGACGCCAATCGCTCTGCATCGCGCTCAAGATGGCCCGCGTCTCGCAGGGCGGTATCCGCTGCCACCAGCTTATCCGCCGCCGCTTTGCGGCGCGTTTCAGCCTCGTCAATTGCATCGGCAAGTTCAGACCGCTTTGCGGCGATTTCTGCTGGTGCGGTTGTTGCTTCGGCAAGTTCGGCCTCGGATGTCGCCTTGCGTTCGGCCAATTCAGCGCTGCGTTTATTGGCGGTCTCCAGCCGATATTTCCAGCCGCTCACATCTTTGGTGATTTGCTGTGACCGTTTCAGACGTGCCTCGCCTTCGCGGCGCACCTCATCATGCGCCGAACGGTGCGACATCATCGTGATCCGCGCAGCTTCGACAGTCATTTTGACATCTTCGACCGCCCCGCGCGCATCATCCAAATTGCCCAGCGCCGCCGCCGCGGTTTCAGCTTCGGCCAGCGTTTTGCGCGCGTTCATCGCTTCTTCTTCATGCCGCGCAAGAGCAAGGCCAAGACTTTCCTGCTTGCCTTGGCTCAGGTTGCGGTCAGCCTCTGCACGGCTTGCAGCGCGGTTTGCATCGGCAACCAAACGGTCCGCATCGCGCCGCGCCGCGCGCGCGGTCTGATCAGCCTCGGTCTGTTTCTTCAACAGTGCGGTCAAGGTTTCATGCGCTTGCGCCGCGCCCATTGCCGTACCCGATGCTTCTTCCAGATCACGTTTCAAATCAGTGAGACGGTTCAATTGTTGCAACCGCAAAGCCGCCGCTGATGGCGCATCTTCGGCCCCTGCGCGGAACCCGTCCCAACGCCACAAGTCGCCTTCGACCGATACTAACCGCTGGCCGGGTTTGAGATCCGCCTGTAAACGCGGCCCATCTGCGGCATCAACCAGACCGACTTGCGCCATGCGACGTGCCAAGACTTCGGGAACACTGACATAGTTTGTCAGCGCACTGACCCCTTCGGGCAAAAGCTGCGGCACCGCATAGCTGGGCAAGAGCGCCCAACCAGATTTCGCCGCGGCGTCAATTTCTGGCGCGCGCAAATCATCCGCAAGCGCAGCACCAAGCGCCTTCTCGTAACCGCCCTGTACCTGCAAAAGATCCAGCACATGCCCGCCTTCGGCAGTGTCACGTTCTACCAGTTTTGCTAGCGCCCCAACCTCAGCACGCAGCGCGTTTGCTTCGCCTTCTGCCGCAGAGCGCATCGCGCGTGCTTCGCTTTCGCGGGTTTGGGTTGCAGCGCGGGCGGCTTCGGCCTCTGTTAGGGCGATGTCAGCCGCTTCAGCGGCGCGCACCGCGGTTTTTTCGGCGTCACCTGCCGCTGCGAAATCCGCCTCTGCCTTGATCAAAGCATCCGCCGCTTCTTGCATCGCAGCCTTTGCGCGCGCGGCTTCGGCTTCGTTCTTTTCCATCGTCGTGCGGTTATCTGCGACCAACCGTTGCGCCGACTGGTGCCGTGCCGCAAGCCGCGCGACATCTTCGGTCAATTGCGCCAAATCAGATTCGCGTTTTTCAAGTACATGTGCTGCATCGCTAGCCGCGGCTTGCGCCTCTTGCAGGCGCGCGTCATGGCCATCACCCGCCTTTGCGATTTCGCGCGCTTCCCATTCCAGCCGTTCAATGGTTTCGCCAGCGTCTTTGTTCAACCCGCCTTCGCGTTCCATGTCGCGGCCCAATTGATCAATCCGGGCGCGCAGTGTTTCGATCGTCTCAAGCGCGCGGTCTTCTTGCGCCTTAAGCGTGTCTCGTTGGACCTGTAAACGCTGCAACACAGCACCGGCGATGGCTTCTTCTTCGCGCAACGGCGGCAAGGCATCCTCGCAAGCGCCACGCGACTTGGCTGCTTCGCGGGCGGCTTTTTCAGCTTGGGCCGCCGCAGTTGTCCGTTCGCGCAATTGCGCGGATGCCGCCAGCATCGACTCATCCGCCTCTTTCCAACGGCGAAACAGCAGCATGCCTTCGGCGCGGCGCAAATTATCGCCAATTTCGCGGTACCGCGCAGCCTGTCGGGCCTGTCGGGCCAGTTGCCCCAATTGCGCCGCCAATTGTTCGATCACATCATCAACGCGGGTCAGGTTGGTTTCTGCCCCTTTCAACTTTAGCTCTGCCTCATGGCGGCGTTGATACAGGCCCGAAATTCCGGCAGCTTCCTCCAAAATCCGGCGGCGGGCCTTGGGCTTGGCGTTGATCAGTTCTGAAATCATACCCTGACGCACCAGCGCCGGGGAATGCGCCCCAGTGGAGGCGTCAGCAAAGAGCATCTGCACGTCGCGTGCCCGCACATCCTTTGCGCCCACCTTATAGGCAGAACCCGCGTCACGGGTGATCCGGCGGATAACTTCGAGCTGATCATTATCGTTAAACGACGCTGGCGCGAGCCGTTCGCCATTGTCGATGACCAAGGACACTTCGGCAAAATTACGGGCCGGTCGCGATGATGCCCCGGCAAAAATCACGTCTTCCATCCCTGCGCCGCGCATGGATTTCGCGCGGTTTTCGCCCATCACCCAGCGCAGCGCCTCAAGCAGGTTCGATTTGCCACAGCCGTTTGGCCCCACAACACCCGTCAAACCATCTGCGATGATCAAATCGGTGGGGTCTACAAAGCTTTTAAAGCCGTTCAGACGCAATTTACTAAAGCGCAAGGGGCAATCCCTGTGATTCCTTTATGTCAAAACCATGTGCGCCCAACACGCGACCTGTCAACGATGCAGACGCAGGATGTGCTAATAACTTGCGACTTATCCACAAGATATTGCGCCCACATAGGGGGCAACGCCGCCGAAGGCGCGCAACGACCGTGAAATGTCGCATTCCGCCTTGACGCAGCCGGTTCCCGCAGCGCACATACAAAAGGCACGGTTCCCCGCTGATGCCAAGCATCTGGGGATGAAATGGGAATGTGGAAAGGCCGATCCGAACCGGAGGCCCCATGCCACAGCCGCCCCCGCGACTGTATGCGGAGAGTGTCTTGTTACAACGCCACTGGGGAAACCCGGGAAGGCAGCAAGGCGCATCGACCCGCAAGCCAGGAGACCAGCCTTGCATCATATCGTAACGGCCGTCGGGGATGACGGCAAAACAAGGATAGAACTATGCATATCGAACCTGGAATTGTCACGGGCGCTAAACTCGCGCTTTCTTACGCCACTGCTGCGGGCGCCGCCGCTTATTCTGCCAAACTTGTGTGGGAAAGCCTGCGTGAACGCGGCGCGGTGTCCCTCATCGCGCGCGCAGCTATCGCAACCATTGCCGTCTTTATTTTCTTTGAACTCCTGCCACATATGGCCGTCGGCGTTTCCGAAGTACACCTGATTATGGGTTCAACATTACTCCTGATGCTCGGCACAGCCCCTGCGGCTGTCGGTCTCGCGGCGGGGTTGCTTATCCAAGGCCTGTTCTTTGCTCCGTTTGATCTGCCGCAATACGGCATGAACCTGACAACCTTGCTGGTGCCACTTCTTGGCCTGCATGCGCTGACCAAGCATGTGATCGCCAAAGGCACGGCATATGTTGACCTTACCTACAAACAAGCGCTTGCAATGTCCGCTACTTACCAAGGCGGGATCGTGGCTTGGGTCGCATTCTGGGCCTTTTACGGCCAAGGCTTCGGCGCAGATAATCTCGCCGCTGTCGGTACCTTTGGCGCCGCGTATATGACCGTTATCTTGCTGGAACCGCTTGTCGATCTGGCTGTTCTCGCCGGCGCAAAAGGCCTGCGCGGCTTTGAGAAAAGCGGCCTGGTCACGCCACGCCTTTACACAGCTTAGGCACGCCAATCAAAACATGTCATATGACGGTCCCTTGGGGCCGTCATTCCGTTTGGAAACACCCTAGCAGGAGCAACCCGATGCCCGCAAAAATCCCCGCCACAGTTGTCACCGGTTTTCTTGGCGCTGGTAAAACCACCCTGATCCGTCACATGCTGCAAAATGCCCAAGGTAAACGCATCGCGTTGATTATCAATGAATTTGGCGATTTGGGCGTCGATGGCGACATCCTCAAAGGATGCGGGATTGAGACCTGCACCGAAGATGACATCGTAGAACTCTCGAACGGCTGCATCTGCTGCACCGTCGCCGATGATTTCATCCCAACAATGGAAGCGCTGCTCGCGCGCGACGAAAAACCTGACCATATCGTAATTGAAACCTCTGGCCTCGCGCTGCCACAACCGCTGATCCGCGCCTTCAACTGGCCCGACATTTCCACCAAGGTCACCGTCGATGGGGTCGTCACCGTTGTCGATGGCCGCGCTGTCCATGATGGACAGTTTGCCCATAACGTCGCCGCCGTGGACGCGCTGCGTGCCCAAGATGAAAATCTGGACCACGAAACCCCATTGTCAGAGCTTTTTGAAGATCAAGTCGCCTGCGCGGATATGATCGTCGTCAACAAGGCTGACCTTTTGTCCGAAACAGAGGCCGAGACATTAACCAGCAAACTCAAATCCGAAAGCCGCGATGGCGTGCAGGTGATCAAAGCCTCCATGGGTGCTCTGCCCGTCGATGTTCTGTTGGGCCAAGGCATCGGCGCGGAATCTGATCTTTCTGCGCGTCATGAAATTCATCACCATGACGACGACCACCACGATGATCACCACCACGACCATGAACACAGCCACGGCCATGATGAATTCGAAAGCTTCATTGTCACGCGGGGCGAAATCGCAGATGCACCCGCATTCGCCGCCCAAGTTGCCGATGTCATCCGCGCCAATAACATCTTGCGTCTCAAAGGCTTTGTCGCAGTCACCGGCAAACCGATGCGCCAGACCTTGCAAGCGGTTGGCCCACGCGTCGACACCTATTTTGATCAACCTTTTGGGGATGCACCGCGCGAAACCCGGCTCGTTGTCATTGGCGAATCTGGTCTGGACCAAGTTGCCATCACGGCAGCCCTGCAAGCATGATCATCATCGCGCGAACAGATCCTCATCACCCACAGGCGACGGCTTTGCTCCGGCAAAGCCACGCCTTGATGGCATCCCTGTTTCCGCCCGAAGATAACTACTATCTCGAAATCGACGATCTGGTTGCGGATGATATTCACTTTTTCACCGCCCGGATCGGTGATCAGATTTTGGGCACAGGGGCGCTCAGGGCCTACCCGGATTATGGCGAGGTCAAATCCATGTTCGTGGCCCCAGACGCGCGCGGCAAAGGCATTGCTGACGCGTTGATGCGACAAATCGAAGACCAAGCGATTGAACTAAAACTACCCATGATTAAGCTTGAAACGGGCGACCTGCTGCACGCCGCACACAAGCTCTATGCGCGGCACGGCTTTGCCGTTTGCGGCTCGTTTGGAGACTATAAGACCGCTAACAGCTCAATCTTCATGGAAAAGCAGCTGTGACGCTACTTTTTCTCAGCGGCTTTTTTCATCCGGGCCAGCAAAGCGGCCTTATCATCGCGCGCGCCAAACGGCTTCTTACGCGATCCATGGGCGTTATGCTCTGTGTGTTTTGGGGCGTTTTTGCCCAGTTTTGGCGCGCCTGCGGCTTTGTAATCCATGGTTCTGACCTCTTGTTTGGGCAGGCACTAACACGAGGGTTTTGTAAATGCACCTGCTAGCTGCGACACCGGGCGCAATCTCTGACGGATCTGAACCTGTCGATCTTGGCCAAACCCCTGCTGATGTGGTGATCATCTCAGCCGCAGACACCGAACTGGCCGCACTATCCGAAGCGCGCGCACAGATGGACAATCCCCCGGGCTTGCGGTTGGCGAATATGATGCACCTGCAACACCCGATGTCTGTGGACCTGCATCTAGATGATTGCGCGACAAAATCACGGCTCGTGATCGCGCGCATCTTAGGTGGCGCGGGCTATTGGAAATACGGGCTGACACAATATGCAGCACGGTTGCACGCCGCTGGCATTCCCTTTGTCGCTCTCCCCGGCGATGATAAACCCGACCAAGAGCTACGCGAACTCTCGACGGTCTCAGGCAGCGATTACGACGCGCTGTGGTCGTATTTCGTCGAAGGTGGCCCAGAAAACGGCGGTAATTTGCTCGCCTATGCGCGTGCAATGTTAGATGGATCCGACAAGCCCGCCGCCGCCAGCCCATTGTTGCGTGCCGGCGTCTATTGGCCCGGTGCAGGGATAGCAGATAGCGCCGCTGCAACATCCGATTGGGCAGCACAGGCGCCCATTGTTCCCATCATCTTCTACCGTGCCTTGGTCCAAGGTGGTGGGCTGAACCCAATTAACAAATTGGTGCGGAGCCTCATGCGCGCGGGGCTTAATCCCTTGCCGGTCTTTGTCGCCTCGCTCAAAGATCCGATCAGCCGCGCAACACTAGAGCAGCTATTCAAGGCCCACCCGCCAGCGGTGATTTTGAACTGTACGGCCTTTGCAGTGGGTAGTCCTCATGATGGCGATGACAGCCCGACCAACCCGCTTTTGGCGAACAACGCGCCCATCTTTCAGGTGATCTTATCGGGTGCGGATGAAGCCTCATGGCGCGATGGGCTGCATGGGTTGACTGCGCGCGACATCGCAATGAATGTCGCGCTCCCCGAAGTCGATGGGCGCATCTTGTCGCGTGCTGTCAGCTTCAAAGGCGAAGCCTTTTTCGACACGGCAACCGAATGCCCTATCGCAACCTATCAAGCCGTTGGCGACCGTATTGATTTCACCTCCCAACTGGCCCGCAACTGGGCCAATCTGCGCCCCACCAAACCTGCAGACAAAAAAACGGCACTGATCCTCGCCAACTATCCCAACAAAGACGGGCGGTTGGCCAATGGTGTCGGACTCGACACGCCCGCAGCTACTGTGCATGTACTGAACCTACTCAAATCTGCCGGGCATCAAGTCACGCCACCGGCCGATAGCGCGGCAATGATGGAACAGCTGATGGCTGGACCGACCAATTGGCTAACCGACAGGGCCGATAAATCCGGCGGAGAGTTCCTCACTCTTGCGACTTACCAAGAGCATTTTGACGCGCTGCCGTGGGAAGTCAAAGAGCAAATCACATCGCGCTGGGGGCAACCTGCGGATGACCCATTCATCACATCGCGAAAAATACTCCCGCCGGAGGCGCAAAAGGGCTTTGCCCTTTCAATCCATCGCTATGGCAATGCCGTCGTTGGGCTACAACCGGCGCGGGGGTACAATATCGACCCAACCGAAACCTACCATTCTCCCGATCTGGTGCCGCCACATAACTACCTCGCCTTTTACTTCTGGCTACGCCACCATTGGGGTGCCGATGCCATCGTGCATATGGGTAAACACGGAAATCTCGAATGGCTTCCCGGCAAGGCGGTCGCACTGTCAGAAACCTGCTGGCCCGAAGCCGTCTTTGGCCCCACCCCACACATCTACCCGTTTATCGTCAACGATCCGGGCGAAGGCACACAGGCCAAGCGACGCAGCTCTGCCGTCATTATCGACCATCTGACCCCGCCACTGACACGCGCAGAAAGCTACGGGCCGATGCGCGACCTCGAAGCACTCGTCGATGAATACTACGAGGCTGCAGGCGTCGATCCGCGCCGCATCACCCATCTACGCAAAGAAATCCTGTCACTTTCCGAGGTCACAGGCCTGTCAAAAGATGCTGGGTTTACGGGTGACAGCGACGGTGATCTGGGCAAACTGGATGCCTACCTGTGCGAGCTCAAAGAAGCGCAAATCCGTGATGGGTTGCACATCTTTGGGCAATCCCCCGAGGGACAACAAGAACGCGATCTTGCGATTGCACTGGCACGGGTGCCACGCGACGATGGGGCGGGCAAAAACGCCTCACTCTTGCGCGCGCTTGCCGATGATCTTGGCCTCGGGATCGACCCACTTGATTGCGACTTAGGCGCTCCGGCGACGATCAAACCGACAGCGCTCGCCAATGATGACATCTGGCGGACACATGGCGACACGGTGGAACGGCTCGAAGCATTGTGCCAACGCGGACTGCGGGACGGCGGGTGGGGCAATGCGGGGTTCACCCCGCGAGCGGCACAGGCCGTTCTTGATGAAATCATCACTAAGATTTTGCCGACTATTCAGTCCTGTGGGCCCGCCGAAGGGGCGGGGCTCCTCAGCGCCCTCTCGGGGCACTTCGTCGCCCCGGGCCCGTCGGGTGCGCCAACCCGTGGCCGGTTGGATGTTCTGCCAACAGGGCGCAATTTCTACAGCGTCGATAGCCGGGCCGTGCCCACACCAACGGCCTGGGCACTGGGCTGGAAATCCGCAAGCCTGCTGATCGAAAAGCACCTCCAAGACCACGGCGATTGGCCACGCAGTCTATTGGTGACGGCATGGGGGACGGCCAATATGCGGACCGGCGGCGATGATATTGCGCAGGCCTTGGCGCTTATGGGGGTAAAACCCAAATGGGACAGTGCCAACCGCCGCGTTACAGGGTTTGAGATCCTGCCCCAATCCATCCTCGGGCGTCCCCGTGTCGATGTCACGTTGCGCATCTCTGGTTTTTTTCGCGACGCCTTCCCGCAATTGATCGCGCTTGTCGACAGCGCCGCGCGGGCCGTACAAAATCTTGATGAACCCGCCGACGTCAACCCCGCAGCTGCGCGCGCCAAAGCAGGCGACGCCCAAGCCCGCGTCTTTGGATCAAAGCCCGGTGCATATGGGGCCGGGCTACAGGCTTTGATTGACGAACGTATCTGGGCCGATAAATCCGACTTTGCCGAGGCCTATCTCGAATGGGGCAGCTATGCCTACGGCGCAGGCGAAGACGGGCGCAAAGACCGTGCCGCCTTTGAAACGCGGCTATCACAGGTCGAAGCCACCGTTCAAAACCAAGACAACCGCGAACATGATATCTTGGACAGCGACGATTATTATCAATTCGAAGGCGGGGCCGCCGCCGCGATCAGCACATTGCAAGGCCAAGACCGGCCTATCTACCACAACGACCATTCACGCCCCGAGCGCCCGATTATTCGCACCCTTGATGATGAAATCGGGCGGGTTGTGCGCAGCCGCGTGGTAAACCCCAAATGGATCGATGGGGTCAAACGCCACGGGTATAAAGGCGCGTTCGAGATCGCGGCCACCGTGGATTACCTATTTGCCTTTGCTGCGACCACAGGTGCGGTGCAAAACCACCATTTCGATCTGGTAGAGGACGCTTTCATCAAAGATGACGATACGCGTATGTTTATTGCAGATGCGAATGCCCCCGCCCTGCGTGAGATTGCGCAGCGGCTGCAAGAGGCAATCGACCGTGAACTTTGGCACCCCAAGTCCAATTCAGCGCGCGCGAGGATTGCTGCGGTTATTGATCAGCCCCTCTAATACATTTCATACTTGACATGTATTTCAACATGAGCCATTGCTAACACATTCCATATTTGAAATTTATGCTATGGAGACTCAAAATGGCACACCAAAATGCACGTCCGGCGGACAGCTATTCGCCACTTTACTTTCTAGCCTCGCTCGGCGCGGGAGGGCTAGCCGTCACGTTTTTTATGTACCTGATGTTCTGGGTGCCGCACCCGGGCCAACCAGTACCGGTCTTTGAAGACATCTTGCGCGCTTGGTCTGCTGGCGGCGCCGGCATGAAGGTCGCGATTGTCGTGGCCGTAACCGGGATCGCGGGTTTCGCATTCTTGAATATCAAATCGCTGATCTGGAACCTGTCCCAACTATCACAGTTCAAAAAGACCGAAAGCTACGCAAAGCTGCGCCAAACAAATGCCGAAACCCAGCTTCTCGCCATGCCGCTGGCCTTGGCGATGACCGTAAACGTTGGCTTCATTCTGGGCCTCGTCTTTGTTCCATCCCTTTGGGGTGCGGTTGAATATATGTTCCCTATGGCACTGCTGGCTTTTGCGGCTATCGGCGCCTTGGCGCTGGCGCAGATTGGTCGCTTCTTGGGACGTATCTTGTCCGAAGGCGGCATTTTTGACGTCACCGCGCATAACTCTTTTGCACAACTTTTGCCTGCCTTCGCGCTTGCGATGGTCGCCGTTGGCCTTTCTTCACCCGCCGCGATGAGCCAGGTTCCCCTGACCGTTGGGACAAGCCTTGTTCTTTCAACCGCCATGGGCACGATTGCCGCGCTTTATGCTGCAATCGCCGCAATCACCGCGTTCAATTCAATGCTGCACTTTGGCACAGCCAAAGAAAGCGGGCCAACATTGATGGTTGTCGTGCCGCTACTGACTGTGCTTGGCATTATGATGCTGCGCCAAAACCACGGGCTGCACACAACATTTGACGTGCATGTCACGAACGCCGAAACACTCGTACTGCTGACAAAAATCCTTGCCGTACAATTTGCCTTTGCTCTGATGGGTCTTATTGTCCTGCGCCGCCAAGGTTACGCTGATGCGTTCTTGCGTGGGGAAGGCAATTCACCCGGCTCTTACGCGCTTGTCTGCCCCGGCGTTGCGCTCTCTGTGATGATGCATTTTTGGATCAACAAAGGGCTTGTCGCTACTGGTTTGATAGTAAAATTTGGCGCTGCTTTCTGGGTACTGAGTGCGGCTGCACTGATGTTCCAATTCGCGATGGTCGGACTGGTGCTTTACCTGAACCGTCGCCACTTTGGACGGGTAGAAAACCAGCCAATGGTTCCGGCTGAATAAAAACAAAACCGGGCGGTACTCTCTGTACCGCCCGTCTTCATGCGGGTACTGTCTTTTCAAAAGAGGAGCCCGCAATGACCGAAGACACAGACCGCCACGCGATGAAAATGGCCAAGAAAAAAGTCGCGCGCGACAAGATTATGGCCACAAAAACCGACCAAAAAGGCTTGGTGATTGTGCACACGGGCAAGGGTAAAGGCAAATCCTCTGCCGCGTTTGGTATGATTTTCCGCTGCATTGCACATGAGTTGAAATGCGCGGTCGTGCAGTTCATCAAGGGCGGCATGTCCACCGGAGAACGCGATCTGATCTTAGCAAATTTTGCAGACACCTGCGCATTCCACACGATGGGCGAAGGGTTTACGTGGGAAACCCAAGACAAATCACGCGATACCGAAATGGCGCAGGCCGCTTGGGCCAAGGCCAAAGAGCTGATCTTGGACGAAACCAATCACATGGTGCTCTTGGATGAAATCAACATCGCAATCCGCTATGATTATGTCAGCGCCGAAGAGGTCGTGACATTCCTGCGCGACCACAAACCGCCAATGACCCATGTTGTCCTGACGGGCCGTAACGCCCACGAAGACCTGATCGCATTGGCGGATTTGGTCACCGAAATGGAACTGGTCAAACACCCGTTCCGGTCTGGCATCAAAGCGCAAATCGGGGTGGAGTTCTAAGCCAAACGACCATCAGCGGTGTGCAGCACATAAAATTGACTTGATCCAAAGGGTTTAGCGCTTATGTAACGATCATATGACAAGCGCACTTAACCTTTCACCAACGAACCTCGTCGCGAGCGGCGTGCAGCGTGCTGTCTATTTTCATCCCACGGATCGGACCAAACTGATCAAGGTGCTGAAGCCAAGCACGAAGATGCCGCGTCGCAACAATTTCAACGGAATCGTTGATCGTTGGTTTCCAAGCACGCGCTTGCGCCAGATTCGAAAAGAATACAGCGAATACCTGCGGATCATGCTGGGTCATCCTGAACCCGAATTTCGGGCACCTATGTCGCATATGTTTGGGTTTGTCAGCACGAATATCGGGCTTGGTTGCCTGACGGAAAGTGTGCTGAATGCAGATGGGACGCTTGGCCAGACATTGGGTGCGAAGGCCAAAGCGCAAACACTGAGCGATCATGACATTGACCTGCTGAACGACACAATCGCCCGCATCTTTGCAAATGACATCCGCGCCAGCGATATGAACCCAAATAACTTTGTCTTTGGCCACCGCGATAACGGCGACGGACCGGGACAGGAAGAATGCGTTCTTGTTGACGGATTTGGCGACATCCACGCCATTCCGGTCCGTTCAATGGGAAAATGGTCCAATCGGATCGGCCTAAACGATAGCTGCGAACGGCTTGCCCGCAATACCAAACTCACCTGGCATAAAAATACATTGCAGTTCTCGCGCTGATTGGCTGCTTGCGCTAGGTTGGGGCAACTGATCCAACGAGGCGCATAAAATGCCGATCCACCGTGTGTTAACTGAATTTGGCATGGGCACCAGCCTGCGCCGGCAAGATTATACCCAAGCGGCCCGGCGCGGTCTGCAAGACGCGCTTTGGCACAATTCAATCAATATGGCGGAACTCTTTGGCTTTCCCAAAGAGGCGATGCTGATAGACGTGCAAATCGCGGTGCAAGAACCTCACCGCGTAGATACGGATGCCCTGTTGGATATCTTTCCCTATGGGCAGCCGACGATCAATGTGAGCAAAGGCGGGCTTGATATTGCGCGCCCCGATGGCAAGCCAACTGTGATTGCCAATGTCGCCATCAACGTCAGTTTTGATATGGTGCCAGCATGACAGACCAACGCGTTATCATTGAAATGGGTATGGGCAATGACCTGCATGGGATGGATTACCAAAAGGCCGCCGCCCGCGCGATCGAAGACGCAATCCGCCATTCGACATTACCCATTTTCCAAAGCATCGGTCTAGAAACTGACGCCATGCGTGTGCAAGTCACCATCGGCGTACAGGAACCTGACAAGATAGACACCGTTGCACTGGTCGCAAAACTTCCGCGGGGGCGCGCGACCGTGTCGGCAGTCCTTGGCGGAATGAATGTCCCCAACCCCGAAACGGGTGATACGGCTGTGATCGCGACCGCTGCCGTCGAAGCATTTCTTCCCAGCCAAGCCAGCAAATGGGTGCAAGGCTAATGCAGTTAACCCAAGCCCATCGCGACGCCCTGAACGATGTCTTGCAATGGCGACGGGACGTTCGGCATTTTAGCACAGATCCAATCCCTGAGGATGTGCTGACGCGGCTTCGCGCCACAATGGATCTGGCCCCATCTGTGGGCAATGCGAGGCCGTGGCGGGTACTGCATGTTACTACCCCGGCACTACGCGAAAAGATCATCTCGAATTTTGAGAAATCCAACGCAGAAGCCGCCGAAATCTATGATGATGACACACGAGCATCCTACGCGGGCTTGAAACTAGCCGGGTTGCGCGACGCGCCCGTGCATTTGGCAGTATTCACCGAAAACCAACCCGCTGAGGGGCGCGGGCTTGGCCGCCAAACCATGCCCGAAATGTTGTGTTATTCCAGCGTCACCGCGATCTATACGCTTTGGCTGGCGGCGCGTGCAGAAAATCTTGGACTGGGCTGGGTGTCTATCCTTGATCCGGTGGCAGTTGCCCAAACCTTAAGCGTGCCAGATCATTGGCAATTGACAGGATACTTATGCCTTGGCAAAGCTGCATTTGATACAGATACGCCGCTGCTACATGATAAGAAATGGCAGGAAAACACACCGACGCAGTGGCAAGAGGTGTAGCAGCAGCCCTGCCCTAGCAATCAAGTCGGGCACGGCTTAGAACAAACTAACTTCGAAATAAGAAAGACACGCAATGGCACAACGCGGCGCAGGTGGATCAGACGGTGGAACCGGCAGTTTCTTGATCGGATTGATCATGATCATCGGGGGCGGCTATCTATTACTCAGCGGAATCGTCGTGCGGCCCAATTTCGGCTTTGGCTCGCGTGTTTTTGGCATTGGAGGCGTGCCAATCACGTCGGGCATGGTCTTCATTCCGTTTATGTTTGGCATCGGTATGGTGTTTTACAACGCCAAAAATTGGATCGGTTGGATTCTTGCAGGCGGGTCACTGATCGCGTTGATATTTGGTGTAATCGCGAACATGACCTTGCAGCTGGAACGTATGAGCGCCTTTGATCTGATCGTGATCCTCGTGCTTCTTGTCGGCGGCATCGGGTTGTTTTTGCGTTCACTCAGAGCAGGTTAACGGCGCCCCGGCGGCATCCGATCTTTCCACAAATCACGTGCCGCGGCGCGGTCATCCTCGCTATGAACAACAACATCTTCTGCGTTATGCGCGTCACGCTTGTCTAAATAGACCAAAACACCTGCAGCCGCCTGCCAACTAAAGGTCCAAAGCGACACGACGCATGTAGCAGCGATTACCCCAACCACCTCCCAAGAGAACCTTGTATGCGCAAAGCCAGAGCGGTCGTAGCTCTCAAAAAAGCGTGCAAGAACTTCATTGTCAGCCAAACCAGCGAAAATACCGATCGCGACCAATATCAGGGGGCCCAGAAGCATCGATAAAAGCGCGATCACCCAAAGTGACAAACCGCGTGCCCCGGCCTCAAAGAAGGGCGTGTGCGGTTGACCGTTGCTATCGCGCCCTAGTGCGGCGCCCGCCATCGGGACCAACATCACAGAGCGCAGACCTGAAATCACAAAAACCGTGCTCAAAGAGACAATGGCGCCAGCCGTCCCTTCAAAGAAGCTTTCTATGTCCGCTGCCATCGCGAAGTTGACGCCACTTGCATATACCCCGCCGATAGCGATACCCCCGATCATCATCACGACCAAGGCTTCACAAAACCCATATATCAAAGAAAACATAAACATACGCCCATAACCGTAACGCGCCGGCTCATACTTAGCTTGAAACCCCAAACGGGCGCCCACCATGATCGGGAAGCTCGACGAAATTGCAAAGCTTGCAGCGAGGATGACAGCAATGCCTACAAGTGGGAAAATTGACGTAATAATTGACAGAAACAACACGCCGATCAAACCGTAAACTGCAAGTATGATAACCAAAAACGGCGCGACGAGACAAAGACGCCATAAGATCGAAAACGAAAAGAAAAATGAGCGTACTGCTAGCATAATATCTCCGTGAAGTATAAAAATTTCAATATCTTATCCCGGCAAATATCCGGGTTAACAATTTACTAGCTAATTGCGGCACCACAAAATTTCAACCCAAGGGCGTACAATCAATAGCCTAACGCACAACCATCTTTACGCGGATCGCTACCTGCCTCAAGTACCCCATCGTCATGAATCATGATCGCTTGCGACCCTCCGATGGCAGTTTCAGGTGACTGCACGTTATGCCCTAAATCGCGCAGTTGATCTTTGACAGCATCGTCATATCCGTTCTCAACGTTCAGCGCGCCTCCATCCGCAAAACAGCGCGGTGCATCCATTGCCTCTTGGGGGGATAAACCAAAGTCGGTTAGGTTGCTGACAAACCGTGCATGTCCCGTCGATTGATAGGCCCCACCCATCACGCCAAACGGCATATAGGGTTTCCCGTCTTTTTTAAGCAGGCCCGGAATGATCGTGTGCATCGGGCGTTTGCCACCGCCCAGCTCGTTGGGGTGCCCCTGTTCGAGCGTGAACCCTGCACCGCGGTTTTGAAACAGCACGCCGTATTCATCCGACGCAATGCCAGACCCAAAGGAATGAAACACAGAATAGATCAAGGACACGCACATCCGGTCTTTGTCGACCACAGTGATATAGATCGTATCCTTATGCACCGATTCCGTCAGCGGGGCGGCGGCAGGCATCGCCTTAGTCGGATCGATCAATGCGGCAAGCGCAGCCGCGGTTTCAGGCGCCATCATGTAATCGGCCCGCGTAGTATGATCGGGATCCGCAATAAACCGATTGCGCGCGTCATAGGCAAGCTTGGTCGCTTCGGCCTCGATATGCGCGCGCTCTGCCCCCCATGGGTCCATCTGTGCAATGTCAAAGTGTTTCAGAATGTTTAGCAACAAAATCGCTGTCGCCCCCTGCCCGTTTGGCGGGTGTTCACACAATTCCAACCCACCGTAGCCCCCTGAAATTGGGTCGGTGTATTCACAAGCAACATTCGCGAAATCTTCCAACGTATGGGTTCCGCCTAGCGCGTTCAGGCTCTTGACCATATCTGCGGCAACCGCACCTTCGTAGAAACCAGCACGGCCTTCCATAGCGATTTCGCGCAAAACCTTGGCTTGGCCAGGTGCGCGGAACATCTGTCCGGGCTGTGGCACATCTCCGTCGAGCAAAAACAGATCGCGCGCGCGCCCAGATAGGTTCCCCGCCCCCTGCGCCCAGTCAGACGCGACACGCGGTGCGACGGGAACGCCAGCTTCTGCGTAATGAATTGCTGGAGCAAGCGCGGCCTTGATTCCCAGTTTGCCCCAATCCTTTGAAAGACGGCAAAACGCATCAACGGCACCGGGGATGGTGACGGCATCGACACTATAGGGCGCGACAACCGGCCCTTTGGCGCGCAAAGCTTTTGCATCAATCCTTGCTGGCGCACGGCCTGATCCGTTCAATGCGACAACGCGGTCTTCGCCCGGTGGGGTAAGCAGCACGAAGCAATCGCCGCCGATGCCTGTCATCTGCGGTTCACAGATTCCCAGCAACACGGCGCCTGCAATCGCAGCATCCACCGCATTTCCCCCGGCTTCAAGCATCTGGATCGCGACTTTCGCCGCCAATGGGTGCGATGTCGCAGCCATACCATTGGTTGCATAAACAGCCGACCGGCCGGGTAAGTGAAAATCGCGCATGAAGCCCCCTAAGTCTATCTGCACACGGTAAGCAAAATTGCGGCATGTGCAACGGGTCTTGCCCCAGAAAGCGCATCGCGCTAGGTCCGCGTGCAAGCCCGGGCCAAAGGAATGTCACCGATGCGCGTTGATTATGATGTACTTGCAAAAACAATTGCCGCTCTGACAGAAGGTGAAACAGATCACGTTGCATTGATGGCCACAATCGCCTGCGAAGTTCATCACAGCGACGCCCGTTTTGACTGGACCGGCTTCTACCGTGTCGTTGCCCCAGAGTTACTAAAAATCGGCCCCTACCAGGGCGGCCACGGCTGTTTGACAATTCCCTTTGCACGCGGCGTATGCGGCGCGGCAGCGCGCACCGGGCAAACGCAGCTTGTCGCCGATGTCGACGCCTTTGCAGATCATATTGCTTGCGCCAGCAGCACCCGGTCGGAATTGGTAATCCCGGTGTTTGACGGCGCGCAAAACCTCATTGCGGTATTCGACATCGACAGCAATCAACCCGATGCTTTTGATACAGAAGACGCGACAGCATTGACTGCGATCATAGAGCAAGCATTCGCCACCAGCTAGACATTGCCTTTTTCGTGTACCCGGCTAGCATGATGATCTGACTGCCGCCGAGGAAACCCCATGAAAACGACACCCAAAACGCTGGGCGCTGATCTGCGCGCATTACGCAAGGCGCGCGGCATAACGCTCATTGATCTTGCAACCGCGCTCGACCGCTCTGTCGGATGGTTGAGCCAAGTTGAGCGTGATATCTCGGTCCCCTCAATCGCCGATTTGAACGCGATGGCAACGATACTGGACACCTCGCTCGCAAGCTTGGTCCAAACCGAATCTGACCCCGCCGACGATGGAATTGTCGTGCGTGCAAACGCGCGGCGTCCCATGCGCAACGGCACCAAAGGGCTGACCGAAGGCCTACTGTCGCCGGACCTTACCGATAGTTTTGAAGTGATCCATTCCCGATTTGAACCCGGATCACAGCTAGCGACCCCTTTGCAGCGCGACACCCAAGAGATCGGCTATGTCATCAGAGGGCAGCTGAATATCTGGGTGGATAATGTGCATTACATATTGTCCGCAGGCGATAGCTTTCGACTTCGCGGTGAAATGTACCGCTGGGAAAACCAAGGTTCGTCCGCGTGCGAAATGATCTGGGTGATCTCACCTCCCGTTTATTGATCCGAAAATTTCCTGTGGCCCTGAACGATTTTGCGTGACCGAATCATCCGTTCGTGAAAATATTGAATAAAATTTCACATCAAGGTCACCGCAATGTCTCACCTTCCTAAATCAGCACGCGTTGTTATCGTCGGCGGCGGCGTTATCGGCTGTTCTGTCGCTTACCACTTGGCCAAACTTGGCTGGAAAGACATTGTGCTGCTCGAACGCAAGCAGCTTACGTCAGGCACCACATGGCACGCGGCTGGCCTGATCGCACAATTGCGCGCGACGGCGAATATGACCAAGCTCGCGAAATATTCCCAAGAGCTTTACGGCAACCTAGAGACCGAAACCGGGGTCGCGACAGGGTTCAAGCGCAATGGATCGATCACCGTTGCATTGACCGAAGAACGCCGTGAAGAGATTTTCCGTCAAGCGGCGATGGCACGTGCCTTTGGCGTCGAAGTTGAAGAAATCAGCCCCGAAGAGGTCAAAAACCGTTACGACCACCTAAATATCGACGATGTGAAAGCCGGGGTTTACCTGCCGCTTGATGGGCAAGGTGACCCGGGCAATATCGCGCTCGCATTGGCGAAAGGCGCGCGGATGAACGGCGCGACCATCGCGGAACACACCAAAGCCACCAAGGTCAACCGCACTGGTCGCAAGGTCACATCGGTGGAATGGGAAACGGTCGGCGCCAGCGGCACTATCGCCTGCGATATGGTGGTCAACTGTGCGGGCATGTGGGGGCACGAAGTTGGTAAGATGATGGGCAGCAACGTGCCTTTGCATGCGTGCGAACATTTCTACATCGTCACCGAAAACATTCCAAACCTCAGCCAGCTTCCTGTTCTACGCGTCCCTGATGAATGCGCCTACTATAAAGAAGACGCAGGGAAAATATTGTTGGGTGCGTTTGAGCCGAATGCGAAACCATGGGGCATGGGTGGGATCGCGGACGATTTCGAATTTGACCAATTGCCTGAAGATTTCGATCACTTTGAGCCGATCTTGGAATCCGCGGTAAACCGTCTTCCGCTCTTGGCAGAGGCGGGCATCCATACCTTCTTTAATGGTCCCGAAAGCTTTACCCCCGACGATGCTTATCACCTTGGCCAAGCCCCAGAGATGGACAATGTTTGGGTGGCCGCTGGGTTCAACTCGATCGGGATCCAATCCGCTGGCGGCGCCGGTATGGCGCTGGCGCAATGGATGGACACAGGCGCAAAACCATTTGATTTAGGCGACGTTGACATCGCGCGGATGCAGCCGTTTCAGGGCAATAAAACATACCTGTTTGAACGCTCCAAAGAAACGCTCGGATTGCTTTATGCAGATCACTACCCGTTCCGTCAAAAGGCAACAGCACGCGGGATTCGGCGCAGCCCGCTGCACCAACATCTGCTGGACCAAGGCGCGGTCATGGGCGAACTTGCCGGGTGGGAACGCGCAAATTGGTTCGCAAACCCCGGCCAAGAGCCCGCCTATGAATATTCATGGAAACGGCAGAACTTCTTTGGCAACGTCGCCGCGGAAGTCGCTGCAGTCCGTACAAATGTTGGCATGTACGATATGTCTTCATTCGGCAAAATCCGCGTCGAAGGTCCCGATGCCACCGCATTCCTGAACCATGTCTGCGGCGGGCAAATGGACGTCCCGGTCGGCAAAATTACCTATACGCAATTTCTAAACCATACCGGCGGGGTCGAGGCTGACGTCACCGTCACCCGCCTGTCGGAAACCGCCTATCTGGTCGTCACCCCAGCGGCGACGCGTCTGGCTGATCAGGTTTGGATGCAACGCAACTTGGGCGCATTTAACGCGGTAATCACCGATGTCACGGCATCAGAGGCCGTAATCGCAGTCATGGGGCCGAACGCACGCAAACTCTTGCAAACCGTTTCACCCAACGATTTCTCGAACGATACGAACCCATTTGGCACCGCCCAAGAGGTTGAGATCGGCATGGGCCTCGCACGGGTCCACCGGGTGACCTATGTCGGTGAACTGGGTTGGGAGGTCTATGTTTCATCCGAAATGGCAGCACATGTGTTTGAAACACTCCACGCCGCCGGACAGGATATTGGGGCAAAGCTTTGCGGTCTACATATGATGGACGCCGCGCGCCTTGAAAAAGGGTTTCGGCATTTTGGCCATGACATCACCTGCGAGGATCACGTGCTTGAGGCAGGCTTGGGCTTTGCAGTGAAGACAGACAAGCCGGATTTCATCGGCCGTGACGCGGTCCTGCAAAAGCGTGAAACAGGCCTGCTGACCCGTCTGGTCCAGTTCAAACTGACCGACCCTGAACCGCTGCTCTACCACAACGAACCCATCCTGCGCGACGGGGCCACAGTCGGTTACCTGTCATCAGGCGGTTACGGGCATCACTTGGGCGCTGCGATGGGCATGGGCTATGTGCCCTGCAAAGGCGAAACCGCCGCAGAAATGCTGGGCAGCACGTTTGAAATTGACGTCATGGGCACGCGGGTCAAAGCCGCGGCACAGTTGCGCCCATTCTACGACCCCAAAGGCGAGCGCACAAAGCTCTAACTGCGTAGCAGCGCACCCAGCCGTTTGATGCCTTCGTTTATCGTTGCCTCATTCGGCAGGGAAAAATTCAGCCGGATTGTGTTTCCCCCCGACCCATCGGCGTGGAATGCGCGGCCCGGCACGAAGGCGACACGGTGTGTTTCAAGCGATTTGGCAAGCAAGGCCGCGCCATCGATATGGTCTGGCAAGGTCAACCAAATGAACATACCGCCTTCGGGTTTGGTCCATTGCACGCCTTCGGGCATATTCTGCGCAAGTGCATTTAACATACAATCGCGACGTTCTTTATATGTATTTCGTAGTTTAACCACATGATCATCAAAAATCTGCCGCGCTACACCATTGATCGCGATCTGATTGATCGTCGGTGAATGCAAATCTGACGCCTGTTTCATCAGCACCAATTGCGCAATGACAGGCTGCGCAGCGCAAACCCACCCGACCCGCAAGCCCGGCGCCAACGTTTTCGAGAAACTGCCGCAGTAAATCGTCCGGCAATCATTGATATCGCCCTTGCGCGCGATCTCAAGCGCAAGCACAGGAGGGATCGGATCACCATCATAACGCAACGATTGATAGGCGGCATCTTCGATCAGGGCGATGTCCAGATCATCGCCCAGGTCCAGTAAGGTTTCGCGCCCAGCCCGGTCAATAGTTTCGCCGGTTGGGTTCGCAAAATCAACCGATGCATAGGCAAATTTGACCCGCCCTCCATGATCGGCTGCGCGTTGCGCGTAGTCAGTGGCAGGGCGATTGCTGTTCAGATTAAGCCGATCATATTGTGGTTCATAAGCATTGAACGCGCCCAAAGCGCCTAAATAGGTTGGCCAAGTCACCAGCGCCGTATCACCCGGCGACAAAAACAATTTGCCAAGATAGTCCAGCCCTTGCTGCGACCCCGATGTAATCAGAATATTGTCGCGTGTGCACGGCACGCCCAGTTTTTGCATTTGCTCTGCAATCCAGTCACGCAGCGGCGGATAACCTTCGCTGGCAGAATACTGTAGCGCCTCGGATTGCATGTCTGGACCAAGCGCATCTGCGAATGCGTCTTTGAACGCTATGGTGGGAAACAGCTTTGGGTCAGGGATACCCCCTGCAAAGGAAATGATGTCTGGTTGATCCAACAATTTAAGCAGCTCGCGTATTTCCGACGCCGTCATGCGTGCCATGCGCGATGCGAATATTTGGTCCCACATATATCGATTCTCCCTGTGACAGAACGGCATATTGGCACAAGAAAAATTTAAGTCAATAAGGCTGACCTAACTCCCGCGCGGTGTTCCGCGCGGGAGCCACAGTTTAGTCTGCCTGAACAACAGGGCCCAGCGCATTGAGCCCTTTTAGGATATCGATTGCGTAAGCCATTTGATAATCATCTTCACGCAATTGTGCCGCGGCTTCGGCGCGCGCGCGGTCCTCTTCAATCTGGCGAATTTCGTCTTCGGTCAGACTGTCGTTATCCAATGCGCCGCGCAAAGATGCCTCGGTACGTTGGTTGCCGTTGTCTTCCTCTTCTTCATCACCTGGCTGCACACGCGGCTGCTCTACGATGATGTCAGGCGAAATTCCTAACGCCTGAATAGAGCGTCCAGAGGGCGTATAATAGCGTGCCGTAGTCAGACGCATTGCACCATCGCTGCTAAGCGGAATCACGGTCTGCACAGATCCTTTCCCAAATGAATTGGTCCCGACCACGATGGCCCGACGGTGATCTTGCAACGCACCGGCCACAATTTCAGAGGCCGAAGCAGAGCCCCCGTTCACCAAGACCACAATCGGTTTTCCTTGGGCCAAATCGCCTTCTGTTGCGTTGAAACGATCGCCGTCTTCGGTTTCACGTCCGCGCGTTGAAACGATTTCGCCAGCGTTGAGAAACGCGTCTGAAACGTAGATCGCTTGGTTCAGCAACCCGCCGGGGTTGTTGCGCAAATCCAAGATAAACCCGTCAACATTGTCGATCCCTCCCGCTTCAGAAATCTGTTCTTCGATCCCTTCGCTGAGGTTCGGATAGGTTTGTTCGTTAAAGGTTGTGATCCGCAAAACAACGGCTTTGCCTTCAGTGCGGCTGCGCACGGCAGTCATCTTAATGGTGTCGCGAATGATCGACACGTCGAACGGTTCAACTTCGTCTTCGCGCACCACGGTGATAATGATTTCCGCACCAACAGGGCCGCGCATCAAATCAACGGCCTCGTCAAGCGTGAGGCCCATCACGCTTTCGCCGTCAACAGCAGTGATGAAATCGCCAGCTAACATCCCAGCTGCATCAGCAGGGGTGCCATCCATCGGCGACACGACTTTTACCCAGCCGTCTTCTTGGGTCACTTCGATCCCAAGCCCGCCAAATTCACCACGTGTGCTGATCCGCATGTCGGCAGCGTCTTCGGCGGACATATAGCTTGAATGTGGATCAAGCGATGTCAGCATCCCGTTAATCGCTGCTTCGATCAGTTCTTTATCGTCGACATCTTGAACATAATCGGTGCGAATCCGTTCAAAGATATCGCCAAATAGATCAAGCTGTTCGTAAACGCTGCCAGATGTTTGAGCATCTTGCGCGACAAGCGGCCCTGCGACTTGAACAGTCGTGACCAGACCAAGGGCAGCGCCCCCAAGGGCGGCTAATACTAGTTTTTTCATTCCACGTCCTATGTCTATTCCAGCGCGAACCATGCATCTGGGCTCACTGAACTCTGCCCGTCCCTGACCTCAAGATAAAGGGGGTGCGCGCCTGCTTCGCCGTCATCGCCCACATTTTCGGTCAAAATACCGTTAACTTCTGTCGCATTACGGCCCATCGTCCCAAGCGGCGTTCCCGCAGGCACGATTTGCCCAGCGCTGCCATAAAGCGTCTCAAGCCCCGCAAAGATGAATACAACATCAGGTGCGGGTTCTAAAATGATTACATTCAAATCCCCCAAAAGAGGTCCGACATAAAGGATCGTTGCATCAACAGGTGCCGTGACCAACGCCTGCGGTGCAGTCGCAATATAGATGCCTGCGTCGTCGCCACTTTGCGGTTGTACGATGCCCGAAACGGGTAAAGGCAAGTTTCCCTGCTTGGTCAGATCGGCCTCACTATCTGGCAGATGCGTCGCAAGCGCATCGGCAAATGCATCAAGCGTTTCAGACCCCGACATCAGTAATGCTGTTTGCACTGGGTCATCTTCGAACCGCAATGGCAGGTCCGTGCGCGCGGAAATCGCTTGGCCCAATGCGGACCGTGCCGATTGCGCGCCTTGCATCCCCGTCGTGAGCGTGTCCGTGGTTTCTTGCCGCAACGCACGCAGGTCATGTACCTGCCCGATCTGAGCCCGCAAATCATCTGCCGCACCCTTAAGTGATTGCGTCACATCTGCAGCCAACATCCCAGCGCGCACCGTATCAATGGGTGATTGCGGTTGGCTACGCGACACAGGCCGCGGCGTTTTCGACATAGTGGCAAGGGCCCCGATCAAGACACCCAATTCCGCACGGCGTGCGTCCAGATCAGCCGTCAGCGCGGTTTCTTGCGTCTGTAGCTGCCGCAGTCCAGAACGCGCGGCGGCCAGCCCGGCCTCATAGGCTTGCACGGTCTGGGTCAGGGCCGCAATCTGATCACGCGCATCGCCTGCAGTCTCTAGCCGCGTCTGCGCGGCCTGCAATTGTGCCATTGCGTCGCGCGCGGCCGTGTCCGCCGATTGGCCGAACACAGGTGCTGCCAGACAGATCAGGAATACCGCGAACCTCATTTTTGAATCAATGTGCATCCGGTCATTTCAGGCGGCAGGTCCAGCCCCATCAGGTCAAGGATCGTTGGCGCTAAATCGGCCAAACGACCATCACGCAATGTGGCCCCATCAGGCCCACCAACCAACGCGACAGGCACCGGGTTGAGCGTATGCGCGGTATGCGGACCGCCTGTTTCAGGGTCGATCATCGTTTCGCAATTGCCATGATCAGCGGTCACGATCATTGCACCACCCGCGGCCTTAAGTGCAGCCAACACCTGCCCCAAACCGCGATCCACAGATTCACATGCCTTGATCCCTGCATTCAGATCACCTGTATGGCCAACCATATCGGGGTTGGCATAGTTCGTAACGATCATGTCGTAGCCGTCGCCGATTGCCTTTACAAAGGCCGCAGTCACTTCGCCCGAGGACATTTCAGGTTGCAGATCATAGGTCGCAACCTTGGGTGATTTCGGCATAAAGCGGTCTTCGCCCGTCGCAGGTTCTTCGATCCCGCCATTCAAGAAAAACGTCACATGCGGGTATTTTTCGGTTTCGGCCAGCCGGAACTGACGCAGCCCGTGTTTGGCCACCCAAGCGCCCAGTGTGTTTTGAATATCGCGTTTCGGGAATACGGTTTCGAACCAATCATCATGGCGATCTGAATAGCTGACCATACCCAGTAACGCGCACAGATCAGGCTGTACCCGGTCAAAACCATCAAATGCCGGATCCGCAATAGCGGCCAAGATTTCGCGCGCCCGGTCGGATCGGAAGTTCAAACAAAACAGCCCGTCACCAGCCGCAAACCCGGCGTAATCGCCAATCACTGTTGCCGGGATAAACTCATCCGTTTTGCCATTCGCGTAAGCCGCATCGATTGCCGCTTGTGGTGTTTCCCCCTGGGCGCCCTGCCCGTTCACCATCGCGTCATAGGCCGTTTGCACCCGGTCCCAGCGATTGTCGCGGTCCATCGCAAAATAGCGGCCAATGACCGTGGCAATTTGCACGGCCTTCGGCAAAGCTGCTTGCAAAACCTGCATGAATTCTGTCGCCGAAGATGGCGCCACATCGCGCCCATCTGTAATCGCATGGATCACTGTCGGAACGCCTGCATCATCTAATGCTTTGGCGGCTGCGATAATATGGTCTACGTGGCCATGCACGCCGCCATCAGACACAACGCCCATCAAATGCGCCCGCCCGCCGGATGCTTTCATCTTGGCGATAAAGGCTTGCAAAGCCTCGGCCTGCGCGAATGTGCCGTCTTCAATCGCCAGTTCGATCTGGCCCAAATCCATCGCCACAACGCGGCCCGCGCCGATATTCGTGTGGCCGACCTCTGAATTGCCCATCTGCCCGCCGGGCAACCCAGCATCACGACCATGCGTCAACAGCTGCGCATGCGGCCCCCGCATGATCGCGTCGAAATTAGGGGTATTGGCCAACTTAGGCGCATTCCCAACCGGGTCATCACGCAGGCCCCAGCCATCAAGAATACACAAGACAACGGGTTTGGGTGCCGACATGGGGTAATCTCCGATTTGATGTTACGGCAGGTTTAGCGCAGGTAGCGGTCGAACGGAACATGTATTGAATGCAGGACTGCTTTGCCCCCATCAGATCATGAGATTTGAAACCCTCTTAGTTGGCGTCAAGCTATTATTACCTAGGATTATCTACGACCTCAAAAAACCAAACTTACTCAGTGAAGATATGATCCAGCACTTCATCTATGAATTCACAGCCGCTCTCATCATGCTGAGAAAAGCAAGTCACTTGCTGAATTTCTGCGTGAGGGATTGTCAATCCATTGAGCGAAACATGGTGTTCATCGTCTTCATTTCCGTCTTGATGAAATCTAACCCTGAAAAGCCAAGTGTCAGAACCAGAATCATAGCTTTGAGAAGTGTAGCGTATATTCCCGCAGGACCGAGACAACACTGCAGTTGCGCAATGGTCTGACAAACACAAACTCACTGCTCGACGGCTGCCGTCGAAAGCGGATACCCCATCGTCAACACAGGCAGCACTCCCTAGTGTAGCTTGCAATGAAAGCAAAACCGCCGCGCTAACTCTTATAGGCATTGCATAAGTCTTCATGGGCGCTCCCGTTTACCTAGTAATTACAAACCTAAGAGGCTGCCAAATCAAACCCGATGATACGGCCCGCCCGACAAGATCGACGCGGCGCGGTACAGTTGTTCGGCGAGCATCACGCGGACCAGCATATGTGGCCAGACCATTTTGCCAAAACTTAAGGATGCATCCGCTTGCGCGCGCAGGCTGGGGTCGATGCCGTCTGCGCCGCCGATGACAAAGGCGACGTCTTGGCGGCCTTGGTCGCGCCAATCGCCGAGCATCTTTGCGAAATCCGGGGAAGACATCACCTTGCCGCGTTCGTCCATCGTGCAGATTAATGCGCCTGACGGAATGGATTTTTGTAGCAATCCTGCCTCGGCAGGCATACCGCCGCCTTTTTTATCTTCGACCTCGATCAGTTGGGCAGGGCCAAGCGCAAGCGCGCGCCCCGTCCGGTCGAACCGGGTCAAATAATCGTCGTAAAGATCGCGCTCTGGGCCGCGCCTCAGCCGGCCCACTGCGCATATATGCACACGCATCAGATCAGGTCGCTGCTGCGGCCCCGGGCTGCCACATCTTTTCGATCTGGTAAAATTCGCGCACTTCGGGGCGGAAGATATGCACGATGATATCGCCCGTATCGATCAGTACCCAATCGCCGCTATCCTTGCCTTCAAGCTTTGAAAACACGTTGAAATCATGCTTAAGCCGTTCAGACAGCTTTTCAGCCATCGCAACAACCTGACGGGTCGAACGCCCAGAGGCGATCACCATGTGGTCACCCATTTCGGATTTACCACGTAGATTTATTTGCACGACGTCTTCGGCTTTATCATCATTAAGCGATTTTAGGACGGCCTCTAAAAGAGCGTCACTGGTCGCAGTTTGAGCACCCGTCATAGGCGGGGACCCGGCGTTGGCAGTACAATCTGCCGTTGGTGAAAGAGACAGAACATTGTCCTCCTTTATATGTGCCGTCATGGCCCCGGCACCGGGCATGCTTTAAAACTAGCAACGCCCAGCGTATTTTTCAACAAAACTCAGCAGGGCGAACGCCCATGTCGCGGATTTGTCCAAGACATGCAATGGCAGAACGCAATCTCTCGCAGACCAGAACATCTCCGCGCTCCTTAAAGCGGTAATCCCGAGGACACCTGCAACGCTAGCGCTACATTCGGTGCGTAACGCAAGAAATGGGATAGAAAATTCACTATTTTGCCCCACTTTATTCGCAATGTCTTGCAACAGAAATTAGGATGTAAACCCTATAGTATTAATTGGACATAATCTATGTTTCGTACTCCTCGCTGCGTGATCGTTCCACTCTCTATTGCCGCGCTCTCCTTTGCCGCCACTGCCAATGCTGAAGAAGCGACCGGACAGGCCGAAATTCTTGATGTGCAATATGACGTTGAATCAGATGGCGCTGACCGCATTCATATTGCTGGCCAGTTACGCACCCTCACGCAACAGGTTGCGGCTGCGTCCTGCGCACTCACATCCGATATCGCAGTCGAGGAAGCGCATGACGTCCTTGAACTGGCGACGGCTCAGTTTGACCGCTATATCGTCGCACTGAAAGAAGGCGACGAAGGGTTGCACATTTTGCACCCTGAAACCCGTCGCCTCACAATCGCAGATATCGATCATGTCCGCGAAGAATGGGACGCTATCCACGGGGCAATCGATTCCGTCCTTGAAGACGGTCACGATGTTGAAAGCGCGCATATCATCGACGATCACAACCTCAAACTTCTTGAGCTGACGACGATCTTGGCGTCCGACATCGCGAGCCAATATGCGCATCCGTTTGAGATCAGCGCCGCGGACGCGATGACGATTGAAATCGCAGGGCGTCAGCGCATGTTGACCCAAAAAATGGCGAAAGACGCCTGCGAAGTGTGGACCGGCTATCACAGCGAAGAAGCCAAAGAAGATTTAGCGCAAACGATGACCATTTTTGAAGCCTCGCTGAACGCGCTTAGATTTGGAATGCCTGAGGCCGGGATCCAAGCCGCACCAAACGACGCAATCCGTACCGATTTGGATCACCTCTTGGCGCGTTGGGACATCATCAAGGTCAATGCCCAAACGCTCGTTGATGGCGGAACGCTCAACGATGAACAAAAGACCGAAGTGTTCCACGACCTCGAGGTTGAGTTGGCTGATCTCGACCACCTTCTTCTTGACTACAAAGAATACGCTGAACGCGCCCACTAATCTACGCTCGGCCGTTCACGCGGATTGTGGGCGGCCAGCACCTCATTGAAAGGTACGACCATGTTACGACGACTATGCAGTGGAACAACGCTGACGGTTGCGATTTGCACAACTCCCCTTACCGTACACGCAGACGATGCTGCCGATGCCGCCCTCATCGAGGCACAATATGAAATTGAATCTGACGGCGCGGATCGCATTCGTGTTGCAGGCCAGTTACGGACGCTCACCCAACAAGTCGCCGCAGCGTCCTGTGCTTTGTCGACAGATATCAGCATCGACGAGGCGCATGACGTGCTTGAACACGCGACCCAACAGTTCGATCAATATATCGTTGCGCTGCGCGACGGCGACGACACCCTGCACATTCTGCATCCAGAAACCCGCCGCCGCACGTTAGAAGACATCGCACATGTCGCTGCGGAATGGGACACCATCCACGGCGCGGTAGATTCCATTTTGCTTGATGGGCATGATACGGAAAGCGCGCATCTCATTGATGACCACAACCTTGAACTTCTAGAGCTGACAACCGTTCTTGCGTCAGATATCACAGGCCAATACAGCCACCCCTATGAGATCACCGCCGCGGACGCGATGATGATTGAAATCGCTGGTCGCCAACGCATGCTAACCCAAAAAATGGCCAAAGATGCCTGCGAAATCTGGGCGGGCTACCATGCAGACGCTGCCCGCGAAGATCTTGCACAGACTGTTGAGGTTTTTGAAAACTCGTTGAACGCGCTGCGGTATGGGCTTCCTGCGGCGGGCCTCCAAGAAGCGCCAAATGACAAAATTCGTGATGATCTTGATCAACTGATCGCGCGTTGGGAAACGATTAAGATCAACGAACAGACGTTGATCGAAGGCGGCACACTGACCGACGATCAAAAGGCGGCCGTCTTTCATGACCTCGAAGTCGAACTGGCTGAGCTAGACCACCTTCTTGATGATTACAAAGCATACGCTGAGCGCACCCACAAACGTTAGTCGCGAAGAAAAATACGGCCCCGCCAATACGCGGGGCCGCTCATTTACAAATCAAACGTCGCAAGGACGGGGGCGTGGTCGCTTGGGCGGTCCCATCCGCGCGCATCGCGCATCACACGGCTGGAATGTGCCGCGTTTTGGATATCAGCCGTGGCCCAAATGTGATCGAGGCGCCGACCCTTGTCAGCCGCATCCCAATCCTTGGCGCGATAAGACCACCAACTATACAGCTTACCATCCGGGATATCGTTCCGGGTCACATCGGCCCAGTCACCTGCAGCCATCACGTCGGCGAAATGTTCGACCTCGATTGGTGTGTGGCTCACGACCTTCAATAGTTTTTTGTGATCCCAAACATCGTCTTCGCGCGGCGCGATGTTTAGATCACCCACGAGGATCGATTTTTCAGGCTTGGACGCTTGGAACGCGTCACGCATATCGGTCAGGTAATCTAGCTTCTGGCCAAATTTTTCATTCACCTCACGGTCCGCGACGTCGCCACCCGCAGGGACATAGTGGTTGTGGATCGTGACACCGTTTTCTAGCCGTCCTGCAATGTGGCGAGCATGGCCAAGCTGGGCAAAATCCTCTGCACCGGCCTCAACCATCGGAATTTTGGAAAAAATCGCGACACCGTTGTAACCCTTTTGGCCACGCGCAACCATATGCGTATATCCAAGCGCCTGAAACTGCGCCAAGGGGATCTTATCGACCGGGCTTTTGCATTCCTGCAAACAAAGCACATCCGGCGCTTCTTCCCCCATTAGCTTTGCAACGATGTCTTCGCGCAAACGCACCGAGTTGATGTTCCAAGTCGCCAAAGTAAAGGCCATGCTGTTTCGCTTTCAATAGAGTGTTGCGCACCATTTGTGGCGCGCATTCTTAAGGTGATCAACCAATTTGGCTTAAACACCAAGCGCGGCAACCGGCTGCACCCGCCCGACAGTCAGACCACGCCAGTTTTTGAGCGTCGGTGTCATGCGCGCGATTGCCGACGGGTGATTTGGGTCTAGCACACCAAGTGACACCAATATTGCAGCGATCACGCATTCGCTGGCACGTGTCGCCCCGTCGCGAATTTTCAACGCCACACCGATCCGTTTTTCGGGGATGATTGCCACAAACACACCGTCCGCCCCGGTTTTAATCGCAGCGCGCCCATTCATAGCGCGCATAAGATCGGTGCAGGCCCGCGTTTCACCGGCAACTAGTTCAGGATAGGCCATCATCGCTTCGCGCAATTTCACTGCGGCCGTGCTGCGCAAGTCTGACCGTTCATGAGCGCTCGCAAAAAACGCCATCGCGCGCGCGAGCCCGTGCACCGTGCAAGCATGATTCGGTGCCGAACATCCGTCGATGCCATAAGTTGGGCTGGTTTCTTCGGTTGTTTCTTCAAACGCAGCTTTACCTGCCTGCTGTACAGGGTGGTCAATTTTTTCATAATCAGCGCCTCCGCCAAGGTGCTTGTTCAGCGTCAGAAAACCGGCGTGTTTACCGGAACAATTATTGTGGATTTGGCAGGGCTCTGAATGGGCGCGGATCAGCGCATAGCGGGCATCCTTATCGGCTGGCGTCTGTGGCCCACAGCGAAAATCAGCATCGCTGAACCCCAAATCATCCAGCCACGCGCCAACGCGATCAGTGTGAATTGCGGCCCCTTGGTGCGATGCGCACGACAGGGCAAGCTGCTCTTGCGTCAGATGTGCACCTGCGCCGCTTTCCAGCAGAGGCAGGGCCTGGATCATCTTACACGACGATCTTGGAAAAATTTGCGCGCTTGGATCCCCCCAAGCGTTCACAATTTCGCCAGCTTCATCACAAATCACCGCATGCCCCTGATGCACACATTCCAGCAACTCACCGCGCCAAACTTCAACCAGATCAACAGGATTTGCCATTCTTTTGCCTTTTTGGATTGTAAATGTAGACGCGATTGCGCGCGCATTGCCGTTTTGGGGGCTTTCCCCTAGGCGGGTTTTTTTGTTAAAGCTAACGCTATCGGGTAAATACAGGTCCTACCAGCCAAAAAGATGTATCTTTGCGGCAAAGGAATCAGCGGACCGACAAGAGGCAAAGACAGCTTGGAGGCTGCGAAATGAATTTAAATATTGCACGCGTGTTTGGCGTTGTTGCGGCGTTGGCTTGCGCCACCACGGCGACCGCACAAGACTCAAGTGAAAATCGCGTTGCGGCCAATACAGATTGGGCCGTCTACGTTGAAGCTGACCCAAAAGAATGCTGGGCCGTTTCGGCACCCGTAAACACGAATAACACACGCGACGGCCAACCGGTTACAGTGCGCCGCGGCGAAATCCAGATGATCGTATTCTACCGCCCATCTGAGAGCGTGACCGGCCAAGTAATGTTTGCAGGCGGTTATCCATTTGCAAGCGGGTCAACCGTTTCGGTGCAAGTCGGCGACACCACCCTTGAGATGTTTACCGAAGGTGAATTTGCTTGGCCTGCCAGCGCCGAAGATGACGCGAAATTTGTTGCCGCAATGAAACGTGGCGCCGATGCTATTGTCACAGGCCGTTCTGGCCGCGGCACACAGACCCAAGACACCTTTAGCCTGCTCGGCTTTACCGCCGCCGTTGACGAAGCCGCATCGCAATGCGCTGGCTAACGATTTTGTTGCCTCTGTGGTAACGTTCTATTTCCCACGGGCTGCTTTTCTTGTGAAAGCGGCCCGTTTCTTTTATAGGCAGCGCTTACACCCTTTTCGGAGCACACAATGGACGCCAAGGCCCCCATCACCCAGGACGTTATGACGATCCCGCGCAAACTGCCTGATAGTCTACCGAACCTGATCGGCCTGACGCGCCCGGCCTTGCGTGATGCGTTGATCGCCGTCGGCACGAAAGAAAAGCAAGCCAAGATGCGTGCAGGACAGATTTGGCAATGGCTCTATCATTGGGGTGTGCGCGACTTTGATCAGATGACCAACCTGTCCAAAGACTACCGCGCGATGCTTGCCGAGAATTTCGTCATTCAATTGCCCGAGGTCGTAACCCGCCAAATATCTGAGGATGGCACCCGCAAGTACCTCGTGCGGATCGCAGGTGGCCACGAGGTTGAGGTCGTCTACATCCCCGAAACCGACCGCGGCACGCTGTGTATCTCAAGCCAAGTGGGCTGCACGTTAACTTGTTCTTTCTGCCACACAGGCACGCAAAAACTTGTCCGCAACCTGACCGCAGGCGAGATTATTGGCCAAGTCATGTTGGCGCGCGATGATCTCGGCGAATGGCCCGAACAAGGTGCCCGCAACGAGGCCGCGCCACGTCTTTTGTCGAACATCGTGCTGATGGGCATGGGTGAGCCGCTCTATAATTTTGAAAACGTACGCGACGCGATGAAGATCGCGCTTGATCCCGAAGGGATCGCCCTGTCACGCCGTCGTATTACCCTTTCAACATCCGGCGTCGTCCCCGAAATTGCCCGTACCGCCGAAGAGATCGGCTGTCAGCTTGCAGTGTCCTTCCATGCCACCACGGATGAAGTGCGCGACACATTGGTGCCCATCAACAAACGCTGGCCAATTGCAGATTTGCTCGATGCGCTGCGCGTTTATCCCAAAGCATCAAATTCAGAACGGATTACCTTCGAATATGTCATGCTAGACGGGGTGAATGATTCTGACGAAGACGCGCACCGGTTGGTAGAATTGATCAAAGGTATCCCAGCCAAGATCAACCTGATCCCCTTCAACGAATGGCCCGGCGCGCCCTACAAACGGTCGTCTAACAACCGTATCCGTGCGTTTTCTGATATCGTCTATAACGCGGGCTATTCTTCGCCAGTACGTAAACCGCGCGGCGAAGACATCATGGCTGCTTGTGGTCAGTTAAAATCAGCCACCGAGCGGGCGCGAAAAAGCCGTGCAGAAATCGCAAAAGATGCTGGCGTTTAACGAACTCTTCATCCTGTTTCGTTAAGCATAACGCATGAAACATCTTGTTATCGATTTACCGCCGGAACTTCATGACGCGCTCGAACATATGGCCGGGCGCAATGAAATTGTCATTGGAAATATTATTCGTGATGCACTACGCAATGACTTACGCCAACGCGCCGCGATATTGACGGAACGGGCGCACCAAACAGCGCAATTATCAAGCTAGTCGACGCGCCAGCGCCAAGCAAATCGGCGCAGGCGCATTCTTTTAAGCCAGCAGCGCGCGTGCCTCGTCAGGTGACAAGGCCGCGGGGCGTTCACAGGTGGTCGTCATATCGACGAACCGACGTTCTTCGCCCGCCTTCAAGATGCTCGTCATCACGTCAACCGCATGCAGTGCCACATCGATATTGCAGCGATGCGGGCGATCTTCGGCGATGGCTGTCGCCATATCTGCAAGCCCTGCACAACGATAGTTAGCGCGGGTTTCTTCATAGTTCGCCACGCTAAACGGGTGGTCCCACGGTGCAACCGTGACGATGTCTTTGTCTTCGCCGCTGATTTCCACGTCGCCGCCAAAAAAGTTCGGATCCGGGAGGAAGATGGACCCGTTTTCGCCGTACAACTCCATATGGTCGTGACGATGCGACCAGACATCCCAGCTTGCGCCTAAGGTCACGACAGCGCCGTTTTCGAATTCAAGCAAAGCTTGAATATCTGTCGGTGTTTCCACCTTCAGCACTTCACCATTGCGGTCCCCGTTGCTGATGGTGCGCGTCGCGAATGTTGATTTCGCGAGCGCTGCGACCGATTTCACTGGCCCGATCAATTGGATCAGATTGGTGATGTAATAAGGGCCCATATCCAACACCGGACCACCGCCGGGTTTGAAGAAAAAGTCAGGGTTCGGGTGCCAGGCTTCCATACCATGGCCCATCACATGGCAGGTGCCGCCAATGATGCGCCCAACCTTGCCTGCGTCAATTTGTGCGCGCGCCAGTTGATGCGAGCCGCCAAGAAACGTATCCGGCGCGGAGCCAATACGCAGGCCCTTTGAGGCCGCCAAATCGCGTAGCTCTTTACCTTCCTCCAAGGTCAGCACCAATGGTTTTTCGGAATAGGCGTGCTTGCCCGCTTCTATGATCTGTTTGGTTACAGCGAAATGTACATCTGGGATCGTGAGGTTCACGATCACATCGATATCCCCCGCCAAAAGCAGATCAGCAACAGTTTCAGCGCGCACGCCAAATTCTGCGGCCCGTGCTTTGGCCGCGTCCATGTTGATATCCGCGACCGCCCTTACATCAAGCGATTTAAACAGCGGGGCCAGTTTAAGATAAGAGGTCGAAATATTACCGCATCCAATGATGCCAACGCCAAGCTTAGTCATGAAAGAACCTCCTAGAATTTCTGGATCGCAGCCAAGCTGCGGCTTGCAAACCGTGCATGGTCTTTAGGGTTATCGTGTTCGACAACATAGTGATCTACGCCCGTTTCTTGCAGCGCGGCATGAATCGCCGCCCAATCTTGAACACCGTGGCCGACATCGGCCCAGCCGTCTTCGTCAGCGTTTTCACCAGCCCGTGCAATATCTTTGATATGCGCCGCCGTGATGCGGCCCGCGTATTTCTGAATCCACGCGACCGGATCAAGCCCCGCGCGCGCGACCCAACCAAGGTCGAGTTCAAACATCAATTCGCTTGACGCCGCCGCGATAATATCAAGCGGTAGCTCACCCGTTTCTGTCGCCACAAATTCAAAGTCATGATTGTGCCAACCAAAGACAAGATCTGCGTCTTGAAACGGCTTACCAGCCTCGGCCAAACGTGTCCCAAACGCGGCCCAACCGGCGGCATCCACCGGGCGATCATCAGGCATCACAAAAGGGACGATAACCTTTTGAATCCCCAATTCCTTTGCGATGGCAATCGCTTTTGATGCGTCACCCTCGACCATATCCAGCCCAAAGTGACTGCTGGTCATTTTCAGGCCTGTCGCGTCAAGCCCCCCCTTTAGCCCATCGAGATCATCAAAAAGACCACCGAAACCTTCGACCTCTTTGAACCCCGTCGCAGAGAGCATTTGCAGCGTATCCCCCAACGGTGGAAAGTTCCGTGAGCAGTAGAGTTGGTAGGAAATCTGGGTCATTTTTTCTCTCCTTGATCAGGCGTATGTCGCGCTGTGCAAATCACGCAGCGTGAAGGTGGGTTTGTCTGCAGGATTGGTTGGCGTAAACTGCACAACCTTTGTTTGTCCGGGCAAAAGCGTAAACGCATTGTCGTCAAATCGCCCGGGTACGTCGGCCTCGACCGCGACGAACAATGCCAGCGTCTGCGCAGTAAGTGTGAGCGTATTGCCAGAGACATGGTGGGTCAGGTTTGGTGCCTGCAGATCGTAGTCTTTGTATGGTTTGGGTGCGAATGTATCGCTTCCTGCCGTGCCATCCGCAGTTTCCCATGCATAATGCAGCATTTCATCGGGCTTCAGGTCTGCGCCCGCGATTGTCAGCACGTCTACTGCCGATGTTTCGACAGATGCACCACCCGCGCCCAATGCGCGCAGATTGCCCGCCATATCAACTGCCGAAACGGTGACAGACACATCGCAGGCGTCGGGCGCATCGTTGACCGCGCGGATCACATAATCCGCGTCAACAGGCACAGCCGTGACCAAGACAGGAGCGTAGAATGCGCGCGCCATATGGTGCATAAGCTTCCAGTCACCGCCATGATCCAGTGATGCCCACGAACAGACAGGCCATGTATCATTGAGCTGCCAAATCAACGTGCCCATGCAGCGCGGTTTCAGGCTACGCCAATGTGTGACGGCTGTCTTGATCGCAAGGCCCTGTTGGACTTGGGACATATAGACGAAGTCGTCAAAATGCTTGGGCCAACGGAAATAGCGGAACATGGTTTCCGCGATCCGCGCGTTGCCGCCTGCGTTCTTTTGGTGGCTTTCAAGCACGGGTGCCGCGATATTCTGGTCGGCCTCGCCTGCGAATTTGCGCACGGCATTCATCGACGGATAGCTTTGAAATCCGAACTCGGAACAGAACCGTGGGCCGACATCGCGGTAGTGGTCAAAGTCGCGGCCTTCGTGCCAGACCGACCAGAAATGCATATCGCCCGATCCGTCATAATGCCAAGCATCGCCGAAATTCATTGGCCCGGGAGACGGCGATGACGGCCACCAGATCGCGGTCGGATCGACCTCAAGCAGTTGCGTTTCGATTGCCCGGTTCAGCCGGTCATAATTCACCAGATAGCGATCGCGGTCGTTGATGCTACAGTCGTACCATCCCAGCGCGCCAATCAGTTCATTGTCGCCGCACCAGATCGCGATGCTCGCATGATGATGCATCCGCGCGACGTTATCCGTGACTTCGGCCCGGACCTCGGCCAGATAGGCATTGTCAGATGGGTAAAGGTTGCAAGCGAACATAAAGTCCTGCCAAACCAATAGGCCCATTTCATCGCAAGCCTCATAGAACGACGTAGGCTCATACCGCCCGCCGCCCCAAATGCGGACCATGTTCATATTGGCGTCGACGGCCGATTGCAGCAGGTCGCGTGTTTTTTCATCGGTGATTTGACCGGGCAGCGCGTCTGCGGGAATCCAATTGGCCCCTTTGCAGAATACATCGCGGCCGTTGATCCGGAATTTGAACCCAAGGCCAATATCATCGGTCTCGGTGATCAGCTGCAAGTCACGTAAACCTATGCGGCGCTGCGTCTTTGCCGCGCCCGCCGTGACGGTCAAATCATAAAGCGGCTGGTCACCTTGACCGACGGGCCACCAAAGGTCTGGATTCTCAATCAAGATGCTTAACGCGCAGACGCCATTGACCGCCTGCCCCGTCACGGTTTGCCCCGCAATGGTCGCCACGACCTCGCCATTGTGATTGGCGGTATAGGCGGTCACGCCTAGGGTCACCGCACCATCCGTGTGGGCTTGCGTGATCGCGAGCCGATCAATCCGTGCCGCCGGTGACGGTTCTATCGCCAACTGGCCATAGATACCAAATGGCGCGAGCGCGATGTTCCAATCCCAGCCAAAATCACAGGCGGGTTTGCGCAGGAAGTTCCCGTTCGGGATCGGGCAGTTTGCACTGATCGGCAGCTCAAACGGATGCGCGGCCTGTTTTTGACCACCTGCCACCACGGGCGAATGAAAGGTGATGCTGATTGTGTTTGCCCCGATGCGTGCAACATGTGACAGCGGCACCCGGAAAGTCCGAAACGCATTTTCAGCGGTCAGGATGACTTGATCATTGACGCGCACGGTTACGACCGTGTCGACCTCTGACAGCACCAAATCTATATCGATTTCGGTGGCATCGAAATTGCGCGTGACCGTCCAGTCGCGTTCGCAGATCCATCGCAAATCATATTCGTTGCGGCCCCAATAAGGGTCAGCAATCAATCCAGCCTCTCGCAGGGCTGTAATACCGTCAGTCGGCAGATGCATTGCGCAGGTATAGGTGCCACTGTAATCAGACAGCGCCCATTCACCCGCCAAACTTAGCTGTGTCACAGGCGATCCTCGGTTGCCTTGTCAAACAAAGACGCGCGCGCGGGATCGATCCCAATTGCCAATGCCTCGCCCGCGTGAACACGCGCTTGACCATCCATCCGGATACGGAAACTGTGCTGGCCAAGTTTGGCGTAAACCAACGTGTCAGAGCCCATCGGTTCAACCAGATCGACATCTGCTTCAAATTGCAGCGGCGCATTGCGCACCAGCTCACCGGTCACAACATGTTCAGGACGGATCCCGATAATGGCCGGGCGATCGGCAGTCTGCGGCGCTGCAAAATCATATCCAGTCATCGGCAAGGTCATGTCGTCAACCATGAACGCGCCACCTTCCAAATTTCCCTCTAGAAAATTCATGGACGGGCTACCAATAAAATCCGCAACATAAAGATTACGCGGTTGGTTATAGATTTCATCTGGGGTGCCAAGCTGCATAATCTTACCGCCCTTCATCACAGCGATCCGGTCAGCCAAAGTCATCGCCTCAACCTGATCGTGGGTCACGTAAACCATCGTGTTTTGTAGCTGGTTGTGCAGGCGCTTTAACTCCACCCGCAGATCAACACGCAACTTGGCGTCAAGGTTCGACAAAGGTTCATCGAACAAAAAGACATCCACATCGCGCACCAGCGCGCGGCCAATCGCAACACGCTGACGTTGCCCACCCGACAGGGCACCGGGCTTACGATCAAGCAGTGCTTCGATTTGCAGGATTTCGGCGGCCCGTGCGACACGTTTTTCGATCTCGGCTTTTGGAACACGCGCGTTTTTCAATCCAAACGACAGGTTCCCTTTGACGGTCATCTGTGGGTATAGCGCGTAAGACTGGAACACCATGCCGATGCCGCGCTCGGATGGTTCTGCCCAGGTGACGTTCTTGCCTTTGATAAAAATCTGGCCATCTGTGACCTCAAGAAGGCCAGCGATGCAGTTCAACAGTGTTGATTTCCCGCACCCCGAAGAGCCCAGCAGCACAAGGAATTCGCCGGTCCCAATATTTAGGTTTAGGTCTTGCAGCACCTTAACGGCGCCAAAGGACAGGTCGAGGTTCTTGATTTCGATTGAGTTAGTCATAATTTATCAGCCTTTGACAGCGCCGGCAGCGATGCCGCGTACGAAAAGTTTTCCAGACACAAAGTAGATGGTCAGCGGAACAAGCCCGGTCAGCAATGTCGCCGCCATGTTCACATTGTACTCTTTGACGCCTTGTACGGAGTTCACGATGTTATTGAGTTGTACCGTCATCGGATAAAGGTCCGGCCCAGTGAAGCTTGCACCAAACAAGAAGTCATTCCAAATGCCGGTCACCTGAATGATCAATGAAACAACGAAAATGGGCAGCGACATCGGCAGCATAATCTTAAAGAAGATTGCCCAGAAACCTGCGCCATCAACACGTGCCGCTTTGAACAATTCTTCGGGAATAGAGGCAAAGTAGTTGCGGAATAGAAGTGTATTGATCGGCATGCCAAAGGCGACGTGCACCAAAACCAACCCCGTAAGAGACCCGTAAAGCCCTGCCTCGCGCAGCAAGATCACAATGGGGTAAAGCATGACTTGGTATGGAATGAACGCGCCGATCATCAAGATGCCAAAGAAAACTTCGGACCCTTTGAATTTCCACATCGACAGCGCGTAACCGTTCACACTGGCCACCGCGACCGAGAGAATGAGTGACGGGATCAAGATACGCACAGAGTTCCAGAACCCGCGTGATAGCCCATCACAGTTGATCCCGGTACAGGCCTGCGACCACGCCTTGACCCAAGGTTCAAATGTGACTTCCATCGGCGGCGCAAAAATATTGCCCATCCGGATTTCAGGCATCCCCTTCAGCGAGGTTACGACCATCACATAAAGCGGGAGCGCGTAATACAGCGCAAAAATGAACAGCGTGCCGTAGACCATGATATTGCCACGGGTCATGCGACGTTTTGGTTTGGGCCCGCGTGGACCAGCGGCAAGGGCGGCAGGTGCAGCCATCGTGTCGGAATTAGCCACGCTTCTTCCCTCCGAATTCAAGAATTGCCCAAGGGACAAGAATAATCACCACACTGACAAGCATCATGGTGGATGCCGCAAAGCCTTGGCCAAGGTTTTGACCGCCGAACATCGCGGTCATCACATACATCGCAGGCACCTGAGAGCTGAGCCCCGGACCGCCAGATGTCTGTGCGACAACAAGGTCATAAAGCTTCACAATTCCCGACCCGATCAACACCAGCGATGTCACGAATACCGGGCGCATCATGGGAATAATCACTCGGATATAGGTCTTAACGGTGCCGATGCCGTCAACACGGGCGGCTTTCCAGATATCTTCATCAATGCCACGCAACCCAGCGAGCATAATACACATGATCAGCCCGGTGCCTTGCCAAAGGCCCGCAATCAACAGACCGAACATCACCAATGAAGAGTTGTTAAGCGGATCGAACGTAAAGGCTTCCCAGCCCATCCCACGGACCACGCTTTGCAGACCCAGATCGGGGTTCAAAATCCACTGCCAGATTAGGCCCGTCACAATGAAAGACAGGGCGAAAGGGTAGAGGAAGATTGTGCGCAAGGCGCCCTCGCCACGGACTTTGCGGTCAAGCAAAGCGGCAAGCGTGAACCCGATAACAAGCGTTAAAATCAGCGAACAAATACCATAAATGGCAAGGTTTTCGATTGAGACCAGCCATTTACGGCTGTTCCATAGGCGCTCATATTGATCGAGGCCAACCCATTTTAGACGGGGAAGAAGACCCGAACCAGTAAAGGAATAGACGATCGTCCAAACTGTGCCCCCAACAAAAATGACAAGTGCGGTAAAGACCATCGGCAGCGCCGCAATCTTGGACGCCATGTTCTTGAATAATCGTGTGGGTTTTTTGGTTGGGCCAGCCTGCCCGGCATCTGTGGCTTCGGAAAGCGCCATCTATTCCTCCCTAGAATCCTCTGGCTAGACTGTAACACAGGCCCCCCGAACGGAGGGCCTGTACACGTTTAGCAGTAGCGCGCTTAATCAGCGTCAGCGATGATGTCTGCGTAGGCAGATTGAACCTCAGCAGGCGTCATGGAAGGCGTGTTCCAGAACTCTGTCAGCAAATCGTTCAGCTGTGTCACTGTGTCTGGTGAAAGAACAGCGGCACCATCAGGAAGCAAGTTGCCAGCAGCCAAAAGATCAAGACCTTTTTGCGTACAATCGTTCACTGTTGTCAGGTCAACATCACCACGAATTGGCAAAGAACCTTTCGCAGAGTTAAAGGACACCTGAACAGGTGGTGACAGCAGCAATGCAGCCAGTTCTTTTTGTGCAGCGGTGATTTCTTCATCGTCTACAACAGGGAAGTAGAACGCATCGCCGCCAGTTGACAGAACGGCAACTTCACCCAAGCCCGGCAGGCATGTGTAGTCTTCACCAGCAACTTCGCCAGCAACAGCGAATTCGCCTTGCGCCCAGTCACCCATGATCTGCGCACCGGCAGTGTCATTGATCACAGCAGCCGTTGCTTGGTTCCAGTCCTGCACATTCAGGCCAACAGCCAATTCACGTGCAGCGCCAAATGCTTCGAATACGCGTGCGTAGTCTGCGCCAGCGGCAACTTCAGCGTCTTTGTCACGGTTTACAGCCAACCACGCGTCGGTGCCTGCAAGCGCAACTGACATCACGCCAAACGCACCGTTTTGCTGCCAAGACTGGCCGCCCATCGCAAGAGGAGTGATACCAGCGGCCTCAAGATCACCAGCAGTTGCCGCAAATTCTGTCCAGCTTTGTGGTACAGGAATGCCCGCTTTTTCATATGCGCCGTTCGACAACCACATCCACTGCCAAGAGTGAATATTTACTGGCGCACAATAAATGCGGCCATCAACGGTACAAGCATCCAACAAGTTCGATGGGTTTACGATTTCGGCCCAGCCTTCGGCTTCGGCAACATCTGTAAGATCCAAAAGAAGACCAGCTTCGATCAGTTCTTCAGCCTGGCGACCATGGTTAAACTGGAACGCTGCGGGCGGATCGCCACCGATGATACGGCTCACCATGATCGGGCGGGCTGTGTCGCCGCCGCCGGCGATTGCGCCGTCAACCCAAGTGTTGCCTGTCGCATCCCATGCTTCGGCAAATTTCGAAACAGCCGCAGCTTCGCCGCCGGATGTCCACCAGTGCATAACCTCCAATTCGACCGCTGACGCGGAAGATGCACTGACGATAGCGGAGAACGCCATCAATTTTGTTGTCAGTTTCACGATTCTCTCCTCCCTGGTTCTAAATCGTTGTAGGAAAGCCTATATCGTTTTAGATTGACCTAGCAAGCGAAAATAAGACATTGTCTATAGGAGGCGTGGTTAGTATTGGTAACGACCTGTGTTTAAACGGTTTTAGGACCAGTCCAGAAGTTTCATTGGGGATTTTTCAAAAACGGACTGCCTAAGAAATACGAGGAGGAGGCCCATCATGTCACCAAAAAAAGCGCCGACCACGACGGTCGCAGAGGCACGTTCCGCGACAGGAAAGCCGACGCTTAAGACAATCGCCCGGATCAGCGGGCTGGCCGTACCGACGGTCTCTCGCGCGCTCAATGATGCGCCTGATATTGGGGCTGAAACCAAAAAACTCATTCGCAAGATTGCCAAAGAAGTCGGCTACATCCCCAACCGTGCTGGCGTGCGTTTACGGACGGGCCGCACGAACGTCATTAGCCTTGTGATGTCGACAGAGCACGACATGATGAGCCACACTGCCCGGCTCATTTCATCCGTGGCCGGGGGATTGCGCGACACCCCTTTTCATTTGGTCGTGACCCCGTTTTTCCCCGACCAAGACCCGATGGAGCCTGTCCGCTATATTGTCGAAACCGGCTCTGCGGATGCTGTCATCATCAACCAAGTACAGCCGCAAGACCCGCGCATCGCCTATTTGATGGAAAAGCATTTTCCATTCGCGACACACGGACGTTCCGATTGGGCCGAACGCCACCCGTATTATGATTTCGACAACAGCGCATTTGGCGAACTGGCCGTGCATGAACTAGCGGGTCGCGGCCGCAAGAACGTGCTGTTGATCGCGCCGCCCGCCGCCCATGCTTATGCACAACACATGATATACGGCACCCGTAAAGGTGCCGCTGAATGTGGGATCAACGTTATGCTCGCGGACCCGGTTACCAGCGACACACAGATCGATGATATCGTCGACTATGTCGTCACAACGCTGCGCACACACCCCGAAATTGACGCGATCATGACGGCATCGACATCTTCGGCGATGGCCGCTGTTGCAGGGCTAGAAAAGACGGGCGCAAAGGTTGGTCGCGAGATTGACGTGTCAACGAAAGAGGCCGTTCCGTTCTTGAAACTGTTCCGCGCCGACATCCTGACGACCACTGAAAAAGTAGGGGCCGCAGGTGAATTTTTGGCGCGTGCCGCGATCCAAGCGATCAGATCGCCGCTCACCACGCCCATGCAGCACTTGGAAGTGCCGTCAGCCCAAGACAGCTAGCGCTGCGATAATATCGGGCACGGGTTGATCGATAGACACGCGCATCGCGGGCGTTTGCGGCACCTCAAGCGCAGCAAACTGACTGTCGAGCAGACTGGTCGGCATATAGTGATTTTCGCGCGCAGTCATACGGGCCGACACAACATCATAAGGTGCGTCCAGATAGGCGATCTGCAAACCCGGAATCGCAGCACGCAGATGATCGCGGTAACTGCGTTTAAGCGCAGAACATGCAAACACCGTGACATGATCCGCCCGCGACGCATTCACCGCCGCCCCCAAAATATCAAGCCACGGCCACCGCATGTCATCGGTCAACGGATGCCCTGCGGCCATATGGTCAACGTTGCTTTGCGGATGATAGTCATCACCATCCAGATACACACCGCCCAGCGCATCAGCTAAACCCTGCGCGATGGTGGATTTGCCAGCGCCCGACACGCCCATAACCATTATTGCTTTGTGCATATACTAGCGCCCGGGAATGACGCCGCGCTTTTCGCCTTTGCCTTCCCAACTATCAATGGCCGCAACGGCCTGTTCAGCCGTATCAACAAATTGGAACAGGTCCAAATCATCCGCAGAAATTGTGCCCGCATCTGACAGCGCGCCCCAATTGATGATCTTTTCCCAAAATTCTTTGCCAAACAGCAAAAATGGCACCCGCGCCATGCGGCCTGTTTGGATCAGGGTCAATGCCTCGAACATTTCGTCTAAGGTGCCAAAGCCGCCCGGAAATACGCAAACCGCCGACGCACGCATCAGGAAATGCATTTTACGGATCGCGAAATAGTGGAAGTTGAAACACAATTCGGGTGTCACATATTCGTTGGGCGCTTGCTCATGCGGTAGCACAATGTTCAGGCCGATAGATTTACCGCCAGCCTCCAATGCGCCGCGGTTGCCCGCTTCCATGACACCGGGGCCACCGCCCGTGACGATCACGTCTTCAGTGCCGCCTGTCTTCAACGATCGCTCAGTCATGATGCGCGCGAATTCTTGGGCTTGCGCGTAATACTCCGACAGGTCGGCCAGCGTTTGGGTGCGGGCGCTTTGTTTATTGGCGGGCGATGGTATCCGTGCACCACCAAACAAAACAATCGTCGAATCGATCCCTGCTTCGTCCATCAAGAGCTCGGGCTTCAGCAGCTCTAATTGCAGACGCACGGGCCGCAGTTCTTCGCGGCACAAAAAATCTTCGTCGGCAAAGGCCAGCGCATAAGATGGCGCGCGCGTTTGCGGCGTATCTGGAATATGTGTCGCCGCCTCGCGGTCTTGCGAACTGTGGCGGAGTGGGTGGCGGCGATCGTCGGTCATACTGCGTTTCCTCGCATTGCGCTTTTAGGCTTTTCCGGTCTATAGCCCATGGCAACACGTGACCACAAGAAACCGGAGACCCCGATGTCAAATGCCGCCCTTGAGACCGCAATCGAAGCCGCGTGGGATGCCCGCGATACGATTACACCCGCAACAACGGGTGAAACCCGCGAAGCTATCGAAGATACGCTGAATGCTTTGGATAGCGGCAGCCTGCGTGTTGCTGAAAAGCAAGACGATGGCAGCTGGCATGTCAACCAATGGGCCAAGAAAGCGGTTTTGCTTGGCTTCCGCATCAAAGATATGGAATTCCAATCTGGTGGCCCGCAAGGCTCCGGCTGGTGGGATAAGGTCGACAGCAAATTCGCAGGCTGGGGCGACGAAGAATTTGGCGCCGCTGGCTTTCGCGCTGTGCCAAATGCCATCGTCCGCAAATCCGCCTACGTCGCCCCAGGCGTTGTGCTGATGCCGTCATTTGTGAACCTCGGTGCCTATGTCGATTCTGGCACGATGGTTGATACATGGGCGACTGTTGGGTCATGCGCGCAAATCGGCAAGAACGTGCACCTGTCTGGCGGCGTTGGCATCGGCGGTGTTCTAGAGCCCATGCAGGCTGGTCCAACCATCATCGAAGACAACTGCTTCATCGGTGCACGTTCTGAGGTTGTCGAAGGCTGTATCGTCCGCGAAGGTGCCGTTCTGGGCATGGGCGTGTTTATCGGCCAATCCACCAAGATCGTTGACCGCGAAACAGGCGAAGTCATGTACGGCGAAGTACCGCCCTATTCCGTTGTTGTTGCGGGAACCATGCCCTCCAAGAATGGCGTGAACCTCTATTGTGCTGTGATCGTGAAACGCGTTGACGCAAAGACCCGGTCAAAGACTGGCATCAACGAATTGCTGCGCGACTAAATGCTGATCAGCCGCACAGTTGCACGTAAACGCATCGCCGCGGGGCATCGCCCCACGCGGCGGGCGGCATGGCTACTTGTGTTGGCGGACGCGGTCATTATCGGCCTGCTTCTGGCAGCGCTTTGGATGCCCGCAGTGACAGTGACCTACGTCATGCATATGTCCTTGATCTGGACCATTCTATTCTTGATGGTTGTGATCTATGTGCCCGCGCAAATCGTGTTGATCATATCAACACTTTGGGCAGTCAAATCCCGCTGGGAAGAGGAAGATCCCCAATGACCAAGAAAGAAAGCCGTCAAAAGGTATACACGCTTTTGGTCGAGGTCGGACGCAGCGGCAACGACGGGCTTCCTGAAGGGGCCTCTGGCGCGGCGCTGATGTGCTATGCCAGTGGCGTTGACGAGGCCGAAGCTGTGCGTGAAACGGTCGCGATCCTCAAGCAAGCTGACCTCGCCCCGCTGGATGTTTCCGGCTACGGCACGTTGGATGAACGGATCACAGAAGGCCATGACATCTCTGATGATGAAAAAGACCTGATGGCCCGTGCGCTGGCCGAAAACAGCGTGATCGTCGCGCAGATGACGCCGTTTTTTGACAAGGCCTAAAGCACGCGAATAGGTTACTGTTCCGCAGCGAACAGCCCATCGTCAAAGGTCGCCGTACCCACGTTTCCTTCGACCAGACCGGCGACCGCCGCGCCATCCGTACCATCGAAAGTCAGGAAATCGCCGTCAAGCAGCAGGGTGGTATCAAAAGGTACAGAACCGTTTGTCAGGCTACCGTCAAGCGTCGCAGTCAGCTGTGGTTTAGTACCGGTGGCACCGGCATCGACAATACCCGAACCCGAAAGCGATCCTTCGTATGCTCCGTCTGTTTCATGGAAAAAGTCGGTGGCGCTTCCCGCTACAGACGCATCTCCGAAATTGACGTTCATCGTCACTGTGCCGGTCAAGGTCGCGCCATCAATGTCACCCCTGATAAAACCGTCATAGGCGACCGATCCGCTTGACAAGGCAGCCCCCGCCGTCACTGGCGCATTCAAATCGCCATTGCCTTCAATATAGGTTCCAATTGTTACCACCGCGTCTGCATCGATTTGATCAAACGAACTGTAAGACGACGTCGCTTCGTCATCTGATCCGGACCCACCGCAGGCCGCTAGCGCAAGCACAAGGGACACGACAAACGTTCGCTTAGTGCAAGTTCCAAAAATAGTATTCATGTGCTGTGTCATCCAAGCGCTTAGAGGGAAATAAAGTCGTCGGCAGTGATTTCGAGGAAATCAACATCGCGTAGAATAAGGCGGTCATCGCCCATTTCGATTAATGTATCGCCGTTGCGATAGTTACTGATTGTCAGTTCATCAAACGTGACACCTTGAAGGCCAATCTGATCGACGTCATTGGTAAAATCATAGACAATATCCAACCCGGTGCCCTGTGCGAACACGAACGTATCGGCGCCTTCGCCACCCGCAAGCCGGTCACCACCTTCACCGCCCGCAATGACATCATCGCCACCTGCGCCATAGACGATGTCATCACCGTCAGAGCCTGCAAAAACCAAATCAACCGCATCAGATTCGGCAACATCCGATGGTGTCTCGATGTGCAAGGTGACCTCGGGCGTGGTGTCATCCAATATGATCACATAGCCATCATCGTCATTTTCCGCCAAAATGGTCTCGCCCCCGGTCACTGCATCCAAGGCCACATCAAGCGCCGCGTTTCCGGCCACGACGATCGGATCAACGTCGTCGCCTTCTAACACGCCCAAGACAGCATCGATCACGCCAACCGCGCCGTATTCTTCAGCTAAACTGCCCTCGACGGTTTGCAGATCTTCAAATGTGACGCCCAAACCGTGCGACCCGTTGACAAAATAGTCGTCGACATAGAAGTCGCCGGTCGGGTCATCGTTTTGAAGTTGCAGGTTCCCATTGGCTTCGCCTGGCGTGGTTGCGTTATTTACAAAGATATTACCTTCGTTCACGCCGCCATCAACAACATCGATATAGGTGGATTTGTTAGTTCCCGGAATGTTGAGAACTGTGTTGTTGATCACGGTCACGTTGTCGCCGAATTCAACAGTAATTCCACGGGTTTGGCCCGAGTAGATGACATTCCCCTCGATCAGAACGTTCGTATAGTTCACATCAAACAGGCTAATGCCCTGAATATTGTTGACGTTGCCGGCCAGCAGGATGTTATTTCGGATCTCGATATCTGTTGAGTCCGCGCCTTGCCCCTGAATGAAATCAACATGATCACCCGCCTCGGGGAAAACGTTGCCGTATTCGATGTTCCCTTCAAGCAAAAGGCCATCGATGCCCGCAAATTTGATGCCGTCATTGCCAAGATAATCAAGCGCGCTGTCCACGACCGATACATCCTCGCTCCCATTCAAAAGCATGCCGATTTTGACATCATGGATATAGTTATTGTTCAACGTAACATCCGAGGAATCATCGACATGAACGCCGTAAGCCCCAGTATAAACACCATCAACCGACCCGTTGATTTCCATATTGGTCAGTGTGATGCTCTGACTTCCATCCGATATTTTGACAAAAGATCCGCCCGCGCCGCCATCGCTGGTACCGTCAACATGCACACCATCAATCGTGACATTGGTCGCGCCCGTCAGTTTTAAGCTCTCAAAGACGGCACCACCGAGATCGGCAGATTGGATGGTAACGGTGTCCGAAAAATTGGCGGTAATTGCGACAGATCCATAGTTGCCTGCGGCCAAAATGATAACATCCCCGGCGCTGGCGCTGCTCAACGCTGCGTTTAGCTCTGCGCTAGTAGCTACATATACGTCCAAAGTCCCACTCCTAGATCGTTATAGGTGCGCGCGATTGCGAACTAGCACCGTATTTTCAATTAGCAATTCCCCCCCGCGCATACGAAAGTCGATTTTAATTGCACAGAGACCCAAAAAACGGCAAATCTTCGCCAGAAACCGCGTGCTATTGGCGGTTTACAACCGATCCAACGGCTCTATTTTAAGCACTCAGGACAAGGAACGCCGCTATGACAATGGATCCTATTGCACTCACCGCTGATCTGATCCGCTGCCCGTCTGTCACCCCAGCCGAAGGCGGCGCGCTGGTGCTTTTGGAAAAGCTGCTCTCGGAGGCTGGTTTTAGCTGTACCCGCGTGGATCGTGGCGGCATCGCAAATCTTTATGCACGCTGGGGCCGTCAAGGTGCCAATCGGACGTTTGGTTTTAACGGCCATACTGATGTGGTCCCGCTTGGGAACCGCGATGATTGGACGGTTGATCCCTTTGGTGCTGAAATCAAAGATGGGTTTATGTATGGGCGTGGTGCCACGGATATGAAATCCGGCGTAGCTGCTTTTGCCGCCGCCGCGATTGATTTCGTAACCGATACGCCACCTGATGGGGCGGTTGTCATGGCCATCACCGGCGATGAAGAAGCCGACGCGCTTGACGGCACGACCGCCCTGCTGGATTGGATGGCCTCCAATAATGAAACCATGTCAGTGTGCCTCGTCGGCGAACCCACCTGCCCCAATGAAATGGGCGAGGCGATGAAAATCGGGCGGCGCGGGTCACTGACAGCGTGGTTCACTGTGCGCGGTGAACAAGGGCATTCGGCCTATCCGCACCGCGCCAATAACCCGCTCCCCGCGATGGCCCGTCTGGTTGATCGACTGTCATCACATGAATTGGACCAAGGTACGGATCACTTTGATCCCTCTACGCTGGCCGTGGTCACGATCGACACAGGCAACCCCGCCACAAACGTTATCCCCGCCAGCTGCACTGCCGCCGTCAATGTACGTTTCAATGATGCGCATTCCAGCCAGTCGATCATCGACTGGTTCGAAACTGAGGTCGCGCAGATCAAAGATACCTTTGGGGTAGAGGTCGACACCAGAGTCAAAGTGTCCGGCGAAAGCTTTGTCACACCACCAGGCGAATTATCCGATCTGGTCGCAAACGCCGTGGCCACTGAAACCGGGCGTACGCCTGAACTGTCGACGTCAGGTGGCACGTCCGACGCGCGCTTTGTCAAAAATCATTGCCCCGTGGTCGAATTTGGGCTGGTCGGCAAAACCATGCACCAAGTGGATGAGCGCGTCGCGGTCGGCCAAATCGGCCAGCTCAAATCCATCTATGCCCGTATCCTGACGGATTACTTTGCATGATCGCGGTTGTCGCGGATTACGCCCCTTGCATCGCACTACGCCGTGCAGTGTTCATGGGCGAACAGGGTATTTCCGAAGCGGAAGAAATGGATGATCTCGACGATCAGGCCGTTCACCTGTTGGCTACTGTCGACGGGCGGCCTGTTGGCACGGCCCGGATACTGTTCGCAGGGACAACCGGTAAAATCGGCCGCATCTGCGTGCTGGCCGATCAGCGTGGCACCGGGCTTGGTGCAAAGCTGGTCTTGGCCGCGCTGGATCACTTACGCACTCAGCCAACAATCACCGACGCCCAGCTTAGCGCCCAAGATCACGCCATCGGCTTTTATGAAAAGTTGGGGTTCGTCGCCCAAGGTCCGTTCTATGATGACGCAGGCATCCCGCATAAAGACATGGTGCGCCCGCTATCAAATTGATCAGTTCCGAACCATGAACCGCGGGTTCACCTCGCCTTTGAAACAACGTGGGAAATACGGGTAGCTGTCTGTCGCGAAATACGTGTAGGTGCCATTGACCATACCACCATTACATTCATCCAATGTGCCGCTTTGCGCCATATAGATGAAATCTTCTTCAAAGCTGCCGTCATAGGCCCCGCCCGGCCCGCTGGGACGCACCCCTGATTTCAGCCGCCATGATGACGTCGCTGTCGACGGGCTGTAGCGGATTTCAAATCCATCAGGTGCATAGCCAATCAATGTCCCATTTTGCCCGGCCAAAAGATCCGCTGACACGCCGTGATAATGATAAAGACCAGACTGATCGACATGGGCGTTTTGGTCATCCATACCAAGACTGCGCGGGTCGTGCATCGCCTGCTGACGCCAGCCGCTTGACGAATCACGGCTGAGCGAACGCCGTCCATCCGGATCGTAATAGCCCGCCGTATAGGGCCGGATCGGTACCCCGGTAACCGACACGCCGACCGTCATCAAATCTTCAGTAATATGCCCAGCCAGTTGCGGGTTTACGGGAAAGCAAAACGTCAATTCTTGTTCACGAAACGCATTGGGGTTCGCCCGGTTCGGAAACGCGCCCATATCGTGATTTGGTGCGCCATTTGACACGATGCAGGTCATGTCACCGCGGGTTTCTATATTGCTTTGATTGTCATGTGCGAGGGCTGCAACGGGCGCGAGCGTCACGATTAGCGCCGCTATTGGCAAATACTGCATTGGGTCATCCTCCTGGTTCGGTTCCCTCTATAACGCGTTCGCGCCCGACATCCGTCGAAATCAGGTTCGTATATTGCAACGATGGGTCGCTTGAGCGCCGCACACCCCGTGACGCCCCCCACCTTCCGTGCTAGGGCTGGCGGATGATACGTATCCCGTCCAAATCCGAGATCCTTGAATGGATCGCCCAGAACCCAACCAAAGCTGCCAAACGCGACATCGCCAAGGCCTTTGGGATCAAGGGTGCGGCCCGCATTGATCTGAAACGTTTGCTCAAAGAGCTTGAAGACGAAGGCAAGCTGACCAAGCGTCGGTCATCCTACCGTGATGCCGAAGATCTGCCGCCGGTGTCGGTATTAGAGATCACGGGCCCGGATGCCGATGGTGATCTGTTTGCGCGGCCTTTGGAATGGAAAGGCCAAGGCGCGGAACCTGTGATCTTGATGCTGTCGCGCGACAGTGACCCCGCCCTTGGAAAAGGCGACCGCATTTTGGGACGGCTCACCGTCGATAAATCCGAGCACCATTCGCACACGGCGCGCATGATCCGCCGGATTGGCAGCAACCCGCTGCGCATTTTGGGCGTGTTTCGTGCAGGATCCGAAGGGGGCCGCGTTGTGCCTGTCGATAAGGGCGCTGACAAGCAATGGACCGTCGCCGCAGGCGCCACCGGAGGCGCCAAAGACGGTGAATTGGTCGAAGCTGAGCAGGCCGGACCAAAGGGTCGCATGGGCCTGCCCAAGGCACGCATTGTTGCCCGATTGGGTGATCCAACTGCGCCGCGCGCGGTGTCCCTGATTGCGATCCATCAGCACGGCATCCCTGATCATTTCCCCGACGCCGTCGTCGCCGAAGCGGACGCCGCTAGCCCTGCGGGGCTCAAAGGGCGCAAAGACCTGCGCGACATGCCCTTGCTCACCATTGATCCTTGGGATGCCCGCGATCACGATGATGCCTGCTTTGTCGAAGCGGACCCTGACCCCAAGAACGCGGATGGGTTTGTGATCTGGGTCGCGATTGCGGATGTCGCCCATTACGTCACGCCCGGGTCAGAACTGGACATCGAAGCGCGCAAGCGCGGCAATTCCACCTATTTCCCTGACCGCGTTGTACCCATGCTGCCCGACCGCCTGTCAGGCGATCTATGTTCACTGCACGAAGGTGTTGAGCGCGCCTGTTTGGCCGTCGCCATGCACATCGACGCAGGCGGCAATATGATTGACCACGCGTTTCATCGCGGGCTGATGAAATCAGTTGCCTCATTGAATTACGAAGAGGTCCAAGACGCGATGGACGGCCGGGTGAACGACAAAGTCGCGCCGTTGATGGATGATATTATTCGGCCGATCTATGCGGCTTACGACGCGCTGACCCGGGCGCGCGCGGAGCGTCAACCGCTTGAGCTGGACCTGCCCGAACGCCAGATCGTGCTGAGCGATGACGGCAAAGTCACTTCGGTGAATTTCAAAGAGCGGCTAGACGCACACCGCCTGATCGAAGAGTTCATGGTGCTGGCCAATGTCGCCGCCGCAGAAACGCTGATTGCAAAGAAATCGCCGCTCTTGTTCCGGGTCCATGAAGAACCCAATTCCGATAAGCTGGACGCGCTGCGCGACGTAGCGCATTCTGCAGGGCTGGTCTTGGCCAAAGGGCAAGTGCTGAAAACCGCGCATTTGAACCGTCTTCTGGCCCAAGCCAAGGACACTGAAAACGCCGAACTGGTGAATATCGCGACCCTACGGTCGATGACGCAGGCCTATTATAACCCGGAAAACTTTGGGCATTTCGGGCTGGCGTTGCGCGCCTATGCGCATTTCACATCGCCGATCCGGCGCTACGCTGACCTGATCGTGCACCGTGCGTTGATTGCATCGCATGGCTGGGCGCAAGACGGGCTGAGCCCGTGGGACGTTGATCACCTGCCCGACACGGCCAAGCTGATTTCTGACACAGAGCGCCGTTCGATGGTCGCGGAACGCGATACAACGGATCGTTACCTTGCCGCGTTTTTATCAGATCGGATCGGCGCTGAAATGACCGGCCGCATCAGTGGCATCGCCAAATTCGGCGTCTTTGTGAAGCTCGATGAAACGGGCGCAGATGGGATGGTGCCGATCCGCAGCTTAGGCCGCGAGTATTTCCATTATGACGCCGAAAGCCAAACCTTGATGGGATCAGACACTGGGCTGATGATCAGCCTCGGGCAGCGCGTGACAGTCAAACTGGCCGAAGCGACCCCCATTACTGGCGGGTTGATCGTTGAATTGCTATCGATTGATGACCGCACAATGCCGCGCGGCCCCGTGCGTGGTCGCGGGAAACCTGTGCGGCGCAAAGCCGGATCCGCACGTAAGAAAGCCGCAAAAACGGCGCGCAAGGTCAAACGCACGCGACGCTAAAGATGATATGTCAGCGCGTGCCGGATCAACAGCCGTAGACGGTCTGGCACGACATCATCCGCTGTGGCAAATAGCACGGCACGATTTCCTTCAATCATATCGAGACCCGCAAATGTTTCTGCATATTTGCTGATCACAGTGGTCGCGCAATGCGCGTATATCGCGCAGCCCCCTGACTTTGGGACGCCGATCCGCAGCGTTGTCCCTGATTTGCTCGCGGCTGTCAGATAGGCAGGCTGCCCCCACTTCAATGTCTCATGCAGCGCGCCGACTGCGTTATTTTGCGCCGCCTCGTCGAAAATCAATCCGCGTAAGATCATCGCCGTTTCACGCGCGGCGATGGGGAACGCATCAAATGCGGCTTGCACCTTGGGATCGACAATCGGGTTCATCCGGTGATCCTAGCCCCCAAGCGCGGACCTGCCCAGAGCGCGTGCGCGCATTGCTGACCAAAACTGACATCTGGCGCAAAGGTGATTGTCGCACCCCACAAGACTGGGCTAGGTTGCAGTCAAAACAAAGAGGCCAAGCAGATGGATCGCAGACAATTCCTTATGGCGGCCAGCGCCGCAACGCTGGCGAGCCCGGCTTTTGCCGATGCGCGCGGGTTTGGAACATGGATCGCAAATTTTCGCGCCCGCGCAAATGCACAAGGCATTTCAAACCGCACGTTTGATGCTGCGTTTCAAGGGGCGCAATATCTTCAAGACAGTATCGACCGGGACCGCAATCAAGCTGAGTTCGTAAAGCCGTTAGCCGACTACATGAGCACGGCCGTGTCAGATGCGCGGGTCAGTAACGGGCGTGACATGTTGCGCCAGCACGGGCGGCTTTTGTCGCGGATCGAGGCGACCTATGCGGTCGAACCGCACGTTGTGTTGGCGGTTTGGGGCATGGAAAGCAACTATGGCCAGCGGCGCGGCAGCACACCGTTGATCTCGACCCTCGCAACATTGGCCTATGACGGCCGCCGCGGGCGGTTCTTTGAAGGGCAGCTGATTGCCGCACTCAAGATTTTGCAAAACGGCGACGTTGCCCCGCAAAACATGACCAGCTCATGGGCTGGGGCGATGGGGCACACGCAGTTTATCCCCACATCCTACGAAGCCTATGCTGTCGATTTCACAGGCGACGGACGCCGCGATATCTGGGCCGATGACCCAAGCGACGCGCTCGCCTCTACCGCTGCTTATTTCCGGCGGTTTGGCTGGCAGCAGGGCCAACCTTGGGGCGTCGAAGTGCTGCTTCCACGTGGGTTTGACTATAGCCAGACCGGGCGCACTGTGACCCGCAGCCCGGCGGCTTGGGCGCAGCTTGGTGTGGGCGATGTCAACGGGCGCGCGGTTGCGAACTATGGCGATGCATCGCTGATCACGCCGACTGGCGCGGGCGGCCCCGCCTTTATGGTGTTCCGCAATTTCGATGTGATTTCGCGCTACAATAATGCCGAGGCCTATATCATCGGGGTTGGCCATCTGGGTGACCGTATCCGCGGTGGCGATCGGCTGCGCGCGCAATGGCCCGCAGGTGAACGGCGATTGCGGCGCGCGGAGCGGGTCGAACTGCAACAACGTCTGACCGATGCGGGCTATTCAACGGGTGGGGTCGACGGTCAAATTGGTCCGAATTCACGCCGTGCAATCCGGGCGTATCAGGCGTCACAAGGGTTGCCACAAGATGGGCATCCTTCGCTTTCCTTGTTAGAGCGGCTACGTTAACAGCCGCCCTGCATGCAAGCGGTCAGTTGATCCAACACCGCTTGCGTAGGTTCTGGGAATATCCATTCCCGACATGGGGATGCGACCATTGTCACGGGCGTCGGGTCTGCACGTACAAAGTAAAGCGCGTCAATTCCGCTTTGCGCCGTACCGCAATAGTTGGCCATGCAGTCAATCTGCAAGGTCACCGGGCTGATGTAGTCCGACGTAAAGCCAGCTTGCGTCAACCCCTTACCACGAAACTGCGCGGCAATTGGTGCGGGCAGCCCGGCCCCCATTGCGCGCAATCCCTCAGGCAATTCAGCCTCATCAAATGTCAGCTCCCCATACAGCACATAGTAATCTTCGGGCGCGGCTGCGATTTCCGAAAATGTCCGCAATGGATCAGGCGCAACACAGCGGAGCGCCTGCGCCTGTTCGGCAGCGCAGGCAAGCACAGCGGTCAGCCAAATCGGGTGCATCATACTGGGCATATCGTTTACAATTTCCCTTTGAATGCATCTAAGACCCGCGCATAGACGGCCCGTTTGAACGGCACGATTGCGTCAACCAATTCAGCCGGCGGTATCCATTTCCATTCCGAAAACTCCGGCTGTTTGGTGACGATATTCACCTGATCATCGGTCCCGTGATAACGCAATAAATACCATTTTTGTTCTTGGCCACGAAACCGGCCCTTCCAGATCTTAGGGACAAGATCATGTGGCAGATCATAGGGGATCAGTCCCGGGCATTCCCCATCAAGGCTGACCAAATTTGGCGTCACACCGGTTTCTTCTTCCAATTCGCGCAGCGCGGCATCATAGGTATTTTCGCCCGGATCAACACCACCTTGCGGCATTTGCCAAGCGTCCGTGTCGCGATCAATACGCTGACCTACAAAAATATGGCCGCGCGTATTGGCAAGCATAATACCGACGCATGGGCGATAAGGAAGTGCCGCAATCTCTTCTGGTGTCATCTTTGTCTAATCTTTCGGTTGTCTCAGTTCCGTGTCGCACCAAACATGGCCCAAGGTCCACCCGCTATGCGATAACAAGCCGTGACCCACGCGTGATCCGCCCCGCGATCCACCGCAGATGATCGCGCCGAAACGCAACGCAGCCCGCCGTCGGCCGCCCCGGTCCGCGCCATTGATGAATAAAAATCGCAGAGCCTTTGCCCGCAGTGGCATCTGGGTAGTTCCAATCGGTAATGAATACCAAATCATACATCGGATCCGCCCGCCGCAAGCGTTCATGGCTGAATCCATGCGGCGCGCGCACCATGTGATTATAGGCGGGATCAGACACATCATCGGACCAAAGATCATGCGGCCCAATCGCTCGCGCCCAATTGCTAGGTCGGACCATGCGATCGGCCCGGTACAACATATCGACAATCTTATGGGTGCCGCGTGGTGTCGCACCGTCGCCTTCGACCTTATCAACGGTCAGCCCGCCTCGGCCGATGGTCCGCGCGAAACGGCGGTTCAGAAATCTGATATGGGTGCCGGTCAAAACAAGGTCAGTGGGTTTCATGGGGCTTAGATAGCAATCCCACCCTTAGGCAGCAACTACCGGCCACGAAACCTGAAACAACGATAAAAAAATCGACATATCCAGTCTCATTTCGACGGAACCGGATTTATTGCACGTATAAGAGGGAACGCCGCTATTTCATACTCACGCAGAAGAAGACCCACCGCACATGAGCTTGGCAACCGAAGTCCTAAGGATCCTTACCACCGAAGAGCTGGCATCTTTGGAAAACGCCCGTATTTGTCCAGAAACGCTGTCACGATCATGCCCGCAAACGCAGCGATTGATCCAGCTGCGCCTCGTCGAAATGAATTTCAACACGCTGACGCTGAGCTGTCTGGGCCATGAGATCCACAACCTGACCCGCAACTGTCAAAATATAGACGTCACTGACTGATCTTATAAAAGATGGCCTGATTTTGCGGCCTTCGTTGCCAGATAGTCATGATTGTGTAGGTTTTCTCCGACTTTCAGCGGCACCCGTTCAACAACTGTAATCCCGCAGCTTTCCATCCGGGCGACCTTGGCGGGATTGTTTGTCAGCAATCGGGTCTCACTGAATCCCATCCGTTTCAAAATCTCTGCACCAATCCGAAAATCGCGCTCGTCGTCTTCAAAACCCAAGCGGTGATTAGCCTCTACAGTATCAAACCCCTGATCTTGGAGCGAATAGGCCCGCATTTTATTGGCAAGGCCGATCCCGCGCCCTTCTTGGTTCAAATAAAGCAAGACACCCGCGCCCTCCGCCCCCATTTGCGCCAGCGCACCGCGCAACTGGGGGCCGCAATCGCATTTCAGCGAACCAAGCAGATCACCGGTAAAACAGGCAGAATGCAGGCGCGACAAAACGGGTTTGCTGCGATCAGGTTTGCCGATTTCAACGGCGTAATGTTCTTCGGCCCCATCGTCAGGCCTAAAAATATGAAGACGGCCAGCCTCTGATACGGATAGCGGCAGGCGCGCGCTGATGATCGGGTCTAGCGGGCTAAGAGCATCATCAATCGCTGCGTCCGCAGGGACCAAGGTCAGGTTATGGGTTTGCGCAAACGTCACAGGATCCGGAATCGGCAGTACAATCGCAGCAGGCATCAGGCGTGCGGCCTTGGTCAGCGCGATTGCCGCGCGGTGCAAATCTGCGTCGCCTTCGCGTTGGGTCTGCATGGGCCCCTTCATTGGCGCGCGCAGATCATCGGCAGGGTCCGCAATCGACTGGACCCATGCAAGCGACGCATCACCGGGCAGCAAAATACGGGCCACATCGCCGTCATAGGCGCGCGCCTTTAATGTCTGCGCCCGCCAGCTTGTCACCGCCAGCACCGGATCGCCACCCAACGCGCGCAACGCCGCGAGCCGCGCCCCCGTTAGCGTTTCCGCCGCCAGAATAACCGCACCACCATCCAGCACAATTGGCACGCCCATGCGCAAATCTGCACGGGCCCGCGCCAGTCGTTCTGTAATATCTGGTGAAAAATCCATACGTCGCATCCCGTTTTATCCCCCAACAGATACCCGGTTTTGAAGCAAAGTGAAACATTTGCACGTTTAATCACACGACCGTGTGAAAGTTTGACGGAAAACCTTGTCTCATACGTATCAAAGGCACATTTCTAGTGGGTAACGAAGGAGCATGTCATGGGACAACTCAAGAAAATATTGCTGGTCGACGATGATGACGACCTGCGCGAAGCATTGGGTGAGCAGTTGCTCATGACCGAGGATTTCGACGTATTCGAGGCCGACGACGGCGCCAGCGCGATGGTGAAAGCCAAAGAAGGGCTGTACGATCTGATGATCCTTGATGTCGGCCTGCCCGATACGGATGGTCGCGAATTGTGCCGTGTGATGCGCAAACAAGGCGTGAAATGCCCGATTCTCATGTTGACCGCGCAAGACAGCGACGCCGACACAATTCTGGGTCTTGATGCTGGCGCCAACGATTATGTCAGCAAGCCGTTCAAGTTCCCTGTGTTGCTCGCACGGATCCGCAGCCAGCTACGCGCGCATGAACAGTCTGAAGATGCCGTGTTCCAGCTGGGGCACTACACTTTCAAGCCTGCCCAAAAAATGCTGATAACAGAAGAAGATAAGAAGGTTCGACTCACGGAAAAAGAGACGAATATTTTGAAATACCTTTATCGTTCAACCGACGGTGTTGTCGCCCGCGACGTGCTGCTGCACGAGGTTTGGGGCTATAATGCGGGTGTGACCACACACACATTAGAGACACATATTTACCGTCTTCGCCAAAAAATAGAACCAGATCCGTCCAATGCGCGCCTTCTTGTGACCGAATCTGGTGGTTATAGATTAGTTGCGTAAGACCAAGCCCCGGTAGCATGGCTCCTCCCCCAGCACGCTACCGGGCCCAAGAATACCGCCGGTGATCGGTTCATATCACCACCTCCCTGTTGGACTTGCCCGGGCTTTATGCCCGGGTTTTTTTAGGCGATCGCGAACAAATTGCGCCCTGAAGCACGATTGGCATTCCCCTATGAGACTACATCCACCCTTGACTAATTTCGTCGAAATTATCGGATAGTAAATACCTTACAACCCACCAATCGCCCGACGTATCAATCGCATCCCACGCTAGAAATAGAACCCTACCATCGGCCGCATAGAACAGTACAATCTCAGAAACTAATCGCTCCGAAACCCTCGTAGAAACAATCGTTTGACAACTTTCAAATCCAGATGAAAATGCTTGGTTCATTACTGTCAATGCATCACCGTCAGTTGCGGCATCGGTTAATCTTGCATCTACATACTCGAAAAACTCCGCATATTGCCCCGAGGCAAATTCAGTTTTAACGTGTTCGAGCTGAGTGATAGCGCCACCCAAAGGATCACAATGGGTTTGCGCAAACGCGGGCAAACACCACGAAATCAACATGAGAACTGCCAAGCCCAGTCTAGGGCGAGGTACCGCGCCAAAAATACTCATTATAATTCGTTTCAACGTGCTTTTCCCTCAATTCCGAAATAAAATCGTGCGACCTGTTGTGGTTTCGTACTTCAGATAATTTTTGCCGTTTCCATCACACTAACGCCTGATCCCAATCTGCAATCAGATCGCCATCTCCCTGTTGGACTTGCCCGGGCTTTATGCCCGGGTTTTTTTTGAGGGCCCTCTGAAAGGTATGACCCAACTCTAACGTCGCGCCCAACAACAGAACATTTTACACGCCAACATCATCGACAATGAATAAACGTTTAACGATGGGAGTTTCGAGGTTAGCACGCACCCGGGGATTTTTGGATAGGATATATGCGCTTGTAATACATATCGGCGCCCCGATCCGAAAAAACAGGACAAAGACAAATGAAAGAAATCCCAAGTTAAGCATGAATATCTTAGCCTCTTCGTTGTTCCACAGGGCCGCTATACCGAAGCAAACCAATGGAATTGCGATTGCCAAAACGCAATTGATCAAGATTTTCTTTGTAGTCAAACCTCATCCCCCCAATTCAATACCGTGTATGCTCTTCAATGTGTTCTTAGTTATAGGTAGCTATCACCCCAACGCCTGATCCCAGTCCGCAATCAAATCGCCGATGTCTTCGATCCCAACGGATACACGGATCAGGTTTTCTGGAATGCCTGTGTGTGGCTCAATCGTGTGGCGGTGCTCAACTAGGCTTTCGACGCCGCCGAGCGACGTGGCGCGCAGGAACAGTTCCAGTTTCCCCACAACCCGCAGCGCGTCTTGCTTGTCGCCTTTGACCAAAACGGACAGTAGCCCGCCAAAACCGCCCGTCATTTGCCGTTTCGCGATATCGTGGCCGGGGTGGTGTGGCAGGCCGGGGTAGAACACATCCGCGACTTGCGGATGATCAAATAGATGTTTGGCTAAGCTTTGGGCGTTCTGCGTCATCCGTTCAATCCGCAGCGGCAATGTGCGCATTGCGCGGGTCAGCAGCCATGCTTCAAACGGGCCCAGAATAGCACCTGCCCCTTTGCGATCCGCGCTGATATCTTCCCATATGGCGGCGTCAGGTTTACCCGTCGACAATACCCCCGCCAGCACATCCGAATGCCCGTTGATCCCTTTGGTTGCCGAATGCATCACGATGTCCGCTCCATGCGCAAGCGGCTGCATCAAGATCGGCGTTGCGGCGGTGGCATCGACGACCAAGGTGGCTTTAGTCGCATCAGCAAGCGCTCGGATATCCACGGATTTCAGCCAAGGGTTTGATGGCGTTTCAATGAACACCAAGGCGGGATCATGAGTGGCGCAGGCCGTTGCTAACTCCGGCACGTCCACTTCGATCAACGTAATCTCGCGCCTTGTGCAAAAATCACGAATCCATGCAGTCGTGCCCCAGTAGATGCCGGCTTGCAGAATGGCGGTCGCGCCATTGGGCAAGGTCCGAAACACCGCCGCAATCGCAGCCATACCGGATGGGAATAGTAACGTATCAGCCGCCCCTTCAAGCTGCTGCAACACGCGTTCCGCCTGACGCAGATTGTCGGAATTGTCGCGTGCATAGATGTTATCAGCGCGCAGCAAGTTGTAATTCTCATCACGCATAAAGGTCGTCGAAGGCTGCAATGCAGGGACAACGCCGCCCGATTGCGGGTCAAGCGCCCCTGCAGCATGGGCGGCGATAGAGGCGGGTTTTAGATCATTTTTCATGCGTTTATCTGGCGCAGAATTCACGGCAGATGCAAGGTCTTACGCCAAAATTAACAGGTCATATCGGGCGCAACAGGCTGTGGGCGGTTGAACAAAACACGCAGGTTCCGTTTCACCACATTCTGCCAAACCAATGCGGGCAGGCTTTTAAAGAAATCAACAGCTGCGCCTTTGCCGGCTTTGCGTAAGGTCTGCACCGCGATCTTTGGCGTGGCGGGTCGAAAATAGTTCTTGGTCGTTGCGGGTCGCCCGGCGATCAATGCATCCAGCGCAGATTTCGTGACTTTCGGATTGTTCCATGCGGCGCGAAACACCACACAGCCGTTGCGGTTGATGATAAAGACCGCGTTTGGCATGCCACCAAAGGCGCGATGCCCAGACCCGTCAAAATCATCGACCAAGATTTCACGTGTCTCGCCATCAACCTCGGCTAAACGCTGTGCGCAGGCTTGCTTTTGCTCAAAACCATCGTGATTAGGGATGTCGATACCCGGATGGGCCTCGCGGACATAAAGCACGGCGCTGGCAACATTTGGGTAAATCGCATCCATTGCGGCCATCGCCTTGCGGCGGGTTTGGAACAACGGACAGGTAATGCTGCCCAGTTCCAGCACCAAGAAATCACCGTCAAATTCCAAAAGCCGTCGTTTAACCCCGCTTAAAGTCGTCACTTCGATGTCAGGAGCCTTCGCACCAACGGCCGGGCCACTTGCGGTCGTAAAGTCATAATCAGCGGATGAGAACGCACTATAATTGTAGTCAGCCATCTTGAGCCCTCCAAGTTTCTAAAGGGATCATACGCGAAGTTTCTCTTTTTCGTATAACTTTTCGAAGGGCAGGTTTTCGCAATGCTCGCCTACTGGTCGGGATCGTCCGGGGCGCTTTGGTGTTTGTTAAAGATGGGGCTCACTGTTTCCACCCAACTTTCCTTTAGGAGGCGCGACCACTCTTGCAGTGGATAAATATAGATCAAGAACGGGTTCGTATCCGCCAACCCGCTGCTAAGAGCGCCCATTTGTTCGCGACATGGCCCGGGATTATAGTAGGTCCCAAAGATCCGATCCCACAAAGGCATGATATTTCCAAGGTTCTTGCCGTATGCAACAGGCGCATCCGCGTGGTGCCAGCGATGAAAAATCGGCGAAGCGATGAGATATTTAAATGGGCCGTGATCAATTTCTAGGTCCATATGCACATAGATGCCGTGCACGAGGTAGAACGCTGCAATAATTGGGATCGCTTCGGGCATTTGTAGCCATGTCAGCAAGATCACATAGGACATCGTCATAAGTACCGATTCGATCGCATGTACGCGCAGCCCAGTGAATGCATTCACATGGGTGTCAGTATGATGCGCCGCATGTGTCGGCCAGCCCCATCGCGTGTGCATCGCGCGGTGGCTCCAATAATCGGCAAAATCGCGTGGGATAATGCCAACAATGCACAGCAACCAAAGCGGCCACCCATCCCAAAACGCGGGATCCAACGTCGGGATATGTAACGTATCATATGCCACCTGCAAGAAAGCGTTGATATCGTTAATGAAATAGATAGCCGCGCCAATATTCATGACGGATATCGCAATCGACGCCAGCATATTTTTGGTGGCGATTGCACTTAGCTCAGAGCGCTTGCGAAACACGATGACAAGAACATACTTCGCAGCGAGTGCCGCAAGCAGCTGAATGCCAAACGTAAGCTCAAAAGGTTTATCAAACCATTCCACGTGATTGTGTCTCGTCTTTGTATACAGCGGCCTAGAGTCCCAAGCCTTGTCCAATTAACCGCGTCAATCTAGCAAAATTATGGCAGTCGACCACTGTCTAGCTTCACGAAAACTGATCGCGCGCATAGCCTTGCAGGTATAGCAGTGCTGTCAGGTCGCCGTGATTAACCCGCACGTCGCATTCTTTCTGCACCGATGGTTTGGCGTGTAGCGCAACGCCAGTGCCCGCGCGGCCTAACATGCCTAGATCATTGGCCCCATCGCCAACAGCCAGCACGTCTTCCTCGAAAATACCCAATTTGGCGGTGATTTCTTCAAGTGCGGTGACCTTGGCCGCCTTCCCCAAAATTGGCAGCCCAGGCGCGCCCGTCAATTGACCATCCGCAACCAACAGCGTGTTCGCCCGGTTTTCATCAAAGCCCAATTCAGTAGCGATTCGCGCGGTAAAGGCCGTGAACCCGCCCGACACCAACGCGGCGTACGCACCATTCGCCTTCATTGTGCTCAAAAGCGCGCGCCCTCCAGGCATCAGTGTGATGCGGTCTTCAAGGACTTTATCGATCACGGATTCAGATAGCCCCTTTAGCAGCCCGACCCGTTCGGTCAGGGCTTCGTTAAAGTCCAATTCACCGTTCATCGCGCGCGCTGTGATGTCAGCAACGCGCGGCCCAACGCCCGCTTCTGCTGCCAATTCATCGATGCATTCCTGTTCGATCATGGTGCTATCCATATCCGCCAGCAGCATCTTTTTACAACGATTTTCAGTAGGTTGCACGATCAAGTCGACACCTGCGACTTGCAGGTCATTCCAAACGTCCCACTGATTATCGGGTCGTTGCGGGATCGCAAATTCCGCGGCTTCATCGATCGCCAGCCAAACTGCATCACCGCCACCCCACGCGTTACGCAGGTTCTCGACCAGCGCCATTTCAAGGTTCCGATTTGTTGGGCTCGTCAAAAGTGTGACTGTGAACATGGTGTTTCCTATCCGCCTCAAAGGGTGTCGCAAAAAGCGCCTTAAGCGGCGGTCTAGCGTCATTTTGGCTGTTGTGAAACCCAAAGTCAGGCTCTATGTCCGGCGGTGGGACACCCTTCCCCAACGAAGGGCAGATATCTGTGAGGATACCAGCAATGGTTATGACCAAACCGGCTACGCGGCCGGCAAACGCGCGTTTTTCTTCTGGCCCTTGTGCCAAACCCCCCGTCTGGAATTTGGATGCTTTGCGTGACGCCCCACTGGGTCGGTCACACCGCGCATCTGTGGGCAAGGCCAAATTGGCCGAAGCGATTGAGCTGACCCGCGACATCCTAGGCATCCCCGCTGACTACCGCATTGGCATTGTGCCTGCGTCGGACACTGGTGCCTTTGAGATGGCAATGTGGTCCCTACTGGGTGAACGCCCCGCCGAAATGGTCGCATGGGAATCATTTGGGGCGGGTTGGGTCACTGATGTGGTCAAACAGTTGAAAATCGACGCCACCGTTCATACAGCCGAATACGGTGAGATCGTCGATATGGCCGCGCTGAACTATGATAACGATGTTTGCTTTACTTGGAACGGCACCACATCCGGCGTGCGCGTGGCCAATGGCGATGTGATCCCCGGTGACCGGGCTGGTCTGACGCTTTGCGATGCGACTTCTGCTGCATTTGCCCAAGACCTGCCTTGGGACAAATTGGATGTGACAACCTTCTCGTGGCAGAAAGTCATGGGCGGCGAAGCAGCTCATGGCATGTTGATCCTATCCCCGCGCGCAGTTGAGCGTCTCGAAAACTACACACCTGCATGGCCTTTGCCGAAAATCTTCCGCCTGACCAAAGGCGGCAAGCTGATCGACGGCATCTTCCGTGGCGAAACCATCAACACGCCGTCGATGCTCGCCGTTGAAGATTACCTTGTCGCACTGAAATGGGGCCGGTCTATCGGTGGGCTGGATGCGCTGATCCACCGGGCCGATGCAAACGCACGCGCGATCTGGAATTTCTGTGCAGAGAACGATTGGATCGACAATCTGGCCGTTGATCCAGCGACCCGGTCGAACACATCGGTTTGCTTGAAATTCACGGATGACCGTATCAAAGACGGTGCCGCCTTCGCCAAAGCCGTTGCAAAACGTCTTGAGGCCGAAAACGTCGCGCTCGACATCGGTGCCTATCGTGACGCCCCTGCTGGTCTGCGGATCTGGTGTGGTGCCACAGTTGAGACATCGGACATAGAAGCCATGTTGCCTTGGTTGGCATGGGCATTTGCGACCGAAATAGACGCGCAGTAATTTCTCAAAATTTTTGGCGGTGGCGATCAAGTTTTAAGAAATTTGATCTGCCGCGCCATCTGACAAAGGATAGCTAACCATGGCACCTAAAGTACTTATCTCTGACAAACTTTCCGAAGCCGCTGTACAGATTTTTAAGGATCGCGGCATTGATGTTGATTTCCAGTCTGATCTTGGCAAAGACAAGGACAAGCTGCTTGAAGTCATCGGTCAATATGATGGCCTTGCGATCCGTTCGGCCACCAAAGCGACCGAAAAAATCATCGCCGCAGCGACCAACCTGAAGGTCATTGGCCGCGCAGGTATCGGTGTTGATAACGTCGACCGCGAAGCTGCTTCCCGCAAGGGTATCATCGTGATGAACACGCCATTCGGCAACATGATCACAACCGCCGAACATGCGATTGCAATGATGTTCGCCGTTGCCCGCCAAATCCCCGAAGCAAGCGCATCCACACATGCTGGCAAATGGGAAAAATCCAAGTTCATGGGTGTTGAGCTGACCGGAAAAACGCTTGGCGTGATTGGTGCCGGGAACATTGGTTCCATCGTCTGTGACCGTGCGCGTGGCCTGAAGATGAAAGTCATCGCAATGGACCCATTCTTGTCCGAAGAACGCGCTACTGAAATTGGCGTTGAAAAGGTTGAGCTTGATGATTTGCTGGCCCGTGCTGATTTCATCACCATGCACGTGCCACTAACTGCCGACACGAAAAACATCCTGAGCGCGGAAAACCTTGCGAAGACCAAGAAAGGCGTGCGTATCATCAACTGTGCTCGCGGCGGTCTGGTCGATGAGGCCGCACTGGCTGAACTGCTGAAATCTGGCCATGTCGCTGGTGCAGCCTTTGACGTGTTCGCCGAAGAACCAGCCAAAGAAAACCCTTTGTTCAACCTACCCAATGTTGTGGTCACCCCTCACCTTGGTGCTGCGACTTCCGAAGCCCAAGAGAACGTAGCCCTGCAAGTGGCCGAACAGATGTCAGATTACTTGCTGACAGGTGCCGTGCAGAACGCATTGAACATGCCGTCGGTCACCGCTGAAGAAGCCAAGATCATGGGCCCTTGGATTAAGCTGTCAGGCCACCTTGGCAACTATATCGGTCAAATGACGGACGAGCCGATCAAAGCCGTAAACATCTTGTTCGACGGTGAAGCCAGCGAAATGAACCTGAAGGCACTGACCGCCGCCACGATTGCAGGCATCATGAAAACGGCCAACCCTGACGTAAACATGGTCTCTGCACCAGTGATCGCCAAAGAGCGCGGCGTAAAAATTTCGACCACCAAACAAGATCAATCCGGTGCGTTCGAAGGTTACGTCAAGATCACAATCGTCACCGAAACGCGCGAACGTTCGATCGCTGGGACCGTGTTTAGTGATGGCAAGCCGCGCTTTATCCAGATCAAAGGCATCAACATCGACGCCGAAGTCGGCGAACACATGCTTTACACCACCAATGACGATGTCCCCGGCATCATCGGGACATTGGGTACTCTGCTTGGCAAAAACGATGTCAACATCGCGAACTTTACGCTCGGCCGTGCATCGGAAAAAGGGGAGGCCATCGCCCTGCTTTATATCGATGCACCCATGCCGCAGCAGGCGATTGACGACCTCAAGGGCACCGGATTGTTCAAACAGGTCAAACCGCTTAGTTTCGACGTATAAGCAAAACGAGGCGCATGGGAGACCATGCGCCTATTTACTTTCATCCGAGGAAATCTCATGGCCCCTATCTATGCAATTGGCGATATCCACGGGCAAAAAGAGATGCTAGACAATGCGCTGTCAGTGATTGCGGCGGACGGTGGCGAAGACGCGGAAATCATCTTTTTGGGCGACTATGTTGATCGCGGCCCTGACAGCCGGGGCGTGATTGACACGTTGATGGCAGGTCAAGCGGCAGGCAAACCATGGACCTGTTTGCTCGGCAACCATGATCGGTTTTTCGCGCGCTTCATCCGCGAAGGCCGTCAGCATGACCCGCGTGTGAAGTCTGGGTTGAACTGGCTCAATCCCCGGCTTGGCGGCGCGCAGACGCTCGCGTCCTATGGCGTGACTGGAGAGATGCATTTCGCGGAACAAAAATTCGGCGAAATCGAAGAATTGCAGCATTTCGAATCTGGCGCTGGCTGGGTCGCGCCCGCCGCCTTGATCGCCGCAGCCCAAGCTGCCGTTCCAGGAGACCATATCGCCTTCATCGAAGGTCTGCCGCTTTGGCATGAGACCGAAAACCTGCTTTGCGTGCACGCCGGGTTGCGTCCGCATATTTCACTGGAACATCAAGACCCCGAAGACCTTATCTGGATTCGGGACGGGTTTCTTGAGACCGATCATAACTTTGGTCAGCTGGTCGTGCACGGGCACACAGCGCTCGATCACCCCGAACACTTTGGCAATCGCGTCGATCTAGACGGCGGCGCAGGCTACGGCCGCCCACTTGTCCCCGCCGTGTTCGAAGGCCGCAAGTGCTGGACACTCACCGACAAAGGCCGCGTTCCGCTGCTGCAATGACCCGTAGTATCATGCAACGCGCGCTAAGCTCTTAATCAAATTGCCGCATGAATTTGCGATCTATGTGGTTTTTCAGACGCCACAGCGACGAGCCACCCCACGCCATGCCAAACCTTTCTGCCAAGGCCGATTTTCGGCCGAGCGATACGAGCTTTAGATAGTCTTTTTGCGGTTTATAGGGGCGCGTTACCCCGCCAGAAATCACCGCGCGTAGGTTGTCGAACAATATAGGCGCTTGGCGCACCGCATAGACCCCGGCCTTGGGCCGTGGATCAAATGCCAGATGCGCGCAATCACCGACCGCAAAGATACGCGAGTCATATGACGCAAGCGTTGGGTCCACGATGATATAGCCGTCCTCCAACGCAAGGCCCGTGTCAGCGATCCAATCATGTGGCTTTGCACCTGCTGCCCCAACGACAAAATCGCTGAGGATTTCTTGCCCCTCAACGAGCAGGACACCATTTTGCGTCAGCGCGGACACCTCTGCGTTTTCAAGGAGATCAACGCCTTGCGCATCCAAGGCCGCGTGCATTTTTACACGTGCCCTATCGCCCAGCGCTGACAAAGCAGTACCGCGATCAATCAATGTCACTTGTGGCGCGCGGTCCGACAACGCATGCGCCATCGCCATCGCTAGTTCAGCGCCCGCGACACCGCCGCCAATGATTGCCACCTTGGGGTCAATCGCCGTAGCCCGGTACTGGTCCCAACGGCTGGCGAAAACCCCCAACGGCTTTGCCGGCACCCCATGCTGTGAAAAGCCGGGCGTCTGCGGCATTTCTGAGGTGATCCCAATATCAACAGAGCACAGATCATATCTTATCGAGGCATGTCCGGATACATGGACCATTTGCGCGTCTCGGTCGATCCCTGTGGCCGCGCCATTGATCAGCTGCGCGCCCGCGAACTGGGCAAGGCGGACTAGATCAATATCCAGTTCATCCCGTTCATAATGCCCTGCGACGAACCCGGGCAGCATGCCTGAATAGGGTGCCGTTGGCCCCGGATTAATCACTGTGACGCGGACGCCCGGTAACGGGTTCATCCCCCAAAGACGCAGAACCAACGCATGGCAATGCCCACCGCCGATCAACACAATATCCGTCATGGCGACAACCATTGGCCAGCCCAATTGCTCGCACGGGAAAAAGAGGCTCGGCGGTGATCTGGCCCAAGGTGCACCACATCAATGGTCACGATCCGGCAAGTCAGCACTGCAAATGTCGCCGGATCAGGCTGTTTGACGTAATCAAGCGCCGTTTCAATCCGCGCGCCCGGACGCGGGACAACACCGTAAGATTGCAGCGCGTGATCTGGGATTTTTTCCCAAAGTGCGCGCGTGTCGGTACCAGTGGCGATGCTGACTTCGGCCTGTAACCGTAGTTGCAAGGCTTGTTCGGCGTCCCAAACGTGAAGGGCCGCGCGGGGATGCGCGCGCAGGCTGCGCATTTTGGCAGAATGCAAATCCGTATGCACTGTCAAGCTATGGTCCCGGTGGCTCACGCTGCGCAGCACAACCGAGCGCACTTCTGGCCAACCATCTGCCGATAGCGTCGCAAAATTCGGCAGGCGCGCGGGGTGCTCTGGCTCTGCCACGCCACGGGCCAACGTTTCCCATACGCGGGACTTGAGCCCGCCAAGTGTTTCAAACCAATTACTCATAACCTGTCATCTCTAGATATCCGCGCCCTTGGTGGCTGCCCGTAACCCTTACTGGCCCTTCCCAATAAGGGACGCTTGTCGTCATCCATGCATTATCATTGATGGCCGTCACAGTAACATCAACATCGTGTGCGGGCAGTGTAACCTGCCAACGCACCGGAACACCTTGCGCGTTTTCATCCAACGGGACCGCAATGAACGCGCCGTCTTCCATCGCGGTGGTGGCCCCATCAGCTGCAATCCATGTGGCTGCGGTAAAATGCGCCCCATCCGTTTGTTGCAGGCGAAAGCCCATCAGCTTTGCCCCATCACTAAACGACAGCGAAAACCAATCCCAACCCGTCTGATTTTCACCCAAAGGCTGACTAGACCATTCGCGATCCAGCCACGCCGATCCCGTCACGGGGACATCACCGGTCGGCAAAGCCAACACACCGGCTACATCGAAATAGGGCTGTGAATAATAGTATGACGCTTGGCCTTCGGCTGATTTCACCGAAAATCCCGCGTCGCCGTGAAACACCAGCGGGCCTTGGGCGGTCAAATCCATATCATAGGCAAAATCCGCACCAGAGGCCGACATCGCAAGGGTGTTCCAATCACCAGAAAGTTCCCAATCATCAATCCACGCAACGAACGGATCAGCAGTCACGCCCGCCTGCCCGATCCCGCCCCGGCCCAATCGTTCGCTGACATAATGCGCGTCAGGCGTGGTGACGGCAGCATGCCCCATCCACAACTGAGGAGCGGTCCAGCCTGCCCCTTCTTCTGGCGCGAGGGCTGAGCGAAACAGCGTCCATTGCAGCCCGTAATCTGTCCCATCCGCCCCCGCCAGGTTTGCGGTCAGGTACCACCATTCAATTCGGTAGTCGTTGTGGGGGCCGTGATCAGTCGGAAAGGTAAAAATCGGGTTCGGCTGCGGCACAGAGAATCCTTCGACCTCTGTCCCAAGCCCCGCAAACCCTTGCGCATGCGCCATGAACGGCAGCGCGCAAAGTATCAGTGCTTTAACGTTCATTTGAAAACACCTTCAGCAAATCTGCTGGCGGGGTGCGGGCCAATCTGCGCGCGGGCCACAGTGCGGCCAATGCCGCCGCGAGTAGGGCAAACACCCCCAAGCGCGCGTAATCCATTGGAAACAGATACATTGGCAATTTCCAACCAAAAGCAGCCACATTCACGACCGACAAAAGCGCCCATGCCAGTGCCAATCCCAATGGCAAAGCGACCACCGCTGTCAGCATCGCAAGCAACACCGCACGCAACAATTCCAACCGGCCCAATTGCGCCCGCGTCATCCCCATTGCCCATGCTGGGGCAAGCTGCGGCACCCGCATCGCAGCAAGGGTTAACAGGCTCATCAAAATGGCAAAGCCCGCCACGGCAAGCGTCAGAATATTCAACGCCGTCGTGACGGTGAAGGTCCGTTCGAAGATTGCAAGCGAAAGCGCTTTGATCCCTGCTTGGTTGATCGTTTGCGCGGCGGATATATCTGTCTGTGCGCTGAGCACCGCAATGAAATCTGGCACCCGTTCCGGGGCGATACGCAGGCCAAAACGGTCTGGCGTTATCTCAGGGTACATCTCTTTGAAAAGCGCTTCAGCAATAATTGCTTGGCCAATCGGGTTGCCGTAATCCCCGTAAATGCCAGCAATTGCCATCTCACGCCCTTGGACGGTGACATAGTCCCCGACAGACAGGCCACCGCGCCGCGCGAGCTGCTCATTGAGCAAAATCGTCTCACCGGCAAACGTTGTGTCCCATAGGTCTGGCGCAGCCGAGAGCATCTGCCAATTATCGCGGTACGTCGCATGATCGCGGGTGCCGTAAATTTCAGTGGGCTGATCGGCGATGGTCGTTTGGCTGAACATGATCGGCAGCACAGCATCCACAAGCGGCGTGGCATAGGCGACAAACGCAGTCGCTTGGGCCGGGTCGGCAGTATCAACATAAAGCTCTGAAGTAAGCCGCTGTTCAAGAAACCCAGTGAATGTTGTCCGAAAGCTTGAAACCATCGTCGATACGCCCACATTCGCGGCCATCGCCAGCAACAGCGCCATCAACGCCAATGAAAGGCCCGGCAATTGTTGGCGCGTATCAGCCCAAAACCACTGCGTCACGACAGACCGTGCGCCACGGCTCGCAAACGCCAGCGCCCGGTCCAAGATAAACGGAAGCGCCAGCGCCGCGCCAATCAGCAAACACGCCAAAAGCGCGAACCCCGCAATCAACCCTTGTGCTGTGACGCATAAGATCACGCAGACCGTCAGCAATAGGGTCGCAATCATCGCTTGCGCTGCGGCGCGGCGCCCCGCGGCCATCGCCAAGGCGCGTTTTTGCGCTGCTGCAAGTAAAGGCATTTTTGCCAGTTTCCACAGTGCCCCGGTCGCCGCGACCGCTGTGCCGCCCAGCGCAATTGCAAGGCCAGAGGCCCACCACGAGGGGCGCAATTGCAGCGTGCCAGACACATCCGCCCCATATAGCCCGCGCAGGGTAGCGGCCACATCCGGCAGTAAAAGCGCAGCAATCATATAGCCGAGCAACACCCCCAACGCCCCAGCAATGACGGCAAAGATCATCAACTCGGCGGCCATCAACAGCATCAAACGCCGCAAAGGTACGCCCAGTGCGCGCAGGGTGCGGATCACCGGGCGGCGTTGTTCAAACGCCAACCCAATTGCCCCGTTCACAATGAAAATACCCACAGCAAAAGACAGCAGACCAAAGGCAGTGAGGTTCAGGTGAAAACTATCAGTCAACTGCGCGGTATCCGTCGTTTGCTGTGCGCGTTGGCGGATCAAATCGGGGGCGACTTGCGCCAGGTCATCTTGACGAATGGGCTGCACGGGGGCAACGACAAGGCTGTCGATCTCATCTGGACGCCCCAAAATGCGCTGCGCCACAGCTATATCGGTGACGGCCGTATTTGGGGCTGCATTCTCGCTGATGATCACGTCAAAATCTGGCAGGCGCGCTGCGACATCGGCTGATCCAAAAAGCTGCCCCTGCCCGGCGATGAACCCTGCAATATCCGCGCCTTGCGCCATCTCAGCGACACCCATGCTGCCCGGCGCTGTCAGCGGTTCAACACCAATGATCCGCACATCGTTCATGCGGCCTGTGATCACCGGGCTGACCAGCCAGCCCGCGCGGCGCAGTGCCACATAGGTAGTCAGATCAATTGGCTGCCCATCACGGCGGGCCAATCGGTCATAGCTGCCTTCGCCCAAGGTTGTGGATGCGGCCCGGTAGCTTGCGCGCGCTTCAGCGTTGACGGCCTGCACCCCCGACCAAAGCGCCGTTGCCAGTGCCAATCCTGCAAGTAAGGTAAACAGCTGCAACGGGCTGCGCCACCAATGCGACAGCAGCGCATGAAGCGTGGCCCGTGTCATGCGATTTGACCTGCGCGCAAATGCACCCGACGTTGCATCCGCGCGGCCAAGGCTTGCGAATGCGTCACCATCAACAGTCCAGCCTGCGTTTCACGGATCAGTTCAAGGATCAAGTCCATCACAATCGCAGCGGTTTCTTCGTCCAAATTTCCCGTGGGTTCATCCGCCAGCACCAAACGCGGTTTCGGTGCAAGGGTGCGTGCAATCGCGACCCGTTGCTGTTGCCCGCCGGACAGCTGCTCGGGGTACTTATTCAACTGAGAGGTCAACCCCATACGCTCTGCAAGCGTCGCAGCCCAAGCCGGATCATACCGCCCCGCAAGACGGGCTTGAAACGCGATATTATCGACGATTTTCAGGCTCGGAATCAGATTAAACTGCTGAAAGACGACACCAATGCTGCCCCGTCGGATCGCAGCACGCCCATCATCATCAAGTGCTGCGATGTCTGTATCATCCAGCAAAACCCGCCCTTGGTCGGCCGTATCCAGCCCACCAATAATGTGCAAAAGCGTGCTTTTCCCGCTGCCAGATTCCCCGGTCAACGCAAGCGTTTCCCCAGCGGACAGCCCCAAACTGATCCCACGTAGAACCGCAAATGGCCCGTCGGCGGTTGCATAGGTTTTATGGATGTTTTCAACAGTTAACAAAATGATCCCCCGCGCGTTGCATATGAGTAGCACGTAGAACCGCGATGAAAAGAGCTAGGCTCCGACAAGCGTAATCAAATTCCCTGCCGGATCCTTCACTTGCAAACGGCGCACATATTTCAAACTGTCATCCCAATAGGGGGCGACACCCGCGTTTTTCAGTTGTTGATAGGCTTCATCAATGTTTGGGATCACCAGAGAGATTTCCGGGGACCGGGCTGGATCTGGCGGACCAAAGCGGACCTGTCGCATCCCGGTGTCCCCCCAAAACGCGTCTTTGCCCGCGTCATCATCTGCTATGTCGATTTCTGGGATACCCAGCAGCGTCAGGTAAAAGTGGCGCATCTCTTGCTCTTGATCTGGCAAAAGCGGCACACGCACCATATTCGCTGGCGTACCATTCTGGCGGCGGACCGGATCGTCCATCCATTTATCGTGAAAAAGCCCCGGGCTAATACGTGCGCCCTCGTCGGCCGCGCGAGCACCGCCGCGCCGTGTCAATTTACGGGCTGTATAAGCAACGCGCAGCCAACTTAAGTTCATCAAACGCATAATCTACCCCTCAAATTCAGTATACATATGTATACAATATAGGTGCGCGTCCCAATTTTTCAAGATTGTGACCTCACGTTGTTCTGGCCGCCGGTATCTTCGCGCGTAAACTATGCCAAACAATTCAAAGAGGCATCCATGACTGATATCGTAATTCTTTGTGGCGCACGGACGGCCATTGGCACGTTTGGCGGTGCTTTGGCGGGCACAGCGCCGATTGATCTTGGCACGGTGGCCGCAAAAGCGGCGCTTGACCGCGCGGGCGTGGCTGGCGACCAGATTGGCCACGTCGCATTCGGCCACGTCATCAATACCGAACCGCGCGATATGTACCTAAGCCGAGTTGCGGCAATGAACGCGGGCGTGCCCGACACAACGCCCGCAATGAACGTGAACCGCCTGTGTGGGTCCGGCGTACAGGCGATTGTATCGGTGATCCAATCATTGATGCTGGGTGACGCTGCGTTCGGGTTGGCCGGTGGTGCCGAAAACATGAGCCGCGCGCCCTATATTTTGCCAGATGCGCGTTGGGGCGCCAAGATGGGCGATATCAAATCCCAAGATATGATGCTTGGCGCGCTCAACTGTCCGTTTGGCACAGGCCACATGGGTATCACAGCCGAAAACGTTGCCGCTGAACACGGGATCACCCGCGCAGATCAGGATGCTTTTGCCATGCAAAGCCAATCACGCGCAGCGCAAGCCATCGCGGCCGGGTATTTTGACAGCCAGATCACCCCTGTCCAAGTCAAAGTCAAACGCGAGATGGTCGATTTTATCCGCGATGAGCACCCAAAGCCCAGCTCGCTTGAGAAGCTTGGCAGCTTGCGCCCCGTTTTCCAAAAAGATGGCACTGTGACGGCAGGAAATGCCTCGGGCATTAACGATGGGGCGGCGGCGATTGTGATGGCAACCGCTGATGCGGCCGAAAAGGCGGGGTTAACACCAAAATTCCGCGTGTTAGGATATGGCCATGCAGGCGTGCGCCCTGAGGTCATGGGCATCGGTCCAATCCCGGCCGTGCGTAACCTGCTCGAAAAAACAGGATTGAGCGCGGGCGATTTCGACGTGATCGAATCGAACGAAGCCTTTGCTTCGCAGGCGTTGGCCGTCAGCAATGAATTGGGATTCGATCCTGCAAAGGTCAACCCGAATGGCGGGGCGATTGCACTGGGCCACCCCGTGGGCGCAACAGGCGCAATCATCACCGTGAAAACCATGTATGAATTGGAGCGCACAGGCGGCAAGCGCGGGCTGATCACCATGTGTATCGGTGGCGGCCAAGGGATCGCGCTTGCGATTGAACGAATCTAGGTCGGATAGGCGCGGGTGAACACCCAAGTATCGCCCGCCGAAAGATCAGGATCAAAGGCATAGCCACCGCTGGTAAAGCCTTTGATTTCTTCGGGATCGGTCAGGTGGTTTTCAACGATAAAGCGCGCCATTGCACCCCGTGCACGTTTGGCGAAAAAGCTGACGATGCGGGGTTTGTCGTCTTTGACTTCCATGAACTGCGGCGTGATCACCCGCAATTTCAGGGCTGTTAGATCAACGGCGCCGAAATATTCTTGGCTCGCGCAATTCACCAAGACCTGCGCACCAACATCACCCGCTTGCGCATTCAGCGCCTTTGCAATCGTCGCGCCCCAATAGTCATAAAGCGACGTGCCGCGCCGCGTTTTCAAACGGCTGCCCATTTCCAAACGGTAAGGTTGCATCGCGTCCAAAGGGCGCAGAAGGCCATAAAGCCCAGACAAAATACGCAAATGATCCTGCGCCCAAGCCATATCATCATCAGTTAATGTCTTAGCCTCGAGCCCTTGGTATGTGTCGCCATTAAACGCGAGTGCTGCAGGTTTTACGGCTTCGGCAGCGGGTTCATCGGCAAAGGCTTTGAACCGATCACGGTTCAAGCGCGCCAAATCATCCGAGAGGCTCATCAGCTTTTTAAGCTGGCCTAAGGTAAGATTGCGCGCCGTTTTCGCCAAACGCACAGCATCGGCTTGAAAGGCAGGTTGCGTCGGCACAGTGGCGACCGGATCCATATCAAGTGCTTTGGCGGGAGAAATGACGACGAGCATGGCAATTTTCTTATAGTGATATAGGGAGATGTAGCACGCCTGACGGCTAGTTCAACTGGCCTTGCAACGGGTATTGCCCGTCTTCGAATGGACCGAAGAAATCATCGACATCTGGGTGATCAACCGGTTCACCCGAATAATCCGCGACAAGGTTTTGTTCAGACACATAAGCCACGTAAAAGCTTTGGTCGTTTTCCGCCAGAAGGTGGTAAAAAGGCTGATCTTTTTTGGGGCGGCTGTCTTCGGGGATGGCGTTGTACCAAGCGTCCGTGTTTGAAAACATCGCGTCCACATCAAACACAACCCCCCGAAACGGGTGTTTGCGGTGGCGAACCACTTGGCCGAGATGATATTTCGCACGCGTCTTGAACATATGTTGAATATATGGCCCATAGGGACCTAAAGTCCACGGCAGTCGCTGCGTTTTTAGGGAAACAGTCTGTGAACATGATCTTAACGGTGCTCAATATCTCGGCACCTGTCTTCATTTTGGCCGCGATTGGTTTCACTTGGGTCAAATTGGGTTTTGAATATCGGGTTGAATTCGTCACACGGCTGACGATGACGCTTTCAGTGCCCTGCCTGATCTTTGTCGCATTGATGAAAACCGACATCGACCCAGAGGCACTGGCGGCGCTATCTCTCGCCTCTGTTGCTGCCTACCTTATTGTTATGGCAGCTTTCTTTGCCCTGATTAGGATATCAAAGCTTGAGATGCGGACCTATCTCAACCCGCTGGTCTTTGGTAACACGGGCAACCTTGGTCTGCCCTTGGCGCTTTTTGCATTTGGCGAAGTTGGATTTGGTTACGCCGTTGTCGTTTTCGCGGTCATGGCGATTATGTCGTTTACCATCGGGGTTTGGTTCGTTTCAGGTGGCGGTTCACTTAAACGCGTGGTGCAAGAGCCTCTCGTCGGGGCGACATTGTTGGGCGCATTGTTCTTGTGGCAAGGCTGGCAAACGCCATTGGTCATCACCAATACCCTTGAGTTAATTGGACAAATGGCGATCCCAGTGATGCTGATCACGCTTGGGGTGGCCGTTGCGCGGCTTGAAACGAAGGCCATGACGCAAGCGGTCTGGCTATCGGCCGTCAAGGTTGTGATCTGTGTCGCAGCGGCGTGGGGCGCGAGCGTCTGGTTCGGGCTTGATGAAATCGCGGCTGCCGTCCTGATCGTGCAGATCGCGACCCCAGTGGCAGTCACATCCTATCTGTTGGCCGAAAAATATGGGGCGGATGCGCAGCCCGTTGCCGGGCTTGTTGTGGCCTCGACCTTGCTGTCCGTGATCTATTTGCCGCTCATCTTGGCTTTTGTGATCTGATCAGCCGCGCTTAAGCATTTGCAGATCAGCCAGAACAGGCTATCGTACAAAAAAAACAAAATAAGCGAGAGGCATATGAGCAGTTTCTTTCGCGCAATGGCACTAATGCTGATTTTAGGCAGCTGCGGCGGACAATCGAGCCATAACTCGGCCCCGCGCAACCTTGATGATGCATGCAGTATTGTGTCCGAGCGCCCCGAATACCTACGCGCGTTCCGCGCTGTCGAACGCAAATACGGTGTACCTGTGCCGTCATTGATGGCGATCATCTATCAGGAAAGTAAGTTCATCAGCGATAACCGTCCGCCGCATCGCTATGCACTGGGTGTAATCCCGGTTGGGCGGCAATCGTCGGCCGTTGGCTATAGTCAGGCGCTAGATGCGACGTGGCGCGAGTATCAGGACGAAGTCGGAGGATCGCGTGCGCGCCGCCAAGATGTAAATGCAGCCACCGATTTCATGGGCTGGTACATGGTGCAAACGGTCGAAGAAACCGGCGTCGCCATCGATGACACCCGCAACCAATATCTCGCCTATCATGATGGGCGTTCAGGATATTTGCGCGGCACGTGGCGTTCAAAAAGCTGGCTGATCCGGATCGCAGGCGAAGTCGAAGCGCGCGCCGTGATGTACGATCAACAGCTCCGCGCTTGCCGTAAACGCTAACCAAAATGGCGGCCACAGTGGCCGCCATACTTTTTTTCGCTGATCTTTAATTGCTGCGATTGCGGGTTTCGGCTTGGATATTAAACAAAATATCCCGCACCCGTCCGCCAGCAACCATGTCATTCATAATAACCGTCGTCTGTCCGCCCACATCATCTGTGACAATCCACTGGCGCAGCTCAATGGGGTTACCTGTAAACACCAGCTGGATACTCCCATATTCGGGATGATCCGGGTCCTGGGCGGTGACTGTGGTTGTCGTCCCGTCTGACGTCACGCCCGTCACCATATCGGCCTGCTCTAGATTAACGTTTTCGCGCAAGATAAGCCCAAGCGGAGTCTGGTTAAGCGGATACCGCTCTGGCCCCGCGTTTGAGCGCGGATCGAAGATCGCAAGCGACCCACCGCCACCAATCACCAGCGTATTGTCAGGTGCAGCATAGTCGAACCGGATACGGCCGGGACGTTTGATATAAATCGTGCCCGTTGACAAAGTGCCGTCTTGGTTAAGCTGCGTAAACCCACCTTGGGCGGTCTGCAACCCGTTCAGGTATTGTGAAATCTGCGCAAGGCTAAGCTCTTGTGCGGAGGCGGCCCCAGCGCAAAGCGCAAGGCCAATAGCGGCGACGGAGGATAGGATACGTTTTTTCATGTTCTTTACCTATGTGTTCAACCGGGAAGTTCCAGCCTTAGATCGCATAAGAACAGCATTAATGGCGATGATAGGCGATATCAGGCCAGCGGTTTCTAGATAACACAGTGGAATTTTCAATATTGTTCAAAAAAAATGCCGCAAATAATTCGCGGCATTTTCGTGAATATAAAGGACCGGGTTACTTCACCCAAATTTCGACACGCGTATGTTCAGCACCCGCCACTTGACCATCGTAGCAGGTTGCCGGCGAAATATTCCCGAAACCCTGTGCAGACAGCGTAAGCCCATTGGCCGCCGCAACATTTGGTGCAAATTGCGAAAAGGCTGCTTGCATATCTTCTGCCGCAGCAGCTGAAACGGCCTGCGCGGCATCACCTGCCCCGCCGAAGCCAACAAACATGACTTCGCGGTCAGCCATTTCAGACGTCGCCAGTGCTTCTGCAAGCGTTGTGAACATTGCGCGGTTCCAGCCCGCTTCGGGTCCGCTTGTCGCGCCACCAAACATCGTAGGTGACAGGCGCTGTGCCTCAAACAAGCGCTGGAACATTTGCGCAGCGGCAAGCCGTTCTGCTTCAGCGAGATCTGCGCCAAGCAGCGTGTTCAAACGATGGTTTTTTGAATCTTCGTCTTGCGCTGTAGCCGAGAAGCTATCGAACCCTTCGGCGGAAACAAGACGCTGCACAACAGAGCCAGCAGCGAAATCAAAAATATCCGCTGTTAATTGTGTTTCAGGCACGCTGTCAAAGCGCATCATCAACGGGCGAGCCAACGGGTAGTCGCCGGAAATCACGTTAAAGCTATCCAACGTAACGGGCATGCCACATGTGCCAGAGACCGGAAGAACATTGTTGTCCGATGCATCGGCAACCTCGACGACACTGATCGCCCCGGCGAATTGATTGACGGATGACGCAATGCCGGGCCCATCGGCCATTGTCAAAACATTGCCTGCGATCGATTTACCTGCTGGTTCCATGACAAGCTGGATAAACTCGGTACGCATTGTCGAGGTTGCAGGCAATTGCAACGGCAAGATCGCCAAATCCGGCCCGCCAAGCTCTGACCAATTGGTAATGTCGCCAGCATAAATGCCTGCCAGATCCGCCAATGAGACAGCGCTAATATCGATGTTTGGTGCGACAATCACCGCAAGCGCACGTGTTGCTAACAACTGGTCGCTTACCGCCGGCGCAAGCGCCCAGTCTGCGGCTGTAGCATAAGCTTGCGGCGCTTCACCTTGTAATGCCGCAACAGTCACAACCGCGTGCGAAGTTCCCCCAGTATCGGCAATACGCAAGTTAGCTTGCGCACCTGTGTCAGGAAGATCCAGCGTGATTTCACCCGCCGATCCAATGGTCAAATTCGCGTCTGTTTGGCCCGTCGTGACATAGGCCCCGACCACAATGCGGTAAATCGTGTCAAACGCAGGGATGAGGAAGCTTACGGTTATTTCGTCAGTGCCGCCAACAACAACGGTTTCGGCTTCGGTGGCCACGTCTTGAAACGCGGCGCGCGTCAGACCAAAATCATTGTTCGCGATCACTTCGTCACAACCTGCACCGTAACAAACAACCTCTGATGCTGGGACGCTGACCTGCCCTACGGATGTTTCCACGGCCACCATCGTTCCATTGTATCCAACGATCTCACCGTCGACGCTAATGAACCCATCGACAGAGCGCAGCTCCACCGGTTGTGCAAAAAGCGCTGCTGGCGCAACTGCGCACAGTAATGTTGCGGAAAGACTTGTTAGCTTCATCATATTCAACTCCAGTGCCACGTTATTTCGCGCGCGCGAAAAATACGCGGCAGATATATTAAATCGGTTGGCAAAACCGGAACACTTGCCCTCATTTAACGCAGAGGGCGCTGACACTCAGAAAACATACACAGCCAAAATTAACTAATTGTTAGCCGCGGATTTCCGCCGATACAACTACTGGCGTGTCAGAGAGCGTACAAACTATGTGTAAAGGCAACATTTTACGGGCAATCAAGCGCTTTGCTTGCGATGGAAGTTTGTTCGGCGGTTAAACTTTGATCAACCGCTGGTCACAGTGACGTTGAAAAATGCGGCCGAAAAAGCGCGGCCGTTAATCCAGGTTTTGATCTGGGACATTGTCGGTCCTAAGCATCAGCCCTGCAAAATCAAATAGCTTCGGATCAAGCAAATGCGATGGTCGCGCATTCATCAACGACCGAAACATGACTTGCCGCCGACCGGGGCTATTCTTTTCCCAGCCATCAAGGATTTGTTTGACCTGTTGGCGCTGCAACCCGTCCTGTGATCCACATAGATCACAGGGAATGATCGGGTAATTCATTGAAGTCGAAAATTTTTCGCAATCGGCTTCGGCGACATGGGCCAACGGGCGATAGAGGAATAAGTCACCTTCCTCATTCACCAGCTTGGGTGGCATCGTCGCGAGACGCCCGCCATGGAACAGGTTCATGAAAAACGTTTCCAAAATATCGTCGCGGTGATGCCCCAGCACAACGGCCGAACAGCCTTCTTCGCGCGCGATACGATACAAATTCCCACGCCGCAGCCGTGAACACAGCGCACAGAACGTCCGGCCTGCAGGGACTTTATCCATTACAATAGAATATGTGTCTTGGTATTCGATTCGGTGCGGCACACCCATCTTTTCAAGAAATGCCGGTAAAACAGTCGCTGGGAACCCCGGCTGCCCTTGATCCAAGTTGCAGGCAATCAGTTCAACCGGCAAAAGCCCGCGCCATTTCAATTCATACAGAATCGCAAGCAGCGTGTAGCTGTCCTTGCCGCCCGACAGGCAGACAAGCCATTTCGCGTCACGCTCAATCATACCGTATTGTTCAACCGCTTCGCGTACATTTTGTACGATGCGCTTGCGCAGCTTCTTGAACTCGGTTGTTTTGGGCGCACCGTAAAACAGCGGGTGAATATCGTCGGCTTCATCTAACATGGGCCTGCTATGCCAGATGATACGCACGCGATCCAATCGAAAGTTTAATCCGGTACGTTATCCACGCCACCTTTAGACCACGGATTGCAGCGCAGGATGCGCCAAATGGTTAACCAACTGCCCTTGATTGCCCCGTGTTTCTCGAGCGCTTCAAGCGCATAGGCCGAACAGGTGGGATGATAACAACAGCTATTGCCGATCCAAGGTGACAAAACCAAACGGTAAGCTCGCACAGGCAATGATACGACATAGGCAAGGGGTGTCATCTGTGAACCTTTTTCAACGCGCGGCGAAAATCCGCGATTAACGTATCAAAAGATAGGGTCGCGGTGACATCTTTACGACCCACAAGCACATAGTCCCAACCGTCGCGGCCCATTTCAGGCAGTACAATGCGGGCGACCTCGCGTAACCGGCGCTTGGCACGGTTCCGGGCGACAGCGTTGCCGACTTTCTTCGAACAGGTAAATCCGACGCGAATCCCTGCTGCCTCGCCATCCGCGCGCTTGCGCGCTTGCAGGTGAATGCCGGGAGTGCCTTGGCGGTGCGCATGGGACGCGCGCACAAAATCCGCACGTTTGGTCAAAACATGCAAACAAACGGAAACCGCCGGAGTGCCTTCAACAGGCCCAACCGGCGGTTTCAAATCGCTCAAAACAGGCTTAGCGCTTACGCGCTTAGCTTCGCGCGGCCTTTGGCACGGCGATTGTTCAGAATCTTACGGCCAGCTTTTGTAGCCATCCGTGCGCGGAATCCGTGGCGGTTCTTGCGAACCCGGTTAGATGGTTGGAACGTGCGCTTCATCGCGTTCTCTCCGGTTCGAGGCCAAACCCCATTTGGGATTCGAAGCCGATCAACATTTCAGACCTGTCCTTTAGAGAGGACGCCACCGCATGTCAACGCGCCAAAGCGGTGGAAACTGCAACAATTCCAAGAATGTCACCAATGAAAATGTTTCAATCTTGTACCCGAATACGGTCAAAACTGAAATAACAGGTCGATTTCCATCAACGGGTCGTGAGGCGGGTACCGCTGGAACGAAGATACGTCCATCTATGACCCCACACCACTTGTATCGGAACCATTATGTCACACCCCATCACCCGCAAGCTGCCTATGATTGCGATTCTTATCGTCGCGGCAATTGGGACCTACCTTTTACGCGACAAACTGACGTTTGAAGCGCTCGCCCAAAATCGCGAGGCCTTGCTGGCGTTTCGTGACAGTAACTATGTGGCGACCGTCGTCGTGTTTATCGCCGCCTACATCGCGATCGTTGCATTTTCGCTGCCCGGCGCGACCATCGCCACCTTGACCGGCGGTTTTTTATTCGGGGTCTTTCCCGGTGCCTTGTTCAACATGATCGGCGCAACCATCGGTGCAACGGCGATTTTCCTTGCCGCGCGCTGGGGCTTTGGCGAAGGGTTTAGCCAAAAGCTTGATAACGCCGACGGGGCCGTCAAAAAGATCAAAGAGGGCATCAACGAAAACCAGTGGTCGATGCTATTCTTGATGCGTCTGATCCCAGTCGTCCCATTCTTTTTGGCAAACCTGATTCCATCCTTCTTGGGTGTGCCCCTGCACCGTTTTGTGATTTCCACGTTCTTTGGCATCATCCCCGGTTCGGTGGTTTACACCTCTGTCGGTGCAGGGCTGGGCGAGATTTTCGCCCGCGGCGAAACACCTAACCTCGGCATCATTTTTGAGCCAGCCATCCTCTTTCCCATCATCGGGCTGTCGGCATTGGCCGCCCTGCCCATTGCGATCAAAGCCCTGCGCGGCAAGAAAGGTCTATAAGCCATGAACCGTATCACAACAGATATTTGCATTATTGGTGGCGGCTCTGGCGGTCTTTCGATTGCAGCGGGTGCCGTGCAAATGGGGGCCAAAGTGGTCCTGATCGAAGGCGGGAAGATGGGAGGCGATTGCCTGAACTATGGCTGCGTGCCTTCTAAGGCGCTGATCGCCTCGGCAAAGCAAGCGCACGCAATGTCCCATGGCGCAAAGCTTGGCGTTGCAGACACCCAAGCCACCGTTGATTACGCAGCAGCCAAAGACCATGTGCATGACGTCATCGCCACAATTGCCCCGCTTGATAGCGTCGAACGCTTCGAAGGACTGGGCGTGCAGGTGATCCAAGATTACGGGCGCTTTATTTCAGAAACCGAAGTACAGGCAGGCGACACCATCGTCACCGCGCGGCGTTTTGTCGTGGCCACTGGATCCGGCCCGTTCGTCCCACCTATTCCTGGGTTGGATGAGGTCACATATTACACGAATGAAAACATCTTTGATCTACGCGACAAACCCGCGCATCTGATCGTCATTGGTGGCGGCCCGATTGGCATGGAAATGGCGCAAGCACATCGACGGCTTGGCTGTGAGGTCACCGTGATTGAAGGCGCCAAAGCGATGGGTAATGATGACCCGGAAATGGCGGCAATCGTTCTCGACAACCTACAGGCTGAGGGTGTGAACATCGTCGAAGGAGCACAAGCCGAGAAAATCAGCGGCACGGATGACAGCATTACCGTCCATACGCCCGCCGGAGACTTCACCGGATCGCACCTGTTGATGGCGGTAGGCCGCAAGGTCAACATCGACAAACTCGACCTTGATAAAGGCGGCATTGAACATGATCGCCGCGGATTGAAAGTGGGCGACAACCTGCGATCTATCAGTAATAAAAAGGTTTCTGCTGCCGGCGACGTCGCAGGCGGACTGCAATTCACACATGTTGCGGGGTACCATGCCGGTGTTTTGATCCGGTCAATGTTGTTTGGATTGCCGTCCAAACAACGGACGGATCACATCCCTTGGGCAACCTATACCGATCCTGAACTGGCCCAAGTCGGCCTGACCCAAGCCCAAGCTGAAGATAAATTCGGCGCGGCCGTCGAAACGGTGCGCTTTGAATATGCACATAACGACCGCGCGATTGCAGAACGCAAAACCAAAGGTCTGATCAAAGTCATGGTCGTCAAAGGCCGCCCAGTGGGCGCATCCATTGCGGGGCATCAAGCGGGCGAGTTGATCGGTATGTGGGCGATGGCAATTGCCAATAAAATGAAAATGTCAGCCGTTGCGAACGCTGTTTTGCCCTACCCCACAATTAGTGAGGTTAACAAACGCGCCGCGGGTGCCTATTTTACCCCAAGACTATTTGAAAACCCGACGGTGAAACGTGTCGTCGGACTTGTGCAGCGCTGGTTGCCATAGCGAGGGTTAATGACCAACTCACTTTCGGGCCGATTTTTGATTCTCACGGTCATTTTTGTGATGCTGGCTGAGGTATTCATTTTCGTGCCCTCAATCGCGCGTTTCCGGCAGGACTACTTGATTGCGCGGCTTGAACGGGCGCAGATCGCATCGCTCGCGCTTGAGGCAGACGATATGATAACCCCCGCGCTAGAGGTTGAACTACTGACCAATGCCGAAGTCTATAACGTCGTGCTGCGCCGCGACGACATGCGACAGTTGGTGCTCTCATCGCCGATCCCATCACCGATTACCGCCACCTATGACATGCGCGCGCCGACCAGCATGACCTTGATCCGCGATGCGCTAAGCACCCTGCTTGATAAAGAAGAGCGGGTCATTCGGATCATCGGCAACCCGGTACGTGATGGCGGCTTGCTGATTGAAGTCACCATTGATGAAATGCCCCTGCGCAACGCGATGCTGCAATACGGCTGGAACATTCTGATCCTCTCCGCGTTCATTTCGGTTGTGACAGCTGGGATGTTATTCTTTGCCGTGCGCAAATTGCTGGTGACGCCAATCAAGGGCGTTGTGACCCATATGGAATCATACGCCAGAGCCCCTGAAGACGCCCGCCAAATCATTGTGCCATCCGCGAGTATCAAAGAACTGCGCGCCGCCGAAGAATCGTTGCAAATGATGCAAATGCAGCTGACCAGCGCGCTTAAGCAAAAGCAAAGGCTCGCCCAATTGGGCAGCGGTGTCGCGAAGGTGAGCCATGATTTGCGTAACATCTTAACATCAGCGCAACTATTTACGGATCGGATTGAAGGCTCCGAAGACCCGCTCGTGCAACGCATGGCCCCCAAGCTCGTTGGGTCGATTACACGCGCGGTGAACCTTTGCGAGAACACGTTAGCCTTTGGCGGCGCTGAAGAACCCGCCCCCGCCCTCTCCCGCGTGACCCTCGCCCATATCGTCGGCGATGTAATTGACAGCGAACGACTCGCGGCCGGGGACTATGCGATATCGTTCTCAGAAGATATTCCCGCCACAATGGCCGTGCGCGCCGACGGCGAGCAGCTCTACCGCGTTATTCAAAACCTTGTGCGCAACGCGCGCCAAGCCATCATGGCGACTAAGAAATCTGGTGAAATTTGCATTCACGCGCATGAAGACGACGACTGTTGGCATGTGACCGTTTCTGACACCGGGCCAGGCCTTCCGCCCAAAGCCCAAGAACACCTGTTCCAACCTTTTCAAGGCGGGGTACGCAAAGGGGGTTCAGGGCTTGGCCTTGTGATCGCAGGTGACCTAATTCGTGGGCACGGCGGGAGACTGCGGCTACAAGACACTGGCCCCGCAGGCACGACATTTATCATTGAATTGCCCAAAGCAGATCTCGCGCTTACGCAACTCAACGAATGAAAAAGAATCCAATTAGGGCCTTGCGCCCACCCGCCAGCCCGTCTAAATCCCCCCATACGCGGATTGGTAGCTCAGTTGGATAGAGTACTTGACTACGAATCAAGGGGTCGGGGGTTCGAATCCTCCCCAGTCCGCCATTTACCCTCTTGTGAAACGACACATAGTTCTTCCTTTTGCGACAGAGCTTTACCTTTTTCGACGCATAGCTTTGCTTTTGGTCATTTGAGGTGATGTCTTGCATGATTTCCCTTTCAAAACTGGTTTTGAGCAAAGCGCTTCAGCGCGCCTGCCTCTAAAACCTGCTCCCGGCGAGGGTTGGGGGTAGCAAGAGCAATACAATTCGACAGGGTGGGTGCGGCCCGCAGGCGTAGCCGAGGACACGGCCCTGCCTAATTGTGTTGCGGGCGCGTGGGGACGACGTCCCCTAGCTCTTGTTTAAAAAAGGGCGGATTCCGGATCTTCGCTGCAGATGCAGTATGGCTGCTTATGTTGGATGTACTGGACGACAGGCAGAGGCTGAGTGCGCAATGTGTGAGGCGTTTTTTGGGGTCAGGGAGAGATCACTCCCTCTGGCCCGATGTCTGCGAAATGTGCTAGTTGAGCAGCGAAATACCCAAAATCGAACAAGATTCACCTAAAGAAACAGTCGCCCAAGGAAACAAGCCAATGCCTACAACTCTGCATTTGATGTGCGGTAAAATCGCTTCAGGGAAGTCTAGTTTGGCAGCCAAGCTTGGTGCGGTTGACCACACCATTGTTATCTCTGAGGACGACTGGCTGAACGCGCTTTATGGTGAAGATATGTCTTCAATTTCGGACTACGTGCGATGTATGGCCAAGCTGCGCAAGGTCATCGGGCCTCATGTTGTGTCCTTGCTCCATGCGAATGTTTCGGTGGTTTTAGATTTTCAAGCCAATACCCTTGAATCACGCCATTGGATGCGCGGCCTATTGGACCAAACAAGCGCGGCCCATCAACTTCATGTGCTGGATGTTCCTGACGAAATCTGCCTCATGCGACTGCATGCACGCAATGCCTTAGCCGAACACCCTTTTGCAGCAACAGAAGAACAATTTCGGCAGGTCTCCGAGCACTTCGTCGCGCCCTCATCAGAGGAAGGATTCAATATCGTTTTGCATAACGCCGACCCGGCTTCCTGATCAAAAAGCAGCTTAGATGTCGGGCTGATATCAAGATCATGAGGGGCCCAAAGATTGGCGGTTCACCCACGACCGCTCAAGTCGAAGATGAGGCACGCCATCACTGGTCTTTTCAACCGAGTGCCCCTTGGGACCAACGATGCCGCGAATACGTTTGCGTAAATTCGAGAACTGATCCGAGGCCACCACATCAACGGCTTCGTCTAGATCCAACTCCAATCGGAACCAGTCCGATTTGACCATCGAGATCGATACTACCTTTGCTGTAAACGGGTGAGACAAGTAGGTGCCGCTGACTTTGTGACCAACGGCCCACCCTTTGGGTGGCCCGTTAGCGATGGCAGCACACAGGCTGTTCCAATCGCGAAACCCATGTTGATGGGCAATTAATTCCAGCGATTTAGCATGAGTAACCGGTGCGCCATCTTCTGATCGTTTTTGGCGCAACCGCTTTGCTTGGTCCTTGGCTTGCATTGTTGAGGGCAGGTACGTGTTCATTTGATCTCTCCCTGCGCGCTGTTATGTGGCCGGTGATGCGCCGTGTGAAAAATGCCCCACGTCAGCTCTGTTTTCTGAGCGGTGCGCCAAAGCACAGTTATCGTAATTCCCAGCATGGTCACCTCTGCCAAGGGCCCTGCATACCAGATGCCAATTTCACCGAAGCCTAGAGGCAGAAAAAACGTCAATGGGAGTGCGAGGGCGTAGGGTTTTGTCAATCCTAAGAGTGCCGCTTTTCCCGCAGCTCCAATCGTTTGGAAATAGGTTGCGATCATCATCAACGGCCCAACCAAAAAGAACACACAGGTCATGACAGGCAAAATACGCGCGACCTCAGCGATGACCTCAGTATCGTCCACAAATGCGCTGGCAATCAAGGCAGGTAGGCTCATCACAACAGCTTGCACCACCACGCAATAAAGAAACGCCACCCAAAGCCCAACACGCAGACTTGCATCCGATCTGTGCCACAGTCCAGCGCCATAGTTGTTGCCAGTGATTGTTTGCATGGCAAAGGACAGCCCCAATAGCGGCAAAAACGCAAAGGTGATGACTCGTGTGATGATCCCATAGGCAGTGATCGTATCTGCATACCCAGGCTGCCCAACCCATTGCAAAGCTGTAATGATCGCTGCCGATCCGAGCGCTAGCCCGACGAAATTCAAGCTTTGAGGTGCTCCTAAAGTGAGGATGCGCCCCCACCCATGTCTCACCGAGTGCGACAGTAGGGTCGCTGGCCGCAATGCTGTTGCGCCACGGAAGCGGAACCCAAGGATGATGAAAAAGGCAAGGGTTTGAGCCGCAGCTGTCCCATAGGCTGATCCTGCGACACCCATGTCTAAAATCGCGATCAAAATGTAATTGAAGCCAATATTTGCTATCGACACCAGCAGGCTCATCACGGCCATGAAAACCACGCGCCCTTCGTTGCGCAGCGCATCGGAATTCACTGACAGCACGAAAAGCAGCGGAGAAAAGAACACTGTGATCCGCAGATAGACCAAGCCCATTTGCGCCAAAGTCTCTGAACTACTGGCAAGTAACAACGCCACAGGCTGACCTGCGAGGAGAAACAAAACGATCAGAAACGCCCCCAATGTGATCGCCAATCCGTGTGCGCCAGCGAATGTGGCCCGCGCTTTGTCGATGTCATCGGCGCCAAGAGAGCGCGCGAGAAGGCTGGACATCCCATTCGCCACCAGCGTGGAAAGCGCGACGATCAGCATATAGATCGGAAACATCAACGTGACAGCGGCCAAGGCATCGGGACCAACATAGATGCCAAGAAACAGCGCATCCGCCACGGAGAGCAATCCGTTCATCCCCATCACAAAAATAATCGGAAGCGCAGTTTTTAAATAGATGGACCCAAGCGGCCCATCGGTGAATGTATTGGTGGGAGTCTCAGTCATATCCCGTATCTCTCTAGCCAAATCGCGCAATGAAGATGGGGTCCGCATTACCATCCGCGCGATATGCGGAAAGAGGAGATAGAAATATACGTCATAGAACTTCACCAAGACAAATGTCAGCGGGAGGCAGGCGTCTACAGCCTAAGGGAGAGCTAAGCTGAAGTCATCTGTTGGTCAAGGGGGTATTGGCGGGCCATTGACTGGCGGTCTGTTCTCAGGGTGATGGGCTTCACCAAATCACATTCGGTAAAGCCCTTACTTTAAGGGTTATCTTGCAAGAAAGCGCGTGACATCCGAGGTGAAGCGCTCAATGTGCTGAAAGTGAAAAGCGTGGCCAGAATTTGGGTAAATCGCCAATTGCGCATTCGGAATTGCACGGGCGAGAGCGAGAGAATTCTCGACTTGAAAAGCTCGATCTTGATCGCCGTTGGCCACAAATACAGGTGATGAAATCCGCCCGAGCGTTTCGAATGCGCCGTCCTCTCCGGTAAGAAAAGCCCGCGTTGCCGCAGCCTGTACCGCGAGGGTTGCCATGGTGCTTTTCGCGCGGGCCCCTGCCGCAGCATCCCCCCCGCCGATCCGTTCAAGTGAGGCAAGCCCCGCCGCGCGACTGCTTTCGCTTTCACCATAAAATAGAAAATGCATATCTTCTGCTGTGTTGATCTCTTTGCCAGCCGTTGCCAACCATTCTTGGGGTGCAGGTACGGTGCCTGCCGTACGATAGCTGGGCGTCGTACCTGCAAGAACAACACGCCCAAGGCGGGCACTGTATTTAGCCGCAACGATCTGCGCGATCATACCACCCATCGACCAACCGAGGATGTTCGGTGCTTCAAGTCCAAGCGCATCAGCCAGCCCAATCGCAACATCCGCGGCCCCTTCGAGCGTTTCTGGCACCTCACCGCCGCTTTCCCCCACACCTACGCTGTCGAAAGTAATGACACGGTGGTGGTGTGCCAATGAGTCAATGAAAGCAGGATCCCAATCGGAGATCGTGCCGCGAAACCGGTTCAAAAGTAAAATCGGCGCACCAGAGCCATGGCTTTCCCAAGCAATCTCGGCACCCGCAACCTGCATATGTTTAACATTCGCCTGCGCGGTCACTGGAATCGTTGCAGCGGCAGCGGCGCCAGCGAGGAGGCCAAGAGTATCTCTTCGGGTTTGTGTCATAATCAGTTTCCTTTGTTGATCATTTATCTGTCGATTTCGAGGGCAAGCGCTGTGGCTTCACCACCGCCGATGCACAGAGCCGCGACGCCACGTTGCAAACCGCGCGTCCGAAGCGCGTACAGCAATGTCACGATGATCCGCGCGCCGGTTGCACCTATTGGATGGCCAAGCGCGCAAGCCCCGCCATTTACATTCAATCGATCCCTAGAAATGCCAATGTCCTTTGCTACCGCCATGGCGACGACTGCGAAGGCCTCGTTGATTTCCCACAGGTCAACATCCGCAACATCCCAGCCGATTTGATCCAATAGTTTGCGGATCGCGGGAATTGGCGCAGTTGTATACCAAGCTGGATCTTGGGCATGGGACGTATACCCCTGGATGCGGGCCAAAATCGGCATGCCGTGGAGCTCAGCAACGGAGCGGCGCGTGAGGACAAGAGTGGCCGCTCCGTCCGCATTTCCTGATGCGCTGGCGGCGGTGATCGTCCCATTTGCATCGAAGGCAGGACGTAAGGTTGGAATTTTTTCGGGGTCTAGCAGAGTTGGGCGTTCATCTTGTGAAACTACAGTAGATTTTTTGCGCTGCATCACATCCATCGCGACAGTTTCAGCGTCAAAGGCGCCTGAATGCAGCGCTGTCTTGGCGCGTTCGAGGGTTTCGATCGCAAATTCATCTTGTTGGGTGCGCGTTAAGCCGTATTTTTTGGCGGCAGCTTCCCCGAATGCCCCCATGGGACGGCCTACGTCATAGGCATCTTCCAATCCGTCGTGCATCATATGGTCGAGAACCGTCGTTGGCCCCGCTTTTTGCCCGCCGCGCAGCGCAGCCATCAGGTGTGGAGCACGAGACATGCTTTCCATGCCGCCTGCCAGCATCACATCCGCTTGGCCTAACGCAAGTTGGTCGGCTGCGGTCATCACAGCTTTCATTCCTGATCCACAAACTTTGTTGAGTGTTGTTGCTCCGACCGTATCGGCCATCCCTGCTGCCCGCGCGGCCTGTCGCGCAGGTGCCTGTCCCTGTCCCGCTGTCAGGACACATCCCATGAGTACCTCGGTAACATCAGACGGACTGAGTGCGGCGTCGGCTAGGGCTGCTTTGATGGCGGCGGCTCCGAGGTCTGAGGCAGGGAGCGAAGAAAGGCTGCCCATGAAGCCTCCTAGGGGCGTGCGTCGAGCGGCAGATATCACGATGGGGTCGAGCATTTTTAGGTCCTTCGTATGATTCCAGTTAAATTACGGTTGTAATCTAATCAGTGTCAATATTAGATTATGGTCATAATTATTGATTTAGAGGGCAGAACATGCGCGTGACCCAAGAAGTTGCAGATCAAAACCGCCTCAAAGTCGTGGAAGTGGCGAGTCGGAAGTTCAGAGAGCATGGATACGATGGAATTGGCGTCGCAGATTTGATGAAAGCCGCCGGATTGACACACGGGGGTTTTTACAAACAATTCAAAGGTAAAGCCGCGTTGATGGTCGAGGCAACGGCAGAGGCGATGGCAGCGAACCGACGTTTCTGGCAAAGCATTTTTGAAAAAAACGACCGCCCCCGCACAGAAGCGTTTCGCGACGCATACCTGTCAAACTTACATACGACCAATATTTCTGAGGGATGCTGTTTTGCGAGTCTAGCTGCGCAAGCACATCGTTATGGACCGGAATTACAGGAAGTCTTTGGAGAGGGCCTTCAAGAGTTGGTTCAGATGATAGAGCCTTCTTATGAAGGCGAAGCCGATGAGGAGGCGCTGCGCACAGTCTCTTTGCTTGTCGGCGCATTGGTTTTATCTCGCGCGGTGGGCGATCACCCCATCGGCGAAAAGGTGAGGATGGCGGCGCACAACGCGACGAAGGCGTCGCCTGAGCAAGCTGAAACGTGAACTGGCTGTATGTGCGATGCTCGTGTCCTACGGGCAGAACTCTTGGAGTGCAACTCATGCCAGATCGGGTTTCCTTGCAGCTCAGACGTAAGGCTAGAGATCACAGGTCCAGTGTGTCGGACGCAAGTTGGCGGGCTGCAATGTCGGATATCACCTGTCGAACCCATGCCACCAGAGGCCTCTTACTTCTGCGAGAATGAGATAGCATTTCCAACTGCTGCGCACTCAAGTCGACCGCCACAGGGCAATCTGCAATTTCAAGGGCTGGGCTTTGAGCCAGTAACATGGCAACGCCTCTTGGGGCCGTGAGGATCATATCGGTTGTAGCAATGATACTTTCGGCATGTGTGAAGCTGTTCACAGTGAGTGCGATATGGCGCTCATAACCAAGCGCGGCAAGGGCTTTATCGGTGCTGCCAAACGGATCCTTGCCTGGGTTGTGAAGAACGTGCCGCAATTGAGCATATCGCTTAGGTGTTAAGCCTTGTTTCAAAATCGGATGGTCATGGCGTAAAATACACGCGTATCCTTCCTGCGCTAGCACATCCTTTTGAAAACGAGTGGGCACATCGCCAAAGCTGGCCAAAACCAGATCAACCTCCCCTAGATCCAATAGTTCTTGTGACCGCCCGCTTGTTGGAACCACACGCAGTGTCATGTGGGGTGCGTGATGCGAAAGGAAACGCGCGAGGGGTGGTAGCAGCACGAGATTGAAATAGTCCACGGCGGCAAGGGTAACGGTGCCCGTGTCTGTGGCTGGATCAAATTGCCTGCGGCCCAAGATATCTTCGAGTTCCGCAAGAATGCTTTGTATCGGGGCCGCCAATTCCTTGGCGCGATCCGTTGGCTCCATTCCTACCGGTGACTTGACCAAAAGTTCATCATCCAAGGCGGATCGCAGGCGTTGCAAAGCGTTGGACATCGCAGGCTGTGACATGCCCAGCTTCTCCGCTGCACGAGTCACGTGACGCTCACGGTACACGGCATCAAAAACGACCAGCAAGTTCAGGTCCAATGTCCGAAGGTGTCTCTTGTCATTCATAATGTGAATTTATGCATTCTATTAATCCATTTCAATGATGGAATTTGAGCTCTTAAAACATGTGTGGATGAAGCTATTTCATAAGGATAAAATATGCGTTTTGAGAACCAGACGGCCGTCGTAACGGGCGGCAACTCAGGCATTGGCCGCGCCGCTGCGCAAGCCTTCAGAAAAGAGGGAGCCAAGGTTTCAATCTTGGGTCGGGATCAGAAGACCATGGCAGACACTGTCTCGTCTTTGGGCGTTTCTGGCCAGTGTTGCGACATTACAGAGCGCACGTCAGTTGATGCCTTTATGGAGGATGTCGTACGCCAGCATGGCCTGATTGATGTCTTGTTTGCAAATGCTGGTATCGCTGCATTTACGCCGTTTGAAAATCACGACCCTGTAGGGTTTCGGCAGATCATGGATGTGAATTTTCACGGTACAGTCAATACGATTGCAGCCGCCTTGCCGCATCTTAGCGATGGCGCCAGCGTCATTTTGACGACGTCCATTGCCAACCAAATGGGGGAGCCGCACTCTGCGGCCTATGCTGCAAGTAAAGCCGCGGTAAAGTCACTGGTGTCGACGCTGTCGACGGAATTTGCTCCCAGAGGCATTCGTTTCAACGCGGTGAGCCCGGGTCCAACCGCCACGCCGATTTTTGCAAAAATGGGGCTCGTCGATGAGGCGTTTGAGCAAACTCGGGAATTTATTGCGGCAGCAACGCCAGCAAACCGCATGGGTGAAGAGGCTGACCAAGTTGAAGCCGTCATGTACTTGGCCTCCAGAGCGAGCAATTTCATCGTTGGGCAGGAGCTTGTTATAGACGGCGGTCTGACAGGCTGCGCAACCCTTGGCTAAATTGCCAGTCAGTGATGTGTGTTGTGCTGCCCTTGGGTCAAGTCGGCCGCCACCTGAGGGCAGTACATTCAAAATATTGATTGACGTATAGTCATGTGGCTATAATATAGCCACATGACTATAGAATCACACAATCCCCTCGACCGGGTATTTCAGGCACTTGCACATCCAACGCGCAGAAAGATGCTGGCGCAGCTGATGAGTGAGCCAGGCACCAGTGCGGGCACTCTCGCCGCGCGGTTTGACGCCGCTCAACCAACACTATCACGTCACTTGCTGCAGCTAGAACGGGCGGGCTTGGTGACGCGGCAGGTCAAAGGGCGTTCGCATCTGTTTTGCGCAAATGCAGAAGCGCTTAGCTTAGCCGACGCATGGCTCACAGATCACCGTGCATTTTGGACCGGTAGCCTGCAACGCCTTGGGCGCTTTCTTGACGAGGATGAATTGTGACTGCCTTCACTTTGTCCGAAACCTTCCCTCACGCGAAGGAAAAAATCTTCGCAGCCTTCATGAGAGCAGATGCGCTAGTTCAGTGGATCGCCCCTACAGATGACATGCCAACGACTGTCGAAAAACTTGATTTTGTACCAGAAGGGGGGTTTCGCATCGCGTTTAAAGTTGGCGATGATGTCCTTCATCTCAATGGTCAGTTCTTGGTTATTCAAGCCCATGATCACCTGAGCTTTACTTGGGTTTGGGAGGCGCCTGCGCCACATGCCAATGTAGAAAGCCATGTCTCAATCTCATTGAACACCCTTGGCTCCAAGACTGAAATGACGCTGACACACAGTCGTCTTGACGCTGCTGGCATGGCTGATCGCCACCGTTCAGGTTGGCTTGGCTGCTTTGCCCGTCTCAACAAAACCCTAAAGGAAGATACACTATGATTTTACCTATCACAGCCACCATCGCGGTTCTCTTGGGCGTATTGGTCTTCCCGCTCACTGTCTACGTTTCTCTTCAACGCGCGCGCGTTGGCAAAGAGGCAGGCAAATTGACCGCTGCAGCCTTTGGTCCACATCCGGATGTCAAACTGACGGCTACAATCCGCGCGCATGGCAACCTTATGGAATATGCCGCATTCGGCCTCGTCATGATTGGCTTGGCGGAAGCGAATGGTGCACAAGCAGCGTGGTTGATGCCCGTGGGCTTGGCCTTTGTAGCGGGCCGTTGGCTACACACTTTCGCGATGCTCACCAACCCGTACCCGCCTGCCTTGCGCGGCATTGGGATGGTGACAACTTACGCAGCGATTGTTGGTCCCGTCATCTATCTTGGATTGCAGCTTATCTAACCTATTCTGCTTGCTCAGCTTTGGCGGTAGTGCTGAGCCACCAAGCCACTCATGCGAATACGTTCATCACGAACATACTGGTGATTGCGGGCACAATCGCCGCCGTGCCCGCGCCCGTTTCCTTAAGCGCAGCAGCTGGCAGGGCTGTTACTAGGCCTTGCAGTTGAGCAGCACGATGTTTCCGGTTGTGATGGTGCCGCACCACCACAACATGCGCTGGCGTTTTCTTCAGATGGAACAGTGCGTTGAGCAGGTTTACAAACCGCTCTTAGGCCACCCAGACGTACGACAACAGAGCCGCCCTGTTCTTTCGGCGCACCAATCGACATAAGAGTCAGGGCCTCGTTGTTTTGGCCATATTCCGCCAACACAGGCGCCTGAGCCAATTCAGGCAAGACAGATATGCTTTCCTTTAGGATGTGATTGAATTTCTGTACGCTCATATGGGTCGCTCCCTGACCATCGAGCAGCTGCAAACGAGCTTCATGCCAGCTGTCAACATTGCCTCCGCAATCAATCCCAGTAGTCAAAGAATGGCGCAGTTCGGTTACGTGATACCCAGATCCAATGTCACCACCATCAGTCGTAAATACCAAGGGAAGTGAAGCGTCATAGGTCTGCAAGTTGCTAAGTAAGCTGTTAAAGGTTGTCATTTTCATGCCTTTCATTTCAATAATTCTTGAATTAATATAATTGAAGAGGCTGGCATTTCAAGAGGTGTTGAAATATGGATGAGGTAGAAGCTGCAATTTTATTTGGGGCATTATCGAACAAGGACAGGCTTAAAGTCATTCGCGCGTTGGTCGAAGCGGGGCCGGCCGGAATGAATGCAGGCGATATTGCTTCAAAGATTGGCGCCAGCCCATCTCGGGCCTCGTTTCATTTGGCGGCACTCGCTGAAGCCGGATTTGTGGTGAGGCAAAGGCAATCACGAAGCCTGAATTACCGGGTCGACTTCGATCGGGTTGGTGGTTTGGTCTCATTCTTGATGGAGGATTGCTGCATGGGAGGCTGCTCTCAGGGAGGAAAGCCAGCGGATAATAATCGTTGCTCTTGCAAGGCGACATAGCCCTCTTCGTAGGCAAGCCTCTAAACCTCAATCACTCAGGCGAAGATCGCTGGATCACGTGGCATTCGCGTCCCACCTTTGCTGCAAGTTTCAGAGCATTTTCCTGTAGCGCCTCTATATTGAAGTTCTGCAGTCTCGTCAGCGCGATCGATTTTGGGAGGGCGCTCGACATCCCAGTCGGAAACAGATGGGCAAAGAATGACACAACCGTCGCACCTGACCGTCTTAAATGCTCCTTATCCAATGAAAATTTCTGAATGTGGTCAATCGGGATGAGCTGAACTCGTTTTCTAGTCATTGCAATCGCAATATGTGCGGGGCCTGCCGTCCCGATGCCGAGTGAAGAAGGAAACCGTAAAGCCTTGGGCCAATAATAAGTTCCGGTTGCCGATAAACCACCCAAGCCCGGCATGTCGTTGATGGTTATAAAGGGCTCGTATTGTTTTAGCAGATCGATTTGAGACGGGGGCACATCGGGCAGCCAGCCGTGCTCGACTGACATCCTGCATGTGGCAGTTGATTGCGCTGGGTCCTCACCCAGCCCATTCTCTAAAAGTTCCAGATAGCGTGCAGGGGGAGTGATGCGAATTTCAATCCGGGCCGGGCCATTTATCCATGTTATACTGCTAAATTGCGATGTTGATGCTGATGTGCCGACCCCGAGGTTTGCCTCAAGCCGATAGCGCAGCGCATCCAAGTTCTTGTTGGGGTCAGCATGTTCGGCATAACTAGAATGCAACACATTTGTGTAGCTATCGGGCTTGGAAAGTTGTGGAGTGTAATTAAACCCAAATGGCGCAAGGCCCTCCAAAATTGTTGGATGTGGCGCCGTAAGACAACTCAGTGATCCCTTCCCAGTATGCGTCGGTGGAAAAGAAGACATCCATTGTCCACGCGTCCACCAATAAGGAATACGATGCGCTGCGAGCAGGTCCCAGATAGCTATTTTAGGGAAAGTCATGCTGCGGGGAGGGGCAAAATCATCCATCATTTGGTGCTATCAATACCTCGAGAATTTCGTCCTTTGAGACGCCACAAGAGCCATGCAAACAGATTGATCACAAATAAACTGCTAAGTGATGGTACAATTGCTGCCATTCCCGCGTCTTGTCCAAAGCTAACACTAACGACAATTTTCAGGGCTGTGCCAAGATTGATGATAGCTAAACCTATCCAAAGGTTTCGTTGCCAAAAAGCATAGAACAGCAGTGTTAGGAATAGAACGACAGAAACGATGAGGGCAAAAAGCGGCCACATGTTTTCGTTCAGCAAAAACAGCTTCTTTTCCCACTCCAGATAGTCACTGACCCCAGAGGAGACCACCGCTGGCGCGTTGAACCAAAAGAGGCTGGTTGCAAGTAACGCCATGAACCCAACGATATGCCAAATCTTATGGCGGTAGGCATAATAGGCCGCCGGAATGATAAAGAGCGGGCGGGAATACCATGAAAATTGGTTTTGATGACGCTCCCACACCCATGCCCCCATTTTTGCACCGGAGACGTATGCGCTGGCGAAAATTGTTGCAGAATAGAGCAAAAGCAACATGATGAGGCAAAGCACAATGCGATCTAGCGTTTCCATGCGCGTCGTTTCTAACATGTGATCGGCCCTCGTTTTAGAATGGATATCTTAATAGATAAACGGAATGAGCTTGGCTGTCTTGGCGGCATAGTCGTCAAATTCTGTCCCGTAGCGTTGTGACAAATACTTATCCAAAGCTGGAATATGAAAAAACACAAAGCCCAATGTCACGAAAGTTGGGATCGCCCACGCTAAAAAGGAAGCGGTCAACAGCGCCCAGCCGATGAAGAGAACGCTGTCGCCGAAGTAATTGATATGCGTGGCATATTTAAACAGACCTTTAGTATAACAGTGGCCCCTAGATGATGCGAGTTTCTTCCATTGCCAACGTTGATGCTCCGACAATGAATTGAGATATGATCCGATTAAAACCAACGCTACAGCGAGAATGTCCGGACCACCGAGCGGCGCTGGATGATGGGTTAAAATACCTGCCCCCAACAGAACGAAGCCGAGCTCAAAGGTCGCAATAAAACCGGAAAGGCCGAGCACTTCGCTGTAGGCGACTTTGCGTTTGAGAAAAATAAACAACGTCACGCAATGGCGTATCCAGTAGAGTGCAGCGCAAATCGCAACAAGACGCGCGCGCATTGGGTTTGGCCAATCAACAGGCCCAAAAGCCAACCAGATGCACAGGGCGACGATGCAGGCATGGATCAAAGCGAACGTCAGCTTTTGCGGAATTGATCGACCATAATTACGATTGACGCCACCGGGTGCGGCCATTGGAGGCTCCTGTCGGCTTGAGGGGAATAGGGCAGATCTGTTGCCGAAATTTTAAAATTATTTAATTTAGACCGATTGGACTATTGTCTACTGACTAGACGACGCCCCCATTGCGTGTCAATTATTTTCGACCAACTGGACGAGAGATGCTATGCCCAAAATCATAGACCGAGATAAATATAGATGCGAGTTGGCCGAACGAGCGGCAGGGTTCTTTTCTAAACATGGCTACGCTGGTGTCGGCATGCGCGGCATCGCCGACCACCTTGGCATGTCAAAGAGCGCTTTGTACCACTATTTTCCCACCAAAGAGGCGCTGTTCCTCGCATCTACAAAAGTAGTGATGAGCCGCACCGCAGGCGCACCGATTGACACCATGGGATCGCAAGAGGCGCAACTGGCTGCGTTGATGGATGTCCTGCGTGCCAATTTTGGCTCGGAGTTGACGTTGGTGTTTGACTATTTGCGCGGCAAAACGCCGGAGGAAATTGCATCAGACGAAGCCATGCAAATTTCGCTTTCGACCTACCTGAATATCATGGAACGTATCGTTGGCCCCGAACGAGCCAGCCAAACCCTGTCAGCCGTGATGGGAGAACTGATGCTGGATTATTTATCCGGTGGGGTGCTGTCAGATTGAATGGCCCCATGAGATGCCGCGGAAATCTGCGCGTTAACACGGTCGATCTCAGCCTCATACCACGCAATCGTTTCCTTTGGATGCTCGCGAAATGCAGGCGCAAAGGACTGCGGCGCTTCAGTATCTTCATCATATTCTGTTGACCAAACCATCATCGCCAAAAAGGCAGGGAGCAACCCCCGTGCTTTTGCCGTGGGGGTGTAACAAACCTTGCTTTTCTTGTGCTGGTCAATCTCGCGATGGATCATGCCTGCTTCCTCAAGTTTCAGCAGGCGTGCGGCAAGGACGTTCGTTGCGATGCCCTCCTCGGATGCAAGGAATTCGCCGTAATATCGCTTGCCGTGAAGCAACATGTCGCGCAGCAAAATAAAGCTCCATTTGTCACCAAATACGCCCGCTGCGTATCGCACGGGGCAGCCTATCAAAGGTTTTTTTATATTCTTAGCCATGTCGAAAATATAGAGGAAAACATTTTACTTGCAATTCACAAGTCGGTCATTTATCGAATCACTTGCAAAAAGCAAGTAATATGGGATTTTTGGCATGACAGCACCTTTCGTATGGTTCGATAACATTGGATCAGATCGCAACAAGACGAGTGATTTTCTCTCAAAGACGTTTGATTGGGCGCCAAACGATATTGGTCCCATGACATTCTTGTCCAAGGACGATGGCAAGCCCCCGGAAAACCGCCAGCTTGGGAAACAATAGTATCTGGTTGCCTGACGCTATGGGGAACTGATGTTAAAGACCGAGCACGGAAAGAACTCTGCCAATACTTTTCAAGCTCACAACATGCTTGGAGTTATTCAGAGATTTGTTTTGATGTTGGAAGCTTCGATGGCACCTTTGTTTCCGTGGCTGTTCCAGACAGTCAAAAGCTGACCATCGAGGACCGATTCCTGACCAAGGACTTAGCCAGGACATCGTTCAGAGATGGGCTCTTCGCCTTGGCGGAAAAAGTAGTGGCCAAGCAAGGGGGTCACCGTGATCGCGAGGACCCAGGACAGCCGCCGCGAAATGCCAATCACCGCAAACAGCGAAAACAGGAATTCGTCTGTTGCATCTGGGCTAAGGCCGATACCTGCAAAGGCCATGATGCCAACTACAGTCGCACCGAGCAGGGGAATTTGTGTCTTGCTCGCAGCCTCTGTTGAGGCTTCGCGCGATGTCTGGCCGCGCTGCATGTTGATCTGCATGCCCTCTGCGACAACAATGGCGTTGTCCACTAGCATCCCCATGGCGATAATCAACGCGCCAAGCGAAATACGTTCCATTTCGATTGACCCTAGGGCCATGAAAAACAGCGTGCCAACCACGGTCTATAACAGCGTTGCACCAACAACAACCGCGGCGCGCCAGCCCATAAAGATTGCCAGAACGATAATCACAATCGCCACCGACCTGGCGAGGTTCACCTACACCAAGGCTGAACGCTTCAACGCCGTTATGGCGCAGGATCAGGTTGGGGTTGTCTTCGCGACCGCGATACACCTCTGCGAAGTCCGCCAGATTGATGACCTGCCCGCCGACACCGACATCAAGCGCGGCAATGACCTATACGCTGTCAGACCCGTCGGGGCGCTGCAAAAGCGAGCGTCCCTCTTCGGTCTGGATCGACCCGCCTTCGACGACTTCGTCCGCGTTGGCAAGTGCGGCTTGCATCAGTGCCGGAGGGATGCCCAACGACGTCGACGGGGCCAGATCCGGTTCGACATAGATGCGTTCGTTCGGGTTTTCCGAAATGACTGCATCGGCCACACCATCAGCCGACAGCACCTCAAGCCGGAGGAAATCGGCAAGATCGTTAATCTCGCGGTCGCTGAATCCGGGCGCGGTGATGGCGTAGTACAGTCGTAAACGTT
>NZ_JACXGQ010000005.1 GCF_022096995.1 Yoonia sp. I 8.24 | reverse complement strand
CAAAACAATCGCACTTGCCGCCGCAACAATCGCTGCTCTGGGTTCAACTGCTTCTGCAAGCAACTACTTTGAATTCGGTGAAAATTTGGACGCAAGTTCAGTCCTTGAACTTGGTCTGGTCCGCGCCGACGCCGATGGCGTTGTTGAAATCTACAAAAGCGTTGCAGGTAAACCAGGTGCATTGATCGGCACCGAAACTGTGCACGCTGGCGCAAACAGCAACGTACGTGTGAACGTCGGTAAAGCCCCACAGCAAGACGTCATCGCCGTGCTGAAAGTTAACGGTCAAACAGTTGCAGAGCGCGACTACGACATCGTCCGCTAAGCGCTGAACGCATCCTCCCTCCTCTTCCCAAAAGGTCGCCTTCCCAACGGAAGGCGGCCTTTTTTCGCGTCGTAGACTTGCTGCGCGATTCTGAACGTGGGACTGTGCCCGAAACGCGAATATCCTAACCGGACAGGTCCCTCTCGATGCCCGCTGATAAGCTGCTTGCCGATGTTTTTGGTTTTGATGCGTTTCGCCCCGGCCAAAAAGACATCGTTGAGGCTGTCACCGCCGGGCAAAACACTTTGGCGATTATGCCAACCGGCGGGGGAAAATCCCTGTGTTTCCAGCTGCCCGCAATGGTTCGCGATGGCGTTACCGTCGTCATTTCCCCCTTGATTGCTCTGATGCGCGATCAAGTGCGCGGTCTGCGCGAAGTTGGCGTCAGCGCGGGCGCACTTACCTCTGGCAACACCCAAGAAGAAACCGATGCAGTCTTTGCCGCACTTGATGCTGGCACGCTAAAGCTGCTGTATATGGCGCCTGAGAGGCTCGCCTCGGGCGGCACGGTCAACATGCTTCGCCGTGTCGGCGTGAACTTGATCGCCGTGGATGAAGCCCATTGTGTCAGCCAATGGGGGCATGACTTCCGACCCGATTATTTGCGAATTGGCGATTTGCGGCGCGTGCTTGATGTGCCATTGGCGGCCTTCACCGCAACGGCTGATGCTGAAACCCAAGTCGAAATCGTCCAAAAACTATTTGACGGCGCGCAGCCTGCCACGTTCCTACGCGGGTTTGACCGCCCCAACATCCACCTTGCCTTTGCCGCCAAAGACGGGCCACGCGCACAGATTCTAAATTTCGCTGCCGCGCGCAAAGGGCAATCGGGTATCGTCTACTGTGGCACCCGTGCCAAAACCGAAACGCTTGGGCGTGCGTTAACCGACGCCGGGCATCTGGCGTGTTACTATCATGGCGGCATGGATGCCGAAGATCGCCGCACTGTCGAACGGCGTTTTCAGCAAGAAGATGGGCTGATTGTTTGTGCAACGGTCGCCTTTGGTATGGGGATCGACAAGCCCGATATTCGCTGGGTCGCCCATGCCGATCTGCCAAAATCTATCGAAGGCTATTATCAAGAAATCGGGCGAGCCGGGCGCGACGGTGCGCCAGCGGAAACGCTCACACTGTTTGGGCCTGACGATATTCGCTATCGTCGGCAGCAAATCGACGAAGGTTTAGCGCCGCCTGAACGGCGGGCAGCGGATCATGGGCGGCTAAACGCGCTATTGGGATTGGCAGAGGCGCTGCGCTGTCGGCGGCAAAATTTGCTCGAATATTTCGGAGAGACTCCTGAGCCCTGCGGAAATTGCGACCTTTGCGACAAGCCTGCTGATATTTTTGATGGCACCACGGCCGTTCGCATGGCGCTTTCGGCGGCCTTGCGGACCGAAGAATGGTTCGGGGCGGGGCATCTGATCGATATTCTTCGCGGCGATTTGACAGATAAGGTCCAACAGCGCGGCCACGATAGCCTGCCCACATTCGGCGTCGGAAAAGAATACGACAAACGCCAATGGCAGGCCATTTTTCGGCAAATGATGGGGCATGATCTGTTACGCCCGGATCGCGAACGCCATGGGGCATTGCGGATGACCGAAGCCGCCCGTCCAATCTTGCGCGGGGAAGCAAGCATCGAACTGCGTCGAGATTCAATCCGCGCGGCACGTGGCAGCGGCCCGAAAGTCAAAATGCTTGTCAGCGAAGAAGACGCGCCACTTCTCTCTGCACTCAAAGCGAAGCGCCGATTCCTTGCCGAACAGGCCGGCGTGCCCGCCTATATTATCTTTAACGACCGATCCCTGATTGAAATGGCTGAAAAGCGGCCCATGAATTTGGACGAGATGGCACACATCGGCGGAGTTGGCGCAAAGAAATTGGAAAGTTACGGACGTGATTTTCTTGAAGTGATCGCTGGCGAGGTCGAACCAATACACCCTGCCCGCCGCAAACTGGCCGGGCGGGGCGAGGGTGAGGTTTATGATCGTTTGCTCGAAGTGCAGGCCGATCTTACGCGCGGCCCGCACGGCGTCGATAAACCAATGAGCTGCACCGCCGCAATACTTGCCAAAGTGGCGCAAATGCGCAGTGCTGACGCGCGGCACTTAGAGCAGATCATTGGGGAACGGCACGCTGAACGATTTGGCGATGCGTTTCTCGAAGTGATTGCAAATCGTTAGGACCGCGAGGGTGCCCAAGAGCTCGCAGCGCTTGACCCCCGCACGCACGCGCACTAGCTAGCGCGCAATCTGACAAAGGAATTGATGATGGCGCGCAGACGCAAGGGACGCGATATTTCTGGCTGGCTCGTAGTGGATAAGCCAGCTGGGTTGACCTCTACCGCTGTGGTGAACAAGGTCCGCTGGGCGCTTGATGCCAAGAAGGCCGGGCACGCTGGCACGCTAGACCCCGAAGCAACAGGCGTTTTGGCCGTCGCATTGGGCGAAGCAACAAAAACCGTGCCCTATATCACGGATGCTCTCAAAGCCTATACCTTCGTCGTGCGCCTCGGTCAGGCGACGAATACCGACGACGCCGAAGGCGAGGTCATCGCCACCAGTGACGCCCGGCCGGATGACGAGACGATCAAAGCGGCACTTGGCGCATTTATTGGCGATATTATGCAAGTACCGCCACAGTTTTCAGCCGTGAAAGTTGACGGTGAGCGGGCCTATAAAAAAGCACGTGAGGGCGAAGAAATGGCGCTCGCGGCGCGGCCGCTTTGGGTCGAAGAACTCTTGCTGCTTGACCGCCCCGACGCGGATCACGTCGTGCTTGAAATGACCTGCGGCAAAGGCGGCTATGTGCGGTCCATCGCCCGCGATTTAGGCGAGGCTTTGGGCTGCAAAGCCCATGTCAAATCTCTGCGCCGAATTTGGTCTGGCCCCTTCCAAGCTACAGATGGTGTCACTTTGGATCAGGTCGATGCGCTGGCGAAAACGCCCGCGCTCGACGCGTTTCTTCAGCCACTTGAAATTGGGCTTGAAGATCTGCCAGAGGTCCGCTGTCTTGCCGAAAGCGTCGCAAAACTACGCAACGGCAACTCGGCTTCTGTCATCGCGTCAGGTGTTGAATTTGGCGAAGAGGTTTGGGCATCGTTCGAAGGCAAAGCCATTGCTGTCGGCACTTATCGTGGTGGTGAAATTCAGCCAACCCGTGTTTTTATCATGTAAGGTGGATCAAGATCCACCCTACGCCGCTGCATTATGATTATACGCAAACACACTCAAGGCGAGACGCAGTCATCCGCGGTCTATTCCGACTGCGAAAGCTATCGCTATGCGCTGACCCGTAGCTGGGAGCCCGAAAACCCGCGCGTTCTATTCGTCATGCTAAACCCCTCGAAGGCGACAGAAATTCAGAATGACCCCACAGTAGAACGGTGCGAGCGGCGTGCCCGCGCCTTGGGGTATGGCGCGTTTCGGGTGGTAAACATCTTTGCGTGGCGCGAAACCAACCCACTGCTGATGCGCAAAGCCATCGATCCGATTGGCCCCGATAACGATCAAACCCTGCTGGATTCCGTCGATTGGGCGGATCAAATCGTCGCCGCCTGGGGCACCCACGGCGCGCATTTGAACCGTGGCCCCGCTGTTGCCGAACTGCTTTGGGAAACCGGCAAACCGATATCCAATTTGGGCCTGACCAAACATGGCCACCCAAAACACCCGCTTTATATTCGCTACACACAGCTGCCAGAGCGCTGGCCGCGTTAACCAATTGGTTCGATTTCTGACGCGTTCCGCCTTTGTTCGTGCTAGTCTGACGCATCATGAGTCAGTCGACTCGGGGAATGAGCAGGTGCGCTATGTTAGCTATGCTAGGAATTCTGGGTGTCACTATGTCCGCGATCATGCTGATCGACGGCGATGATGAAACAGACGCAGAGCCCACCAACACGGCGTCCGAGGATGATTCCGACAGCGAAGATGAAGTTCTCACGATCGGCGATTTGGTCGACACGATGGACGAAGACATGGTTCTGTTTTCAGGCGATGCCGATGACAGCGTGTTTGGCGGTAGCGGCGACGACTACATCGATGGCGAAGGTGGCGCCGACAATATCTTCGGCAATGCTGGCGATGATGAACTGCATGGCGGCGCGGGTGATGATCAGTTGGACGGCGGTGAAGGTCACGACAACCTCTTTGGGCATATCGGGGACGATGTGCTCATTGGACAAGCCGGAGATGACAGTCTGAACGGCGGCGGCGGCGATGACCAGCTTATCGGCGGTGACGGCAACGATATGCTGCTGGGTTCATTGGGTGATGACATCTTGATTGGGGGAAATGGTGCGGACACGCTGCATGGTGGATCGGGTGATGACATCATTGACGACAGCGCCGACCAAACCCGCGATTTTCTGAATGGCGGCGCGGGTGACGACGTTTTGTCTGGCGGTATAAATGACGTTCTCAACGGTGGCACAGGGGCAGATCGGTTTTTGTTACACTTAGCGAGTGACGCTATTATCGAAGATTTTAGCCCCGGCGAAGACAGCCTTGAAATCAACTATTCCGGCACGCCACCGACCCTGAGCACAGCCATGTCAGATGGCGGCTTGGTTCTCTTAGCTGATGGGGTGGCTGTGGCGACTTTGGCAAACGTATCCGATCTTGATTTATCGAACGTTGCGTTGGTTGCTGAATAAAGCTCTTTTATTTTTGGTGGAATTCTCTTAAACGCAGCCATCCGTGCAAGGAATCGCTTGACGGATACCTCCAAGGGCCTTTCTGGACGACATCCCGGATCGCGCCATTCACCCTTTTTTACAAGGAGACCCCGATGTCGATTACTGCTGAAGACAAAGCACGGATCATGAAAGAGTTCGCAATCAAAGAAGGCGACACTGGTTCGCCCGAAGTACAGATTGCTATCTTGTCGTCGCGCATCGCGACACTGACAGAGCATTTCAAGACCCACAAAAAAGACAACCACGGTCGTCGCGGCCTGCTCAAGATGGTTGCACTACGTCGTAAGCTTTTGGACTACACCAAAGCCAAAGACGTTGCACGTTACCAATCTTTGATCGAACGCCTGGGCCTACGCCGCTAAGGTTTAAGCACAATGGGCTACGCGCCCATTCCCAATTCGTTTGATAGATCTATTAAAAACGCCCGTCTGACGATGGGCGTTTTTTGTTGCTGCGATCACACTGCCTATCAAACTAGCTCGCTTGTGCAAATGGCGGGCTCGATGACCGATCTGACCCTCTATATTCGCCCTCCCCGCCGCTAAAGTGGCCTGCAAGCTCCTTCATCTCTCCGGCTTTCTGACGCAGTTCAAGCGATGACGTTGCGCTTTCGTCAACCATTGCTGCGTTTTGCTGTGTCACGCGATCCAACACAACGATGCCAGAGTTGATCTCAGACAGGCCTGTTGATTGCTCTTCTGCACCGCTCGCGATTTCTTTGATCTGCGCTGAGACCGCGTTGACGCCTGAGAGAACCTCTTCAATGGCCGCGCCCATATCAGATACTAAACCGACACCAATAGCGATATTGTCGTTTGACCCAACGATCAGTCTTCGAATTTCTGACGCCCCGTCGGACGAACGCTGCGCCAATGCTCGCACCTCGGATGCAACAACTGCAAATCCAAGCCCTGCGTCCCCTGCCCGCGCGGCTTCTACACCTGCGTTCAGCGCCAATAGGTTGGTCTGGAACGCAATATCATCCATCAATTGCACGATATGGCCGATTTGTTCTGATGAATCTTCGATCGTTTTCATCGCGCTGACAGCCTCACGCCGCACATTTTCACCACGTTCTGCTTGCGCGCGTGTACCGTCAATCGCGCTCGCAATATCACGGGCGCCGGTAGCTGTGGCTTTCACGCTGGTGCTAATTTCATGCATCGCTGCGGCAGTCTCTTCGAGCGTTGCAGCTTGATTTTCGGTTCTTTGCGAGAGACTGACAGTATTGTCGTTGAGCCTTTGCGCGTCACTGTCAATTTGTTCGGCGTTGTCTTGCAGGTTCCCAACTATTCCGCTCAAAGATCGGACTGTGTTATTAAAATTTTCCCGCAATTCTTCATATTCGCTTGGAAAACGATCTCTGAGGTTGCAGTCCAAACTTCCTTCGGCCAAACGCGCCAGCGCTTCACCTAGTTTTTGCATAACTTCTGCCTGAGCTTCAACGCTCTTTTGACGTTCAGAAATTGCATCCTTCCCGGCCGCCAGTTCAGTCTTAAAGCGTTCCAACGCGCGCGCGATATCCCCCAGTTCATCGCCCGTTTTGGCTTCTGAAACGATGCTTTCTAAATCACCACCAGACAGCGTTTTCACACTGTCGGACAAAGCAACGATCCGACGTGTTAATTTGCTTGCAATCCAAAATGCAAGAGCTGCAACAATGACCAGCACCAATGCCGTCTGGAGTAGCACCAGTGACAGTAGATGGCGCGTCGCACCGTTCGCTTCGCTCAAGTCTTGTTCTAGAACGAGGTGCCATTCTTTGCCAAATGCATCGAATACTTTCGTGTAGGCAATTACAGGTTCACCTGAAAGGCCCGTCACCCCTGTCATCATCGTTTCTTCGCTGTGTTGCGCTGCCGCGATCTGAGGGAGCGACGGCAGCGCATCGAGAATTGCGTGCCCACCCGGCATAGTTGACCCAGAACGTGCGCGCCCATCATCACCAACGGCGTAGATCTGACCTGTTTCGCCTAACATTTCTGTTTCGGAAATAATGCGCCCAATTTCGTCTGCTGGCAATTGCAAGGCAGCAACACCGAGACGCGCACCATCGGTGCCAAATACGGGAGTTGCCACAAATTTTGCTGCCGCACCTGCGCTCGGGGCGTAGGGTGAAAAATCTGTCATATAGACTTCGCCAGCCGTCATCGTCGTCGCTGCTTGGAATGCGACCCCAAGATCGCTATTCGCGTATTCACCTGTCCGAAAATTGGTCGCGAAATCGCTTTCCTTAAAGACAGAGTAAATAAGGTTCCCTTCAAGATCAAAAAGGAACACATCATAATAACCGCGTTCCTGTTGGAAGCGATGAAATGTTTCATGAAACTCAGCATGCGCGGCGGACCATTGCGATCCATCGGCGGCATCTTGTAGCATGTCCTTTTCACCCGTTGGGCTTGGATTATCATATATATAAAGCTGTTGAAGCCTATCTTGCGCGCTTCCATCGAAGGCCTGCCAGCCCGTGCCAAACGCCGCCAATGCGTCAAATGTCCCGTGGTTATGCGCGAGCACCGTTATATCAACGTTCACCGATGACAACCAAACTGTTAGCTGCTTTGATTTCTCATTCAGTAGATGCGTGAACGCGAGTTCGCGTTGCTCGTTAAGCTCGCTTCGCGCAGTCACAAACGACAACGTGGAAAATGCTATCATTAGAGCCAAAGTCGGGACTGCCACAAGAATTGGGAACTTGTAGCGCAGTTTCATTCTGCGCCAACGGCTGCGACGGTTTTTACCATTCCAGACTTTCGTCATGATCCACTCTCCAACTAGATTCGGCCGCGCGCCCAATGCGCTGGTTAAAAGAGCTAGCCAAAGATTCCTTCGATTTGATTAAGCGGCGCTTGGAATCGCGCAGAATGCAACACATGCGCCCGCATCGGTTGTTCGATTCGGAGTTTGCAGGTGTCCGTCGGCGCAGGTTCACCAGACATTCAGCGTCTTGGTGTGCGTTTTTAGCTTCGAACCTGCGCCATCATCGTCGTCAGATCGTAAGCGGCAAAACCCTGCTGCTCGCTGGTCAGCACAAGGAAATCGCCAAACGGGTGAATATCGAGTCCCTTAGGCCCGCCTTCTTGTGTGTTGTGTCTTCCCGCCAAAAACGTTGCATCATCCATAATCTTAAACGATCCGGTCGGTTGGTGGTCACCTTGCCAATTGGTCGTATCATCACGCCAATAGTGCACCAAAGGTGCCCCGGCATCGGCAACAAGAACGCCGCGCCCATCTTGCATAAACCGAACCCCATGCGGGTAGGCGGATCCCATCAATCGACCAGATGGTTCAACGTGTTTCGAAATGCTCCGGTAGGAAGGGTAAACCCGTATCGCATGTTCGTCATGATTAGAGATCGCGACACTTTTAGACTGGGAGCAGACAGAAATACCGTCTAGAATCTCCATACCGCGTTTCAAGGCGATGCGCCTCCGGTAGGCGCGGTGGTCACCAAACCCAGTAAATATCTTCTGATGTGCAATGCGCTTGGAATAGTTCAGGCATACCAGCACCTGGTATCCAAAACGCCCCTTGTTCGCCACTGCAACCGAACCCGGAGATTTCATGTCGTGGCGCCAAGACGCCTTGTCGCTTTCGTACAGAAGGTCGGCTGTGGCCTCATTGCCATCAAAAGGCACGTCAGGCAGGCGTAGAACCACCAAGCGCCCCTTGCGGTTGGCAACGGCGAGAGTGTGTTCATCAACAAAATCGATCCCATGCGGTAATTTCAGCGAGGGATGCTTAACCGTCAATTTGCCTTCAATCGTGACAGTCAGTTTGCCCGCGTTGCGCCGGTAGCTCAGTTTGAACAACATAATAGAGTGGTAACAAAGCCAGCGACAGCGATCACCTTGCCACTGGGCGAAAAGCGGCAATCTTCTGTGCGCTTCAGGTCGATATCTTCAGGGTAAGTGTTGGTGCTAGTTCAACTTCGGCCGCATGTACCAAGCCATTTTTGGCCTGTGCCATGGCTAATGTACCTTCCTCAACTATCTCAATCATTGCAAACTCAGTATTAAAAATTATTACGGTAAAAACTGGCTACAGCCCAACGCGTCACATAGCAATCGGCACGCAAACGATCCACTCTTCCCAAATCACCAAAATTCCGTTATGGCCCGACAATCTTGAGAGACCGGCGCCCGCATTCCAGCGCCTGCCAAAGAAGATACCGGAATGAGGGGGAATACGCCCCCTACGCAAAATGGGCTGCGGCCCGACTAGGAACACATGATGTTTAACGAAGTAAAAAAATCGATGCAGTGGGGGCAGGATACGCTCACACTTGAAACGGGCAAAGTTGCTCGTCAGGCTGACGGCTCTGTCATCGCCACGTTGGGTGAAACCAGCGTTATGGCGAACGTGACATTTGCACGCGCCCAAAAACCGGGTCAGGATTTCTTTCCGCTGACCGTTCACTACCAAGAAAAATACTACGCCGCCGGTAAAGTGCCTGGCGGCTTTTTCAAACGCGAAGCACGTCCGACTGAAAAAGAGACGCTGACATCCCGTTTGATCGACCGTCCAATTCGCCCGCTGTTTGTCCCCGGCTTCAAAAACGAAGTTCTGGTGATGTGTACAGTCCTGTCACACGACATGATCAACGACCCAGACATGGTTGCGATGATCGCGGCATCTGCGGCGCTGACCATTTCTGGCGCACCATTCCGCGGTCCAATCGGCGCATGTCGCGTCGGTTTCGTAGATGGTGAATACATCCTGAACCCAGAAATCGACGACATGCACAACCTGCGCCTGAACCCAGAGCAGCGTTTGGACCTTGTTGTGGCCGGCACCAAAGACGCCGTGATGATGGTTGAATCCGAAGCTTACGAACTGTCAGAAGCAGAAATGCTGGGCGCCGTAAACTTTGCACACGAGCAAATTCAGCCTGTCATCGACCTGATCATTGATCTGGCCGAAGATTGCGCGAAAGAGCCGTTTGAATTCGAACCTGTTGATTACTCGGACCTTTCAGCAGCGGTCAAAGCAGCGGGCGAAGACGCGATGCGTGCCGCCTATGCGATCACCGACAAGCAAGAACGCACAGCCGCTGTTGCTGCGGCCAAAGCATCCATCATCGATGCGCTGACCGACGAGCAAAAAGAAGACGGTAACTTGGGCGCTGCGCTTAAGAAGCTGGAATCAAATGTTCTGCGTGGCGACGTTGTAAAAAACAGCAAACGGATCGATGGCCGTGCGCTCGACACCATCCGTCCAATCGTTTCTGAAACGGGTATTTTGCCACGTACGCACGGTTCTGCCTTGTTCACACGCGGCGAAACCCAAGGTCTGGTTGTGACCACATTGGGCACCGGCGACGACGAGCAGATGATCGACTCGCTGACTGGCATGTATAAATCTAACTTCATGCTGCACTATAACTTCCCACCATATTCCGTTGGTGAAGTTGGTCGTGTGTCTGGCCCGGGTCGTCGTGAAATCGGTCACGGTAAACTGGCTTGGCGTGCGCTTCAGGCGGTTCTGCCAGCGGCAACTGATTTCCCATACACCATCCGCTTGGTGTCAGAGATCACTGAATCCAACGGCTCATCTTCAATGGCGTCTGTTTGTGGTGGGTCACTGTCCATGATGGACGCGGGCGTACCGCTGAAAGCACCAGTTGCAGGCGTTGCGATGGGTCTGGTCATGGAAGACGATGGCGATTACGCGATCTTGTCTGACATCTTGGGTGACGAAGACCACCTCGGCGACATGGACTTTAAAGTTGCGGGTACCGAAAACGGGATCACGTCTTTGCAAATGGACATCAAGATTGCGGGCATCACGTCTGACATCATGTCCAAAGCATTGGATCAGGCGAAAGCCGGCCGTTTGCATATCCTTGGTGAGATGGGCAAAGCCCTAACAGGCGCGCAGGAATTCTCTGTGCACGCACCAAAGATTGAAACCATGCAGATCCCAACCGACAAAATCCGTGAAGTGATCGGATCAGGCGGTAAGGTTATCCGTGAAATCGTTGAAACGTCCGGCGCAAAAGTCGACATCAACGACGAAGGTGTGATCAAACTGGCCTCTAACGACGCCGAAGCGATCAAAAAAGCCTACGACATGATCCATTCCATCGTGGCAGAGCCAGAAGAAGGCGTGATCTACAAAGGCAAGGTTGTGAAACTTGTCGACTTTGGCGCATTCGTGAACTTCTTTGGCAAACGCGACGGGTTGGTCCACGTGTCCCAAATCGAAAACCGCCGCCTGAACCACCCTTCAGACGTTCTTAAGGAAGGTCAAGAAGTCTGGGTCAAACTGCTCGGCTTTGACGACCGCGGCAAAGTACGCTTGGCCATGAAAATGGTGAACCAAGAGACTGGCAAAGAAGAAGCACCCGCAGAAGAGTAATCTTCGCTGCTTTGAAATAACAAAGGCCCCGGTGGAAACGCCGGGGCCTTTTGTGTTTTGGGGTTTAAGATTAGTTGTATTCGATAAATTTGATCAAAGACGAGCCAAGTACTGATCACCTGCATCACGCTAATGGCGGATTTGAGCCCAAAGTGACCATATGTTAAGGTATTTCTTGTTCACGATTGCTTAGAAAATATCGTCTTAAGCCAACCCAACATCGAAGCAATACGCAAGAAAAGTAGCGCGAAAAAAGACACGCAAAGTAGACGGAGAACCACAATGGAGCTGATTTTTGGGTCTCCTGACTGCAGTAAGTCGCCAAAAAGGCAGAGCCAAACGAAGCAACAGATGCAAACAAGGGCCAAAACATTTTTCAATTTAACCATGACAACGTCTAGATCACCAAACCTCAAAAAGTTCAATCAAGCTAACAGCTGTCTTGCTGCCTATCTTCATCAACTCCGCTAATTCTATCCGAGATCACCTTCGCTATTGATTGGTGCATTCATGATCCATACCAAAGTAGCACAATTTAAGGATCCCATTCATGTTAAAAAAGCGGGATGAACTAACCGAAATATTTAGAGCAATAGGCGCAAGTGAGCCTGAGCAGTGGGCAGATTCACAAGTTAAAGAGGGAATCCCTCAGCTTCATAGATATTTATTTCTCAAACAAGCATGGGCCCAAGTCATCGATGAATTGGATGATAGCTGGATCGAAAGAGTTGTTGAGGCGGCGCAGCGTAATCCAGAGGCTCCGTTTTCCGGTCAAGGTCATGCAATAGGGCGGATGTTGGCGCAGGGAGTAGAGCGTGCAGATATCGTAGACCTGGTCCGGTGTGCGCAAGTCGAAATGATCGCCGGTCTTTGTTACTTACTTGAAGACCCGTGCCTAGAAGATAACGTTGAGGAACGCGTTGGCGTATTGGGATGGGCTCTTGTAGCAACGAACGATGAATTCGAGCCGACTGATGAAATTATTGGCAGTTTGCATGAATCTGTTTTGGAAACAGACCCAACAGGACGAGAGATGCGGTCACGACGAAAAACCCAATAAGTTTATCAGATGACGATGCCGCCCTACTATTCACATCAACTCCGTGACAGATAATCCGCGGAGACATAACCTGTGGTTTGCGGCGCGTCCGATAGTGAGACCCGGCACCAGCGTTGCCCGACTTCGGTGACGCATTCGTGCAGGTTCAGTGCTGTGCCATCTGGCAGGCCGACGATGATATTAAACCCAAGCCCCGGCCCCGCGCGTAGTTTCAGCAGGTCATCCCCTGTGCCCTCAACAAATGTGCGCCCTCCCGACAAGCCGCAGCTTGCGACAAACACCAAAGCAAAAGTCATTGAAATTGCACTGCGGAACATGGGCTCACCTCTTTTGTTTTCTCATCAATAGACTGGGTGCGGGCTAAATCCTAGCCTCGTTACCCCGAATGCAAAGATCACCCATAATCTACGAAACTTCCGATCATCCACGTCAAATGTGCGCGCGTATCGATGCCTGGCTTGATCTCAAACACAGCCATGCGCCCAATCATTTCTTTCGGCTGCACCAGACGTTCCACACTATGATACTTTAGGCGGTCTCCGTAATCATCAAAGAGTACCAAGGTCGGCTGCTGGCAGCGCATGATGATCGCGCACATGCAAGCCACGCGAAAACGCCCATCGATCAGCACAACATCAGGGGCAGCCAAATCGGGATCGTCCCAGATTCCCATCGGATAGCGATGAAAGTCCTTATATCCGCTGCTATCCTGCGGGTTCCCCCATTCGCGGGTCGCGCCGATATCTTCATGCACGACGCGCGCGTGCTCACTTTGGCCTTCGCTTGCCAGTATCGCGTTCATGTTTTTCGCCCATAGCGCGTCACTCTCAATAGCAACTACCTGTTTGCCGAGACGCGCCGCGACAAGCGTTGACCCACCCGATCCATATTCCAAGATGCGTGCGGCCTGTGCGTAGGTTTTCTCTAAATGCGCAGCCTCTTGCGCGGGGAGCGAGAAATCAATGTCACCCGCAGTGACTTGATTAGGCCTTTTTTGCAGGGTCTTTCTAAGGAACATCCCATTATCCTACGCGTTTCAACTGCTTGATCCAACACATTGGATCGGACCGCAACGGAAACGGCAGGGTGACGCCTTAGGCTCTCGCAAAGTGACGGGCGCAGGGTTCCCCCGCGCCCGAAATGTTGATTACAGCTTGGTGGTGCGCAAGTAAGGCAGCACAGTTGTGAAATCGCCAAATTTTTCTTTCGCGTCTTCGTCGCTGACAGATGTCGGGATGATCACATCATCGCCGATGTTCCAGTTTGCGGGCGTTGCCACGCCTTGACCTGCGGAGGTTTGCAAACCGTCCAGCGCGCGCAGCACTTCGGCAAAGTTGCGCCCAACAGTCATCGGGTAGGTCATCGACAGCTTGAGCTGCTTGTCAGGACCAACGATGAATACGGCACGGACTGTTGCGCTATCTGCTGGCGTGCGACCATCTGGCATGTATGCCTCCGCTGGCAGCATATCGAACGCTTTGGCCATTTCGAGGTTTTCATCGGCAACGATCGGAAAGCCAGCTTTGGTGCCTGCAACGGATTCGATGTCGGTCTTCCATTTTTTATGCTCTTCCGCGCTATCGATGCTGATACCCAGTACCTTCGTGCCGCGCTTTTCCCATTCGTCAGCCAATTGTGCGACAGCGCCGAATTCGGTCGTGCAGACAGGGGTAAAGTCTTTGGGGTGCGAAAACAGAACCGCCCAGCTATCGCCGATCCAATCGTGCAGTGAAATTGTGCCGTGATCCGTTTCGACTGTCAGATCAGGGATGGTGTCATTAATACGTAGGCCCATGTGTGCGCTCCTATTTTGAATTTCCTTACCATTTATATAGGTCCGCAAATTCAAATGCGCTACGGGAACGCGCACATTGTCGCAGCTAAAACGGGCATTTCGCCGTGATCCGCATGCCCTGCCCCCCATCGGGGTGCCGAAACTGGAATGTCTCAGAATGTAGCATCAGACGCGGATAGTCTCTGGCCGGGCCTTCGGCATAAAATGGATCGCCCAAAATCGGATGCCCAAGCGCCAGCATATGCACACGCAATTGATGTGATCGCCCGGTTTTAGGCATCAGCCGCACGCGGGTTTCGCCATTTCCTTTGCGCTGCACGCGCCAATCCGTCACGGCTTGCCGTCCGTTTTCATGGTCAACCATTTGCAACGGCCGGTTCGGCCAGTCGACGATCAGCGGTAGGTCTACCGTCCCTGCCTTCTCTGTCATCTCACCCCAAACCCGCGCGACATAGGTTTTCTTAGTCTGACGTTTTTCGAATTGAAGCCCAAGATGCCGCTGCGCATGTGGGGTCAGCGCAAAGATCATCACCCCAGAGGTATCCCGATCCAAGCGGTGGATCAAAAGCGCGGTTGGGAAAACTGCCTTGACCCGCGCCATCAGGCAATCAGCCAGATGCTCGCCCTTGCCTGGCACCGACAACAACCCGCTTGGTTTATCGACGAGTACAACCTCATGGTCATCATGCAGGATAACCAGCGGGTCTTGGGGTGGATTATATTCGGTCATTGCGCAGGTACGCGATCACCGAAAATGGCCGAACCGACACGGATATGGGTCGCCCCAAGGGCAATCGCGCGTTCAAAATCGCTGCTCATCCCCATAGACAGACCCGACAACCCGTTGCGCGCCGCAATTTTAGCCAGCAACGCAAAGTGGAGCGCAGGTTCTTCATCAACGGGGGGGATGCACATCAACCCCTTGAGCGGCAAATCAAGCGCGCGCACCTCGGCCACAAAAGCATCCGCATCTGCCGGCAAAACGCCGGCCTTTTGCGGCTCTTCCCCGGTGTTCACCTGCACGAACAGATCGGGGCAGGACCCTATATCTTGGGCCAGCCTTGCAATGGTTGTAGCAAGTTTAGGGCGATCAACCGTATGGATCGCCTGCGCCAGTTCCATCGCTTGGCGCGCTTTGTTGGTTTGGAGCGGTCCAATCATATGCAATTTGATGCCATCGTATTGCGCACGGAACCGCGGCCATTTTCCAGCTGCTTCTTGGACCTTGTTCTCACCAAAGATTCGGTGACCTTCGTCAAGCACCACCGCGACACGTTCATCGGGCTGCACCTTGGACACTGCGATAAGCGTCACATCATCATAATCGCGGCCTGCAGCATCACAAGCGTCGCGCATTTTGTCCTGAATATCGGCAAGGGGCATGTTAAGGCTCCGAAAAATAAGGGTCACGTCACGTTTCAGGCCGAAATAAAGGGGAATCTGGGCGATGTCACCGCCCAAAACACTGTGTGTCCTTGATGCATCATTTTGCGCGAACCCGCCAAATAAGGCTCTAATTTGCTTGAGTGTCAGCCCCAAACGGCGCACTTACACACCAATGCTAGGAAAACTGGCATTCTTGGGAATGCAAAACACGAGGGAATAAATCCATGAAAAGCACCCTTCTTACAACAACTGCTCTGATCGCCTTTGCTGGCGCGGCAGCTGCTGAAGTAACTTTCTCTGGCTCAGCTACGCTGGGTTATAACGACACAACACGCACAACTGCAACTACTACGGGCGCGACAAGCGGCTGGGGTGTTACTACAGTAGCGACCGGCGTAGCCGGCACTGGCGTCACCGCGCTTGACGACAACCAAGGTTTCTACTGGGATGCAAACGTTGCAGTTACCCTTTCAGAAGAACTGGACAACGGTCTGACAGCTTCTGCGACTTTCGATTTTGACGTTGCTGACCTGACATTGGGCGACACTCTCGAAGCTGGCAGCTACGTTCTGTCTTTGACATCTGACACAGCTGGCCTGTACTTCGGCGATACAGCTTTCGCTGCTGAAACACGCTGGTCCGGTGCTGGCGACATGGAATCAGACAGCTTCTCCGAAGCAGACGGCGAAACAGTTCTGCGCGGCGACTTTGAAGTTGCTATGGTTGAAGCATCGCTCTCTGTCGTAGTTGCTGACACAAACGGTACAACAGCTCAGTCAGCTTCTGGCGGTTCAGACAGCTTCGACCAAATGTCATTCGGTGCTGCTGCTGACTTCGGTCAATTCACAGTTGTTGCTGCATACCAAGAAGAGGGTGACCTCGGCAACACAGCTAATGGCGACTACAATGCAGACGAAGTATTCGGTCTGTCTGTTGGCGCAACATTCTCTGGCGCAGACATCACAGTTGCATACGCATCTGACGAAACTGCTGGTACCAACTCTACTGGTATCGAAGTTTCTTACCCATTCAGCGACGCTATCACAGCAACAGCATACTATGTTGCTGAAGATGACGGCACAGACGAAGATAACTACGGTGTGAACGTTGCTTATGCATCTGGCGCAATCGCAGTTGCAGTTGACTATGACTACGACCAAGGCGTTGACAAATGGGGCGTTGAAGGCTCTTACGATCTGGGCAACGGCATCACAGTTCTTGCTGGTGTTCTGAACGAGAACGAAGGCGACGACACTGACTACTACATCGCAGGTACATATGACCTCGGTGGCGGTGCAGACCTGTTGGTTTCTTACGGTGTTGACGACGACTTCGACCAAGAAGACGAAATCGGTGCTAACGAATACCAAGAAGGCGCAACAGTTGAAGTTAACTTCACTTTCTAAGCGAAGCTAACGTCTAACTTACGCGAGAGCGGCCCTTTGGGGCCGCTCTTTGCGTTTGTGGGGTGTGGATTTGCGCATAATTGCTTGTGACCTGCTGCCCCCTTCGCTACATATTTCGTCAATGACAAAGTATCCCGGCAAAGGGGAAATGGTTTGACGTCGATGATTACACTTATGCGCGCGGGGCTCACGGCCCTGTTGATCGGAACCCTCGCGTCTTGCGGCGGCTCTGTTGCGACCCCAACCCCACGCGGCGCGGAAAACGTCGCGGTGAACCGCTACATTTGGGCGGCATCGTTGGATGTTTTGGACTTTCTGCCTGTTCAATCCGCAGACCCGTTCACTGGCGTGATTTCGACCGGATTTGGCACGCCACCTGGCGGCGGCACCGCTTACCGCGCAACCATCCGCGTGATTGATCCCGCACTTGACGCCCGGTCGCTACAGCTGGCCTTGCAAACACGCAGCGGCCCCGTATCCCTTGAAACCCAAACCGCGGTCGAGGATGCGATTCTCTCGCGCGCCCGACAGCTTCGTATTGCCGACGGCGCCCTATAACGTCCGGCATATCGCCCGAATATCCAATGCGCCGGGCCCTTTTGCCCGGCGTTTGCATTCTTGAAAGACCCTACCGATGACATCCTACACGCCCGCCAATATTGAAGCCAAATGGCAGTCTAAATGGGCCGACGCCCAGACGTTTCTGGCTGTGCGCAGCGACGATAAGCCAAAATACTATGTGCTAGAGATGTTCCCATACCCATCGGGCCGCATCCACATGGGCCACGTGCGCAACTACACGATGGGTGATGTGATCGCGCGCTACAAGCTGGCAACAGGGCATAACGTGTTGCACCCAATGGGCTGGGATGCCTTTGGGATGCCTGCCGAAAATGCCGCGATGGCGTCAGGGGGGCACCCCAAGGATTGGACATACAACAACATCGCCGACATGAAAGCGCAGATGAAACCGCTGGGCCTGTCCATTGACTGGAGCCGCGAATTTGCGACCTGTGATCCAGAATATTACGGCCAGCAACAGGCGTTGTTCATTGATTTTCTGTCCAAAGGGCTGATTTATCGTAAAAAGGCTGTGGTCAACTGGGACCCGGTCGATATGACCGTTCTGGCAAACGAGCAGGTCATTGACGGTAAAGGCTGGCGTTCCGGCGCAGAGGTAGAACGCCGTGAACTGGTGCAGTGGTTCTTTAAGATCAGCGACCATTCCGAAGAATTGCTGTCGGCGATTGATAGCCTTGATGACTGGCCTGCCAAGGTCAAACTGATGCAAGCCAATTGGATCGGCAAGTCACGCGGGCTGCAATTCGCGTTTGAACGTACCGACGGTGGTGAGATTGAGGTCTACACCACCCGGCCCGACACATTGCTGGGCGCATCATTTGTTGGCATCTCACCCGATCATCCGCTCGCGCGTGAACTGGAAGCCCAAGACGATAAGATCGCCGATTTCTGTGCAGAATGCCGCAAAGGTGGCACGACCGCCGAGGCGATCGAGAAGGCTGAAAAGCTGGGTTATGATACTGGTCTGACAGTGAAACACCCGTTGGATGGGTCTGAACTGCCCGTCTATATCGCGAATTTCATCTTGATGGATTACGGTACCGGCGCGATCTTTGGCTGCCCTGCGCATGATCAACGCGACTTCGATTTTGCGACGAAATACGGGTTGCCGATCACCGCGGCGTTCCTACCGGATGCCGAGGCGAACGCCACTTTGCAAGAGGCCTATACCCCCGCGAAATCTGAAACAGTCACCTATGTCAAAGGGTTCTCAGGTGAAACGGTCCAGACGGGCGAAGCCGCCGTTGACGCCGCGATTGCTCATTGCGAAGCGAACGGTATCGGGGAAGGCGTCACAAAATTCCGTCTGCGCGATTGGGGGCTGTCGCGCCAACGCTATTGGGGCACGCCAATCCCGATTGTGCATTGCGACGATTGCGGCGCGGTGCCTGAAAAGAAAGAAAACTTACCTATTGAGCTGCCCTACGATGTGACGTTTGACATCCCCGGCAACCCGCTTGACCGCCACCCGACATGGCGAAATTGCGCATGTCCTGCCTGTGGCAAGCCCGCGCTGCGCGAAACTGACACAATGGATACCTTCGTGGATTCCAGCTGGTACTACGCGCGATTCACATCCCCGCACGCCGACACGCCAACCGATCTGGACGACGCCGCCTATTGGATGAACGTCGACCAATATATCGGCGGGATTGAACATGCGATTTTGCACCTGCTCTATAGTCGCTTCTTTTCTCGCGCGATGCGGATGACAGGGCATTTGCCGCAGGGCTGTGAGGAGCCGTTTAACGCGCTGTTTACCCAAGGCATGGTGACGCACGAGATCTACCAAACCATCGGCAATGATGGCCGCCCAACCTATCATTTCCCCGAGGATGTGACCGACGGAAAGCTCGCCGACGGAACCGAGGTTGAGATCATCCCATCCGCCAAAATGTCGAAATCCAAGAAAAACGTGGTCGATCCCGACGACATTCTTGCTAAATTCGGCGCCGATACCGCGCGTTGGTTTGTGCTGTCTGACAGCCCGCCAGAGCGCGACGTTGAATGGACAGCATCGGGTGCAGAGGCTACGCATAAGCACCTGTCGCGCGTGTTCCGTATCGCTGGTGATATTGCCGCGATGGATGACAGTGCTGGTACGGGCGATGATGACCTGCTGCGCGCCATGCATAAGGCAATCCACGATGTTACCATGGGCGTCGAAACCTTTGGGTTTAACGCGGCCATCGCAAAGCTTTACGGTTTTACCGCGACACTGTCGAAATCCAAAGCAGGCAAGGCGGCCAAATCAGAGGCTATGCGCACCCTCGCGCAACTGATGTCACCAATGACCCCGCACCTTTCGGAAGAAATCTGGGCGTTGCTTGGCGGCACAGGTTTGATCGCGACCGCCCCTTGGCCTGTTGCAGACGAGGCCATGTTGGTGGAAGATACTGTGACGATGCCGATCCAGATTAACGGCAAACGGCGCGGTGAAATACAGGTCGCAGCCGACGCTAGCAAAGACGCGATTGAAACCATCGTCATGGACCACCACGCTGTGCAAAAAGCGCTTGATGGCGGCACACCAAAGAAACTGATCATTGTACCGGGACGGATTGTGAACATTGTCATCTAACTTGCCATCACGTCGCTTTGCTCTTCTTGGGCTCTTGGCCCTAGGTGGCTGCGGTTTTGCGCCTGTTTACGGGAATGGCACCGGGTTGCGCGATATGATCGCATTCGAAACTGATGACAGCGTTGCGGGTTACCGGATGCGGGTGCAGCTTGAACAACGACTTGGGCAAGCATCTGCCGCACGATATGTTTTGCAGGTGACACAGACCCAAGAACGGCGCAGTGCTGCAATCACTGATGATGGTGATACGACGCGCTATAACGTGACAGGAACCGCAAAATGGACGCTGACAGATAGCACGACGGGTCAACGGATCGAAACCGGTGAAGTTGACGCCTTTACAAGCTATTCCGCAACCGGGTCGACAACAGCGACCCAAGCCGCCGCAACGGATGCAACTGCGCGGCTTTCGGTGATCCTTGCAGATATGATCGCGGACCGCCTTTTGATCCTTAGCCCAAGCCTGACACCATGAAGCTAGCAGGCGCGGCGGCAACGGCTTATTGCCGGAAACCTGATGCGACCCACGCGGGCCTGTTGATTTTTGGTGCCGACCCGATGCGTGTTGCTGAGAAACGGCAGCAAGCGATTGCTGCCCTTGTTGGACCATCTGGCGAAGAGGAAATGCGGCTAACCCGTATGGCCGCCGCGGATTTGCGCAAAGATCCAGCGCTTTTGGATGACGCTATCAAGGCGCAGGGCTTCTTTCCCGGTCACCGTGTGGCATTTGTCGAAGATGCGACCGATACGGCCGCCAAGGCGATCACATCAGCCTTGGTGGACTGGAAACCGGGCGACGCGCAGATTGTCGTCACTGCAGCCCAGCTAACCGCGAAATCGGCACTGCGTAAGTTGTTCGAAAACCACCGCAACGCGATGTCGATTGGAATATATGATGATCCGCCGTCGATGGCGGATATTGAACTGGGACTCAAGCAAGCAGGTATCGCGCCGCCCGAACGCGATGTCATGGACGCGCTGATGGCGCTTGCCTCGTCACTAGAACCGGGCGATTTCAGGCAAACATTGGAAAAGGTCAGCCTGTACAAACTTGACGATGCGATGCCGCTCAGTGTGGCCGAGGTGATGCTAAATGCCCCGCAATCCGCTGAGGTTGACGTTGACGATGTGCTTGAGGTCGTGGCGCTTGGACAGGCGGATAAGCTTGGCCCTGTGCTTAGCAGCCTATACGCGCAAGGGGTCACGCCTGTGACTTTGTGTATTGGCGCGATGCGGCATTTCAGACGCTTGCACGCCGCAGCCTCTGACCCGGGCGGTCCGGCGGCTGGTGTAGGGCGTTTGCGCCCGCCTGTATTTGGCCCAAGACGTGACAAAATCGTGCGTCAAGCCAGCCATTGGGGGCGGCCTAGATTAGAACGCGCGCTCACCGCGCTGACGGATGTGGATTTGCAGCTGCGTTCGGCCAGCACCGCACCGCAAGGGCCGCTGATGGAACGCACGCTTTTGCGGCTTGCAATGATGGCGCGCCGCTAAACGAAAAAAGGCAGACCCAAGGGCCTGCCTTTCATCATGATCTTACGATCAGGATTTAGTCTTCTGATGCAGCTGCAGCGATCAGCAGAGCAGCAACAACACCGATGACGATGTATGTGCTGCTGATAGAAGAGCCGGCTGGTGCTGGTTCTTCAACCATGACAACAGGCGCATCCATGACTGGTTCGGACATGCCGCCAGCGTTTGCAGAAACAGCGGAAACAGCCAATGCAGCTGCGGCGGCGAAAGTAGTTGTAAGGCGCATGTCGGTACTCCAATTAATGCACGGGTGGTCTGCCACTTCGTGGCGATCCACATTCCCCTATTAAATCAGGGCATAGCGCGAAATCCAAGTGGTTTACTACTGATCAAAATACGTCGATTTGCAGATAGCCAGCGTCAGGAGAGACCGCTTGCAGGCTACGCACCACTTTCCCTTGCCGATTTACCCAATAAATGTTGGAAAAAGTAAAGTTTTCTCCCGTGCAGGTTTCTTTGAAACGCGTGGCATTGATCGCGACTTCCGCGCGGGTGAATGTCTCAGTTCCCTCGGAAACGATGCTACATTGCAACAGTTCGGCGGATATGCCGTCTTGATCGGTGATGTAATCCTGCCGCCGTTCTGCGGTTCCACCGCCGTTTCTGATCGCTGCCCAAGATTGCGCCACCTCTGCGCCCATCAAATCACGCGGTAGCCCACGGGTGGCAACGACCAGACCGTTTTCGAATGTCACGCTGACATTGCTTTGCCCAATCCATGTGGTGCGGTTACCGTTTTGCGCGGCCTGCACGAGCGACGACCACGCCCCTTGGTCGCGGATATTCAAGCGTACATATTTGCCTGGGTTGGCTTGCATTTCTGTCGCAGGGACAAGCGCATTTGCGGGCGCTGCGGGTGCGGCATCTTGGCCCGTGACCAAGCCTGCGACGCGTGCACCAATGCCGCTTGCACCCTGTTCGCCACAAGCTGCCAACGCAAGGAACGCGCCAAGTACCGCGCCGATCTTAATCAACTGTTTCATCGCCAGAACCGTCCCCAAGTATCGTTCAGATCATCGTGATGCGCATCACGCACAATATTGTACAAACGCCCATCGACATTCAGCATTGCGCCGCCATCACCTGAACGCGTGCGCAGCGTCGTACCGTAGTCTTTGCGGCTTGGTTGACCAGTCAAGAAATCCTGCGGGATCGTGATACGCACGCCCTTGTTGTAAGACCCATCGCCAAAATCTTCGTAGCTGACCTCTGTTTGGCTGACATAAGCACTAATTTGAACGCCGTTGTCATACTCACGGGCAAGCGTGACCCTGCCGCCCCAATCCCCCGCAAGGTACCGTCCGAGGTCAAGTTGCGAATGGATGCCATCACCGAAATCGTAATAGGCCGACACATGCCCAGTCAGGACATCATAGTCGTATTCATCAAACCCAAACCCCATGTCGGTGTCGCGTTGCGCAACATAGTTAAGCTCAGCACCAAATCCAAAGCTGCTCTCGACAGGCTTCCAAAGCAATTCGGTTGAGACCCCGCCATACATGGTTTCAAGGTAGCCCGCGCTCACACGGCTATACAGGTTTGTGCCGGGGCGCCCGTAGTGGGTAATCGCAAGGCTTTGCAGTACCGGGACGCCATCATCACCATAATATCCGCCATCTGTCCGCACGTTTTGCAGATCCGGGGTGGTGTCAACAACCGGGTCTTTGCCATCATTGTTCAAAAGACTTTGTACTATTGCGCCTGAAATCACTGTTTGCGGTGTGATCTGGTACCGCGCGCTCAGCTTAAGCCCTCCATCAACCGACATTGATCCATCCGTGCTAAGCGAGTTCAGCGTAAAATACGGGCTAATTCCCCAACTAAACGCCGGGGCACCTGTATCAACCGCCGTGAGACCAGCATCGCTACCTGCGTCGGAAAACTGCGCCCGTTCAAACATCGCCTCGGATGCACCACCACGGTTTTCCAATGCCTCAAGATCGCTACGCTGGATTGTTGTCGCCGAAAGCGGGATACCGCGTTGTTCAGGTTCGAGAATAAAGGTTTCAACCGATCCGGGCATAATCTGTGTCATCATCCGTGACACGCGGCCCAATGCCTGCGCTTGCGACCGATACCGGGTGTTAACGTAACGCACGCGCGCCGTGGTGTCGGTCACCTCGAGACCTGTCAAACGGATCCCTTCGATTTCAAGCAAAGCTTGCAATGCCGCGCGTAGCCCCGCTTCGGGGAGCGTACTGCGGTCCCATGTTTGCGCCGCACGCACGTTTGCGCTGCGTACCTTGATCGGCGCGGGCGCGCCTTCAATCCCGCTCATGCCGGGGCGGTTATTCGCATTCAAAACAAACGAAGCCGAAAGGGAAATTTCACTGCCGTACAGTGATGCCAGCGCAACCTGCACCCCATCGGCAGGGCGGTAGGTAACGCCAAAATTATACGAGCTGTTCACATCCAAAACCGGCGCATAGGCCTCTTGCGGATAGGCGATTGACGAATACTCAGCCGTCACACCCCATTTGTCGTTGATCTGATAAGACGCCCCACCAAAAAACGCTGCATCCCCGGCAAACCACTGATCCGTCGCCAATTGACCTTCGGGGGTCGTTTCATCAAATGTGGGTCGCGTTGAGCGTCCGCTGATTGGGTTATCAAACCCCTCATGCGTGCCCATCGCCCCCCAGCCAAGACCCGCTGTCACCGCTAAATTGTCGCCAATGGATTTGGTTGCAACCAAATATTCAGACTGGAACCGGCCGGGGTTCAGGAAATCACGCATCCCGATGGCCACCGCAGGCAAATATTCGGATTCATTGATCAGTCGATATTGCAGGCTAAAAGAACGTTCAAATTGCCCGTCGTCGATCCCAACGCCTGTGCTGTCATAAAGATCGGTGACCGTATAGCTCGCGCTACCAGACAATCGATCGGTCAATTGTCCTGCGAAGTTGAGGCGAAATAGCCCGTCACGCATAACAATCGTACTTGCGATTTCCCCTTCAGGGGCGCTTTGCGCGATTGGCATTTCGACCAGCCCGGGCAGGCCATATTGCCCATAGTTCAGGTCGGTAGTTTGCGCCGTAGCCTGATGGCCAATCACTGTCGTCAAAGCGGTTGTCGCAAGAAATGCTTTTGCTCGCATAATCGGTACTCCGTACTGTCGTTAGGCGTGTCTAGCGCGCCGCACTACAGATTGCTACTATGGCTTGCGTATTCTATCGCTGCATGTGCGGCTTTTGCCCCAGTCGCCATGCAGCCAGTAATCAAATACCCACCTGTTGGGGCTTCCCAATCTAGCATTTCACCTGCACAAAACACGCCGGGCTGATCGCGCAGCATAAAACCATCTGTCAGCACGTCAAATCGCACACCGCCTGCGGTCGAGATTGCCTCGTCAATCGGGCGCGGGCCTTTGTGCACGATTGGCAATGCTTTGATCAGGGGGCCAATGTCATCCGGCATGGGCCGCCCAAATTCCATGAGCAGGGCAATCCGCACCGGATCCAGCTTTAGTACCTTGCGCAGATGGTTTGACAAGCTGGCCTTGCCACGCGGTTTCGCAAGTGCCGCGCGTACGCGGTCAAGCGGCCAATCGGGCAGCAGATCCAGATAAATCGGCGCGCCCATCCGCAACGGTTTAGACAGCATATAAACGCCTCCGCCCTCAATCCCGCGCGCAGAGATCACGCATTCACCCCGTGTGTGCTGGTCGCCTGCGGTGAGCATACAAGCTTTAACTGGTGCTCCAAAATGGCGCTGCATATGCGCGGACCAGTCGACTAAAACACCCATGTTTGATGGTGCAAAAGGCGCGACCGCGCCCTGGGGGAACTGTTTTGCCCATGCGCCATCAGACCCAAGCCGCGCCCAACTGGCGCCGCCCAGCGCAAGAATTATGACTTTAGCGGGCAGGTTTTGTGCCCCTTCAGGCGTATGAAAGACAGCGGTTTCATCCTGCCAACCCGCCCATCTCCACCGCGTTTCAAGCGTCACACCCATCCCATCAAGCCGCTTGATCCACGCGCGCAACAGCGGCGACGCCTTCATGGCGACGGGGAATAGACGCCCTGTTGATCCGGTGAACAATGGCTGGCCCAACCCTTGCGCCCATGCCGCCACCGCGTCCGGGCCAAAATCCATCAGTGCATCACGCATCATCGGCGGCACGTCACCGTACGCAGTTAGGAACTGATCCATTGGTTCCATTTTGGTCAGATTGAGCCCCGATTTTCCAGCCATCAGGAATTTCCGACCGACCGAGGGCATGGCATCCGCAATCGTCACTGATAGCCCGGATTTCGCTAAAACCTCCGCCGCCATAAGCCCGGCAGGCCCGGCCCCAATTACCAGCGCATCGGTCACGTTGTGGGGATCATCGATTTGATGGCCGCGACGTGGCGCGGGTCAGCATGCATCACATCCTGCGTCAATTGATCAACCTGCGCCGACAAATCGTCTAAGGGGACAATACGATCAATGAGCCCCCATTGCAGCGCCTCTTCGGCCAATATCTTTTGCCCCGCCATCAGGATCATCTTTGCACGCGACGGCCCGACCAATGCAGTCAATCGGCCAGGATCGGATGCCTGCGGAAGATACCCAAGCTTCATCACAGGGTAGAAAAATTTGGCTTGAGGAACCGCAATGCGTAAATCACAAGCCAAGACCAACCCCATCGCCCCGCCAGCAGCGGTGCCATTCAGCGCGGCAATCGTCAGGCCGGGCAAAGCGGCAACCGCATGTGACAATCGCTGCCACACCGGATCAACTGCAAGCCCAGCGCGCGCCTGATCAAGATCAGCGCCAGCGCTAAAAACAGTGCCTGTTCCGCCAAAAACGACAACTTTCGCCGCTGTTGCCCGCTCTGCGATTTCGGCCAGCTCAATGAGCATATCGCGGGTCAGCGCACCGGCTTTTTCAGGACGATTAATGGTTACGCGCCACAGGTTGCCCGATACTTCACACTGGATCATACAAGTCCGACCTGTTCACGAATGGTTTGTTCACGCAAACTGACATCAAGCCCCATGTAAGCATCCGCGGCGGGTGAACACATCCACGCAAGCGTCTTCGCAGGCCATTCAGGCGGGATATGATCAGACCAGTCAAGCTGACTGACTGCATTGATGCCCGAAGCCTTGATTTCGCGCTGCATCTGGGTGGCGACGGTCCCCGGGGACAACCCCATAATACGAATACCTTTCGCGCGATTTTCAAGATCAGCGCCCCGGGTCAGCATATAAGCTGCGGCCTTAGAGCTGCAATAAGCGGTCCAACCTTCAACCGGCCCATGCGCGGCCCCTGATGAGACATTGATGATTGTACCATGCCCTTGGGCGATCATACCGGGGAGTGCGGCGCGCATTCCGTACATGACACCCTTAAGATTAATATCAATCGTCCGTCCCCAGGCCTCTGGGTCAACATCGGCAAGATCACCGATGGGATCAACGACACCGGCATTATTGATCAAAATATCCAGCCCACCAAACGTCTGTGCCGTGGCGTTTACAGCAGCTTCAACTTCTGCATGGCGCGATACGTCACAAGGGATCGCGAGCGCCTTTTCACCAATTTCGCCGGCAATAACGGCAATTTCATCGATGCTACGCGCAACAAGCGCCACATTCGCACCGCGAGCGGCGAATTCACGCGCGGTCGCGGCGCCAATACCCCGACTTGCGCCCGTAATCAGTAAGGTTTTCCCGACCAAATCCAGATTTTTCATGCCGATCCCTTTCGGTAAGCAACTTTGATGATTAGGTTATAGCGCAATACCCGAACACTGACACGACTCAATCGTGCCACACAAGAATCGGGATGTATTTAACCGAAGGGAATTTGGAATGAACCATTCAATGAAAATGCGCAGCGCCGTCTGCATCGCGGCATTGGTTGCCGGTGGCGCCGCCCACGCTGATGTCACAGCTCAAGAGGTCTGGGATAGCTGGCAAGAACAGATGGGCATGTATGCGGCCGCCGATATTACGGTAGGCTCAGAAGAAATGTCCGGCGACACGCTGGTTGTGTCCGGCCTGTCTGTCAGCACGGCTGCGCCAGAGATAAGCACCAGCTACACCATCGATGAAATTCGTTTCACCGAAGACGGTGGAAACGTCATTATTACGATGTCTGAATCCTATCCCATCACTTTCAGCCCTGAAAGTAACGTAGAGATCAATTTGGAAGCGACCAATTCCGGCCTTGAAATGATCGTTTCCGGCGATGTCGATGCGATGAACTACGAAATGACTGCTGATAGCATTGCGATCGCTCTCAAAGACGTTGTTGATGGCGACATGACCTTTACCGGCGATGCGCAAATCGTTTTGAATGACCTGTCTGGCAACTATACCACCGTCAAAGACGCGCTGATGACCGTCGACTACGACATGAATATTGCTTCGATGGATATGCTTGTTGATATCCAGCTACCCGGCGGGAACGGCGAATACATTACTGGCGGCGGTAAAATCACGGGCATGAATTTGGACGCCACAGTTGCCTTGCCACTGGACGCAGATTTTGAAAACCCTGAGATGCTGTTCGCGGATGGGTTTGCTGTTGATGGCGGGTATACCGTTGAAGGTGCCGACTATATTTTTGACGTCAACGCAGAAGGCGACCAATTGGCGGGTTCCGCTACCATGGGCGCTGCCAACTTTGCGATCTCTGCAAGCAATGCTGCGATTGCCTATGACGTATCGGCCAAGGACGTCGCTATTTCTGCGACCGGCTCCGAGGTACCGTTCCCAATCGAGCTTTCGTTCGCGGAATACGGTATTGGCTTTGAGATGCCGCTGGGCAAATCTGACGCGCCGGAAGACTTCCGTATGAGCATCGACCTGATCGATATGGCGATCAATGAAATGATCTGGGGTATGATCGACCCGGGCAACATCCTGCCGCGCGATCCGGCCACTTTGCAGATCGGTTTGTCTGGGACAGCCCAGCCAATGATCAACATGATGAACCCCGAAGAACAAGACTCGCTGGAATATGGCGAACTGCCGTTCGAGCTGAACACATTGTCGCTTGATACATTGAATGTTTCGGTTGCGGGTGCCGCTGTGACGGGTTCCGGCGATTTTACGTTTGACCCAACCGACACGCAGACATTTGCGCCGATGCCACGCCCCGAAGGTGAAGCCGCCATTAAGGTCAACGGCTTGAACCAACTGATTGATAACCTGATCGCAATGGGTCTGGTCCCAGAAGAGCAGGTCATGGGGCCGCGCATGATGATCGGCATGTTTGCCCAAACCACGGGCGAAGATCAGCTTGAAACCTCTCTAGAGGTCAACGGCGAAGGTCATGTTCTTGTCAATGGACAGCGCGTGAAATAAGCGCCATAGTTGCATTTGAAAGGGCGCGTCGGGCAACCGACGCGCCCTTTTTCGTTTGCAGACCAAAGGATTATTCGTGACATACCGTATTGCCCTACCCACCATGCTCGCCATCTTTGGCACCCCCGCAATTGCAGACATCACCGCAGATGATGTCTGGGCGAACCAAAACGCGCTTTATACCGCTTTTGGGTTGCAGGTCTCTGCGGATCGCGTCCGAGAAGGATCGACCGTATTCGTCAACGATATGGTGATGACCTATGCCTTGCCGATGGGGTTTGGTGAAATTTCTGTCAGCGTGCCACCTATGACGATGGTGGACGCGGCAGACGGCACCGTCACAATGACCTTGCCAAAATCTATGGATTACACGGTGATGGCGGTAATACCACTTATCCGGTCAGAACCGATTCAAGCCACAATGAACGTGCAGCAATCTGACATGCAGATGACGGCCAGCGGCGAACCGGGCGCGATCACATATGAAAGCGTCGCGGGCGCCGGAACCGCGTCCTTGACTTCGGCGTCTATAGTTCCCGATGTCGCCGAAATGGTTTTCGGCGTCACCATCAACAGCGGCGGGCATACGGTCGTTTCAACCGTCACCGAAGGCGAAATGATCACGATCAGCTCTGAATATGTCATGGAACCAATGACATATGAAGCCATGACAGATTTTGGCGAAGGTCAATCAACCAACACAAACACGATCGGCCGCTCACAAGTATCCGCAAGCTCCGCGATCCCTGCCGAAGGGTTTGATCTGTTGAACCTTGCCCCTGCATTGCGCGCGGGGATGTTCATGCAAAGCACGCAAACAACAGAATTTGCACAGGCAGAGCAGGTCACGATGGCAAACGGTCAGATGTTCATGTCGCTTTCACACCGTTGCGGGCCAGCGATCTATAATTTTGGCCTTTCAGATCAAGGGTTAGCGTTTGCCGGAAGCGGCGATGGGTGTGAAATTTCAGTTCAGGAAACCCAAGCAACCCAGATGGCCGGGATTCCCGGCGAGATCGATATTGTGGTTGGTGCCACGGTTGCTGACATTCTCGTCCCGCTGCTCAAGTCGGACACGGCCCAAACCGCGCGCTATCACATTGGCTTTGATGACCTCACAGTTTCAGAAAATACTTGGGCTATGTTCGATCCCGATCAGGTCCTTTCTCGTGATCCGTTGGATATGAACATCGACCTTTCAGCTGGCCTTACCTACAACGTTGAATGGCTTGATTTCCTGAACATCGAAAACGAGCTGATGATCCAACAAACCCCGGTCGAATTGCACGACCTGCGGATTGATGCATTTGATATATCTGGTGCTGGGGCATCGCTGGCATCGACGGGCGCATTTACCTTCGACATGACTGATCTTGATACGTTTGATGGTATGCCGCGTCCAACGGGTGCTGCCGGTGCAACAATGACGGGCGTGCATGCGTTGCTTGATAATCTGATCGCCTTGGAACTGCTAAATGCCGACGAAGCCTTTGGCATGCGCATGGGGCTCGGTATGTTCTCGCGCGATGATGGTAACGGCACGTTAACCACGTCTGTCGAAATCGACGATGCCGGCAGCGTGCATGTGAATGGCGAACGGGTCAGATAGGCTTGCAGCATATGGTTCGGCACATTAGGTCATGGGGAACAAAGGATTGCCCATGACCCAGCCACTATCCAATCTGACCCAGCAGCTTTTGGATGCCGCCCGCCGCGCAGGCGCGGATAGCGCCGATGCAATTGCAGTGGATGGCACATCCGTTTCTATTGACGTGCGTGCAGGCGCGCTTGAACATGCGGAACGGTCCGAGGGCGTGGATATTGGGCTGCGGGTTCTGGTTGGCCAGCGCCAAGCCTGCGTGTCCTCATCCGACACCAAACCTGATACGCTGGTGCAAGTCGCCGTACGCGCGGTCGCCATGGCCAAAGAAGCCCCCGAAGACCCCTATGCAGGGCTAGCCGACGCAGCACAACTGGCGACCGATTTAGAAACTGCGCGGCTTGAACTGTTTGATCCAAGCGACGAACCAAGCCCCGCAGCACTGCAAGACGCCGCCGCACGCGCCGAAGCCGCAGCCCTGCGCAACCAGGACATCAGTCAAGTGCAATCAGCCTCGGCAGGCTATAGCCGCCGCCGCATCCATCTGGCCGCCAGCAATGGGTTTTCTGCCGGTTATGCCCGGACCGATAGCGGCCTGTCATGTGTCGCAATTAGCGGCACAGGCGCTGCGATGGAACGTGACTATGACTATGACAGCCGCGTGTTTTACACAGACCTGCGTGACGCCGATGAGATCGGCACAATCGCCGCGGCACGTGCCGTCGAACGCGCGGGCGCACGCAAACCCAAAACCGGGGCCTACCCCGTTTTGTTCGACGAACGGATCGCAAGCGGCTTGATCGGTCACTTATTGCAAGCCACCAATGGTATGATGATCGCACGGGGGTCGAGCTGGCTGCGCGATGCTTTGGGCGAACAGGTTTTGCCCAAAGGGCTGTCAGTGATCGAAGACCCACACCGTGCCCGTGTGACTGGATCCAAGCTCTTTGACGCCGAAGGGCTACCAACTTCGCAGCGCGCAATCGTAGATGACGGGATGTTAACAGGCTGGACCCTTGATCTTGCGACGGCCCGCAAACTGGGGCTGCAAAGCACGGCGAACGCGGCGCGTGGCACAGGCGCACCACCCGACCCAAGCCTAACAAATGTTAGTCTGACCCAAGGCACGCAAAGCCGCGATGATCTGATCAAACAGATGGGCACCGGGCTGTTAGTGACATCAATGATCGGGTCTACGATTAACCCCAATACAGGCGATTATTCGCGAGGGGCATCCGGGTTTTGGGTTGAAAACGGCGAAATCACCTATGCGGTGAACGAATGTACCGTCGCTGGGAACCTGCGCGATATGCTGATGTCGATTATCCCGGCCAACGATGGGCGCGGGCATCTGTCGCGCGTCGTGCCGTCGCTATTGGTTGAAGGGCTTACCCTTGCCGGAGACTGATCTTGCACTTTTAACCGCCGCCGCCCGCCAGTCGGGCGACATTGCGATGCGGTTTTTTCAGCAAAACCCGGCTGTCACCGATAAGCCAGATGGGGCAGGCCCGGTGACAGAGGCCGATCTCGCGGTTGATTCGATGCTTTGCGAAGAGCTGCGCAGCGCCAGACCCGACTACGGTTGGCTGTCCGAAGAAACCGAAGACAACGACGCCCGCATGACCACGCAGCGGCAGTTCATCATTGATCCAATCGATGGAACCCGCGCGTTTATCGAAGGCGGCAAAGATTGGTCACACGCCTTAGCCGTTGTTGAAGACGGTCAGGTGGTCAGCGCAGCCGTCTATCTGCCTGTGCGCGACCTGATGTATACGGCAATGCGGGGCGGTGGGGCCATGCTGAATGGCACCCCAATCGCGGCGTCCAAAGCGAACATCGACGGGGCGACAGTGCTTGGCGCAAAACCCAATTTTGAAGGGCGCAACTGGCGCGGTGGTATCACCCCGCCAATCCGGCGCGTGTTTCGGTCTTCGCTTGCCTATCGGCTTTGCCTTGTCGGAGAGGGGCGGTTTGACGGTATGATCACATTACGCCCAAGCTGGGAATGGGACATTGCCGCAGGTGCGCTGATCGCCTCCGAGGCGGGCGCATCTGTCACAGACCAACACCAGCAAAGATTGGCGTTTAACAACCCGCTGCCCAAAGTGCCCGGCGTCTTGGCCGCTGGCCCTGATTTACACGGCAATCTTGCCGAGTTGCTTGAGCCGCGCCACGCAAACCCGTAGACTGCATCTAACCGCAATTTTTACAAAGGTTTTCTAATGACCCAGCGCCTGCACCTCGTTTTCGGTGGCGAACTGATCGACCCGACAAAAAACGCGTTCAAAGATGTCGACGCAATCGACATTGTTGGCATGTTTCCGGACTATGAAACCGCTTATAACGCTTGGAAAGGTGCAGCCCAGCGCACGGTAGATAACGCACATATGCGTTATTTCATCGCGCATATTCACCGACTGCGCGATGAAGAAATCGCCGCGTCATCCACAGAAGAACTTGGCGGTTAAGCCTCGCTTGGATAGTTAGACATGGCGCGATCCCTTTCCATTGCTGCCTTTTTGGCAAGCCGGGGGTCGGCCGACCTACCTACGCGCCTTTTGGAATATCCCGCCCGGCCTGACGGCGTGGTGATTTGGGCGCGCTGTACCCATGTTGATCAGCTGACTGCGATTGAAACGCTGGGCCGTAAAGTCACTGTTGATGGCGACCCAATCACGATCATCCCGACCATCCGCGAATGGACCCATACCATCGGCGGCCGCGCGATCCAAGAACCCCGTAGCAAAGAAACGATCCGTGAATTTATTGACCACTGGAAACCAACGTTAGGGATTTGGGTGCGCGGCGATCTTGACCCCTTGCTGATGGATGAGATGCGCGCGGCAAAGATGCATTGTGTCCTTGTCGACGCCAATGGAGACGGGCTTGAGCAGGTCACGGGCGGCTGGGTGCCCGGTGCGATGCGGTCGCTTTTATCGCAGTTCGAAGCCATATTGGCGCTGGATCAAAACGCAGCGGACCGCCTGATCCGGGCGGGCACCCCGCCCGAAACAATCATTGTGTCTGGCGCGATGGAGGACTGCCCACCACCGTTACCTTGCGATGAAACCGACCGGCAAGCGCTGGCCAAGGCGATTGGCACACGCCCCACGTGGCTTGCTGCCGCGGCGCATCTTTCAGAGCTCAACGATCTGAGCCGCGCCCATAAACAAGCCAGCCGTCGTGCGCACCGGTTGCTATTTGTGATCACGCCGCGCAACCCTAATGATGCCTATACGTTTGCCGATGCCATGCGCGAGCAAGGGTTCTATGTGGATATGCGCTCTGAAACGCCATTTCCGACCGAGTTAACCCAAGTGTATGTCATCGACACTGAAGATGATCTTGGGCTGTGGTACCGCATCGCACCCATCACCTTTATCGGCGGCACGCTTCGGGGTGGCGGTTGTCGCGATCCATTTGAGGCAACCGCGTTGGGATCAGCCGTTCTATACGGCCCTTTGGTTGCGCCTTTCCAACGACACGCCGCGCGGCTCAATGCGGCGGGTGCCTCGCGTTTGATCCGAAGCAGTAACGATCTGGGCGCAATTATCGAAATTTTGCTGGCCGTTGATAAGACCGCCGAACTGGCCCGTGCCGCCTGGGACGTTACATCACGTGGGGCCATCGTAAGTAACCGCATTGCAGATTACATCCGCCTACGGCTTGAAGAATTGGGGCATTAAATGCACACACCGTCATTCTGGTTCACCGCCCCCGATAGACCCGCCCTTACCGCGCGCCTTCTGACCCCATTGGCTACAATCTATGCGGGCCTGACGGCACGGCGCCTGCGCCAACCACCCAAGATTCAGGCCACAGTCCCGGTGATTTGTGTCGGTAATATCAACGCGGGTGGCACCGGCAAGACACCCACAACGATTGCGCTGATTGAGCGGCTCAAGGCCCGCGGACGCACGCCGCATGTGGTGTCGCGCGGCTATGGCGGGAACCTCACCGGGCCTGTCCAAGTGGACGCACAAGGCCACACAGCAGAGCAAACCGGGGATGAGCCGCTCTTGCTCGCGGCCTTTGCCCCGACATGGGTGTCACGGGACCGGGCCGCAGGGGTTGCCGCCGCCCAAGCCGCGGGCGCAGATGTCATTTTGTTGGATGATGGGTTTCAAAACCCAACGGTGGCCAAAGACCTTTCCATCGTAGTCGTCGATGCGATTCGCGGGTTTGGCAACGGCCGGGTGATCCCAGCGGGCCCCTTGCGCGAACCCGTCAAAACCGGCTTAAAACGCGCTGATTTGGTGCTGTCTATCGGGCCTGACAAGGCGCAGGACGGCTTTGCAAATGACTGGGACTTCGATCTACCGCATCTGCGCGGTGCACTGACCCCACTCCCGACCGGCATGCCTTGGAAAGGGATGCGGCTGTTGGCCTTTGCCGGGATTGGTCACCCTGAAAAATTCTTTAGGACGCTGCGCGAAATGGGGGCCGATGTAATCCGGGCCGAAGCCCTAGCCGACCACCAACCGTTGACCGATGCGCTGATGAAACGGCTGGAGATCGAAGCCCAGACGCGTCACGCGCAACTGGTCACGACCGAAAAAGATGCAGTGCGCCTGCCAGAAAATTTTCGGATGAAAGTCGTCACCCTGCCCGTGCGCTTAGAGATCGCAGATTGGACAGAAATTGACGCCGCCTTTGATAAACTGGGGCTATAACGCTAAAAGGCGGGCCGTTTGACCCGCCCTTTTTTCAGTTTTCAGCGGGGTTAACCCAGCTTTTCATCCAGAACTTCCGCGAAATCATCGTAACTCATGTTCGAATAGTTTTCGCCATCGATCAAGAAACTTGGTGTCGACGAAATATTGTCGCGGTCGGCGTTCTCTTGGTACCAAGTATAAAGCGCCTCGGCCTTTGCCGCGTCGCTTAGACAAGCATCAAGTGCGGCATCGTCAAGCCCGGCTGTTTTGCCAAGGCGGCGCAGTTCTTCGATGATGATCGTCGGATCACCACTGGCGAGCCATGTGCTTTGCTGCTCATAGATCACGTCAGAGAACGCAAAAAAGAAATCCGGGTTATCCGTGCAGCGCGCAATCATAGACGCCCACAGCCCCGGACGGTCAAAATACACTTCGCGGTATACGAACCGAATTTTGTTCGTGTCGATATAGTTTGCCTTCAACAGCTTATGCTGGTTGGCGTTAAAGTTTGCGCAATGGCCACATGTATATGACGCATATTCAATGACCTCGACATTAGCCATTGGGTTGCCCAGGACCATTTCCATGACTTCTGGCAGCTCACCTGTCGCTTCTTGGGCGTTCGCGGCACCGGGCAAAAGACCCGTTTGTTGATTGCGCGGCATCAGGCCCATGCCCGCGCCCACAGTCAAAATGGCCGCACCACCGGTCGCCAATAAAGTTCTACGTTTCATATTCACCTCTGCTCAGGGTTTTGTTTTGTTAAGACATTTGCGCCCAGCGCTGCAAGCGCCGTACGGAGTTCATCACTTTCAACGGTATCGGCCAAAGTTTCCGCCGCCGCGCGTATTTCAGCGGTTGGCGCTTTGCGCGTTTTTGGGGCGGGGGTAAAGGCCACGCGCCCTTCTGAAAACCCGGTTGGTGCGGTTTGGGTAATGCGTACACGCGCAATGGCGCGGTATCCGTAGCACGCATTCACCTTTTCACGAATTTTCTCTTTTTGCATTTCCAACATCGGGGCCTGCGCGCCTGTCGTGAGTAATGTCAGGGTCGCGCCCATACCACCTTTGCCGTAGCTGACATTCACCGGCGTCGCGGTGCTAGCTGTCGCGTCCCCCACGACCTCGGCCCAATGGGTCAACAGGCGCGTCACTGCAAAGCCGCGCTCTTCGCTTGCCGTACGAATGCGGGTCTGCATCAACGTCGCCGCCCGAGAAAACCCGCGCGTGGTGCCAATGTGGCGTTGTTGTTTCATATCTGATCTTTACTGTATGTGAACGGTTGCGCCAAGTCAGCGCCTACGTTGTGAAAGGTAAATAACCATTGCGTGACCTCAGCTTGCAGCTTTTGAACTGGTACGACGCCCATGCCCGCGAAATGCCGTGGCGGATACCGCCCGGCGCGCGCAAACGTGGGACGCTACCTGATCCCTATGCCGTCTGGCTGTCAGAGGTCATGTTGCAACAAACCACTGTTGCTGCCGTCCGAGAATATCATAATAAATTCATGTGTTTATGGCCAACTATCCACGACCTTTCGGCGGCGGATGATGCGGATGTCATGGCCGCTTGGGCCGGGTTGGGGTACTATGCACGCGCGCGCAACCTGCTGAAATGCGCCCGCGCTGTTGTCGCAAATCATGGTGGGGAATTTCCTACTGATCATGCTTTGCTTCTCACCCTGCCGGGAATCGGGCCATATACCGCCGCCGCAATTGCATCGATTGCATTTGACCTGCCCGAAACCGTTGTCGACGGGAATGTCGAACGGGTGATGGCGCGGCTGTATGATATCCATGACCCGCTGCCGAAATCAAAACCGGCGCTGACAGAAAAGGCACGTGCGTTGACACCTGCGCGCCGTCCGGGCGATTACGCCCAAGCGGTTATGGATCTTGGCGCAACGGTTTGTACACCGCGCAATCCAGCATGTGGGAATTGCCCATGGCGCACGCCATGCGCGGCGCGAATTGCAGGCACCGCAGCGGAACTTCCCAAGAAAACACCCAAAAAGAAAACACCCACGCGGCACGGCATCGCTTATGTCGTGCAGCGCGACGATGGGGCGCTATTGCTTGAAACCCGCCCAGAAAGCGGGTTGCTTGGCGGTATGTTGGGCTGGCCCGGATCGGAATGGGGGGATGCCCCCGCCCCGGCACCACCGCTTGACGCGAATTGGCAAACCCTGAACACGCAGGCCCGCCACACATTCACGCATTTTCACTTGCGGCTCACGGTGATGGTCACCACCGTCGATGCACAGGCGGCATCCATACGCGGCAAGTTTATCAGCGCAGCTGATTTTGACCCCGAATCCCTACCTACAGCCATGCGTAAAGTATACGATATCGCGGCCCCGGCGCTAAGCAATGCTTGAGCGCTGGGTATCGGGTGCCTAGATTGCTGATAGATAGGAGGCGTCCCATGCCAATCAACCGGATTACCGCCACGCTGCCGTTTTGGCTGTCCTTGATGCTGATTCCGCTTGCGTTCGTCGCGGCAATCTATGGTGGCTGGACAATCGCCCTACTGCCACTTTGTACCTGGTTTTTGTTCAGCCTATTGGACTTCCTGCTTGGCTTGAACTTGGACAACAACGATCCAGAAACCAGCGTAAAGGACCTGTTCTGGTACCGCGCGATCACAATTCTTTGGGTGCCGCTGCAACTGATCACGATATTTGGGATTATGGTTTATGTTACCGCATCGGACCACTTGGGCTGGGTGGCGCAATGGGCTCTTTTTGCGGGGCTTGGCATCTTGTCCGGTACAATTGGAATTAATTACAGCCACGAGCTCATGCACCAAAAACCCAAATTTGAGCGGTGGTTGGGGGATATTTTGCTTGGGTCTGTCTTGTACGGGCATTTTCGATCCGAACATTTGCTGGTGCATCATCGCTATGTTGCCACGCCGCGCGACCCGGTCAGCGCCCGCTATGGAGAATCATTTTATCACTTCTTTCCGCGTGTGCTTTGGCAAAGTCTGAAATCCGCATTCCTTGCCGAAAAAGAGATGCTATCGCGCAAAAAACTGCCGTGGCACCATCGATCCAATCCGTTTTGGCGCTACTGGGCGCTTGAAATCGGCTTTGCGATCCTCGCGTGGGTTATCGCCGGATGGTGGGGCGTTTTCTTGTTTGCGACACAGGCATTTTGGGCCGTGTTTCAGCTTGAGCTGGTAAATTACGTCGAACATTACGCGTTGACCCGCAAACATTTGGGCGATGGTAAATACGAACACGTCAAGCCACGCCATTCATGGAATGCGGCACATAAGGCGTCGAACTGGCTGTTGATCAACCTGCAACGCCATTCCGACCACCACTATAAACCGGATCGCCGCTTCCCACTTTTGCAAAACTATACCGAAGAAGAAGCCCCGCAATTGCCGCTTGGCTATCCGGTGATGACAATGGTTGCGCTTGTGCCGACCGCATGGCGGCGAGTGATGCACCCACGTGTCAAAGCGTGGCGCACAAAATTCTACCCAGAAATCGAAGAATGGACTCCATACAAAGAAGCCACAAACCCGCTTCCCCGGTGATTACCGCGAGAGAAAATTCAATTGGATTGGCTGCTGCATCCCATCCACAGGCCTGTACCCGAATTCTTCAATAATCCGGGGTTCAGACCCTGATTCTTGCCAATACACAGCCGCGCGCTGATTGCGAACTTCGTGCATGATAGCGTCATAGGTTAGGTACAATGGCGATGTGGAAGCCGGAAATTGGTACTGGAGCGTTAGCAAAGCATAACGGCCAACATGGTCGTTATGGGCAGTTTCAATTGCCACACCCGCCAGCGTAGGGCTGAACGCTCCGTCATCGTTTTGGATTTGTAAGTGTTGCGCAAAATACCTTGCAACCACAGCCACATCAGCCGCAGGAATATCTTGCGCAACGGGATGTTCCATAAGATCTACAAGTGTGGGTTCCGCGATGGTCAGGTCTTCCAGAGCCAGCTGGATCGTCAACGAAATCTGATCCTCGTCTTCAGCGAAAATCAGTGTACTGTCCGGTAATGCATGGGCAAGGACGCCTCCCATGCTACCGATCCAAACCGCAAGGGCGAGCATGAAAGCCCGCCCAAATTGGTTCAATTTCATTCGGTATTTCCACCGTAATCATCGACCTGATCACGCCAAACTGAATGCGGGTGGTTCCCGACCTCACCTGTGGATTTATTCGATTGCAGCGAAAATTCGAGCCAAAGTGTCGGTCCATGGATGCGGACGTAGTCGTCTTCGGTGTTTACTTCCGTGGTGCCCGAATAACCCAATACCGTCTCAGACAGCTCTGCGGTGTACTGCGCCATATATGCCGCCGCATCAGTTTCGTTCAGGTCACCGACATATGTCTCGACTGCGGCAAGCAACAATGCCTGCTGATCGGCGGAAAGCTCGGTTACATTTAGGCCCTCTTGCGCGTCAGGAATCGCATCATCGTTTTGCGGCCCGGCAAGGATATCACGATACGTGCCTTCCAATAGGGCCGCTTCGCGCTGTTCATCGGACAATGACCGCAGCAATGCCGCAAAAGCTTCGCGTTCCTGCATCAACGGCAGGTTTTCGCGCCCGTTCATTTCGAAACGTGGAAAAGGTTCAATTCCACGAAAGGATGGCGTCGCCCCGGCCAACGCACCATCGGTATATGTATTGGTCAACGCAAAATGGTGCCCGCCATAATACAACTGCCAAGTGCCTGTTTCAGCGGGCGTTCCAAGAAACGCGATCTTGCTGTTATAGGATGAATAGCCAACGTTATAATCGGTGCTGATCGATCCGATGTAGTCATCCGCGTTCAGTGTTTGCTCCATCTCGTCGTAGCCTTCGTTTTCGGTCAGGCTGGCAGTTTCCATCAAAATCGCCTTGAGGATACCGCGCTGTTCGACGCTCAGCTCACCCAAATACGCACCCGGACGATCCGGGAAAGCACCAGCGGGCAAGTTGCTCCAGTTTTTGCCCTCGGCGACAGAGTAATCAAGCTGGATGTATTCTAGAATTTCTTCATCCATGTCGGCCTTGAGCAGGTCAATCAGGCACAGCAACCGCGCATGGCCCGCTGAATCGTCGCATGTCGCTACTGAAACTGGAATTTGAACGCGTCCCATCAGAATGCTGGTATCGCCAAGCCGTTTGTCGACAGGTGGGCCTTCGCCATCACGCGGTGGGCCGCCTGCGGGCTGTGCCTGGGCTGTGCCCATCATCGCGAAAAACGTGATCGCAGTGAGCCCCGTGCGTATAAAGCGTGTCGTTATCATGTGAATTTCTCCCAAAAGGTGAACGCTTGGTTGTTCTCAAGTACATACACGATACCGCAGCCGTGTAACAGCGCCGGGCAAGCGCGCCATTCAATCTGGACTAGATATCCGTAGCGATGTCGGAGTGGGAGCCAAAGACACAAAAAAACCCGCCGTACAAAGACGGCGGGCAAAGTTAGTAATTGCGGCCCCTGCCATTATGGCAGGGCGTCCCGCAATCACCGGCGGTATCAACGTTGGGGAATGCGACGCAGTTTAGCCTGCGTCAGTGCTTCGCCATCTCTGAGCGGATCTGCTGGCGCAGCAGATCAATCGGGACTTTTTGCCCGTCGCGTTTAAATTGCCAATAGGTCCAGCCGTTGCAGCTTGGGGCGCCTTCCAGGTGGGCACCGACCTGATGGATTGATCCTTTGATATCATCGCCAACCAACGTGCCATCTGCACGCACTTTGGCTTTGTGACGCCCGTTCAGCGACCACAATTCTTCACCGGGGCGCAGCATGCCGCGTTCGACCAGCACGCCAAAGGCCACGCGTGGTTCGGCGCGTTTTGATACCGACACCTCAAGTGCTTCGCTATCGAACTTACGGGTATTGGCGATGCGTTTTTCAGCAACCTTGCGGTAAGCTTCTTCGCGTTCAATCCCGATAAAATTCCGGCCCAGCATTTTTGAAACAGCACCCGTGGTGCCCGTGCCAAAGAACGGGTCCAGCACAACATCGCCGGGATTTGTTGTCGCGACCAAAACACGGTGCAGCAGTGATTGCGGCTTTTGCGTTGGATGGGCCTTTTCGCCGGCATCGTTTTTTAGACGCTCATGCCCGGTACATATCGGCAGCACCCAATCAGACCGCATTTGCACGCCTTCGTTCAAGGCCTTAAGCGCTTCGTAGTTAAAGGTGTATTTGCTCGCTTCTTCTTTTGACGCCCAGATCAGCGTTTCATGCGCGTTTGTCAGGCGTTTGCCGCGGAAATTTGGCATCGGGTTGGATTTGCGCCAGACCACATCGTTCAAAATCCAGAACCCTTGGTTCTGTAGCTCTGACCCCATGCGGAATACGTTGTGGTAGCTACCGATCACCCAAATCGCACCATTGGGCTTCAGGATGCGGCGGGCAGCCTTGAGCCACGCTTTGGTAAAGTTGTCGTAAACCTTAAAGCTATCGAACTGGTCCCAGGCGTCATCCACTGCGTCGACCTTGGAATTATCGGGACGGTGCAAATCGCCTTTCAGCTGTAGATTATAGGGCGGGTCCGCGAAAATCAGGTCAACTGAGCCTTCTGGCAGGCTGTTCATCCGCTCAATGCAGTCGCCATCAAGGATCGTGTTCAGAGGGAGCTTGGAAGCCCCTTTTGCTTTGGTTTTAATCGTCATGTTCTGCCTCATACACCCGGCGGTTATTCCGCTCTTTGGTTGTCCCTAGTGTGAGTCACAGACGATTCGCTGTCAAAAGCTTTATTGAATCAATGGGTTACAATTTACTCTTGATACAAGATATTGTGCACCGGTTTGAACGAACGTCTATGGTGTGGGGTGACACCCAATTCGACCAAGCCGCTTTTATGCACCGCTGTTGGGTAACCAGCGTTCTTTTCCCAGCCATAACCGGGGTACTGTTGCGCCAAATCCACCATGTGTCTATCGCGCCACACTTTGGCAATGACTGAAGCCGCCGCAATCGACAGGCTGCGCCCATCCCCTTTGATGATTGTCTCATTCGAAATGTCTAAACCGCGCGGTACAAGATTGCCGTCGATCAGCGTATGATCTGCAGGGCGCGCTAGCCCCGCAATCGCGCGCACCATCGCGATATGGGACGCACGCAGGATGTTATGTTCGTCAATCTCGGCCACCGTAGCCTGCGCCAGCGACACCTCCGCCGCATCCATAATCGCGTCGTAAAGCGCATCGCGCTTCTTTGCGGTCAGTTTCTTACTGTCGTTTAGCCCTGCCGGAATATTTTCTGGGTCCAGAATGACTGCGGCGGCGACAACAGGTCCGGCCAAAGGCCCGCGCCCAACTTCGTCTACGCCAGCGATTGCGGAAAAGCCGCGCGCCAACGCGGCCTGTTCAAATATATAATCTGGTGTTGTCATACGGCCAGTGACCAGAACGCTGGCTGCGTTTCAAGATAAAAAGGGGCAAGGGCCATATCGAACCCTTGCCCCAAGGTGGCGCGGCGACCGGGGCTTGAAGCCGCGCTTTATGCCGACGCCTTAATGACGCCGATCAATACGGTACCCTTCTTGACGCAGACAGCTGGGGTCAAAACCGTTGCGTGATCCATTTCGAGTGAACACGCGCACTTCGCAGCGGTTAGGAAGTGTATTCACGCGCACATCATTCCTTTGCAAACAATTGCGCGTAAAAATCTGGTCGTTTCGACCAACCTCGCGCAGACATTCAGAGGGCAGGCGCGTTTGATTTCGTTGCGTAGGCTGCCTTTCTGGTGACCGGGTTTGCGTGACGCGGTCGTCATTGTCATTCCGGTTTTCAATTGCCGCGCCCAACGCAGCCAAGGCAACTAGCCCAAAAATAATCTTCCCTGCATCGTCGCGGTCAATGCCATTGGCCTGTGCGGGCGCGGCCGCCGCAAAAGTAAGTGACAGGGCAGCAACCCCCGCTATCAGTGGTTTAAACATGAGTTTTCCTTTCATCTGTTGCGCCTTTGTGGACGGATCGACGCTGATGAAACGAAATTGCAGCCCAAACCGGCTGCCAAACAATATCGGGGGATGGTTATACGATGGCCCGCGCGATAACATCGGAAGTTATTGAATATCACGGCGCTTTGAGGTCAGTTGGAAACCATGAAAATTCTTTCTTATACATTCATGACGTTTTGTCTGACTGCGGGTGCCGCCCAAGCCGATTGCTATGCCGATTATAAGGCCAAGCAAGACGACCCACTGCGACTTCACTATGGTGTGACACAGGTACGTGACGCTTGTAGTGTACGGTCAGCCGAAGATCAGCTTCGCGCCGCGCTACGGGCAGATGGCTGGGAACTATTGAATGTGCTTGGCGTCTTTGATGACGCAGGGCTGCAAGAAAGAAGGGACAGCGCTGGTGACTACTTCCTCCGCTACTGAGGCACGTGAAATTGGATCGCGGATTGTGGTTGCGGGCATCGTCGCAATTGTCCTGATCTTGACCATCGCGGCTGTTCTCTTGTTCATCAACCTACCTGACGCCAATGCATTTAATGTGCGCGTGGAACGTTTGTTTGTTGAAAATGACACGTTGACCGGGAACGCCGAAATTAAACTGCTCGAAATTCTGGCCCATTCCGGGACAGCATTTTCGGATACGTTGTCATCCTACCGCTTTGTCATCTTTGTACTGCTGGTGTTCGCGACAGCACTGTTAATCGCAGCTGTCGCGTTTCTTGCGATGCTCGTTGTGCTGAACCGCCGTATGGGCCGAATCGAACGCCAAGGGATCGAAGTCAATTCATTGACCATCAGCCGCGATCAAAAAGCAGTCTACCTGAACGATTTTGAATTCAAGCTGACCGCGGCGGCGATTGAAACACTTTCGGTCTTGGCCGAAGCCCGCATGGATGACGAGGTACTATCGGGCGCCGAAATCGAAGGCGTTATTTCAGGACGCGACAGTTCCGACTGCGAAGAAGCCGCCGGCGCTACTCGGATCAAGCGCCTGCGCGATACGCTGGGGAACCAGATGGTCAGTGAACTATTGGTCAAAAATATCGCGCGTCAGGGCTATATGTTGGCAATCGATAAAGATGTTATTCGCATGGTCTAGAAAGATATGTGACAATCCGCCGCACGAATCACCTATCGGTTGTAAAAACACTTGAACCACGTGTTTTTATATCAAATGCAGCTTTAGGTCGTAACTTAGGCCACAAAAATTGACATTTTGATCGGTATTGATGCCATTTCCTCGAATTTGGAAAGAATTCGCCGCATTTTGCGCACAATTGAAACGGTTAATAGCACTTACCCAACAACAAAGACCCGAACATATCCCTTCAGCTGTTTTTGCCACCACCACAGCAGAAAATGTTACGGGGAGGAGAGTTATTAACAATGAGTAAGCGAACAAATAAATCACTAAGCATGATGACCCTTGCGAGCGGACTGACAATCGCAAGTCTGGCACATGCTGGTGAAGTGACATTGTCATCCGCAGATGGCACCGTGAACATGACAGGTGAATTTGTCGATTTCCAAGACAACGCCTATGTCATTGCAACCGCACTCGGAGAATTGCGGGTCGCAGCAAGCCGGGTGAGCTGTTCGGGCGAATCTTGCCCATCGCTCGGTGCTGTTGAAACGGACATCACTATTGCGGGTTCTGACGTCGTTGGATCCGGCCTGATGCCGCTTCTCTTAGAAGGTTACGCCGGATCGCTTGATGCGGCTGCGGCACTAGGTAACACTGGCCAAAGCGGTGAATTGATCGCGACGCTCACTGCAGATCAGGGCTTTGGTGACGATCTCACCTCTATCCTTGTTAGCGGGACAGGATCAACGGACGGTTTCCAAAAGCTTCTGGCTGAAGAGGCCGAAATAACGATGTCTTCGCGCCGAATTGTCCCCGGCGAGGCACGCAGCTTACGTGACGCAGGCGCGGGCAACATGGTTGACCCTGCCCAAGAACACATTGTCGCAATCGACAGCCTTGTTATGATTACCAACGCCGAGAACCCGATTGAAACGCTGACGACCAATCAAGTCCGCGCCATCTATTCCGGCCAAATCACAAACTGGTCACAGGTTGATGGCCCAGATTTGCCAATCGTCGTCGTCACCCAATCAGAAGACTCTGGCACACGGACCGTGTTTGAAGACCGCATTTTTGGCGACACCACAGCGTCGCTTGCATCTGGGGCGCAGATTGCAGGATCTGGCAGCGAAGCTTCTCAATTGGTTAACGCAACACAAGGCGCAATCGGCGTTGTCGGTTATTCGTTCCAGCGTGGCGCGAACCCTGTGAGCTTGATCAACGAATGCGGGATCACAATGACACCTGACGCATTCTCAGCCCGTACCGAAGAATACGCGCTGCAGCGTCGGCTGTATCTTTACACACGCGCAGACACAATTTCTGACCAATCGCGCGCATTCGTAGAATTTGCGACGTCAAACGCTGCGGACAGCCTGATCGGCAAAGCTGGCTTTATCGGATTTGCAGTTGATCGCCGCGAACAATCACTTGATGGCAGCCGCGGACTTAGTTTGCTTGACCCAGCTGCTGATGCTTATGAAGCCGGATTTATGCGCCAGATGCTCGCCCAGATGGTCGACTATGATCGCCTGTCCACAACGTTCCGCTTCCGGACAGGATCCGCACAGCTTGATGAACGCGGCCGGATCGACCGTGACCGTCTTGTTGAATACCTTGAAACGCAGCCTGCAGGTTCAGAAGTCCTTCTGGTCGGCTTCACCGATGATGTTGGGCAGTTTGACGGTAACCGTGTTCTGTCAGAACAGCGCGCGTCCCAAGTCTCACAAGAATTGGCCGCATATGCAGGTAACCGTTTGAATGACATCTCTATTTCATCGATCGGATACGGGGAGGTAGCACCCTCTGGCTGTAACGCGACCCAAGAAGGCCGTCGCATCAACCGTCGCGTCGAAGTCTGGATCAAGTCACCCGCTTAACTTGCCCAGTTAAAGACCAACCGTACCTAAATCGGATACGTGCATCGGGCAATTTTTCGCCGAGTATGGGGAGTACTCGGCGGACATCTTCACATTGCCCTCAGCGCCGTATGGGATGGAAACGATAAGGAAACGATATGTCATATCACACAACACTAACGACCACGTTAGCAACGTCTCGGCGGTTCACGTTCTCAGGACTTAGCCGAGTTGCTACAGCGGCCTCGATCAGCTTTTGCATTGCGACAGGCGCATCTGCCCAGAGCATCGCGACAGACATAGGTGCCAGCGAACGCATTAACATTGCCGGCCAGCTTTCGACGCTTAGCCAACGCATCATTGCTTCGGCTTGCAACCTCAACTCTGGTATCACAGTCCGTGAAAGCCAAGCTGTCCTCGAAATCTCGGCGCAGCAATTCGGCGTGATCGCCGACGCTCTGCTCAATGGAAATCGCCGCATGGGCGTGTTGGGTACAGAAGTCCGCCCACGCACGTTGCAAGTGATGGAAGAGCTGAACACATCGTGGGGGCCGCTTCTTGAACAGGCGACAGCCACCGCCGTTGCCGGTAACGACAACGCGCAGATCAAGGCACTCGCAGACCAAAGTGACCCGCTATTGCACACTGCAAACGTTCTGGTGAGTGAAATCACCGGCCAATATGCCGACCCAGTTGCATTGCTTCATGCCGATGCGCTTTTGATCGACCTTTCGGGTCGTCAGCGGACATTGGCCGCGCAAATGTCCAAAGATGTTTGCCTCATTGCATCGGGTATTAACGTCGAACAGGCCCAAGCCGATCTCGCGCGCAACAGCAAGCTGTTCAGTGACACGTTGACGGCTTTACGCAACGGGCTGGAAAGCGTTGGGGTACGCCCCCCGCCAACACCCCGGATCGAAGAAGGCCTGCAGTTCGCAGTTGAGGAATGGGACACAGTGCAGCCGCTTCTTGAGCAAGTTCAAAGCGGCGCGGGTGTCGACGAAGCCGCACGACAGCGTCTGTTCTTTGCCTTCCTCGGCATTGAGGCGCGGATGAACAACGTGACCATCCTCTACGACAAAAACTCAAAACTGGGCCTTTAGGGCGCATGAATGCTAATGAAAGGGGCGCCCATTGTGGCGCCTTTTTTACGTTACTGGAATTGGGCAGGCGCATATTTCAGCAAGACGGGCACAACCAACTCTTCTTCATCAATCAAATGCCTATTGAGCATCGCACCAAACCGATCAAGGACACCGTGCAGACCACCTAATGTATCGTGAAAGGCAGGGGGCTTACCCACATCCGTCTGCAAAACGGCATTCGCTGAATCTGCCAAACCAGACAACAACTCATCCATTGCATGGTGATCTGAATCCAACAGATCAAACCCCCGCGAAACCCGTGTGTCGAGCTGCGCCATGACAGGGAAATACTTTGCATCCTCAATTTGATGATGTCCGTGCAGTTGATTGATCAACATGCCACCAAAACGCGACAGCGCCCGTTTGTAGATTTCGGGATCGTTTTGCCCATCCATGACGCCTTGCAGATCATCGTACAGATGCGCCAACAGACGCCGAAACATCAGATGGCGGTCCAACCAAAACGCGATTAATTGCGAATACGCGGCATGCGACTGCCAGGCTTCGCGCGGAAACTCTTTGATCAAAACGCGCAGCGGATCGAGTAAGCCCGCGCGTTTGGCAAGTGCGAGTTCAGGGGTCATGGCAGTCCTATCGGTCACTTTCGCTGTGCCCAACCTAGCGCAATGCATGCGAAATGGGTCAGTTACTTATGTGCTCAGATGCAGGCCTTACCTGCGGGGGCGCAGCGTATCACCAAAGGCCAGCTTAGGGCTAAGTGTCACCAACTGCCCATCTTCTTGATCCGCACCACTGTGGTAATCCGCGATAATCTGGGCTGCCTTCACGCCGATCTCGCGGCGACAGGCATCCATCGTGGCAAGTTGCCGCGGCAAACCATCTAATAACTCGACACCATTAAACGCCGCCAACCCAATTTTGCCCGGCACATCGATCCCTTTTTCGAGCAAATACAGTAATCCACCGGCGCCAATCATATCATTTGAGAAATACAGGAAATCGAGATCAGGCGTGCGTTCAACCATCTTCGCAGTCATCTCTCGGCCCTTGGCCAAGGCAGACCCGCCCGAGTAAAACTCCTGATCAGCGATCTCAACGCCGGATTGGGCCAAGGTACGCGTAAACCCTTCGAACCGTTTGCGCGCACGGTGATCAAGCGGCATTTTCGTGCCCATAAAGCCAATCCGCTTGTACCCCGCAGCAAGAATCTCTTCGGCCATGATACGCCCCGCGCGGCGATGCGAAATCCCGACACAGGCGTCAATTGGTTCGCCATCAACGTCCATGATTTCAACGACCGGAATGCCTGCTTGGCGCAGCATCGCGCGCGAGGCTTCGGAATGTTCCAGCCCTGCAATGATCACCCCTGAGGGCCGCCACGACAGCATTTCAAACAGAACTTTTTCTTCCTTTTCAGGAAGATAATCGGTCACACCCACCACAGGTTGCAACTCCGTACCTTCAAGAACTTCGGAAATGCCGGACAAGACTTCTGGGAAAACCATGTTTCCTAATGACGGAATAATAACCGCAATCAGATTGACGCGCTGCGATGCCAAAGCCCCGGCAATTTTGTTGGGCACATAGCCCAGCTGCTTGGCCGCATCCTGCACCTTTTGGCGGGTCGCAGCGCTTACATCCCCTTTGTTACGCAGCACACGGCTAACTGTCATTTCGCTGACGCCCGAAGCTTCGGATACATCACGCAGGGTCAATGGGCGTTTATTGCGGCTCGTCACGGCGTCATCCTGTCTTTGTATCCACCATTGTTAACGGTCCTTTGGCCCGTTGACCAGATGAACAAACGTAGGCATTGATCGACCAGAACGGCCCCGTGGCTCAACTGGATAGAGCAGCCCCCTCCTAAGGGGCAGGTTGCAGGTTCGAATCCTGCCGGGGTCGCCAGACCCGATAAGACGTTTGACAGGGTTGCGTGTTTGAAAGAATGCGCGCAAGCGGGCCCATCTATACGACTTCGAGCCGCCTCAAACGGCCTTGTGATCCATCTCAATTTGAGTTTACGCAAATGCATTGATAGAGGTACTGAGATCGCAAAGAACCCTTTTGCAACAGAGGCCGCATGGAACATTTGCTTTTTGTCGGCAGCGTCCAGGCGCTTTTTACGACGTTTTTCTTACTAAATAAGCGTACAAAGTCGCTAAATGACACCATTTTGGCGGTCTGGATGGTCCTTATGGCGCTTCCGCTGGTTTCTGGTGCGGTAATGCAGCTTTGGCCAGAGATTAAAGTCCCACTTCTGCGCGCTAACCTTGTTTATCCGCTCACCTACGGACCATTTATGTGGCTATATGTTGGAAGCCTGACAGGGGACGTCACCCGGATCACTTCCCGAAACCTCGTACATTTCGCGCCTTTTTTCGCGGTGAGTGTGGTGCAGATTATCACCGGCTGGGCACCCGTCCCACCAAACCCTGAAGTCGCCACCTTTAGCACGTCCATTCGCGTTGTTGGCGCGATCAATCTCGGTATTCTTCTCGCGTATTCTATCGCGATATTTCGGCGGTTAGATCGACATGCGAACGCCGTGGTTGGGCATTACTCCAACCTGCCGAACCACATCACCTTGGGATGGCTCCGCGCGATGACGGCGGGCGTAACCGGCGTCTTTCTTTTACTGTTTCTCGCGGCGTTTCTTTCCCAACCCAACCTGATGGATCTGCATCTTTTTGCCCTGATCGCCGCCATTTTGGGATTGAGCTTTTTCGGCCTTCAGCAAGATCGCGTTTTTGACGCCGATGCCCCTACTGACGACACGGCCCCTGCCCCTGACACGCAGGAATTGGTATCAACCAAACCCCGATATGATCGGTCAGGTTTAAGCCCTGAGCGTGCAGATGTCATTGCGCAGCGGCTTGACACTTTCATGCAATCACAGCGTCCTTATCTGGACGCAAACCTGACGATCGAAACGCTTTCGAAACGGATGGCTGTGCCACGCCATCACCTGACCGAAGTGATCAGCGCACGCTATGAGAAGAACTTTTACCTATTCGTCAATGAATACCGCATCCAAGCGGCCCAACAGGCGATGAAAGACCCCGCGCAGGCAGAAAATACCGTGTTGGACATCGCCTATGCGTCCGGATTCAATTCAAAATCTCCATTCAACACAGCGTTCAAAAAGCTTACAGGAATGACCCCGTCGCAATATCGCCGCGACTTAGCGTGAGCTTTAAACAAATTTTTCCGTTTTGGCGCGTACGGGCTTAGCGGCGAGGACGATTTAGCCCGCAGGGCAGCGTATAAGGCAGGTGTAATGTTTAGCTTTCTCAAAGGAGATTTTCTTATGACACGCCGTCTTAGCCCATTTACGCTGGCGTCCTACCTGACACCTGCACTGCTGGCTCTTTCCACCCAAGCAGGCATGGCACAAGATGTGACATTCGCGATCGTCGATACAATGCAAGATGCTTGCTATGACAATATCGGCGTAAAAATCACCTGCCCCGCAGTCGGCGAAGCCTTGTACGGTCAAGACACCCAGCACCCACGTTTGGCGGCTTCATATACCGACAATGGCGACGGCACAGTTTTGGACGACAACACACAGCTTGTCTGGCAGCAAACCCCGCAAAACGAACGTCTTCAATACGCTGATGCGCTCGACTATTGCGAAGCGCTTGAACTTGGTGATCGCACTGATTGGCGCGTGCCCTCGATCAAAGAGCTGTATTCACTGGCCGACAATCGCGGCGAGCTACTAACACCAGAAGAAGGCGAACCAACCCCTTACATCGACACAAGCGTCTTTGACTTCTTCTATCCTGACGGTGAAATGATCTTTGCGGGCCAATATTGGAGCAACACGCTTTATATCAAAGGGCCCGTGCAAAACGGTATGAACCAAGCCGCCTTTGGCTTTAACTTTGCGGATGGCCATATCAAATCTTACGGGACAGGTCTGAATTTCTACACTGGCGCTGCCGCCACGAGTGGTCTGGCAAGCCAAGCACCAGGCAACTACGTGCGCTGTGTGAGCGGCGACGAAGGCGTGTACGGGGTGAATGAATTTGCCGACAATGGCGATGGTACCGTCACCGACGCAGCCACCGGCCGCATGTGGCAGCAATCTGACGATGGCGCACGCCGCGAGTGGGACGATGCGCTTGCCTATTGCGAAGCGCTTGAGCTTGGCGGTCATGATGATTGGTATCTCCCGACCTCCAAAGAACTGCAAAGCATCGTGGATTATCGCCGTACCGGTTTTCCCGCGATCGACGAAAACTATTTCATGATCACAGAGGATTCTGAAACACTGGATTTCTGGACCAGCACGACATTCGGCGACTGGAAAAACTACGCCAACGTCATCGCATTCGGCAAAGCGCTGAGCATGGCAGGCGAGCAGACAGAATTCACCGACTGGCATGGCGCAGGCGCGCAGCGGTCTTCTATCAAGTCAACCGCTGACCAAGAAATGACCGAAGACACGACCTGTTCTATCAACGCTTGTGACTACAATCGCGCCGACAACCTTGTGCGCTGTGTACGTTAAGATACGAAACTCAACGGGGTCCAAAATACGGGCCCCATCTAAAAAAGGAATACACTTATGTTAAACCGCATTTTCTTCTCAGGCCTCATCAGCGCCATGCTTGTCGCTAGCACCGCACAAGCCGAGAATGTCGAAATCTATCTGACAGATATCCTCGACAACACACAAGACGGCTATTGTGTTGATATCGCCGGCGGCAAAGGTGCGCAGGCAGATCCGGCCAACGGCTTGCAAGGCCACACGTGCTACAGCCCACTTGGTGAACTGCTTGTCGACCAAATTTTCGACACCGAAAAATTCGCCGACGGTCTGCTGTACATGCCAGAATTCGACGTCTGCGCGCAGGCCGCGTCGACCGAAGCAGGCGCCACACTTGCGCTGGCCGATTGTGACGGCAGCGCAGCGCAATCTTTCGTCTTTTCTGGCGAAGGTACGATCACACCTGCCTCTGCAACCGACATGTGCTTTACCGTCGGTGAGGACACACGGTCTGGCCGCAGCGACACCAACCAAATCAAAGCCCTGACGTTGGAAGTTTGTGACGCGGATAGCGCCGCCTATCAAACTTGGGCGACACGCACAGAATAATGGGCGCATTAGGCAGTTTTGTCTGACCCTAAAAACTGCGTCGGGCCATTCGTGCCCGGCGCAACACCAAATAGAATCGAATCATCCGCCAGCTTTGATGGAGCGTCGGAATAGGCTAGGGCTGATCAACAAAAAAGACGGTTCCAAGTCCTGCGATTGTCAAGATTTGAGTCCAGACCGCGTCAAGCCATGCAGTTCCGAACAGATTTGGCCAAGTCGAGATCGTGGCATGACGGCAAAAACCAAGTGATCTCTTGCAGGATATCGGGTTGGTTTTCGACCGGACTGACGCCGCCTGAAAGCAGCACAACCGGCAGGTAAACAAGCATGGGAAACATGGCGAACTACGCGATGGACCGGGCCAACGTGGCGCGCATGAAGCCAATTGCAGCCGTGGCAAAGATAAACAGCGCGGTCCCCACAAACAACTGCAGCCCACCGCTTATGCGCTTTCGCCCGCGTCTATCTGCGTGTCGGTCGCTGTACTGCGTGCATTCAAATCACGGGTACGATCAGACTGTCATGATCACCCGTCGCGTACCAGACGGACAAAATTGAAAATACGCTGTGCATCACCCTGAGGGCCGTTTCCTTTTGGAAAATCTGCGGGATCACCAAGCTTTGGATCAGATCGCTGCGACCCTGCGCCATGCACATCCGTCCAGACATCATCGAAATAGCCCATCGCCCGGCCAAAGCTGACGTAAGCACCAGCCCCGCCCTCTACGTCGGTCCAATTGGCGTGGGTGGTCGACGACCAGATCCACCCATAATCGACCTGCCCGGCTTCATTGGTGATTGCGGCGCTCGCAAAAACTGGATCAATCGCGGGCGAATCCGTTGTATCAGGTGAACGTGTGTAATCTACGATCGCTTGCAATTCCTTGACATTGGGCACGCGCCAATCGTCGTGGCCAAGGTAGGTCTCGGCATTGGCTGTCTGCGCATATGCCAGCGCATCCTCCCAACTGATTGCCTCGCCATTGTCGGCTTGGGTCCACATCAGCCCACTGGATGCATCCGTTACAATGCCGTCGCCGTTATCAGTGAAATCATTTACGCCATAGCCCGTGTCACCGCGCACATACATGACAAAGAATGTCTTGTCGCGTCCATGCAATTCAAGGCCATAGCCTTTGATCCGACCATCCGCGAAGTTGACCCCAAACAAAGCTGCGTCATTTGTGGCGTTCGTGCCCGAGACGTACAGCGTGCTTGACGCCATCTGGCTGTCGATAATCCGCTCACCCGCGTCGGTGTCGCCATAGGCAAAGTCGAAGTAGTCGCGGTCAATAAACGGGATAAGGCCAGAGGTGTCCTCGCTCTCATATCCCGATGGATCAACGCCATCGAAATCCATCAGCGAATACATTTCCTTGATGGTCGGAAGGCGCCAATCGTCATAGCCGCCAAGATCAAAATCCGCGGCACCAGCCAATGCAGCCTCATAGCTCATCTTGTCTTCGGCAAGAATATCGCCGTCACCGTTCATGTCAGGCGTCTTGGCCCACATCAAGCCCGTGACATTGTCGGTGACAGTGCCATCACCATTGTCGGTATAGCTGGGTTGGGTGCCATCAAACTGGGCATCTTGGCCGTAAAACGCGACGCCTGCTGAGGGGCACTCAATAGCGTTGCTTGCGTCAAAACAGCTGCTTTGCCCCGTATCGACAATCGGGAATGTGGGCTGCGCGGTTGCTGTTTGCGCCAGCGCAGCAATCGCAAGAACCGTTGTAAGGTTCAGTGGTGTTTGGGTCATTTGTAGTGCCTCTTTGAAATGATTAGGTAGGCCATGTATCGAAAGGCTGCTTTTCAAGCTGCATTGCACCGTCCGTGCCACGGTAGATATTGATCCAGGCGCGCCAGTTTTCGTCGTCCACCTCTGGATAATCCAGCCGGTAGTGACTGCAGCGGCTTTCCGTGCGCATCAGCGAGGCGCGCATCTTCATTTCCGCGCTCAGGATCATATTGCGGGTTTCATGGGCCAAGCGTAGTTCGTGCATGTTGGCTGCGCGCAACATCGGGGCATGGTGGTCCCGCAGCTCTTCAACATAGGCGAGCGCGGCGGTCATCATCGACGCCTTTTTGATATAAAGCACGAAGTTCGGGATCATGATGCCTTGTAGGGTTTGTGTAACCCATGCGGGGCCATACCCTGCCTCGCGGCGCAAGGGCGCAAGGATTTCGTCGGTAAATTCAATCAGGCGATCATCGCTAATGACGGGGGTTTCCACTGTGTCGGCAAATTCTGCTGCCGCCTCGCCCGCGATGGCGCCCTGCACGGCAGACCCCGCAAGCGACGACCCGATTTGTGTGTAAATACCGCCCGCCATATGGCTACCAAGCGCATCGCCCGCCGCATAAAGACCTGCGATGTTAGACGCGCAACGATCATCAAACGGAACCAGCCCTTCGGATTTATGGATCGCCATCCCAGCCGAGGCACCGCCCACATTCGCACTTGCCGCAAAGCCGGGGGGCGGGCCACCGGGGGCACCGCCTTCGCCAGAGGGGGGGGCACCGAGCGCGCCACCTTCCCCGTCACCCGAAGGCTGACCAACATTTTGAAATTCCTCGGGCACATAGGGCCCGCCGTCTACGGCTTCGGTAGGCTGCACCGCACCGGTCCCACCAGAGACCGGGTTGCCCGTCACATAGGCGCGGTAGTTGATGTCGACGCCCAGATCGTGATGCACCTCGACGCCATTTGTCGATGGGACACGTTCAAACATGTCGCCCCAATTGTCATAGCAGGCGGCGGGGTTCACGCTGCGGGTCGAATGGCCATCGTTCCATTCTTTGCCTGTGACCTTGGCACCAATTTCATAGGCCATGATCGTGCCATCATGGGTCAGATCGCCAAGTGGGAAACCGCTTGGCTTAAACCCGCCCGCACCTGTGCAAAGAATCACTGATTTGGCCCGAATAGTGACTGTTTCTTCGGCATCGACGCGGAAACCTGCAGCACCCGCAATGCGCCCGTCCTCTTTGATTAGATGGGTCACAACAACGCGTTCAAGCAGCGGGATGTTACGTTCTTCGATAGGCTTAATAAACGGGCGATTCGCCAGCGTTTGATCGAAGAAGCCCCAATCACGCAGTTCCTGCGCGCGGGCCATCGAGTGCACCGCCAACTGGCGCGTGTAAGTCGGGTTGTTTGTGCCAAGCGCCGAACGTGACACTGTATCGACGAAATCATCGATGGTGCCGCTTTCTGTATCCGGGTCAAACACGAAGAAACCCTTGCCAAACGGCGTCAGGCCGGATGCGCCCAAGCGTCCTTTGGACACGATCATTGTGGCCGCGCCCGCATCATGCGCCTTTACAGCAGCAAAAAGCCCCGCCATTCCGCCACCAATAACCAAGACATCCGTCACGTGGTCTGTGTTGGTAATCGCGTCCACGTCAATTTCAACATTGTTTTGCGCCCATGCCGCCATGCCAAGCGAGGCGATGCCAGCGGTCGCGCCAGATAGGGCAAGGAACTCGCGGCGGGTTGGTGATGTTGTGTCGTTTAGATCGGTCATGTCACGGCCCCTTTGGACGTCGGTTTCGATTTGGGCGTTTTTGCGCCCCAATACATCTGGGCCAGCATCGCAAAACCAAGCACGGCCACAGTGATAAAGAAGGCCGACATGGCAGCGTCAGTATGGCGGCCCAAGGCAATTGCGTGCCACAGCGCCAACACGGTAAACGTCACCGCGAGCCCCCCATGAAAATACCGCCAACCGCGATAGCGCAGCTTAAAACGCGGGATCAGTTTCTTGCGAAAAAACGCGGTGATGCTCAGCATCAGCAACAAGCACCAAGCCACAATGCCTAGAATGATACCAATATTTCCAAGGTCAGTGATCATGGTGATAAATGCGTCCCACGGTTTTATCCCGCCTTCCCAATGACGCGGTAATACGATCAGTGCCGGGTGCAGCAGAATGACGACGACTGCGGAATAGGCGATATATTTATGGAATTTCTGAACTTGCGGCGGTTTGAACAGGCTCAGCAGGGTTTCGTTGCTCCGCGCGAGAAAGAATTGCCCCAGCATCATCGAAAGAGCCAAGAGCGTCGCGATGGAAATCGCTTCTTTTAGCACCGTACGGCGTGGGGCATCGCCCAATGTGTAGAATAAGACCGGCAGCCCGACGAAAATGAAAAGGCCCGCGATGATCGCATATTTTTGTGCAGAAAGCTTCATAGTCATCCCCAAGGCAAGATCACAGGAATGGATTTTTCCGGTGCCATCTCGATGGCATCAACGGGGCAATACATCCGGCAAAGGTGGCAGATTTGGCAGTCGGCAGCATGGGCGATATACGCCTTGTTCCCGTCCATGCGGATGACATCGCAAGGGCAAGACTTTACGCATTCCTCGCACCCGATGCAGCCGCTGATACTTTTGATTGTCATGTTCTCTATCCAGTCAGTGTTTTCTGATTATGCCCAAGGGGGCGCGGCAAGGATGAAATGTGTCAGCACCGCATCGACGGCGTAGAACCCCCAATGCAGGCTATAAGCCCACCGAAACCCGCTATTGGCCCGTAAATAGAGATAAGGAAGCAAGGCCCCGAACGCGGTGGCGGAGATGGTAAAACGGGTGACATATGTCGGGGTGAAACCATCAAATGCTAACAGCAGATGGAAACTGCCAAAGGCCAAGGCCATCCCTAAAGTAATCGTGGACAGGCGATACCCGGCACGCCCCGCGGTGAGAATGATCGCTGCGGCCAATACTTGTTGAAACAGAATTTCAGCTGATTTTGGCAAATAGTACCAAGCCGATGCGAACATGAAATCTGGCGGTTCAGAGGGCGCGCGCAATTCGGATACATTTGGCAAAAGCGGTAGGCCATAAATCACAAACAGCGCAAAGCACCCAAGGATCGATACAAGTATTACCGCTTCGCGTGTCATCGTGTTGGGGTTCACGCTTTCGGCGATCAAAGATCGGAAAGACCATAGCGCGATGGCGCTCCAAGCAAGATAGTAGGCGGTGAAGAGTATCGGCGCGCTATCATACCCAGCTTCAAACGCGAAACTATCTTTGATCAAGTAATAGCCTTGGCTAGAAACGACCCAAAGCATTGCCGCGATCATGTCAGCATACCCCATCCGCCCCAGCGCATTGGGGGCAAGTGCGCCCTGACCCGGCGCATTGCTTGGGGTCGTTATGGCCATCGGTGATTATTACCCTGCATGAGACAGGACCTTTCTTAGCACGCAGCATTTTGCGTTTTTCGAGATATAATAGCCGGGCACTTAAGATGCCCCTATTCTTAGTATTTACACGGCGACATCTGTGTTTTCCGTCGTTCAAAGTTCAAGAATTCATCGTGCGTCACTCCGACCACATGCACGTGTGCAGTGTCTTCGAAATCACTTTACGCATAGATTCGATTTTGTTTCGTGATCTAGGTCAAAGGCAAAGCGCGCGACGCATCAGAGACACAAAGAACGCTGTAAGAGCCTACCAACTTTATCACCCGCGCTTGCGTCTTTTGTCCTTTTTCAAGGCCTCAAACCCGATAATCACGTCCAAAAGCTCATTCGTAATTTCGCTTTGACGCATCGCACGTGTGTCGGCTTTTAGCGCGTCTAACCTGTCATCAACCGATTGTTCAGCCTGCTGCATGAGCGCAAGGCGCGCGGCGTTTTCAGTCACCATCGCTTCGGCCGCAGCCCGATACAGGCTGGCAAAAAGATGTTCGTGGATCAGCGCCAAAAACAAGTCATCCGGGGGCATCGTGAAAAACGGCAAGCTACGCGACACCCAAGGCTTGCTCCGAAACCCCTCGATGAGGCCAGCATCAAGCGGGAGAAGCGGTTTTATCTCAGCAGTTTGTAATCCTTGCGCGCCTTGAGCAAAAAAAGCGACCGTAACGGCAATATCTGAACCGGGGGTTTTCATGCGAATACCGTCCAGTTCAAGCGTCAACAGGTTCGCAAGCCGCCCGATTCCGTCAACCGAAGCAGGTGGCATGAAGGTTTTTTCGACTTTGATACCAAGATCAGAAAGCGCCCCTGCCATTTGTGCGCCCACACATAGGACGATCTTTTCGGGGTCTATATTGGGCGCCGCTTGGGCTGCCAAAGCATCGTTGTAGTTGCCGCACAGCCCGTGATCCGACCCGAAAACAATGATCACTTGCGACGCAGACCGCGATGCCTGCGCTTTCATTGGAGGTGACTGGGACAAGAACGCATGCAATCCGGTCAGCACTGTCTGATGATAAGCCTCAATCGCGCGGGCGGCCTGTTCATAGGGGGCCGCGTTGATGACCGACAGTGATTTCATGGTGTGCACGACACTGCGAATGCCTTGCATGCTTGTGGTGCGACGGGCCAGAACCTCAAGTGATTGGGTCATTGGTGCCCCCTACCGACGCCCGCGCCTGCTGGCCTAGCGCAGCCATTCGCGCGCGTATCGCGTCATCAATGGGTTCATTCTGGGCTATCATTTGTGCGATATCATCCAATTCATGGGCGGCAGCGGCCCTGAGTTCTGCCATAACCGCAAAAATCCCTGCCTCGTCCAGCCCATCGAACTGGCCATCCATTGCCGCAACCAACACCGTCAACTGTTCAACGGCCGCAATGGGATCACGTTCGGATTGCCGCAATGATGCCCGTACAGCAGCACCCCGTTGCAGACGCGCGCGCGTCGCATCGTCAAGACGGGTGCCAAACCGCGCGAAGTCTTCCAATTCTTCAAACTGCGACAAGGTCACGCGCAGGTTCCCCGCAACGGATCGAAACGCTTTGCTTTGTGCCTTTCCGCCCACGCGGCTGACGGAAACGCCTAAATCCACCGCAGGAAATTGGTTTTTTCGGACCAGTCGTGGAGAGAGGTAAATCTGCCCATCTGTGATCGAAATAAGATTTGTCGGAATATAGGCAGATAGGTTTTCAGCCTGTGTTTCGACCACGGGTAAAACCGTGATCGACCCATCTCCCGCGGCCTCTGTGAATTGGCCTGCGCGTTCTAGCAAGCGCGCATGGATATAGAAAATATCGCCCGGAAACGCCTCGCGGCCCGGCGGGCGTCGCAGCAACAAAGACAATTCGCGATAAGATCGCGCATGGTGGGTAAGATCATCCAAGACTACCAGCACGTCGCGCCCCTGCGCGGCAAAGGATTCTGCAATCGTAAGCGCGCTATAAGGTGCGATGTAGGCCAGCCCTGCGGCCTCCTCGTCACCTGCGGCCAGAATGACAGTCCGCTCTCGCATGCCACCCTGCGTGATCGCGCCGATGACCTTGGCCACGGCGTCACCGCGCTGTCCAATCGCACAGTAGATGCAAACCACATCCGTGTGCTTTTGGTTCAAGATTGTGTCCACCGCCAAAGATGTCTTGCCGGTTTGTCGATCCCCGATCACCAGTTGGCGTTGCCCCAGACCGATTGGCACTGCCGCATCTACGGCCTTGATCCCCGTAGCTAGAGGTCGCGAAATTGCTTTGCGTTCCAGAATTTCTGGGGCTTCCGATTCAACTGGGCGCACGGAGTCGCTATCTGTGGGGCCCTTATCATCAATGGGCAACCCACGTGCGTCAACGACGCGTCCCAGCAGGCTAGGGCCCACATGTGTGCTGACAACGGTATGCGTGCGAAAGACGTTTTGTCCGACCCCGATATTGTCGGAAGGACCCAATAGCACAACGCCCAAACGGCCGGGTTCAAGATCAAGAACAATACCCTGCACACCATTTTCAAACGCCAGAACCTCGTCTGACAAAGCGCGTTCTAGCCCCGTCACAACGGCAATCCCGTCCGCAACTTCGGCAACCTGCCCGATTTCGCTTAACTGCGGAGCGGGGGCTGGGCTTTCCAGCAACGCTTTCACCATCTTTTCAAGATTGGTATCGATTATAGAAGGGTCAGTTTGCATCGTTATACCCTTGGCCCGTTGCCAAGCCGGTCATCGACCGAGGCCGCGAGCCCGTCGATGTATGAATCAACGGTCCACGCCAGCTGCGCCCCACCAATGCGCAACATAATCCCCGGCGATTGGGCCTCATCCACTTCGAATGTGACCGCTACCTGCGGGAACATGATTTCCAGCTCTGCAACCAAATCGTCCTGCACGGATTGCGCCAAGGCGCTGTGGCTGACAACGATCGCTAAGGCCCCATCGCCAGCAGCAGCGTTCAGATCTGCTGCCATTGGTTTCAGCTGTCGCGCCAGATTGCGCGCGATACGATCCTCTAGCGTCTCATCGGCCAAATCGTTCAATGCTTTGCGGGTCAACGATAACAACGCATCTGCGCCCGCAAGCTGCAAACGGGCGGTATATTTATGCGCCTCATCATCCATATGCGCCTGCCAGCCTGCGCGTTCAGACTCCATTTGATTGCGCGCCTCAGCCAGCAAGGTATCGCGCTGATCCTCGGCCGACTTTCGGATGGTTTCGGACATTTCAGCCTGCGACACATGCAATTTCTGCAATTTTTCGTGGTATTCCTCGGTAATTGCCTCCGCCCCATCTTTTGCATCCACAGCCTCGGTCATACGTTGGGTAATCTCGGCTTCGCGGGCGTCGATTCCATCGAGAATGGGGCGGTAAAGGAACCGCTTTAGCAGCCAGACAAGTACCAAAAAATTGGCAATCTGCGCACCAACAGTCATCCAGTCGATGGACATGATTTAGCCCCCTGTGGACTGCGAGGCCGCAAGCGCTGCTATCCAGAACGGGTTCGCGAAGATCAGGATCATGGCGACCACAAAGCAATAGATCGCCGTTGATTCGATCATTGCAAGGCTAACAAACAACGTGCGTGATATTGTCGGGGCCGCATCGGGCTGCTGCGCAATTGCATTCAGGGCATTGGCGGCAGCGCGCCCTTCACCCAGTGCGGGTCCGATCGCGCCGAAAGAAACGGTCAAACCTGCGGTGAAGATTGAAACGGCGGCAATGATAGCAAGTTCAGTCATAAGATATCCTTTTCAGGCTGGGAAGGAGGCGCAGTGGCGCTGGAAATGTAAACCGTCGCCAAGATTGCAAAGATGTAGGCTTGGATCATGCCGGTCAGCAGACCCAACACATCCATCACGACAGGAAAGAAGAAAGGAGCTACCGTCAGCAAAATAGCCGCGATCACGGCCCCGCTCATGATGTTGCCATACAAGCGAATTGCGAGCGAAATACCGCGGGAGAATTCTGAAATGATGTTAAACGGCAGCATGATGAACGATGGTTCAAGATAGGTCTTGAGATAGCCACCAAGACCCCGGCTGCTTACACCGAACAGCGGCACCGCAATCAATACCGATATCGCAAGCGCAGTTGTGGTCGAAAGTGATGATGTCGGGGGCTCAAACCCCGGAACAACAAGCAACAGATTCGATACCGCAACAAATAGAAACAGCGTCCCCGCGAAGTACAGCAAATGCCGCGACGGGCCCGGCGCAATTTCCGCGATCTGGCTTTGAATGCCTTTGACGATCACCTCTAGCGTTGTGCGCCACCTGTTTGGCGGCACGTCTGGGCGCAAGTTGCGGGTGATCAACATTGATGCGCCCGTCAGTAGGATCATCACAAACCAAGTATAGAAAATGGTGGCATTTATCGGCAGGCCCCATAGCGTGAACATGACCGTGTTATCGGGGGTTAAGTTCATGACGCCGACGCCCCACGCGGCCCAATGGGCGCAAATGTCGTGGCAATAAATCGTGTCAGAAAGAACGCCAGAGCATAACCAACAGCGGCCCAGGGTCCGGCCTGCGTGGCAACGATCCACCCCACAGCAAGCAAAACAGTTATGCGCAAAACCGCGCTAAGCACCAATGCCTTTACCGGGCTTTCACTGCGCAGCGCATGCCGCATGCCGAACGCTAAGCCCCAGAAGAAGAGCGCGCCCGTTATGGTTCCGATACCGCCGCCCAGCGCGACGGCAGCCCAATTAACAGCCATCATTTGTCGTCTCCTTCTTTACTCATCCAAGATGCGGCAATGAACGCCCCCACCACAACACCGCCTAAGATCAGCGCAATGGTCCACGAAAAGGATTGTGGCGCTTTCCCATCAAGCCGATGACCCAAGAACGCACCGCCAACCGTTGGCACAGCAACAGACCAGCCAATCATCCCAAACGTGCCAATCCCACGCAGCGGGCTTGGCCCCGGATTATCGCGGATCGCTTTCATCCGCCTTGCTTGGCGCGTGATATCATCCGTGGATTTATCCGGTTTCGCTGTCATTGCGCTGGCCCCGCGAGTTCAGAAAAGTGACGCACCATCGTTGCCTCTAGCCGCGAAAGGGCGGCACGTGCCTGCCGTTCGTCTTCGTCCATCTGCACAAAACTTGCCGCAACCGAAGCGCGCAGACTTTCCAGATCATCTCCTTGGACACCGCGACGTGCTGTGACCGTAACGTAATGACCCTGTTTGACCAAAAGCCCTGCATCGAGGCCAAAGAATGCCTCTGACCCATCCGCGAGCGTAAGCGTAGCCACCGACGGCACCGTCGCAGAGACAAAATCAACATGGTTCGGCAATATCCCGAAGGCGCCATTGGGGGCCACCGCTGTCAACCGGGTTGCTTGGCCATCGAACAAGGTCCGGGTCGGCAGCCGCAAGGTGACTTGCATTTCAGCCGCGACCGTCATGTTGCTGCCTCCAGATCATCCAATCCGCCAATCATATAATAGGCGCTTTCAGGCAGATCGAATGTGGTTTGACCTAGAATTTCTTCACAGCCGTTCAGCGTGTCTGCGATTGGAACGCGCTTACCGGACATCCCGCTGAACGACCCGGTGGTAAAGAATGGTTGAGTCAAGAACCGCTCGAGCCTACGGGCCCGGGCAACAGTCGCCCGATCATGCGATGACAGCTCCTCCAGGCCCAACATCGCTATGATATCGCGCAGTTCTTCGTAATCGGCCAGCGTGCGGCGCACCGCGCGCGCGATCTCATAATGGCGCTGGCCAACCACCGCAGGCGTTAACATCACAGACGCAGAGGCGAGCGGATCAACCGCTGGATAAAGCCCTTCGCTCGCGCGTTTGCGCGACAACACGACCGACGCAGACAGATGCGAAAAGATATGCGCGGCGGCGGGATCGGTGAAATCATCCGCTGGGACATAAACGGCTTGGATCGACGTAATCGCACCCCGTTTTGTGGATGTGATACGTTCTTCGAGCGCAGCGAGTTCCGTTGCCATTGTCGGCTGATAGCCAACCCGCGACGGCATACGCCCCATAAGGCCGGACACCTCAGAGCCCGCCTGTACAAAGCGGAAAATATTATCAATTAAAAGCAAGACATCTTGCCCTTTGTCATCGCGGAAGTACTCGGCCATTGTCAGCGCGGTATTCCCAACGCGGAACCGCACGCCGGGGGCTTCGTTCATTTGGCCAAACAGCATAACCGTGTTCTCGCGCACGCCTGCTTCGCCCATTTCACGGTAGAGTTCTTCGGCCTCACGAGACCGTTCACCGATACCGCAAAACAGGCTGACGCCTTTGTGCTGTTGCACGGTGTTGTTGATGAGTTCGGTAATCAACACGGTCTTGCCAACCCCAGCCCCACCGAACAGCCCCGTTTTCCCGCCCCGCTCAATCGGCGATAGAAGGTCGATAGCTTTGATGCCTGTTTCCAAAATGCGCGATTGTAAGACGCGTTCGTCCAGCTTTGGGGCGGCACGGTGGATAGACCGCTGTTCCGCGCCAATTGGCGGTGCGCGACCGTCGATGGGCGCGCCAAAGACATTAAGCATCCGGCCAAGAACGGCGTCACCAACGGGCACATTTATCGGGCCACCCGTCGCCCGGACAATCATCCCAAGACCCAGCCCGCGCACCGGCGCCATAGCCATTGCACGCACCACGCCTTCACCGATCAACCCCGAGACCTCAAGTGCGACATCACCCGCAAAAAGCAATTCATGAATACGCGGGACGGTTCCGGGAAACATCACATCGACGACGCCACCGCGAATTGCGACAATCCGCCCCTCAGTCGAGGGAAGGCTCTGGCTTTGCGAAGTCTTTTTAACCTGAGCACCTGCGGACATCGACGTCCCCTTTTTTTCACGTCGCCCTGACTACTTCTCCAGCGACGACTTGCGGTTCCCTCCGCTGTACTAGTTATACAAAAACCGGGGACATGTGATTGATGTAGGTCAATAGCCCCGCATCCCAAATCGTTTAGTTTTCCCATTAGCTTTGGTCGAATCGGAAAGGTTGTTCGATGGCGAACATCACCACATTGCATGACAATCAAACCACCGACGTCGCTGCCCTACCCCTAAGCCGTCGTGGTGAATTCCCGGTGCCTTACAGCACGATGAATGAACGCAATTCCGACCACACTTCGATTACACAAGCGATTGATAGGGGGCTCAACGCTGCACATGCGCGTTTCACTGGTGGGTTATCCCCAATCGCGCTTGCGGCAGCATTTTCGGACTGGGCGCTGCACCTCTACTCTGCCCCCGGAAAGCAATGGGAGCTGGCAGAGAAAGCGGCAAAGAAAGCTGGTCGTTTTGCGAGTTTCGCGACATTGAGCGCCCAAAGCCCCGACACGCCCGCACAATGCATCACTGCGCTGCCGCAAGACAAGCGGTTCAATGGGGAAGAATGGAATAGATGGCCGTTCAACGCGATGTCACAGGCATTTTTGTTAAACCAACAATGGTGGCACAACGCGACAACTGACGTCGAAGGCGTGACTAAGCAGCACGAAAACGTCGTCACGTTCACTGCACGCCAAATTCTAGATGTATTCTCTCCGTCGAACTACCTGTTCACCAATCCGCAAGTACTGGCCAAAACCTATGAACAAGGCGGCATGAACCTATGGCGCGGCTGGCAGAATTTCATCGAAGACGTCTCCTTGCGCAACGCTGAACAAAAACCGGTGGGCAGCGACGCTTTCGTCGTCGGTAAAAACATGGCGACGACCCCGGGTAAAGTCGTCTATCGCAACCACCTTATCGAATTGATCCAGTATGCGCCAACAACGGACAAGGTGCGCCCTGAACCCATTTTGATCGTGCCTGCATGGATCATGAAATACTACATCCTTGATCTTACCGAACGGGATTCACTGGTGCGGTATCTGACAGAGCAGGGCTTCACCGTGTTCATGGTTTCTTGGAAAAACCCGGATGCCGACGATCGCAACCTGGGAATGGATGACTATCTATCACAGGGCATCATGCAAGCCATCACAGCCGCTTCACAAATCAGCGGTAGCCCTGAAATTCACGCGGCGGGATATTGTTTGGGTGGCACGCTGCTATCCATCGCAGCAGCGGCGATGGCACGCGACAATGATACCCGGCTTAAGAGCCTGACGTTGCTCGCAGCACAGGTCGATTTCACGCAAGCAGGCGAGCTGACGTTGTTTATTAATGACAGCCAGCTGACCTATCTTGAAGATATCATGTGGGACAAAGGGTATTTGGACGCGACGCAAATGGCGGGCGCATTCCAGTTATTGCGATCCAACGATCTGATTTGGTCACGTATTATTCATGACTATCTCATGGGTGAACGGTCGCCAATGATCCCACTGATGGCATGGAACGCAGATGCGACGCGAATGCCGTATCGGATGCATTCTGAATATTTGCGGAAGCTGTTTCTTAACAATGATCTTGCAGGAGGACGCTACCGCGTGGGGGATCAACCCGTCGTAGTGTCCGACATCCGCGCTCCTGTGATTATCGTTGGGACCGAACATGATCACGTGGCACCTTGGCATTCGGTCTATAAATTCAATTTGCTATCAGACACCGATGTCACATTTGTTTTAACCAGCGGAGGGCATAATGCGGGCATCGTATCGGAGCCAGGCCACCCACGCCGCCACTACCGCATGCGCGCAAAAACAAAGGACTCACCCTATCAGGATCCGGACACCTGGATGGCAGAAGCCGAAACTTTGCACGGATCATGGTGGGTAGAATTCGCAGAATGGTTGGGAGATCGGTCGGGCGAACCCGTTGATCCACCCGCAATCGGAACCGCAGAATATGAACCAATATGCGACGCTCCCGGCACCTATGTCTTTCAGGAATAATCACAAATGTTGAAAACCCTTCTTAACGGCAAACGCGGACTTATTGTCGGAATCGCAAACGAAGATTCAATCGCAGCAGGTTGCGCAACCGCGTTTCGCGAAGCTGGTGCAGAACTCGCGGTGACCTATGCCAGCGAAAAATCCAAACGCTTTGTCGCACCGGTTGTGGCGAAACTGGACGCACCGCTGTTCATGCAGCTGGACGTCCAGGACGATAGCCAAATGAAGGCCGTATTTGACGCAATCGACTTTGAGTGGGGATCGCTAGACTTCATGCTGCATTCCATCGCCTTTTGCCCCAAGGACGACCTGCATGGCCCCGTTAGCGCGTGTTCAAAAGAAGGGTTCGCACAGGCCATGGATATTTCAGTCCATTCACTGATCCGAATGACGCGCTTGGCCATGCCGTTAATGAAAAACGGCGGCAGCATCCTCACCATGAGCTATTATGGCGCTGAAAAAGTCGTCGATCATTACAACATCATGGGGCCAGTCAAATCAGCGCTAGAAGGCACGGTCAGATACCTCGCGGCCGAACTAGGGCCGCAACAGATCCGCGTCAACGCCATCTCACCGGGCCCGCTGCAAACGCGGGCGGCATCTGGAATCGACCATTTTGACGAATTGATTGACGACGCAAGAACACGCGCGCCAGAACAAGGCCTCGTAACGATCAAAGATGTCGGACACATGGCGGTCGGGATGGTCAGTGATTTCTCGCAAAAAGTGACGGGCAACACCTCTTATATCGATGGCGGGTACCACGTGCGCGCGTAACAAAGGTCAACAGCCATGCAATATATCGAAAATAGGACTTTCGACGAAATTCAGGTCGGCGACGTCGCAGAGCTAACCAAAACGCTGCGCCACGACGACATCGAGCTTTTCGCGGTCATGTCAGGTGATGTGAACCCCGCCCATGTAGACGAAGAATATGCCCAGTCAGATATGTTTCACAAAGTCATCGCCCACGGCATGTGGGGTGGCGCGCTGATCTCTGCGGTTTTGGGCACCAAACTTCCCGGCCCCGGAACGATCTACCTAAACCAAAGTTTAAGTTTTCGCCGGGCGGTGGGCTTGGGTGACACTGTGACGATCCGTGTGACCGTCGCAGATAAAGCTCTCAAAAATCACAAAGTCACGTTGGATTGCCTATGCGTCAATCAAGACGGCGAAACTGTGATCGAAGGGCAGGCACTGGTCATCGCCCCAACCGAAAAGGTCCGCCGCCCGCAAGTCAACCTCCCCGAGGTTCATCTGCATGAACGCGGCGCGCGGTTTGGCGCTTTGATCGCTGACGCCTCTACCTTGCCGCCGGTCCGCACGGCCGTCGTCCACCCCTGCGATCCATTATCGATAGACGGGGCTGCGCAGGCCGCGGCCAAAGGTATGATCATCCCAATTTTGATCGGGCCTTTAGCTAAAATTCAGGCCGCGGCCACGGAAGCAAACTGTGATATATCCGGTTTTGAGATCATCGACGCCCCCCATAGCCACGCCGCTGCACAACAAGCCGTAGACATGGCCCGCGCGGGCGAGGTCAATATGTTGATGAAGGGCAAGCTCCATACTGATGAGCTATTAGAGCCAGTCGTCAGCCGCGAAATCGGCCTGCGCACGGAACGCAAGATGAGCCACCTTTATATCCTGGATGTTCCTAATCATCCCAAGCCACTGATCATAAGCGACGCCGCCATCAACATATTTCCCGACCTGCAAACGAAACGTGACATCGTGCAAAACGCCATTAATTTGGCCCATGCTCTTGGTATTGCGGCCCCCAAAGTCGCTTTGCTGTCTGCGGTTGAAACGGTGACCCCGCGCATCCCGTCCACGCTTGATGCGGCGGCGCTTTGTAAAATGGCGGACAGAGGGCAGATCGAAGGGGGGCAGCTTGACGGACCATTGGCTTTTGACAACGCGATATCCGAAGCCGCCGCCAACGCAAAAGGCATCCAATCACACATCGCTGGCGACGCCGATATCTTGATAATGCCCGACCTTGAAGCCGCAAATATGGTCGCGAAACAGCTGATCTATCTGGCGGGCGCTGATGCCGCAGGGATCGTGTTAGGCGCGCAGGTGCCAATTGTTCTTACCAGTCGCGCGGATAGCGTTATGGCGCGGCTAACCTCTACCGCAATGGCGCAACTATATGTGCATTTTCATGAAGAAACCGCGGTATGACCGGCACTTACCTGACGTTAAACGCAGGATCATCCAGCATCAAATTTGCGATTTTCGGCAGCGACGATGGAACCGAAAATCCCGTGCTAAAGGGCAAAATCGCAGGCATCGGTAGCGCGCCGGTTTTTTCGGCGCAGGATGCCGAAAACATGCCTATCGACTCCGCAGCGATGGCCCATATCGATGCATCGCTAGATCATGAAGACCTTCTTGCGCGTTTGCTTTCTTGGCTACGTGCATATCAGGGTGACCAGCCGCTTGTCGGCGTCGGGCACCGGGTTGTGCATGGCGGCAAAAAGTATTCTGGGCCCGCGCTCATTTCACAAGCCGTTCTGGCGGAGCTCGAGGCGCTTATTCCACTTGCGCCGCTCCATCAACCGCACAACATCGCTGCAATACGTGCGGTCGCGCAATGGGACCCGCACCTGCCTCAGATAGCGTGTTTCGACACCAGCTTTCATCGCACGCAAGACCATCTCGCGCAGCTTTTCGCATTACCCCAAGCTTTCACAGCTGAAGGCGTCATCCGCTATGGGTTTCACGGGCTTTCCTATGACTACATCGCAAGCGTGCTGCCCAAGTACTTTGCAGACAAGCCAAGCAGCCGGGTGATCGTCGCCCATCTTGGCAACGGGTCCAGCATGTGCGCCATGAAAAACCGCCAAAGCATGGCGACAAGCATGGGGTTTACCGCGCTTGACGGCCTGATGATGGGACAGCGCTGCGGGACATTGGACGCTGGTGTGGTGCTCTATCTGATGCAAACCAAAGGAATGTCTGCGCCCGAAATCGAAAACCTATTGTACAAACAATCCGGTCTCTTAGGGGTATCAGGTCTCAGCAATGATATGCGGGTCCTACAGGATCGCGACACGCCGGAAGCGCGCGAAGCAATTGAGCTATATTGCTATCGTGCCGCCGCGCATCTGGCCGGGTTGGTACCTGCCATCGGCGGGTTGGATGCGCTCATATTCACTGCCGGTATCGGTGAAAACTCGGCATTGGTACGCCATTTGATATGCGACAGATTGGCGTGGCTCGGTATTGAATTGGACGAAACGGCGAATAAGCAAAACGCAGTGACGATCAGTACCGATTCGGCGCGTGTAACAACATGCGTCATCCCCACAAACGAAGAGGCCACTATCGCGGCGGCCTGCCAACAGGCCTTTAGTTAAAGTCCAACGTTCATGCGCGGCATTTGACTTCGGTCAACGCCACCGCGCCACGAAACGTTACACTTGCGCCACATCTCCACGAATCAACAAGGAAATAAGATGACAAAGAAAGCAAAACCAACAGTGCATGAAACACTCTTTCCGTCATTCCCAGGTTTCGGGACTGATTGGATGGAAACCATGACCCAAATGGGAAATGAAGTGATGGAATTTGTCGCGGCGCGCATCAAAGAAGATGTGCAAGCCCAGCAAGAGCTGATGCAAGCCAAGGACTTCGCCGAAGTTCAAGCCGTGCAAGCAAAATTCTTCCAAGGTGCAATGGATGATTACGCCGCCGAATTCGCTAAAATGATGGAGATCGGCACAAAAGGCACATCTAAAACAGGAGCGCACGCCACCCCGGTTTAAACCCAAACTGAAGAAAGGTCTCACAATGAAAAATACTACAATTCTCATTGCCGTCAGTAGGGAAACTTCTTCTGGTGACCTCAGCAAGAAGCTTGAATCTATCCGTGCTGTTCGGGCTCATGCGACGGTTATTGTCGTCAACGAAATGCCCGTTGTGCCTTACTATAGCTATGGAATTCCGCCTTACGGTACGACCGAAATACCCGATGATTGGCGTGCCGAAGTTGCTGAAAACAAACGCGCAGCGGCAGCCAAGGTCGCAGAGATCAAGCTGCTGCTCGAAAAACATGGTGTTTCAGGCGGCGTGTCTGCGATTTCATGTGAACCGAACGCGATCGGGCACAACATCGCACAGCAGGCCATGGTATGTGACATTGTCTGGGTCAGCGAAGACCTGCGCAAACACGCGACGGTCTTTGATCAGTTACTGCATGGCGTTTTGTTCAAATCTCCTGTTGGGGGTGCTGATAAACGACGCAAAAGCAAGCATGCTGAATGCGCCGGAAACGGTCTTTGTGGCGTGGAACACGCAGTTGCAATCTGCACGCGCGGTTCACCTGGCGTTGCCAGCCCTGCGCCACGCGGAAGAGGTGATCATCGGCTCAATCGACCCCGTAAAGACAGAGTGGCGCGACGGCGAAGACCCCGGTGTTGACATCGCAAAATGGCTGTCCAATCACGGCTGCAATGTAACCCTGCGCCAGTTCCCAAGCGGTGGTCAGGACATCGCAACCTGTATCTTGGATCTTTCTAAAGAGGCAGGTGCAGATCTTATCGTTTCTGGTGCCTACGGTCACTCCAGAACCCGCGAAGCGATTTTTGGCGGCACAACACGGGATTTGATCAAACAAACCGACCAAGCCGTGTTTATGGCGCACTGACCAATTTCCTCCACAAAGTTGGGCACCCGGTCACACCTAAGTGACCGGGTGCTCTTATTTTGTGGAGTCGTGGGATGCTTGTTTTGTCTTTTGGTACCCTTCAGCATCACCAAATTCCAAAAAATCGGGATAATGTGGGTGCATGCCATCCATCCGTTTGGCGTGTTTGATCGGACACCAATGTTTTTCCGTACGCCCAGCAATTTCACGGGCATAAGCCAGTAAACCATTGCCATACGAACAATACAGACAATTGAATTTTTCGAGACCGTTCAAGTAGGCTAAATGCTTGCGATCAAAGGTAATATAGTCTGAACGCTTGACCTTTTGGATGCGATACACAGGAAAGCAAACGGTCTGATAAATCGTCACAAACACATCCAATAGGACAAACGGAATAATCATTGCATAGATGACAGGTGCCGTCAGCACGACCAATGGGCGTGCATCGGATAGGTAAGACGCGAGCCTTTGTTTCACGGCTGCGTGCTGTTTTTGAATATCGCGTTCAAAGACAATGCGCCGCTGTTGGATCTGGTATTTGAAATCACGTCGATGGCGCGCAATTTCATCATCGAGCTCGGCCTCCAAAGCCTTAATACGCGCCCGAATTTGGTCGATGACATCAGACACGATTATACCCTTCCCCAATGGTTCGGTTATTTAAGGGGGCGGCATGATGACAGCGCGCGTCCATTGCGATCAGTTCTTGCGCTTTGAGACATAGGGCGATTTCAGAACAATTCCGCATGCGTTTCATTCCCCTCGCAGGTTGTGCTGTACCAATGCTGCAGACCGCGCAATCAACACCATCGCCGTGCCGGTGCTCACAAAATCAATGCCAACCATCAACCCTAAGACCACCGCAGAGGCTTCGGGTAAGGCCGCAAAGATATAGAGGCCCAAAGCGATACTGATCAGTGCAGAAAATCCGGCCCATGCCCAGCCCAGTGCTGGTCTGATCCACAGGGCAATGATGGCTTGGGCGAGCCCGGTTATCAACAAGATCAACGCCACAAGAACCGTGAGCGCAACAAGCCCTTCAAGCGGGTAGGACAACATCAAAACCCCGCCGATCAATGTGACAAGACCTGCACCAATATTCCACGCAAACACACCCGTCCTGCGCAAAGAGAATGCGCCTATCACCGCAAGCGCCCCGCTGACGGTCAACAACCAGCCGATCATCAATTCAACAACCAATGAACTCAGGAGCGGGGCCGCAATCGCGGCGACGCCAAGCAGGATCATCACCACCCCGCCCCACAAAATACCCTTTTGCATCTTTGTCACGAAAGCTGCGGGCCCATTGTTCAAAAATCCGTCGTGGTCGCTTGTCATGTTCTTTTCCTTCGCGCGAATGGGATCTGGGGTAGATTTGCCACAGCAAATGGCGCTATTCGCTCCTGCCATGGATGTGGCCATCTCGACCCGAATGGCCGTTCAGAATTTTTTCAGCAATGTGCTTAATGGCAACTTGAAGTGTCTCAACACTGTCGAACACGCCGACTGCTTCAGGGGTATTGATATAAGTTGTATGATTGGTAGTCATCTAAGACCTCGATTCTGCTACCACCATACTAACGACAGAACGGACCAGATGATTGACGCAGGTCAATTGCCGAACACAATCGACGTACTCGGCTCGCTCAGTTGATCAATTTTGCGCGGAGTTTCAAGAAACTCAACAGGTTTTCATGGTTTCCCGTGACATTATCGCGGGGTCCTGAATCCTAGGCTGGCTTCAACTTGCTGTAAAACCGCTTGAGCCTGACACCCAGGCGCATCACCCACCCAGGAACCTTTGGCATCCAAGATGCTACTGCCTTTTCGTATGCTTGGCGTTGTTGTTGCCGCTTTGCCCATTCAACGACCGACGGGAAGGGACGAAAATCGAATCCAAGCATGTTCAGTAACACATATTGCGGCAACCAAGCGACGTCAGCGAGACTTTGTGTATCCCCTACGAGGAACACGTGATCCTTGAGCCGGATTTCCACCCGGCCAAACACATCGGCAAGCATTTTGCGGGCCACTTCAATCTCTTGATCTGTGAACCCGTCAAGCGAGTGTTCATGAAACTGAACCAAAGACTTGTCGGACTGAATCTCCGCATAATGCTTCATGTCCGAACGTTTTTTCGAAGCGCCGCCCGTACTGCCATAAACCCATGTCTTGATCGCCTTCATATGTAAGGCAGCAGCAAGATCGAGCCATTCGCGGGCCTCATCGGCGCGCACGGGATCGGACGACAAAAGCGGCGGTTCTGGGAATTTTTCTTCTAGGTAATAAAGAATATCAGCCGATTCCGTCACAAGAACGCCATCGTCAACAATCGCAGGTACCAGCCCTTTAGGGTTGATTGCCAGATACCAATCTTTCAGGTTTTCTTGTTGGCCAAGGTCGATTTCATGAGACGTCCAGTTCAACCCCTTTTCTTCGAGCGCAATGCGAACCCGCATAGAGCAGTTGGAGATGCCCGCGTGATACAGGTGGATACCTTTAAGCGAAGCGATATCGGAATTGTCAGAGGGCAGGATCGGCATGGTATTTTCCCGGTTTTGGGTGGGGTTTGCGGGTTCTTATGCGCCACGCGCGGGTCTGGGGCGCAGATACCAATACCAAACGCGGTAGGCTTCGAGCACCGCGAGCGGACCGAAATGGACAAGCGCAGCAGAGACGCCGCCCCATTCATGGAGTGCAGCCCAGTGCAATAGAGTCATGACCGCAGCAACATAGGTCGTCCGCTGCAGCAGCTTCCATTTTGTCCCCATTGCGCGCACGAAATAATCTGATGACGTGATCCCGAGTGGAACGAAAATAAGAAAAGCAATCCAGCCGGTCCAAATGTAAAGCTTTGGAATATCGTTCAAAATTTGCTGAAGCGATCCGAGGTCAACCAGATAGATGACCGTGTGTGCCAAAGCATAAAAGAATGCGGCAACACCAAAGTAACGCCGGTTTTTCATAAGCCAGCGCGGGCCGCGCCAGCCACGAAAGATCAAAACAAGCGGCGAAGCCAACATCCCGATGATCATGAACCGCGCAGCGAATTCATCTGTCGGATGTAACGCGTCTTTTAGTGCGTCGGGGCCGGTTGCATTGATGATGCCCATCAGCGCGCCAAACCCCGGTAGCGCGAGCAGCGCCCAAAGCAAATAGGGAGAAAATCGTAACAGCATGTCTTATGCCCTCTTGTTCAAATCGGCACCGAAATGCCAAGGTTTTGGTGGTTGTGTGTCTCGTCACAGGTCGCTGTCGCTTGCCAAGTGATGTCGGGGCTTTCGCGAAAGGCAAACCGTTCGAGATGGTTGGTCACGACGTCTACCGTCTTATCAAGATCGTTTTGGTTGTCGGCGATAGCGCAAAGCTGCAGCGATATTTCATCCGCCACGAGATTGCATTGCCCAAAAGGAAATTGAATTTTTCCTTTTAAATCATTATGCTCTACCGGTATTTTGTGCCCAAAATGCTGACAAAGCGAGCCAAGGTATTGGGCGGCTAAAGCGGTTTCAACCCTTGATACGGCTTGCATGTCGCAACTCCTTTGTTGTTTGATCTACAGCTAGCCACTGCATTTGTTTTTGACTATCCGACGATTTTAGAAATGATAGTTCCGCGAGGCAGAACAATGATCAACCACCTTAGACATTTGGCAGTCTTTGCCCGCGTCGTGGAAAACGGCTCTTTCCGGGCGGCGGCTAAATCCATTGGCATTGCTCCATCGCGGGTCAGCGAAACTGTGTCTGATCTAGAAGATCATCTTGGTGCAACTTTGCTTTACCGCACGACACGCAAAATCGCGTTGACCAACGAAGGCAGGGTTCTTTATGCGCGCGTGGCTGACATGCTGCGCAGTGCCGAAACCGGGCTAAACGAACTGAACGCGCTGTCGCTTGAACCTGCTGGTGCTTTACGCATATCGGTTCCGGCGTTTATGTCATCTTCTTGGCTTTCGACGGTCATCGCCGATTTCATCCGCCAACATCCGCACGTAGCAATGACGGTGTCATATAGCGACTATCCTGTCGGGTTGTTGGAGGATGGGTTTGACATCAATATCCGTGCGGGCTGGCCCGACGACAGCGCGACAATGCAGCGCAAGCTGCAAAGCATTGACCGCGTTTTAGTGGCGGGCCGTGATTATGCCGCGTCCCGCCCGCCGCCGACCCATGCCAAAGATCTCCAGGATTGGGATTGGATTTGGTACAAACAACGTTCCGATACGGCGGAATTAGTGGACCCTTCCGGGCAGGTTTTCGAAGTCAAAGGAAGATCTCAAATTCAAGTCGACAGTGCTGATGCGCTCTATCATTTTGTGTGCCAAAACATCGGCGTGACTATCCTACCGCTACATCTGGCCGAACGCGGTGAAAAATCTGGGACGCTCGTGCGTCTTTTGCCGGACTGGAGCCTCAGCCCGCTTGGCGTTTATGCTATGTGGTCCGACAAATCACGACGCGAAAATCTCACGCTGACATTCATACGGTTTTTGGCAAACCATCGCAGGTAGCATCATAGGCTGCCCGCCATTGTCTGTGCTTGAATTCGGGGCAATCAGCTGATCACGTCCGGCGTGGTGCGCCCAATCATGTCTTGCATCTTGCTGATCGCCAAAGCGGCATCACGCACCTTTTGCAGCGCGTCTTGTGTGGCACGGGTCAAATCCCCTGTCTGATCGGCATATTGTTCAAGATACAGACGAAGTGTCGCCCCTTGTGTGCCTGTTCCCGACAGTCGGAACACAGCGCGACCACCGCCTGTAAACGCAATACGTACCCCTTGATTTTCGCTGACAGACCCGTCAACCGGATCATCATAAGAAAACTCATCAGCCGACGCGACGGTAAGACCCGCCACAGTTTGCCCAGAAAGCCCAGTAATCCGCGCGCGCAGGTCGGACATCAGCGCATTGGCCTTTTCAGTCGCGATAGCCTCGTAATCAAACCGCGAATAGTAATCGCGCCCATAGGTCGCCCAGTGATCGGTCACAATTTCGGACACAGATTGCTTGCGGACAGCCAGAATATTCAACCACAGAAGCACCGCCCAAAGCCCATCTTTTTCGCGGACATGGTCAGACCCTGTGCCTGCGCTTTCCTCACCGCAAATCGTGACTTTGCCAGCATCCAAAAGGTTTCCAAAGAATTTCCAGCCCGTTGGCGTCTCGTACAGCCCGATCCCAAGTTTTTGCGCGACCCGGTCGCTGGCCGCGCTGGTCGGCATGGACCGCGCGATGCCCGCAAGGCCGCCTGCATAGGCCGGAGCAAGATGCGCATTGGCCGCAAGGACCGCGAGACTGTCAGATGGGGTGACATAGATTCCGCGCCCCACGATCATGTTCCGGTCCCCATCACCATCCGAGGCCGCGCCCAAATCTGGGGCCGCATCTGACATCATCAAATCCATCAGTGTTTTAGCCCAAATCGGATTGGGGTCAGGGTGACCTTTGCCAAAATCTTCAAGCGGGGTGCCATTGACCACCGTTCCCGGCGCCGCACCCAATGAGCCTTCCAATATCGCCGTCGCATAGGGTCCAGTGACCGCGTGCATGGCGTCAAAACACATGGTGAACCCAGATTCAAAAAGACCGCGGATGGCGTCGAAATCAAACAGTGTTTGCATCAGCGTCTCATAGCTTTCGACGGGATCAACGATCTGCACTGACATGCCGCCAATGTAGGATGTGACGATGGACGCCAAATCAACATCGTCTACATCAACTATCTGATATTGCGTAATGTTTTTCGTCGCCTCAAAGATAAGATCCGTCAAACTTTCAGGCGCAGGGCCACCGTTTTGACCGTTGAATTTAACCCCAAAGTCTTCGTCAATCCCGCCGGGGTTATGGCTGGCAGAAAGGATAAACCCGCCCTCAGCGTTGTTCAGGCGGATCAAGTGGGACGCCGCAGGTGTCGACAGGATGCCATCCTGACCAACAATTACCTTTGTCACGCCATTGGCGGCCGCCATTTTCAGGATCGTTTGAATAGCATCGCGATTAAAAAATCGCCCATCACCCCCGACAATCAACGTCTTATCTTGGCCGCCACCAATCGCGTCAAACGTCGCCTGAATAAAATTTTCGAGATATCCGGGCGCCATAAACACACGGGTTTTTTTGCGCAGGCCGGACGTTCCGGGCAACTGCCCCTCAATCGGAGAGCAACTAACGGATTTAATCTTCATAAACCGGTCCTTCGTTCGGATATGCGCATATCGTGCCATGAAACCAAACGGGAACCAACCCAAGGTCTTTGTGAACAGAAAAATGGCGCCGCACCAATTTCGTACGACGCCACAAGCCCATGCGTTAAAAACCTAAATCTCTTTAGGCTAGGAGGTTATACATAGGCTTAGCTGCGTAAACCTGTCTCTGCATCAAAGTAATGTGCAAGCTCGGGTTTAATCGTAAAGCTAATCACTTCACCTTTTTTGGCTGCCGGTGGCTTTTCTGTCTTTGCAATAAATTCAACGCCAGTTTCGGTGATCATGTGAACCATCGCGTATTCGCCAAGGTTTTCAACAAGTTCCATCTTGCCTTCAACCACGCCATTCGCTGGATCGCTGATGACCATGTGTTCAGGGCGTAGGCCAACTTGTTGCGACGCTGGCAATTCTTTTCCAAGAACAGCCGCCGCATTTGCCGCAAGGTCACCTGGGCCAAAGAAGTTCATCTTGGGGCTGCCGATAAACTGCGCAACAAATGCGTTCTGCGGGCGTTCGTAAAGTTCAATTGGCGAACCGACCTGCTCAATACGTCCATCACGCAGCACAACGATTTTGTCAGCGAGGGTCATCGCCTCGACCTGATCGTGGGTCACGTAGATCATCGTGTTCCCAAGGCGTTCGTGCAAACGCGCGATTTCTAAACGTGTCTGCACCCGCAACGCCGCATCAAGGTTTGACAGCGGTTCGTCGAACAAGAACACCTCCGGATCGCGTACAATGGCACGGCCAATGGCGACCCGCTGACGCTGACCACCGGACAAATTGCGCGGGCTGCGGTCAAGGTAATCACCAAGCTGCAAGATTTCTGCAGCGGCTTTCACACGCTTGTCGATCTCAGCCGGATCGGTTTTTGCCTGTTTCAGACCAAACGCCATGTTCTTGTAAACCGTCATATGCGGGTACAAAGCGTAGGTTTGGAACACCATTGCAACGCCGCGTTTTGACGCCGCTACATCGTTGACCACAGTATCGCCAATGGCGACAGTGCCATCGCTGATTTCTTCGAGACCAGCGATCATGCGCAGCAAGGTTGATTTGCCGCAGCCCGACGGGCCAACAAATACGACGAATTCACCATGTTCGATATCAAGATCGACACCGTGCATCACTTGCGTTTCACCGTAGCGCTTTTTTACATCGCGAAGTGTTAGACCGGCCATGTTGCCTCCAATTCAGTAATTTCGCGCCGCAACTCAGCGGCAAATTCGGGATATGTTTCAGGTAGGTCGCCCCAAAGCTGGCGACTGGTGATAAAGGCATCTGTCCCAAGCATCGCCTTCAGATCGGTCCAGCTTGGTTCGATATAATCGAACGGGATTTTACCCGCGTCCACACGGCGCGCAAACTGGTGCCAGCTTGCGATGCTACGGATGGCGTTTTTCGGCATGATCCCTTGCTTCAGGCAGCCTTCAAGCGTGGGCCGCACAAAAATCGGGAATTTCGCCATACCGTCAGCACAGATCCGCGCGACCGTATCACCGATTGCTTTGTTCCCAAACCGTCGGGCGATATCAGCAAGATAGTCTTCCTTTGAGAATGGCAAAGCAATCGTCAGCGCAGGCAAAACCTCGTCTTGCTCAAACGCATGGAAATGCGCGTTCAAATGTGGCACCCGCATCGCAGCATCAAAGGTTTCAACACCTTCCAACGCAGCTAAATAGCAAAGCGCGGTATGCCCGCCATTGAGAACGCGAATTTTGGTCTCTTCATACGGGTCGACATCAGGCGTCACTGTGACCCCTGCTTGGGTCAGCGCAGGCATTTGCGCGGCAGCGGTGTCTTGCAATACCCACTGCGTGAAATCTTCGGCCATGATCGGTGACGTAACCGTCGCGCCGACAATCTTGCTTAGTTCATCTGCCAGATCTTGCGAGCTGCGTGGCGTAATCCGATCCACCATAGAACAGGGGAACGCCACGTTTTGCGCAACCCATTCGGCAAGCGGTGCATCGTTGCAAGCTTCCAAATAGGCCAACAGATTGCGGTGCAGCATTTTGCCGTTTTGGCGAATATTGTCGCAGCACGCAATCGTGAGCGGTGTACCAATGCTATCCATCCGGCCACGCAACGCAGCCCGTAGATAACCATAGACACTTTGGGGCTGTCCGCCGGAAACTTCGCCAGCGATCATCGGGTCGTCCGTGTTTAGATCGCCATTCGGGTCGGTGTAATACCCGCTTTCGGTCACCGTAATTGTCACCAGATGTACCGATGCAGTGCTCAAAAGCTTCTCTGCCTCGGTTTGTGCAATGCTCCAATCCACAAATTTCACATGCGAGCGGACACGCCGTAGGTCGACGTCATTGTCCGCCGAAATGGATTTCAGATAATATCCATCATGCGTCTCCGTGTCAGCTTTTGCCGCCGCGAACTGTGCTGCCTCAGAACCGCGCAGGTTGACCGCCGCAATGCCCCAGCGCAGATCGCCAGATACATCCATATAGTCATCGATGTAGACCGCTTGGTGGGCACGGTGAAACGCGCCGTAGCCAAGATGGACAATACCAACGGCACATGCGGATCTGTCATAGCTTGTGGCAGAGATATTAAGAGAGGACGTCACCGACATTACTTCACTGCTCCGAATGTAAGGCCTTGGACCAGCTGCTTTTGGCAGAACCAGCCAAGTATAACGATTGGTGCAATCGCCGCTGTAGACACCGCAGACAGGCGACCAAAGAACAGGCCTTCTGGCGCGCGGTTGCCCTCGATCAGCTTTGACAAAGTCGCGGCATCAATGGTTGTCAGGCGCACGGTCCAATAGGCTTCGTTCCAGCAGAAGATGAATGTCAAAAGCGCGGTCGATGCGATGCCACCCCATGCCAGGGGGATCAGGATATCCTTGATTTCGCCCCATGTGGAAACGCCATCCATTTTACCCGCTTCGATGATCTCTTTTGGGATCTCTTTGAAGTAGGTGAACAACATCCAAATCACGATCGGCAGGTTGATCAGGCACAAGACCACGATGACCAGAAAATGCGTATCAAAGATGCCAAGGAAGTTCTTGGTCAAGAATGTCATCGGATAAAGCACGGCCGCAGCGGGCAGCATTTTCGTCGAGAGCATCCACATCAGGATATCTTTGGTGTGACGGCTGGGGTTAAACGCCATCGCATAGGCCGCCGGGACACCCACTGCCAACGCGAATAGCGTCGCAAAGGTCGATGTGATCACCGAGTTGATCGCGAACTTCCAGTAGTCATAGTTCTGGGTCATGTTCGTGTAGTTTTCTAGCGTCGGCGTAAAGCGGAACAGGTGTTCCGGTTTAACGGCGTCGGCATCTGTCTTGAAGCTGGTGAACACCAGCCAAAAGATTGGGAAAAAGAAGATAAGGGCGACGATCCATGCCACGATGGGCCATGCGATTTTGCCAAAATTTGAACGTTCTGTAACGGCTGCCATGATCTTTTCCCCCTAGTCCATCAAGCTTTTGCCAACCATGCGCAGCAAGAAGATTGCGATGATATTGGCAAGAATGACGGCAAAGATGCCCGTGGCGCTTGCGGCGCCGATGTTATTGGATGTGAATTCGCCGATCAGATAGGGCAGGTTTTTATTCCCGTTCCCGCGGCTGACGATCTCAATCTCTGCGTAAAGTGACAGGTGAAAGATCGATTGGATCATCACGACGATCGCGATTGGCCGGGCTAAATGCGGCACTGTCAAATTGATGAACTGAGACCAAGGTGATGCCCCGTCAAGCGTCGCTGCTTCTTTTTGGCTTTCATCTTCGGACTGCAAAGAGGTCATAAAGATCAGGACCGCAAAAGGCGTCCACTGCCAAGCAACCATCATGATCACCGCATAGGCAGAGGTCTGCGTCGCCCGGAAAGAGATCGGCTCAAGCGTCGGCCAGAGGTTAAAGAACCAGCCCAACACCGGGAAATCCCGCAGCCCATCGACCAGATTATTGATGCCACCAACTGCGATGCCTTGCAGGCCCAGCACCGGGTCAAGGATCATGTTGATCCACAATACCGCGTTCACCGCTGGCATCACAAAGAAAGGCGAAATCAAAAGGACACGTACGATTCCACGACCGGGGAAGTTACGGTTAATCAAAACCGCAATCGCAAGGCCCAAAACAACCGTGATGATCAAGATGCTGCCTACGATAAAAACCGAGTTTTGGATCGCGAATAGGAAATCCTTGGCCTTCAAGACGTAGGCATAGTTCCCAAAACCGCGCCAGTTGCTAAGTGCAGGCGTTGTCCATTCGGGCCGGATGTTGCTGTTCAACACATAGCGAATGAAGGAAAAATAGAGCGTCATGCTCAGCGGGACCAGCATCCAGATCAACAAAAGTATGACCGCTGGCGTTTGAAGGATGCGAGGGAGCGTTCTTTTGGACATAGCTCGGGTCACCTGTTCATTCGGGGTTGCGTCGTGATTATTGGGCGGGCGCTCATTCGGCGATCAGCACAAGTTGGATATGCCGCGATCAAGCCAAGCGATAAAGAGTTCTGCTAGGGTAACAGGCCCGGCGTTAACCACCGGGCCTGTACCATTTCTGTCAAAGAGAGTTAGTAGTAACCCGCTTCGGACATGATTGCATCAGCCGCAGATTGCGCAGCTTCCAGTGCGTCGTCGACAGATTTCGCGCCAGACAATGCCGCTGCGATTTCTTGTGCAACCGCTGTACCCACTTCTGGGAATTCAGGGATCGAAGCGAACTGAACACCAACGTATGGCTTGATGTCTGTGGCTTCTGGTGCCGCAGATTCAATCGCTGCCAATTCTGCGGCTGCGAAAGGTGCAGCAGCTTGGAACTCAGGGATTGCATATGTTGATGCACGTGTCCCAGTAGGAACAGAACCCCAACCGAAGTCTGGGTGGTTACCAACAGCTTCGATATAGGCTTTCGATGTTGCCCATTCGATGAATGCTTTGGCTTCATCGGCAGTATCTGTGCCCGCAGGAACAGCCATTGCCCATGCCCACAGCCAGTTCGCACCAACAGGGTTACCAGCATTCGGAGACTGAGCGTATGCAACACCGTCTACTTCAAGGAAAGAAGCCGCGATTGTCGCATCGATCCAAAGGCCACATTTGCCTTCGTTATAAAGCGCGAGGATCTCGTTGAAGGAGTTGCCTTCAGAACCCGGAGGGCCGTATGTGCCCAGCAGCTCAACGTAGAAGTTGATCGCAGCTTTCCATTCGTCTGAATCCAGTGTTGGACGCATTTCAGCATCGAACCATGCACCGCCGAATGAGTTCACAACAGTCGTGACGAACGCCATGTTGTCGCCCCAGCCCGGCTTACCGCGCAGACATGCACCGTAAACCCCGTTGTCTGGGTCGTGCATTGCAGCGGCTGCTGCCATCACGTTGTCCCAGCTGTCGTTGTCAGCGATTGATACGCCAGCCGCGTCAGTCAGGTCCTTGCGGTACATAACCATCGAAGATTCACCATAGAATGGTGCAGCGTAAAGCGTACCGTCAGCAGACAGACCGTTGCGCATTGCTGGCAGCATGTCGTCAACGTCATAGTCGGCGCCGAACTCAAGTGGTTCGATCCAACCTGCAGCACCCCAAATCGGCGCTTCTTGCATGCCGATGTTGATGATGTCGTACTGGCCGCCACCAGTTGCTGTGTCAGACGTGACCTGCTCGCGCAGAACGCCTTCTTCCAGTGATACCCAGTTTAGGGTCACACCGGTTTCAGCGGTGTAAGCTTCAGCGACAGTTTGCATGTTGATCATGTGACCGTTGTTCACGATCGCGATTGTCAGCTCAGTTGCGTGACCTTCAGCAAATGCAGTAGTTGCAGTTGCAACAGTCATCGACAGACCGACAGCCGTGTTCATCAAAGATTTCATCTTTTTCCTCCCAGAAACAAATCTCCACTGGAAATATCCTGATCAGTTATGGCCGCGCGGTCAACCAAAATTTTACGCGCGGAAACTTTTTAACCAAGATTAAGCCGATTTTCGCATGATCAAATTGCCCTCAAAAAGAACAACTTTGTCTGTAATTTCATCACCTTCCAGATTTCCGAACAGTGTTTCAACAGCATGCTTAGAAATTGCTTCGTAGTCTTGTGAAATTGTTGTAAGCGGCGGACAAGTGAACCGCGAGAACGGATGATCGTCCATCCCAGCAATACGAATCGCACTGTCTTCCTCGAACCCAACGGGCATTTTACGTGCAAAGCAGGCCGATATTAGCCCGATCGCAAGACGGTCATTGCTGCACAGTACCGTGTCGCTCGGGAAGCCGTCACTGTCGATGATTTCAAGCCCTCCGTTCCGTCCAATCTCTTCAAAGTTCCAACCTTCCCCTGTGACACTTACCACCTGTGGGGCGTGCCCAAGGGCTTCCATAGCTGCAATATACCCTTGCCGACGTTTATTTGCGTTTGGGTTTGATGGGTTCTGCATCTCAAAGAAACATGGCGGCGTCCCCGTGCGGCACAAATAGTCGACAATCAATCGACCAAACTGGAAGTTATCCGACCCACCGAAGGACAGCCCGATGTCAGGCAGATAGCTATCGAACAACACAGTTGGAACTTTTCGACTGAACTTTTCGATCATCGCCTTGTCCGAACTGCGCCCCAATGGGGCAATCAACAATCCAGCAGGTTTTAGCGACCGCAAACTATCAAGAATTTCGACTTCTTGGTCGCGATTGCCATGCGCACTGTACAGCGTTGGCTGATAGCCCGCGTCAATACAACGCCTTTCGACGTTACGCGCAATTTCAGCAAAGAATGGGTCGGCAAGCGACGGGACAACAACGCCAATGTTACGGGTAAGTTTGCGGTTTTGGTTCATCGCAAAAATATTTGGGCGGTAATCGTAGGTCTCTAGCGCCTGCTCAATCCGTTCGCGCGTCGTGTTGCGAACAGCATTGGGATCGTTGAAGTATTTGGAAATTGTTGGGCGCGAAATGCCGCTCGCCTTCGCAAAATCTTCCATATTTCGGATCTTGGTTTCCATCGCTTCAATCGCTTTCGGTTCGGTAATTGACACAAATTTGCGCAACTTATCAAAAACTTGTCGCGCGACAAAATCAAGTACAGATTTGTAATTTTCGCGAAACAATAACCTGCGATCATTATTTGGTCGTACCAAAAATGCTTGCTTTTCCAAATATTCAACAATACTTACGTATTTAGTCGTACTAAATATACAAACTGGGAGTTGGTAAGAGTGACAGGCCGTGCGGCAGATAGCATCGTTCACACGATCACAGCGCGTATCCATAGCGGTGCGCTTGCTCATGGTGACCTATTGCCTGCTGAACGTGACCTGATGGCCGAATTTGAGGTCAGTCGCACCGTCGCCCGCGAAGCTGTACGCATCTTGTCGAGCCAAGGCTTAATAAAAGCCAAGCCACGCCATCGCCCTGTCATTCGCAAAGCTGGCTTTGGGGCGGCATTTGATGCCGCAGGATCAATCGTTGACAACCTGTTGCAACAACCCGGTGGCGTGCACAATCTGTTCGACACGCGCATTATGCTCGAAGCTGCGTTGGTACGCGAAGCTGCCCTATCTGCGGGTAAAAAGGACATTGTGAACTTAAAGACCGCACTTGCCGCGAATGGAGCGGCTATTGATGACAATGATCAATTTTACCAAACTGACCAACAATTCCACGCGGTGCTTTACGATATCCCCGGCAACCCCGCGTACCCTGCCATTCACCGCGCCTATACGACTTGGCTTGCGCCGCAATGGGGGCAAATGCCCCGTCTTGCCGACCGCAATCGGATCAACTTTGCATCGCATACCGCGATCATGGACGCCATTTTATTGCGCGATCCTGATGCCGCCGAAGCCGCACTGCGTTCACATCTTGCCGACGCTTGGGACCAAGTGCGGCTGACTTTCGGAGATATCTAAATGACGACTAAACGGCCAATCCACAGCATCGCCTGCATCGGTGAAGTGATGATCGAACTGATCGCCAACCAAGATGGCAGCGCGCGTGTTGGCGTTGCAGGTGATACATATAACACTGCTGTTTACCTCACGCGGGCGCTGCGCGGCAGCGATATCAGCGTGTCATATGTCACGGCTTTGGGCACCGACCCTTACTCGGACCGCATTCACGCCGCGATCCAAAGCCACGGGCTGGATACCACATGTGTTGAACGCCGCGCCGGGCAGATGCCAGGCCTTTATGCGATTGATACCGATGAAACTGGCGAACGCAGTTTTAGCTACTGGCGCTCTGCCGCGGCGGCACGACAATTGTTTTCGCCCGGTGGAACTGTGTCGTTTGATGATCTCAACCGGTTTGACATGGTGCTGCTGACAGGGATTTCGATGGCGATTTTGCCACCTGCTATTCGGGCCCAGGTAATCGCATGGGCCGAAGCATTCAGCGCTGCGGGCGGCACATTGGTTTACGATAGCAATCACCGCCCCCAACTGTGGGAGGACATTCAAACCGCACGTGACGTGAACACCGAAATGTGGCGGCGTGCCGATATCGCCTTGCCTTCAGTAGATGACGAACAGGCGCTATTTGGCGATGCAAGCACAGAAGCCACAGTCGCCCGGTTGAACGGTATCGGAGCAACAGAAGGCGCGCTGAAACGTGGGGAAGAGGGGCCACTTGATCTATCAGGCACCCATGTCTTTGCCGTTCCCCCGGAGCCGATCAACGTCGTTGATACTACTGCGGCTGGCGATAGTTTTAACGCGGGCTACCTTTCGGCAATCGCGCGCGGCCAGTCGCCCCTGCAAGCGATGGCAGCAGGCCATGCATTAGCGGCCCGCGTCATCGCGACCCCCGGTGCAATTATCCCTGAATAGGTGCGATGCTAGGTTAAAATAGCTGCATTCAAGGGGTTTTTAAGTCACCGAGGCTTTGGGGGTATCTGGATCGATGATTTCTGCATCTGGTGTTTCAATCGGCACAGGAAGATTTTGATCCGTATCCTGCCCCACGATCAGCGGCAACATTTCAGTGCCGGACGGCATTGCGATCTCGCTTGCAGGCGGCGTTTTCCAAGAAAGTGTGTCAAACGCGCCGCAATTTTCGCAGGTCGGGGCCCATGCCGCGTGGATATGCTGGCATTTGTCGCAAATCCACTGCGGGCCACGCGGCGCGGTCAGCGCACGTGTCAGCCAACCCCGCACGACAGAATCTTCGGCGCCAGCGCCACGTTCAATCGCGGCCATCAGCGTCAGGCTGCGCGCTGTCGGATTTGTTTCAATCAGATCGCCCAAAGCGCGTTTGGCGGCTGGGAAATCTTCGGCGGCGATTTGCAATTCAGCCAATAACATCCTTGTTTCGGGGTGATCTGGTGTCGCCTTTATCAACGCGCGGAACCGCTTTAGCCGCTCTTGCGGGGTTTCATCGGGCACGATTTCGGCAAATGCTGTTGCAATATCTGGGTGCGGCTGCGCATTCCATGTCTTGGTCAAAACGCGGGTCGCGTAACGGGCATTATCCGCAACAATATAACTGCGTGCGGCCATAATCGCGGCTGGGATCAAATCCGGCGAGAGGCGGTTTGCCTCAACTGCGGCTTCGCGGGCCTCGATGGTTTTGCCTTCGTCCATGATCTCCCGTGCTTCGGACAGGGCCAAGACCGCATCACGGCGTTTATGCACATCACGCGGCAAATACCCCGATTTCAGCTTTGCGCCCAAGGTTTGACGCGCGCCGGCCCAATCCGCCTTTTCGGCCTGCAATTGCAGCAACACATCTTGGGTTTCTTCATGCTTAGGCTTCAGGGCAAACGCCTTTTGCGCCAGCGCCATCGCTGTATCTGTGTCACCCTCGGACAGCTTTTGTTTCATGATCCCGCGCACACCGACAAAGCGCGTTTTGTCGTTTTGCAGCAGTTTCTTATAAGTTTCTTCCGCCTTGCGATGATCACCTGTCATTTCAGCCGCTTGCGCCGTCAACAGGTTCGTCAATTCTGGCTGGTTAAGGTATTTATCCGCGCGGTTAGCCTTGGTCATCGCAAGATGCCCTTCGCCTGACGCAAGCGCCATCATGCCTTCGGATAGGGCCTCGTACCCTTTGCGTTCGCGATTGCGATCAAAATAGCGCGAAATCGCAGTTTCATCACCATTCAAAAATTTGAATCCGGCAACCAGAAACGCCAATAACTTCAGCCCAAGCCAAACTGTGACCGCCAAAGCGACCAGCGCGAACACCATTTCAAGGGTGCTCAGCGTGACTTCTTTGCCCGCGATACCAATCGTGGCACCCCCTTCGACATCCATCAGCAACGTGGATCCAAAGGTCAGCGCAGTAACCGCGACAACGAAAGCAATAATTTTGATGAGAGACCAGAGCATAAATATCGCCTTTAATTGTCACTAAGGGTGGTAGAAAGCAGATCGATTGCCGATTGCGCGGCAGCGCGCATTTCAGCCTGAGAGAGCCAGTCCGACATTTCCGCGCGCGCAACTTCGGGAAGCCCCGCAATTTCAGTAAGCGCATCAGACAGACGCCCTGCGTCAATAGCCGCGCCTGCACGCGACAAGATCGCATCCGCATCATCACCTTCGCGCGGTGCAGTCGACCGAACATCGAATTGATCACGCAAAAACGCGCCGAAACCGCCTGTGTCTTCGCCTGAAACGCCTTCGGCGCGCGCCGTCGCAAGTGCCGTACGCGCCGCATCAGCATAGGTTTCGCGCAAATTCAGCAATGTCGGCACGCCATCTTGGACCGCCAATAGTGCCTCTGGCGCGCTTTGCCCCAATGCCGCTTCGAGATCGCCGAGCGCCGCGCCAAGTGGCGCGCCCGTTTCCAAACCCGATTGCACACGCGCCAAAGCGGCGCGACCCGCAGCATTGCGTGCTGCAAGGGCTGCATTTTCTTCAATCGCGGCGGCTTCGGCACGGGCTGCTTCCAACTGCGTTTCGGCGATATTAGTCATATCGTCGATTTGGGCGCGTAGCGCGTCAAGCTCTGCCTGATAGGCAGCGGTTGCAGGTGCCGCACCTTCGCCAACAATACGTGGCTGATTTTCAAGCGTTGTGACCCGTTCTGAAAGAGCATCAAGCGCGGAGGTCACGTCAGATTCAAGCGCACCTATTACAACCGAAATTTCGTCCTGAGCTGTCGTCACGCCCGATAAATCAACATCGGGAATTCCCGCGATTTGCTGACGCAAACTATCAATTTCACCCGCCTGAGTTGCAAGCTGATCAGCATAAGACGTATCGGCGGTTGGTTTCGTCAAAGATGCAACACCAAACCCAATCGCGCCAGCGATCAAGCCACCGAGCAGCAGAGGCATAAACCCGCTGGCACGCTTTTCCGGGACAGGCTGCGGTCGAGGTTCGGGCGTTGGCTCTGGTTCTGCAACTGCTGGCGTAGGTTCTAGTGGCACAGACTGTGCCTGCGCAGATTCCGTTGCGTAAACTTCGGCCGGGATAGAATCAATATGGGGTTTTGCGTCGCCCAACGCTTCTGTTGCCGCGTTTTCCGGTGCTTTTTGCGCCTTTTTGGATGGCTGTTTTGCCACAATAATACCCTTCCAGCGAACAGACTCGCAGTTTACGCCAATATTCACTTACTTTACCCCGGAGATGAGATGCTCTCAACCGTCGGTATTGTCTTTCAATAGCGCATCCAGCCGTGCAACGGTCGCGTCAACCATCGCATTTCCACTGGGTTGCGCAGCGATGCCGGTCGTTTGTGCATTCATGCGACCCACCGCCCGTTTTATCTGCTCACTCATTACGACAACGTGTAGAGGCGCAGAAAATGGCCCCTGTTCTTTCAATATGGTGGCTGTACGCGCAGAAAACAGGGGTAATACGACAGGAAGCTTCCCTTTTAGCGCATTTTTCGCTTCGCCAGACAGCGTAAGGGGGCGCTGATCATAGGCAATAATATCCGCACATGGGATGCCAGATTCGTTCAGCTGCCGTGCGACGTTTTCTTGCACATGGCGCCCCCGAATATGCGCCAATCGGCCGCAGGGCGCGGCGTGCACAATCATCTGCGCCAAACCGGCTGCATCGCCTGGCCCCGTGATTGTCGCGAACCCCGCGCTTTTTGCCCGTTCGGTCGTCTTGGGGCCAACGCACCATGCGGTCAAACCGCGGGGTAGCGCCGGCGCATCTACCGCCTGCGCAGAGGTAAAGATAACCCCGGTGATTTCGGACAGATCTTCGGTTATCGGCACCGGTACAATTTCAATAAGAGGCGACGTAATAACCCGAACCTGATCGCCAAATCTGTGGCGCAATTGATCCGCAAACACCTGTGCGATTGGCGCGGGTCTTGTCAGGATCAGGGTCGGGGTCATCTGCTCACCATTGTTCGGAGTGTCGCGCGATGTTACCTGCCTGGCACACACAAGCAAAGAGCCGCACATGACCCTGACCCTCCTTGGAATAGAAAGCAGCTGCGATGATACCGCCGCCGCCGTGGTACGTGGCACGGATGTGCTTGCCTCTGTGGTGTATGGGCAGACGGCGCTGCACGCCGATTTTGGTGGCGTGGTTCCTGAAATTGCAGCCCGCGCCCATGCCGAAAAACTGGATCTTTGTATCGAAGAGGCATTGCAAAAATCGGGTCTAACACTGCCTGAATTGGATGGAATCGCTGTCACTGCTGGCCCCGGTTTGATTGGCGGTGTCCTGTCTGGCGTGATGTGTGCCAAAGGATTATCCGCCGCGACAGGCTTGCCATTGATCGGCGTGAACCATCTTGCCGGGCACGCATTAACACCCCGTCTGACTGATCAAGTGCCCTACCCCTATTTGATGCTACTTGTATCAGGCGGACATTGTCAGTTTCTGATTGCCGAATCTCATGACACCTATCAACGCATCGGCGGCACAATTGATGACGCCCCCGGCGAAGCCTTTGACAAAACCGCGCGCATTTTAGGCCTGCCGCAACCCGGTGGGCCATCGGTTGAAAAAGCGGCGGCAGCAGGCAATGCAAAACGGTTCAAGCTCCCGCGACCGCTATTGAACCAACCGGGATGCGATATGTCATTTTCCGGGCTCAAAACCGCGATCTTGCGCGCCCGTGATAGTGTCGTTGCCGAAAAAGGCGGGTTAACCCCGCAAGATCAAGCCGACCTTTGCGCGGGCTTCCAATCAGCGGTCACTGACGTTTTGATCGAAAAAACACGCCGTGCAATGCAGGCCTATCTGGCGTTGAACCCAGAAAAACGCAGTTTTGCCATTGCAGGTGGGGTCGCTGCAAACGGGGCCATCCGGGATGGACTAATGCAGGTTTGCGCTGAATTAGACACTGATTTTGTCGCACCACCGCTGAATTTATGCACTGATAACGCCGCGATGATCGCCTATGCCGGGATCGAAATGATGCAAGCGGGGCACCGTGATGATTTGACGCTTTCGGCGCGCCCGCGATGGCCGCTTGACCAACGGGCGGCGCCCATGCTCGGATCGGGAAAAAAAGGGGCGAAGGCATGAAGATTGGGATCGTTGGTGGCGGTGCGTTTGGCACTGCACTTGGGGTGGCGCTTGCGCTTGATGGTAATGACATCGCGCTTTGGGCGCGGAATGCCGATGCTGTCACAGCAATGCAAACCACGCGTGGCAACGCCAAACTGCCCGGTGTAACCTTACCCAAAAATATATCTATTTCAGCTAAGTTAGAGACTGTTTTTAGCTGCGACACCTTGTTGTTGGCAATCCCGGCACAAACCTTGCCTGCGTTCTTGAATACCCATGCTGCCCAGCTGTCTGGCAAGTACCTTGTGGCCTGTTGCAAGGGCATCGACCTGACCCGCATGACGGGTCCCGCCAGCACGATCCGCGATCTCGTGCCGGATGCAACCGCAGCCATGCTAACCGGACCCAGCTTTGCGGCGGATATTGCGCGCGGGCTGCCAACGGCGCTGACGCTTGCATGTGCAGATGATGCACTTGGGGCAATTTTGCAAACCGCACTTTCGACCACATCACTACGGATTTACAGAACGACAGACACAGTGGGCGCGGAATTGGGTGGCGCGCTGAAAAACGTGATGGCAATCGCATCAGGCGTGGCCATTGGCGCCGGGCTTGGCGAAAGTGCCCGCGCGGCTTTGATCACTCGCGGGTTTCCCGAAATGCAGCGGCTCGCCACCGAATTGGGTGGGCAAGCGGATACGCTGTCTGGGCTATCCGGTTTTGGTGATCTGGTGCTGACGTGCACCTCTGAACAATCACGCAATTTTCGCTATGGGCTCGCTCTTGGGCGTGGTGAAAGCTTTGACAGTGACACCACTGTCGAAGGGGCTGCAACCGCGCGTGCCGTGCGCCAACTTGCGCGCGACCTAGACATTGATATGCCAATCTGCACAGTTGTCGCAGATCTGACCGAAGATAAAACCGATGTGATGCGCGCGCTAAATGCACTGCTATCACGACCACTAAAGGAAGAATAAATGCGTTTTGCACTCATGACGACAGATAAACCCGGCGCACTACAGGTACGGCTTGATAATCGCGACGCACATTTGGCCTATATTGCGGATACGGGCGTTGTCGAGATGGCCGGGCCATTTTTAGACAACGGCGATCAAATGTGCGGGTCTCTTATTGTGCTAGAGGTCGCTGATTTGGCCGCAGCCCAAGCCTGGGCCGACAATGATCCTTATGCCAAAGCTGGGCTTTTCAGCGACGTGCGGATCCAAGCCTGGAAAAAGGTCGTCGGCTAATGGCATATTGGCTGTTCAAATCTGAACCTGACGTTTGGGGTTGGGACAAACAGGTCGCCAAAGGTGAGGCCGGAGAAGAGTGGGACGGTGTGCGCAACTACCAAGCGCGCAACAACATGCGCGCGATGAAGCTGGGCGATCGGGGGTTTTTCTACCACTCACGTAGCGGGCTTGAGATCGTTGGCATTGTCGAGGTGTGTGCCGAAGCCCACCAAGACAGCACCACCGATGACCCGCGCTGGGAGTGTGTGGATATCAAAGCGATCCGCCCCTTCATAACCCCAGTCACCCTTGCGCAAATCAAAGAAGACGCGCGCTTGCAGGACATGGCGCTGGTAAAGTCTTCGCGCCTATCTGTGCAGCCCGTCACCGATACAGAATGGGATATCGTCTGCGCGCTTGGAAACACAAAACCCTAGCGTGACGGGGCAAAGCGCCGCATAATCCCACCAAACGGGAGGTTATCAATGGCTATTCTTTCAATTGTCGTCGCGACAATCGCGGCATTTGCATTTGGCGCAGCCTATTACATGGTGCTTGCAAAACCATGGATGGCAGCGGCAGGCATCAAGATTGGGGCAGACGGAAAACCTGAAAACGGATCGAATCCGACGCCCTACATCGTTTCATTCATCTGCATTCTGCTTGTCGCAGGGATGACACGGCATATTTTTGCACTTTCGGGAATCGAAACAGCGGGCAAAGGGCTGCAAGCCGGGCTAGGTATTGGGCTGTTTCTTATTACGCCGTGGATTTTCATCAACACGGGCTATTCTGATAGGCCATGGAAGCTTGCCGTAATCGATGGTGGCTATGCGACAGCAGCTGCGGCCATCATCGGTTTGGTATTAACGCTGTTTTAAAAAAGGGGGCTCAGACATAGCCCGAACCCCCTTTTCACCCCGCGTGCTCCTAAGCCACCACACGCATCTGAATATCTAGGTCCGGACCTACTGATCCTGATCACTACCTAACCGCAAAGCGCAGTATCTGGCAAAGACTTAGCGCAGCGCATTTAGTTCAAATGCAAAACGCCCGCGCATTGGCGGGCGTATCTTAACGTAATAACAAAGACTTATCCGTAGATGGCCTCTTTGCCGAAATGCTTTGTTAGCATGTAGTACACAACCGCGCGGTATTTGTTGCGCTCTGATTGGCCATAAGTAGTCAGCACGGAATCAATGGCTGTATCAAGTTCGGCACTGTCTTTGAGGCCAAGCTTCTTGATCAGGAAATTGTTTTTTACTGTCTCAATTTCATCGGGTTGGCTGGCGGCAACGGTTGACGCGTCGGCGTTATAGATCGCAGGGCCGCAGCCGATTGTAACCTTCGTCAGCAAATCCATATCCGGCGTGATGCCGCATTTGTTTTTCAGGTCGTCTGCGTATTTTGCGATTAAATCGTCTCGTTTACCCATGAAATTGTCCCCAGTGTTGATATTTTGAATTGATCGACGCCGCATATTTTTGCTGCGCTGGCTGCACGTTAACGGGGGATATTGTTGCTCGTAAAGAAAAAACCCTACATGCGGCAATCTTTCGCCGTCAGCGACACAACCCCCAGCCCCGCGATTGCAGGTGAAAATGGTCGGCATGAAGCGCGTTATAGTCCGGTGAGAGCGTAAGCTTGAAAAAGCTGCAAGCGCCGTCCCGGGCGGCCCGAAGAAACTGCGCTTGGGGTGTATTCCCATCCCAATCACGGAGCAAAGATATCCGTTCCCCGTTAGCGAACTGAAACCCACTGATATCAATCGCCTCGGCGGTGGCGTGGGTGCTCATCCTTGTACTAGTGCCCTCAAGTGTCCGTATCGCACGGCAGTTGTAGCTACCAATCTGGGTGATCGACTGCACGGTCGCACTCAAAAACTGCTGTGCGGCGGGTTGCAAACTGTGGTGTTCCCACATCGCCAACCGCAGCGCGATTGCGCACCTTGTTTCGACCTCGTCCAGTTTGGCTTGCCCGACCGCGGATAGCGTCACCCTATCTTGGATATGACACTGATCGGAAATCACCATGTCGTTCATCGGTGTAAACGACGCATACCCATCTAGTGCAGCAAGACATAGCGCCGGATCATCCGATGCGCGCGATAGCTTCCACGCTGTTAGTGGTGTGATCTGGTCATCAATACGCAGCGGCTGCATTGGATTCCATGCCCGTGGCAACGGGGTTTCAGGATGAACAAACATTCCATAACCGCCCGCTATCAGCGTGATTGCAAAGAAAAACGCAACCGCCCCACGCAAAATGGGATGGTCGCGCTTTTTACTTTTTTCTGCGGCCTGGGCCTTCGCCTGACGAATGCTGTGCCGCATGATCGCTTAGTAGCGGTAGTGTTCAGGCTTAAACGGCCCTTCGACGGTCACACCGATATAATCCGCTTGTTCTTTGCGCAGTGTGGACAGCTTCACGCCGATCCGATCAAGGTGCAAACGTGCAACCTTTTCGTCCAAATGCTTGGGCAGGATAAACACGCCCGGCGCGTATTCATCACCTTTGGTCCAGATTTCGATCTGCGCCAGAACTTGGTTCGTGAACGATGCGGACATCACAAATGACGGGTGACCGGTTGCGTTCCCAAGGTTCAACAAACGCCCCTCAGAGAGCAAGATCAAACGGCTGCCCGACGGCATCTCGATCATGTCGACCTGTTCTTTGATGTTGGTCCATTTGTGGTTTTTCAGCGCGGCAACCTGAATTTCATTGTCGAAGTGGCCGATGTTCCCAACGATTGCCATATCCTTCATCTCGCGCATGTGCTCGATCCGGATGACGTCTTTGTTGCCTGTCGTTGTGATGAACACATCAGCGCTATCGACGACATCTTCAAGAACGACAACTTCGAACCCGTCCATCGCAGCCTGAAGTGCGCAAATTGGGTCAACTTCGGTCACTTTTACACGCGCACCAGCGCCGGACAGCGACGCAGCTGAGCCTTTGCCAACGTCACCATAACCGCAGACAACCGCAACTTTACCGGCCAGCATCGTATCTGTCGCACGGCGAATACCGTCGACCAGCGATTCCTTGCAGCCGTATTTATTGTCGAATTTCGACTTGGTCACCGAATCGTTCACGTTGATTGCGGGGAAAGGAAGCTGGCCTTTCTTGTGCAGGTCATACAGGCGGTGAACACCCGTTGTCGTTTCTTCAGAGACGCCTTTGATCGCATCGCGTGTTTTGGTGAACCAGCCGGGTGTTTCGGCCATACGTTTTTTGATTTGCGCAAAAATGGCTTCTTCTTCCTCAGAAGTCGGCACAGAAAGCACATCTTCGCCAGCTTCGGCGCGCGCACCCAGCAGGATATATAATGTCGCATCGCCACCGTCATCCAGGATCATGTTCGCGCCGTCGGGGAATTGGAACGACCGATCAAGATAGTCCCAATGTTCGACAAGTGACTGACCTTTAATCGCAAATACAGGCGTGCCGCCTGCCGCAATCGCCGCAGCGGCGTGATCTTGTGTTGAAAAGATATTGCAAGACGCCCAACGTACGTCCGCGCCCAGCGCGACCAATGTTTCGATTAACACGGCGGTTTGGATCGTCATATGTAGCGACCCAACGATGCGGGACCCAGCAAGCGGCTTGCTCTCACCATATTCAGCCCGCAGCGCCATCAGCCCCGGCATTTCAGTTTCGGCAATATCCAGTTCTTTGCGGCCAAAAGCGGCGAGGTCGATATCTTTTACGATGTAATCTTGCGACATCATTCATTCTCCTAGAAAGGTTGCGCGCCAATACCATTGCAAACGGCTTGCCACAATCCAAACCCGCGTATTATCCAGATCATTCAATATTAGATTAAGGCAGAATCACTATGAAGCAACCACGCGCGTGGCAACGGATGCTTTCGGGGCGCAGGCTTGACCTGCTTGACCCAACCCCGGTCGACATCGAAATCGCTGATATCGCGCATGGCTTGGCGTTTGTCGCACGTTGGAACGGGCAAACACGGGGTGATTTTGCTTATTCCGTGGCCGAGCATTCGCTGCTTGTGACTGATATCTTTGCACGGCAGCAGCCCAGCGCCCCAGTAAAATGGCAACTGGCCGCGCTTTTGCATGACGCACCTGAATATGTGATCGGCGATATGATTAGCCCAGTCAAAGCCGCCGTTGGCCCTGATTACGGTGCATTGGATGATCGGTTGACGGCCGCCATCCACATTCGCTTTGGGCTGCCCGCGCAGATCCCCGTCGCGATCAAGCGGCAAATCAAAAAGGCCGACAAGCTGTCAGCTTGGCTTGAAGCCGTGCAAATCGCCGGGTTCACCCAAGCCGAGGCGAACAAGCTTTTCGGCAAGCAAGACGCGGCCCTGACAAAGCAATTCTCAATTCATTTGCGTCCCCCAATGGAAGTCCGCGACGATTTCACAAACCGCCACAAAAAACTGATGGATGCGCTATGATCGTTCGCTCTGTGACACCACATGACGCCGCTGACATGGTCGAACTGCTTAACACGATTATCGCCCTCGGCGGGTCAACGGCGCATGAAACACCGTTTACCGAAGACACGATGCTGTCTCATTATATCGCCCCATCCGCGTTAGTTTGTTGTCACGTCGCTGAAAGCGAAGGTAAAGTTGTTGGGTTTCAGTGGCTGGGATGGCCGCGCAATCCCGATGATCCAATGCCCAAAGGCTGGGGCGTTATCGCAAGCTTTGTCGCGCCAAAGGCGGCAGGCATGGGTGTTGGACAGGGGCTGTTTGCTGCCACAAAATCTGCGGCGACAACGGCAGGTGTTGCGGTGATCGACGCAACAATCCGCGCCGATAACGTCGCAGGATTACGCTATTATGGCGGGCTTGGGTTCCAAGACTATGATCGGTTGATCGATATCCCGCTGCGCGACGGCACCAAAGTCGACCGCATCCGCAAGCGGTACGATCTTTAATTTGCTGCCAGCCCTGCGCCGCTGGTGATCAGTGCCGGAACCATCTGCTGCACAACCCGGTGCCACCGTGTAACCGGTTGCTCTGCGATAAAGATGATATCGTTGGGGCGTAGGTTCATCTGCGTCGCTAAGACAAGATTGGCGACATTGCGTGCATCAAGCTGCCACGCCGTAACAGCGCCATCTTCGCCCGCGCGCAGCACATAGATCTGCGCAGGGTTCGCGGTTTGGCTGGTAAATCCCCCTTCTGAAAACAACGCATCGGCCAATGTTGCCTCGCGCCCAAACGGCAAGGTAAACCGCCCCGGCGCGATGACCTCACCCGTTAAGTAAACATAGTCGCGCGCAACAGCATCAAGCGCCAATTGATCCTGAAAATTCGTTCGGTGCACCGCCAATGTCGCACGGCGCTGGTTCAGCTCGGCTGTTAGTGCCGCCACCGCCTGCGCCCGTGCTTGGTGCCGCGTTTGCGCCAAGGTGATCTGCTGCTCAAAATATACCTGCGCCCGCTCAAGTGAAAATTCGGTATCGATATAGATACTATCCCCGCCCAAAAGCCGCATTTTGTGAAATTCTGGCGTTGTCAAATATTCGGACAACTGCAGTTGATAAAGTGAGCCATCGCGGTAAATTCGGATCGACACGTCGGTCCCATCAGACACGGCGACACCGCCAGCACGTGAAATTGCTTCATCCAAGTATAATGGTGTGAGCGTGATCGGAATCGAAACTGGTGCCGCCACCGCACCACCAATCACGACGGCTCGCGCATGAAACTCTGCCATTTCTAAGCTAAACGTCGGGTCGATCCGCGCGCTCACAAAGCTCTCGAAAAGGCGAGCTTCTGCTTGCGCGAGCGTCAGATCAAGCAGCATGACCCGGCCAACTCCGGGAATGGAGATCATCCCATCATCTTGGACCGTATATGTCGCTCGCACGTCTGGCGGAGCCGAAGATGTATCGCGGTTTGTATCTGGCTGTGTCGTTAACCTGACGATGTCACCGATGCCAATTTTATAAGGCTCTGGGTCAACCTGTGGCGGGATGCGCGTCGCCAATTGCCGGGGTTGCGGCGCGTCGCCTAGCACAGGCAAAACGCCCATCCCTTGCACTCCATTGCTAGGGTTTGCCGCGATTTGCTGTGTAAATGCCGCCGGAATTGCGCGTGGGCTATAGGGTGACTGATTGGCCGTTTCGATGGCTTGGGCCGTCAACGGTACGACCCTAACAACCCCGTCTTCTGCTTGGACCTTGGGCGATACATATGCTGCCCCGCACCCCTGTAGAATAAAGGCTGCGAACAGTATTTGCCACAGGCGTACATGGTGAATGGCTTTACCAAGCAAAATGAAATTATTCCTACCAACATCCCCAACGCCCAAGATGCATCAAGATTGGTTAATGATTACTTAAAAAGAGGAGTTCGCAAGCACCTAACCTTACCTTAAGCAATCCAGTTCAACTTGCATGGACAAACCCCATAGGATTCGGTTGATGCAATTCTTGCGACCCTTTGCGTATCGCGCTCGGAAAATATTCACCCTACGCCGTCCAGAACGGCTCTGGATTCATTCGTGTGCGGCGCTACTCATCATCTTGGCCTTGCTGGGCACGACCCAATATATCAACCACACCATCATTGAACGTCAGCTCATCGCTGAAACGGGGATCAAGACCTCGCAATCGCAAATCACCTACGCACATGAGATATTATTGATCGCAGAACGCATGGCATCGGGACACGTCAGCTCTGCTGCGCCTATTGAAAAAGCGATCAAACAGTTTGAACGCAGTTACGCAATGACCGTTTTTGGGGGGCTTTGGTCAGACGAGCAACGAACACACTACTTTGGTTCCGCTGAACCGCTGCATGCTCTCATCGCCGAATTTGTCGATATTTCGTCAAGATTTAGCACGGCTACCCCAGCGCAATATGCCGGATTAACGCGACAGCTCAACGAGCTCTACGCTAACCACGGCTTGGGAAACGGGCTCCATTCCGCGGCCGCCCTGGTTGAGCGAGAGGCCCATGCAGATGCCATTCGTCTTTCAAAATGGCAACGTAGCGTGCTGATAGTTTCAGCGCTTGCACTACTTGCAGAGGCGATCTTTATCTTTGTGCCGACCCATCTCGCCGTGCAGTCAACGATACGAAAACTACACAGACAAACAAAGTCACTCCGCGATTCACAACATGAACTGCGACAAATGAACCGCAAATTGGAACATACCGCCCACCAAGATCCGCTCACCGGATTACCCAACCGCGCACACCTGACGGCCTACCTTGGGCGTATGAACAAAGAAGAAAAAAGCATCGGGCTTTCTGTGCTATTTGTGGGGTTAGATAATTTTAAGGCGGTCAACAATTCAGCTGGGCATGATTTTGGGGATGAATTGCTCATCACTGTGGGCCGCGCACTGCAAAGTTGCGTCGACGACGACAATATCGTCGCGCGTGTTGGCGGGGACGAATTTGTACTTGTCACCCATGAGCCCGCACATTTGATGATCGGCAGGATTCGGGCATTGTTTGCGGACCCATTCGAGGTAAAGGGCCGTCGCATTCCGATTCACGCAAGCATCGGCTACCTAAAGCTTTCAACAAATACTGAAGACCCGATCAACACGATTGCGGACGCGTCAATTGCAATTCAAACTGCGAAAAATTCTGGTGAAAACAAGACGCTGCAGTTTGAAAAATCACTACGGGACGACGTAGAAAGCATGCGCGCCTTACAAGCAGAACTTGCGGATGCAATCAAACAAGGTGAAATTGAGCCTTGGTTCCAACCACAGGTCCGTTTATCGGACGGGCATCTGCATGGGGCCGAGGTTCTGGCACGGTGGCGCCACCCAACGCGTGGTTTATTAACCCCTGATCGTTTCATTCCCGCCGCAGAGCGTGCAGGGCTCGTCATCGACATGGATCACAGTATTTGGCGCGTGGCGATGGCGCATGCGGTATTGTGGCAAAAAGAAAACCTTTGGCATCCCTGTATTTCTCTAAACGCCGCACCTGAAACAATTTCGGATCCGCATCTCATTGAACGGCTTTTATTAGAGCTGCAGCGTTCAGGACTTGGGGTCGATCAGATTATTGTCGAAGTGCTTGAAACCACGCTTATCAACGGCGCAGATGACATGGCCGCAATCAACATTGATAGCCTTTCTGAATGCGGGGTCAGCCTGGAACTAGATGATTTTGGGACAGGTTACGCCTCGCTCGCGAAACTCACACAATTGCCACTTAATGGGATCAAACTTGACCGCTCGTTGGTGGCCCCACTTCCCGATGCAAAGGCCGATAGTATTGTGCGCGCAATCCTTGCTTTGGCGTCCGAACTTGGGCTGCACGTCATCGCAGAGGGCGTCGAAGAAGACATTCAAGCCACGCATCTTAACGAACGCGGTTGCGCTATTGCCCAAGGGTACGGTTATGCGAAACCGATGCCGGCCGAAGAATTCCGTGTCTGGCTAAAAGCCCATGCAAATGCCCCGCTACATATCGCGCCTCGCGTCGCGCAAATGATCCAGTAACCTTGAGGAACGACACAATAGCCCCTATTTGACGAGAAGCATCGCCAAAAGGATTCCACCGTGGCTAACCATCTCTATCAAAATGATCTGCCGGACGGGCTTGACCTTGGGCCAGTCGTCGCAATCGACTGCGAAACCATGGGGCTAAACCCACATCGTGACCGTCTATGCCTCGTGCAAATGTCTGGCGGTGACGGCGATTGCCATATGGTTCAGATCGCAATTGGACAAACAACCGCCCCAAACCTAAGCGCGATGTTGACCAACACTGATGTACTCAAGCTGTTTCACTTTGGTCGCTTTGATATAGCCGCGCTCTTTCACGCATTTAGCGCCCTCGCTGCTCCGGTCTATTGCACAAAAATCGCCTCAAAGCTGGTCCGCACATATACCGAACGCCATGGGTTGCGTAACTTGCTGCAAGAAATGGTCGGTGTCGATATTTCTAAATATCAACAACAAAGCGATTGGGGCGCCGCCGATCTTACAGAGGCGCAGCTAAACTATGCGGCCTCTGACGTCTTGTATTTGCATCAGCTGAAATCAGCACTTGATAGGCGGCTTGCACGTGAAGATCGTACGCAGATCGCCCAAGCATGTTTTGACTTTCTACCAACGCGGGCACGACTTGACCTTGCAGGTTGGCCCGAAACAGATATTTTCGCGCACTGATGGAAAACACAGAAAAATTTCTCGCCACTGGGCGCCGGGTCATAAATGAAGAGGCCACAGGCCTTACGCAGCTTGCAGATGGTCTCGGCAGCGGGTTTACTGCGGCTGTTAAGCTATTGCTAACTGCAAAGGGACGCGTGATCGTTTCGGGGATGGGCAAATCAGGCCATATCGCCCGCAAAATCGCAGCGACATTTGCCAGCACAGGCACGCCGGCACATTTTGTCCACCCCGCAGAGGCAAGCCACGGCGATCTGGGTATGATGACTGAAGACGATGTTGTGCTTGTCTTGTCCAATTCGGGCGAAACACCCGAACTTGCAGATTTGGTGACCTATACACGGCGCTTTGGTATCCCAATGATTGGCATTGCGAGCCGGACAGAAAGCACCTTGCTGCAGCAATCTGACGTGCAAATTCTTTTGCCCAAATGCGGCGAAGCCTGCGGATCAGGCGTAGTGCCAACCACATCCACGACCATGACGCTCGCGCTAGGTGACGCGCTCGCCGTAGCCCTCATGGAACATCGCAAGTTCACCCCTGAAAATTTCCGCAAATTTCATCCCGGCGGCAAATTGGGCGCGCAATTGGCCAGCGTGTCGGACCTCATGCATGTTGGCGCAACCGTACCAACGGTAACCGTTAATACGCCGATGACCGAAACATTGCTTGCGATCAGCCAAAAAGGGTTTGGCGTTGTCGCCGTTTTGGACGACAGCCAGACGCTTGTTGGAATCGTGACCGATGGGGATTTACGCCGGCACATGGACGGTTTGCTCGATCTCACAGCCGGTGAAGTTATGACCCGAAATCCGGCGACGGTGTCAATTCATGCGCTCGCCGCTGAGGCGCTTGCGATCATGAATGATCGTAAGATCACCTGCCTATTTGCCGCCCACCCAGATTCCCCGCGCAAGCTGGCCGGGGTCTTACATATCCACGACTGCTTGCGTGCAGGCGTCGTCTAACATGGGTGGGCGCGATAACATCTATTCGCAAATCGTCAACCTCGCGAAGATCATGCTACCGATTGGGGCTATCGGGCTTTTGTCGACACTCTTCTTGTTCGCGCGCGCCCCGGGCGAGCCGACGCAGTTAGATATGACAGAGGTGACAGAAATCGCACGCGAACAACGGCTTTCCGCGCCGCGGTTTTCCGGCGTCACCAATGATGGCGCGACCCTGTCCATTTCAGCGCGCGCCGCGCATCCAAGCCCGGCAGATCCTGCGGTTATTCTCACCGACGATATGCGCATGCAAATGGATAACCCTGATGGCAGCAATATCACCGTCACCACCACCAGCGGAGAGCTAAACGGGTCCGAAAAAATCGCTCGTTTCCTTGGTCTTGCCCATTTGGAAACCTCGACCGGCTATGCGATGGAAACCAATGGGATCACCGCAGTGCTAGACACCGGGGTGATCACATCTGACGGCCATCTTGAGATCCGCGCGCCCTTGGGCGAATTGACTGCGGGCAAAGTCACGTTTCAAATGGCCAGCGGTGGCGCCATCCAGCAGATGCTATTCACCAATGGCGTCAAACTGATATACACACCGAAAGAATGAAGCGTTCAAAATAGGAAACTAGCCAAGTGTTCAGAAAATTCGCGATCTTGTCGACCTTCCTTTTGTCACTTGCGGGTCCCGTGCTGGCGCAGACCAACATTGATTTGGGCGGCATGACTGTTGATACATCGGCAGCGATCGAAGTCACCGCTGATAGCTTGGCCGTTGACCAAGAAAACGGCACCGCCCAATTCACCGGCAACGTCATCATTGGGCAAGGCGACCTGCGCCTGTCTGCGGCCGCCGTCGAAGTGGTATATGGGACTGAAAATAGCGAGATTGCACAGCTGATTGCGACAGGTGGCGTGACCTTTGTCACCGCGGCCGAAGCCGCAGAGGCGCAAAGTGCCGAATACGATATCACAACGGGGCTATTAACCCTGACGGGTGACGTTTTGCTAACCCAAGGTGCCAGCGCAATTTCCGCACAAAGCATGATCGTCAATGTCGAAACTGGAACGGCATCGATGGAAGGGCGCGTGCGCACAGTTCTTCAACAGGGCAACAACTGATGGACGGCTCCACCATGGATGGGGGTACGGGCCTCAAAATTGTCAATCTACGCAAAAGCTATCGTAAGCGCCCTGTGATCCGCGACGTCACGATTGATCTGGGCCGCGGAGAGGTCGTCGCACTTCTTGGCCCAAATGGGTCTGGAAAAACAACCTGCTTTTATTCCATCGCTGGTCTTGTTACCCCCGAAGGCGGCAAGGTGATCATTGATGGGCGCGACGTTACATTGCTGCCCATGTATCGGCGGGCGCAGCTTGGTATTGGATATCTCCCGCAAGAGATGTCAATTTTCCGGGGTATGAGCGTCGAAGATAACATCATGTCGATTCTCGAAATCGCGGTGAAAGACCATCATAAAAGGCGCGAACGACTTGAAGAGCTGCTTTCCGAGTTCTCAATCGAACATTTGCGGCGCGCCTCTGCGATGGCGCTGTCGGGTGGGGAACGCCGCCGGGTTGAAATCGCGCGGTGCCTTGCTGCGGGACCGAAATACGTCCTGCTTGATGAACCGTTTGCCGGCGTCGATCCGATTGCCGTTGGTGAAATCAGGCATCTTGTTGCGGACCTAAAAAACCGCGGGATTGGCGTACTGATCACTGATCACAACGTCCAAGAGACACTTCAAATCGTTGACCGCGCTTACATTCTGCATGACGGCACGGTCCTGATGAACGGCACCACTGAAGAAGTCATCGCCGATGAAAATGTGCGGCGCGTATATCTGGGCGATAGTTTCCGCGTGAACTGATTCTTTGTTCACAATGGTGGCTGAGATATTGACAAGCTTCGTTTTTCGTCGCCAACTGTAGGGGATGACTAACCCGATTTCTTCTCTCATGACTCGGCTGGCGCCTGCGCCAGGGTCTGAGAATAAAGCGAATGAAACTGGGGTGTTATCGTTTTCCACCGACTAGATGCGCGTTAACGTCACCTCTAGAATTGAGGTGTATTGCGTATCTGCAACCACAAGATAGGAGAAACGATGCGGTATCAAATCAGCGGTAAGCAAATCGACATTGGCGAAGCACTGCAAACACATGTGAAATCAGAGTTGGGTGATATTCTTGAAAAATACGCCGGGCGCCCTACCGATGCCTATGTTGTTTTCTCCAAGTCTGGGCATGAATATGTCTGCGAAGCCGTTGTGCATCTTTCGACAGGTCTGACAGCGCAAGCCACTGGGAAGGCAACAGAAATTTACGCCGCTTTCGACAGCAGCGGCGAAAAAATGGACAAACAACTGCGCCGTTATAAGCGCCGTCTCAAGGACCATCATTCCGGCCGGTCACAACCTGTTGAACTTTCTGATGCTGGGTCATATATCCTCGAGCCAAGAGACGAGTCAGATGAGGCCGCGCAGGATACCGTTAACGCTATGATCGTGGCGGAGATGGAGACAAAAATCCCATCGCTCTCGGTTGGTGAAGCGGTGATGCAAATGGAAATCGCGAGTGCTCCGGTGCTTGTGTTCCGAAATGAGAAACACAATGGAATTAACGTCGTCTATCGACGTGACGACGGAAATATTGGCTGGATTGATCCCAAATCATTGGGCTAACCCCCAGTAAATTTGGTGAAAGAAACAACCGATGCAAGTTGCAGACATCCTCAAGCCGGACGCGGTGAAAACCATCGCGTCTTGCACCAGTAAAAAGCGGCTGTTTCACGACTTGGGCGAGTTGGCGAACACAAGCTATGGCCTGAACGCGACCCATGTTATCGATGCTCTCATTGAACGCGAGGGGCTTGGCCCGACCGGTGTGGGACATGGTATCGCATTGCCGCATGCCCGCCTGCCCGGCGTAACTGAAGTTCAGGGTATTTTTCTACGTCTCGAAAAACCTTTGAACTTTGACTCTGTTGATCGCCAGCCAGTCGACCTCGTATTTTGTCTGATTGCTCCTGAAAACGCGGGCGTTGAACATCTTAAGGCGCTCGCGCTAGTATCGCGTACCCTACGAGATGACGCTATTTGCGCGAAGCTGCGCGCAAATAGTGATGCAGCTACACTGCACACAATTTTAACCGCAGAGCAGTCGTCGCAAGCCGCTTAGGCCCAATTTCCGAACCCAAACGCCGCATAGTCACGTGCATATGCTGTGCGCGCCGCATCTTCGATCACCGCATCGTAGATCGCGACCAATCGGTTGTGATGTTGGTGGTTGGTGTCGCCAAGCGGCGGAATAGGCGCGATCCCTAACTGAGTTGAAAGAACAGCTAGCTCGTCACCAAGACTGTCTTCTCGACAAATCACGTCAGGGAGTGAGAGTGTAGCGATGCCTTGCAAAAGGGCGAGCTGGCTGGCCCAAGCTGGATCAACTCGTATCGGTGTCTGCCCCGCCAAATTTTGACGCAAAAACTGCAAAAATCCCAAAAATGCCGCGCGGTGGGCCGCATTGCTATAGGTCTGCGGGTCCGAAAGGTCAGGCAGCGGGTCCGGAATAGGTAGTTTGTGGACCCTGCGCAAATTTGCGCGAATGCCGGGAAAACTTTCCGGTCCATCGGATAGAATGCAGTCGCAAAACGCGGCATGTGCGCGGGCCACCGGATGCCGCAGCACGGTAAAACTACGGTGACCAACGTGGCTTTCCTGCCATGTGCGCAGGGTCTTTTGGGTAAATTTGCGTTGCAAATCGCGTGGCCGCGTCCCTTCAACTTCAGCGAGCCAGCGCCGCACCGCCCAATCCGGCGCAGACCGTAACGGCATAAACAGCAACCCAGCTTTTTCAGACGCGACATATGTTGGCACGGCTGCACCACGCCGCGGTTCAAAATTTGGGGTCCGCGATAGATCAAACCGGTCCAACGGCCCAAGCGCCGCCTTCATCGCGTCAAAATTGCGCACGCGCTGATCAAGCGGCTCTGGGTTTTGTTTCTTTAGCTTTTTATCAAGCCCATCAAGACGCGCATCAACGCCCAAAAATGCGGCTAAGCCGTTTAAGATTTCTACGTCGCGCAGGTCGTCATAACCAACATAAAATGCCGTTTGCCCGCTGGTCTGTAGCCTGCGTTGAATATCCAACTGAAACTCTTGCAGCCGCGCCAGTAGCGCCTCAAACTCTTCTGAATCAAAAGCAATTTGTAACGATTTTGCGTTCGTCGCATTGGTCAGCTTCCATTGCCCCGTCGCACGTGCGGATTTCCAGCTCACGTAGCTGTCCAGCGGGTTGCGCGTCAGAATAATCTTGGCACAGCGCGGGTCATCCATGCATATGGTTAATACGCGCGGATCATGATTATGAAAGAACCGAAACCCAACTAAACCGTCATCCGCGACGATTTTTGTGATAAGTGCGGAGGGGTCCGAGTCACGATCATCTCGTGACATTCCAAGCAGACCATCCGTTTTGGGGTAACCGATAAACGCGGGGTTAAAGGCTTCTCCGTGGCAGGTTACCCCTTCCAGCGCGTTCAAATTCGCTTCAAGAAAATTGGACCCTGTACGCATTTCCGCCAGGATAATGAAATAGTCAAATTTGGTCATTTGTGGCCAACTACATAAGATCGCGGTTCTGAAACCACCGTCGCCCGACGATGCATTTCTTCCGAAAGATGACCTGTCAAAAACGGGTGCATCCCTTGATTTTTGAGCTCTTGCAGAAACACTGGCAAGCCGCTTAGGTCAACCATTTCAGGAAGTTGTCCAAGCGCATGCGCCTTGTGTCCTCCGATTTGATCGATAAGCATTTGCAAGACATCGCGTGGGTTTTCAAGAAAATCCGCCAAAGTATAGATATGTAGGCGCGCATGCGCGTCGGGCGCGCGCAGTGTCTTAAGAAATTGGTTTTCGCGGCGTTGCAAACGCGCGGCTTCAGTCCGCACTTCGGCCGCAGACCGGCCCGATAAAAACAATGGAATCGACCAAGCACCAGAGATCACCCAAACGCGCGCGTTGGTATCATGCGCCAGCAACCACCGAATGGATTGCGTATCCGCAGGCCCAAACATAAAGCATTGATATTGATCACGCGTGGTCCACATCAAATTTGTTAAAAATCCTTGAGCATTGTAATCGCGCAAGCGCGCACTGTCAGACAGCGCGCCGCGGAATACCTCTGCACCATCCGCAAAATGGGCCTTATCCTTTGCATAAAGATGCCCGTGAACGGTTGCCTCGGTTTGCAGCGCAAGCCAGTTCTGAAAACCTGGAAACAGCGCGTCAAAGCCCTGCATAACCGAGAACGGGGCGGCAGCGATCCCGTTTGCCTTTTCCATATTCGGGAAACGGCTATGCATATATAGACCTGCCCGCCCGCGCGTACGGCGCTCAACCGCCTTGTCGAAAATGCGGTCCACTGTGCCCGTGCTCGGCCTTACAGCGCCCGCCGCCTTATCGGTCGCACAGGGAAAATTTTCATAGAGAACTTGGGCATTTGGCCAGATCTTACGCGCGACAAAGCACCCTGAGCGTCGCAATATTTCGACGTGATCATCGTAAAAAATATGTGGCTTGCCCTGAAAATCGAATTTTGACAACGTCAGGGATCGACTTTGGATGCGTGCTGCATGTTTACGCGCAAGAGTTTGAAAATAGCTTTCGTCAGGGATCCAAACCCGCTGGAAATATCGATCATATCTGCGCCGGTTTGGGTCGTTCAAAATTGCTTCGAGCGTCGTGCGCGTCAGGCACCACCATTGCGATCCCATATGTGGCATCAAACCCTTTGGAATTCGCCGCTTGATCCCAATGATCTGCTGCAACCGAACATAGCCGTCAAACAGCCGTCGCCGCCGTTTCCAAGCAAAAGGGAAACGCAGGGTGAACCGTTCACGATCAAGCCCACCGACCGTCCAAGGGACATCAGCTGTCGTGGCGCTTTCGATGAAATCGGTTTGAGGGCTGGCATCCAAAAATGCGCGCAGTTCCGAAATTGGGCGAAGTGGCAGGCAGGAACCGGACGCCAAAAAGACGCGCCCCACTTGTTCAAAATCAGTCAACAAATGCTGCACGGCGTCTTGCGTAGCTGCAACCAGCCCCCACATGCCCCATTCGCAACGGTGGCGCGTGCTAAACCGGACGTCGGCAAGATCATCCAAATTGGCTACAAAACGATCATAAGTCGTGTCATCGACATCGCTATCGACGTGGATCATCACCGGACAACCGCCCTCAGCCCAGTGGCGCACCATCAGTTCTGCACGGTCAAAATCCGTATGTACCAACATGACGACACCTAAGCTCATGCCCAGTTCCCCTTGGACATCAAGCCGAGCGCCTCAAGCTGACGCCAATTCAAATATTGTTCGCTCCACTGGCACCAGATTTCCGGGTCGTTGTCAGCACTGGCATAGGATTTATACTCTCGCCCAGCGCTATAGTGTTCGGCACGTTCGGCTTCTTGACTTACGCGCGGACCAAAGGTGTTCAAAAATTTTGCGTGCAGCAAAATTCCAGACGTTTTTTCACCCCCATTTTGTCCGTAAACAAGGTTTAGCCCGCGTGGCAAAAGCATGTGGGTAGAGCTGACATAGGTGAAATCACGATCCCATTTAACAAAAGGAATCTTGTTCAATGCTGGGGCTTGTTTGGGTTTTTCTGCAAAGAATACGCGCGCGCGCGGCCCCCCTTGAATCCACAAATTGCGGTAAAAATCATTGCGTTTTAGCGTGTAATTGCCGGGATCAAACCAATTGGCCAGTTTGAACGGGTCCGCGCCGCGTTGGTAAACCGCGTCACTGACTTGCCCCTTTGGATACATATCCAACATCATCGCGCCGAACGATCGGACTTCTGACGCTTCAAGCCAATCGGCCAAAGCGCGCATAGGACGCGTGTCGCAAAACGGGTAGACGAAAAACTCGTCGACATCGACGGTCAACACCCAATGCCCATGCGCGTATTTGCCCTGCAAATAGGTGAGCCAATCCATGCCGTAGCGCGATTTTCCGTAATGAGCGTCAGTCTTCCAAAGCGACACATCTGGTTGATCCGCCATATAGGCGGCACCGCCGTCGTCGCTGCCGTTGTCGACCAAAAGAAAGTGGGTCACCCCCAGCTTACGATAGTAATCCAAGAAGAACGGCAGCCGGATGTCTTCGTTTCGAAACGTACAGCATAGTAAGATATCAGATGGGGTAATTTGCGCTGTGCGATCTTGGACAGGGATCAATTCGCGGCCTTTACGACGCGCGCGTATTTTCCAACGTTTCCGCCGTAATCGCAGCCGATATGATGTCCAAACCCCCAAATTTTATCCCTTTCTAACGCCAATCACCCGGCGTAATCAGCCCAAGTTCAACGAGCTGCTGCCACCCCTTATAGGCCACAGACCTATCGGTCCACAAATCCGGGCCAGCAATAAGATTCCGATAATACCCGGTATAAAGCGCGCTGTTCTCAAAATGTTGCTGTCGATCCAATTCTTCGGATGATCGCGCAGCGATATCGGGCAGAAATTTGGTATGCAACAACGCACCCGTCATCTTGGTCTTTGATGGCCAGTCGAACACCTGATTCAACCGTCGCGGCAGCATATGATGGGTCGAGGTCACATAGACATTGCGCCAGTGCCATTTGACCAGCGGGGTTTTGTTCAGGCTCGGCGCCCGGTCTGGGTCAGCTTGGAAAAACACGCGGTCACGCACCCCGCCTTGAATCCATTGGTTGCCAAATACCGGATGCACCCGATGCCGGTAACCCGATCCATCAAACCAGCCCAGCGCAGTAACCGGGTCTTGTCTGTGTGTATAAGCTACATTGGTTAACGGCCCCTGAGGGTACATATCCAACATCAACGCGCCAAATGTGGGCAAGCCTTGTGAGTCGAGGTGGGCCGTCAATGCCTGCAAATCGCGGTTGTCGCTTTGCGGATAGACCAGCAATTCATCAGCATCGACGGTCAAACACCAATGACCCGATCCATATTGCCATTGTAGCCAACCTAACCAATCCATGCCAAAGCGCGATAACTTGTAGCTATGCGATGTGGTCCAAAGTGAAACGTCAGATTGCTTGGTTAGAAAATCGGCCGTGCCATCTGTGCTGGCGTTATCCACGATAAGAAAATGGGCGACACCAAGCTTACGGTAATAGTCCAAAAAATGCGGCAAGCGCAGCATTTCATTACGCACCGTCGAAAACGCCAGAATTGCACCGGGCATGATCTGTTTTGTACGATCCGAACGCCGTTCAATCTGCTTGCGGTTGCGCCAAATGCGCAACAGAATGCGCCGCCGTTTCCAGCGCAAACGGTAAGCTAACCATGCATCCGTGAACGTCGCGCGCAATCTTTCCCCTTGCTGCCTAAGCAGGCAATTTCAAATCTTTCAGGAACGTTGTTAACTCGTCACGCAGTTCAGGCCTGTTCAATGCAAATGACACCGTCGCTTGCAAAAATCCTGCCTTTGACCCGCAATCGAACCGTTCTCCTTCGAACTTAAACCCAAAGATATCACGCCCTGTAGTCAGCTCATAAGCAATCGCGTCGGTAAGTTGGATTTCGCCACCAGCACCACGTTCGATCTTGTCAAAGTTTTGCATAATACGCGGCGTCAGAATATAACGCCCGATCACTGCGAGGTTTGACGGCGCTGTGCCGGGGGCTGGCTTTTCGACCATGCCTTTAACCTCAACAACCGATCCTTCGTCACTGATTACATCCAAAATCCCGTAGGACGACGTCTTTTCCGGCGCGACTTCCATCGCAGCAACCATTGCGCCGCCAGTGTCTTGGTAGGCTTCGATCATCTGTTGCAGACAAGGTTTCTCGGCCGCGATCACATCATCGGGCAGGATAACCGCAAATGGTTCATCCCCGATCAATTTGCGCGCGCATGACACAGCGTGCCCGAGCCCAAGCGCCTTGTGCTGGCGGATATAGGCAATCGCACCGCTGTCCATATTGGTGGCTTGCAAGGTTTCAAGCAGCTCTGTCTTGCCCGATTTGCGCAACGACGATGCCAATTCAGGAGAATGATCAAAATAATCTTCGAGCGCAGATTTTCCGCGTGACGTCACAAAAATAAAGTCTTCGATCCCCGCAGCGCGGGCTTCATCGATCGCGTATTGGATCAACGGGCGATCCACCAAGGTCATAATTTCTTTGGGGACAGATTTGGTTGCGGGCAAAAACCGCGTTCCCATGCCAGCCACTGGAAAAATTGCTTTGGTTACTTTTCTTTTCATGTTCGTGCCTCTTTATTACTCAGACCCAGCGTAGTGCCGATGGTTGTGGGCCTAAAGGGGATTTATCCACCTTTTGCGACCTGGCGGCTAAGCTTCGCCCATTTCTTGCAACATTGCCTCAATAAGTGGCACATCTTCAGGATTGTTTAATTCCCAAAATTGCCGTCCTCGGCCGTCAACTTCGACACATAATACAGGCGTTCCGCGCTCTAAGAACCGGAGCTGTTCCAGACCTTCGAGCTGTTCAAGGGGGCCGGATTCCCATGTCGGGTAGGATGAAAGCGCATCGGGCCGATAAGCGTAGACGCCCACATGGTGAAACACAGGCGTTTCATCCGCATCCTCATAGGTCTTACCCGTATAGGGGATCACCTCTTTTGAGAAATAAAGTGCGTTGTTACTTGTACCAAACACAGCCGTGGTGCCCCCAACGCGACCGGCGCGGCGATCAGCCAAAAAGCTGTTTAGGGCGCGCCCTTCGGTCCGTAAAACAGGCGTTGCCACGTCTGCTTGTGGGTTGGCACGTAGCCCAGTAACAAGATCTTCGACGAACCACGCAGGTGTCAGCGGCGCATCACCTTGTAAATTCACGACAATGTCGTAGCCGCCATCGATATTTGCGACCGCTTCGGCACAGCGTTCGGTCCCGTTTTGACAATCAACTGATGTCATCACCACCTCGGCCCCAAAGCCGCGCGCAGCTTCCGCGATGCGGTCATCGTCCGTCGCGATCACAACCCGGTCGACACCTTTCACTTGCATCGCGGCATCCCAAGACCGGCGGATCAGCGTTTTCGCGATTCCGTCTGCCCCGCGCAGCTCAACAAGCGGCTTGCCGGGATAGCGGGTCGATGCATAGCGCGCTGGTACAACGATAAGGACAGGCATTATCCTTGCTCCAACGTGACACCCGGCGACAGCGCGATAAAGAATGGGTTTTCGAAAATAGGTTTGCCATAGGTCAGCGGCGTATGGTCATCAAACCGCACCACCTGCCCGCCGGCCCCTGTCAACACAGCATGCCCGGCAGCCGTGTCCCATTCCATCGTGCGCCCAAGACGTGGGTAAAGGTCGGCCTCGCCCGTGGCGACCAGACAGAATTTCAACGATGACCCTGCGCTTTTCATGTCTTGGACGTTGTATTTATTAATATAATCATCGGTTGCTTGATCCCGGTGAGATTTGGACGCAACAATTAAAAGCGCGCTATTGTCGGGCTTTGAAACCTGCAATGGCGCGATTTTACCTACCGTTTCTTTTGCAAACACGCCTGTTTCCTCGACCGAAACGCCCCCCGCATCGGTGTAAAACAGCCGTTCTTTGGCGGGCGCATAAACGATCCCGCGGACCGGGACGCCGTCGACCACATAAGCGATGTTCACGGTGAAATCACCGCGCCGTTTGATGAATTCTTTGGTCCCATCCAACGGATCGACGATCAAGAACGTGCTAACGGATTGACCGTGCGATTCTGACTGTTCCTCGGTGACAAGTGGGACGTCAGGGAATGCCGCACGCAGGCCTGCGCTAATGATCGCATCGGCCGCTTCGTCTGCTGCAGTCACCGGGCTTTCATCGCTTTTCGCGCGCACATCAAAATCGTCGGCGGCATAGATTTTCATAATTTTATCGCCCGCCAAAAGCGCGAGTTCCCGCATCACGGTGTTCAGTTTTTCAAAATCCATCGCGGGGGTCCTGTTTATTGAATAATTAGGGTGTGACGGTTATGAAGGCTTGATCCGATGTCGGCAAGCCAATCCTAGCGCAGGCACAGAACGAAAGCATCACGATGTTTCAAACTCGCCGAAATGTGTCGACCTTAGGCAGCTTTTTCAGCAATCTCGACCTGATTTACGAAGTCACCGTACGATCTGTGCGCGGGGGCCACAGAAATGCTGTCGTCGGCCTTGTTTTGACCATTTTGCAAAGCCTTGTTTTGGTGGCCGTATTTTTGGTGATGTTCATGGTCGTCGGTATACGCAGCTGCCCCATACCTGGCGAAGATTTTTTGATCTACATCATGTCCGGCGTGATGCTGTTTCGTACACATGTCCAATCCGTTAAGGCGACCCAAGGGGCTAACGATGCATTGGCGCCGATGATGCTTTATGCACCAATGAACCCGATTGTGACGATCTGCGCATCAGCGCTTGCAACATTGTATCAACAGCTTTTGGCGATTTTGGTCGTCTTAACAGTCTACCATTGCGCAGTTACCCCGATCTACATCGACAACCCGATTGGCGCGATGGGAATGTTTTTGCTCGCGTGGTTTTCGGGATGTTGCATCGGGGTTCTATTTCTTGCCATTACGCCATGGTTTCCGCGTACAATGGCCATTGTCGGGCAACTCTATCGGCGCATGAACATGATTGCTTCAGGAAAGATGTTTTTGGTCAACGCGCTCCCATCGGCCATGATTGCGATGTTTGATTGGAATCCGCTATTTCACATTATCGACCAAAACAAAGGCTTTGTTTTTCTAGACTATAACCCGCATTTTACCACAATTTCCTACCCATTGCAGGTATCACTGGTCTTCCTAGTTCTTGGCATGATGGGCATGTTTTTCACGCGGCAACATGTTTCTGCCAGTTGGAGCATGGGGAAGTAGGGCGTTCGCCAACATCTCTTAACTTTCCCTGAACAAAAAACCGATTTTTTGCTGTTTTGTTGAGCCTAGGGCGCTTGCAGCCCCGATTACGCATCCCTATATACGCCTAGATCACTTGTTTAGGGGCTTCCCCTGATCAACAGAACGTAACTGGTGCGGGTGCCGAAACGGGTTCGCGCTACTCAAACTGCCTAAAGTAAGGGATTTGAAAAATGGCCAAAGTTATTGGTATCGACCTCGGAACGACAAACTCTTGTATTGCCATCATGGATGGCTCTAAACCACGCGTGATTGAAAACGCCGAAGGTGCGCGCACAACGCCATCTATCGTTGCGTTTACCGACGACGAACGCCTTGTCGGTCAGCCTGCAAAACGTCAGGCCGTCACCAACCCAGAAAACACAATCTTTGCTGTGAAGCGTCTGATCGGCCGCCGGTTCGACGACGCAGATTTGGCGAAAGAAAAGAAAAACATGCCGTTTGACATCGTCAATGGCGGCAACGGCGACGCATGGGTGCAGGCCAAGGATGAGAAATACTCTCCAAGCCAGATCTCTGCTTTCATTCTTGGTAAGATGAAAGAAACCGCCGAAAGCTACCTTGGCGAAGACGTGACACAAGCGGTTATCACCGTTCCAGCGTACTTTAACGACGCACAGCGTCAGGCGACAAAAGACGCGGGTAAAATCGCTGGCCTCGAAGTACTGCGCATCATCAACGAGCCAACAGCTGCGGCGCTGGCTTACGGCCTTGATAAAGAAGACACACAAACTATCGCGGTCTATGACCTTGGCGGTGGTACATTCGATGTGACCATCCTCGAAATCGACGACGGCCTGTTCGAAGTTAAATCTACCAATGGTGACACATTCCTTGGTGGTGAAGACTTTGACATGCGCATCGTGAACTACCTCGCGGATGAGTTCAAAAAAGAGCACTCAGTCGATCTGACTCAAGACAAGATGGCGTTGCAGCGTCTTAAGGAAGCTGCGGAAAAAGCGAAAATCGAACTGTCTTCGTCTTCCAGCACTGAAATCAACCAACCGTTTATCTCTATGGGGTCAAACGGTCAGCCTTTGCACATGGTCATGAAACTGACCCGCGCGAAACTGGAATCACTGGTTCTGGACCTGATCAAAAACTCGATCAAACCATGTAAAGACGCGATCAAAGACGCTGGTCTGTCCGTTGGTGACATCGACGAGGTTGTTCTTGTGGGTGGTATGACCCGCATGCCACGCGTTAAAGAAGAGGTCGGTAAGTTCTTTGGCAAAGAACCGCACCAGGGTGTGAACCCTGATGAGGTTGTTGCGATGGGTGCCGCCATTCAGGCCGGTGTTCTGCAAGGCGACGTGAAAGACGTTGTTCTGCTCGACGTGACACCGTTGTCTTTGGGTATCGAAACATTGGGCGGCGTGTTCACACGCCTGATCGATCGCAACACAACGATCCCAACGAAAAAATCGCAAGTCTTCTCAACTGCCGAAGACAACCAAAACGCGGTGACCCTGCGTGTCTTCCAAGGTGAGCGTGAAATGGCCGCCGACAACAAAATGTTGGGCCAGTTCAACCTCGAAGAAATCCCACCCGCACCTCGCGGCCTGCCACAAATCGAAGTGACCTTTGACATCGACGCCAACGGCATCGTTGAAGTGGGCGCTAAGGACAAAGGGACCGGCAAGGAACAGAAAATCACGATCCAAGCCTCTGGTGGTCTGTCAGATGACGACATCGAAGCAATGGTGAAAGATGCGGAAGATAACGCCGAGGCCGATAAAGATCGCCGCGAACTTATCGAAGCCAAGAACCAAGCCGAAAGCCTGATCCACTCGACCGAAAAGTCGATGGAAGAGCATTCTGACAAGGTCGACCCAACAACCATCGAAGCCATCGAATTGGCCATCGCTGCGCTGAAGGACGATCTTGAAGAAGGCACCGCCGAAAAGATCAAATCAGGCATCCAGAACGTCACAGAATCTGCGATGAAACTGGGTGAAGCCATCTATAAATCCAGCCAAGAAGAGGCCGGAGAGGCAGAGCCTGACGCGCCAGCCGCCGATGAAGAAATTCTCGACGCTGACTTCGAAGATCTGGATGACGACAAGCGCGACAACTAAGCCAGCGCTGTCTTAGGAAAGAGGACCGGCCCACCACCGGGCCGGTCTTTTTCCATTCCCAAGGGGGAAATTATCATGGCAAAACGAGACTATTACGAGGTTCTTGGTGTCGCAAAGGGCGCCGATGCAGCGGCCATCAAAAAGGGCTACCGCCAAAAGGCGAAAGAATTGCACCCTGACCGCAATGCCGATGACCCAACTGCCGAAGCCAAGTTCAAAGAAGCGAACGAGGCTTACGAAGTCCTGAAAGACGCCGAGAAAAAAGCAGCCTATGACCGCTATGGTCACGCGGCTTTTGAAAATGGCATGGGCGGCGGCGGACAACGCCCCGGTGGCGGCCAAGGCGATTTTGGCAGCGCCTTTTCGGACGTGTTCGACGACCTGTTTGGCGATTTTATGGGCGGCAACCGTGGCGGCGGTGGGCGTCGTGGCGGGGCCCAACGTGGCAATGACCTGCGCTACAACTTGCGCATTAGCCTCGAAGAAGCCTTTGCTGGCCTCAAAAAGACGGTGAATGTCCCAACTGCTGTAGGCTGCGAGGCCTGCAACGGCACGGGTGCCGAAGGTGGATCCGAACCCCAAACCTGCCCAACTTGTGCAGGCATGGGCAAGGTCCGCGCACAACAAGGTTTCTTTACCGTTGAACGCACCTGCCCAACCTGTTCTGGCTTAGGTCAAACTATCAAAGACCCGTGTAAAGCCTGTCATGGTCAAGGCCGTGTCGAAAAAGAAAAATCGCTTTCCGTCAATATTCCAGCTGGCGTCGAAACTGGCACGCGTATCCGTCTTGCTGGCGAAGGCGAAGCCGGAATGCGCGGCGGCCCGACTGGCGATCTTTACATCTTTATCGAGGTCAAAGATCATGCGCTGTTCGAACGCGAAGCCAACAACCTTTTCTGCCGCGTGCCTGTATCGATGGCGACCGCTGCATTGGGCGGCGAAATCGAAGTGCCGACCATCGATGGTGGCCGTAGCCGCGTGAAAGTACCCGAAGGGTCGCAATCAGGACGGCAAATGCGCTTGCGTGGCAAAGGAATGCCTGCCCTACGCGGGGCTGGCAGTGGCGACATGTTCATCGAACTCGCCGTTGAAACCCCTGTTAAACTGACGGCGCGCCAGCGTGAGCTTCTCAAAGAATTTGACGAACTCAGCGAAGAAAACAACCCGCAAGGATCGAGTTTCTTTACCTCGGTCAAAAGCTTTTGGGATTCGATGAAAGGTTAAGATAAGGCCCCGGATCGTACCGGGGCCTTATTCACGCTTCATTAACCGATACCGGCGAACAATTGGGATATGTCCCATTTTGCCGAATCGCGCTCGCTTTTTTCTGATATTGACGACGTTGTGGTCCCAGCCAAGGCGCGCGCGCCTTCCTATCTGCGCGACCATCGTAAACGGTTGCGCGACCGGTTCTTAAACGGCGGCGCGACAGCCGTCCCCGACTATGAACTGCTTGAATTGATCCTCTTTCGTGCGATATCGCGCCAAGATGTGAAACCATTGGCCCACTTGCTGATCCAGACCTTCGGTGATTTTAATCGCGTCGTGTCAGCGCCGGTAAGTCAACTGACACAGGTCCAGGGCGTCGGCGAATCTGTGGCAACCGAACTGAAAATTGTCGAAGCAGCGGCGCACCGTCTTGCCCGCGCGAAAGTAATGCAACGCCATGTGGTATCCAGTTGGGACGCGCTTTTGAACTATTGCCACACTACAATGGCCCATCGCGACACAGAGCAATTTCGCATCCTGTTTTTGGATACGAAGAACACAATTATTGCCGACGAAGAACAGGCAAAGGGCACGCTTGATCACGTGCCAGTCTATCCACGCGAGGTCGTCAAACGCGCGTTAGAGCTAAATGCAGCTGCATTGATATTGGTGCATAACCACCCTTCAGGTGATCCAACGCCATCGGCCGCCGATATCGACATGACCGCGCAAATTAATCGCGCGGCGCAAGCACTTGGCATCACATTGCATGACCACCTTATTGTTGGAAAGTCTTGCGAAACCAGCTTTCGAGCGCAGGGGTATTTAGGCGCGGATGCTTAACGCTCTAGGCTTGTATAGGGCGCAATCGCGTCCGGCAGCATAACGAATTCACCCGCTGAACTGCAGGCCGGCACCTGAATTGAAACGTCAATCGGCACCCATATTCGTCCTGAAACCACATGGATAAGTTGCGCACTAAACAAGCGACCACAGTTTTGCGGCGTTACCATCAGACCTACTGGCATCGTGACGGAAATATCAGCCCGATCAAAATGCGCCGGGTACGAGTAAACTTCCGCCTGATAGGGGACAACTGCGGTGTGCGTTCCATGGCTTGTCACAAAGCCGTGCTGCCCCATCGTTGCGAGCTCCGCCGTATGGCTAGAGCCTGTCCATATATGCCCAGATTGGCCAATACTTGCACCAACTTCTAACACGTGCAGTTGCAACTTATCCGCGCCACGCCATTGCAGAATTGTGCGGTCATATTGCGAAACATCCGGCGCGTAGATCGCCACATGCGCAAATTCAACATTATCAAATAAGACAGATATCCGCGCGTTTTGCGCCATAATCGGGAGAGTGACTTCAGCGGCACCCAATCCGTCTGTACGTGGTGAGAACCGCAGGCTTTCATGCAAAACGACAAAATCTGCATTCTGGTGACATGGTGCCAGCACCGTCAAACGCGCCATTTCGGCAGGCATCTCAATCGCTGAAAGCATCACTTTGCAGGCATCTTCGATCGCGGGTACAGCCGATATCGTACCCATCGCGGGAGCGGATTCCTCTGTATTTGTCTCACGTACAAGCGCCACGTGTTGAACGTTTGAAACGTGGTCGACAAGCCTATGCGCGTTTTCGGGTACGCCGAAAACCGAACTCGATTGGCTATTTGTCACAACGGTCACGGCCCGTGGCACAGCCGCGCGGGCCGGTGTGCTGGCTCCATCCGAGGGCGTTTCCCCAATTTGAACCAAAAACCCAAGACCAAGCGCGACCGCAACCGTCAACAAGACCGTCTTATATGTGATCGTGCGCGCCATAGTGATTCCGTTAATCCTTCGATGTGGCAAACAGTCTAGCAGCGTCCGACAACGGGTCTAAGCATTAATTCACGCAAAGCGACCGTGGCAATGCTTGAACTTTTTACCTGATCCACAAGGACAATCATCATTCCGCGAAGGATTGCCCCACGTCGTCGGATCATTTTCATCAAAACCAGGAAGCGCACTGTCGGTCGTGGCCGCCGCCACTGCGGCCGCCTGCTGCTGTTGCATTGCTTGTGCGATCATGGCCTCTTGTTCCTCTTTTGACATCGGGCGAATGCGTGACAGCTGTTTTGTCACATCGGCACGTAAGCCATCCAAAAGACTTTCAAACAATTGAAACCCTTCGGTTTTGTATTCGTTCAACGGGTCACGCTGTGCATAACCACGGAAACCGACAACTGACCGCAAGTGATTCAGCGTCAAAAGATGCTCGCGCCATTTGCTATCAATCGTTTGCAGCAAAATTTGTTTTTCAACACGGCGCATTGTTTCATCGCCAAAGCTTTCCGTCTTTTCCGCCATGAATTTGTCGCAAGCGTCTTCAAGGCGTTCAATGATATCACCATCATCAACACCTTCTTCAGACGCCCATTCAGCGACAGGCAAATCAAGCCCAAGCTGCTCCTTCACGGCTGCTTGCAGCCCTTCGCCATCCCATTGATCTGCATAGCTTTTTGCGGGGATATAGTCACCGACCAGATCGTCGATCACCTGATCGCGCATATCCTTGGTAATGTCGGACAGATCCGTTGCTTCCATGATGTCGCGGCGCTGCGAAAAGATCGCTTTGCGCTGGTCGTTCATCACGTCATCGTATTTCAACAGCTGCTTACGGATGTCAAAATTGCGCGCTTCGACCTTTGCCTGTGCGCGTTCCAGCGATTTGTTGACCCATGGGTGCACAATCGCTTCGCCGTCTTTCATACCCAAACCGGACAGCACCTTATCAAGCCGTTCGGAACCGAAAATCCGCATCAGATCATCATCAAGCGAGAGGAAGAACGACGACCGTCCCGGATCACCCTGACGGCCCGAACGGCCGCGCAATTGGTTATCAATCCGGCGGCTTTCGTGGCGTTCTGTCGCTAAAACAAACAGGCCACCTGCATCTTTGACGGCCTTCTCATCAGCATCGTGCGCGGCTTCAATCTGCGCGCGGATCGCTGCGTGATCGCCCTCGGGATTGGCTGCGATGGCTTCCATGATTGCGAATTCGACGTTACCGCCCAGCTTAATATCAGTCCCGCGACCTGCCATGTTGGTGGCGATGGTTACAGCGTTCAGACGGCCAGCGTCCGCAACAATCTGCGCTTCTTGTTCGTGTTGGCGCGCGTTAAGCACGTTGAACTTAATGCCTTCAGCCCCAAGAAGTTGCGCAAGATGCTCCGATTTTTCAATCGATGTCGTCCCAACCAGAATCGGTTGCCCAGTGGCATGTGCCTCTTTGATTTCTTTGACGACGCCTTCGAATTTCTCTTTGGCGGTGCGATAAACCTGATCATGTTCGTCAACCCGCGCAATCGGACGGTTGGTGGGCACTTCGACCACACCAAGCCCGTAAATTTCCATGAATTCTTCGGCTTCGGTTGTCGCGGTCCCGGTCATGCCGCCCAGCTTTTCGTAAAGGCGGAAATAGTTCTGGAATGTGACCGACGCCAATGTGACGTTCTCGGGTTTGATCGCGACGCCTTCTTTGGCTTCAATCGCCTGATGCAACCCGTCGGACAGACGGCGCCCGTCCATCATCCGGCCCGTGAATTCATCAATTAAAACAACCTGGTTGTTGCGCACGATGTAGTTGTCATCACGCGTGAACAGCTTGTGCGCTTTCAGCGCTTGGTTCACGTGGTGGACCAAGGTCGCACTTTCCGGATCGTATAGCGTTTGACCTTCTGGCATCAGGCCCAATTCGGTCAATCGCGCTTCAAGGAAATCGTTGCCCTCGTCGGTGAATGTCGTCTGCTTGGTCTTTTCGTCCAGCGTATAATGCTCTTCGAGAATTTCCGGAATGACCTTATCCATGGTCGCGTACATTTCGCTACGATCTTCGGCGGGGCCGGAAATGATCAGCGGTGTCCGTGCTTCATCGATCAGAATACTGTCGACCTCGTCCACAATCGCGAAATTGTGGGGGCGTTGGTACATCTGTGACAGCTCAGATTTCATGTTATCGCGCAGATAGTCAAAGCCAAGTTCGTTGTTCGTGGCATAGGTCACGTCACAGGCGTAGGCTTCTTTCTTTTCATCATCCGGCTGATTAGGCACAACAACGCCAGTTTTTAGACCCAAAGCACTGTAAACTTTGCTCATCCATTCGGCGTCGCGGCTGGCGAGATAATCGTTCACGGTAACGATGTGGACGCCCTTGCCTGTCAGCGCATTCAAATAGGCCGGGAAGGTCGCAACGAGCGTCTTACCTTCACCGGTTTTCATCTCGGAAATGTTACCTTGATGCAGAAAGATCCCACCCATCAGCTGCGTATCAAAGGCACGCAGACCCAAGGCACGCTTGGCCGCCTCACGGCAGTTGGCGAACGCTTCTGGCAGCAGTTTATCAAGGCTTTCGCCGCCCATCGCACGTTTTGCGAGCGCCTCTGTCTTGTTTTTGATGTCTTCGTCAGAAAGGGCTTCAAATTCTGGTTCAAGCGCGTTGATCTGCGCGACCAGCGGGCGAACAGCCTTCACTTTGCGGTCGTTGGCGGTACCAAACACCTTTTTGGTAATCGTTCCAATACCCAGCATATTCACTCCGGCGGCGCATCCGCGCCTGTCTGACATCAAATTAAGACGAGGTCGCTTGTAGGCCCGCGACTGGCCACATACAAAGGGCCAAGAGCCAGCCCCGTCGAGGCATCTTAGGGATGTAAGGGGCCGGATATGCAGTGTCAACGCCACGCACCCGCGTGGATCATTTAGGGATCGATTTATGCTGAAACATGTTACATTTTTGGGTGCGACTGCACTGACAATGTCATTGTCGGGAACCGCATTTGCCCAAGACGACGTAACAGTCGACACCGTCATCGCGACTGTCGGCGAAACTGAGATCACATTGGGCGAAGTGCTGATCGCACGCACCGAGCTGCCAGAACAATACGCGCAGTTTCCAGAAGAAGTGTTGTTTGAGGGTTTGGTTGACCAGTTGATCCAACAACAGCTTCTCGCAGATACAGTCGAAGACGCCCCCGCCAATGTCTTGTATGCGCTCAAAAACGAAGAGCGCACATTGCTCGCAGGTGCGGCCATTACCGTTGTCGCCGAAGCTGCGGTTACGCCGGAATACATTCAAGCGGCTTATGATGAGCGGTTTGCGAACGCCGAAGAGCTTCCGGAATTCCACGCGGCGCATCTTTTGGTTGAAACCGAAGAAGAAGCAATCGCCGCAAAGACCCGCATCGATGAGGGTGAAGAATTTGCCGATGTTGCGCGCGCCGTGTCCACGGGTCCAACTGGGCCAAATGGTGGTGATCTAGGTTGGTTCGGTCCCGGCGCAATGGTCCCCGAATTTGAAACCGCCATCACCGCGCTTGAAATAGGCGGCGTGTCTGATCCGTTTGAAACCCAGTTTGGTTGGCACCTCGCAACATTGCTCGAAGAGCGCGTGCAGCCACGTCCGACGCTCGAAGAAATGACCCCGCAGTTGACCGGCGAATTGCAAGAGGCCGCGATCACCGCGCATCTTGAAGAACTTGCCGCTGCTTCAAACGTCATTAAGCCTGAAGAAGGTCAGTTCGACGCCACCATCATCAGCCGTTTCGACCTGTTGGACTGATCGCGTGACTATATCACCGCTTGCCCCTGCACAATTTCCGGACCTTCCGGAAATTGACGGCGTGACTTTTGCTGCGGCTGCTGCCGGGGTTCACTATGCTGGGCGTACCGACGTAATGCTCGCTTGCCTGACCGCTGGCAGCGCAGTTGCTGGCGTATTCACCCGTTCGGCCACAAGATCCGCCAACGTACTGGATTGTCAGGCCAAATTGGGCGGCGACCCAAGCGGCCCTGCTGCGATTATCGTGAATTCCGGGAACTCTAACGCGTTCACCGGGAAACACGGTGACAACAGCGTTGCCGCAATTTGCGAAACCGTGGCAACGACATTGTCAATTGATCCCATGCGCGTCTTTACGGCGTCAACTGGGGTGATTGGTGAACAGCTTCCACATGACCGGATCACAGCCAAGGTCGCAGAGCTTGCCGCGCACCAAAGCGCCGACAAGATCGAAGATGCTGCACGCGCCATCATGACCACAGACACGTTCCCCAAAGGGGCACATGCCACAGTGATGATCGACGGCAAGCCCGTGAAAATCGCAGGGATCGCCAAAGGGTCAGGCATGATCGCCCCCGATATGGCGACAATGCTGGTCTATCTGTTTACCGACGCCAAAATTGCCCAATCCGATTTGCAACAAATCCTCAGCGCGCAGAACGACATCACTTTCAACTGCATCACGGTCGATAGCGATACCTCGACCTCTGACAGTCTCATTCTTGCGGCGACGGGCGCATCTAGCGTCGATGTTACTGGAAACAGCGATTTCGTTGATGCGCTACACGGTGTGATGCTTGATCTTTCACATCAAGTCGTGCGCGACGGCGAAGGTGCAACGAAATTTGTGACCGTCGATGTCACCGGTGCGGCCGATGCGAGAGATGCGCGCAAAGTCGCCATGGCCATTGCCAATTCACCCTTGGTCAAAACCGCGGTCGCAGGCGAGGATGCCAATTGGGGACGTATCGTCATGGCGGTCGGAAAATCAGGGGCTGCGGCAGATCGTGACCGTTTATCCATTCGCTTTGGTGATATTCTCGTCGCTGAAAACGGCTGGAGCGCACCTGATTATTCCGAAGAGGTCGCGAGCGCCTATATGAAAAACCAAGAGCTGACGATCGCCGTCGATCTTGGGCTTGGTGATGGCGCATCAACCGTTTGGACCTGCGATTTGACCCACGGCTATATCGAAATCAATGCGGATTACCGGTCGTGAAGACTGTCTTAGTATCTGCAGTTGCGTTGATTGATCCCGATGGGCGCGTGCTTTTGGCGCAGCGCCCTGAAGGCAAAGCGATGGCCGGCCTATGGGAATTTCCTGGCGGCAAGATTGAACCCGGTGAAACCCCCGAAGCCGCGCTCATCCGCGAATTGCACGAAGAGTTGGGCATTGAAACATGGGGATCTTGCCTTGCGCCGCTCACGTTCGCCAGCCACAGCTATGATGATTTTCATCTGCTGATGCCGCTGTTTGCCTGCCGTAAATGGGATGGCACTCCACAGGCCCGCGAGGGTCAGGTACTGAAATGGGTGCGTCCAACTGATATGCGCGACTATCCGATGCCAGCGGCAGATATCCCGCTCATCCCGGTGCTACGCGACTGGTTATAAACGACAAAGGGCGGCCCGATCGGACCGCCCTTTCTATTTCTTTGGATTGTAACCTTACAGGTTGCGTTCGACTTCTTCGCGCTCGAAAATCTCGATCACGTCGTCCGGGCGGATATCGTCGTAGTTTTCAAACGCCATACCACATTCTTGGCCTGACTGCACTTCGGGGACTTCGTCCTTGAAGCGCTTGAGCGTCTTGAGCGTACCTTCGTGGATAACCACGTTGTCACGCAGCAGGCGCACACCGGCAGACCGACGCGCCACACCTTCGGTGACGATACAACCGGCGACTTTACCGACATTGGAAACCTTGAAGACTTCTTTGATGGACGCATAGCCGATGAATTTCTCGCGAATTTCTGCAGAAAGCAGGCCAGAAGCCGCTTTTTTCACATCGTCCACAAGGTCATAAATCACCGAATAATAACGGATCTCAACGCCCTTTTGATTGGCTGTGTTCCGCGCAGATGTGTTCGCACGGACGTTAAAGCCAAAGACAGGGGCACCCGACGCTTCGGCAAGGCCGATGTCGGTTTCGGTGATCGCGCCAACGCCCGAATGCAGAACCCGCACGCGCACTTCATCGTTACCGATTTTTTCCATCGCTTGCACGATTGCCTCGGCAGAGCCTTGCACATCGGCCTTCACGACCACCGGCAATTCGCTGACGTTTTCGTTTTGCTTGGCGTTTGCCATCAACTGTTCAAGCGTCGTCGCAGCACCTGCCGCAGCACGTTTTTCTTTCGCTGCTTTTTCACGGTATTCCGCGATTTCACGGGCTTGTGCGTCAGTATCAACCACGTTTAGCACGTCGCCAGCTTCTGGCGTACCGTTCAGGCCAAGAACCTCAACAGGTACCGCAGGACCAGCTTCGGTCACACGTTCACCTTTGTCGTTGATCAGCGCACGTACCTTACCGTGCTGTTCACCCACAACGAAAATGTCGCCTTGGCGCAGGGTCCCGTTTTGGATCAAAACAGTGGCAACTGGACCACGACCAACGTCAAGCTGCGCCTCGATCACTGCACCTTCTGCTGACCGATCAGGGTTCGCTTTCAGTTCAAGAATTTCCGCCTGCAACGCAATCGCTTCAAGCAACGTATCCAGACCTTGGCCCGTCATCGCTGACACTTCGACGTCTTGCACATCGCCAGACATCTTTTCGACGATCACCTCGTGCTGCAACAGATCTGTCCGCACTTTATCGGCGTTTGCTGCTGGCTTATCGATCTTGTTGATCGCGACAATCATCGGCACTTTGGCTGCTTTAGCGTGGTTAATCGCCTCAATGGTCTGTGGCATCACCGCGTCATCCGCAGCCACAACAAGCACAACGATATCAGTCACATGCGCTCCACGTGACCGCATCGACGTAAACGCGGCGTGTCCTGGCGTATCAAGGAATGACAGAACAGCGCCGCTATCTGTGGTGACCTGATAGGCCCCGATGTGCTGCGTGATCCCGCCGGCTTCGCCAGCGACAACTTTTGCATTCCGGATCGCATCCAAGAGCGATGTTTTCCCGTGGTCAACGTGCCCCATGATCGTAATAATTGGCGGACGCGATTTGAGATCCTTGGGATCATCGTCGATTTTGGTGATCACGTCTTCAACATCGGCATCGGAAACGCGCACAACTTTGTGGCCAAATTCTTCGATGATCAGCTCGGCTGTGTCCGCATCGATGGTTTGGTTTTGTGTTGCCATGATACCGTTTGTCATCAGCGCCTTAACCACGTCTGCCACACGTTCGGACATCCGGTTTGCCAATTCAGAAACGGTAATTGCTTCGGGCAGCGCCACTTCGCGGAATACCTTTTCGCGTTCAGCAGAAACGCCCATTGCCTTAGCGCGTGCGCGGTCTTGTTTGCGCTTCATTGCAGCCATAGAACGCTGACGCCCGCCTTCGCGGCCCGCCATCGCATCATTCAATGTCAGCTTACCAGAACGACGACCGTCGTTTGCGCCACCACGGCCAGGCTTAGCTTTTGCCGCTTTGTCACGGTTCGGCGCATCACGGTCCGTTTTGCGTGGCGCAGAAGATGGGCGCGTCACGGCAGTTTCGCCGGGCACAGCAGCGGCAGCAGGGGCTGCAGCTGGCGCGTCAGCTTTTGCTTTAGCTTTTGCAGCTTCGGCACGCTTGCGCTCTTCTTCTTCGGCTTTTGCCTTTGCACGCTCTTCGCGCGCTTTTTCTTCGGCTTCTTTTGCTTCGATCTCAGCGCGGCGTGCTTCACGTTCAGCGGCGCGGGCTTTTTCTTCGGCTTCGCGCTTTGCTTTTTCTTCTGTCTCACGGGCTTTCGCCATCGCGAGCGCCTTCATCCGGCGTTCGAGTTCTACATCCGAAATGCCTGCAGGACGTTTTGAGGGGTCACCACCGATGGGGCCTGTGCCACCAGTCGGTTTTGCCGCACCCGGCTTTGGCACCACAACGCGTTTGCGTTTGGTTTCCACCACGACGTTCTTGGTCCGTCCATGGCTAAAACTTTGCTTCACGTTGCTTGGACGCGAACCACCGAGACCGAGTGTCTTTTTACCGTCGTTATCGCTCATTTAGCTTCTATATCCTTCCCGGAGGCCGTATCGCCACCGTCCACTTCGCGTAAGCCACGTAGCCTTGTGGCTTCCTCTACAACACGATTGCTGAGTCCGCCAGTCGCAAGCGCGCCATGTATCACACTTTGCCGCCCAAAAGCCAAACCCAATTCTTCGGCTGTAAAGCATCCAAAGTATCGCGCACCTTCCGGCGTCCATAATTTCGCTTTGCCCCGTTCAGATCCATTCGCTGCCTGAACCAAGACGCGGACCCGCTCGCCACCAGCGAGCCACCCTTTAACTTTTTCAAATCCACAGACTGCGCGGCCCGATTTACGCGTCATCGCGATTAAATCCACCGCGTGACGTGCAATTTGCCGTTCTACTTCGTCGGTCAGACCGTCAGGAACGGTGACCGCTTGTTTGGCAGAGCGTGAAAACTGCCCCTTGTTTGCCGCATCTAACGCTTCGCGTGTTGACGAAACATACATGCCGCGACCGGGCAATTTACCAAGAACATCAGGATAGACCTGATCATCGGGCCCCACAACAAACCGGACCAGCCCAGCCTTTGGCTGCGCTTCGCCGGTGACGATACACTTACGTGTCGCCGCATCGTCTTTTGCTTTGTTGTGGCCGCCACGCGCCATGTTCTATTCCTTCAAAGGGCCTGATTAGGCCTCTTCTTCCTCTGTTAGTTCTTCTTCGGCCTCAGCTTCAAGTTCAGCGGGATCAACCCAGCCCAACATGACGCGTGCGGTCATAACCATTGTTTGCGCTTCTTCCAAAGACACATCAAACGGTTCCAATACACCGTCATCTTTGCTGCGCTCGCCATCAACGATGGTCCAGCCGCCGGCCAGTTCCCAGTCAGCACAGGTTGCAAAATCTTCCAGCGTTTTCACGCCATCTTTGCCCAGAGCTTCCAGCATATCTGGCGTCAGCCCTTCGAAATTCACGAGGCTGTCTTCGACACCCAGCGCGCGGGCTGCATCCATCGCTTTTTTCGCTTTGGCTTCAAGATAGTCGCGCGCACGTGCTTGCAATTCGCTGGCTGTGTCATCGTCAACGCCTTCAATCACGGTCAGCTCGTCAACTTCGACATAGGCCACTTCTTCAAGGTTAGTGAACCCTTCGGAAACCAGTAGCTGGGCAAAGAATTCATCCAGATCAAGGGTGTCCATGAACAATTTCGTGCGCAGCTCAAATTCGGCCTGACGACGCTTGCTCTCTTCTTCTTCGGTCAGAATGTCGATGTCGAGGCCAGTTAGCTGTGACGCAAGGCGCACGTTTTGACCGCGACGGCCGATGGCCAACGACAGCTGTTCATCAGGGACAACAACTTCGATTTTGCCCGCTTCTTCGTCCAGAACAACCTTAGAGACTTCGGCAGGTTGCAGCGCATTCACGAGGAACGTCGGCATGTCTTCGTTCCAAGGAATAATGTCGATCTTTTCACCCTGCAATTCGTTCACAACAGCCTGAACACGTGACCCGCGCATACCGACACAGGCACCGACAGGATCAATAGAGTTATCGTAGGAAATCACAGCGATTTTCGCGCGTGAACCTGGGTCACGGGCCACAGCCTTAATCTCGATCACGCCTTCGTAAATCTCAGGGACTTCCATCTTGAACAGTTCAGCCATGAATTCTGGCGCTGTCCGCGAAAGGAAAATCTGCGGACCACGTTGTTCGCGACGGACTTCTTTGATGAAGCAACGGATACGGTCGTTCGGGCGGTATGCCTCGCGGCCGATCTTTTCGTTGCGGCGCAGGACAGCCTCGCCAGCGCCCACATCCACGATGACGTTGCCGTATTCTTCGCGCTTAACCAGTGCGTTGATGATTGTACCGGCCTTGTCTTTGAATTCTTCGTATTGCTTGTCACGCTCGGCTTCGCGGACTTTTTGCAAGATCACCTGTTTGGCAGATTGCGCGGCGATCCGACCCAATTCAACGGGTGGTACTTCCTCGATAAACTGCTGCCCCACTTCGGGGTTTTCCATGTATTCGCGGGCTTGTTCGACGGTGAATTCAGCCTGATAGTTTTCAAGCTCTTCTTCCTCAACAACCGTGCGCACGCGGGTAAACGTGGCCTTGCCGGTCTTGCGGTCGATATCCACACGGATGTCCATTTCAGCGCCGTAGCGGGACTTTGCAGCCCGCGCGAGCGATTCTTCCATCGCTTCAACAACCAAGCCGGGCTCGATGTTTTTTTCACGTGCGACGGCTTCGGCCGTTTGCAAAAGCTCCAGCTGGTTCGCGGAAGTATATGCCATCAGGTGTTCTCCTCACCATCAATTATGGTTTCAATCTCATCAAATTGGGCTTCGTCGATTTGGCCCGCATCCTTACGCCCGCGCAAAACATCGCGGATCAATTCATCTGTCAGTACCAGTTTGGCATCTGACAGCCATTCAAATTTCAGACCAATCGTGCCTTCGGGGATCGTGATCAACACTTCGTCACCTTCAGTCCCAGCCAGCGCGCCCTTAAAGCGGCGGCGACCATCGATTAGCTCATCAGTTTCAATCTTCGCTTCAAAGCCTTCCCACTGGTCGAAATCTTTCAACCGTGTCAACGGACGGTCAATACCAGGGCTGGACACCTCAAGGTTATAGACGTCAACAATCGGATCTTCGACATCCAAAACCGCACTGAGCGCAGTGGACACGTGTCCGCAATCATCGACTTCCATGGTGCCATCGGGCTGTTGCACCATGACTTGCAGGATGCTTTCTTTGCCGGTCATGAGACGCACGCGAACAACTTCAAACCCCATGTCTTCGACAACAGGGGTGATAATTTCAGCGATACGGCGGTCAATGGCCGCTTTGGCGATCAGGTCGTTCATATCTCTCTCAAGCACAAAAAAACGGGCGCGCGGCCCGTTGATGTTTCCCGGTGGAGCGTTGGGTTTGGAAGCCAAGGCGCCGCTATTGATGTCCATATACGCCCACGGGGGTGAGTCTGCAACCCCTTCACATTTCGCGGGTGGGGTCCCATTCAACTGGTCGCGCAAGCTTAACTCCTCCTCGCCCGATTACCGGGTCTTCAAATTGAGAATTTGCTAACATTGTCTGCGTAATGTGGCGGATTGCACTTGCAATATAACGGTGCTTTTTACCTGGTTGGCTCTGCTCCATCCAGCCAATAATGAGCTTCTTGTCCAACTCTTCCACGACCATTCGCATCGGTTCAAGCAAGTCTGTATCCTGCGACAATACTAAGGCGACATCATATTGATCACAAAAACCGTCCATGAGCAGATGCGATGCAAGATTGACGTCGGAACCTTTTTCTTCGGTATCGTGGACCAAGACTTTTTGGGCGGGATTACTGACCAATGGACGTGATTTTTGTCTCGGCAAGAACTTACCCTTGTGGATTCTCAGTTCAGGTATCGTTTTTAGCGCTCGGAAGTACGCCTGTTGACGATTTGGTGCGCTAGGATCTCCAGCCCTGGGGCTTACATCCGCAGTGAAATAGCGAATTCGTTCGATAACGTCATCTGGAGCAACCAGTTTCTCTGATAGTGAGCGAAGATCAGTCCACTTGTACCGGGAATGTCTTAATCGACGATAGTATAAATTGAAGCCGTCAACATACACTCTAACCCGCATTGCACACCTCAAAAACATCTCTAGGGTGAATACAGCAAGAGCCGCAAAGGCGCAAACCTTATGCAGCTCTTGAACCAATAGACCTGCTATTGGCCGGTATACGTTTTATATAATTTCGTGATTCGCTCATGTCAAGATAGGCCGGACTCATTTGGGGCCTAGAGTCAAGAATTTATTAATAGATGTAGTATCTCGCTCAAAGTGAGATACTACATCCGATACGTGTAGCCTATGCGACAGACCAACGTTCTGCCATACGTGCGTTATCCATCTGCCACAGGTTCCCGACAACTTCAGGAGACACAATCCGATTATTCACCGCTTGCACATAATTGGCGAACATTGGGATCAATGCACCGCCCTCGGTGCTGAGGATTTGCTGCATTTCGTAGTACTGTGCGCGACGTGTATCGCTGTCTAATTCAGCACGCGCTGAAACCAGCAGTTCTTCAAAGCGCGGGTTATCCCACATCGTGTCATTCCACGGAACGCCTGCTGCATACGCAGACGAGAACATCCAGTCTTCTGTCGCACGTCCAGACCAGTAGCATGCACAGAATGGCTTTTTCAGCCAAACATTAGACCAATAGCCATCAGCAGGTTCTTGGACCACGTTGATGTCGATACCGCCGGCAGATGCAGAGGCCTGATACAATTGAGCCGCGTCAACCGCGCCTTCAAATGCTGCGTTGGATGCTGACAAATCGATGCTCAAGCTATCAAGACCAGCCTGCTGCAAATGGTAGCGCGCCTTATCAGGGTCGTAGGCCAGTTGTTCCATCTCGGCATTGTAGTATTGGTTGGCTGGGCCAATCGGACTGTCATTGCCAACTTGACCGTGACCAAGCAGGATTTTGTCGACCATTTCCTGACGGTTGATGCCGTATTTCAGCGCCTGACGCACATTCACGTCATCAAATGGCGCAGTAGTGGTGTGCATCGGGAATGTGTAGTGCTGGTTGCCTGTCACTTCTTGGATGCGGACAGCTGGGTTGGCCTTAAGCAGTGCCTCGGCCTTAAAGTCGATCCGGTTAACGGCATCGACCTGACCTGTCAGCAACGCGTTCATACGTGCGGTGTTGTCGTTGATCGCGATGTATTCGATTTCTTCAAAGAAACCGGCGTCATCGCCTTTATAGTGGTTTTCGTAACGCTTACCGACAAAACGCACGCCCGGATCAAAGGCGACAACTTCGTACAGACCTGTACCGATCCCTTTTTCGATCGCTTCTTCGATCTGACCAGCAGGATAGATCAGCAGGTGATAGTCGGACATCAGATATGGGAAATCGGCGTTGCCGGATTCCAATGTGAATTGTACCTGATGTTCGGTAATTTTAGTCATTTCAGTGATCGCTGCAACGATCGGCTGCGCGGCAGATTTAGACCCTTCGACCACATGCATCTGAAGCGATTCAATCACATCGTCAGCACCAAATGCTTTGCCGTTGTGGAATGTCACACCTTGACGCAGGTTAAATGTCCATACTTTTGCATCTGGGCTGGCTTCCCAGCTTTCCGCCAATTCGCCTTTTAGCAGACCATCTGCGCCGTTTTCTGTGAGACAGTCAAACACGCACCCCATGGACGCGGCAATCATGAACAAATCAGAGTGCGTACGCCCATCCCAGCTGTCAGATGTGTTGGCACCGTTAAGGCCAGCGGTGAGTTTACCGCCACGCGTTTGCGCGCGTGCAGGCAGGCCGGTCAGGCCCAAGACGCCAGCAGCGACACCCGTTTTTAATAGACCGCGTCTACTAATTCCATTCATTTGTCATTCTCCTAGTTAGCTAGTTCGAGCGATAGTCTGCCCGTTTGTTCCATTCAAAAATAGACGATTCGTTTTACATTTTACCAACTGCTGCATCGCCGATATTATCAACGCCGCGTTCTTCAAGTAGATTTGTGAGCCAATCCGGGTCCATTTCCGGGACCGAACTGAGCAACAAATCGGTATATGCATGGTGCGGTGGTTTGAACATTTCTGCTTTCGGCCCTTGTTCCACAACGCGCCCATCTTTCATGACGACAACTTCATCCGCAATTGCGCGCACTGTCGCCAGATCATGCGTAATAAACATATAAGTCAGGCCCAGATCATCTTGCAAATCTGCCAAAAGCCGCAAAATCCCTTCGGCAACGAGCTGATCCAGTGCAGATGTGACCTCATCACAGATAATAAACTTTGGCTCTGCGGCCAAAGCACGGGCAATACCGATCCGTTGCTTTTGACCGCCTGACAGTTCCGAAGGCAAACGGTTGTAGTATTCCGTCGGCTCTAGCTCAATTTGTTCAAGCAATTGGTCGACACGCTTGCGTTTTTCAGCACCTGTCAGACCTAAGTAGAATTGCACAGGTCGCGCGATAATTTGCCCAATCGACATGCGCGGGTTCAACGCCGTGTCAGCCATCTGGTAAATCATCTGGACCTGACGCAGCTGGTCTTTGCTGCGCTTCTTATAGTTGGCAGGAAGCGTTTCACCTTCAAGCAAGATCTGCCCCGCAGTCGGCGGCAGCAATCCGGTAATACACCGCGCCGTCGTGGATTTCCCCGAGCCCGATTCACCGACGACCGCAACCGTGCGCCCTGCATGCATATCAAAGCTGACATCATGCAAGACCTTCGCGGTACCATAAGATGCGTCAACATTCTTGATGCTGACCAACGGAACTGCGCCCGTCGCAATGGCTGGTTTCTTCGGGCGTTCAAAGCTACGCACAGCCCAAAGCGATTTTGTATATTCCTGCGTTGGCGCATCTAGCATGGTGCGCGTGTCAGAGGTTTCGACCTCATCACCCTTCAGCAATACCTTAATCCGGTCGGACATTTGGGCAACAACAGCCAAATCATGGGTGATATAAATCGCTGCCGTGCGGAATTGGGTCACAATATCACGGATCGCAGAAAGCACCTCAATCTGCGTGGTCACATCAAGCGCCGTGGTTGGTTCATCAAAGATAATCAGATCAGGGCGGCACGACATCGCCATCGCGGTCATCGCGCGCTGCAATTGCCCACCCGACACCTGATGCGGGTAGCGAAAACCGATTTCATCCGGATTGGGCAACCGCAATTTACGGTAAAGCTCCATCCCGTCTTCTTCGCTTTCGGAACGGTCCATGACACCGTGTTGCATTGGGGCTTCGACGTGTTGGTCGATCAACCGATGCGCGGGGTTAAAGCTGGCAGCGGCCGATTGCGCGACATAAGCAATGCGCTTGCCGAGCAGATCACGCTTAACCGCGGCGGAGGCAGTCAATAAATCGATCCCGTCGAATTCGACGCTACCACCGCTGATCCGCACGCCATCACGGGTATAGCCCATCGCGGCCAGACCCATCGTCGACTTGCCCGCGCCAGATTCGCCGATAAGCCCAAGAACTTCACCACGTTGGAGCGTCAAATCGACACCGTTGATGATCGGGTTCCATGTCTCATCGCTGCGGCCTTCGATCTCGACGCCGCGCATTTTCAAAAGCGGTTCAGTCATTCTTTGAGCCCCGAAGATTTATACAGCATCCAGTCCACCACAAAGTTCACCGCTACCGTTAGCAGTGCAATTGCACCCGCCGCCAAAAGTGGCGCTGTGGCCGCCAGCGGCGCAAACTGCGCATAGTTCACAAAACCGCCAAGGTCGCGCACCATGGTTCCCCAATCGGCCAGCGGTGGTTGGATACCAACACCCAAGAACGACAACGCCGCGATGGTCAAAAACACAAAGCAAAAACGCAAACCAAATTCGGCAAGCAACGGCGCCGTTGCGTTGGGAAGGATTTCTTTGAAGATGATATATCCAAAACCCTCGCCACGCAGTTTTGCGGCCTCGATGTAATCCATCACAACGATGTTTTGCCCAACGGCGCGCGAAAGACGGAAGACACGCGTGCTATCAATCACCGCGATGATCAGCACCATAAACACGGTCAGTGGAATACCCAATTGCGGGGCCCAAACGCTCGCGATTGTCATCAACAACAGCGCAAAGATCAGCGATGGAATGGCCATCAGCACATCGACCAAGCGCGATAAAATTTGATCCAACCAACCGCCAAAGGTCGCTGCCAGAAAGCCAAACGTGCCGCCAAGAAAGAAGGCTAGAAGGGTCGTCGCAAAGGCGATGCCAACGGTGTTTTGTGCGCCGTAAATCAACCGGCTCAGGATATCGCGCCCAATTTGGTCCGTACCCAAAGGAAAGTCGGGGTTGCCGCCCAGCGCAGGATCACCACCCGGGGTGATATTAGCTGCAACACCGGGGATAATTTGTTCTTGGCCATAGGGTGCCAGCAATCCGGCGAAGATCGCCAAAATTGCGTAAATCAAAATAATCATAACGCCAAACGAGGCTGTTAATGGCATATCGCGGAACATTTTGCGTGACCATACGGTCCCAACAGCGCGCCCTGCGGTCCGAAACAACCACGCGGCAATCGCAAAGATGATGAACCCTTCGATACCGATCCGCAAAAAGAAGAATTTATTCGCAATCGCCGGATCGCTGCTGCGGCCTTGTATATAGGCCCATACTAGCCAACCCAGAACAAGGACGGCGACAATATAGCCGTAAGCCACCCCAAACGGCATATCGCGAAACTTGGGCGTTTGCCCTGTCACTTGCTGACCCGCAAAACGGAAGGTCCACGCCAATGCGCCCATGCCGACCAATGTCGCTACAATCCATAAGATCATTTCGGGTGCCTCAGACGTGGGTTGGACAGGATCGACATAATGTCAGCCGTCAGGTTCAAAAGAATATACGCGGCGGCAAAGATCATGCAGCAGGCTTGTACCACAGGAATATCGCGTGTCTTCACACTGTCCACGAATAGTTGACCGATGCCCGGATAGACGAACACCACCTCAACTACGACAACACCTGTAATCAAATAGGCGAGGTTCAACGCAACCACGTTGATGATTGGCGCAAGTGCATTTGGTAGCGCGTGTTTCACAATCACGCGCATCGGCGACATCCCCTTGAGCCGCGCCATTTCGATATATGGGCTAGCAAGCAAGTTAATAATTGCGGCCCGCGTCATCCGCATCATATGCGCCGTTACCACTAGGGTTAGCACAAGCGCCGGCAACATAGATTTGTTCAATCGTTCACTAAACGCCATCCCATCATAGATATTCGACAGTGACGGGAAAATTGGGTTCAGCACCGCCAGAAACAAAATCAACACATAGGCGAGAAAGAACTCTGGGCTTGAGATTGACGTTAGCGTGAAAATATTAGCCGCCCGATCAAACACTGAATTCCGGTAAAGCGCCGCCAAGACCCCCAGCCCCACAGCAAGTGGCACGGCAAATGCCGCCGTGACCGCAGCAAGGAACATCGTATTGGCAAAGCGCGGCGCGATTTGTTGCGCCACCGTGGTGACCCCCGAAGAGGTTCCGCTGAAACTGGCTGCGTTTGCGCTTGCAAAACTGGACCCAAAGTCACCCTGCACAACACCAGCCAGCCAGCCAAAATAACGTGTCACAAGTGGTTGGTCCAAACCCAGATCACGCCGGATTGCTGCGACAGATTCTTCTGTTGCGCCTTGGCCAAGGATCGCTTGCGCAAAATCCCCCGGTAACATGTTCACAGCGACAAAAATGACCACGGAAACGATCAGCAAAGTGATCAAACCCAGCGCGAGACGCTGCAAGATAATCTTAAGGACGGTGTGCAAAGTATCGCATTCCCAATTGGTTAAGCGACACCTTAACGGCGTGAAACAACTTGTAAACCCTTGTAAACTCTAAAGCCCGGTGAAAGATTGTGCGGAATTGTAACGATCCATGCAGTGAACAAGAGCCGCACTAATCGCTGGTTCTGACAATGCATGCCCAGCGCGCGCAACCATAATTAGGTGCGAATTCGCCCATAATTTCGAAAGTTTGTGCGCAGAATCCGGCGGACAAATCATATCGTATCGCCCCTGAACAATCACGCCGGGAATATGCGCGATTTTAGCTATTTGGTCTGGGTGTAAAATTTGTTGTGATTTGTCCAAAAAACCACCGTTTACGAAATAATGGTTTTCGAGCCGTGCAAAGGCGCGTGCGTACTCAGCGGGGGCATCACCTGTCATTCCGTCGCTTCCAATCGCGGCAAGCGCATTTTCCCACGCCGTCCATGCGCGCGCGTATTTCACTTCTTCTGCGTGATCACCGCTGAAAAGACGTCTGTGATAGGCCGCTACAAAATCATCACGCTCATCTACGGGAACCAATGATGCAAAGCGATCCCAAAGCTCTGGCCAAAATCGGCCCGCGCCGCCGCCATAAAACCAATCAAGCTCTGGCTGGGTCATCAAGAACACGCCGCGCAAAACCAAGGCGCGCACGTTTTCAGGATAGGCTTGCGCATAGATCAACGCCAGCGTCGCCCCCCAACTTCCGCCAAAGACGACCCAATCATCGATACCAAGGGTTTGCCGGATCAATTCAATATCCGCCACCAAATGCCAGGTGGTATTCGCAACAACGCTGGCATGGGGCCGTGATTTTCCGCAACCTCGCTGATCAAAAAGGACAATCCGGTAGATTGATGGATCAAAATAACGGCGCATTGCTGGGCTACAACCGCCGCCCGGCCCGCCATGCAACACCACCACCGGAATGCCATTCGGATTGCCGCATTGTTCAACATAAACATTATGCCCGCCGCCCACATCTAGCATACGGCGATCAAACGGGTCCAAAGCTGGATAAAGATACGCGTATGCGCTTTTATGCCCTACGGTTTTGTCCATAATCATCCTATATCCCACGTATAACGCACTGACCATCCGGAGCCAGCACATGTCTGCCACCAATACCGTCGACCCATCCGAGATCGCCAAATTCGAAGCAATGGCCGCAGAGTGGTGGGATTTGAACGGGAAATTCAAGCCCTTGCACATGATGAATCCGGTCCGGTTGGACTATATCACCAGTCAAATTGCCGCTGAATTCGGGCGTGATCTGACCAAGCCGAACCCATTCAAAGGGTTGCGCATCCTTGATATCGGTTGTGGTGGCGGGCTGCTTTGTGAACCAATGGCGCGGTTGGGCGCAACAATTGTCGGGGCAGATGCAGCAGAGCGCAACATCTCTGTGGCCAAAGTCCACGCTGCACAATCCGGGCTAGACATCGATTATCGTTTTGTGACTGCCGAAGCGCTTGCTGCGGATGGGGAACAATTTGATGTCGTTCTTAACATGGAAGTCATCGAGCACGTGGCAGACCCGCTCGGGTTTTTGACCGCCTGCCAACAGCTGCTAAAGCCGGGTGGCATCCAGATTTGTTCAACCATCAATCGCAACCCAAAGTCCTTTGGCATGGCAATTATCGGGGCCGAATGGATCATGCGGTGGCTTCCCAAAGGCACACATGAGTGGGCAAAATTCATCACACCCGATGAGCTGTACAAGCTGATAGAAAACGCTGGCCTTACGCCGGTCGACCGCAAAGGGTTTGTCTTTAACTTTGCACAATTCACCTGGTCGATCTCTGACCGCGATCTATCAGTGAATTATGTCACAACGGCACTGAAAGCCACAGCTTAACACTACACATCTGAAGCAAGCCCGATGTAGGTTTAGGCATTAGTCGCCAGTTTGAAAGATTTTTCATTTGCTCCAAACCATCAAATCTTGGAACCATCGTCGTTTAGATCGATACAACGAAAACAAACTCAGAGCTCGGCTGACCAGCGCTGTGCTGGATGAGTACGCCCTTTCTGGAGTTGTGCCGCCATCGGTAATCATTTCTCGTTCTGACGAACTTGAAGGTGGAACTGATTTTATGCTGTCGCGCGACGGAACAGGGCAATGCATCAGAATCCGTGCCCAGGCCACAGATTTCGCGACTTTCTCGAATTCCGCGCGGTTTTCGGCGGCGATGCATTGGTTTCAACATGCGGACCCATCGGTTAAGTCTATCACCGTAAATGGATCTGATGGCGATCTCGCCTCTACTGCGCACTACGCGTATTGCAGCAATAGCCCTGACGTGGTCCCGCTACCTGATCCGCATTTTTTCCGCGCTGGCGGCTACGCAGAAACAGATAAGTTTGCAGCGACGCAAGCCCAAGATTGGGGTGATCGTTCCGACGAAATTATTTGGCGCGGCCGCGTCAACAATCCCGGCCTGTATTCGCTTGATCCAGCGTTGCAAGACAACCCTGGTGTAAAACAGCGCCTCCGCATGGCGCAAAAATGCAAGGCATTAGGGGTCAATTTTAGGTTCGTAGATGGTGTTGGTGAAGTGGTCCATGGCCCACTCGCAAGCGCTGGGCTGATCGGGGAATATATCCCCACCCATGATTGGGGCGGCATGAAATATGCCATTGATATCGATGGATATACAAACGCGTGGTGCAATTTCTTGCAACGGCTCAAACTCGGGTGTTGCGTGCTAAAGGTCGACAGCCAATTTGGGTTTCGGCAATGGTACTACCACAAGCTAACCGCGTGGGAACATTACGTACCAATCAGCGCTGATATGTCTGATTTAGCAGCAAACGTAGACTGGGTGAAATCCAATCCAGACAAGGCACGTGCCATTGCGGCGGCTGGCCAGGACGTTGCTCGGGCGATGACATTTGAAACGGAAACCCGCGTTGCGGCGGACATTATCAACACGACAGAAGGCGCTATATGACATATTGGACCAACAAATCAGTACTGGTTGCAGGTGGTGCCGGGTTCATCGGCACGCATCTTGTCCGGGCATTGATTGTGCAGGGCGCGCGCGTAAATGTTGTCGATAATTTTGCAACCGGTTCGCGTGAAGGTGTTGCACTGCTAGGCAATCATCAGCTTAACGTCACCGATCGCGACATCGCAACGGCTGGGTCATTTCCAGAGGCCGACGTCGTATTCAATCTGGCAAGCCCCGCATCGCCGCCGCAGTATCAAGCTGATCCGCTGCAGACATGGCGCAGCAATATCTATGGCACTGCGAACCTACTTGATCACGCGCAACAGTGCGGCGCCTGCTTTGTTCAGGCCTCAACCAGCGAAGTTTATGGCGACCCGCTGTCACATCCGCAAAAGGAATCTGATTGGGGCAACGTGAACCCAGTGGGGCCACGATCCTGTTACGACGAAAGCAAGCGTGCCGCCGAAACACTGCTGATGGATGCGTTTCGACATAACGGGACGAATATTCGCATCGCCCGCATTTTTAATACCTACGGGCCAGGCATGGCCCGCGAAGATGGCCGCGCCTTGCCAAATTTCATCGCGCAAGCCCAAGCAAATCGCGCATTGACCATACATGGTGATGGCAGCCAAACCCGCAGCTTTTGCTATGTTTCAGATACCGTTGATGGGTTGATGCGGCTTGCCAGTGAACCCGGCGCTAAGGGCGAAGTGATCAACATCGGGAACCCCCATGAAGTCACAATCGGGCATATCGCAGCCCGCGTGAACGCATATTTTGGGCACGACACACCAATTGAATTTCACCCGCGGCCCGTTGATGATCCAACTCGTCGCTGCCCTGATATATCCAAAGCACAATCAATCTTAGGGTGGGCACCGCGGGTCGCGCTGGATGATGGGTTGGCGCAAATGATCTTGGCGCAAACCGATAGTGCTAGTCGATCTCGCTCAGCTTAAGGCGCATTTCGCGCATAACTGGTAAAGCGCTGCGCACTTTTTCTTCGCCAACGGTAGTAACGACTTCGGCGATGAGCGGAGCAATCACATCCAAGGCAGCGTCACGCGCTGATTGGCCTGCGGGGCTAATCGCCACCAATTTGCGACGCGCATCATCCCAATCAGGGCGAACATGCACCCAGCCTGCGCGCTCTAGCTTATTAAGCGTATTTGTCATTGCGCCTCGGGTCAGATGAAATGTCTTGGCCAATTGCGCCGGGGTGCGTTCAACGCCAGCATGCGCCAGTTGGTTCAGAACCGAAAAATGTGAAAGCTCCATCCCTTTGGGTAAAACCCGCGCCACGCTTGCGCGCGCAAGCTGATCAACGACCAAAATTTCGCTAAACAGCGATACAGCAAGGTTTTTAGTGCTTTCAGACATTATGGACCTTCAAAAGCCCTGTCAGATGCAAGAGCCGCAATACGTTTGCGGCTTTGTGCCACTTTTGTCCGGTCAATATCAACCATCGTGATTCCCGGCGACGTGCCGGAATCCGCCAATACCTCGCCCCACGGAGAGATAGCCAGCGAATGCCCGTAGGTTTGGCGCATTCGCCCGGTCGATGACGCATGTGCGCCCGTTTGCGCGGCTGCCAAAACGTAGGATCCGGTTTCAATCGCCCGTGCACGCAATAGCGTTTCCCAATGCGCCGCCCCCGTGACAGGCGAAAACGCCGCAGGCACCAACAAAATCTCAGCGCCACTTTGGGCTAAGGCGCGGTAAAGATAAGGAAACCGTAAATCAAAACAAATGCTGAGCCCCAGCACCCCAAAAGGCGTTTGTGCAATCACGGCACGCGTACCCGGCCGATAGCCAGCGGATTCTTTGTAGGTTTCCGTTTCTGACACGGCGACATCAAACATGTGGATCTTGTCATAACGCGCCACGACATCCCCAAACGGATCAATCACAAAAGACCGATTGACAAATCGCCCGTCAGGATCACCCGTTTTCAATGCAAGTGACCCAACTGACAGCCAAATGCTATGCGCCTTTGCAGCCGCGCGCAGCCCGATCAGTGTTTGATCATCAGCTTCGTGCTGTAAAACCCGCTGCTGATGATCCCGGTCCATCGATATACAGTTTGTGACCTCTGGCGTGGCAACAAACTCTGCCCCTTGCGCCGCTGCGCGGTCGATCAAGGCGACTGTGTCCGCCAAGTTCTGTGCGGGATCATCGCTGGAATTCAGTTGGAGTAATGCGGCTTTCATGCCGTCAGCATAGCATCCAGTTTACCACTGCGATCAAGCGCCATAAGATCATCGCACCCACCAATGTGTTTTCCGCCGATGAAAATCTGCGGCACTGTGCTGCGCCCATTAGCACGCTGGATCATCTCTGGGCGGCGTTTGGGCTGCTTAAGAATGTCCACTTCGGCAAAGCTGACGCCCTTTGCGGATAAAAGCCGTTTGGCCATGTGGCAAAACCCACAGGTGGCTTTTGTGTAAATCTCAACAGTGCTCATCTATATCATCCTCAATTTGTTTGGATGTATTTAGGCGTCTTTGACCACCCTTGCCAGCGTAACAATTGACACGTTTGTGGCACCTGCTGTTTTCGCAGCTTCGGTAGCAGCAGCGAGGGTCGCGCCAGAGGTCATCACATCATCAATCAAGAGCACCGATTTGCCTGCAATCGTGTCCGCGCGTTTTGCATTCGGCACGATCGCATTTGATAGCGCAGCAAAGCGGGCATCACGGCTATGTCCTTCAAGCGGTTTGGTCTTTTGGGGTCGTAAAAGCGCATCTGCACTGGTTGGCACATTCAACCCGCGGCCCAGCGCCAAAGTAAGCAACGCGGCCTGATTGTATCGCCGCTTCACGCGGCGTTGCCAATGCAACGGAACAGGCACCAAAACCGTGTCATCGCGCAAAAGCGGTCGGGCCACGCGCGCAAGCCAAATCGCAACAGGCCGCGCCAGATCGGTGCGATCCCCGTGTTTCAGACCCAGCACCAACCGCCGCCCAACCCCTGTGTATACCAAAGCCGCACGGCCATGTTCCCAGGGCCGCGCGATTTTCATGCAGTCATCGCATTGCACAGTTTCGCCGGGGTCATCGCCGGGCAAAGGCGTGCCGCAACTATCGCAGACCACCCCGCCAATAAACTGCGTTTCGCGCCAGCACGCCCCACATAAGCCGAATTCTGAATCGGTCTGCGCATCACATGCGACGCATTGCGCAGGGTAAATTGCTCTGATCACGCTTTGCATTCGCATAATTGCACCCTAGATGGAGGGCATGGAAAAAATGCCGACCCTATTTGACCGCCGCACCGTGCAACACAACCGCGCACGCGCAGATGCCGACGCGCTGTTCTTGCACGACGCATTGGCCACCGAACTGCATGAAAGACTGAACGAGGTTAACAGAACCTTTACGTCGATCGCGATTGTAACTGGATTTCCCGATTTTTGGGCGCAGGCCTTTCCCGCCGCTACGATTGTCGCGGATGAAGATGTTCTGGAGCTGCAACCGGGCGCACATGATCTTGTTTTGCATGTCATGGCGTTGCACTGGGCCAATGATCCGGTGGGGCAATTGGTGCAATGTCGGCATGCGCTAAAGCCTGACGGGCTTTTGCTTTGTGGGTTCTTGGGGGGGCAGACCTTGCACGAATTGCGTGCATCATTGGCCGAAGCCGAGGCCATTGTTGCAGGTGGAATTTCGCCGCGGATCGCCCCAATGGGGGAAATTCGCGATCTGGGTGCCCTGTTGCAGCGCGCTGGATTCGCGCTGCCAGTGGCAGATGCCACCCCGCTAACTGCAAGCTATGCAAATGCGTTTCACCTGATGCATGATCTGCGCAAAATGGGTGAAACCAATGCGATGATCGACCGGATCAGACATATGACACGGCGCAATGTGATGACTGAAACCGCCAGCATCTATGCCGAGCATTTCACCAATGAAGACGGACGCGTTGATGCCACGTTTGAATTGATCACACTGACAGGCTGGGCCCCCGGCGATGGGCAACAACAGCCGCTGCGCCCAGGCAGCGCGACAACCCGGCTTGCCGATGCACTGGATGCGGTTGAAACGCCGCTTGATCCGTCAGATACCTAACTCAATTCAGCAAAAGGCGATGCCAATGTCCGACACGTCCCAGTCAGCAGCCTGCCCGGCGCACGCTCCCAAAGATCACCCAGCGATCAAACCTGCAAAGATCGGCGTTTTACTTGCAAATCTTGGCACACCTGATTCCACCGACTATTGGCCGATGCGGCGATATCTTAGCGAATTTCTGTCAGACAAACGCGTCGTCGATTACCCTTGGTGGAAGTGGCAACCGATTCTACAGTTGATTATTTTGACCACGCGGCCCTCCAAATCAGGGGCCGCCTACAAGTCGATTTGGAATAACGAGGCCAACGAAAGTCCGCTACTGACCATTACCAAACAGCAAACCGCAGCGATCAAAGCCAAGATGCACGACGCTTACGGCGACAACGTGATGGTGGATTTTTGTATGCGCTATGGCAACCCGTCAACCAAATCCAAAGTCGCCGAAATGGTTGCCGCAGGCTGCACCAAAATCTTGTTCTTTCCACTGTACCCGCATTACGCAGGGCCAACTTCGGCCACAGCCAATGACCAATTTTTCCGTGCTTTAATTGATCAAAAGCAACAGCCTATTGCGCGCGTCATCGAACCCTATTTCGAAGATCCTGCCTATATTGACGCGCTCGCGCAATCGATTGAACGGGCTTATGCAACGGCTGATAAAAAGCCCGAAAAGCTGATTTGCTCATATCACGGCGTGCCTGAACGATACCTGCAAGAAGGCGATCCCTATCACTGCCAATGTCAGAAAACGACGCGGTTGCTGAAAGAACGGTTGGGCTGGAACGATAGCGAAATCGTGACCACCTTCCAATCCAAATTTGGCCCCGAAGAGTGGCTAAAACCCTATACCGTCGATGAAGTCGCCCGTTTGGCACGCGAAGATGGTGTGAAAAATATTGCCATCTGCGCCCCCGCATTTTCGGCTGACTGCATTGAGACGCTGGAAGAGATCAATGAGGAAATCAAAGAAAGCTTTGAAGACGCTGGCGGCGAAGACTTCACCTATGTGGCCTGCCTAAACGACGGCCCGGCACATATAGATGCCCTTTCGGACATCATCGTGCGCAATCTACAGGGCTGGCAGGCATAGAATCGGCCCTGTTCAACTTACAGAATATACTTGAATTTTCGCGCGATTTACGCAAAAAACGGATACAATGTTACTATCATTGTGGTTATTGTAGTTTTTTGATGCCTTTCGTCGGCGATTTTTTGCTTGTTGGCCCCATTGCCACCACATTTATCGCGTAACTATTGGGCTATATTTTTTTGGAACGCGCCATCGTTTCGGCGCAGGTTATTGGTGAATCATGACGACGGCAGCGCCTTCTAAAAACCTGACCAATTCGTCCACAAAGGGCGAAGCGCTCCCAAATGGGACAGCATTACTTGGTGATCAGTTCACCATTAAGCGGCGCCTTGGCAACGGCGGGTTTGGTATTACTTATCTTGCACAGGACAACTACCTTGGTCGCAATGTCGTGGTCAAAGAATGTTATCCTGAGGTATTCTGCCGACGCGACGGTAAAAGCGTCTATGTGCGCTCTGATCAGCATTATGAAAAATACCGCTCTATCGTCACAATGTTCATGCGTGAGGCACGGACGATTGCAAAGATGCGGCACCCGAATGTTGTCGGCGTGCACCGCATTTTTGAAGATAACGACACAGCCTATATGGTGCTTGATCTTATCGAAGGGCGCGACCTTCTTGATATCATCAAAAAGGGTGACCAAAAGCTGAAGCCACAGCAGGTTCAGGAAATCATGATCAAGCTGCTGGACGCTGTTGATACCGTCCACCGCCAGGACCTGCTGCATCGCGATATTTCGCCTGACAATATCTTGCTTGATAAATGGGGCAGCCCAGTTCTGATCGATTTTGGGGCCGCCCGAGAAGAAGCAAGCCGGGAAACACGCGAGCTTTCTGCCGTTTTGGTTGTCAAAGATGGGTATTCACCGCAAGAATTCTACTTTGCTGGCGGCAAGCAAAGCCCGAGCAGTGATCTTTATGCGCTGGGCGCATCATTTTATCACCTGATTTCGGGCGAGGCACCACCAAACAGCCAAACACGCATGGCCGAATTTGCGGGTCAAAACCCTGATCCTTGCGTGCCACTTACCGGGCGTTTCGACGAATATGATCCAGCCTTCCTTGCAGCAATCGACAAGGCGATGAATATCCTGCCAAAAGATCGTTTGCAGTCCGCACGAGAATGGTCCGATTTAATTGATGGTGAACAAAGCGAACGCATCAAACCGCTGATTCTTTCGCAAGCTGACAATTTGGGGCCGGTTTTGTCTCGGCTTGTTTCCGAAACCAATGAATATGTGCGCAAGTCGCAGACACTTGAACAACGGCCACGTGAACGCAAAATCGAAACACCTGTCAAACAGATCCCGAATTGGGTTCTTGAGTTTAACGAAGAATCGTCAAAAATCGTCAATAGTGGGAAAACGCGTGCGCAGTCACCTGCGCAAACCGCGCCGATCTATACGCCACCAGAGCTACGACCAGCCCGCCGTCGGTCGCGCATTGGAATGTGGTTTGTACGTCGGTTTAGCTCTTAAATAAGCAGAACTTGCGTACCAACTTGAGCATAGCCAAATAGTTCCGCGATCTGTTCATTATACAACCCAATACAGCCATTCGATGACCGACGACCAATCTTGCGCGTGTCATGCGTGCCATGAATACGGTAGTATTGCCACGATAGGTAAAGCGCATGTGTTCCCAACGGGTTATCCGGTCCGGGTCCGATAAATTCTGGCCACTCTGGGTTCCGAATGCGCATCGATGGGGTTGGTGCCCAGCTCGGGCCTTCGACTTTGCGCGTGACTTCTGTTCGGCCCGTGCGGGTCAGATCATCGGTCAGTGGCACGCTTGTTGGAAACAGCTTGTAGGTCGACTGATCAGCGGACCAGTAGTGCAGCGCGCGCGATTGGATATCGACTAGAATCGCACCTTTATTCAGGTTGCTAAAATATGGCTGCCAGTCCAACGACCGAAAGCTCGAGATGTTGCGCTGTACTTGCCCCGAGAGGTCGCTTTCGATTTCGGTTGAGTTGGCAGTTTGCGCCACAGCGCCCGTGCCAATCATGGCGGCGCTGGTCGCCAAAAATCCACGGCGTGATAGTTGGTTTTTCATTGCGGTCTCCGACCAAATCAAAACTGCATTTAAGCATATAATCTAATGTGTCTAAGCTGCCACCGCAATTCAAACAAACGTCAACTGTGCGAAGTGGGTTTGAAGTGTCGCACTGATGTCGATAAAGATAGAAAATACAATCGAATTGGGTGACTGATGTACCGACGCGAACTACTTCTTGGACTGGCCGCAAGTGCCCTTGCCGCTTGTGAACCGCAACGTCCATTGGGCGCAGATGGATTGCCTGTTGCCTCGGTATATCGGATCAGCGGATCAGACGCCGCCGCAGTTCAGTTTCGGATGCTTGATAGTGTAAACGCGTTGCGCGCCCGCGCAGGGGTCGCACCGGTGCAGCTCAATGCGCAACTCAATGCGGCTGCAGCGACGCATGCCCGCGATATGTCACTTCAAAACCGCCCGTGGCTGTTTGGGTCCGATGGGTCAAGCCCGCTTGACCGCGCCCGTCGTGCGGGATTCCAAGGCCGTTTGTTGGGCGAGAATATCTCTGAGTCCTATGAATCAGAATTACAAACACTGGCTGCTTGGATGGCGCAATCTGATACGCGCGCCGTGATTTTGGACCCCAACGCGCGTGCGATGGGGATTTCATGGTATCAAGAAACCGCTGGAAAGCTGTGGTGGTCCATGAATTTCGGCACAGCACCCACCGCCTAAGCGTAAATCGTCACCAAGGTACCCGTCTGTACCATCGCATAGACTTCGTCCATTTCGTCATTTGAAATAGCGACACAGCCCCAGGTCCAATCCGCCTGCCCAACCCATTCATCTGGTGTTCCGTGAATGAAAATATCGCCACCTGGATCAAGCCCTTGGCTGCGCGCATAAGCAACATCATTCGCATCTGGGTAAGAAAGCCCGAGTGACAGATGATAGCGGCTGTTCGGGTTGCGCCGGTCAATCCGATACGAACCTTCAGGCGTGCGCCCATCACCTTCGTGAACCTTATGGCCTTCGGGGGTAAAGCCCAGTTCAAACCCGTATTCGCGGAGCAATGTGTTGTTATGCAGCAACTGCATCCGCCGTTCGCTTTTAAAAATTTGGATACGTGTTACTTCTGGTCCCGCATATGCGCGCGGTGCCGCGCTGCATCCGGCCATGCCTGCTGCTGCGCCAACCATCACTGATCGTCTTGAAATCATGTCTACTGCCTACTTGTCCCGGTCTACGCCGTTTTTTGCCTATTTAGCGATGAATTGTGGCAAAAGGTAGGATTTTTTCAAACTGAACTTCATTTTCGCGTGAAGGCTGCAACCATTTCGACATGCGGGGACCAACGGAATTGATCCACGGTTTGCACCCACGGCATCTCAAACCCGGCGTCCACCAGCGTATTTGCATCGCGCGCGAATGTGATCGGGTTACAGGACACCATCGCGATTGTCTTGATGTCAGACCTTGCGAGCGTCGCAATTTGCGCATCGGCCCCTGCGCGGGGTGGGTCAATCACCGCCGTATCAAAGTGACGCAATTCATCGGGTTCGAGCGGGCGGCGGAACAGATCGCGCGTTTCTGTGGTGACTTTGCGCAGCTCATGCCCAGCTCGCCAACCACGATCAAGCGCCGAAAGCATTTCAGCTTCCCCTTCAACAGCGTGAACCTCTGCGCGTTTCGCGAGCGGTAGCGTGAAGGTGCCGCAGCCAGCGAATAGGTCAACAACGCGCTGCGCTTTGCCTGTGATTTCTTCAACCGCTTGCAACAGCGTCATTTCCCCATGTTTGGTCGCCTGCAAGAACGCACCAGGGGGCGGTGTCACCTTAGCTCCAACGAAATCCTGGGCCGGGGCGTTGATGGTCACAACGGGTTCGTCGTTCCATACCAGCCGCGACAGCCCGTGATGGTTTGCGAATGCGGCCACTTCGATCCGTAGCTGCGGCGTCAATTCTTTGTCGGTCGTCACCAAGACATCCGGGCCAAGCGGCGCGTCTGTCAGGGTCAGGTCAATTTCGCCTTTGCGTGAACAGGCCAGCACGGTCAATGCTTCCAGCGCTGGCAAGATATCCAACAACGCTGGCGTGACCAACTGGCAATCAGGCACTGCGAACAACGTGTGCGAAGCCCGACCATGAAATCCGACCATTGCGCCTTTCTTGGTGCGACGCCCGGAAAACTTGGCACGCCGACGTGAATTCGCAGGCGAAGTTTGTACAGCATGAAATTCGGGCGACAGCCCATGCGCATGCACTGCTTTTTGGACAATCCCTAGCTTCCAATCTGCAACAAACGCATCGGTCGCGTGTTGCATCGCGCAACCGCCACATGATTTGTAATGCCGACAAGGGGCTGCGACCCGGTCCGCCGAAGGGGTCACGATCCTTACAGAACCATCTTGGGCGACGTCGACCTCTTCCCCCGGTAAAACACGCGGGAGCAAGGACCGCCCATCAGATGCGCGCCCCATACCAAGGTGTGTCAGGCTTTCGATTGTTAACATTTATTCCGCCGCATCTATAAATCCACCCGATTGCCGATGCCAGTAGCGGGCATAAAGCCCATCCTTGATCAGCAATTCATCGTGTGTTCCTTGTTCAACTATACGCCCCGCGTCAAGCACGATGATCCTATCCATCTGCGCCAATGTGGATAATCGGTGCGCAATTGCAATGACGGTCTTATTGCTCATAATAGACTCTAACGCGCCTTGAATCGATGCCTCCACCTCGGAATCGAGCGCACTTGTCGCCTCATCCAAAACCAAAATCGGGGCATCTTTTAGGATGGCACGGGCAATTGCGATCCGCTGTCGTTGACCGCCTGATAGCTTAACGCCGCGTTCGCCTAGATGTGCGTCGTATCCGGTGCGCCCATTGTGATCGACGAGCTTTTCGATGAACTCATGCGCCTCTGCCTGCGCGGCGGCCGCTTCGATTTCTGCTTCCGATGCATCCGGTTTCCCATAGCGGATGTTATCGACGGCGGACCTGTTGAACATCGCGGTTTCTTGCGTGACCATCGCGATTTGGCTACGCAGGCTTGCTTGGGTCACATCACGGATATCCTGCCCATCGATCATCACAGACCCGTCTTCGGTATCATAAAGCCGCAACAAAAGCGCAACCAAGGTCGATTTCCCAGCACCAGAGGCACCAACAAGCCCCAGTTTTTCACCCGATTTGACCGAAAGCGTCACTCCATCAAGCCCGCCGGGCCCGCCGCCATAGCGAAAACTAACGTCATTCAGCGCAATAGCACCCTGATCCGCACGAAGCACCTTTGGGTCTGGCGCGTCGGTCAATGTGTGTTCGGGGCTTAGCGTGTTCATCGCGTCTTCGAGTTCGCCAACATTGGCGTACATCCCCATAAGCGTGAAACTGACCCACCCGGTCATCTGTGACAGGCGCAACGAAATCGCGCCTGCGACGGCAATGTCCCCCGCAGAGGCGGTGCCAACAGACCAAAAATACAGCGTGATCCCAACCAGAAGCACTGGCAAAATCCCGGCCAAACCCATCAAGCAAAATCGAAAAGTCGCAGATAGCCAGCCATAATGAATGGCACGCGTCCGATAGTTTTCCATTGATTCAAGGGCTGCGCGATCTTCAAATTCATCATGTGCAAATAGTTTTACGGTCTTGATATTGGTAATCGTATCAACAACTTGCCCGGTCACCGTCGCACGCATAGCTGCACGCGCTTTGGCGCGCACCCGTATGCGTGGCATAAAATACCGGATCATTCCAAAATAGGCAGCAACCCAAACCGTCAGTAACGCCGCAGAGCGGACATCAATTGTCATCAATAGCAGCACAGAGCCAACAAGAGACGCGAGTGCAAATGCAACAGTGTGGATCATATCAACGGCAAGATCCGTTGCGGCGCGTGCCGCTTGCATCTGCTTTTGCGCGATCCGGCCCGCAAAATCTTCGTCAAAGAATGTCACGGCCTGTCCAATCGTATGACGATGGAGACGCGACAAAATTAGGTTCCCTAACGAAGGTGCCACCACCACGTTTTGCAACACCCCCGACATCCCCAACAGAATAGGGCGCGCAACGATAAAGAATGCTGTGACCCCAAGCAGTAACAGCGCGTTTTGCGAGAAATACGTTTCGGCCGCACCACCCAGCGCCGCATCAATGACCCAGCCCAACATCACAGCGGTAACGACCTCAATCGTGCCTGCCAAAGCAGACACTATTCCAGCCAAAGTCACAATTTTTAAGCTACCGCGCATACACCAATGCATAAATGCCAAAAGGGTTTGTGGCGGCGACCCATTGGCGGGTGCAACGGGATCGATCCAGTTTTCTGGCTTCATTATTTGTCCTGCTCTTTTTCACCTAAGAACCCGCCAGATTGACGGGCCCAGAAACGCGCGTATTGACCGCCCGCCGCCAGCAATGCGTCGTGGGTGCCGTCTTCAATGATCCGACCGTGATCCATAACAATGATGCGGTCCATCTGTGCAATGGTGGACAGGCGATGGGCGATGGCGATCACCGTTTTTCCCTGCATCATGCCGTAAAGTGTTTGCAAAATTGCGGCTTCGACCTCGCTATCAAGGGCGCTAGTCGCTTCATCCAGCAACAAGATCGGTGCGTCCTTTAAAATCACGCGCGCAAGCGCGATACGCTGCCGCTGCCCACCTGACAATTTGACCCCCCGTTCGCCAACCCGCGCGTCATAACCCGTGTTGCCTTCGGCATCCGCGAGCCCAAGGATAAAATCATGTGCCTCGGCTTTGCGGGCGGCAGCGATCATCTGATCTTCGCTCGCCTCAGGGTTTCCATACAGGATGTTTTCGCGCACTGAGCGGTGCAACAGTGACGAATCTTGTTGCACCATTCCAATGACACGCCGCAGGCTTTCTTGATGAACAGATGAAATATCTTGGCCATCAATCGCGATCTGACCGGATTCGGCGTCGTAAAACCGCAGCAAAAGCTTCACCAAGGTCGATTTTCCTGCCCCTGACTGGCCGACAAGTCCAACTTTTTCACCAGGTGCGATGGTCAGGTTGATCTTGTCTAAACCACCGCTTTCTTTGCCATAGTGATGCGAAAGATCGGTTATTTTTACTTCACCTGCGCCTGATTGCAGCGCTGAGGCGTCAGTGTCATCTAACAGGGCGATCGGCTGCGCGATGGTTTTCATACCTTCGGCCACAACACCCAATTCGCGGAAAAAATTACTAACAGCCCACATGATCCACCCCGACATCGCGTTCAATCGCAATGCAAGTGACGTGGCCACAGCAACCACCCCAACCGATGCAATCCCTTGCATCCACAGGTAGAGCGACCACCCGACGACCCCAACAATCAGCAGGCCATTCAAGGTCATCAGCGCGATGTCCATAATCGTATAGAGGCGCATTTCGATTTGGAATGTGCGTCTGGCTTCCTCGATCGCGTCTTTGGCATAAGCGACTTCGCGGTCGTGATGCGCAAACATTTTGACGGAATGAATATTTGTATAGCTATCGACCACGCGGCCCGTAATCGCGCTACGTGCGTTTGATGACGCCTCAGACGCCGGGCCAATCCGCCGGACAACCCAACGCAACAAAAACACATAGGGTACGAACCAAAACGCAAGCGGCACCATCAGCCACAGATCAGCCTGCCCCAACAAAACTGCCGCCCCGATGACATAGGCAAGCGCAAATGTAATCGCGTCAAAAAGTTGGAACACGACCTCGCCAGCGGCGGGCGGCGTTTGCATGATGCGGTTCGCAATCCGCCCGGCGAAATCATCTTCGAACCAACCGACAGATTGCCGCAAAACATGGCGATGGGCGCGCCAGCGCACCAAGGTTCCGAAATTTGGCAAGATCGTATTATTCAGTAAAAGAACTTGGAAAATATGAACTGCGGGGCGCAACGTCAGAATAAAAATCGCAACCAAAATAAGTTCGGTTCCGTTTTTAAGCCAAACGTCTTCCGGTGTACCAGTCAACATATCGACCAGACGCCCAAGGTACCCCAAAAGCCAAATTTCTACCGCTGCGATGACGACGGACACACCCGCCGTTAGATAAAACACCGGCATAAATGGCTGCGCATAGGCCCGCAAAAATGGGTAGAGCCGCGTCGGCGGCACATCTGTTTCCTTGTAGGGTGTGTAAGGATCGATCAGACCTTCGAAAAATCGAAACATGGACCTGCCTTTCGGATACAGACAGGACATAGCAAGGTTTACACGCAAGGAAAACCAGTGGTTTTCCTGTGTGCGATCACGCCTTAGGCATCCATCAACTCGGCTTTGGTCAAGGTAAACCCAGAAGCAACCCAACGCGCCTTTGCTGATTTTAATGCACGGCCTAACGCTGGCCCTTGCAGCCCCGGCATAAGATCAGCCGCCGCAAGCGGAAATGTTTGTTGCGCCCCAAAATTTGCCATTTTAGCCATGTCAGGGTCTACTAGTTCACCCAAACTGGCAGCGCGCACCGCTAAAGCATCATGCGCAACTTGCGCCCCAAAATAGTAGCCAAGCGCGCCCGCCTCAAAACTGCTTTGCATGTGCTCAAGCCGATTTTTCGCGTCATTTGCCAGGCGTAGACAGGATCTGTCTCCACCGATAACAGCCAAACGCCGCAACGCATCAGCGGGCAACCCAGCTTGTTCTTCGACATGCACCAAAACCGCGAGCATCGGCGCATTTGCGCCCGGCAATATTTGTGCCAACCCACCCGTCGCGTCCATTGATCCCACCGCCGGCGCGGGATCAGGGGCTGCCAATAGCTTGAGCAACTCGCTTGTGATCCGTTCAGACGACAGCGTTTGCAACCCTTCGACATTCGCGGCGCAAGCCGCCAGCGCGTCAGGGTCAGGCCCTTCGTCCATATCGCCATACCAAGCGTGAAACCGGAAATAGCGCAAGATACGCAGATAGTCTTCTTTGATCCGCTGGTCAGCGTCTTCGATAAACCGCACACGACGCGCATCGAGGTCGGGCAATCCGCCTAGCGGATCGACAACCACCCCGTCGCTTCCGGCATAAAGCGCGTTCATCGTGAAATCGCGACGCCGAGCGTCGTCTGTCATGTTATCAGCAAAAGCGACCGTCGCCCGCCGCCCATCTGTTGCGACGTCGCGGCGAAAGGTCGTGATTTCAAAAGGTACGTTTTGGGCAATAACAGTAACTGTTCCATGCGCGATACCAGTCGGAACCACTGCGCAACCGGCCGCCTTTGCAAGCGCGATCACGGTATCGGGATGAGCATCTGTCGACAGATCCAAATCGGCGACGGGCGCACCCAAAAGCGCATTGCGCACGCAACCGCCGACAAACCACGCTTGGTAGCCTGCATCGACCAACATGCCGCAAACCTTTTGGGCGGCCGCATCCGTCAACCAAGGCGCATTAATCCGGGTCATTGCAAGCGATCCGCCAAGCCGCGCAAGATTCGCGCCGTTGCGCCCCAGATGTAATATGGGCCGTACGGCACGGTGTAATATTCGCGGCGTTGTCCGCGCCAATACCGCCCTTCGATCCGATAGTTTTCAGGATTGGCGAGATGCGCAAGGGGAACTTCAAACACTTCGCTGACTTCGCCAGCCTCAGGGATCGGATCAAAATCTGCGGTCAGCACGCCAACGATTGGGGTCATCTGGTAGCCAGTAACCGTTTGGTGGGTCGGCAATGCCCCCAATACATCCACAATTCCGTAAGGCAGTCCAATTTCTTCGTGGGCTTCGCGCAATGCGGCATCTGTCAGCGTTGCATCTGTTGGATCTTGCTTGCCACCTGGGAACGCAATCTGGCCCGGGTGGTGCTTAAGCCGTGCTGAGCGTTTTGTAAGAATTACAGTCTCTAACACAGGGTGAATAGCCAAAAGAACGGCAGCCGGTGTTTGCGTCAATCCGGCAGGTTCGATCGATTTATTCAGATCAAAATCAGACGACGCGCCGCCAGTAGAAGACAGCGCATCATCAATTTTTGTGCGTAAATCAGGCACCGTTTTCTTTGGCTTCAAACCCCAATGTCGTGGGATCGAAAACGTAATGTGCGCCGCAGAATTGGCAATCAGCGGTCACTGTGCCCTCATCGGTTGTCATCGTTGCAATGTCTTTGGCCGAATAGATCGACAGGCTTTGGCGCACACGATCTTCGGAGCAGGTACAGCCGAATTTCACGGGCTGCGCATCATAAACACGCGGCTGTTCTTCGTGGAACAAACGCACCAGCAAATCCGTCGGGGTGACCGACGGGCCGATCAATTCGATATCTTCGACAGTATCCAGCAACGCATTCGCACGGGTCCAGTTTTCGGATTCGTCTTCTGTCAGCAAATCAGTCGCGTCAAGCAAACCATCCTCGCCTGAACCGCCTTCGCCGCTCACTGAAGGCGACGCCTTGGGCATTTGTTGCAACATAATGCCGCCAGCCCGCCAATGGGCGGCTTCACCAGGCACCTGCGATTGACCAAATGTCAGCGAAAAACGCGTCGGCAGCTGTTCTGATTGCGCAAAATACACTTCGGCGCTTTTGGCCAGCGATCCGCCTGAGATCGGTGTAACACCCTGATAGGGCGCCATATCCGGCCCCTGATCTATCATCAGGGCAAAATAACCTTTGCCAAACTGGCTTGCAGGGACAGCTTTCAAATCAATTGTTTCGCGATCAAATGATGCATAAGCGCGGATTCTGGCAGGTTCACCATCTTTTTCAGCGCTATAATAGTCGGTCGCGATATGGCGGATCGGCCCATCGCCGCGCACTTGAAGCGAAAGCTTCCAGCGTGGTTTCATCGACTGACCAATCATCGCGGTCAACAACGCCATTTCGGCAATCAGCCCTTCGATCATCGGTGGATAATCATGCTGTGCCAGAACCTGTTCTAGCACACCATCCAACCGCGCCACCCGTCCACGGATGTCGGAAGCATCAAGTTGAAATGGCAGGACGGTATCGTCCCAAGCGATTTTGGCGCTGTGGCTCATAGGGTTTCCTTACATGTCAGGAATTGGCATACCGCGCCTATATAGTCAGGACAAGCCACGGTCCAAGGGGTAAGAGATGATCAAACGGTACGGAAAGAGCCCAAAACGGGGTCACAGCTATAAATTACGCCCCGGCGCCTATGCAATTCTGCCGCGTGACGGGCAATTATTGCTGACCTACCAAGAAGACCCGCATTTCGAATTTCAGCTGCCCGGCGGCGGCATAGACCCCGGCGAAAGCCCCATTCAGGCGCTTCATCGCGAAGTATTCGAAGAAACCGGCTGGCGGATTGCCAAGCCCTTACGGCTCGGCGCGTTCCGGCGGTTTGTCTATATGCCTGAGTATGACCTGAACGCCGAAAAAATCTGCCACATCTATCTGGCGCGCCCGGTGCGCCCGCACGGCCCCCCAACTGAAAAGGGGCATCACGCCGTCTGGATGGACCCCCGCGCCGCCGTTCATGAACTTTCCAATGACGGCGACGCGGCGTTTGTGGCGGGATTAGTCGATTAACGGCCGCCCTTCGATCACGTGACCGTAGAGGGTGGTCAGAATGCTGACGCCAACCATCAAATTCACCCACTGCACAAACAGATCAGTGGCAACACCGATGACGGGATGAATTTGGTATAACCCTTGCGTCGCTACGCCCGCGATGAACGACACAACTGCGATGATCAACACAATGCCAATAATTGTACCGTTGATTTTCGATGTCGCCCTCCAAGCCTCGCTTAGCTTAATCGGCTTTCCAACAGCCGTCGCTGGCAAAGCTACACCCATGCGGAACCACATGAGCGACAGTATTGCGATCATGACGATGCCGACGATCGCACCACCCAAGTACAACCCGGCTGGTCCAGCTGCAGAAAACGGGATCAAGACCAATCCCATAATCATGCCGATGATCAATCCCAAAATTGCAATCAAAAACCCCAACTGCATACTCACACCGACATAAGGCCAAATTGGGCGGCCTGACACTGTAGGCAATATACCGCTATATTCCTCAAGTAAAATATACCGATGCCAAGAGACTGCGACCCATGCCGCGACAAAAACTGCAAAGACGACTGTAACCAAGATAGCCACGATAATTGGGCCGTCAGAGGCCAACAATTGCTCTGGTGTGACTTGGTCTGCACCCATCTGAGCCAGTAACGGCAGTAGGCCCAACGACCAAAAAACGCTGACCGAGACAACAATCAATAAAACGTAAGGCCCCACAGACACGCGCAGTGCCTGCCCGAAATTGTTGAAAATCATGGCAAACGCGTGCCGTATTATTTGAAAAGCCACAAAAATATTCCCTTTTTAAGCGAGTTGCCACTTCGTCGCATGCAACATGGTGTTCGTCAACGGCGCTATCCTTGCTCTACCGACAGAAAACCGTTATCGCGCGGGGTAAATAACCCTGACAAAAAAGGCCCTCGCATGACCGCTCCGAAAAAAGTTGTTCTCGCCTATTCTGGTGGCCTCGATACTTCGATCATTCTGAAATGGCTTCAGACGGAATACGGGTGCGAGGTTGTTACGTTTACGGCTGATCTTGGCCAAGGTGAAGAACTGGAACCTGCCCGCAAAAAGGCCGAGATGATGGGCGCGAGCGCCATCTATATCGAAGACCTGCGTGAAGAATTCGTGCGCGACTTTGTGTTCCCGATGTTCCGCGCAAACGCCGTGTACGAAGGCATTTACCTGCTAGGCACATCAATCGCGCGTCCATTGATTTCAAAACGTTTGGTTGAAATCGCTGCCGCGGAAGGCGCCGATGCGGTCGCCCACGGCGCAACCGGCAAAGGCAACGATCAGGTACGGTTTGAACTGGCCGCCTATGCGCTGAACCCCGATATTAAGGTCGTCGCGCCTTGGCGAGAATGGGATCTGTCAAGCCGGACCAAATTGCTTGAGTTTGCTGAGCTGAACCAAATCCCCGTTGCCAAAGACAAACGCGGCGAAGCGCCGTTCAGTGTCGACGCGAACCTGTTGCACACATCCTCCGAAGGCAAAGTGCTGGAAGATCCGGCACAGGAAGCGCCAGAATACGTCTATCAGCGCACCGTCAGCCCAGAAGATGCGCCAGACACACCTGAAATGGTCGAAGTAACGTTTGAAAAAGGCGACGCTGTTGCAATCAACGGTGAAGCAATGTCACCCGCGACCATTCTGACGAAGCTGAACGAACTGGGCGGCAAGCACGGTGTTGGGCGTCTTGATCTGGTTGAAAACCGTTTTGTCGGTATGAAATCACGTGGCATCTATGAAACGCCGGGTGGTACTGTTTTGCTAGAGGCGCACCGCGGGATCGAACAAATCACGTTGGATTCCGGCGCTGGGCACCTCAAAGACAGCATCATGCCGCGCTATGCTGAACTGATCTACAACGGATTCTGGTTCTCGCCAGAGCGCGAAATGATGCAGGCGATGATCGACAAATCGCAAGAACATGTCAGCGGCACCGTGCGTGTGAAACTGTACAAAGGCTCCGTGAACACGGTCGCGCGCTGGTCGGATCAGTCGCTTTATTCCGAGGCCCACGTAACGTTCGAAGACGACGCCGGCGCCTATGACCAAACCGACGCTCAAGGCTTTATCCAGCTGAACGCGCTGCGTTTGAAATTGCTGGCAGCGCGTAACCGCAAAGCCTAAAGTACCAGCGAAGCGCGCCAGAACTTAGCGCGCTTCGCTTTCACGCATATAGCGTTCCAAGACGCCGTAACGTCTTCATAGACATCGCCTTTTGTTCACCGCAAACAAGCCGTCATAACAAAACGCAGGAGGCACCATGTCCTTGGAAGAAATCGCAGCGAAAATGCAGCGTGGATTAGACAAAGTTGAATTGGACAAGGTGATCAAATTCGACTGCAAAGACAGCGGCGCAATTACGCTCGTCGATCAAAAAGCCGAATTGGCTGACCTTCCTGCGGATTGCACAATTCATCTTTCCGAATCCAACCTATCCAAACTGATCAAGGGCGATCTGAACCCTATGACAGCCTTTGCGTTGGGCAAGATCAAAGTTTCGGGCGATATGACTGTCGCGATGAAGCTCGGCGAATTTCTGAAATCATAGTTTCAACGCCGCAAGCCTTTCGTAATACGGCAGGGCTTGCGCGCAAAGTTCAGCGGCTGCGCCCTCAAGTTCTGGCAGCGGCCCTTCGGCGCCCGCGAACCCTGTGCTTTTATGCACGGCATTATACCAATGTGACGCCCAGATTCCGTCCCCCTCATGCGGACCTGCTGGCCAGGACAACATCGCCGGATCGAAATCCAATCCAATTGCATCGCACAGTTTGCGCAGCATCATTTCCGGGTTGGCCCGAATATCGGCGCTGTCGATCACATATCCTCCGAATTTATCATAGATCGCTGCCTGCTGCGCAAAGCCGATATCGTCAAAATTCATCTCCGACCGCTTCTCACCATAAGACGCGATCACCCGTGCGGGGTGGCGGATCAGATGTACGTTTACACAGTCGTGTGCCCAATCAAGCGGCACCTCGTTGATCATATGATGCGGCATATGCTTCATATAGAAATATGGCTTTTGCGCTGGAATAGCGTCGATACAGCGCGTGGCAACTTTGTTTGGATCTGCTTCATGGGCAGCCAATATATCATCGCGCATCGGGTGATCTAAACCCGTCGTCGCAAGATACGCTGCATAGAATGGTTCATCCCAAACCGCGAAATCGGAACGGTTGCCAAAGCTATACATCATCGCCGTCGACAGGTTGCGCGGGCCCGACCACATTGCAATTCTCATGAACGGTCCACCAAATCTTTGTAAAGTTCACGCAATCGCATGGTCATCGGCCCCAATTCACCCGTCCCAATCACACGCCCATCAATCATGCTAACTGGGGTCTGTGCGCCAAATGTGCCCGTCAGAAACGCTTCATCCGCCGAGTAGGTGTCTACCAGACTGAAATTGCGCTCAAAAACTGGAATATCATTGGCACGGCACAGATCGATCACCTTTTGGCGGGTGATACCATTCATGCAATAGTCACCCGTGCTGGTCCAAACGGCCCCCTTTTTCACAATAAAAAAGTTACAAGCGTTGGTCGTATTCACGAATCCATGCAGGTCAAGCATCAACGCCTCATCCGCGCCGGCCTTTTGTGCGGCGATGCAGGCAAGGATACAGTTCAGTTTGGAATGGCTGTTCAGTTTTGGATCTTGGGTCATCGGCAACCCACGTAAGTGCGGAACCGTAGAAAGCGTGATGGGACGCTGGATTTTGGGCTGAGAATGCTCCATGATAATCACGAATGTCGGGCCTTGCTGGGATAAGCTCGGGTGCTGAAAAGGCCTTGTTTTTGTCCCACGTGTCACCATTAGTCGCGCATGGGCGTCGGTGGTCATTTCATTCGCCTTTTGTGTCTCTAACAAGGCTGAAACGATACCTTTTCGGTCGAGCCTGATATCAAGATCAATTGCTTTGGCAGCCTCAAATAGACGGTCCATATGCTCGTCCAAGAACGCCCATTTTCCATCGTATAAACGCAAACCTTCCCACACGCCGTCACCCAACATAAAGCCGCTGTCATAGACGCTGACGGTGGCTTGGGCCTTGGGCACGATCTGCCCGTTGAGATAGATGAGAATTTCTTCGTTCCGTAAATCTTCGGCGGCTTGATGGGTGGTGACTTCAGTCATTATAGGCTCCTTTGAATGGACGCTAGGACAGCTCGTCAAATGTTCCAAGCGATAAACACCGCGTGAGATCACACCGCCGTGCATTGCGCAGCCACGCCCCATTAAACAGGATGCGACTAAAGGAGTACCCAATGCTTAAATCAATGATTGCCGCCGTTCTTATGATCCCTGCGGCCCAAATGGCCGCGGCCGAAGATATCCAAACTGCCACTGTTGCTGGCGGATGCTTTTGGTGTGTCGAAAGTGACTTTGAAAAGGTAAACGGCGTAATCGAGGTCGTGTCAGGTTACACCGGTGGCACCACAGCAAACCCTACCTATGAAACGATCAAAGGGTCCGGCCACTATGAAGCCGTACAAATCACTTATGACGCCGACATCGTGAGCTATGACCAATTGCTTCACGCGTTTTTCAGATCTATCGACCCGACAGATGCCGGTGGTCAGTTTTGTGATCGCGGGGATGTCTACCGCACGGCCATTTTCGTCTCTAACAATGCTGAAACTGCCTCTGCTCAGGCCGCTTTGACCGCCGCACAAAACGATCTTGGTCAGCGCATTGTAACGCCCATTTTGCAAGAATCTCAGTTTTACGAAGCCGAAGCCTACCACCAAGATTACTATGCAGGGGAATCTATTGTGCTGACCCGCCGTGGGCCGAAACGCCAAAGCGAAGCCTATGCATTTTACCGCAACGCCTGCGGGCGGGATCAACGTGTGTCAGAACTATGGGGTGATGCTGCGCCGTTTACGCACTAAGGCCGAAACGCGGTGACCTCGGACAAGTCCGGGATCACATCTGCCGTGCCATGGCGGGTGACCATCAAGGCGCTCGCCTTGGTCGCCTGCCCGATGGCCTGCTCCATCGTCATACCGCGATCAAGCCCTGCTAGAACATAGCCTGTAAACGTGTCCCCAGCGCCGGTTGTATCCACCGGATCAACATTAATCGCGACAAAATGCTGTTTTTTGCTGGGTCCGTACCAATCAGCACCATCGGCACCCAAGGTCACAATCACATCGCGGACAGGCAGGTCTTGCGGCTCTTGCCCGGTCGCCGCCTGAAGCTGTGCAGCTTCGACTGCATTCAGGATCAAGAAATCCAAGTATGGCAAGACCGCCATCACGCGGTCTGCGTCAAATGGGGCGGCAGCATAGGCGACCCTAAGACCCATTTTTTTACCCATACGCGCTGCGGTGCGCTGAAGATTGGTTTCGTTTTGTAAAACGATCCAATCGCCTGTCTGCGCCTCGGCCATCGCGGTTTGCAAAACCGTTTGTGGAATTTCAACGTTGGCACCCGGATGCAGCACAATCGCATTTTCACCGTGGGGATCAACCATGATGATCGCCTGGGCGGTATCAGTGTCTAACACAGTAATATTCCGGGTATCGACGCCGTATTCAAGCAACCGATCCGACGCCCAAACCCCATCATGCCCGACCGCACCGATATGATTTACGCGGGCGGCCGCGCGGGCTGCAGCAACAGACATATTCGCACCTTTTCCGCCTAGAAACGTGTCACGCTGCGTTGAGGCAAGCGTTTCACCGGGAGCCAAAATATGCGGCACCGCATAGACGATATCGACATTGATCGATCCGAGGTTCCAAATTGCCATTAGTCGACCTTACAGGCTGCGATCACAGCCATATTCATGATGTCGTTTACTGTGGAAACCGTTGAACAAATCTGAACCGGCTTGCCGACGCCCGAAAGGATTGGACCAATAACAGTAGCGCCCGCCATTTCTTGCATCAGTTTGACAGAAATCGACGCCGAATGCCGTGCAGGTACAACAAGCACGTTTGCAGGCCCGGTCAGGCGTGAGAACGGGTAATTTTCCTGCGCTTGCACATTAAGCGCAACATCAACTGTCATTTCGCCTTCATATTCAAAGTCGACGTTCCGCCCGTCCAATACGCTGGCGGCCTTGTGCATTTTCTCGGCCCGCTCCGAGACCGGATAGCCAAAGGTCGAAAACGACAAGAAGGCAACGCGCGGATCAAGACCCAACGCGCGTGCAACAGATGCGCCACGTTCGGCAATATCGCCCAAATCTTGTTCGTCCGGCCATTCGTGAACCAATGTATCCGTGATCAACACGATCCGTCCCTTATGCAGTACCGCCGTGACACCAACCGCGCCATCATGCGGCTGCGCGTCAAATACATGGTTAATAAGCTCAAGCACATGCGCCGATTTGCGGGTCGCCCCGGTCACCATCCCATCGGCATGGCCATGGGCGACCATCAAAGCTGCAAAAACGTGGCGGTCACGGGCGGCAAGCCGGTGAATATCCTGGCCATCGTACCCTTTGCGCTGCAAACGCGTGTTCAAGAACTCTTTGTAAGTCTCAAGATGATCCGTCGAAGCCGCATTAACGACGGTCAATTCCGCAACCGCATCGGCGAGCCCTTCGGCTGTCAACTTTTCAGCTACATCCGCGTCACGCCCAACAACAAGCGCCTTACCAAGCCCAGCGCGCTGGTACATCACGGCAGCACGCAAAACGCGCGGATCGTCACCTTCCGCAAAAACGACGGTTGATTGATTCGCACGCGCACGGGCGTTCAAACTGCGCAAGATTGATGCGGTTGGATCCATCCGGCCGATCAAAGTGGCCTCATAGGCCTCCATGTCGACAATCGGACGCCGCGCAACGCCGGTTTTCATGCCCGCACGCGCAACAGCGGTTGGAATACGGTGAATCAAACGCGGATCAAACGGCGTCGGAATGATGTAATCCCGGCCAAAGGTGAGCTTTTTGCCGTAAGCCATTGCGACTTCGTCAGGGACATCTTCGCGCGCCAACCCGGCCAATGCCTCGGCGCAAGCGATTTTCATTTCATCGTTAATTGCGCGGGCATGGATATCAAGCGCACCGCGAAACAGGTAAGGAAAGCCCAATACGTTGTTCACTTGGTTTGGGTAATCGCTGCGGCCTGTCGCAACAATGGCATCTTCACGAACGGCATGGGCGTCTTCGGGCGTGATTTCAGGGTCCGGATTTGCCATCGCAAAAATCACAGGGTTAGGCGCCATACTTTTCACCATTTCCTGCGTAACTGCCCCCTTTGCGCTGACACCAAGGAAGACATCGCAGTCTTCCATTGCATCATCAAGCGTGCGCGCGTCCGTATGCGCAGCGTGGGCCGATTTCCACTGGTTCATACCTTCGGTACGACCTTGATAAATAACGCCTTTGGTATCACACATGATGCAGTTGTCATGGGTCGCACCCATCGATTTAAGCAGCTCAAGACATGCGATCCCCGCCGCACCTGCACCATTCAGCACTATCTTCACGTCTTCAATTTTCTTGCCAGACAGATGCAGCGCATTCAGAAGACCCGCCGCGCAAATCACCGCTGTCCCGTGCTGATCATCATGGAAGACGGGTATATCCATTTCCTCTTTAAGCCGTTGTTCGATGATAAAGCACTCAGGCGCTTTGATATCCTCAAGGTTAATGCCGCCAAATGTCGGCCCCATGAGCCGTACCGCGTCACAAAAAGCGTCCGGGTCTTCGGTATCCAATTCGATATCAATCGAGTTCACATCAGCAAACCGTTTGAAGAGAACTGATTTCCCTTCCATCACCGGCTTACCTGCCAGCGCGCCAAGGTTCCCCAGGCCCAAAACTGCGGTGCCATTGGACACAACCGCGACCAAATTTCCCTTGTTGGTATAGTCGTAAGCCGTTGCAGGATCGCGATGAATTTCTTCGCAGGGGATCGCAACACCCGGTGAATACGCCAGCGATAAATCGCGCTGTGTCGTCATCGGTACCGTGGCCTGAATTTCCCACTTACCTGGATTTGGCTGCATGTGGAATTGCAACGCGTCTTCGCGGGTCATTTTTGTTTTAGCCATGGTATCCCCCAATTTTGTTCGACATTCATAACGGTTTCTCGAATGAACCCGCAACGGGTTCATTTCGGGGTTTCGTCGCTAACATCGCCTAGGTAATGTCTCGATGATGATGCGGGGGCATGAATGAGCACCAATAAATCCAGCGTAACGCCCATGATGGCGCAATTCCTTGAGATCAAAGCAGAGCATCCTGATGCGCTGCTGTTTTATAGGATGGGTGATTTTTATGAAATGTTCTTTGACGACGCGATTGCCGCCGCCGAAGCATTGGACATCGCATTAACAAAACGCGGCAAACACAACGGCGAAGATATCCCGATGTGTGGCGTGCCGCACCACGCCGCCGAAGGATATTTTTTGACGCTCATCCGCAAAGGATTCCGCGTCGCGGTTTGCGAACAAATGGAAAGCCCCGCCGAAGCCAAAAAGCGCGGCTATAAAGCCGTGGTCAAACGCGAGGTCGTGCGCCTTGTCACCCCCGGCACATTGACCGAAGATTCTCTGCTGGATGCGCGGCGCCATAACTATCTTGCCGCCTATGCTGTGATCCGTGATCAGGGCGCGTTGGCCTGGGTTGATATCTCAACGGGTGCGTTTCACGTGATGGCCTGTAGCGGCGCGCAACTTGGCCCCGAACTGGCCCGTTTAACTCCACGCGAAGTGATTGTGATAGATGGAAATGAGGCAGATTGGGCTGAAATAGTCTCTGAAAGTGGGGCAACACTGACCACATTAGGGGCCGCTGCCTTTGACAGTACGTCAGGCGAAAAGCGGCTTTGCGATCTGTATAAAGTCGGGTCATTAGACGCGTTTGGCGGTTTTTCACGCGTTGAAATATCGGCCATGTCTGCGGTCGCAGAATACCTAGATATCACGCAGCGGGGGAACCTGCCGCTTTTACGTCCCCCCGTCCAAGAAGGCCAATCAGCCGCCATGCAGATTGACGCCGCAACCCGGCGCTCGCTTGAGCTTACTCAAGCGATGAATGGCAGCAAGCAAGGGTCGCTTTTGCACTGTATTGATTGCACCGTAACGGCTGGTGGTGCGCGCCTACTCGAACGGCGTTTGTCATCGCCCGCTTGCGCCCTGCCCGTCATCCATGCGCGGCAAGATTGCGTTGAATTCTTAACCAAGAACACACGACTGACCGCAGATATCCGTGACCAATTGCGCAGCGTGCATGATCTTGATCGCGCACTCTCGCGTCTCGCGCTTGATCGCGGTGGTCCGCGCGATATGGCCGCCATTCGCAACACATTGGGACAGGCCGCAGGGCTATCTGATTTGGTGACAGGCGACCTTCCCACAATCTTGTCCGAAGCCGCGCGTGATTTCACCGGGCACGATGACTTGTTGACGCTGCTTGATGACGCCTTGATTGCAGAACCCCCACTGCTATCACGTGACGGCGGATTTATCGCGCCCGGCTATGATGATGAATTGGATGAGGTGCGCAAACTGCGTGACGAGGGCCGATCTGTCATCGCGGCGATGCAGGCACAATTTGTTGAGCTTTCGGGCATCGCATCGTTGAAGATCAAACATAACAACGTGCTGGGATATTTTATTGAGACGACAGCGACCCATGCCGAAAAAATGCTTGCTGCTCCGCTGAACGAAACCTTCATCCACCGTCAGACGACGGCCAACCAGGTCCGGTTTACAACCGTTGAACTGTCAGAAATCGAAACGCGGATTCTGAACGCAGGCGGACGTGCGCTCGAGATTGAAAAGCGACTCTATTCCAGCCTGATCCAGTCAATTATTGCGCAATCAGGACCGCTGGGCGCACTCGCGCGGGCCTTGGCAGAATTTGATTTGGCGGCGTCGCTTGCACATTTAGCAGTGGCAGAAAACTGGACCCGACCCGTAGTTGATGACAGCCGCGCCTTTACGATTACAGGTGGGCGCCACCCGGTTGTCGAAGCAGCTCTGCAAAAAGCTGGACAGCCATTTATCGCAAATGATTGTGGTCTGACTGACGCACATATTTGGCTGCTGACCGGGCCAAACATGGCGGGTAAGTCAACATTCCTGCGCCAAAATGCACTGCTTGCAATCCTTGCACAGATGGGCGCATTTGTGCCCGCCGCAAAGGCACATATCGGCACTGTTAGCCAGATTTTCAGCCGTGTCGGCGCATCAGATGATCTAGCGCGTGGCAGGTCCACTTTCATGGTCGAAATGGTTGAAACCGCCGCGATCTTGAACCAAGCTGACGACCGCGCTTTGGTCATATTAGACGAAATTGGCCGCGGTACAGCCACTTATGACGGGCTTTCGATTGCTTGGGCGACATTAGAACATCTACACGATGTGAACCGCTGTCGGGCTCTGTTTGCGACGCATTACCACGAAATGTCTGCCCTTTCGAACAAACTGGACGGCGTCGAGAATGCGACCGTCACCGTCAAGGAATGGGACGGCGATGTGATTTTCTTGCACGAGGTCAAACGCGGTACAGCTGATCGCAGTTACGGCGTGCAGGTCGCGCGTCTTGCCGGGTTGCCACCCGCAGTGGTCGCGCGAGCCAAAGTCGTGTTGGAGGCATTAGAACAAGGTGAGCGCAGTGGCGGAACCGCCCAAAAAGCACTGATCGACGATTTGCCGCTGTTTTCCGCGACACCCGCGCCTTCACCCGTGCAAACCAAAGGTTCTGAAGTCGAGGCGCGCCTAAAAGACGTTCTTCCGGATGAGCTTACACCCAAAGACGCGCTCGCCTTGATCTATGAACTTCGTGGGATGGTGTAACGACCAGAAATAGCCGGGAGAGCTCAAAAAAGCAGGGTTGTTTGCCCTGCTTTGATGCGATTCATGATTAAGCGGGTGTCGATGACACGCCGACCTGTGCGGCACGTAGCAAACGGTCATGCAACATAAAGCCTTCGGCGGCGACCTGAATGATGTCGCCAGCTTTGGTGCCTGGAAGCGGCGCTTCGAACATAGCTTGGTGGATTTTTGGATCGAATTTATCGCCGACTTCGGGAACGATGGGGTCAATCCCATGTTTTTTGAACACGCTGATCAATTCGCGCATCGTCAATTCCACACCTTCGAGCAAGGCAGCGTTGGTTTCTTTATCCGCATCTTCAGAAGATTGCAGGGCACGGCGCATGTTGTCGTAAACTGGCAGCATATCGCGGGCCAATTTGGACCCACCATAATTCTCAGCCTCGCGGCGATCGCGATCAGACCGTTTGCGCATGTTTTCGGCATCCGCCAAGGCGCGCATGAACTTGTCTTTAAATTCGTCACGCTCTGCACGCAGCGCTTCGATTTCTTCAAAGCCAGCTTCTGCAGCAAGATCCATTTCATCGCCTTCAGCCGCGAGTTCATCAAGACTTTGCAGTTGCTCTTCGTTGTCAGCCATCAATTTTTTCCTTTAGGAGCGGTCAGCAACAAGCTTGCCAATCCGCTGTGCAGTATAGTTCACGATCGGGACGATCCGCCCGTAGTTCAAACGAGTCGGCCCAATGACACCCACGGCGCCAATTATCTTATGGTCGGCGTTCATATAAGGTGAAACGACCAGAGATGAACCCGAAAGTGAGAACAATTTGTTCTCTGAGCCAATAAAAATGCGCACGCCGTCGCCATCTTCGGCCAAATCAAGGAACTGCGCGATATCACGCTTGCGTTCAAGGTCATCGAACAGGCTTCGAATCCGGGCAAGGTCGGCTTCGTTTTCGCCATCGGCGAGCAGATTCCCACGGCCGCGCACAATAAGACGCTCGCTCTGTTCACCTTCATTCTCCCAAAGCGCATAGCCATTTTCGACCAAATCAGCGGCGAGACTATCGATTTCCAAACGTCGGGCAGCTATTTCACGTGAAATGACGTTTCCAAGTTCGGAAAGTGTGTGCCCTTCGGCAATCGCATTCAAAAAATTAGCGGCTTCGCGCATAGAAGACGGGGTTTGGCCCGCTGGTGGTGTAAAAATCCGGTTTTCAACATGCCCATCGGCGAACACCAAAACAACAAGCGCGCGTTCACGTGACAGTGAAACAAAATCAATATGTTTGATCGCGGCCTCGTGTTTAGGCGTCAAAACGAGGCTGGCCCCGTGGGTCACACCCGAAAGCGCCTGCCCCACCTGATCAAGTACGGAAGCCACATCCGTGTCATTTCCGCCCAAAGTCCGGTCAATAGTTTGGCGGTCTTTGCCGTCCAAATCGCCAACCTCAAGCAGACCATCCACAAACATGCGTAGCCCCAACTGTGTCGGGATACGGCCCGCGCTGACGTGTGGACTGTCAAGTAATCCAAGATATTCAAGGTCTTGCATCACATTTCGGATCGTCGCCGCGCTTACTTTTTCTGTAAAATCACGGGTTAATGTGCGCGAACCGACCGGGTCACCGCTTTCGAGATATCCTTCGACGACGCGACGAAATACCTCGCGCGATCGGTCATTCATATCGGCAATATTAGGCGTTTGGTCAGGCATCTGATCCTCGGGTGAAGGCAGGGCAATTAAAACGAAGTCAGCCCCGGCGTCAATCGGGGTTGGATTTCATATGTGGGCAGCGTATCCCAAACAGGCAATCAAAAGGAGTGACCACATGCGCCCATCTGGACGTCAAACGAACGAAATGCGTGAAATTTCCATCGAAACAGATGTGACCATGCATGCGGAAGGCTCTTGCTTGATTAAATGTGGGAACACACATGTTTTATGCACCGCGACAATTGACGCCCGTGTGCCACCGTTTTTGAAGAATTCTGGGCTTGGCTGGGTAACCGCTGAATATGGGATGCTGCCCCGTGCAACCAACACCCGAATGCGGCGTGAAGCCAAGAACGGTCAGTCAGGGCGTACCCAAGAAATTCAACGGCTTATCGGGCGGTCGCTGCGTGCTGGCGTTGATCGTGTGGCCTTGGGTGAACGTCAGATCGTCGTCGACTGCGATGTCATCCAAGCCGATGGCGGAACACGTTGTGCGTCGATCACTGGCGGTTGGGTGGCATTGAAACTGGCGGTACAAAAACTGATGAAAGCCGGAGATGTGATTTCTGATCCGCTGGTTGATCCGGTCGCTGCGATTTCTTGCGGTATTTATGCCGGACAAGAGGTGCTTGATCTCGATTACCCCGAAGATAGCGAAGCGGGTGTCGACGGAAACTTTGTCATGACGGGCGGCAAGCTGGTCGAGGTGCAAATGTCCGCCGAGGGTTCTACCTATTCACGCGCGCAAATGGATGCGCTGCTTGATCTTGCTGAAAAAGGCGTGTCAGAACTGAAGGTCGCACAACTGGCCGCGGTAAGCTAATGCGCAAGTTTGATGGAAAACAGCTCGTCATCGCGACCCATAACAAAGGGAAGCTGGAAGAGATTGCTGATCTTTTACAGCCCTACGGCATAGCGTTGACATCAAACGACGATCATGGGCTTCCAGAGCCTGATGAAACCGAAACGACATTCGTAGGAAATGCCCGCATTAAGGCCCATGCGGCTGCAAAGGCAACGGGGTTACCTGCGCTTGCCGATGATAGTGGAATTGAGATCGACGGGCTAAATGGGGCACCCGGCGTGTATACGGCAGATTGGGCCGAAACACCGAATGGCCGTGATTTTGTTATGGCGATGGAACGGAGTTGGGCAGAGTTAGAGTCTGTTTCTGCGCCGTTCCCACGTACCGCTAGGTTTTGTTGTACGCTTGTTCTTGCTTGGCCGGATGGACATGATGAAGTTTTCCCCGGCGTCATGCCTGGCCAAATTGTCTGGCCAATGCGTGGCGCGCAAGGCCATGGTTACGATCCGATTTTCCAGCCAAAAGGATATGACATCACATTTGGTGAAATGGATCGTTGGGAAAAAAACAAAATCAGCCACCGCGCCGATGCGTTTCAAAAACTGATTGCAGGCTGCTTTGCTTGAGGATTGGGAACATGGGGGTTTTGGGCTTTATATCCATTGGCCATTTTGTCAGGCCAAATGCCCCTATTGTGATTTCAACAGCCATGTCGTCGCAAAGATCGATCAGGCTGCATGGCAATCCGCCTATTTAGGTGAAATCGACCGAATTGGCGCCCAGACCCAAGGGCGCATCTTGAAATCGGTATTTTTTGGTGGTGGCACGCCAAGTATGATGGATCCCGATCTTGTCGATGCGATCCTAACAAAGGTGCGCGCGACGTGGTCAATGGCGAATAATATCGAAATCACACTTGAAGCAAACCCGACATCTGTCGAGGCGGGACGCTTTGCCGGGTATCGGGATGCCGGTGTAAACCGTGTTTCGATGGGAATTCAGGCCCTAAACGACGCAGATTTACGTGCCCTAGGCCGCCTTCACACCGCTCAGGAGGCGCTGACAGCCTTCAGCACGGCCAGAGAGACGTTTGATCGGGTCAGTTTTGACCTGATTTATGCCCGCCAGGGACAAAATTTGGCGGATTGGCGGGCTGAATTGAATCAAGCCTTGAGTTTAGCGATTGATCATCTGTCACTTTATCAGCTGACAATCGAAGACGGCACTGCCTTTGGCAATCGTTACGCTGCTGGGAAACTGCGTGGACTGCCCAATGATGACGTGGCAGCGGATATGTATGCATTGACGCAAGACATCTGCGCGGCTGCCAATTTCGACTGTTACGAAGTTTCGAACCACGCCCGCCCTGGGTTTGAAAGCATCCACAATCAAATCTATTGGCGCTATGGCGATTATGCCGGGATTGGTCCCGGCGCGCATGGACGGTTAACGCTTGGCGGAGACCGATACGCGACAGAGGCACCACTAGCGCCAATGCAATGGTTGGCGCAGGTCAGCAAGACAGGAAATGGCGATAGTTTGCGCTGCAAGTTATCTACGGAAGATCAGCGGTCAGAGCTGTTGCTTATGGGCATGCGGCTGCGCGAAGGTGTGTTGATCGAACGGATCGGGATCACCGAAAATATTAAAATAAATATCAGTAACTTAACTGATCTCGGTATGGTGAATACAAGTGCGGGTCGCCTCGTAGTAACGGAAAAAGGCCGCCCAATTCTAAATGCAGTCTTACGCGAACTTCTTGCAGATTAACCACCGGATAACGCGCGCAAAAGATCATCAAGCTGGTCGAGCGATTTGTAGCTAATCGCAAGTTTGCCACCCTCTTCGCCGGCCTTATGATCGATCGTTACTTTCATCCGCAATGCAGCTGTAAGCTCATTTTCGATTTGCACTGTATCCGCATCCTTCGCGACAGGCGCACCGGAAACCGAGCGTCGTTTGACCGCTGGGCCCTGCTTGACCAATTTTTCGGTTTCGCGCACAGACAGATTACGCTGAATCACTTCGCGCGCGATTTCTTTTGCGCGCTCATTCCCGACCAATGCACGCGCATGACCTGCGGACAGTTGACCCTGCACAAGGTAGGTTTGAACCTCGTCCGGCAAGTTCAATAGGCGCAAAAGGTTGGCAATATGACTACGGCTTTTACCCAGTGCGGTCGCAAGCTGTTCTTGTGTATGGCCAAAGCGATCCATCAGTTGACGATACCCGGCCGCCTCATCAACGGCATTCAGATCGTCGCGTTGAATATTTTCAATAATTGCGACTTCGAGAACTTCGGTATCCGTATATTCACGCAAAAGAACGGGGATTTCGTGCAGTTTTGCCATCTGCGCCGCGCGCCAACGCCGCTCACCCGCGACAATTTCATAAGTGCTGGGGTTATTAGGCGATGCCCGCACAATAAGTGGCTGAATAATGCCTTTTTCAGCAATCGATGCCGCCAGATCATTGAGTGCTTCATCCCGGAACGTACGGCGCGGCTGATCGGGATTCGGGACAATATGTTCGACTGGAACAAGTAGATCTGGGCGGCGTGGGTTATCAATTGAAGTATCGTCCTGCCCGACATCGGACATCAAAGCTGACAGGCCACGCCCTAAACCGCGTGATTTTTTTGCATTTCCTGCCATGATTTATGCCCTCTTTTTTGTATTTTTTTGAATGACTTCACGCGCAAGTGCGCGATAGGCGATAGCCCCCTTTGAGGCTCCATCATATTCCAAAACCGGCATTGCAAACGATGGAGCTTCGCTTAGTCGAACGTTGCGCGGGATTACCGTTTTGAAAACCATATCGCCCATGTTTTCGCGGGCATCGTCTTCGACTTGGATCGAAAGATTATTACGGCTGTCATACATTGTCAGAACAATGCCTTCGATGCTTAAATCTGGATTCGCTGACTGGCGAACATCACGCACAGTTAGGATAAGCTGCGATAGGCCTTCAAGTGCAAAGAATTCACTTTGCAGCGGTACCAAAATGGAATCCGCGGCCACCATCGCATTTACTGTCAATATATTGAGAGATGGTGGGCAATCTATCAATATATAGTCGTATTTTGCGACAGATTGCGACGCCTCTTGCAGCACGTAGCGCAGTAAAAAACTGCGCTTTTCGTTGTCCATCAGTTCAATATCGGCAGAGCTGAGATCAGTTGTTGCAGGAATGATGGAAAGATTCTTGATCGAGGTTGCGCCCGCTGCCTCCTCCATTGTCGCATCGCCCGACAACAGGTCATATGTTGTGATGCTACGCTGATCATGCTCAATACCTAGTCCGGTTGATGCGTTTCCCTGTGGATCTAGGTCAATCAAAAGGACTTTTCTCTTTTTTTCAGCCAATGCTGCGCCCAAGTTGATCGTGGTCGTCGTTTTGCCGACTCCGCCTTTTTGGTTCGCGATCGCGATAATTTTGCAGCTATTCACTGACACGGGATATCCCTTTGACAATAAGAATTTGAGCTTCAGGATCGGTCAAACTAGTCGAGTCTTCAAGCGCAAACCGCCAGTTTATCGCGGCATCGGCAACTTCTTCTCTCGCTCTTTTTCCTTTGTGAAGAACAGCTTGCCCTTCCGGTTTCAAATGGCGATCTACAAATGGCAAAAGCATAGATAAGGTAGATAGCGCGCGTGCAGATACTATATCTGCATCTTGAGGGGCGGCACTTTCAATACGTTCAGCAAGTACTTTTGCAGGTAAATTCAACTCTCTGATGGCAGAACGCAAAAATGTTGCTTTCCGTTGGTCGCTTTCGATCAAAATAAATTTTGCATTTGGTTGCGCAACCTTACCAATTATAGCAACAACAATGCCAGGAAACCCACCGCCACTGCCAATATCGACCCATTTGTCGTAGGTCTTGGGCGCTGACGCATAAATCTGTGCAGAATCAACGATATGTCGTTCCCACAGCGAACTCACAGTGCTCGGCGATATAAGATTAATCTTGGCCGTCCACTTTTGTACAAGTTCCGAGAACCTGTGCAGATCATCGAATGTTTCACGTGAAACATTCACCCCGCCTACATCATATCCCATATCAGCTACCTGTCTTGGCTTTTTGATCGCGCTTTATCATCGCAACAATGAGCATAAGCCCCGCCGGGGTCATCCCTTCAATTCGACCCGCCTGCGCGATATCGGACGGCCGAATGGATTCAAGCTTACTTACGAGCTCATTTGAAAGCCCTTTCACCGCGCGGTAATTGATTTCAGCTGGAATAACTTGCTTTTCATCACGCTCCATCGCTGCAACATCCGACTGCTGACGTTGCACATAATGTGCATACAGCGCGTCCTTTTTGATCTGATCACGAACATCAATCGAGATATCTGACAATTCGGGTAACAGACGGATCAACTGCGGAAAATCAAAATCGGTCAACGCCAGCGCTTCAAGCGCAGAACGGCGTGGCCCATCAACGTTCAAATTTGCACCTTGGGCCGCAATATCCCGTGACGAAAGGAAAATATTCGACAGTGACGATTGCACTGCCGAGATTTTTTCCATCTTGTCAGAAAACTGCGCCCATCGCTCATGACCCACGCAACCAATTGCATGCCCAAACGCCGTCAACCTTTGATCGGCGTTATCCGCCCGCAGCGACAGTCTAAATTCTGCCCGAGAAGTAAACATGCGGTATGGTTCTGAAACACCTTTTGTAATCAAGTCATCGATCATTACGCCAATATAAGAATGTCGGCGACTGAATTTGATCGGTTCCGCATCCTGAGAATGCGCAGCGGCATTCAACCCAGCGACAAGCCCCTGCGCCGCCGCTTCTTCATAACCAGTTGTGCCATTAATTTGACCAGCGAGATAAAGCCCCGGCACATCCCGCAGTTCTAGCGTTGCTGTCAGCGATCTGGGATCCACATAATCATATTCAATCGCATATCCAGGCTGCAATATCTTAGCATTTTCAAGGCCATAGATAGAATTTACATAATCTCGTTGTATCTCTTCTGGAAGCGATGTGGAAATGCCATTCGGATAAACGGTGTCATCATTTACACCTTCAGGTTCAAGAAAAATCTGGTGGGACGTCTTATCAGCGAACCGCACAACCTTATCTTCAATAGAAGGGCAATATCGCGGGCCTACTCCATCAATATGCCCTCCATACATGGCCGATCGGTCAAGGTTTGCCCGGATAATATCATGAGTCCGTTCATTTGTATGTGTTATTCCGCAATCAATTTGCGGCGCAAAAACGCCGTTGGACATAAACGAAAACATCGTCGGATCCACATCACTTGGTTGTGCTTCCAATAAATCCCAACGAATTGTGCGCCCATCAAGTCTTGGCGGAGTTCCCGTCTTCAACCGCCCGAGCGCTAACTCAAAACTGTCTAGCCGTTCCGCCATTTTGACAGATGGTCTGTCACCCATACGGCCACCGGGGCGTGAGACATCTCCAATATGAATGACGCCGCGCAAAAATGTACCAGTCGTTAAGATCACGCTATTCGCCGAAAGCTGCGTATCCCCCGCCATCACAACACCCGCAACGCGACCGCTTTTCACAATGAGATCGACCGCCTCTCCTTCAATGATCGTGAGGTTTTCTACTACATTTAGCTCTGCTTGCATCGTTTTGCGGTATATTTCGCGGTCTGCTTGGGCCCGCGGGCCTTGAACAGCAGGCCCCTTTTTGCGGTTTAACAACCTAAACTGGATGCCCGCCCGATCTGCGACACGCGCCATAACGCCATCTAGTGCATCAATCTCGCGCACGAGGTGCCCTTTACCCAGCCCGCCAATTGCCGGATTACAAGACATTACCCCAATAGATTGCTTCGTTAATGTCACTAGTGCCGTGCGCGCACCCATTCGTGCAGACGCGTGGGCGGCTTCGGCCCCCGCATGTCCGCCACCAATTACGATCACGTCGAAGTCACAATGTTTCACGTGAAACACTCCTATTTACCGATGCAGAAACTCGAAAAGATCTCATCAAGGACCTGTTCTACATCAACGCGCCCGACAAGGCTATCCACTGCGCGAATTGCCGACCGCAGTTCTTCAGCAATCAAATCAGTCATACCCAAATCGCTACTCAGATCTTTCTCTGCCACTTCCAAAAAATCGATTGCGCGCAGCATCGCGACGCGGTGCCGTTCTCGCATCGCAATTCCAACAGAAGCTACTCGTTCCTTCAAAATCGCTGAAATTTGATCAACCAAGGCATCAACGCCTGCGCCTGTTTGGCCAGAAACAGCTAGGCCGCCTTCATGGCCCAAGTCTGATTTTGCCTGAACCAAAATATCATCTACCCCAATATTTTGAGGTCTTGTATCATTTGTCAACAACATATGTACGCGTATGTCTGCCCGTTCCGCCCGCTCTCTCGCGCGCTGGACACCCAGCTCCTCTACTATATCATCGGTATCGCGCAATCCTGCCGTATCAAGAAGGGTTACCGCTATACCATCCAGATCAAGCCGTACCTCGATCACGTCACGCGTTGTTCCCGCAATTTCAGAAGTAATTGCAACATCGCGTCCGGCAAGCCGGTTCAACAACGTGGATTTTCCGACATTTGGTGCACCTATAATCGCCACCTCAAAACCGTCGCGCAAACGTTCTGCAATCTGCACCCCTTTGGCTTCGCGTCGCATTTCCTCCTTCACCACACCGATGAGCTCTCGAACCTCAGGTGAAACATCAACCGGAACTTCTTCATCCGCGAAATCAATTGTGGCTTCCAAAAGTGCTGCCGCGCGGATCAGTTTTACCCGCCAACCATCAGCCAACATTCCCAAAGCGCCAGAAAAAACACGGACCGCTTGCCTACGTTGACTTTCCGTTTCCGCGTCGATCAAATCTGCGAGGCCTTCAACCTGTGCAAGATCAAGCTGCCCATTGTCCATTGCGCGATGAGTGAATTCCCCAGCCTCAGCCGGCCGCAAATCAGGATCATCTCCAAGCTCTCGCAAGACAGTCGCAAGCACCGCTGGGCTCCCATGAAGGTGTAGCTCAACAACCTCTTCCCCGGTGAAACTCTTGCCCTCTGTAAACCGCAGCACAAAGGCCTCATCAAGAAGCTGCCCTGCCTGATTTCGCAGCTCACGCACGCCACGGCTAACAGGTACATCACCCATCAACTTTCCTGCAGATCTAACCGCATGAGGTCCAGACAAACGCACCACGGCCACACCGGCACGGCCCTTGGCTGTGGCTAAGGCAAAAATCGTATCCATCATTCAACCCATTGTCTTATAACAATAAGTTACGTATTCATCGAATCGAAGAAGTCCGAATTTGTCTTCGTTTGCTTCAACTTCCCAATCAAGAACTCGATCGCATCTGTTGTTCCCATTGGGTTCAAGATTCGACGCAGCACATATGTCTTGGCCAAATCGCCCTTATCAACCAGCAACTCTTCCTTCCGGGTCCCGGATTTCAAGATATCCATTGCCGGGAAGACGCGTTTATCTGCAACTTTGCGATCCAACACGATCTCGGAGTTACCCGTCCCTTTGAATTCTTCAAAGATAACTTCATCCATCCGTGACCCGGTATCGATCAGCGCAGTCGCAATGATCGTCAGTGACCCACCTTCTTCGATATTCCGTGCAGCCCCAAAGAAACGCTTTGGACGTTGCAGCGCATTCGCGTCTACACCACCGGTCAAAACCTTGCCGGATGACGGTACGGTCGTGTTAAATGCCCGGCCTAATCGCGTAATAGAATCCAGCAGAATAACAACATCGCGCTTATGCTCGACCAAGCGTTTTGCCTTTTCAATAACCATCTCAGATACGGCAACGTGGCGCGTCGCGGGTTCATCAAATGTCGATGATACAACTTCACCCTTTACAGACCGCTGCATGTCGGTCACCTCTTCGGGGCGTTCATCGATCAACAAAACGATCAGATAGCATTCCGGGTGGTTCTTCTCGATGGAGTTTGCAATGTTCTGCAGCAGAACCGTCTTACCCGTCCGCGGTGGTGCCACGATTAGGGCACGTTGCCCTTTTCCGATTGGCGATACCAAATCAATAATCCGGGCAGATCGGTCTTTGATCGTCGGATCTTCGACCTCCATCTTCAACCGCTCTTCTGGATACAATGGCGTCAGGTTATCAAAGGCAACTTTGTGTTTCGCCTTTTCTGGCGCTTCAAAGTTGATTGCCTCAACGACTGTCAGCGCAAAGTAACGCTCGGTATCGTTTGGCTCTTTCATCACGCCCTCGACGGTATCGCCAGTGCGCAATGAATGTTTACGGATCATATCTGGTGATACGTAAATATCATCCGGGCCCGGCAGATAGTTTGCCTCTGGCGACCGCAAAAAACCAAAACCGTCTTGAAGAACTTCAAGAACACCATCTCCGCCAATCACCCATTCTTCGTCCGCGCGTTCTTTGAGAATGGCGAACATCATGTCGCCTTTGCGCATGGTGGACGCATTCTCAATCTCTAGCTCTTCAGCAAGCGACAACAGATCCTTGGGGCTTTGCGCCTTTAGGTCAGACAGGTTCAAACGGTGTAGTGACATGATAAAATCCAGCACTCACCCGTAGGCCAGTGTCATTCAGTTTTAGAAATGGAAAATGCTTTTCCCGGACGGGAAGCTGGAACCGATATAGGCAACTAGGCGCCCCAAGTCAACGCGCCGCTAAAACGGCCTTACGACGACCGACACCACGATAATCACCATCAGCACTGTCGGGACCTCATTAGCAAGCCTGTAAACCCGCCCAGAGCGCGTATTCACCCCAGCAACAAACTCTTTACGGCGCTTACTCAACCAGCCGTGAAACCCGCTCATAAGCAGCACAGCGATAATCTTCGACCATGACCAAACAGATCCCCAATCAAAAGCGCCCATCGACAACATGATCAACCCAGCTACCCATGTGACTATCATCGCAGGATTAATAATGACGCGTAGCAGTTTCTCTTCCATAATTTGAAACGTTTGATCCAAGTCTGATCCAACTTCTGCCCGTTCTGCGTGATAAACAAATAGGCGCGGTAGATAAAACATCCCCGCCATCCATGAAATCACGGCCATGATATGGATCGCTTTGATCCAATCATAATACGCACTTAGAAAATCGAGCATGTTATCGCCTCACTTTCGGTCAGTCACTCTTAATAAATATATAAAGAAAGAAAAGATGATGATGTTGTTAGTACAGCGAATTTCTGTGGTTTGTTTTTTCATCCGCAGACTTATCCCAAGGGAAAACAAGCAGAAAAATTTTGACTTAGAGGCAGATATTTCAAAAATAATTTATATTTATCAATATTTTATCAGCGATTTTTTGATTGCAGATAGGTGCCGACTTCATATTGACACTGACTTGAGAGACGATTCTTCCACAGGGTCGACTTATGCTTTCCCACGGTGGAAAAATCGGCATAACAGGTGGCACAACTCGTGACTTTCGCACAGGCTTATGGGTGGTGATCTTTATCCCTCTGACCGTCCGCAGGCTGACACATCGTTTTTCCAAAGGGTTATCCACATGACCACCCCGATTATTTTGGCTTCTGGTTCTGAAATTCGCGCGACCTTATTACGTAATGCGGCCGTGCCGTTCTCCGTCGCCAAAGCACGCATCGATGAAGATATGATCCGTCAGTCGCTGACCGCCGAAGAGGCGTCACCGCGAGATATTGCCGATACTCTCGCAGAACTCAAAGCACAGCGCGTTGCGGCGAAACATCCAGATGCACTTGTCATCGGTTGTGATCAAATTTTAGCGAAGGGTCGCACAATATTATCAAAACCCGAAACACCGGCTCGGGCGCTCGAACAACTGCAATCACTGCGCGGCGATAAACATCAATTGCTCTCAGCGGCGGTCATTTATGGCGAAGGCAAGCCGCTCTGGCGTCATGTTGGCACTGTTCGGCTGCAAATGCGTGACGCAAGCGACACATATTTGCAGGATTATGTCGATCGGAACTGGGAAAGCATCCGCCACAGTGTCGGAGCCTATAAGCTCGAAGAGGAAGGCGTGCGTTTGTTCACACGCATTGATGGGGATTATTTCAACGTGCTGGGGCTGCCACTTTTGGAACTACTATCATATCTGACATTGCGCGGGGATTTGCCCTCATGACTAATACGCCGCGCGCCTGCGTGATCGGCAACCCGATTTCACATTCTCTGTCTCCGAAATTGCACAGCTACTGGCTTGATCGGTATGGGATTGAAGGCGCCTATACTGCGTTGGAAGTCAGCGAACAGGATTTAGGAAAAACGCTACGAGAACTGCCCAATCAAGGGTTTGTTGGTATGAATGTCACGCTTCCACATAAGATTGCTGTGTTGGAATTCGCGGATAAAATCACGGACCGCGCAACGCTTATTGGCGCTGCAAATACGCTTACTTTCACTGAAGACGGGCGTATTTTCGCAGATAATACAGACGGTTACGGTTTCATTTCTAATTTGCGGCAGGGTGCCCCCGATTGGGACCCTAAATCTGGTTCCGCGATGATATTCGGCGCTGGGGGCGCTGCGCGCGCAATTATTGTAGCGCTTGCGGATGCCGGCGTTCCCGAAATTATCATCAGCAATCGCACCCGGGCCAAGGCGGAAGCGCTACGCGCTGATTTTGGCGCGCGGATTCGTGTCGTTGATTGGGTACGGGCTGACACGGCTCTGGCCGACGCGCATTTGCTGGTCAACACGACGTCGCTTGGTATGAAAGGCGCTGCAGATTTTAAGGTTTCGCTAGACGCATTGCGCCCTGAAACAGTTGTGACCGATATTGTTTATAACCCGCTACGGACCCCGTTTTTAAAAGCTGCCGAAGCCGTCGGCTGCACGGCGGTTGATGGGTTGGGTATGTTGTTGCACCAAGGCGTTCCTGGATTTGAACGCTGGTTTGGGCGGCGGCCCGAGGTCGATGAAGCAACCCGTCGGGCTGTTTTAGCGTGACACATTTATTGGGTTTGACCGGGTCGATTGGCATGGGCAAATCCGCGACCGCGCAAATGTTTCGCGATGCGGGCATTCCTGTCTGGGATGCTGATGCTACGGTTCATGAGCTATATGCAAATGGTGGTGCAGCCGTGGCGCCAATAGCCAGATTTTTGCCCGCAGCAATCGTTGATGGTGCGGTGTCACGCGACGTGTTAAAAACCGTGCTCGCGCAAGATCCGAAAGTACTTTTTCAACTCGAAGAGGTCGTGCATCCGCTTGTTGCAACAAGCCGCAAAAAGTTTATTGCAGATCACAATGACCCGCTCGTTGTGTTTGATATTCCACTGTTGTTTGAAACTGGCGCAGATGCATGGCTCGATTCCGTTTTGGTTGTGTCGGCCCCAACGGATGTTCAAAAGTCGCGGGTCATGGCACGACCGGGCATGACGGAAACGCAATTTGAAATGATCTGCGCGCGACAGATACCTGACGCTGAAAAACGTGACCGGGCCGATCACATAATCGAAACGCTGACGCTAGACGCGACCGCCCTTGCCGTGCAAAACCTGATTGCAAAGTTAAAAGGGCAAACCGATGCGCGAGATCGTACTTGATACTGAAACTACCGGGTTTGAACCCAACGACGGCGACCGTATCGTTGAAATAGGTGCGATTGAACTGATCGGTCACATGCCGACTGGCCGGACCTACCACGAATATATCAACCCTGAACGCAGAATGCCCGCCGACGCGTTCGCAATTCATGGGATTGGGCCTGATCTACTAGAACCCCCACAAGACCCGCAACCCGGCCAAGTCATCCTGCGCGATAAACCCGTGTTCAAAGATATCGCACAAAGCTTTGTCGATTTTGTCGGTGATGCGCGGATGGTCATTCACAATGCTGCATTTGATATGAAATTCCTGAACGCAGAGCTGGGCTGGCTCGGTCTTCCCCTTTTGCCGATGGATCAATCGTTGGATACTTTGGCAATTGCGCGGCGCAAATTCCCCGGATCGCCTGCGTCACTTGATGCGCTTTGTCGCCGTTTTAGCATCGACAACTCGTCGCGGACGTTGCACGGCGCGTTGCTTGACAGTGAAATTCTGGCGGAAGTGTACCTAGAACTGATCGGTGGCCGTCAGCCAGATTTTGCGCTTGCCTCTGATGGGCGTGCAAAAACAAATAGCAATCAATCCGAAGAATGGCGCCCATCGGCGCGGCCCCAGCCCTTGGCGTCTAAACGCACAGCCGAAGAAACCGCCGCCCATACTGCCTTTGTTGACAAATTGGGCGACGATGCTTTGTGGAAAAAGCTTAGTTAACTGTTTCTTTTGCTTTTTCAGCTTCGGCGCGGCGCGCCAATTCAGAACGGTAAAGTGAAACAAAATCAATTGTTTCAAGGTTCAGGGCTGGGAAACCACCGTCACGAGTGACGTCGCTGACGATGCGGCGCACGAATGGGAACGTGATGCGTGGGCATTCGATCAGCAAGTAAGGGTGCATTTGTGCTTCTGGCACGCCTTCAATTTGGAAAACGCCAGCATATTCAAGTTCAAGAACGAACAGCGGCTCACCTTTTTCTTTGGTTTTGCTTGTGATGTTCAGCTTTGTGATGACTTCGTACTGGTTGTCCGCAGAACGTTTGCGTGCATCAAGGTTTACTTGGACCTGAATTTCAGGCTGCGCGTCGCCAGAAACACCTTTTTGGGCAAGGATGTTTTCGAAAGACATATCGCGAATGTATTGCGCGATCACGCGGCTAGTGACTTGAGGGGCCTGCGCTGCGGCGGCACCGTTTTCAGGGGTATCAGACATTATAAACTGCTCCGGTTAAATTCTGTTGGCGTTTTCCTAACAGCCAATCTGGCAAGGCTCAATGCTGCGTCCAGCCAGATGGCGGATGTGTTGGCTTTTTATCCCCGGTTACATCCTGAAAATCGCCATCTATGACTTGATCTTGGGGGTGCTGCGGTCGCTGCTGCGTCCCACCAGCGCTAAATGTCGCGACCTTCACCTTTGAACGCCCCCAGACATAGGCGGCTTTGCGCACCTTTGGCACCAAAAGCGAAAGTCCAACAATATCAGTAAAAAACCCTGGCGTTAGCAAAAGAGCCCCAGAAAATAGGATCATCGCCCCATTGGCCAAAGGTTCGGACGGATCGTGCATCTCGGAAAACGATTGTTGCAGCTTTCCAAGTTCGCGTAACCCTTGTTGGCGTACCAGATATGAACCGGCAACCGCCGTTGTCAGGACGATCAAAAGTGTCCACCAAATCCCGATTATTCCGCCAACCTGAATAAACAGTGCGATTTCGATCATGGGGACCGCGATAAATGCCAGCAGTAGCCACATAGCAGGGCGCCTTTCTAAACTTGTTCCGGCCAAGGTGGACTTGGCCTTGTACAGCACCTACATAGGGTTGGACCGGGCAGTTTTCCATGCCCTACCTTGATTGAGGCCCTGATGAACTCTTTTGTTGAACTCTTGGTGCTTGCTGGCATCGCCGTTTTTTTGATCCTGCGTCTACGTGGCGTATTGGGAACGCGTGAAGGTTTTGAAAAACCTGTCGCGCGCAAACCGGAAGAGGACCGCCGTAAAAAACCTAATCTTGAGATTGTGCAGGACGGCCCAGATTGGGACATCAACGATCACGTAGCCGAAGGTAGTGATGCGGCGATCGCGCTGGCCGCGATGAAACGCGTTGATCCGTCGTTCAACGTATCGGAATTTCTAGGTGGCGCACGTGGCGCCTATGAAATGATCTTGATGGCGTTTGAAAAGGGCGACTTGAATGAAATCAAAGCCTTCATCTCAGATGAAGTCTATGAAGCATTCGCATTTGTTGTCGAAGATCGCAAAGCCAAAGGGTTGACTGTCGATGCCACATTCATTGGTGTCAGCGATATGTCACTGGTTGAGGCAGAATTTGATGATGCCACGAAAGAGGCGGAAATCTCAATGCGCTTTAAATCTGAAATGACATCAGTTGTGCGCGATATTGGCGGTGATATCGTCGAAGGTAGCGATAAAGAAGTGAAGCGTCAGAAAGATACTTGGACATTCTCGCGCGTCATGGACGCGGGTGATCCAAACTGGAAACTGGTCGCGACAGGCGAATAAGGTGCAGGCAGGCGATGGCCGGACTGACATATACGGAAAAATCGTTTGAGGATTTGAACGGATGGGCGGCTGATGATCATCAGGCCGCCCTTGATGTTTTTCTGCATAGCAATGCCGAGTGGACGGTAATTGCGGTTTCCGCTCCCTCGGCACGAGTTTTCTTTGAAGAACATTTTCAGCCCGTTTTGATTGAAGATGGTGCAGATATGGTTTTCACCGGGTATTTTGAGCCTGAGCTGATCGGTTCTCGCGAGAAAACGGAACAGTTCCAAATACCGGTGTATGCCTTGCCAAAGGATCCTAACGCATATTCACGGGGCCAAATCGATGCTGACGCGCCGCTTGCGGGCCAAGGATTAGAGATCGCTTGGCTATCCGACCCTGTTGATCTGTTCTTTTTGCAAGTGCAGGGATCTGGGCGGATTTGTTTGCCGGATGGGTCGATGATGCGCGTCGGCTTCGCTGGCAAAAACGGGCGGGATTATATCTCTATCGGTAAGATACTAATTGCCCGAGGCGTATCAAATGTGAACCCAGAAACCATTCGGACGTGGGTGCGCGAAAACGGTACGGCGGGGACTGCGCTTTTGTGGGAAAATGAAAGCTACGTGTTTTTCCGTGAAATTACCCAAGTGCCTGCTGATCAAGGCCCAATAGGTGCAATGGGAAAGTCAATTACAGCAGGCAGGTCCATTGCCGTCGATCCCAATATTACGCCGCTTGGGTCCCCAGTGTGGATTGAACGCGTTGGTATGGAACGGTTGATGGTTGCCCAAGATACCGGATCCGCGATCAAAGGTGCGCAGCGCGCAGATATATTCTTTGGCACAGGTGCAAAGGCCGGTGCATTGGCCGGACAGGTCAATGACGGGGGGCGGATGATAGCCCTAGTCCCACATATGGAAGCGCAGAAATTGATCGGGGGACTATCCTAATGCGTCGCCCCCGTAATCTGTCTGACGAAGAACGCGCACTTTGGGACCGGGTCGCTGAACGAGCGGTGCCGCTTGATCACAAAGCCCCGGCTGCGGAACCCAAACCATTCAAACCAAAGCCCAAACCGCGTGATATAGGCCCTTCGCCTGTACCGAACTTCAAGGTCGGACAAAAAGCAAACGCGCACCGCCCGCATGATATTTTGCCGAGTGTTACAGAGCGGTTGAACCGTGCGCCCGTGCATATGGATCATAAATCCTTTGGTAAAATGCGGCGCGGGAAATTGGTGCCAGAGGCGCGGATCGATTTGCATGGTATGACGATGAACGAAGCCCACCCCGAATTGGTGGCGTTTATTCTGGGATCACATGCGGTTGGTCGGCGTTTGGTTTTGGTGATTACGGGCAAAGGCAAAGACCGCGACGATGGCGGCCCCATTCCAACGCGCCAAGGCGTGCTGCGTCACCAAGTGCCGCAATGGCTTGCGCTTCCGCCTTTAAATCATGCCATTTTGCAGGTGACGCCAGCGCATTTGAAACACGGCGGGCATGGCGCCTATTACGTCTATCTACGGCGTGGCCGGTAGCCGAGCGGTCGCCGCGCGAAGCGCTGGGATCATGGCAACCGACCCGATCACGAATGTTGCTGAATAGAAAAGCAACTGCGTTTCAAATCCAACGCCTATATCGATCAACCACCCCGACATCCCCGGCCCAATTGCTGACCCCAGCACCATCAGCGCCACGGCCGCTGATTTGATCGATCCGATGTGGGCGGTGCCGAAATATGTGCTCCAGACTGATCCGGGCAATGTCGCCTGCCCGCCACCCGCAAGCCCCATCAAGATCACGCCAAAGGCCGTCCAAGCAATTGTTGGTGCAAAGGCGTGGATGATGAAGGCCGCAGAATATGGCAGCAGGTAAATGGGTAGCAACCGCCCGGCCCCAAATTTGTCCACGGCCCAACCAAACAAGAATGTGGACCCCATGAAGGTGAACGTTCCAAATGGAAAGACAGCGACAAGGTTCAAGTGTTCCCACCCTTTAATCTCGGCAAAGTGGACTTGGTGAAACCAAAACGTCGTGGCGAACATTGGAAATAAGGCCATCGTCGGTGCCAAAGTCCAGAATAGCGGATGACGTAGGGCTTGCGCGCGGGTCCAATGTTTATCGTCCATCCCAGCGGAGTTGTCCGCTTTTGTGGTTGCTTGGGGTGTGCGTTCTAGCTTCAGCAATCGCCATATCACAGGGATCATGACTAGAATGAAGCCCGCAAACCCCACCCAAATGATGCGCCATGGAAGATATGATTTAAGCCAAACGCTTGAAAGTGGAAGAATTGCCTCGGCGGTGACAAATCCTACCGTAGAAATTGCCAATGCGCGGCCACGTGTTGCGATGAACCAGCGCGAAATCGAGACAATGGAAATTGTGCTGGTCATACCTTGGCCAAAAAACCTGAGGCAAAATATGATGATGAATAGCCCGATGACATGGGTGTTTAGCGCCATCGCAAGACATGAAAGTGCCAGACACGCCAGAACAACCACGCTGATGGACCGCGCCCGAAACCGGTCTGTGAGCCCGCCAGCAAAGATCATGACGCCTGCCGACACCATCGTGGCGACCATATAGATCAGCCCCCAATCACCGTTTGATAACCCGTATTCCGTGCGGATTTCTCCGGCGAAGGCCGCAATCAGAAAGGTTTGCCCGAAACTTGATAGAAAAGACAAAAGCGCCCCAACCGCGAGATAGGGCGCATTGTCACGGATAAACCGGATATAGGGGGCGAATGATGTCATGTGCCTTTGGTGATCGTGCATCGCGCAAAAGGGAAGCCCCAATCGCGCGATGCCGTAAAATCACAAGACGTAGCGGCTCACATCCGTTGAACGCGAAAGTGCACCAAGGTGTTCTTCGACAAACGCCGCATTCACGGTGATCTCATCGCCGCTGCGGTCAGGCGCGTTGAAAGACAGGTCCTCAAATACCCGTTCCATCACAGTGTAAAGCCGACGTGCGCCAATGTTTTCAACGGATTCGTTTACTTCGGCAGCGATTTTCGCCAGCGCCGCGATCCCATCGGGAGCGAACGTCACGGTGACCTCTTCGGTCTTCATCAACGCGGTGTATTGCAGCGTTAGCGCGTTGTCTGTTTCGGTTAGGATGCGGACAAAATCGCCTTCGGTCAGCGCTTGCAATTCAACGCGGATGGGCAAGCGGCCTTGAAGTTCGGGCAGCAGATCCGAAGGTTTGGCGACATGGAATGCGCCGGATGCGATGAATAGAATATGGTCTGTCTTGATCGGCCCGTGTTTAGTGGAAACCGTTGTGCCTTCGATCAGGGGCAGCAGATCGCGCTGCACACCCTCACGGGAAACATCGCCGCCGCGGGCGTCCGATTTCGCGCAAACTTTGTCGATTTCATCCAAAAAAACGATGCCGTTTTGTTCAACCGCTTCTAGAGCGGCTTTGGTGACGGTTTCGTCGTCCAGCAGTTTGTCGGCCTCATCCGCGATCAGGGCTTCATAGCTTTCGGCGACAGTCATCTGTTTCTTAACGGTGCGGCCACCGCCCATTTTTCCGAACAATTCACCAAGGTTCATCATCCCGCCCATGCCACCGGGCTGACCGGGGATTTCAAAGCCGCCCATCGGGTTGGATGTATCGGCCAGTTCAAGCTCGATGACGGTGTTATCAAGTTCACCTGCCTTAAGCTTCCGACGAAACATGTCGCGCGTGGCGTCACGGGCATCTGTGCCAGCAACAGCTGAAATCACGCGGTCTTCGGCGGCTTGTTGGGCTTTGGCTTTGACGTCCTCGCGCATGTGCTCGCGGGTGTCTAAGATGGCTGTGTCAACCAAATCGCGGATAATCTGTTCAACATCGCGGCCGACATAACCAACTTCGGTGAATTTGGTGGCCTCAACCTTAATAAACGGCGCACGCGCGAGTTTCGCTAAACGACGGCTAATTTCGGTTTTCCCAACACCAGTGGGCCCAATCATCAGGATATTCTTGGGGTAAACTTCGTCACGCAGATCATCGCCTAATTGTTTACGCCGCCAACGGTTGCGCAGCGCTACAGCCACGGCGCGCTTGGCGTCGCTTTGACCAATAATAAACCGGTCAAGTTCGGATACGATTTCGCGGGGGGTCAGGTCTGTCATGTCAGTCCTTAAGCATGAGATGGAGGTAGACGATGCAGCGGGATAAACCCGGGCATCAGTTTAAGCACACGGGCGCGGATCCGTTCCCAGAACGCACCAAGCAATAGCAGCACAATTCCTAGGATCAGAACCGTCAAGGCGGCCCCGTCCCCATCAAGGATTGTGGCGGCCAGCGCAACGATATAGCCAATTGCGGCAATCAAGAATGACCGTCGATCAATGACAATGGCGACAATTGCAAACAGCGCAAGGAATGCAAGAAGCACAAGGTTTGCACCCGACGTATCGCGGTCCAACAGTGAAAGCGCGACAGTGTTTACCAGCGCGGGCGCTGCAACAACATGCAGCCAAAACCCATTGGCGCTTCGCCGGGTGACGCGGTGCGGGTCGCTCATGTCGAATATCATCGCGACGGCAAAGACCAGTAGCCCCAAGACCAAGGTGATCCATGCAAACGGTCCGCCTGCGGACAAAAGGAAGAAATCGCTGATGTCATTCACCTGCCCACCACGGCTGGCTGCATAGACAATCGCCACGATAAACAAGCCAACGGCAATCATTGCCATCGCAAAGGGCACGCGGAAACGCCACCAGTAGATAAATAGCGCAAGCGTCGCGATAAACAGCGGCAGGGGCACGCTAGAATAATCATTCTGCGCGATCATAAAGGGTTCAGTCATCACGGCGATGAAACCAAAAGCCGCGTTTGACGCAAACATAACCGATAGCGCGATTGCAGGGGCAACCATGCGCCGTTTGCGCACAAAATATTCAGACAGCAACCACAAAAGCCCCGCGCCAATGAGCGCAACAACTGCAGCGTATTCCTGAAGGTCAACGATACTGTCACCAAGCGCAAGCGAGACAACACCCATCCATCCAACCGATAGGATCAGCATCCCGATCACAATGAAGATTTCGTTGAAACCTTTGAACAGCTCAAACGGTTCATCACCGGGATCAAGATTTTCACGCGCGCCACGTCGGCTATCGGCCAAAGTAATCAAACCAGCGGCCTGTCGTTCGTCGATTAACCCGCTTGCGACGGCGGCACGGATATCATTGCGTTCGATCATTGGTGTTCCTCTGGCTCGCCCTTACCTAAGCGCTGTGATGGATAACGCCAAGTGCGCTGTGTTTCTTTTGCCGTAAATTGCAACGCTTCACAAACGCGTGGGGGTGATTGTTTGAAAACCAGCCCACTGTACGATCAACCAAATATGAAGGGGAGAGTTTAAATGAACAGACGTAGCTTTATCGCCGTTTTACTTGGGGCCACCGCAGCGCCTGCTTTTGCGGGTGGTCATGGCCGTTTGGGCACATGGGAAGGGATCAACGGGCATACGGTCACGGGTACAGCCGAGATTGCGGGTAGTTCCGTGAACCTTCTTTCTGATTTTGTCTTTGATGGCGCGCCTGATCCTAAAATCGCGCTGGGCAAGGATGGCGTGTTTGACCCGGCAACGATCATGGGGCCGCTTGAAAACTTTGCTGGCGCGTCGCAATTCACGGCACCAGAAGGCATCAATACCGCAGATTACAACGAAGTTTGGGTTTGGTGCGAAGAATTCAGCGTTGGCTTAGCAATCGCGCCCATCGGTTAACCGATAGATTCAACAGTCAATTTGCCGTTGGTATAAACACAAATATCAGCGGCAATTGCCATCGCTTTGCGGGCGACCTCTTCGGCGTCTAGTTCGGTATCCATCATCGCGCGTCCAGCGGCCAAGGCAAAATTTCCGCCTGATCCGATTGCCGCGATGTCGTGCTCTGGTTCTAGAACATCGCCCGCACCTGTAATTACAAACAGATCTTTGCCATCGGTCACGATCAACATTGCCTCTAGTTTCTGTAGATACTTATCGGTGCGCCAATCCTTGGCCAAATCGACGCTCGCACGGGCCAATTGTCCGGGGGTCGCTTCGAGCTTCTTCTCAAGCCGTTCCAGCAAGGTAAAGGCATCAGCGGTGGAGCCTGCAAAACCAGCAATTACATCTTGGCCACCGGGAGACAGGCGGCGCACCTTGCGCGCGGTGCCTTTAATTACAGTCTGACCAAGGCTGACCTGCCCGTCGCCCGCGATTACAACTTTGCCATTCTTGCGCACGCCAATAATTGTGGTGCCGTGCCAACCGGGGAATTCTTCGCGGGTCATAATCGTCTCCTTGCGGGTTGGGTCTTATATGGCGAGGAGCGCGCAGGCAAACAACCCCAACGTCTTGCCGAGATGGTGCCGCACTTGTAGCCTTGGCAGCATGAGCGCTGAAAACACTGTCACATTCTATTTGAACGCAAAGATGCGCCGGCAAGCCGAGAGCGGCAACCAGAACTTTATCGGCCAAATGAGTGCAGTTCTTAGGGCAGCGGGTTTTGATCTCGCTTATGATCACAACGACGAATTGGGGCGGTTGCAAGCGATGTCGCGACCGGGACGCAGCTTGTTCTTAATGGATGATCCGGTCGACACGCGTGGTTTAACGCTGCGCAAAACTTACGTTGGGCCCTTTTGGCATATTGAAAAGCAAAGCAAACGTTGGGATTGGCCCGTCGCGCGCACCGAATTTGACGGCTCTCAGGTGGATCCACAAAGGGCGCAGAGGTTTTACCGGCGTTGGCGCAGCAAACTATTTTGGGGAGAACCAAAGCGGGGTGGGTTTGTGTTTATGCCGCTTCAAGGGCGGCTCTCCACCCGGCGTTCGTTTCAGTTTTGCAGTCCTATCGACATGATCAAAGCCACCTTGCAGCATGAACCAAAGCGCGAAATCATCGCGACGCTGCACCCGTCAGAAACCTATAGCGACAGTGAAATGGACGCGCTGACAAAGCTGACTGAAACTTATGATCAGCTTTCAGTGCAAACAGACAAAATGGATGCGCTGCTGCGGGATTGCGATTACGTCGTTACCCAAAATTCGAGCCTTGGGTTTCACGGCTATTTTCTTGAAAAGCCACTGATCCTATTTGGCAAAACTGATTTTCATCATATCGCGTTGAATGTGGATCAAATGGGCGTTGCAAATGCCTTTGCCGCGCGCGCTGGGCATGCGCCTGATTACGCTGCCTATCTCTATTGGTTTTTACAAAAACAAGCGATCAACGCGGGCCGCCCTGAGACGCAAACGATCATTCGTGAAGCGCTTCTTCGGCATGGCTGGCCCGTTTGAAACGAAAAAGGGCGCCACGATGGGCGCCCGATATTAAATATTTTTTTATGCTTAGATGGATTCGTCGATCCAGCCTTGCAGGGCCGCTTTGGGTGCTGCGCCTGTTTTGTTTGAAACGACTTCGCCGCCTTTAAACATGAACAGTGCTGGAATACCGCGTACGCCCATTTGTGAGGGTGAATTGGGGTTTTCGTCGACGTTGACTTTGACGATTTTGACCTTGCCGTCATATTCGGCAGACAGTTCTTCAAGCGCTGGGCCGATTTGTTTACATGGGCCACACCATTCTGCCCAGAAGTCTACGACAACGGGGATATCTGATTTAAGGACTTCGGCATCAAAGGTTGCGTCGGTTACTGCTACGGTTGCCATTGGGCTGCTCCTTGGCGAATATCATTGGAAGCTGAACCTATGTACCCAATCTCTGTTGGTCAAGGGATCGCAAGACCGTTCAGGGTTTCGTGAAGAAGTTCCTCGGACAGTTCAGCAAAATGCGCGGTTGCTGTCCAAAGGATGCCCATTTTTATGGCGCGATCGGGATAGATTTGACGCAACGCCGCAAAATAAGCTGCCATTTGTCGCAGGACGCCAAGTGGCGTTTGTGAGGGAATATTCGGAACGACATGATTTGACTTATAGTCAATCGCCAAGACTTCGGTGTCGGTGATAATCAACCGATCAATTGTGCCGTGGATACGGCCGATACCTGGCAAATCAGCTGTGATGTCGATTTCTGTCAGCGCGTCAGGGTGCCAGAGCGCCGCAAGTTCTGGATGCTCCAATAGCGCGATAACCTCGTCCACAAGATCGGCGTCTTGGTTGTTCACTACGCGCAGCCCCAATGCATGGCGCGCGTTTGGTGTGGTTTGCGGCAGGTATTCAAGCAAGCGGTGAATTTTAGTCCCGCGTTCTAGCGCGTCTTCATGATCCATTTTGGCTGGATCGCCGGGCATGACTTTGGCGCCTTCAAATTCAGATGGAGAAATTGTTGTGCTGATCTTTGGTTCGGGGATGGCGCCGAATGTGGGCATAGCGATTTCAACCATTGGCTTCGGATCAGGCAGATACAGTTCGCCGCCATCCCAGTCTAAATGCGCTACCCGGCGCACGTCCATGCCATCAATTTGTACGTCGCTATCGCCACGCGCGGCCATGCCATCGGCAACGATATTGTACCAGCTGTCATCCCCGTCACCGACATCCCCAGCGGCACCGACAATCAGCCATTTTTCGGCCCGTGTCATTGCCACATACAAAAGCCGCATGCGTTCGCGGACCTGTTTGGCAACAAAATCTTCGCGGATGTCTTGCATCACAGTGGCAGAGACCTGCGCCGGGGTTTTCCAAACAACGTGGTCGCCAACTGGAAGTAATTCGTCACGCACATCGACGCGTCGTTTGGCTGTATCCGGCAAAATAACAATCGGGGCTTCAAGCCCTTTGGAGCCGTGCACCGTCATCACCCTGATTTGGTCGCCTTGGCTGTCCATCTGGCGTTTGACCTCAAGATCGTCGGTTTCCATCCACGTCAAAAACCCGGTCAGGCTCGGCACGCCGGTGCTTTCATAGGCGAGTGCCTGCGACAGCAAGGCATCGATCCCGTCTTCGGCCTCTGGCCCCAACCGCGCGAGCAGTTTGCGGCGTCCGTCATGACGGGTCAAAATGCGTTCAATCAAGTCATAGGGGCGCAAAAAATCCGCTTGATCTAGAAGGTCGTCAATAGCCGCATATGTGTTTGTATGTTTAGAACGTCTTAACTCCTGCCATAGAAGCGACTTCGCGGGCCGGTGGTGCGCCAACGTGAACAAATCCTGTTCGGACCAATCAAACAAAGGTGAACGTAGGGCCGCAGCCAATGACAGGTCGTCTTCGGGTAAGGCCAGAAAGTTCATCAAGGCGGCAAGATCTTTCACGGCAAGTTCGGCACCAACCCGCAAACGGTCAGCCCCTGCAATCTTGAGCCCAGCAGATTTACACGCGCGGATGATTTCGGAAAACAGATCGGACCGGCGCTGCACGAGGATCAAAAAATCGCCTTCAGTAATCAGACGGCGGTGATAGGTGCCGCTATTGCCAATTTCATCAGGCAAAGTTTCTTGCGCAATCATACGTTTGATTTGCGTCGCCACACGGTTGGCCAGCAATACGTTGTGATCCGTGTCGGACGGAAGATCGACGGGATCAAACCAGTTACGCGGATCATCAACGGCGGCTTTTTCAACGACGGGCCATAGATCAACGCGGCCGGGCATGTTTTCTTTGAACGCAACATGGGTCAGGTGGTCGTCCATTCCGGCAGTGCGGTCCCCGGTGAATGTGGCATCAACGACCGATAGAATGGCTTGCGAAGACCGGAATGAATGGTCAAGCGATGTGACTTCAAACGGCTTTTCAACTGCCTGATGTGCGCACTGAAAATGCGATTTCATCGCATCGAAAGCTGCAGGGTCTGCGCCCTGGAACGAGTAGATTGATTGTTTTTTATCACCAACAACAAAAACAGTCCGGGCGCGATCTGGGTGCGCGCCTTCGCCACTGGCGAATTCTTGGGTCAATTGTTCGATCACGGCCCATTGTGTTGGGCTTGTGTCTTGGGCTTCGTCGACCAGCACGTGGTCAATTCCGCCATCCAAACGAAACAGCACCCATTGCGCGACATCGCGGTCGGTTAATAGGGCTTTGGCCTTGCGAATAAGATCGTCAAAATCCAAAGCACCCATCATTAGTTTCCGCTGTTCGTAGGCGGGCACAAAAACACTGCCAAAACGGTAAATCGCAAGCGTGCGTTCGAGGGCAAGTAGGTTCAGGCGATCTTCGCGTGCGTCTTGGAGGTTGATCATAAGTGCTTCGACATCGTCCATCAGCTCTGCATGGGCGTCGCGTGTGGCTTTGGTTGGAAATTTGCCGACCTTTGCGCCAAACGGCTGCTTGGCGGTGCTGCCAAACAGAAACACACCCTCTAAAAGCGCAAGGTCGCTGAGCGCTGCCGGAGCCGTTTTTGCGACCTTATCAAGCTGCGCAGCTGCTTTGGTCTCGGTCGCGCTGCCTTTCCGGCAAATCGCGGCAAGCTGGTGGACCGCATTAAGCGCAGATTGGTTCAAAATCTGCGACACGAGTAGATCTGCCGATAAGCTGGGATCAACGCCCAACAGATCGCAAATCGCGTCGCGCGGCATATCGCGCGCGAAAGCCTCTCGCTTTTGCGCCACTTCAGCCGTCAAAGATGACAGTTCCGCGCCAGTAAAATAGCGCAGCAGATCGTCGATAATCGGGGCGTGGTCACCCGTGACCAGTTCATCCATCACCTCGGCGCGTAAAATCTCGCTCGCGCGGTCCTCCATTTCACGAAATTGCGGACTGACTTGGGCTTCAAGCGGGAAACGTCGCAGAACGCCGGCACAAAATGAGTGAATGGTCTGAATCTTCAGACCGCCGGGCGTTTCAATCGCGCGGGCGAACAGGGTCCGGGCCTCGCGCAATTGTTGGTCATCAATCAGACGGTCAACGCCAAGCGATTGCAAATCTGCGCGCAAATCCGCATCGGCCATCATTGCCCATGCACCTAGCCGTTTAAACAAACGGTTCTGCATCTCGGCCGCGGCGGCTTTGGTATAGGTCAAACACAGGATGTTTTGTGGCGATACTTTTTCCAACAACAACCGCGCCACGCGATCTGTCAGCACGCGGGTTTTGCCGGACCCAGCATTGGCAGAAAGCCATGTGGATGTTTGCGGATCGGCAGCATCAACTTGGCGTTGGGAGGCTGCATCGCGGATCATGTCAGCACCAGTGGTTTTGGATCGTCACTTGTGTCCCATTCGCCAAAGCGCGACAGGTGATCATATGGGCTGTAGTCGGTTTTCGAAAACAAGGCGATGCGGGCGGTATACCCACGGTCGATACGCTGCCAATGCGCAAAAAGCGTCTCTAACTCTGCCCAAACCTGATCAGGAGGGTTTTTCGCTAGCGGCGCCGCGCTCGTTTTCATTGTTGCATTCACCCCAATAAATGTCGCCGCTTGCACGGGTTTTATTCCGATATCGGTAAAGGCCCCGCGTTCCACCATCGCAGCTTCAAGCAAAAGCTGTTTGTCAAAATTCTCTTGCTGTTTTTCGCTTGGAACGACGCCTGTTTTGTAGTCATAGATCAACGCTTGCTCGTCTGGGGTTATGTCGATCCGGTCGGCCATGCATGTTAGCTTTACCCCAACGTTGGGAACCATAATCGCACCCCGTTTTTCGATAACGCGGTTGTCAGATAGTGTTTGGCGTGTGACCTCATCCGCTAAAAATGCGTCGGCGGATTTATCCATACGGGCGATCCATTGCGCGCGGATCGTAGGCCAAGGGCATTTGGCGGTGAAACAATCACGGGCGATATTCATCAATGCGTCCCGATCATCAGGTGCAAAGCCGCCCGCGATAAATTTTTCCAAGACTTCGTGCACAATCGTCCCACGCAGCGGTGCGTCAGCTGTGGGTGCAAGCGGATCAAGCGGATTAAGGCGCAGCACTTTGCGCGCATAAATCGCAAAAGGATCGCGGATCAGCGTTTTAATCTGTGTCACTGAAAGCTGATCTGGTCGCGCGTTTAAGGGCGGGCAAGGCGACGGACGCGATGCTGGTTCACTACGGTGATCTGCGCGTGAAAGAGCGGCAGCCATATCGGACCATTTGCGCCCGCGATCTAACATCGCATCTAAAGCGACCACACCGTTTTGCTGCGGTAAGCCGCGTAAGAGGTTGGTTAATCTATTCACCCAGCGCGATGGCACGGTTTCAGCATCCGACGACCGTTTTGCACGGGTAATCCAAACCTCTTTGGCTGCGATAGCCTGTTGATAATCATGAGCTGATAGACCGATCAATCGTTCTGGCAATGGCAACCCCGCCTTGGCGCGCATCACACGGTTAAGCCAAGGATCGGGTGTTGGGGATTTTGGCCAAATCCCGTCATTCATGCCGCCTAAAATTGCAAGGTCAACGCCCTGCACGCGGGCTTCGAGCGTACCCCAGATGAGAATCTGCCTATGGTTCTTGTTGTGTTCAGGTACAGTGCCTTCGGAAAGAATCGCACCAAAGAGTGCCGCGTAGTCCTTGCTTTGCATCTCGCCTGCGTACGCTGCGTTTTGGGCAATTTCATCGCGAGTTTTACGCGCCGCGCGGCCAGCGGCCTCTTGCCATAATGCACCGGCTTCGCCGCCCGCAGGCCCTGCGCATAGGCGTTGGGTCAGATCAATATGCGTTGCAAGGTGATCGGCCAGCGGCACTTCGCGTGGGGTGGCGAAATCGAAAACCGTATCGGCCAACCATTTGGCCCAATCGTCGCGCCCTTCGCCAAGCTTCGCCCAATCACGGAGCGTTTCAGGCGTAGGAAAGGGTGGACCGTTGCGCCGTAGATAGAGTTCGAGTTCGCGCGCGTGGCGCAAATGCGGCCCGCGTTCGGTGTCGGTCGAGTTACACAAAGGATGCTTGAGCAAGACCAACAGCATTTCACCGGTCAGTGGTTTGCCCAGCATATCCGCCACATGGCGCAGCATTCGGCCCGGTGGCGATAATTGCAACGGTGTGCCGGCACTGTCGTCGGGGCGAATATCCCAGCGATCCAAGGCTGCGGTCACCTGTCTGGTTAACATCCGATCAGGCGAGATCAGCGCAGCGGTGATTCCATCCTCTACGGCTTGGCGTAAACGTAGCGCGATTGTCTCGGCCTCTGCACGGGGTGATGCGGCTTCGACCAAGGTTAATCCTTTGGTCGCTACCGAAAGGTCGCCAAGGTCCGGCCCCTCTGTCAGCCATTGGCTGGTGACGGGTGCGGGTCTTAAAGATAATGAAATCAGCTTGTTGCGTTCAGGGTGCACAGGTGAAACATCTGACCAATTTTGTACATCTTCACGCTGAAACTCCATCATATCCATCAAGCGCCGGAACCGAAATTGTGGGTGATCTTCGGCGGTGATTTCATCGTCCATCGCGTGCCAGACCGGATCAGGCAGGTCAAAGTCAAACCCGGGCAGGATAATCGCCCCTTGGGGCAATGCCGCGACAGCTTGCATAAAAAGCGCGGTCGCGCCACGCGATCCAGTTGAACCGGCCACGATAATCGGGTGCGTTGGCGGGGTTTCAGCCCATTTTTGCGCAAGCGCTTCAACAACCAATCTTTGACGGGATTCCTTGTCTGGGGCGTCTTGCGCGGTGCCAAAATATGCTGAAATAATCTGAATAAACGCAAGCGACCGCGCCCAGTGCCCAGATTGATCCGAGACATCAAGATTGGCAATCGTATCAGGGCTGACGCCTTCTCCCTGCATTTCGTCCATCAGCTTTGCAAGACTATCCGACAGGTCATAAAACGCGGCGCGTGGCGCGATATCGGGCTGTTGTTCGATCAGTTTTGCGACGGCTTGCAGCAGTTCAAACCTTCGGCGTAGTGGAGAAATTGCTTTGGGGACGTCTATCCGAGGATCATCTGAAAGCTCTGATAGGAGCTTTATTTTCGGAAAGAGTCGTGCTGGACCGGAGACGAATATACCTCTTATTCGACTCTCCATGCGCGCGGTGTTGACGTAAATTTCGGTGCGTGCCCAGTCGTGCAGCGACATATCGCGCCCTCGCGTCACCAGCCCATCGACCAGTGATTGCGCGAAATCCACGCCAAGGGCGCTGCCGAAAATGCGGGGGCTGTCGGTGGGATTAAACATGCAACATCGCCTCGGCGACAGGGATGCTTGAGGGTTGGCCGACGTCGCACCATTGGCCGTCATACTTTACGCCATAAAGCCCGCCGCGTGTGGCAATATCATTCCACGCGAGATTGAGCGAAAAAGAAAGATCATCAATGTGATCAATCGTTTCCGTGCGGATCATCTGCACCCCAGTATAAATCATGTCGGGGGCGCGGTGCAGCCGGTTTTCAGCACCCAACCGAAAATCGCCTTTGCCTAAATGGCCATGTACATTGCGTTTTTCGACCACCAAAAGCAGCGCTTCCATATCATCGTGCCAAGCGTTCAACACCGTTTCAATCGGGTTTGGCCCGCGCCAAACGGCGTCGGTGTTCATGGTTAACGTGGGGCTTGCACCTAACAACGGCAGGGCATGGCGCAATCCGCCGCCTGTGTCGCGTAGCAAGTCAGTCTCATCTGAAATTGCAATACCTCGTCCGGCCAAATGCGCGTGCATTTGATCAGCACAGTAGTGCACATTCACGACCTTGTTTCCGACCGCCGATATCTGAGTGAACGCGAGTGCGTGATCAATTAAAGGTTTACCCGCGACCTTCACCAATGGCTTCGGCATGGTCTTGGTTAACGCGCCCATACGTGTGCCTAGCCCGGCCGCGAATAAAAGAATGGGTGTTGTCATCTGCGTAACCTGATCAATGTGGCCTCATCTGGCGTGGGAAGCGTATCGCGTACCGCTTGATCTAGCTGCTTCAGCGCGGGATGCCGCAGATCAGCCATTAAATTCGCCCAGACGCGCGGGATTAAATCAATATAGCGTTTTTTGCCCATGACCTTTGATAGGCGTGCAAACACGCCCAAAATGCGCAGATTTCGCTGGGCACCAAGACAGGCTAATTGTGCCGGAAATTCGCGACTAGCTTTGGTCTTGGCCATAAAATATGCGGTGATTTCTTGCGCAAGCGCAGGGTCAATATCGCGCCGGACATCGCGCAAAAGCGATGCCAAATCATAACCTGTTGGTGCGATAAATGCGTCTTGATAATCAAGCAACCCCACCCGTGCGAGGCCGTGCTGATCTGGCCGCCAGATTAAGTTTTCCGCATGGTAATCGCGCAGAGATAGCGTGTCGGCGACAGGGGCAAGAACATCCATAGCGCGTTGCATTTCTTGGGTGAGGTCGGGTGTCGGCTTTGCTGCGTAGAACTCGCCGGTGATTTCGACCATTTGTGCGCCGACTTCTGGTGTCATATGGATAAGGTCATCGGGCGCAGGTGTGTTTTGCAAATGCACCAACACTTCTGTCGCGGCGCGGTAAAGCCCCAAAGATTCTGTTGGGTGTTGTTTCAGCCATCCCGCGAAGTCATCCGGGCCTAGATCCGATAAAATCATGATTCCAAGAGTTTTATCGTGTGCCAATACGTCAGGTGGGCTTAGATTTATATCCTGCAATAGTTTCGTGATACGCGCGAAAGGTTCCGTTAATGCGCCGTTTTCGGGCGGTGCGTCCATCAAGATGACTTGAGATCGACCATTGCTTAACCGTTCATACCGGCGGCTTGATGCGTCGCCGGCCAGTGCGAGGCGCTGCCAATTGGCCCACTCAGAATTCGTTAGAAATCTGTCGATGAGATCGGCGCGCCCGGTCATAGCACGCCCTCTAATCGGTCGGCCCAAGCGGCGGACGTGGTGATTTCAACGCTATGCGCGGTGTCGCCTGCGTGAAATTTCATCTGCAAGGCGGTGCTTGGCGCATCTGGGCCTAACCGATCCGGCCATTCAATGAGGCAAATTGCGGTGGCAAAGGCTTCGTCCAGACCAAGTTCAAAAATTTCATCTGGGTGGGTTAAACGGTAAAGATCGCAATGCCAGATGTCACCTGACGGATCATCATAGGTTTGTACAAGCGTAAATGTCGGCGACGGCACGTCTTCCATTCGGCCAAGTCTTGCACGGATTAACGCGCGCGAAAAAGCGGATTTTCCAGCGCCGATTTCGCCGGATAGCAATAAAGTATCGCCGGGAGATAAAATGCCCGCGATGCGCTGGGCGAGTTTTACGGTCTCTGTTTCGGTTGGAAGTGCAATGGTAGTCATGGCGAAACACTATTGCTTGTCACCGCGTCTGCAAGGTGAAATCAGCGTTTTCCAATCTGGATCGCAGGGTCGCGCATCATCAGTTTCTGAATTTCTGGCTTCACCTTGGCGGTTGTTGTAAACCGAACCAGCGTTTTGCCAGCGGCAATTGGGTTGGTGTGGCAGGTCAATTGGCGACCATCATCCAGAAATGTTGTATCGCTCCACGCGTCACGTTGACCGGCTTGATGGATGAAACTGCGTATGCGTGACCAAATCTGTGTGTTTGTGCTGTAGTTTTTCCAGACTTTCATTTCAGTTTGGAGCGACCGTTGTTCGTGGTAAACGGCTGGATTTGTTTGCCAAAAATCCGTGTACGCCTGATTGGAAATCAGCAACGTTCCCGCAGCTGAAAATACTGCAACCGCATCCGGCATAGCGTCCAACACAGCTTGCCCAGTTTCAATGTCGTCACGAAACCTGCGGGCGAGCGAAACTTCGGCGCTAATATCTTCGAACATAAACGCAAATGCCCCGTCAGGATGTGGACGCCCCGAGACCCGGTAGGTTTGCCCATCCGGAAGCGCCCATGTTTCGCGATAGCTTCCGTCTTTTGCCGCCTCCTCGACAGCAGTAAATTTTGCGCGCCAATTCGCGTAATTCTTGGGTTCCGGCAGCATCCGTTTTTCGCGTAGCCTGTCTAAAACTGTGTCAAGCGTTGGCCGATTGCTCAGAAATTCGAACTGTAACCCGGTGAGATCAAGGATCGCCGGATTAAACGTGGTCAATCGACGGTTCTTGTCGAAAACGGCTAACCCACAAGAAAGCTCTGCAAATGTTTTCCCTAAGGTTTGCTTGAAATTCTGTCGCTCGCGTTCGGCGCGCACGATTCCATTTGCGTCGCTTGCGTAGTGTAAAAAACCAGCGTTAAACGGGGTGCTAGTGATGTCAAACCAATGCTCGGTTGATTGGTCGTGTGACTTTACGGAAAGGCGACGCGCCCCCGTTGTGCCCGCCCCAAGCGTTTCGTGCAGGCCGGGGAATATTGACGTGCTAGGCCAGGTTTTTGGGGCGCCTTTGGCGGGCGAAAGCATGCTATCGGCGAATGTAAGGTAGGTTTGATTTGCCCATAAAAGTCTCCCATCGGACGTTTCTTGCCAAACCAATTGTGGGCTGTGCTGGGTTAGGTCGCGTAGCATCGCAAGTTCGGATAGCTGAATTTCTTGCGCGATCGTCGCTTTTTTTTCGATACAAAGTTTGCCGTGGGTTCCGTTGACAACAATGCGCGTGCGGCCGCCCGTTTCATTGATTTCAATCCAGATCGAATCTGTCGTCACCCCGTCGATTCGTGTTTTCGTGGCGGGCGGATTTTCAGTGATCTGCCGTAGATTGGGGACATGTGGCGCAAGCAGCTGGACAAGCGCATCTAGGTCTGACAGGCCATCTGTACCACCAGAAAACAATGCCGTGGCTTGGGGTGTCGCATCAACTAAGTCACTATCATGAAAAAGAAATATAGCTTTGTCATCGAATGGGGGCGTGGACAATTCAAGTTGTCGATTAAGGTACCGCAGGTCACGCCGAGACTTGAAGGTAACGGCACATAAGAGCACCAAGCAACAGCCCATAGCTGTGGTCACGAAGAAGCTAACGACCATCTGACGACGTCCCCATTAAAACTGAGGATGAACATCGCTAATTGAGGTTAATGCGAGGTTAAGCGTGATCCCGGACTTATGTACCAGCGCTGTTTTGTTGGTTTTCACCCAAGGGTGTGCTTGCGCGGTCGCCGCTATTTGGCAGTGCATCGCGCGTCCAAGTAACGTCAATGACGGCTCCGCTTTCACCCAAGCCAGCCCTGCGGCTGTTCGCAAATGCAAGCCGAGCGCCAGAGCGTTCCAAAAGGGTCTTGGCGATAAACAACCCTAATCCCATGCCCTTATAACCGGGGCGCGTCGCATTTTCGGATTGTCGGCGTTGTCGCACGTAAGGGTCGCCGATCCGCCCGATGACAGACCCAGGAAACCCCGGACCATCGTCTGAAATGCGTACATTCAGGGTGGTGTTTGTCCAAGTTAGGGCGACGCAGACTTCGGTCTGCGCAAAATCGACGGCGTTTTGGATCAGATTGCGCAGACCATGGATGATTTCGGGGCGCCGCGCGATGGTCGGCTGATCTTGGGATGTATCGATTTGAAATTGCACATGTTTACCGCGCTCCATATGTGGCTCTGCGGCTTCGCGTACAACGGCCTCCAACGGTGCGTGGCGCATGTGCAAATCGTCTTTTCCGGCGCGCCCCATTGAATGCAAGATGTCGCGACATCGGTCGGCCTGTTGGCCGATAAGGCTGGCATCCTCAAACAGATCGGGATGATCGCCGAGGTCTTCTTTCATTTCACTCGCAACAAGTTTGATTGTTGCCAGAGGTGTGCCGAGCTCATGCGCCGCGGCCGCCACAACGCCTCCAAGATCCGTGAGCTTTTGTTCACGCGCGAGCGCGAGTTGCGTGGCGACCAGAGCTTCGCGCATGGCATGCATTTCGGTGGTGACTTGGCGCGCGTAGACCGACAAGAACACGATCCCAATGACGATCGAGGCCCAAAATCCGAATTGAAATATCCCAGGAAGCACCAAAACCGTGCCATCAGACATCGTGATTGGCATATGTAATTGGCTGATTGTCGTGATGATTGTGATGGCCGTTAGCCCAAGAAAAACCGTCGTGCTCAGGTGGAGAACAGTGGCGGCAATCGTGACGGGCGCCAACATCAACATCGCAAAAGGGTTATTCAGCCCGCCTGCGATGGCCAACAAAAGACCAAGCTGCACCAAATCAAAAACCAGCCAAAGCGACGCGCCACGCTCAGAAAGCCGAGTGTTTTCGGGATATCCAACGGTCGCGACAAGATTGGCAACAACAGAAACCCCGATAAATAGGGTGGCAAGACCAAGGTTGATTTGAAGACCGTAGACCATGCTAACCATTAGAATTGCGGCGGTCTGCCCCATCGTCGCGACCCAGCGCAGGGACGTCAGCGTGCGCAGCCGTATCCAATTGCTACGTTGCTGCTGTTGAAACTGGCTAAAGTCAGAAACAGACATATGTGTGATCCCGTTGGCAAGGTAGATCATTGATAAGCAGCGCCGCTTGGGGGATCAATGCGTGAATAGGGAAAGGGACGTAGATGTCTAAATTGATCGCAGTACTTGCAGGAACAACGGTTGTGGGCGTGCTTGGCACGACCTTTGCGATCACCCAGCTGGTGCCAGTACCCGATTGTGTTGCAATGGTCGGAAGTGACACCGGCGGGCCGTTTACCTTGCGTAGCGAAACCGGGGCCATTGTGACGGATCGCGATGTGATCGTTGAGCCTACATTGATCTATTTCGGCTATACGTTCTGCCCCGATGTTTGCCCGCTCGACAATGCGCGCAACGCAGCGGCAATTGATATTTTGGCTGACCAAGGGCTAAGCGCGACACCAGTGTTCATCTCAATCGACCCAGATCGCGATAGCGTGGATGTGGTGCGTGACTATGCCGATAATTTTCATCCTAAAATGATCGGGCTCACGGGAACGGACACACAGGTCGCAGCTGTATCGCAAGCCTATCGCACATTTTATCAAAAAGAGGACGGAGACCCGGATTACTATCTGATCACCCATTCGACTTCGACCTATTTGGCGCTTCCGGAATCCGGTGTTGCAGCCATATTCGGACGCGACGACAGCGCAGAGCACGTTGCTCAGGTCGCCGCGTGCATGATCACAGGTTGACGAAGGGTGCTATAAACCTACACTTAGGCGGACACTAGCGAGGAACGCACCATAATGACCGAGCCATTGGATCTGGGCGACGATAAGAGCCTTCTTCTTGTTGATGATGACGAAGCGTTCTTGCGGCGACTGGCCAAGGCGATGGAAAAACGCGGATTTGCTGTTGAAACGGCTGAATCTGTGGCGGCTGGCAAGGCAATCGCAAATGTGCGCCCGCCAGCCTATGCCGTTGTTGATTTGCGGCTAGAAGATGGGAACGGGTTGGATGTGGTTGAACTGCTGCGTGCAAAGCGTCCCGAAAGTCGGATTGTCGTTCTGACTGGATATGGTGCGATTGCAACTGCGGTGGCGGCTGTAAAAATTGGCGCGACTGACTATTTGGCGAAACCTGCGGACGCTAATGATGTGACAAATGCATTATTGGCAGGTGATGCGGCCCTTCCTCCACCACCAGAAAACCCAATGAGCGCGGACCGCGTGCGTTGGGAACATATTCAACGGGTGTATGAACTGTGTGATCGCAATGTGTCTGAGACGGCGCGCAGGCTTTCGATGCACCGCCGGACGCTGCAACGGATTTTGGCAAAACGCAGCCCGCGCTAAAGCGCTTTCAACAGCCATTTCTTAAATGTCTTAACTCTGTCCGATAGAACGCCGGGCGGATGAATGATGTAATACCCAATTCGTTCAGGTTGGGTTTGGCTTAACGCGACAAGCCGCCCATCCTTGATATCATCGCTTACCAATGCGCTGGCTGCGATGGTTATGCCGCCGCCTGCCCGTACGGCAGATAGGGCCATGCCCAATGTGGAAACGGTGACAGATTTTTGTGAGGGCCCGATTAACCCAGCCTCGCGGACCCAGCGTTGCGATTCCTGATGAGCGTCTTCGAAAAACCATGTTGCGCCGGATTGTGCGATTTGATCGGTTTTGACAATGCCCGGCGCCGCAACAACCGTATAGTCGGCGGCAAGCAGATGCGTCGTTTCAAGCCCCGGCCAGTTTCCATCACCGTATCTGATGCCAACATCAAACCCGTCTTTGCGCAGATCTACAAGCTTGTTGCTTGGAACAATGGACAGAGCGATTTCAGGGTACTTGGCCCAAAATTTCCCGATTCTTGGCATCAGCCAGCTTTCTGCAAAGTTATGGGTTGCGGTGATCGACAGCGGTCGGGCGTCCACATCGGCGCGCACGGATTTTACACCTGCAATAATTTGCCCGAACCCATCCGAAAGCGCATCAGCCAAACGCGCACCCGCATCCGTTAGCACCACTCCGCGCCCCTGACGTACGAGCAATGATGCCCCAAGGTCGGATTCGACAGAACGCACGTGTTGGGCGATAGCGGCGTGGGTGACGTTTAGTTCACGGGCGGCTTGCGAAAAAGACCCCGCGCGGGCAGCCGCATCAAAGGCACGCAGCGCCGAAAGCGAAGGGACATCACGCCAGTTCATATGAAAGCTCAACTAACATAATGAAAATCTTACAGAGTCGCATAAACACTGCAATCCTTTTATTTGTTCATCATCAACATTCAGAAAGGAATAGTCATGCTATCAATACTTTCCAACAGCTTCCTGACCGCAACACGCAATGCCCGCTGGGATGCGCCAGACAATTGGGTTCACGATGGACGTCCGCGCAAAACCTATGAAATCGAACGCAAAGAGGCCCAATTGCGCGCGCATGCACAAAGATCAAGCAAATCGTGACGAAACCAAGCTTTGCCGCCATGCTACACACGATGGCGGCAAAGCTGCGATGTTTTGATGCATCGCAGCATAGAATAATTGCCTTTAAGGTTGGTTTAGACTGCCCAGTACACTATATTTTATGCGACTGGGGCAAACAGTCATTGATCAGATCGAAAAAGGACAACGATCATGAAAACTATTACACTCGCCGCGACCTTGGCCGCACTTGCTTCTCCTGTGCTTGCCGAAGGTGATGCAGCAGCTGGCGAACAGCAATTTAACCGTCAATGCGTTGCTTGCCACGTTGTGCGTGACGATGCTGGCGAAGTGCTTGCTGGTCGCAATGCGCGCACGGGTCCAAACCTTTACGGGATAGATGGCCGCGCATTGGGCGCGATCGAAGACTTCCGGTATGGCGATGCGCTGGTTGCGCTGGGCGAGACAGGCGCAACATGGGATGAAGAATCATTCGTTGCTTATGTACAAAACCCAACAGCATATCTGCGCGAAGCAACTGGCGACGGCCGCGCCCGCGGTAAAATGGCCTATCAGGTCCGCGATGCACAGCAAGCGGCTGACATCTACGCATTCTTGGCGACGTTTTAACGCCAGCTAAACACCGATTGTTGCAGGGGCTACATTGGGAATCCAGTGCGGCCCCTTTACCTTTTTGCGGTCCATCCCCTCTTGAAACCGGCTAAAATCGGTGAAACCATTGGGGATGGAATATCACATCAAATCTTGGGCCGAATTGGCCCCCCGTTTGGTCGCTGTTGCCGCAGGGCGCGCGCATGCTGACCTTGTCATTTCTGGCGGTAAACTCGTTAACGTGCAGTCCCGCGAAGTGCTCGACGGGTGGCAAGTCGCCATTGCGGGCGGGCGCTTTGCCTATGTGGGTCCGGACGCCAGCCATTGTATTGGGCCAGATACAGAGATCATTGATGCGGCGGGCCGATATTTGATTCCGGGTCTCTGCGATGGGCATATGCATATCGAAAGCGGGATGCTGACCCCGGCTGAATTTGCCGCCGCGGTGATACCCCATGGTACAACAACGATGTTCACGGACCCGCATGAAATTGCCAACGTGCTGGGCCTGCGTGGCGTGCGCATGATGCATGACGAAGCCCTGATGCAGCCCATCAATATCTATACGCAGATGCCATCCTGCGCCCCCTCTGCTCCGGGGCTTGAAACAACAGGTTTCGAAATATCCGCCGAAGATGTGGCCGAAGCCATGGCGTGGCCCGGTATTATTGGTCTGGGTGAAATGATGAATTTCCCTGGTGTGATCAATGGCGATCCGCAAATGTTGGCCGAAATGGCTGCGACAATGAATGCGGGCAAAACCGTTGGCGGCCATTACGCCAGCCCGGACAAAGGCAACGCCTTTGCTGCCTATGTTGCAGGTGGCGCGGCTGATGACCACGAAGGCACCGCCGAAGCCGACGCAATCGCGCGGGTGCGGTTGGGCATGAAATCAATGATGCGGCTTGGGTCCGCATGGTATGACGTCGAAAGCCAGATCACAGCGATCACGGAACGTGGTCTTGATCCGCGCAACTTTATCCTTTGCACCGATGATTGCCATTCTGGGACGCTGGTGAACGATGGTCATATGAACCGCGTTGTACGCCACGCGATCGCGTGCGGCTGTGATCCGTTGATTGCGTTGCAGATGGCGACGATCAACACGGCCACGCATTTTGGCTTGGAACGGGAATTGGGGTCGATTGCGCCGGGGCGCCGGGCGGATGTAATATTGACGTCTGACTTAGTAACGCTGCCGGTAGAACGGGTGATTGCACGTGGTCGCACGGTTGCTATTGATGGTAAGATAACCGTCGAATGCCCACATTATGATTGGCCCACCGACGCGCGCCAAACCGTGAATATGGGCAAGGCGTTGGGCGGCGATGATTTCGCGATCACTGCCCCTGGTGGCAAGAATAAGGTTAAGGTCAAGGTGATCGGTGTCGTCGAAAACCAGGCCCCGACCGAAGCCCTTACCGCTGAACTTCCCGTTGTTGATGGGCTGGTCGAAGGCGCAGATGACACTTACCAGATCGCACTTGTTGAACGGCATCAAGGTACCGGTAAAGTCGTGAACGCCTTTGTCTCGGGCTTTGGATACACGGGTAATATGGCGATGGCCTCGACTGTGGCGCATGATAGCCACCATATGATTGTCGTGGGCACTGACCGCGACAACATGGCAGCAGCGGCCAATCGACTGGGTGAAGTCGGCGGTGGTGTCACCATCTGGAAAGATGGCAAAGAACTGGCGCTGGTTGAACTGCCAATTGCGGGGCTTATGTCTGATCAACCTGCCGCTCAGGTTGCGGCGAAGGCCGATGAAATGGTTGCTGCCATGAACGCATGTGGCTGCACCTTAAACAACGCCTATATGCAACATTCGCTTTTGGCGCTTGTTGTCATCCCCTCGTTGCGGATTTCTGATCTGGGGCTGGTGGACGTTGAGAAATTTGAATTGACTGATTTATTTGAGGACGACCTATGAACAATACCCAACAGGTCAAGACCCGGACACCCGATGTGCCCGGCCACGAAGCGTTTACCGATGCAAAAGCCGCCGTCGCGCGGTTGCGGTCCCTGTATGATACCGCCGCAGGGTTTTTGTCAGCGCGTTTCCAAGAAGCCATGGACGCCGGCCAACCCGAAACCCGCGTGCGCGCCTATTACCCTGAAATTCGCCTGACCACGACAACTCACGCCAAGAAGGATACGCGCCTGTCGTTTGGTCATGTCGCGGAACCGGGAACCTATGCAACCACTGTTACGCGGCCAGACCTGTTTGAATCCTATCTGGAACAGCAGATCCAACTTTTGCTGAACAGTCATGGCGTACCGGTTGTTATTGGCCCATCCGATACGGTGATGCCTGTGCATTTTGCCGTCGCAAATGATCCAACATTAACTGTTCCCCAAGATGGGTCGCTGGATTTTAACCTGCGCGATAATTTTGACGTGCCAGACCTGTCGACAACGCATGATGCGATCGTGAATGGCGAAGGGTTCGCCTATCCTGACGGCGCACAGCCGCTTGCGCCCTTTACCGCTCAGCGGGTAGATTATTCACTTGCGCGGCTGTCACATTACACCGCGACCGCAGCCGAGCATTTTCAAAATCACGTGCTGTTCACCAACTACCAATTCTATGTTGAAGAGTTTGAAAACTATGCGCGGGCAATGTTGGCGGACGCTAACAGCGGCTACACCAGCTTTGTGAGTACGGGAAACGTGGAAATCACGGATGCGGACACGGTTATCGCTGAACCCGCAAAGCTGCCGCAGATGCCGACCTATCACCTCAAACGCGCGAATGGCGGCGGGATTACCTTGGTCAATATCGGCGTTGGCCCGTCGAACGCAAAAACCGCGACGGATCATATCGCAGTGTTGCGCCCACATGCGTGGTTGATGGTTGGGCACTGCGCTGGGCTGCGCAATTCGCAGCGACTTGGTGATTTTGTCTTGGCGCACGCGTATTTGCGTGAAGATCACGTGTTGGATGATGATTTACCCGTTTGGGTGCCGATCCCGGCATTGGCTGAAATCCAGATTGCGCTGGAAACTGCCGTGGCCGATGTGACCAAGCTTGAAGGTTACGAGCTCAAGCGGATTATGCGGACGGGCACAGTGGCGACGATTGACAATCGTAACTGGGAGTTGCGCGATCAGTCAGGTCCGGTGCAGCGGTTGTCGCAATCGCGTGCGGTCGCGCTTGATATGGAAAGCGCGACAATTGCGGCCAATGGTTTCCGGTTCCGGGTGCCTTATGGCACGCTGCTATGCGTCAGTGATAAGCCGTTGCATGGGGAGCTAAAGCTACCCGGAATGGCTTCTGGATTCTACAAAACACAGGTCGCGGCGCACCTGATGATCGGTATTCGGGCGATGGAACGGTTGCGTGAAATGCCGCTGGAACGTATCCACAGCCGCAAATTACGCAGCTTTGAAGAGACCGCATTCCTATAAAGTCGTAAAAAACGGGCGAAAAGTCGCTATTTTAACTTGAAAGTGCACACTAATCGTTGTGGTGTGCCACAACATACCGTTAAATGCGCGGGTAGAGGCCCCATAGGGCGGGCAATTAAGGGAGACCAGAAAATGGCGACTAAACCACTAACGAAGGCGCAACTTGTTGCTGCACTAGCTGAAGAACTTGGCACAGATAAAAAAGCAGCAGGCGCTGCATTGGACGCCGTGACAGGCATCATCACCAAAGAAGTTTCCGGCGGCGGTGCTGTGACGCTTCCTGGTGTCGGCAAAATTTATTGCCGTGAGCGCCCAGAGCGTATGGTCCGCAACCCTGCCACAGGCGAACAGATCAAAAAAGAAGCCGACAAGGTTGTCAAAATGACAATCGCCAAAGCGCTGAAAGACAGCGTGAACGGCTAAATCATTTGGCCTGATGCTGAATGTACTGTTTATAAGGGTCGCCCGGATCGGGCGGCCCTTTTTTGTGCGCGGTTTGGTGCGGCCGCACAATCGTATTGATACAATGTAATTGCGATCTTGGATTGACGTTTCTTGGGTGTTCAGCAAACGTCCCGCAATGGATATCAAAGCAATTCTCATGGGGCTCGCTTTTGCGGCGATGTGGTCTTCGGCCTTCACTTCTGCGCGGGTGATCGTGGAATATGCCCCGCCGCTTAGCGCTCTTGCGCTTCGGTTTTTCATTTCCGGGTTGTTAGGCGTCATGATCGCCTTTGCACTTGGGCAGTCGGCCAAGCTAACGCCCCGACAATGGACCGGTGTGTTGATCTTTGGCCTGTGCCAAAACGCTCTCTATCTGGGCCTGAACTTTGTCGCGATGCAAACCGTGCCTGCGTCATTGGCCGCAATTATCGCCTCGACAATGCCATTGCTTGTCGCGTTGGTTGGATGGGTGGTTTTCGGAACCAAGGTTCGGCCGCTAGGGCTAGCCGGGTTGGTCGCTGGGGTGATCGGCGTTGCCTTGATTATGGGTGCGCGGCTGCAAGGTGGTGTTGACCCATTTGGTTTGCTTTTATGTGTGATCGGAGTCGTATCGCTGACGGTTGCGACATTGGCCGTCATGGGTGCAGCATCAGGCGGAAATGTCTTGATGATCGTCGGGCTGCAAATGCTTGTGGGGGCGACGATCTTGGCGGGCCCGGCATTAATGCTTGAGGATTGGGTCGTCACTTGGAACTGGCAACTGATCGTGGCGTTCGTCTATACTACGCTGATCCCCGGTTTGGCGGCCACATGGGTGTGGTTCATGCTGGTGGGACGGATTGGCGCCGTCAAAGCATCGACATTCCACTTTTTAAACCCATTCCTAGGCGTGGCCATTGCGGCCTTGCTGTTGGGCGAAGCAATCGGCGTTTTGGATATCATCGGTGTTGTGATCATCGCCGGCGGGATTCTGGCGGTGCAATTGTCAAAGCAACCGGTTGCGCCTTAGCTGTTTGGTCTGACGCCATCAGGCGACCCTTGAACACTTGCGCCATAGCCGACGGGTAACATCCCGAACAAAAACGCCCCAAGGGCTGCCGCGAGAACGCATCTTTCCATCCCGAGACCGATTAATTTCTGACCTTCGTTACGCTTGAACGGAACGGTCAATGCACCAAGCAGTAGCTTGCCAATGCCGTAGACAAGATGTCGGTTCGTTTTTACCATCACACGAAAAGCATTTTGAATAACATTGCCATAGAGCCCCAGCCGTCGGTGTCGCCGTAGGATATGGTAGCCCGCCACTTGATTGCGGAGGCACCGTTTTAGATGATAGCTGAGCGTCGCGCGTTCACCATCCCAAGCTTCGTAGACAATTGAACCGGGGACAGATGCGGCAACATAGCCGTGGATGTGTTGAATGCGCAGAAAGAAATCAACGTCTTCACCACCGCTTTCATTAAAAAACGGATCAAAGCGCATACTCAGCCCGTCATCGTCCGCGAAAATGCGGCGATGGATTGCATAGTTGCCGCTGGAAAGGATCGAAGGGCGTTTGCCTTTGGTCAGCGATTGGAGTTGACGCGCCTGCCGGTACGGGCTGAGCGCGCCGTCATATTCATAGATACATTGTGCGATCAGCACCGGAGAGCTGTGCGTCTCAAAGCCATCAACCATTTCCGCCAGCCAGTTTTCATCGACCCATTCGTCGTCGTCGACGCCGATAAACCAAGTTGCCCCGCGTGCAGTGGCGGCGTCTAGCGCATGATTGCGCGCAAATACCAGACCCGCTTGCGGTTCATGTTCGACAGAAATGGGAAAGCGGGTTGCGGTACCATCTAGCGCAGGTTCTGCTGTAGGAACATCGTTGTTATCAATAACAACAATCTCAACGCTATACCCTGCGGGCATAGGTTGATCTTGGATGCCGTCAATTAAACGACGCAGCAGCGTGTTCCGCTGCCGCGTACATATACCGATCATAATATGTGGCTTTTCACCGATCATGATCGTTTCCTAGACCAATTTCAAAAGATGTAAATTGGTACTAAAAGCCTTAGTATAGGCCGCCGGTGTCATCATCATCGTCGTCGCCAGACAACGCTGCAGCGCCAACAAGGGCTGCGATGATAATTACGGGAATAACCCAGCTAGGGGCGCTTGAACCGACTGTTTCGGTGGGTTCCATAACAACGGGTGCGGTTTCAACAATCATATCCGCAACACCACCCGCATAAGCAGAGATGGCGGCAACAGTTGATGTGCCAAAGACGGCGGTAAATAGTTTCATTTTATATGCCTCAAATTTCGAACTCTATCACGCATGGCTGCGATATAAACCACGCGCCAAATTTGTTGCCGAATAACGAAAATAAGTCAATAATTACTAAGTATTTTAAGCCGCAATGGGTTTTTTGCAACAGCTATCATAGCTGCTACGCAAGGCGCAGTTATCCGATTTTCCCGCGTGTGCCAGCTGTTTGACCGCGATCCAAGAGCAGGTGATCCAAGATTACACAGGCCATCATCGCCTCTCCCACAGGCACTGCACGGATGCCGACACAAGGATCATGGCGGCCTTTGGTGATGACTTCCATCGGGGACCCATCCATGCGGATCGATTTGCGCGGGCTGAGGATAGATGATGTTGGTTTGACCGCAAAACGCACGACAATGTCTTGCCCAGTACTGATCCCACCCAAAATGCCGCCTGCGTGGTTTGAACTATACTCAGGCCCGTTTGGTCCCATAAAAATTTCATCCGCGTTGTCACGCCCTGTGAGCGATGCGGCGTTCATTCCTTCGCCAATCTCAACACCTTTAACGGCGTTAATCGACATCATCGCGGCGGCCAAATCAGTGTCTAACTTAGCATAAACCGGGGCACCGATCCCCGCCGGGACCCCGCGGGCGACAACTTCGATGATCGCACCAACTGAGTTATGATCGTCTTTGCGCAGCCAAGCCAAATAGTCGTTCCATTCTGCGGCGGCTTGCGCGTCTGGGCAGAAAAAATCGTTCTGATCGATCTGATCCCAGTCGATATTGGCACGATCAATGGCTTTGCTCCCCATTTGGGTCATGTAGCCTCTGATCTGGACGTTGGGCGCAATCGCTTTGATTGCTTCGCGCGCAACCCCACCAGCCGCAACCCGCGCAGCCGTTTCGCGCGCTGATGACCGACCGCCGCCACGATAATCGCGGATGCCGTATTTTTGGTGATAGGTGATATCCGCGTGACCGGGCCTGAAGGTGTTGGCAATATCGCCGTAATCCTTGGACCGTTGATCGGTATTGCGGATCATTAGCTGAATTGGGGTGCCGGTTGATTTGCCCTCAAACACACCGGACAGGATTTCAACCGCATCAGGTTCATTGCGTTGGGTTGTGTTTTTGTTCAGGCCCGGGCGACGTTTATCTAGCCATTGTTGCAGCATCGCCGCGTCAATTGGCACGCCGGGTGGGCAGCCATCAACGGTCGCGCCCAGTGCTGGCCCATGGCTTTCGCCCCAGGTTGTGAATTTGAAAAGGTGACCAAAACTATTCATCGACATATGCGCGCCCCATTGATTGGCCTTGGATTACAGGAACATCGCGCCACATTCAATCGCGGCTGCGGGGCTGCTTTTCTACCAGCCAGAGACGGGAAAATTCAGCTCTTGTGCGAGGTCGTCCAGATACGTGCGCAGGATGTCAGCGCGTTGCGCGGCAAGATCACGGCCGGACGTCGTTTGCATGGTGTCAGGAAGGCGCAGCAATTTTACCGCAAAGTGGTCTATTGCAAAGGATTGGTCGTCCAGCGCGCGGGTCGTCGCAAACGGGTCGGCCGGATCAAACAACGGACGCCCCAAAGCGCCCGACACGGCAAAGCATCGGGCTAAACCCACTGCGCCTAGCGCCTCGATCCGGTCTGCGTCTTGAATAATTTTTGCTTCAAGCGTCTGTGGGCTGACATTGGCCGAAAAACTATGTGCGACAATCGCATGGCAGGTTGCATCGATTTGCGCGCTGCTCAGTCCCTGATCGCGCAAGAATAGTTTGGCTTTCTCGGCCGAGATCGCAGAGGCATTGGCGCGGTTTGGGTGTGATTTGGGCAAATTAACGAGGTCGTGCAGATAGGCGGCATGCAGCAGTACAACCCGGTCACTAGGCGGTTCTTGGTCTGCAATGATCTGTGCATTTCGCCAAACGCGGTGCAGGTGTCCGATGTCATGGGCTGAATCTTGTGTGGTTGTGCGAAGAAGAAATTGAACGAGCGCATCTTGCATTGGTATCTCCTAAACTTGGCCTGTGCCTGCGGCTTTCAAGGCAAGATGTAACGAAAGATCAACCCTGATACCCGCAGAGTTTCGTGGTCTTTGCATTTTGGTAAAACATGCGTATGTAAGCCGCACCTCGGGGGGCCATATCGGCTGAGATGCGCAAGCGGACCCGTTGAACCTGAACCGGTTAAGACCGGCGGAGGGAAGGTATGGCAATCACGCTATCCCCCATTCCGCCCGTCGCATTTGGAGGATATGATGCAAAAACCAATCTATCTGCCAGTTGTCGCGGGACTTGCCCTTTGTGCTACAAGCACATTGGCTGAGACCCCGGTACTGCAAGTTTTGACATATGACAGCTTTGTTAGCGATTGGGGTCCCGGCCCCGCAATTGAAACCGCATTCGAAGCAGAATGCGCCTGCGACCTTGAATTCGTTGGTAGCTCTGATGGGGCTGCCCTGTTGGCACGCATCCAGCTTGAAGGGCCGCGGACTGAATTTGATGTGGTATTGGGGTTGGATACCAACCTGACCGCTGCCGCGCGTGAGACCGGGTTGTTTGCGCCGCATGGTGTGACAGCAGATCTTGATCTGCCGATCGCATGGGATGATGCAGAATTCTTGCCTTTCGACTGGGGCTATTTCGCCTTTGTTGGGAATGCAGACGCCGAAGCGGCCGTCTCTTTGCGGAACCTCGCTACTGGTGATCTGAAAATCGTTATTCAAGACCCGCGCTCATCTACCCCCGGCCTTGGCTTGTTGATGTGGGTGAAAGAAGCCTATCCGGACGAAGCGGCTGACATCTGGGCTGAACTTTCTGATAACATCGTTACAGTCACGCCCGGTTGGTCCGAAGCCTATGGCATGTTCCTTGATGGCGAGGCTGATGCAGTGCTGTCCTACACGACTTCGCCTGCCTATCACCTGATCGCCGAAGAAGACGCCAGCAAAGTGGCATGGCCCTTTGAAGAAGGCCATTACATGCAGGTCGAAGTTGCGGCCAAGCTTGCTAGCACGGATCAACCGGAGCTGGCCGACCAATTCATGGCATTCATCGTGTCTGAAGGGTTCCAATCGATTATCCCAACCACAAATTGGATGTATCCGGCGGTGACACCACAAGCCGGTCTTCCCGATGGGTTCGAAACCTTGGTGACGCCAGCCGTATCGCTGTTGAAATCACCCGAGGATGCTGCAGCAATCCGGGCGGAAGCTCTTGAAGAATGGCGCAACGCGCTGTCTCAATAAGTCCACGCTGGCCCGGCGTCCTTTCGGGGGCGCTGGTGCTTGCGTTGACGCTTGGGACGCTCGCAGCGGTGGCGCTGCGGGCGGACCTGACGACAGGTCTTGGCGCGGCGGATTGGGCCGCGATCCGGTTTACGGTCGTGCAGGCCTTATTGTCCGCACTGATAAGCGTTGTTCTCGCGATCCCGGTTGCAAGGGCCTTGGCGCGACGCAGATTTTGGGGACGGCAGGCTTTGATAACCCTGCTTGGCGCCCCATTTTTATTGCCGGTGATCGTTGCTGTTGTGGGATTGATCGCCGTCTTTGGGCGCAATGGGATCTTGAATTATATACTGATTTGGGCCGGAATAGAACCTGTTTCGATCTATGGGTTTCACGGTGTCATTCTAGCGCATGTATTCTTTAACCTTCCGCTGGCAGTGCGGTTTATCCTGCAAGGCTGGCTTGCGATCCCATCCGAGCGGTTTCGATTGGCGGCCAGTTTAAACGTGCCGATTGGCAGGGTGTTGGAAGTTCCGATGCTGCGCGCCGTGGTACCAAGCACGTTTTTAGTTATTTTTCTTATTTGTTTGACCAGCTTTGCTGTCGCACTTACCTTGGGCCGCGGCCCAAAAAGTACGACGGTGGAATTGGCAATTTATCAAGCGCTGCGGTTTGATTTCGATCTTGGACGTGCGGCAATGCTGGCGTGCATTCAGTTTGGTCTTTGTGCCGTGGCTGCAGTGATTGCTTGGCGCGTCACTGGAGTTGACGCGATGGGCGCAGGGTTTGATCGCACAGTCACACGCTGGGACATGCGCCGCCCGTTTTGGGACTACCTTGCAATCGCTTTGGCAGCCCTGTTTCTTTTGATTCCGCTTACGATGGTTATGCTACGCGGCCTTCCCGGGTTGTTGGAAATGCCAAGCTCTGTCTGGTTGGCCGCTATGCGGTCTGTTTTGGTGGCTATCGGCTCAGCCACGTTGTGCTGTACGATGTCGATTGCGTTGGGCTTATTGGGTGGGCGTGCTGTTGCGGTGGTTGGCGTGTTGCCTCTTGCTGCCTCTGGGCTTGTTGTCGGGACGGGTGCATTTCTCATCGTCTATCCTTTTGTCAGCCCAAGCGATGTTGCCTTGGTGATTACGATGTTGGTGAACGCGACGCTTGCCCTGCCTTTCGTCTTGCGCGCAATTGGTCCGGCGATTGTTGCGGTGCATGAAGATTTCGGACGGCTTGGGGCCTCCGTTGGGCTGACGCGCTGGGCGTGGCTGCGGATCGTGGTTTTACCACGGATTAGGCGGCCTTTGGGTTTTGGTGCAGGCCTCTCAGCGGCGCTGTCGATGGGTGATCTGGGGGTGATTGCCCTATTTGCAGGCAAGGCCGAAGAAACCCTACCGCTTGCAATGCACCGGCTTATGGGAGCTTACCGGATGGATGCCGCAGCAGGTGCGGCAGTGATTTTATTGGGGATCAGTTTGCTCATTTTTTGGATTTGCGACCATTGGGGACGTAGCGATGTTGATTTGTGAAGATCTTGAACTGCGGTACGACGATTTTTCTTTGCGGGCGGATTTGCGATTTGCGACGGGCGCGATTACCGCATTAATCGGCCCATCAGGCGCGGGAAAATCCACCCTGCTTGCAGCGATTGCCGGGTTTTTGACCCCAGCGTCAGGGCGCGTGTCCTGGGCGAGCGCGGATATAACAGCGCAATCCCCTGCGGGTCGCCCGATTAGCATGCTATTTCAGGACAACAACTTGTTTCCACATTTGACAATCGCGCAGAATGTTGGGCTGGGGTTACGGCCTGGGCTGCGCCTGTCTGCCAGTCAGATGTCGCATGTGAATGTGGTGCTTGAAAGCGTGGGTCTGGCGGGGATGGGAACACGCAAACCGGCTGCGCTTTCGGGCGGTCAACAAAGCCGGGCGGCATTGGCGCGGGTTCTATTGGCGGATCGTCCGCTAGTGTTATTGGATGAACCCTTTGCTGCGCTGGGACCAAGTCTCAAAGCCGAGATGCTTGATCTTGTAAAGCAGCGGTTAACGGATCAGGGGCGCTCTGTAATTATGGTGACCCATGATCCGGATGACGCAAAACGGATTGCGGATGCGGTCGCAGTTGTGGCGGATGGCGTTGTCACGGACCCTGTTCCGACAGCTGCGCTGTTTGATAATCCGCCGCCTGTGTTGGCTGCGTATCTTGGCAAGTAAGGTGGATCAAGATCCACCCTACGCCACAAAAAAGGCCCACCAGTTGGCGGGCCTTTTCTAATTCAGTGACATATTAGATCAGTCTTTATGCTTGTGTGGCGCCCACAGACGTTTGTTTGTGAGGTATAGCAACACAGACAGAAGGATCAGCAAGATCACACCGGACAGGCCAGCCTGCTTGCGTGCCATCATTTTAGGCTCTGCGGTCCACATCAGGAAGGCCGCGACATCTTGTGCTTCGTGGTGGATGTCCGTGGAATGGCCATCGGCGAATTCAACATCGTCACCCCAAAGCGGTTGTGCCATCCCGATCCAGCTGCCCGGCACCATGTTGTGACCGTGGTCATCGATACATGAATCAGGATAGCCACCGGACGCGAATGCCACGTTGTAGTAGCCGTCGAAATCCTCGGGTGCGCAATCAGGTGCTTCTTCATAGCCAGCGATGATCGATGCGATATATTCCGCACCGCCCATACCTTTAACGAATTGGTTGATCCCGGTACCCAAGGGACCGTGGAATCCAGCGCGTGATTTGGCCATCAATGATAGATCAGGTGCGTTTGCGCTTGTAACAGCGGGGAACTTATCCGCAGGTGTTGCGAGCCGGTAATCGTCTACTTCTGGGTCGTAGACCTCGTAGAATTCGGCGTAAGCACGCATTTGATCTTCAGGCAGTGCTGGGCCGCCTTCGTCATGCAATGTGCGAAAGGCAACATATTCAAGGCCGTGACAGCTAGAACAAACTTCAGTGTAGATCTGAAGGCCGCGCTGAAGTTGCATCTGATCGTAGCTGCCGAAAGGACCCTCAAACGAAAAGTCATAATCATGGACATGTGTTTCGCTTTCGGCGATCGCCTGCCCTGTTGTCAGGGCAAGCGCCGTTGCGGCGGTCAGTGTGAGTTTGCGGAACATTTTCATTGGTCCTTTCTCACTCGGCCGAGTTGGCAGAGGCGTCAGCCCCGGCTTTCGGCGCGTAGTGCGCGTTAAAGTCGTCTTCGATTGTTGCGGGCTGTGGTAGCGGTTTTTCGATCACGCCAAGCAGTGGCAGAAGAACAAGGAAGTAACCGAACCAATAGGTTGCAGCGATCAAAGAGATGTATGGGTAGATACCGTCAGTTGGCATCGCACCGACCCACATCAAAACCATGAAGTCGAAGGCCAACAGCGCGAACCACCATTTGAACATCGGACGGTAACGGCCCGAACGAACAGATGATGTGTCCAGCCAAGGTGCCAGCGCCATTACAGCAATCGCACCAAACATGGCCAGAACCCCAAAGAACTTTGCGTCGATGATCCCAAAGCTTACAAAGTTCACCAGTTGCACGATCCAAACATCGGCCGTGAAAGCACGCAGGATGGCGTAGAATGGCAAGAAGTACCATTCTGGAACGATGTGCGACGGTGTCGCCAGCGGGTTCGCTGGGACGTAGTTATCGGGGTGGCCAAGGTAGTTTGGCATGAATCCGACGATCGCCATGAACACAGCCAAAACAATGGCCAATGCGAACAGATCTTTGATCACAAAGTAAGGCCAGAATGGAAGCGTATCTTTCGCTGCGTCTTCTTTGCTTGTCCGGCGGACTTCAACACCTGTTGGGTTGTTGTTGCCGGTTGTGTGGAATGCCCAAACGTGAACGATTGTTAGGCCCAGCAGAACAAATGGCAGCAGATAGTGCAGTGAGAAGAAGCGGTTTAGCGCAGGTTGCCCAACCGCAGATGCACCCAGAAGCCATGTTTGGATTGATTCACCAATGAATGGGATCGCACCGAACAGACCAGTAATAACAGCCGTCCCGTGGAACGACATTTGGCCCCAAGGCAAAACATAGCCCATAAACGCAGTACCCATCATCATCAGGTACATCAGCATGCCGATGATCCAAGTGACTTCGCGAGGCGCTTTGTAAGACCCGTAGTACAGGCCGCGGAACATGTGCAAATAAACTGCAACAAAGAACAATGACGCCCCGTTTGCGTGGAAATAGCGGATCATATGGCCGCCGTTCACGTCGCGCATGATGTGTTCAACCGACGCGAAGGCCAGATCAACGTGCGGCGTGTAGTGCATGACAAGCACGATGCCAGTCGCAATTTGCAGAACCAGCGTGAATGCCAGAACAATGCCCCAGATCCACATCCAGTTGAGGTTCTTTGGTGTTGGCAACATCAGGGTGTCATAGACAAGCCCGACAATCGGTAGGCGCGTGTGCAGCCACTTTTCGATGCCAGTCTTTGGTTCGTAATGGTCGTGGGGAATACCAGACATGGTGCGCGCTCCTTAACCGAGTTGAATTGTTGTTTCGTCTACGAAAGACGCAACAGGGACGAGAAGGTTGCGCGGTGCAGGACCTTTACGGATACGGCCGGCTGTATCGTAGTGCGACCCGTGGCATGGGCAGAACCAGCCGCCAAAGTCACCTTGTTCGCCCAAAGGCACACAGCCAAGGTGCGTGCAAATACCCATCTGAACTAGCCATGTCCCATCTTCGGACAATGCGCGGTTTTCGTCAGAGGCATCTTCTTCACCAAGAAGGTTTTCGTTTTCGGCACCTTGGTCAGGCAATTCCGATACGTCTACGGCGCGGGCAGCAGCGATTTCTTCTTCGGTACGTGACCGGATGAAAACAGGCTTACCTTGCCACAGCACAGTCAATTGTGTGCCCGGCGCAACGGCGCTGATATCGACGCGAATTGACGCAAGCGCCAGAACGTCAGCTGAAGGGTTCATTTGGTTGACCAGTGGCCACACCGCTGCACCTGTTGCAACAACACCGGCTCCGGCGGTTGCATAGTATATAAAGTCGCGGCGTGTGCCCTGATGATCGTCTGCATGTGACACGGCTTGCATCTCCGATTCTTTGGTTGGGCCGATTGCCCACGGGAAAGACGGGCCAAAAAAATTCAGCCCATTCTGGCGCTGTTTATCCATGAAAACATGATCCGTCCAGCGGACAATAGGGCGCAGGCGCCATTGTCGTCTTTATTGTGGCGAAACAACCAAGACTTCGTAAACATGATCCAAAGAATCACGGCACAGATTTTCTCGATTTGAATTGCACTAGGGTACGCCAACTCTCGTCTGAGATGATCGGATTCTCGCCAACGCATCGCTGAATTATATGGTTTTTGTGTCGCCGCAGACACATTTCACTTTGAACATTTAATTCTCTCTTAATGGTGACTTGTTAGTGATGGGTACCCCGCATAGTTCGGTTTTAAGAACTGCCACTCTCTCGTAGGAAAACCCGATGTCACGCGCGCTCACACTTATTGCCTTGATTTTTATGACCCCAGCTGCAGCTGCAGCACAGGTAGAGTTGAGCTTTTATGGCGGCGTACAGTCTGCACCTTCATCAGATGTTTCTGTGCGTGACGACGTGATTGGCGACGATGATTTCTCAATTTCATGGGAGGGGCGGTCATCTTCAGCCCCTATTTATTATGGGATTCGCGCGACTCGTTGGCGAAGCGACACATTTGGATACGGGCTCGATTTTGCGCACAACAAAATTTACCCGGAAGATGGCGAATTGCCAGCAGGCTATGAGGTTCTTGAATTCACGGATGGGCTAAACACACTGACTGTGAATGCCTACCACCGTTGGAATGGCGCATTTGGTGACCTGACACCCTATGTCGGTGGCGGGATTGGCGTTGCGATTCCGCATGTAGAGGTCACGAATGGTACGTCAGAAACATTCGGTTACCAATTGACTGGGCCTGCAGCCACATGGATCGCGGGCGCTACCTACCCCATCAACGACCAATGGTCTGTTTTTGGGGAATATAAAGGCACGTTTTCAGCCAACAAAGCTGATCTTGATAGCGGCGGCACCGTTGAAACTGACGTGTTCACCAATGCGGTGAACATGGGCGTCAGCTTTAACTTTTGATTATTGTGGCGCGGTGGCAATCAAGCTGTCGCGCTGAATAAACTTTGCGTGCCAATCAGATAGGGCCGTGTTGCCATTGCGCCAACCACGCGCGTCATGGCGTAGGTCGACATAGGATAGTGCGCAGCCAATCGCGATCTGCCCGATGTTCAAAGGGCCGTTCAAATGGCTCATCCACATTTTGTTGACAGCACTAATGCCGCGGGCTGCCTTCGCCCATTGGGCTTCGATCCAATCCGGTGAACGTTCATTTTCGGGTCGCAAGCGGATTTCATAGGTCATGGCAAGCGCAGCTTCCATAATAGCATCTGCAGTCGCCTCAAGCGTCAGTAATTCCCAGATTTGCGCATCGGGATAAAGCGACCCGTCCGCGTAATCGTTCAAATAGCGCGTAATTACACGGCTATCATAGATGGCGGGCCCATCATCGCGGACCAAGGCGGGAATTTTACCGATGGGATTGGCGGCAACAATCGTCGAATTAGACGCCAAGGCGCTGGTGCTAATTGGAACCTCTGGAATACTGTCTGTCAGCCCTAGTTCACGGATGACAACGCGGGCTTTGCGTACAAACGGAGACGCGGGCGACATCAATAATTTCATTGTATTTCCCTCGGTTTAGGTCTGGGGGAACAAAACCCGATCCTGCCCGTCTTGCCAAGGGGGATATTTGGTGATGATGGTCGAAAACCGATCCGAAGTCAGAAATTCATCCAGCCACCGTGTGAGGGGCCCTAACCCCTGCGCGTCAAACCACGCACGATCAGTATTTGCGAATTGCCGCACAAAAGGAAGGATCGCCATATCCGCGAGCCGTATCTGATCACCCATCAAGTAAGCATTTTCCGCCAATCGGGTGTTTAAGTCGCGTAAAAACCCCATCGCTTTTTCGCGCTGTTCCGCTTCGTCCAAATCTGGATAGCGTACCGCGTATTTCGTGTGGTCCAGCGCCTGTTTGAATGGGCCTTCGCAGGTCGTGATAAGATCCATGCCCTCTGACGGCATATCTAGCCAATTTTCGGGGTCATTTTGCGTGAGTGCCCAAATCATAATGTCGCGGCTTTCGTCAATCACGCGGTCTGGCAGTTGTAAAACGGGCACCGTGCCCTTGGCCGAAGCCTCTAAGAATGGGGTGGGCTTATCGCGTAATACAATTTCGCGCAGCACAACCTGTTGCTTGCTTGATTGAATGGCCAGCCGCGCGCGCATTGCATAGGGGCAGCGCCGGAATGACCAGAAAGTTGGGAGCGTGCGCATTATCCGACCTGCAACTGTGTGCCATCGACGCCGGTAATTTGGGCAGTGACGATCTGGCTTTCGGGCTGATCGTTGGCAAAGCTAACTTCGGCAAACTGTCCAGTCCGCCCCATGCGTGGATTTTCCATCAAGATATGATGGGTCGCGCCAATTTGCGCCTGTAAATGCGCGGTGACCTTGGCGGCGCCCGCGCTGCGTAGCTGTGCTGCACGGTTTTTGATCGTGTTCCCGTTCACCTGCGTCGGAATTTTTGCTGCTGGGGTGCCTTCGCGCTTGGAATAAGGGAAAACATGCAGCCAAGTTAGGTCGCAATCGTCCACTAGCTTGATTGAATTGGCAAAATGGGCGTCCGTTTCAGTTGGAAATCCGGCAATAATATCGGCACCAAAGGTCATATCTGGGCGCAATTTGCGAGCATCCTCGCAGAATTTGATCGCGTCATCACGCAGATGGCGGCGCTTCATCCGTTTGAGGATCATATCATCGCCATGTTGCAGAGACAGATGCAAATGCGGCATCAACCGTGGTTCGGTTGCAATTGCCTGCATCAGATTTTCATCAACTTCGATACTATCGATCGAACTGATCCGCAGCCGTGGCAAATCTGGCACCAGCTTTAGAATGCGCATCACCAGATCGCCTAGCTTTGGCGCCGCTGGCAAATCCGCACCCCAGCTGGTCAGGTCAACGCCTGTCAGCACGACCTCGTTATAGCCGCGATCAACCAGTCGCTTGATTTGGTCGACGACAACGCCCGCAGGTACGGACCGTGAATTGCCGCGGCCATAGGGAATGATGCAGAATGTACAGCGGTGATCGCAGCCATTTTGAACCTGCACATAGGCGCGGCTCCGGGTGCCGAAACCGTCGATCAGATGGCCAGCAGTCTCTGTGACCGACATGATGTCATCTACTTGTACGGGTTCGGTCTGTCCGATCAAATCGGGTGCCATATTGGCCCAAGTCGCCGGGTTCATCTTTTCGGTATTGCCGATTACGACATCGACTTCGGCCATGTTTGCAAACGTGTCGGGCTCAGTCTGCGCGGCACAACCGGTCACGATCAGTTTCGCGTCCGGGTTGTCGCGGCGCAGTTTGCGAATATCTTGGCGGGCTTTGCGCACGGCCTCAGCCGTCACCGCGCAGGTGTTGACGATCACAGCGTTCTCGACGCCCGCCGATGTGGCAAGTTCCTTCATCGCCTCGGATTCGTAAGCGTTCAGCCGGCATCCGTGGTTGGAAAACTTGGGCGCATTGCCAACCATCACAGCCGCCATTGCCCATCAAAGACATGCGCAGTTGGGCCTGTCATCCAAACCCCATCATCGCGCCAGTCGATGTGCAGCGTGCCGCCGTCCAAATCGATCTGCACCTTGCGCCCGGTAATCCCGCGCCGCGCCGCTGCGACAGCAGTTGCACATGAGGACGAGCCTGAGGCCAGCGTCACGCCAACCCCGCGTTCCCAAACACGCATCCGCAGATGATCGGGGCCGATCAGGCTCGCGAATTGTACGTTCGTACGTTCCGGATACAGCGGATCGTATTCGACCTCGGCACCACGGGCCGCGAGATCGATGGCCTCAGCGTCATCGACAAAGAAGGTACAATGCGGATTGCCCATGCCTGTTGCAACAGGGGTGCCATCAATAGGTAAAGAAAGCGTATCAACCTCATACGCGAGCGGGACCTCATCCCAGCGCAATTGCGGATGCCCCATATTCACCGAGGTTAGCCCATCGACAGCGTCGCGCGCATAAAGCGTGCCGCGGTCTGTGGTGATTGTCAGCGCATCGCGCCCTGTCTCATCCATTAGGAATCGGGCGATACAGCGGGTTGCATTCCCGCAGGCCGCCGACAGTGACCCATCACTGTTCCAAAACGTCAGATGCACGTCGGCATTGGGGGTATCGGACAAGACAGCAAGCTGGTCGAAGCCGACGCCGCGATGCCGATCCGCAATCGCAATTGCCAAGGTTGCGTCAACGCGCGGGGTGATTCCCCGTTCGTCCACAACAACAAAGTCGTTTCCTAGCCCATGCATTTTCACGAAGGGCAAATATGATTGGTTTTGCATGTTCATTTGGGCCATATAAGCCAAGTGTTTGGACTATTCCAGATAAGATGACATTTGGGGGTTGACCCCAACGCGCCACCTTCCTAATACGCCCCCCAGTGGGCCGTTAGCTCAGTTGGTAGAGCAACTGACTTTTAATCAGTAGGTCGATGGTTCGAACCCATCACGGCTCACCACTTTTTTCAATAACTTAGCAGTTTTGTTGCGTTTGGTTTAATCAGGCGGGTAAGCGCTAGGTAAGCATTGCGACTAGAAGTCCTTTGCTTTTTGCCTTGATCTGATTCAGCCTGTCCTTAGTTTGGGAGGACAGCATGGGCCATATTCGGCTCGGCACGTTGCAAGGGTCGAAAAAATGGCGTGAAGTCATTGCCTTGCTTGATTCGGGTGCCGACATCCAAAGCATTGCGCAAGCGGCGTTTCGGGCATCCGAAGCGGATCTGAAGATTGCTTCAGATGATCCATTCTTCCGTAAGCGTTGCATCCAACCCCCACTTTAGGGTCTTCCTGCGTCGACAACCAAGGCCTATATTGGCGACACGCCAATACGGTAGCGTCAATTGAGGTACTTCGGGCCCAGAACTGCCATCCAGCGTGCCGTCTGGATGCTGCAGCTACAGCCCGCTTTCCCGACTTTCGCTGCAGGCGCAAAATCGAGCTTGCGGCGAACTCACACTTCGCGCAAGCACGCTTCTTGCGGGCGACCGAGCACGTGGCGCCGCGCCAGGAACATGCCAGACCCATCAGGGCATGATCAATGCAGCAGAGCATTACGCTGAGGTCATAAACGCCGCTTGATCAACAGCAACGTTTCTGCTCACACCTTAGGAGTTTTTCGTCATCGTTTCGATGTCCGGTTCTTACGCCGACGCACTGCGGACCATTCAACACCATAGTCATCAAAAGCCTCTGACTGGCGGTCGAAAGTGATCGTCGCTTTAAACGAACATCTTTGGATCAACTCCATTTTTGTCACTCCATCTGAAGATTCAGGATTCATGAAATGGACGGCCAGAGCGCTTACGTGACTTTCATATTCTGCGGTCGGTACGGAAACAATCCAGACAACAGACCTGAGATGAAAGTAGCACTGGATCGATAGTTTTTGGGTTTGTGTTTCCTTAATCGAAATAACTTCAAAGTCTTCTATCCCCTCAAAGACCTCCACCGACGCATCTGTGATAAGATTGAGGCAATCCTGAGGAACGTCTGACGTTGCAAGAAATGGAAGGACTTCCGGTAGCGACAAATTCTCAAGTGTCCGCTCCGCCCCCTCTTCAACGGCGTCTTCCATATCGCCGTCGTAGCGCTCGACAAACGCCTCGATTTGCATAGTTGTAAACTTCTGCTCAGCAGGTGGCATCTCGTCAACATGAGAAGGTATGGCTGTTGATCTGGTGTAGAGATCCTGCTCCGCGTCGGAAAAGCTGATAACGACATCGCCCCACGGTTTGTCTTCGACCTTGCCGGCTACTTTTGCTTGACCAAGTCTGTGCGCTCGCAAGATGTTAATTTGATGGAACCGGTCAAACATTGGGGGCGGACAATTGACCTCAAGACGCAACGCTTCCCAGATGAGAGTTATGAAAGATGGCCCCCCATTATCGAGCGAAGATGAGACAATTCCAACAAGCTCTCCTTCGTCGTTGACCACTGGGCCACCGCTCATACCGCTAAGGGCTTCCATTTCAACTTCGATACATGGCGACGGCATCCATTCACCCCGGCCATGGGGAAAGGCTCCGGATACCAGTCCGGATGACACGAACGGCGTGACCGAGGGGACACCGTCTTCAATATGTTGGTGTCTGAAACCAAAGGCCCAAAGACGGTCCCCGATGAGCGGTAAGACCACTTTCATGGGCGCAATCATTAACGGTTTGTCAGATAATGCGTCCGAGTTTAACGTGCAGCTCAGTAGGGACATGTCTGACGTCAACTTCCGCTTGTCATCATGTGCGCTCGGACCGGAAATCGTACAAACATCATAAGGCAGCCAAATCCGCGTGCCGTTTGGCAGAAAAGTCATAAACACCGGCGAATGGCCACTACCCTTAAAATCTTCTAGCACATGCGTCGCTGTCAGAATCAATCCGGGTGCGACCAAAACACCACTGCCGATGATGGTCATGCCATCAGGACCGTCTTTCGCGATCGCAACGACGGAATCGCCAGCCTCGTGCATTGATTGGAGCGGGCCGAGCCCGTCTTCAGCGGTGTACTGCGCCGTTACCCAAGACAACTTGAGATCGGCGAGCGCCAGGTTGGTTTCTGTAATTTTTGCAGAATATGTTTGACCGTCATTTACGGATTTTGTCATCTGTCAACCAATGCGGACTCCGTGGGTGAACCAGGTTATCTTTCATTCTAAAAAGCGACCGTACTTGGAAGCGCGTGTATAGTAACTGGATGTCTCGGTTTGTCACCGTTGCGCTGCACAGAGGTCGCTGCTTTCATTCTATTTTCGTGAGCTCAGTTGAACTGGTCAATTTAAGCGCTCACTTTGAAGCCACTCAACTGGCACAAGCTTTTGATCGTCGCGCCATTCTTCAATGAGCATAACGTTTTCAATATCACCCCAGACTTTTTCGTCCGCATGATCAAGCAGAATGACTTGAAGATTACCTCTCGCCTTCTGAGTCTCGAGACTGACGGCGGTGAACACTTTGCGAACCGCCACGATGTCTTCATTGTGCCAGTCGGCGTCTGAGACCTCATCATCGCGCGGGCTCTGTGGGAAATAGACTTGACTTGGCTGATCATAAATCAAGAAATTAGGAACCGGATGGGCCGGTGTTTGTAGGAAAAACCGCTGGAATGCCAGCGTCATGGAGACGTGATAGGCAAGCCAATTCGCACCACTGCCAATTTCCCAAAGATAGTCATCTCGCGTTCCTTGCACGACCTTAATTGTAAGATCTGCGAGCATAAAGTTGATTGCTGCATCAGGCCATTCCGCGTCTAGTGTTGGTAGGATCTGACCAGCAATGGTTTCGATCGAAGCGAGGGCATTGTTGATGCGAACTTGGATCTGGTGTTCGGAAATACGTCCTCGAATTTCACTGATTTGATTTTTCAGTTCTTCAATCTCTACGGTGAGCTCGGCGTCTTCTCCAGTGCGTTCATAGAGTGAAATTGCCTGCTCCAACCGACCAAGATACCGCTCAATTTGGTCTGCCCGATAGATCTCAGCGCGCGCTTCTTCTGATCGGCGCTCCAGCTCTCGGATTTGTGTTCGTATGCCGTTGAGTCGGCTGATGCTTTCTTCTGCCACGGAGCGAAGACGCAATTGTTCCTTGTCGAGCTTGTCCGAGATTGTTGCCTGTGACTGAACCTCTAGTTCCAATCCTTCAAGCGCTGAACAGAGTTGGTCCAAGTGATCGGAACCATCCGGTGAAATGGCAGACAAAGCGTCGGCAGATTCCGTCGACAAGTCCCGGATCCAGCCGGACACAGCAAGGCGATCCCGCTGAATAAACATCGCATCGCCGTATGTTTTGCTGCTTTCGATGAGACGACGGATTTCCAGCAGGCGCTGCCGTTGTGTGGTCAGGAAAGTTGCCTCTGCAGCTTCTGCGTTTTGGAGTTCTGTAAGTTCTTTAAGTGCTCCATTGATGGCTTGAACTGATGTTCTGGCCTGCCTCGAGTTGGAGCCAGCAATTTGTGTGAGCAGGTCGAGAATATCCGGCCATAGGGCTGGGCTATCCCGTTCCAATTCAATCAACCCAAGTTCGCGTGCCTGCTGAATCCAGCTAGTCGCTTCAGCCATCCATGTCTGGACCGAACTGGCAGCTGCTTTCATCGCAGCTTCCTTCTGCTTGAGACTTTTCTGCAGGCGATCAAGTTCCCAGCGATCTGCCAAGGTTTGCTGCGTGACCGCATTCAGAATGTATGGAAAGATCGATTTGAGTTTTTCGCGATGTTCTGTGGTGTCAGCCTTAAAGAAGAGCACGTCCGGGTTGGCAACGATGTTTTGTGGCTGAAAGGTGAATGCCATCAAATCCCGAAATCCTGTACGATTTGAACTGTATCCCTCCGAGTGAGGGTTCATGCCGAGCGATGATAATCCCGACAGTCGGTTGAGGACAGTTTTCGCTTGGTCAACGGTGGCGTTCTTAGCCTCGATCCTTTCGGGTATTTCAAGATCATCGCCTTCAAGGAAAAACATATCGCCGGTTTGTTTTTGATCGCCTGGTTCACGCCGCGCGAAAAGTTTTTCGCCCTCAACACTGCTTATCAGAACCCCGAACCACTCGCATTCTTCGCGGATGACACCGACAGGGATGGCGCATTTATTGGCGCACAGACAGTAGTCAATGATCGGAATGACCGCAGACTTGCCCGTCTTAGACGCCCCACTGATGACATTGACCTGGCCTTCTTCAAAGTCGATCTCTCGCTTTTCGAAGTTCTTGCGTGGCCAGAGTATGATTTTTTTGATCTGGAATTGCATTAGAGTTCGACCTTTAGGGCAGTAAATACGTTGACGGCATCGATGGCTTCAAACCATGCACCTAGTTTTACAGCACCTTTGGCATGGGGCTTGACGCGCTCGGGTGGCTTGGGCGCTTTGTGTTCGAGGGCGCGCATGACGCCGGTGTTGTAATTCATGTCAAACAGACCCGCTCTGATGCCAAAAGAAATGGAGCTGAGGGTTAAGGCGCGCAACTTGAGCGCGCGTTCGTGAATTGCCAAAAGCTCTTCGCGTTTGCTTCCGAGCTTCTCGCAAAACTTGCCCAGCCCAGACCTTTCTTGTGTGCTGTTGACAGCATCGAGTGTCGGCCGATGTAAGCAAATCGGCAGTACGAGGAAAAATAGCAAAAAGTGGCTCGGTGCTGAGGAGGTGGTCGTTTGGTAGCGACGGCCATATTCCCAAAGCAGCCATGCGCCCAAGGCTGGGTTCTGCACTTTGTCAATTTCCGTAAGAGCGGCAGTATTTGCTGTTTCTGCCGTCATTCTTCCGGCTCCTGCTGCATGAGTGCGACGTAGTCAGGGTGCCAACCGATTTCGTTACGATTTGCCAAATCGTTCAAGGAACCTGTCATGAAATGAATAGGGACAACTCTCCCCTCCAATGGGATTGGTGTGGCTTGGCAACACTTGTAATAAACAAGAAGGCCTCGTTTCGGTGGCTCCATTGTCCCATGTGTAAGATCGACTTCTCCTCGAACGTGCCCATGGCGTTGTTTTAGCGTGTCCCGGTACTCTTCAACGCTGTCTTCAAATATGAGGCCGTCGGCTGCCCATTTTGTACGATCTGCCGAAGAGCGAAGATAATCACTGGCTGCACGTGTGGTCGTCTCAATATCGGCCTCAATCAGTTTGAGTTGCTGAACGAAGGGCGGTGCGCGCGACAGTGTATTTTGGACAACGGCGTCATCGGGTTGGTCGGCCAAGGAATGCAGTACATTGGTAGCGTCGTATTTGTTAACGAATGCCCTGAAGGTCGTACGAAATTGTTGAGCGAAAATGAGCGGAGCAGAACCGTTCTTTACCGCCTTTTCGATACGATCCATTGAATCCCCAATACCGTAGCTGCATGCTTTTTCGAGGGTTTCTTTGGAAACAGTGGCATCCAGATGCTCATAAATGGGCGAGAGCGGGTCTTGGTCCTCTGTGATGAGTTTGAAGTTTTGGATGATTTGGACAACGAGCTTTTGGTCAGCCGCAAAAACCGCATCAAGGTGTTCTGCACTTTTGCTAGAGGAGGAGACCTTTTTGCGGCGCTTGGCGATTTCCTCCAACAGCGCTTTGATCTCATCTTCGCTCTTAAGATCACTCAGTTGCTGCGCAAACGTTCCGGTTTTGGCGGGGGTGACGTAGAGTTGAAAGCGGGTTTTGGTTGGATCAAAAACACCATCGTTGGCGTTATCGATCCAAAGATGAAAAGTCTTCCAAAGGTCTTCTGCCCAATCTGAAATAGGGTTGGATTTCAATGCGCTCTTGCATTGTTCGACCAAAGTAAAGCCATCAGAATTGTGAACAGATACATCATCCGCATATTCCAGGCCAACTTCTGCATCTGTCGGGCAAGACAGGAGATGATAAAAAAAGCCGGACGGGTTGCAGAGCGTACCCTAGATATTGCCCCGCTGCGCTACCCTTAACTTTCACCGTTTTTACCAAGTCTTGAAACTACCCTGACTGTATCTCATCCAAAATCACGCAATATCTAATTATACTAGGCCAATGTACGTAATAGTTGACAGCTTTTTCTGCTTTTAGGCCCAAAAAGAACTCAAGTATTTTTTGAATTCGGGCCAACCACGAATATGACTGCTAAACTAGATGAAGTTTATACAGCGATCCGCTCTCCAAGCTTAGGACGGGAAACTTCCTTTGCACAGCCAATGCCTACTTCCCGCCAGCTAAGCTAAGCTGATCTGATCTACCCAGGGAGCAAATATAACATCTGCTTACTGAGATATGTTGTGTTTAAGTCGCAGCTGCAGTGAACTTCCGGTTTCCGCCGCTTTTAGCCAAATTTCTATTTTTCAAACCGCCCCTTCGGGCAATGCCATGGCAAGAGCTCACGGTACCGTGCAACAGGAAAACCCTGTTCGATTTTCTCAAATAGCCAACTGAAATATGCCCATGGCTCCACTCCGTTCAGCTTGCAGGTTCCAACAAGACTGGCGAAAAAAGCCCAGGCCCTGCCTCCGCCTTCTGAACCGGCAAAGAGCGCGTTTTTTCTCAATAATGCGATAGATCGAATGGTGTTCTCGACCATGTTGTTGTCAATTTCCAGACGGCCGTCATCAAGGAACAGCGTTAGGCCTTTGCGGTGACGCATGAAATACGCGATGGCTTTATACAGTCTGCTGCCTCGATCCATACTAGGCACAATCTCTTCCAGATATCTTGTAAGATCATCAAATAGTGGTCGAAGCTCTTGCTGGCGCAATTCTCGTCGAACCTGTGGTGGAAGCCCGTAGGTTTCCTTGTCTCGCCGATATATTTCGACATATTTATTTATGATGATTTGCGCGGTATCGGATGGAGCAGCCTTTTGGGCCTCTACAAAGTAGCGACGGGCGTGTGCGTTGCAAAACGCACGCGCAATCGGTCCACCATCTCGATCCGATGCTTCTAAGAGACCGTAGCCCTGGAAACCATCAACCATTACCGTACCAGCGTTTGAGGCCGCTACACCTATGTTGTCTCAACTGCTCAAAGCGGAGATGGCAGAACGTGGGCACATTCGCAAGAGCCTTGTTGTGGGATTGCCGGATGTTGCTCTTGATCTGATCGAAATCGCGGCCTTCGTCTATGCCATTGATTCCAGCGTTAGCCGTGGTGGCCTGATGGATCAACAGATGGGTGCGAAGTGGCATCGTCGCTTTCACGTATCGCTCCCTGTATGGCGAATGCCATTTGAGACTCTTGCGAAATCTTGCGGTGGGCATGCGTATTGCGCGCAGAAGTACGAATATCTGAGTGTGGAATTGCAGCGACCAGCCGACACACCAGAGCAAACAAAGGCGCTTTAAGTGATGATTGAGCTCGTTGAACAGATATCAGTTATTGAATAACACGAACGTGCCATGTCAAATTATCCGACGTGTTCCCTGACGACCAACTTTGGACTTTAAGCGTTTGGATCAAGCTGCTCCTGAAACAGATTTCGATCTTCATGCGTAATTAGTCAAATTGCACAACGGCGAGTTTGCTCCGCGTTGACCACTTAGTTTGATGCACATTCTCTTGCGTGAATGCCTAAAACAACCAGTCCTGGCCATAGCATATATGCTTCGATCTCAATGTTCTCGCCAAATGACAACAACGTCAGCGTCATCATGATTCCAAGCGGCAACCGGCCGCGCGGTCCTTTTGCGGCATCGATCAATGCGATGCATGTTTGCCAGACGAACGGCAGGAGCAGGGCCAGCATCCCAACCAGCCCTTTGACAAATAGCAACCCCCACCATGTGTGGTGGCTGCCGATGGGCATATATTCGACAGCGTGTGATCCCGGCTGCACCCTGCCATGCCCAAACCAAAATGCGTCGTTATACCAACGTTCGCCGGCGATCCTTTGCAAGGCTTCTCTGACGCGCGTGCTGTCGGCGCGCGCGCCCTTGAAGGCTGCAATAGCGTCCATCGCGGCAGCAGCCAGTGCTGTTCCAATGACCGCAAGCGATGCGGTCAAACCAGCGACAACCTGCCACATCCAGCCTTTCAGGATCAATGGCAACATCCGTGGACCAATTGTGCAGGCGACCAAGCCGACCAAACCCATGCGTGACTTTGAGGCGAAGATCATCAATGTCCCGGCGGCTATTCCAAAGCTGCGCCATTTGATCTCCTTTTCTTCTAACGCGAACAAGATCATGACGACCCCGAGCAGCGCCGCGAAGGGCGACCAAGGCGCATAGAATTGCCAGCGTGGCGTCCAGCTCGATGGGTCAAATGTAAAGAAGTAGACGCTGAAATACTCTGGGCCGGGGCCGCCAATCGCCTTGAGCGGGGATGTAAATACTCTTTCCGGCAAGCCAATGTACGGCGCAGCAAGCAACACAGGTGCAATGAGCAAGGTGAACAAACCAATCACGCATTGCCCGCGGATCAGCACCTCACGTCGGATTGGTAAGACCGCACCCGCAAGTGGGAACAGCGCCAGCAATGCCCACCCCTTGGCCCACCCAATGGAGGACTTGATCGTCTGTTTCAGCCCCATCCCCCAGTCAAGGTGCCCAACCCAAAGTGAGACAAGCATGACCGCCATACCGCCAACCCACCCCCAAACAACCGGTGGAATTGCCCCTGTTGCCCGCAGATCGATCCGGATGGCCGGGCCCAAGTAAAGCGACAGGATTGCAATAACGCCCAATACCCACGCAAGGATCGGACCCACAACATAAAGCGCACCAATTGCATAAAACGCCCAAGTGAGGGTAAGCGTCTTATAAATGAGCCGCTCAACTGGGTTCAGATCGATCACGCGCCACCATTTGGCTTGCTAAGAAGGCGGTTTATAATCGCAAGACGCATCCACCCCAGCGCCAACCCCATCAACATCATGAAGGTCGCAGCAACGCCTGCGGCCAAGGCCAAATTACGATTTGGCGATGACGGTGCATCGGGCAGAGAAGGATTTTCCAGCGTTTGGACAAGAGGGTAAGATGCGTAGACGTCCGATTTGGTGGTCTGGGTGCGTGCGATAGCCGAGGCGAAGACCGCCTCAGCCACAGAAAAATCGCGTTGCAAATCCTGTAACTTGGCTGCCGCAGGTGCGATGCTGGCAAGGCGATCGACTTCGGCGGCCAATTGCGTGCGCAGCGTTGCCAGTTGATCGGCCGCACCAGCATAGCTCGCGTTCATGTCGACAAGTTGAGACAAAAGCGCTGCTCTTGCTCCATCGGGAGCAAGGTCGAGGTTGGAAATTTGTGTGATGTCAAGGCCGGTTAAAACCGCTGCATGAACAGCCGCCGCTTCTTGTGCCTGATGTTGGGAGCGGCGCGCATCGGTGACTGTTGGGTGCTGTGCGCCATAGTGCGCTGTTGCCTCAGCGAATGTGGCCGCCTGTACCGCAGCTTCTGCGATCAGGTTGGTATATTCCTCATTTGCAAAAAGCTTCAGCGTCGTGGCGGCAATACCTGCTTGAATACCCAAATTTTGTTCCAACATTCTGACCGATGCCCGCTTTTCGCTGACGACGGCTTCTTGGGCACGCACCTGCGCTTCAAGCACGGTTTGCTGCGCCAAAAGCGCCTCGTATTGATCGACAGAGATAAGCCCGGTGTCAGACTGCAAGTTTGCGATGTCAGTACGGGTGGCTGCGACGGATTGCCGGTAATCTTGGATAACGCCAAGACTGCTATCTTCGCGTGTCTGTTGTTCATCAGCGCGCAATGCGTCCAGTTCAGCAAAGAACGCGACCAGTATGGCTTCGCCACGCTCTTGCGCCTCAATCGGGCTGCCTCCGGTCAATTCAACGTGGATTAGGCTTGTTTGATCGACCAAGCTGACGCGTGGTTTGCCAAGCTCGGCTTGGCTGATTTCCAATGCATCAGCAGCGGCCACCAGGATACGATTCGCGCTGAGCAACCGTTTGTACGTCTCGGTGGGACTGACCGCATTGCTAGCAAATGCGGAGTTGGCATAGGAGGACGCCTGTCCGATCCCATTCAGATTCATCGATGCCGATGCGCCTGAACCGGGCAAGATCAATGAACTGCTGGATTTATAAGAAAGCGGAGCAGTCTTCAGGTAGCCCGTGATAGGGCCCCAAATGGCCACTCCGCCAAGGAGCGCAAACGCAACATAGCGGGGCAGTCGCCCAAGATCGCTAAGTCTGCCGCCCACAATCACACGCCGTAGCCGACTGGGATGTTTACCAGTGGCCGGAGCCGTGAGTGGTGGTATGGTTTGTGCAGTCATGGGCTTGCTCCTTGTCCCATGACGTTATCTTATTGGCTGCTAACTATCTTGGGCGCAAAAGCCGCAAACACAGTCACCTTTGGCCGATGACCTATCCGAAAGGGTAGATCAGAAAAGCCCTGCTTCGCGCGCAACAAGTGCTGCTTGGGTCCGGTTTGATACCTCGACTTTTCGGAACAACGTCTTCATGTGAAGCTTGACTGTGGGCTCGGTAATATCCAAATCGCGCGCGATTTCCTTGTTTGATTTTCCTTCCGTTAACCCTTTGAGGACCTCCAATTCTCTGATCGTCAATTTTTCGGCCAAGGGGTTTACCGGCGCATCGTCAACGGCAGTCATAAAATCAATGGGGGCATATTGTTCGCCCATGGCCATAAATCTGACTGCATTGATCATCGATTTTGCTGGCAAGGTCTTGGGTACAAATCCTGCCGCACCTGCCTCTAGAGCTTGCTCTGCAATATCGCGGGTCGCCTCGCCGGATATCAGCGCAACGCGCTGATCACCTTCCAAAGCCAAAGTTCGGGTCAACCCGTCCAATCCGTTCATGCCGGGCATGTTATAGTCAAGCAAGACGAGATCATATGTATCGTCATCAGCGATCCGAGCATGCGCTGCGTCAAGATCGCCAACGGCCTCTACCTCTATTCCGTCTTCGCTTTCCAAGAACAAAACTAAGGTATCACGCAATAGATCATGATCATCTGCAATTAATACTCTCAAACGATGTCCTTTCGACGGCACACTACCCAAACGCGAACACTATGTACGCGATCGGCCCTGAACTTCACCCACTATTATGGCGATATTATGTATGCAAAAGGATAGAATCCGTATCATTTGCGTTAAAACCTGATCCAACGGCCCCATCCTGATCTCTTCTGACCCAAAGAACTGTCCTGTCGCTTCGTTGAGCCGTTTGCACTTGTCCCTCAACCTTAGGGCAATCGCAAATGAACTTCGGGATCGTCTCAATGAAACACACTGACTTCGACTTTATCGCTGCCGCCCCAATCACAACACGCAATGGTACCAAAACAAGTTATTTGCCAGCGCTTGATCTGACATTGGTTGATGCGGACCAGACGACAGCTATTGATGCGTTGCTTGCACCGGGCCGTCGGCGGGCGTTTTTTATAAATGCCCATTGCTGCAACGTCATGGCAAAGGACCGGGCTTATGCAGCCGCAGTCCGCCGGGCAGAGGTTTTGTTACCTGACGGGATCGGGGTAGAGCTGGCAGGTAAGATGACCGGTCATACATTGACCGCTAACCTCAACGGCACCGATCTTGTACCTGCCTTAATGCAGCGCGCTGCAGATATGGGAAAGTCCGTTTACCTGTTTGGCGGAACACCCGGCACTGCAGCGGTCGCCGCTGAAAAACTGCGTGCGGCCATTCCGCACCTCATGGTCGCAGGGACGCGTGATGGATTTAAGGGGGCCGTTAATCCAACCGAGGTCATCGCAGATATCAACGCAAGCGGCGCTGATATTGTTATTGTAGCCATGGGCGTTCCGGTGCAAGAGATGTGGATTGATCGCCATGCGGACAAACTTCATGCCCCATTGTGTCTGGGTGTCGGTGCCGCACTAGATTTCCTTGCAGGCAACGTAAAGCGGGCACCAGGTCCAGTTCAAAAAGCAAAGATCGAATGGGTTTGGCGCCTAGCGATGGAACCCAAGCGGATGGCCAAGCGGTATCTTTACGGGAATATCGCCTTCCTTGCCCGGGCTGCGAAAGACGCCTTTAAACGTACACCAAACCGTTTGATCGCAAGCCGAATCATGGACGTGAGCATCGCCAGCTTTGCGCTTATCGCTCTTGCCCCTATTTTTGCAGCGACCGCCCTTGCCATCAAGTTAGATAGCAAGGGCCCGGCGCTATTTCGTCAATCGCGTGTCGGAAAAAAAGGAAAATCCTTCTCGATGCTGAAATTCAGGTCAATGCGCCAAGATGCAGAGACTTTGCGGGCAGAGGTCGAAGAAAACTCTGACCGTGAGGGGATTTGTTTTAAGGCACGCAGCGATCCGCGCATCACGCGTGTTGGGCGATTCATTCGTCGGGCATCGATCGACGAACTACCCCAGATCATCAACGTCCTGCGTGGAGAGATGTCGATTGTCGGCCCGCGACCCGCATTGCCAAGCGAAGTCGCAAAATACCCAAGCCGGGCCTTTGGTCGGCTGGCGGTCAAGCCAGGCATCACAGGCGTCTGGCAAGTCTCAGGTCGGGCTGATGTCGAGTTTAACAAAATGATTGAGATGGACCTTGCCTATGCCGCGCACCGCACAATTGCGCTCGATTTCATCCTCATACTCATGACGTTTCGCGCCGTCATCTCGGGCCGCGGCGCCTACTGAACCCTCCAAATTTTCGTTATCGAAAGGACAATCCCGTGACACATATCCGCAAAGCTGTTTTCCCCGTCGCCGGTCTTGGCACACGTTTTTTGCCCGCCACCAAATCAGTGCCCAAGGAAATGCTTCCCCTCGTTGATCGCCCGCTTATTCAATATGCCGTCGATGAAGCCCGGCAGGCGGGCATCGAAGAATTCATCTTTGTCACGGCGGCTGGTAAAGGCGCATTGGAAGATTACTTTGATACTGCGGCAGCGCTTGAACTGCGCTTGAAAAAGAACGGCAAGACAGCAGCGCTTGCCGCCCTTGGCCAAACCCGAATGCCCGAAGGGACGCTTAGTTTCATTCGACAGGATCAACCCCGGGGCCTTGGACATGCGGTCAAGCTTGCCCAACGCGCCGTCGGTAACGAACCATTTGCCGTTCTGTTGCCCGATGACGTCATCCGCGCACCACGCGGTGCCTTGGCCCAAATGGTCGATGCGCATGCACAGACGGGCGGGCATATGGTTGCAACGATGGACGTGCCCCGCGCACAAACATCATCCTATGGCGTGCTGGACGTCGATCATCAGCGCGGTCAGTTGGCCACTGCCCGTGGTATGGTCGAAAAACCACGCCCGGATGTGGCGCCATCAACCCTTGCCGTTGTTGGGCGATATATTCTGCAACCATCAGTCTTTGACCGCCTGGCTGTTCAGGGCCCCGGTGCCGGTGGGGAGCTGCAATTAACCGACGCTATCAATGCCGACCTAGCCGATGCCGGGGTCACCGGTTTCCGCTTTGCCGGGGAACGATTCGATTGCGGATCCATTCAGGGGTTTGTTCAGGCGACGACTGTCTATGCGCTTGATCGGCCAGAACTGCGCTTGGACTATGAAAAGTTCCTCAGGGCGCGTCAGGAAAGCCTGCAAGCTGTCGCGTGACGCGGGGCCACCTATCCGTTCGGGTAGGTGGCTATCCTTTTGGTTTGATGCGTTTGTAAGATTTCTGTGGCACACTCCTCGCGAGATACTCATCAGGATACTTGCTATGCCCCGCCTTTTACGCGCTGCCTTTTTCGCCTTCGTCGCCGTCTGTACAACTTCGGCGCCTATAGCGGCCGACGAACTGCAAACGCCAACACAAACTGTCGTCTTGACGGTGAGTGGAGATATTGGGGCGGTGAATGTGGATGACACAGCTCAATTTGATTTGGAAATGTTGATGTCGTTTGACCCTGTGACCATCGAGACCACAACGATCTGGACGGAAGGTGAACAGATATTTGAAGGGGTCGCGCTGCAGGCATTGCTCGAACGCCTAGAGGTGACCAATGGGACCGTTCTTGCGACCGCAATCAATAACTATACCGTAGAAATTCCTGTGACCGATGCCGTCGTTGGCGGCCCAATCGTGGCTTACTTGCTGAACGGCGACACGATGTCTGTGCGCGAAAAAGGCCCGTTGTGGATCGTCTATCCTTATGACGCGAGTGCTGACTACCGGTCAGAAGTGATCTATTCGCGTAGCATCTGGCAACTCGACCGCATTGAAATCGTTCAATAGCGTCAGGGCTGCACCTTTGAGGTGATCGTCGTGAAACCCAATCAAACGGAAAATCATTTATTCAAGTCTGTCTATCTGACGGTCGCCAGTGTGATGTTCATCATCGCCATTATATTTTTGAGTATAAACGTCGCCCGCGATTTGCGTCAGTTAGAGTCTGCGGGTTCCGACAACGTTCATTGGACTCTTTCTCAGGCCGAAGTCGAATTTCTCGAATTCACCAAAAAACTATCCGAGGCAAAAGCCAACGAACGCGGCGATTTTATCCAAATGCGCCAAAGGTTCGATGTCTTTTTCAGTCGAATTCAGACACTACAATCGGCGTCTGTGTATGCCCGCCTGCGCACTTTGGAAGATTATGAAACGGCGCTATTAGAAGTGCAGACCTTTTTGGATCGCACAGTGCCATTGATCGACAGCGATGATGCGACGTTGCGTGCGGCGTTGGGCGACATATCAGAGTATGCCGAACAGACCCGCCCACTTGTTCGCACAATTGCCAATTCTGCTCTGGATTTCTTTGCGAGTGAATCGGACGCGCGGCGCCAAACCTTTGCTGGAACCCTGTTTCAAGTCGCTGCATTGATGGCGATTCTTGTGACAGTCATGGGTTTCGCCGTCTATTATCTGCGGCGCCTGAACATCCAAAACACAGTCCGAGAGCGCGAGACTTTGGATACAGCAGATCGTATGAACACTGTCATTCAAACGTCCCTTGACGGTGTGATCGTCAGTGACAACGCTGGCCGCATCGTCGCATTTAACGCGGCCGCAGAAACCATCTTTGGTCATAAGTCTCGGGATGTTTTGGGAAAGGAATTGGGCCCGCTTATCATCCCGGAACATTTAGTCGATGCCCATGACGCGGGAATGAAACGCATGCGCGACGGCGGCGAAAAGCACGTGGTCGGCAAAGGGCGTGTAAAGCTAGAGGCCAAGCGCGCCAACGGCGATATCTTCCCTGTTGAGCTGGCAATTCAAAGTGCGCGCACGGATGACGGCGAAATCTTCATCGCGTTCCTCCGGGACATTTCCGCAAGCGTCGAAGCGGAAAAAGAGCTGATATCGGCCCGCGATCGGGCCTTGGCTGCGGACCGTCTGAAAACAGAGTTTCTGGCAACAATGAGCCATGAAATCAGGACCCCGCTGAATGGCCTATTGGGCAACCTGAACCTGATCCAAGATACAAAACTGAACGGACATCAGTTACGTTACATCCGCAATATGGAAACATCTGGCGATCTGCTATTGCGTCACGTCTCAGACGTTTTGGACATCACGCGTTACGATGTGGGTCGGCTTCAGTTGCGGCAGGTGCCGTTAAACCTTGCCAACTTGGTTCAAGAAATTGTCGACAGTCAAAGCGGAACGGCGACGACAAATAGCACAACACTGACATGGGGTTGGACCGGCGAACCCGCGAATTGGGTGCTGTCGGACCCTGAGCGGCTTCAGCACATATTGATGAACCTCATTGGGAACGCGGTCAAATTCACCCGTGGCGGAAGTGTCTCGATCATGATCAACGCAAGGCACGGGGACGGCGATAATGTCGATGTCGACTTTCAAGTTACTGATACGGGTCAAGGCATTGATGAAGATTTGAAGGGCCGTATTTTTGATGATTTTGTCACTGGAACAACCGCCTATGACAGGGTTGTGGGCGGCACGGGTTTGGGACTCAGTATTGCGCGTCGTTTCGCGACAGCGATGGGCGGTAGCATATCGGTTGACAGTGAGGTTGGGGTTGGCAGCACATTTAGCCTACATTTGCCAATGAGACAGGCCGCACCTGTCGATGAACCGGCCCCAATCCAGATAGCCGAACTTCCTGAAACAGGTTTTCATATTCTGATTGTTGAAGACAATGAAATTAACCGGACCGTCACCCGGGAAATGCTGCGAAAAGATGGCCAGCTCACCTCAGAGGTCCATGACGGAGCAGCAGCCGTAGAAATCGCACATGACTACCCATTCGACCTAATCTTGATGGATGTCAGTATGCCAATCATGGATGGGCGCACCGCTACGCGAGCTATTCGTTCCGGTGGAGGGGTTTGTGCAAACACACCAATCGTCGCCCTGACGGCAAACGCTTTAGCCACTGAACAAGCGGATTTTCTTAAGGACGGAATGAATGCCATTCTAACGAAACCGCTGTCGCGTGACGCGCTCCGAAATATAGTTCACAGATTTCTTGCGGAAATACTTGAGGATGGCCACAGAGCACTGACGTCTTCGCATGCAAGCGAGATGCGTGATCTCATCGGTGAAGACAAATATACTCGATTGCGGGCGCGTTTCGTCGACGAAGTGATGGTCTTGCACAGCTGGTTAGCGACCGAAACAGGCATGGACCTATCCGAGATTGCGAAACGGGCACACAAAGTGGCGGGTAGCGCTGCAACTTTCGGCGCCACAGACTACCGTTCGGCGTTGATCGACGTTGAAAATGCGGCCAAAGAAGAGCGGCTTGATGATATGAGCAAAGCCATCGCAGCACTTGGCCCTATTTGGGATGTGTCGCAATCATCCTTCTAATGGCTATTGATTCACTAACGCAGCGGCAGCAACGACCCCAATCACCCTGCCTATTTCGGCAATGTTGGTAACCGCACTGTCGTAACAGGCCAAGGCGTCGCCCGGCAGCAAATAGGGATCGAAATCGTCGCGATCTGCACGCCTTAGCAGATCCTCAATATCACGTTCGATAACAACCGACACACCGGTCACCGGATTGCGCGAAAACAGCACCGATGATCGGTCTGCGCTGGTACCGCGTGATCCGCCGACGCAATTGCTGTCAACGACAGCTTGCAAATACCGCGTGCCATAAGGAACTTGACGCACCGTTTGGCCAATCGCGGATGCCGCGTTATTCGTGGCAGGCTGTGTGAGGTTGGATAGAAATAGGCTGATACCAGGTGGGCTTATCGGGCTTGGCCGCATCAAATCTTCTTGAAAACACTGTCTGCTGGGCACCCGAATTTCGTCGCCGGTCAAAAGCATAATGTCGACAAGGTTTTCCCCGCTAAAAACGCCGCGCATATCCAGCTTATATAACGTTCCACCGCGTCGCACCTCGACCGCAGAAATGTCTGCATCTGGGCGAACGCCGCCGGCGGCGCGCAACGCAGCAGACAGATTTCTGGCCTCGCTAGATGCACCAAGCGCGTCTTGACGCCGGCCGTCGGCTTGATCACCAGACACACCACCAATTTCAACCGAATGGGGCTCAAATACGGCGCCGGACACGCCTACAGTGACAGAGGCAAAATCCGCGACGCGGGCTGAAATGCGTGGCCTGTCAGTATAAAAATCTTCGCTTAACAATTGGCTGGCGATATCATCTTCGATCTGATCGGTTGTGCGCCCTTGGGCGCGAATGGGGCGCAAAAATGGAAGCTTCAATGTGCCGTCGCGAGAAATGACGTATTTGCCATTGAAGGTTTCGTCGTCCCCAACCCGGATATCAACCAGATCATTGCGCGTTAGGCGTTCACCGCTCAAAATACTTGCGGCAAAGCCGCCGCCTTTACTGCCTGACCCGGCAGAATCCAGCTCGCTTTGATATGGCAGGCATTTGCTTGCGTTTATTGTGGCCGAGCGCAAGAAATCCGCGTTATCGCGTGACACATCGATGTCTCTGTACTGCGCCTGATACCCATCACCAACGGCGACGGGTTCTAGATTGTCCGGAACGTCGTAGCTGGCGCAGCCGGTCACAAGAACGCATAAGAAAACAAGTCTGTGAGATGCTCGAAACGGCAACATGATCCCCAAAAAACCAATGGCTTGATCATTGATAAGCCAACAAATCGAAAGCGTCCACTGCGCAATCACTACGTGAACTATCCGAAAGGATATAGCTCTACACGATTGCCCCTCGTGCCTCGCCTTACAGGACGGCGACGCGTGGAGTGACGCCCGATATCAAAGGGCACAGACGCAAGAGGCGATGCCCAAATGACATGGACCACGAAAACACTCGCACATCATCTGATGGCTTATGGCGCATCGGAAGTTGCCGCCAAGGCGTCGCGCCTACTGGTTGTTGTCGCGGTCGCGCGCACCTTGGATCTTAAGGAAATCGGTTTGGCAGCTGCTGCATTTGCTGCCGGAGACATCTTGAAAGCCATCACCGAGAACGGCGTCGGACAGCGCATCATCTGTGCACGATCAGATGATCTTGAGGCCACATGTGCAACGGCCCACCGGATTTTCTGGATGTGGTGCATCGGACTATTTGTGGTGCAAATGGGCATCGGCGCAACGCTGTATCTGGCGGGTGGAAGCGCCATGCTGTTCGCACTGATTGCCGTTCTCGCCGCCGAATATTTGTTCATGCCCGCTGGGCTGGTGCAGGCCGCGCTGGCCATGCGCGCGGGCAAGATGCGGGCAACCGCCGCGATTTCAGGCGCACAGGTTGTTGGCGCGAACTTGACCTCGGTTGCCCTTGTTGTGCTGTGGCCATCAGCGCTCGCACTTGTTTTACCCCGCCTGCTTTGCGCTCCAATTTGGTTGGTGTCCATGCGTCGTTTGCACCCGTGGACACGCGACAAATCTGCAGGGCTTGCCCCGCTGCGCCCGTTCGTAACATTTGGTTGGGCCGTCTTGGGTGTTGAGGTCGTAAAGGCCCTGCGCCTGCAAGTAGATAAGATCATTGTAGGAGCGATGATGGGGGCCGAAGCACTTGGTCTGTACTTCATGGCGTTTAACGCAGGTCTAAGTCTTTCGAACGCTTTCTCGACCGCGTTTTCAACGGTCCTTTTTCCATACCTCAGCCAAGCTGCTGATAAAGCGACCGCCCTGCGTCAAAGCATGTGGCTTAGCCTCGGAATGATCTCCCCGATCGTTTTACTGCAATCGTTGCTGGCACCTGTCTATGTTCCAATTCTGTTTGGAGATGGTTGGGATCAGGTCGCCGGGATCGTTTCAGTACTTTGCCTTGTTGCGATCCCCACCACGCTTTGGTCGGCAGCTGCCGGCTGGCTGCGCAGCGAAAACCGCCCGCAAACCGAACTATGGAGCACCGTGGCGTTGACCCTTGGCCTGTCCGTGAACACGGTGATGCTGGCTCCACTTGGCTTGCAAACGGTCGCAACGGGATACGCCGTGGCCAGCTTTGTCTTGATGTTTGCCGCGTCCTTTCCCGTCATCCTGGCCAATCTTGGCCCACAACCCAAAGGAGCTTAATCATGCCGCGATTTTCAATCGTCATTCCCTGCTACAACGCCGCCAACACGCTGGTTAAAACTTTGGACAGCATTCAAGCGCAAACCTTTTCCGATTGGGAGATAATCTGCGTCGACGATGGGTCCACTGATCTGACCACTGATTTGATTGCTGACGCCGCGAAACGGGATAATCGGATTAAGCTGGCCTACAACCTGCGCAAGGGCCCTAGCGAGGCGCGTAACCTTGGTGCGCAACATCTATCGAGCGGAGACATCATCGCGTTTTGTGACGCTGACGACATTTGGGCGCCGGAAAAGTTGGCGGATTTAGCTGGTGCGTTTGATGATACAAAAACTCACGGCGCCTTTGGAAAAATTGCGTTCTTTGTGAGTGATCCGCAGACCGCCCGTGTTTTCTCTACCGTTCCGACGGGTCCTTTGTCCATTGATCGGTTGCTTGGAGAAAATCCTGTTTGCACCATGTCCAACCTTAGCATTCGCAAGACCTGCTTTGTTCAAACCGGTGGTTTTGATCCTTCAATTGTTCACAACGAAGACCTCGAATGGCTTATCCGTGTGGTTGGGCAAGGCATGCAGATTATCGGACTTGATACCTTTCACACTTGGTATCGAACCAACCCAACGGGGCTTTCCGCTGACCTAGGCGCGATGCAGGCGGGCCGGCGGCGGGCGTTGGATACAGCGAAAAACCTTGGCTTTTCGGCCACAAAGCGTTCGCAAGCCGTCCATCTGAGATATTTGGCACGCCGGGCCCTTCGGCTTGGTCTGGCCCGGCGGGTTGCGTTCGGTTTTGCCATCGCGGGATTACTTCAAAGCCCTTCTGGATTCTTGACCCCGCCAAGGCGCGGCGCGCTCACCTTTATTGGCGCGCTTGGCAATCTGGTTTTGCCGCGCCGTCTTTCACACGCCCTGTTTTCTCAGTAATTGAAGGATCATCCTATGACCCTAGCAACAATTGTCGTTCCCGCATTCAATGTATCACGAACCCTACCAGATACGCTGAAAGCCCTTTTGGCCCAGACCTATAACCATTTCGAAATCGTCGTTGTCGATGACGGGTCGTCTGATGGCACCCTGGCGATTGCGCAATCTTTCACAGGGGACCCCCGCCTGCGGATCATACGGCAGCCCAACCGTGGGCTGGCAGGCGCGCGCAACACCGGAATTGCAGCAGCCCATGGGCGCTTTATCGGGTTTTGTGATGCGGATGACCTTTGGGATCCTCAGAAGCTGGAAACACATGTCAGGCATCTGCAAGCTAATCCGCATGTCGGCATCAGCTTTTCCGGCTCACAGTTGATTGATGATAATGGGCGCCCAATGCGCCTGGCACAAAAGCCGCGGCTACGCGGGGTTGATCCAGAGCATGTTTTGAAGCGCAATCCAATCGGAAATGGCTCTGCGCCAGTCATACGCAAAGCCGTGTTTGATGAGATCGCGTATCGCCCTGCGCATGAAGCCAGCCGCGACTGGTATTTTGACGAAACATTCCGGCAATCTGAGGATATCGAGTGCTGGCTGCGGATCGCATTGACTACCGATTGGACCATCGTCGGCGTTCCAGGACTGCTCACAAAATACCGCATCAATGCAGGTGGACTTTCCGCCAGCACCGATAACCAACTGGCCGCGTGGGAACGGATGGTTGCAAAGCTAACGCCAATTTCCCCTGATTTTTTTGCAAAACATGTTAATGCGGCACGGGCCTATCAATTGCGATATCTCTGCCGACGCGCCGTCAGCGATTTGGATCTTTCGAAGGCACGAATGCTGGCAGATGCATGGCTTCAGACATCGTATAGGCCCTTTATTGAAGAACCAAGGAAGTCGCTGGTGACTTATGCGGCTGTCGTCGCAATGCGGATGGCTGGTCCTCGAACGATCCGAGGTATGATGGCACTAAGCGCGGGGTTGGCGTGATGTTTGACATGAAAAAACCACGTGTCGTTCATTTAATTGATGACACGACGGCCGGCGGTGTCATGCGTGTTTTGGATCATATTACCGGATCATCCGAACTTGCAGAACATGCTTGCCACAAAATGCTGAAGGTGGCGCGTGGCGCAATTTCATTCCGCAAGATCCACGCGGATATTATTGTCTCTCACCTTTCGATCAGTTGGCGGACTTTGCCGGCGCTCATCGCGTTGCGGACGTGCCATCCGCTCACCAAGATAGTCCACGTCGAACATAGCTACACGGCTGCGTTCGTAACCCATAACGTAGCCCGAACAGGTCGTTTCTATACATTATTGCGCCGTTCGTTTTCGTTGTTTGATCGGGTCGTGGCCGTCAGCAATGGACAAGCAAACTGGCTGCGTATGCAGGGGCTGGTGGCTGACGCCAAGTTGCGGGTGATCCAATCCTATGTCGATTTGCAACCCTTTGCAGAAATCCCTGATCGTTCCGGCCCCATCCGCATCTTTGGCGCAATTGGTCGTTTTGACCGGCAAAAGGGTTTTGACACGCTAATCAAAGCATTTCGTCAAACAAAAAACCCAGATCTCCGCCTTTGTTTCTTTGGTGAAGGCGACGAGGAAACAACGTTGCGGGCTTTGGCAAAAGGTGACGCGCGTATCCAGTTCAAAGGCTTCGCGCCTGACCCGCAGGATGCATATCGCATGGTCGATGCCGTGGCCATGCCGTCAAGGTGGGAAGCATACGGGCTAGTTGCAATAGAAGCATTGAGCGCGCGCCGCGTCTTGATTTGTAATGCCTGTGACGGCCTGCAGGATCATTCAATATTCGGAGCGCATATTCTGGATGATAATACTATTGAAAATTGGTTCGACATTTTCGCGGCGCAAGACAGTGGCTTTAGCCCGTGTGATGGCCGATCTATGACGCGTGTTCTGCGAGACAATAACTTGGAGAATTGGCATGGCTTGGTACGTGACCTAGTGTATTAAAACGCGATGTTAGCCTAGGGAATAAATGCTTGGATAATCGATAGCTTGGACGGACCAAGAGGACCTGAAGTTGTCGCCGCCCTCGTCCTATGTCCGATTGACGTTATCGGACAAACAGCGCACCAAAATATGCTGCTGGTCATTTTGATCGGGTTTATGATTGAAGCGACAGCCTGACTTCACACCTTTTGGAAGAGCGGTGACCCTTGGCATCGACGGCAACTTGGAAGCCCCAAATATCAAGGGTCGTTGGTTCTGCTAATCGGGAGATTTCAGACAAAGCCATAGTTGGCACATGACGACAATATTGTACGACGTTTCTTATTGAAGAAGAATATCCCTGCGATTGTGAAATGGTAGGAGATGAAGACGGTATCGTTCAGCAGGTCTCACTTGCAGTTAGAACAAACAGATTTGACCTAACTGGTACTACTGAGGTTAATACTGTTGACCGCAATTATTTTATTGGGGCTTCACAAAGGAACGGGGGGGGGCGTACTTTTACGTAAAGGTATATTATAAAGAACCTTATTTCGCCGCCACTGGGGATGAGTATCTGCGATTTTGATCGATTGGCGCAGCAAATTGGGCGCAGTTATTCCCAAGTTCCGTATGAGAATGGTTCGGGAGGGCAAAACTCGAACACGGCCACTGCACAGGCTATTCGTGATGCAGGTGGTTCGGTCCCAGAAACTGGATCGTGGCATGAAAACGCTAGTCCAAACTAGGAATAGAAATATTGAAAAAGACGTTAAAAATTTTGGTAGTATGTTTAGCATTTATTGCAATTACCTTGTCCGCTTTTGCAATAATGCACAAAAAAACAGTCCGTTCCGGTACATATTTTGATCTACACATAGGCCAAAGCAAGGATGCAGTATTACGCACTTTAACTGCGAAAGATAACATCTCAATGTTAGGCGTCTTTAGCCCAGACAGGATAACCGTGACCGCTGATGATTTGTCACGACTATCTGAACTTATGACAAAGGAGGCCATACGTCTTCAAGGTTTCGGTGTCAGTACGCGAGTCGAAATAATTGACGGTCGGGTTTCTTGGATAAGTCCCTTCTATGGAAACCCTAATCTTGTAGAGTTAAATGTATCGGTTGGTGACAGTGTCGATGTCCTTGAGCGATATATCAGAGCAGCATTTATCCATAATCCATTGGACAGCGTGGTGGATTCACCGCGACGTAACCAAGCCAGTCAGCACCCATACCTTGTAGAACTGGACCAGTATGATGAATTTCGTAACAGCACTGGATATGAGTGGCTCATATCATACAATCATTGGGATTTTACACGAACTGACGACGTTATAGCGATACGTTTAACCTTCGAAGACGACAAATTGGCGGAAATTTTTCGTACGGATTACTTTTTTACTCTGAAGTAATAAGACTAGGGCCTTCTCACTACTTTTGGCGCACCTGAATTGGGGTGGTTGGGTCGAAGCGCAAGCGCTGAGACACCACACTCCCCGGACGGATGGCGACCTTCGCGATCAACGGTGTTGTGCGCCGAATATGAATACAACTTCCTTGGCCAGGAAGTCATTCGCAGGCTCACGCAGGTGGGCCAAACAAACCACGCCGTGCATGACGCAGCGGGCAACCGGATTGCGGAATACGACTACGATGAAAGCGCGCTCACCAGCACTCTGATCCGCGAATATATCTGGGCGGATGGGATGGTTGTGGCCGTGGTCGAAGGCGGCGCGCTCTACTTCGTGCGTACCGACCACATCGGACTACCTGTGTTTGCGACAGATGATCTGGGTGCGGTGGTGTGGGAAGCGTCATACCTCCCCTTCGGTGGCGTACAGACTTCTACCGGAGCCAACTCCGACCTCCGCTTCCCCGGCCAATGGTTCCAATCCGAGACAGGCCTCCACCAAAACTGGATGCGCGACTACGATCCGACGACAGGGCGGTACATCCAAGCCGACCCACTCGGGCTGATCGATGGGGCGAGTGTGTACGGGTATGTGACGCAAAACCCGGGGCGGTATATTGACCGGAGGGGGCTGACTCTTTCATGCCCAGCGTCACCCCCAACTGGAAACCATATGTCGGTAGGTCCAGTGTATTTCACTGCGGATATGACGGATACTTAGAGGATCGAGACCCTACTCCGGATGACCCCGTTGGTGAGTGCTTTTATGATGAAAACGATAACCTCGTTGAAGAAGGCTGTCATGAATATGGTCTTTACGGTGGTACACCAGACCAGTATCCAGCTTCTGACCCATGGAACCACATTTTTGACGATAGCGGCGGCGTGTGGGAAGAAGGATGGGATGCCTACAATGAATCAAGGAGATACTACGACGACAAAAGGCATCGGGAATGGGCGCAGTGTTCAACTACTCGTTCCTGTCGATAAGAGAGAAAACCCGATATGATGTTTAAACCCAAAACACTCGTCATAGAGTTACTTCTAGGTTTTTGTGGCTCATTTTTGCTCCTGTTGATTTATATATCCCTTTCGAAGGGTTTCGGTGTCAATGAGCTTGGAAAGTCCATATTTGCGCTTACATTTGTGTTATTGTCTCCGCTTCTCGCTGTTGTTAGCAATATTTGGGCCCTACTTGGAGTAATTGCGCTCACTTTTACTACAATATTACAAATTATCCTTGTTAGAAGCCCATTTCTTAGGTTCGCTATAGGAGCACAAACTGCATTGTGGTTCTACTTCGGAATGTGGTGTACCTCACATTTTTTCTATTAAAAGGGCCTTGCCATCCACGACGAGGCAGGCAACCGGATTGCGGAATATGACTATGATGAAAGCACCTTCACCAGCACGTTGATCCGCGAATATATCTTGGCCGATGGGATGGTGGTCGCTGTGGTCGACGCAGGGCAACTGTATTTTGTCAGAACCGATCACATCGGGCGGCCAATCTTCGCAACCGACACCCTCGGCACCAAAGTCTGGGAGGTCACACAACGACAAGCGAGACTGGGTTGATGACAAAGCAGCGGAGTTGCTTCACTACATGCCAAGCCACTTTTGGGAAGAAGTAAGCCGACACAATAAAAAGCAAAAACCAGCCATACATAGGGGTACGGCTGGTTTGAGAACTTTGAAAGTTATTGACAGGCAGCCAGAGACGCCGCGAGGTTTTTGATCAGCTGGGGGTAAAAATCTGCGCCCAGTTCTAGGTCAGCCCCAAGCGGATCGATGATACCAGTATGCGCTTGGCTGCCTTCGAGAACAGTTGCGACGAGGCCGGGGTTGAATTGCGGCTCTGCGAGGACACAATCGATCCCTTCGTCCGCGACCCGTGCTTGGATTTCGGCAATGCGTGCGGGACTTGGATCAGAGGCATCGCCGATCGAAATGGCGCCAGCCGCAGGAAAATCGAAGTCGTTTTCGAAGTATTGGTATGCGTCATGGAACACGATGAATTTTTCGCCGCGCACAGGGGCAAGCGTTGCATTTACTTCGCCTATGACGGCTTCGATTTCCGCACGACCCGCAGCCGCATTTGCAAAATACTCGCCAGCGTTTTCTGGGTCCGCTGCAGAGAGCTGACCTGCGATTACATTCAGCCAGTTCATAGCATTGTTTGGCGATAGCCATGCATGCGGATCATGAGCACCATGGCCGTGATCATCATGGTCATCGTGGCCGTCATGTTCTTCTTCATGCTCGTCGTGATCATCGTGGCCGTCATGTTCTTCTTCATGCTCGTCGTGATCATCGTGGTCGTCATGCTCTTCCTCATGTTCGTCGTGATCATCGTGGTCGTCATGCTCTTCCTCATGCTCGTCGTGATCATCATGATCGTCATGTTCTTCTTCATGCTCATCATGGTCGCTGTGATCGTGTTTCTCAAACAGCGCGTTTTCACGGAATTCCAGCTCAACCGTACCGTCGGTTTCCAGCAGTTCTGTAACAGAAGCGTCCGACGAGAGCGTTTCGATTGTGTCCGCCAGCCAGGGTGTCAGCCCTGCGCTGACCCAAAACACGACATCAGCTTCTTGCAATGCGCGCGCTTCGGATGGGCGCAGGCTGTATTCATGCGGGCTTGCACCCAGTTGAACCACGAGGTTAGGAGCGCCGACACCATCCATGACCCGAGAGACCAGTGAATGCACCGGTGCGATATCAACGGCAACTTTGGGAACATCAGCATATGCCGTTCCGCCCATCAACGCGGCAGTGAGTGAGAGAGAAAGAAGCTTTCTGGACATCGGGGTCTCCGTGTGATTTTATTACATTAATCATCCACGTAAATGAAATGTTATAGCATGACAAGAGAGCCCGCGCAGAGCGGCACATATGGTGACCCCTCAGGTTTTTCAGATCACGATCATACTATATGTGTGAGCGATGCGCTGGCTGTCGCCGAAGCACGCTGTAAGCAGGAAGCGCTGCGTTTTACCCCTGTGCGGCGTAAAGTGCTCGAAATCTTGCTACAAGAACACCGCGCACTTGGCGCATATGCGATTCTTGATCGCCTGAAAGAAGATGGGTTTGGGTCGCAGCCCCCCGTCGCCTACCGTGCGTTGGATTTTCTTGTGCTGCACGGGTTTGCCCATAAAATTGAACGGATGAACGCATTTACCGCCTGCACAGACCCTGAACATGCGCATACACCTGCGTTTATGATATGCCGGCTGTGCGATGCCGTGGCTGAAACACAGTCTTCGCCTGCGAAGGGCGCGCTTGAAGATGCCGCTCGCACGACCGGGTTTCAAATCGAACATACCACGGTCGAAGCCGAGGGGATTTGCCCCGCCTGTGTCGAAAAGGCTGACTAGCGATGAACCTTGTAAACGTTGAAGGTCTGAGCGTCCGCTACGGCGCCCGAACGGTTTTGTCGCATGTTTCGCTTGGTGTTGCGAAGGGCGAAATCGTCACGATTGTTGGTCCAAACGGGTCTGGGAAAACAAGCCTTTTACGCGCAATCATCGGTGCGGTAAAACCTGCGCAGGGCAAAGTGTCTCGTGGGGCTGATGTCAAAATCGGCTATGTGCCGCAAAAGCTGCATATTGACGAAACCCTGCCGATGACGGTGACGCGGTTTCTTAATCTCCCACACAGCGTTACGGCCCAAGATATCGAGGCTGCCCTAACACAAGCGGGCGTGCCAAACCTGTCCAAATCGCAACTTTCACAGCTTTCAGGCGGGCAGTTTCAACGGGTCTTGCTGGCGCGCGCCCTGATTGGGAATCCTGATTTGTTACTCTTGGACGAGGCGACGCAGGGGCTGGATCAACGCGGGTCGGCGTCATTTTACCAACAGATCGAAGCTGTAAGGCAGGAAACCGGCTGCGCCGTTTTGATGATTAGCCACGAATTGCACGTGGTCATGAGCGCCTCTGACCGGGTGATTTGCCTGAACGGGCACGTCTGCTGCGAAGGAACCCCTGCGGTGGTTGCCTCTGCCCCCGAATACCGGGCGCTGTTCGGGACAGGGACCAGGGGCGCATTGGCGCTTTATCAGCATGACCACGATCATAACCATGACCACGCAGAGGCCGCCGAATAATGCTTGATGATTTTATGGTCCGCGCGGCCCTTGCGGGTATCGGCGTCGCGATTGCGGCTGCACCGTTGGGATGTTTTGTGGTCTGGCGGCGCATGGCCTATTTTGGCGATGCAACCGCGCATGCAGCCATTCTTGGTGTGGCGCTATCATTGGCGTTTTCAATGTCTGTTTTCATAGGCGCAATGGCAGTTGCATTGATAATGGCCTTAACCGTCAACCTGCTGTCCGGGCGCGGCTATGCGATGGATACGCTTTTGGGCGTCTTGGCGCATTCGGCCCTTGCGTTCGGTTTGGTCGCGGTGTCGTTTTTATCGGGCATACGCATTGATCTGATGTCCTATCTGTTTGGTGATATCCTTGCGGTTTCGCGTGGCGATCTTAGCGTGATCTGGAGCGGTGCTTTGCTTGTCGTGCTGCTGATCGGGTGGCGCTGGTCTGCCTTGCTCACATCGACGCTGAACGAAGACTTGGCCTATGCCAGTGAAATTAATCCCAAACGCGAACAGCTTGTGTTGACTGTAGCCTTGGCGATTACGGTTGCCGTCGCGATTAAAGTCGTCGGGGTGTTGCTGATCGCGGCGTTACTGATCATCCCAGCCGCCGCGGCAAGACCGTTGTCGCGAACGCCCGAAGGTATGGCTGTTGCCGCGGGCGCAATCGGTATGCTGTCGACGGTCGTTGGATTACGCGCAGCCTATGTGCTGGATACGCCAGCTGGGCCGTCAATCGTTTGTGTCGCCGCGCTAACGTTTCTTGCGTCCAGCATGTTAAAATCAGCGTTATCCGCCAGATCATAAAAAAGCCCCGCTAAATAAGCGGGGCCCTTTCTTTGTTGGATATAAGGTGCAGCGCCTTTAGAAGTGCGCTGAAAGCGCGTCGAGTGGCGCCTTCTTAGGTGGTGCGAACTTTGTCAGATCGATGCCTGCCACAGCGGTTTTATACTCTGCCAATGTCGGGGTGCGGCCCAAGATCGCGGAAAGCACAACAACCGGAGTAGACGCGAGCAGTGATTCACCTTTTTTCTCAGTTGAATCAGCAACAACCCGGCCTTGGAACAAGCGCGTCGATGTCGCGAGGACTGTATCCCCTTTCGCCGCTTTTTCTTGGTTCCCCATGCACAGGTTACAGCCGGGGCGTTCAAGATACAGAATGTTTTCGTAATCCGTGCGGGCCGTAACCTTTGGCGCGGCGTCGTCGAATTCGAACCCACTGTATTTTTGCAGGATTTCCCAGTCGCCTTCTTCCTTCAACTCATCAATGATGTTGTAGGTTGGTGCGGCCACAACAAGCGGCGCTTGAAAGGCAACCTTGCCTTGCTCTGCTTCGAGGTTGCGGAGCATTTGCGCGACAATTTTGATGTCGCCTTTGTGAACCATGCAAGACCCGACAAAGCCAAGATCGACCTCTTTTTCAGCCTTATAGTAGGAAATCGGGCGGATCGTGTCGTGCGTATAGCGCTTGGAAACGTCGATGTTATTGACATCAGGATCCGCGATCATTGGCTCAACGATCGCATCCAGATCAACCACAACTTCGGCAAAGTATTTTGCGTTACTGTCAGGTTGCAGCGCAGGTTTTTCACCAGAACGGATTTCTGCAATCCGTTGATCCGCCTTTGCGATCAGCCCGGCCAGCATGCCATTTTCATGCTCCATACCTTTGTCGATCATGATTTGGATACGTGATTTCGCCAGCTCCAATGAGCCGATCAGCGTATCATCATCAGAGATACAGACAGAGGCTTTCGCTTTCATTTCAGCGGTCCAATCCGTAAAGGTGAACGCTTGGTCTGCCAGCAATGTGCCGATGTGGACCTCGATCACGCGGCCTTGGAAGACGTTATCGCCGTGTTGTTCCAACATCTGCGCTTGCGTCGCGTGCACAACATCGCGGAAATCCATGTGGTCGGCCATTGCGCCTTTGAATGTCACCTTCACCGATTCTGGGATCGGCATAGAGGATTCACCTGTCGCTAGCGCCAGCGCAACAGTGCCAGAATCAGCACCAAAAGCGACGCCCTTAGACATACGTGTGTGGCTGTCACCGCCGATGATCACATCCCAATCGCTAACCGTTAGATCGTTCAGCACCTTGTGGATCACGTCGGTCATCGCGTGATAGACCCCTTTGGGATCACGCCCAGTGACCAGACCAAAATCGTTCATGAATTTCATCAGACGTGGGGTGTTTTCCTGCGCTTTGATATCCCAGACTGACGCCGTGTGGCAGCCCGACTGATAGGCCCCGTCAACAGATGGTGACACGGTCATCGCGGCCATCGCTTCGAGCTCTTGCATCGTCATCAGGCCGGTGGTGTCTTGCGAACCCACGATATTCACGCCAACGCGCACATCCGAACCTGCGTGCAAAACAGCACCCGGCGTCACGCCGCGCGCGTTTGCGTTAAAGATCTTTTCAACGGCGGTAAGACCTTGGTCATCATTGCTGATTTCTTTGGACGGTGCAAAGACCAGCGGTGCTTCGACACCAAGCGTTTCAGCAGCAAATGTCTGAAGCTTCTTACCAAAGACGATGGCATATGAACTGCCAGCCTTCATGAACTCCATCTTTTGCGGGGTAAATGACGCGGCCATATCGACCAGTTTTTCCCCATCTTCACTATAAAGCGCTTTTTCTTTGGTGTTGATTTTCAGAACAGTGCCTGTGTCGACCGAATATTTTTGCTCAAGAATGGCGTCGCCATCGTTATTCAGAACAGGGTTACCGTCTTCATCAACTTTCTTGACCCAGTTTTTCAGATCCACACCGATACCACCGGTCACGCCAACAGTTGTCAGGAAGATCGGTGAAATACCGTTGGTCCCTGCAACAACGGGGGCATAATTCACAAATGGCACATAGGGTGACGCCTGTTTCCCGGTCCAAAGGGCCACGTTGTTCACACCAGACATCCGCGACGAGCCAACACCCATTGTGCCTTTTTCAGCGATCAGCATGACGCGCGCGTCAGGGTGCTGCACTTTCAGTTCTTCGATGTGCTTTTGCGCAGCTTCGTCGATCAGGCATTTGCCGTGCAATTCACGGTCCGCACGCGAGTGTGCTTGGTTGCCCGGCGACAAAAGGTCTGTCGAAATATCGCCCTCTGCTGCAACATAGGTGACAACTTTTACTTCTTCATCAATCTCGGGCAACTTTGTAAAGAACTCGGCTTGTAGGTAGCTTTTGATGATGTCAGTCGCGATGGGGTTTTGCGCCTCATGCGCAGCTTTCAGACGGTCGGTGTCAGCCTCGTAAAGGAACACTTGTGTCTTCAGCACGTCAGCAGCTTGTCCAGCCAAATCCAGATCATCGCCAAGGGCGAGATCGATCAAGACCTCAACAGAAGGGCCGCCCTTCATGTGTGACAGCAGCTCAAATGCATAGGTTGGGGTGATTTCGGCAACCGCTGCCTGCCCCAGAATGATCTCTTTGAGGAATTGCGCCTTTGCGCCAGCCGCGTTCGTGGTGCCGGGCAGTGTGTTGTAGATGAAATAGTGCAATGAATCGGCGCGATGCGCGTGATCGACATCTTTGATCTGCGCGATAATTTCTAGCGTCAAAGCCGCGTCATCAATTGGTTTCGGGTGCAGCCCTTGCTCTTTGCGGGTTTCGATTTCAGCTAGGTAATCGCTATACAAGCTCATTGGCTATCCTATCATATCTGTTGGGTGCTTGGGCGGCAAAATGGGACATGTTTCGACCGCGCACGCTATTTGTATGCGGCGGTATACCAAAAAGCGACTCCGTTCAAGCCTCGCTGACCCACCGATAACACCAGTTTCATGAAATTTTTTAAAAACTTCTAATATTTGCCAGTGATAACGTCAAAGTTCTTACCTTATGTGCCTAGGTTTCGGGGAAACCCTTAACCGGAAACAAAAGCCTTGATGCGCTGTAAGGCTGTTTCGAACGTTTCGTCGTCAATGGTCAAAGCAACCCGGACCCAATCTTGCAAGCTATCCCCAAAGGAGCTTCCGGGCATGACGGCCACCCCTTGTGCATCCAGCAGGGCCAGTGCGAAGGCCTCTCCGTCAAACCCTGTTCCCGACACATCGATCATGCCAAACATTCCGGCCTGCGGGCGGTGGACCTTGAGGCAAGTTTGGTTATTCCCCAAAACTTCGTCCATCCGCGCGGCCCTTGCGGCAAAACGTGTCCGCATGCCCGCCGCGACAGATGACCCTTCGCGCACGGCGTGCACGGTCATGTCTGCGATGAATGGTTGATTGCCGAAAAGCATGGCCTCTGCCACGGGCAAGATGGCTGAAATTGTTTTGGCGCTGGCCACGCACCACCCGCTACGGAATCCGGGGGCCGCGTGCGACTTAGAGATAGAAGAAACCGCAACGACCCTTTCGCGTAGATCCGCAAAATCCAAGGGCGAGGCAAAGGTTTCACCTTCGAAAATCATTTCGGAGTAGACCTCATCCGAAATAATCCAGAAATCATGCTGCTGGGCCAAAGCCCCGATGGCGGCGATGTCATCACGGGTTAGAATCGCGCCTGTTGGGTTATGCGGGGTTGTCAATAAAACCGCACGGGTGCGTGGGGTAATACATGCGGCTATATCGGTGGCTTGCATCCGAAACCCGTGCTCTGGCCGCAATGGAACGGGCACCATGTCGGCCCCGCTGGCCCGCACGACAGCTTCGTAAGTTGCATACATCGGATCGCCGACCAGAACCTCATCCCCAGCCTCAACAAGACCGGCGAATGCAGTGTACAGCGCGGTTTGTGTGCCCGGAACACATAGAATGTTTTCCGGTCCAATCGGCGCCTTGCTGCGTTTTGTGTAATATTCACCAAGCGCCTCGCGCAGGGTTTCTTCGCCCTGCCCATCTGAGTATTTAGTGCGGCCCGCGTGGATGCCATCAATCGCGGCACTGCGCAGTTCCACAGGGACATCGACATCGGGTTCGCCGATGGTCATCAGAATGATGTCCTGCCCCGCATCCGCCAGCTTTTTTGCGTCGAGGTGGACCTGCCATTTCGCCCCGCCCAGACCTTCGAGCCGTTTGGTGATGCTAGCGTATTTCATGATAAGTTCTTTCGGTGGTCAGCGGTGGCGTTACGGGGTTTTGAAGTCGATCAGATACGGCTGGCCTAAGGCATGTGCGCGTTTGATGGCAGGGACTAAATCCGCAATATCGGTGATGGTTTCGGCACCCATGCCATAAGCAGCAGCCAATGTCACAAAATCTGGCGGGGTCGGGGTGACACCAATGGGCGCGACATCCGCGCTGACCATGTAGCTTTCGATTTCTTGATAGCCGCCATTGTTCCAGACAAGGAAAATGACTGGTGTATTTTCATCCATCGCAGTGCCCAGTTCAGACAGGCAAAACTGAAACCCACCATCGCCCGTGATGCAAACGACTGGGGCGTCAGGCTGCGCAAGGCTGGCACCAATGGCCGCAGGTGGCCCATAGCCAAGCGACCCATAGCCGACAGATGAATTGAACCATCCACGCGGTTTGGCGATATCGGCATAGCAGTTCCCGGCGTACACCAGCTGCGTTGAATCCCCGACAAGCAAGCAACCGGGCAACGCGTCACCGATGGATTTGATCAAGGCGACCCCGGTTTGGTACGCAGGCCCAAGACTGGTCAGCGCTGCGGTGCGTGCCGATTTTGCGCGGGCCACGCCGTCGCAGTCTTTAGGTGTTTCAATTTCCGCGGTGATTGCGGTTAATGCGGCGCTTGCATCGCCAATAACAGTCAGATCCGGCAGGGCACCGCGTGTGGCTTGCAACGGGTCAACATCGACACGGATGACTTTCTGAAGTGCGGGCAAGCCCCCGTCGCAGTTCAAGTCATAATCTGTTGGCCCAAACTGCGTACCAATGGCCAAAACGACATCAGCATCCGCCAACATTTCCCGCACAGGTGCCAAACTGGGGCTTGCGGGCACCTCAAGCGGGTGGCCACCCAGAATACCGCGTCCATTTATTGTTGTGACAACAGGCGCATCCAATTGTTCTGCAAGTGTTTGAACCGACGATTCTGCTGCAACTGCCCCACCACCAACCAACAGAATGGGCCGCTTTGCCTCTTTTAAGATGTCGGCGGCGCGCGCGATATCCTCTGGCAACGGCAAGCGCCGGGACACCTGTACGACCCTTGGTTTCGGGACCGCGACTATTTCTGACATCACGTCCAACGGGATTTCAATATGCACGGGACCAGGACGTCCGGCTGTCATTGCGGCAAATGCACGATCCAAAACAGGCTCTAGATCGCCGCCAGAATGAACCGTCTGGGTAAACAGTGCGATGCTGCGCATCATGCCGATTTGGTCCGGCAATTCGTGCAAATGCCCGAGCTCTTGGCCATGCGTTGCCACAGGGTTCACACCAGAAATGATCAACATTGGAATCGAATCTGCACGCGCCTGTGCCATTGCAGAAATTGCATTGGTTAGACCCGGCCCTGTAATCAGTAAACACACACCCGGTTTGCCCGAAGCGCGCGCATAGCCGTCGGCCATGAACCCAGCGCTTATTTCGTGGCGCGGTGTAATATGTCTAATACTGGACCGTTCAAGACCGCGGTACATTTCGACCGTATGCACACCGGGGATGCCAAATATCGTATCGACACCACGCCGTTCAAGCAAATCCACAAGAACTTCACCGATTGTTTTTTTCTGGGTCATGATAGGCTAGCATTTCTATGAGAATATTGACTTTGCTATACAAGTGTATAGTATGCAATTCAAGATCAATCACCACCACAAACAAAGATGACGATGAAAAACCCGACCTACGAATTTAGCCGTGCGATTACGCGACGCCCCTCTGCCAGTATCACCGAAGGTCTGCGGGCGACAGATATCGGCACGCCGGATCTGGACCAGATGTTGCGCGATCACGCCCATTACGTCGCAACGCTTAAAAGTACTGGCGCAGAGGTGATCGAACTGGACCCGCTTGCTGACTATCCAGATGGTGTTTTTGTCGAAGATACCGCGCTTTGCCTGCCACAAGGGGCCGTGTTGATGCGACCTGGCGCACCATCGCGCATGGGAGAAACTGTTGAAATGGCCCCTGTGTTGCGCGCCTGCTATGATGACATGCGTGAGATCAGCAAAGGTCATGCCGATGGTGGTGATATTCTGGTGACTCCGCGCGAAATTTTTGTGGGGCGGTCCGACCGCACCGACGCCATGGGCATCGCGGAACTGCGGGCGATTGTGGATCCTTGGGGCCACAAGCTGACCGAAGTCGTCACGCCTAACGGTGTGCTGCATTTCAAATCTGATTGTTCTTTGCTGGACGGCGAAACGATCCTATCGACAAAGCGGCTTGAAGATTCAGGCTGTTTTGATGGGTACAACGTCCTGAATACAGCCGCCGGCGAAGACGCCGCCGCCAATACGATCCGGTTCAATGAACTTGTGCTGATGCCCGCTGGTTTTCCGAAAACCGCCACCATGCTGCAAGAAAACGGGTATAAAGTTGTCGAAATCAACAATTCCGAATGCGCCAAGCTGGACGGCGGTATGTCCTGCCTGTCGCTCCGGTTTTAAAGGGCAGATTTACCCGATCGGCAAAGCCCGTTCGATCAGCCGCGCGAAAAACGACGCCCCATAAGGGGATGCCGTGTCATCAAAATTGAATTCGGAATGGTGCCAAGCGGCGCTATTTCCGTTGCCTACAAACAGATAGGCGCCGGGGCGTTCGCGCAGCATATAAGAAAAATCCTCTGCGCCCATATCGCGGGGGCGTTGGTCATTCACGGAAACTGCGATCTCGCGGGCGACGTCTGCGGCAAAGGCGGCCCGATCCGGGTCGTTAATTGTCGCCGGATAGCCCAGTTCGAATTCCAATGTGGCTTCGACTTCGTATGCAGCGGCATGGCCGTCTACGATGGTTTGCAGCCGGCGAGCGACCATCTGCTGCACATCCGTATCGAAGCTACGCACGGTGCCATTGATATAGGCCGTGTCGGGAATAATGTTATCGGCGGATCCTGTGTGGATCTGCGTGACAGAAACAACCAAATCTTGATTTGCATGGTGATTGCGGCTGACAATAGTTTGGATCGCATTCGCAATCCCAACGGCAGCAACAACAGGGTCAGCCGTTTCATGTGGCATCGCCCCATGGCCGCCCTTCCCTTTGATATAAATGTGTAAGGTATCTACGGCCGCCATGATTGGCCCGGGTGTTGTTTCAAATGCACCGATATCCATGCCCGGGGCACAATGAAGCGCGTAAACCTCGGCAATCGAAAACCGGTCCATCATGCCTTCATTGACCATGATTTCGCCGCCGCCCTGATCTTCCTCAGCAGGTTGGAAAATCAGGGCGACGCGGCCCTTAAAGTTCCTTGTTTCTGCAAGGTACCGCGCAGCGCCCAATAGCATTGTAGTATGCCCATCATGGCCGCAGGCGTGCATCCGGCCCGGAATTGTCGATGCGTAATCAAGCCCAGTATGTTCATCCATGGGCAAAGCATCCATATCGGCACGCAGTCCAATAGTCCTGCCATCTTCACGCCCGTTGATAATGGCGACCAAGCCGGAAGTTGCGATGCCTTCGTGTATTTCATCGACGCCAAACTCACGTAAACGATCCACGACGAACTTTGCCGTTTCATGACATTCTAGGCCCAATTCGGGGTGCGCGTGCAGATGCCTGCGCCAAGCGGTCATATCCGCGGCGAATTCGGCGATCCTGTTGATGATAGGCACGGTGGGCAGTCCTTTTGAAAGAGTAGGTATTTAGCGGCGTGAAGGGACTTGGTTTTCTACGAACTTAAACGCCGACGATAGGATTGCAGCTATAATCATATAGACCACGGCTAGCAGCAACAGCGGCTCATACACGATAAACGTATCTTGGCGGACCCGTGAAGCGACTGAATAGATTTCGACAATTGTGATCGTTGCAACCAAGGGGGTCGCCTTAAGCTGCAAGACAGCTTCACCACCTAATGTTGGCAAAACGTCGCGGATGGCTAATGGCAACCAAACCCGCCGGAACAACATAAAGCGCGGCATGCCAAAGGCGCGCGCTGCTTCTAATTGCCCGCGGTTCACACCCTTGAGCGCGCCGCGCATGACCTCACCTTCATAGCCTGCAACTGATAGCGTCAAAGCTACAAACGCATAGGGCCATGCGGACCGCAGATAGGGCCAGAACACGCTATCGCGAATGCCTTCAATTTGCGGGAACAAGGATCCGAGCCCGTAGTAAATCAGCCAAATTTGCAACAATAGCGGTGTGCCGCGAATAACAGTGCAAAAAATGCGGGCAGGCCATGCCAGATAGAACGGGCCAAATGCTTGAGCAAAGCCGATGGGGACCGCCAGTAGAAACCCAACGACCAAGGATACAGCAAGCAACAACAACGTGTTGCCGATACCTTCGATCGCAAGAGGCAGATATTTCGGCAACCAATCCCAGCGCATGGACAGCGCGCACCACAGGACAAACGCTGCAAATAGCACCATCATCACGATACGGTGCGGCACCAATAGTGATCGCAGGCTGTTCATTTCGCATCCCCGCTCATCGGACGTTCGCCGCGTCTTGCCCATTTTTCAATGCGTGAAAATGCGAACGTCGAAATCAGTGTCATAATCAAATAAAGACCGCCGGCCGCCAAAAAGAAGGTCATATATGCGCGGGTACTGCTTGCGGCTTGACGGGTTTCGAGGGTCAGTTCACTGAAACCCACAACCGCCAAAAGCGCGGTATCTTTGGTAGCGATTAGCCAAAGGTTTGCGAGGCCGGGGATGGCAAAAGACAACATCGCAGGGATTGTGACCCGCCGCATCATCATCATCGCCGGCATACCAAAGGCGCGGGCCGCCTCTATTTGACCGACAGGAATAGCTTTAATCGCGCCGCGCAAAATTTCAGTCGCATATGCGCCCTGCACAACACCTAAAACACCGATACCCGCCGCAACGCCGCTGATTTCAACGCGCCCATAGCCCAAGGCGCTGGAAGCCTTATTGATCAAATCAGTGCCTACAAAGTAGAGGATTAAGATCAAAACAAGTTCGGGAACCGCCCGCACGACGGTTGTGTAGATTGCCAGTAAATCACGCGTTATCGGCCCACCATTCAGCTTGCCGTAGGCGCCAAACAGCCCAATCACAAGGCCAAGTAGATAGGCGCCGACCGCGATCTTGACAGAATTAGCGAGCCCCCGGAGCAGGTTCATGCCCCACCCCGGCGGCGAAAGCGACAGAAGTTGGAAACTGTCAGTCAATCCCAATGCATCAATAACAGTCTCCAACGTCCGAAACCCTCAGCTTAGTAGATTGAACTTGCGAAATACCGTGCGGTGATTTCTTCATATGTCCCGTCTTCGAGGACTTTCGCGATGCCTGCGTTAAAGGCTGCTTTCAGCTCATCTTCGCCCTGGCGCAAACCAACGCCCGCGCCCAGCCCAAGAATTTCATCGTCTGGCGCAACTGCACCGATGATTGTGCAGCATGATCCGCCCGATTCTGACAAAAATGCATCCAGCGCGATGCTATCCGCTTGGGTCGCGTCGATCCGACCTGAGAAAAGGTCTTGATTGGCTTCGTCTTGGGTTTGGTAAATGCGCAGTTCCGTATCCGGGAAATGTGCCTGTGCGTAAGTTTGGTGAATGGTCGAGGCTTGAACACCCAAGATTTTTCCGGCCAAACCTTCTGCAGTCGGTTCGATATCCAATGAGCTATCGGCCATGATCACAGCCGGTGTGTTGTAGTATTTATCGCTGAAATCGATGACCTGCATACGCTCTTCGGTGATGGACATGGACGCCATGATGGCATCGATCTGTTGACCTGTAAGGGATGGGATAATGCCGTCCCAGGAGACAGGTGTGATTTCGCAATCCAGTTCTGCCGCAGTGCAAATCGCACCGATCATTTCGATTTCCCAACCTTCCCATTCGCCCGCAGAATTCAACGATGCGAAGGGTGGGTATGGTTCTGCGGCAATGCCAACTTTGATTGTTTCAGCCGTAACAGAACCAGCCAAAACTGTGATGCCAAAGGCCAGTGCGCCAGAGGTAAAAATCGTATTCAGTTTCATTGTTTTCTCCTTGTTGAATGTCGTTGGGGCTTAAGTGACAGATTGCAAAAACTGCTTAAGCCGCTCTGATTTAGGTGCGCCGAATATTTCTGCAGGGGTGCCGTGTTCTTCGATCCGGCCTTCGTAAAGATAGACGATTTTGTTCGCGACCTCGCGGGCAAACTTCATCTCATGGGTGACAAGGATCATGGTGCGCCCTTCGGCGGCAAGATCACGGATCACGCCCAACACCTCGCCGACTAATTCAGGGTCGAGCGCACTAGTTGGTTCATCAAATAACATCACTTCGGGGTCGACAGCCAATGCGCGGGCTATCGCAGCGCGCTGTTGTTGTCCCCCAGATAGAAATGCTGGATAGGAATCCTCTTTGTCTGCCAGTCCAACGCGCGCCAGCAGCTCGCGCGCCTTTGCGATGGCTTCAGCTTTGGGGACCTTCAGAACATGAACAGGTACTTCGATCATGTTCTCTAGAATTGTGCGATGCGACCAAAGATTAAAGGACTGGAAAACCATGGCCACGCGACTGCGCATCTTTTCGATTTGTTTTTGATTGTGTGGTGATCCATCAGGCTTCATTTCAATCACTTCGCCAGTAATCGAAATTTCACCCGATGAAGGTGTCTCAAGGAAGTTGATGCAGCGTAGCATCGTCGATTTTCCCGATCCACTCCCACCAATAATCGCAACGACATCGCCTTTCTCAGCAACCAGCGAGACGCCCTTCAGAACTTCTAACGTGCCAAACGATTTATGTAGGTCATTGACCATAATCGCCTTAGGCACCGCAGCCCCATCAGATACCATACTCTCTCTCCATCGTGCGTGTTCGGCGTCTGTTTCAAGTGTTATACAAACGTATAGTATAGGGTTTTGAAAAATAACAACTGATAAGGTGTTTCGGGATCAATCGTCTGCACGAAGCGAATGCTTGTATTTTAAGTAATTGTAACAAAATTGAGTGCCGTAATTCGAGCCCATTGATGATTTTAACCATTAACTTACAATCGCTTACATACCGTCTTCCGCAGGTCATCCAGTCATCTAAAGTTGCAACAATCACATTAGAGTACGGCTTTCAGTCGAAATTCAAACCGCCCACTAATTGAGCATAATTCCATTATGTGACCATTTCGGAAACAACAAACAAACAAAACGTCTATGACGTTAGTGCCGCCTCTAAATCTAAACCCAGCAACACACCGATGTTATGTAGGCCCAATTTAACGACCTCCTCGGGTTCAAACCTTGAGTGCAGCGCAGCACCTTCGATCCACAAGCCGTCAATCATCGCGTTACAGCTGATGGCCAATTGTCGGCAGCGGGTCGGATCGGGGGAGCGGTTTACCTCTTGTAGGGCCGCTGCAATTTGTGCGGACAGCCCATCGCAAAATTGGAGATAGGTCCGTTCGTGTGTTTCACGGATATAGGTTTCTTTACGTAGCTTGCCTAGAAATGACGCCCAAAGCGTCAGGTTGCGCTCGCTCATTACTGGAGCGGTCAAACTGGCGTGCACGGTCGCAGCTAAACGGGAAACTGCGGTGGCCTCTTCAGGCACTTCCGGATACAAAGACAGTTCGGTCATCTGCGACATATGATAGGCATAAGCCGCATTCAGAAGCTGATCTTTAGACGAGAAATGATGCCTCACAAGGCCTTGGGTGACGTTCGCACGTTTGGTGATTTCACGGACCGTCGCGCCATTAAAGCCAAGGTCACCGATCACATCTAACGTTGCTTCTATCAGCGACTGCCTGCGCGCATCTGCAGTTTCCCTTTGAAAAACGCGGCGTTCCTTCTGCACCATTTGTAACCTCGCCAGCCTAATAGGTGTCCCCAAATACGTCAGGGGTCATGCTTGCTACCTTAACATATGCCCGCGAGTTGGCGAGGGTCACGAACGCAATTCAACTATCCGCCATTTCCATGATGGCATATGTGATCTGCGCTGTCGTGAAATCGGATACGGCGCTGTCTTTGCGTGGGGCGAGTTCGACCACGTCAAAGCCAACCAGCCGCCGCCCTTTCAACGCGTGACGCACCAAATTTAGCGCTTGGTAATAACCGAGCCCACCGGGCACGGGTGTGCCTGTCGCGGGCAAGATCGACGGGTCCAGCCCGTCCACATCAAAGCTGACGTAAATATCTTGCGGGAAATCAGCGGGCAGGTCGACTGCGCTGATGTTTTGCGTCACCAGCTCTTCGGCGTCACGGTAGAAGATGCCGCAATCGGCGCGCCGGTTTGCCTCTTCGGTACAAAGCGCACGCACGCCAAACTGGGCGATCCGTATCCCGTCTTCCTCGGCCAAGAGCTGCATGACGGATGCATGCGAATGTCGTTCACCTTGGTAAGCTTTACGCAGATCTGCATGCGCATCGATTTGCACAATGCCAACATCGCGGCCCAATCCACGCACAACACCGCGCACCGCACCATATGAAAGCGCATGTTCTCCGCCCAATGTAACGGGCACAGCGCCAGCTTTCACGGCCATTTCGGTCCGTCCCGCAATGCGTTCCATCACGTCGGGCAAGGGGCCAGTACAGTCAACATAATCATCGGTGACGATCCCGTGTTTGCAGGGTTCTGCGTTGCGAAACAGGCGTTCTAATTCGACGCTGGCTTCCAATATCGCATCAGGTCCGTCTGCGGTCCCTGCCCCATAGGATACAGTCCGTTCCAGCGGCACCGGGATCACCCGGAATTTGGCGGTCTGTGGGTCGCGCTCAGACGCGGATAGCTCACCTTCCAAAAAATATGTCATGACAGCCGCTCCACAAAATCATCATACGTAAATTCACGGATCATGCGCAGGTCATCCGTGTCCGAATTCCAAAGCGCAATTGCAGGCAACGGCACACCGTTAAATGTGTTGGTTTTGACCATCGAATAATGTGCTTGATCCAGAAACGCGATCCGGTCACCGGGGCTGAGCGGATGTGCGGGGGCGTAATCGCCGATCACGTCGCCCGCTAAACACGATGGCCCACCAAGGCGATAGGTGACGCCATCTGTGACCTCGCCCAGTAACTCGGGCCGATACGGTGCTTCGATTACGTCGGGCATATGACAAGTGGCCGAAATATCAACAATTGCCAAAGGCATGTCATTTTCGGTGACATCCAGCACTTCACCCACAAGAATCCCAGCGTGCAGCGCGCAGGCCTCGCCGGGTTCAAGATAGACATCAATGTCGTAGATTTCTTTGATATGCTTGACCAAAGCGATCAACCCGGCCCGGTCATAATCGGGCTTGGTAATGTGATGCCCGCCACCTAGGTTCAGCCATTTCATCCCCTTTAACCAAGGGCCAAGGCGCTCTTCGACCGCGTCCCACGTCCGTTTGAGTGGCGCAAACCCCTGTTCGCACAGCGTATGCATATGCAAGCCGTCGATGCCATCAAGATCAGCCGCCGTCATCTGTGATATCGGGGTGCCGAGCCGCGAACATGGCGCAGCCGGGTCATATTTTGCGGTCCAGCCTTCGGAATGTTCAGGGTTGATACGCAAGCCAAGGCTAATCGTCTCGCCCGCTGCGCGCGCGGCTTGCACCTGCCCTGCGAACCGTTGGTGTTGGCTGGGTGTGTTAAAGATCAGGTGGTCGGATAGATGAATGATTTCATCAAGATCCTGTGCTTTGAATCCCGCGCAATAGGTGGTTACCGCACCCATATATTTTTCGCGCCCAAGCCGGGCCTCGTAAAGGCCCGACGCGCAAACGCCCGAGAGGTATTTATCCACCAACGGTGCCGTCGCAAACATCGAAAAAGCCTTGAGCGCCAAGAGAATATGCGCACCCGATTGCTCCGCGACATCCGCAAGAATGCGCAGGTTGCGTTCAATCGCGACCGCGTCCACCACAAAGCAAGGCGATGGCACGCGTGTCAGGTCAAACTGCGCAAAACTCGCACGCGAAAGCTTTTCGATATCCATTGTCAGCCTAGAACTCTGGGTGCCCGTCAAGTTCAACAATCTGCCAAGGCAGACCATTGCTGGTGAGCATTTCCATAAATGCATCCGGGTCGAGCTGTTCGGTGTTCCATACGCCGGGCTTGAGCCAAATACCTTTCAACATCATCGCAGCCCCGATCATCGCAGGCACGCCCGTGGTATAAGCCACGGCTTGACTGCCGACTTCGGCGAAACACTCTTCGTGGTCGCAGATGTTATAGATGTAATAGGTCCTTTCACCGTCGCCGGATGGGCCGGTGATGATGTCACCGATACATGTTTTGCCCTTGGTCAGCGCACCCAGATCGCTGGGATCAGGCAAAACCGCCTTTAGGAATTGTAGCGGGATGATTTCTTGGCCTTCATAGGTCACCGGATCAATCCGGGTCATGCCAATGTTTTGCAGCACAGTAACGTGGTTAATGTAAGCATCGCCAAAGGTCATCCAGAACCGCGCGCGTTCCACTTCGGGGAAATGCGTTTTCATGCTTTCCAGTTCTTCGTGGTACATCAGATACATGTTCTTTTCGCCCACAGCGGGGAAATCGAACGCAACCTTATGCGACATCGCGGCGGTTTCGACCCAATCACCGTTTTCCCAGTGGCGCGCGACAGCGGTCACTTCGCGAATGTTGATTTCGGGGTTAAAGTTGGTTGCAAACGCCTTGCCATTATCGCCACCGTTGCAATCCAAAACATCAATCAGACGAATGCCGTCCAGCTTGTGCTTGCGGATCCATGTCGCAAAGATAGAGGTCACGCCCGGATCAAAACCAGACCCTAACACGGCAGTTAGACCCGCTTTTTCAAAGCGTTCCTGATAGGCCCATTGCCAATGGTATTCGAACTTGGCTTCATCCTCGGGTTCGTAGTTTGCTGTGTCCAGATAGTGCACACCTGCCTCAAGGCAAGCATCCATCAAGACCAAATCCTGATAAGGCAACGCAAGGTTCACGACCAGTTCTGCGCCTGTTTCTTTGATAAGCGCAACAGTGGCGGCTACATCCATTGCATCAAGTGCTGCGGTCTTAATCGTCACGCCTGTGCGGGTTTTGACGTTTGCAGCGATGTCGTCACATTTGGATTTGGTCCGACTGGCCAATGTGATTTCTTTGAATATCTCAGGGTGCATCGCCATTTTGACAACGGCTACGGCACCAACACCGCCCGCGCCCACAACCAGAACTTTTTCCATGTTTTGATCCTTTGCTATCTTCAACTGTCGGTGCCGAAATAGGTCGACCCGGCAAGGCTATCTTTATATGCGGCAATCATCGTGCGGCGCTCTGCCGCGTTCACCTTGCCCGCCTTCACCGCTTTTTCAACAGTCTTGCGGAACGTAGAAAGGCAATCTTGCGGGTCATATTCCACATAGGACAAGACTTGCGCAATGGTGTCGCCTTCGGTTTCATGTTCAATGTCAAAGCCACCCTCGCCATCAAGCGAAATGGTCACAACGTTCGGGTCCCCAAACAGGTTGTGCAAATCACCTAGGGTTTCCTGATAGGCTCCGACAAAAAAGACACCAATATAGTAATCTTCACCGTCGCGCAGTTCGTGAACGGGCAGCGCCCCTGCGGTTCCGTCCGCCAGCACGAATTGATCAATTTTCCCGTCACTATCACAGGTGATATCGGTCAAAATGGCACTACGCGTAGGCTCTTCGTCCAAACGCTGCAGCGGCATGATTGGATGCAGTTGGTCAATCGCCCAGACATCCGGTAACGATTGGAACAACGAGAAATTGCCATGATAATAATCGACGAACCCGGTCAGTTGCTCATCAATCTGTCCGGCATTTTCTTCAAGCTTTGAAGCAGCTTTGAAGCGGGACAACAGATAGAGGAATGCTTGTTCGGCCCGTGCCAGAAGTTGCAGGTCAATCTGCCCGCGTCGGAACAGCGCGCGGATTTCGTCGCGGTAATAAATCGCGTCGTTCAGCGCTTCTTGCAGGCGTGGCCCATCGATATACGCTTCAACGGCCAATAGATCGCTGAGCAGATGGTGGTCGCCTTCTTGGACTTCGACTTTTTCCAAATTGTCATAAAGCGTTGCACCCAAAATATTGAACACAAATATCGCCGATTGCGCGACGACAAACCGTCCGCTTTCGGTGACAATGGTTGGGTGCTCAATTCCCGCGTCATCCATCGCATAGCGAACGGTTTCGACCAGATTGGCGCAGTATTCATTGACTGTGTAGTTGACCGAATTTTCATCCGGGCGCCGTTCGCCTGTATAATCGATCCCCAATCCGCCGCCCAAATCAAGATGTTGTAACGGCGCGCCCATGCGTGACAATTCAACATAAAACCGGCAGGCTTCGGTGGCGGCGCGGCGCACATCCATAATATTTGGCACCTGCGAGCCCAAATGCGTGTGCTGCAACACCAGGCAATCCATAAATCCGGTTTCTTCTAGGCGGGCTGTCAGCTTGACCACGTCCAGCGCGCTCAGCCCGAATACGGATCGGTCGCCGGATGATGCCTGCCATTTGCCCGTCACGGTCTCGGTCAGTTTGATCCGCACGCCCAGCGTTGGGCGCACGTCCAATTCCTGCGCAATCCGATACACGATCTCAAACTCGTACAGGCTTTCGAGCACGATAATCGTGTTGAACCCCAGTTTTTGCGACAAAATCGCCAAATGGATAAACGCCGCATCTTTGGCCCCGTTGCAAATCAACAAAGCCTCGGGTGAAAGTGATTGGGCAAGTGCGATCAGCAACTCGGGTTTTGAACCGACCTCAAGACCAAAATGATAGGCGCGCCCTGCTTCGGTAAGTCGTTCAATGACATCGGATTGTTGGTTGACCTTAACAGGGAATACCCCGCGGTAGACGCCGCGGTATTTGGTCTCTCGGAAGGCATCAGAAAACGCGTCATGTAGCCGAGCAAGCGAACGATCTAAAAACGGCTGTACACGCAGTTGAATCGGTGCAGAAATACCCCGCTGCGCAAGCGCATCCATAACCTGCGGAAGCGATACAGGCGGCGTGTCATCACTTGGGTTGCGCAGGGCCAGATCACCTCTGTCTGTGACATCTACCAGTCCATCCGACCAAAGCGAAAAGCCGTAAATGTCTGAAACTACTTGCGCATCGTTTTTCATAGAAATTCCACATGAGTGCAACAAAGCTGCGTTACGTTGATCGGCCTTTAATGTGAAATGATAAATCCGCCAACTGTTCTCCATACCTAGGTAAACACCTTGCAAAAACGTTGCAAGTTGATCACCCGGTGCCTCTTTTCTTTTCTGATAAAATCTGTCAGTTATTGCGGGCCGAGCCGATTGCTCGGAATAACTGGCATTAAGCCCAGCCCATTAAGAAAGAACAGCAATGACCACGCCTCCTAAGCGCACCCCGCGCGTTATGCATGTTTCTGCAAAATCCTGGATTACCCCAAATATGATCCGCGTTACTTGTACGTCTGATTGGATGCAAGGTCTTGAGGCCGGGATCGAAGGCGCACATTTTAAGCTGTTCATCCCTGAAGTTGGCCAAGCCGAAGATGCATTTGTAAATCAGCTGGAAGTAGGCCCACGACCCACGGTGCGCACCTATACGATTCGTCATCTGCGCCCCGAATTGAAGGAAATTGATATCGATTTCGTGGATCACGGTGATGCCGGGCCCGCATCAGCTTGGGCGCGGCGCTGTGTGGTTGGGGATGTCGCAGGATTTGCAGGGCCTGGCCCAATTAAGCTGAAGGAATTCTATGCCGACACTTACGTGATCGCGGCTGACATGTCGGCTTTACCCGTTGCCGCAGCAACCCTTGAAGCTATGCCGCGTGATGCGACAGGTTTGGCCTTTTTGGAAATCACGTCAGACGACGACCGCCAAGAAGTGGATGCACCGGATGGGGTCGCCGTGCATTGGATTACCCACCCCGATCCACATCAGCCGGTGACGCAATGTGTTGATCGCATTGCATCGCTACCGGATTTCACGGGCCGGGTTCAAACATGCATCGCCGGGGAAAGTGGCATGATCAAAGCCCTACGCGCGGAAATCATCAACGGGCGCGGCGTACCCAAAGAAGATACCTATATCTCTGGGTACTGGAAAATTGGGCTGATCGAAGACGAACATCAAGCAGACAAACGCGCCAATTCATAATAGCCGCGGTCGCTTCTATCCAGCAGCTTTCAGGCGTTTTGTCAGGTTTTCTTTTTCGCGCGAAAGAGCTGCGATTTTTGTCTCGAGAAGGTCGCGCTCGTTGCGCGCCTGATCAAGACGATCCATCCAGTATTCCGTTTCCGTCGATTGTGCATCTGCTTGCTCTGTGTTGCTGAACTTCCAAAGAAGCCAACCCAAAGCGAAGCCCAAAACAAACGTGGCTGAAAGGTAGAGAAGTATTTGGATCATAGGTGTGAACATGCGTTTTCCAAACTTAAAATAGCGTTGTTGAGCGGGGGTTAACCTTGCTTCCAGTCAAAGAGAATCCGTTGATTTTGGGTTTGCTCTTCGCCCGTGCTAGGCTCGCGGTCGCCAAAACCAACTGAGCGCATGGCCAGCGTCGGCACGCCGCGCTCTGCGAGGAAATCAACCACGGCTTTGGCCTGAGCATCACTGAGCAACAGGTTGCTCGCAAAATCATCCGCGCCATCAGTGTGCCCTTCAATCCCTAGCATCAGACCATCGCCCGCACAGTCAATTGCAACCATCGCGATTTGTTCAAGCAGCAAGACTGAATCTTCGGTGAATGTGGTGCCGGTTTCAAAACTGACCCGAGTGTCTGCAAGCAGCGCATCTGTCTGTTCTTGACAGGTTGTCACGACGCTCATACCTGACGGATCTGCACTCGCCATCAAGCCGGAAATCACATCGTCGCGCTTCACAAGCGCATCGCTGAGGTCGGTGTTTTCGCTTGTCAAAGCGGATACCCGACTTTCAAGCTCTGCGATCGCGCTTGCGACGTCACCCGTGCTCTCGGCCTCAAGCAGTTGTGCGACCTGTTCGTTAGCCGCAACAAGTTCTGAATCCGACTGGGCTAAACGCGTTTCTAGATCAGTGATCCGATGGGTCACGTCGGCGTTTGCGCTTTCAAGGGACGCAATTGTCATTTGCGACGCGACCGCATCTTGCATTTGCGCATCCAAAGCCGTCATGCGGTCAGTCAGGTCACCGTTTGCAGCCGCCAAAGCGAGGTTTTCGGCTGATAGATCGGAAAGCGCATTTTCGAACATTTCCGATTGTTCATCAAGCGCCACGCGCGCCGCTTCAAGCGCTTCGCTTTCGGTTTGCAACGCCTCTGATAGGTCAGGACTATCTGCCAAGGGCAACGTCTGTGTAGCCGAAAAAAAGGTCAGCCCCGTCAATGCGACAACGCCCGCCACTAGAACCAATTTCATTCAATACCTCCCAAATTACCAACGTTCGTTGAACGCGCAAGGACGTGGCCCGTTGGTGATTCACAAACCCACGTCATTTAAAGAGCGTCTATTATCGAAGAACTTGGCCAAAGTGTGACTGACCACGCTTCTTGGCCTGATCGGCGCAGAGTACAGATCAAAAGTTAACAAATCAATTTGTACCTACGAGCCACCATGTCCAATTCGTACGTGGCTAGGTTGGTCTCTTAGGGTGCGGGGCCCATAGCAAGCCAAACAAGATTGCCGCGGCAAGCGCGTCGATGGCGACAATGGCCCAAAACAAGATCGACACTAACCCTATCGCATCCATGGCGCCAAAAAGCGCGGCGGAGACACCATATAACATACCAAAAAGCGCAATATAAGCGCACCAACGCCAATAGCGTAGCAGGCCCAAGCCCAGAACAGTCCAAAGCAGCGCGGCAACAATCATTTGTATGCCGAATGCGCCAAAATCGATCCCTGCTATGGGAAGGTGCAGCGCAGCGGAAGCGAACAGCAGGGCGGCCGCCGCAGTGTATTTGCGTTCCTGTCGTGTCATGTCACATCCTTATTCTGCGGGGCAGGGTTGACCGGCGACGCCCCAGATCAGAACGTCGTCCACATGCGCTTGCAGTGAATAAGGCGCTGGGTCACGCCCGCCGCCCGGGTTCCACCCCCAAAGCACAAAACCGTAATGTCCCGCGTCATCAACCAAATGTTCCGCGAGGCCCATCCAATCGCGCCCGCCATTTCGGTCAGGGTCTGACAATTGGGCGCAGACCTCGGCCGGTGTTTTGCCAAACCATTCGAATTCAACCGGCGCAAGCTGCCAATCCAACCCAGCACGCGGCGGGGCATGTGGCGCGCTGCGCAGGTCTGTAGATGTGCGGTGACAGGTCGAACAGATCAAAGTTTCGACACCAATGCGGCTTTGGCCTGCGTTGATATTCATCCCATGGGGTCGCGCTGGGCCTTCGCTGCCGCCATACCACATCGGAACATTATCTGGCCCCGTATGGCAATTGGCGCAACGCGGATGGTTCACGACCTCGTAGACGCGATCAAACGCGGCAAGCCCTTCGGCTAGTGTGACAGAGCCAGCCGCAGGCGCAGAAATTGTCGCAGGTGCATCGCCATCAGCCCAAGATATCGTGCCGAGAATACACACAAAAACAGTCACAAAAACGCGGAATAGAGTCTGCATTTTGGGGGCTCCTTAGACGAAATCAATATGTTTATTGAACGGCAATTCACGTATCCGCTGCCCAGTCGCTGCAAAAATCGCATTGCCCAACGCCGGGGCCGCTGGGGGAACGGGCGGTTCACCAAAACCTTTGATTTTCGGATTGTTCTCTAACGCGGTGAAATTGACTTTGGGTGCTTGATACAGGCGCATCGACTCATGTGCGTGATAGTTGCTTTGCTGCGCCATCCCGTCAGAATAAGTTATTTCGCAATTCATTGCATGCCCCAGACCAAACAATGTGCCACCCTGCGCAAGGTTTTCAAGGTTAACCGGGTCAATCACCTGACCAACATCAGCGGCAACCCAAACTTCATCCAAACGGATACCTCGTTCTGTTTGCGTGACCTCAACAACCGTTGCGACGGGAACCCCAAAGGAAAACACATAGGCAACGCCGCGCCCGCGCCCAGCGCCCAAGTCATGCCCATTCCAGCCACACATTTCGCCCACGGTTTCGAGCACTTTGACCGATACATCATGTCCCATCAGCCGGATCCGTTCCATCAGCGGGTCAGCACCCGCAGCGTGGATCGTTTCATCAAGCAGCGTGTCATAGATAAAACCGTTTGGCGCTGCGCCAACCGACCGCCATGACGATACGGGCGCAAGCCCGGTTTCTTTATACGACCGTACCCGAATATTGGGCAGATTCAGGTTGGGGTAATCCCACGCCCCTTCATGCAATTGCGTATCCGGGCCGGGTAGGCTGAATCCAATGCGTGACATCTGCGAAGTCATCACCGACTGCCCCGCAATTTGCACATCAAGCGCGGTGACTTTGCCGTTCTCGTGTTTCCCAATCCCGCGGCCCATCGTGATATGGCGCGGAAAATCATGGGCGAAATCTTCTTCGCGGGAGTAGGTCATTTTGACAGGTGTGCCGCGCATTTTCATAGCAATTTCTGCCGCTTGTTTCAGATAATCGAATTCCAACCGATGCCCAAAGCTGCCGCCGATGAACTGATTGTGTAGATGCACGTTGTCCCTGTCCACGCCAGTGATTTTGGCGACCATATCTACCGCAAACATTTGTAATTGGTGCCCGGTCCAGACGTCAACGCGATCATCAGACACGAGAATCGTGGCGTTCAACGGCTCTAACGGCGCATGGGCGACGTATGGGGATCTGTATTCCGCGATCACCTCTGCGCCTGGCGCTGCGTCAACATCGCCAACATTGCGGGCTTCGGCGTTCAGCCTATCATCCGTGAAACTCGCCGAAAGCGCAGTCCAATGCGCGTCTTGTTCTGGCGGGTAGGTCGCTTCGCCCCATTCACAGGTGATCGCATTGGCGGCTTGTATGGCCGTCCATGTATTATTGGCGACGACAGAAATGCCGCCTGTGATTTCAAAGACGTCGACAACGCCCTCCATCGCAAGCGCCGCAGTGGCGTCGTGACTGATTAATACGCCGCCTTGACGGGGGTTTACCTTGACCGTCGCAAATAGCATCCCGTCCGTTTTATGGTCGACACCGTAAGGCAATGTGCCCGTTGACTTGGCAACAATATCAACCCGTTCCATCGGTTTGCCCAGAATACGCCATTGCGATGGATCGCGTAGCGTTACATTTGTGACGGGCTCTATTTGGGCAGCGGCAGCCGAAAGCGATGTGTAGGTTAGCGCCGTGCCGTCGGGTAGCCAAACCGCCCCATTTTCTGTTCGCAAACCTTCAATTGGCACGCCAGCCTGTTGCGATGCTGCGGCTTTAAGCGTTTCACGTGCGACGGCACCCGCTTCGCGCAGTTTATCGTAGCTATCAGGCATGGCCGAGGACCCGCCAGTTCCCATGATCGGCAAGGCAGCACGCACGACACCGCCTGCAAAACGCCGCGCCCCTTCGGCGACTTTCCCATAATCATATTGCGGAAACGGCACCATAGCGTCGGTAAGCGCGCCATTCATATAGGCTTTGTCAGGTGTGCCAAAACTGATTTCGACCTGATCCAGTTCAATATCCAATTCTTCGACAATCATCGCCGCTTGCGCGGAAAAGACACCTTGACCCTTATCGGCGTGCGGCGCGATGAGCGTTATTTTTTCAGCGTCGATAATGACCCATGGATTAAAGCTCGCGGCGCCTTCGGGCAGCCCTGCAAGATTCGGATTTTCAAAAGGCGCTTTGGCGCGGTAAATGCCAAAGGCGACGCCGCCAGCAACTGCAGTTGATCCAACCAAAAACGTGCGGCGTGTAAGCGTGCGCAGTTTACCCATCGATCAAGCCCCCTGCTTTTGAATGGCCAGCCGGATCGCTTCGCGGATGCGCGGGTACGTCCCGCAGCGACACAGGTTCCCCGACATCACAGCATCGATTTCATCATCGCTTGGGTTTGGGTTGTTCGCCAACATCGACGCGGCTTGCATAATCTGCCCTGATTGGCAGTAACCACATTGCGCCACTTGTGTTTCGATCCATGCTTCTTGCACCGGATGCTGCGCTTCGGGCGTGCCCAAGCCCTCAATCGTGGTGATTTCAGCCCCGTCTAATTCGTAGGCGCGCACCTGACAGGATCGCACGGCCATCCCATCCAGATGCACGGTACAGGCGCCGCATTGCGCAATGCCACAGCCGTATTTTGTGCCCATCAGCCCAATTTCGTCACGAAGTATCCACAAGAGCGGCATATCCTCTGGAACATCCACAGATCGCACTGTGCCGTTCACGGTAAAGCTTGCTTGCATGGTGGTCTTTGCCCCTAGCTGACTGCATCCTGTGTATAGGCTACACACTATCTGGAAGAAATCCACTCGGCGCTTTTTAGGTCCGTCGTCGCAGCAGCCAGACAAAGAAAAGCCCGCCGATTAATCCAGTGACGATCCCAATCGGCATATCGTCTGGGGCCATGATCGTGCGCGCGATAATGTCCGCCCAGACAAGAAATACGGCACCACATAGCGCTGAAATAGGCAAAAGCCGCCGATAATCGCCGCCCACCAAAAGGCGAACGATATGCGGAACCATAAGGCCTACGAACCCAATAATGCCCGAAAACGCGACCATGACCCCCGTGATCAAAGCCCCGATGACAAAGACCGTCAACCGAAAGCGCGCAACCGGAATACCCAATGTCGTCGCAGTTTCATCACCGATGGTCATCGCGTTAAGCGTATCGGATTTTAGCCACAGATACGCCCCGCAGCCAAATAGAATCACTGCCGGATAGATCAGCTGATCCCATTGAGCGAGACCAAGCCCCCCCAACATCCAAAACACCACGGTATGCGTGGCCCGTGGATCGCCTAAGAAAATCAATACATTTGCCGCAGACATCACGATGAATGACACCGCAACGCCGGCCAATACCAATCGGTCGGCGCTGGTGGCGGAAGCAAATTGCGAGACGGCCAGAACAATCAATGTCGCCCCAAGCGACCCTGCGAAGGCCAAGAGCGGCACCGTCAGCAAGCCAAAAAACAACCCTGTATGTAGTAGCGCTAAAATCGCGCCGAATGCCCCGCCAGCCGAGATCCCCAGCAAATGCGGATCAGCGAGCGGATTGCGTGTGACGGCTTGCAGGCTTGCACCGACCATCGCTAAACCCGCACCGACAAAGCTCGCGAGGATTGCCCGTGGGAACCGAATATCCCACACGATGGCTTCACGGCCCCGCGACCAGTCTTGGGGAATTGTGTCTGGGGTTATCTTATTGATCAAAACGCCCCAAACCGTTTCAAGCGGAACGGCAATCGCTCCGACGCTCACAGCAGTCGCCAATGATCCAATCAGGATCAAAACCCCCATAAGACCGATAATCCACGGCCCATAAGATTGTGACGGATTGGCGGGCGATTGCTGCGTCGTCATCATCTCAGATCATTCCGCGCGGAACGCTGCGGCAAGCGTCTTGACGGCTGCGATGTTGCGTGGGCCGGGTGTTGCTTCGACATATTCAAGCACAACAAAGCGGTCGTTGCGCACAGCGTCGATATCCGCAAAGGCAGGATTCGACATCATGAATGCGCGTTTCTGGTCCGCTGTGACTTCGCCATAGTTCACGATCACGATGATTTCGGGGTTGCGTTCAACGACAGCTTCCCAGCCCACAGTTGCCCAGCTTTTATCAAGGTCATTCATAATGTTGGTCCCGCCAGCCGCTTCGATCAGCGCGTTTGGCATGGCGTATTGCCCCGCCGTAAATGGCACATCTTCGCCGCTGTCATAGACAAACACCCGTGGGGCTTCGTCCAAAACGGGTTGATCGGATAGAAAGTCTTCAAGATCGATCTGGTAGTTTTCGATCAAGACCTCTGCGCGATTTGAAACATCAAAGATCGCACCGAGATTGCGCAGATCGTTGTACATATCGTCCATAGAGGCCGCGTCTTTTTCACCGATGTGAATGCAGCTTTCGGTCAGCTCATAAACTTGAATGCCAAAAGGTTCCAATGTTTCGGGCGTCACTTCGCCGCCGACCTTCATGCCATAGTTCCAACCCGCAAAATAGAAATCAGCATCAGCGCCAATCAGAACTTCTTTGGACGGGTATTGTGATGAAAGCTCGGGCAGTTCTTCGATGCCAGCGGTCATGTTTTCATTCAGCGTTTTCCAGCCGGAAATACCGGTGTAGCCGACCATGCGATCTGCCAGCCCAAGCACCAGCATCATTTCAGTCAGGTTGACGTCATTGGAAATGGCAGCCTGTGGCGGCGCGTCAAATGTGACTTCGCGGTTGCAGCTTTGCACCGTCGTTTGTGCCGCTGCGGCACCAGCTATGGAAAGTGCTGCCAAAGTGGTAAGAGTGAGTTTCATCATTGAGGTTCTGTTTCGTTGGGAAGTGAAAATGAAAAATGTGATGCCCCACTCGGGGCAAGCTGTTCGCGCTGCGCAGCAACACGAAACGTGTGAGAGACAAGGGCGTCTGTCAAAAGCGTTTGCGGTGGGCCAAAGCCCTGCGGATGCCCGTCTTTGAGCACCAAAACATCGTCGCACACCCCGGCCGCCATATTGAGATCGTGCAAGGACACCACAATGGTGAGGCCAAGGTTTTGGATCAGTGACACCACCTCTAGTTGGTGACGCACATCCAGATGGTTTGTTGGCTCATCAAGGATCAAGACCTGCGGCTCTTGGGCCAAGGCCCGTGCCACCATCACCCGTTGCCGTTCTCCGCCTGACAGGGTGCCAAAATTGCGATCTGCCAAAGGATGCAAGCTCAGCTTTTCTAAGACGGCATGAACGATCTGTTCATCCCCCGCCCCAGATGCCGCAAAACCCGACCGATGCGGTGTACGGCCAAGGCGGACAATCTCGCGGACAGTCAACCCAAAGGCAGAGGCTTGCTCTTGTAGAACGGCTGCGACTTGTTTCGCGCTGTCTCGGGCATTCATTGCCCAAATATCTTGGCCGCCAACGCGCACTTGCCCCATTTGCGGTTTTTGGAAACGGTATAAAAGCCGCAATAGGGTCGATTTACCCGCCCCATTCGGCCCGACAACCCCCAACACGCGCCCTGCATCCACACTGAATGAGGTGGGGTGCAGCACTGGCTGATCCGATTTATGAGGTGCCCAACTTACCTCATTTACGGCAAGACTAGCCGGTTTCATAATGGGTGAGGTCGATTTTTGTGGGTCGCATGGAACGTCTCCAGTTCAGCATCTGATTGAATACGTGATAATATAACAATTTTCATATGTTGATCTGTTGCAATTGGCAATACGCGACGGCTCCGAATTAGGTTGTCTACAAAAACAACATATCCAACGGCCTTAATGAAACCGGTAACGCATTCATATAAAACGGTTAATTTTCGAATGATCTGAAGAGAAGTCGCAGGTAAATGGCCGCTACGGCTTTGACGCACGTTCATATCGCCCTCCGCGCATATGCAGGGCGCGGGGCAGACATGTTTTAAAGCACGGGGTTTTCCGTGTTGCCATCATAGTCTCCGTTCCAGACACCCCGTCCGGGTTGAGTTGCAGTAACGGCTTAATGCCGCCTGATGGCAGGTCTCCTGACTTGCGGGTCAGCGTTTTCCCGAACCTTCCCGAGCCATAGGCTCAGTGGTGTTCATCGGGGTCACTCACCGCTCACAGTTGCGGGGGCAGTCACGGATTCAGCGCGTTTTCGCTCTTCCTCACCGTATTCCCTTTTCATTCCAGCCGCATGTTCGACGGCTGGAAACCATCGCGGTTTTTCTGAAAGGTTTGTGGAGGTGCGTCAAGGTTAAAAAACTGGTTAGCGCTAACGCCATTCGATCGGGATCGTAAATGACGTTCCGGCCCCAGCTGGCGGGGTCGGAAACGGGGCGGAGCGGCGGATGTGGTTCAAAGCGGCGCTGTCTAAGCTTGCGTCCCCAGAGCTTTGCGCGATCCCTATCGATCCAAGCTGCCCTGATGCCGCGATGTGAAACTGAACAATTGCCGTTCCGCGTGCGCGTATTCTTTCCTGCCGCGTACGACTGATCTTGCGCATGACGGTGTTTCCGTAATTTGCCGCTGCTTCTCGGGCGGCTTGGATGGCGACTTCGTCAACTTGTTGTCCTTGGCCGCTGTGTTGGACTTGCTGGCTGACTTGTTCGGTTCCGGTGTCAGCACCACGGCGCGCGTCTTGGTTGGCATTTCCGGATGCGACTGCTTGACCAAGATCGCTTGGACGTGGGGTTGGGCGCGTTGTCGCTAGACTTGCGTCGTTAACTTGGACATCTGGCAATGCTTCCAAAAGCTCTGGCTGCGAATTTGTAATCTCGACCGGCTCTATCGCGCTAAGTGTGATTGGCACAGCGGCTGGGGCTGCTGTCACTGTCGATGGGGCGACAGCGACGCGTATATCAACTGGGCCAGTTGTGACCTCGACCGGGTCAAGGATGGGCGCATCTGGGGTTAACGGCTCGGCTGTTGCTTCGTTTGCCTCTGGTTGTAGGGGTTCGGTCGGCTCGGCGGGCGCCGGGCTTTCGGTCTGTTCCGCTTCTATTGCATCGATGACCTCTGGGGTGGTTTCGGGGCTGCCCATCACCATATCGGCAAAACTGTTCCCGTATGATACAAGTGCCGCGGGCGGACTGGCTGCCGACAGGGTTGCATCGGGCACAGCAATGGCTTGCATTGACCCAAGGTGAACACCCGCAGACACCAACAAAAAGACTAGGGCAGAGATCCGCGGCGACATCATTCAAGCCCTCGTTCGGTGACAAGCCAGACCGAGGTTGCGCCCGCTGCCCGCAATTCCCCGACCCGTTCCATCAATAGGTTTGCTGGCACGGCGCGATCTGCAACCAACCGAATATCGCGCCCGTTTTCGCCCGCTTCAGATGCGGCAACAGCCTGTTCAACCGTCACGGCTTCACCGCGTAAATACAGCGCCCCATCTTCGCGCAGAACTGCCGTATTCGGCGGCGCGCGCCCGTCCAGATTATCCGTCGCAATCAATTTGATTTCATCATCCAGCGTTGGTGCCAATGCACCCGCAATCATAAAAAAGATCAGCATCAAAAAGACGATGTTGATCAAGGCGATTGTTGGCTCTGATTGCGCGCGACGGGGCTTGGCTGATAGGGGCATCAGTTACTCGAGCACAACGACGGTCAGGTCGGGTTGCGCGGCCAAAACGACAAGCAGGTCAACAAGCCGTTGGGATGTGACAGTATCATCTAGGGCGATCAAAAGCTGTTGTCCCTTTTTAATTTCCATTTGAGAAATCTGTGCGCTAAATTCGTCAATTGCATAGGATGTCCCGTTCAATTCGACCTGTTCTTCGAAAAGGCGTACAAACAGTGGCGGCGTTTCTGCCGAGGCAGCACCTTGACCCGCAGATGCGCCTGTCAATGGAATTTCAGCAAACCGGGTAAAGGTTGAGCTGAGCATGAAAAACAACAGCAACAAGAAGATCACATCAATCAATGACGTCATCGAGATGTGTTTTCGACGTGTTTTTGTTCCGCTGATTGCCATAACAAATTACGCAGCCCGCGCCGCAAATTTTGACTCGATTGCGCTTTCGGCCAGCACCCGTTCACGCGCGACACGGCTGTCAAAAAACGTCAGCACAAGCGACGTCGGCATCGCGACAGCAAGACCCGCCGCTGTGGTGAGAAGGGCAACCCAGATACCACCGGCGAGCAAAGAGGGATCGACCGAATTGCCAGCTTCTTGCAGGGCCTGAAACGCGTTGATCATACCCAAAACAGTCCCGAACAAACCTAAAAGTGGTGCAATTTGCGCGATACTATCCAGAATACGGAAGCCAGATTCGAGCCGCGCCAAATGCGCGCTTGCCTTGGCTTCGACGCGTGTTTTTGGCCCGTTGACCTGCCGCGTTTTCAGGACATCCGCCAATGCGTTTTTGCTTTTTGATAGGGCTTGCGCGGCGTTGTCTTCATCGCCGGCATCCCACGAAATAATGGCTTGGGAAATCTGTACATTCCGTCCCACGCCGAGGCGCGTAAATTGCCAAAGTTTCCACAAGATGACCGCCAGCGACAACACGGATAGAACCATCATTAAGATAACAACGGGCCCACCCAATTCGTAGATTGCGCTGATTTGGACCGTCATGAGTTCCACAATATTCACCCTAAAATCTCCACCTCAATACGGGACGAAAACCGCAATGCCTGCGCGCAGGTTTGTGCGTCGAGTTCGCTGCCAGAGCATTCCGCAACACCGTTGATCAGGACTTGCCCAAGATCGTCACAGGCCAAAGCTGGCACATTGAACTGACGCACGCGTGGTGTGCCAGATGGAACATCACGCATATCAAAAAGGGTCAGACGGTTAACTGCCCCGTCTTTGGTCAGCAGCACCGTTTCGAACACCAGCGTCGCGATGTTCGTCTCCAAGGTATTGCGCAGCATAAAGGTTAACTGACACGCACCTTCGTGTTGCTGGATTTGGTTCATTTCAACGGAAATTGAGGGGGCTGCTTGGGCAGCCCCCTCTTGTCCAAGGACCATATCTGGCGTCACCACGAGGAAAGCAGCAGCCAAAGCAGGTCCAAGTTTGGAAAGTTTTGTATTCATCTAAAACTCAAATGTACGGGCCAAGCTAATTTCATATGACCGGCCTTCGCCCGGATCTCCGGCCAGTGAATTTTCGTATTGGGTATCGAGAACATTGTTGACGCGCAGGCCAGCTTTGACGCCTTGCAGGGCACCGTGTTGGGGGCTCCAGTCAAAAAATAGATCGTGAACTGCGTAGCTGGCATAATCGTCGCCCGCGCCATAGCTAATTTCGTCGAAGAACCCGCCATTCCAGCCGTATTCAATGCCACGGCTTTGATCGCGGCCGCCGACCATCAGGTTCAAGTTGCGTGCTGGAATAGAAGTCAGCGTTTCGCCAGTTGATTGGTCTTCGCCGCGCACATCGGAATATGCAGCACGCATAAACATGCGATCCGCTTCAAATGCGACCTCGAGCTCAAGCCCATAAATCTTGGATGAATCGATGTTTTCGTAATACGGCGTTCCAGCAGTGCTATCGCGCGCAATTAGATCATCTATTTCTGAATAGAAGAACGTGGCTTTTACATCCATTGCATTCGCACCGCCGAACAGATCACGATACGAAGCGCTGACGCCGAATTCCGCACTGTTTGCTGTTTCAGTGGTCAGGTCGAGACTGTAAGTTTCGCCATCGCTATCATCATACGAAAAAATCTCATCGATTGTTGGCGCGCGTTCTGTGTGGGCAATGGACCCAAAGACCGCATAAGTGTCGTTGATTTCATAGTGCGCTGCCAATTTAGGAGAGACAGCAACCTCGTCCGCGTCGGTAGACCCCAAATCGCTGGAGGCTTCGAGCGCAATGAAGTCCGCGCGCATACCGGGGATGATTGTCAGGCGATCATTGAAGATGAATTCACCTTGGGCGTAGACACCAATTTTGTCGTCTGTGCCTTCTGGGTGATACCCCAGATCGCCTGCAACAGTTGTTGCAACACGTTCAAGATGCGATAACTGCACGCCTGTGGTGATATATGCATCGTAACTTGCACCACCAAGTGTCGCTGTGTTTTCGACTTTTAGGCTTGTTGTTTCGTAGCCGTATTCTGAATCACAGAACAATGATGCTGTGACGCAAGGCCCGAACGGTGCGGATGAATCTGATTGCTCAACTTGCGTGTTCGAATAGCTTAATACGACGTCTAGATTGATAAGGTCATTCCCCAAGACGGGATTTTCATACCGAATAGCAAGCGTATCATCGATGATTTCCCGGTCGACTGTCCCAAACCCAGAGGTGCCGGTTTGCGAGTATTCCGTATCATCAAGATCACTGTCCCAACGTGTATATGACATCGTCAACGCCTGCGCGCCGTCATCACCAAAGGTCAGACGTGATTTTACAAGCCCGGAAATAGCATCAAATTCGGACCCCGCAATCTCATTCCCGTCGCCGTCGGAATAGTTCCCTGCGGTGCGGTAGTTCAGAGCAAATAGCGTTTCAAAGTTCTCAGTGAACCGTTTTGCGAAGATGGCAGAAGCCATCATTTCTTCAGCGTTACTGCTGTATGAAAGTTGTGTTCGCAGGGCTTGGTCGGTGTTTTCCAAGAAATCTGACGCGTCTTTTGTTTCAAAGTTGATCACACCGCCCAGAGCACCCGAACCGTACAGGGTTGAAGACGCTGGCCCGCGCAGAACTTCGACCTGACGGTAAAGTGCGGGGTCAGAAAAGAACGATCCTAGGCGGTATTGCTCGTAGAATTTGATCGCGCCGTCGACTGTCGTGATGATGCGCGATTCATCAGAGGATGCCAATTCACCGATTCCGCGGATGTTGAACGATTCACCCGCGACCCGGCCTGACCCAATTGCTTGCACGCCCGGCACGAGATCAAAAAGTTCGCCAACGGTCGTTGCTTGTGCGCGGTCAATTTCTTCTTGCGTGACGACCGTAACAGCTTGCGGCGTATCGATGGCGACACCATCGACCAAACCGGCACCCAAAACAATTGTGCTTAGCGCGGTGACGTTTTCGTCTGACGTTGTCTGAGCCAACGCCGGATGTGCAAGAGAGGATATAATTGTAGCACCCATAAGGGCGCGCGTAGAGAGCGTCATGTTCGTTTCCCGATCAACAAAGTTGCAATTTTTCAGTTGCTGGCCGAGGAAATTTCGATGGCTTGCTAGAAAGTGTTGTATTCTCTTGCCGCTTCTATTTAATCTGATAAAAACAGTCAAGTAACAGCGTGCGCAAATATTTTGAGCACTCTTGCCAGCCGTGATCGCCAGCAAACCCCTTTATAATTCTGCTCTACAAAGGACCTGTCCTATGAACATGGCTATGCAAATGTCGCCTGACGCGATTCGATCTCATCTTGCTGAACATCCAAAAAAACGCGCGCGCGATATTTCAAATATGCTTGGGATAGGCGAGGCGGCATTGCTGGCCGCCCAAGGCGCGACACCAATCTCTGCGAATTTGGACGAGGTCATGCCAGCGCTTAATACTGTTGGCGCCGTAATGGCGTTAACGCGCAACGCCAGCGCAGTGCATGAAAAGACAGGTATCTATGAAAACTATCGCGGCGGGCCGCATGCGTCGATGGTGATCAATGATGATATTGATATGCGCATGTTTGGACGCCATTGGTTCCACGGGTTCGCTGATGTGACCGAAACAGAATCTGGCGTACGCCGGTCCTTGCAGTTCTTTGATGCCGCTGGGGATGCTGTTCACAAGGTTTACGCGCGCGAAGACACTGATCTGACAGCGTGGGAGGCATTGGTAAAGAACCTGTCAAAAGGTGACCCGGTCGAAACGCTCGACTTGCAGGCACGCGGACCCGCCGAAGCCGCTAAAATCAACCAGTCCAAAGCAGAAGCGCTTAGAACTGAGTGGGCAAAACTAACGGATACGCACCAGTTTTTGCGGCTTGTCTCAAAGATGGGGATGAACCGCCTTGGCGCTTACCGTGTTGCTGGCGCACCATTTGTCACGCCGCTCGCGCCTTGGGCATTGAATGATGCGATTGTCGCATTGGGCGATAGCGACACGGAAATCATGCTGTTTGTTGGCAACCAAGGTTGCATCCAGATCCACACAGGTCAGATCAACAAGATCAAACCAATGGGCCCGTGGCAAAACATCTTGGATCCGGGCTTTAATCTTCATCTGCGCACGGATCACGTGGCCGAAGTTTGGGCCGTCGAAAAACCGACCAAACGTGGCCCGGCAATTTCTATCGAGGCTTTTGACGAAGAAGGCGCATTGATCTTGCAGATGTTTGGTCGCCGCAAAGAGAGCGACAAGGTCGATCACACAGGGGCTTTCCTTGATTTGATTCAGACCTTGCCAAAGCTCCACACAGAGGACGCATAAAACATGTTGTCACACTTTAAAAAGCTCACCGTACATGCCGCTTTGATCTGCGCGCTCCCTCTTGCCGGTCACGCTGATGAACGTGTCTTGTCGATCGGTGGTTCTATCACCGAAATCATCTATGAACTTGGTGAACAGGACCGCCTGATCGCGCGCGACACAACGTCGAGCTACCCAAGCAGTGCAGAAGCATTGCCCAATGTTGGTTACATGCGTGCATTATCACCAGAAGGAATTTTATCCGTCGATCCCACATTGATCATCGCAGAAGAAGGCAGCGGGCCAGTCGAAACCATTGATGTCATGCGCGGCGCCAATATCCCGTTTATCACGATCCCAGATGGGTTTGATCGCGCCGCAGTCAGCACCAAAATCCTTGCCGTCGCCCAAGCACTTGGCGTTCCCGAAAAGGGGGCCGCTTTGGCCGCTGATACCGATGCGCAATTCGCGGCTTTGGAAACCGAAACAGAGACGCCAGCCCGTGTTATGTTCATTTTGTCCATGCAGGGCGGGCGGATCACGGCCTCTGGTGGGAACACCGCGGCAGATGGGATCATTAAATTGGCTGGTGGCGTGAACGCAATCTCGGCCTTTGAAGGCTACAAGCCCCTCACAGACGAGGCCATCACCCTCGCCAACCCTGATGTCATTGTCATGATGGACCGCGAGGGCGATCACGCGGCGTTGGATGCCGAACTTTGGGCGCACCCGGCGATTTCCACCACACCCGCCGCGCAAACCCAATCAATTGTGCGAATTGATGGGCTGCTTTTGTTGGGGTTTGGGCCACGCACCCCCGAAGCGGCGGTCTTGCTGCATGATGAGATTTACGGGGCTAGCTAAATCATGGTCGCCATCGATGTGAATTCAGAATCCGCGCGATCACATGCGCCACGCCACGCCGGTGATCGTCGGTCGCGCGCAATCGCTGTCATATGGTTTTGTGCGGCCGCACTAGGTTTGATGATGGTCGCAAGCCTGACGTTCGGTGCCTCGGGCACATCGTTGCTCAAGGCCCTAGTGTCATGGGCATCTGGCGAGACCATCAGTGCGCGCGATCATATTATCTTGTTTGATATCCGTGCACCACGCACCGTCTTAGGTGCGTTGATTGGGGCGTCTTTGGCGGTGTCCGGCGCGGTGATGCAAGGGCTGTTCCGCAACCCGCTTGCTGATCCGGGGCTGGTCGGCGTCAGCGCTGGGGCCAGCTTGGGCGCCATTCTTGCAATTGTTCTGGGTGGGCTGTTGCCCCCGGCGCTCGCCGCGATGACGGGTAATTACACCGTGTCGATTGCCGCCTTTATCGGTGGGTGGCTGACCACAATCCTATTGTACCGGGTCGCGACATCGGGTGGCCGTACATCGGTTGCGGTGATGCTTTTGGCGGGTATTGCGATGGGCGCGTTAGCTGGCGCCATTTCCGGTATGATGATCTATCTCGCGGACGATCAACAGCTGCGCGATCTGACTTTTTGGGGGCTGGGGTCATTGGCCGGGGCGACGTGGAACAAGCTTATGATCGCCGGGCCGCTGATCGTATTATCAATGGCTGCATTGCCATTTCTGACACGCGGGCTTGATGCGCTGACCTTGGGAGAGGCCACTGCCGGACATCTGGGTATTCCCGTGCAACGGATGAAAAACATCGCAATTTTGACCGTTGCGGGTGCAACGGGCGCGGCGGTGGCCGTATCTGGCGGGATCGGCTTTGTCGGGATTGTGGTGCCGCATCTTTTGCGGTTGTTGATCGGGCCAAGCCACAGATACCTGCTGCCAGCCTCAGCCTTGTTGGGGGGCGCATTGCTTCTCGGGGCAGATATCATATCGCGCACCATCGTCGCGCCAAGCGAGCTGCCAATCGGGATCGTGACCGCAACGATCGGCGGGCCGTTCTTTTTGTTCATCTTGCTCCGCAACCGCAACATCTTGGATATGTAACGATGTTAATCGCGACGAATATTCACATCGAAATGGGCAAAACACCCATTCTCAAAGGCGTTAACTTTACCGCAGCGGCGGGGCAGGTGACGGCGATTGTTGGGCCAAACGGGTCTGGCAAAACGACGCTGCTTAAGGCGATGACCGGAGAGCTAAGCTATGAGGGTCAGGTCAGCATCGACGGCCAAGATGTGGCGCAGATTCCGGCACAGGTACTTGCCGCCCGCCGCGCAGTGCTATCGCAATCGGCAGGTCTTGCGTTTCCGTTTACCGTGCTAGAGGTCGTGCGCCTTGGCCTGCTGGCAGGGCTGGACGCAGCCGATGAAACATTGCCCAATCGCGCGTTGGACTATGTGGGATTGTCGGGTTTCGAAGGGCGGTTTTATCACGCCTTATCTGGGGGCGAACAACAGCGCTGTCAGCTTGCACGGGTTTTGGTGCAAGTCTGGGAACCGATCCGCGACGGGACGGCATCATGGCTGTTTTTGGATGAACCTGTGTCGGCGCTTGATATTGGGCATCAGTTAGATGTGATGACTATCGCACGCCAGTTCGCGGATGCGGGCGGCAGTGTGGTTGTCGTCATGCATGATCTTAACCTGACAGCCATGTTCGCTGATAGCGTCCTGCTGATGAAAGACGGCAAAGCGCTTGTCCAAGACGATCCCGCAACTGTCTTAAACGCGGATCACCTGTCTTATGCCTATAACTGCAACGTTAGGGTAAATACTGCGCCGCAGGCAACTGACAAAATACCGTTTGTGTTGCCGCAAATGGCATCGCAGAAATAGGTGCGGAGACCGACGGCTATTTCGTTAAGATCAATTTGCCAGCACGGGTAATCCGCAGGGTATACACCTGTGTGTCGAGCACAATCTGCGCCAAATCCCCACCGGCGGTGAGTTCACGCGCGGCGTATGTTGGCAATGATTTTAAATCCGTGGGGGTTACCGGTGCATTCATTTGCTGGACTCTTTGCATCGTTTTGCATGATCCAAGATCCATTCAATGGGCATCCCATCCGCGACATATGCCGCGTCTAGAATTTCAAACGCATTGACCCGCTGCCGCGTTACCTGAGGATAAGGGCCCGGTGTGAAATCTGTATCAGGTCTACTTTTTTGCATCCTGTCGCCCCTGCGTATGGGTGTGTCTGTCTTTGGAACTGACTGTCGATGCAGTAGGTTCAGCTATTTTCTTAGTGAAATAGTCAGAATTGTCAATCCACGCTAAGAACGTACCTGCAAAAGCTAGGTTTTCAATGTATTTCCGGCGCGAGTTGTGCCCTTCTCGCACCATTATGGTGCAAAAAGGGCGTTCGTTTGGTTTAGAACGTCAGTTCTGCAGACAATCTTAGGGATTGGCCTGTTTCATAGAGCGGCTCGACAGTATCGAAATCCTGCCCGTACGTTGCCCGCGCAACATATTGCTCATCAAACAGGTTGTTGATCTCCGCACGCAGGCTGAGCCCTTCGATACGTTCCGGTTCGTATTCAACGAACGTGTTTACAACCGTATATCCAGCAATCGTTACGCCCGAAGCAGCACCGCTGTAGTCAAGCGCGATTTCCGCATCGCCACCAAATACAACGCCATTTGCGAATTCATGTGCTGTCTGCAACGAGATAATTTCGCCCATCGGGATTGTCAGGTAGTTCCCAGTGTAGGAATCCGCGGCTTCATCATTCACCTCTGTTTCGATATTTGCATAACCAATCCGGAAGAAACCGCTATCCCAATTCGTTGAAAACCCAATTTCATAGCCAGTCGATGATACATCTGCCGTCAGCGCAGGGCCGCCACCCCATGTCGCCGCGCGAGAATCATCAATATCGGTTGAGAATACTTTACCGTCGATCGCCCATCTGTCTGTTGCGTAAGTCGCGGCAACATATAGGTTTTCAGAAGTGACATCTTCGATGTCGTCGGTTGAATAGTCCCATGCCGAATTCATGATGTAGTTTTCAGCGAGCGCGATTCCGCCCCAAACCTGTGAGTATCCTGCGCCAATTGTCAGACGGTCGTTCAAATCAACCTCACCTGAGGCATTGAAAGAAAGGCCTTCGGTAGATTGGGTTGATCCATCAATACCAGTGAAGTCTTGAAAATCGGCACGAAACCCAGTTGACAAACGGGTCCGATCTGTCGGCTCCAGGCGAAGCTGTGCAAACAGCCCAACATTCACCAGTTCTTCTTGCCCAGCATCATCGTAAGATGGGTAGAGCGCGTAGAGGAATTCGTATGACGCCTCATCACTAAAGAAGTCGACGCCGACGTTCACGTCGCCATTCGCCAGGGCAAATTTATTTGAAATCTCGCCGTTCACGCTCGTGGTTTCACCATACGCGTATTGCTCTGTAGATAGATCATATTCATCATTGATCAGCTCCGTGCCACTGTATGACAAGCGGACGTATGGATCCCAAAGCCCTGTCGCGCGGGTGTTTGTGTATTCAATGCTGTAATTTGTGCGTGTCAGGTCATAGGTCCGTGTTTCTGGACGCGTGTCGCCAACGATCGCACCGATATTTGCCCGGTAAGGGCGCGCGGCGTCATCGCCGATATCCTCCATCGAGAATTCGAAGCGGTGCCCTTCTTCGCTCTCGTAAGCAACTTTGCCCAACAGGCTCAGGAGTTCGGTGCTGGAACCCACGATCTCGTCGCCGTTACCATCGACACGGTTGTCACCCGTCGCGTAGCGCGCGAACGCAAGCACTTCGAGACCGCCTTCACGGCCAAGTAGCGTCAGGCTGTTGGTAAGGATGTCACCGTTAGATGCATATTCAAGTTTGTATGCACCGCCAAAATTGTCGCCTGTATCCAATAGATCGGAAACATCGCGTGTTTCATAGTCGAGCGCACCAGCAAGCGCGCCGGGGCCTGCGTCTGCAGGGGCTACGCCCGGATCAATGCTGACTGCTTGTAGCAGTGACGGATCAATTAGGGTCGTTGTGTTGTGGTGGAACACACGGTTGTTTTGGCGCGCGCCATCAATCGATATCGCAAGGTTGTTTTCTTCGATGCCGTTCACATACAGTTTTTGTGACATCGGAATTGAACTACCGACAGCTAGCGTTGGTTCTGCCACAAAAAGTTCAGATAGATCGGCTGGATTCGCGAGCGCGAGGCCCTCGCTGGTGACGGACACGCCGTCTTCTGCTTCCGGGTTCAATGCTGTTGATAGCAAAATGCGGCCCAGCATAAATGGCGCGTCTGAAGCATTGTCAGTTGCTGCTGTATCTTGGGCAGAAAGGCTGGCAGGCCCCATGCCAAGCAAAATACACGTCGTTAATCTCAGGTTTTTCATTACTCATTCCCCTAGGTGGCAATTTAGGGGGCTGAGCGAATGCGTAGCTGCCTTGGTACGGCATCCAATTCATCAAGATCATTACACCTGCAAGAGAGGGAAATCAGCAAATTGACAACCGTTGCAAACCTGCGACAGCTTATCCAGAGGGCACTATCGCTAGTCGCTATGCGCGGCGGCCCCGAGCCCGACCGCGTAGATGATTGCCTCTGTCAGGCCATCCAAACCAATGAGATCATTCAGCACGCTATCGGAATATCCGCCTAAGCAGAGGCTTGATAGCGTCATATCTGTCGCGGCTAAACACAGGTTTTGGGTGACATGCCCGGCTTCGATCAGGATATACCGGTATCCGCGTGGTCCGTATTTGCGCTGCGTCCGCGCGAACACGGCCCCAATGCACAAAACAACGGGTGCTTCGGCGACAAATGACCACGTCAAGAACGCATCACGCGCCTGACTTTCCCATGGCCCCTCGTGCACGATCTCAAGATCGTCCGCCTTGCTGTCGTAGTGGTAAATTCCCTTGGCAAGCCCGTCGACGTTCCGAACCAGCGCATAAATCTCTAGCGGATATAACCCGCCCGCCGATGGCACCGGGCGCCGCAGGGCTTGCATGCCACCCTCCATTTTATCGGGCCCAAGCGTTTTGTACCCGGCGCGCAGCAATGCCGCGAAATCATGCAAGGCAAGCGGCGTATCGGCAAAGGCGCGCGTTGATCTACGTGCGGAGGCAAGTCGATCAATGGTCCCAGCAGCGGTATCCGGCAAGGCAATGCGCGCAGCGTTTGGGTCGTTTTTGGTCTCTTGCGAAAACGGCGCGTTTGGGCGCAGATTTTCGTTGACCCATGGCTCCGAATTCAGGTGAAACAAGCGCGAAAGACCGGTGGTATCGTTAATGTCACTGCTCACATGCTAGGCCAACGGATGCGGGCATGGGTTAAGCTCGGCTTCGGTCAGTGGGGTATCACGCAACCCCCAAGTCACAGGCGCATCGTACAGACGCGCGCCCCCAAACCTGCCTTGGTCGTGCCCAAAGTGGATGGGCTGCATCCCGGTCGCGATCACCCGCACAACCCGTGGCCCAAGTGGCGCAATATCGGGCGCCGTAATATCGGCATAGGCCACGCGTGCACCCGTTTTCACGGCGGTGTCTACTGTTAACGTAAGCGCCTCTTGGTTTGTCGCGTACGAAGGTCGCGGCAGGGCGTCTAACGTCACGGTTGCGCCCGCTTGGGTCAGAAAATCAAATTCATCCGCGTGGGCAGGGATTGCGTGAAAAAGCGGGTGGTCATCAATGGTTTGCACATCTGTATAGGATTTTAGCCGGGTTTGATAATCGTTCCCATGCATCCGCGCGGCCATTCCGGGGCGCAGTTGGCACAGCTCAAACATTGCTTTATCAACGGCCGCTGCCGGGTCGATATCACAGCCTAACCCCACCAAACGGTAGCCGCTTGGCTCTTCTGCGATGGCCATGATCACATAGGGGGCTTGGTCGGTATAAAGCGACAAGAGCCTGACTTTGACCCCGAACCGATCATAATGGCGGATGATTTGCGCGGCGTTGCAACCGCTTTGCGGGGTTTCGATTGTGGTGGCCGAGAGCCGGTTCAACCACGTGATCATAAACGCATCGCGCTCGATCACCTCGTTCAGCCCGCCCAAGATCGCATGGGGTAAATCCCGACCCGCAGCCAGCCCATTTGACGTCACAGCGGTGAAATAATCCGCTGGATTTGGCGGCGGACCTACCAAATAAACCAGCGATGCGGGCATGTCGACCGCAGCGCCAGAGGGGAGCTCCGTTCCCGTGATCCAGCTTGTTTGACTTGTCGGTGACCACGGTTGATAGGGCAACCCGGCAGCGTATTGATCGGCAGAATACAGCACAGATTCCGGCGGGGTAATCGCAGTGTCTGACGCTGGCCTAACATGCAGGCGGGATGGGTCCCAGTGAAAGGCCGAATAGCGTTCCATCGCTTCGCCCAGCGCGGCAAGTTTCGCAGCCTCTTCGGTCAACCCTTTGCCCCCGGTGAGGCGCATCGCGAGCGGCACAGTCTGAAAATTGTAATTTGTGAGTGTCGCGTTCCACAGATGCGGCGGGCTGGGTTCTTCGGGGCCACGTGCTTGTGGGGATAGGTCGGTTACGATCCCGCAACGGCGGCTCGCCAATGCTTCGGTCAACTTTGCAGCATCAACGCGATCATTCATTGCGTGCCGCCCTGATCGCCACTGCAAACGGGGCAGCCGGGCTTGCGTAACACCATGTGTTTTTCCATCCGCAGGCCGGGCAAGCCAACCACGATAAAGCGCCCATCAAGGTTCGGCGCACTGACCCCAGTCAACCAAGTCAAGGCTTCGGCGGATAGCATGCCGCCAACAATATCTGCAGAGGGTGCAAGGTTTTCGCGCCGCCCAGACAGGTCTGTGCGCAAACGGTCAAGATATTGTTCAACGGCAAATCGCGATTGCGGGTTCGTCGCCCCGGCAATTTCGCGCAGCCGCCAACACATATAGCACGGCGCATTTGCGGTGTGGAAAAACCCCGGTCCAACAACGAGTTCGGTGCCTTCAAGCGCTGCGGCTATCCACGGCACTCGCGATTCCCTGCATGCAAGGTTGAGCAGAAGCGCGAGGTTCAGTTCTCCCGATTCAACGCAGCATAGGACCAGCGACGCGCCCTCAACGTGCTGCTTCATCGCGGTGACGTCGGCGGGGCGGGATCCAACGGCGGTCAACGTGGTCGTGCCATCGTTTTGTGCCAACGCCGATGCCAGCGTTTCTGCGCGGTTTTCACCAATGTCGTCGGGCTTGTAGCTGCCAGAAAAATATAGATCAGCCGTGGCAACAGGCGCAGGATCGACAATTGTTAGCCTGCCAATACCCGCCGCGACCAGCGCCCGCGCGGTCACCGCCCCGTGTGATCCGGCCCCCACGATCACCACATGCGCATCAGTCAATTTGTGCTGGGCTGCGCGGCCTGCTGGGGCGGCTTCGCCAAGCCAACCAAGTTGCGGCGCCTGGTGTGGCTGATGGTCGTCCCCTTCTACTACAATCCCTTGCGCAGCAAGCATATTGAGTGATGCCACAACATCATCCTTTTGAAACACATGAGCAACTTTTTCGCATATCTGATCAACGGTGAACGCGCCGGTCAGCAGCGGTAAAACACTCTCCTCGAAGGCTTGAAACGACTTCCCCTTGAGCGTCAAGTTACGCCGCCATGACACAATCCGAAAGACGTCATCATCATTTGTGCGCGCCGGGTCTGTCCAATGCAAAAAACACGCTGGCAGCATAGGTTTGTGAAGCTGCATTTATTTCTTGCCCCGCATCAAATCTTTTAGGCCTAGAATGAACAGCGCCTCACATATTTTGGCCCGCTGAAATCAGCAGGCCAAGTTTGATGCAATACGGCGATGAAGATTAATCGTCGTCTGATTTTTTATCGTCAGCGGGACCTGTGGCGGGCATGCAAGCACCCATACACGCGCCAGCGGCAGGCATACATGCCCCCATACAAGCGTTGGCAGATGTCATACATGCCCCGGCACCCATGCAAGCGCCAGAGGCAGGCATGCAAGCCATGTTCATACATGCGCCTACAGAAGAGGTCATACACGCGCCCGATCCCATACATGCGCCAGCTGCCGGCATGCACGCTCCTGATGTCATACATGCCCCGGCACCCATGCATGCGCCAGAGGCAGGCATGCAAGCCGTGTTCATACACGCGCCAGACCCCATGCAAGCGCCTGCGGCAGGCATACACGCCCCCATGCACGCGTTCGCAGATGTCATACATGCTCCCAATGCGGCAGCAACCTTGTGGTATGCTGCAAGCTCTGCTTCGGTGAAGTTTCCGCAGCCTAACTTGTCTTCCAAATCGGAGACACGCATCTCAAGGCTTTTTGTATCGTTGTTATCAGTCATAATGGTTCCCAAATAATTACTTTGTTGCGCAAAGCCTTGCACAAATTAACGTTTTGGTCAAACTCTCAGCGAGCGCGATTTCGCAACAATGCATCATGATCGTTCGCGTTTTGAAGGCGCCGTCAATTCTTGACCGTGAGCGCTATCAGAAAACTAGTTTGCGTATCTTCCATGTGTTAGGAAACCAAGAGGTACTTAGAAAATGGCCTATGTGGGTAAGACCAATAGTGCTTTGGAGAATTGACTGCGATGTCAGGCATTGAAAATTGGTTGGCTGACATTGGGCTGCAGAGATATGCGAAGGTCTTTGAAGAGGCAGAGATCGATGTCGACACTTTGCCTGAACTGCTTGAAGGAGACCTCAAAGAACTTGGCCTGCCCTTAGGCCCCCGCCGAAAAATCTGGGGTGCGATCACTCGGGCCGCCGTCGTAAGTCAACCAAATCAATTGCGCGAAGACGCTAAAATACCGCTCGCCACTTCTGCCGAGCGACGGCACCTGACCGTTATGTTCGTTGATCTTGTCGGGTCGACTGAAATGGTCATGCGGTTGGACGCCGAAGATATGCGCGAGGTCATCACCCAATATCAGCAAGCCGTTGCGAGCGTCGTTGACGCATATGCGGGGTTTGTTGCCACTCTTTTGGGGGATGGCATGCTGTGCTATTTTGGCTGGCCCCATGCGAACGAAGACGACACAGACAGGGCTGTGCGCGCGGGCCTGGCGATCATCGAGGCAACTAAACAAATCACCACCCCTGATGGTGCGGCGCTTGCGTCGCGGGTGGGTATCGCGTCCGGGGTCGTTGTTGTCGGCGACCTCACCGGGGGCGGCGCGCGGCAAGAGGCTGCAGCGATTGGAGAAACCCCCAATTTGGCGGCGCGATTGCAATCAGTGGCCGAACCCAATCAGCTGGTGATACCCGGTGAAATGCTGCCGCTTTTGGGCGCAACTTTCAAAATTACGTCGCTTGGCGCACATGACCTGAAGGGAATCGGTCGCCCAATCGAGGCGTTTGTAGTGGAAGGCGAAACCAGCGCGAAAAGTAGGTTTGAAGCGCGCAGAACCGGATCGCTGATCCCAATTGTTGGGCGCGAAAACGAGATTGAAACCGTCTTGAAGGGCTGGGCACATGCGCAGACTGGGCAGGGGCAAATGGTCCTGTTGAGCGGTGAGGCCGGTATCGGCAAATCGCGCACTGTCCAAGCGGTAATGGACGCGAGCCTTGCAGATGATCACACACGGCTGATTTATCAATGCTCGCCGTATCACACCGAAAGTGCATTTTACCCATTTGTCCAACAGCTTAGCGACGCAGCGGGGTTCACAGCAGAGGACACCACCGAAGATCGCCTTGATAAGATTGAAGCGCTCTTTAACGGTTCCCCGACGACCCATGGGGTGATCGCACTTCTTCTTGGGCTCGACGGAAGCGCGCGTTATGGCGAAACCGACGGAACACCGGCGCAGCAACGCGCCCACATGATGCAGGCTTTGGTCGAAATACTGCTGCGCATGGCCCGAAGAAAGCCGGTGCTATTGATTTTCGAAGACATGCATTGGATTGATCCAACATCGCTAGAGTTGTTGGACTTTATTCTTGCTGCGCTGCCGGGCCAACGCATTATGATCTTGGCTACCGCCCGCCCCCCGTTCGACCATGATTTTGGACCCGTTCCCAATATAACGCGGCTACAGCTTAACCGCCTGACCAAGGGAATGACCTACGCGATTGTGGCAAAGCTGACCGGCGAGAAACCCCTGCCAGAAAAGATCATGAATATTATCGTGCGCCGCACTGATGGCGTGCCCTTGTTTATTGAAGAACTTACAAAGGCAATTCTTGAATCCGGGGCGCTCACGGAAGATGAAAGTGGCTATCAGGTCAACGATTCACTTGGTGATTTTGCGATACCTGCGACGCTTCAAGACAGTTTGATGGCGCGGCTTGATCGCCTGACCCCAATTAAAGAAATTGCGCAAATCGCCGCTTGTGTCGGGCGCGCGTTCAGCCATCAACTGATGACCCAAATCTGCGAAGTTCCTGAGGTTGAATTAGACGATGCGTTCGACCAGTTGGTCGCCGCAGAGTTGATCCACCGACGTGGGATTGCTCCGCAGGCGCAATATATATTCAAACACGCGTTGGTGCGCGACGCAGCCTATGAAAGTCTAGTCAAAGAACGCCGAACAGTGTTTCATAAACGCATTCTTACGGCACTCGAGGCAGAACCCGACACAGCCCCCGAGCTTTTAGCGACCCACGCTGAAGCTGCGCGGCTCACTGATCGCGCCATCACGCTCTGGCAGGCTGCGGGGAAAGCCGCCATTTCGCGCCCAGCCTATAAAGAAGGCGAGACGCATGTGCGCCGCGCGATCGCGTTGAATGCGCCTAAGGCCGCGAAAAACGATAAGGCAGCGTTGACAACCGCGATTGCGCTCAAAGTGCAGTTGTTTGTAGCGCTTTCTCCTGGCAAAGGCCTTTGGTCAGACGAGGCCGTCGCGACACTCGAAGAAGCATTGGACATGGCCGACAAAGTTGGCGAAACGCCCCTGCGTGGGGATATTATCTACGGCCTCTTGATGAGCAGCTATTTCCGAGGCCGGCTTGAAACGAGTGTTGCCCGGGCGGATGAGCTTAAGGGATTGGCCGAAGTATCCGGGGATACCGCGCAGCTTCTTGTCGCGAAAAGGTTAGCTGCGATCGGTCGCCTTAAGATGGGACGTTTTATAGACGCGCAACCTTATCTCGATGAAGCCGAAGCACTGAGCGAACAAGTCGCGAGCGAAAACCTTGCGGCCCGCTTTGGTCATGACCCGATTGTTGGGCTGCAAATCTATCAATCACTCGGGGCGACGTTTCGGGGCCAAACCCAACGTGCCAACGTCTATCGTGCGAACGCAGAAGATCGGGCACGGATTATAGGGCATACGAACACAACCTGTGCCATGCTTGGTCTTTTTGTAATTTGCGCCCATGTGGCCAATGATGTCACCGCTGAAAGGCGCCATTTGAGCATCTTGCGACCGCTTATCAATGAACACAACGTCGCGTCCTCGCACCTGTGGGCCGAAGCGACATATGCATTGTTAAGGATGGTAGATGGGGACGTGATGGGGCTTGATGCTTTCCGCAAAGCCGAAGCAAAAATGCTTGATGTCGGTATCCGCCTACTGGTCCCGGGCAATCGTGTGGTCGCCGCACGGCGCGCACTGGCGCTTGGCCTTGTGGAAGATGCAAAGGGACTTGCCGATGACGCTGAAAGCTTGATGAACGAAACCGGAGAGAAAAGCTGGTTGCCCGATATACATCGCTTGCGTGCCAGCTTTGCGATTGCCGAACACGATATGGAGCGCGCAGAAGATCACCTTAAAACGGCGATCACGTTGGCACAGTTAGGCGGCGGCACGCTTTGGGAAATACGGGCTGCAATCGATTTGGCTAAACTCTACCACAGCGCTGGGCGCAATGGTGATTCTAGCCAGGTGATCGCGCCCGTATTTGACTTGGTTCTACCGGGCGACTGCCCGCTGGAAATACAGGCCGCAACACAATTGCAGCAAATGCTCGCCGCGACCCAACCTACAGTGCACTTGGTCTAATCGCGCTGCTATGGCAGGTCGCGTAGTGTTGCGACATCGATCCCTTCTGCGATCATCCCACCCGAAATTGCGCAGCCAATCATCGTCTCAAGATACAGTTGCGCGTCGGTTTCATCCGTCGCAGAGATCCGCACCAAAACGTCGCCAAGCAGGACGCTCCCATCCATGTTGCTAACCGGATAGTTGTAAGGGCCGGGCACATACATCGTCTCGCGCATTGCGGGTTCGCCGTACATCATGTTCCACATTACCAGATTGTCCGCAGATGCGCTGAGCGAAATTGACACGCTGTCTTCGCTGCCAAAAAACGCAGGAGCATTCGTCGGGATATCCGCATTATAAGTCACGAGGCCAAATTCGGCGCGCTCATCCTCGATGGGGTTTTTGGTAAACGGGGCGTCACTGCGTACCCCCCAACCCTCTAATGGGGGCGGGATCAAGCTGATCAGATCCGTACATTCTTCATAGGGCCAAGTTACATTCTGTAGGATGGGATCAGACCGCACAAAATCAGTATAGTCACCCGAAAATGCGGCAAATCTGTCTTGTTGTTCTTGCTGTGCCGCGTCCCAGCGCCCCTTGATTTCATCCATCGCGGTTTGGGCGTTTTCGGCCACATAAGGCTCTGACATCAAGGGTTGGGCTAAAACGTCTTGGGCGAACGTTGGTGTTGCCAAAAATAGAATTGAATACGCGTTACGTGACGCGCGGAAGAAATGTTGCGTAATCATAAAATGGTTCCAGTGCTGTGTTTTCTTAAGGACAAATTTCGGCAAAAGGATCGTCGCCCCGCGCACAAAGCTGCCGTTCGCCTAAAGCATCTAGACGCCAACCGACCGGGTCCATCTGTGTATCCCAAATATAAACGGCACGTGTCAGGATGCTTTTTACGGCGTCGTCTTCGACCGGTACTTCAAAGTCGACGACCATCGTTTGTAGGCCGATTTCGCACCAAGTTTTCGAAAATGCGGAAATTTCCTCGCGGGTAACTTGGTCCACAAAACTGCTTTCGACTGTGGATGTTGCGCGGGTTGCAATTGGGTCGGGAAGGTCCACAAACATCATTGCGTCCAATGAAGAAAAACCCGCAAGACGATCTGGTTTGGTCAAATGACATGGTGATTGTGCTGCGGCTACTGTAGCGGCCATGCATAAGAAGGCCGCGAAAGCGGCAAGGCGTGATCTATTCATGCTGATTTCCAAATCCAATGAGATGCGTATAATTAATTGAGTCTATAAAACGATTGTAAGAACCGCATGCACATGTAGGCAATAGATTTATTCGGGTTTCGTACCGGTCAGATCGAAGCCATATGGCTTTGATTAGTCGTGAAAAGCATCAACCGTTTTGCGATCACCCACCATGAACGCGTCTGCGACATGCAACAGCGGGCTGATATCGACATCAGACTTTCCGGTTTCGATCAGTTCCGCAAATCTGTGATATAGGCCGGGGTATTCACCGACATCCGGCAAGGTTTGATCCACACCATTGATTGATAGTTTAGCCCCACCATCGGTGAGCCGTAGCAGACCTTCGGTGGTTTCAACCGTGATATTCCACGATTGTTCACCTTCTTGGCGCCAATCAAAATCAGCCTTGACCGCCATTCCAGCGGGGCCAACGAAATTCAGGTTTGCGGCAATTGGCGTGGCGCGATTTTTGGGAAAAAATAGCTCAGCCGCAGTTAGATGTACCGGGTTCGGCAATATTTCAGTCATGATCGAAAGCGCATTAATGCCCGGATCAAACACACCCAAACCGCCGGGCTGCCAGACCCATTCTTGGCCTGGATGCCAGCGGCGCACGTCTTCTTTCCAATCAATCTGCACCGATGTGATCTTGCGGTCGGACAACCATGCGCGTGCGGCAGCAACCCCGTCTGCATAGCGCGAATGCCATGTAGCAAACAATGTGACGCCTTTGGCCTGCGCAAGCTTTTCAAGCTTGCGCACTTCGCTCACGGTCGCACCCGGCGGTTTTTCAAGCATCGTATGCTTGCCCGCCATCAGCGATTTTACTGCGATGTCGTAACGCGGAACCGGTGGAATACACAGTGACAGGGCGGGAATATCGGGATGGGCCGCCAAAAGCCCCGTGATATCGGCATAGTTTTCAATGCCTTCAACGCCGCCTGCGCGGCTGGCCGTCGCGGCAAGTTCAAAGGCCTCAAGACCAGCGATGGCTGGAATATGTTGATCAACGGCGATTTTACCTACGCCAACAATCGCAATTTTTGCACCGCGCAACTCTGCGCCGGATGAGCTGGTAGCTGTCACCTGAGACCTCATATTCATTAAGGGCGCGGGCGTTTTTTGCCCACAGTCAGGTCCTTTTAGCGCTGCTCGCAGCTAAACACCATGCGACAGCGCCGAGATGACGCCGCGCAGCTCTGCAAGCCCACGTAACCGTCCAATCATCGGATAGCCGGGAAAGGCGCCTTGCCCGATATCCGTCAATAGCTCATGTCCATGATCTGGGCGAAATGGGATATTATGGTCGGAAAGGCCTGCGTTACGACGCCGATTTTCTTCGGATAGCAGCACCTTGATCAACGCGACCATATCGGTGTCGCCTTCCAAATGCGCGGCCTCTTCAAATGCGCCGTCAGGGTCTTTGCGCACGTTACGCAAGTGCGCAAAGTGGATGCGGTCGGCGTGGGCCGCCGCAATTGCAGGCACATCGTTGGCCGGGTTCGCGCCTAACGATCCCGAACAAAGCGTCAGACCATTGGCATTGCTGTCCACCGAGGACATGATCCAATCAATATCATCCGCATTAGATACAATACGCGGCAGACCCAAAATATCGCGTGGCGGATCATCAGGGTGTACGCAAAACCGCATGCCCAGTTCTTCGGCGGCGGGAATTACTTCGTCAAGGAACCGTTTGTAGTTCGCCCGCAATGCCGCACGATCAAACCCATCATACAGCGTTAGTGCCTGTTTCAGCCCATCGACATCATAGCGGTCATAGGCACCGGGAAGCCCCGACATGATTGCGTGTAACAGTGAATCCCGGTCGGCGTGGCTGGACCTCTGGAACCATATGGCGGCACGTTTGCGTACGTCTTCTGGATAATCGTCTTCGGCAGCGGTGCGGCCCAACATATGAATTTCAAACGCGGCCATGCGGTAGGCTTCAAACCGCAGACATGTCCCGCCGCGCGCGACTGGTGCCGCTAGATCGGTGCGCGTCCAGTCCAAAAGCGGCATGAAGTTGTAGCAAACCACCTGCACACCAGCGGCGGCCAGATTGGCCATGGATTGTCGGTAATTCGCGAAAAGCTGCGTCAGGTCGCCTTCGCCACGTTTGATCCGTTCGTGAATGGGCAGGCTTTCCACAACAGACCAATCAAATCCGGCAGCGCGAATTTCGCCCGCGCGCGCACTGATTTGCTCTGCTTTCCAGACCTCACCATAAGGGATTTCATGCAAGGCATTCACAATGCCTGTCGCGGCCGTTTGCGCCACATCAGCCAGTGTGATTTTATCAAGTGCCCCGTACCAGCGCCACGTCTCTTGCATCAGACCATTCCTTGGACGGTTGCGCGCGCGCCATTTGCGCTAAGCTGCGTGAATGCCCCCGTCACTGCCGCGCGGAAGGTCGCATTCTTGGCCAGATCGGCTGGGAAAACATCACGGATTGCCAAAAGTGCCGCGACTTTAGATTCAGGGGTGTCATGACCTTCATAAGCCGCACGCAATTGCGCGACCAGCGGGTCTTTGACGTCAATCGGCGCGCCCTTTTCGTCGACGCCCCCGACATAACGCATCCACCCGGCAACCGCCAAAGAAAGCCCTGCAATATCACGCCCAGCATCCAAATTATCCGCGATTGTGCCAAGCAACCGTTGCGGAAGCTTTTGCGAGCCATCCATTGCAATCTGCCACGTCTTGTGACGAATGGCTGGGTTTTGATAGCGCGTCAGAAGGCTTTGCGCATATGCGTTTAGGTCTTCGCCCTCGGGTTGGGGTAAGGTTGGGATGATTTCATCCTCCCAGAGGGTCTTGATAAAACGCGCAAAGTCAGGGTCGGCCACGGTTTCTGAAATCGTTTCATGCCCCGCGAGATACCCCAGATAAGCCAGCGCGGAATGTGTGCCATTCAGGCAGCGCAGCTTCATCAATTCAAACGTTTCAACATCGCTGACCAATTGCGCACCGACGGCCCCCCAATCAGGGCGTTCACCATCGACAAAATCGTCTGTGATCACCCATTGGCGAAACGGTTCATGCATCACGCAAGCGTTGTCCACATACCCTTGGGCCGCAGCCAATGCATCAATGTCCGCTTGGGTCGTTGCGGGGGTAATCCGGTCAACCATGGTGGCCGGGAAACGACAATTTATGGCGATCCAACGGGCAAGATCAGTGTCAAATGCGCGCGCGAAATCAAGCACAACTGCGCGGGTCAGCGGGCCGTTATTGGGAAGATTATCGCAAGACAACACCGTGAATGGCGCGACGCCCGCCAAACGGCGCAGGTTCAGCGCATGGAAGATATAACCAATTGCGGATTTCGGGGTGCTTGGGTGCGCCAAATCATGCGCAATATCGGGGTGATCCAGCAGCAGACCGCCAGTAGCAGGGTTAGAGCAATAGCCCTTTTCGGTGATTGTTAGCGAGACGATTTTCACCGCCGGGTCCGCCATCGCGTCCAAAACAGCAGGTGGGTTTTCAGGGGCAACCAGAATGTCGTTGATCACTTCGACCACTGCATATTCTGCCCCATCCGGCGCGAGCGTCACCGAAGTATAGGCGCAATCCTGCGGCTTTAACCTGTCGCGGATGTCGGGGCTGCGCAGGCTGACCGTCAGGATGCCCCAATCACCACCCGATTGCGCAACCGCCTCTGATGTGAAGGGCGCGCCAAAGGCACGAAAAAACGCACCCGGCCCAAGATGGACTATGCCAACCTTGGGCCGGGGGGCGTTTGATCTTATCAGGGTCGGATTAGCGGGCAAGCCAGCCTCCATCGACGTTAAGAACGGCACCGTGCACATAATTCGCGGCGGAAGAAGCTAGGAACACGGCAGCACCCCCCATGTCAGATGGATCGCCCCATTGCCCTGCTGGAATCCGATCAAGAATCGCTTTGTTGCGGTCGTTGTCGGCGCGCAGCGCGGCAGTATTATTGGTCGCGATATAGCCGGGTGCCAATGCGTTCACGTTGATCCCTTTTGCGGCCCATTCGTTCGCCATCAATTTTGTTAGACCCGCAACGCCATGTTTGGACGCGGTATAGGACGGCACACGAATGCCCCCTTGGAATGACAGCAATGATGCAATGTTGACGATCTTACCGCCGGTTCCGCGCGAAAGTGCCGCTTTGGCAAAGGCCTGACAGGTGAAAAACACGGCCTTAAGGTTTACGTCCATGACGTCATCCCAATCGGTTTCGGAAAAGTCGACACTATCATCGCGGCGGATGATGCCAGCGTTATTCACTAAGATATCGATATGTTGATCAGTGAATACATCCCGGGCGGCCATCGGATCTGCGAAATCAAGCTGCAACGCCGTTCCGTTTGGGACCTGCGCTAAAGTTTCATCCATGCCGGACCTGCCCGCGCAGATCACTTTGGCGCCAGCGTTGCCCAAGGCGATGGCAATCGCTTGTCCAATGCCGGTATTGGCACCTGTCACAAGTGCGCGTTTGCCTGTCAGATCAAACGGGTTCACCGCAAATCCCCCATCGCGACCATATCCATGTCGGTGAAATCAACGTTGTCGCCCGCCATCGCCCAGCAGAAAGAATACGACCCGGTGCCAACACCGCAGTGGACAGACCACGGTGGCGAAATGATGGCTTCTTCATTGGCGATCACCATGTGGCGGGTTTCGTCCGGTTCGCCCATGATGTGAAAAATGCGCTGATCAGCGTCGACGTCGAAATAAAGATAGGCTTCCATCCGGCGGTCATGCACGTGGGTTGGCATTGTGTTCCAGACAGAGCCTTGTTTGAACTTTGTGTAACCCATCAGCAGCTGGCAGCTTTTGCAAACGTCAGGGTGCAGCAGTTGAATAATCACGCGTTCATTTGCCTGCTCGGGCGATCCCAATTCGATCCGGCGGGCGTCTGATTCTTTGATATGTGTGGTCGGGAAGCTGCGATGGGCGGGTGCAGACAAGATATAGAAACGCCCGGCGCCAGAAAACGTCACCGCACCGCTGCCCATGCCGATGTAAAGAATTTCGCCTTTTTCAAGGGTATAGGTTTCCCCATCTACCGTGACATCACCCGCAGCACCGACGTTCAAAACACCTATTTCACGCCGTTCAAGAAACGCTTTAGTGCCTGTTTCAGCCATCGCGGTCAGCGTGAGAGGGCCATTGGTTGGCACGGCAGAGCCGACGATTAAGCGGTCATAATGGGTATAGATCATGCGAATTTCATCATCGGCGAACAGATCGCCGACGCGAAAATGATTGCGGAGCGCTTCGGTACCAAAGCTTTTGGCCGCGACCGGGTCAATTGCATAACGTGTTTCAGTTTTGAGCATGGGGACCGTCCTAAATTAGAGAAAATCGTCGCGGCGTGGGGTGAACGCATCGATCAGACGGCCCGCAGAGAGGCAGCGACAACCGTGAACCGCCTGTGTTGGGATCACAAAGCTATCGCCGGGGCCAACCTTGGTCTCGACCCCATCAACGGAGAACATGAACTCGCCGCTTTCCACATATGTGGATTGTACATGCGGGTGGTTATGAAGCTTGCCTTCGCCACCTTCATCAAACGTAAAAGCAACAATCATCAATTCGGGACTGTCAGAAAGCACCTGACGGGTAACACCCGTGTCGGCTTGGATAATTGGGAAACTCTTGATCATTTTGATCTCCTTCAAAGCTTGTAAGCGTGTTTGGCAAGGCCGTAGGCAAGGTCGTGTGCGACCTCATGCGCATCGGCCAAATTGATCCGCCCGGTGACAACCAAATTGGCCAAATAGGCGCAATCAGACCGGCGAGCGACATCATGGCGGGCGGGAATGGAGCAGAACGCGCGGGTATCGTCGTTGAAGCCGACGGTGTTATAGAACCCGGCGGTTTCGGTGGTGGCTTCGCGGAACCGTTTGATGCCTTCATAACTGTCATGGAACCACCAGGGCGGACCAAGGCGCAACGCCGGATAAGCCCCCGCAAGCGGCGCGAGCTCGCGGCTATAGCTGGTTTCATCAAGCGTGAAAATTATGATGGTCAGGCTCGGTTCCATCCCAACCGCGTCCAAAAGCGGTTTAAGCGCCTGCACGTAATTTGTTTGGGTTGGGATATCGAAGCCCTTGTCGCGGCCAAAATTTGCGAAGACGTCAGCGGAGTGGTTACGGAACGATCCTGGATGGATCTGCAAAACCAACCCGTCATCAAGGCTCATCCGGGCCATTTCAGTCAGCATCTGACCACGGAATGCGTCTGCCTCGTCAGTGGTACATGTCCCGGCAAGGGTCTTTGCAAATAACGCTGCGGCCTGCGCTTGCGGTAAGTCTTCGGTCCGGGCTGTCGCATGGCCGTGGTCGCTCGCAGTCGCGCCATGTGCTTTGAAAAAGGCGCGCCGCGCGCGGTGGGCGCGCAAATACCCATCCCATGTAGACGTGTCTTCACCCGTGAGCCCACCAAGCTGCGCGACGTTTTCCGCAAAACCTTCGAAGTCCGGATCAACCACATTGTCAGGGCGATAGGTTGTCACTACCCGCCCGTTCCAATCGCTGTCTGCTGTCATTTTGTGCCAGTTCAAGTCATCAAGCGCGCTTTCGGTGGTCGCCAAAACTTCAATCCCGAAACGATCAAACAAGGCACGGGGCCGAAAGCTGTCTTGCGCCAGTTGCGCATCGATGTGATCGTAATAGCTATCCGCTGTATCTGCGTTCAGCCGTTCATCAATGCCAAAGACATGTTCAAACGAATGGTCCAACCACATTGCCGACGGGGTGCCGCGCAGCAAGTGATAGTTCTGCGCGAAACGGCGCCAGATTTGACGCGGATCAGTCTCTATTACAGCGCTATCTGCGCGTGGCACGCCCAAATCACCCATGGGAACACCTTGGGATACGAGCATCCGAAAAACATAGTGGTCCGGTACAACAAGCAATTGCGCTGGATCCGGAAAGGGGTCGTTTTTAGCAAACCAGCTGGGATCACAATGGCCGTGTGGGCTGATAATCGGCAAAGCCGCGATGCCTTCGTATAGGTCGCGTGCGTGTTTGCGCACCGAAGGCTCCACCGGAAACAGGCGGTCTGGGTCGGTCAATGGCATATGGAGTCCTCCCGAAAGGTCTTGAGATACCTCTGATCTTCTAATATGCTAGTCTGGCAGATAGGTCAAACTGGAATATGAGATGAGCGCGCACAATTCACTAACTCTCACGCCCGCGGCCACTGCGACTGATCAGGTTTTTCATGCGCTTTATTCGAAGATCGTCACGCTGGAATTGGCGCCGGGCGCCAAAGTATCCGAGGCTGAAATCGCACGCAGCCTTGGGGTGTCGCGCCAGCCGGTCCGTGACGCATTCTACCGTCTTTCAGAACTAGGTTTTATGCTGATCCGACCACAGCGTGCCACGACGGTCACCTATATTTCACCCCAAGCGCTCTTTGACGCGCGGTTCATTCGTTGTGCATTAGAGGTCGAATGCTTGCGCACGGCCATTGATCGCGTGACCGATGATGATATTGCAAAACTCAACGCGCTTGTTGCGGCGCAAGATGAAGCCCTTCAAACCAATGACAAAATCGAGTTTCACCGACTTGATGACAGTTTTCACGAGCTTATTTGCGACATCGCCGGGCACCCCAAAGCTTGGGTGATTATCCACGACCAAAAGGTCCACCTTGATCGGCTGCGATATCTTTCGCTGACGATTGGGGCGCAATCCGCGCTGGACGACCACGTCGAGATTATGGATTGCATCAGAAACCGTGATGCCGACCGCGCCGAAAAGGAATTGCGCAAGCATCTCGCGCGGATTTTGAAGGTGCTCGCACAGGTTCGTGACACCCATCCAGAATTGATTGAAGCCAATGCGCACCAGCGTAGGTTGTGAGGTCAATCGAGCGAACTGCAACAATTAGTGGCAGATCCCATATTTATGCTCAACGATTAATCATTGACTCATATCCTAAATGCGTGTGCCATGTTTGCGTTTGACCAATGGACCTTCATTTTGACCAATTGGTCTAGAAATTTTCGCATCAAAAGGGACATTTATCATGACGAGCCACGTCAAAGTGCCGCAGCCAACGCGCCGCCGGTTTCTAACCACAACGGCGCTGGGCGCTCTGTCGGTTTCCGCACTCTCTGCGCCAACCGCCTTGTTTGCCCAAGACCCGATTAAGGTCGCTGGCATCTACACCGTTCCAGTCGAACAACAATGGGTCAGCCGCATCCATGTCGCTGCCCTTGCCGCCCAAGATCGCGGCGACATCGAATACACCTATTCTGAAAACACCGCCAACACCGACTATCCGCGCGTCATGCGTGAATACGCCGAAGCGGGTTATGACATGATCGTCGGCGAAATCTTTGGCGCCGAAGCCGAAGCGCGCGAAGTTGCTGCCGAATACCCTAACGTCGCATTCTTGATGGGGTCATCGTTCAAAGAAGACCCAGCCCTGCCAAACCTGTCGGTCTTTGATAACTACATCCAAGACGCTGCTTACCTGTCTGGCATCGTCGCAGGTGCCATGTCTGAAACCGGCAATATCGGCATGGTTGGCGGCTTCCCGATCCCCGAAGTAAACCGTCTGATGCACGCATTCATGGCTGGCGCCGCTGAAATGAACCCTGACGTCACTTTCCAAGTGTCCTTCATCGGATCATGGTTTGATCCACCCAAGGCGAAAGAGACCGCCTTTGCAATGATCGAAAACGGCGCTGATATGCTTTACGCGGAACGCTTTGGCGTGTCGGACGCGGCACAGGAAAAAGGCGTGCTTGCGATTGGGAATGTCATCGACACGCAAGCTGACTATCCTGAAACGGTCGTTGCCTCGGCGATTTGGGACTTTGGACCCACAATGGATGCCGCAATTGCGGCTGTGCAGGCAGGCACATTCACCGCTGCCGACTATGGCACCTATTCGTTCATGAATATGGGTGGTTGCTACTTGGCCCCATTCGGCACTTTCGAAGGTAAAATTCCGCAAGAAGCACTTGATCTGGTGGCCGCGCGCGAAGCGGGGATCAAAGACGGATCATATACCGTCGTGATCAACGACGAAGAGCCAAAGTCGTCATAAATGTCAGGCGTAGAATCGGCGCAACCCGTTCTGCGCCTGCAAAATATCACCAAACGATTTGGGTCAGTCACCGCCAATGAGGCGGTGACTTTTGATCTCGCCAAGGGCGAGGTTATCGCACTTTTGGGCGAAAACGGCGCGGGTAAAACCACGTTGATGAATATCCTATTTGGCCAATATACCGCCGACGAAGGCACCGTCACGGTCTTTGGCAACCTGTTACCACCCGGCAACCCGCGCGCGGCGCTGGATGCAGGCGTGGGCATGGTTCACCAGCATTTCACGCTCGCTGAGAATCTGACAGTTTGGGAAAATATCGTGTTGGGCGCACAACCGCTCCATGCCCCCCGATTGCGTGCAGGAGCGGCTAAGGCAAAAATTCGCGCCCTATCCGAAGAGTTCCAACTGAAGGTCGACCCAGACGCCAAGATCGGGGCATTGACGGTTGGTGAACGTCAGCGCGTTGAAATCCTCAAAGCGCTCTACCGTGACGCCCGTATTCTGATTTTGGACGAACCCACCGCAGTGCTGACTCCGCAAGAAACTGACGCGCTGTTTGCGACCTTGCGGACCGCAATCAATCTTGGACTCTCTATCGTGTTCATTTCGCACAAACTGCATGAGGTGATGGCCATCTCAAACCGGGTATTGGTCTTGCGACACGGCAAATTGGTCGCCGAAAGGGCAACATTAGACACTGATCGTGCTGAATTATCAGCATTGATGGTTGGCGCAGAAACCAGCGCCCCAGATCTTGCCCCTGCAACGCCAGGCGCGGCTTTATTAACGCTTTCTGATCTCTCGACACCATCCATCGGCACCGCTCCGGGATTGCGCCACGCGAACCTTGCGCTGCGGGCCGGACAAATCACCGGACTGGCAGGCGTCTCAGGGAATGGGCAAGCCGCGCTTTCGGATTTGATTTCAGGTTTGGTGACGCCGCAATCTGGTCAGTTTGAAATCGCCGGCAACACGGTCGCCACATGGTCACCGCGCAACGCCATCGGCCAAGGGATCGCGCGTATCCCTGAAGATCGCCACAAGACCGGGACGATTGCAGATTTCGATCTGACCGAAAATACCATCTTAGAGACCTACGCGACCCAATTTTCAAAACGCGGCTGGATGAATTGGCGCAAGGCCAAAGCCCATGCGGAAAGTTTGATTGAAACATATGATGTGCGGTGTTCCGGCCCCGATTCACGCATTCGGCTGCTGTCTGGCGGGAATATGCAAAAGCTGATCTTGGGGCGGGTGTTAGAAAACGCACCGCGCATTATTCTTGCCAATCAACCCGTGCGCGGGCTGGATATTGGCGCGGTAAACTATGTCCACGGACGGTTGGCGGCCGCACGCGATGCTGGGGCTGCGGTCTTGCTTATCTCTGAGGACCTTGACGAAATTATGCGCCTGTCAGACGTGATCCATGTGATCAGCGATGGGCGGCTCAGCCCTGAATTCGCACGCGGGACCATGCAGCCAGAACAGCTTGGCGTGTGGATGGCGGGCGACGGGTTTGAAGGGTGCGACCATGCGGCTTGAACCGATTGCAAACCCAAGCCTCGCGCGGCGATTAACCCTACCTGCACTCGCAATTGCCGCCACGATTTTGATCGCATCGCTGCTCGCCATGATTGCCGGAGGCAACCCAATGGCTGTGTTAGGACAAATCTTGGTCGGCGCATTCGGATCAAAATTCGCCTTATTAGAGACGCTAAATCGCGCCACACCGCTTATCTTCACCGGGCTTGCGATCGCCGTCGCCTTTCGTGCAAAGCTGTGGAACATCGGCGCAGAGGCGCAATTATACGCGGGCGCTGTTGTCGTTGCGGTTCTGGGCACAGGCGCGTTGCAACTGCCTGCACCAGCATTGTTAACGATTATGGCGCTTGCTGCGATGATGGCTGGCGCGTTCTTGCTCTTGGTCCCCGCCCTGCTCAAGACCCGATTGGGCGTCGATGAGGTCGTGACCACGCTCTTGTTCAACTTCATCTTTTTGCTGTTTGTGTCCTATCTTCTTGAAGGACCGCTCAAAGACCCGATGGGCATGGGGTGGCCCAAATCCGCACGGCTGACCCCAGAAGCGCGGCTGCCGCGTATCGTTGATGGGCTGCGCCTGCATTGGGGATTTGCATTGGCGTTGATTGCGGCGGCCATCGTTTGGATTATTGATGCAAAAACCACGCTTGGTTTTGAAATGCGGGCCGTCGGTCAAAACGCCGAGGCCGCGCGATTTGCGGGTATTCCCGTCACCAAAGTTATCCTAAAAACAGCGTTGCTATCGGGTGGCTTGGCCGCGCTCGCTGGGTTTTCTGAAGTCGCGGGATTGAAAGGTTCGCTCACGCTCGATCTATCGCCGGGGTTTGGTTACACCGGGATCGTCGTTGCGATGCTCGCGCTTTTGCATCCGCTGGGGGTTGTCGTCGCCGCCCTGTTCGTCGCCGCGATTTTTGTGGGCGCTGACAGTATGAGCCGCGCAATTGGCGTGCCCAGCTACCTTGCCGATATCATGCTCGCCACTGCGCTCTTATGCATGGTGCTTGCTATTTTACTGACTAAATTTCGTGTGCGGAGAGACTGATGGAGCTGTTCGAAATCCTGACCTCAGCCGCGTTTTGGGCAGCGGCTATTCGTATCGCATCGCCGCTGATTTTCGCAACTATGGGCGAACTAATCTGTGAACGCGCGGGTGTTTTGAACCTTGGCATTGAAGGGATTATGGTGGCGGGCGCATTTGCTGGCTGGATCGCCGTTTGGGCCGGATTACCGCTTTGGGGCGGTGTTAGTGTCGCATTTTTGGTCGGCGTCGGTCTCGGCGGCATCCATTCGATCCTATCTGTGCCATTCGGATTGTCGCAACATGTGGTTGGCATTGGTTTGACGCTGCTTGCCACGTCAGCGACGTTTTACACCTATCGTGTGATGCTACCAGAGGTATCGACGCCCCCGAAAATTGACGCATTTCAACCGTTTCACATCCCATTTCTTTCAGAAATTCCGTTCTTTGGCCCTGCGTTGTTTCAACAAACCGCGTTGACCTATTTGGCATTCATTTTGGTCGCGGTCGTCTCTTTTACATTGTACCGCACGCCGCTCGGCTTGGCCGTGCGCGCGGCAGGCGAAAGCCCCGCTGCGGTTGCCGCACAAGGCCTGTCGGTCACAGCCATCCGTATGGGTGCGGTCATGGTCGGCAGCGGGTGTATGGCCGTAGGGGGCGCATTTCTTACCATGTCCGCCTTTGACAGCTTCTTTTTCGACATGGTGAATGGGCGCGGTTGGATTTGCATTGCGCTGGTGGTTTTTGGTGCATGGCGCCCGGGCAAGGCCCTGTTCGGCGCGATCTTGTTTGCAGCCTTTGATGCGCTGCAAATTCGTCTGCAACAAACGGGCATTGGCGCTGTTGTACCCTATCAAGTCTTCCTGATGATGCCCTATATTCTGTCCATCATCGCGCTGATCGTGATGTCGCGCCGCGCCGAAGTTCCTGCGGCGCTCATGGTACCGTTCAACAAAGGAGAGCGCTAATGTTCGATCTACTGATTAAGGGCGGCACCCTGCCCGACGGTACCGTGTCTGACATCGCGATTAGCGGCGACCGGATCGCCGAAATTGCGCCAAATATCACCGCTGACGCCGCTGAAACGATTGATGCGACCGGTGATCTCGTATCACCGCCATTTGTTGATCCGCATTTCCATATGGATGCGACGCTCTCTTATGGGACACCACGGGTGAACGCATCGGGGACATTGCTAGAGGGCATCAATCTATGGGGTGAACTGCGCGACATCGCAACCGTGGACGAAATGATCGCCCGTGCCTTGCGCTATTGCGATTGGGCCGCCTCGATGGGGTTGCTGGCCATTCGCAGTCATGTCGATACCACCCCCGACCACCTGAACACCGTCACTGCCATGCTGGCCGTGAAAGACGCGGTGAAGGACTACATTGACCTACAGCTGGTCGCCTTTCCACAAGACGGGTTATACCGCGCCCCAAATGGCCGCGAAAATCTGATCCGTGCGTTGGATATGGGTGTTGAGGTCGTCGGCGGCATCCCCCATTTTGAACGCACCATGCAAGACGGCGCGGATAGCCTGCAAGATCTTTGCGAAATCGCCGCCGAGCGCGGTTTGATGGTCGATATTCATTGCGATGAAACAGATGATCCCAATTCGCGCCATATCGAAACGCTCGCGTTCGAAACCACCCGACTAGGGCTAGAGGGCCGCGTCGCCGGTTCGCATCTGACATCCATGCATTCGATGGATAACTACTATGTTTCTAAGCTGTTACCGCTTATCGCCGAAGCCGAAATTGCCGCGATACCTAACCCGCTGATCAACATCATGCTGCAAGGGCGACACGATACATTTCCCAAACGGCGTGGCCTGACACGGGTAAAGGAAATGCAGGCGATGGGCATTCGCGTTGGCTGGGGGCAAGATTGCGTGCTGGACCCTTGGTACAGTCTTGGCACGGCGGATATGCTTGATGTGGCGTTTATGGGGCTTCACGTCGCACAGATGAGCCACCCTGACGAAATGGCCCGCTGTTTTATGATGGTGACGGAAACCAACGCCGCGATTATTGGTCTAAAGGATTACGGGTTACACAAGGGCGCAGTCGCGTCGCTGGTCGTCTTAGATGCTGCAAACCCGATCGAAGCGTTACGTCTGCGCCCTGCCCGGCTTGCGGTGGTTGCTAAGGGCAAAGTTATCGCGCGCAGCCCCCGTGGCGATGCGACCTTGAATTTACCAGGCCGCCCGGCACAGGTGCGCAGACGTGTGACTTAATTTAAACGGTTCAGACAATCCGCAAGCGATGCATCTGCGATCTGTTGATAGAGCGCAAATTCATCCGCGACGGCTGTACCAAGCGCGGTCTCAAACGTGGCTTGGCTCGACGCGCTGTGGCTGTCTTGGTCGGCGTCATCGCCAAGGTTCGATTGGAAAATCCCTGCAGCACTGACCGGGAGGAAATCTTCGTAGATGATCGGGCTAAGCGTCAAAATATCTGCATCCAAAAGTGCCGCAGGGCTATGATCGTCTTTATTTGCTTCTGGTTTTGTGACGATGAATTTGAAATAGGCCAGCCCCTGATCATACAACCCCCGCCAATCGTCAGGAAACACCTCAAAACCTGTTGCAAGCGCATCCATATAGGCCTGTGCGTTCGACCCGTCGCCAGCAGGTAAAATCTGCGCCCGGACGGACGCCAGCGTTGCATCATAAAGCGCGCGCCCCTTGGGGGTCAGCGCAACGCCGCGCTGTTCGATTTCACCAAAGCGGGCGGTATGGCTGCCAACGGCTGCACCGCCGTCAGTAGCAGGGAAATTCACCACCTCTTCGAGCGCCTTGAATGAAGTCTGGCGCAGCAAAATCGGGCACTTGCGGCGGGGTGGACCTTCGATGATGGCTTTTGCGGGCAGGCCGCGCGCAACCATGCCTGACTGCGCTGCGTCAATGTCCAGCGTGCGCGGGGTCAGATGGTTAATATGGGGTCCCTTGAACGACACAACATCGGCAATCAAACGGTGCGCCGCGTTCAGCTGGTCAAAGGTTGCGATGTCTACACAAGCATCCGCATGCCAGCGGAATGTTTCCAGCACCTCGGCAACAAATTGGGTGGCGTCTGCCGGGGTTAAGCCGCCATTGGCTTCGGCTTTTTCAGTCAGGGCAATCGCATCTTTGGTGAAAATCTGTCGCTTTGCCAAAATCTCTTTGACCTGCGCGCGCAGGGTTTCATCCGTGATCAACTCAAGCCGCAATAGCGATGTGAATACGCGAAACGGATTGGCGGCCAATGCCGCGCGCGTCTTGGGGCGAAAGGCCGTCGAATGGACAGGAACCGCTGCGGAAGACAGATCGTAATACCCGACCGGAAACATGCCCATCACCGCAAAAACCCGCGCCATCATCGCCAATTCTTGCGCTGTGCCCAAACGGATCGCGCCATGGCGTTCTTGGGAAATACGTGTGGTGTCTTCGTCTGGTGTCAGGTTCAAAATGTCAGCGGCAGGGCTATCCAGCGTCGCGGAATTGGTGTCCTGCACAATTTCAAGCAGGTCGCCGTAGGCCGGAACCTCTGAACGATACATCGCGGACATCGCCGCCGAAAAGTCAGCGCGAATTGTATCGGGTTGCACGAATGTCGCGGTCATCTCTGGTCATCCTTGGCTAAATGCGCGGCGCGAAATCGCCGCCCCGCGCATTTTTAGATCATGGTTTTGAAACGCATGAAAGGCTTGTGATGTCGCAGGCGAAATTACCGTTTCACCCGGAATACCGCCAAATAAAGCGCAGGTACAAAGACCAGGGTAATGACTGTCCCGGCAATGATCCCGCCCATCATCGCATAGGCCATTGGCCCCCAGAAAATTTGGCGTGAAATCGGGATCAACGCGAGGCTGGCTGCGGCGGCCGTCAGCAGAATTGGACGTGCCCGTGAATCGCTCGCCTCGAATACCGCGTCCCATGCACTGCGCCCTTTGTCGCGCAGAACTTCGATTTCAGACACGAGGATGATCGAGTTGCGGATCAAAATCCCCATGAGTGCCAACACGCCCAAGATCGCGACAAAGCCAAGCGGGGCACCAGATGGCACAAGCGCCGCAACCACCCCAATCAGTCCCAAAGGCGCGACACAGAACACGATAAATGCCAAACGAAATCCCTGCATTTGCACCATGATCAACGTCAACATAATCAGCAGCATGATCGGCACAACCGCCGCGATTGGGGCTTGGCTTTCAGCGCTGCTTTCGACGGTGCCGCCAACCACAGCGTTATAGCCAAGCGGGAGCGCATCGTTATAGGTCGCGATTTGGTCCGTAAGTTGCGTGACAATCGTTGCGGGTTGGTCGTTGGTGGCAATCGCTGCTTTGACGGTGATTGTCGGCATCCGGTCGCGTTGGTGGATCACGGGCTGTTCGGTTTCATAACTAAAGGTCGCAATCGACCGCAACGGAATCGCTGTACCGCTAGGCGTGGACAATTGCAGGTTTGACAATGCCTCGACCGATTGCCGATCAGCCGCGTTCCCGCGTACGCGGACATCAACCAAATAGTCATCATCGCGCAGCGCTGTAACTGTGTTCCCATCATAGATGGTGTAGAGCGACTGAGCGATATCGCTTGACGACAACCCAAGTTGGCGGGCTTTGTCTTGCAAAATATTGATCCGAACGACCCGTGCAGGTTCGTTCCAATCAAGCACAATCCCGGTCAAACGGTCATCTGTTGCCAACACCGCGGCCAAATCGCGTGCGTGGTCACGCAATACATCTAGGTCTGGACCGCTCAGCCGATATTGCACGGGGCGACCAACGGGCGGGCCAATTTCAAGAAGTTTCACAAAGATATCAGCGCCGGGAAATTCGGTCTCGGCGATGGTTTGCATCTTAGCGCGTAGCGCGTCGCGGGCTTCGACGGATGGGGTTTGGATCACGATCTGCCCGGTGTGCGGGCCAGGTGTCGGCACGTCAAAGGCGAGAATAAACCGTGGTGCGCCGCGACCAACATAAGAAGTCCAGAACAATACGTTTTCATCATCTTCCAGATAGGATTCAATGCGATCAAGCTGGGCTTGGGTTTCGCTGATGGCGGTGTTTTGCGGCAGGGCCATATCAATCAACAGTTCAGGTCTGTCTGAGTTCGGGAAAAACTGTTGCTCAACAAAGCGCATCCCATAAATCGATCCGCCGAACACGATGATTGTCACGATAATCGTGACCCAGCGGAACCGCATCGCACTACGCAAAAGAACGTGGAAAGCGCGGCGGAAACGGCCGGGCTTGACTTCGTGATGCCCGAGGTTTTCTTTCAACAACGTTACGCCAATCAGTGGCGCAAACAGCACTGCAACCACCCATGAGATCGACAAAGATACCGAAATCACAACAAAGAGCGAAAATGTAAATTCGCCCGCCGCTGAGGTGTTCAGACCAATCGGAATGAAGCCCGCCATCGTGATCAAGGTACCCGTCAACATCGGGAAGGCAATCGACGTCCAGGCGTAAGACGCGGATTTAACGAGGCTTTCTCCCTTTTCTAGCCGTGACATCATCGTTTCAATGGCAATCATGGCGTCGTCCACCAGCAAGCCCAACGCGATGATCAACGCCCCTAGCGAAATCCGCTGCAACGTAAAGCCGGTGTATTCCATGATCACAAATGTAATCGCCAGCACCAATGGAATGGTCAGCGCGACCACGAAACCGGCGCGCATACCAAGGCTGACAAAGCTAACGGCGAGGACGATCAAAACCGCTTCAAGCAGGGCTTGTAGGAAGTGGTTCACCGCCCCATTCACAACATGGGGTTGGTTGGCGACTTGGTGGATATCAATCCCTATTGGCAGTTGCGTGATCGCATGGGCCATCACCGCGTCCAGTTCCCCACCAAATTCGACAATATTCGCGCCGACGCGCATGCCGACGGCCAGACCAATCGCTTCTTGGCCTTCGTAGCGGAACAGCTCAGTGGGCGGGTCCTCGTATCCACGGTGGATATCGGCAATATCAGTGAGCGGGAAAAATTGGTCCCCGACGCGCAGGTTAATGTCAGCGATGCTTTGGGCGTCATCAAATTGCCCGTCGATCCGCACGAGCACCTGTTCAGGCCCGGCCTTGATCACACCTGAAGGCAAAATCGCGTTTTGCGCAGCAAGCGTCGCTTGCACTGTTTCTTGGGTAATACCAAGTGCTGCCATCCGTTCTGTTGAAATTTCGAGATAGATGACTTCGTCGCGCACCCCGTAGATTTCGACCTTACCTGCGTCATCAAGACCTTGAATTTCGCGGCGCACCAATTCGACATAGTCACGGACTTCGCGCGGGGTGAAACCGTCATAGGTGAAGGCATAAAGATTCCCGAACACATCGCCAAAGTCATCGTTGAATTGGAAGCCAAGGAATTCTTCGGGGAAATCACCAGTGATGTCGCTCATCATACTTCGGACACGTTGCCAAATGCGTGGCAATTCTTCGGCATCAGTCGACGCAAGAAGTTCAACGTAAACAATCGCTTGCCCCGCCGCAGTCACCGAGCGCGTGTAGTCAAGCTCTGGCAATTCCTCGAGCTTTTTTTCAATGCGGTCGGTAACTTGCGATAGCGTCTGTTCCACGTCCGCGCCGGGCAATACGGCAGAAACAATCATGGTTTTGATTGCAAAGTTGGGGTCTTCTTCACGGCCAATATTCACATATGACATCGCCCCGGCAACGACCGAAACAATCATCAAAAACCAAACAAAAGACCGGTGCGATAGTGCCCAATCGGACAGGTTAAAACGGTTCATTGCGATACACTCCGCCCGATGGTTTGATTTTCATGCAAAGAATGAATGCCGCGTAAAACGACCTCATCGCCGGGTTCGATACCTGATACCACCCTGACGTGATCGCCAAATTGCGCGCCTAAACTGATCTGGCGCAGGTTCACGACATTCTGGTCGCGGTCGACGATCCATACGGCGGCATCCGCGTCAGGATGCAGAACCGCGCTCAGGGGCAACGAAATAAGCGTCGCGCCGTCACCGATTGCTTGGACTTGGACAAGCGCGCCAAACCGGAACCCGGCGGGCGCATCTGACAACACCAAATGCGCGCGGCGATTCCGGGTGAGGCTTTCCGCGACGGGATCAACACGGGTCAGGTGCGCAGTGGTGGTCAGTTCAGGATTGGCCACAAGCGCCACGTCAAAAACTGTGCCAATTTCAAGCGTTGCGAGGCCTTGTTCGCTAATGTCCACGACAATTTCGCGTTCGTCCGTATTTGCGAGGCGCAAAACCTCAAGCCCCGGTGACACCGATGCACCGACCTCTTGGTAAGCGCCTGTTATAACCCCGTCTTGGGGCGCGCGCAGGACCGCAAGATCAAGTTTATCCTGTACACCCGCAAGGTTGGCCTGTGCTTGTTCAAGCCCGGCTTGCGCGGCAACAAGTGTACGCTGCGCGTCCTCTTGGCGGGTTTCGGAATCGACGCCGCGTTCGGCAAGTTCAACCGCACGGTCCCATGCCTGTTCTGCGGAACCCAAGTTTGTCTGTGCGACCAGCACGCCAGCCTCGGCACTGCGGACCTCAGCTTGCAGGTCTTTGGGGTCAAGTGACGCAAGGATTTCGTCTTTGGTCACCAATGCGCCTAAATCTACACGGCGTTCGACCAATGTGCCGCTAATTGGGAAACCCAGCGCGACCTCATTTCCGGCTGCGACGGTGCCGATATAGGCTGTCTCTTGGACGCTGCCGTTACCCACATGCATCGACACCACCGGGCGCGGTACATCGGACACGATATCTGACGCTGCGGGTGCAGTTTCTGCGAACATTGGGTGGGCGGCAAATGTGATCAACAGTGCTAATCGTTTCATTGGCTTGTCTCCGCTTGGGCCTGCACCAGCCGGCCAGGGTACAAAAGCTGCGCGCCCGCCGTGACGACCAAAACACCGTTATCCAATCCATCTGAAACAAGGATATTGCCTGTTTCAAACCGATCCACCGTAATTTGCTGCAACGAAACGCGCTTGGTTTCAGGATCAACCACCCAAACGGCGGGGCCAAGCTGGGACGCGGACATCGCGCGATATGGCAGCACGATACGGTCGGAAATTGCTTCCGTTGTGGTGCCGCGGACAGGGTCACCATATTCGACACCTGATGGCTTTTCGTCGATCTGCACTTTCACCGCGACGGTTCCAGTCGCAGGGTCAACCAATGGCGAGACTTCGCGAACGGTGCCAGAAAAAATCTGATCAGGGTGATCCAATGGGGCAAGGGACACACCCCTGATCGAGGTCGTGCCCGTAAAGAGGCTTTCGGGCACTTCAAACACGGCATCAACAGCGCCACCCAGAGCCAATTCCACCACCGGCTGAACCGCGCCCACGACCTGTCCGGGTTCCGCAAGCCGGGCAGTCACTGTGGCCGCTTGCGGTGCGACAATCGTGGCATCTTCCAGCGCCTTTTCTGCTAGCTCTAGGTCTGCTTGCGCTTGGGCAAGTACGCCCTCTTTGACGCGGGTTTGATCGGCTGCGGCATCACGGGCCACGCGGGTCGTGGCCCCCCGTTCGAGTAGCGCTTCTTGGCGCCGTAAATCTTCGTCTGCCTGATCCCGATCTGCTGTTGCTGTTGAAACGCCTGCACGCGCGGCGCGCAGGGCCTGTTCTTGCTGAATGGATGTAATGCGCACCAAGATTGCGCCAGCTTCGACAACATCGCCTTCGCGCACATCAATACTGTCGATGCGTCCGCCGCTTGGGAATGACAAGGCAAGTGCATCGCGCGCAACAATCTCGCCTGTGAGGGCAATGTTTCGGGTCGAAACAGAGGATTGCGTGGTGACGACCGAAACGATTAGCGGTTCTTCTGCGGCAAGTGGGGCTGTGAAAAACAGCCCTGCAAACAAAGCAAATACTGGAATACGGCGCATAGGTATGTCCATTTCATCATCACGGTCTTTGCAATCCGCGCGACAATCTGCATCAGATAGCAATTGCTATTTGGCCGATATAGCGCTGGATCATTCAGATTACAACTGCTATCTGACCGCCCATGACAGAGCAATCCAAACGCGCCATATCGCAACAACAAACACGCGACGCCCTTACTCAGGCTGGCGCCGCATTGATTGCGCAAAACGGATTCTCTGGCGCTTCCGTGCGCGATATCGCCGCGCGGGCGGGGTTCACGCAAGGAGCCTTCTATTCAAATTTTCAAAGCAAAGATGACCTTGTTCTTGAGATCATGCGCAGCCAGTTCCAATACGCTTACGCGTCAATGGAAGTTCTGAGCAGAGATACCTCAAAATCGACCACAGAAATGATCACCGAGGCGTCAGAATGGTTGCGCGAAATTTGTGGATCAAGCGAAAAGGCGCAGCTCGAAGCCGAGATTAGTCTACATGCATTGCGCGATCCGGCTTTTGCAGAAAGCTACTATGCATTGCTTGATGAACAAGCGGATAAGATGGCACATATCGTCCAAAAATCCGCTGATGCGCGTCAACTGAAGCTGCGCGCGCCAGCACGTCAACTTGCGATGGGTATGATCGCGATGGCGCGCGGGCTCAAACTCATGATGCCCCAAAATGACCCTCAGACGATCCTAAGCACGCTCGCAACATTTATGGATTCCACTATGCAACCGGGCGTCGCTGAACGCGAAGACAATGACGGATCACCCGCTGGCGTCAGCGCGGACGCAATCGTGAATATGAAGCAGCCCCAATAATTTAGACGCGCTATCGACCACCAAGATCGCTGTAATCGCTTGTTTGCTCATCAGCGCGAGCGCTGCTGAGGCAGGGATATCCGGCGAAACTGTCATTGGCATACCAAGAACCAGATCTTTGGCACATGATTGCCAGAGCCGGTTCACATTGCGGCGCATATCACCGTCAGTAATGAGGCCGATCAGTACATCACCTTCGCAGACAATCGCAGCACCAAACCCCTTGCTAGACATTGTGATGACGACGTCTTGCATCTGTGTATCGGGTGCGACGATCGGCAGGGCGTCACCGCGATGCATAATATCTTCGGCCTTAAGCAATTGCGTGCCCAGCTTGCCGCCGGGGTGGTACCTGTGAAAATCATGTGGCGCAATATTGGACAGGTGGCTGACACCCACCGCCAACGCATCGCCGATAGCTAAAGCCACAGTGGTTGATGTTGTCGGGGCAAGCCCGTGCAAACAAGCCTCTTTCAAATTGCCGTGCGGGATCGCAATTTGGCTGGCCTTGCCCAAGGTGCTTTGCGCGTTTGCGGTGATGCCGATCACCGGTACGCGGTATTTGTGACAATAAGCAAGCAAGTCGCCCAATTCCGCGGTCTCACCCGAATTTGAGATCACTAAGACAACGCTGTCAGCGTCAATGGCGCCGAGATCACCATGGCTCGCTTCGGCGGCGTGTAGGAAGATGGATTGCTTGCCCAGTGATCGAAATGTCGCTGATATCTTTTGACCTATATGGCCGCTTTTACCGACACCGGCGATCACAAGCGGACCGCGCACAGCATGAATCATCCGCGCCGCGTCACAAAGCTGCGGAGGAGGAGATCGGCGCAAGGCTAGTAGCGCAGATGCTTCGATTTCTAATGCCTTATGGACAACGTCAAAAAGGTTGCCCGGCGTGGTTTCTTGATCAGGTCTCGCAATGTACGACATTCAGTTCCTTAGATTTTGTGCGCCCGCGATACTGCAAAGGCGGTCATGTCGATTTCGGTGGTGACAACCGTTGTCGTTGCCGCCCCTGTGATATTTTGCGCCGATGCCCATTAGGCCGCGCCTGATCGAATGGCCGCCGGTATCGGTCGCGATGTTTGCTGCAATTCCTGTTTGAGTTTGTCTGCAATCGCGGCGGCCGCGACATGGCGACCGGTAATGCAATAAAAGTCGCCGGGTAAAAGGGCCGTGGCTTTCACCGCCCGCAAAAACATCGCGACATTATCTGCGGGCTTTACACTGCGGTCATTCAGGAATTCCCAAATGTCATATGGGCTGTTTCCCACTGTCACCACGGCGTCATGACGATAGATGGCATCGCCCATCGCGAGAATTGGGATATTGTGACGCAATGCCGAAAATGCGGAGGTGGAATTGATCACGATCATGCCCGACGCATGGGCTGCAATATCGCCAATTGCGCCAGATTTGAGGATGCGTACCTGACTTTCTATCCCCAGACCCCGTGCAGTTCTTTGAATGAGCCGTTGGGTTTGCTGCGCTTCCCGATCCAGTGGATGAACCTTAAAAATCAGGGTTTCTGAGGTGTGCGTGAGTCGGAAAACGGAGAGCGTCTCTTGGATTAGTTTTTCGTTTGACCAACCGCGTGCTGCGAACAAAAGCTGGCTATCGCTCGGGACTTGCAGAATGACCAATACGAAATTCTTGCGTAGCCTTCCCCGAAGGCTGCGTAACAAACGGCCACTGGTTTGGCGCGCGATGCCACGCATCACGGCATGGCTGGCCCATGTGTATGCAAGGCGGAACACCCCTTCGCGGTTGCGATGAAAAAGTGATTGCTGGCACTGGGTTGCCCGAAAATCACGGCGCAGGTAATAGAGCGCGGCCCAAAAACACATTTTAAGATAGGCGTGGCTGGGCGTTTCTGGCGTGCGATGATCGCCCGCGCAGTCTTGACCGGGTGCCCATTGGCACAAAAGCGAACTACCATTGTTGCCACCAATTTCGCATGTCACATATCCGGACCTTAAATACCCTTCTTCCAGACAAATAACCCGGACACCGTAGGTCGCGGCAACTTGCCGCGCGATATGATGGGCTGGCCGCATGGACCCAAACATCACAATGAAATCCGGCAAATTCTGACGCATTTCGGCGTCAAGAAATTGCGCCCAGTTATCACGTGATCCTGAAAATGGCTGGGTCGTCTGGCTTGCCGAAAACAGTTCGTCACCTGCGTTAAACGTGACATGCTTGGCCCGAAACCCCTGCGCATTTAGTTCCTTTTGGAGATCGCGGAAAAAGGGACCGACCGGCCCTTGTAGTAAAAGAACGTAGGGTGTTTGCATGCGCGTTGAATGATCTACGTAATGAAACATTGTATCCTCAAACCGCTGTTCCGGCCCGATTGCCCGTGGACGAAAGAGTAAGCATTCAAGAATCCGTCCCTTGCATCCAATTCACAGAACAGGCGCAGACAGCGTGCACATGCTATGAGATGAACCTACAGCGCCAGAATGAAATTTGCGTAAACGCCATCTTGGCCCGAGGGCAGCTTCTAAATCTTAGTCGTCTTTCCCGCCTAGTTTCCATTTGCCGCTGTAAAACCGCAGATGGAACAAAGGAAATTTGACGAGCTCTTCGGCGAGGAATAATGAAAAGACCCAGAAAACAGGTAATTCAAGGTAAACAACAAAAAGCACCGTTAGCGGCACTTTGCACAACCATGATCCGACAATGAAAATATGCATCACATACAGGGTATCGCCGCCCGCCCGCAGCGATTGCCCGCAGATCGCGTTTGATCCTTTGGGAAAGGGTAAGACGAGCAAAATAGGTAGAAAGTTGAATAGGGCCGCGCGGGTTTCGTCTTGGAGGTCTGCATAGATGCGATCAGATGCGAGGCACAAGATGAGGTAAGTGATAGAGACGACGCCCGCTGCGACAAAGGCCATGCGCCACGCGCGGCTTAGAAATTCGTCGAGCGCGTCGCTTGGTGTGTCTTTGGCAAGCAATTGAGCGACGGTGATGCCCGTTGCTTGCGCCCATGCGATCCCAAAGGTGCCCGCAACCTGAACCCAAGGTGCAATAAGCGTCATCGCAGCAAAGGCGTTGATGCTCATCTTCGCATAGATCAGCGCGCAGACATTGGTCGCCAGCGTCATGCTGACAAAGGTGCCCGCAATTGGGGCGGCAAATTTCAGATGCCGTTTGAGTGAAATCAATAAGGTTGCGTGTAACCACCCCGCCACATCACGGTATCCGCGGGTGTCATTGAAAAAATGCGCCCCCATAAAAATGGTGCGAGCGATAGCGGCAACGACGGTCCCAACGGCCGCGCCGACGACACCGAGTTCGGGCAACCCGTAAAGCCCATGGATCAGAACCACGCTGACGACCACGTTCACAGGAAGGGCGATCAAATAGCTATAGAATGGTGCCTTTGTATTGCCGCAACCGTTGAAAAAACTGCCCAGACACTGGCCGATGGCTTCTATCAAAACCACCAATAGAAAGACGTGCAAATAGGCTTGGGCTTGGGCCGCGATGTCTGGGGTGTGGGCAAACGCAATGATAATTCGATCACCAAAGACCAGCACCAAGACCAACCCAATCGACGCCATCACAAGGTTAATGATGATACCTGCGTAAAATCCTGTCTTGAGCGCCACCGGCCTGCCCGACCCAAAGGCTTGCGCCAATCGGATTTGCGTCGCACTTGAAAAGGCAAAAAGCACGCCGAGCAGCAGCCCCCCGAGTGATGCGGCCAACCCCATTGCCGCAAGCGCCTGTTCACCCAAACCAGACACTAAATAGGCGTCAATCACGATAATGCCGTGCAGCATCATCGCCTTTAGCGTCAGTGGCCAAGCCATCTGCAAGATCGTGCCTGTACTGGGTGTGAGCGACTGCATTGCAGTGAGATCCAAGGGCCCTATGGCCCGCTGTGGTGAAAACAGCCCCATGCAACGGGGCTGTTTTAATCGTTTGTGGCGTTCTTAAGAGAACAGCATTCCGCCGTTGATATCAACGTTTGTGCCGGTAATGAACGCAGCTTCGTCAGATGCGAGGAACACAGCAGCTTTGGCGACGTCTTCGGAAAGGCCTTCGCGCTTCAGCGGGGTAACGTTTGCAACATGCGTGCGGACTTCTGGCTTGGTAAACACATTGTGGAAATCAGTGTCGATCATGCCAGGGCAAAGCGAGTTGACGCGGATGTTTGGCCCCAATTCTTTGGCCATGCTGCGCGTCAAAGTCATGACCGCACCTTTTGATGCGGCATAAGCGCTAGAGCCCGGCCCGCCGCCGTCACGACCAGCTTGGGACGCCATTGCTACGATCGAAGACCCGGCACCCATATGTGGAAGGCATTCGCGAATAGCTAACATGAACGACGTGGTGTTCAACGTCATGACTTTGTTCCAGTGCTCGAGCGTCATTTCATGCATTTGAACGCGTGCAACGATGCCGCCTGTGACGTGCATCAGGGTGTCGATCTTGCCAAATTCAGCGACGGTTTTCGCGACCAGTGCTTTGACGTCTGCCTCGCTTGTCATGTCGCCTTGCAGGGCAAATGCATTGCCGCCCGCAGCCTTAATTTCAGCAACGGCGGAATCCGCACCCTCAGAGCTGGAATGGTAGTTGATCGCAACATTCGCGCCCTGCGCCGCAAGTTCCAGCGCGCATGCGCGCCCGATATCACGACCGCCACCAGTGACGATTGCCGTTTTGCCTTGAAGTTTCATTTTTCTCTCCAGTTTCAAAATATTAGCGGCATTCCTGAAAACCAGAAACGCCGCGCTATGCTGCTGCCTTTGGGGTTATATGCCCGTGCTAGCAAGTTTTTTCATGACGACTTTGAACGAATTTTCGTCCGCGTCGGTGAAATACAGATCGCAGTCGTACCCTTGGTCATCCAAGAAATGGAAAATCCGTTTTGGGTCGTCATTTGCGTAGGGCACAAGCAATGTTGCCACCCGGTGCCGACGCGATTTTGTGTAGTTTACGCTAAGAAAGGAGCCAACGTGCTGATCCTTGATTTCGGACATATCCACACCCGGATATCCCGTGGTTTGGGTAATCGTTGGCGTGGTCCCTTCCGACCAGATGACCTGCCCGTAGAATCCTGCCCGTTCGCCCGTGTTACGGAAAGAATTTGCGCCCACTTCAAAGGTATTGTTGGCATGCAAGCGCCACTCGATTTCGACCTCTTCAGAGGCATCAACGCTATCGACAATCACAAAATAGCTGTCGCGCACAAAATAGACTTCGCGTTCGACCTTGGTGACCTCTGGTGTGATCAGCTTATAGGCTGGTGTCGCATCGCCTTTGATATAGATGTGATCTTCGCGCTCTTCTGCTGCGAGGATTTTTCCGGTGGATTGCATTTGTAAGGCTTTATCACGGCCCGCGTATTGCCCCTGACCGTTGATCAAGATCGCATTCTTGGACACAGTTTGTTTGCGCCATTCTTGGTGCATGGTGCTGTTAAAGGCGACGTAATAGCCGGACTGTACCGCCAGATCTTCGCCGTAGGCCGCCAGACAGAATGCGTTTTGATCGCCGTGGCTGTGGCTGATCGATCCGAATGGCGATGATTTCATCACGAACTGGATATGCTGCGCCGGGTCATCCATCCGGTGTTGGATCGCTGTCCAACCAATGCCTTCAAAGAATTTTAGCTTATCAATATCAGACGGCGGCACGGCATCAACAACGGGCCAATCGGTCCGGTACAGCATTTCGTCAAAATTGAAATCCCACCAACCGTAGTTATAGAACGCCATTTCGGTGCCCTGATCGTTACGCTTGATTTCGTCATAGTACCATTGGTAGGCACCATTGCCCGTGACCCCAGCGAACTGACGCAGATTATAGCCGATTTTTAGACAAGGCAGGTCGCCCATCGTGCTGTCGTCGCCGAACGTTGCACGGCGCGTGTCAGGTGCTTTGGTGTAAAGCGGCATGTCACCGGTGTGCTGAAAGAACGGACGGTTATAAAGGTTAATCCCTGTGAACAGTTTCAGTAGGTTTGCCGCCTCGGTCAGGTAGGCCATACCTGTCATCCAGTAGTGCGGGCCTTCAGCCCAGCCACCATCGGCATCTCCCCAAGGCGAATAGACGGTGAATAGGAATTCAATCGAATAATCCAACCAGTCGCGGGCCTCTGGTTCTTCGTCCAGCAATGCGATCGCTGCGGGGATCAACACCGCAGACACCGCCCGTACAGCGTGGCTATCGTATGGGAACAGATGGATATTCGCGTGTTTGATGATGTGATCGGCAATTTCGCGGGTACGGATCAACAGCGCAGCGCGCACCTTATCGCGTTCATCCGCAGACATATCATTATACAGCCAGTCATACCCCCAAGCCAAAGCATCGGTCACGCGGAACGCCCATTCATCCGTATAGCCGCGCGATGTGACGCCAGCAGGATCCCAGCTTGCGACCTCAAGCAGCCATTCCTTTGCGCGGGCAACCATTTCGGGGTTATCCGTCACATGCCCGCCAATCGCCAAATGGCGGATCGCATAAATCAATTCTTGGCAGTCGATATAGGTTTGACGCCAAATGGGCGCGACACGTTGATGATTGGGGTAACCTGCGGGTTCTTTCATCACAGGGCGGTCCATCCACGGTAGGACAGATTTTTCATAGAAGGTTGACCATGTGCAGTGGTCTGCATCTTTTGCGACCGCCTTTTTAAAATCTTTCAGCGCGGACGGGCTTTGCCACAGACGCGGGTGGGCCATATCGGCATGCGCATAGCGGTCGGTCCGGTTTGGCAATGCGGTTTCAGGTAGATCAGGGGCGACGTCGAAACTGCGTGATGTGCTCCATTGTGTGACCGCGGATTCAGAATCGGCATCCCATACGGCATAAGACCAGTAATATTTACCCGGTGCGAATACGGTGTCTGGGGTCAGAAAGTTCAAGGCGATATTCGTAAATACCTGGGTTTTCGCGGCAGGAAAGGTCGGGTCAGCAGAGACACGCAAGACATAATGTGCCTCGTCAGCAACGACGGGCAGCCAAGTAAACCGGGGCGGGTTTTCGGTCACGCTTTGCCCATCGGGCGCGTATTGAATGTTGAGCCGTCCAGCACGGGGTTCGTCCAAATATGCTGCCTGGGTGGTGCGCGTAGCCATCGAAATTCGTCCTAGTCTTCTGAGGGTTTAGACTGCCCGCCAACATGTGGCGGACAGTCCGGGAGGAAACGTTTTTAGTTGCCGTATTGACGTGTGTACGCGGCTTGCATCACTTCGATCACGTCGTTGTAGCCCATGCGGTCTAGCTGAGCGACATAGTCATCCCAGTCAGATTCGATGTCGCCAGTACCCAGGATCCACGCCTGCTGGCGCTCCAGCATGTAGGTTTGGATTTGGGTCCAGTTACGGTCATAGACGCGCTGTTCATCTTCGTTGAACGCCACGCCCAAGAACTGGTCGATCAGCAGATCATTCGCGTCGTAAAGCTCAATCCCTTCACGGGCGGCTTCTGCAGTCCATTGCCACTCATAGCGGTAGTCCTGCCAGTAGCCACGCTGGATTTGTGCGCCGACTTCGTACATCTGCGTGTTTACGGCGATGCCACCATTCAGAACTTCGTCAGTAAAGACGGGCTCGCCGTCGACCATGTTCCATGTGTCGCCTTCAACACCAAAGTTCGACAGCAAACGGCCTTCTTCAGTGAAGAAGAAATCAAAGTATTTGATTGTCTCAACGACGTTTTCATTGGTGTGGCTGATCGCCCAACCGTCGGGTTTGAACGGAATGCGGCGGTGTTCTTCCATACGCACACCGCTGATAGATGCAGGCGGCAGGTAAGGCACAAAGTTAAAGCCTTCGACCGTACCTTCAAGCGACGCGTTGTAACCTGAAGTTGACGCGAACCAATCGTGGGTCATGCCACCAAGGTTTTCAGACAACAGATAATCACGTGAACTGGACCCACGCGTAAAGATTTCTGGATCGATCAGACCTTCTGCATACCATTTTGCCAAATGCGCCATGCCGTCGCGGTAGCCCTCGGTCGCGTAAGGGTGCTGCAACTGACCGTCGACAACCATAAAGTCATGATAGGTGTCAGAGCCACTAGAACGGCCATCCCATAGGGTCACATAGCGGATCAGCTCTTCCCATTGACGCTGAAAAATAGGGATTTCATCCTTTAGGCCATTGCCGTTTGGATCATTGTCGCGGAACGCAACAAGCACGTCATAAAGTTCGTTCACGTCCTGCGGCTGTTCTAGGCCAAGCGTGTCCAACCAGTCTTGACGGATGAAGTAAGCGCGGCCGAATTTACCATCCGGCAGATAAGGGATGTAGTACATGTTGCCATCCCACGACGAAATCGCTTGGGCGATGTCAGGGCGCGCGTCAAAGAATGCTTTGATGTGCGGGGCGTGTTCTTCGATGAGATCATTCAGCGGCACAAACGCGCCTTCAGGACCGTATTGGTTTACAGGATCTTTGATCCGGTGGCCGCCAACGATGTCAGGCAGATCGCCAGTCGCCAATAGCAGGTTGATTGCTTCGTTGTGGTCAGTTGTGTTCTTGCCTGAAGTCGCGTCAATCAGGTGAATCCCCGTCATTTCTCGGGCAGCCAATTCAACGGCGTATTCTTCGTTATAGCCCTGTGCGCGCGGCCAGTGCATGTGGATCGTCAGCTCGAGCGGTTCATCCACAATTTGCAGATGCCCGTCTGCATGTGCCACTGGCGCAATCGCCGTGGTCATCAAGATGGCCGAAGCCAGTTTCATTTTACGCATAGTTACCTCCCATTATGCAGTTTCGTTGGACGTCGTTATCCGGATCACTCTTTCACCCCTCCCAAAAGGATGCCTTTATTGAAATACTTCTGAACAAAGGGATAGATCAGCAGAACCGGAATGATGGAGCAGACAACAATCGCGGCCGTGACGGTATCAACCGAATAAGGTGCGTCGATCAGTGTTGCCGCAAATTGTTCGTCATCTGAAAGTTCAGTAATGACGTGGCGTAGATAGACCTGTAGTGGGATCTTCTGTTCGTCTTGCAAAAGAACCATCGCCCAAAAGAACCCGTTCCAGCGTGCCACGATACAAAACAGCGTGACGGTCGCAATCGCGGGTTTAGACAGCGGGATGTAAACCTTGCGCAGCACCTGAAAATCGTTCGCGCCATCCATGCGTGCTGCTTCTTCAAACGAACTTGGAATGCTTTCGAAAAAGTTCCGCAGCAAGATGATATTAAACGCGTTACAGGCAAAGGCGATGATGATCCCGAAATAGCTGTCCAGCAGGTGCAGGTCACGCATGTTCAAGAAAAACGGGATCAGTCCCGCGTTAAACCACATGGTGAATGCCACCATCAGGTTCCAAAAACGGCGACCGTAAAGTTGGGGGCGCGATAGCGCATAAGCACCCGGAATGATGATGATCAGGCTCATCACTGTACCGCCAATCGTGTAGATGAACGTATTGCGATACGATATCCAGAACTGTGGTTCTGACAGAACCTTGCCATAGGCGGCAAAGGTCACATCAACCGGTGTCAAAACCACGGTTCCCGCCTGCGCCGCAAACCCAGAGCTAAGCGATAGCGACGCGATGTAGATGAACGGGTACAGCGTTGACAGCGCGAACAACCCGATCAAGATCATGTTGGCTATGACAAAGCCTTTGTCACCGCGCGAATAGAGATTCATGTTCGCCATTTTCTATTCCCCTACCACAGTGATGTGCGCGAATAGCGCTTGGAAATTGTGTTCGCGGTCATCACCAGAACAAAGGCAACAACGGCGTTAAACAGACCCGCCGCAGCGGCCAGATCATATTGACCGACCTGCAAACCTTGCCGGTAGATGTAGGTGTTCACGACATCGGCGGTTTGGTAGGTGGCGGGCTGGTACAGCAAAATGATCAGCTCGAACCCAACCTCAAGCAGGTTACCGATGCGAATGATCAGCATAATGATGATCGTCGGCATGATCGATGGAATGGTGATTTTCCACATCATCTGCCAGCGCGACGCACCGTCTACCACAGCACTTTCATACAGTGACGGGTTCACCCCGGCGATGGCGGCCAAAAACACGATGGAGCTAAATCCAGCCTCTTGCCAAATTCCCGATCCGATAAAGATCGGACGGAACCATTCGGGTTTCGTCAAGAAATAGATCTTATCAAAACCCAGCCAATCAAGCACCGTGTTGACCACGCCCGAAGACGGCGAAAATGCAGTAATCACAATGCCTGAAATAATCACGGTCGAGATAAAGTGCGGCAGGTAAACAACCGTCTGCACTGTCTTCTTGTAGGTTTGGTTCAGAACCTCGTTAAACATCAGCGCCAAGATGATTGGCATCGGAAATCCAAACACCAACGTCAGCATGCTGATAATTACCGTGTTTTTTAACGCCCGAATAAACTGATCACTACCAAACAAAGTGTGAAAATGTTCAAACCCAATCCAAGGGCTACCCTCGATCCCGCGAAAAACGCTGTAGTCCTTGAACGCAATTTGCAGCCCATACATAGGGCGATACAAGAAGACTAAGAACCAGATAATTGTCGGCGCCAACAGCACGTAAATTTGCCAATTGGCGCGTAGATGGTCCACGATCCGGGTCATTCTCTTGGTGTGATCTGCCATATCCGGGCCGCCTTATGCTGGGCCCGGGTGGCCAAAGGCCATGCCCGTTTCGCCGTCAAAGACTTTGATGTCGCTTGCCGCGATGCTCAGCGTGGTGACATCTTCGAGTTCCATCGCTTTGCCGTTGGTTTCTGCCTTCGCGACAAAGGGTTTGTCAGACACCATCGTATGTAGCAGCGCCTCGGATCCTAGTGTCTCGATCAGATCAAGCGTCACAGGTAATTCTGAGCCGCCATCAATCGGGGCAATCGACATGTGTTCGGGGCGCATGCCTACAACAATTTTGCGACCTTCGCTGTGTTCTAGACCTGGAATGGCTGGTAGCCGGACAGAGACACCATCGATTTCAGCCAAGGGTCCGTTGGCATCATAGGCCAGCGTTGCATCAATTTGGTTCATCGGCGGAGAGCCGATAAAGCCCGCGACAAAAGTATTGATCGGGTTGTTAAACAGATCCATCGGCGTGCCGATTTGCTCGATCCGACCGTCGCACATGACGACAATCCGATCAGCCAATGTCATGGCTTCGACCTGATCATGGGTCACGTAAACGCTGGTGACGCCCAAACGCTTGTGAAGGCGTTTGATCTCAGCACGCATCTGCGTACGCAACTTGGCATCAAGGTTGGACAGTGGTTCGTCGAACAAAAAGACTTCGGGGTGGCGAACGATTGCACGGCCCATGGCAACGCGTTGACGTTGGCCGCCAGATAGATCGGCCGGGCGACGATCAAGGTAGTCAGTCAATCCCAAGATGCCCGCAACATCTGACACGGATTCTGCGATCGCTTCCTTTTTGACTTTGCGAATGCGTAGGCCAAAGGCGATGTTTTCGGAAACAGACAAATGCGGGTAAAGCGCATAGTTTTGGAACACCATCGCGACATCGCGATCTTTGGGGGCGACGCGGTTCATCACACGGTCACCAATTGTCAGGGTGCCGCCAGAAATCTCTTCAAGCCCAGCGATCATCCGTAAGGTTGTTGATTTGCCGCAGCCCGATGGCCCGACCAAAACCACAAATTCTTGCGATGCGATCTCCAAGTCGATTCCATGGACAACTTCAAATGCGCCATATTTCTTGACGATTTTTTCTAGTACGACGCCTGACATGCTTCCTCCGTGACCTGTTCGGAGCCCGACAGGTTCGTTTTTTTGCGCCGCGAACGCGGGCGCGCTGTGTTTAGTGTTTCTATGGTGCGCATCAGCTCTGGCTGATCGGTCAATGATTTGATCTTCGCTTCAAGCGAACCAATATGTCCTACCAGTGCCGCTTGCGCACGGTCCGCATCGCCGTCCAAAATCGCGCCGATAATCGCCTTGTGATCCGCGATAACCTTTGCGCCATTGCGGATATTACGAATGCGTCGCAGATGGCGCACGCGGTAAACATCTGTCTGCGTGCGACGCATGGTTTCCCAAACTTCGGGAACCTTTGCGGCGCGAAAGAATTCTTTGTGCAATGCCTCATCGAGATGAAAGAACGCTTCAAAGTCGTCGTTGTCCCAGGCAGTTTGCTGTTGGGCCAGAAGGCTGTCAAAAATCGGCACGAATGCGTGCCGCCCTTCCGATGCAGCAGCCGCGCGCACCGCGCCGATTTCAAGGTGCAGGCGTGTGAAGCAGGCTGAAAGATACCCTTCAACATTCAGCGGTGCGACATAGGTGCCGCTTTGCGGCACAATATTGACCAGCCCTGTGCCTTCCAGCCGAATGATGGCTTCGCGTACGGGCGTTTTACTGGCGTTCAGCAGCGCACCGATCTCCTTTTCGGACAGGGCGCAGCCGGGGGTGAGTTTCATTGAAATAATGAAGTCACGCAGCAATTCATAGATTTGCGTGGCCAACGGTTTGGTTGCATCAAGTGCCACACCATCAAGCAAATCCTGCAAGCGCGGTGCGCTTGGCATATCCATAGGTGGATTGGCGATTTGCGCTGACATTTCAATCCCCCTCCCAAGGCCTGAATGTCATACTAGTATATCAGTTAGGCTAATCGCTCAACAAAAATTTTTACAACTTTAAGTAGGCGTATCTCTATGGATAATGCAGTCACTAAATATAATATCACGTATATATTACAGTGACTTAAATATATACAGTGTCGAATTTTTTAACTACAAAAGGGATTAATGGAATTCAATTATATAATAATAAATACACACTTAGGATGAAGGTATTCGTAAGTATATTTAAAAGTATACCGATAGAATCACACAAAAAGAATGGGCTCGATGCTGAGGTTGCACAGATAGGCGCGGCCTCAAATCGTTACGTATAGTGGCAGCTTTAATTAAATCAGGCTGCGAACCGTGTGCGGGTTCTGTTTGCAAAAGCGACAAGCGTTAACATGACCGGAACTTCGACAAGCACGCCTACAACCGTTGCAAGCGCCGCACCGGAATGTAGCCCAAACAGGCTGATCGCGACCGCAACCGCGAGCTCAAAGAAGTTTGATGTGCCGATCAATGCGCAAGGCGCTGCGATACGGTGCGGGACTTTCATCGCGAAAGCGGCGGCATAAGCAATCGCAAAAATGCCGTAGCTTTGCAGAATAATCGGCACTGCGATCAGCACGATGATCAGCGGTTTCGCAATGATCACTTGCCCTTGCAGCCCAAACAAGATCATCACTGTCACGATCAAGCCAACGATGGAATATGGTTTCACCTTGGCTTGAAACGCTTCGATTGCCGTTTCGGATTTCAATCGCGCGCGCGTGATCAATCCGGCAATAAGTGGAAGTGCGATAAAGAGTACAACGGACAGGACCAGCGTTGACCAAGGTACCGTGATGTCAGTTACCCCCAGCAAGAACGCAACAATCGGCGCAAATGCGATGACCATGATCAGGTCGTTCACGGATACTTGCAGCAGCGTATATGTCTCATCGCCTTTGGTGAGTTGCGACCAGACAAAAACCATCGCGGTACAGGGGGCTGCGCCCAACAAGATCAATCCCGCGATATATTGCATCGCGTCTTCTTCTGGGATCCAAGGCGCAAAGATATTTTTGAAAAACAATACCGCCAACAAGGCCATCGTGAACGGTTTGATCAGCCAATTGACCACGAGGGTGATGAATAGCCCGCGCGGTTGCTTGGCGACATCGCGTAGCGATTTTGGATCAACCCCGACCATCATCGGATAGACCATCGCCCAGATCAGCACCGCAACGACAAGGTTCACGCTGGCAAATTCTGCCGCCGCGACCGCGCTGACCAAACCCGGCGCGATATTGCCCAGAATAATCCCACCGACCATGGCCAAGCCGATCCAGACCGACAGGTATTTTTCAAAGATATTCATGCTTGCGCCTCTTGGGTATGGGTGGGGCGCAATTGGGCAACGCCAAGCCAGCTTAGGCCGATCATTGCGGCGGCGGCGCCAAGACACAATGGCAATCCGCCGGTTTGATAGGTCAGCCCTGACAAAACCGTTCCGATCAACCGCCCGGCAGCATTCGCCATATAGTAAAATCCGACGTCCATCGTGACACGTTTTGCGTCGGTGAAATTCAGGATCAGATAAGAATGTAGCGATGAATTCACCGCAAAGATCGCACCAAATACCAGCAGGCCCAAGATGATCGTCGCGGTAAGCGGGTTGGATGGTGTAGGCGTGATCCAGACCATTGCTGCCAAGAGCGTGGGAACCACGATCAACATCGCCACCCAACGCTTGGCCAGCGCCAGCATTTCGCTTTCAGACCTTGTTGCCGCGCGCAAAATGCGCGGTGCAACCCCTTGGACAAGCCCGTAAAGGATCGTCCAAACTGCCATAAATGTGCCGATCATAAAGAAGGCATTGCGGTTCCCGTCATGGCTGCCGTCAGACAGAACAGCATAGAAATAGATCGGAATACCCACGACAAACCAGACATCGCGCGCGCCGAATAAGAACATCCGCGCGACGCTCAGCCAGTTGATATTGCGATTTTTGGACCAAACTTCGGTGAATTTCGCATCTTTTCGCCCAACGGGCAGGCCTGTGGGCATTCCGATCACAGCACCGATCAAGATCACAAACAAGATTGCCGCCATGACCAGCACAGATGGCACAAAGCCAAATAGCCCCAGCACCGCAGCGCCCAGCAAAAACCCCGCACCTTTCACCGCGTTCTTGGACCCGGTCAGCACAGCGACCCAGCGAAACAGCCCAGCGCCTTCGCTGGGTGCCAAGATCTTCACAGCACTTTTTGAGCTCATCTTGGCAAGATCTTTGGCGACGCCAGAGAGGCCTTGAACCAACATAACGAACACAACAGATGCGGTGATCCCCCATGCTGGATTCAGCTGCGCCAGCATCAACAGCGCCAAAACCTGCAATGTTAGACCCGCATAAAGCGTCGCCGTCAGCCCAAACCGTGCGGCGATCCAGCCCGCAGACAGGTTGGTCACAACCCCAGCGATTTCATACAGCACGAATAAATAGGCCAGCTGCACGGGCGAAAATCCGAGCGTATGAAAATGCAAAAGCACCAACATCCGCAACGCGCCATCGGTCAGCATGAACGCCCAATAAGCAGCGGTCACAACCATATAGGCGGCAAATCCGGTGGGGCGTGTCACAGCTTGCTACCGACCATAAGCGCCACATCAATCAATCGGTGTGCGTAGCCATATTCATTGTCATACCAAGCATAGATTTTCAGTTGCGTGCCATTCACCACCATTGTGGATGGCGCATCAATGATGCTGCTGCGTTTGTCATTGGTATAGTCCGATGACACTAAAGGTCGCGTTTCATAGCCCAAAACTCCTTGCAACGGGCCTTCAGCGGCAGCTTTGAACAAAGCATTCACCTCTTCTGCTGTGGTTTCACGCGCCATTTCAAACACACAGTCAGTAATAGATGCATTCAACAGGGGCACACGCACAGCGTGGCCGTTTAATTTGCCGGCCAACTCTGGGTAAATCAGTGTGATTGCAGTCGCTGACCCGGTGGTAGTTGGGATCAGGTTGGTTAAGGCCGATCGGGCACGCCGCATATCTTTTGCGGGCCGATCAACGATGGTCTGGGTGTTCGTCACATCATGGATCGTCGTGATCGACCCGTGTTTGATCCCGATCCCTTCCAGCAGTACTTTTACCACTGGCGCAAGACAGTTGGTGGTGCAGCTTGCGGCGGTGACGATTTTATGGGTCGCGGGATCATAGCTGTCGTCATTGACGCCATAGACAATATTCGCGGTTGGGCCATCTTTGACTGGGGCGGAAACCACGACCTTTTTTACGCCAGCGGCGAAATATGGGGCGAGCTTGGCCTCTGTCTTAAATGCGCCGGTGCAGTCAATCACCACATCCACACCGTCAAGCGGCAGATCGGTCAAATTGCGGGTGCTTGTGACTGGAATACGCGTGCCGTCGATGGTGATTGCGCCGTCATCTGTTGCAAATTTTGCGGGCCAACGCCCATGCACTGAATCGAATTCCAACAAATGCGCGTGCATCGCCGGATCGCCCACCGCATCGTTAATAAATGCGATCTCTGCGCCGCTTTCAATCAGCGGGCGCAAGGCCAGCTTGCCCATGCGGCCAAGTCCGTTTAACGCGTAAGTTACCATTTTGATCGCCCTATTCTTGTTCAAGTTTGCCGATGTCATCGACTTGTTTTTGCAATGCGGCGCGATCCAATAGGTCTAGTGACAATGCAGTGAAAGACTGCAACCGATTATGCAGCGCGCCATAGGTCTGATGGAACACCAGCCGTTTCTCGGCTTCGGTGCCTTCAGCCTTTACCGGGTCGGGCATACCCCAATGCCCTGATATTGGTTGACCGGGCCATGTGGGGCATTCTTCGTTGGCAGCCTGATCACAGACTGTAAAAACAAAATCCATCTGCGGGGCGTCGTCTTGTTGAAATTCGCTTACATTTTTAGACCGAAGCGACAAAACATCATGACCTTTCGCCTGAAGCATTTCTACCGCAAGCGGGTTCAGTTCAGACCGATGTATCGTGCCAGCCGAATAGGCTGTGAATCGATCGCCAGCCATATCCCGCAGAATGGTTTCGGCAAAGATGGATCGCGCTGAGTTGCCCGTACACACGAACAACACGTTAAATTTTTTGTCAGTCATTTTGGGAAGCCCATTTAGAAGATCTGAGTATGATGGCGGGCAAAGATCTGCCCGCCCGCGACAGCAATCGAAGAAAAGGCAGGCAACAACATCGCGTGCCGTTGCCAGATTGACGGAGTAAAGCAGTTGCGTCCCTTTGCGCTGCTGCGTGATCAGTTGTGTTTGCGTCAACGCCGAAAGATAGACCGATGCCGTGCTCGGTTTGAGGTCAAGCACCGCTGCGATTTCACCCGCAGGCAAAGCATCTGGACATCGACGCATCAGCAACCGAAATACCGCCATGCGCTGTGGATGGCTGAGGGTCGAAAGACGATCTGTAAGTAGTGATTCCATATTTCATGAATATTGGAATTACAGAGCGTGAGTCAAACAATTTCTCGTCCCCAGATATGAAACTTGTGTAACAAAACAATGTCGCTTTCGATTCCAGCTTTGCACATAAAAACAGAAGGCTCGCTTTTGATTGTGTGACATACTAGTATCGCTGTGTGGGCGATTGTCAGGTGCAACCGCTCCGCAAATTCTTGGGAGGGAATTTTGGAGTTAGCAAAAAGTAACGGCTGCACTAGGCCCGCATCCAGAGGTGCGCGATATTTGTGCTAGGTATCGAAATGGTAGGTTAATATGCGCTTCTTTGCATGTGGCTGCCTGCGAAACTCTGGCCAATCGTTAAAACTCAAGTTATTCCCTTTCCGAACCGGAGGACAAGACGATGACAGCAACAGCCCGCACCAAAGAACGCAAGACGAGTGTCGATGTCGTCTTCGAGACGCTCTATAGTGCAATCAACAATCTTGAGATGTTGCCCGGAGATAAAATTTCTGAAGCGGAAATCGCGGCCCAATTTGGCGTATCACGTCAGCCGGTGCGCGATGCGTTTAGCCGGTTGGCAAATTTGGGGCTGTTGCTGATCCAGCCACAGAAAGCAACCGAGGTGAAACGTTTCTCGCGCCGCGAAATCGCGAAATCGCGGTTTGTGCGCATGAGCGTTGAATCTGAAGTCATGCGCCGTGCCGCGCAAAATGCCACAGCCGCCACGAAGACGGCGCTTGACGCGAATCTTGCGCAACAGGCGCTAGCGGTTGAGGCTGGAAGCTACGAAAAATTTGGCAAGCTTGATTATGCCTTCCATAACATCCTGTGCAAAACGGCTAAGGTCGACTTTGCGTTTGAGCTTATCTCGGCCGAAAAAGCTAACGTTGATCGCCTGTGTATGCTGAGCCTGTCAAAAGAGGATCGGATGCCTGAATTGCTTGAGGATCATACGAAAATCGCTGAGCACGTATCCGCAGGTGATGCCGAAGGGGCTGTCGCAATCGGGCGCATTCACCTGGCACGGCTTGATGCGACAATCGATGCGATTTTTAAAGATAAGCCCGACTATTTTGAGCCCTAAACGCGAATGTGAATTTTGATCGGATTTGTGAACTGGTATCCCAGAGACTGACTCGCTAGGCTCAGCATAGTGATCAGAAAAACGGGGAGTAGATCAAAATGCCAACACCAAAGCCAACCGCGGGTAGCACCCTTGCGCCAATGTCATTTTCTAAACTTGGTGGCGGCACGCTTACAGTTGGTGACCCGCGTGAGAACTGGACGCTGTTTATCGTTTACCGTGGCAAGCATTGCGGACGCTGCAAAAAATACCTGAACACATTGAACGACATGCGCGGTGCTTGGGCCGATGCAGGGTTTGATATCGCGGTTGTGTCAGCCGACCCACTTGAAAAAGCTACGACTGATCAAGCCGAATTCGGCTGGGCATTTGATATCGGATATGACCTATCAGAAGCCCAGATGACGCAGCTTGGCGTCTATATGTCTGACCCGTTGTCAAGCGGCGAAACGGATCGCCGCTTTGCTGAACCGGGCGTCTTTGTGATTCGTCCAGACGGTAGCCTTGTGATTGTTGCGATCTCGAACGGCCCTTCTGCGCGCCCCGATTTAGCGGAACTTCTTGATGGAATGATCTTTACCAAAGTGAACGATCGCCCCGCACGCGGCACCGCATAGCAAGGGTTTTCGCTGCGAATCCGCTTTTTTGCAACGGTTTGTTTGACACCGCTTCACTAAGGGCATACTAGTATACCTGTTGGCGCAATCGGGCGGATTCTTTTCCGTTCGGTGGGGGGCGCAAACCATATTTGTATCTGGGAGGATCACATGACGACATCATTCACACTTCGCAGTGCCGTTCTTGGCAGCTGCATTGCACTTGCAGCAACTGCGGCCTCAGCCGAAGAGCTGCGCGGCTGGAACATCCACGTTGAAGACTATCCGGTTTCTATCGCGATGGAATCATTCGCAGCCGAAGTTGCAGAACGCACCGGCGGTGAATTGACCGCAAAAACATTCCACAACGGCGTTTTGGGTAGCCAGCCTGACGCGATTGAGCAACTGCGCCTTGGCGTCATCGACTTTGGCGAATTCAGCCTCGGCCCGTTTGGCACATCAGTGCCAGAAGCCAACGTTGTTTCACTGCCATTCATCTTCCCATCCATTCCAGCGATGTATGAAATGATGGACGGTGAAGTTGGCGAAGCGATCTCTGAAGGCATGCGCGCCCGTGGCGTTGAGCCGCTCGGTTGGTACGATGCTGGCGCACGGTCTTTCTATAACTCTGTACGTCCAATCAACACGCCAGCAGACGTAGAAGGTCTGAAAATCCGCGTGATGAGCAACGATCTGTTCGTTCAGATGGTTGAATCAATGGACGGCAACGCGACACCAATGGCATTCGCCGAAGTGTATCAGTCAATCCAGACTGGCGTTGTTGATGGTGCGGAAAACAACCCGCCATCATATGAATCAACAAGCCACTTTGAAGTTGCATCTTACTATTCTTTGACAGAGCACCTGATCATTCCTGAGTGTCTGTGCATGTCCAAGATTACCTTCGACGGTCTGACAGCTGAGCAGCAAGAAATCCTGAAAGAAGCTGGTCACAACTCTGCAATCTTGCAGCGTGAACTGTGGCAGGCGCGTGAAGCGGCTTCTATGGAAATCGTTCAAGCTGGCGGCACAGTCGTGAATACGATCGCTGACAAAGGGCCATTCCAAGATGCAATGGCGCCAGTATACGACGGCTTCCTTGAAGCGAACCCTGACCTTACAGATCTGGTGAACCTGATCCGTAACGGCAGCTAACAGCCACTGAGAAACACAAGCGGCCCGCGTCGGTATCGACGCGGGCCGTTTTGTATACCCTTACCAATCAACAATAAACGCGAGGCGCGCGCATGAGTGATCGCAAATCCATAATTGATCGATGCGAAACCGTTCTGGCGGGTGTCCAGTGGCTCAGCATCTTCACGGCATCTATAGCCTTGGTCGTCCTGATCGTCACCTTCGGGTGGTTGGTGTTCGGGCGCTATGTTCTGAACGTGACCCCGACATGGGTTGAACAGCTCGCCCTCATCCTGATTTGCTATATTGCCTTTCTTGGTGCCGCTGCGGGTGTGCGTGATGATACGCATCTTGGCGTGTCCTTGTTTCGCGATCTCGCGCCTTTCTCGGTCCAAAAAGTTATCATGGTCGCGATTGATTTTATCCTCGCAGCTTTCGGCGGCATTATGTGTTTTGCGGGTGTTGGATTGATGCGCTTTGGATGGGATTCTCTGATCCCCATGCTTAATGTTCCCGAGAGTTTCCGGACCCTTGCAATTACCCTGTGTGGCGCGCTTATCGTCGTTCACGCAGGCAGCCGCGGCATTATTCGCCTGCTGACCTATGCCAACTGGCATCCGCACCCCGAAAAACAGGAGTCCTGATATGGGCCTGACTATTCTATTGCTCGTATTTGGTGTTGGCGTTGTTGTCGGCATGCCGGTGGCTTTTGCGATGGGTATCGCTGCGGCCTCGGCGTTCTGGTACGAAGGCTTTCCGATGCTGATCACCTTCCAGCGCGCGACCGCTGGTGTTTCAGTCTTCTCATTGCTTGCGATCCCATTCTTTGTCCTCGCGGGCGAAATCATGTTGCACGGCGGGATCGCAGTGCGCTTGGTGAAACTTGCCTCTGCGCTTGTTGGTCATGTCAAAGGTGGCCTTGCGATGGTGAACATTTTCTCAAGCATGTTGTTTGGCGGCATTTCCGGCTCTGCCGTTGCGGATATTTCGGCGCTCGGCTCGATCCTCGTGCCTGTTATGAAAGAGCGCGGCTACCGCCCGGATTTTGCGGTGAACGTGACCGTTACATCATCCATCGCCGGGATTGTGATCCCGCCGAGCCACAACATGATCATCTTTGCCGTGGCTGCTGGTGGCGGGCTTTCCGTATCTAAACTGTTCCTCGCGGGCGTTGTGCCCGGCATGATCATGTGCGTCAGTCTTGCGATCGCGGCCTATGTTCTGTCAGTCAAACACAACTACCCAGCCGAACCATTCCCCGGTTGGGGTGAAGTTGGCCGCAGCGCAGGCGATGCGATCCCCGGCTTTTTGACAGCGGTTATCATCGTTGGCGGAACATTGTCTGGCATATTCACGGTCACAGAATCTGGTGCGTTTGGCGCGATCTACGCGATCTTGCTGACGACATTCTTTTACCGCAGTCTCAGTTGGGAATCGTTTATCAAGGCACTGACAGGCACCGTCCGCACGACGTCGATGGTGATGATCTTGATCGCCTTCGCCAGCTCATTCGCTTACCTGCTTGCGCTGTACCAAGTCCCCACGCGGCTCAGCAATGCGCTGGTTACGATTTCAGACAATCCAATCATGATCTTGCTCATGATCAACGTGATCTTGCTGATCCTTGGGATGATCATGGATATGGCCGCGCTGATCCTGATTTGCACACCGATCTTCCTACCAATTGCCAAAGGCCTTGGCATGGATCCAACCCAGTTCGGCATCATGATGCTGATGAACCTTGGGCTGGGGCTGTGTACGCCGCCGGTCGGAACTTGTCTGTTTGTGGGCTGCGCCGTAGGCAAGATCAAAATCGAAGAAGCGCTCAAATCGATCTGGCCGTTCTATATCGCGATCCTTGGCGCACTGATTTTGGTCACTTATGTACCCGCAGTTTCGCTTTGGTTGCCGTCTATCCTGTAACGGCGAATACAGTTTAAGAATTGACGGCGCTCCATAGGTTGTGGGGCGCCGTTTTTGGTTACGTTGCCGGTTTTGCCATGTTCGAAATGCCCGGCGCCAATGCAAAAAGTGACGCCTGCACCGCGTGGTAAATATCAGGTTTGCCTTTGAACTGGGCATCTGTTGGCGCGCCTGTGACGTCAATTTCCGGATACCAACCGCCACGCGTGTGATCGATGAAATGGCTATCCGCGAACTGCCACAGCTTGCGATACCAGGTTTCGTCATCCGGGGTTGGGTCCAGCTTGATCAAGGTTGCCAATACGCCGATGGCTTCGGTCACGGGCCACCAATACCGGTCTTTGATTGCAGGGGTTCCGTCGTGGTTTAGCGTGTAGATCAACCCGCCGCGTTCAGGGTCCCATGCGTCATCAAGTGCCGCTTGCATGAGGTTACGCGCGGCATTCACTACGCCGCCAGCTGGCCGCCCGCGCAGATCCCAGTATTGGAGCGACAGGCGCGCCAATTCAAACGAATGCCCCGGCGTGGTGCCCGCTGGGCGGAACATCGGGTTCTCAGAATAGGCCCAGTCGATCTGCCAATCTTGGGTGTAATGCTCGGCCAAGCGCCATTTGTTCGCCGGGGCAATTTGCCCGACAAAGAAATCCAAAATGCGGCCCGCTTTGTCCAAGTAGGCGGTACGACCCGTCGCTTCATATGCAGTCAACAAGGCTTCGACCCCGTGCATATTGGCGTTCATGCCACGATAAGTCGAAAACGGGGTCCAGTCGCGGTTCCATTCATCCGCGAACAAGCCGTGATCGTCTTCCCAGAACTTCGTTTCAAGCACTTGTGTTACATCATCAATGAGCGCAAGCGCATCCGGATGCCCCGCCATATGCGCGGATGACGCGGCCAGCAAAACAAACACATGCCCATAAGCAAGCTTGCGTCCGTCGTGGATGTCGTCGCCATCTAACGCCCAGACATAGCCGCCGAATTTCGCATCACGGTGGTGGCTGTTGAGATATTTCAAACCGTGATCAACCACCGCGGCACAACCCGCGAACCCCGCCATCTGCCCAAGCGCAAAGGAATGAACCATCCGCGCAGTCGTGTGCAGTTCCTGTAGGGTGCTGTCCAACGGCGCGCCGTCCAGATCAATCACATAAAACCCGCCGCCAGACCGCACACTTGGGCGAAAAAAGTCGCACTGTCGCTGCGCATCCGCCTCCAAGTAGCTGCGATGCACCGTGTCTTGCAGCCAATGTTGGTGAGCACCGTCTTGATTACAAAGCGGTCGTTTCATTGGTTTTCCTCTGGTGTTTGGAGCGAATGTGTACCCGACTGCAGGCAACCAGCCAACCCATCACCCTTGATCACTGACTTTCATCAGGGCGAACCATTGCAACCGACACCCAAAGCGGACCTTCAATACAGCGTAGGTCGGGGTACTATGTGGACAAAGCTGCCGTTGCTTGTCGCACGCGTTAGGTACTAGGTTCTAGAACGACAAATAGCTGTCTAGCGAAGAAGAGTACGAATGGCTGACGTATGGGAAAACACTGAGCACCCAATTGTTACGTGGGTGAATGCTGGTGAAAACTGGCTAACCAAGCAGATTGAAGCAATCAATCAGCGCCTTTTAGTCGTGGATATCGCCACTGCAATACGTGGTTCTCAGTCGGAAACAGTCCATGGAATTCGCGACGTATACCCCCTTGAAATAAAACCAGAAAGCGACGTAGTGAGGATAAGTTTTTCCGAATTTGTATCATATTCAGTGACTGAGGAAATGTTTGTTCAGCAAAGCGACCAAGAGACTTCTTTGGGCGTTTGGCTCAGAGTTTTCTCAAAATCCTTCTTCTTGGATTTTGTAGAACGAAGTACTTGGGCGACGTCAGATTTTCCCGGAAAATTGACACATTACCAAATCAATACGCTTGACCATACGATCAATGTTGTGACGGCAAATCCTCCTGAAATTCTCACATCACCCCCCTGAAACGCAGTAGGTCTGGGCTAAAACCTGGCGTACACTGCAATCGCACTAATGTCCTATTTGATGTTGATCACCGCAGTCGGTTTCCAATACCTAGGGCTGATCAATTCGGTGCCGCTATGCCCCGACATCATAAGAACGTAAATCCTGTGTTGAAGCCCATCCTTCGGGCTGAAATCAAAGCAGGATATGCTGCCCAATTAAAACATAACCGGCAAGCGCGATCGTCAAGATTAAGATCATCAGTGGCGCGGATCTGCCCACGGTTCGCAAATCTTCAAACGATGTTTTCATCCCCACAGCAGCGACCGCAGTCACGAGACACGCGCGTGAAACGCTGTCGGCAGTCTGGATGGCAAGGTCTGGGAGCCACCCAAATGAATTCATCCCTGCCAGCACTAAGAACCCGATCACAAATCCCGGGACAAGCGGCACGCCTTCTGCACCTTGACCGGATTGACGCAAGAACAACGCACCGATGAAAACCACAGGCGCAAGCATGCCGACGCGGAACAGTTTGACCAAAGTAGAAATGTCGCCCGTTTCTTCCGACACGGAATACCCGGCTCCGACAACCTGTGCGACATCATGGATGGTGCCACCCAAGAAAACCCCCGCAGATTGGCTATCCATGCCCATAGCGCTGATCAATATCGGATAAGCGATCATCGCCACGGTTGAGGCGAGCGTCACTGATACCACAGTAAAGGTCACATCGCGTTCTGTATTCTCGCCCTTGGGCAACAAGGACGCGATCGCCATTGCCGCTGATGCGCCGCAAATTGCGACCGAACCACCGACCAAGAAGCCAAATGACCGGCTCCGGCCAAAGAGCGGGGCAAGCACTAAACCCAAGAGAATGGTTAGTGCCACCCCAGATGCAACGAGCGCCACATTGGCAAAACCAATTTCGGCAACCATATCAACGCTGACGCGCACTCCCAACAATGCCACGCCGATCCGCAACACGCGGCGTGACGCAAAGGCGATCCCGACCGAGGTGCGTTCTTCGGTTGATAGAAATTGAAACGGAATGCCTAGCAGAATGGCCATCAACATGACCGGAGCGCCGTAGTGTTCTGACAAGAATTGCGCGGCCATCGCGACCATGGCCGCGAATAAGAGGCCCGGAAAAACGGCCCTAACGTTTAGTACCATGCTTGCCCGCTCGCCTTTTCGAATACGAACAGAGCGTCAGGATTCACAGCAACGCGGAGCCCGTCACCTATTTTGACATCCATTTGACCGGGTTGGTGCACCACGATATATTCTCCTGTTGAAAGCATTGCGAACAGATAGCTTTCAGCGCCCAGTTGCTCAACGTCCAAATTCGACAAATTGACCAGTCCAGTCGGACCGATGATCAAGTCGCGCGACAGGACACCCAATTCAACAGGCGTGTCTTCGGGTCCTTGTAACCGTGCCGGATCAACTACGACCACCGTTTCATCATCCAAAAAAATCCCTGCGGACTGACCTTGCCTTGCAAGAAATTCATCGCAGGAGATCCGATAAACCCTTCAACAAAGAGATTATTGCGATGGTTTAACAGGTCCAAGGGGGTTTCAAATTGTTCAACCTTACCGGCCCACAGAACTGCGAACTTATCGGCCATTGTCATGGCTTCGACGTGATCATGGGTGACGCAAATCAATGTGTTCCAAGGCGCGGCCAGTGCTGGATGCCTGCAGGTCTTGGTGCGCCGTGGTGTTGCGTGTCGCGGCCGCAAAGCTGGCAGTGTTTTCTTCCCCCGCAAGGAAATCAATCAGGGCAGCTGCCGCTTCTGGCATGCCTATTGAATTAAGTGCAGCCATCGCCGCACCGCCGGGCATATCAACGACGGCGCCTTCAAAAGGCGTCACGTTCACATAAGGGCCGGTCACGGTTAGCTGCGTCATCCAGCTGTAAATGCCTGCATCTTCGCCACCGGGTGTGCGAAACCACGGCAATGTGGCACCATAGCTGGTTTCCTAAGCTGCGCCATCCACATAGGGGGCGAGATCAAGATAATAGTGGTTCAAACCGCCGACATTGGTCCCGCGCGCCACATCATGGGCAGCGTCTGTCTCCAACTGGTTTTCAAGCTGATCCCGGATAGCGTCATAGGCGACGGTTTCCAGCTTAACAGTGTAACCCGTATTTTCGTTGAATGTTGGCAGCATGTCTACGATCACATCGTATTCGTCGCTGTCATGATAACAAGGGAACGATACTTCGTCCGCATACGCGCTAGATGCGCCTGACAGCATCAATACCATGAAGGTAAAATATTTGATTTCACCTTCATGGTGTCCTCTCCAGACACTCGAATTTCAACTTTAATTCTTGTTGTTGGCTGCCTCCATTTACACCGCGTTATCGCGCGATGTGACCAGCCATTTTTCCTTTAAAAAACGTGAGTGCCTCACCATCGTCACGTTGTGCAGCGCGAATAACCTGCCCCACAATGATGTCATGATCCCCGCCGTCATATGATGCGTAGCGACGGCATTCGAACCGCGCGAGACATCCCGCCAAAACGGGTACATCTTCGGCGTTCGTGGTCAGTTCACTTGCCAGCAATCCGGCCCCATCGCGGGCAACCCGCCAACACAGGTCTTCTTGATCGGACGCTAAGATATGGATCGCAAAGTGTTCCGCTTGCGCGAAATGCACAAAACGCCGCGACGACTTATCCGGCGCCCACAACACCAGCGGCGGATCCAAGGATAGCGACGAAAAGCTATTCGCCGTGATAGCCATTGGACCATCTTGCGTGGCGACTGTCACAATCGTCACGCCAGTCGCAAACCGCCCAAATGCATCCCGTAATTGGCGCGGGTTGCGCGGGTCAGGGACAAATGATGTCTCGGTTGCGATTGTTTCGGTTGCGATCATGCGACTTCGGTACCCAATGCGGATTCGTAAAGATAGAACCAGTCTTGACGGCTCATTGTAACAGAAAGAGCATCTGACAGGCGGTCAATTCGATCAAGGTTATTTGTCCCCAATACCGGTAATATTTTGGCCGGGTGGCGCAGCAAAAACGCAACGGCAACGGCCGCCCGGTCTACGCCCTGATCTTTGGCGATTTCATCCATACGGTCCGTTAGCGCGCTTTGCCCTGTCATCAAATCGCCGCCACCCAACGGGGACCACGCCATCATTGGGTGATCATGGCGTTGGTGAAATGCGATATCGCCATTGGTGAATGGGGTGATCGCAGAGGCTGAGATTTCAATTTGGTTCGTCACCAGCTTGTTGGTCATACCCGATTGCAGCAATTCCCAGTCGAAGGGCCGAAAATTGGACACGCCAACAGCGCGCACTTTGCCAGATTTTACCATCTCGTCCAGCGCGGCGCCTGTTTCGCGGTGATCCATCAGCGGGTCTGGGCGGTGAATAAGCAGCAGGTCAATTTGTTCAATCCCCATCGCCGCAAGCGAATAGTCAACAGATGACGTGATATGCGCACGTGAAGTGTCGTAATGTTTGCATTTCGCGTCTTCATAACGGCCCATTGGCGCGACGATGTCGCATTTGGTGACGATCTCCATTTGCGGGCGGAGCGCGGGATTCGCCTTTAATGCGGTGCCCAAAATGTCTTCGGCAGCATAGCCCCCATAGATGTCAGCCTGGTCAAATGTCGTAATTCCCTGCGCAAGACAGCTTTGAATTTTAGCTTCGATATGCGCGACAGATGTGTCAGCGTCATCGCCGATCCGCCACATGCCATAAACGAGCTGACTAAACGAAAGGTCAGGGGTGATATCAATACGCGGCATCATTAGCGGCGGTCTCCGTTTCCAAGTGGGGTTGCAGGCACATCGGCAGGCACGCGCCCATATTCTTGGGGCAATGAACAGGTTTTCATTTGTGGCAAGACGCGTGTTCCAAAATGTTCGGCTTCATCCATATGCGGATAACCTGACAAGATAAACGCACGGATACCCATTTTTTGATAGGCTTCAAGTTTCGACAAGACCTGATCTGTTGATCCAACAAGTGCCGCACCACAGCCAGACCGTGCGCGGCCAACGCCTGTCCACAGGTTGGGTTCAATATAGCCGGAATTATCCGCGATTTCACGGTTCTTTGCCTGATGACTAACACCAAGTGACTTCGCATCCTGCGCACGGTTGCGGATCGCGTCGCCTTGATCATCATCCAGTTTCGACACGATATAATCCGCATATTCGCGCGCCTCGGCCTCTGTATCGCGCACGATCACGTGTACGCGTAGCCCGTAATCCAATGTGCGGTCGTATTTTTCGGCAACCGCATTCACAGCCTTCATACGGCCAGCCAATTCTTCGACCTTTTCAGGCCACATGAGGTAAACATCGCAATGTTCACCGCACAGTTCCAGCGCGGCAGGGGAATAACCGCCAAAATACAACAGCGGCCCGCCTGTTTGATAGGGGCGCACGGGGTCCGTGGTCAGGCCTGAGAAATTGTAAATCTCACCTTTGTGGTTGATTTCGTCTTTGGTCCACGCTTGTTTTAAGATCTCAACGACCTCGCGTGAACGCTGGTACCGGTAATTGCTGTCTTCGACCTGCCCGGGAAAATCAGAGCTGATGATATTCACGGTCAAACGCCCGTTTAACATGTGATCAAGCGTCGCAATCGTGCGGGCCAGCATGATCGGTTGCATTTCCCCGCAACGCACGGCGGCCAGCATATTGATGTCCGATGTGATCGGCGCACAGCCCGCCACAAAGCTTAGCGTATCTTGGCCAACCTGATAGGATGACGGGCATAGGATATTCCGAAATCCCTGCTTTTCAGCCATTTTTACGATGCCAGAACAATGATCCCACGATGACCGAAGCGCCCCATCGGGTTGCCCCAAAAATTGATAGTCATCTGAACAAAGGGCCGCAAACCACGACACCTCGGCGGCATCAAGATCAGCAGACGTTACCGGCACGACGGTCATTTTTGTCATCCTCCCTGGTGTGGTTTTCTAGATTTCTCTCTGAGAAAACCGCTTGACTTTCTTTACGGCTAGCAGTGTCTATGATCTGGATCAATGGTGTATCAATTATTTTCGAAAGCAACCCTCCCCGCGATGTATGTTAAAAGCGAAACAGCAACTTCACTGCCGCTCTATGTGCAGATCAGTGAGGTCTTGATCCGCGAAATCGCGTCTGGCCAATTGCTGGACGGGGAACGATTGCCACCAGAGCGTACGCTTGCAAAACAGCATGATACGACCGTACGGACCTTGCGCAAAGCGCTCGCAATACTTGAAAAAAACGGCCTGATCGAAAGTATTCAAGGGTCGGGAAACTATGTCCGAAAGACCCCTGATGTTGCCAGCGTCTATTCGATGTTCCGGCTGGAATTGCTGCGCGGTGGCGGGCTGCCAACGGCAAAAATTCTGGCTGTTGATGAATTGAAAAAGCCCGACGATCTGCCGCAATTCGGGCAGTCGGAACGGGGCACGCGGATAAAGCGGTTGCGATTTTTGAATCACGAACCTATCGCTGTCGAAGAAATTTGGCTCGACAGTTGCGCGGGGGAAATCGTGCCCGCAGACCTATCTGATTCGCTGTACCGCTATTACAAAATGCGACTTGGGTTTTGGATCACACACGCCGAAGACTATGTGTCGATCGGACAGGTCCCCGATTGGGCCCCCACAGAATTCACGCCAAAACCCGGCGAAGCTGTCGGGTTTATTGAGCGGATAAGCCACACCGAACAACATGGTTCGGTTGAGTTTTCAAGAACTTGGTTTGACCCGCAGCGCGCCCGCTATGTGCAGCGCCTGCGTTAGGGAGGAAATATGTCAAACACCACAAACTACGGCATCATCGGCTGCGGCATGATGGGCCATGAACACATGCGCAACATCGCGTTGTTGGATAATGCGCGCGTTGCCGGGGTCTTTGAACCTGATAAGGAAATGGCGAGGATCGCCCAATCAATTGCGCCTGACGCCCAAATGGTTGCAAGCATCGATGCGTTGTTGGACCTGCCTAAATTGGATTGCATTCTGATTGTCAGCCCAAACTTCCGGCACGTCGAACAGCTTGAATTACTGGCCACAAAACGGCATCTGCCGGTGTTGGTAGAAAAACCGCTATTTACCGACATTGAGCAAATCGAACGTATCAACACATTTGCAAACACGTACCCTTCGCCGGTTTGGGTCGCGATGGAATACCGCTACATGCCGCCCATCACAGCGCTTTTGAATTGCGCGGATGACGTCACCGGCGGGATCAAAATGCTGACAATTCGCGAACACCGCTTTCCGTTCTTAGAAAAAGTCGGCGATTGGAACCGGTTTGATCGCTATTCAGGCGGGACCTTTGTCGAAAAATGCTGTCACTTCTTTGATCTGATGCGGTTGGTTTTGAAATCTGAGCCGATCCGGGTCATGGCCTCTGGCGGCCAAGATGCGAACCACATTGACGAACGGTATAATGGGGAACAGCCGGATATTCTGGACAATGGCTATGTCATCGTGGATTTTGCGAATGGGAGCCGTGCCATGCTGGAACTATGCATGTTTGCCGAGGGCGCCGAATACCAAGAGGAAATATCCGCAGTTGGTCCAAACGGTAAGGTCGAAGCTTTGGTGCCCGGCCCCGGCCGCTTTTGGCCAGATCATTTGGGTGAAGCCCCCGTGCCGCAACTGATCGTCAGCCCGCGTACCCCCAAAGGCCCGGTCCACAAAGACATCCCCGTTGACCCAGCCTTGCTTGACGCAGGCGATCATAATGGTTCGACCTATTACCAGCACCAAGGGTTCCTTGAACTGGTGCGCGGGCACCGTGACCAGCCTGATGTATCGCTGAACGATGGAAAAATCGCCGTATTAATCGGCATGGCCGCGCAAATTTCGATCCGCGAACATCGCATAGTTCACATGAGCGAGCTGACAGATTGATCCGCTGCCTCCGGCCCATAAAGTTGGGGTTCGGGGGAAGAAAAATAAAAATAGTGAGTTAAAATATAATAAATTCAATGCATTAATTAATTTTTGAAAAAACATGCATTTTCATTGAACCATTTCCCGACCTCCAGCGACCTATAACTGTAGCGCAGATGATTTGCTGCTACGAAATAAAAAACTGGATCTATATTATGCCTAATTTTATCAAAACATTTGCAATCTCTACAGCACTAATATCAACAGCAACTTTTGCGCCTATCCAAGCGCACGCCGAATTTACAACCTTGGGCGAATGCTACCAAGCCGTCATCAATTGGTGTTCGGAAACATTCCCCGACCAAGATTGTAGCCAAACAAGCGGTCTCGATGATTGCGACGAAGTCTTCGGAAACTCCGTTGGCGGAATTGACATCAAGGGCATCTTTGCCACCCAACGCGAAGATGAAACCTATAGCTTGCGCTTTGAAATTCTTTCAGAGCCGGAAGAAATCGACGATCGCCGCGAGGCATCCCATCGCCCAACGGATGAGCCTCGTTATCCAACTGGCGCTTCAATGCGCCGCTAAAGAACCTACCCTCGACCTGTCCCAAGCTGCCCCGGTGCGAAAGCATCGGGGTCTTTTTTGTGCGGGCCAACCACAAGACGCCGATGAAACAAGACCATCATGGGCGTCACAATGCCAGATACCCGACACCAAAGAACGCGATGACGCAGCCCCACCATTGCATGGGGTTGATACGTTCTTTCAGGAAAAATGCGGCTAGCCATATGGTTGGCAGCCCGTACATCGCCGTTGTGACCGCGGCGTATTCGGGGTGCGGGTGATTGCCTGCTGTCATGATTGACAAGATGGCAATACCGTCAAGGATCCCCATAATTATAAGCACTCCGAGCGCGTCTGATTTAGGCCACAGTGGCAGACGCAATACGAGAATCCCGGTCAGGAAAACGCCAATGGCAACGATGCGTGTGACCATGGCAGACACGAGCCCGTTGGTCATTTCCGTGGCGGTTTGCCCAAAGTAAAACGTGCTTGAAAACCCTGCCGCCGCGATGAGCGCGCTCACGACTGTCCAAAATTTTCCATTATCCTGCGCGTCACCCCGATCCGCGAGGGTTGCGATCATCGTGATTCCGCCAAGGATCATCACGATCGCAACCCATTGTTTTAATGAAACGGCGGTGCCTCCGGCCATGGCGATGCCGACAGAAAAAACGCTGAAACAAGCCACGAGTGGCGCAGCAAGCCAGACTGGACCACGTTGAAACGCGATATATAGCCCAATGTTCGCAACAGCAAAAGAGACACCAGCACCGATCAACGGCCCGACGCTCGCGGTCGGGATGCTGGCATAGCTGCCAGTTGTGACCAAAAGCCCGGCCTGAAAGATCAGTCCAAACACCATGACGGCAAACAAGCAGGCGCTTACAGGGGCGTTTTGACTGATGATGCGGATGCAAAAATCATGAAGCCCCCAACAGGCGGCTGCGATTAACCCTAAAACGAGTGACATCAGGTGTTTACCGTAGCGGAAAGGGACCACAGCGCGCAGGTTTTCAAAAACGTGATGTAATTATTCACATGTTCCCTGTCGATTGTGTTTGCGAGGCGTCGCATTCAATTATATTCATCATATTAAATAAATATTCCATTCATGCAACAAGCGGGGCGATGATGCGGGACGAAATTTTGAATATACGCCCCGGCCCGCCAAAGCCGAGCGCGATCTACGAGCCGCGCGTTTTCTCGCTGCCTGCGGGGACCGAACGATATGTGGTCGAAGCCTGCGGCGCCGTTCTTGTGCCGATCTCTGTCGGGGATAAGATCACAGTAATTAACGACGAAGGCGGTCAACCTTGCGAGCTGTTGGTCTGTGACCCAAAGGGCGATGTTGACCCGAACATTGTCGGCGCGACAGCGCAAGGGCCCGCGTTGGGCCTGCAATCATTGTTGGAAAGTAGCGACCGTTCTTTGCGCGGACTTCGGATGGGGTTAGACGCGCGCAATATCGATGTCGCTAGCGCGCATGCCGTGCATCTGTTTGAGGCTACAACACCCGCCAAGACCGAAGCTAGCTTGACTGTGCAGCGCGACGGTTGCGTCGTGATCGCGGCGCCCGGCGGCATAATGGATTTTGAAACGCAGAACACGGCGACACCGTTGACTGTCATGGTAAAACGGGCGGTCATAAAGCCCCCTGTGGGGTTTGCTTTACCCACGCCGCTTGCCGACCCATTGCAAGATATTCGAGTCCACACCCAAACCGCCGAGGCCTATTTTGTGAAGGCGGGCGACTACATCCAAATTCTTGATGTCGACGGCAGGCAGTGCACAGATTTCGAATGTTTCAGCGCGCGTAAGCTGGACAAGGGAATTGAGCACGCGCTGGATGTGACAACCACGCGTACCTTGATGGGCCATGCCTATCCGATGCCGGGGCTACATGCGAAATACTACGATCAGGAAATGGTGCCGCTCGTGGAAGTTATCCAAGACACCTGCGGGCGCCACGATGCCTTTGCGATGGCTTGTGCCGCCAAATACTATGATGACATCGGCTATCCTGGTCATGCGAATTGTTCGGACAATTTCAATGGCGCGCTGGCTGAATATGGCGTCACAGGGCGACCCGGTTGGATGGCGATCAATTTCTTCTTTAACACACGCATCGATGATCACGGGGTCATGTACGCGGATGAACCTTGGTCGCGGCCGGGCGATTATGTGCTGCTGCGGGCATTAACGGACATCGTCTGTGTCAGCAGCGCTTGCCCAGATGACACGACGGCTGCCAACGGTTGGAACCCGACGGATATTCACGTGCGGACTTATTCTGGCAAAGAAATCTTTCAAAAATCCATCGCGACACGCGCGACGCCCAATTCGGAGCCTAAGATGACAAAACAAACTGGATTCCATGAATGTTTCGCAAAACACACGCGCAACTTTGTCGAATACAACGGCTATTGGTTGCCCAATTGTTTTGCTGACGCAGGCCCAATCGCGGAATATCACGCCTGCCGCCAAGATGTGGCAATCATGGATCTGTCGCCGCTGCGAAAGTTTGAAATCACAGGGCCCGATGCAGAAGCGCTGTGCCAATATGTGTTCACCCGCAACATGAAAACGCTGCCGCTGGGCGGCGTGGTCTATACCGGGATGTGTTACGAACACGGGGGCATGATTGACGACGGCACCGTATTCCGTCTGGGACGCGATAATTTCCGTTGGATTGGCGGCAGTGAATATGGCGGCGAATGGATTCGTGAGCAGGCTGAAAAGCTGGGCCTCAAAGTGCTGGTCCGATCCTCGACTGACCAACTGCACAACGTCGCGGTCCAAGGACCAAAATCGCGTGATTTGCTGCGTGATTTGGTTTGGACTGCGCCGCATAACCCTGAATTTGATCAGCTCGCTTGGTTCCGGTTTACACCTGCGCGCCTGCACAATGAGGCAGGCACACCGTTTGTGATTTCGCGGACCGGATACACGGGTGAATTGGGGTATGAGGTCATGTGCCACCCCAAACATTGCACAGAGATATTTGATGCGATTTGGGGCGCTGGGCAAGAATACGGGCTGCGCCCCATGGGGCTGGAAGCCTTGGATATGGTGCGGATCGAAGCGGGTCTTATATTTGCGGATTATGATTTTTCTGACCAAACGGATCCGTTTGAAGCGGGCATCGGGTTTACTGTTCCACTCAAATCAAAACCGGATGATTTCATTGGCCGCGACGCGTTGATCCGTCGCAAAGAACACCCGATGAAAAAGCTGGTTGGTCTTGATATTGGTAGCGAAGTTGAAGTGGGGCATGGGGATTGCATCCATATCGGGCGCGCGCAAATTGGTGAAGTCACTTCGTCGATGCGGTCGCCGCTTTTGGGTAAAAATATCGCGATGGCGCGGATCGATGTCGCCCATGCCGCAGCCGGAACGCAGGTTGAGATCGGCAAGCTTGACGGGCACCAAAAACGCCTTCCGGCTGTGATCCGCCCCGATCTGGCGGGTTATGATCCCCAAAAAGAAAAGCCACGATCTTAGATGGTTAAGAGCGGCCGGTAGCTATGTGGCCAAAGCGCTCTCATTCGCACCGTCCTCTACGATCAGGTCCCCAAGTGCAGATTGTAATGGCGCGACTGCGTCGCCATAGCGGGTCCAGCGTTTGACCGACGTCGTGTAGATAGGTTGGCGGACTTGCCATCGGCTTGGTGTTCGGACTGTGCGTTCAGTTTCATGGAAGGCAAGGCAGGCCGGATCCCAAGGTAACGCCACAAAGTCGATAAGTGCACGCGCACGTGTTTCCAAATCTGCGACGGTTTCTTCATACTGCATGAGCAGGATGGGGCTTGGTAAAACGTCTTGCCAGTGATCCATTAGCTTTCTGTACTCGCGGTAATAATATCCGACAGTTTCGAGATCTGCGTTATAACCGTGGCTTTCAGCGAAGCGATGCATAAAACACGACAGACAGTTGTCCATCGGATCGCGATTGCAGTTGATGATTTTGGCGTTCGGAAACAGCAGCGTGATGAGACCTAGGAACTCGTAGTTGTGTGGCATCTTATCTACAACGCGAAGCGCCTTTCTATCGCGCCGTTTCAAAGCAGAGAGATAGCGATCAGCCAATTTTTGAGAATCGCGTTTGGTCATTGTACCTAAAGCCTTGGCGAGTGCCGTTGGTTCAGAGGCAGAATGGCCAAGTGAACGTGCAATTTTGTACAGCTCAGAAAGCTCCCCTGCGCCATAGACATCTGGATGGCTTGCGCAAATTTGTTCTGTCAGAGTCGTGCCCGAACGTGGCATCCCAACGATAAAGACAGGCCGTTCAGAATCGTTCCCAAAATCGGTCCTTTCAGCAAAAAATTCTGGCGTGAACGTTTCGATCAGCGACCCATAAAACTGCCGGTGACGATCTAAATCAAACGCACCTTTGCTATATGTCTTCGCCTTGGAGAAATGCTGAATAGCGTCATCATAACGACGCTGATCGTTCAGGATCTTACCTGCGGCATGGTGAAGATGAACCAACCCGTCATCGGATGTATCCGGCATTGCGATCCGTTGAAGAACGAGGTTAATTTCAGGCGCATCTGGCGCGAATTTGCGCGAAGCAGCAAGGCCTGAGAGGGCTTCGACGCTGTCGGGGTGATGGCGCAGAATATCCTCATACAGTACTGCGGCGCCGTCAGAGTTTCCGTTGTCGATCAGCAAATCAGCAAGCCCGAGCCGCGCCTTGAGGCTATCGGCGTCAATTGAGAGCGCCCTTCTAAGCAGCTTTTCAGCCTCGACACCATTCAGCATCTCTTTGTGCGCCTTGGCAAGGTTGCATAGCGCCTCTACAAAATTCGGCTGGGCTTGAACGGCTTTAAGTAAATTCTGGCGCGCTTCTTTATTCCGATTCATACGCAAAAGCAGGTTACCCATATTATTTAGGTAAACAGCGTTACGCGGCGATCGCCGCAGCGCTTTTCCAAAATAGTCTAATGCAACGTCAACGTCGTTTGCTTCAACTGCGAGGGTGCCCATGAGATTGAGCGCATCTGGGTGTCGCGGGTCAGCACGCAGAACGGATTGGTATATGCGTTCGGCTTCCAGAAATTTGCCGTCACGCTGAAGGTCAACGCCGACTTGCAGCGTACGCAGAATGTGTTCTTTGGTCGGAGGTGCAGATGACACTATATCGCAAACCTCTAATATGGATCGCTTCAGATCGTATCATATGTAGGTCGGGGCCCGCAGTAAACGGACCCCGCAATTATTTTGAGTGCCGTTTAGAAGTTGTACATCAACCCAGCTTGCAAGCTATGGCTCTGTACATCGCCACCTGTGTAAACGCCGCTTCCGTCGCTATCGTCAAAATCAACGTCACCGACGTATTTAAATCGATACCCTACGTCCAAAGTCAGCGTTTGTGATACGTCGTACATCAAGCCGGCACCGATTTGGCCCGCAAGCTTCGTCTCACCCGGTCCATAGCCGAAGGTGTTACCATTGAAGGTAATGTCGCCTTCTACCTTGGCCCCACCAAGGCCACCACCGACATAGTATCCCATTGGACCAGTCGACGGGAAATCGTACCAAAGATTGACCAATAGATATGTCGCATCCAGATCGCCGTCGGCAGGGTCAGAATCAACGTAAGTATAACCGCCATAACTAAAAGAATAGTCAGAGGCTGCAGCGCGTGCAAAGGACAATTCGCCCTCAACGCGGAGCGTATCGCTTATCTTTTTGCCAACGGTGACACCTGCGACAAACCCGGTATCAAATCCAACGGAATAATCAGAGCCGTAATAATCGGTGTCGATGTCCGACAGCATATTGGCCCCTGCAAAAACAGAAACATAATAGTCGCTGTTCGCCTGCGGGGCAGCAAGAGGCGGCACGATTGGGTCTGGTTCGGCGACCGCGTCGCCCAAGCCGCCTGCGAAAGCGGGGGCGCTGCTGATTAGCAAAGCGGCACAAGCGGCAATGCTCATTTTGGGTGCTGTGAAGTGTTTCATAAATATGTTTCCATCTGCTAAGATAATAATAATAAAAGTATAGCACGCCCAGACACGTGGGTGTGCAAATGGCCATACCCCTTCTTAAAATTGTTCTACTTGATGCCATTGTGCAACGATAACCCGTAAAAAACCTGGAATGCATGTCGAAACCGGCAAGCTGGACGGGCATCAAAGGCGCTTCCCCACAGCGATCCGCCCCGATTTGGCGGGGTACGATCCCAAAAAAGGGAAAAACCATGGTCTTAGGTGAGTAGGGAAGGAGATCTGCAATGCGGGGTGAAGCCGTCGTCTGCAATAGCTGGCCAATGGCGGCTTTCGGAACGTCATGCAGATAACTCTAAGAGACTGAAGCGAACAGTCGCCGAAATGTTCAATAACACCAATTACTTTTCCGCTATGTGTCTCCATCTAAATCGGAACCAATTTTAGGAAAAATAATGATATACCGTTTTCTTACTGCGATGACTTTCGTCTGCGTTGCATCAACCGCATCAGCAGACGCCTATTTCGGAACCTGTCATGTCGAGATCGATAATGCGACCATCGCACAAGGTTCTTGTGATGTGTTCGTTGATGAAGACACGGGCGATTTTACAGTTTACCCTTATCCTGCCGAAGAGGGCGACCCAGAGTATGGGATCGCAGTGTATGTAGGTACAGGTGAAGCCATTTTAAAAGAAGTATCTAATCCCGACTCCGATGAGCGGCCGCTCGGCACGTTAACCCAAGATGCCCATTGCTGGACAAACGATACTGCGCGGGTATGTGCCCAAGCAGCCGAAGACTAGTGCTGACGTAGTTTTGTGACAGGTCCATATTTGCCAAGCTGCGCACGCCATTTCTGACCGTACCCTTTTTAACAATGATCTACGGATGTGCCTTAAGCGCTGAAATGTATGATGAGCGGATGATTTAAGGTTGTTCCAAAATGACCGATTTCGGAACAACCTCTAATTAACCCAGTTTGGGTCAGTTTTGCAGGTACACCTCTAGACTATCATCAAGCGCGTCTTTCCAGGGTGTGTGGTGTTTGGGGGCCATCGTGCCTGTGATCACCGATTTGTAACCGTTGTCGCGGAAGGTCATGATGTTTTTCTTTTTGTGGCCTTTCCATTCTTTGAATGCTTTGCACGCGCCTTCGACGTCAAAGGACGGATAGTCGGTGTCGGCGGTCAGTTCTTTGATGTAATCGCCCTGATACCAGATCGCGTCATAGTCATCTGCGCCAGCATCTTCGCGTGCGATGCGGTCAGCCACATCGGCTTTCATCGCCGCTTCATCGGGGAGCGCAATGCGGTCCATAATGACGTCGCGCACATACCAGGCTTGGGCGTCGAACATGTTGAAGGTGAACCATTGGTCCTGCATCCCAATATAGAACAATGCAGGTTCAGGAACGTAGGCGACCCCTTTGTAGAGGTCCGCTGCCGCCAGCCGGTTGGCCGTTTTGAGACGCAAGTCGTCAGGCAGGAATGGGAAGTGGTGTTTGTAGCCGGTGCACAAGATCACAGCGTCAATGTCTTTGCTGGTGCCGTCTTTGAAGTGGGCGGTTTTGCCGTCGATATGGGTCAATAGCGGCACTTCGGCCCAATTGTCGGGCCAATCATACCCCATCGCGGCGGTGCGGTGGCTGACGGTGATGGATTTCGCGCCATATTTCCAGCATTGTGACCCAATGTCTTCAGCGGAATAAGATGTGCCGACGATCAGGACATCTTTGTCCGCGAACTCCATCGCGTCTCGGAAATCATGGGCGTGCAACACGCGACCTTTGAACGACTCGAAACCGTCAAATTCCGGTACATTTGGCGTGCTAAAGTGGCCGGTACAGACGATGACATGGTCGAATTCTTCGGTGTAGGTATGGTCTTCGGGCAGGTGACAAACGGTCACCTGAAACTTGTCGCCATCCTTTTTGACCCAACGCACCGCGGTTTCAAACTGGATCCAGTCGCGGACGCCCGCCTTTTGTACGCGCCCTTGGATGTAATCGAACAGCACGGCGCGCGGTGGATAGGACGCGATTTGTTTGCCGAAATGTTCTTCAAACGAATAATCTGCGAACTCTAGACCTTCTTTCGGGCCATTTGACCAAAGATAGCGATACATCGAGCCGTGCACAGGTTCACCGTATTGATCCAGCCCGGTGCGCCATGTGTAGTTCCATAGACCACCCCAGTCTGATTGCTTTTCAAAGCAGACGATTTCGGGGATTTCGGCACCTTTTTCTTGGGCTGACTGAAAAGCGCGAAGCTGTGCAAGACCGGACGGGCCTGCACCGAGAATGGCAATACGTTTGGGCATCTGGGAATCCTTTTTTCGTTTGTCAGATTGCACCGCGATGATCACCTTAAGTCAATAATTATTCTTATGGGTGAACAAAACTTAAGCAGTTCGTGAACGTAAATTTGCTTTGATCCCGGTTTGTGCTGCGTTACTGGTAGTGAAGTTGGGAAAGGACACATGATGGAAAAACCAAAGTGGAGCTATTGGTCGATCGCCGTGATGGGGTTGATCTGGAGCTTGATGGGCTGCCTGAATTTCATCATGCAAACTGACGCTGATTTCGTAGCGCAATTACCCGACCGCTATCATGATTTAGTCATGCAGCGGCCCGTTTGGGCGACGGCAAGCTTTGCTGTTGCCGTGTTTGGTGGCGCTGTCGGGTGCATCTTGTTGTTGCTGCGCCGCGCGGTCGCGGTGCAGGTTCTTGGCCTTGCTTTGGTCGGGGCGCTGGCGACGTTTGTGTACGGTGTGATGGCGCTCGGTCTTGCGAGCGAAGCTATTTTGAGCACGGGTGTGTCGGGCGTGGTGGCGGCTATTTTGCTTTGGCTTTCGGTCGCATCACGGACTCGCGGTTGGCTGCGCTAGGATCGCGGTTGGCGTATTTGCGCCAACCGCCTTCGTTTATGATATTAGATCAGATGTCCAATGTGTTCTGTTTTTCCCATTGGCTGAAGTAACCTACGAAACTATCCCATTCCTGTATCTTCATTTTGATGAAGGATGTTGAGAATTCCGCGCCCATTGCAGCCTTAAGACCTTTGTCTTTGTCAAAAGCGCGCAATGCATCCAGCATGTTCAGTGGCAGTTTTGGTGCCCCGCGTACTTTGTAGCCTTCGGCGTACATGTCGATGTCATAGCGTTTGCCCGGATCGGCTTCGCTACGGACACCTGACAGGCCTGCTGCAATGATGACCGCCTGCAAAAGATAAGGGTTCACCGCGCCGTCGGGCAGCCGCAATTCAAAACGGCCAGGACCGGGAACACGGACCATGTGCGTGCGGTTGTTGCCTGTCCATGTGACGGTATTGGGGGCCCAAGTCGCGCCAGACGTTGTACGCGGCGCGTTGATCCGCTTGTAGCTGTTGACGGTTGGGTTGGTGATTGCGGGCAGCGCACTTGCATGCTTCATGATCCCGCCAAGGAAATACCGTCCTTGCTCAGATAGCCCAAGTTCAGCGGTTTGGCTGCTGTCGTTGGGTTCAATCGCGAAGACGTTGGTTTTGCCGTCCAGATCCCACACTGAAATATGCGCGTGACAGCCATTGCCTGTCAGACCCTCTACAGGTTTGGGCATAAACGTCGCACGGTAGCCGTATTTTTCGGCAACGGTTTTGACCATGAACTTAAAGAAGCTGTGCTTGTCCGCCGTAGCCAGCGCGTCGTCGTAATCCCAGTTCATTTCCCACTGACCGTTCGCGTCTTCGTGGTCGTTTTGATAGGGGTTCCATCCAAGTTCCAGCATGTGATCGCTGATCTCTTGGATCACTTCAAGGCGGCGCATAAAGGCTTGTTGATCATAGCAAGGTTTGGCCGCGGTATCGAAGGGGTCGCTGATCTGTTCGCCATCGGGTGTGAGCAAAAAGAACTCAGCCTCGATGCCGGTTTTGACACGCATGCCTTCTTCGGCGGCCTCATTAATCAAACGGCGCAAAACATTGCGGGGGGCTTGGGCAACGGGTTCGCCTTCCATGACGCAATCGGCGGGCACCCACGCAATTTCGCGGTTCCACGGTAGGATAATCACCGCCTCTGGATCAGGAACGGCCAGCATGTCTGGGTGCGCAGGGGTCAGGTCAAGCCATGTGGCGAACCCTGCAAACCCAGCACCGTCTTCTTGCATGTCTGCGATGGCCCGTGCGGGCACCAACTTGGCCCTTTGGCCGCCGAATAGGTCGGTGAAACTAATCATGAAGTATTTGACGCCGTTGTCTTCGGCGAATTTTGCGAGGTCTGTTGCCATCGTGTTATTCCCTGTCGTCATTTTATAAAGAAGGGCGCGTGCCATGATTGGCCGCGCCCTATTCGTAATTAGTAGCCAGTACCCGGTTTGCCCGGATACCAGTCGGTGCCAGCAAGTGGGATTTTTGCCATTGCGGCAGCTTCCATTGTCAGCGCGCAAAGGTCTTCTGGTTCTAGGTTGTGCAAGTGGTTTTTACCGCAGGCGCGTGCGATTGTCTGGGCTTCAAGCGTCATCACTTTAAGGTAGTTATTCAAACGTCGACCACCTTCAATCGGATCGAACCGTTTCATCAGTTCGGGGTCTTGGGTGGTGATGCCTGCCGGATCGCGTCCTTCGTGCCAATCATCATAGGCGCCGGCGGTGGTGCCTAGTACATTATACTCGGCTTCCCATTTTGGGTCGTTATCGCCCAAGGCAATCAGGGCCGCGGTGCCGATGGCGACGGCATCAGCGCCCATTGCCATGGCCTTGGCCACATCCGCGCCGGTGCGGATGCCGCCTGACACAACAAGCTGCACTTCGCGGTGCATGCCGAGGTCTTGCAGCGCGCGAACGGATTCGCGGATACAGGCCAAAATCGGTTGGCCGACGTTTTCAATGAATACATCTTGTGTTGCGGCCGTCCCGCCTTGCATTCCATCAAGCACAACGACATCCGCGCCTGCTTTCACGGCCAGCGTCGTGTCAAAATAGGGGCGTGCGCCGCCGACTTTGATATAGATTGGGACCTTCCAGCTGGTAATTTCGCGCAGTTCAAGGATTTTGATTTCAAGATCATCAGGGCCGGTCCAATCCGGGTGGCGGCAGGCAGACCGTTGATCGATGCCTTTCGGGAGGTTGCGCATTTCAGCAACGCGGTCGCTGATCTTTTGACCAAGCAACATACCCCCGCCACCGGGTTTCGCACCTTGGCCAACAACGATTTCAATCGCGTCGGCGCGGCGTAGGTCGTCGGGGTTCATGCCGTAACGCGACGGGAGATATTGATAGACCAATTTATTGGAATGGCCGCGTTCTTCGCTTGTCATGCCGCCATCGCCCGTGGTGGTTGATGTGCCCGCAAGCGTGGCGCCGCGTCCTAGAGCCTCTTTTGCGGCGCCCGAAAGCGCACCAAAAGACATGCCCGCGATCGTGATCGGAATATCCAGTTCAATGGGGTTCTTAGCAAAACGCGTGCCAAGGCTTACGGAGGTTTCGCATTTTTCGCGGTACCCTTCGAGAGGATAGCGCGAGATCGACGCCCCCAAAAATAGCAGATCATCGAAATGCGGTACTTTGCGTTTTGCGCCGCCGCCGCGAATGTCATAGATGCCGGTCGCCGCCGCGCGGCGAATTTCAGCGTTGATGGGGTTTGAAAAAGTGGCGGATTGAATGGGCGCAGTTAGGGGAGCGCCGTTTGATGTGTCAGTCATGGCTGTTCCTTAGTACGCATTGTCGATCTTGAAGGTATAAAGTTCGCGGGCCGATCCGTAGCGTTTGAACTCTTCGGGTTTGGCGTCCGCGCCTGCCTGTTCCAGCAGATTGGCAAGGATCGCGAGGTGTTCGGGGCGCATCTCTTTTTCGATGCAATCCGCACCGAGGGATTTGACAGACCCGCGCACAAACAACCGCGCCTCATAAAGACTATCGCCCAAGGCGTCGCCAGCGTCACCGCAAACCACAAGGTTGCCAGATTGCGCCATAAAGGCGGACATGTGCCCGATGTTGCCATGCACGACAATATCGATGCCTTTCATCGAAATACCGCAGCGCGATGATGCGTTGCCTTTGATTACCAGCAATCCGCCGTGGCCTGTTGCCCCAGCATATTGGCTTGCGTCCCCATCAATGACGACGGTGCCGCTCATCATGTTTTCAGCGACGCCGGGTCCCGCAGACCCTTTGATATTGATCGTCGCTTGCTTGTTCATGCCGGCGCAATAGTACCCGGTTGACCCTTTTACGGTGACTTCGATCGGGGCGTCTAAACCACATGCGATCGCATGTGCGCCTTTCGGATTTACGATTTCCCAAGCGGTCTGATTGGTGGTTTCCGCCTGCGCATGCAGGGTTGCATTCATCTCGCGTAGCGCGATGTCCGCCATATCTAGTGTTTGCATCTACGCTGCTTTCTCTTGTGTTGGCTGGTCGGCGTGGCTCCAGAAATAGACTGTTGCTGGTTCGGGTTCCCAAACGCGGGCGTCTTCGATACCGGGCAGGTCAACCAACGCGCGGTATTCAGATCCGAAAGCCACGTATTGATCTGTTTCCGCCATGACAGCGGGCTTGCAGGCAATTGGATCGCGCACGACGCCAAAGCCGTCTTTGGTGCCGACGACGAAGGTGAAAAAACCATCAAGATCGTCGAGACTGCTTTCCAAGGCTTCCCCTAAGGTCGCGCCGTTTTGCATTTGCCACGTCAAATAGGCAGCGCCAACTTCGGTGTCGTTTTCTGTTTCGATGTGGATGCCTTCACGACGCAATTTGCGACGTAGACTGGCGTGGTTTGACAAAGATCCGTTGTGAACAAGGCATTGGTCATCACCTGTATTAAAGGGGTGCGCGCCCATTGTTGTGACAGCTGATTCTGTGGCCATACGCGTGTGACCAATCCCGTGACTGCCTGACATCTGCCCAATCTCAAAGCGAGCTGCCACATCTTTAGGCAGGCCAACCTCTTTATAAATCTCAAGTGAACCACCGCGACTCATAATCCGAAGTGCAGGATTAATTGTTTTGAGTGCAGCGCGCGCAGTTTCAAGCGCGCTTTGCGGGACATTTAAAACCGCATGGGTGCTTGCGATTTTCATCGTCACAGGCGCGCCGATGGCCTCAATTAGGGCGTCAGTCAGCCCTGCAAAGTCCAATTCTGGCGTGTCTGATTGCACGACAAGTTTTGCATTACCTATTGAATTATCAGAATAAATTGCGATGCCCGCGCTATCTGGTCCACGATCTGTCATCGTGATGAGCATTTTCGTCAGCAAAGAACCGAGTTGCGGTTCAAGCGCTTTGTCTTTCAGGAATAACCCGACAATTCCACACATATTGCCACCCTTGTTTAATGTCCTGCACAGCGCAGGTTGATCGAATCCGACGCTAACATCACGTTACAGGGGGATCAACTGTTGGGAAACTAATTTTCACTACAGGTAAAAAATATCTGGTCAGATTAAAAATGGCGTGGTTCATTTTAAGAAGCGGCCCGCCTGTAAGAGGCCGATAAAATGCAACATGAACCGACAAGGGAACGAAACCGTGGAAGAACAACTCGCCGAACTTGCAGCGCAGGTCGCTGCCATAGAAACGAAAGGCAATCTGACGAACACGATGTTCGCAGAGCTTTACTATTACTTAACCATCCCGCTGATGATCATCATTCACGCCGGCTTTCTGGCCTATGAGATGGGCGCATCACGTGCCAAGAACGCGCTGTCGTCGGGTGTAAAAAACATTCTCGCTTTTGCGTTTGTTATTCCGGCATTCTACTTCTTTGGTTGGTGGGTCTATTGGGGTTTCCCAACAGGTCTGACTTTATCCGAAGGACCGAACGGGATTTCCGGTGCGGCATATGCCAATGCCATCGCATGGGGCTGGGGTGAAAGTGCTGCCTACATGGGGCCAAACACCGAAGACCAGATTGACGGTGTTTTCTGGGGCGCGTTTGCACTGTTCGCCGCGACAACTGCGTCAATCATGTCAGGTGCGGTGATTGAACGCATCCAGACTGTTGGCTTTGTGATCTGCGCAATCGTGTTGGGCGGCTTTAGCTGGACGATTGCTGCCGCTTGGGCTTGGCATGCTGATGGCTGGTTGGTTCAGCAATGGGGCGTGCATGACTTTGGCGCGGCCGGTCTCGTGCACGCGGTTGCTGCTTTCTTTGCGTTGGGTGTCCTTATCAACCTTGGGCCACGGATCGGGAAATTTAACGAAGACGGCACCGCGAACGATCTTCCGGGGCACAACATGCCACTAACCGCAACTGGTCTGATGATCATCATTGTCGGTTTCTGGGGCTTCTTGATGGGCTGCGTCGTTGTTGGTGGCGAAGCTTGGTCGTGGGGTGGAAACTACTCAACGATCTATGGCACGCCAACAAATCTTGGCGCTTTGGCATTCAACGTCTTAATGGCCATCGGTGGCGGTATCATTGGCGCTTGGGTATTTACGAAGGATCCGTTCTGGATGATGTCTGGCGCTTTGGCCGGGATCATTTCGACGGCGTCTGGCTTGGACCTTTACTGGCCCGGTCTTGCATTCATCATCGCTGTTGGCGCGGGTGTATTGCTGAAACCGGCTGCTACAGTGCTCGAGAAATTCGGCATTGATGACGCTGTTGGCGCGGTTACGGTGCACGGGACTGTCGGCATTTACGGCATGCTGATCCTTGGCGTTACAGCCGCTGGTTACCCTGCATTGGGCGGTCCAGACGCCCCGACTATTAACCTTATTGGTCAATTTGTCGGCTCCGTTGTCTTTATCGCACTCGGCCTTGGTACGGGCTATGTCACATCCTTCATTCTGAAGATGTTCGGCATGTTGCGCGTTCCAGAAGCCGCTGAAATCGCTGGTTTGGATACGGTCAAAGTACCTGCTCAAGCCTACCCAGAGGGCATTCCAGTATCTGCCCCTGCTGCAAGCTAAACTTGAAATCTAACAAAGGAGAAAATCTATGGGATTTCCATTTGAAAACGCGACATGGGACGGTGTTTCCGGTCCAATCTTCATGGGATACGGGAGCGCCATGCCAGGCATTTTCACTGTCATCTCGATCATTTTGTGCATCGCTGCCTTGGTGATTGGTCAAAAGGCCGAAGCTGCGAAATACGCGAAGTATAAGTAAGTCGCTGAATAAAGATGCAAGGGGCCCGTTACGCGGGCCCTTTTTGCCTGATAGGAAACTTATTTTAATATCAGTCTTGATTTTTGGATAGGGCTGAGTCTCAATCTGATTAAACAAATACCGACAGGGGACAAAAATGGCTATTCTTTGGAGAGCATCCGCGCTTGCGCATCGCCACGCTGAAATTGGCGGCGAATTGGAAGATTGGAACGGCATGGGAACCGCTTGGTTCTACGACGACACCCCAGAACGCGCCAAAGCTGATTACGAAGCAATCCGCACCAAGGCGGGGCTTATGGATGTCTCTGGGCTAAAGAAAGTTCATGTCGTGGGGGCGGATGCCGCCTATGTCATTGACCGGGTCACCACGCGCAATGTCGAAAAAATCGCGCCGGGTCGGTCGACCTATGCGTCAATCCTCAACAGCGAGGGTAAGTTCATTGATGATTGTATCATCTACCACATCGCGGTGAATTCTTGGCTCGTTGTGCATGGCACTGGAACGGGTATGGAACAGCTGGCTTCTGTGGCGGCGGGTAAAAACTGTGAGATCTTGTTTGACGACGATCTGCACGACATGTCACTGCAAGGGCCAGTCGCTGTTGATCTGCTCGCACAGGAAATTCCGAGCATTCGCAATTTGGCTTATTTTGGCCTGATTCAGACCCGTCTTTACGGCCGCGATGTCATGATATCGCGGACAGGCTACACGGGTGAACGCGGATACGAGATTTTCTGCCGCGCCAAGGACGCCGTACATCTTTGGGATAGTATTCTAGAGGCCGGAAAAGACATGGGCGTACGCCCCGTGCAGTTCTCGACACTCGATATGTTGCGCATCGAAAGCTACCTGCTGTTCTACCCCGGCGACAATTCCGAGACATTCCCCTTTGCGGATGAGCCGTGTGGCGACACGCTCTGGGAACTTGGGCTCGACTTCACTGTGTCACCAGGCAAAGAAGGGTTCATCGGATCAGAAAACCATTATGCCGCGAAAGGCAAAGAGCGGTTCAAGATTTATGGCGTGCAATTGACCGACAGCATGGCGCAGATGGAGATGCATGCACGCGTGCTGCGCGACGGTGTCGACATTGGTGTCATCACCTATGGTCTGTCTTCAGAGCTTAACGGGTATTCGGTCGCTATCGCGCGGATTGCGCCAGATGCCGCCGTTCCGGGAACTGCTTTGGTGGTGAAACAACCCGACGGAACCGAACTGGCAGCCACCGCTGAAGAAATGCCGTTCTACGACAAGGACAAAGCTATTCGCACGGCAAAAGGTTAGGTAGGGGTTCCATGTCAAAGTTTGAATTCCCGCCTAGCATTGGAAGTCGCCCAGTTTGGGGCACTTTAGAACCGCGCGTTGGGCAGGCACATTTGTTTGTCGCGGATGCACAAGGGGCCGAAGCAATTCTCGATGTTGCGACGCCTGAATTGATGGCTGCCGCGCATATCATCTTTATCACCCGCGGTACTGACTACGCAGATAAACTGCGTGCGTTGAACCCTTCGCAATTTTACGAAGGGCCAAGCTATGACGCGGCGTTGTCACGGATCAAACGGGTTTTAAGCGACGCGAAGATGGGGCTTCAGGTATATATTTCGGGAACCGAAAGCCTGATGGGGCAAATGACCAACGAGGCCGCCCAAGCTGGGGTGCCTTTTGAATCAATTCAAACCGAACATCGCGGGTCAACCGCGCGCCGGATGCAATGTGTGCATTGCAAAGGGTTCACTGAAGAGGTGGAAACTGATCCCTTCGTGTGCTGCCACTGCGGGCTGAACCTGTTTGTGCGCGATCACTATTCGCGACGGCTCGCTGCTTATCAAGGTGTCTGCGTGGATGCAGAAGATCCCGGAAATGTTCCCGCACAAAAGGGGATATACGAATGAGCGCGCCACAAAAAGCGAAAGCTGGGGCAGAAAAAATTGCAGTGACCGTAAGCGCAGTTGTTCCGGTCACTGAATATGTCACCCGTTTCGAATTCACCCGCACAGACGGCGCGGATTTCCCGCCCTTTTCTGGGGGCGCACATACGGTCGTGTCTATGGAAGACGGCGATCGGACCCGGTTGAACCCCTATTCACTGATGTCTGACCCAACCGATCTGTCGCATTACGCCATTTCGGTGCGCCGCGAAGATACCGGTCGCGGCGGATCGGCGTTTATGCACAGCCAAGTCGCGCCGGGTGATGCGATGACGATCACCTGCCCGGTGAACCTGTTCGGTCTGGATTGGCGCGCCAAAAAACACATCTTCTTTGCTGGCGGCATCGGGATTACCCCATTTTTGGCGATGATTGGGCAATTGGAACAGACAAACGGGAACTGGGAGTTGCATTATGCGGCCCGCACACCAGAAAGTGCCGCCTATGCCGATATGCTTTTGGCAAAGTTTCCGACCAAAGTGCATGTCTATTATAGCGGCCAAGGCGTCCGTATTCCGCTAGAGTCCTTGCTGAGCGGTCAACCGCTTGGCACCCACGCCTATGTCTGTGGGCCAGCGGGTTTGATCGATCTGGTACACGATACGGCAACGGGCATCGGTTGGCCCCATAGCAATGTGCATTCCGAAGAATTCCTTGCCCCTGCACCGGGGGCACCGTTTGAGGTCCGCCTGTGCAAGTCAGACAAGACGATCACAGTGGGCGAACATGAAAGCCTGTTGGAAGCAATGGAGCGCGAAGGCGTTGACGCACCGTTTTTGTGTCGGGGCGGGTCGTGCGGACAATGCGAAACCAATGTCGTCAGCGCCGACGGCGGCTTTATTCACCGCGATCACTGGTTGGACGATGATGATCGCGCCAGTGGTAAAAAAATTATGCCCTGTGTCAGCCGTTTTGTCGGCACAACTTTGGAGCTTGACCGATGACCATCCAGTTCAACGACGAAACCTTCCGCGATGATTATTCGTTCCATAATTCCGAGTGGGCAATAAGACGGTTTCCATTTCCGTTCCACGAAGACAGCTACATGTATTCGATGAACGCTGAACAACATCGCGGCGGGCCAGATGGATCGGTCTACGAAAACCGTTTTGATGTGGACGAACATTACGTCTCAGAAATGCAAGACCGTGCCAAGGTTCTGTCCGAAGATCCGCTGCGCTGTCAGTCGCTGCCGCATATGACATTGGCAGGCTGGGATTTGCTGGAATTGATCATGGTCAGCAAATCCGAAGACTACCCTGACCTATTCGAATTGCACCGCGACGGCGACCAATGGCGCTGGGTGAATAAGCCGCTGGGCATTGATGATACGTTTACCTTTCTAGATGAAAGCACGCTGCCCTACGGACCGATGGAATATATTACCCGTCAGTCACAAGGCGATTTCGCGTTGCTGGATCAGCGTGACGAAAACCTGTGGATGGATGCAGGTATGGTTACAACCCAAGCTGATTGGTCGCTGGATTTCAATATCGGCATGAACTTTATCGAATGGCATGGACCTGTGCCTTTGGCGAATGAGATGGGCATCTTTAAGCGGGCGTTGAAGTTTCTCCTTAATATCCCGCAAGGGTCACCGGGACGGCGTCTAAATTGGACGATGACGGTGAATCCATTGCTCGATACGTCACCGGAAAACTATCATAAATGGGGTATTCAAAAGACGACTTTGACTCCCGAAAATATCGGGGCGAAACAGCATTTGCGGGTTGAACTGCAAACATTCTATCGCTTGCCGCGCTCCAACGCGCTCGCGTTTCCGATCCGGTGCTATCTGTGCAGTTTTCAGGACCTTATGACCATGCCAAAATGGGGGCGGCGGCTGCACCGCGTTGTGCGCGATCTACCCGTAGAATTGGCGACCTATAAGGGATTTATCGACAACCGCCCGCTGATGATCGACTATCTGTCGAAATTTGATGACGGTTTGCCCACTAGCCCTGGCATCTTCCCAGAACCGGAAACCGAGCCACCGCTAAAGACCTGATCAGGTCAGGCTTTTTGCGGATAGCTAATGATTGAAAGGTAACGCGACGGGAGCTTCACCAGAATCTCTGGTCCGTGGGGGGCATCCGCGTCAAAAAACAGGGTATCACCCGGTTTTAACGGGTAGATCTGGTCACCATGGCGATAATCAACTTCGCCTTCAAGCATGTAGATTGTCTCGATCCCGCCGTGTTGAAACGTGGGAAAAACGTCAGATTTTTCGTTCAGCGTAATCATATAAGGCTCGACGATCACGCCGCTGGTGTTTGACCCAATGTGTCCCAAAAGGTTGTATTGGTGGTTCGCACGGGTGCCTGCGCGTTCAAGCTCAACGCCTTCGCCAGCTTTGGTGTGCACCGCTGATCGACCCTCTTCAAAGCCACGAAAGAATGATGTGATCGGCACCGACAGGGCATTGGCCAAAGTTTGCAACGTGGTCAGCGACGGCGACGTATTGCCGTTTTCGATTTTAGACAACATGCCGATGGACAAGCCTGTGTTCTCGGACAGGTCCGCGACGGTGATATTCTGTTTGCGCCGGTGCGCGCGGACTTCGCGACCAATGGCCACCTCAAGAACTTTTTCACGTACCTCGCTGGCGCCGTGGGGATCTTGGGATAATGGTGTTGTGGCCATGGTTTTGATGTTCACTTTGCTAAATGTCCTATCCGTTCTAAATCTTTCAAAGGGTTGGTCAAGCGGCGCGTGCCGATTTGGTTCCTAGGCGCGTGTTACGCCACGGCGGTAGCTGCCGTGATCAATGCGTGAAGCAGTGACCCGGCCGAGGCACGCGGACCAAGGATGCGGATATGGTCATCAGCGGCGCGACGGATAACAAAGCAGCCCAATTGGTGAATCACCGTGCGCTGTACGTCGCCAGCCGCCATTTTGCGGATTGGGACATTGCATAGGATTTCACACAAATCAGGCATCGCAGCGCCAGTGACATCAAACACAACCCAGCCGCCTGATTGCTCGGTCACGGATGCGGCATCGCCTAGCTTTGCTTTGAGCAGATCGGCAAGGTCTTCGTGCGTGTCCATCGGTGCGCCGATCATCCATTGACCTGCTGCCATCCAAAACCCGGCCTCTGGGTCGTGGAGCACGGCCTTGCCGACGTCCGGTACAGCCCCAAGGATCGACTTAAGGACATCTGCGCAGATGTCTGTCTGCCCGTTGCGCGCAGCGACCGAGGCCAGCGCGACACCAGCGTTTTCTGCGATGGTGATCGTACCGATGGTTTGGGTCGCGACGCCCAGCGCCGGTGTTGGTATTAAATCATGCACGAAGCCGTTCCCCCTTGGGGTCAATGAAGTGGGCGCTGCAAATTTCGACCTGCACGTCGACGTCAGTCAGCGGGCTGACAAGGCGCATGGTTTCGCCGATCCGGTCGTCGCCATTTTTCAAAAACGCCAGCGCAATGTGATGCCCCAGATTGGGGGAATAGCAGGCCGAGGTCACATACCCCTGATCATGGGCGGCATTCACGGGTCCGTCAGATATCATCAGATGCGCCCCAGCTGGCACGGGCTGCGTCGGGTCGACGGGTTTCACCCCTACGGCTCGTAGGTCATCGGCACGGTTCAACCCTTCGCGACGCGATAGCACAGAACCGATACTGTCTTTCTTATCGCTCACCATTCGTCCCATACCAAGGTTTGCCGCAGTTGTTGTTCCGTTCAATTCATTGCCGGTCGCATGGCCTTTTTCGATGCGCATCACACCTAATGCTTCGGTGCCATATGGGGTGATGTCAAATTCCGCCCCCGCCGCCATGATCCGGCGTATCAGCGCGTCGCCATAGGCGGTAGGAACCGCAATTTCAAAAGCAAGCTCGCCACTGAACGAAATCCGAAACAGACGCGCCCGCAAACCGCCGCAGACGGTGATATTGGCGCAGGCCATAAACGGGAAGGCCGCGTTTGAAATATCTTGGTCAACGATTTTTTCCAATACGCGACGCGCGTTTGGCCCAGCGACGGCATATTGCGCCCAGCTTTCGGTGGTCGAAATCAACTGCACGTCTAAATCCGGCACGAGGCATTGCCGCACGAATTCCATGTGGCGGTATACGGAGAGGGCATTGGCGGTGGTGGTGGTGACAACGAAATGATCGTGGGCCATGCGCGCGGCTGTACCGTCATCCATGGCGATCCCATCTTCGCGCAGCATTAGCCCATAACGGGCTTTGCCCACGGGCAGTTTCGCAAAACCATTGCAATAGATTAGATTAAGAAAAGCCGCCGCATCCGCGCCCTGCACATCGGCCTTGCCAAGCGTCGTGACATCGCAAACACCGACCGAGTTACGCGTTGCAAGAACTTCGCGGTCCACGCTTTCGCGCCATGTGGTTTCACCCTCGCGTGGGAACCATTGCGCCCGCATCCAATTGCCAACCTCAACAAAGACCGCACCTTGCTCTTCGGCCCATTTGTGCGAGGGGGTAAGCCGTTTGGGATGGAAGTCTTGCCCGCGGTGCCGCCCGCCAAAGGCCCCGATCGCAACGGGCGTATAAGGCGGACGGAACATGGTTGTGCCAACTTCGGGAATGGTTTTTCCCGCCAGCTCTGCCATGATCGCAAGCCCGCCTATATTGGCGGTTTTCCCCTGATCAGTCCCCATGCCAAGGGTCGTATACCGTTTTAGGTGTTCAACCGAACGAAACCCTTCTTGGTGGCTTAGCTTGACGTCTTTAACGGTCACGTCATTTTGCTGATCAACCCATGCGCGGCTTGCGCCTTCAACATACCAGAATGGGGTGATGTTTACCGGTGCATCTTCGGCCTTCGGCATTGCAAGCATTCGTCCCTTTAAATCTAGTGCGCTGTGCGCGGCCTGGGCGCCGCCTGCTAATGCACCCGCTGTCGACATGTCGCCTTTGGCCGCGCCTGCGACAGTCATCCCTGCTGGCAAGCCGTCAGGAACAAAGGCGGCGAGCGTCTCATTCCACGAGGGACGCCCGCGCTGGTGGCAGGTCAAATGCACATTCGGGTTCCAGCCGCCGGATGTGCCCAGGGCCCCACATTCAATGATCCGTTCAGTCCCGTCTGCAAGACATACCTTTGCAAAGGTCAGCCCCAGCCGACCCATCGTGTCGACCACTTGGGCGCCTGCAAGAACCTCGTAATCGCGCGCACGCGGCGCGTCTGCGCGGGGGTCGATCACGATGACTTTGACGCCTTTCGCGTGCAGATCAGCGGCGGTGCGGTGCCCGTCATCATTGTTCGTAAATATCGCCGTGCGTTGGCCCACAGCAACGCCAAACCGATTGGCATAAGATCGCAAGGCGCTGGCCGTCATAATGCCGGGACGGTCGTTGTTGTTGAACGCAATCGGGCGTTCGATTGCGCCCGCCGCCAAAATGGTTTTTTGCGTATAGATACGCCATAGAATCTGGCGTGGTTTGCCTGCGTCTGGCGTTGCGACGTGATCGCTGACCCTTTCGAGAGCGCCATAGATTCCGTGATCAAACGCGCCGATGACAGTCGTGCGCGGCAGCAAACGCACGTTCGGCATGTTGGCCAGTTCGGAAACCAACGCTGCGGCCCAATCTGCGCCCGCCGCATCGTCTATTGCGTAGGTTTCGCTGTTCAAGCGCCCGCCCATGCGGAAATCTTCGTCGGCGAGGATCACCTCTGCGCCGCTGCGTGCGGCGGTTAATGCGGCCATCAGGCCGGCCGGGCCCGCGCCGATGATCAGCAGATCACAATGCAAGAACCCCTTGTCGTAAACGTCTGGATCATCCTCAAACGAAAGTGCGCCAAGGCCGGCGGCGCGGCGGATGATTGGTTCATAGACCTTCTCCCAGAACGCCGCAGGCCACATGAATGTCTTGTAATAAAAACCCGCCGTCAGGAAGGTCGATAGGCGGTCATTGACCGCCAGAAGATCAAAGGAAAGCGATCCAAGGCGGTTTTGGCTTGTCGCGGTCAGCCCGTCAAACAATTCAGTGGTTGTGGCGCGGGTATTTGGTTCTGTACGCGCGCCGCTGCGCAAGTGCACCAGTGCGTTCGGTTCATCAGAACCTGCGGTCATCGGGCCACGGGGGCGGTGATATTTAAAGCTGCGCCCCATGAGCCGAACGCCATTGGCAAGCAAGGCAGAAGCCAACGTATCACCCGCATGACCCGCATAAGTGCGGCCATCAAAGGTAAATTTACATGTCGTGTTGCGGTCGATCTGACCGCCTGTGATCCGGTTTTTCTGGGTCATTTGGATCGCCCCTTTGCACGGGCGACATCGCTAGCGAATTCAACCTTTGATATCTCGTGGGTGACGGTGTTGCGCGTCACCACAAGCCACGACCGGTCGCCCGCTTCATGGAACCACAGTTCGCGGTGCCAGCCCGCTGGGTTATCGCGCAGGTAAGCATAGTCGTAAAATGCCGCTGCCGCATCTGGGCTATCCGGGGATGGGCGTTCAATCAGGCGTGCATCACCCATATAGGTGAATTCGGCGCTGTCGCGGGGGCCAAGCAGGGGGTGGTCAATAATCATCAGTGCAAATTGGGCTGATTGCCCATCCCTTTTTCGTCGATCATCAGGCCTTTTTCGAACCGATCAAATCGGTAGGCCGCAGCGGTGGGGTGTGGCGCGTCTTTGGCGAGCAGATGGGCAAAGGCAAAGCCGCTTGCAGGGGTGGCCTTGAACCCGCCATAGCACCAGCCGCCATTGAAATAGAGGCCATCGATATGGGTTTTATCGATGATCGGAGAGCCGTCCATCGACATGTCCATGATCCCCCCCCACATCCGCAAAAGACGTGCCCGACCCAGCATCGGGAAAATTGCCACCGCGCCTTCGCAGACGTCTTCGACAGTGGGCAGGTTGCCGCGCTGGGCATAGGAATTATAGCCGTCGAGATCACCGCCAAACACTAACCCGCCCTTGTCGGATTGGCTGCAATAAAAGTGGCCAGCGCCAAAAGTGATTACACCGGGTAGGACGGGTTTTAATCCTTCTGAAACAAAGGCCTGCAATACATGGCTTTCGATTGGCAGGCGCATATTGGCCAAGCTCATTAACCGCGAAGAATTGCCCGCCACCGCACAGGCGACCTTACCTGCGCCGATAAACCCACGCGATGTTTCTACGCCTTTGCAAACGCCATCCTCGATACGGAACCCTGTGACCTCGCAATTTTGGATGATGTCCACACCGTGCTTGTCCGCACTGCGGGCATAGCCCCAGGCAACAGCATCATGCCGCACAGTCCCGCCGCGATGCTGTGCTAGACCGCCTTTGATCGGAAAACGCGCATCATGGGTGTTGAGGAACGGATAGCGTTTTTTGATGTCAGCCGTACTGAGCAAATCAGCATCCGCCCCATTCAGTATCATCGCGTTTCCGCGCCGAATGAATGCATCCCGTTGGCCGTCCGAATGGATCAAGTTCAGAATACCGCGTTGGCTGACCATTGCGTTGTAGTTAAGGTCCTGTTCTAGACCTTCCCATAGCTTTAGGGACATCTCGTAGAAGGGTTCATTCCCATCGAGCAGATAGTTAGAGCGGATGATGGTGGTATTGCGCCCGACGTTGCCGCCGCCGATCCACCCTTTTTCGATCACCGCTACCCGCGCTTGTCCAAACTCTTGGGCGAGATAATGGGCCGTCGCCAACCCATGTCCGCCGCCACCGATGATGACAATATCATAATGCGCCGCGGGATCGGGTTCGCGCCACGCAGGGGTCCATCCCTTGTGGCCGCTGAGCGCCTCTTTGATGACCCGTAATCCAGAGTACCGCATTTTGAAACCCCTTCGAAATCAATGTGAAAACCGGCGACGAATCCGCGCCTGTCTGCCCACATGAAAGAGTTTTGCACAGGAAGGCAATATACCCAACAAGAAAAATTGTTTAATATCAGGAAAAATTGGGTTGGGCTGATGAGAGGATTAAACCAAAGGCAGACGACTGCCAGAGAGAACAAAATTTTGCACGGGCAAATTGGATGGGCGCATGGCGTGATGGTGCGCTGCAAACAAAGTCAGGGCAGCATGGGAATGCTGCCCTTGGGTGAAGTGTCGCAGCGATTAAACAGTCAATGGTGCGCCTTTGCGCTCCCATCCGAATTGTTGCATCGGTGCGTCGACAGGTGTCTGTGCGACGTGGTTGACGTAGTTGGACATGGTTTTTTGAGCCAGCCCCAAGACGACATCTAGCACCGCGCGGTGACCATAGCCTGCTGCAAAGAATTCTTGCATTTCGGCGTCTGAAACATTGCCGCGACCGCGCAACATGCGCAGGGTGAATGTGCGCAGTGCTTCGAGTTTCGGATCCGCGAGCGGAGCTTCTTCGCGCAGGGCCGTAGATAGCGCGTCGTCAATTTTCATCATTTTCGCAATGCCCGTGTGCGCTGGCACGCAGTAATGACACTCGTTTTCGACGTTAATTGTCTGCCAAACCACGGTCATTTCATCGGCATCAAATGCAGTTTGTGTGAACAGGTGGTGCAGAACTTGGTAGCCTTCGAGCATCTGTGGGCTTTCCGCCATCACTTTGTGCAGGCCAGGCAGGCGACCGAACGCTTTTTGCGACTTTTCAAGTAGTGGCTTTGATTCAGCTGGTGCGCTGTCGAGGTCGTGAGATGGGAAATCAGTCATTATTTTCGCTTTCAGTTGATGATTCCTGAGTGTTGGTCTTTTTTGAGTGATCATTCAAGTATATAAATGAACAATCACTCAAAAATGAGATTCGCTATGGCCCGCACTGCAACCTACGACCGTGAAGATCTGATCAAACGCGCCAAGACAGTGTTTTGGAAACGCGGATGGGCAGGCACGTCGCTCAAGGATCTTGAGGCCGCGTTGGACACCCGCCCGGGCAGCTTTTATGCCGCATTTGGATCGAAGGAGGCGCTATACAAGCTGACTTTGAACAAATACGCGCAAGAAGGGGCTGAAAAAATAGACGCGCTTTGCGTTGAGCGCGGGCCATTGGGCGCACTTCAGGCCTATCCGCGCATTTTGGTCGAAGATCCCACAATGGGAGGTCATGCCTGTATGTTGGCCAAAACCTTTCTAGAGTTGAAAGGTCAAGATCATGCTTTGGCTGAGGTCGCGAACGATCTTTTGGTGATGATTGAAAAAAAATTCGCGGATTTGTTCCGGTCAGCGCAGGTGAACGGTGACGTCGCCGTGCACTATGATCCTGAAACACTGGCGCGGCGCTATCAGTCAGACCTTTTGGGGCTGCGCGTACTTGCGGCGCGTGCTCCCGGTCAGGCGCAGGACATCGCTCGCGATATGGCCGCAGAGCTGGGGCGTCTAGGGCCCGGGGTCCAGTCCGACTAACCTATCCGCGCGCGCGGTTGTGTCGACCATCAACTGGTGCATCTGGGCGCGCAACACTTCAATTTCTTCGGGCGTCATTTTGCGCGAAGCTTTTCCGTCAAGCTGCGCAAAGACATAGGCACCTTTGCCACTGGGGTGAGGGACAAGCATTTGGTCCCATGATTTCAGGCGCCGTCCTTTTGTGACAGAAAACGCATAGCAAAACACAGGCATGCCCGTGGCGCGCGCCCAATCGAGCGAGGCATCTTTGACCGAAAGCGCGGGGCCAAGCGGGCCATCCCCGGTCATCCCGATGCTGACACCCTCTTTGACGCGCTTGAGCACCATGCGCGATGCAGCGCGATTCGCTTTTTTGCGCGACATGCGGATCGGTTGTAGCCCGACCCGGCGTTGGAGCGCGCCTGAAACCCGCCCAACGGGCGAACTGTCGTGCAAACTTGAGAGCGGGCCGTCTGCAACGGGCCAATGCAGCGCCCCCATGATTGATCTGCTGTGCCACATCACCAAAAGAACGGGGCCATCGGCCAATGCGGCCTGTAATTCTGACAGACCTTCGGTTTTCCAAGAAATCCGCCTGTTACAGCGCCCCAAATACCACCCCGCCAAGGTCGCGATCCGCGCGGCAAGCCAGTTTGACTTTTCGATCTTTCGACGTAGTGACACCGGGTGCGCGGCCTTTTTCGCTGATTACTCTGTGTTGTTTCCACATTTCTGCACGTGAAGACAAGTCTGGTGCGGGTTGCCTCTTGATCCGGGGTGAATTTCGGACTAGTCCGACACCCGGTCCTAGGGGTATAGCTCAGTTGGTAGAGCGACGGTCTCCAAAACCGTAGGTCTGGAGTTCGAGTCTCCATGCCCCTGCCAGACCAGATCAGCGCCGCCGTGCCGGAGGATCAAAAACACCATGTCATCAGATGATTTTCGCATCGCGTTCCATATTGGGGCGCACAAGACCGCGACCTCGCACTTGCAGCGGTCACTGTTGCGGGCGTCGGATGCATTGGTAGAGCAAGGAGTGCGCTACTACGGGCCCGATCATTTTCGTCTGCCAGGGCGCACGCTTTCGGCATTGTTTGGGCTGCGAGAGCGCCGTGCCAAGCGCCCGCCTCAAGATCAGCTCGCGCTGATGCGTAAAGGCGCGGATCGGATTGTGTTTAGCGAAGAGAATTTTATCGGCACGCTTGCCCATACGATCAGCCAAGATATCGAATTTGGTTACCCGAATGCAAATATTAAAATCGCGCGGCTGTCACGGGCGCTGGGCAAACCAATTGATCTGTTTCTCAGTGTCCGTAACCCGACCGCGATGATCAATTCGGTCTATTCGCAGCTTTTACGGGGCAACAAAATCATCGATTTTGAGGACTTCAAAGCAATGGTCCCAATGACGCGTGGCGATTGGGCCGATCTGGTGACACGTTTGCGCGAAACGCCTGGTGTGGGGCGTTTGGTCGTTTGGGCTTACGAAGACTACTCAGCGCTGTTCGATGACATCTGCCTTGCGATGCTGGGCACGCAGATCACCCCTGTCGCGCACCATGTGAACCCACGTCTGTCAGCGCAGGCGGTCGCGCAAATTCTCGCCCAGAATGACGCCGGAATGCAGGGTGAACTGGCCAAAGACGCCGCCAATGCATTTCCTGTTGAAAACGGGTTCGCCCGCTTTGATGGGTTTTCGGATCGCGAACACGACTTTGCCGATATGGCCTACCGCGCGCAGGTTGATGCAATCAGTGAAATGCCCGGTGTGACCCTCTTGTCGCCTGCGGCGGATTGATCCGGTTGCGGGCTTGAAATCATGCCTCGAAGGCCGTATGTCGCAGGGTGTTTCCACAAAGGACGATATGTCATGGCCATCGCCAACCCCGTCAAGTTTTTCCAAGAGGTCCGCTCAGAGGTCTCAAAGGTCGTATGGCCAACCCGCCGCGAGGTCGTATTGACCACGATCATGGTATTTATCCTTGCAGCGCTTGCCGCGATCTTTTTCTCGCTTGTTGATATGGCGATCCGTGCCGGATTGACGGGCGTGTTGGATTACTTTGGCAGCTAATCATGCGTGGAAATTACGCGGCACCTCTTGAAAATAGCGGGTGTCAGCGGTAAGAGCCACAAACCCCTGAAATTGGCGTGCGGCGAATCGAGCTTCACGCCGCTTTTATTTTCGGGACTGGCGGATGATCCGCCGCGATAAATTTGAACATGCGGCCCATCTGGGCCTGCGACGACAAGGTGCTTTGACACATGGCGAAACGTTGGTACTCCGTAAGCGTTCTCTCAAACTTCGAGAAGAAAATCGCTGAGGCGATTATGACTAAAGCGGAAGAGCAAGGCCTTACCGAGCAAATCGGCGAAGTATTGGTGCCAACCGAAGAAGTCATCGAAATTCGTCGCAACAAGAAAGTCACGACCGAGCGTCGTTTTATGCCCGGTTACGTGCTTGTCCACATGGAAATGTCGGATGAAGGGTATCACCTGATTAACTCTATCAACCGCGTCACTGGTTTCTTGGGGCCGCAAGGTCGCCCGATGCCAATGCGTGACGCCGAAGTGCAAGCGATCTTGGGCCGCGTTCAAGAGGGCGAAGACGCCCCACGTACATTGATCCACTTCGACATTGGCGAGAAAGTCAAAGTCAACGAAGGTCCGTTCGAAGACTTCGACGGTATGGTTGAAGAAGTCGACGACGAGAACCAGCGCCTGAAAGTGACCGTATCGATCTTTGGTCGCGCGACCCCAGTCGAACTGGAATTCACGCAGGTTACTAAGCAGTAATTCAACTGCGGATAAGAGATTGTGAAGGGGGTGCTGATGCGCCCCCTTTTTTCGTTTAAGTCAGTTGGATCACGACGGCGCCATCTGTAACCGTAAGTGTATAGTCGGGGATCGAAAGGTATTCATCCTCGGACGCGCCCGAAACGCCAAACCCCGCCGCGTCATAAACTGAACTATGACGGTCGCCCCGATCCGTGCAGGCAAAGGGTGCATCTGGGTTGCCCGTGATACCGATGGCTTTACCGCGGTGTGTGCAAACAAGATTTGCGACAAAATAGGCCGGGTTTTGAACTGTGCCTGCACGGTCGTTGGCCGCGCCAAAGGCAATTTGTTCATCTGTGCGGCGATGCACCGCGATATATTGGATCATACCCGTTGATCCGTAAGTTTCGTCATCGGTTGGTCGGGCGATCACTGTGACCTCACCGGGCAAAAGCGCGGTCACGTCAACCTCGGCGGGGCCTGCTGGAACCTCGATAAGGTAATTTTCACCGATGGGGGCCGTAGTTGCAATGTCCGCCCAATCGGCATCGATATTCGTTTGCGCGTTCAAGATAGCCGGGCAAAGAAGAACCGTGCTGCTTGGGATCATGGCGATTACCTGGCGACGGGTCATTTTATGCATCGTATTTAGTCCTTTCGGGATATGGGTGTCATGTGTGTGAAAGTATCGTCTTTGTCCCAGAGCAGGTGTTTGAGCGCGCCTAGGATATGCAACGTGACAAGAGCTAAAAGCATCCACTTTAGGGAATAATGCCAATCTAACAGCGTCTCGCCCATGTCCGAGCGGGCGAAGGTTTGATCAACGGGCCAAAGCAAATAGGGGGTGTTTAAGCCAGATGCGGACACATAGCCGGTAACGACAAGCGCGATCATACAGAGATAAAGGGCCGCATGCGTGGCGTGGGACGTAATCCGCTCCCAAAGCTTGTGGGCGCTTGGGTGGTGCGCGCGGTGCATAACCCTTGATGCGATTCGTAATCCTAGAACCAAGATAAGGCTTTGCCCGATCACTTGGTGCGCCCGGATGACCCACGCCCCCGTCCAGTCAAAGCGAAACGCGAGCCCAGTCAATACCATTGCGAGAATCAGTAGCGCCGTTAACCAGTGATAGACGATTTGCGCGCGTGAATATTTCATTGGTGCTGCCTGAACTCTTAGGTTGCCTACCCGAAAGATTAGCTCTCTTTCGGCGCTTGTCATCTTATACGTGGATTATGACGGTTTCTGACGAAGAGAATTCTCCTATCGGTCGAAAAATGCGCAAAAGGCTTGCATAGATTGATTTAGTCCACTACCTGCACGCCCAATCCACCCGTATAGGGAGGATTCCCCGTGGGAGGCGAGACGCGCGCGCGTGATCTGGCCTGACCGCACAACATTAGGTCTCGGGCGGCGCGCCGTACCGGGAGTTGGAATAAGGAGAGGCCCCATGGCCAAAAAAGTTGTTGGACAACTGAAACTGCAGGTTCCTGCAGGCGCAGCAAACCCATCCCCACCCGTCGGCCCCGCATTGGGTCAGCGCGGCATCAACATCATGGAATTCTGTAAAGCGTTTAACGCGAAAACAGCTGACATGGAAAACGGTGCCCCTTGCCCGACCGTGATCACGTATTACGCGGACAAATCATTCTCGATGGAAATCAAGACGCCACCTGCGTCCTATTACATCAAGAAAGCCGCAAAACTGAAGTCTGGTTCACAAACACCGGGTAAAGCAGTTGCTGGTTCGATCACAGGTAAGCAAGTACGTGAAATCGCAGAAGCCAAAATGAAGGACCTCAACGCGACGTCCATCGAAGGCGCAATGCTGATCATCGCGGGTTCTGCCCGCTCTATGGGTGTGGAGGTCAAGTAATGGCAAAATTCGGTAAGCGCACAACAGCCGCCCGCGCAGCATTCGAAGGCAAGCAAAACGTCACAGTCACCGAGGCTGTCGCGCTGGTCAAAGACAACGCAAAAGCGAAATTCGACGAAACTGTCGAAATCGCAATGCAGCTTGGTGTTGACCCACGTCACGCTGACCAAATGGTGCGCGGCACAGTGAACCTGCCAAACGGCACTGGTAAAACTGTACGCGTTGCGGTTTTCGCACGTGGCGAAAAAGCAGACGAAGCAAAAGCAGCTGGCGCAGACATCATCGGTGCAGAAGATCTGATGGAAACTGTTCAAGGCGGCACAATCGACTTTGATCGTTGCATCGCCACACCTGACATGATGGGTGTTGTTGGTCGTCTGGGTAAAGTTCTTGGCCCACGCAACCTGATGCCAAACCCACGCGTTGGTACTGTAACAATGGACGTTAAAGCCGCTGTTGAAGCTGCCAAAGGCGGCGAAGTGCAGTTCAAAGCTGAAAAAGCTGGTGTTGTTCACGCTGGTATCGGCAAAGCATCTTTCTCTGCCAAGCAATTGGAAGAAAACATGCTGGCATTCGTTGAAGCGGTCAGCAAAGCCCGCCCAACTGGCGCCAAAGGCACATACATGAAAAAGATCGCTGTCAGCTCTACAATGGGCCCAGGCGTGTCGATCAGCGTAGAAAGTGCGACAGGCAACGCCTAAGTCGCAAGTTTGACGTTTGTACGAAAAAAGGCGCGTCCATTTGGGCGCGCCTTTTGCATTTCTCAAGGTTCAGAGTTTCCTACAGGATGTGCTGGTAAGATGCGGGGACATAGCGGAAGCGCCCTGCGTCTACTTCTTCAACATAGCCCATGCCGGGGAACGGCATATGATACCCGATAAGCGGGAACCGGTCCGCGGCAGCCATGCCAAGAATTTGCTTACGCGTGTTGGCGGCGGCTTCTTTGTCAGCGTCAAAGCGGACTTCCCATTCGGGGTAGGCCAGAGACCAAACATAGTGGTTCGCAGCATCAACCATCAGCATGACTTGCTCGCCATTGCTTTCAAGCATGTAGCCCATATGACCGGGTGTGTGCCCATAGGCCGCAACGCTGGTGATGCCTGAAACCACAGATGCACCGTCACCGATAAAGCTGGTTTTTTCCGCAAGTGGCCGCATCTTTGCATCAAACCCTTCGTTACCGGCGGCGGCCCAATGATCATATTCGACCTGACCGGTGACATAGCGGGCATTCGGATATGTCTCTGCACCGTTTTCGTCGGTCAAACCGCCGATATGGTCGCCGTGCATGTGGGTAATGACAACGATGGTCACTTCTGTTGGCGCGATACCTGCGGCCGCAAGTGCGGCTGTTGTCCCCGCAGCGGATAGGCCAGTGTCAAATAGGACAACTTCGCCAGCGGCGCGCACCACTGTGGGCGTAAAGAAGAACTGCGCCTTGTCGGAAGGGATAAAGTTCTCGGCGCTGACTGCCGCAAACTCTTCTTCGGATACGTTCATACCGAAGATTGTTTGAACATCTTCGACAGCGCGTGTGCCTGCCAGAAGCGTAGATACTTGGAATTCGCCAAGATCAAATGTGTTTTGAACGGCATTTTGTGCTGCGCTGTGACCGGCGGCTGCGGCCATCTGCGGGGCTGCGGCAATCGCAAATGGGACAGCGGCGCCTGAAAATAGGGCGGTGCGGCGTGTGATTAAAGTCATCGGGGGGCTCCGTGTTGTGTGTTAGTAGTTACAACTTAGGGTATTTCTGGGCGATCCCTAGTGAAATATTTTGCAAAACACTGTGAGGGAGAGTGGCGTGCATTTTGGGGTTGGCATTCGGCTTTGCGCATCATAGAAACACTTTTGCAAACCAGCGTGCGATTCGTCGCGCGCTGTTTTGTTTCGTCCGAGACGGTGGGTTGGCAGTTTTGCCGCTAATTCCTGCCTGAGGCGGGATAGATCAGATTTTTGAGGCTCGCCTCGGCAATTTGAGCGCCCCGTTTACATGGACTGTAGACTGTCGGGCGGCTTGCCGTGTGACAAAATTAGAGCCGGTGCTGGGCCTAATCCAGCGCCAAACTTGGAGTAAAACTGTGGATAGAGCACAAAAAGAACAGCTGGTCGACGATCTCGGCCAGATCTTTGAAAGCTCTGGCGTCGTAGTGGTTGCCCACTACGAAGGCATGACAGTTGCTGAAATGCAGGACCTGCGCGCGAACATGCGTGAAGCGGGCGGTTCCGTACGCGTTGCCAAGAACAAGCTCGCCAAAATCGCTCTTGAGGGTAAGCCATGCGCAAGCATCGCGGAATACCTCGAGGGTATGACTGTAATCGCCTATTCCGAAGACCCTGTCGCTGCTGCGAAGGTCGTGGATAAATACACCAAAGAGAACGACAAGCTTGTTGTTCTTGGTGGTGCTATGGGTGACACAGCTCTTGATCCTGCTGGTGTTAAAGCCGTTGCCGGTATGCCGTCTCGCGAGGAGCTTATTGCTTCTATCGCTGGCTGCATTGGTGCACCTGCTTCGAACATCGCTGGGGCCATTGGCGCGCCTGCTTCGAACATCGCAAGCGTTCTCTCTACTATCGAAGAGAAAGCTGCATAAAGCATCTGAATTGACTTGGGGCGATGCCCTGACGTTGGAACACACTTAAAACGAACGGAAAGCATAAAATGGCTGATCTGAAAAAACTAGCTGAAGAGATTGTTGGTCTTACCCTTCTCGAAGCACAAGAACTGAAAACTATCCTCAAAGACGAGTACGGCATCGAGCCAGCTGCTGGTGGCGCCGTAATGGTTGCTGGTGGCGCAGACGCTGGTGGCGAAGCTGCTGCTGAGAAAACTGAATTCGACGTCGTTCTGAAGAACGCCGGCGCTTCTAAAATCAACGTGATCAAAGAAGTTCGCGGCCTGACAGGTCTTGGCCTGAAAGAAGCCAAAGACTTGGTTGAAGCTGGCGGCAAGATCAAAGAAGGCGTTGCTAAGTCTGAAGCTGAAGAAGTCAAAGCGAAGCTTGAAGCTGTTGGCGCTGAGGTTGAACTGGCCTAAGCCTGTTCTAGGCAAGGGTTCCCTTGCCCTATAATTATGGCTGGGCGCGCAGAAATGCGCGTCCAGCCGAACCTGTCTTAGAGGTCGGCCAACGCTGACCGACCCCTTGGGTAGGTTTGAGATGTCGGGAGGGTGCCGGTGGGACGGCAGCCACGAATAGACATCAAACCCCCGGTCAAATGGGTGATGTGTCGCGGCCCGGGCGATGCAGCATTCGAGAGACAAACAAAAGGTGACACCGCTTATGGCTTCTACTTTCCTTGGTCAGAAACGCCTGCGCAAGTACTACGGCAAAATCCGTGAAGTGCTTGAAATGCCGAACCTCATTGAGGTTCAGAAATCTTCTTACGATCTATTCCTGCGCTCTGGCGACAGTGACACACCGCTTGACGGTGAAGGCATCAAAGGTGTCTTCCAGTCGGTGTTCCCGATCAAAGATTTCAACGAAACCGCTTTGCTTGAGTTCGTGAAATACGAACTTGAAAAGCCAAAATACGATGTCGAAGAGTGCATGCAGCGCGACATGACGTATAGCGCCCCATTGAAGGTGACGCTGCGTTTGATCGTGTTTGATGTGGACGAAGACACAGGCAACAAGTCTGTCAAAGATATCAAAGAACAAGACGTGTTCATGGGCGATATGCCTTTGATGACCCCGAACGGCACATTTGTCGTGAACGGCACAGAGCGCGTGATCGTGTCCCAAATGCACCGTTCGCCCGGCGTGTTCTTTGATCACGACAAAGGGAAAACCCATTCATCAGGTAAACTGCTGTTTGCTTGCCGCATTATCCCATACCGCGGCAGCTGGCTTGACTTTGAATTCGACGCCAAGGACCTTGTGTTCTGCCGGATTGACCGTCGCCGCAAACTGCCTGTGACAACCCTGCTCTATGCGCTGGGTCTGGACCAAGAAGGCATCATGGATGCCTATTACGACACCGTCGAATATCACCTCGATGCCAAAGCGATGGCGTGGCAGACAAAGTTCTTCCCAGAGCGTGTGCGCGGCACCCGCCCTGCGTTTGATCTTGTTGATGCGAAAACGGGCGAAGTGATCGCAAAAGCTGGTGAAAAAGTTACTCCACGTTCAGTCAAAAAACTGATCGACGCTGGCGAAGTTACTGATCTGCTGGTCCCTTACGAAAACATCATCGGCAAGTTCGTGTCGACGGACATCATCAACGAAGAAACGGGTGCGATTTACGTCGAAGCCGGTGATGAGTTGACTGTCGAAGTTGACAAAGCGGGCGACGTTATTGGCGGCACATTGAAAGATCTGGTTGATGCGGGCATCACCACGATCCCCGTGCTTGATATCGATAACGTCAATGTTGGCGCTTACATGCGTAACACGATGGCGTCTGATAAAAACATGAACCGCGAAACTGCGCTCATGGATATCTACCGCGTGATGCGTCCGGGTGAGCCACCGACCGTTGAATCAGCATCATCCCTGTTCGACACGTTGTTCTTTGATTCAGAGCGCTACGACCTATCTGCTGTTGGTCGTGTGAAGATGAACATGCGTCTTGATCTGGATGCCGAAGACACCATGCGCACCCTGCGCAAAGAAGATATTGTGTCTTGTATCAAAGCGCTGGTTGAACTGCGCGATGGCAAAGGCGACGTGGACGATATTGACCACCTCGGCAACCGTCGTGTGCGTTCTGTTGGCGAGCTGATGGAAAACCAATACCGTGTTGGTTTGCTTCGCATGGAGCGCGCGATCAAAGAACGTATGTCATCTGTCGAAATCGACACGGTGATGCCACAAGATTTGATCAACGCGAAACCTGCGGCTGCCGCTGTGCGTGAATTCTTTGGCTCTAGCCAATTGTCACAGTTCATGGACCAAACTAACCCACTGTCAGAAGTCACGCACAAGCGTCGTCTGTCTGCGCTTGGGCCCGGCGGTTTGACCCGTGAACGTGCTGGCTTTGAAGTCCGTGACGTTCACCCAACCCACTACGGTCGTATGTGTCCGATTGAAACGCCCGAAGGGCCGAACATTGGTCTGATCAACTCACTCGCGACATTTGCGCGTGTGAACAAATACGGCTTTATCGAAACACCATACCGCAAGGTTGTCGACGGCAAGGTGACGGATGATGTGCAATACATGTCCGCGACCGAAGAAATGCGCCACACTGTTGCGCAGGCCAACGCGAACTTGAACGAAGATGGCGGGTTCAACAACGATCTCGTATCGACGCGTATGAACGGTGACTACACGCTTGCCCCACGTGAAAACGTTGACTTGATCGACGTGTCACCAAAGCAGCTGGTCTCTGTTGCGGCCTCTTTGATCCCATTCCTTGAAAACGACGATGCGAACCGGGCCCTGATGGGATCGAACATGATGCGTCAGGCTGTGCCATTGCTTCAGGCCGAGGCCCCATTGGTGGGTACTGGTATCGAAGAAGTGGTTGCACGCGATTCAGGTGCGGCGATCATGGCGAAACGCGCGGGTATCATCGACCAAGTTGATGCGCAGCGTATCGTTATTCGTGCGACGCATGATCTGGAACTGGGCGACGCAGGCGTAGACATTTACCGCATGCGTAAATTCCAACGTTCTAACCAAAATACCTGCATCAACCAGCGTCCGCTGGTGAAGGTTGGTGATACGGTTCTGAAAGGCGAAGTTATTGCCGATGGTCCATCTACGGACATCGGTGAATTGGCGTTGGGTAAAAACGTGGTCGTCGCGTTTATGCCTTGGAACGGCTACAACTACGAAGATTCGATCCTGATTTCAGAGCGGATTACACGTGATGACGTCTTCACTTCGATCCACATCGAAGAATTCGAAGTCGCCGCCCGTGATACAAAGCTTGGGCCAGAAGAAATCACACGCGATATTCCGAACGTTGGTGAAGAAGCGCTGCGTAACCTCGACGAGGCTGGCATCGTGTACATCGGCGCCGAAGTAGAGCCGGGTGACATTCTGGTTGGTAAGATCACACCAAAAGGCGAAAGCCCGATGACACCAGAAGAAAAGCTTCTGCGCGCCATCTTTGGTGAGAAAGCATCCGACGTGCGTGATACATCACTGCGCGTGAAGCCAGGTGATTTCGGGACTGTTGTTGAAGTACGCGTCTTTAACCGCCACGGAGTGGAAAAAGACGAACGTGCGCTGCAAATTGAGCGTGAAGAAGTCGAACGTCTGGCACGTGACCGTGACGATGAAATGGTCATCCTTGACCGGAACATCTATGCGCGCCTGAAGTCGATGATCATTGGCAAAGAAGCTGTCAAAGGTCCACGTGGCTTTAAGCCGAACTCAATTGTGACCGAAGAATCCTTGGCCGATCTGAGCCGTGGTCAATGGTGGCAGGTTGCCCTGAAGGATGAAGCTGACGCACAGGTGGTCGAAGCCCTGAACGAACAGTATGAAATCCAGAAGAAGGCAATGGACGCACGGTTCGAAGACAAAGTCGAAAAAGTCCGCCGTGGCGATGATTTGCCACCGGGTGTGATGAAGATGGTCAAAGTCTTCGTCGCGGTGAAGCGTAAGCTGCAACCGGGCGATAAGATGGCGGGTCGTCACGGGAACAAAGGTGTTATTTCCAAGGTTGTACCAATGGAAGACATGCCGTTCCTTGCCGATGGTACGCCGGTTGATTTCTGTCTGAACCCGCTGGGTGTGCCTTCACGGATGAACGTCGGTCAGATTCTTGAGTGTCACATGGGCTGGGCCGCACGCGGTCTGGGTATCCAGATTGATGATGCGCTTGGTGAATACCGTCGCTCTGGTGATCTGACACCTGTGCGCGATGCGATGAAAATCGTCTATGGCGATAACGTCTATGACGAAGGCATCGAAGGCATGGACGAGGGTCAAATTGTCGAAGCTGCTGGCAACGTTGTCCGCGGTGTGCCGATTGCGACACCTGTCTTTGACGGTGCGAAAGAACTGGATGTGAACGATGCGCTGACACGCGCAGGGTTCGATACATCTGGTCAATCGGTTCTGTTTGATGGCCGTACCGGTGAACAGTTTAGCCGTAAGGTTACTGTGGGTGTGAAATACCTGCTGAAACTGCACCACTTGGTCGACGACAAGATCCACGCACGGTCTACCGGGCCTTACAGCCTTGTCACGCAACAGCCGCTGGGTGGTAAAGCCCAGTTTGGTGGTCAGCGTTTCGGGGAAATGGAAGTCTGGGCGCTTGAAGCATATGGCGCGGCTTACACGCTGCAAGAGATGCTGACAGTCAAGTCTGATGATGTTGCTGGCCGGACGAAAGTCTACGAAAGCATCGTCAAAGGCGAAGACAACTTTGAGGCAGGCGTCCCAGAGTCGTTCAACGTGCTCGTGAAAGAAGTCCGGGGCCTCGGCCTCAACATGGAACTCCTGGATGCGGAGGATGAGGAGTAGGGCCGCGCGCCTTACTCCCCCACCCTCTAACGCACCCAATTCAAGGAATTGAAGATGAACCAGGAACTGACAAACAACCCGTTTAACCCGCTCACACCGGCGAAAACGTTTGACGAAATCAAGGTGTCTTTGGCATCTCCGGAACGCATCCTTTCATGGTCGTTCGGTGAGATTAAGAAGCCCGAAACCATCAACTACCGGACGTTCAAGCCAGAGCGTGACGGTCTGTTCTGCGCGCGTATCTTTGGCCCGATCAAAGATTACGAATGCCTGTGCGGCAAATATAAGCGCATGAAATATCGCGGCGTGGTCTGCGAAAAATGTGGCGTCGAAGTCACGCTGCAAAAAGTACGTCGCGAACGTATGGGTCACATCGAACTGGCTGCGCCCGTTGCGCACATCTGGTTCTTGAAATCACTGCCATCTCGCATCGGTCTGATGCTCGACATGACATTGCGTGATCTTGAGCGCATCCTGTACTTTGAAAACTACGTTGTGATCGAGCCCGGCCTGACTGACCTGACCTATGGCCAGTTGATGACCGAAGAAGAATACAACGACGCGCAGGATCTGTACGGCATGGACGCGTTCCAAGCCAACATCGGTGCTGAAGCGATCCGCGAAATGCTGTCCCAGATTGATCTGGACGGTGAAGCGGAACAGCTGCGTGCGGACCTCAAAGAAGCCACTGGCGAATTGAAGCCCAAGAAGATCATCAAGCGTTTGAAGATCGTCGAAAGCTTCCTCGAATCTGGCAACCGTCCGGAATGGATGGTCATGACCGTGATTCCTGTGATCCCGCCAGAGCTGCGCCCGCTGGTGCCGCTGGACGGCGGTCGTTTTGCGACCTCTGATCTGAACGATCTGTATCGCCGCGTGATCAACCGGAACAACCGTTTGAAGCGTCTGATCGAATTGCGCGCACCTGACATCATCGTTCGTAACGAAAAGCGGATGTTGCAGGAATCTGTGGATGCGCTGTTCGACAACGGCCGTCGTGGCCGCGTGATCACTGGCGCCAACAAGCGTCCGTTGAAATCACTGTCCGACATGCTGAAAGGTAAGCAAGGTCGCTTCCGTCAAAACCTTTTGGGGAAACGCGTCGACTTCTCTGGCCGGTCGGTCATTGTGACGGGTCCCGAGCTGAAGCTGCACCAATGTGGTTTGCCGAAAAAGATGGCTCTCGAACTGTTCAAGCCGTTCATCTATTCGCGTCTCGAAGCCAAAGGTCTGTCGTCAACAGTGAAACAGGCGAAAAAGCTGGTCGAAAAAGAGCGTCCCGAAGTCTGGGATATCTTGGACGAGGTGATCCGCGAACACCCTGTGTTCCTCAACCGTGCGCCAACGCTGCACCGTTTGGGCATTCAGGCGTTCGAACCCACTTTGATCGAAGGTAAGGCCATTCAGCTACACCCGCTTGTTTGTTCTGCGTTTAACGCTGACTTTGACGGCGACCAAATGGCGGTTCACGTGCCACTTTCACTTGAGGCGCAGCTTGAAGCCCGCGTCTTGATGATGTCGACAAACAACGTTCTGTCCCCTGCCAACGGTGCACCGATTATCGTGCCGTCACAGGATATGATTTTGGGTCTCTACTACACGACCATCATGCGCGAAGGCATGAAGGGCGAAGGTATGGAGTTCAAAGACATCGAAGAAGTCGAACATGCTTTGAACGCTGGTGAAGTGCATCTGCATGCCAAAATCAGCGCGCGTATGCCGCAAATCGACGAAGAAGGTAACGAAGTGATGGTTCGCTTCGAAACAACACCGGGCCGGATGCGTCTTGGTGGTCTTCTGCCGATGAACGCAAAAGCACCATTTGCTTTGGTCAACCGTTTGCTGCGTAAGAAAGAAGTGCAGCAGATCATTGATACCGTCTACCGCTACTGTGGTCAGAAGGAATCGGTTATCTTCTGTGACCAGATCATGACCATGGGCTTTCGCGAAGCGTTTAAGGCTGGCATCTCGTTCGGTAAGGACGACATGGTTGTGCCTGACACCAAGTGGCCGTTGGTCGAAGAAACACGCGATCTCGTGAAAGACTTTGAACAGCAGTACATGGACGGCCTGATTACACAGGGCGAAAAGTACAACAAAGTTGTTGATGCATGGTCAAAGTGTAACGACAAAGTCACCGATGCGATGATGTCAACAATTTCGGATTCTGGCCACGATACGGCTGGCGCTGAAAACGAGCCGAACTCTGTTTACATGATGGCCCACTCTGGTGCGCGTGGCTCGGTCACGCAGATGAAACAGCTGGGCGGTATGCGCGGTTTGATGGCAAAGCCAAACGGCGAAATCATCGAAACACCGATCATCTCGAACTTTAAAGAAGGTCTGACCGTTCTCGAGTACTTTAACTCGACGCACGGTGCCCGTAAGGGTCTGTCAGATACCGCTTTGAAAACTGCGAACTCTGGTTACCTGACACGTCGTTTGGTTGATGTTGCCCAAGATTGCATCGTCCGCGAAATTGATTGTGGCACTGAACGCGCGATCACCGCCGAAGCCGCCGTCAACGATGGTGAGGTCGTATCGTCCTTGGCTGAACGTGTTCTTGGTCGTGTCTCTGCTGATGATGTTCTCAAGCCGGGCACAGACGAAGTTATCGTCGAAGCTGGTGAACTCATCGACGAACGCAAGGCTGACATGATCGACATCGCCGGCATCGCTAAAATGCGTATCCGCAGCCCGCTGACCTGTGAAGCCGAAGATGGCGTTTGTGCAATGTGCTATGGTCGTGACCTTGCACGCGGTACACGCGTCAACATCGGTGAGGCCGTCGGCATCATCGCGGCGCAGTCGATTGGTGAGCCTGGTACACAGCTGACCATGCGGACGTTCCACATTGGTGGTGTTGCTCAAGGTGGCCAACAATCGTTCCAAGAGGCGTCACAGCCAGGTAAAGTTCGGTTCGACAACGCCACGTTGCTCGAAAATGCCGCCGGCGAAATGGTAGTGATGGGACGGAATATGACCCTGTCGATCACCGATGCCGAAGGCGCAGAGCTTGCCAACCATAAGGTTGGGTATGGCTCTAAGGTCTTTGTCACGGACGGGCAGGATATTTTGCGCGGCGACAAGCTGTTCGAATGGGATCCATATACGCTGCCGATCATTGCTGAAAAATCCGGTAAGGCGAAATACGTCGACCTGGTGAACGGGATTGCCGTACGCGAAGATACCGATGATGCGACGGGTATGACCCAGCGTATTGTTGCTGACTGGCGTGCTGCACCTAAAGGTAATGAGCTTGCACCAAAGATCATCGTTGTCGGTGAAGATGGCGAAGTCATCTCAAAAGATGACGGCAACCCTGTTTCCTATGGCATGTCTGTTGATGCGGTTCTGTCTGTTGAAGACGGCGAAGAAGTCAAAGCTGGTGACGTTGTTGCGCGCATTCCACGTGAAGGTGCGAAAACCAAGGACATTACCGGTGGTCTGCCACGTGTGGCTGAACTGTTCGAAGCCCGCCGTCCAAAAGACCACGCAATCATCGCTGAAATCGATGGCTACGTGCGCTTTGGTAAGGACTATAAGAACAAACGCCGCATCGCGATTGAATCTGCTGATGATGCAGACATCAAGGTCGAATACATGGTGCCTAAGGGTAAGCACATCCCGGTTGTGGAAGGTGATTTTGTCCAAAAGGGCGATTACATCATGGATGGTAACCCTGCGCCGCACGATATTCTTGCGGTAATGGGTGTCGAAGCCTTGGCTGACTATATGATCGACGAAGTCCAAGACGTTTATCGTCTGCAGGGTGTTAAGATCAACGATAAGCACATCGAAGTTATCGTGCGTCAGATGCTCCAGAAATGGGAAATCCAAGACAGCGGTGACACTGTTCTGCTCAAAGGCGAAAACGTCGACAAGGCAGAATTCGATGAGGCAAACGCCAAAGCTGAAAAGCGCGGTGACCGTCCGGCAACCGGTGAGCCGATCCTCTTGGGGATCACCAAGGCATCGCTGCAAACCCGGTCGTTCATCTCTGCGGCGTCGTTCCAGGAAACCACACGCGTGCTGACCGAATCTTCGGTTCAGGGCAAACGTGACAAACTGATCGGTCTCAAGGAAAACGTCATCGTGGGTCGTTTGATCCCAGCAGGTACCGGCGGCGCGACGCAGCAAATGCGCAAAGTTGCGGTTGATCGCGATAACGTCGTGCTCGAAGCGCGGCGGATCGAGGCAGAGCAAGCAGCAGCGCTTGCAGCCCCGACTGCGCCAAGCGAAGACGACGTATTCGCAACGCCAGAAGGCGACGACGCGTAAGCAGCGCAACAGAAAAATAGAAAAGGCCCCCGTTCATCGCGGGGGCCTTTTTTGTAGGGCGGTTCAACGCGTCATCTGGTACGAAGCATAACGTCTGAATACGACTGCACCGACACATCTGGAGGTGAAGATATGCGTAACAACAAGATTGCTGTATTCATCCGCACTCATGCGTTCACACCGCAAGTTGCGCAGCTTGCTTCTACATTGACCGAAGGCTTTGGCTCGGAGGTAATCATGATCGCTGATGAACGGTAAGGTCCAATTCCGACAGAAGGCTACCAAAAAATATCGTTGACTGAGGCGTTGGTGTGATCTTGGGAGATCGTATCTTTGCCGAAAGACTGGGGCTGGCTGTGCGGTGATTTTTGTTACTATGCGGCACGCGCGGAAGCACCCGACGCAAGTTGGTATGTCTTGATCGAAAGCGATGTCTTCGTGACCCTTGACGCGGCGCAAGGGCTTGCGTCGCAGAGCGACGCTGATGCACTTGCTTGTTCGCTGGGGCACACCGACGCCCCGAAGATCTATTCCAAAGATCTTGAACATCTCGGAATTACGTCACACTGCGGATGCATTTTTGCGGCTACCTGCATCCGTGATCATGTCATTGATAAAATGCTTTCGTTGCGTACGCAGGCGCAACGTGCAGGTCATTGCCGTATTAACGACGAAGCTGTCATGGCGGGAGCGCTGATTTCCAACGTTCTATCGTTCGAAGACTTGTTCCACTCATTACCAGACCTGTTTTCTCCGAACTATTTTAAAACAAACCCGCCACATCTCTACGAAGCGATGCCGACCGCGGAGGCAAACCAGTCGGTCGTTCACCCAACCATTCCCTTAGACCTCATACTAGAGCGAATAATAACGGGTAAAAAAACTATTCTCGGCACCGTTTGCGCAAAGCCTTACGAGAAGCACCGCGCAGAATTCGGTTGCAAATCAAGGCTGCTTTGAACGCAAAGAATAGTGGGTGATCAAAGATTAACACCAAGAGACTAGGCGTGCCGCATTTCGGATGGATTCAGTCTGTTTATGTACCTGAGCCGCTAACAGTTGTGATAAGCATTTAGGAATGACACCCTTTTCAGAAAACCTACGCGGCGCGGGTCTCATGATGGGGGGGATGTGTGCCTATACGCTCAATGACGCGTTTATGAAGTCCTTGGCGGATGAGGTGCCACTGTTTGAGGCGGTGCTCATCCGGGGCATTGGCGCGATTATTTGTTTAGCGATCATGTGCAAGCTGTTGGGCCAATTGCGGTTTAACCTGCCGCGCCGGGATTGGGGGTTGATCATTGTGCGCACTCTGGGCGAGGTTGGCGGCACGTATTTCTTTTTGACAGCACTGTTCAACATGCCAATTGCCAATGTCAGCGCGATTTTACAATCGTTGCCGCTGGCAGTGAGCCTGAGCGCGATGGTCTTTTTGCATGAACCCTTGGGATGGCGCAGGATGGCCGCGATTAGCGTGGGATTTGCGGGCGTTTTACTGATTATCCAGCCGGGCGGCGCTGATTTTAACCACTATAGTCTGTATGCGCTTTGCGCCGTGGCCTGCGTCACGCTGCGCGATATTGTGGTGCGGCGCATGTCGCGTGATGTGCCATCGGTGTTTGTCGCGCTGATTGCAGCGGTAGGTGTGACCATGCTCGGCGCCGTTGGTACCCTGTTTATTGAACCCGTTGCCCTGTCACCAAAAGCATCTTTGCAATTGTTTGGCGCGACCGGGTTTTTGATCTGCGGCTACATCTTTTCTGTCACAGCAATGCGCTGGGGTGAGATTAGTTTTGTGGCTCCGTTCCGCTATACCAGTCTCGTTGTTGCCCTGATTTTGGGTGTCGTGGTCTTTGGTGAATGGCCCAATATGCTGACGTTGATCGGCGCGGCTGTCGTGGTGGCAACGGGGCTGTTCACGCTTTACCGCGAAAGCCGATTGCATGTGCCCCGTAACCCTGTGGTATCACCGCGTTAACACTGGGTTTGCGCCTGTTGACAGCTTCAGCGACTCCGCCTATACGCCGCACATCCGGGCCAGGGGAATACCCTTTTTTGTCCCGATATCTAAGTTGAGTGGTCAAGAACCGAACGCCTATTGTTTTGTTCCTCTGTAGCCCAACCGCACCGAACCTCCGGTAAGGGTTCGACTGCGGAATTTTTGTGCTTTTCGAAGACGAAAAGTATTTTGAAACCGCCTCTCACAAGGGGGCACACATGTGAATAGATGGGAACATCAAACGATGCCAACGATTCAGCAGCTGATCCGCAAGCCGCGCCAGCCAAAAGTTACACGATCCAAATCGCTGCATATGGAAGGCTGCCCGCAAAAGCGCGGCGTCTGTACGCGCGTTTATACAACGACACCAAAGAAACCAAACTCTGCGATGCGTAAGGTTGCCAAAGTGCGCCTGACAAACGGTTTCGAAGTCATCTCTTACATCCCCGGTGAAAGCCACAACCTTCAGGAACACTCAGTGGTTCTGATCCGCGGCGGCCGTGTAAAAGATTTGCCAGGTGTGCGTTACCACATTCTGCGCGGTGTGCTTGATACCCAAGGTGTCAAAGACCGTAAGCAACGCCGTTCGAAGTACGGCGCGAAGCGTCCTAAGTAAGGAATACTATAGATGTCACGTCGTCACGCCGCTGAAAAACGCGAAGTACTGCCAGACGCAAAGTTTGGCGATATCATCCTGACCAAATTCATGAACAACCTCATGATTGATGGTAAGAAATCTGTAGCTGAACGCATCGTTTACAACGCATTCGATCGCGTTGAAGACAAGCTGAAAAAAGCCCCAGTGGAAGTGTTCCACGAAGCGCTTGAAAACATCAAACCATCCGTCGAAGTGCGTTCGCGCCGCGTCGGTGGTGCGACATACCAAGTTCCCGTTGAAGTGCGCCCAGAGCGCCGTGAAGCATTGGCCATCCGTTGGTTGATCAAAGCTGCGAAATCACGCAACGAAAACACAATGGAAGAACGCCTTGCAGGCGAGCTGGTCGATGCCGTGAATGGTCGCGGTACAGCCGTCAAGAAGCGCGAAGACACCCATAAAATGGCCGATGCGAACAAAGCATTCAGCCACTACCGCTGGTAATAGGAAGCACCTGAAATGGCACGCGAGTATCCTCTCGATCTATACCGGAACTTTGGTATCATGGCGCATATTGATGCCGGTAAAACCACATGTTCCGAACGTATCCTGTACTATACAGGTAAAGAACATAACATCGGCGAAGTGCACGATGGCGCTGCAACCATGGACCACATGGAACAAGAGCAAGAGCGCGGAATTACCATTACCTCTGCTGCGACAACCACATTCTGGGAACGCACTGAAGACGGTGAAACTGCTGACAGCCCTAAGCACCGCTTGAACATCATTGACACCCCCGGCCACGTTGACTTCACAATTGAAGTTGAGCGTTCGCTTGCGGTTCTTGATGGTGCTGTCTGTGTTCTTGACGCCAACGCTGGTGTTGAGCCGCAAACAGAAACTGTTTGGCGTCAGGCTGACCGCTACAAAGTGCCGCGTATGGTTTTTGTCAATAAAATGGACAAAATCGGCGCGGACTTCTTTAACTGTGTTCACATGGTTGAAGACCGTACTGGTGCGCGCGCTATTCCGGTTGCGATCCCAATTGGTGCCGAGACTGAGCTCGAAGGCCAGCTTGACCTCGTCACTATGGAAGAATGGCTGTGGCAGGGTGAAGACCTTGGTGCATCTTGGATCAAAGCCCCTATTCGTGAAAGCCTGCAAGACATGGCAAACGAATGGCGCGGTAAGCTGATCGAAGCCGCCGTCGAAATGGACGACGACGCGATGATGGAATACCTCGAAGGCAACGAGCCTGACGTTCCAACACTGCGCACGCTGATCCGCAAGGGTTGCTTGTCTATGTCATTCGTGCCGGTTTTGGGTGGTTCAGCGTTTAAAAACAAAGGTGTTCAGCCACTGTTGAACGCTGTTGTTGACTATCTGCCAAGCCCGCTCGACGTTGTTGACTACATGGGCTTTAAACCCGGCGACGAAGACGAGGTTCGTGACATCGCACGCCGTGCGGATGATGACATGGCGTTCTCTGCGCTTGCGTTCAAAATCTGGAATGACCCATTCGTGGGCTCGCTGACATTTACACGGATCTACTCCGGTAAATTGGAAAAAGGCGACAACTTCCTGAACTCGACCAAAGGCAAAAAAGAGCGCGTTGGCCGCATGATGATCATGCACTCTAACGACCGTGATGAAATCAGCGAAGCATTCTCTGGTGACATTATCGCGCTTGGTGGTCTGAAAGATACAACTACCGGTGATACGCTTTGTTCTATCGCTGAACCTGTTGTTCTTGAAACAATGACGTTCCCCGATCCTGTGATCGAGATCGCCGTTGAGCCTAAAACCAAAGGCGACCAAGAAAAGATGGGCCTTGCTCTCCAACGCTTGTCCGCCGAAGATCCGTCTTTCCGCGTGGAAACTGACCTCGAATCTGGTCAGACCATCATGAAAGGCATGGGCGAACTTCACCTTGATATTCTTGTCGACCGTATGCGTCGTGAATTTAAAGTTGAGGCGAACATTGGCGCACCACAAGTGGCCTACCGTGAAACCATTGGTCACGCGGTTGAGCACAGCTACACTCATAAGAAACAGTCCGGTGGTTCTGGTCAGTTCGGTGAAGTGAAGTTGAGCATCATGCCGACGGAACCTGGTGAAGGCTTCTCGTTTGAATCTAAGATCGTTGGTGGTGCCGTTCCTAAGGAATACATCCCCGGTGTTGAAAAAGGCATCAAATCTGTCATGGACAGCGGCCCCTTGGCTGGCTTCCCTGTGATCGACTTTAAGGTGGAACTGCTTGACGGTAAATTCCACGATGTTGACTCCAGCATCCTCGCATTCGAAATCGCTGCACGTATGTGTATGCGTGAAGGGATGCGCAAAGCTGGCGCGAAACTGCTTGAGCCAATCATGAAAGTCGAAGTGATTACACCTGAAGAATATACAGGTGGTATCATCGGTGACCTGACATCACGTCGGGGCATGGTTCAGGGTCAAGACACACGCGGCAACGCGATTGCGATTGACTGCTTTGTGCCACTGGCAAACATGTTCGGCTACATCAACACGTTGCGCTCTATGTCTTCGGGCCGCGCCAACTTTACGATGCAGTTCGGGCACTACGAAGCGGTGCCGCAGAACCTGTCTGACGAGATCCAAAAGAAATACGCCTAACCCTTTTGGGTTAGGCGCCCCGGGTTTGCGCCCGGGGCATACAATAATTTGAATATCCAAGGAGGCCATCATGGCTAAGGAAAAGTTTGAACGTACAAAACCGCACGTTAACATTGGTACAATTGGCCACGTTGACCACGGCAAGACGACCCTGA
>NZ_JACXGQ010000004.1 GCF_022096995.1 Yoonia sp. I 8.24 | reverse complement strand
TTAGATAAGTAATATCAATACGTTAACGCCCTACGGGGCGATATTTGCGTTTCGACCGAAATGCGTGGTGCTACAATGGTGCTACGTTTGAAGGGCGCATATGGCTTGACTCGTAAATAGGTTGAGTGAACTAATTTTAGGATCATCCTAAAAGGGATTTGCTTTACAATGTCTGCGCAAGTTAAACTCTATTGAACAGCATGAATGCAAACCTGTTTCCCAAGTGATGTGGCAGAGTGTGAAGGTTTGGTTTACAGTTTAAAAATAGTGAGCTTTTAGTGGGTATAGGGTAATCCGGCGAGGAAGTAATCCGGGGCAATCTACGTTAGTACAAGGATGATTTAGTTGAATAGACACGCCAGTGCCGCAAGTTTAGCCTCGGATGTCACGGCCGAACAGATTTTCAAGTTTCTCCCTAGTCAAGCTACCTTGGAGCAAGCAAAGACGTTTCTGGCTAAACGAAGTATATCCTTTTCGGCTGGTAGCTGGGACTTCATGATCAATGAGAGGCTCAAGCCAGCACTTAAAGACGGGACAGTCAGCCTTTTGGAAGTCGCAGGCTTTCTAGCCGAAGCTGAGGAGCACGGAAAGCAACATGTTTTACTATACAGAATAGGTAAATCCGAGGTTGCCCGGATTCTTGACACAAACTACCTGAGGGCCATTTGTGCGACTGAAAGTAGGTTTCCTCCCTTTAATTCGCGATCTATCGTTGGTGTTCCCGAAAGCCCAACAATCTCTGAGGTCCGTACCGAGGGGACTACTATAGTTATTAAAGTCATTGAAAAACGTTATGTTAGGGATGAAAGCTCCTATCGAGAATGGGAGAAGGACGGCCAGCTATTTACATCCGTAGACACTCGCCCATATCGCGCTGCGAATGTTGTACGGATTCATTCAGATGGCCTGTGTGAGGTGCGAATACATTCTCATATGGATGCCTACGACTACGGCGTAGAAGCGCGAGCATTATTAACTAATCTCGAGCCTCTGATCGATAGCAAGAAATTTTCATCGTACTCTCTACAAGATGCTAAACAATATGTTTGTGATCCTAAACATCGGAAAAAGGCTATGGAGGCTTTTGACGTTAAGCACACCGAGCATCTTGATTTGGCTGAAGGTCGCCTGCGCCCATCGATTTCAGGGTACGGGACAAGCATGTTGAATAGTTCATCTTTGACAGCAGCTATTGACGCTTTTCACGTAACTGAGGGGACCGTCCATAGAGCTGGGTTGACCGTGCGGAGTTGCAAAGGCCTTCGAAGAAATATCAATCTTGGCTTGTCCGGTGAAGACAATGAATTCTTTTTGACTGCCAAAGTTACAAAAAGCGAATATGAGTATGTTCTTCAAACAATTTTAGGCGCCATGAAGGCTATGAAGCTGAAATGAAACTTGGTTGGAAAAACAGACTGAGAAAGGTTGTTCTCGAGATGAAAAATGGTTCTCGACCAGAGTCGTTGACCGTGCCAGCATTAAGAGAAATCGTAAATGCACCTTCCTTCGAAGAACTTTCAAAGTATGCGGCACAATTGATAAGCAACGGTGAAATTGAAATTCATTATCGTGTCAAATCTCCAGACACGAAGGTTACAATTGCTGAATTCGGTCACCTCTATCAAATACCTACTCGAGTGTTCGATGACTCAAGTGACTCTTACGTTACGGTCAACCCCGTAAGGGACGTTGAGGTTATCTATTCAGTTGGAAAAGCTTGAACTTGTCTAATTCTCTCCGAAAAGCAGAAGATATCGCCCGTAAGCTTCTACTGGAGATTCAAACGCTATCCAGCGAAGAAGCAATGACGCACTTTCAATCGAAAATGCAAGATATACCGGAAGAGTATAGAAACTTGGTCGATGCAATGGTTGGAGCGACGTTGGTTTACAGCCATAAGACAAGTAACACGGGTTCGAGCACGCCAGTGAATAGTCATCCAAAAACCGCGATTTCTATTTTTAGAAGTTGGTTGCTGGATATGAATAAATATGTGCGGCTTATTCTAACGGTTGGCGTTTTGATAGTTGCTGCCGTTGCGATTTTTTCGGTGCTCCCACCAATAGGCCACATAAAAAGCCAAGCAGGAAGAGATGAGCTTCGAGAGATACGAAGCGATGGACGAGACAACTTAATTATCTTTGTGCATGGCATAAGAGATGATGGAGAACTGACTTGGACAAACGCCGAAACCGAAAAGAATTGGGGGCAAATGCTGGCTGAGGATAGCCGCTTCGAGAACTTTGATTTAAGTAGTTACCACTACTCATCAATGCTCTTTCAGGCTGGCAGCCTCTCGATTTCTAATGTGGCTGATCAATTGGCATTTAGAATTGATAATGGGTCGGTTACAGATTACGAAAATATAATCTTTGTTGCTCACAGCATGGGGGGTATTGTTGTTCGGAATTTGCTTCTCAAAAATGATGCTATATCTGAAAAAGTCCCGCTCATCTATTTTCTTGCAACACCTACTGCGGGCTCTGACATCGCAAGACTTGCAAGTTTAGTTGACCCTTCTAACCGCCAACTAGACGCCATAACATCATTTGAAAGAAGCAATTTTTTAGCCGACCAATATTCGACATGGCGAGGCTCGCATTTGATGTCTAAAGTCTATAGTTTATGCGCGTTTGAGACCGTGCCTACGAACGGTATTCTGGTTGTTGAACAAGTTAGTGCACAAAGTCTATGTAGTGAAAGAACTATACCGTCGGGACAAAATCATTCAGGGATTGCAAAACCCTACTCCGAAGAGAGTTTGATCTACACAGTTTTTGCGAACCGTGTCGAAACGCTTTTTGGACGTGAAAGCCCTTAGTTAGATTTTACAATTACAGAGAAGGTCGGCACCCTTCGCTCTCTGACAAAACCGACAAAACTGACACAATCCCCGTTTGATGCGCGAATAGATAGGTTTTGTCGGTTAAGTCAGTTTTGTCAGGCGCTATGCAAGCGCAGCCAAGACCGCCGGATTGACAAGGAACAGCTTTGCGGGCCGCCCGCCATTCGCGCCCGTGCTACCGTCCACTTGGCGCAATACCTCCGCCTCAATCAGAGCGTCCAGCGCGGGTTTCAGTTCGGCGGCTGTGGTCAACCCTTTGCGGTCCATGCGTTGGACCTCACGCGACGAGAAACGCTCCCAGCCGTGCTCTCGGATAATCGCGAGCAAGCGCCGCGCGGATTGTTCGCGCTTAGACAGGCTTGCGTCCGCATATCTGCGATCAGAACCACGTTTTCACGACTGAAGTCATCAACGTAGGCCAACTGGCTGCCATTGATGAACAGCATCAACTCGCCGGCTTCTGTGAATTCGGTATGGCTCGCGAGGAACGTCAGGCTTTGCAGCCGGTCGTCTCCCTCGCGTGCCATCGCCGCTGCTGCGATCGATAACAATGTGCCGCCAATGCAATAGCCCAACGCTAGGATTTTTGCCCGTCGGTGATGGCGTTGACTGCATCCACTGCGTCCATGAGCTCATGTGAGCGATAATCGTCCATCGACAGACCGCGATCACTTGCATCGGGGTTTTCCACGACATCACTAAGACCGTAAAACCTTGGCCGGACAGATACCGCACAAGGGAGTTTTCGAAGGGGGGCGAACTTGTTTTGTAGTCGCGAGTAACAGTGGGTTGTGCCATACTAAATGTCTCCGAAGCCAGAGTTCGTTGCTGGGACCGTAAACCAGCACAGGTCACCTAACATTGATGTATATCGAGCCTTTCGCGAGGTTGCTCAGTGTGCTCCGGACTTATCGGCACCCGCTGGTTCAAGGAGACGATGTACAACGTCTTCATACAAGGTTTTAGGAACTACCTCGGTATTCTAGCGTGAGGCACTCGCCTTTCCCGCAATTACCTATTATTTCGTTGGTAATGATTTCTGGCATTTTCTATTTGAAGTGCAAGAATTGAGTCGAATAGGAGTTTGCGTGTCCCTTTTTCTTATCGTCGCATTGCCGTTTTTCGGCGCGCTTCTACCTGGTCTCATGTATCCCGCAGGGCGGTCAGCTTGTGCTGGCGTGACATTCACCGTCACTTTAGCTGCTTTTGTAGGATTGCTCACAAACCTGCCGTCTATTTTAGCGGGTGAAGTTGTCGCCGCGCGTGTCGATTGGATGCCCGCTTTGGGGCTCAACTTCACCTTGATGCTTGACGGGTTGGGGTTTTTCTTTGCGTTGCTGATTTTGGGCATTGGCTTGTTGATTATTGCATATGCGCGAAATTACCTTAGCCGTAACGACAATATGGGCGAGTTTTTCACCTATTTGCTTCTCTTTCAGGGCGCGATGGTGGGGATCGTATTGAGTGACAACATCCTGCTTTTGCTTATTTTTTGGGAACTTACATCGCTATCGTCTTTTCTTTTGATCGGTTTTTGGAAACATCTGCCCGAAGGTCGCCAAGGCGCGCGCATGGCCTTGACGGTGACGGGCATGGGCGGCCTGTCGATGGTCGCGGGCATGCTGATCCTTGGACAGATTGTCGGCAGCTATGACCTCAGCGTGATCTTGCAGAACCGCGATTTGATCCAAGCAGATGCGCTTTATGTGCCGGCGCTTTTGTTGATCTTGCTGGGTTGTTTTGCCAAATCGGCACAGTTTCCGTTCCATTTCTGGCTGCCCCACGCGATGGCAGCACCCACCCCTGTATCCGCCTATCTGCATTCTGCCACGATGGTGAAAGCAGGGATTTTTTTGATGGCGCGCATGTGGCCCGTGCTATCTGGCACGCCAGAGTGGTTTGTGATCGTGACCACTGCGGGCCTGATAACAATGGTGCTGGGCGCGGTGATCGCGCTCTTCAAGCATGACCTAAAGGCGTTGCTCGCGTTCTCAACGGTAAGCCATTTGGGTTTGATCACCATGCTTTTGGGCACGGGGACAGCATTTGGTGCAATGGCAGCCGTGTTCCACATTCTAAACCACGCCACGTTCAAGGCGGCTTTGTTCATGTCGGCGGGTATCATTGATCACGCGGCGCATACCCGCGATATCCGACGGCTTGGCGGGCTGCGCAAATTGATGCCCGTTACGTTTGTTATTGCCGTGCTCGCGGCCCTGTCGATGGCGGGTATTCCACTGCTTAACGGATTCTTGTCCAAAGAAATGATGCTAGAGCAATCCTATGCGACAGTGCTGTTTGGTTTGCCATGGTTGGTCCCCGCCTTGGCGACATTCGGGTCGATCTTTTCAGCAGCTTATTGTTTCCGGCTCATCGGGCATGTCTTCTTTGGAAAAGTGCGCGACGATTATCCTGCCACACCGCATGACCCAAACCCGGGCCTTTGGTTGCCGCCTGCGATCCTGGTGGTCTTGGTTGTTGTGATCGGCGTGGCGCCCTTTGTCATCGAACCGTTTGTTAAGCTCGTGACAACATCAGTCTTGGGCAACGCCGCCACGATCCCATACGCACATATCAAAATATGGCACGGCTTGGTGCCTGCGCTTTACATGTCAATCATCGCAGTTTTTGGTGGCCTGATCATGCTGGCTGGGTTCAACTCTGCCCTGCGGGTTTGGGAGCGCACGCCACGCCCCGAGGCCAAGGTGATCTTTGACAAAATCATTGGATCAACGGTAAAACTGGTACAAGCTGTCATTCTACCGCTGCATAACGGATCTTTCTCGCGCTATGCTGCGATTGGGGCTGTGACGATTTTTGTCGTCGGGTTTTACGCTTGGACAACGGGCACGGTAGGTGCGCCGACACGCGCGATGCAAGCCGCGGGGCCTGTGGCAATTGCGGGCTGGTTGATGCTCGTGGCAGCAACCATTGGCATGGTATTATTGCACCGCAACCGCCTGTTGTCTCTGATCTTGATTGGCATTGTGGGGTTGATGGTCTCTATCGGCTTTGTGTTCTTTAGCGCGCCAGACCTTGCTATGACGCAATTTACCGTCGAGGTGGTAACGATTATTTTGATGCTCTTGGCGCTGAATTTCCTGCCCAAGCAAACCCCTATAGAGAGCACGGTTTTGCGCCGCTGCCGCGACAGCGCCATCGCAATTATGGGTGGATTGGCGACCTTCGCCTTGGCCTACTATTATCTTTTGCGCGACGCAAAAGATGTGCCAATTTCGGAGTTCCATCTGGCGAATTCCTACAAAGGCGGCGGCGGCACGAATGTTGTGAACGTCATCCTTGTCGATTTTCGTGGCTTTGATACCTACGGTGAAATCATCGTCTTGGGTATCGCGGCTTTGCTGATTTATGCGCTGACCCAAACACTTTTGAATGGCCCTGTGCGTGCCCGACTATTGAACCGCGAGCCCGACCAGCCTCGTTCAGGCGATACACATCCGATGATGATGGTTGTCCTGACCCGTGTGATCATGCCCGTCGTTTTAATGGTCGGTTTCTATATCTTCCTGCGCGGCCACAATGAACCGGGTGGTGGCTTTATTGCGGGGCTTATTGTCTCGATTGCAGTCGTGATGCAGTATATGGCGAGCGGCTTTGTCTGGACGTCCGCGCGCTTGCGCTACCCGTATCACGGCGTGATCGGGGCGGGCGTTTTGATCGCTGGGTTTACTGGCATGGGATCTTGGTTTTTTGGCAAACCGTTCCTGACATCCGATTTCACTTATGTGCGGGTTCCGCCGTTTGAAAAGTTTGAACTGGCAACCGCTGCGCTGTTCGATTTGGGCGTGTTCCTTGCGGTTCTTGGTGCGGTGATGCTGTCGCTTGAAAGCTTCTCACGTCTGGCACGTCGTGCGCATATGGAAGATAGCGAACACCCAATGGACATTGATCCGTCACGTGATGACACGCCTGACACTGCAAAGGAGGGCGTGTAACATGGAACTCTTAGTTGCTTCGGCCATTGGCATTTTAACGGCCGGCGGGCTTTACCTCGTGCTGCGACTGCGCACATTCCCCGTCATCTTAGGGGTCTCTCTTTTGACATATGCGGTCAACGTCTTCCTATTTGCCTCTGGTCGCTTGACCGTCGGCGCCCCGCCGATTCTGCAAGATGGGGCGACAACATATGCTGACCCTATACCGCAAGCCTTGGTCCTAACCGCCATCGTGATATCGTTTGGCATGACAGCCGTTGTCGTCATGATCAGCCTCGGCGCGTTTTTAGGCTCTGATGATGACCACGTGGACGATCAACCCGACGCGACCAAGGGGGAACTATCATGACCCACTGGCTTATCGCGCCTGTCGTTCTGCCCGCGCTGCTTGCACCCTTCATTGTGCTGGCCGCCAGATATCACATCGGCATTCAGCGCACCTTCTCTGTTGTGGGCGTGCTGGCACTGATAGTGATCGCACTCGGTCTGACGTTGCAGGTTTTCGACGGCTCTATTCTTCTTTATCAACTGGGCGATTGGGCGGCGCCGTTTGGCATTGTCTTGGTCGGGGACCGGCTATCTATTTTCATGGTGCTTCTAACGGCGGTGCTGGCCCTCTTCGTGCTTCTTTATGCAATCGGTTCTGGCTGGGACAATCGCGGCGTACATTTCCATGCGTTGTTCCAATTCCAACTGATGGGGATCATGGGCGCATTTTTAACGGGTGACCTCTTTAACCTTTTCGTATTTTTCGAAGTCCTCTTGATCGCGTCTTATGGGTTGATGATCCATGCTGGCGGTGACGCACGACTGCGCGCGGGCGTACAATATGTGCTGTTTAACCTGATTGGATCAACGCTATTCCTGTTTGCGCTTGGATCAATCTATGCCGAAACAGGCACGTTAAACATGGCGGACCTTGCCAATCGGGTGGCCTTGATCGGCGCAGAAGACACTGTGGGTATCCGTGTGGCGTCTGTCTTGCTGATTTTGGTCTTTGCGATCAAAGCCGCCGTAGTGCCGCTACATTTTTGGTTACCGTCAAGTTACGCAGAAGCGCCAGCACCCGTTGCGGCACTGTTTGCGATCATGACAAAGGTGGGCGCATACGCGATTATCCGTGTATATACGATGATTTTCCCGCCCGACCTAGAGATCACAGCGGGTCTGCAAGTGGACTGGTTAATGCCTGCCGCGCTGCTGTCGGTGGCCCTTGGTATGGCCGGGGTTATGGCGGCAAAACGGCTTGACCGCTTGGTGGCGTTCTCGGTCATCGGGTCGATGGGTATGGTGATGGTCGCAATTTCGCTGTTCACACCAGAAGGTATTGCGGCGGCGCTTTACTACATTGTGCATTCGACATTGGCAGCAGCGGCATTATTCTTAATCACTGACTTGGTGCGTAGCGGACGGGCAAATTTGGATCTAGTCCCTCAACAACCCGTTGCTGGAAACGCGCTTACGGCAGCACTCTTTTTTGCCAGTGCAATTGCTGTGGTGGGACTTCCGCCGCTATCCGGCTTTCTGGGCAAATTGTTGGTGCTTGATGCGGCTTTCGGCACGGATCAGGTCGTATGGATTTGGGCGATTGTCCTTGGATCAAGCCTGATTGGCATTGTCGGATTTTCGCGCGCTGGCAGCATTTTGTTCTGGAAAGCGCAAAGCGTTGAGCCCGATGCGGAGGCACCAAATTCGCCGACCCCTGCCGTATTGTCCTATGTGGCCGTCGGCGGGCTGATCGCGCTTTTGGTTGCGCATACGGTTTTCGCAGGGCAAGTGCATAGCTATACAACTAAAATGGCCGCGCAGCTTTTCTCGCCGCAGCCCTATATCGCGACCGTGCTGGAAACATCTGGCAAGTTAAGTACGCCGCAGGAGGGGTATTGATATGAAGCGCGCATTTCTCTGGCTCATCCCACACCCATTCGTTACGCTCCTTCTCGCGGTTGTCTGGATCCTTTTACAAAACGAAGTTTCGGCAGGGATGGTCGTTTTTGGGATCATCCTCGGCATCATTATCGCACGAGGAACGTCGATCTGGTGGCCCAACACCCCGAAACGTTTCCGGTTGGACAAAATGGCGACCTATAGCGCCGTGGTCATCTGGGACATTCTTGTGGCCAACATCCAAGTGGCGTGGATCGTTTTGACAGTCCCCAATGCGAAACGAAAACCGGCGTGGATCGTTGTGCCGCTAGAGCTACGCCAGCCCGAAGCAATCACGGTGCTTGCAGGGACGATCACGCTGACCCCAGGAACGGTATCTGCGGATATGTCTGACGAAGGGCATAGCTTACTGGTTCATGTGCTGCACACAGACGACCCAGACGCCGTACGAGACGACATCGTGAACCGCTACCAAAGCCGCCTCAAGGAGATTTTCGTATGACAACAGCACTCTGGCTTTTTGACATCGCGATAATTGTGACTTTGATCACATTGGTCGTTTCACAAATCCTTTCGATGGTGCGGTTGGTCGTCGGACCAGCACCCGGTGACCGTATTCTTGCGCTGGACACAATGGCCATCAACGGCCTCGGTATCGTTATCGCCATGGGAATTTACCAAGGCGTGCAAATCTATTTTGAAGTATCGCTGTTGATCGCGATGTTAGGCTTTGTGTCGACAGTCGCACTGGCTCGTTTTGTCTTGCGCGGGGACATCATCGAATGAGCATTGATATTATCGGAACCTACGCCGTCGCATTCTGTCTGCTTATCGGATCGTTTTTTACCATTGTTGGCGTAATCGGGATGTTAAAGTTCGACACACCAATGTCGCGCCTGCATGCCCCGACCAAGGTAGGAACGGTCGGGGTCGGGATGTTACTCGCAGCCTCAATGTTGCACTCTTTCGTCATAGGCCAGACGTCGATTCACGAGTTGCTGATCATGGGGTTCCTGTTTGTGACGGCCCCCATTTCTGCGAACTTCATCGCAAAGGTAAATATTCATCGTGGTGACTGTGAAGCACCACCCTCACCGCCGCAGGACGATACTTGGTCAACGCTAGATACGCCGCAAGAGGATCGCAATAGCGAGGGTGCAAGCCAATAAATTTGCGCGCGATCGCGATGTCGTGCGGCCAGATTTACGCACCAATCCACATAGTGCGCTATTCAAAGTGACCACCGATTTCGGGCTCACTGTTGCCGATTATAGCAATCCCATTTTTTGGCAGGCAGACTTTGGTGCAAATGATACCTTCATAGGATAGGTTATCATTTAGGCGTTGTATTTTGTACGTCGACCTTGATGTCTTTCAATTCGCCAGCGGGAGTTTGTCCGCCCAAACCGTCGCGTAACCTCCCCGTCAGATCTGCGAGCTGCTCTGCGTTTTCGACCCCAATTGTGTCGTCGATCAACAGGTCGATATCGTGCCAAGCCGCGCGGATTTCTGACAATAAGTCTTGTCCAGCCGCGCTTAATTTCAGGATATTGCTGCGCACTTCGTTTGCGTCGACCTCGCGCGAAATAAGTCCCGCGTCGAGCAACCGCATTGTCATGGTACTCATACTGGCGGGCTTTATATGAAAGGCGCGTGCCAGATCAGCCTGCGACGCGGAGCCGACATTATCCAGCGCATCAAGAATACGCGCCTGTCTGGGCGGAACACCAAGCCGGGCAAGGCGCTGGCGAAGCCGATCTTCTATAAGGGCCGCAGAGTGGAGCAGCATGTGCATATTGAATTTACGTGTTGCCATACTAACAGTTAGTATACTACTGAAGGGGCAACAACAATCTGATAGTCAACAAAACCGTGGGCTTTCTGCACAGTGGAGCGAAAGATGTCTGACGTTTTAGGAAATTCCCCCGACAGTAAAAATAAGGGTGTCCTTTCGCACCTGTGGAAATTGGCGCTTGCGGTCTCCGTTTTGGCCATTGCTGCGAACCTCGTAATTATGTTCGGCGCACGGTTGGGGTTTTGGGCTCCGCTGGATGGCATGGGGCTTTATCGGACCTATTTCAACCCGATTGCTTTTGTGGCTGCCGGCCTTGGGCTTGTGGTCCTAGTAATCCACCTTGTTCGAAAAGAACGCGCGGGATCTTTACTGTCCGGTATCGCGTTTCTAATGGGGGCAGTCATGCTGTTGCCTTGGCTTTTTGCAACAATCGACCCACCGGTTCGCGCACCACCGATCCATGATATCACGACGGACACTCAGAACCCGCCGGAGTTTCAGGTGCTTGATGAAACACGTGCGGGTGCGTCCAACAGTCTAGACTATAGCGGCCAAGAAACTGCTGACGCGCAGCTCAGCGCCTATCCCGATATCGCACCGGTTATAACAACAATGACGGCCGAGGATGCGTTTGAACGCGCCCTAAGTGTTGCCGAAACGATGAATTGGGAGATTATTCCGCCCACGTTCGACAGCCTTCGGTTCGAGGCAACGGCCCGCACACCCGTGTTTTACTTTGCCGATGACATCGTTGTGGTGGTGACACCTTTGGACGATGGCAGCCGCGTCGATCTTAGAAGTGTGTCCCGTGTCGGGCGCAGTGATCAGGGGGTGAACGCCGCACGCATTCGCGCCTTTGTGTCCGCCTTTTCGCAGAGTTAAGGCGGCGTTCAATCAAAGGCCATTGTTCACAAGGCTGTGTGGAGCTGACACATCGGCTCCCCAAGGTTTGCGCTCAACAGTTAGTATGCTAACTGCATATCAACTTCGGTAATTTTCACAGTTACAACGTGGTCTTGTGGCAGAAATACTCCGATTCAATGACGCTGAACCTTTCTGATCAAACCACCGTACGGAGATACTCATGACGCAACTTTCAGACAGCCCCGTCCGCTACGGCCTTGTTAGCCGCATTCTTCACTGGGGCATGGCCGCCCTGTTTGCTGCGCAGTTTTTGTCGGCTGCGGCACATTGGGGGCTTCCCCGTGAAAACGCGCTGCGCGACACCCTCTGGAGCTACCACACGACGCTGGGTTTCACGCTGTTCCTCCTTGTGATGGTGCGCGGCGCTTGGGGGCTGGCGAATATAGCACGACGTCCCACCCACGCTGGTGCCATGGCGCGCGCGGCGACGATTGGGCACGTTGCGATTTACGGTCTTATGGTGCTCGTGCCCTTTAGCAGGATTTTGGCTTCCGGAGGCGGCACCCGCGGTCTCAGGTATTTAGGTTTTCAGATTTTTCCCGCCCGAGAGGCTGAAATTGCATGGACGCAGGTTCTGGCGGAATGGCACGGGCAGATGGGCTGGACCCTCGCGCTTTTGGCACTTGGACATATCGGCATGGCGTTGATCTGGCACCGTTTGGTGCGGCGTGACGATGTACTGGCAACCATGGCCGGACGTTAACCCAGACACGCCGCATTTAATTCGGCTAGAACGACAGGACACAGACAATGAAGGTTAGTCAACCCGCCCTCGGCAAGAAGGGAACGCTGTTTCTCTTGATCGCACTTGGGGCGTTCCCGCCGCTGACGATGGACCTCTATCTGCCTGCGCTACCACAGATGACAGAGACGTTTTCGACCAGCCGAAGCATGATCAACCTCACGCTTGGCGGCTACATGATTGCCTTTGCGATCAGCATGCTGTTTTGGGGGCCGCTCAGCGAACGGACGGGCCGCAAGCCGATCCTTTTCACCACGCTGGCCCTTTATGTCGCCGCCAGTTTTCTGTGTGCCGCGTCCTTCAGTGTCGAAGCTCTCATTTCGGCCAGAATAGTGCAGGGGTTTGCGGGCGGCGGTGTCACGGTCGTCGGGACATCCATCGTGAAAGACCTGTTTGATGGTCGCGAACGCGAGCGCGTTATGGCGACTGTGATGTCCTTGGTTCTCGTCGCGCCGATGGTCGCGCCGATCTTGGGCGCATTCCTGTTAAAAATCGCGTCATGGCATATGATGTTTGTGGCTTTGGCTGTGTTCGGAAGTTTCGTGATCGTGCTTGTGACCCAGTATCGCGAGACGCTAGAGGCAAAATCAACCGGCCCATTCCTGCGGTCGTGGAACCGGTTGGGGGTCGTATTGATGAACCCAAAGTTTGCCTACCTGCTTGTCATCTTTGCTGCCTCACCGATGTGCCTCATGGCATTCATCGGGATTTCGTCATACGTCTATGTCGACCGCTTCGGGATGACTGAGCAGGCTTTCAGCTTTATCTTCGCCCTCAACGCGGTCTGCGCGATGGTCGGGCCGACACTTTACCTGAAATTGTCTCGGTATGTTCCTGTACAAAGCATCATTTTGGGGTGCTTTGGGATCATGACTTTGGGCGGTTTAATGATGTTGTCCATTGGCGACGCATCGCCGTTTATATTTGCCGCGACCGCCGCGACCATGACAATCGCCGTCATTGTCGTGCGCGTTCCGGGGGCAAACCTGCTCCTTGATCAACAGGCGTCTGACACCGGATCGGCAGCAGCCCTCATTCAGTTCAGCGGGACCTTGATGGGTGCAGTAGGCATCCAGATCGTGACGTTCAAATCCGGCGACCTTATTGCGAACTACGGCGTGCTTCTGATCGTGATCGGAGCGACTTGTTCGACCTTGTGGATGATCGTAAAAAATCGGTCTTTCGTCGCGGATAACGTTGTTCATATTACGAGCGGTCCATGAAAGGCCGTACCAAAATCTGGACCTGTCACGCTTTCGTGCCGAAGCTGGGCGTCCTGAGAGTCCGTACATATCTAACCCTGACGGCGGACAAATGAAAAATTCGAACCAACGCGACGGAAGAGGTTTTGAACCGCGTATAATTCAGAACGCGTTCATTTAGAGAGCATTGTCATGGCCAAAAATTCATATAGCAGCGACGCGTCTCACCCGGTCGCACAGATCGTTCATGGGGATGCGGTGCTCTTGTACATGGTATGACGAGAGATGTGTTTTTTCGCGAACCGCTAAATGCGTCGCACGACATGACGCCTGATTTGGAGCTTAGAAGATATTGAAAAAAGTTGTTGTTGTTCTTTTGTCGTTGGGCGTTCTCGCGGGGGCTTACGTTATAGCATTCGGGGTTCCGCATCAGGTTTCCCAGCTTTGGGGCAGTGTACCGACCGAAGAATCCGGCGCGCCGTCACGCGGTGTGGATGCAGGTCCACGCGGGCAAAGCCGGACCACGACGGTTGTACTCGCTCCACTTGAAGAACGCAGTTATAGCCTCTCGCTGCGTGCGGTCGGCAGTGCAGTCTCCTCGCGTCGTGCTGATGTGATTGCAACGGAAACGGGTGAGGTTGCGGAGGCGGCACTTCAGGCCAATACCCTTGTTGAACAGGGCGATGTCATTCTTCGTCTGGATGACCGTACAGAACGTCTGTCCCTTGAGATCGCTCAGGCTAACCGTGATCAGGCGCAGGCCACCGTTTCCCGCTATGAAGGGCTGCACAATAATGGCAGTTCGGTTGTAACGGATGTGGCCTTGGCAGAGGCGGAAGTGGCGTTGCGACTGGCAGAGGCCAATGTCGGATTGGCGGAAGTAGCTTTGGAGAACCGCACGATTACCGCACCAATTTCTGGCCGCATTGGGTTGAGCGATATTCACGTGGGCGATCAGTTATCCAGCGGTGATCTGATCGTGACGATTGACGATTCCACGACTCTGCTAGCTGAGTTCGAGGTGCCCGAACGCTCGATCGGGTTGTTGGCCGAAGGTAAGCCTGTTTTTGTAGTCACCCCGACCTACACAGGCCGGGTGTTCGAAGGCGCGATCACGGCATTTGACAGCCGCCTCGACAGCGTGACACGCAGCGCAACAGTGCAAGCTGAAATCGATAATGCCGAAGGGTTGCTGCTGTCTGGGATGACCTTTGCCGTCCGAATGACCGAAGAAACTACACCATTGCCTATAGTCCCGTCGACTGCGATCACTTGGGACCGCGCCGGTGCAGGCATCTGGGTCGCTGTGGAAGGAACAACCAGCCGTGTTCCTGTCACCATTCGCTATCGTGATGGCGACCAAGTCTGGATTGAAACAGAGGCGCGTGTCGGGTCGCAGATTGTGACCGAAGGCGCATCAAAGCTACGCGAAGGCGCGCAGGTCAGCACCGCGCAGTCAAACGAAGGCCAAGGCGTATGAGTTTCGAAAAAAGCGCGCACAAGGCAGGTTTCGCCGATACGTTTGTCGCACGGCCAATCCTAGGGATCGTGCTAAACCTGCTTATCATCATCGCCGGGCTTGCAGCGTTAACAAGCGTTGATATTCGCGAAATGCCTGATGTGGATCAACCGGTTCTATCCGTGCGCACCACCTATGACGGCGCAGTGGCAAGCACTGTGGACACGGAAGTCACCCAAGTCCTGGAAGACGCCCTAAGCGCGCTAGAAGGTATGTCCAATATCGAATCCACCTCCAGCACGGGCTCTAGTCGCATCACAATTGACCTGTCGGACGGAACGGACGTGGATGTCGCAGCCAACGAAGCGCGCGAAATCGTGTCTGATACGTTGCGATCCTTGCCTGATGATATCGACGATTCCACCGTCTCCAAAAGCGACAGCAATTCAGACGCTATTATCAGACTGGCTCTCTTGGGGGACGCCAGCTTTGACGAGCTTACCCAAATCGCCGAAGGTGCGGTTTACGAACGTCTGTCCCTGATCAACGGGATTGCCGAAGTTACCGTGCGTGGTAACCGGGCCAATGAATTCCGGGTCGCATTGAATATGCCGTCTTTGCTTAGCCGCGGCCTAACAATTTTTGACGTCTCGACTGCGTTGGCACAACTGCGCGATGACACAGCCCTTGGCTCGTTGTCGACTGAGTCTCAAACGCTCGCGCTGCGTGTCGGCAACGAAGAAGTTACGGTTGAAACAATCAACGATTTACCGATCAACGACACAACTCAGGTGGCAGATGTCGCCTTTGTCCAACTGATCCCTGAAGACACCAGCGTTTATACACGTGTGAATGGTGTAACGGCCGTTGGTCTGGACATAACACGGCAATCGGTTGGCAACACGCTCGAAATTTCCCGCGACGTGGGGGTGGCCGTCGAAGCATTGCGCACGCAACTGCCCGATGATGTGCAGCTTGTGGTGACCTCAGACGATGGGATATTTATCGAAGGGTCCATCAGCGAGGTTGGGAAATCCATCCTTCTGGCAACCGGGATCGTGGTTGCTGTTATCTTTGCATTCCTGCGCTCGCCGCGCGCGACGGTGATCCCAGCAATCACCATTCCAGTCGCATTAATCGGCACCTTAGCCGCGATTTGGTTAACGGGCTTTTCTGTCAATACCATCAGCCTTCTTGCACTTGTGTTGGCCACGGGCATGGTCGTCGATGACGCAATCGTCGTGATCGAAAATATCGTGCGCAAGCGCAAGTCGGGGATGGGGGCATTTGCCGCCGCCGCAGCGGGCACTAACGAAGTGTTTTTTGCCGTGATCTCAACCACGGCCACGCTTGCGGCTGTATTCATTCCGATTTCGTTCCTGCCCGGTCAGGCGGGGGGGGTGTTCTCTGAATTCGGGTTCGTGCTCGCGTTTGCGGTGACATTGTCGTCTATCACAGCATTGACACTGGCACCTGTTCTGGCCGCATTGCTTGACCCAGGGAAATCCCAGATCAAAACCACCCAAACACAGCCAAGCCGCATAGCGCGGGCCTTTGACGCGGTGATGGATTTTGCTATCCGTACCCCTCTTATCGTCCTCGCTGTGGCGCTGGGGTTTGCTATGATCGCGGGCGGAGCGGCGATGACATTGCCTTCTACAGTTACACCGGACGAAGACCGTGGCTTTTTCCTTGTTCAAGCACGCGGGTCATCTGATACGACGGTCGATTATCTCGACACGCAGGTCGTGTTGGTCGAAGATATTCTTGCGCCCTACATCGAAAGTGGCCAAATCGACGCAGTGCAAAGCATCATTGGCGTTGGCGGCGGAACAAGTGCGTTTATCGTCGTTCGCTTGCCCGATTGGGCCGAGCGCGACTTTACCCAACAAGAACTGATTGCCGAAATCAGCGGCAAATTGTCTTCGGTTCCTGGCGTGCAGGTCAGCGCGCGCTCCACTAACAGCCTCAACATTCGCGGCGCAGGGGGCGGGCTGAGCTTTGCGGTTTCGGGCAACAATGTCGCCGAGATAACAGCGGCCGCCGAAAGCCTTGTCGCGGCAATGTCGGTTGATGATACCTTTTCGAACCCGCAACTTTCCAACGATAGCGTCGATGCGCAATTAGAGGTGACTGTCGATGATGCTGCCGCGGGTGACATGGGGTTGAACAGCTCGGATGTCACAAGCCTCGTTCAGGCTATGGTTCAGGGCGACGTGGCGGTAAGCGTCTTTTCTAATGACACCGAGATTGACGTTAATGTCGTGCCGGGTGGCCCACCGGTTGACGACCCGTCCGATATCGAATTTATGTCCATCCGATTAGACAGCGGAGCCTATATTCCATTGTCTGCCGTTGCCTCGCTGAACACAGTTGTCAGCGAAGCACAGATCGAACGTTTGGGTGGGTCTTTGGCTGTTTCAATGCAAGCCAACCTAGGCGCAGGCGTCGACCTTTCGGCGTCTATGGATCAGTTGCTTGCCATTGCAGACGAAGTTTTACCTGACGGGATGGGCATCATCTTCACCGGTGAAGCCGCAACTTTGAACGATACGTCTGGTGGGATGTATGCTGTCTTCGGCGTCGCACTTGTTGTGGTTCTGCTGGTGCTTGCCGCGCAATTCGAAAGTTTCGCAAGCGCTGTGGTCATCATGATGACAGTCCCCTTTGGCCTCGCGGCCGCCGTATTGGCGATCTCGTTAACAGGCGGATCATTGAACTATTACAGCCAGATCGGCCTCGTGATGCTGATCGGGGTGATGGCGAAGAACGGAATCCTGATTGTCGAATTTGCCAACCAATTGCGCGAAGCGGGCGAAGACATCGACACCGCCATCCGTAATGCCTTGAGGCTGCGCATCCGTCCCGTAATGATGACGATGGTTTCAACCGTGTTTGGGGGCTTGCCTTTGATCCTAACCTCGGGTGCGGGCGCCGAAGCACGCATCGCAGTCGGCTGGGTCATCGTTGGAGGGCTTGGCTTTGCCACCGTATTTACTTTGTTTTTGACGCCAATATTCTATCGTTGGATTGCCGTATGGGGCGCGGCTCCCGGGGCTGCATCTCATCGGCTTCGGGCCGAGGTGGAGGGATCGACAAGTGCATAGGGCCAAATTGTGATTGTAAGATCATGCCCCTGTTTATCGCAAAAACGTCGATGCAACTGAAGTACCGCAACATGAGGTGGCTTACATCTGATCACGCTGGCCAGCTTTGATAGACCACTTCAGGTGTTTGTCCAGAATGACAGACATAGGGAAAGTTACTTTAGCCCACTTGGGCGATGCTCGGTTACCCTCGAAGAAGGTAACACACTCGACATCTCGACTGGCCTGTAAGCCCGTTAGATAGAATTGAAGAAGGCCTCCGCAGAAATGCGGGGGGCTTTTTTGTTATTACTTCAATTCGTTCAGGCCAAAGCTACGAATTACTTCAGCGCCACGGTTCTTCCCGGCTCTTTGAGAGTCGCTTGGTGTCGACGGTAATACTTCGGTCTGTAATCCAAATAGTTCCTTCGGTGGCTGAAACTTTAAGTGCGGACCATCGTTACTTTTGGTAAACCCAAAACCGGATAGTATCGATCCTAACTGCTTTGGCATCTGATTGCCGTCCCGGCAGGCACTTTTGATTTGTGAAACCAAAGATTGTGATCTACCGCTAAACTCAAGATTTTCTAGCAATCGCTTCACAAACTCGTCGGTTCGTGGGTTTCTGGGTATGGACGGGGCGTCGAGAGAGTTAGAAAGAAATGAGTGTAGGCGATCCGTAAATTCACCGTCATATAACTCGGGGCCAATTTGTGTTTTTAGGTCGGTAGGAAATAGATCGTCGGTGTTTTGTGTGGCATTGTTTGCTCGCGCCGTTTCGATGAGCAGCCTTGCTTCGAGATTCTGGATTTTCTCTTCCTTAGCTGCTAGCTCGGTGTCGAAAGCGGCGACATAGTCTTCCAATCCCTCAGCATTTGCGTTTGTAACCGCTTCTCTAAGTCTTCGTGACTGAGCTTCCTGAAGGTCTTGCCATTCCCAAGCCTTTTGGGCGGCCTGAGACGAAACAAACTCATTCGTCCTTTGAACACAAGCTTTGACCAAATCGGTGCCAGAATGATCATCGGATTTCTTGAAGAACTTGAATACTTCTCGTCCATCTGGCGCAAAGAGCGCTACAGCACCACCGTACGGGTTTTTACGTTTCGTTCTTTCCATTAACTCGAAAGAAAACGCCCGACTTGGCTCAACTACAACGTGACAAATGCCTGCAAGCTCCTTCGCAATATTTGTTGTTTTGAAGGGAAGGTGGTCTTGGTTTCCGCGCGATATGTACAGAACCGGTAGAAAAAATGAGGCACCACCCAAAATTATATTCGTTGCAGTATCAATCGAGGTGGAATCAACTGAAATTTCTGACAGAGAGGGCAGAAAATGCCCATCCTCAACACACCATCCATCTTCTATGGCCTGCCGGATAAAGTGGGGCTTTTTGGGGGGTATTACAACGGCTGAGGCATCAACTGCGACGCACTGACCGCGTACCCTGAGAAATGCGGCGTTGCCGAAGTCGGTTAAGACACATTCGGTGCGCCACTTACGGCCCAAATTGTCTAAAATCTCCAATCGCGATCCGAAAACCGCCATTTGATTATGTTCATAACTCTTGAGCGAGAGTGATTCACCTTCGGCGGTCTCAAGCCAAACTTCATCGTCATAGTTTACGTGGGCGTCAGCGCTGTCTAGGATTTGACTTCTGTTTATGCCTCGCAGCCATGCAACAACTGAGGCGACAAATGCGGCCTTTGAAATGCCAGTCTTAACCTGAAACTCTGTAGCGAATACACTCATAAGATTTCTTAACTTTCCAAAATTCAACCATGGACACATTGGCAAGGTTAAATGAGTTTCGCAACCAATCTCCCCACTTGCCCTTCCCCCCATCCCCCGCTATATGCCAGCAATCGCTCAGCCTCGGATTCGTCCGGGGCTGCGCTTTTATTACTCTGGGCACCTACGGGGGCCTATAACATCGGGGTCGGGAAACTGGCCCTCCTAAGCAAACGGAAGAAGCTAACATGGCACTTAAGTCGTATAAGCCGACGACGCCAGGCCAACGTGGGTTGGTGCTGATCGACCGTTCGGAGCTTTGGAAAGGACGTCCCGTCAAATCCCTTACACAGGGTCTGACGAAATCGGGCGGCCGGAACAACACCGGACGAATCACAATGCGTCGCATTGGTGGGGGCGCAAAGCGTCTTTACCGTATCGTTGATTTCAAACGTAACAAGCTGGACATGTCCGCTGTTGTTGCACGTATTGAATATGACCCGAACCGGACCGCGTTTATCGCGCTGATCCAGTACGAAGACGGTACACAAAACTATATCCTTGCCCCGCAGCGTTTGGCTGTTGGTGACAAGGTGATCGCATCTGCCAAGGCTGACATTAAGCCGGGCAACGCAATGCCATTCTCTGGCATGCCAATCGGTACGATCATTCACAACATCGAAATGAAACCGGGCAAGGGCGGTCAAATCGCACGTGCTGCTGGTACATACGCACAGTTCGTCGGTCGTGACGGTGGCTATGCGCAAATCCGCCTGTCTTCTGGTGAATTGCGTCTGGTTCGTCAGGAATGCATGGCGACAATCGGTGCCGTGTCTAACGCTGACCACTCTAACCAGAACTTCGGTAAAGCTGGCCGTATGCGTCACAAGGGCATCCGTCCTTCTGTACGTGGTGTCGCGATGAACCCGATCGATCACCCGCACGGTGGTGGTGAAGGCCGGACATCTGGTGGTCGTACGCCTGTGACACCTTGGGGTAAAGACACCAAGGGCAAGCGCACCCGTAACAAAAACAAAGCGTCGCAGCGTCTTATTGTACGTTCGCGTCACGCCAAGAAGAAGGGTCGGTAATTATGGCTCGTTCCGTCTGGAAAGGCCCGTTCGTCGACGCCTATGTCTTGAAAAAGGCAGAAGCATCGCGCGAAAGCGGTCGCAACGAAGTGATCAAAATCTGGTCCCGCCGTTCAACTATCCTGCCTCAGTTTGTTGGTCTCACCTTTGGTGTGTACAACGGCAAGAAGCACATCCCTGTTAACGTCACTGAAGACATGATTGGTCAAAAGTTTGGTGAATATTCACCGACCCGCACCTATTACGGTCACGCAGCTGACAAAAAAGCGAAGCGGAAATAAGCCATGAGCAAGGATACAAATCCCCGCCGCGTGGCCGACAACGAAGCACGTGCAAAACTGCGCATGCTCCGCACTTCGCCACAAAAGCTGAACCTCGTCGCTGGTCTGATCCGTGGCAAGAAAGTTGAGCAGGCTCTGACTGACCTGACTTTCTCGAAAAAGCGGATTTCGGATGACGTGAAGAAATGTCTTCAGTCTGCCATCGCGAATGCTGAAAACAACCACAACCTTGATGTTGATGAACTGGTCGTTGCCGAAGCTTATTGCGGCAAAAACCTGATCATGAAGCGCGGTCGTCCGCGGGCACGTGGTCGTTTTGGCAAGATCATCAAGCCATTTGCCGAAATCACAATCGTGGTTCGCCAAGTTGAGGAGCAATCATAATGGGTAACAAAGTAAATCCCGTCGGTATGCGTCTTCAGGTCAACCGCACCTGGGACAGCCGCTGGTACGCTGACACCAAAGATTATGGTGATCTGCTACTCGAAGATCTGAAGATCAAAGACTTCATCAAAAAAGACTGTGCACAGGCTGGCATCAGCCGCGTGATCATCGAACGTCCGCACAAAAAGTGCCGCGTGACGATCCACGCTGCACGTCCGGGTGTGATCATTGGTAAGAAAGGTGCAGACATCGAAGGTCTGCGTCAGAAACTTGCTAAGCTGACCGCATCTGAACTGCACCTGAACATCGTCGAAGTGCGTAAGCCTGAACTGGACGCAGCCTTGGTTGCTGAATCCATCGGTCAGCAGCTTGAGCGTCGTGTGTCTTTCCGTCGTGCGATGAAACGTTCTGTTCAAAACGCAATGCGTATGGGCGCTCTGGGTATCCGGATCAACCTTGCGGGTCGTCTTGGCGGTGCTGAAATCGCGCGTACTGAATGGTACCGTGAAGGTCGCGTGCCGCTGCACACTTTGCGTGCAGACATCGACTATGCATTGTTCGAAGCTATGACACCTTATGGGATCATCGGCATCAAGGTATTCATCTACAAAGGTGATATCATGGAGCACGACCCGTCAGCGCACGATCGTAAACACGCCGAGCTGCAAGAGGGTTCCATTCCTCGCGGCGCTGGCCGTCGCTAAGGAGCTAGATAAATGCTGCAACCAAAGCGTACAAAACACCGGAAACTGCACAAAGGCCGTATCCGTGGTGAAGCAAAGGGCGGGTCTGACCTGAACTTTGGCACATATGGCCTCAAGGCCCTTCAGCCAGAGCGAATCACTGCCCGTCAGATCGAAGCTGCACGTCGTGCAATGACGCGTCACATGAAGCGTCAAGGCCGCGTTTGGATTCGTATCTTCCCAGACACTCCAGTCACATCTAAGCCCGTCGAAGTACGTATGGGTAAAGGTAAAGGCTCTATCGATTTTTGGGCATGCAAGGTTAAACCTGGCCGCGTGATGTTCGAAATCGACGGTGTTGGCGAAGACGTCGCCCGCGAGGCCCTGCGCCTTGCTGCGATGAAGCTTCCAATCAAAACACGCACAATCGTGCGCGAAGACTGGTAGTTTTCGCAACGCGAAAACTACCAAGTGCGGTGTAGCGAATTTGCAAAGCAAATTGGCGGGTCGCACCACGTAGAGATAGAAGCCCCCGCTGAGAAATCAGCGGGGGCTTCTTCGTATTATCGTGACTTGTTCGATTGGGACAGAACTGAGCCACCCGTCCTTCTCATGGAAGCGGAGGTCCCTCTACCAAATACGGCCTTGGCAGCTTTGCGTTCCATTGCCTTCCCAGTCTGCTTCTTGGGATCGCGTTGTGATAATGCGGAACCAGCAAGGCTCTTGGCACGTGCAGATGCGCGAGGGTTGCGCAATGTTCGGGATGCTTCAGAGGCAATTTTTGATGATGTTCGTTTATTGTTTCTAGGCATTATACGTTCCTTAATAATCTGCTAATGCTCTTGATCTATGCAAGCACTGTTGGATTTAAAGAACAAAAAGAAAACATTATGTTGGGCGCGGCTGGCCTAGAACCGTACCACCTGCGTCGGCGTGATCCGGTAAACCTCGTCTTCTAGCCCGTTGTCTTCCATGAACCGTGCAATGGACCCGAACGTCGCTGTTGCCACGTTTGGACCGTGGTCGGCGGTGGTCAGGGCTTGGGATGCGACCGTGGCAAGCGCGCGTTGGAGCCCCCCAACTTGGATGGGTTGTGGTTCAAAATGGGCGGCGGTGTTGGCTTTGATTTGGTTCAGATCATCGGTGCCGTACAGGGCTGCCATCAACAAGTTGAGCGTATGTTCGGTACAGTTCTGAAATTGGTTGGTATTGGGGTTGGCCAGTGCGGAGTATACCGGATTATGCAAGGCCGCGTAGGTTGGGCTGTTGATCACATCCAGCAATTTGGTTTGTAGCCGAGGGTCGGGGATGATGACCCCTGCATCCAGTACATGCGCGCCGGCAAAGAAATCGGCCGGGCTGTCTTGGACCAGATCACTGCGCACAGCGTTATCGGCCTGTTGGTACAGATTATAGACCCGGTAGCCTTGCCCGGAGCTTCCGTCCGCGCGGGTGATCCGCGAATAGACCCACAGCCCAACGTGGGTATAGGTCACATCGTCAGGCAATTGTGCCGGGTCGCGCCCGACGCGGGCCACGATCGCGACACGCGCGCCCCGCGCCGCAAGGTCCTGTTGGACGCGGTTTGAAAAGCTTGCGACTTGGTTCATGGGCAAAACGGCGACCCCATTGGCGCTGCTGCCAGCAAAACTGGGGGCAGGGGCAAAAAGAGTGGCGGCGAGAAGGCAGGCAGAAATGAAACGCTTCATGATGAATTTTCCCCCTTATTCCAAGGTTGGCGGGCCATCGGCGGCCAGCTCTGGATCATAATAGGTCCCATCCGCGCCATAGGCCGCATCGGCGAGCGCGGCACCAGAAATGGTAAGCGTATTACCAACGGCAGTCAGTGGGGCGGCGCTGACCAATGCGGCCCCGGTGCCAACGGCCGCAACACTATGTCCAAGCGCTTGGCCGCTGTTATCTGCGGCTTGGGTAGAATGCTGGGCGCTAGGTGTGGCGCAGCCGGCGACGCACAAAAGCGCGCCGAGTGTTATAAGTTGGTGTTTCATAGCTTTATCCAATTTATGATCAACGTTCATAAATTGATAGATAGCAAAATCGTCCCTGTCAATCAAAATATGAACAAGGTTCACATTTTGACTGGACTAGCCCCAGCTATAGTTAAAACTTACCGAAATCCGTTCTTCTTCTTCGGCCATGTTCATCGGCACCTCGTGGCGCAACCAGCTTTCCCAAAGCAGCACATCGCCTACGGCGGGCTTAATATAGATGAACGGGCACAGTTCATCGCGCGCGCCGGTTACACGCGTGGGCGCGGCCATCATCATTGGCAGGCGGGGGTCTTCGAGCTTTAGCGCGCTAGCGCCCTCGGGCATCGCGACATAGGTGGTGCCGCTGATCACCGAATGCGGGTGGATGTGGCTGGTGTGGATGCCGCCGGGGGGTAGGATATTGATCCAAATATCTTCAAGCTTAAGGCCTTTGTCGCCCAGATCGAATTCCAAATCCTTGGCGAAAGCCGCGACATGCGCATCAAGCACTTTGACCAGGTCCGCGAAGATCGGAAACCGCCACGGCAGATCGGTCAAAGACGCATAAGACGTATAGCCGGGATAACCGTGTTCTTCGCACCAATCTTGGCCCGCTTCGTCGTCATCAGCGATCACGAGGCAAGAGTTTTCCAGCTCTGCCGGGTCAATGGCACCCTGTTCGGACAGGGGGGCGTGGTAAAGGCGGGTCGCGAACAGCGATTTGATATCTGACATGGTGCAGTTTGTATCCTAGCCCCTCGCAAAGCGCGAGAGGCGTTTGGTGGCGTCGGCCTATGCTATTTACTGTCAGGGTGCAGTGATGCGCCCAAGATATGATCAGAATGTTTCACCGCGTGCGACGCATGCAGCACGATTTGCGGGTCAGGTGCAGTGGCAACCTCTGGGTCTTTGTCCGGGTAGTCCAGCTGCGATAAAAAATGCCGCATACAGTTCAGCCGCGCACGTTTTTTGTCGTTCGAACGGATCACTGTCCATGGCGCATCAGCTGTGTCGGTGTAAAAGAACATGGCTTCTTTCGCTTCGGTGTAATCATCCCAACGGTCAATGCTGGCGCGGTCGATGGGCGACAACTTCCACCGTTTGAGCGGATCGGTTTCACGCGAATCGAACCGGCTGCGCTGTTCTTCTTGGGTGACCGAGAACCAGTATTTAAACAGGGTTACGCCGCTGCGCGCTAGCATTCGTTCAAATTCGGGCGTTTGGCGCATGAATTCCAGATATTCATTCGGCTCGCAAAACCCCATGACCCGCTCAACGCCCGCCCGGTTATACCATGACCGATCATACAGGACCATTTCGCCCGCTGTGGGCAGATGTTTTATGTAGCGTTGGAAAAACCACTGCCCGCGCTCTTCGTCGGATGGTTTATTCAGCGCCACGACGCGCGCGTCACGTGGGTTCAGATGTTCCGTGAACCGCTTAATCGTGCCGCCCTTACCAGCCGCATCGCGCCCTTCGAACAATAAAACAATCTTTTGATCCGTTTCCTGCACCCAGTGCTGCGCCTTGAGCAGTTCCACCTGCAAGGCGGCTTTTTCGTCTTCATAGCGCTTACGGGGCAGGCGGCGCGCGTAGGGGTATTTGCCTTCTTCAAACCCGATGATTTCAGCGGTACGGGCTTTATTGGAAGGTGCGGCTTTCTTGGCGGCGTTTGTGGGCATGGTTTCTCCTTTATGCGTTTGAGGCAACCAGACCACATATCGCCAAACCTGTCGTTGATCTGCGTCAAGCGTTGGTGCGCAAGGGGCAGCGCTTGGACCTCGGGGTGGGTGCGAAGCGCCCTCCCCATGGGGGAGGTCCGGGCGCTGCCCGGCCTATCGTCCGAGCGGGATGATGCAGTTGCAACGCTTTGTTAATTTTTTCTTGATATTTTGGTGCGAGATTAATCACATCGAATGATGATATAGGAGCAGCAAATGAACGTACTTGGTATAGCCGGAGCAGTACTCCTTATACTCACTGTCACCAAAGCAGTCAGTCCCAGACGTTTTCGGATCCTTCCTCTCGGAGGATCTGCAATAGCCGAAATGGGAATCGTTTTCGGTACAGCAATCGCGGTGATTTCGATTATCCAAGCAATTGGTGACTCTGGTGCCTACTAAACGCGTGACAGTTTCACTGGAGCCAGAACTGGCTTACTGGCTGGAAGCAGCTGCCAAGGTGCAAAGCTGTTCAGTGTCTGAGGTAATCCGCCAAACCTTGCGTGAATACGCCACCGAACACCCTGACAACTATTCCCGAAAAAAGACGGCGAACAAGTCATCAGAGGCGGTTTGGCTTAAAGCACAGCACACCGATGGTCTCTATAAGGACTGAGCATCACAAACCCCCTTGTCACAAGGTCGCATCCCCCCTATACGGCCCACTTCTACCCCACTCCATCGGGAATCGGGTCACGCACGTGTGCGGCCTGCCGGTGATGTTGAAAAAGGAAAATGGCATGAACGCCAATGAACTGCGGGATAAAACGCCCGACCAGCTCCGTGAAGAGCTGGTGAACCTGAAAAAAGAATCCTTTAACCTGCGCTTTCAGCAGGCCACAGGCCAACTCGAAAATACTTCTGGTATCCGCGCTGCACGTCGCAACGCTGCCAAAGTCAAAACAATTCTGAACGAAAAAGCAGCTGCCGCTGCTTCGGAGGCTTAATCTATGCCTAAGCGTATCCTAGCTGGGGTTGTCACAAGCAACCAAAACGAACAGACGGTCACAGTTTCTGTAGAACGTCGTTACAAGCACCCGCTGCTTCAGAAAACTATTCGTAAGTCCAAGAAATACCGGGCGCACGATGAGAAAAACACATTCAACGTCGGCGACCAAGTTCGCATTCAAGAATGTGCTCCAAAGTCGAAAACCAAACGCTGGGAAGTGATCGCGTCGTAAGGCGCCCACCAACAGTTTAATCGAAACCCTGGGGCCCCGGACGGAAATCGGGACTACCCCATAGGTCGGAAGGAAACCAAATGATCCAGATGCAGACCAATCTGGATGTTGCTGACAATAGCGGCGCTCGCCGTGTTCAGTGCATCAAGGTTCTGGGTGGCTCACATCGTCGTTACGCGAGTGTCGGTGACATTATCGTTGTATCGGTGAAAGAAGCCATTCCACGTGGCCGCGTAAAGAAAGGTGACGTCCGCAAGGCCGTCGTCGTGCGCACCGCAAAAGAAGTACGTCGCGAAGACGGCACAGCTATTCGTTTTGACAGCAACGCTGCTGTCATCCTGAACAACAACAACGAACCAATGGGTACACGTATCTTTGGGCCAGTTGTTCGCGAATTACGTGCGAAAAACTTCATGAAAATCATCTCACTTGCTCCGGAGGTGCTGTAACTATGGCTGCTAAGCTCCGTAAAGGTGACGACGTGATCGTTCTTGCCGGTAAAGACAAAGGTCAAAAGGGCACTATCTCGTCCATCGACCCAAAGTCAGGCAAAGCAATCGTTGACGGCGTTAACATGGCTGTCCGTCACGTGAAGCAATCTCAGGCAACACAGGGTGGCCGCACGCCAAAGGCGATGCCGATCCAACTGTCGAACCTGGCAATCGTTGACAAAAATGGCAAAGCAACACGTGTTGGCTTCCGTATGGATGGCGACAACAAAGTGCGCTTCGCTAAGACAACAGGGGATGCGATCTAATGCTTGATACCGCAAACTATACCCCACGTTTGAAGTCCGAATACGCTACTAAGATCCGCGCTGCGATCAAAGAAGAATTCGGTTACAAAAACGACATGCAGATCCCACGTTTGGACAAAATTGTTCTGAACATCGGCTGCGGTGCTGAAGCTGTCCGTGACAGCAAGAAAGCAAAATCCGCACAGGAAGATCTTTCTACAATCGCTGGTCAAAAGGCCATGACAACACGCGCTAAGAAATCAATCGCTGGTTTCCGCGTTCGTGAAGACATGCCGCTTGGTGCAAAGGTAACTTTGCGTGGCGATAAAATGTACGAATTCCTGGATCGTCTGATCACCGTTGCGATGCCACGTATTCGCGATTTCCGCGGCGTATCTGGTAAATCATTTGACGGTCGCGGCAACTATGCCACTGGCCTTAAAGAGCACCTGGTGTTCCCCGAGATCAACTTCGACAAGATCGATGTGAACTGGGGCATGGACATCGTCATCTGCACCACAGCGAACACTGACGCTGAAGCAAAAGCATTGTTGAAAGCTTTCAACATGCCTTTCAACAGCTAAGCGTTAGGGAGAGATTAGAAATGGCTAAGAAATCCATGATCGCACGCGAAGTTAAGCGTGAAAAGCTGGTGGCAAAGTACGCTGAAAAGCGCGCGGCGCTGAAGGCGATCATCAACGACCAAGAGAAGCCCGTAGAAGAGCGTTTCAAGGCAACCCTTGAACTGGCAAAACTGCCACGCAACTCTTCTGCAACGCGTCTGCACAACCGTTGTCAGCTCACCGGGCGTCCACACGCCTATTACCGTAAACTCAAGATCAGCCGGATCGCGCTGCGGGACCTTGGTTCCAATGGCGAAATTCCAGGCATGGTCAAGTCAAGCTGGTAAGGAGAGCATAAGATGAACGATCCTATCGGTGATATGCTGACACGCATCCGTAACGGCCAAATGCGCGGTAAAGCTGCGGTGGAAACACCTGCATCAAAACTGCGTGGTTGGGTTCTGGACGTGCTTTCAGACGAAGGTTACATCCGCGGCTACGCTAAAAAAGATGGCAAAGACGGGCACCCCGCTTTTGCAATCGAACTGAAGTACTACGAGGGTACTCCTGTTATTCGTGAAGTGAAGCGGGTTTCTAAGCCTGGCCGTCGCGTTTACATGGGTCCAAATGACCTCCCATCTGTCCGTCAGGGCCTGGGTGTGTCGATTGTCTCCACCTCTAAAGGTGTGATGTCGGATGCAAACGCACGTGCGGCCAATGTTGGCGGCGAAGTGCTCTGCACTGTATTCTAAGGGGATAAAATGTCTCGTATTGGTAAAAAACCGGTTGAGCTACCATCAGGCGTTACCGCCACGGTGTCTGGCCAAACCGTAGAAGTTAAAGGCCCTAAAGGGACTCTTTCTTTTAAAGCCACTGACGATGTTTCCATCACTGTTGATGGCAATGTTGTTACTGTAGAACCACGCGGCAAATCCAAGCGCGCGCGCCAGCAGTGGGGCATGAGCCGCACGATGGTTGCGAACCTTGCGACTGGCGTTTCTGAGGGTTTCAAGAAAGAACTTGAACTGTCAGGTGTTGGTTACCGTGCACAGATGCAGGGCAAAGTCCTGAAACTGTCATTGGGTTACAGCCATGATGTGAATTTCGAAGTGCCAGAGGGCGTCACAGTGACGGCCGCAAAGCCAACCGAAATCACAGTGGAAGGTATCGACTCTCAGCTTGTTGGTCAGGTCGCGGCGAATATCCGTGAATGGCGCAAACCAGAGCCCTACAAAGGCAAAGGTATCAAGTACAAAGGCGAATACATCTTCCGCAAAGAAGGCAAGAAGAAGTAAGGAACGCACAGATGGCAAACAGCAAAAGAACTCTGTTTCTGAAGCGCCGCATGCGCGTTCGGAACAAACTGCGGGGCGTAACAGCCAACCAAGGGCGCGCGCGTCTGTCGGTTCACCGCTCAAACAAAAACATCAGCGTCCAGCTGATCGACGACGTGCAGGGCGTAACAATCGCATCTGCGTCTTCGCTCGAAACAGCACTGGGCGTGGTTGGCAAGAACAACATCGAAGCCGCGACAAAGGTGGGTGCTGCAATCGCAGAACGCGCCAAGAAAGCTGGCGTCGAAGTTGCTTATTTCGACCGTGGTGGTTTCCTGTTTCACGGCAAAGTGAAGGCCCTGGCCGAAGCTGCGCGTGAAGGTGGTTTGAAAATCTAAGTCAGCGTAGAGGGTCCCGGCATGTTCGGGACCCTCTCGATGATCCAGGCCCGGTCGGGCACTGCGATCGTATCAAAAGATGCTATGCATCATTTATAAAAGGACGCCACATATGGCAGAACGTGATAACAATCGGGGCGGCAACCGCCGTAACCGTGAAGAGCAAGCTCCTGAGTTTGCAGACCGTCTGGTCGCAATCAACCGCGTATCAAAAACCGTAAAAGGTGGTAAGCGCTTTGGTTTCGCAGCCCTCGTCGTTGTTGGCGACCAAAAAGGCCGTGTTGGTTTCGGTAAAGGGAAAGCAAAAGAAGTCCCTGAAGCGATCCGCAAAGCGACTGAGCAAGCGAAGCGTCAGATGATCCGTGTTGCCCTGCGCGACGGTCGGACATTGCACCACGACATGGAAGGCCGTCACGGCGCCGGTAAAGTGGTTATGCGGACAGCCCCAGTTGGTACCGGGATCATCGCCGGTGGTCCAATGCGTGCTGTGTTTGAAATGTTGGGTGTACAAGACGTTGTGTCTAAGTCCATCGGTTCACAGAACCCTTACAACATGATCCGCGCCACCATGAATGGCCTTTCTAAAGAGCAATCTCCACGCAACGTCGCACAGCGCCGTGGCAAAAAGGTTGCTGACATCCTGCCCAAGCGTGACGAGGCACCCGCTGCCGAAGCCACTGCTGAAGCCGCAGACGCGTAAGGAACCTGAACAATGGCAAAAACGATTGTTGTAAAACAGGTGGGCTCGCCCATCCGTCGCCCCGCCAAACAGCGCGCTACGCTGATCGGTCTGGGTCTAAACAAAATGAATCGCACCAAAGAGCTTGAAGATACACCTTCAGTTCGCGGCATGGTCAACTCGATCAGCCACATGGTCGAAATCATCGAAGAAAAAGGCTAACGCCTTTTCCGGTTCGCCGGATTTCGATATAGTTTTAAAGAACGCCCTCGGGAAACCGAGGGCGTTTTGCGTTGAAAACGCCCAAATGTGTCAAGCACAACTTTTAGGCGTGTTGCGTGTGCGGCATTCCAATGCTGCATAGCAGCAATTCCAAACTGGCGTTTGTCCTACCCCGTACCACCGCTTATTTATGAGGTATGAAATTCACCGCCCCGCGACTGACCGCAGCGCAAAATGGGGCTTCGCTCGAGAAGGAAAAGACACATGGCCTATATGAACGCAAATCCACAAACAGTTGCTGGCAACCCGGTCACGCGCTTTATCTCCGGTGCAATCGCCGATTTCAAAGCAGCTTCTGCGCGCAGTGCCGTTTACCGTGATGTTGTCGTGCAGCTCGAATGCATGACGGATCGTGACTTGGCTGACATCGGCATTCCACGCAAGGCGATCCGCGATGTTGCGACCAAGGCGGCTTACGGCAGCGCCTAAACTAACCAAATCCACCCACAGGGCGCCGGTGAGTAATCACCCGGCGCCTTTTTGCGTTGCCGCGTCAAAAGCGCGCGCTGCGCCGCTGCAAACATCTTCCCCACTTGAACCAACCCCGGCATCCGTCTATACGCCGCTGGTCTGCCTCTGTTGGGCCGACTCAATTGAAACGCCGTGTTTGACCGCTCCCGTCGCTGGGGGTCAGTTCCGGCAAGAGGAGAAGCGACATGAAACTGAACGAACTTCACGACAACGAAGGCGCAACACAGCGCAAGAAACGCATTGGCCGTGGTCCGGGTTCCGGCATGGGTAAGACCGGTGGCCGTGGTATCAAAGGTCAAAAGTCACGCTCTGGTGTGGCGATCAAAGGCTTCGAAGGCGGCCAAATGCCGATTTACCAACGTTTGCCAAAGCGTGGCTTTAACAAGCCGAACCGCAAGGCATTCGCTGTTGTAAACCTTGGCCTGATCCAGAAATTCATCGACGACGGCAAGATCGACATCAAATCAGACATCACCGAAGATGCGCTGATTGCGTCCGGTCTGGTGCGTCGCAAAAAAGACGGTATCCGCGTTCTTGCAAAAGGTGATTTCACCGCAAAAGCAACGATCGTCGTCACCGGCGCCTCTGCTGGCGCTGTAGAAGCTGTCGCAAAAGCAGGCGGTTCACTGACCGTCGCAACAGCGGCTGCGGCTGAGTAAGACTTGTGAGCAGCGGAAACGTTGCTTACATATCCATTCAAGTTTTCCCAAACGCCGCCAACGGGAACCCGTTTGGCGGCGTTTAGCATGAAAAGAGACACGAAATGGCTTCTGCAGCAGAGCAAATGGCATCCAACATAAGTTGGAGCGCGTTCGGTAAAGCGACCGAACTACGCCAGCGCATTCTATTCACCATCGGGATGCTGATGGTTTACCGTCTTGGTACCTATATTCCGGTCCCCGGCATCGATTCGACCGCATTGCGCGAATTTATGGATCAAGCGGCCACAGGTATTGGCGGCATTCTGTCGATGTTCACTGGTGGTGCGCTATCGCGCATGGCGATCTTCACCCTTGGTATTATGCCTTACATTTCTGCATCCATCGTGATGCAACTGCTGGGCTCCATGTGGGAACCGCTCAAGAACCTCAAAAAAGAGGGCGAGCAGGGACGCCGCAAGCTGACCCAATACACGCGTTATGGGACTGTATTCCTTGCCACGGCGCAGGCTTACGGGCTGTCTGTCGGGCTTGAGGCCGGCGGTTTCGCCACTGATCCGGGTCTGTTTTTCCGCGCATCATGCATGATCACCATCGTTGGTGGCACCATGCTGTTGATGTGGATCGGTGAACAGATCACTGCACGCGGCATCGGCAACGGTATCTCACTGATTATCTTTGTTGGCATTATCGCTGAAATTCCAGCTGCGTTGGCGCAGTTTCTGGCCCAAGGCCGGTCCGGCACCATCAGCCCGCTGACCATCATCGGTATTTTGGTCATGGTAGGGGTGGTGTTGCTGTTTGTTGTGTTCATGGAGCGCTCACTGCGCAAGATCCACATTCAGTACCCGCGCCAACAGCGTGGCATGAAGGTCTTTGACGGATCATCCAGCCACTTGCCGATCAAGGTCAACCCAGCCGGCGTGATCCCTGCGATCTTTGCCTCTGCGTTGCTGCTGCTGCCGACCACGATCAGCACATTCAGCGGTGGGACCTCTGGCCCTGTCATGTCAACGATCCTTGCGCTGTTTGGCCCCGGTCAGCCGCTCTATCTGATTTTCTTTGGCGGCATGATTGTCTTCTTCACTTACTTCTACACCCGTGAAGTTGCGTTCAAGACTGATGAAGTTGCGGACAACCTGAAAAACCAAAACGGCTTTGTGCCTGGCATCCGCCCCGGCAAAAAGACCGCTGAATATCTGGATTACGTTGTCACCCGTATTCTTGTGCTTGGTTCTGGCTATTTGGCGCTTGTCGCGTTGCTGCCTGAAATCATTCGGGCACAGCTTTCGGTGCCATTCTACTTTGGTGGGACATCGGTATTGATCATCGTCTCGGTCGGTATGGATACAATCCAGCAAATCCAGTCACATCTCGTCGCCCATCAATATGAAGGCCTGATCGAGAAGTCACAATTGCGCGGCAAGCGCAGTTCAAGCAAACGTAAGGGACCATCGCGCAAATGAATATCATTCTACTGGGACCGCCCGGAGCGGGCAAAGGCACACAAGCACAGAAACTTGTGGCCGAACGTAACATGGTGCAGCTGAGCACCGGTGACATGCTGCGTGCCGCGCGGACCAGTGGAACTGAAATGGGCAAGAAAGTCGCAGCCGTTATGGATGCGGGCAATCTTGTCACCGATGAAATCGTCATCGGCCTGATCCGCGAACAATTGGAAAATGGTGCGGAGGGCGGCTTTATCTTTGACGGCTTCCCGCGGACATTGCCGCAGGCCGATGCTTTGGCCGACCTGTTGGCCGACATGGGCCAAACATTGGATGCTGTGATTGAGCTGCGCGTCAATGATGACGTATTGGTTGACCGCATCGTGAACCGCGCTGAAGAAGCCCGCGCTGCAGGCCAACCTGTCCGCGCCGACGATAACGAAGAGGCCTTGCGCGTGCGCTTGGCCGCCTACTACAAGCAAACCAGCCCGCTAATCGGCTACTACTATGCCAAGGGCGACCTGCAATCTGTAGATGGCCTTGCCAGCATGGATGATGTTGCGGCGAGCATTGCAGAAGCGTTGTCATAATTCTTTAGAAACTTACAACATAGATGGATTTTCGCGAAAATCCATCGCCGCTGTCTGGGTGGGTTGACCATAATGCTATTCCCCCCTAAACAGCGCCATCCCGCAAGGGAATCAATGGATGGTTAACGGGTCGCCCCCGGAATGCCATCAACCACCTCGATATGACTTAAGCCCGGGCAATCGCTGCGGGCTTGCGTTGTGAAAAAAGGGTCTGGAATGACGGACCCGCAACAAAAGGAATTGCACACGTGGCACGTATTGCCGGCGTAAACATCCCGACTGCAAAGCGGGTTCCAATCGCCCTAACTTATATCACCGGAATTGGCCCAGCCAAATCTGAAGAAATCTGTGAAGCTGTCAAAATTGACCGCACACGTCGCGTCAACGAATTGTCAGACGCCGAAGTATTGGCGATCCGCGAATACATCGACGGTAACCTGACTGTTGAAGGTGACCTGCGTCGCGAGACACAGATGAACATCAAGCGTCTGATGGACCTTGGTTGCTACCGTGGCCTGCGTCACCGTCGTAACCTGCCTGTTCGTGGGCAACGTACATCAACCAACGCACGTACACGCAAAGGCCCTGCAAAGGCCATTGCTGGTAAGAAGAAATAAGGGAGATCTGACAGATGGCACGCGATACCAAACGCACCAAAAAGAAGGTTTCCAAGAACATCGCCGCTGGCGTTGCGCACGTGAATTCTTCTTTCAACAACACAAAAATCCTCATCTCCGATGTGCAGGGCAACGCGATCTCTTGGTCGTCTGCGGGCACAATGGGCTTTAAGGGGTCACGTAAGTCGACACCTTATGCTGCCCAAATGGCGGCTGAGGATGCGGGCAAAAAAGCACAAGATCACGGCGTGAAAACGCTTGAAGTCGAAGTGCAGGGTCCCGGTTCTGGCCGTGAAAGCGCATTGCGCGCTTTGGCTGCTGCTGGTTTCAACATCACATCGATCCGTGACGTGACACCAATGGCCCACAACGGCTGCCGCCCACCAAAGCGCCGCCGCGTCTAATTTCACCCAAACGCTTTGGGGTCGTGCATGTTTTTGCGCGGCCCCAATACGTCATTTTGAAACCTCGGGCGTTTGCCTTTCGGACATGAAGGTAAACAGGAATGGAGGGACACATGATCCACAAGAACTGGGCTGAGTTGATTAAGCCAACTCAATTGGAAGTGAAACCGGGCAACGACCCAATGCGTCAGGCAACTGTGATTGCTGAACCGCTTGAGCGTGGCTTTGGTCTGACTTTGGGCAACGCATTGCGCCGTATCCTTATGTCATCGCTGCAAGGTGCTGCGATCACTGCCGTTCAGATCGATAACGTTCTGCACGAATTTTCTTCTGTGTCAGGTGTACGCGAAGACGTAACTGACATCGTTTTGAACCTCAAAGGCGTCGCCATCCGTATGGAAGTCGAAGGCCCAAAGCGTTTGTCCGTTCAAGCCAAAGGCCCTGGCGTTGTGACTGCTGCTGACATCAGCGAGACTGCTGGGATCGAAGTGCTGAACAAAGACCACGTGATTTGTCACCTCGACGATGGCGCTGATCTTTACATGGAACTGACCGTGAATACCGGTAAGGGCTATGTTGCGGCTGACAAGAACAAGCCAGAAGACGCACCAATCGGCATGATTGCAATCGATGCGATCTATTCGCCTGTCAAAAAAGTCAGCTATGACGTTCAACCGACCCGTGAAGGTCAGGTTCTGGACTATGATAAGCTGACGATGAAAGTCGAAACAGACGGGTCTATCACGCCTGATGATGCGGTTGCCTATGCGGCCCGCATCTTGCAAGATCAACTGTCGATCTTCGTTAACTTCGACGAGCCTGAATCAGCAACCGCTGGCCAAGACGATGATGGTCTCGAGTTCAACCCGCTTCTGCTGAAGAAAGTGGACGAGCTGGAACTGTCTGTCCGTTCGGCAAACTGCCTCAAGAACGACAACATCGTTTACATTGGCGATCTGATCCAAAAAACCGAAGCAGAAATGCTGCGCACACCAAACTTTGGCCGCAAATCTTTGAACGAAATCAAAGAAGTGCTGTCAGGCATGGGGCTGCACCTTGGCATGGACGTTGAGGACTGGCCGCCGGATAACATCGAAGATCTGGCGAAAAAGTTCGAAGATCAGTTCTAAGAATTTGGGTGGGCCTTCGGGCCCATCCGCAAATGCCCGCAATGGCGGGGAAGACCTGGGTAATTCTGCCCCAATAACGCGGCTGGCACGCATCAGACCGCTGCACAAAGTATAAAGCACTTAGGAGACTATCAAATGCGTCACGCACGTGGTTACCGCCGCCTGAACCGTACACATGAACACCGTAAAGCGCTGTTCGCGAACATGGCTGGCTCGCTCATCGAACATGAGCAAATCAAAACAACATTGCCAAAAGCAAAAGAATTGCGCCGAATCACTGAAAAGCTGATCACGCTCGCAAAACGCGGCGACCTGCACGCCCGTCGTCAGGCAAACGCACGCCTGAAGCAAGAAATGCACACAGCGAAACTGTTCGAAATCCTTGGGCCACGCTACAAGGACCGTCAGGGTGGCTACATCCGCATCATGAAAGCCGGCTTCCGCTACGGCGACATGGCGCCAATGGCGATCATCGAATTCGTTGACCGCGACGTCGACGCCAAGGGTTCTGCTGACAAAGCACGCCTTGCTGAATACGAGAACGCAGAGGATTAAGTTTCCCGCGTTTTGTTAGAAATCTAAAGGCCTCGCAGAAATGCGAGGCCTTTTTGCGTGGGCGCGCGTTGCGAGAGGCGAGATTTGCGCAGTTTGACATCCATTGGGGCGCCCGTTTAGAAATTTCCCATGAGAGATAGAAAGAAGCCCCTGTATAGATCGGTAAACACGCGAACCCATGGTGTCCGACATGGTTCAGGTGGTAAGTCGAAGTGGGATCGCAACACGAAATCTGCCGCAAGAAATGAATCGTCGCGCGGCTCCATGCATACAGGCAAGCGGCACGGGTATGACTACACGCCCTTGTTCAAATTCTTGCTGTCACGTGTCGGCGACGACTGGGGTGTGGTTCACAGCGAAGCGGTTGCACGGCTGGATTGCGAAGAACCGATCACATGGATGGTTGCGCCTGACCTGTCAGCGGGAAAGCCATTCATCCGCACGGGTGAAAGCACCTATTACAGCGGCCTATATGTTGATGAAGCAAACAAGCTCGCGGTCGTTGATCCGAATGTTACCCATCAGACAATGGTGCCGTCATGCGCCTGCTGCACGCACACATTCAACGGCAAGCGTTTTACCGCGGCATTTGTTGATTAGGCGACCCATTTGTCAGCTCGGGTAGGGATGGCCGCCCCGTTGGGACTTGCATTCGGTCCGTCACCCGATGATATCTTGGCGTGATATGACTGATTTATTTGCATCCTCCCCTTCGGAACCGTCAAAAGACCCGCGTCCGTTGGCGGATCGTTTGCGACCGCAGCGGTTGGGTGATGTCATTGGACAAGAACAGGTGCTTGGGCCGGATGCACCTTTGGGGACAATGCTTTCGTCGGGGTCCCTGTCGTCTTTGATTTTTTGGGGGCCTCCCGGCGTCGGGAAGACCACGATTGCCCGTTTACTGGCCGATGAAACCGACCTGCATTTTGTACAGATCAGCGCGATTTTTACGGGTGTGCCGGACCTACGCAAAGTCTTTGAAGCCGCCAAAATTCGCCGCCAAAATGGCAGGGGAACCTTGTTATTCGTGGACGAGATTCACCGTTTCAACAAAGCCCAGCAAGACGGGTTTTTGCCCTATATGGAGGATGGCACCATTCTGCTGGTGGGGGCTACGACCGAAAATCCCAGCTTTGAATTGAATGCAGCGGTGCTGAGCCGCTCGCAGGTCTTGATTCTTACGCGTCTGGATCTCGCTGATTTAGAGCGCCTCGCGCAGCGTGCCGAGAAAGATTTGGACCGTGCATTGCCGCTTGATGGTCATGCCCGTGAAGCATTGCTTGAAATGGCCGATGGCGATGGGCGCGCGCTTTTGAACCTGATCGAACAGGTGGCCGCGTGGAAGGTGGATGGAAAACTATCAACTGATGACCTGACCAAACGCCTGATGAAACGTGCGGCGAAATATGACAAATCGGGCGAAGAGCATTACAATCTGATCAGCGCCTTGCACAAATCTGTGCGCGGATCGGACCCGGATGCGGCGCTTTATTGGTTCGCGCGGATGTTGGCCGGGGGCGAAGACCCGCGCTACCTCGCGCGCCGGATCACCCGCATGGCTGTCGAGGAAGTTGGGCTTGCGGACCCCCAAGCGCAGGCCGTGTGTTTGCAGTCTTGGGATGCGTATGAGCGCATCGGCAGCCCAGAAGGTGAATTGGCCCTCGCGCAGGCGCTCGTCTATGTTGCCTTGGCCCCGAAATCGAACGCGGCCTACGTTGGATATAAGGCAGCCGTGGTTGCGGCGAAACAGACCGGATCAACCCCGCCGCCAAGCCATATCATCAATGCCCCAACGCAGATGATGAAAGAGCAAGGCTTTGGCGCGGGCTATGCCTATGACCATGACGCCGAAGATGCATTTTCAGGCCAAAACTATTTCCCTGATGGGATGAAGCGCGGTGTCTACTACCTGCCCGTCGATCGCGGGTTTGAACGCGAGCTGAAAAAGCGCGTCGATTACTTTGCCGGGCTGCGCGCGAAAAGGAACAAGCCATGACACTATTGATGGTCGCATGTGGCGGCGCATTGGGTGCGGTGCTACGCTATTTAGTGGTGGTCAGCGTGGCGTTCCCGTTTGGAACCATGACAGTGAATGCACTGGGGTCGCTGCTCATTGGCGTCATTTACGCGACAACGCATCACAAGGGGCTTCATGGCTGGCAGCCGTTCCTGATCGTCGGTGTTTTGGGCGGATTCACCACATTTTCTGCGTTTTCATTGGATACCATGCGTCTGGTAGAGGCCGGAAGGCTGGCGGCGGCTGGTGGATATGTTATGGGCACGGTTCTATTATCGCTGGCGGCCTGCGCTGCTGGCCTTTGGATTGCGAAAGGTGCCCTATGAGCGGCGTACAAACACGGACAATCGGCCCCGACGATGGTGATCAGCGGCTTGACCGCTATCTGCGCCGTCTGTTCCCGCATCTGACCCAAGGGCGTATCGAAAAGATGTGCCGCAAGGGAGAATTGCGCGTGGATGGCGGGCGCGTGAAATCCAATACACGGCTTGAGGTTGGTCAAAAGGTACGCATTCCGCCGCTACCGTCCGAGGACGAAGCGAACGCACTGCGGTCATTGGCCCGTCAAGGCGTGACCAAGGCCGATGCAAAGCTGATCCAATCATGTGTGATCTATAAAGACGACCACATCATTGCGATCAACAAACCGCATGGGCTGGCGACGCAAGGCGGCACCAATACGTCACGCCACGTGGATGGCTTAGCCGAGGCGCTGACCTTTGGCTATGATGAAAAGCCGCGCCTTGTGCACCGCTTGGACAAGGACACATCTGGCGTCTTGCTGCTTGCCCGCACCCGCATGATGGCCAAGCAATTGACTGAAAACCTTAAGCACCGCGAAACCCGTAAGATCTACTGGGCCGCCGTTGCGGGCGTCCCGCATCCGCGCGCGGCGACCATTAAATATGGTTTGGTGAAATCGGGCGGTGGCCGTGGTGGTGAAAATGAAAAGATGCGCTGCGTGCATCCGAAAGATGTCGACAGCATCGAAGGTGCCAAACGCGCCACCTCCGATTACGCTGTGATGGATACGCTCGCGTCGCGCGCCTCTTGGTGCGCGCTTGTGCCCATTACAGGCCGCACACACCAGTTGCGCGCGCATATGGCTGAAATCGGGCATCCGATCATCGGCGACGGGAAATATGGCGGTTCCAGCCAAGAGAACCTTGGCGATGGTTGGGGCGCTGGCATGGGGTCTGAGATTGGCCGCAAGATGCACCTACATGCGCGGTCCCTGACGATCGAACACCCGGCCACGGGCGCGCAGCTGCACATTACCGCGCCTTTGCCAGAGCATATGCAGAACACTTGGGATTACGTCGGTTGGGTTGTGGGCCATGCCCCGGTTGATCCGTTTAATATGCCTGATGCCTGATCTGCGGCTTGTCATTTTTGACGTCGATGGCACCCTCGTCGACAGTCAGGCCGAAATTCTGGCCGCGATGACCCATGCTTTTGACGCCGAAGCAATTGCTATGCCTGCGCGTGCGGCTGTGCTGTCGATTGTCGGGCTATCGCTCGATGTAGCCTTTGCCAAGCTATGCCCTACCGTTGACAGTGCTACGCAGGATCGGTTGATCGCCGGGTATAAGGACGCGTTCAATACCCAGCGCGCACAAAACGCCAATCACGGGCCGCTATATCCCGGTGCGCGTGATGTGCTTGATATACTGGCGGGCCAAGACAATACCTTGCTGGCCGTCGCGACCGGAAAATCACGTCGCGGATTGGACAAGCTGCTTGAACGCCATGCGTTGGAAGGTTTCTTCCACAGCGAACAGGTCGCGGATCATCACCCATCGAAGCCAAACCCATCGATGATTTTGGCGGCTTTGAACGAATTGGGCGTTGCTGGATCACGGGCGGTTATGGTCGGCGATACCACATATGATATGGATATGGCGCGCGCGGCTGGGGTTGCAAAGATTGGTGTGCCTTGGGGCTATCATGCGGCAGATGCGTTGCAGCCAGATATGCTGATCGCGGATTTTGGGGCCTTGCCGGGTGCCGTGGATACACTTGTAGGACAGTAAGATGAGCGATTGGAAACCTAAGCGATTTTGGAAAACGGCAGTAGCGACAGCCTGTGAGGGCGGGTTCACCGTGGAACTTGACGGGCGCAGTGTGAAAACGCCCGCGAAAGCCACACTGGTCGTGCCGACATTGCCAATGGCCGAAGCAATCGCAGCCGAGTGGGACGCGCAGGGCGATCATGTCGATCCGCTGACCATGCCGATCACACGCGGTGCAAACGCTGCCATCGACAAAGTGCGCACACAACATGCCGAAGTCGCTGCGATGTTGGCTGAGTATGGCGATAGTGATTTGCTGTGCTACCGGGCGGCGGGACCAGATACACTCATTGCGCGCCAAGCCGCAGCTTGGAATCCGTTGCTCGATTGGGCGGCGCAAGAGTTGAACGCACGCCTGACCGTAGGCGAAGGGGTAATGCACATCGACCAAAGTCCGGACGCACTGGCACGGCTACGCGCCGAAGTCTTTGCCTTTGATGAATTTGCATTGGCCGCAGCCCATGACCTGATCAGTATTTCAGGGTCTCTGATTCTTGGGCTGGCAGTAACGCGTGATGCGGTCGATCCGGACCATGCATGGACGGTCTCGCGTGTTGACGAGCACTGGCAAATTGAACAATGGGGCGAGGACGACGAAGCCACCGCCCTTGAAGTGACCAAACGTGCTGCATTTTTGGACGCTGTGCGGTTTTTTAGGCTTTCACAAGCGTAGGGAATTGTCCTGTGGATATCCGATTTTCAGGAAAACTGCCTGTTTTCACGGCAAATGCACAGAGTTTTCCATTTGGTCCTCTTGACCTCATCGGCTGATTCCGCACAGTCTAGCTAGATTGAGCGGGCGCGAGCCTGTTTATTCACCATACACTGTCCATCGGGACGGGATAAAAAGACTGCCCCCAATGTTGGGGCAGAAACTCAGGAAGAGGTAAAAATGAAAAAAACCGTATTTTTTGGCGCGCTGACTGCCGCCGGCTTGGCTGCTGGCATGGCTTCTGCGGCGACACTTGACGACGTCAAGGCACGTGGCTCGCTGAACTGCGGCGTTACAACTGGTCTTGTCGGCTTTGCCGCACCAAACGCCGAAGGCGAATGGGAAGGCTTTGACGTTGGCGTATGCCGTGCCGTTGCAGCAGCGATCTTTGGCGACCCAACAGCCGTTGAGTTCGTCCCAACAACAGGTCAAACACGCTTCACAGCGCTTGCGTCTGGCGAAATCGATCTTCTCGCGCGTAACACAACATGGACCATGAGCCGTGACGTCGACCTGAAGTTCGAATTTGTTGGCGTGAACTACTATGACGGCCAAGGTTTCCTCGTGCCAAAAGCACTGGGCGTAACTTCTGCGACAGAACTGGACGGCGCGACTGTTTGTATCCAAACTGGTACAACAACAGAGCTGAACCTTGCTGACTACTTCCGCGTTAACGGCATCACATACGAACCGGTGCCTATTGAAACAAATGCTGAAGGCCAACAGCAGTACCTTGCCGGTGCTTGTGACGTTTACACAACTGACGCATCTGGTCTTGCTGCGACACGTGCAACGTTTGAAAATCCAAACGACCACGTTCTGCTGCCAGAAATCATTTCTAAAGAGCCACTTGGCCCGCTTGTCCGCCACGGCGACAACGAATGGGGTGATATCGCACGTTGGACACTGAACGCGCTGATCACAGCTGAAGAGCTGGGCGTGACATCAGAAAACATCGAAGAACTGGCTGCCACACCAGGTAACAACCCAGAAGTTAACCGTCTGCTGGGCACCGAAGGTGAACTGGGCGCGATGCTGGGTCTTGAAGCTGACTGGGCGAAAAACGCCATCATGGCTGGCGGTAACTACGGCGAACTGTTCGACAACAACATCGGTGAAAGCACTTCTATCGCTCTGGCCCGTGGTCTGAACGCACAGTGGACAGACGGAGGTCTTCTCTACTCTCCACCGTTCCGTTAAGATCTGAAACTGGAAAGGGCTCGGGTAAATCCCGGGCCCTTTTCTAAATGGCGACCACGATAAATAAAAAATGCGCACCCTGCACGTGATGACAGTTGGATTAACCGACGCGCACGTGACCTACACCAGGCCGCACCGGGAGATACATTCATGTCGACGTTGACCGACCCGCCTAAGCCGGGGTTTCGGCTAAGCCAGCTTATTTACGATACACGGTATCGATCAATCACCATCCAAGTCATCGCGCTTGTGCTCATTATCGGCGCATTTTGGTGGCTGGGTAATAACACCGTCAATAACCTCAACGCATTGGGTAAGGATTTCGATTTTGGGTTCCTGAATAGTGCCGCTGGATATGACATTAACCAACGGCTCATTGAATATGACAACCAGATGTCGCACGGTCGTGCCGCGTTGGTTGGGATTTTGAATACGCTTCTGGTTGCCTTCTTGGGCTGTATATCCGCGCTGGTCATTGGGGTTTTTGTAGGCGTGCTACGGCTGTCGAAAAACTGGGTCGTGAGTAAACTCATGGCGGTATACGTCGAAGGATTTCGTAACGTACCATTGCTGATTTGGATTTTGTTGATTGGCGCGGTGATGTCAGAAAGCATGCCGCAACCCCGCGAATTTCGCGGCGAAGATGCGACGCAAAGCATGTATTTTAGCGACAATGTCGCAGTTACAAACCGCGGTATTTGGATTCCTCGTCTTGGGTTCTCAAATTCCATCAGCGGTGAAGAAGCAGTTGCCCCGATCGAGGGCGCGACACCTGTCGCATCGGGTGGTGCAGATTGGTTGCTGATATTAGGTACGCTTGCACTGAGCCTGATTGCTATACGCTATATTCGTAATCGCGCTGACAAAGTTCAGCAATCGACCGGCGACCGGCCGACGATTTGGTATCAACAGCTGGCAATTTTGGTGATCCCTGTTGGGGTCGTGTTAATCGCGCTGGGCGCAACGATTGTGTCGCCTTATCTGAAGGGATTTAACTTCACCGAAGGTACGCATCTGCGTAACTCTTTGATCGCGCTTTGGGTGGCTTTGTCGCTTTATACCGGTGCGTTTATCGCAGAAATCGTTCGGGCTGGTATTTTGGCTGTGTCCAAAGGCCAGTCAGAAGCTGCGGCAGCCCTTGGTATCCAGCCAAGCCGCACGATGAAGCTGGTGATCTTGCCGCAGGCTTTGCGGGTAATCATCCCACCGCTGATTTCGCAGTTCTTGAACCTGACCAAAAACTCTTCTCTCGCAATTGCTGTGGGTTACATGGATGTGCGTGCCACGCTTGGCGGCATTACCATTAACCAAACAGGCCGCGAGCTCGAAGGGATGCTGTTGATGGGGGCGTTCTACCTAACCCTATCACTGCTGATTTCAGGCGGCATGAACTACTACAACCGTTCAACTCAACTCGCGGAGCGCTAAGATGTCAGATACTCCTGTTACTTACGTCCGCAAGGAAATGTTGGGCCAAAAGGCCCCTCCCACATCCGAAGTAGGGCCCGTACGCTGGGTGCGCGAGAACCTGTTCTCTTCACCTATGAACGCAATCCTGACGATCTTGTCACTCTATGTGGTCTATGTGGTCGTCAGCCACGTTGGGCCGTGGTTGGTGAACGGTATTTGGGACGCGGATTCGTTGACCGAATGCCGTGAAATCATCGCTGCAACGGGTGATGGCCATCATTCAGCCGCTTGTTTTGGCGTGATTTCGGCACGTTGGCACCAATTGGTGTTCGGGTACTACCCATCAGAGCTGTACTGGCGGCCGGTCTTGGCACTGGTCGTATTCTTAGTGGGTATTGCCCCCGTCATGTTCCCGTCGCTGCCGCGAAAGCTGTATATTGTGACAATGGCAGCGCCATTGCTTTGCTTTTGGTTGCTATGGGGCGGGTCAATCTGGCTCCCGATCGCCATCGCACTTGGATTCGCTGTTGGTGTGGTCGCGCATAAGCTTCTTGATACACACGTCAGTTCGCTTGCAGCTATCATCGGGGCAATCGTTTTGCCGCTGATCTACTGGCTATACATCTGCGGACCGCTTGCAGGGGGACTGGCGAGCATCATCCCATTGGGTATCGAATTTGTCCCATCGCGGTCCTTTGGTGGCTTTATGCTGTCTATTGTGATTGGGCTGTCGGCGATCGTGATCTCATTGCCACTGGGGATTTTGCTGGCGCTCGCGCGGCGGTCTGACCTGTTCATCATCAAGACCTGTGCAGTTGTCTTTATCGAAGTCATCCGGGGCATCCCGTTGATCGTGTGGCTGTTCACAGCGCAATTGCTGCTGAACTATTTCTTGCCACCGGGCAGTAGCTTTGACTTGACGCTGCGCGTGATCATCATGGTGACCCTGTTCGCTGCGGCCTATATCGCCGAAGTGATCCGGGGTGGCTTAGCTGCCTTGCCAAAAGGTCAGTACGAAGGCGCAGATAGCCTTGGTTTGAACTATTGGCAGTCCATGCAGCTAATTGTCTTGCCGCAGGCGCTCAAAATCTCGATCCCAGGTATCGTGAACACCTTTATCGGGCTGTTCAAAGATACCACGCTGGTTGTTTTCATCGGCTTGTTCGATCCGCTTGGCATTGCCAGCGCGATCCGCGCGACCACCGAATGGAACGGCATCTACTGGGAACTCTTCCTCTTTATTGGCATCATGTTCTTTATCTCTTGCTTCAGCATGGGCCGTTACTCACTTTACCTGGAGAAAAAGCTCCAGCGTGAACACCGCTAAGGAGACCTGACAATGGTTGAAATGACACAAGAACGCACCGTTGATCGTAGCCACATGCAGGTCTCGGATGAGGTCGCGATTGAAATCCGCAACATGAACAAATGGTACGGCACATTCCACGTGCTGCGCGATATTGATCTAACCGTGCAACGCGGTGAGCGGATTGTTATCTGCGGCCCGTCAGGGTCCGGTAAATCGACCCTGATCCGCTGCATTAACCGGCTTGAAGAACACCAAGCGGGCGACATCATCGTGGATGGCACAGAACTGTCATCTGATCTGAAAAACATCGATAAGATCCGGTCAGAGGTTGGCATGTGCTTTCAGCACTTCAACCTGTTCCCGCACCTGACGATTTTGGAAAACTGCACGTTGGCACCGATCTGGGTCCGTAATACGCCCAAGAAAGAAGCCGAAGAAATCGCGATGCACTTCCTTGAAAAGGTGAAGATCCCAGAGCAGGCCGATAAGTACCCCGGCATGTTGTCGGGTGGTCAGCAACAGCGTGTGGCGATTGCGCGCTCGCTGTGCATGAAGCCACGCATCATGCTGTTTGACGAACCGACCTCCGCGCTTGATCCCGAAATGATCAAAGAGGTGCTCGATACAATGATCGAGCTGGCCGAAGAAGGCATGACCATGCTTTGCGTGACCCACGAAATGGGCTTTGCCCAAGCGGTGGCGAACCGGGTTATCTTTATGGACCAAGGTCAGATCGTTGAACAAAACGAGCCGACCGAGTTCTTTAACAACCCGCAATCGGAACGGACGCAACTGTTCCTCAGCCAGATCATCGGCCACTAAAAACAAAGCCCCGAGGGAAATCTCGGGGCTTTTTATGTGGGCTTCACAAGCCTCGAGGCCACCGCATTCTAATTGTATTAAACCAACCTTAAGTGCTCTAATACTTCCGGCGTAGTAACGAACCTGAGATATGATTCGGCGGATGAAAATGTCCCGGCCCTGCCACCATCACCAGTTAAGAGATCGAATGAATCGCCCTGCATAAAGAAGTCATAGATGATGCACTTGCAGATCTGCTCATCGTCGCCCCATCGTTGATGGTATACTGGATTTGATAGCTTGAAATGGAGTGTCGATAGCTGATCGACTTCGTGACTGTTATGCAAGAATGACCAGCGTAATATTCTAATTCCGATGCTCAGGTCACTGCTGGCTGTAGATCGCACATAGTTCAAATCTGAATCATGGAAGTTATCGGTTTCGAGGAACAGTTTTCGCGCAGATTCTGTTTCTAACGCAAATTGGACGGTAATTTGAGAGCTAAGTTGCATGTCGGATTGCCTTGGGCTTATTCCCCACCACCTGTCGTCCCAATCAAATCACGCGGTACGATGAAATCGGTGCAGGTGCCGCTGTGGCGCTGTATTGCGGTCCAGTTGGTGATGTCAAAGTCGATCACTGTAGTGGCGCAGGTCGGGTAGCCTATGAACCGCGCGTGGTCCGGCGCATGGGCCACCAACATATTCGCCAACATGCCAATCCCCGGATTATGTCCGATCAGCGCGACTGTGGTGACGGTCTCGCGGTGGATCGTGTCCAACAGCGTGTCAGGGGCCGCGTGGTAAAGCGCATGCATCAGCCGTAGCTTAGGGGGTGTCGGTAGGGCGGCGACAATCAGCTCGGCCGTTTCTTGGGTCCGACTGGCGTCGGAGCAGAGGATTTCATCGGGTTGATACCCGTTTTCCGACATCCAACCGCCAATCGCAGTGGCCGACGCGCGCCCACGCGGGTTCAGGTCTCGGGCATGATCATCCGAAAACGGATCATCCCAGTTAGATTTCGCATGGCGGATCAGGATCAGGCGTATGGTCAAAGAAACGACTCCATATGGAATGCAGATTGTGCGGGCAGGCGGTTCGCTTGCCCAATAGGGCAGGCGCGTCGCGCAAGGCAACCGCCTGTGCGGCAATCGCGCCCTTTGTCGGATGATACGTGCGTCTTGCAAGCGGCAACGTCGTAACCACTTGCAAAGGCGTCAACAGGGCAGGCGGTGGCGCAGGGTTGCGCACAGGTATCGCAGGGCTTGGCCGATTTTTCTTGTGGGTATTTGCCGGGCATACGCAACGCGCCTCTAAAGCTGGCGAAAAGCCCGGTTTTGTCGTGGACCAAAAAACTGATGGGTGAGGTCCAAAATCGCCCGGTGCTGATCGCCCAACTATAGAAGGGTGCGTAGGTTGGCCCGCCAAACGGGAACAGTGGTTCGGCATCCAAAGTGGCGGCGAGGTGGGTGAACACCCGGCGCGACCAACGGTCCATCGGGTTGGGCGCACCGTCTTTGTATTCGGGGCTTTGCGTGAACAGAGGCCAGAATGCGGGTTCATCCGGCCCGATAAGGACGATAGAGCGTCCTTGATCAGGCAGTGTTCCCAATGGGGCCAGCGCATAGGGGGCCAAAGTTGCAGTGAGCGTGTCCATCATCATAGCAGCCTAGATCGCGTATCCTCGAGGCACCAGATGGATTATCCGGCGCGTCTCCAAAGGCGTGGGATCGACCCAAGCCGTTCCGCTTCAAAAGATACCGAATCGCCGGTACAGCCGTAGGTGCCGGTGGATTGTCCCCAGACACCCCCAGATAGCTCAGCCGCTGAAATCTCAATGATGGCCCCCATCACATCGGCTGTTCCTATCAGATCATAGTCGGGCGCATTCGCGACATAGGTGCTCCCGTCGTCGGCGTTCATTGCCCCTTCGCTCCAGCCGTTGATTGTGACGGTGGTTGGGGGGATATCTGGCATCATGCTGTTGACCCTGAAATTGTTGGAGAGCAGCGTCATGGTGCCGTCCCCTGTAACTTCAAGCGTCACGGTGCCGCTTACATATCCGATAGACCCGCCCGCAGGCATCTGCGATCCCATTACATGGGCCAAATCGGCGTTGTCCGCTTGCCAGACGCCGACAAGGCAGGGATCAATCGCAAATGCGGGCGATGTAGATGCTGCGAAAATAAGTGCAGTGAGAAGCTTCATAGAAATTCTCCTTTAAATATGCAGTTAGCATAGCAGAAGAATGATCAACTGTCAGGTCATGTTAACATGACCTTGGTTCACGAATAATCGAGCCGGCGCCATGTTCGGTGAATAGCTCTAGCAGGCTCGCATTAGGTAAGCGCCCGTCAAGGATCACGACCGCGCGTACGCCTTTTTCAAGCGCAACCAGCGCGGTTTCGACTTTGGGGATCATCCCACCGGCAATGGTGCCGTCGGCAATCATCGCGCGGGTCTGGTCCGGCGAAAGCTGTGTGACAACTTCACCGCTTGCGTCTTTGACGCCGGGGACATCTGTGAGCAGAAGCAGGCGATCTGCCTCAAGCGCACCTGCAATCGCGCCTGCTGCCGTGTCTCCGTTCACGTTAAAGGTCTCGTTTGCCCCCCGGCCTGTGGCCACGGGCGCGACGACGGGGATGATGCCTGCATCAAACAGGTCGCGTAAAACCTGCGTGTTCATCTCAACAGGGCGCCCGACAAAGCCCAATTCCGGATCATCAGCTTCGGCGACCAGTAGATCATCATCTTTGCCCGAAAGCCCAACTGCGCGCCCGCCTTCATCCATGATGGCTTGCACAATACGTTTGTTGACCAGCCCGGTCAGGACCATTTCGACCACTTCAACGGTGGCTTGATCGGTGACGCGTTTGCCGCGGATAAATTCGGACTGAATGCCGAGCTTGTCGAGCATTTCGTTGATCATCGGGCCACCGCCATGCACAACGACAGGGTTCATGCCGACCTGCTTCATCAGTACGATGTCGCGTGCGAATTGGGCCATCGCATCGGCATCGCCCATCGCGTTGCCGCCAAATTTGACCACAACAATTGCACCAGAATAGCGCTGCAAATAGGGCAGGGCTTCGGACAAGGTACGGGCGGTGGCGATCCAATCACGGTTCATGTCTTGGGTCCTTGATTTCATGATATGCCTGCAATGACGGCGCGCAGGGTTGGGATGCCTTCACCCTTTTCAGACGAGGTCAGGATCAGCTCGGGGAAGGCGGCAGGGTGTTTCGCCAAGGCCGCGCGGGTTTTCTCAAGAGATGCCGCGAGCGCATCACCGCGCAGTTTGTCGACCTTGGTCATGACCACTTGAAATGTCACTGCTGAGCGGTCGAGCAGCGACATGATTTCTTCGTCCACTGCCTTTGCCCCGTGGCGGGCATCAATTAGCACAAACACACGGCGCAGGGTTTGGCGTCCCGACAGGTAGTTTTTCAAAAGACGCTGCCATTTTTCAACAACAGCAACAGGGGCATTGGCAAATCCGTAGCCGGGCAAATCGACCACATAGATATCGCCTGCGGTGAAATAGTTGATTTCTTGCGTGCGGCCAGGTGTGTTGGAGGCGCGTGCCAGCCCTTTTCGCCCGGTGAGCGCATTGATCAGGGATGATTTTCCGACATTTGACCGGCCTGCAAAGCAGATTTCAACCCGATCTGCTGGCGGCAGCCCGTCCATCGCAACCACACCTTTGACAAAGTCGGTTTCGCCCGCAAAAAGCAACCGCCCGGCTTCCAGTTCATCGGGCTCCGGGGCTTCAACCTCGGGAAAGCGCATTTCCATCTTAGACTACCTCGACCTTATCGTTGACTTGCACCTTACCGCCGTTGGTGACGGTGGCATAGATGCCAAAATTCTGGTGTCCCCAGCCGTTACGCAACGCACCTAATATGTCTACGTCACGGGCGCCAGTTGTTGGGTTTGCAGCAGGCAACATGCAGCGTACAATCGGTTCTTTGACTTGCAGGGTTGCGTCGCCAATCTGGATGGTTTTCCCGATCCAATTCAATTCGTCCCAAGCGTCCGCGCCATCAATCCAAATATTCCCGCGCCAGCGTTCCACCGCGAGCGGATGGCCAAGCTGTGCGGCAATAGCGGCATGACTGGCCAGCGACATAATGGAAACGGACGGATAATCCGTATCCGTCATACCGCGATTGGGCGCGGCAACCACCCCAGTTGGTTGTGGCTTGTCAGCAGGACAAAGCGGTGCAACCCATGCCAAAAAACGGGCCACATCATCTGCGTCGTCAGGACAAAAAATCAAATCGTCCAGATCAGTGTGCTGCAGCCGTAGCCGCGCATGATCGACATCCAACGTAGCCCAGATACCTGCAAGGCCGGGGGTGCGCGTGGCTGTCATGAAATTGCGGCACATCACCCACGTGGGATCAGTATGCGAGAATTTGCTTTGCGCGTGTGTGACCGCCCAATGCCGATCCCAAGGCATCGTGCCGTCTGTTTCAAGCATAACGTCACTGAGTGCTTCACGCCCATGGCTTTTAATCGGATGCCGCCACAACGCGGCGACATTGATCATTTACTTGCCCTCGGTCGTGTCAGCGTCGGCCTTCTTTTTGCGCTTCAGGCCTGCCTTGATGTTGCCAAACACATCCGGCTTGGCTCCGTGGCTGCGCATGATCAAATACTGCTGCGTAAAGGTGATCACGTTGTTTGCGATCCAGTATAGGACCAGACCACTGGCAAAATTACCGAGCATGAACATGAAGACCCAAGGCATCCAAGCAAAGATCATCTGCTGCGTCGGATCTGCCGGGGCCGGGTTTAGTTTCTGTTGCAGCCACATGGATACGCCAAGGAAGATGGGTAAAATACCAAGCGACAACAACTGTAGCGGACCCAGATCAGGGGCTGCGAATGGCAGCAAGCCAAAGAGGTTAAAGATCGAGGATGGGTCCGGGACGCTCAAATCGGTAATCCAGCCAACCCATGGGGCATGGCGTAATTCGATTGTGACAAAGATCACCTTATAGAGCGAAAAGAAGATCGGGATTTGTAAGAGCATCGGCAAGCAACCGGATGCTGGGCTCACTTTGTTGTCTTTGTACAGCTTCATCATGCCTTGCTGCATGGCTTGCTTATCGTCGCCGGTTTGCTCTTTTAGCTTTTCCATTTCTGGCTGAAGTTCTTTCATCCGCGCCATTGAGACATAGGATTTATAAGCAAGTGGCAGGACCAGCGCTTTAAGTGCGATGGTTAGTGCAATAATCGCCCAGCCCATATTGCCAATCAGCCCATGAAGCAGGTGGAGCAACCAAAAGATCGGTTTGGTCAGGAAAAAGAACATGCCCCAATCGATACTATCCAAGAAGCCGCCAACACCTTCTTCCTCTTCATAGTGCTTGATGGTTTCCCATTCCTTTGCGCCCGCAAAGAACCGGGTGGTATTTGCATAGGTTTCACCGGCTGCGATGGTCGCAACGGACATCATAGTCTCTGCCTGGAACAGGTCGTGGCTTTCGACGTATTTTGACGTCGACCGGAATGGCGCAGATTGTTCTGGAATCAACGTCGTCATCCAATAGTGGTCGGTAAAGCCAATCCAGCCAGATTCCGCCGCCTCTAGTCGTTGTGCGGGCACACGTTCGCTTGGGTGGATATCGTATTCTTGAATGTCGTCGTAATCCGTTTCAGCAAGTTCGCCGTCAGTCATGCTGATCAGGCCTTCGTGCAGAATGAAGAAATTTTTCATATCCTCAGGAATGCCATGACGACGAAGGATGCCGTAAGGGCGCGTCGAAATTGCGCTATCTCCGTTGTTTGTCACACTTTGCGCGAATGAGAACATGAATTCGTCATCAACGGATACTTCGGTACGGAAGACTTGGCCGACACCATTATCCCACATCAGCGTCACAGGTGAGCCGGTCGTTAGCGTATCACCGGATTCTAGCGTCCAGACGGTGTCAGGGCTCGGTACGTTTTCCGCTGCGATCCCTTCTGACGCGGCCCAACCGAATGCGGCGTAATATGCGCCCGCTTCGCCCTCAGGGCGCAGCAGTTGGACGATAGGGGAATCTTCGGTGTTTTCTTGACGGTATTGGGTCAGCGACAGTGTATCAATCCGGGCACCACGCAACGAAAGTGAGCCTTCAAGAGTGTCTGTGCTGATTGCAACGCGCGGGGCAGGTGCTTCAGGTTCCGCAGTGACGGATGCAGTCGGGGCAACAGCCGTATCTGGGGTGCCGGGAACGGTTGGATCGCTTGCGCCAACTGTGACCTCGTTGGTCAGGTCGATCGGCTGCTCTTCTGGCGGGAACAAAACGGTCCATGCCATGATTACCAAAAAGCTAAGTACCGTCGCCAAGATGAGGTTTTTGTTCTGGTCGTCCATTCGAAACCGCCCATTTTCCCATAAAATCTGAAGGCCGTTCAACCCGTCAGGGTCGGAAAGGTCAAGAGGTTTTCAGGAAATATGGGTCGATTGCGACACTTGTGATCAATATAGACAAAGGAATCTTGGTCGTTTCTAGTTTTGGCCCAGATTTTGATAAAAGGCGCGCGTTTTTTGAAACACAGCGATCAAACGCGGATCATTAATGGCAAGCAGTTCAACTTGCTGATTAAATGCTTCTTCACTTTGACCATAAAACGACTTTGCGGCAGCTTCATGGGGGGCGACGCGTTGGGTTGATTGGTTCATAACTACATACTTTCTGACTAACGACGCCTTATCTGTAACGATTTAACGCGGTAAAAATGAGGCGGCAATAAGGAGTATGGGTTCAATTTTAATGACAAAACTTAGGAGAGTGTAGGCATCCAGTCGCTCTTGGCAAGCGTTATGGCGCAGCATGGCATGGGAATGCAACTGAGGGTGCTTGTGGAGCAACTAGCGCGCGCAGTATTGTGCTGCGCACAATCAATTGATGCAGTTAAGTGCGTCAAATTGCGACAAATAAACGTTGCCAGTCAGTGTCTTTAGGAAATGTTGGTCGCGCAATCTGTCCATGACAGGGCCTTTGACCTCTGACAGATGTAGGCAAACGTCCATTTCTTCGAGCCGCGTATTGATCATTTCAAGCGATTCGAGCGCGCTGAGATCGATGTCGTTTACCGCAGAACACTGCAAGATCACGTGGCGCACGTTCTTGTCGCCCGCGACGCGGTTTTGGATGAAGTCTTCAAGGAAACGCGCATTCGCAAAATAGAGGCTTTCATCAACGCGCAGTGACACTACCCGTGGATCGGTTTGCACCTCGTGGCGGTTGATGTTGCGGAAATGCTCTGTGCCTTCGATCAGCCCGACTTCGGCGATATGGGGGCGCGATGTTTTGTAAAGGTGCAGCAGGACCGACAGGACAACCCCGGCAGAAACGCCGACGTCGACACCCATTGCGAGCGTCAGCACGATGGTCGCCAAGACGGCTGAAAAATCAGCAAGAGAGTATTCCCAAGCCCGCTTTAGAATGCTGAAGTCAACAAGGCTAAGCACGGCGACAATGATGGTCGCGGCAAGTGTCGCTTTTGGCAAAAAGAAGATCAACGGGGTCAATGCCAATGCTGCGATAGCAAGCCCGATAGCTGTAAATGCTCCGGCGGCTGGGGTTTGCGCACCTGCATCAAAATTGACGACTGACCGCGAAAACCCGCCCGTCACCGGAAAACCGCCAGTGAATGCCGCGCCGATGTTGGCCGCGCCCAACCCTATCAGTTCTTGGTCAGGGTCGATCCGTTGTCTTTTCTTGGCCGCCAAAGTTTGCGCAACTGAAATCGATTCCACAAAACCGATCAGCGAGATCAAGAAAGCAGGCAAAAGCAGTTGCCCCAAAAGTGAGGGTGAGAACGAAGGCAATGTCAGCGGCGGCAGGCTTTGCGGGACGTCACCAACGATTTTGACGCCCTGATCGCCAAGTCCGAACAGCCAAACAGCGAGCGTTGTGGCAACGACGACAAACACCGGGCCCGCCTTTACGGCGACGCCTGTCATTGTGGCGCCAACCCCAAGCTTTTGCAGCAGCGGCTTTAACCCTTTGCGGACCCAGAACAAAAACGCGGTCGCAAAGACGCCGATAACAGCCGTGATCACGTTGGTTTCGGGTAAATGTTGGAAAAGTGAAAGGACAAGGTCCAAAAGGTTATGACCGTGCGCATCAATGCCAAGAATATGCTTGAGCTGACTTGCCGCGATGATGATCCCTGACGCAGTAATGAACCCCGAAATAACCGGGTGTGACAGGAAGTTAGCGACAAACCCCATCCGAAACAGCCCCATCACCAAAAGCATGATCCCTGACAACGCGGCCAGCGAAAGCGCCGCCACAGCATAGCCCATCGTGCCTTGTTCGACGATATTGCTAAGTGCCGCCGCCGTCATCAACGATACCACGGCCACCGGACCCACGGCCAATACGCGGCTCGTGCCAAATACCGTATACAGGATAATTGGCGCGATAGACGCGTAAAGCCCTGCCTCAGGAGGCAAGCCGGCAAGCAACGCATAAGCGAGCGATTGCGGGATCAGCATGATCGTCACAATCACCGCCGCGATCAGATCGTTAGATAGCGTTTCGCGGGTGTAGTCTTTGCCCCAGGTAAGAATGGGCAGGTAACGGGCAAGGGACATGATAGGGCTCGGTTTGATCAGATGTTTATTTGGCAGTAATTTTTTCAGGTTTGGCAAGCCATTCGCGGCCTTTGAGCATCCCTTTCCAGTAGATCGGGGGAAGCATCTTTTCTTTCAGGAACCAAGCTGCACGGGTGGCTTTGGTCCCGTCCACAAGGAACTTGGGGAAGCTGGGCAGCAAGGCGCCACCATAGCCAAATTCAGCCAAGACAATTTTGCCGCGCTCGACCGTCAATGGGCAGGACCCATATCCGTTGTATTGCGCAACAGGGGCACCACCGCGCATGTCAGCGATCATATTGTCAGCCACAACTGGGGCCTGCATACGTGCGGCGGCAGCGGTTTTCGCATTTGGCGCGTTCATCACATCGCCCAGAGACCAGATGTTGTCATAGGTTTTGTGGCGCAGCGAGAACTGATCGACATCAACCCAACCTGCGGCATCCGCCAGCGGCGATACGCGCACAAAGTCAGGCGCCGTCTGCGGAGGGCAAACGTGCATCATGTCGAAATCCATCTCAACCCGTTCAACGGGCGTGTCCGGTTTTGCGACGTCAAACCATGCTTTCTTTGCCGGGCCATCGACCGCGACAAGATTGTGAAAGAAATTCAGGTTGGCGTCATATTTTTCAACATATTCCATCAGCGCGGGCACATAGTCTTTGACGCCAAATAGCACGCCGCCAGCATTGTTGAACTGAATGTCGATGTCTTTCAGGACACCACGCCGGTACCAAGCATCACCCGACAGATACATCGCCTTTTGCGGCGCGCCGGCACATTTGATCGGCATTGGGGGCTGCGTGAAAATCGCGCGGCCGGACATCATCCCGGACACAAGTTTCCAAGTGTAAGGGGCTAGGTCATAGCGATAGTTTGAGGTGACACCGTTTTGGCCTAAAGTCTCGACCAAGCCGTCGATTTTGTTCCAATCAAGCTTAATCCCCGGTGTGACGACCAAGCGACTGTATTTCACCACGCGGCAGCCATCGAGAATGATCGCGTTATTGTCAGGCTCAAATGCGGCAACTGCGGCTTGGATCCAGTGCACACCGCGCGGGATCAGTGACCCCATCGTGCGCGCGGTTTGTTGCGGCTCAAAGATACCGCCGCCAACCATTGTCCAGCCGGGCTGGTAATAATGCACGTCCGCAGGGTCGATAATCGCGATTTCTAAATCAGGTTTGCGCGCTTTCAGGCTGGCCGCAACGGCAATGCCGCCTGCGCCTGCGCCGATGATCACAACCTCATAGCTGGCATCGCCCGTGTCAGTTGGCGTTTTGCCACCATTGGCGATCCGGCGCACAACGCCGCCCATGTCGTAGCCTGCGGTCTTGGTCGCGGCGAGAATATCGGCCACGCTGCGTTTGTCGGCTTGCGACAATGACCAAAGCGTAGCGGAGCGTGTTCCCGTGCGGCAATAGGCCAGCACAGGACCGGGCAGATCGTTCAGGGATTTGCCGAATGTTTCAGCGTCTTCGTCGCTGACTTTGCCTGCGACAATGGGTTGATAGACCGCCTCAATCCCAAGAGTTTCGGCCGCTTTCGCGATTTCTTGGAAAGTGGGCTGATCGCTACCCTCACCGTCTGGCCTATTGCAAATGACCGACCGGAAACCGGCATCTTTGATCACTTGCAGATCAGCGGGCATGATTTGTGGGCTGGCCGAGACGCCAGCGGTAAGGGTGTTCAATTCCATTGTCGCGCTCCTCGATTAAAGTTTGTTTACAGGGACTTTAAGCATTGGGTTCCCGTCCGGGTCGGTCGGAACGTCGCCAGCGCGCATGTTGACCTGCAAAGACGGGATAATCAGCTTGGGCATATCCAGCACGGCATCGCGTTCGGTGCGGAACTTGATGAAGTCTTCGCGTGACTTGCCGCCACCGACGTGGATGTTGTGGGATTTTTCGTCACCAACCGTGGTTTCCCACGCGATATCACGCCCGTTGGGGCCATAGTCGTGACACATGAACAGGCGCATATCGTCAGGCAGCGCGAGCACTTTTTGAATGCTGTCGTAAAGCGTACCTGCATCCCCACCCGGGAAATCTGCGCGGGCGGACCCGCCGTCGGGCATAAACAATGTATCACCCGTAAATGTTGCGTTCCCTGCAACATGCACCATACAGGCAGGCGTGTGACCGGGGGTGTAGATTGCAACGACTTGCATGTTCCCAATCATATAAGTGTCGCCATCTTTAAACAGCGCATCAAACTGTGATCCGTCGCGTTGAAATTCAGTGCCTTCGTTAAAGACTTTCCCGAATGTGTCCTGCACGACCAAAATCTTGTCGCCGACGCCGATCTTACCACCCAGTTTTTCCTGAATGTAAGGGGCCGCCGACAGGTGGTCCGCGTGGACGTGAGTCTCGATAATCCAATCAAGGGTCAATCCACGGTCTTGGACTTCTTTAATCAGCGCATCTGCGTGATCATAGGTGATCCGACCGGCGGCATAGTCGATGTCCATGACGCTATCGACGATAGCGCAGTGGTCGCTAGACGGGTCTTTGACGATATAGCTGATTGTGTTTGTCGCTTCATCGAAATGCGCAGACACATCAGGAATGACGTTCATATCAACGGGGTAGGTCATAGGTGTTTCTCCAAAAATCAGTTTTAAACCCGGCAGGTGCGCAGGCCTAAGATGCGGTAAAGCGGGCAAAACCGCATCGCCGATGTGGCGATCAGAATCACGCCAGCGACCACGGCGATGACCGTCGCGGCGGTGCTTTCGAAGAGTGCGAAGCTGCTCATAAATGGCAGCAGTAGCAGGGCTGCACCAATGATGATGCGTACTAGGCGGTCGATTGTTCCAACGTTTGCAGTCATTTTCTTGGCTCCGTGTTTTGTTCACGGATCACCTACAGGGGATGCCTGCGCGATGACGGTGACAATGTCACCATGTGAACGAAATCTATGTCACCGACTGTAACCCGCCAAGTTTTCTAACGCATTGCGCTGGATCAAGTGTACGCAGCCGCGGCTTTGCGCGACCCAGCCCCGGCGTTGAAATTCTTGCAGTTGACGCGAGACAACCTCCCGGGCGGTGCCCAGTTCAACGGATAGTTTTTGGTGCGTCGTCGCGATTGTGTCTTGGCCGTCAGAAAGGGCGATCAGCTTATCGGCAAGCCGCACATCCATCTTTTGAAACGCGACCTCGTCGATCATCAAGAACAGATCAGTGATCCGCTTGGAAAAGGCAGCAAAGACAAAATCGCGGAACTCTTTTGATTGCGCAACAAGATCATCAAACACCGCACGTGGAACGGCTGCGGCGGAAATGTCGGTCTCGCAAATGCCTTCGGCGGAATAGTCTTCGAACGCCAAAAGACAGGCCGTGGTCAGCACACAGCTTTGCCCCGCATGAATGCGGTAAAGCACAATTTCGTGCCCGGTTTCAGACACTTGCTGTACCCGCACGCTGCCATCAAGCAAGAATAACATGTTTTCAGGCGAATTGCCGGGCCCAAAGATGGTTGTGTTTGCGGGCACATCGATCACGACGCTTTTTTCTTGCAACATCTGTTGGGTTTCAGGGGAAAGCCGCGCAAGTCCGGGAAATCGCGCCGTCCAATTTTCGTTCGTCATTGCTTGTTTGTCCCACCCTGATCGCAACCTCTGGGCCTAGTATTAGTTCCGAAGCGAGAAACTGTATAGTGAGCCCGCTAAACACAAACCGAGACATCTGCGCACATGCGCGCTATTGTCTGGGCGGAGGACGACCACTAGCCACGGGAGGGGGGAATGGTCATTTCAGAGAAAAAGTTACATATCGACAGGATTATGGGTGCCGTGCATTCAGGGTCAGCGGCGGCGCGATCTGCTTTGGCGGCATCTTGGCGGCGGTCGGTGGAACACCATGGGCTTGATCCGGCAGATGATGTCAGCGTGACCCGTATCGATACAACAGACCTGCACGACCGGCGCGGCAAGCATGATCGGTTCATGATGGTGGCCGCCCCGAAGCTGGACCATTTGTATGGGTTGGTGGGCAATTCGGGCTGCGGCGTTTTGCTGACAGACGAAACCGGAATTGTTTTAGATCAACGCTGTACAGATGCAGACGGCGACACGTTTTCCGATTGGGGGCTATGTGTCGGCGCTGATTGGAGCGAGGCCGCCGAGGGTACCAATGGCATCGGCACATGTCTGACAGAGCAACGGCAAATCACGATTCACCGCAACGAGCATTTCTTTGCCCGCAACATCGGGATGAGCTGCATGGACGCGCCGATTTTTGGTACAGATGGGCGGCTGTTAGCCGCGCTGGATGTGTCGTCGGCACGCGCTGATCAAACCGAAAGTTATAACCAATTGATTGGCGCAATGGTCGGGCAAACCGCCAAGGCCATCGAATCCGATTTTTTTCGCGCTTCGTTTCCGAAAGCCCGAATCATCGTCGCCGACAGCGGCGACGCCGATATTGCGACGCTACTGGCCGTGGATGCCGATGATATTGTTGTCGGGGCGACGCGCAATGCGCGCAAGGTCTTTGGGCTTGAGCTGATCGGCGCGCTACGCCCGCGTCCGGCGTCTGATATCTTTGGCCGGGATGAGGGGCCGACGGGTTTCATCAAGGCCGAACGCGCCGCCGTCGTGCGCGCGCTTGCCCGGGCGGATGGGAATGTGTCGCAGGCCGCGCGCGCGCTGGGCGTGGGGCGTGCTACGTTGTACCGTCGGATGAAGCGGCTGGGGATTGGCGACTAACCCCGGCATTGACCGAGTCCTAAAATCGCTCTATGCATGATTCTGCAACATTATGCGGGAATTTGCATGGACCTAAATATTCCGGATACCCGACAACGTCTCCTCGCGCAGCGATTGGATGCTGGGTGCCAGATTGTCGCGACCGATGTCGCGAAAGAATTCGATGTGTCGCTGGATACGATCCGGCGGGATATACTTGCGCTTGAGGCAAACGGTTTGGCCCAGCGCGTGCGCGGTGGCGCAATGCCGATTGCGCGCCCAGCTGATCCGCTACATGCACGCATAAATGCCGCCGATGCAGTCAACCCTGCAATCATCCGCGCCGCAATTCGCGAGATTGGCGATGCGCCAACGCTATTGATGGACGGCGGCGCGACGACATTGTCATTGATCCCGCAGCTTGCGGGCGTTGCAAACCGTTTGGTTATCACGCCATCGCCTTGGGTTGCGATTGCCTGCCAGGAACACGCGATTGCGGTGTTTTTGATTGGTGGCACGCTTAGCGCGCGTGGTGGTATTGCCGTCGGGGACCATGCCCAGCTTCAGACGGGCGTGGTCTCTGCGAATATCGCCATCTTGGGGGCTTGCGGTGTTGATACTTCATTCGGGCTGAGCAGCGATGACCACGCAGAATCGCAAATGAAACAAGCGATGCACGCTGCCGCCGCACGCACGATCGTTGTCACCGGGGCGCAAAAGATTGGCCGCCGCGCGCGACATCATACGTTGCCCCTCGATCAGATCGACGCGGTGATCACCGACGCGGATCACAGATTGACCGCACCGTTTTCAGACGCGGGCACAACATTCATACACGCATAACCGTCAAAGTTAGGACATTCATTGACTGATTATTCCGCTACAGCGCCTGCGCGCCTTGCAACGCGGGTTGCATTCTTTGTTGCCGGGTTCACCATGGCCTGCTGCGCGCCGCTCTTTCCCTTTATCAAAGCAAATGTCGGTGCTGATGAAGGCCAGTTTGGCGTGATATTGCTTTGTCTTGGGCTGGGATCGATTATTGCGATGCCAATCACCGGGGTGATCGCGGCGCGCCGTGGGGCGCGGCCCATGGTGCTTTTGGGGGGCCTTGGATTGGTTGCGTTTTTGCCTGTCCTTGTGCTTGCGGGATCACCGGTTTCCCTTGGGGCTGCGTTGTTTTTGTTTGGGGCTGCGCTTGGAACAATTGATGTCGCGATGAACCTGCATGGCGCCGAGATCGAAGGCAAAGAGGGCCGCTCGCTCATGTCCGGATTTCATGCGCAGTTCAGTGTTGGCGGTTTCTTTGGGGCGATGCTGACAACCGGGCTTTTATCGGTTGGCGCCTCTGTCGTGGTAGCGGGGCTGGTTGGCGCGGCGATTGCGCTCGCGGCGATCTTGTTTGCGAGCCCTCGGTTGTTGGCCGTCAGCGGTGATGCGCCAGAACCCTATACCATTCCGCATGGTATCGTTCTTTTGCTTGCTGCGTTGGCGGCGGTGACGTTTCTGGTCGAGGGGGCCGTTTTGGATTGGGGGGCGTTGCTGATCATTGATCGCGACGTGGTTTCAGAGGCATCTGCGGGTATCGGCTATATCCTATTTTCTATTGCGATGGTGATCGCGCGGCTAACCGGCGACCGGATTGTGACGGCGCTGGGCGAGTTTCGGGTGTTGTTCATTGGTGGGATTCTGACAATTTTTGGCATTCTACTGGTGGCGGCAGCGCCCTTGTCGATCCTGTCGCTAGCTGGGTTTGTGTTCATTGGGGTGGGGGCAGCAAATATCGTGCCCATCGTGTTTAGCGCTGCGGGGCGGCAGAAAGTCATGCCGCCGGGCCTTGCAATCGCTTCGGTCACGACAACGGGCTATGCGGGGGTTTTGCTTGGGCCTGCATTGGTTGGTTTCGTGGCGGATGCCTCAAATCTGCAGATCGCGTTTGGGCTTTTGGCGCTGCTGATGGCGCTGGTTCCGCTGACCGCTGCACGGGTCGTGCGCATCTAGTCCTGCCATTGTCTCAGTTCTGATACAGGTTACGTTGGCTATCTCGTTTCACCCATATACGCGGTAATCACATCGCCGTTAGCTTTCTCGAACCCGGGTGGAGGACCTGGGCTTGGAGGAAAAAATTATGAATGAGATGACACAGACAGAGCAGCAGTTTAGCTCTCCGTTTAAAAACCGCTATGATAACTTTATCGGCGGCAAATTCGTGCCGCCAGTAAATGGGCGCTATTTTGATAATATAACGCCTATTACCGGCAATCCGGTATGCGAAATTGCGCAATCTGATGCGGCAGACGTTGATCTGGCGCTGGATGCGGCACATGCGGCCAAAGATGCGTGGGGCAAGAAATCTGTCACCGATCGGTCCAACATCTTGTTGAAAATCGCGGATGTTATCGACGCGAATTTAGAACTGATTGCGACCGCTGAGACATGGGACAACGGCAAGCCGATCCGCGAAACGATGGCGGCAGATATTCCGCTCGCTGCGGACCATTTTCGGTATTTCGCAGGGGCGTTGCGCGGCCAAGAAGGCGCGATGTCAGAAATTGACGCCGACACGGTCGCCTACCACTTTCATGAACCGCTTGGCGTCGTTGGACAGATCATCCCTTGGAATTTCTCGGTCTTGATGGCCGCTTGGAAATTGGCCCCAGCACTAGCTGCGGGCAACTGCGTGGTCATCAAACCCGCCGAACAAACCCCAGCCGCGATAATGGTTGTGGCAGAGCTGATCGCAGATCTATTGCCCGACGGCGTATTGAATATTGTCAACGGATATGGCGGTGAAGTGGGCGCAGCACTGGCATCATCTTCACGGATTGCAAAAATCGCGTTTACAGGGTCCACCGCGACCGGCCGTAAAATCATGCAAGCCGCGACAGAAAACCTAATCCCCGTGACATTGGAACTGGGGGGCAAATCGCCGAACATCTTCTTTTCGGATGTCATGGCTAAGGATGACGCGTTCTTGGACAAAGCGGTCGAAGGTTTTGTGTTGTTTGCATTCAACCAAGGCGAGGTTTGCACAAGCCCAAGCCGCGCGCTGATCCAAGAAGACATCTACGAAGAATTCATCGCACGAGCGATTGCGCGGGTGAAGGCAATTAAGCAAGGTGATCCACGTTTGCCAGACACGATGCTTGGCGCCCAAGCAAGCCGTGAACAGCAGGACAAAATTTTGTCGTATCTGCAAATCGGCGTCGAAGAAGGTGCGACGGTTCTGGCGGGTGGCGCAGCTGCGCAAATGGATGGCGACCTTGAAAACGGGTTCTACATCCAGCCGACTGTCCTGAAAGGCCACAATAAGATGCGGGTCTTCCAAGAGGAAATCTTTGGCCCGGTTGTATCGGTGACGACCTTTAAGGACGAAGCCGAAGCAATGGAAATCGCAAATGACACGATGTACGGGCTTGGCGCCGGTGTGTGGTCGCGCGATATGAACACCTGCTACCGCTTTGGACGCGGGATCGAAGCCGGGCGCGTCTGGGTCAATAACTACCACGCCTATCCGGCGCACGCGGCCTTTGGCGGATACAAGCAATCCGGCGTTGGACGTGAAAACCACAAAATGATGTTGGACCACTACCAGCAGACCAAAAACATGCTGGTCAGCTATAACCCCAACAAATTGGGTTTCTTCTAGAAGCAATAACGGCAGCTGCGTTTTCGCGGCTGCCTGTTTGTTATCAGGGAACGGATAGAAGCTACGCTTCAATGCTATGGTTTCATGTTTCGCCCCTATCGCTTCAGATCACTGTCACGCTTGTTTGGGTAGAATTTCTTCTTACCTAGAAGCTCATAGTACAAGCTACCATCTATCCCTTTTATACCTTTCTTTGGTACGCGCCGCTCCCACATCAGCGCGAATAGGCTATCGCAACTGCCATCTGACACTCTTTCTAAGAAATCCTCAATAAATTCGATATCCTGACCATTTTCTGGGAATATCGCTTCGAACAGCTCGTCATCCGCGAGAAAGCAATCGTATGCACAGTTTTCTGCACCGTCTATGATTTGTATCGTTTTCATTGAGTACCGAGTATCTTTGCGTCGAATCCGTGAACTTAAAAATATAGCTCCACCAAAAACAGTTTAGCACAACGTCGTTCGTGCTGCCTACACGCCGCGCGTTGGATTTCCATGTCAGTTTGTTTGTGGTTAGTGAGGTTTTTTGAGAGCCTTAAGATTTGAACAGTTCGATTTAGGCTTACGTAATTCCCGTTCCGTATGCAGCGGTATACTGTGGACGATGGCGGTGACATCGGCTATGGAGCAAGGCAACTCAATCACAAGAGGTTCCTATGTCAGATATCATCTACACCAAAGTCGACGAAGCCCCTGAACTGGCGTCTGCGTCATTCTTGCCCATCATCCAAAAATTCGCGGCCGCCGCAGGCGTGTCCGTTGGCACCAAGGACATCAGCCTTGCGGGCCGTATCTTGGCGGCTTTCCCCGACAATCTGACCGAAGATCAGCGTCAATCTGATGATCTGGCTGAACTTGGCAAACTGGTGAAAACGGCTGATGCCAATGTAATCAAACTGCCAAATATCTCGGCCTCTGTGCCGCAATTGGTTGGTGCCATCACGGAATTGCAGTCAAAGGGTTTCGCGGTGCCGAACTACCCCGAGGCGCCACAAACCGACGCCGAAAAAGACGCGCGTGCAAAATATGACGCGATCAAAGGGTCAGCCGTGAACCCTGTGCTGCGCGAAGGTAACTCTGATCGTCGCGCTGCGAAGGCCGTCAAGAACTTTGCGCAAAACAACCCGCACCGCATGGGTGATTGGGCTGCAGACAGCAAGACGCACGTGTCGTCCATGTCTGGCAACGATTTCTTCTCGAATGAAAAATCGGCAACGCTTGCCGAAGAAACGACTGCTAAAATCGTTCTTGAAACCGCAAACGGTGAAATCGTTCTTAAGGATGGCCTAAGCTACCCAGCGGGCACCGTGGTTGACGCGACATTCATGAGCGTCGCCGCACTTCAGGACTTTTTGGCTGCTGAAATCGAAAAGACCAAAGCAGACGGGACACTATTTTCGCTGCACCTGAAATCAACAATGATGAAAGTGTCTGACCCGATCATCTTTGGTCACGCAGTCAAAGCCTTTCTTGCGCCGGTATTTGAAGCCCACGGTGATGCGCTTACAGCGCTTGGTGTGAACCCTAACTCTGGTCTGGGTGATCTGCTGGCACGCGTGAAAGACAACGCAGAAATCGTTGCTGACATTGATGCCTGCATCGCAGCACGTCCACCAATGTATATGGTCGACAGTGACAAGGGGCTGACCAACTTGCACGTGTCATCAGACGTGATCATTGACGCGTCTATGCCCGCGCTTATCCGTGCTGGCGGCAAGGGCTGGGGCCCGGATGGCAAAGAATCAGACGCAAATTGTGTGATCCCAGATAATTCCTATGCACCGATCTATGATGAATCGATCAACTTCTTCAAAGAGAACGGAAAACTGAACCCAGCGACTGCTGGCACAGTACAAAACGTTGGTTTGATGGCGCAAAAAGCAGAAGAATACGGGTCTCACCCGACAACGTTTGAAGTGCCAGAAGCTGGTACAGTCAAATTGATCCTCGAAGACGGCACCGTATTGCACGCGCACACAGTCGAAGCTGGCGACATTTGGCGCTCTGCCTCGACACGTAAGGCACCGATCGAAGATTGGGTGAACCTCGCGATTGACCGTCAGAAGACCGAAAACTGCAACGCTATTTTCTGGCTTGATGAAGATCGTGCGCATGACGCAGAACTTATCGCCTATGTGAAGCCGATCCTCGAAGCGCGCGGCGTTGCCGATAAGTTCGACATCATGACGCCACGGGCGGCGACACGCTCTTCGTTTGAGACAATCACGAAGGGACAAGATTCCATTGCCATCACCGGCAACGTGCTGCGCGATTATTTGACCGATCTGTTCCCAATCTTGGAACTTGCCACATCTGCTAAAATGCTGTCCATCGTGAAACTGATGAACGGCGGCGGCATGTTTGAAACGGGGGCTGGTGGCTCCGCACCGAAACACGTGCAACAGCTGGCCGAAGAAAACCACCTGCGTTGGGACAGCCTTGGTGAGTTCTGTGCGCTGGGCGAAAGCCTGACGTTCTTGTCTGAACAGAAGGGCAATGAAAAAGCGCGCGTCTTGGGCCAAGCGGTGGATGCCGCGACACAAGGCATCTTGGACGATGGCCGTTCGCCGTCTCGTAAGGTTGGTGAGCCAGACAACCGCAACAGCCACTATTGGTTCGCACGCTATTGGGCCGAAGCCCTGTCGCGCCAGAACAGCGATCCAGAATTGGCAGAGTATTTCGCGCCAGTTGCAAAAGCACTTGCCGAAGGCGAAGCTGATATTTTGGCAGAGCTTGCAGCCGCCCAAGGCCCAGCCGTTGATCTTGGTGGATACTACCGCACAGATCCCGTCAAGACCGCTGCGGCGATGCGCCCATCAGCGACCTTGAACGCGATTATCGATCAATAAGATCGCATAATAATTTTTGGGCCGCGCTGTCAGATCGACAGCGCGGCCCTTTTTTATGCTCGTCGTATAAATGATGACGCGCTTAGAATGGTGAATCTGGGAAGTAGAAAGATTCCGCGTTTTCTTGGGTGATCAATGTCGCGCCAAGAATGTAGCGACCCGCCACCGGACCGTTCGATTTAAACGCAGCCACAGTCACATCCATCGCCGTTGCGATCATTGACGGCGGGTACAGCACGTCAACTGGGACCAGCTCGTTGCCATCCATGATGCCGCGAATGGTTTCTTTCATGCCAGCGCCGCCAACAACGAACATGCCGTCGCCTGCACGGTCAGCCTGCTCAAGCGCCGCAACAACACCGATAGCGATGTCATCATCCTGCGCCCAAACTGCGTCGATATCTGGGAAGCGACTGAGGAAGTCTTGCATGACTTCGAAACCATCATCGCGGTTCCAATTCGCGTGCTTGTGGTCCAGAACATTGATGCCGGATCCTTCGATCTCAGCCATGAACGCATCAAAACGCTCATTGTCGATGATCGTAGGGATGCCGCGCAGAATGACGATGTTATCGCCGGTTTCCAAACGGGTCATCATGTATTGCGCTGAAATGCGACCCAATTCCGGGTTGTTGCCCGCAACATAGATGTCTTCGATGCCCGGCTGGCTAAGCCCACGGTCAACCACAGTGATCAGCGCGCCGCTATCTTTGACGTTCAGAACCGGATCGGTCAGCGGCTCTGATTCAAATGGCAGTACAACAAGCGCGTCGATGCCGTGAATAGACACCAGATCTTCAAGCGCGCTGGCTTGGGCCGCAGGATCAGGCGAGTTGATGAGGATCAGATCGACATCAGGATAAAGCGCTTCAAGCCGGGCTTCGGCCTGTTCGGCGTGCCAGTTCATGCCGGCAGCCCAAGCATGTGTCGGCGTTGGGTATGAAACGCCGATCTTGATAGTGTCTTGGGCCGTCGCAGCCCCTGCAAATGCGAGCGCGCTAATAAGGCCCGCAGCGATTATCTTTCCGAATTGCATTTTATCCCTCCCATGAGATTTTGCTGGTGAATGCCCTGTGTTATGGGGCGAGTTGGCACGCGCAATGTCTCCTCCGCTGCGCGTGGTCGTTGGTTAGTCTTTCGATTTGCCCCAATCTGCACGTTGTAACCAAACGGCGATAATGATGATCAGACCTTGCATCGTGCCGTTTAGATAGTTTGAGATCAGGTCGGTAAAGTTGAGGATGTTGCCAATTGTCGTTAAAATCAGCGCGCCCAAGATTGTGCCGCCAATCCGGCCATAGCCGCCCTTAAGAACCGTGCCGCCGATAATCACCGCTGCGATTGCTTCTAGCTCCCACAATACCCCGGTTGACGATGACGCCGACCCAAGGCGCGGCACATAGATGACGGTAGCAAGTGCGACGCAAAGCCCTTGGATCACATAGGTCCAAGTTTTGATCTTGTTGACGTTGATCGCGGAATACTGGGCGACATGTTCATTGGACCCAATCGCAGTGCAATAGCGGCCAAATGTGGTGCGGTTCATCAAAAACCAGCCCGAAATCGCGACGATGATGAACACCCAAACCGGGATCGGTACGCCGATCAGGCTGTCGTAATAGACCGGGCGGTAAGTGCCGCGAATGTCGAAATTCAGCGATAGCGTGCCGCCGTCCGCGAAATAGGTCACCAATGACCGGAAAATCCCCATTGTGCCAAGCGTCACGATAAAGGCTTCGATCTTGCCCTTGGTGGTCAGTAACCCGTTTGCCAGTCCTGCGAGCGCCCCTAAAAGCACGGCGCAGCCCGCCCCAACGGCAACGGTCAATACGCCCGTTCCCAAAATATCAACTAAAGCATTCATCAAAATAATCATGATGCCCGCGATCGCGGCGGCCATCGAACCAACCGATAGGTCGATCCCCCCGGCGGTAATCACAAATGTCGCGCCAACCGCAATAATCCCGATAAAGGCAGAGCGGGTCAGCAGGTTGGTGATATTACCTTCGCTTAGAAACGCGGTGTTAAGCGAAAACCCGATGATGCAAAGGATCACCAGCGCAATCGCCGGGCCGTACATTTTTAGGTCGATCTTTGGTTTGCGAATAGTGGCATCCGTTTGGGCTAATTCAGGCATGAATGGTCTCCTCGTTCAGCCCTGCGGCGTAGCGTACAATTTGTGTTTCGTTGATATCGCGGCCCGAAACAGTGCCTGCGATCTGGCCTTCGCGCATGATGATGACACGGTGGCTGATGCCGATGATTTCGGGCATATCGGACGAGATCACGACAATAGACACGCCTTCGGCTGCAAGCGCGGCAATGAAATGATAGATTTGCTGTTTCGTGCCCACGTCGATCCCGCGGGTCGGTTCATCAATGATGACGATCTTTGGGTCGGCTTCCATCACCTTGGCCAAAAGAAGTTTTTGCTGGTTGCCGCCAGACATATCTTTGGCGCGCACATTGGGGTCACGGGCACGGATGTCAAAACGGCGGACGGCGCGGGTCAGGGCAAAGGCTTCTTTTTTGCGATCCAACATCAAGCGATTGGCGAATTGGGGTAGGGCAAGCAACGTCAGATTTGTCTGCATCCCTTCGTTAAGCAGCAGCCCCCTACCTTTGCGGTCCTTCGTCAGATAGACGATTCCCGCATCACGCGCCTGTGCTACCGATGCAAACCGTATTTCATTACCAAAGGTGGTGATCGTCCCGGCCTGCATTGGGGTCAGCCCACAGACGGCTTCGAACACCTCGGTGCGGCCAGACCCTACAAGCCCAGAAAACCCCAAGATTTCACCGCGTCGCAGTTCAAACGAGATATCTGTTATGTTTTTGGTATGTAGCCCATTGACCGTTAGCGCGATATCCGCATCGACATTTGGTTCATTCACCGGCGGATAGAGGTCCGATAATTCCCGGCCCACCATCATGCGCGCCATGTCATCAAGATTCAGATCGCTCGTGGCACTAGTCCCGATCCATTGGCCGTCGCGCAACACGGTGACGCGGTCAGAAATCTCTTTTACCTCGTGCAGCTTATGGCTGACGAACATGATCGCTACGCCTTGGTCACGCAGTCGGTTCACCTGCTTAAACAGGATATTCGTTTCGGCTTCGGTCAGCACAGCAGTCGGCTCATCCATTATCAACACGCGGGCGTTGCGGCTCATGGCTTTAGCTATTTCGACCATTTGTTTTTGCGCGATGGATAGCTCCGAAATGCGTGTGTCAGGTGAAATATTCAGACCGACATCGGCCAGAAGCTGAACAACACGGGCGGTCATCGCTGGTCGATCAAGAATGCCATGTTTTGCGATTTCGCGACCCAAAAAGATGTTCTCTGTCACGGTCATCTGTTCCGAGAGGTTCAGCTCTTGGTGGATAAGGACGATTCCGAGCGCCTCTGCTCCGCCATTTGGGGGCAGGGTGACAGGTTTGCCGTCATAAATGATGCGCCCTGATGTGGGGTTATGAAAACCCGACATGATTTTCATCAGTGTTGATTTTCCCGCGCCATTTTCGCCGATCAGCGCATGCACTTCGCCCGCTCGTAGCGAGAAGCTGACACTAAATAATACAGGCACTGTTCCAAAGGACTTGCTCAGCGAATCCGCGCAAAGCAACCCATCCGATGCCATCGGACTTTCGACCACCATAGACCCTCCCTGGTCATGTGTTGCCTCCCGCAACGAATCCCATGTAAACCTTTACACGATCTCATGTAAAGGTTTTCATTCGCGGAAATATTGGCTATCTTGTCAGAGCTTTCGGGGTTCTAGGCCCTTGGCTGAACCCTGTGCTGCGCAAATGGTAAAGAAATTACGTGCAACCCCCACCGAAGAAACCAGCAACGATTGAAGATGTCGCGCGGCTTGCCGAAGTGTCGATTGCAACGGTGTCGCGCGCGATTTCTAAGCCTGAAAAAGTCGCCGATAGTACCCGCAAAAAGGTGACCGCTGCGATCGCGCGTACAGGCTATACAGCAAATGCGATGGCGCAGAACCTGCGTCGACAGCGGTCGCATATGGTTTTGGTCTTAGCGGAATCGATCTCAGATCCAAACTTTCCGGGTATCTTAACAGGGCTTGAAAAAGTCGCGAACACGCGCGGCTATGGCGTGCTGATCGGGAATACTGAAGGCGATGTTGCCGTCGAAGAAAAATATCTGCGCTTTCTATCAGCAGGGACCGCTGATGGGCTGATCTTGTTGACGGGGCATCTGCCCGTCGCCGGATGGCCTGACAATTCGAAAACTCTGATCCCCACAACGGTGGCTGCAGCAACCCCGGTTGATCACCCCAATATCAGTTATGTCTGTACTGATGATCAATCGGCTTCGCGGATAGCGACCGAATATCTAATGTCGCTTGGGCATCGGCGGATTGTCTATGTCGCCGGGCCAAAGGGATCAGTCCTGACGGAACGGCGGCTGAAAGGATATTGCGAAGCCCTAAGCCAATCGTCAGAGCCGATGTCAATTTGGAAAGTAGACGGCGACGGCACCAGTTTGGGTGGTCGGGCTGCAGTGGAACGCCTGTTTATTCGCGACACGCTGCCGACGGCATTTTTTTGTTTTAACGATAACACTGCCATCGGTGTGATCGGCGCGCTCCAAGATCGTGGCTATGATGTGCCACACGATATGTCTGTTGTGGGATTTGATGATATCCCGTTCGCGAACAATATCACGCCATCCTTAACGACGATTCGCCAACCCCGCAGCCAAATCGGCGAATACGCGATGACGGCGTTGCTTGACCGACTTGGCGATCCGGCAACCGCTGTGGCGACAAGCGAACTGCACGGTGATTTGATCGTGCGCAATTCCTGCGCTGCGGTCAAAACATAGTTCGTTCAACAGCCATTTGTGGCGTATTTTGTTTTAGATCAAACGGAATTTCGTGGTTTCGACGTATCAGTGGGATAATCGGCATGATTCAAGTGCCTAAGATCGCGTTTCCATAAAGGTATCATGATGAAACAGATTAAAATCACCCTTTGGGTAATTCTCGTGGGCCTCAGCGCCCTGTGGCTTTTTGCAAACCTACCTTTCCCCGAAGAGCTGAACTTTATCGCCCTGCGCAATCTTTTGGTGCAGTATTCTGGCGTTCTAAGTATCGGCGCGATGAGTGTCGCAATGATCCTCGCAACGCGAATGCATTGGGTCGAGCCTTGGTTAAACGGGCTTGATAAATCTTACCGTCTACACAAGTGGCTTGGGATCGCGGCGCTGACCACGTCGGTTGTCCATTGGGTTGCCGCCAAAGGGCCAAAGTGGATGGTTTCATGGGGAATTATGGGGACCCCGGAACGAGGGCAGCGACCTGAAGGCATCCCGGATTTAGGCGCAATCCAAACATTCTTTAACAGCCAACGTGGCACCGCTGAGACGTTGGGAGAGTGGGCTTTTTATGGGGCGGGAATTCTGATCATCCTCGCATTGATTAAACGATTCCCTTACAAGATTTTTGTTTCAACGCATATGCTGATCGCGATCGCATATCTCGTGCTGGTTTTCCACGCCGCGGTGTTGATGGATTTCGATTTTTGGACGCAGCCCGTTGGGGGCGTGGTCGCCCTATTGATGATCGGCGGGGTGGTTTCTGGGGTGCTGTCGTTGACCCGCCAGATTGGCCGCAATCGTCTTGTTCCGGGTACGATTTCTAGGATTCGTACCTTCACTGAAATGCGTGTCACCGAGATCGAGATCCATATGGACGAGGGCTGGAAGGGGCACGAGGCCGGTCAGTTTTCCTTCGTCACGTTTGACCGGCGCGAAGGCAAGCATCCTTTCACCATGGCTTCGGCTTGGGACCCGGCGACGCGCAATATCATGTTTATCTCGAAGGGGCTGGGAGATTACACCAACTTTCTTCCTGAGAAATTGACGGTAGGTGGCGAAGCAAAAGTCGAAGGGCCATACGGCCGCTTTACTTTCCATTGTACAAAAGAGCGCCAGATTTGGATTGCAGGCGGTATCGGCATTACGCCATTCATCGCGCGGATGAAGCAAATGGCGATGACGCCCGGCACCAAGACTATCGACTTAATCCATAGCATCAACGAAATTGCACCCGAGGCGTTGGAACTCTTAAAAGCAGACGCAGCAGCGGCCGGTGTCACCCTACATCTGGTCGTTGATAGCAAAGACGGACCTTTGACCGGCGCGCGCCTGCGCGAAATGGTGCCAAATTGGCAATCTTCAAGCGTCTGGTTCTGCGGCCCAGCCGGATTTGGGCAGGCATTACGCAAAGACCTTGTCGCAGAGGGGCTTGCCTCGGGTGCGTTCCATCAAGAGTTGTTCAACATGCGGTAATGGTTGGGCCTTGTTATAGGCATTCGAAGGGAAGACCGCCACGCATTGGCCGTCTTCCCAGGGCGATCACGATGAGCTGATTTGTTACCGAACTGCCGCAATTGGGTGGCTTCCGGCAGCTTTACCACCAACGGTTGTATTTACCGAACGGTCAAGATTTCATTTGAAACTGTCGCAAAAGTTTCACAAGCTAAGCATATGCACTTTCTCTGCTTTGCTGGCCACCTTGGCCGCAATCACCCACAAACAAACGGAATTCTGATATGAAATTTGGATTAGCACCAGCGACGGTTCTTGTAGCCGCTTTGTCGACAACCAGCCTATCGGCTGAAACTTTGCGTCTTTTGACATGGGGTGGTTATGCACCGGAAGACGTAATTGCGCTGTTTGAGGCAGAAACAGGCCACACTGTTGAAGTGACGACATCAAACAACGAAGAAATGATCGCGAAACTACGCGCGACAAACGGCGGCGGTTTTGATCTTGCCCAGCCTAGCCAAGATCGGATCGCAAGCGCCCAAGAAGAATTCGGTATCTACAAACCCTTGGACATGTCCATGGTAGACGCCGCGCAATTCATTCCATCCATGCTGGAAGCGACTGCTGCAAACACCACATATGAAGGCGAAGTTTACGGTTTGCCACATGTTTGGGGTACAAGCGGTTTGGTTGTGAATACGGCCGAAGCTGGCCAAGTCACGGACTACACAGACCTATGTGACGCATCCGTTGCCGGTAGCGTATCTTACCGCCTGAAGCGCCCAACGCTGATCGGCTTCGCCTATTCAATGGGGCTCGACCCTTTTGCGGCTTATTCAGATGCGGACGCTTATCAAGGCATTCTGGACGAAGTTGAGGCCGCGCTGATCGAATGTAAGCCCAACGTAAAAACCTATTGGGATGGCGGCGACGAGATCAAGAACCTGTTGCGTTCAGGCGAAGTTGTTGCCGCAATGGCGTGGGATACAGGCGGCTGGCAGCTGAATGCTGACAATGCGGACATCACATTTGTTGCGCCAGAAGCCGGTGCGCTGGGCTGGATCGATACATTCGTTCTGCCTGCCCGTGGTCGTGCAGATGAGGCGGCATATGATTGGATCAACTTTGTGATGCGTCCAGAAATCGCATCAATGATCACAAACACTGCCGGCAACTTTACCGCAGCTGTCGATGGTGATGCCGAAGTGAGCGCGGAACTCAAAGCGCGTTACCAAGGCAGCTTTGATCAAGCTGCAATCGACAACATCAAATGGTACCCACCCGTGCCTGCTGGCCTAGAAGCCCTTGAGGGCGCAACATTGGACCGTATCAACGCGTCCAACTAAGCCAGCTAAAACGATGAATGCGAGGGGCGCGTTTTGCGCCCTTCGTCGCTATTATAGGACGACCAAAACCGATGACGACACCTGCTGACCTTGTGTGCAAAGACTTAACCAAAGACTTTGATGATTTTCGCGCCGTCGATCAGGTGAGCTTTGAAGTCCCGCAAGGGTCGTTCTTTTCTATCCTTGGACCGTCCGGCTGTGGGAAAACCACGCTTTTGCGGATGATCGCGGGTTTTCAATTCCCGACCAGTGGCGATTTGCTGATCAAAGGTAAATCGATGATTGACGTCGGCCCTAGCAAGCGACCTGTGTCGATGGTTTTTCAGCACCTCGCGCTCTTTCCGATGATGAATATTGGCAAGAACGTCGGCTTTGGCTTGCGCCAGCGCGGTGTTCCGGCTTCTGAGATTAAGACGCGTGTAGGTCGGGTCTTGGAACGTGTTGGCCTGCCGGGGATCGAGGACCGCCAAGTTGATCAACTGTCGGGCGGTCAAAAACAACGCGTTGCCATCGCCCGCTGCATGGTGCTGGAACCTGATGTCTTGTTGCTTGATGAACCGCTGGGCGCGCTGGATCTGAAACTGCGCGAGCATATGAAAATCGAACTCAAATCTTTGCAAGCCGAATTCAACACGACTTTTGTTTATATCACCCACGACCAATCCGAAGCCTTGGTCATGAGCGACAATATCGCTGTGATGAACAAAGGCCGGTTTGACCAAATTGGCACGGCTAAAGAACTGTACTACGAACCGGCGAACGCTTTTGTCGCCGGGTTCGTTGGTGATGCGAATAAATTTTCGGGCAAGGTTATGGGGATTGACGGTCAGCGCGTTACAGTAACGACAAATGGCGGCGCTGAACTCAGCGCGCAAGCTATGCACGGCACCCCAAGCATCGGTGCAGACGCCCAAATATTTGTGCGCCCAGAGGCGATTGCGCTTTCGAAGACGGCGCCAACAGATAACCCGAACACAATCCCGCGCATCGTGGATAGCGTTCTGTTCAACGGGGCCAATAGCATGGTCCTGCTGCGTGAACCGCAATCTGGCGAGACATTGCAAGTTACCCTGCCACAGACCGGCGATCTGCTGGGATTGGGCAAGGGTGACACTGTTTTCGCCGATTGGGATCCGGCCCAAGCCCGCTGTTTCGCGACCGAGGGCACATAGATGACCGATAAATCCAAACTTGGGTTTTACCTGCTGCTGATGCCACTGATGCTATGGTTAATCACCCTGATCGTGCTGCCGCATATTGGGTTGTTCATGGTGTCGATTAGCGAAAAAATCGGTGTGCGCGAATATGAAACCGGCCTTGGCAACTATGCGGTCTTCTTTAACGAACCGCTTTATTGGCGGACTTTTGCGCGCACGGCGTTCATGTCGATTTTCACAACAATCCTGACGCTCGTGCTTGGGTTTCCGGTCGCCTATTACATCGCTAAGCTGACGCGCGGGCGCACAAAGACCACGCTGTTTTTGATGTGCCTGATCCCGTTTTGGGTGTCGGAATTGGTCCGTACATTCGGCTGGATGATCTTGCTGCGTGAAACTGGGGTGCTGTCGAATTTCTTGCAATACACTGGCGTGATCGGTGGCCCGGTCGAGTTTTTGTATAACGACGGGGCGATCATGGTTGGGCTGGTCTATACGTCGATCCTGTTCATGATTGTGCCGCTTGTCACCACGCTTGATAGTCTCGACGATAGTCTGATCGAAGCCGGTTATGATCTGGGGGGAACGGGCTATTCCATCATGCGCGAAATCGTGATCCCGCATGCGATGCCGGGTATCGTGTCGGGCTGCATCGTGGTGTTCATGCTGTCACTCGGCAACTATCTGACTCCAATTTTGCTGGGTGGCAAAGATAGCCTGTGGTTCACCGGTTTGATTTATACGCAGTTTATCACCCGCTTTAACTGGGAACTTGGATCGGCGTTTGGCTTTCTGCTCTTGGCGCTATCGTCCACCATCGTTTTCCTTGGCCTGAAACTGTCGCGGCAATCGCTGACTGAAACGATGGGGCGCTAGATGATCCCGACAATCCCCCAAACGAATGTGCTCAAATGGTCATATCGGGCCTATGTGACGCTGTTCTTTATCTACCTTGCGCTGCCGCTGACGGTCGTTTGCGTCTTTGCGTTTAACGACAGCGTCTTTCCATCGCTTCCATGGGAAGGGTTCACAATGGCCTGGTTCTTCGGAACCGAAGCGCCGTTTATCGGCGTGTTCAATGAACGCTCTATCATGCGCGCGATTGGCACATCGGCCTTTGTGGCCATGTGGGTCGCGGGGCTTGCGGTGTTCGTCGGCACCTGCAACGCTTTCCTATTTGTGCGGCATGACTTTCGGGGCAAGGGTTTTCTGTATATCCTGATGCTGCTGCCCCTGATCATTCCGGGTGTGATTTTGGGGATTTCGATCCTTGTGTTTGCAAGCTCGGTCGCCAACACACTCGAAGACGCGACGAATATGTGGTTCGACGGGCTCCGCCCCGGGCTATTGTTGGTGATCTTGGGGCAGTTTTCCTTCATCACGACATTTGCAACGCTGGTCATTTCAGCGCGCCTACAAAAGTTTGATCCCAGTCTTGAAGAGGCGGCGCTGAACCTTGGGGCGTCCAAATGGGGTGCCGTGCGGCAGGTCACGTTGCCATTTTTGTTCCCCGCAATCATGGGCGCAGGCGTTGTGGCCGTGTTGATGAGCTTTGAGAACTTCAACACGACATTGATGCTAGTCGGGTCAGATTCACCACTAACGATCACGATGTTTGACAAGCTTAAGCACGGGTCAACACCCGTTCTGAACGCAGTGTCACTGTTGCTGATGATCATCTCTGCAGCGCTCGGGCTGCTTGCATTGCTGTTTCAACGCAGCAAAGAATGATCTAGCTGTGCTTTTGATAAACGCGTTGATGATGAGAGCGCAAATGCCCGGAAACGCGTCGATCATGGAATGCTTGTAAGATGATCAATCGCGACTACGTCCCAGCCATCGGCCTTGGGGTTTCTCAAATCATGGGCTACGGCTGTTTGATGTATGCCTATGCGGTTCTGTTGCCGCATATGGCGACGGATCTTGGCCTGTCGCTATCCGAAGTCTTTGGCATCTTGTCGTTGGGCCTGTTTTTTGGCGGGCTGGTGTCGCCCATTGCAGGCACATTGGTTGACCGATTTGGCGGGCGCTGGGTGATGACCCTAGGCTCGCTGATTGCTGGAATATCGTTGTGTTTGCTGTCATTTGTCGAAGGGCGAATTGGGCTGTTCTTGGCGATCCTTTTGGCCGAGGGCGCAGGTATGTTCGTGCTGTACAACGTGGCATTTGCCTCTGTGGCGCGGCTTGCGGTGGGTATCCCGGCGCAGCGATCAATCTCTGTGATCACGCTGTTTGGCGGTGTGGCCTCAACGATTTTTTGGCCGCTCACGCTCGCGCTTTTCAATCGGTTCGGATGGGAGGCGACGTGGATAATCTTGGGCGTTGCCTATCTAATTGTGACGGTGCCTGTGCATCTTTATGTGCTTGGCGGCGCAGAAAATGACCATACTGTCCGCAGTACAGCAGACAGCCACGATTGGCCCGAACTCCAAGGCGAGGCGCGAAAACGCGGGATGCTTTGGATGGTTATCTCATTCGTCTTTTCTGGCTACATCATGGGGGCCATGATGACGCTGTGGGTCACGAATGTCCAAGATATTGGCCACACGGCGGCCATGGCTGCGCTTGCGGGCGCGGTCATCGGTCCGTTTAAGACAGTGGGTCGCTTTTTCGAAATGCTGGTCAGCCGCAACATGTATCCGCTTTTCACCTATATTTTGGCGCTTGGCCTGATGCTGGCCGGTTTCGCGATCTTGTTATCGCTGGGTTTCACGCTCGTCGGGGTGGTCCTTGCTGCCGCGCTTTATGGGATGGGCGATGGGATCAAAACGATTGCACGCGGTACCTTGCCGCTCGCGCTGTTTGGGTCAAAAGGCTATGGTGCGCGACTGGGCTGGATTTCATTCGTGCAGATGGGGATCAATGCATCAGCCCCGTTTATGTTCGCATGGATGACCCAAACTTTTGGTGGGTGGTGGAGCTTTCTGGCAATGGCCATATGTCTTTGCGCGGCCATTGCAACCTATGTGCTGATCCCAGACCCCAGACGCCTTAGCTAAAGAATGATGCCAGCATCCGAAACGCGGTGATCATTAAAAAGAGGGCAAAGGCGCGCTTGATCCAGACGGTACCGACGGCATGCGCCAATTTGGCCCCCAAGGGCGCGAAGCCAACAGTGAAGGGCAGGATGATCGCAGCCGCCGCATAGTTAATATAACCAAGCGAAAACGGCGGGCGGTCAGGCACACCCCAGCCCGATATGATAAATCCGATTCCGGCGGGCACGGCAATCAAGAACCCAAAGGCCGAAGCCGTGCCAACGGCGCGCCGTATGTCGACTGAAAACGCGCTAAGAAGCGGGACGGACAATGTGCCACCACCAATCCCCATCAGCGCCGAGAAAACGCCGGTCACCAAGGATATGATCCCATTCGGCACCCAGCCCTTTGGTAGTGCGGGCGAAATGATCAATGTGCGCGGCAGCAGCATGTTGATAGAGACCAAAACAGCGATCCCCCCGAAAATGAGCCGCAGCCCGTCGGCGTCAATAAATTGCGAGAGCAATCCACCTGCCAAAGCCCCGATAACCAACCCCGGCCCCCATTGCCACAAGAGGTCGCGATCAACGGCGCCACGCGTGTTGTGGGCCCGCGCAGAGGAAACAGAAGTGAAGATGATCGTCGCAAGCGATGTCGCCACCGCCATATGCATCGAGAGGGCAGGTGGGAAATCTGTAAATGACAGAATCCAAAAGAGTACAGGGACCAAGACGATCCCACCGCCGACGCCTAGCAAGCCTGCCAAGATACCAGCCGTGATAGAGGCAAGGATGACGCCGCCCAAGATGAGCGCGATCTGTAGTGTTGTTATGTCAGTCATTTTGATCCTAGAGGGCTAAAGGTTCCGCATCACGGCCTATGGCGCGATGCGGAATGGTCAGGTGATCGCCAGTGGCTAAAGTGCGGCGAACCCATATTCGTCTGCAAGCAAGTCAAGATCGCGCCGCAATGCAGGTTTTAGGGTGACCCCTGTGCTACGTACTTCGGCAGCAGCGGCGGTTTTCCCGTCGCCCGGCAGACGCACGGGGTCGTGCCCCGGTAAAGGTTCTGACGCGCGCATTTCGGCAAAAATACGGGCCGCTTCGTGCCCAAAATCATCCCCCAAGCCGAAGGCCGCCGGATTCAGCGCCATGACAAACTGTCCGGTATTGGTTTTTGACGTTGTATCAGAGGTGAAATCAATGACATCTGACCCAAAGGCCGCACCGTTCAACACACCCGCCAACATCCCAATCGCGACTGAAAGCCCAAACCCCTTAGGTCCGCCAATCGGTAACAGAAACCCTTCGGACTTGCGGGTCGGATCGGTGAGCGGCTGGCCGTCTTTGCCGACCATCCAACCTTCTGGCATCGGTTCACCTTGCTGGATCAGTGTCTTAATTTTGCCCATCGCCGCGACGGTTGTTGCCATGTCAAAGATAAATGGGTCCGGCCCTTCGGCTGGTGCGGAAAAGGCAATCGGATTGGTACCAATCAAAAGATCTGATCCCCCAAAGGGTGGCACATGATTTGCGCTGCCAACGGCGGCGGCCATGCCGAGCAAACCGTTTTCTGCCTGGGGGCGGACATAAAGTGCAAGCGGCCCCGCGTGGTTGCCCCCGCGCACGCCGACCCAGCCGATCCCAACGTCGTTCGCTTTCTTGATGGCAAGGTCGCGGGCTGCAGACATCGCAAGATGCCCAAGCCCGTTGTCGCCATCGATTAACCCGGTGGCGACGGTTTCTTGTACAACGCAGACGGTAGGGGTGGGATTGCACCCACCCCCGTTCAACCGCGCCAGATATTGCCGCAACCGAAACACGCCATGTGTGCGGTAGCCGTAGATATCGGCCTCGACCATAAGTTCCGCAACACTTGCTGCATCTTCCGAGGGGACGCCCTGTGCTTCCAAAGCATTGGCCACGAAACCACACAACGCATCGACAGCAACCAGTTTAGTCATGGGCACCGACCCTTTCTTCATGCCAGAAGACGATCTTGCGTTGTGCAAACATCACTAGCAAATAGACCACAAGCCCAACAAGGCTGAGGTATAGGATCAGCGAGAACACCCGAGGCGTGTTCAACTGTGATGCCGCAACGCGGATCAATTCGCCAAAGCCTTTACCACCGCCAAGGAATTCGCCGGTAATTGCACCCGCCATAACGCCAACAGCGCCAATTTTTAGACCGGTAAAGATTTGCGGCAGACCTGTCGGCAGCTTCATCTTAAACAGCGTTTGCAAACGTGTCGCGCCCATGGTTTTGAAAAGCATCCGTGCGTTTTCATCCGCCGCGTGCAGCCCAGCCGCTGTGCCAACCACAATTGGGAAGGTCGCGATAAAGGCGGCCAAGGCAACTTTGGATTCAATCCCAAAGCCAAGCCATGCAACAAACAACGGCGCAAAGGCCACCTTTGGCATCGTGTCGATCGCCACGAGATAAGGCATCACGGCCTTCTCGCCGAACGCCGTTTCCCCAACCAGAATGCCCAAGGAGAACCCGATGAATATCGCAAGCGCGAAACCAAGGATCACCTCTTGGATCGTGATCCAGAGCGAGACCAGCATATAGCCGCCGCTTAGCAGGTTTTTACCAACAAAGATCATGTCGAGGAGCGTTTCCCACGGTGTTGGCAAAATGATCGGTGAAACCATCTCGAAGTAGGTCACCATTTGCCACGTGCCGACGAATACGAAAAACACGAAACTCATCGCGATCCAACGCGGAACGGAATCGATAAACGATACTTCTTGAACCCAGACCGTATCTTCGGCGTCTTGGGTTGGCGCAGGGGCGCCGCTCTGAACATCGCTCACATGCCTTCTCCTTTATCCAGTAGCCCACGAATATAATCGACGATCTCTCCGAATTTCGGTGTCGTCATCATGTCGAGCGTCCGCGGGCGGGGTAGATCAACTTTTACAATTTCAGCGACCCGACCGGGGCGCGGTTTCATCACGACGATTTCATCTGATAAAATCACCGCTTCCTGAATCGAATGGGTCACCAGAAATGCGGTCGCATCTTGTTCGCGGCAAATCCGTTGAAGTTCCATATTCATCATGTCGCGCGACAATTCGTCGAGCGCGCTGAAAGGTTCGTCCAGCAAAAGAACGGCGGGTTCTGTGATCAGCATCCGGCAAATTGATGCCCGCTGTGCCATGCCGCCCGAAAGCTCGTTGGGATAAACGTTTTCAAAACCTTTTAGCCCAACGATTTCCAACAACTCATGCGCTTTGTCGAGCGCCTTGGTTGCGGCTGCTTTCCCATCGCGGATTTCAATCGGAAGAACGATATTTTCTACTGCCGTTTTCCAAGGGAAAAGCGTTGCTTGCTGAAACATCATCCCGATGTCGCGACGCGTGCCTTTGACCGGCTCTCCTTGCAGTGTGACGCGACCGCTTGAGGGCGGAATCAGACCTGCCATGATTTTAAGCAGTGTAGATTTTCCGCATCCGCTTGAGCCGATGACCGAGGTAAAGCTGCCCTTGGTTAAGGTGAGGTCGACGCTTTCAAGCGCAACCACTAGGTTTCTTGCGTAGGTCTTACTGACGTTTGAAAGCTGATAGACCGGCTCACCCAAGGGTGAGCCGGAATTTTCGACGGCGACTGTGTTCATCCGTCGATCGCCGCGTTGCCGATTGCTGCGAACTCATTGGTCCAAATGGTGCTTAGATCGTCAAGTGGGCCTGGGATTTCACCACCTGCGAGAAGCGCATCTTGCCATTCTTCCCAAACTTCTGCTGGGTACCAACCGTAACCATTGCTGGTATCTGTCGGAATGGTTTTAGACCGTACAGCATCGAACAGCGCTGACTGGAACTCTTTGTCTTCGCCTTCTTGTGGGTTGCCATCAGCCAAGTGCTTGAGCACTGCTTCGCGGTTAGCATCGTCAAGCGCGAATGCGTGACCACGGGCGAATGCGCGGCTCCAGCCTTCGACCAGTTCACGGTCGTTGGCGATTGTATCCGCCATCGTCGCAATGCCATTGCCGAAGAAACGGCCGAACTCGACTGGTGTGATATCGCGTACGGCCATGCCGCGCGCATTCAGTACCGCCGTATCAGCAGTAGATGATGAATAGGCATCAATCGCGCCATTCAAGAACGCTGCCGTTGCAGGGCCACCATCGCCAACGGTGAGAAATTCAAAATCCTCGCCTTCGACCATGCCAACGCTGGTCATGACATTACGGGCAAAGCCCACTTCGGCACCATCTGCGGTACCTGTGCCGATAACCTTGCCACGCAATTCTTCAACGTTCTGGATATCGGATCCTTCTTGGACTGCGATGCCAAAGTTACTGCGCGCTGCGACATTGTAAATGTGCACTGCCTCAACTCCGCGCGAACGCGCAGCGATTAGCGGGCCGGGGCCGGGGCGGCCAAAGTGCGCTTGGCCAGCGGAAAGCGCCTGAAGCACCGCGCCTGACCCATTGATCGCTTCGACGGTCACGTTCAGACCTTCTTCGGCAAAGTAGCCTTCGCCAATCGCAACGAAGACCGGAAACGAGTTAATCGCAGACGGGCTTGGCTGAACGAAAGTGATATCGCGTAGCGACTGCGCAAACGCAGGGCTTCCCAAAGCACCTGCGACGGGTACAGCGGATAGTAGCGAAGCTGTGAATGTTCTTCTGTTGATCATTTTGGTTTCTCCTCCCATTTTCGGGCAAATAGTTTGCCCACTCCGCAGTTCCCTGCGAAATTTCTATACTTCCCTCATTGTGTTCGTGAGCGTTCCAATTCGGGAAACATGACAGACCACCGTATCCCCATCCTTTAGGAAATTGGGGGGATCCATGGCATAGCCGACGCCAGATGGCGTCCCAGTTGCGATGATATCGCCCGGCTCAAGCGTCATACCCTCTGAAAGCGAAGCGATGAGCGTGGGGATATCGAAAATCATATCTGCGGTATTACCATTCTGGCGCGTTTCACCGTTCACCGTCAAGCTAAGCGGCAAGTTATGCGGGTCAGCGATTTCATCGGCTGTCAGAATGGACGGGCCAAACGGGCAAGATCCATCGAACGCCTTCCCTTTGAAGTTCTGACCGCCATGGCGACGCTGCACATCGCGGACTGAAATGTCATTCATGATGCTATAGCCAAAAACATGGTCATAGGCGTCGTTCTTGGCGATGTTGCGCCCGGGCTTACCGATGATGACGGCCAGTTCGACCTCGTAGTCAACCTGCGTTGAAACGGTCGGAAAGATCGGCACTACACCATCGGGCGGGGTGATCGTTGTTGGCGGCTTCGTAAAGAACACCGGGTATTCGGTCACGCCGACATCTTGCTTTTGGGCACGGTCCCCTTCGGCGATATGTTCGGCATAGTTGCGTCCCACGCACAGCACATTTTTGCGTATGACTGGGATGGGGGCAAGCAAGGGCGCATCTTCTGGTGCCAATGCATCTTCAAACCCGCCAGCTTCGGCCTGGGCGACCAGTTGGCCTAACGTCTCTATGCCCTCGGGGCCTGATTCGATGACCGACAACATGGTTGTCCCGTCCAATGAACCGCTGCTACCATTGATCAGCTTTTGCGTTGCCTTTGCGATGTCCAGCCTTTGGCCGTTCTTCAAGATTGCAACACAAACGGCCATGTTATTTACAGATATTGTTGCCAGTCGCACCGCTGTTCTCCCATTTCATTTGTATGCGCGGCACCAGCAGAGGTTGACCATTGGGTGATCCGCGACGTCATATTTGAGTAGAACTGTTCGCCGCGCTGGGTTAATAAGCAAGCAACCAATCACACAATTGGTCGGAAGTATGACAAATATCGATAATTTAGTCGCGCAATTGCGTGACCTGATAGACAACGCGGGTTATCGCCATAATGACCGGTTTCCGCCGGAGCGCGAGCTGTGCGAAAAGTTTGGAACAACGCGCAACCAACTGCGTCGCGCACTGTCCGAACTTGAGGCGCAAGGCCGGATTTGGCGACATGTTGGACGCGGCACATTTGTCGGAACGCGGCCCGTGCTCAACCTTCAGGATGTGACCTATCTGCGCGATCAGATTAAGCCCGAACAGGTGATGTCGGTGCGTCTCGCGATTGAGCCAGAGCTGTGCCGTCTGGCTGCGCGGACTGCAACAAAATCCGACCACGAGAAAATGAGATTATGCCACGATAAATGCTGTACTTCTGAGGATTGGCGCAATTACGAGGCATGGGACAACAACCTGCACCACGCGATTGCGCGGGCCACGCGGAACCATCTTTTTCTCTATTTTTTTGAAACGCTGAACTCACTGCGTCGATCGGTTGTATGGGCGCAGCCGCGTACCAGTGACCGTCCGCCAGCCGATTACGTTAGCTTTTATGAACACGCTGCGATTGTAGAAGGTATCATAAACGGTGACGGTGATCGGGCCGCCTCTGTAATGACTAACCATTTGAATACAGTGCATGCGCGCCTGATTAATGGCCCCGGAAAAGCAGGGACCTAGGCGCTATTTTGACGCCGCGAAGGTTGTTGTTTTCGGTTGTCTGGAGGTTGGGTGAATGCGCGAAAAGTCAACCAATTGTGCAAATGGTTGGCCCGATATCGGGCCGGACCCCTTGCCAATATCGCTGAAGGCCCGAATAATTTTAGCAATCGGTCGTCAACCAATTGAGAGCAGATAAATGTCCAATCATGTTATTCCAACACCGCAAACGCACACAATTCCAACCAGCACAGGCGATGCCTTTCCAGTCCGTCGTGTCTATTGCATCGGCCGCAACTTTGCAGCCCATGCCGTTGAAATGGGTCACGACCCGGACCGTGAGCCGCCGTTTTTCTTTCAAAAGAACCCCAATAACCTCGATGCTTCGGGCGATTTTCCTTACCCGCCGCATACCTCTGATGTGCATCACGAGGTGGAATTGCTGGTCTGTTTGAAATCAGGTGGCACCAACATCGCGTTGGAAGACGCGCTGGATCACGTCTGGGGATATGGCGTTTCGCTTGATATGACCCGCCGCGACCTGCAAGGCGAAATGAAAAAAATGGGCCGCCCTTGGGAAATCGGCAAAGCGTTTGAACGCTCTGGCCCGGTTGGTCCCGTCCTCCCGGTTTCAGAAGTAGGGCATCCCGATCAGGGCCGCATCGCGGTCAGCGTCAACGGTGAGTTGCGTCAAGAGGGCGATCTGAACCAGATGATCTGGAAAGTGCCGGAAATGATTTCTTACCTGTCGGAGTATTTTGAACTTCAGGCAGGTGATGTCATCATGGCAGGCACCCCATCTGGCGTGAACTCCGTCGTTAAAGGCGATGTGATGGAGGCCGAGATTGAAGGCGTCGGTACGCTGACTGTAAACGTCACCTAACCAAATATGGCGGCTGATGGTGTCTTACCGTTAGCCGTCGCTTTGCGCATCGATCCCCTGCATGAAGGCCGCGAATTTGTTTTCGATATGGGCCTTCATGGTCAACCCAAGTTGTGCGGCATCGCGCGCGCGCAGATGGGTCATCATGGTTTCATGCTCTGAAATGGCGGCGGCCCAACGGTCATTCGACAGGTTGACCATGAACCGTGCGCGCTGAATGCGCGCCGCCAAGAGCTTGTGATGATCTTCTAAGATTTTGTTTTGCGCACCTTGTATCAAAGCCTGATGAATATTTTGATTGGCTTGGAAATAGGCGGGGCGATCGTTAGCACTATAGGCGGCCAACATCGCGCGGTGACGGTCTTCGATCTGGGCAATATCCACATCAGACAGTTGAACACAGGCCAATTCCCCCGCCAATTGTTCGAGCCGCGCGATGACCGGGAACGTATCCGCTAATTCTTGGCGGGTTACGTGGGTGACGCGTGCACCACGGTTGGCCTGCAAAATCACGAACCCTTCGGAGGCAAGCACCTTGAGCGCTTCGCGCAACGGGGTCCGCGAGACCCCAAAGGCTTCGCACAGGTCCTTTTCAGGCACCTTTTCACCCGGCTTCAATTTATCTTCAATCACAAGGTTGCGGATGCGATCCACAAGTTCTTGGTGAAGCGTCGGGCGGTTGATCGTTTCTGCTAAACTCATGCCTGTAACTTAGCCCCTTAGTGCTTGGTCTAGCAAGCGGGCGACATGTAGCGCGCGCCGCGGCGTGGTTTCCGCGATTTGGTGACGACAAGAGGTCCCATCAGCCACAACAATCGCATCGGACGGTGCCGCGTTCAGCGCTGGCACCAGATCAAGATTGGCGATCTTGAGCGAGACGTCGACTGTATCTGGCGCATAGCCAAAGGCACCCGCCATCCCGCAGCAGCCGCTTTCAATCATGTTGATTTGCGCGTCAGGAATGCGCCCCAGCAGTTCTAGCACGGGTGACATCGCATCTTGAGCCTTTTGATGGCAATGACCGTGCACATAGATCGGCTGCCCCAGCGGTTTCAACGGAAGGTCCCCGCAGGTCACCAGATATTCTTCTAAGCTATAGGTTGACTTTGCGAGTGCTTCAGCCTCAGCCCCCGGACAAAGCGCCAAAAATTCGTCGCGCAGGGTAAAGATCGACGAAGGTTCTAGCCCGATCACAGGCACGCCTGCCCGGACTGCGTCTTTGGTGGCGGCAATCACGCGCTGTGCTTGCGTGCGGGCGGCATCCACATCGCCGATCGCCAGCATCGTGCGCCCGCAATCCAGTGCTTTGCCTGTGCCGTCGTTGGCGGTCGCGACCCGCAATCCCGCAGCCCGCAAAACACGTAGCGCCGCGCGCAGGTTTTCGGGTTCAAAATATCGATTAAAGACATCAGCAAACAGTAAGACATCGGGGTTTGTGTCTTGGGCTTCTTGATCGCGGAACGGGGTGCGCGACCAAATCGGCAAATCCCGGCGATGCGACACGCCTGTGATCTTTTCGGTCAACTTGCGCAGCGGGCCGATTTTATTGCGGCTGTTCATCAGCCAAGCGGCTTTGGCGGCAAAGGGGGCGTAGCGCGGCAAATACCCCACGAGCTTATCGGCAAGCGACGGTCCCCCTGTCTTGAATCGCGCGGCTAATACTTCGGTCTTCATGCGGGCCATGTCGACGCCTGTGGGGCATTCGCGGCTACATGCTTTGCACGAAAGACAAAGCTTCATCGTCTCTGCCACGGCGTCAGATCCGATCCCGCCGGGGATTTGTCCGCTTATCGCAAAGCGCAATGTGTTGGCGCGCCCGCGCGTGACGTCACGTTCATTGCGGGTGGCGCGGAACGATGGGCACATCACGCCTGCCTTGAGTTTGCGACAGGCCCCGTTGTTGTTGCACATTTCAATCGCGCCCTGAAGCCCGCCCGCAGCCCCGGGCCATGCCGACCAGTCAAGCGCGGTCTCAAAATCGGGCACCGCGTAATCCGGCCCATAGCGAAACAGCTGGCGATCATCCATTTTCGGCGCGTGCACGATTTTCCCGGGGTTCATCAGCCCGCTTGGATCAAACCGTGTTTTCACCTCTTCAAAGGCCGAAACAATCTGCGCGCCGAACATCTTTTCATGGAACTCAGATCGCACGATCCCATCCCCATGTTCGCCGGAATGCGAGCCTTTGTAGTGTTTGACTAGATCAAACGCTTCTTCAGCGATGGCGCGCATTGTTTTGACGTCTTGGTCTTGCCGAATATTGAGCACGGGCCGCACATGCAGACAGCCGACCGAAGCATGTGCATACCACGTACCCTTGGTGCCGTGACGTGCAAAAATATCGGTCAGCCCTTGGGTGTAATCCGCCAAATCGGGCAGGGCGACGGCGCAATCTTCGACAAAGGAAATCGGTTTGCCGGCCTCTTTCATTGACATCATGATATTCAGCCCGGCCTTGCGGTATTCGGCGATTGCGGCTTGCAAGCCTGTATCGATCACCGGAACCAGGCCGCCCCATGCGGGACCTTGCGCGTCAAAGGAAAACCCCAAATCTCCCATCAGAGCGGCAAGATCGAGCAGCTTGGCAGCGTTGGCTTCTGCGCTGCCTTCCGCGAATTCGACCAACAGCACCGCCGCAGGTGCGCCCTGAACAAAGCCTTCAATCGTATCACGAAACAGCGGCAAGTCGCGCCCGAGTGCGATCATTGTGTCATCAATCAATTCGACCGCCTGCGGGTGCAACGTGACCAAATGCTGCGCCGCATCCATCGCGCCATGGAATGTAGAAAAGTGGCAAACGCCGATGACTTTTTCACCCGGTAGCGTTGCGAGGTGCAGGTCGAGTTCGGTAAAATAGGCAAGCGTGCCTTCGGACCCGACCAAAAGATGGGCCATGTTCACATCATCGCCCGTGAGCGCGTCGATGTTATAGCCGCCAACACGGCGTTGGACATTTGGAAAGCGGGCGGCGATTTCGGGCGCTTCGCGCTGCCCGAGCTTGCGCATATCGGTCACAAGATCGGCATAGGGGCCTGTGCCGGGCGTTGTGTCGAACCGGGCTTTGGACCCGTCGGGCAAGATCGCTGAAATCGCCCGAACATTGTCGCGCATGATCCCATAGCGCAGTGATTTTCCGCCTGACGAATTATTCGCGGCCATGCCACCCAACGTGCAGCGCGACGCGGTTGACGGATCAACCGGAAACCACAACCCATGCGGTTTGAGCGCCCGGTTTAAGTCATCCAAAACCAACCCCGGTTCAACCCGCGCGGTCATCGCCTTTGGGTCAATATCAAGGATGCGGTTAAGATGGCGCGAATTATCAAGCACGATGCCCGTATTCACCGTCTGGCCGCATTGGGATGTCCCGCCACCACGCGCCAGAATCGGTAAACCTTCATCGCGCGCGACGGCCATTGTGGCTTCTATATCCTGCACGGATTGCGGCACGACCACGGCTTGGGGCACCATCTGGTAGATTGATGCATCGGTCGCATAGCGCGCGCGTGTGGCAGGATCGGCGCTTACGTCTCCGGCAACGGCAGCGCCTAAGCGGCTGGCAAGACGGCTATTTTTACGCATAGGCACTGCCCTTTCATATTGGAGGTCCGCGCATTTGGTGCAGAGAGGTGAGGCATGGAATTGTAGTTGACTTAATTATGAATTCATAATTACATTTTGACAAGAACGAATAACGCGGCCCTTTGGCCGCTTGAAAAAGGACAGAATAGATGCGCCAACCGGGACAACACTTCCTGCAAATCCCAGGCCCCAGCGCGGTACCGGACCGTATCCTCAAGGCTATCGGTCAGCAGACCATCGACCACCGGGGGCCAGATTTCGCGGCAGTCGGAAAAACGGCATTGGACGGGATGAAATCCATCTTCAAGACCGAACAGCACGTGTTCATCTTTCCCTCATCTGGCACCGGCGCGTGGGAAGCGGCGCTAGTGAACGCGCTGTCACCCGGCGACAAAGTACTGATGTATGAGACCGGACATTTTGCTGCGATGTGGCAGAGCATGGCTAAGAAAATTGGCCTCTCGCCCGAGGTAATTACAAGTGATTGGCGCGGTGGCGCTGATCCTGACCAGATCGAAGCCCGACTTCGCCAAGACACCAACCACGCGATCAAAGCTGTCTGTGTGGTGCACAATGAAACCTCGACCGGATCGGTGTCGCCCATCCATGAGGTCCGCAAAGCGATTGATGCCGCAGGGCATCCGGCATTGTTGATGGTGGATTCGATTTCTGGCCTGGCCTCGCTTGATTTTCAGTTCGACGCTTGGGGCGTGGATGTTTGCATCTCGGGGTCACAAAAAGGGTTGATGTTGCCGCCGGGGCTTAGCTTCAATGCGGTCAGCGACAAAGCGATGGAGAATGCCAAATCGGTCACGATGCCGCGCAGCTACTGGGATTGGCATGATATGGTTGGCCCGAATGCGACAGGGTATTTTCCATATACGCCATGCACCAATCTGCTTTACGGGCTGAACGAAGCGATTGCGATGTTGCACGAAGAAGGGCTGGATCAGGTCTTTGCCCGGCACGCGCGTCACGGTGCCGCGACCCGCGCGGCGGTGCGGGCTTGGGGGCTGGACGTGCTATGCGCAAAGCAAGGTGACGAATCTGGCGTGCTAACCGCCGTGTTGCTGCCCGAAGGCCAATCAGCGGACCAGTTTCGTGCCACCACGCTTGCGCATTACAACATATCGTTGGGCAACGGGCTGTCTAAAGTCTCCGATAAAGTCTTCCGTATTGGGCATCTGGGCGATTTCAACGATCTGATGCTCATGGCGACCCTGTCAGGCGTCGAAATGGGGCTGGCAAAAGCGGGAGTGCCGCATCAATCTGGCGGGGCACAGGCGGCGATGGAGCATCTTAAACAAACTGCAGCGTAGCCCCAAGAACGCCGCCGCAAAGGCCGGGATCTGTGTTCTCCGTCAAATCTTGGGGTGGTTGATTGAACCTTTTTAACAATCGGCGGCATCCCGGGCGAACCCGGGATGCCGATCAACTAAACGATAGGGTCGGGTTAGCGTTTAGAGGATTTGTAAAAGAAGGGCGCGGGTGTTTTCGGCCGTCATCTCTATTGGGTTGCCACCTGTGCTTGGGTCAATCAGCGCGCCCGCGACAATACGGTCGACATCAGGGTTTTCGATGCCAAGCTCTTTTAGGGATTTTGGAATTTCCATTGATGCGTTCAAGTCATCGACAAAGGCGCAAAATCCGTCAAACCCACCTTCAATACCCAGATATGCGGCTGCCGTGGCAAGCCGGTCTGCGATGGCTGGTTTGTTGAATTGCAAAACGGCAGGCATGCAAACGGCGTTCGTGGTGCCGTGGTGCGTATGGTAGATCGCGCCAATCGGATGCGATAGCGCGTGAATGGCGCCCAGCCCTTTTTGGAACGCGGTTGCGCCCATTGCGGCAGCGGACATCATATGTGCGCGCGCTTCGATATCGGTGCCATCGGCATAGGCGCGGGGCAGGTAATCTTTGACCAGCCGCATCCCTTCGAGCGCGATACCTTGGGACATGGGGTGGTAGTGCGGCGAACAAAACGCTTCGACGCAATGTGCAAACGCGTCAAGCCCGGTGCCTGCGGTGATGAATTTCGGCATCCCCACGGTCAGTTCCGGATCGCAGATCACAACGGCGGGCAGCATTTGGGGATGAAAGATGATCTTCTTTTCGGCGCTGACCGAATTGGTGATCACAGAGGCGCGGCCGACTTCTGAACCGGTGCCAGCGGTTGTTGGGACTGCGACGATCGGCGCGATCGCATCCGCATCGGCGCGGGTCCACCAGTCGCCGATGTCTTCAAAATCCCAAAGCGGGCGTGTTTGGCCAGCGTGGAACGCCACGACCTTGCCCAGATCAAGCCCAGATCCACCACCAAAGGCGATGACCCCATCATGCCCGCCAGCACGGTAAGCGGCGACACCATCGGCTGCGTTTTTCTCGTTTGGGTTCGGGTCGACATCCGCGAAAATCGCACGACCCAGCCCTGCGGCTTCAAGCAGATCGAGCGTCGCCGTAGTGATCGGCAGATCCGCAAGGCCTTTGTCTGTGACCAAAAGCGGCTTGCTGATGCCGGCTGCGGCGCAGGCGTCAGCGATTTCAGAAATACGTCCAGCACCGAACCGCATCGCGGTAGGGTAGGACCAATTGGCAGTGATCGACATTATTGTGTGACCTTTTTCATGTGGTAGGATTTGGGGCGGGTCAGGTTGTGGTACCCGATAACGGAAAGACCACCACCGCGACCCGTGTCTTTGCAGCCTGTCCAGCACAGGCCGGGATCAAGATAATCGGCGCGGTTCATAAAGACCGTGCCGGTTTCCAGCTGATCTGCGATGGTTTCAGCGCGCGCGATGTCTGGCGTCCAAAGCGATGCAGTCAGCCCGTAATCGCTATCGTTCATCAGCGCGATGGCTTCTTCGTCGGATTTGACAGACATGATGCCCACAACCGGGCCAAAGCTTTCTTCGCGCATTACACGCATCTCATGGGTTACGTTGGTCAGGATTTGCGGCATCAGATAGGCGCCACCGTCCTGCGGGAATAGGGCCGGATCGATGTGAGTTTTTGCACCAGCGGCAACCGCTTCGGCGATTTGGGCACGTACACCGTCAGCAAACCGTGCTTGCGCCATGGGCCCCAGTGTCGTTTCCGCATCAAGCGGATTGCCCAACGTGTAGCTGTTCACAATTGCGACGGCTTTTTCGACGAACGCATCAAAGAGGCTTTCATGGACGTAAATCCGCTCAATCCCGCAACAGCATTGGCCAGCGTTAAACATCGCCCCATCGATGAGCGTGTCAACTGCCGCGTCAAGATCTGCGTCTTCCATGACATAGCCGGGGTCTTTGCCGCCCAACTCTAATCCCATGCCGGTGAATGTGCCTGCGCCTGCTTTTTCCATCGCAGCACCGCCGCCGACAGAACCGGTAAAGTTCACGAAATCAAAGGCGCGTGCGGCGATTAGATCGGATGTGGTGGCATGATCAAGGAAGACGTTTTGGAACACATCAGCCGGGATGCCAACAGCGTGGAATGCTTCAGCCAGACGTTCGCCAACAAGCGGTGTTTGCGACGCATGTTTCAGCACGACGGTATTGCCTGCGATCAGCGCTGGTGCGACAGAATTGATCGCGGTCATATAAGGATAGTTCCAAGGGGCCACGACCAGCACCACACCATGTGGCACATGTTTGATCATGCGGCGGAAGCTGTCGCTTTCTTCAATGATCATTGGGGCCAGCGCGTCTTGGGCGATATCTGCCATATATTGGGCGCGCTCGTGAAAGCCGCCAAATTCGCCGCCATAGCGGATAGGGCGGCCCATTTGCCACGCCAGTTCAGGCACGATCTGGTCGTTCATTTCGCCGATTTTGGCGACGCCTGCCATGACAAGCGCTATGCGTTCATCAAGCGGGCGCGCGGCCCATGCGACCTGCGCTGTTTTGGCTGCGGACACGGCGCTGTCTGCCTCGACACGCGTCAGGGTTGGACGTTCGGCATAGACCGATCCGTCGATAGGAGAGATACATTGAATTGTCATGGTTTAGGCCCTTTCAAAACCGCGCGCGATTTCCCAATCTGTGATTGCGCGGTCAAATTCTTCTTGTTCCCATTCCGCAGCCCGGGTGTAGTGGTCGATCACATCGTCGCCCATGACTTCGCGTAAGAATGCCGAATTGCGGAGTGTTTCAGTCGCTTTGCGCAGCGTTTGCGGGATGTCGCCCGCTTTGGCATCTTCATAGACATCTCCCGTTGTCGCTGGCGCGAGCGTCATTTTGTCCTTAATGCCTTTGATGCCCGCAGCCAGCATGGCCGCTTGCGCTAGATAGGGGTTCAAATCCGACCCGCCGATCCGGCATTCAACCCGCACGCCTTTGGTGCCATCGCCACACAGACGGAAACCGGCGGTGCGGTTGTCAACGGACCAAACGGTTTTGGTCGGTGCGAAGGTGCCTTTGGAGAACCGTTTGTAGCTGTTCACATAGGGTGCCAGGAAATAGGTGTAATCCGGCGCATAGGCGATAATCCCGGCCATGTAATGCGACATCAATTCTGACATACCTAGATCGGCGACAGGGTCAAAGAAAGCAGGTTTGCCATCTACCCAAAGCGATTGATGCACATGCGACGATGATCCAACGCGGTTCGGCGCCCATTTGGGCAAGAAGCTCGCTGCATGCCCCTGCTGCCATGAAATTTCTTTGATCGCATGCTTTGCAATTGTGTGGTGATCCGCGCAATCAAGGGCGGCGGCGTAACGAATGTTGAGCTCTTCTTGGCCTGCCTCTGCTTCGCCTTTTGAATTCTCAATCGGGATGCCTGCTGCATAAAGATGGTTGCGGATCGGGCGCATCACACCTTCTTCTTTGGTGGTCTGTAGGATGTGGTAGTCTTCGTTATAGCCGCTGATCGGCTCTAAATCCCGAAAGCCCGATTTGCGGATATCATCATAGCTTTTGGCGAACAGAAAGAACTCCAGCTCTGTCGCCATCATCGCGTCAAAACCAAGTGCTTTGAGCCGTTCAATTTGCTTTTTCAGCACCGCACGCGGCGAATGCGGCACAGGTGCGTGCGTGTGGTGATCCAGCACATCACAAAGCACCATTGCCGTGCCTTCAAGCCAAGGCACCATGCGGATGGTCGCAAGGTCGGGCTTCATCACATAATCGCCATAGCCCGATTGCCAGCTTGTGGATGCGTAGCCATCGGGGGTCGCCATCTCAAGGTCGGTGGCAAGCAGGTAATTGCAGCAATGCGTTTCGTTATAGGATGTTTCCACGAAATTCGCGGCATGGAACCGTTTGCCCATCAGGCGGCCTTGCATATCAACAAGGCAGGTCAGAACCGTATCAACCGAACCGTCAGCGACGCGGGATTTCAGATCTTCAAAACTTAATGTGCTGGGCATTATGAATTTTCTTTCATTTGGTTTTGCGCGTCATTTTCAAGCTGTTCCAAGAGTGCAGGGAAGTCGCGGTCTTTGGTTGTGGGTGCTGGCGCCGGGGGATCAAATCGCGCTTCTAATACGCGGTCCGTAAGCTCTATATCAACGCTTCGCAGCGTTTCGACTTCGCCCAGAGGGTGGAGGGATAGAAAAACATCGTGCCCTAGAAATGTAACCAAACAGCGTTCATTAACATCGGATCGCTTATAGCAGCCAAGCCCAAGGTGGCGACCAAGGGTGTATTCTAGGTTTCCATCAGGGTCATACCTGGCAGCCCTGTTTATGTGTGTCAGCGACGCCACGTGATCAGGTAGTGATGGTTCTGATTCGACCTGCGCGAACCAATCTTTAATGTGCGCAGCTGCTGCTGGACTTACATTTATGATGGATGGATCAATCACGGGGGCTACTTTTTCCATTCGTCTTGTTCCTTCCTTCAATGTTGGTGTTCCCGCAATTCAGAGGGAACACCAAGTATTCATCTTAGCCGTAACGGTAGGGGCGGCCAGCTTTTTCCATGTCAGCGTTATACTGCTTGAAGATATCGACAACGCGGCGTTTGACGTCGCTTTCTGCCGCGATTTCTTCCCAAAAGTCGCGTGCTTTGGCTTCGACTGTCGCCCACTCTTCGTCTGGGATGGAGGTAAGCTCCATCTTCGGACCGTTGACGCGCAGGTCGGCTTCGCCGCCCCAATACCACCACTGGCGGTAGTAGTGTGACTGATCACAGCAGACGCGGAACAGCGTTTGCAGATCTTCGGGCAGTTCGTTCCAGCGATCCATATTCGCAAAGAACGATCCAGCCCACGCGCCAGAAATGTTGTTGGTCAAGAAATAGTTGGTCACATCAGCCCAGCCGACAGTGTAATCTTCGGTAATGCCAGACCATGCGATGCCGTCGAGTTCGCCGGTTTGCACGGCGACTTCGATGTCTTCCCATGGCAGGTTCACAGGGATCACGCCAAACTGCGACATAAACCGGCCCGCAGTTGGGAAGGTAAAGATGCGTTTGCCTTCAAGATCAGCAAGGCTACGGATTGGGTCTTTGGTCGCAAAGTGGCATGGATCCCATGCGCCCGCGCTGATGTGTTTCACACCAACGGCGGAATATTCTTCGTCCCAGATTTCGTTCAACCCGTATTTGTTGAACAGTACAGGCACGTCCAATGAATAGCGTGACCCGAATGGGAAGTAGCCGCCAAATACGGTGACTTCGGTTGGAGAGGCCATTGAATCGTCATCTGATTGAACTGCGTCAATTGTGCCGCGTTGCATGGCTTGGAACAATTCACCTGTTGGGACCAATTGGTCCGCGTAGAACAGTTCGATCTGCATGCGGTCGCCTGCGATCTGGTTGAACATTTTGATCGCCGGATCAATCACGTGCTCGGCTAAGGCAGCACCGGCATAGGTCTGCATCCGCCATTTGATTGTTGATTGCGCCAAGGCTGGGGTCGCCAGCGCGGCTGGGGCGGCAATTGCGGCCCCTTGGATAAACTTACGTCTTGTAGTCATCGTGTCGTCTCCTTGGTTGGGGTGGGATGGCCCGCTTGGGCGGGCTCTTGTTAAGGGGTGGTGTTATAAACGTAGTCAGGCAGCCATGTGGCGAGGCCCGGAAAGACCATGACAAGGGTCAATGCGCCGACCATGATCATCACAAAAGGCGTGATCGAGGCATAGATATCGCGCAGCGTGACTTCGGGCGGGGCCATCGCGCGCATCAAAAACAGGTTATAGCCGAACGGCGGCGTCATATAGGCGATCTGCGTGGTGATCGTATACAGGATACCATACCAAATCAGATCAAAGCCCAGCTCGCCGACCAGCGGCACATAGAGCGGGGCGACGATGACCAGCATTGCCGTATCGTCAAGGAAGGTGCCCATCACGATAAAGCTAAGCTGCATCAAGATCAGGATAGTCCAAGGTGACAGGTTCAGCGTTTCGGTAAACAGGCTTTCGATCGCTTTGACAGCACCCAGCCCGTCGAATACGGCCCCAAAGGCGAGGGCGGCAAGAATGATCCACATGAACATGCAGGTGATGCCCAACGTGTTGCGCACAGAATTTTCAAACACTTCACGGGTCATCCGCCCCTTTAGGACCGCCGCGACAAAGGCTGCGATTGCGCCGATGGCAGAGCTTTCGACCAAGGATGTGTAGCCTTTGACAAAGGGGAACATCATCACAAAGAAAATTCCCAGCGGCAGCAGCCCGGCGGATAAAAGGCGCATCTTTTCAGCACGCGGAATATCGCGGTCTTCGGCGGGTAAAACTGGTCCCAGATCAGGATTCATCCGGCAGCGGATCGCAATATATCCGATGAACAACCCGGCCATCATCAACCCTGGAATAATCCCGGCAAGCCACAATTGGCTGACCGGTTGTCGCGCGATCATCGCATAGAGCACCAGTACAACAGAAGGTGGCACGAGGATACCAAGGCTGGATCCAGCTTGGATCACCCCAGTGACCATGCGCTTGTCATAGCCGCGCTTCAAAAGCTCGGGCAGCGCAATTGTCGACCCAATCGCCATGCCTGCAACTGACAGGCCGTTCATTGCTGAAATCAGCACCATCAATCCGATGGTCCCAATGGCGAGTCCACCGCGCAGCCCGCCCATCCAGACATGGAACATCTTATAAAGATCATCAGCGATTTTAGATTCTGACAGCACGTAGCCCATGAAAATAAACATCGGCAGGGTTAGCAGCGGATACCATTTCATCAGCTTCATTGCTGCCGCAAAGCCAAGGTCAAACCCGCCCCGGTCGCCCCAAAGAAGCAAGGACGCGACAACCGCGACGAACCCAATCGCGCCGAACACGCGCTGGCCGGTCAGCAACATCAGCATCATCGACGAAAACATCAGGGTTGCGATCAATTCATAGGACATCAGATAGTCTCGCCTTTGATCCGCAATATGTCTTTGCACAGCTCGGATGTGCATTGCAGCAGCATCAAGAAAAATCCGATAACCATCACGCCCTTGATTGGCCAAAGGTACGGGCGCCACGCGGATGATGCGCGTTCCATCCGGCCAACTTCTTCGACACCGATGATGACGCTGCCAAGATAGGTGAACGGTTCCGACCCCCAATAGCCGAGCGAATAAGCGGTCGAGGCCACAGCCCCGTAAAGCAGCACGCATAGATAGAAGATCAACAACAGCACGGTGACGACATCAAACCATGCTTTTTTGCGGATGGACCATTCGCCATAGAGCAAATCCATGCGCACGTTTGATCCCAATTGCAGTGAATACGGCCCGCCAAGGATATAGTAGCCCACCATCACGAATTGCGCCATTTCCAGCGTCCATAGGGACGGCAAGAAAAAGCTCTTGGAGATCGACGACCACAGCAAAATACCCATCAGCACAAAGATGCCGTACATCGCGACCCGCCCGATCCGGTAGTTTACGGCATCAACCGCGCGGATATAGCGATGCATTACGCGACGCATTGCACTGCCCCCTGATCCGTAATTTGTGAAACGGCATCCGCGACCCATGCGGCGATCATATCGCCCATTGCCGCTTGGGCCTCGGGTGTTGTGATCAGGTCGTTGCGCACTTCGAGCATCACGTTCAGATGCCCGCCCGGCAGCGCATGTTCGCGCAGCGTATGTGTGACGCCGTTATCAGGGCCATAAGGCTCATTCCGCAAGACCAACGCGGATGTATGGGCCGCGGCAGTGTTCAGCATCGCATCGGCAAGCCGCGTGTCGTGATCATGCAGAATGCCAATTTCTACCGCGCGTTCTTGACGATGGTAAACGGGCGTAAAGCTATGAACTGTCACGATGATAGGGGCAGCGGTTTTGGCAATTTGCGCGGCCAGTGCCGCTTGAAACGGGACGTAATAGGTCTCGGCGCGCGTATCACGGTCGGTTTGGGTCAATCCGGCATTGCCGGGCACGTCAAAAACCTCGCTTTTGGCAGGCATCGCATCAAGCGCGCTGGGCGGGCGGTTGCAATCATAGACAAGCCGCGACACCGTGCTGGACACAAGCACAGCATCCAGTTTTTGTGACATGCGCTGCGCGACGGCCATTGCGCCCGGGTCCCACGCCGCGTGACTTTGGCTGGCTTCCTTGGACAGCCCCAGCCCATTCAGTGCGGGTGGAATCGCGTAAGATGCGTGCTCGCACACCAAAATTGCCGCAGATTGTCCCTCTGCGTTGTCAATTTGTACTGGGTTGGGGGCGGTGTCGTATGTCATATATTCTCCGTTGCAGATAAACTGCTTGCATGAGGGGCGACATGTCAACAGAATTCTGTTATATTTGTAACAGGCCGAATTGCTTTGTTATTTTTTATTCAAGCGGGGGCTTGCATGACCGATGGAATTCTCACGATCGCAGATCGTATACATAACAAATTAGATGATATGACACGCGCTGAACGTCAGTTGGCGCATTCGATTCTGGAAAATTACCCAGCTTCGGGGTTGGGGCCACTTGCGGCGCTTGCAAAGGTGGCCAATGTTTCGGTCCCTACCGTTGCGCGGATGGTGCAAAAGCTTGGGTTTAAGGGCTATCCCGATTTTCAGGCCGAATTGCGCGAAGAGCTAAAAGCAACAGTGCAGAACCCGATCGCCAAACATGATACATGGGCCGAGGGTGCACCGTCGGGGCATGTCTTAAACCAATTCACGGATGCGGTGATCGATAATATACGGCACACGTTGGCGCAGATTGATCCCGATAAATTCGACGAAGCCTGCGAGATGGTCGCTGATCAATCCAAGCCGCTCTATATTGTGGGTGGTCGTGTCTCACATACGTTGGCGGAATACCTGTTCCTGCATACGCAAATTTTGCGGCCCAATGTAACGCATATTCAATCCACGTCGAACGCTTGGCCACACTACCTGCTCGACGTGGGGCCAGGCGATGTTTTCGTGATCTTTGATGTGCGGCGTTATGAAAACAACACGCTCAAGCTGGCTGAAATGGCACATGCACGTGGGGCAAAGATAATTTTGTTTACGGATCAATGGCGGTCGCCGGTGCATCAATTGGCCGAAATCAGTTTTAGCGGCCGGATCGTTGTGCCTTCGGCGTGGGATTCGGTGGCGACGTTGATGCTGCTCGTGGAATCGATGATCGCCGCCGTTCAAAACGTTGATTGGGATGACACCAAGGATCGGATGGAACAGCTAGAAGATATGTTCGACCAGACAAAATTGTTCCGTAAATTTACTTGAAGTCACGCCCTGATTGTACAAACTGTTTGCGATAGGTGCCGAGCTCGTGAGGGAAAATGGTTGAATTGTTTTACGAGTACTGGGTCGCCTTCGGCGTCGCAGTTGGCGCTGTCGTCGTGATCTATGGCAATATTCGCAGCCTTAGAACGATGTTGTCTGAAATCCGAGATTGGCTCATTGTGCGATGTTTTCCTGAGGAATTTGATACAGGTTGGCCGCAAGCGTTATCCGCGCGATATTGTAATGAGCGTTGGGAAATTGACGAGGTGTTGCGGCTCAGACGGCAGTATTTTTCAGAGGTACTCAATAGCGATGTAATCAGTAGCGACGATTCATATTGGGACGCGTTCGAAAAGAACCAGCATGCGTTTCGTATCATATCTGAATCAGAGCAGCCATTTGGCTACTGGGGGATTATTCCAGTTTCCAAGCAAGATTTTGAGCGCTTTATTGCAGGTGAATTATCTCATGCAGAAATGCTGTCAGATGCCTGCATCAGTTGGGCCGAGGCTGATCCGCATGATCTTTACCTCTATCACATTGGGGTGGTCACAATTCCCAAATTTACGGACGGGGTGCACAGAAATTCTTTGCCAATTCGCGAAGCGAAGGTTGAGCTTGATAACGTTGCGACGATCTATGAGCTATCTAAATGGGCAACGATAAAGGGCGTTGCCGTCTATGCATCGACCGCGAAAGGTGAAAAAGCAATTATAAAGAATTTGCTTGCGCTTGGGTTCGAACGGACGGGGAAATTTGCAGCAAACGATCGGTTGTCAGAAATTGCCGTGTTGCGCGGCAAGAGTATCGCGAGATTCTTTGACGAGATTTACAAACGCCGGATTGAACGATTGCTGGCGCGTCAGGCGGGCGGCATATTCGCGCGCATGCGGACATTCATTTCTCGCATAATTTGGGGTCCCGACTATATCAAACGTGTCCCATATTCTGATCGCTTTGAACTTGTCAAAGTCAGATCTGAGTTGCGCAAAAAGCCACCGACTAAGAAAAAAAGTTCTTCATCTTAGCGCGAGAATCGTCAGGTTCCTTGATTGAGCCTTGCCGTGCGCTGTCCGGACTGGCTGCGACAGCATGCTGCGATGCAGCGTTGAAAGTTGTGCGTAAGTCGATAATACCCTTGCCGAAACCGGTTTCGGAAACGATCTATGATTCGTGGAGGGTTTGCGACGAGTATGAGTTTTGAAGGCAAAGATATGCCGCGCAAAGGCGCACGTGTGAAGATATCGGACGTCTCAGATGCGCTGGGACTGACGAAATCAACTGTGTCGCGCGCGCTCAATCACTATCCTGATATTTCGGAAACGACGCGGACCCGCGTACAGGCCATGGCCGACAAAATGGGGTATCGCCCGCTTAGCCACGCGCAGGCCATCCGCACTGGATTGGTGAAGTCGTTGGGTCTTGTCATTCAGATGGGTGACCATGATGCGCAGCGCCCCTTTCTTTCGACTTTTCTGGCGGGGCTTTCTGAGGGCGCGAGCGCGGAAGGGTTCACGCTGACCATTGCGACGTCCAATAGCGAACAGGCCACGCTTAATACGTTTAAGTCAATGATCCGCGATCATAAGGCCGATGGATTTATCTTACCGCGCACGATGGTTGATGATCCGCGGATCGCGCTTTTGCGTGCGGCGGATGTGCCGTTTGTTTTATTTGGCCGCGTCGCGGGCGCGGCCGATTTACCATCCTACGACATTAAGGGTGGGGCCGCGATGCATGAGGCCGTGGAACATCTTTCTTCTTTGGGTCACAGGCAGATCGGGTTCATCAACGGTGGCACGCAATACAGTTACGCGCCAACGCGCGCAGATGGATTTCTGCGCGGGATGCGCGATGCAGGGCTGTCAGTTAATCCTGCTTTGATTGCGCAGGATGCTGTAACCATCGACCAAGCGCGTGCCGCTGCTGATGTGATGCTGGCCGCGCCTAACCCGCCCACCGCAATCATTTGCGCTGTCGATATGGCTGCGTTGGGTGTTTACGAATCCGCCGCCGCATGCGGATTGGAAATTGGCACGGACCTATCGGTTATCGGCTATGACGGCATTCCCGAGGGCGCACATGTGTCGCCACCGCTTTCGACATTTGCGGTGGATTTCAAACATGCTGGCCTGCGGCTGAGCAACCTTTTGATCCGCAATATTCGCGGTGAAAAACCAACCGGGCTTCAGGAAACCGCCACCGCGCAATTTTTGCGCCGTGGGTCCACGGGTCCTGCGCCCCATTCACAAACAAATTCCAAGGGAGGAAACTATGAAAGTGAATTGTAAAACGACATTGTTGATGGGGGCAGCAACGGCGCTGGCCCTTTCAGCGGTTTCAGCGAGCGCAGACACGCTGCGGTTCTGGACAACCGAAGAGCAGCCAGAGCGTTTAGAACGCCAAGAACAAATGGCCGCTGATTTCGCGGCCGCCTCTGGCCACACAGTCGAAGTGATCCCCGTGACCGAAAGCGATCTGGGTACACGCGCGACGGCCGCCTATGCTGCTGGCGATTTGCCTGACGTCATCTATCACCCGCTGCAATATGCGCTGCCATGGGCCGAAGCCGGTATCTTGGACACAGATGCCGCAACGGACGTTGTTGAAAACCTCGGAGAAGCCACATTTGCGCCCGGTGCGCTCGCGATGGCCGCAAGCAATGATGGTTTTGCATCCGTCCCAGTTGACGGTTGGACACAGATGATCGTCTACCGAGCCGACAAATTCGCGGAAGCCGGGCTTGACGCACCGACATCCTATGCGAACGTGCTGGCTGCTGTTGAAGCCCTGCACAATCCGCCAGAAATGTACGGGTTTGTGGCTGCAACCAAGATCGACGAAAACTTCATGAGCCAAGTGCTTGAGCATGTTTTCTTGGCCAATGGCGTGTCGCCGGTTGGGCCTGATGGGATCCAAGATCTGGATGAGGCCGCCACAATCGAAGTGTTGGAATTCTACAAAGCCATCGCTGAAGCATCCCCACCCGGTGATCTGTATTGGGACCAATCCCGGTCGCTTTATTTCTCTGGTAATGCTGCGATGATCATCTGGTCGCCGTTCATTCTTGACGAATTGGCTGGCTTGCGCGACAGCGCCCCACCCACAATCAACGACGATCCGACCAGTTCTGATCTGGCGGCGGCAACTGGTATCGTGACCAACTTCTCTGGCCCGTCAAACCCGGGTGGCGCGGCTTGGGGTGACATCCGTTACTTCGGCATTACCTCTGATGCGTCGACCGATGCCGCGATGGAATTTGTCGAATATTCGATGAACGACGGCTACGGCCAGACGCTTGCCATCGCACCTGAGGGCAAGTTCCCTGTGCGCCGTGGTACTGCTGACAATCCAACACAGTTCGCTGATCTTTGGGCGACGCTGGATGTTGGTGTCGACCGCAAGGCACCACTTGGTGACCTGTACGAAGCCGACATGATTGCTGAAATCGTGGGTGGCTTGGATGTGGCCCAACGTTGGGGCGTGGCTGATGGCCAGCTTGCGACAGCATCCAAGATCATCAACAGCCAAGTGATCAACCGCCTTGTGCGCGAATATATCGACGGTGAGCGTGACGCTGCCGCCACGGTCGCCGCCATGAACGAAGCCATCGCTGGCGTCGAGTAAACCACCCTGCAAGGCGGTCCGCCGCCTTGCACATCTTCTTTCGGAGCACGCCCCAATGTCAGACGTTTCACCCCCCAAAGGCACCGGCCCGCTTGCGCGGCTAGAGGCGCGTTTGGCATGGGGCCTGCTTGCCCCGACGATCACCGCCGTGGCGCTGGTGGTTATCCTGCCGCTTTTGGCGATTTTTTGGATCAGTGTGAAACCTGTGTCGCTCTCTGATTTGCGCGCACCCGAAGTCGTCATTCGCGAAGACATCCGTGGCGATGACGAGGCCGCGGGCGATGCGGCATCTATTCGCTACCGCCTGCGCAATTCATCACAAGATCAACCCATTCGCGGTGTGACGATTACCGACACGATTCCAGAGGGTTTGACCGTCTCTGAAATTGACCCGCGCTGCACCCTTGATGGCCGTGATCTGTTTTGCGACATGGGCGATTGGGACGGTGGGTTTCGCGAAAGCCTGATGATCCCCGTTACTGTAGAACAGGCCTATCTGGACAACGCACTCCGCCCGCAAGACAGTCTTGCTGTCATAACAGGTCGCGCGTCAAGCATGCTGACCAATGGCACGTTTACCTTGGATAACTTCAAGCGTGTTTTCGACGGCGATGAATTCTGGTCGGTGCTTTGGGTGACGCTGTTTTACACGGTCTTTGGCACGATTGGCGCGCTCTTGTTTGGGCTGTTTGCTGCGCTATTGCTCAACAAGTCCTTCAGGGGCCAAGGCATTTTACGCGGGCTTTATTTGTTTCCCTATGTATCCCCGGTGATCGCGGTCGCCTTTGCATGGATATTGCTGTTTGATCCATTTTCTGGATCGGCAAACGCATTGCTGATCCAGATGGGCGTCACGCAAGAAGCGATCAATTTCTTTGGGCAGCGCCCGCTGGCGCTGATCATGGTGACTTTGTTTGAAATCTGGCGCTATTTCCCGCTGTCATTCCTGTTCATCCTTGCGCGCATGCAATCGATTGATACTGACATGTATGAAGCGGCCGATATGGATGGCGCATCGCCGTTCCAACAGTTTTGGTACCTAAGCGTGCCGCAGCTCTTGGGTATTCTATCCGTGTTGTTCCTGCTGCGCTTCATTTGGACGTTCAATAAATTTGACGATATTTTCTTGCTGACGGGCGGGAATGCGGGCACGCGGACTTTGACAGTGAATGTCTATGAACAAGCCTTTGCAGTGTCGAACATCGGCGCTGGGGCGGCTGTCGCTGTTGTGATCTTTGGCTGCCTTCTGGCGTTTTCATTCTTCTTCTTTCGGTTCATCTCGCAGGAGGAAGGGCTATGAAATACCTGCGGTTTGGATATGTCACTGCGCCGCTATTGGGGGTCTTATGGACCTTTGTGATTGCTCTGACTGTGGCGATCACCATGAGTTTCGCAACCGGGTCTGCGTTTCGCCCATCGGGGCTTGGCGCGTTGATCTGGGGCGCAGGGCTTGGGTTGGCTTGCCTGCCGGGTCCGCAGTGGAATGCAATTGTCGCGGCAATTCTCGCAGCCTCCGCAGCATTGTTTGGTTTTGGGCCTATCGTGATCGGACAAGGCGTATCGGCGCTATCATCGGTGCTGGGCGCGGGGGCTTCCGCTGGATTTGCAGCACTGGGGCTGTGGATCATACTTGATGACGTGGATTTTGGCGCGATCAACCGGCATGTTTCTGAGGCTGCGTTGATCAAATTCCTCACCGGGTTCGGCTACATCTTTTTTACAGCGATCGTGTTGATCCCATTCTATGTGATGGTTTTGACCAGCCTCAAGAACCAAGCCGAGCTGATCCAAAACCCGCTCGACTTCTCTATCGACCTGTCTAAAGGCTGGGACCTTTTCCGGTCCTACGACGAGTTGTTCCGCCAGTTTGATTTTGGCATCTATTTGTTCAACTCATTTATCATTTCTGTTCTGACGGTGTTCATCACGCTGCTGTTTGCCGTGCCGGGTGCCTATGCTGTGGCGCGGTTGCGTTTCAGGGGGCGGGCGGCGTTTTCACGCTCTATCTTGTTGATCTATATGGTGCCGATGATCGTTTTGGCACTGCCGATCTATATCGCATTTTCGATGCTCGGTTTGCGCAATTCTTTGGGCGGGATTGTCATGATCTATCCGGTCACGACGATCCCTGTCGCGCTCTATATGTTGCAAGGCTACTTTCGTGGGCTACCCGCTGAAATCGAAGAAGCCGGGCTGATGGACGGGCTTAGCCGCTTGAAGGTCATCTGGAAAATCACGCTGCCGCTGTCGTTGCCTGCGATGGCTTCTGTTTCGCTTTATGTTTTCATGATCGCGTGGAATGAATTCCTGCTCGCGTTCATGCTGTTGGATGATCCATCGAAATTTACGCTGACCCGTGGGATCGCCAGCCTCAACTCTTCCGAAATTCCGCGCCAACACCTGATGGCTGGATCTGTGATCGCGACTGTGCCGATCATGGCGCTGTTCTTGGGTTTGGAACGCTTCATGACAAAAGGACTGACCGCCGGGTCGGTCAAAGGATAAGACGATGAATTACGATAAGTTAGATAAACGCGCGCGCAAAATCTTACAGGTCAACGACCGGGGGCTTTACACGGTGCCGACCAAGGGGCTGTACCCCTATCAATGGAACTGGGACAGTGCATTTTGCGCATGGGGTATCGCAACATATGACGTGCGCCGTGCTTGGGCCGAGATAGAGACGCTTTTTACAGGCCAATGGGACAACGGCATGGTGCCGCATATTGTATTCCACAAGCAGGCAATCGGGTATTTTCCGGGGCCTGATGTGTGGGACGTGCCGCGCGTGCCGCACACATCTGGTATCACGCAACCGCCCATCGCGGCGACAATGGCGCGCAGCGTGTATGAGCAAGACAAGCACTATGGCCGCGTCCATATGGAGCTGCTTTATGGACGGTTAGTGTCATGGCACCGCTGGTTCGTGAAATACCGCCTGCATGATGGGATGGTCGCGATCACTCACCCGTGGGAATCTGGCCGCGACAATGCGGTTGATTGGGATGGCGCGATGGCCAACGTGGATGGATCAAACGTTGGTGAATACACGCGGCGGGACACGGCCCATATCGACCCCGAAATGCGCCCTAAGAAAGAAGATTATGATCGCTACCTGACCATGCTCTACTTTTCGCGCGATTGCGGTTGGGATGAGGACGAGATCGCCAAGAACGCGCCGTTCCGCGTCGCGGATGTTGGGATGACCTTTCTATTTTTGCGCGCTTGTCGTGACCTGCTGCATCTCGCGCTAGAATTGGACCATGAAACCGACGAAATCCAAGGCTGGATTACCACGTTAAAAGGTGGTGTTGAACGTCACTGGAATGCTGAGCACGGCCATTACGACAGTATCGACTTGCGCACCGGGGAATTTGCGAATTCGCTGAGCACGGGGTCGTTTCTATGCTGGTATGCTGGGATTGATCACCCGCAGATGCTTGCGCATTATGAACGGATTATGGGCGTGGTGCCGTTTGGCGTGCCGTCCAATGACCCGGCCGCATCGACGTTCAACCCCAAACGCTATTGGCGCGGCCCAACGTGGTCGAATGTGAACGCATTGATCGCGATTGGTCTTGCGGAAATGCACCATATCACCAAAGCCGAAGAGCTGCGCAAAGCCACGCAAAGCCTGATCGCGGAACATGGGTTCTTTGAATATTTTGATCCTTACATCGGCACGCCCGAGGGTGGTGACAACTTTAGCTGGACCGCAGCAATCTGGCTGACATGGGCGTCTCCGCACGCAAAGGGGAGGTTCTAAATGGGCTCTATCGCGCTCAATTCCGTTGAAAAGTGGTTCGGCAAGGTTCAGGTCATCAAGGGTATTGATCTTGATATTGCAGAAGGCGAATTCATCATCTTTGTCGGCCCGTCTGGCTGCGGGAAATCGACCCTATTGCGGATGATTGCAGGGCTTGAGGAAACCAGTCGCGGCCAAATCGTCATTGATGACCGCGATGCAACGGCAGAACCGCCCGCCAAACGCGGGCTGGCAATGGTGTTCCAGTCTTACGCGCTTTATCCGCATATGTCGGTGCGCGACAATGTTGGTTTTCCGCTGAAATCTGCCGGGATGCCCGCCGATGAAGTTGCTGCAAAGGTGGACGAAGCTGCACGCGTATTAAAGCTAGACGCCTATATGGATCGGCGTCCCAAAGATCTATCTGGCGGCCAGAGGCAACGTGTCGCAATCGGTCGGTCAATCGTGCGTGATCCGACAGCGTTTTTGTTCGATGAACCCCTATCAAACCTTGATGCGTCCTTGCGTGTCGAAATGCGCTATGAAATCGCCAAGCTGCACCAGACGCTAAAATCCACGATGATCTATGTAACCCATGATCAGGTCGAAGCGATGACGCTCGCCGACCGCATCGTGGTGCTGGATGGCGGCTATATTGCGCAAGTGGGCACGCCGCGTGAGCTATACGAAAGCCCGGCCAACCTGTTTGTCGCGCAGTTCATCGGATCGCCGAAAATGAACGTGATGCCTGCGGGTGCGGTGCCGGGTGTCGATGCGCCAAATGGCGCAACCCATGTCGGTTTGCGACCCGAACATGCAACACTTGCTGCGCCGGGTTCTGGGCAATTGGACGGCACGGTTGACGTACTCGAATACCTTGGCGCTGATACTTTCGTGGTGCTTGATTGCGCCGACGCGGGGCAGGTGACGGTCCGGGTCTTGGGCGATTCAGACCTGACGCCGGGGGATAAAGTATCGGTGCAGTTCGACCCAAAGCGGACGCATTACTTTGATAGAGGTGGCACCGCGTTACGTTGATCAGTCACTTGGGCCGATGTAATCGTAACCCGTCTTTCAGTGCCATGCGAAACGCGCGTGGGCGTCCCGCAATAGCGAAATGCGTTGCGGGTTTGATCAGACCCGATGACTTGAGCCGCCGACCAACGCCATGCCCTGCGCCGCCCACCAGATAATGATGGATGTTCCCCCCTTTGGGAAAACGGGACCAATGCGGGCGTTCGACATCACCACCGCCGTGTAGGATGAAATACTGACAACCTGGGGTGATGGTCGTCTCTAATGGCGGGCGTGTGAATTCGGCGATCTTATCGCGGTATTCACGCCAACGTGTTTCTTCGGGCACGATTGTAGGGTCTGCAGAGTATTGCGCCGACAACGACAAGCAGCGGGTTGCGCCAATTGCGCCCGCAAAAATCACGGCCCCGTTGCCGCCCATTGAATTGCCAAATGAGACCGTGTCGGCGATGCTGTGTTTCGATTTATACCGCGCAACCGTGTCTACGATCTCGTCATAAATACCGGGATCGTTGTACCAACTGCGCAATGTGTCCGCGACAAACAACACATGGTTACGTCCGTCTTGTGATCCATATCCGACGAATTCTTCGTCTTGGGTACGGGTATCTGGTTTGCCGATCCCCGTGAAGGACACCACCAGCCGGGGTTCGCGCCCGGTGACATAGGTCGCTTTGACCCGGTCTGACGCGTAAAACGGCTGGGGGGCGACACGCGCCACGTTAGGCTACCACCGACCGATCGCTTTGTGGGATCACTGGCGCCGCGTTTGGGTCAATCCCATGGTGCTTGAGCCGTTCATCAAGGAAGCTGTTTTCAGGGGGAACCCCGCCAAAGCGCTTGGCGCAGAAGTTCTTGATCGGAGCCCAAATATGCAAGCAGCGGGTCTCATCCGTAAAATGTCGTCGTGTGAGCATTGGGCGTTTTGTAAAGATCCTGCGATCCGCAAAGTGGACCGGATAGTAAACATCCGTTGTGCGCGCGTGTTCGATTTCGCCGCTCTGTATCAGATATGCGGTAACGCCCAGCGGTCCCCAAATTCCCCATGGCATCTCGGAGACATGCATTGGGTCGCCTGCTGCGGCGCGTGCTTTGATCGGGTCAAGATGACGGCGGGGCAGCCATTCTGGGATCGGATATTCGTCGGATGTGAATTCAAGCAGCGCATTCAGCGCAGGACTGTCTTGCGGCATCCGCAAAATGGCACCGTTGACCTGCCCCTTTTGGCGCTCTTCGTTATAGAATTCGTAGCCAAAGATATGGCTTTCGCCGCCGGGGAAGGGGCGCACCGAATAGACATCGGTGTCGATATAGATGATTTCAGGCTCTTTTGCGATCAGATGAAACCGGAATAGATCGGAGAAAAGCGCAACAGATCCAGTCCGGTCATGGGTGATAAACCGGTCGGTGGCCAAAATATCGTTGCCGTCACGAATTTCGACGCCCTCTGGCACGCCCTTCACCTTGCCATATGTGTACAAGATCATCGGGTGCCCCTGATCGACAAAGGATTTCAGGCAAAGCTGTTCAAGCCATGTCAAAGACCCCCCAATCCAAAGGGCACCAATCGGGGGAAGCACGGCCATCGTCAATACCTTCAAATTTGGGTCCTTGTCGGGGTAATTTCTATCTGATGGCGCGCAGCCCCGCAACATCCATCCTTGGCATGTAAGGGGCTTGGCGTTACGCAGGATCACAGATGAAAAAAGGATGTCGTCATGGCTGATCGCCAATCATGCACGCTTGTCGGGACGGTCAAAGACGAAGGCCCCTATCTGCTTGAGTGGATTTACTATTACAAGCTGATTGGCTTTGATCGGATTGCGATTGCATCGAATGACTGCAGTGATGGCACCCGGCAGATGTTGGATTATCTCGACACGGTGGGCGAAATCACCCATCTTGAAAACAGTGGCCAGCCAAAAGGCACTAGCGAAGACCCGCAAAACCGCGCCTACGAGAGGTTTTGGGCAGATCCGGCGATCACGGCGTCAGATTGGATATTGGTGGCGGACGCGGATGAGTTTTTGAACATCCACGTGGGGGACGGGACCATTGATGCCCTGTTTGCAGCACTTGCCGAAATATCACCCCAGCGTGCTGATATGATCTCCGCCACATGGCGGGTGTTTGGCAATGGCGGTATTGTCGGGTTCAAAGACGTGCCCGTGATCGCACAGTTTGATCAAGCGGCCCCGGCAGGCACCCATAACATCCAACGCTACACCGCGTTCAAAACCATGTTCCGCCCGCGTTTTGTGCGCAAACCGGCCATTCATCGCCCGCGCCTGAAGCCGCGATTTCAGGATGGTAGCCATCCGGTCAATTGGGTCAACGGCTCTGGTCAACCGATGCCAGAGCGCTATTTGAAGCAAGGCTGGCGGTCATTTGAGGCTAGCTTGGGCCGTGATCTGGTTAGCATGAACCACTATATGATCAAATCATCCGAAGCATTTTTGATGAAACGCTACCGCGGCACCGCCAATAGCGCCGACCAAGAGCGGATTGATTTTTCCTATTTTGAAACCTTTAACGCCAATGATGTGCGTGAGACGAGCATCCAGCGCCATGTGCCCGCCTTGCAAGCGCGTATTGACGATATCAAAGCCGCGCATCCGCATCTGGCGCGTTTACACGCCCAAAGCCTTGAATGGCACCGCGAAAAACTTGATACTGCCCGTCAGGCCGTAGTTGCAGAAATGCCGGAAATCGCGGCAAAACTTGGGTTGGACTAAAAGCCAGCTCTGACAGTGGTAAACGTGTAGGTGTAAGTTGGACAAAGAACGCTTTCTCATTGTGACGACAATGAAAAACGAAGCCCCGTTTATGCTTGAATGGATTGCGTTTAACCGTGCGATTGGGTTCGACGATTTCTTGATTTACACGAATGACTGCGCCGATGGCACCGATGCGATCGCGCAGCGCCTGCAAGAATTGGGTCTGGCGGGGCACGTCGATAATAATGATCGTAAAATTGGCCGGAAGGGGCGTGAACTGTCGCCGCAGCGCGCAGCATTGCGGCTGGCACCAAAGACCGATCACTACAAAGCCGCCGATTGGGTGATTTGCGCCGATGCTGACGAATTTTTGAACCTGCGTTGCGGTATGGGCTTGCCGGACTTGATCGACAAAAGCGGCCCGGCGGATGCGATCTCGCTCAGTTGGAAACTGTTCGGCAATGGGATGCGCCGCCACTACGAGGACCTGCCGCTGACCGAGCAGTTCTTTCATTGCGCGCCTGAAGATATCTTTACGAATTATCGCGGGGCTGGGATCAAAACGCTGTATCGCAACAATGGCGCTTTCCACCGTATGGGGGTACATCGGCCATTCATGAAAGTGGATGCAGATGCCGCGGCAGAAGCCCCATCCCCCTATGAAGATATCACGTGGCGCGATGCAGGCGGCAATGCGGTAGATGCGAAAACGGTGTCTTGGCGGACCTGGAAAGGCTTTGCGCATGATTTCGCGCGGCTTCATCACTACGCGATCCGTAGCGCGGATAGCTTTTTGGTCAAGCGTGACCGTGGTCGGACAAACCATGTGAATATGGACCAAGGTCAAGATTACTTTGACGCGATGAACACGAATTACACGCGCGATTATTCGATGCTGAAACATGTGCCTGGCATGTTGCAAGAACTGGCAAAACTGCGCTCTGACAAGGTGCTGCGAAACCTACACACAGATGCCGTCGCATGGCACCGGGCCAAGATTATTGACATCAAAGCGCGCGAAGATTGGGCTGATTTTATCGCAATGACCTATCAACACACAGGGCAGCCAAGACGGGCGATTAGGCGTAAGGTTTCGGGTGAGGTGACGGAATGACTAACGCATCTCTGTTTGAGAAAATGCTGCCTAACTATCAAAGTCGGCGACATTTGTTGCAGAATGTGCATCTCCCTGCCCGAGCTTTTGGCGGAGCAAATTTTTTATATATGAAGAACCACAAGGCCGCATGTACAAATGTTTTGACGTTGCTCATGACACATATTCACGCCGAAATCCGCGCTGAAGGGGATGTTGATATCAGCATGGAGAGTGTCCACAATCTTGATGATAGGTATTTGCGGGCAGGGGCGCGAAGCCTCAACCCCATGTTGGTAGAGGAGGCATTGAGCGATCCCAATTGCTTTCGGTTTACTGTGATACGCGACCCATATAGCCGCACCGTATCGGCTTGGTCTGACCGTATCAAAGGGATGGCGGCCTATAGGAAAAGAATTAATGCGCACATAGGGCGCCCGCCCACGCACGAGATAACATTATCTCAGTTTCTTGATATTGTAGCGAATGACGAGAGCGCAAAAAATCTAGATCGCCATTGGCGGCCGCAATGCAAAGAAATCAGTTACGGGCTTGTGGCCTATGATATGATCGGTCAGGTCGAACATATGGAGGTCGCTCGGAACGACATCGTCAATCGCTTGTTCGCGCACTCAAGTGTTGAGTTGAGTGTCGTTGATACACGACAGTATTTGGGCCATCAGAGCAACAGCGCGCGTTATAAAGACGGCTTAACAGAACAAGACCGCAAAAATGCCGAACGAGCGTATGAAGAGGATTTAGAAATGTATGCGGCCGTTTCTAAATGTTTTTATCATGGGCAAAGTGCATAGGTTATGCGTACACTTTGGATACATATTGGAACGCCCAAAACGGGGTCGACGGCCATTCAGCGTTTCACGCGCGACAATAAGGATTACCTCAATCCCCTTGGCTTTGATTTCCTCACACGGCACCGCAGCGGGTCTTACAACGATCTGAGCGTCGCGTTGCGCAGCGGCAACCACGACCGCGCCGTCGAGATTGGAGCAGTTGTGCGCAATTTGATCAGCAAAAGCGCGTTGCAAAATTTTGTGCTGACCTCTGAAATGTTTTCGGGCGTAAACCCGGCGGCCCTACGCGACGTTCTTGCCTTGCCAGAACCCATGGGCGTTAAGATTGTTGGGTATTTCCGGCGGCAAGATAAATACCTTGCGAACGCCTACAAACAAAAACTGAAAACGGCGAAGGCGCGGTTCGGATTCGAGAATTTCATCGCTAAGTTTGGCACTGGCGGCGGGGAATATCGTCGGATTGTTGCCGCCTGGCAGACCGCGTGGCCTGAAGCTGAATTTTTGTTTCGCAGGTTTGATCCCAAATCATTTCCGCAAGGCGATGTCGTCCGTGATTTCTTGCAGGTGCTTGGGATTGATACGCAAGCTGACGGATTCCCGACGCCGCAGTCCGCTGCGAATGCGACGCCTTCAATAGACGTCTTAGACCTGATGCAACTGGTGAAAAATGTCCCTGAAGTCCATATTCGGCGTGTTTTCCGGTCGTTGCCGCAGCAAGACCTCCCTCGGTTTTCAGGGGGCGTCATGGACAACGCGACAGCAAAGGCGCTGCTTGCAAAATTTGCAGAGGATAACGAAGCGCTTCGGGCGCAGTTTTTTCCAGATGAGGCTGCATTGTTTGATGCGAGCGATCTAGACGGACCAGAGCCTGACATCGCGATGTCGTCGTTTACCGACGAACAGCGCGCGATCGTTCAGGTGCTTTTGCAGGCGGTCGCAAAGCGGGCCGTTAATCCATAATCGGTGCAGTTCTTTCTTGCGATTTCCTGCGGCGCCGATCCCTGCGTTCTATCATTCGTCAAAGAGGTATTATAACGATACCCATATGGACGAATTGCAAAGCAATGTGATTATCGGTGTCGACGGCGGTGGAACTGGCTGCCGGGTTGCGATTGGTACGGTCGAAGCGGGTGTGCTGGCGCAGGCTGAGGGCGGTCGCGCCAATGTTACCACTGATATCGATTGTGCTATCACCAACGTTATTGCTGCGATTGATGCCGCCGCAAAAAATGCGGGCATCGCGCCTAGCGCGTTTGCAGCAGGCACTGCGCATTTGGGGTTGGCCGGAGCGATCACTGCAACCCAAAGATCGCGTATCGCGGGGGCGCTGCCATTTGCGCAAGTCTCCGTTACCGATGACCGCGCCACGACATTGGCAGGCGCATTTGCAGGGCAAGAAGGTTACTTGCTAGCCGTTGGGACTGGCACGATTGTCGCTACAAACAAGGGAGGGGCTGTGCGATCCGTCGGCGGATGGGGGCTGCAAATTTCGGACCAAGGCTCGGGGGCTTGGTTGGGGCGTGCGGCGCTCGAACATGTGCTTCTGTGTTATGATGGGCTGGCGGAGTGGTCAGAACTGTCGGTCACGCTTTTTGCGCAATATGGGGATGACCCTAGCGCGGTTGTAGGCTTTGCAACTACCGCAACGCCAAGCGATTTTGGTACCTTGGCCCCTGCGGTCATTGCGGGCGCGATTGATGGCGATATATGGGCGCAATCTATCTTGCAACGCGGCGCGGATTACATGGCGCGCGGCCTTACGCAATTGGGGTTTCAGCCGGGGGATGCGCTTTGTTTCCTTGGCGGGCTGGGGCCACATTACGCGCGGTATTTGCTCCCTGCATATCTCGCCGGAAAAATGGATGCGAAGGGCAGCGCATTGGACGGTGCCTTTGCGCTGGCACGGGCGGAACACCAAGGCGGGTCGATATGAGCGGAGTAAAAAAGGCCTATCTGGGCGCGCAGATCTTTGATGGGCAAACCCTGCATGATGACCATGCTTTGGGTGTGGGCGGCGATGGCTATCTGTCTGTTTTGCCGCGTCAGGCTTTGCCTGAGGGATGTCCGATCACGCATTTGGCGGGCGGGGTGATTGCCCCGCGGTTTGTTGATCTGCAGGTCAACGGTGGCGGCGGTGTCATGTTCAACGATGATCAATCCGTCGCAACATTGCGTGTGATTGCGCAAGCACATGCAACGACGGGGACCGGGGCGATCCTTCCGACGCTGATCACCGATACGCCCGCGCGGACCGCCGCTGCCATTGACGCGGTTGACGCGGCCATTGCGCAAAAGGTCGACGGGATTGTCGGTATTCACCTCGAGGGGCCACATCTTAGCGTGGCACGCAAAGGCGCGCATGATCCGCATTTGATCCGCGCGATGGATGATATGGATTTGCGCGTATTGCTGAACGCTGCTGATCGATTGGCCAATGTGATGGTTACACTTGCCCCTGAAAACGTGACACCTCTTCAAATCAAGCAGTTGTCTGACGCCGGGATTACCGTGTCTTTGGGGCATACGGATGCGGATGTTGATACCTGTCACGCTGCATTTGATGCAGGCGCGCGCTGTGTGACACATCTGTTTAACGCCATGAGCCAATTGGGTAGCCGCGCACCCGGGTTGGTCGGCGCGGCCTTAGCGCGGGACGATGTCTATGCCGGGCTGATTGCGGACGCGATCCATGTTCACCCAACGACGATGCGTATTGCATTGGCTGCAAAGCCGCAGTCAGAGCGCGTGTTCTTGGTAACCGATGCGATGGCTACTGCCGGATCAGATATCCAAAAGTTCAGTCTTAACGGGCGCGACGTGTTTCGCCATGACGGCCGACTGACGTTGGATGACGGAACACTTGCGGGCGCCGACCTTGCCATGCCGCGCGCGATTGATGTGATGGTTGAACAGGTAGGCGACGATATCGGCCAAGCGTTTGCGCGGGCGACATCAACCCCGGCCCAATTGCTGCGTGATCCGGGCACCGCGGGCATGATTTCGGGACACAAGGGAACCGCGCTTTATCGCAAGCGCGACGCGATAACGGGTCAGGACGCGGTGCAGGTGATAGGCTAGCTTGCCCTATGCGGCTTCAAGCAGCGCAAAGATGCCGACAAGCACGGCATAGCAGATCGCGCCGTAGCGCAGGTTCCAGCGCCATGTCAGTGTTGTGGGCGGGATCTTGGACGCCGCCGCGATCAGTAAGGTGGCCGTTGCATTGGGGGATGCAAACATTGAAATCGCCCAACCGGCGCTGAGCGCGAAAACAATATGCGTTGGATCGGCGGGCAATGCCGGAAAGGTTTGCACCACCTGTCCGATGAACACGACAAGGATGATCGGGCTCAGCGCGATTTGTCCACCGAGCGTGATCAAGATCGGCAAAATCGCTAAAAATAGCCAGCCGGGTATCGCCCCGAGGTCTATGTGCTGGCTCATCTGTGCAAGTGGTAGCACCTCTGCCACGGCACGCCCGATGAACCCAGAAAGCCCGAGCGCAATGGCGGACCGCGTCAATCCCGCCGCGTCGGTCTTGAGCGCCTGCCAAAATAACGTCATCTGATTGGATAGTGGCAACCCCTTGGGTTTTTGCCATGTGAACCAGATAAAGGTCACCAACGGGGCCACAAACATCAGTGAAAGCGCGGTACTAAACCCCATCGTGATCTGAAGCACTGCCGTGGCACCAATAAGCGTTGCGCAGACACATCCCAATCGCACAAGCGCGGTGCCGGGCCACGCGGGCGGCGCATCTTCTGTTCCGGGCGGCGTGCTATTGCGCCACTCGAACCGATCATAGGCCAAGCCGATGCCCATCATCAGCATGGATGTCGCGATGCCAACGCAGATGATTTTGATATGATCGATATCTGTGAACAACGTCAAAAGCACCGCCTGCCCCAACGTTGTGGGGGCCCAGAGCAAAATCCACGCAAAGCCCCGCAAAAGGGCTGACATCTGACGGCGTTCAAGGTCGTGGTCGATGCTGCCATCGCTGCGTCTCGTGGTTGATTGGATCAATGGCGCCATCAGGCTTACGGCTGCGAAATTGAGAAACACCCCCAAAATATGTCCGCCCGTGGCGGTCGCGACAAACCTGCGCCCTGTGGGTTGCCGGGTCAGATACCGCCCGACGGCCAATACCGATTGCGAGTTTTCGGCTGCGAGTTTGAGCGCGGTGAGCAGGGCGATAAAAGCTGCGAAATAGGCAGCGAGGTCCATCGCGATGAACAAGGCTGCGTGATCTTCCGGATCTTGCCACAAGATAGCGGCGAGCATCAATGACGCCAGAAACAAAAGCATTTCGCGTAACGTGCTTGTCTTCATGCCAAGCAAGCACAGGACAACAAATAATATGCGTGCGACGGTATGCGCAAAATCCCCGCCAAATGTATTGGCGGCCAAAACAGCCGCAGAATCAGCTATCAGCACAATGGCAAGCAGCGCGCGCATCAGTTAGGTTGCCCTGAATGGGGGGATTGTTGATGTTTATGAGCCTGATACGTGGCGGGGATGCAGAGGTCGACATTCGCGCGGCTATCTCTTGGACGCCGCGCGACGATACTGCCGGGCTGGACCCCGCGGGTATAGCCACAGTTGTCGATCAATTGCCGCATGCTGGCCTGACGTTTGTTTTGTCCGAAGCGGCGCCCGCCGGGGCAGGGGTTCTGAGCAGCCATGCCTGTGATATTCCTGACAGTGATAAACTGTTGCGCGTGGATGAGGTTTGTTTTCCAGTCGGGGCCGTTGCGCATCGGCACACGCATAGTGGCGCTGGCCTGCGCCATCTTGTACGCGGGGCGCTGCGGATCGAGGCGGAGGGTCATACCCAAATCGTCAGCGAGGGCGACAGTTGGTTTGAACCGATCACATCCCCGGTGCGCGCTGTTGCCTTGCAGGGCATCGGCGTCACAAGTTTTGTCCGGGCTATGGTGATCCCAGCGTCTTTTGCAGGCAAATCCACCTTTGCCTTGGTGGATCCGGCTGATGCTGCATTGCCGCGCTTGCAGGTAACCCACCGCCATATTGATCTACCGCTTTAGGTCGATGCCGGATAATGATCCGACAGGGACGACGTGCGCCAATCTGGATTGGGGTCGCTGGGCTCCGACACGTAACCTGCGGCTTTGATCGCTTCAATCGCACAGTATTCATCCTTGTCGGATGTATCGCCGCTGATGCCGACCGCGCCGATGGTCACGCCTGCGTCTTCGACCAGAACGCCACCGGGCACCGGAATAAGCCGACCATCTGATGCTGTCGCAAGAGCCGCCTGAAACGTTGGCCGTTCACTTAATCGGTCCCGGATGAGACGGCTTGAAATGCCCATGCCCAGTGCGCCGTAGGCTTTGCCAAAGGCCACATCGAACCGGATCACGCCTGATCCGTCTTCGCATTGCATCGCGACCATCTTGCCGCCAGCATCAAGCACCACAACCGTCAAAGGCAGCAGGTTGGCAGCGCGCCCAAGGCGCAGCGCCTCGGTGATGATTGCGTTTGCTTTTGCAAGCGGCAGGCTGGTGTGTAAGCGCATTTTCTTTCCTTAGTTAGCTGCGGTGCCAAGACCTGACCACCAAGCGGCAAAGTCAAAGTTCGGAAGCCATGTGACGATTTCAGGGAACATCAAAAGCGCAGCAATGGTGATGACGTCCGCGATAAAGAACAATGCAACGCCGCGGAAGACTTCGCCAAGTGGAATGTCGGGTCGGACGCCGTTGACGACAAAACAGTTCAGCCCGATGGGCGGCGTGATTAGGCAAATCTCGGCCATTTTTACGGCGATAATGCCAAACCAAATCGGGTCAAACCCAAGCGCGATAACGGCGGGGTAAACAACAGGAAGCGTCAGCAAAAGCATCCCAATCGCATCCATGAACATGCCCAAGACAGCATAGGCCAGCAAGATGCAGATCATGATCGTCATTGGACTATAGGGCAGGTTCACAACCCATTCGGTGAACGCGCCAGGGATGCCCGAAAATCCAAGGAACCGCACAAAGATCAAAACGCCCCAAATCAGCGAGAAGATCATCACGGTCAGCTTGGCTGATTCCATCAATGACGCTTTGATCGAACTGAGCGGCGTGCCCCGAACCAATGCCAAGACAAAGACCACAAACGCACCAAGCGCGCCGGCTTCGGTTGGGGTTGCCCAGCCGCTGTAGATCGATGTCATGATGATCACGACAACAATGATAATCGGTGAAATGCCGGGCAGGGTGCGCATCCGGTCGCCCCATGTGAAACCGGTCACGGATGGCGCGGCTTCGGGTTTGAGCATCGCCCAAACGATAATGATGCCCGCATAAACGATGGCCGAAAAAATGCCGGGCAGGAAGCCCGCTAGCAACAGTTTGCCGACGGATTGCTCAACAATAATCGCATAGATCACAAGGATCGCAGAAGGTGGGATCAACGTGGCGAGCGTGCCAGCCGAAGCCACAACACCCGCCGCCATGCGTCTGTTATACCCGTATTTGAGCATCTCAGGGATCGCGACCCGGCTAAACACCGCTGCGGTCGCGGTGGACGCACCTGATACGGCGGCAAACCCCGCGGTGGCAAAGACTGTCGCAATCGCCAAACCACCGGGCAACCAGCCCAGCCATTTGCGCGCGGCATCAAACAGCTGTTGGGTCATGCCTGCGTGGAATGCCAGAAAGCCGATAAAGATAAACATTGGCAAGACGGATAGGGCGTAGGTCGATGATTTCGCATGCGGAATGGTGCCGACGATGCCCGCAGCCGGGCCCCAGCCACGTAATTCAATCAGGCCCAATAGGCCAACCACAGCGGCGGCAAAGACCACACGCACGCCCATGATAATGAGCCCAAGCAGCAGGCACAGTGTAATAACGCCGACCAAGAACGGGTCGGACATGCCGATACCAATAATCATGATTCATCCTCAGGATTAGAGAAGTCGACGTCATCGCCCATAACTTCGTGAATTTCGTCTTGGGCCTGTTCGGCGGCGTCTTTGGTGATGACGACCCCAATTGGTGTCGCATGCGGATAGATAAAGAGCCGCACCGCGCCGATGAATTGCAGCGCAAGCCGTATCCACCAGATAGAGAACGCGATCGGTACCAAAAGTTTTGAGGGCCACGTCACATATTCAGCGTCGATCGTGGTGTCGCCCAGCGTATAGGCGCGCATAAAGTGGCCGTAGCTGTAATAGATCAACACGCCAATGATAAACATTGCGACTGCGGCGCCAAAGGCTTCAAGCAGCCAAAGCGCCCGACCGCGTAAGCTGCCGACCACCAATTCCATCCGCACATGGCTGCCGATTCTTTGGGTGTAAGCGGCCCCGAGAAACGCCATGCTCGCCATCGAAAGCTCAACCAGATCGATATAGCCGCCGATCGGGGTATTAAAGACGGTGCGCAGTACAATTTGCAGAACACCTAAGATCATCAACGCCATGATCGCAAAGGCTGCCAGCAGATTGGCTAAGTCCTCTATGGGGATAAACCCGCGGTGAAGCCGGGCAAGCAGACTACGGTCTGCCGATGTATCATCTGGCATTGTTGGTCTCTATTTTATCAAATGTGACGGCCGGCCCCGACAAGGGACCGACCGAGAAAAACCTATTGGTTTTGTGCTTCTTCTGCGTAGGCCCAAACGGCGTCAAACAGGCCTTGGGCATCGAATTTTTCGCTATTGTCTGCGATCCATGCGTCCCAAACGGGCTGTCCTGCAACTTCGCGGAATTCAGCGATTTGGGCGTCGGAATAGACGATTTCCTGCATCGTATCTTGGAAGATAGGCAGGTTGATTTCGTCTTGGGCCGCATAGGCGGCTTGTTCGATGTCCATGCCCATGCCGCGCAGATCCATCAACAGGGTCTGATACTGCTCGGGGAGCGCGTCATAGGCTGTCTTGTTAAAGACCCATCCGCATTCTGACGTGCCGGGGGCAAGGTTGGATGTGTACCAATCGGCTTCTTCTGCGATGCCAAAGCTGACGTGCGCATATGTGTAGGGGAATGCGGCAGCATCAAGCGCGCCCCGTTGGAATGCCGTTGATGTTTCGCCCGCAGGCAGGGTCTGCTTGGTTGCGCCAAGCGCTTCCATCGCGCTGCCAAGCCCGCCGCCCGCGCGCACCCGCAAGCCTTCCCAGCCGCTCAATTCGGTTGGTGCATCACCTTTGCCGAGGATCTCGTATTGCGGTAGCAGGCCAGACATATAGGGCATCGCGTTCCATGCTTCCATGTCGGCGACGATGGCGGGATGTTCAAACATTTTGGCACGTACATATTGATCTACGGCCGGGTCACCAAGCGGCAAGAACGGCAGCGAAAATACCATCCAAGCCGGGTTTTTGCCGGGGTGGTAGAAATTGCAGATTGCGGCGCCTTCAAATGCGTTCAGCTGGAGCCCATCAAGGTTTTCGCGTGCACCAGACAGTTGCCCGCCGTAGAATATTTCGATGTTAAAGTTGCCACCCGTTTGTGCGGCAACTTCTTGTGCGATGGCCTCCATCCCTGCGGATAGCGCACGTGGGTTGCCCCACATTGAAAAGCTCCAATTGACTTCGGGGCCTTCAACGGTTTGCGCTGATACGGCTGTTGAACCCAGCAAAAGACCCGTCAGGGCTACGCGTAAAGTGTGTTTCATGTCATCCTCCCAGATGGTTTCGGCGGTTTGTCTCGCGGTATGCGATTACCAGGCGCGGTTGCTTTTACGCGCCGTGTCGTAAGTTGGGAGGGTGCATGTCTTCTGGCCGATCGCATGATCGGTGACCATATTATTGTGCTTCACTGCGGCTCCCCCCGTCTTTGGATTGTGAAGCTGGCATAATATCGATATTATTGCAATATATTAGTTTAAATCGTTAGAAGGGTGTCCGGCGCTCCAAACCCCAACTAGATGTCCTTGACCAAACGCAAAGCGTCATAAATGGCTGCATGTGTGTTGCGTGCTGACACTGCGTCACCAATACGGAACAATTGAAACGCCCCATCTGGATTGCGATTTTGCACCTGCGGGTGGCCCGTGATGAGGTCTTCGTAATCCACTTCACCAAGGTTCGATGAGGCCGGGCGCAGGTCGAAGTAGAGATCATCCATCGGCAATGTGCCGTAGTTGATCACCACTTGATCATAGGTCTTTTCAGCGGTGAAATCGCTGTAATCTGTGCCAATCGTTGCCTTCAACAGATTGCCCGCTGGGGTGATGTCTAACAGCCTGCGGGTGACAGTGAACGTGACATCCTTATCTTGCAATGCACGCATGTAGGGAACCAAATTCATGGCCATAATATCCGGCGCAAAGACGCGATCTGGGGTCATCACCTCAACGGTGGCCCCGGCATTGGCGGCGACTTCGGCAGCTTGTAGCCCCGGATGATCACCGCTTTCGTCATAGATCAACACATTCTGTCCGGGCTTCACATCGCCTGCGATGATATCCCAGCTGGTCACAGCGCGCCCTTGTTCAACGCCGCTTTCAAACAATTCGGTGTTTGGTAACCCGCCAGTGGCGATGATCACGACATCGGGGTTCAATGCGGTGACATCATCTGCCTCGGCCCATGCGTTAAAGTGAAATGTGACGTCGCGCGCAGCGCATTGCGCCATGCGCCAATCAATGATGCCGATCATGTCACGTCGTCGGGCCGATTGTGTGGCCAGCCGGATTTGACCGCCGGGATCTGGCTGCGCTTCGAACACGGTTACCCGGTGACCACGTTCGGCAGCGACGCGTGCGGCCTCTAGCCCCGCAGGGCCAGCACCGACGATCACGACATGTTTGGGCGTTTTGGCGGGGGCGATCACATGCGGCATCGTTAATTCACGCCCAGTGGCCGCGTTATGGATGCACAGCGCGTCACCTGCTTGGTAAATGCGGTCCAGACAATAGGTCGCGCCAACGCAAGGGCGGATGTCGTCTTCGCGGTTCTCTGTGATCTTTTGGACGATATGCGGATCAGCCATATGCGCGCGGGTCATGCCCACCATATCCAAAAGCCCGGCTGTGATCGCATGGCGCGCAGTTGCGACGTCAGGAATACGCGCGGCATGGAATGTCGGCATGCCAGTGGCCGCTTTGACCCGGCCTGCAAAATCAAGATGCGGGGCGCTGGGCATGCCTTGCACAGGGATCACATCTGTCATGGCAGGGTCGGTATGGATGCGACCCCGGATCAGGTTCAGAAAATCTAGCTGCCCTGTCGCGGCAAGGGTTTTTGATATTTCGATGCCGTCGTCTTCGGTGATACCGCCTTTTTGCGCCTCGTCGGCGGTGTAACGAAATCCAACGATGAAATCCTCACCCACACGTTTGCGAATTGCGCCGAGGACATCCAGCGGGAATTGTAGCCGGGTTTGCAAGCTATCTGCGCCGTAGGGGCCGCTCAGATCATTGGTCAGGGGCGACCAGAACTGATCCAGCAAATGCCCGTAGACCTGCAATTCAATCCCATCCATGCCGCCTGCTTTCATGCGTTCGGCGGCATCTGCGAAATCGTTGATAATGCGTTCTATATCCCAATCTTCGACCAGTTTGGGAAAGGCACGGTGGGCGGGTTCGCGGTGTTTGGACGAACTGACCGAAGGCAGCCAATCACCCTTATTCCACGCGGTACGTCGCCCCAGGTGGGTCAATTGGATCATCACAGCTGATCCATGTTCGTGACAGGCATCCGTGAGCCGCTGAATCCACGGCACGACATCATCACGGTACGCCAGCACGTTATTAAACACAGGCGGGCTGTCTTTGGATACGGCCGCCGATCCTGCGGTCATCGTCAATGCAACCCCTGCCTTTGCGCGTTCGGCGTGATAAGCGGTGTAGCGGTCCTTAGGCATCCCGTCTTCGGGATAGGCGGGTTCATGGCTCGTGGTCATGATCCGGTTCTTGAGCGTCAGATGTTTGAGCTGATAGGGCTGCAACAGCGGATCGTTCGACATGGGTTTTCCTTTCGTGCGCCCTCGCGCTAGTGCCACATATCTGGCATTGCTTCTTTTTTGCGCGCAATAAATGCTTTCAACGCCGCGTCCTTATCCGCATCAAGCGGAGGTGGCTCATATTGTGCCAGTTGCGCTTTCCAGCGTTGATTTGCCCGTGTGGCCATATCAACCCGCCCGTTTTCATCCCAAGTTTCCCAAGGTGTATTATCATCAAGCGCGCTATCCCAATATGCGGTTTCGTAGTGGCGCAATGTATGTTGGCAGCCGAACATATGTTGGCCCGGTCCGCCTTCGGCCAAAGCTTCAAAGGCAAGCGTGTCTTCGTTCACATCAACCCCACGCAAGTAAGCATGAAGCGCCGCGCAAACGTCAATATCCATCATCATCTTTTCGTAGGACATGGATAAAAGCCCATCCAAATACCCGGCCATGTGCATGATAAAATTGGCCCCTGATTGCACGGCTGACAGGGCGGACATCATGCTTTGTTGCATGGCTTGCCCGTCAGGCAGTTTGGAGGTGGTGAAATTCCCCGCGCAGCGCAGCGGCAATTTATAGCGGCGCGCAAATTGCCCCATGATCAGGCTCGCCGTCGCAGGTTCAGGCGTCCCAAATGTCGGAGAGCCAGACCGCATCGCGAGTGAATTCATAAAACTGGCGATCACCGCGGGCGCACCGGGTCGTTCAAGCTGTGTAATCGCGGCGCTGACCAATGTTTCAGCCAAATTTTGCGCAACCTGCCCGGCCATGGTCAGTGGGGCAACGGCCCCGCCCAGCAAAAAGGGCAGGTGGATCGACCCTTGCCCGGCGCGGGCATAGGCGCGGATGCCTCTGCTCGTGACCCCATCAATGACCAGGGGCGAAGTGGTGTTAAAGTTACCCATGATCACGCAGTGCTGATCGACATATTCCGCCCCAAATAGAATACGGCACATCTCGATCGAATCTTCGGCGCGTTCGGGGGCGGTGACTGACCCCAAGAACGGCCGATCTGAATACCGCATGTGGGCATAAACCATATCAAGGTGGCGTTTGTTGACAGGGATATCTGTGGGTTCGCAGATGGTGCCGCCTGAATGGTGCAGCCAAGGTGTTGACTGCGCAAGCTTCACGAGGTTTTCAAAATCGTCCAATGTAGCATAGCGCCGGGTGCCGTCCATTTCCATGATGAAGGGGCTGCCGTAAGAGGGCAAAAATACCGAAGCATCTGTGCCAATCTCAATCGATTTTGTCGGGTTGCGTGCATGTTGCGTGAACCGTTCAGGGGCGGTGCGCAAGATGTCACGCGCGAGCCCCGGTTCAAACCGCAGCCGCCATGCAGGATCGCCCGCAGAGCCGGTGACATTTTCAACAGCGACGCCACGCGCGCGAAACAGCTCAACCACCTCTGGATCATCACGAAACTCGATCCCGATCTCGGACATGATCCGATCCGAGGTCGCCTCGATCTGATCAAGCTGGTCTTCATCTAGAATTTCATAGGGTTTGATTTTGCGCGTAATGAAAGGCGTCACAAGATGTGGGTTTTGTCCCGGGGCCGAAGAACGCGCACGGTCGCCACCGCGCCGTGATCTGCGCGTCTTGAGCGGCTTTACCTCAATATTCATCTGCAAGTCCTTTCGGGAGGGGCTACACGTAGGCTCTGCCCAAATACTGGCGCGGACAATTGCAAAAAAATTTGATATGGCTTAGAAAAATTGAGCCAAATTGTGATATGTTATAAGTATATCAGTATATAATTTGGATATATGGATAGATAAATTGTCGCAGCGCCCCTATAATCTACCGTCGATGACTGCGCTGGTGAGCTTTGAGGCCGCCGCGCGTCATGTGAGTTTTAAGAACGCAGCAGTAGAGCTGAACGTGACCGCCGCGGCAATCAGCCATCAGGTCAAATCACTTGAGGCGGATTTGCAGCGCCCCCTATTTGACCGCCATCACCGTGGTGTTGAACTGACTGAAACTGGGGCTTATCTGATGGTCGCGATCCAGCGCGGGTTTGAAGGAATTGATGATGCAATCGGTCAGCTGCGCGCCCGTGCGCCCAAGGCCGCAGTCACGATCCGGGCGACGACGGCGGTCAGTTCGCTTTGGCTGACACCGCGATTGGCGCAGTTTTGGCGGGCGCACGGTAATATTTCAGTGGCACAGATCGTGAGCGACACGGATCAGACTCAATCTGATTGCGACCTCAGCATTCACTACGGCGATATTACACAAGAAACGGGCATATGTCGGGCGCTGTTCCACGATCAGATCATGGCCTTTGGCAGCCCCAGCTTTGCCGCCAAGCACAGGGTTGAAACTGTCGCAGATATGGCGAAAATCCCGCTGATCCATCTGGATGCGCCAGACACGCGCTGGACCAACTGGCAAGAATGGTGCGGCGCGTTAGGCTATCATGGACCGCTGCAAAATACACACCAAGTGAATAATTACGTCATCGCATTGCAAGCCGCCCAAGACGACATGGGGGCTGTTTTGGGGTGGGATGGGCTGTCGGACGCATTAGTTACATCCGGCAAATTGGTAAAACTATTGCCCAGCGGGGTCGCCTCACCCAAGGGGTTTTATGTGAAATTGCACCCGCGCGCCTCTGGCAAGGCGCGTCTTGTCTACGATTGGTTGGCGGGTGCTTGATCGCCCGCGCTAGGTCATAGAAATCACCACATTCCCGCACTTGTGCCCGGTATCGACATGCGCATGGGCTGCCTTCATTTCATCGAACGGATAGTTGCGATCGATTACCGGTTGGAAGATGCCCTGCGCCGCAAGTTGGGTCACCGCTTCGATGATTTCGCGACGTTCAGAGGCGACGCCGCCAATCAGCCGCTTGCCCGCGAGCCGGGCCTTAAGCGACCCAAACAGCATATCCGATGTCTTGCCTGCGATCAGAACCATCTGCCCACCGGGGCGTAATGCGTGGCGCGCCTGCGCCCAAGGAAGTGTGCCAACTGCATCGACAACAGTATCATACAACATGCCGTCAGTGATGACGTTTTGGGTCTGGTAATCGATCACTTGATCTGCACCCAAGCCTGTGACCATCTGCGCGTTTTTGGCGCTGCAAACAGCCGTCACATGCGCGCCCAGATGCTTTGCGATTTGGACACAGGCGGACCCGACAGACCCTGATGCGCCGTTGATCAACACCTTTGTGCCCGGCTGGAGCTTTGCTTTGTTGACCAGAAAATCATAGGCTGTCGTGCCGCCAAATGGGATGGCGGCAGCTTGTTCGAAACTGATGTTATCTGGCTTTCGTACGAGCTTGCCGTCCGATGGCATCGTGATAAATTCCGCATGAGCGCCAAAGCTGGCTCCGGGAAATCCGATCACTTCGTCACCTGGCTGGTAACTGGTGACCTCTGATCCCACGGCGGCAACTACACCTGAAAATTCAGTACCGAGGACCGGTTTGCGCGGCCCCGTTATCCCAAACACAAGCCGTCCCATAAATCCAAGCCCCTTTGGCATAGTGAGGCTGCGGGCGCGCCAATCGCCTGCGCTGACAGTCGTCGCGTGTATTTTGACCAGCACTTCGTTCGGTTGTGGCGTTGGTGTGGGCAGGGTGACTTGTTCCAAGACGTCGGGGGAGCCATAGCGTGAATATGAATAGGCAAGCATCGGTGGTCTCCTTTATGCTGTTACGGTTTGGGTGGGGGATATGCGGCTGCCCCAAATTAGCAGCCATAGGCCAAAGCTGACCTCTGAAATTGTGACGATCACAAGCAGGCCGATGGCGGCGTAGTTGATCAGCGCGATATCGATGAACGCCAGCGCGGCAACCCCTTGGATAAGGTAGCCAAACGCACCGATAAACAACCCGCGCCCCAGCAGATGTGGCACGATGTTGGATTTAAGGATCAGCCAACCAAGCGCCAATAGATGCACGCCAAAGAAAAGCTGCCAGACAAAGACGCCCATCGCGTGGGCTTCAAAACAGAACTGAACAAGCAGGGTTGGGCCTGCATCGCTGTGCAGCAAAAGATAGGGCATCACCCAAAGCAACAGGTTGATCCCCATCACCGTGATCATACCCGCCCGCGAGATCAGCGCGATCATCGACATGGTCGGTCCGACATGGCGGAACATTTGGAACAGTATCGCCGTAATGGCGAGCTCGAACAGGATCACTGCGCTATCGGCCAAAACCCCAAGCTTAAACAGCCCGAGGTTTGCCATCAGATTGGCGCTGGATGATGCGGCATCACTTGCGACGATCTGCGTCGGCACATAGCCAATGCTAAACCCGCCGCAGACCGCAATGGAAAGATAAAGCGCGCCGGCCATACGTGCCGCCTGCGGGTCCCAGTTATTCTTTGAGATGGATGTCATTTGCCTATCCTTTCTGTGTTGGCGAAGGTCTACGATCTGTCGTGGTCTATGCGAATTGACCAATTTTCTAATTTTGATATGCATATCCGCATGGATTGGCGTGCGGTAAAATTTGACTGGAACAAAGCACGGGCATTTCTTGTGACCGCAGAGGAAGGGTCTTTGTCGGCTGCCGCGCGTGCATTGGGCATGGCACAACCCACCCTTGGACGTCAGGTCGATGGGCTTGAACAAGAACTTGGCGTGGTGCTGTTTGAACGAGTCGGCCGCGGTCTGAGCTTGACCCCAAGTGGGATGGAACTGCTTGAACATGTCCGCGCGATGGGCGAAGCGGCGCAACGCGTGTCGCTCACGGCACATGGCCAATCGCAGACGCTCGAAGGGTCCATTTCGATCGCCGCGAGCGAAACCTATGCCGCTGTTTTGCTTCCTCCGATCATCGCCAAACTGCGCCAAGAAGAGCCGGGCATTCAGGTTGAGATCGTCGTCTCAAATCGCGCCAGTGATTTGCGCCGCCGCGAGGCCGACATCGCCGTGCGCAATTTTCGACCAACAGAGCCTGACCTGATCGCCAAGAAAATCGGTATGGCGGATGCGATACTCTATGCGGCACCCAGCTATGTTGAAAAGCTGGGGAACCCGGCGGTACCCTATGATCTGCGGCACGCCGATTTTATCAACTTGGACCATTCGGGGATGATGCTGAAGGGGCTCAACAGCCTTGGTCTTGGGCTCACCGAAGCTAATTTCCCGCTTTTGACCGAAAGCTATCTGGTCATGTGGGAATTGGTCAAACAGGGTGTCGGTATCGGGGTGTTGGATGCCTTTATTGGTGATGCAGAACCTGCTGTGGTGCGGGTCTTGCCAAACCTAGAGCCGCTCAGGTTTCCAATTTGGCTTGTCGCGCACCGTGAACTGTCAACCAGCCGCCGTATCCGCCGCGTTTACGATTTTCTTGCCGCAGAATTGAAACGCTGAGGCGCCACCCGCGCGTGATCGTGGTGCCGCCGAAACCTTTACGCCACCCCGCCCGTACAGGTTATTGCATGGTAGTACTTGGATAATACCCGTCCCGAACCTTAATGCGCTAGGGTCCCCGGCACTGCAAAGCCTAAGGAGGGACACATTGGCGAAGTTTGTACACGCGATGATACGCGTTCTGGACGAAAACAAATCCGTCGCATTTTATGATCAAGCATTCGGGTTGAAGGTTGCGGAGCGTCTGGATTTTGACGGCTTTACACTGGTTTACCTTTCCAACGCGGAAAACACCTTTGAGCTGGAACTGACCATCAACAAAAGCCAAAGCGCGCCATATGACCTTGGGAACGGGTATGGCCACACGGCATTTGTTGTCGAGGACGTCGATGCTGAACATCAACGGTTTGAGGAGGCCGGGTTCGCCCCGCGTAAGCTCGTTGATTTTGCACATGAAGGAAAAACGCTCGCCCGGTTTTTCTTTGTTCAGGACCCTGATGGGTACGAAATCGAAGTGATGCAGAGGCTCGGGCGCTACCAATAATAAAATCCAAGGGGTGATGCTTTGGCTATGAACACATGGCAGGCATGTGGCTCGTGGGCGACGACATGCCGCAAGAAAGCAACCGCGTCACGCTCAATACTGACGTCAAGGATCAATGGGGTCTTTCCGTGGTCAATGTGAATTTCTCGGATCACCCGAATGACATTGCCATGCGTGACCATGCATACAGCCAAGGTCAGGCGGTTTATGATGCCGTTGGCGCGACCCGGACAATGCCAACACCGCCGTACCCATCCACCCACAATTTGGGTACCAATCGGATGTCGGCAGACCCGAAAGATGGGGTTGTGAATAAATGGGGCCGGACCCACGACGTTGAAAATCTGTATATTTCAGACGGATCGCAATTCACGACAGGCGCCTCGGAAAACCCGACCCTTACGATTGTGGCGCTCGCAATTCGGCAGGCTGACCATGTCGCAAGCGAGATGTCTCAGGGCAATCTCTAGGGTGGATATATACAAAGCTGGACGGCCCCGCGGTTTGAGGCGGGGCCGTATTCGTTCGGCGGGACTATGTGTCGCTTCAGTGCTGCGTGCTTGGGGTGGCCGTCAGACGCGCCCGCTCACGGTTATTCTCGGCTTCGACCTTTAGAATATCTTCGGCAGGCAAGGTTTCAAAACTGCCAGATTGCGCGGACGGGATCAGCCCTTGAAGCTGCAGGTCGATAAAGCGCAAGCAGCACACCCTGAGAAACGATGTGAAGTTCCCCAGATCGTGCCCTTCGTCGATCGACTCGTTATAAAGTTGATGCAAAAGCTGCGGGACATTCATGTCATCGTTGGCAGCGATTTCTTCAAGAACTGTCCAATACATGCTCTCTAGCCTGACGCTTGTGACCATACCATCCATCCGGATTGACCGCGTGTGGCTTGTCCACATTGCGGGGTCCGCACCAACAAACAATCTGCACATCTTGAGGCTCCCATTCATCCCAAATAATTAGATTATTTTTAACGGATAATCGGCTGATACGATAGGCTTCTCGTCGCCCAGCCGTGTCTTAGCCGGGTTTGTGCCTATCGCCCGCATTCGGGCTTGTCGGGTGTTATCTTATAATATAACGAATTAGCATCCGGTGGAAGTCTGAACACAATGCGCGAACAAGCGTCGATCCACAAAGAACCCGATCGGGCTGTGTCGACTGTGTTCCTTTCTAACATCTGCGGCGACGAAGGAATCGTCAACATGCACAGGCTCTTACTGGGTTGCACAGCCTAACCATTCTTCTCTTAAACGATGGAAATTAAACATGAAAATCGCATCATTTCTCGCTTTATCTACGCTTATCACGACGCCCGCTTTTGCCGAAGAAACGCGGCATGTGGGCAGCCATGAACATGGTGTTGGCCAGCTTAGTATTGCCTTTGATGGCACGCAAATCGCGATGGAACTACATGTCCCCGGCGCCGATATTGTTGGGTTCGAATATGCCGCTGAAAGCGCGGAAGATCGCGCGGAAATCGCCGCAGCTCTGTCCGTGCTGGCGCAACCCATGGTACTGTTTGTCCCATCTGAAGCCGCCCAATGCAGCGTTATCGACGCGGATGCCGCGTTGGCAGGTGACGATGATCATGACGACCACGCTGACCATGATGATCATGACGACCACGATGACCATGATGATCACGACGAGAGTGGAAGTCACACCGAATTTCAGGCACAATATTTGTTAGACTGTGCTGATACCTCTGCACTCACCGAGATTGCCTTTGCCTATTTTAATGCATTCCCCAACGCGCTTGAAGTTGACGTTCAATTCGTATCGGATGCAGGTGCAACAGCATTCGAAGTCGATCGTGATGCGCCGTTGCTTGACCTGAGCGATGTGAACTAACCAAGGTATTTCGTGACTAATTCGGATCATATTCTTGCGCTGAGCGATGTCAGTTTCCGGTGGCCGGGGCAGACATCGTTTGCGTTGAATGTCCGTGATTTTCGGCTAGATCCGGCTGAAACCGTTTTGCTACTTGGTGAAAGCGGGTCGGGGAAATCGACACTATTATCTTTGATCTGTGGTACGATCTTGGCTAAATCGGGTAGGGTGCATGTGGCCGGAACGGATATCGGCGGCCTATCGTCTGGTCAGCGCGATAGGTTTCGGGCCGAACAGATCGGGCTTATTTTCCAACAGTTTAACCTGCTTCCATTTGCAAGCGTGCGCGATAACATCTTGCTGCCGCTGCGGTTCGCCCCTGACCGGGCAGGGCGGGTGTCTGCGCCCTTGGCAACGGCTGAACGCCTTTGCCGTGATCTTGGGTTGCCTGAAGATGTGATGGCGCAAAAGGCCGGAAGGCTAAGTGTGGGTCAGCAACAGCGTGTCGCCGCGGCGCGCGCGTTAATCGGCACCCCGCCTTTGATCGTCGCGGATGAACCGACCTCTTCTTTAGATGCCGTGACGCAAGCCACGTTTCTTGACTTGCTGTTTGCACAATCGCGCGCGCATGGCAGCACGGTGATGATGGTCAGCCATGACTCACGTTTGGCAAACCAGTTTGACCGGGTGATCGACATGGCCGATATCGCACACACCACAAGATATGCAGCATGATTTTGCGTCTGGCCTTTGCATCGCTTTTGGCGCGCGCGTTAACGGTCGCGATGACTATTCTGGCGATTGCTTTGTCTGTCATGCTGTTTTTAGGGGTGGAAAAGGTCCGCACCGGTGCGAAGGCCAGCTTTGCCGATACGATCTCGGGCACCGATTTGATTGTCGGGGCGCGGTCTGGTTCGGTACAATTGCTGCTTTATTCTGTGTTTCGGATCGGGAATGCGACGAACAACCTGACTTGGGAAAGCTACCAAGATATCGCCGAGCGTCCAGAGGTCGATTGGATCGTGCCGATCTCTTTGGGGGATAGTCATCGGCAATTTCGGGTGATGGGCACCACCACGGCGTTTTTTGACCGCTACAAGTATCGGTCAGGGCAATCGCTATCCATCCAACATGGTGCGGTTATGGATGATCTGTTTGACGCGACCATTGGGGCCGATGTTGCGCAGACCTTGGGTTATGCGGTGGGTGATCCGATTGTGGTGGCGCATGGGCTGGCTTCTTTTACTGAGCATAAAGACCAGCCTTTTCGTGTCTCGGGCATCTTGGCCAAAACTGGCACGCCTGTTGATCGCACGGTGATCGTCAGCCTTGCGGCGATTGAAGCGATCCATGTGGATTGGCAAAGTGGCGCGCAGATCCCCGGTCAATCGACTCCCGTGGATGAAATCCGCCAGATGGACCTGCAACCGCAGGCCGTGACTGCCGCCTTGGTCGGTGTCAAAAGTCGGTTGCAAATCTTTGGCCTGCAACGGGCAATTAACGAATATCCGCAAGAGCCACTGCTTGCCATTCTGCCCGGCGTGGCACTGCAAGAGTTGTGGCAAATCGTGGGGATCGCTGAAACCGCCTTGGTCGCGGTGTCTGCGATGGTGATCGTCACGGCTATGATCGGCATGATGGCCACCATTTTTTCGAGCCTCAATGAACGCCGCCGGGAAATGGCGATATTCAGGGCGATGGGCGCGCGTCCCTGGGTCATTCTTAGCCTCTTGGTGCTAGAGGCGGCTTTGATGGCCGCACTTGGCGCGTTGCTTGGATTGGTGCTGTTGTATTTGGGGCTTTGGGTGGCGCAGCCGCTGATTGATAGCGCCTTTGGGCTTTGGATTCCCATTGTGGCACCCAGCATGAGAGAATTTTGGGTGTTACTTGGTGTTGTTTGCGCTGGCGCAATCGTGAGTATGGTACCCGCAATCAGAGCTTACAGATTGTCCCTTGCCGATGGTATGATGGTCAAAATCTAGGCCTTAGGGGGCAATTGATGAAGATTTCACGCAGAAAACTGCTTGCGATTGCAACGGCGGGTGCAGCGCTGCCGCGTGTTGCCGCAGCAAACCCCGCGACCGAGATAACCTGGGATGATTTGATACCACCGGGTGTCCCATATTCAGAAATCATCGGCGAAGGGGTGATGGACGAAGTGAATGACATTTGGTTGCCCGTGTTTGATGGTAATGCGACCAAGCTGAACCCCGCATTGGATGGGGCCTATATCAAGATGCCGGGGTTCATCATTCCAATAGAGCAGACGGCTGCTGGTGTCACCAGTTTCATCCTTGTTCCCTATGTGGGGGCCTGCATTCACACGCCGCCGCCGCCGCCCAATCAACTGGTGTTCGTGAATGCGTTCACGCCATGGCCGTCAGATAACCTATGGGATGCGGTTTGGGTGACAGGCCGTATGCAACATGAGGTGCAGATGACGGAAGTGGCGCAAACAGGGTACGTTCTGGAAGCGGAATTTATGGAAATCTACGTTTGGTGATGTGATTTGCAAACCATAGCGCGTTTTTTAAGCAAAACGATCCTTAACTAAAATTTTCGAGCACGCACATGCATCGCGGCACTGGACGTCGCACAACCCATGATCGAAAATTGGTGTGTGTTTGACAAGTTTCAGCCTATAGCGTTGGTGCGACTTAGGCAGTCGACAGCCTACATATATCGATACGGTGGAGCCGTATTGATGCACTACATATTACCTTATTATACACGATTTAATATGTGTGAATCGGGCAAAGCCACTGCGCAATAAATATCTATTTATTTTATATTATGTCAAAAATATAGATTTTTTATTGCTTTCCCGCCTCATGTCGTTAGCTTGTGCCTGCATGTTAAGGAGGATTCCATGTCTAACGCATTCAAAAAAATCGCTGGCGTCGCTGTGTTGGCGATTCTTGGTACGGCTTCTGCGGCCGAAGAGTTGCGTATCGGTACTGCATCGCTTGGCGGTGCGTTTTATCCTATGGGGCAGAGTATTTCGAACGTTGTGAATGCACACGCTGGCGAAGGTATCTCTATGGTGCCAATCGTTACCGGCGGATCTGTGCAGAACCCCAATTTAATCGCGAGCGGCGAAGTTGAGATTGCCATCACAAACAATAACCTTGCAGTATTGGCGACCAAAGGTGTTGGCCCATACAGCAATACAGGCGAAATCGACATCGGTGCGGTTGCGGCTTTGCATCCATCAGTTTTGCACATGATGGTTTTGGCCGATAGCGACATTATGACAATCGAAGACCTGCGCGGCAAAAGCGTTGCTGTCGGTCCTGCTGGCGGCGGCACATTGGGTTTTGTGAACTTCTTGTTCCCGCAGCATGACATGAGCATCGAAGATATCACGCCAAGCTTTGTGTCCTATTCTGATGGCTTCAGCCAATTGACAGATGGCACGGTCGACGCGGCGCTTGCCCTGTCTGGCTTCCCATCAGGGGCGGTTTTGCAAGCAACGGCTGGCGCTGATCTGCGCTATATTAGCTTCTCCGAAGGGATGCTTGACGCAGCGCTTGAAGCAAATAGCGCATATGTTGCTGTCGAAATCCCTGCGGATGTTTATGGCACAGCCGAAGCTGGCCAAGCGATCGGTGTCAACAACATGTTGATTGCGCCAAACAGTCTTGATGCGGCGACGGTTGAAGCTGTGACCGCCGCGATCTTTGACAATCTCGAAGAGCTACAAGCTGAAAACGCCAATGCGCTTCAGATTGATCCCGCGATGTCGCTAGAGCTTGCTATTCCGCTTCACGCGGGTGCGCAGGCTTATTTCGACTCGAAGTAATTTAAAATTACGACTGACTGAGCCACTGTAAGTGGCTTGGTCAGTTGGGGGGCGGTTTCAATGAACTCAATTCACCGATTTTTGACGGTTCAGAACGCGATTTTCGCGGCTGGGCTGGCGCTTGGCGCGTACCATCTGATGGTGGTTTCTGGCGTTTTTGTCATCTCGACAATGCCGATGCGCTTAACACATGTGATGCTCGCGCTTTCACTTCTTTTTGTCATCAAACCTGCGAGCGCAAAGCTCGAGGGGACAAAGCTCAACGCTGCGATTTCCGGGTTTCTTGTCTTGGCAACGGTCGCTGCCAGTCTTTGGATGTTGACACGTTGGAAGCCGATTGCCTTTAGCGGCGGCATCACCAACGATACGGATTTGATTGCTGGCGCGGTCTTGTTGTTCGTCGTCTTTGAGGCCGCACGACGCGGCATCGGTCTGATCCTCGCCTTGATCACCTTTGTGTTCTTTCTCTACCCGTTTCTTGCGCCTTATCTACCGGGCGTGCTGGAAGGGCGCGGGTCGAATTTGAACCGCATTATCGTTGTGCTGACCACAGACACCCAAGGAATCTACGGCATTCCAGTTGGCGTTGCGGCGACATATATCATCGTCTTTACGATTTTTGGCGCGTTGTTGTCGAATTTTGGGGCCGGGGATTTCTTTTTTGAATTGTCGGTGCGCTGTACCCGCGGTTTGCGTGCGGCCTCTGCCAAATCGGCGGTGCTGTTTTCGACTTTGATCGGCATGGTCAGCGGGTCAGCGGCGGGCAATGTGGCGGTTACGGGGACCGTGACGATCCCAATTATGAAGCGCGAAGGCTATGCGCCGCATCAGGCCGCCGCAATCGAGGCTGTGGCTTCGACTGGGGGGCAAATCATGCCGCCAGTGATGGGGGCCGCGGCCTTTATCATGGCTGAAATCGTGGGCGTCCCTTACACATCGGTAATGGCTGCGGCCATTGTGCCCGCGCTTTTGTTTTTTGGCTCTGCATTTGTGGTTGTGCACTTGCAAGCGGTCAAATCTGGTATTGCGCCGAACACTGGCGCTGAAATCAGCGCAGAGCCTTTGGCCAAAGTTTTGGTAAAGGGCAGCCCCTTTATTGCAGCCTTTGGGACGCTAATCACAATGATGCTGATGGGCTATTCCCCGTTTAAGGCCTCGCTTTGGGCGATGGGTGTGTTGGTCTTGGGCGATATCGTTTGGCAGCGTAAAATCGACAAGGTATTCTTTGAAAAACTTATGCGCTCAATCTCAGAGGGGGCGCGCTCTGTGGTGACCATTTCTGCGGCCTGTGCCGCAGCGGGGATTATCGCGGGGATTTTGGGGGTCACGGGGCTTGGGTCAAAGATTGCGACGCTGATTGATTTGGCATCGGGTGGCTATCTGTTCCTTGCGCTATTCTTCACCATGATCACATCGATCATTTTGGGCATGGGGCTGCCGACGACTGCTGCATATCTTATCCTTGCGACGGTGGTGGCACCTGCGCTGGTGAAGCTTGGCGTGCCAGTGCTGACCGCGCATTTCTTTGTCTTTTACTACGGCTGTATCTCGACAATCACACCGCCTGTTGCGCTTGCGTCTTATGTGGCGGGGGGCATCGCAGGCGCGAATGTGAATAAGGTGGGCTGGACCGCAGCAAGCTATGCGGCGACATCCTTTGTGCTGCCATTTGCCTTTGTCTATGGGCCGGGTCTGTTGATGGGGGGTACAATCGTTGAAAACGGTTTTGCCATTGTCACGGCGGCACTGGGGACATTCGCCATTGGGGTTGCGATCATCGGCAATCTGAATGGGCGGTTGTCGCCACTTGTGCGGATAATCGCTGCGGCAGCGGGCTTGTGCCTCTTGTTCCAAGGGTTGATTAGCGCGGCTGTGGGCCTTGGTCTTTTTGTTGCGGTCGTGGTTCTCGACCGATCTTCTCACCAAACTTCGAAAGCAACTTCATGAAACACAAAGACTACCGCCGCGTTGTCACCGGACATAACGCCGAAGGCACAGCGATCATTGAAAGCGATCAAATCGCGACGCAACAGCTAGAACGTCCAAATCGGCCGGGTGTGCGGCTGACAAATTTTTGGATGACGGATCAAACGCCAGCCGAATATGATGGCCCGACGGAAACCTGCACGGGTGATTTCATTCTGCACCCGCCGCAAAACGGCACGGTGTTTCGCTGTGTTGAATTCATGCCAGAAGACCCCGAAGTGATGGCGCGCTTATCCAGCGAAGATGGCGCCGCGGCATTCGCTGAAATGGGCGCGGGCGCGAATGTGGTGCAAGGTGGACGGCACCCGTGGATGCACCGCACGGATTCCGTCGATTATGGCATTGTCATGAACGGCGAAATTTGGATGCTGATGGACAATGAAGAAGATGACGTACTGCTGAAGGCGGGCGACGTGGTTGTGCAGCGCGGCACCAACCACGCATGGGCCAATCGTGGCACTGTACCTTGCACGATTATGTTTGTGCTTGTTGATGGTGTTATGGAGGCTGGTAAAGGCAAGGGGCTGCCGCGCTAGGCAGGCCTAAAACGGTTAATCTAAAGAAACTGCGTGGCTTACGGCCGCGCAGTTTTTTTACGGTTTATGCAGTCGCAAACGCGCCAAGCTGACCTTTTCCAAACACCAACGGCGTCCGATCAAAAGATGCGTGCTGTTCGACGCGACCGATCATGATTTGATGATCCCCGCCTTCAACCACAGCATGGGTGGTGCATTCCAACGTCGCGGCACAACCGGCAAGAATCGGGAGCCCGTGCATACCTCGCATCCAGTTCAATGACGCAAAACGGTCGCGTTCTTGGCTTGAGAATAGCTTACACAATGCGACCTGATCGCTGGACAAAATATTGATCGCAAAGCCTTTGTGCGCCATGTATTCGGGCAGGCTGCCCGCATTGCTTGCAAGGCTCCACAAGACAAGCGGTGGGTCCATCGACACGGAATTGAACGAACTGATCGTGACGCCAATCGGTGTGCCGTCACGCGCTGACGTCGTCGCAATTGCAACGCCGGTTGGAAAGCAAGACAATGTATCCCGCAAGGCTTTGGGATCTATTGCCGGGGCCTTTTCAATGACATCGGTTTGCATTGCGTTCACTCCTGATCTGCCGCTGCCGTGCGGAAGTATTGTTGTCATGGTCTGGGAGGAGGAAGCACATCAATACACAGTGGGTCGGTTCTGCGGTTGATAGCGTGTTCAGCGCGGGCTTCCTCCACCGTTGCTATGGAATGACCGTAAAGTGGCCGCCTACACGAAAAAAGACATCGTTGCTTATGCGGCCTATAAGAAACGGTGATGGGCTTAGGCAGCTAATTGCAATGATACCCAAAGCAATAGGGGCAGGCATATCAGGGTTAACAAGGTTGACATGACCACAAGCCCTGCAACCCGTTTCGGACCTTGGTCGTAGCGCGCTGCAATGACATAGGTGACCACCGCTGATGGCATCGAAGAGAGAATAAAAATCGCCCCCGCAGCGATGCCTGTCGCGCCAAGGATGTAGATTGTGCAAAGACCGGCAGCCAACCCAATGCCAAGCCGCAAGAGCGCCAGCGTGGCCGCGGTTTTCAGATCAGATACCCCAAGACCAGCAATCGCAGCCCCCAATAGGACAAGCATGACAGGGATCATCATACCTCCCAAAATTTCGGTGGTGTCGGCGATAATCAAGGGGACCATCGCGCCCGTAAACTTGACGAATAGTGCCGCAATAACGGCCCAGATGAGCGGTTCCTTTACAAGGCTTTTAGGCGAAAACGCCCCGGCGACGACAATCGGCATCAGGGTGTATTGGATGATGGCCACGACAAAATAGAACGCCACACCGATAGCTAACCCATCAGCGCCAAAGGCCAGCAGAACAAGCGGCAGCCCAAGGTTACCGGAATTCGGCATCGTTAAAGGTGGCAGATAGGTATTTACCGGTTTGCCAATAAGCTTGAGGCAAATCAGCGCGAAAATGATCGCTAACCCGCAGGTGCAAAGCGCAGCAAGCGAGACGTCCATCAAAACTTGCGTCGGAAGATCGGTTGTCGTGAGCGTAGAAAATACCAAGGCTGGCGTGCCCACCAGCATAATAAGGCGGCTGATACTTGTGACATCGACCTTTGCCGATGATCTTTGCAGGAAAAACCCAATCGTGATGATAAGACAGATTGGGGCAAGGACTTCTGCCAGCGCCTTGAGTTGGATCAGGTCCATGTTTGCCCTTTAGTTTGCGGTCATCCGCGAGACCAATTCACGCACACGCTCTGCATTGTTTTTTGCACCAGATCCATCGGCATTCCAAAGCGAATTTTCGAACCCGATCCGAGCTTTCCCACCTAATTCAAACGTGCGCAACAGGCAGTCTGTTTCGGCAGTCCCAAAAGCGCACATCATCCAGTCAAAGGATGCCCCACCCGTCGGCGTGATAAGTGGTGCAGCAAAACTTGCGATGTCTTCGGGACGGCTGATCTTGGTCCCGTCATAGGACCCTAAAACAAGCTGCACATGGTGGTGCGTACCTGGAATGATACCGTCGTTCATAAATCCGAGCAGCCGATCAAGCTCATCGCGGCTATAGCAAATATGTTGAATTGTAACGCCGTTTTCATGCGCCCAATGATAGCAATCTTTTGCGGCGGATTGGGTCGCGGTATCGGGCAGGAATTCGCGTAGGGCAACGGAAATTGAACGCGGCTTTAACGCGTGGATAAGATCGCGCTGATCTGCGGCGGTATACAGCCCTGCGCTTTCACTTGTGATTTGCGCAAAAAAGTCGGGCAGGGCAGTGTCTATCTTTTCCAGCAAACGGGCATAACGGTCGGCGTCCAACGAATGGATGCCAGCGTCGTCGCGCACGTGCAAATGCGCGCCAGTCGCCCCCTCACCAGCACAGGCGATACAGGTCTCGACGGTTTCGTCAATCGTGACCGGCAGCTTGGGGTGGTCGGCTTGCGTGCGGCGTGCGCCGTTTGGGGCGACCATAATTTTCGGCAGGTTGAGCATTTAAGATCCCATATGGATGGTTTCGCGGGTCTCTGCAGACTGGGCGATCGCATCTAAGACTTCGATGTTGTGAATCATTTCTTCATGGCTAAAACGATAAGGTGCTGTGCCCTGACATGCCTCGCGAAATGCGTTCAGATTGTCAACGACGGCATCGGTCCATTCAAAAACCTGTTCACGGTGCGGTTGGCCAGTGACCGCTTCGACATAGCTGACCTTGCCGCCGGGGGTGTCTGGGTGCGAATCGTTGCGGACTTCGATCCATTTTTCGGTCCCGAACACATGCATGCGGATGAAGTGGGGTGTATGTAAAACCGCGCTTAGGGTTGCTGTCATCCCGGCTTTGAAGCCAAGCTGCACAGTGACCAAATCCCCGGTTTCCCAGCCTAGCGACCGATCCGCCGTCATCGCTTGTACAGTTTCGACTGGGCCAAAGAATGAGATGAGCAAATCAGTCAGATGGATGCCCATCGCGGTCATGCCGCCTGCGGGGCTCACGGCTTTGGAGGTCCGCCAATCGCCCGCGGGTACATTGATCAGCTTATCGTGGCTGAATGCGGCTTCGGCATGCATGATCGTACCAAGCCCGCCTTTGTCGATTTCAGCTTTCAGCGCCTCTAATCCCGGCTCAAACCGGCGTTCGTGGCCAATGCCCAAGGTCACGCCAGCGTCAATACAGGCTTGCACGGACCGTTTTGCACTGGGGCCCGTTAGCCCAAGTGGCTTTTCACAAAAGACGTGCTTTCCGGCGGCGGCGCACATGGTTACTTGTTCTTCGTGGACAGGGTTCGGGGTCGTCAGGATCACGGCATCGATATCGGGACGGGCAAGTACGGTTTCGAAATCGGCGCAAGCATCAACACCGGCGGCGATGATATCGGCATGATTAGCCGTGTTTGGTTCGATCACCGCAAGAACATCAATGTCTGGCGAAGTCGCGAGCCGTTTCACCATATGGCGCCCCCACCATCCAAAACCGGCAATCGCAACCGTAAATTTGTCAGACATCCTAGGCTCCCCCCTTGTGATACGACAGCATACCAAACCGAATAGATGGCGAACGGCAAGGCCTTGCAACTCATCAAAACTTATAGGGGCAAGTAGAAAATCTGATTGCTCACTCTGACCTATGCCAATGCATTTAACCCGCGATGGCAATCAGATTTTCTGATTGTAGCCATAACAAAGCATCGTTTTCCCTGTTGGCCCGAGACGGTCAATCTAGCCGCCAACATTGCTTGACATCCTTGGGAGGGACAGATGGAGCTTTCTTTTTTCACGATGCCGATACACCCGGTTGGGAAATCGATTTCACAAAGCCTGCAAGAAGACCGCGAAGCTTTTATTCTCGCGGATGAGCTTGGGTTCGTCGAAGGTTATTGCGGTGAGCATACGACCGATCTTGCAGAGGTGATTACGTCTACCGTCGCATTTATGGCGAGCCTTGCCTATGAGACGAAAAATATTCGGCTTGGTACGGGAACCGTGAACCTGCCAAATTCGCACCCTGCGCGGGTGGCTGCCGAAGTGGCGATGCTTGACCACATGACCAAAGGCCGGATGAATTTCGGTATCTCGCCCGGCGGGCTGATGTCGGACGCAGAAATTTTCGGCAACCTTGATAATGATCGCAACAAGATGTTCATCGAATGCATCAATATGGTGCTTCAGATTTGGGAAGGCGAAGCGCCTTATAATCTAAAGGGTGAATTTTTTGAGGTTTCGACTGAAAAGACAATGATCCCCGAGATCGGGCAAGGCACTGTGATCAAGCCCTATCAGGATCCACATCCCCCCATCGTTGGGACCGTCGTTGCCCCGTTTTCAAAAGGGGTGACAGCGATGGCCGCGCGCGGGTGGGAGCCCATTTCTGCGAACTTCTTGCTGCCTAAATGGGTGAAGACCCATTGGCCCAACTATGTAGAGGGCTGCGAACAGGGTGGCCGGAAGGCTGATTTCAATAACTGGAGCGTTGCAAAGAACATCTGTGTTGCCGAAGATATGGCAACGGCCAAAGCCTATGCGCGTGATCCAGATAGCCCCTATGTGTTTTACTATAGTCAGCTATTGACCAAAATGCGGGCGGGCGGACGTTTGAATCTTTTCAAAGAAGATCAAAACATGCCCGATGATGACGTGACATTGGACTACGTGATGGACCGGTTGGTGATCTATGGCGATCCTGAAAGCGTTGCTGATCAGGTATTGGAATTCCATGACGAAATCGGCCACTTTGGCAAGCTCGTCTATGCAGGTCACGACTGGGCAGACCGCGAATTGGGGCGTCGTTCTATGATCCTGACGGCGGAAAAAGTGCTGCCAAAGGTTAATGCAGCGCTTGGCGCTTTGACGTTGGAAAATACCTGATGGCTAATGTGAATTTTCTAGAGCTATCTGACGGCGTTAAGCTGGCCTATCAAATTGACGGCCCTGCCAATGGTGATTGGATCATCTGTTCCAATTCGCTGGCGACCGATATGCGCTTATTTGACTATGAAGCATCATATTTGGCAAAAACGTTTCGCGTTTTGCGCTATGATACACGTGGGCACGGGCAAAGCACCGCTAGCCAACCACCCTACAGTTTCCCGCAGCTGGTCGGTGATCTGATCGCGCTGATGGATCATGTGGGTATCGCAAAAGCTGATGTTCTTGGTGTCTCGCTTGGTGGAATGACTGCATTGGCATTGGCGGTACATCACCCGGACCGTGTGAACCGGATTGTTTGTTGTGACGCCCGCGCAGATGCGCCCGACCCGTATAAAGCGATATGGGACGGTAATATTGCGAAATTGCATAATGAAAATCTGGCAGCGCTTTGTGAGCCGACGTTAACCCGCTGGTTTACCGAAAGTTTCCTTGCGGATGGGGCGAATAAGCCCAAGCTGGATGTCGTACGTGATATGTTCAACGCCACGGCCTCCATAGGGTATGAAGGGACGGCGCGCTGCTTGCAGTCATTGGACGTTTTGCCGTCATTGTCAGGGCTTACGCATGACGCGTTGTTCATGACGGGCGCACAAGATGTCGCGGCACCCGTCGCCGTTATGCAAGCAATGGCTGACGCCACACCCAATGGCACATTCAAGGTCATCGCGGATGCGGCGCATCTGTCGAACCTCGAACAACCGCAAGCGTTCAAAAATGAGATATGCGCCTTTTTAGGATGCTAATAACCGGGGCGGGCCTGTCTAACGGCCCGCCGCCGCAAGCCATTGATGGAATGCGCAGTTCCAGCTAGTTTAACGTGGCGCATTCAGCGTCAGCACTAGGGGCTTTTCCAGTATGCGAAATATCAAGACCCAACAACTGCGTTACTTCGTTGCCGTTTATAACGTCGGTTCGATCACGGCCGCAGCACATCAGGTGAACGCGACCCAGTCGGGTGTCAGCATGCAGATCCGCGAATTCGAAGATCGCGTTGGAATGCCCCTATTCGAACGGAATTCCGCAGGCGTTGTGCCGACCAAAATGGGCGATTTGGTCTACCGTCGTGCGATACGTGTTCTGCGCGAAATGGATGAACTGCAAAACGACGTGTCGGCCCATCGCGGGCATCTGGTTGGGAGTGTACGTGCCGGCATTATGCCGACCTTCGCGCGGTCTGTCCTTGGGCCTACCTTGATGGAGTTTTCGGAAAAATTCCCCTATGTGGATGTACAAATCAGCGAAGGCTATAGCGAAACGCTAACTCGGCGCGTGGCCGACGAAGAACTTGATTTCGCCGTTGTGCCAGCAGGCCCTTTGCCTGTAGGCATCCGCAGTTCGCATGTCGATACTGATTTGGAACTGCTTGTTGAAAGCAATCTGGATGGCAAAGCTACTGACGGCTTTACCCATCTCGCGACGGCCCCACCTCTGAATCTCGTACTGCCAGGGACAGGTAACGCGCGCCGCAAAGGGATCGATCAATACCTTGAAAATACGTGTCAGTCGAAACATGCGATCTTGCAGTTGGACAGTATGATGACGACTTTTGACCTGCTGGAGCGCGGCAATTACGCGTCAATTTTGCCAGGCTGTTTATGCATCTCAAAATTTGATGATCCAAAGGCAAAATTATCCCCAATCCGGGACCCTATTTTGACCGTTGATTATCTGCTCATCGAACCAGAAACGCGCGCAAAATCAACCGCGACTTCTGCCTTCGGAGAGCTACTTTGTCACATGATTAGAAAGAGTTGCGCCGATGTGCGTGAACGCTTCTCGGTTGCATAGTTTGGCCGTGAAAACACCCAAGAGTTTCGTTTGGTTCAAAGGGATAAAACAGCGGGTTCAGACCCATCATTTTTTCTGATTCCGACCATAAGTAACCACGCGTTGTTTTCCTACTGCAGCTTTGGTTACGATCTTAAAAACACGCCGGAATGATTGGGAGAGTCATGACGGCAGATGGGAGACCGGCGCGCTGTATGAGCAGCGCAGCCAAGTCCACACCGGGGAGGGTGATGTGATTGCAAATATAAATATGTCCGCTGAGAGGTGGGTGCTGTTAGCGTTTGCCGCGCTTTCAGTGCTGGCTGTCGTGTGCATGGGGCAGCTTGTTGCTGCGCCAAAAGTTCTGATGGGGCGGATGCTCACTGCGATCACACCGAGCCTATTTCCAACTTTGGTTCTTGGCGTTTTGGCGGTGCTTTCTGGCATCGTTTTGTATTTTTCAAATGTCGATGAAGCAGAAACACCAGAGGACGCGGGTACGGATTGGCAGGCCATTGGGCGCGGCGTGATGTTGTTTGCCTTTATGCTGTTTTACGCCTTGGCGATGGTGCCATTGGGCTTTTTCATATCGTCCGCGCTCACGATTATCATGGTGTCCGTACTTTCGGGAAACCGATCTGCCCTACAAATTATTGCGATCGCCGTGATTGGCCCTATGGCACTTTACTTAGTGGCAACGCGGGTCTTGGCTGTATCGCTTCCTGAACTCAATACAATCGAGCTGTTCTACGCGCAGCAACTCGGCCTCTAAGGAAAACGCGGATGTTAGAACAATTCATTACCGGCTTTGGTATGGCGTTTCGGGTCGATACCTTTGCGCTGATGGCCGCAGGTCTGTTTGGCGGTATGCTTGTGGGCGCTTTGCCCGGATTCACGACGCTTTTGGCGATGGCGATTTTGTTGCCTATCTCGTTTTTCTTGGAACCTATTGTCGGTATTCCGTTCCTTCTAGGTGTCTATAAAGGCGGCATTTTTGGAGGTTCTATCCCTGCGATTCTTGTGTCCATGCCGGGCACGGGAGCGGCGGTTGCCACGTCCCGCGACGGATACGCGCTGACCAAGCAAGGAAAGTCGCGCAAGGCGCTGGATATGGCGCTGTGTTCTTCGGTTTTTGGTGACACTATGAGCGACATGTTCACCATGGTGATGATTTTCCCAATCGCATTTCTTGTGATGCAATTTGGCCCACCTGAACTGTTTGCGGTGCTGCTGCTAAGCTTGGTGATTATCGCGGCCACTTCGGGGAAAAATCCGCTCAAGGCGTTGGTGATGATGCTGTTCGGCCTGTGGTTATCGTTCATCGGGACGGACCCGCTGGGTGGGGTTGAACGGTTCACCTTTGGTATTTTCGATCTGAAATCCGGCATCCCGTTATTGCCAATGCTGATCGGTGTCTTTGCGATCCCTGAAATCGCCAATGTGGTGATGAAGTCAGACAAGGTGCAAAAGCTGGCCGCCGTCATGGGTGAGCGTCTGACCTTTGCTGAATTCCGCCGCTGCTTTAAAACTATCTGCCGGTCGACCGTCATTGGAACAGGTATCGGGATCATACCGGGGTTGGGGCAGGTTGTTGCAGCCATGATGGGATATTCGGCCGCAAAGAATGCGTCAGATCACCCCGAAACATTCGGCGAGGGAGAGCTTGAAGGTATCGCCGCCGCCGAGGCTGCAAACAACGCGGTCAACGGCCCAACGATGGTGCCGCTTTTGACGCTTGGCATTCCAGGTGACAATGTGACTGCGATCTTGCTGGGCGCATTCGTGGCTCAAGGGCTACGCCCCGGACCGCAATTGTTCGAGGAACAAGGTGCGACTGTGTTCGCCATTCTGGTTGCGATGGTTTTTGCCAACCTGTTGTTCTTGGTCATTGGGTACCTGTCGATTCCGTTCTTTTCGCGGATCGTGCAGATCAAAACATCCGTCTTGGTGCCCGTTGTGATTATGTTCGCATTCGCAGGTGCCTATGTGTTCCGGTCTGACAATTTCGACCTGATCATGCTTGTTGCTTTTGGTGTCTTTGGTCTGGTCGCTCGGGCTGGCAAGTTTGACGTCATGCCGATGGTCATGGGCTTCATCCTAGGGCCGCCGATGGAATACGCATTCGGCCAGACAATGGCGATGGGCAACGGCGAAGTCATGCAGTTCCTATTCCAAGAACGTTTGGGCGCAATAGGTGTACTGCTTTCAATTCCTGTCATTGGGTTCATGCTGTGGAGACGCCTGAACGCATTGCCTGCGGAAAACTAAAATGGTGGGTGACGCATCGCCCCTCCATTCAAACGAAAGATGCATAAAGGGAGGAAAATTTATGTTCGCATCGATTTTTAAGAAAGTAGCGCTGGCCGGTGGGATGGCCGTCGCGACCATGGGGACAGCCGCATATGCGGAATACCCAGAGAAACCGATCACGATGGTTATTCCATTTGGCGCAGGCGGGTCGCACGACTTGAACGCGCGTGTGATCACGTCGGTCATTCCGACGTATTTGAACCAAGCCATGATCGTGCGCCTGACACCGGGTGCAGGCGGGCAAAAGGGTACGCAAGAAGTGGCAAATGCGCCAGCCGACGGCTACACTCTTTTGTTCACGCACAACTATGTCGATATGCTCCAGCAGTATGTTGAAAACGTCCCCTATGACCCGCTGACAGACTTTATTCCGATTGCGCGCGTGAACTATGCACCAATGGGTGTGGTTGTGCGGGCTGATAGCCCCTTTGAAACGTTTGAAGATCTGATAGCAGCGGCGGAAGCTGAACCTGGTAGCATTGATCTGTCACACTCTGGGAACTGGGGTGCGTTTTTTGTGCCTGCCGCCCAGATCATGCAGGCACGTGGGGTTCAGTTTAACCTCGTCCCTTACCAAGGTGGTGGACCGGCTTTGCAGGCGTTGTTGTCAGGTGATTCAGATGTCACGATGGGGTTCCCATCCACGCTGAGCGGTCAAATCGAAGCGGGGGATATCCGTATTCTTGCAACTGCGGGCGCAGAACGGATGTTTGACGATGTTCCAACATTTGCCGAAGTTGGCGTTGAGGGCGACATCGGCTTTATGCACCGCGTTCTGGTTGCGCCTGCGGGCACACCGGATGAAGTTGTTGCGACACTGACAGATGCATTCGCGCAATTGATCGAGGATCAAACATTCACACGTATGATGGGCCGCCTGAATGAAACCATCGAACTTCTTGATGGGCCGACCTATCAAGTGATGCGTGAAGAGCAGGCCGTAGCCTACAAGACGCTTGTTGACGAACTCACAGGTCAATAACGACACAACGTGACGGCGCGGATTGCGCCGTCACACCTTACGAAAATACTTCTAAATCAGAAAGCAAAATACATGAGACAAGTCGAAGTTGCCGTCATTGGAACGGGTTGGTGCGGTGGCATTCGCGCTGAAACACTGGCACGCTCTGCTCTTGTCGATAAATTGCATATCTGTGAAAACCGTCCAGAGCGGCTGGCCGAGGTCAAGGAACTGACAAATCCAGCTAGCGCGACGGAGGATTACCAAGACATTATCAACAACCCTGCGATCGAGGTCGTCTATATCTCGACCACGCCGGAATCCACGCATTACCCGATTGCCCGCGATTGCCTGCGTGCCGGAAAACACGTGCTGTTGGAAAAGCCAATCGCGATGGAACTGGCCCAAGCGGATGAGCTGATCGCACTGTCCAAGGAAAAGGGCCTGAAATTCACTATCGGATATTCCCAGCGTTTCAACCCAAAGATTGCTTATGCGAAGAAATCAATCGCGGATGGCACATTGGGCAAGGTTGTGAACGTGATGGTGAGCCGTCACCTGTCGCGCAACCTAGGCAAAAAAATTGCAAACCGCGTGAAGCTTTCGCCCGCTGCGATGGAAAGCACGCATGACTTGGATTTTGTGTTCTGGCTACTTGGCCCGGCGAAACCCGAACGGGTCTATTCTCAAGGTGCTTATGGCTACATGAAGGATCTGAATGGATCCTATGATTGCCAATGGTCCACAGTCACTATGGATGATGGCACGTTGGTCGTCGTTGGTGGCGGGTGGAATCTACCACCGAGCTATCCAAACTATTGCGGAACATGGATCGAAATCACGGGCACTGAAGGGTCGTTGATCCTTGATGACACCAGCCGCGATAATTGGCTGAATACGGTCAAAGGTGGCACCCAGTATCCTATGTCGACAATGCCGGGTGAACAGGTTGATCATGCCTTTGCAGGGCAGATGGGGCCGGAAACCATTCACTTCCTCGAAGCGGTGCTGCTGGACCGTGAAGTCATGGTATCCCCGGACCACGCACGCATGGTGATGGAAAGCTATTCGGCGGCCGATGTTTCTGCGGAAATCAACGAACCTGTGAAGCTACCGTTGTCCAATCAATCGCTCGCGATTTTGGACGACCTGAAGAAACAAAACGAAGCATAGCAGAGTGGGGGGCTGGGCCGCTCCTAGCGGATCGCGTGTTTGTCCCGGGCGAGCGTATTCGTCTCGACTTGGCACAGCAGGTCAAGGGTTTCATCCGCACTGAGCCCCTTGGCCTGCGCCCGTTTCCAAATTTTTCGGGCTGAGGTCGGCGACCATGGCAAGGCCGCCTGCGAAAGCCATGCGCGCAACGGCGAAGGCAAGGCATCATAGGCATGCATCGGATCGACCGAGCGACGTTTTCGGCGCAGGCTCGTATCGCCAAGGTTTTGGCTCATGCCGCGTCTTCCAAGCTGTGTACAGGGTCAAGCACAAGCACAAGCCGTGTTTCGCCGGTGCCTTCGATTGGGGGTGAGCGGTGCAAAAGCCCGGAGGCGGGCGTCTCTGGCCATTGGGTGCCGCGCAGCAGGATTGGCGCGCAGGTCGGCACCGTGAATACGCGTGCCGGGTCGTGGCCCTTGGTTGCGATCCCATATTGTGTACCCGTGCCGCGATATGTGCAGACAAGCCGCGCGGTGAGCGCATCGGTATGGAACTTGCGACAGGCGTTTGATGTGACCACCTGTAGCCGCACGCGCAGATATGGTGGTTTCATCAAATCGGAAAACACATCGGCCAGCGCTGCAACATCGTCGATCAGTTGATCGCGTTGCCGACATACCGGTGTCTGTGCGATCTCGCAAAGCTCTGCCACGACAGCGCTTACCGCATCGGCACGCGTCACGACACGCCCTTGCGGCAGCTGTTCGGGGGGCAAGCTGTCGACCCAGTTTTGGAAATCTGGTGAAGCTTTTCTGCGCCAAATTGCCCCAGCGCAGGCAGGCTCGATAAACACCGAAAGCGCCTCGGGATCTTCTACAACTGTGATACCTGCCACCTTTTTGGGCAGTCGTGCGCGTAGTATATTCATGCCGCCGCCGGTGCACGTCGCCAAACGGGGAAGGGATCGGGATAATCCGGCAGCGCGTCCGGGCTTGTCGCAACGACTTCTGGCACGAGACAGCTATCAAGCCGCGCCTTAAGCGCGCTCCAATCAATCCCGGCACCGATAAAGACCAATTCTTGGCGGCGGTCGCCCCAGGGTTCTTGCCAATGGGCTTTCATATAGTCCCTTGCGCTATCGTGATCTGGCCAGTTTTCTTGCGGCACAGATGCCCACCAAGTACCAAGCGGTTTCACGCTGGAAAGTGCACCCGCGAGCGAGAATTCAGCGACCCATTCAGGGCGCGTCGCAATCCAAAAATGCCCTTTGGCACGAATGACCCCCGGCATTTCCCCGTTCAAAACCGCAAGAACCTTTTCAGGGATGAACGGTTGCCGCGCACGATAAACGTAAGACGCAACGCCGTATTCTTCGGTTTCGGGCGTGTGGTCTGCAAATCCATAAAGCTCTTTCGCCCACATCGGGTGCTCATGCGCTTTTTCGAAATCGAATAGCCCAGTGTCAAGAATTGCGCCGCTCGCAACATCGGAATGATCGGCTTCGATGATTTTGGCATCTGCATTCAGGCTGCGAATGATTTTGCGGGCGGCGTCCACGCGGTCAGGGCCTGCGTCGGAAACTTTATTTAAGATAACGACATCTGCGAATTCGATTTGATCGGTCAAAAGGTGCACAAGCGTGCGTTCATCTTCTTCGCCCAGCGTTTCGCCGCGGTCGCTTAGGAAATCATGGCTGGAATAGTCTTGCAGCAGATTTACGGCGTCAACGACAGTCACCATTGTATCAAGGCGGGACACATCGGCGAGGCTTTCGCCAAATTCGTCGCGAAAATCAAATGTTGCGGCGACGGGAAGCGGCTCAGAAATGCCTGTGGATTCGATCAACAAATAATCAAAACGCCCTTCAGCCGCTAGCCGCCGGACCTCGTCCAAAAGGTCATCGCGCAGCGTGCAGCAGATGCAACCGTTTGACATTTCAACCAGCGTTTCATCGGTCCGGCTGAGTTCAGTATCGGCACGTACGAGGTCAGCGTCGATGTTGACCTCTGACATATCGTTCACGATCACCGCGACCCGGCGGCCTTCGCGATTGTTGAGCACGCGGTTAAGAAGCGTGGTTTTGCCCGCACCTAGAAAACCGGAAAGGACCGTTACGGGAAGGCGTGTGTCTGACATGTTTGGCTCCATCGGCTACGTTGCAAGTCCGGCAATTTATCGGGATAAGAATGTGATGCAATAGAAATGTTATAGCATAACTAATATTTTTGTGGGCGCTGCCAAAAGACTGTTCTCGCTATGCGCTTTGCCTGACCGTGACCGCGCGATACAATGGCATGAATCCGTAGGATGAGAGGTCAATTACAAAACGACATGTCGCAATTCGAACCATTCACATTGCCCAGTTGCTTTGCGCAAACAGTGCCACTGAATGCCGCAATCCGGTTCATTGCCGTTGATGTCGAAACGGCCGCTTATGATGTGGCCAGCATTTGCCAGATTGGCCTTGCTGTTGTTGGGTTTGACGACACAATTACGACCCATAGCGCCTATGTTGATCCACAAGTCACGTTTGCGGCGGGCAATACCCGGCTGCATGGGATCGATGCAGGCACGGTGCACGGTGCCCCGCCATTTTACGAAATTTTGCCCGATTTGCGTGACATCATGGAGGCGCATCCGCTTGTGCAGCATAGTCGTTTCGATGAAAAAGCATTTGATGCGGCCTGCGCCCATGCCGACCTGCCCGTGCTGAAATCGGATTGGTCCGACAGCGTGGCGATTGCGCGCAAAGCGTGGCCAGAGTTGCGGGGCAATGGCGGGCATGGGTTGGGCCATCTTAAGCAAGTGCTTGGGCTGCAATTTCGCCACCACGACGCGGGCGAAGATGCACGTGCTGCGGCACAAGTGGTTTTAGCGGCCGAACGCGTAATGGGCCGCAAAATTGGCCTACTCAACGCGACACGGCAATTGGCGTTTGATTTTTAAACTCTCTTGAAGGTTGCTCTTATGGTTGTGCTCACTACTATTACCTAACCAAACCAATTACTTTGAAAAGGAAATACGATGTCTATCGCAAAAGTCACGGAAGTCATTTCAAGTTCATCAAAGTCATTTGATGATGCGGTCGAGAACGGTATCAAGCGGGCCTCAAAGACCCTAAAGGGCATTACAGGTGCTTGGGTCGCCGATCAAAAAGTCACGGTCAAGGATGGCGAAATTCAAGAATATCGCGTGGTTATGAAAATCTCGTTTGTGCTTGATGATTGATCGCGAATTTGGGCGTACCTGTTGGTGCGCGCTTTTTAACTCAATGGCCTTGGTCGTGTCGCTAATTGGCTCTTGCATGCCGTCGTTAGCCGAAGATGCACCTTATTTGGAGCTATGTCTTGTTTCGGAACAGCGGAACGATGCCCCCCTCTGGAACCAAGGGGATCCGGTATCCGTTGCAGGCCTAGAACCACATATAAGCATTCCGAGCGAAGGAATGTTAAAGCTGCATTTTGGCACCGTTGAAGGGGAAGCGGCGTGGTCGCCAACAGGCGACTTCATTGTGGGCGTGGGCCCTTATGATCCCGACAGTGGGCGCGTTTATGTATATGGTTGGTTCATGAACGGATGGATCAACGTTTCGAACGACGGTGGGGTTTGGAGTTTCGGCGAAGGTGGAGAGATACGCCCGAACCTCTATGATCCGAAAGGTGACATTGATGATGTGCAGGATATTAGCCGAAGCGCAGAATTAGGTCGCCAGTTTTATAGTGGCTACACCAAACCACATTGGCTCACAGGTTATCAGTCATACAGGGTCTATGAAATAATCGGCACTGAAATGCACCGCGTACCTATTTTAGAACGCGATATGCTTCGGTATTATAAAGATGACGTGAATAATGGTTTGGCTGCGTTTGTCTCAGTTTCGGCGAATTTTCGTGACCCAACAGAAATACTTTTTTTATATGATGGAACTGAAATCACGCAGGTCAATCTACATGATGTGATCGCCGGCCAAGACTGCGATTAGATGTAAGGCTGTGTGTGACTACTGGGTGGTACGCCTTCTAGGGCCGAAGTTTTATATGGCTGATACCTGCATGCACCGTTTCCCATTCGCCCACCGCTCCATTCGGCCAGATTATGCGTACCTCTGCCGTTTCATGCGTACCAATTCCAAAGTGCAGGGGCACGAGGCTGCCGCTGGCGTGGCCGCCACCGATTGTACGTTCGATGGCTTGGACGCCGTCAGCCGTGCGAAGCTCGACGATCGCGCCGATTGCAAAAATGTTGCTATCAGTCTGGCGCGGATCAATGCGCAGCCAATTGCCTGTCTCTGTGCTTATGTTTTGCCAAATTTCGAGCGGCGCGCGCCGGTTCACGACGACGATATCTAACAATCCGTCGCCATTCAAATCGGCCAACCCCGCCCCGCGGGCGCGGTGGGTTGTGCCGATACCGGCGACGCCTGCGGTCTCGGTGAATGTGCCGTCTTGGTCTTGCAAAAGCAGATTATTGGGATCCAACATCGCAAGGCCCGGCATCTGGTCGACATTGCCCTTGGCAATAAACAGATCGGCACGCCCGTCATTATTGATGTCGCCGAATTCAGCATGCCACCCGGTTGAAGGCCGCCCGTCATCGCCGGTAAATGGGCGCTGTGCATAGGTGCCGACAGCGTAATCCACGGGCGCGAACTGTTGCCCATCGTTGAACATCAGCACCTGATCTCCCATTGATGTTAGCATCACATCAGGCATTCCGTTTCCGGTGATGTCGCGGCTCGCGATCCCCATGCCCCATATCTTTTGCACGGGCCAGCCATCGGCTGCGTCTAGCGCGCGCAGCGGGTCAAGCGTCCACATCTGTTCGGACCCGTCGTGCAGATAATACTGCCGGTCATTAGAAATACGCAGCATCGGCGTGCCGCTCCGCTGCCAATCGGAAAACAGCATCGAAAGTGGGCAGTAACCGGGATCAAGAGCGACGGGGGCGCCATAACGGTGACCGTCGGAGCGCAGTAGCCAATTTGTATCGCAGGTGCCAAAAGGTCCGTTTGGGTCTGTCGCATCGACATAATTGCCGATCGCGAGCGTCGGGTAGGTTTGCCCGCTCTCCCAAGTGGCAGAAAACGCGGTTGTCCAGCGATCATCGGTCGGCAGGTTGAGCTGTTCAGATGCCTCTGAAAACTGGCAATCACCTAGGCCCAAAAATAGCTTATTGGGTCCATTGCGGAGCACCATCAAGTCTATCGCGCCATCATTATTGACGTCGATAGGGTAGGCACCGGTGACAGCTTGGATCATAGGCATGCTGGCATTTTCAAATTTCAGATCACTGCCAGATGCGTTGATTAGCAGTCTCGAAGGGTTTTCTCCACCCGCGATAAATAAATCGGGCAACGAATCATCGTTACAGTCAAAAATCGCGACGCCGCCACCGACAAAGTAGCCCCACCCGCCGGCATATTCATGTGGTGCGGAAAGGGTGTTTGCGCGGTCAATAAAACGTGGAGATGATTGCGCCGCAGCGCCCACGCCAATCAACGTTAACGTTATAGAAAGCAAAGGAAATGTTAAGGAGATTTGCGTAATTCGTGCGGATTTCTTGCGCGATAAACGCGCAGATTGTGCAAGTTCCACGGTTGGAAAACGTTCAAATTGCCTGCCCATAGACTGCCTATCTTTGTAGCTCATATCGCGCGTATTTGCAAAATCTTAGCTGCGCGCGTCCGGATAGCTATTCAATTTTTCTTAACAATTTCAATAGGATTATTAGGTTTGACATAAATGTTAGCGCTACCTATAGTTTTCGTAGCGGCCGGCACGGCCGTCTTTCTGGGAGGAAATATTATGAACAAAAACGTACTTATCGCTGCGGCGGTAGCTGCAACGCTGCCTGCAACAATGACACTCGCCGACGATCTGACTGTCGGTGTCAGCTGGTCCAATTTTCAAGAAGAACGCTGGAAGACTGACGAGGCTGCGATTAAAGCAGCGCTCGAAGCTGCGGGCGCGGAATATGTCTCTGCGGATGCGCAGTCATCTGCTGCAAAGCAGCTGACAGATATCGAAAACCTGATCGCACAGGGCGTTGATGCGCTAATCGTTCTCGGCCAGGATACTCAGGCTGTGATCCCTGCGGTTCAGGCTGCAGTAGATGAAGATATCCCTGTCGTTGCGTATGACAGGCTGATTGAAGACGACCGTGCGTTCTATCTGACGTTCGACAACGTTGAAGTGGGTCGGCTTCAGGCTGCTGCTGTTTTGGCGGCGCAGCCAACAGGTAACTATGTCATGATCAAAGGGTCACCAACCGATCCAAATGCGGACTTCCTGCGTGGTGGTCAGCAAGAAGTCCTGCAAGCGGCCATCGATTCTGGCGCGATCACCATCGTTGGTGAAGCTTATACAGATGGTTGGCAGCCTGCGAACGCACAGCGCAACATGGAGCAAATCCTGACCGAGCAAGACAACAACGTTGATGCGGTTGTTGCATCTAACGATGGTACGGCGGGCGGTGTTGTTGCTGCGCTGACAGCCCAAGGGATGCAAGGTATTCCCGTGTCTGGTCAAGATGGGGACCATGCTGCGCTGAACCGCGTCGCAGCGGGTACGCAAACTGTATCTGTCTGGAAAGACGCGCGCGAACTGGGCAAAGCGGCTGGCGAGATCGCGGTCGCACTTGCTGGTGGCACGGCCCCGGCTGATGTTGCAAACGCTGTGACGTTTTCAACGCCCGGTGGGAACGACATGAACGCCGTGTTCCTTGCACCTGTGCCTGTGACCGCTGACAACCTGTCCGCTGTTGTTGATGCAGGTTGGATCACCCAAGAGGCCCTGTGCCAAGGCGTCGAAAACGGTCCGGCACCTTGTAATTAATGCAATGAAACTGTGAACGAAACGCGCCGTTCCGATGGTCCATCGGGGCGGCGCACTCACTCTTGCAACTCTGAAACCCCGGAACAACACATGACCGACAGTACCGAACCCACTGGATCGACCCCGACCCAGTCCCCACGAAATATCATACAAAGCCTTGAGCTCGACACGCGACTATTGGGCATGATTGGCGCGTTCATTGTGATCGCCATCGGCTTTAGCATTGCGACGGGGGGCACGTTCCTTACCCCGCGCAACATCTTTAACGTAACAATCCAAACCGTGTCCGTGGCCATTATGGCGACCGGCATGGTGTTTGTAATTGTCACCCGCAACATCGATCTGTCGGTTGGGGCGCTTTTGGCGATTTCATCCGCCGTGATCGCGATGGTGCAGGCCCGCTGGTTGCCCGGCTATTTTGGGCTAGAGTACGGATCAATCTGGATCGCGCCATTGGCCATTCTTTCGGGTCTTATTGTCAGCACCTTAATCGGCGCATTCAACGGTTGGCTAATCGGCTATCAGATGATCCCAGCGTTCATTGTCACCTTGGGTGGCTTTCTGGTGTGGCGCTATGCGGGTTGGTACCTGACCGACGGGCAAACAATCGCACCGCTTGATAGCACCTTCATCCTGCTGGGCGGGGCCGAAGGCACGTTGGGCGAATTCTGGAGCTGGATTGTCGGTGCCATCGCGTCGCTGTTTGCTGTTTGGGGTGTCTATAGCGCCCGCAAGAACCGGGTTTCGCACGGCTTCCCGACGAAACCGCTATGGGCGGAATTCATAATTGCCGGTATCTTTGTCGTCGCGATTTTGGGTTTTGTTGCGACGCTCAATGCCTACAACATCCCCAAGGGCAAACTGCGCCGCATGTTCGAAGCGCGCGGCGAAGTCATGCCAGAAGGCTTCACCCAAGGGCACGGGCTTCCGATCTCGGTTCTGATTTTGATCGCCGTGGCGGTTGTGATGACGGTCGTCGCCCGCAAAACCCGTTTGGGGCGCTATATCTTTGCGACGGGCGGTAACCCCGATGCGGCAGAACTGTCTGGGATTAATACACGGCTTTTAACCGTAAAGGTCTTTGCGATCATGGGGTTCCTCTGCGGCCTGTCCGCCATCGTCGCCCAAGCACGTTTGCAGGCGCATACAACGGATATCGGCACGCTGGATGAGCTACGGGTCATTGCGGCGGCCGTGATTGGCGGCACGGCGCTTTCGGGGGGCGCCGGGACGATCTACGGAGCCATCTTGGGAGCCTTGATTATGCAATCACTGACATCGGGTATGGGGATGGTGGGTGTCGACAGCCCGCTGCAAAATATCGTTGTCGGTGCCGTGCTGGTCTTCGCTGTCTGGGTCGACATCGTGTATCGTCGCAAAACGGGAGACGTCTAATGACTACGCCACTTCTTGAAATGAAAAACATCTCAATCCGTTTTGGCGGCATCAAGGCGGTTGATAACGTATCCATCAGCCTTATGCCGGGCGAAGTTGTCGGCCTGTTGGGTCACAATGGTGCGGGGAAATCGACGCTGATCAAAATCCTTGCTGGGGCCTACAAGGCTGATGAGGGCGAGATTTTTGTCGATGGCAAAAAGGTGGACATCAACAATCCACGCGACGCCCGCGCCCAGAACATCGAGACGATCTTTCAGACCCTCGCGTTGGCCGACAATCTTGATGCGGCGTCAAACCTGTTCTTGGGGCGCGAAATCACAACGCCCTTGGGTCTGGTCGATGATGCAAAAATGGAGGCTGAATCACGCAAAATCATGGCGCGCCTGAACCCTAACTTTAATCGCTTTTCGGAACCAGTCCGCTCACTGTCAGGCGGCCAACGCCAGTCCGTCGCAATTGCCCGTGCCGTGTATTTTAATGCACGCATCTTGATCATGGATGAACCCACAGCGGCGCTGGGTGTGCATGAAACGGCGATGGTCGCGGATTTAATTAAGGAACTGAAATCCCAAGGTTTGGGGATTTTCTTGATCAGCCATGACACCCGCGAAATGATGGAGCTGTGTGATCGCGTGTCGGTGATGAAGAATGGTCAGATGATTGGGAATGAACGCGTCGAGGATGTGACCGAAGACGACATTCTGTCGATGATCATTATGGGCAAAAACCCAAAACGCGACGCGGCATAGACGGTGTATCGCAACGAATTAAGGGGGCGGCAGGTGATAACCTCGCCGCCCTTTTTAGTTGGTAACCGACATTGTCGCGGCCACCGCTTTTTTCCATGCGCCGTATTTACGCGCGCGCGTGTCTTCGTCCATCGCGGCAGAAAACGTCTGTTCACACCGCCAGCGTTGCGCAAATTCATCTTTGTTCGGGTACAGCCCCACATGCTGCCCGGCCAGCCACGCGGCCCCAAGCGCTGTCGTCTCCAACACCTCGGGGCGGTCCACTGATGCGCCGATGATATCGGCCAAGAACTGCATAGCCCAGTTCGATGCGCTCATCCCGCCATCAACGCGAAGGGTGGGTTGCACCCCTTCGCCTTGCCAGTCGGCATGCATGGCTTCGATCAGGTCGCGGGTCTGAAAACCCACACTTTCCAATGCCGCGCGGGCCAGTTCCGCAGGTCCGGTGTTCCGTGTGAGTCCGTAAATAGCGCCCCTACATTCGGGGTCCCAATAGGGCGCGCCAAGCCCGGTGAAGGCAGGCACAAGGATTACGTCTTGGCCGTCGTCCGCCGTTTGTGCCAGCGGTTGAGTTTCCGCCGCATCGCGAATGATCTTCAACCCATCACGTAGCCACTGCACAACCGCCCCGGCGACGAAAATTGACCCTTCAAGCGCATAGGTTGGATTGCCCTCCAACTGATACGCAATCGTTGTCAGGAGACGGTTTTGCGAGGCTACGGGTGTATCGCCGGTGTTGAGCAGCGCAAAACATCCGGTGCCATAGGTGGATTTGAGCATGCCAGGTTCAAAACACGCTTGCCCAACGGTCGCGGCCTGCTGATCGCCCGCCACCCCGGTGATCGGAACAGGGCGCCCGAATAAATCGGGACGGGTATGGCCAAAATCTGCGGCGCAATCCTTAACCTCGGGAAGCATGTTCATCGGAATGTCGAGCAGCGTGCAGATCGTGGTGCTCCAGCGGCCTTTGTGGATATCATACAGCATCGTGCGCGCGGCATTGGTCGCATCTGTGACATGCGACGCGCCATCGGTCATTTTCCAAATCAGGTAACTGTCGACGGTGCCAAACAGCAGATCGCCCTTGGCCGCGCTTTCGCGGGCGCCAGGGGTGTTGTCCAATATCCACTTTAGCTTGGTCGCCGAAAAATACGGGTCCAGCAAAAGGCCAGTACGGGCCGTGATCATATCGGCGTGGCCGGCGTCGCCAAGTTCGCGGCAATAAGCGGCAGTGCGGCGATCCTGCCAGACGATTGCGTTATGGATCGCTTGCCCTGTGAGCTTGTTCCAGACCACAGTGGTCTCGCGTTGATTGGTGATCCCGATGGCAGCGATATCGTCAGGGCGTAGCCCCGCCCGTTCAATCGCGGATCGCGCTGTGCCTGCGACGGTCGACCAAAGGTCGGCGGCGGCATGTTCGACCCAGCCTGATTGCGGAAAATGCTGTTCGAATTCTTCTTGGGCTGAGGCCACAATATGCATGTCGCGATCAAAAATGATCGTGCGCGATGATGTGGTGCCCTGATCAATTGCAAGAATATGTGTCATGTCACGATCTTATCCGGATTCGCGTGAAATAGAAAAGCGCGACGGCCGTAAAAGCGCCGCCGCGCCGTGGAGGTCATGGGCAGGGAGGCCGCCCATGACAAAGGGTGCCGTTTACTGCCAAGATTGGATCAGCTCATCATAAGACACCGTGATCGGCTCTTCATCTGTGGTGTCCAATGCGGCCTTGGGCGAACCGGGCTGGCTGAGCCAGTAATCCGCTTCCATTTCCTCGTTCATGACAGGCCCCAGAACGCCTTGGACGCCTGCGCGCTCAAGCCGTTCCAACACGCGTTCCTGCTCTGAACACAGGCTATCCAACGCATCTTGCGCAGATTTTGCACCCGAAGATGCATCGCCGATGTTTTGCCACCACAGCTGTGCCAGCTTTGGATAATCGGGGATGTTGGTACCCGTTGGCGACCATTGGACCCGCGCAGGTGAGCGGTAGAATTCGATCAAGCCACCCAAACGCGGGGCGCGTTCAGTAAAGCTTTCATGATCGATTGTGGATTCGCGGATAAACGTCAGACCCGCGTGGGACTTTTCAACATCCACCGTCATCGACGTGACGAATTGCGCATAAAGCCACGCAGCCTGCGCGCGATCCAGCGGTGTCGATTCCATCAATGTCCACGATCCGGCATCTTGGTAGCCGACTTTCATGCCGTCTTCCCAATATGCGCCGTGTGGGCTTGGGGCCATGCGCCAAAGCGGCATACCGTCTTCATCAAGCACAGCTGCTGCACCTTCGCCAACCATGTCGGCGGTGAATGCGGTGTACCAGAACATTTGCTGCGCGATCCCACCCTGAGACGGCACAGGACCAGATTCAGAGAACGTCATCCCAGCCGCCGCGGGTGGCGCATAGTTTGTCAGCCAATCCACATAGCTTTCAATCGCATAGACCGCAGCGGGTGAATTGGTTGCACCACCGCGCGCCACACAGGACCCGACGGGTTGGCTGTTTTCATTGACGCGCACGCCCCATTCATCAACGGGCAGGCCGTTTGGTTCGCCTTTGTCGCCCATCCCTGCCATGGACATCCAAGCATCGGTAAAGCGCCAGCCAAGCGACGGGTCTTTTTTGCCGTAATCCATGTGGCCGTAGACTTCGGTATCGATGCCCATATGGCTGAGATCACGGTTGGTAAAGAAGGCTGCGATATCCTCATAGGCAGACCAGTTCACAGGCACGCCCAGATCATAGCCATATTCAGCAGCGAAATCGGCCATGTTTTTTTCGTCAGTGAACATGTCGTAGCGGAACCAATAAAGGTTCGCGAACTGCTGTGTTGGCATCTGATAGAGTTTGCCATCTGGGCCAGTGGTAAAATCGAGGCCGATGAAATCATCAAGATTCAGCGTGGGGCTTGTGACTGCGGCACCGTCGCCGGCCATCCAGTCGGTCAGGTTGCGCGCTTGCTGATAGCGCCAGTGCGTGCCGATCAGGTCACTGTCGTTGACATAGGCGTCATAGATGTTCTGGCCAGACTGCATTTGCGTTTGCAGTTTTTCGACAACATCGCCTTCGCCAATCAGATCATGGGTGATCTGAATGCCAGTGATCGCGGTAAAGGCCGGGGCAAGGACGTTGGCCTCATATTCATGGGTCGCGATGGTTTCAGACACCACACGAATATCCATACCAGCATAAGGTTCAGCCGCGTCGACAAACCATTGCATTTCGGCTTCTTGTGACGCGCGATCAATAGATGACCGTTCAATTGTACTGTCTAGAAAATCGATGGCGGCAGCCATATCGGCATGGGCCATATTTCCCAGCACCGCAAAGGTCAGTGCCATCGCCGTCGTTGATTTAAGTGGTAAGTTCATATCTTATCTCCTCCCGAGAATTGAACTTTGGTGAAAACCCTGCGGCAATCTAAGTTGCCGCAAGACATAGCGTGCGGATCATACCCAGCGAAAAACCCCGCCGGCGTAGATCAGGCAGACCAACAGCGCATAGGGCTGTGGTCCGGCTTCAAGACCAAGCCAAATCAAATTGATAAAGGCCGACCCCAACAGCGTGATGAACAGACGGTCACCGCGCGTTGTCTCAAACCCCAAGACACCGGTGCGCGGCGTTTCGGGAAATTTAATTGCAAGCAATGTAAAGGTCACAAGCAGTGACGCGATCACAATAAAGAAAATAGCCGTCGGTGTTGTCCAAGCCATCCAAGCCATGTGCAGATCCTTTCTTTACACACGGCCCAGGGCAAAGCCCTTGGCGATGTAGTTGCGGACAAAATAAATCACGAGCGCACCGGGCAAGATCGTCAGAACCCCTGCGGCGGCCAAGACACCCCAATCCATCCCCGAGGCGGAAACCGTGCGGGTCATGGTGGCGGCAATCGGTTTGGCGTCAACAGATGTCAACGTGCGGCTTAGCAACAGTTCCACCCACGAAAACATAAAGCAAAAGAACGCGGCGACCCCGATGCCACTGGCGATTAGCGGCATAAAGATACGGGTGAAAAAGCGGCTAAAGCTGTAGCCGTCGATATAGGCGGTTTCGTCAATTTCCTTGGGGACGCCACGCATGAACCCTTCAAGGATCCACACGGCAAGCGGGACGTTAAACAGGCAATGCGCCAAAGCGACTGCGATATGTGTGTCGAACAGACCAACCGAGCTATAAAGCTGAAAGAACGGCAGTGCGAAGACCGCAGGTGGCGCCATCCGATTAGTCAGCAGCCAAAAGAACAAATGCTTGTCGCCCATGAACGAATAGCGTGAAAACGCGTAGGCGGCTGGCAAGGCCACTGTCAGGCTGATCACCATGTTCAAGACTACGTAGATCATCGAATTGACATAACCCATGTACCAGCTTGGGTCGGTCAGGATTTTCGCATAGTTCGCAAAGGTCAGGTCACGCGGCCAGAGCGAAAACCCACCCAAAATTTCGGTGTTTGTTTTCAGGCTCATGTTCAGCAGCCAATAGATTGGCAGCAAAAGGAACAACAGATAAAGGCCCATCACAATCGCTGACCCATTGATGCGGCGGGTATTTTTCATTGACGTGCTCATCATACACCATCCCGTTTGTCGAGGTTCGTCATTACAGTATAAAATACCCATGAAATCAGTAGGATAACAAGGAAGTACATGATCGAGAATGCCGCTGCCGGACCAAGGTCAAACTGGCCCATTGCCATTTTTACAAGATCAATTGACAAGAATGTCGTGGCATTGCCGGGGCCTCCGCCGGTGACAACAAACGGTTCTGTATAGATCATAAAACTATCCATGAAACGGAGCAAAATCGCGATCATCAGCACGCCCGCCATTTTTGGTAGCTCAATAAAGCGGAACACGTTCCAGCGTGATGCTTGGTCGATCTTCGCCGCCTGATAATAGGCGTCTGGGATCGATTGCAGCCCTGCATAGGCCAAAAGGGCGACCAGTGACGTCCAATGCCATACATCCATCACGATCAACGTTGCCCAAGCGGCAAAGAAATCTTGGGTGTAGTTGTATGACACCCCGATTTTATCCAGCGTATAGCCCAACAGCCCGATATCAACGCGCCCGAAAATTTGCCAAATCGTCCCCACGACGTTCCAGGGGATCAACAAGGGCAGGGACATCAGCACCAGACAAAAGCTGGCCCAAAACCCTTTTTTAGGCATGTTTAGCGCGATATAGATGCCCAGCGGAATTTCAATGGCGAGAATGATCACCGAAAAGGCCAATTGCCGTGACAGCGCGTTCCACATCCGTTCAGATGCGAGCATCTCGCGGAACCATTCCAAACCTGCCCAGAAGAACTGGTTGTTGCCAAAGGTATCTTGCACCGAATAGTTCACCACGGTCATCAGTGGGATCACCGCAGAAAACGCGACCAGTACCAATACTGGCAACACTAGAAACCATGCTTTTTGATTGACAGTTTTATTCATTACGCGGCCTCCGCGGCTGGTGCGACGCGCCAATCATTGGCGTAGACGTTGATCCCTTTGGGATCGAAGGTGATGTGGTTTGCGTCGGCAGGAATGCTGGCGCCTTCATTCGCGATGGCCGCGATGTTTTGACCGTTCACCTCCAGCCGTACGATTTTATGGCGGCCCACGTCTTCGACCCGTTTGATCTGTGCAGGAATCCCGCTACCGTCCGTCGAAAGCTGAATGAACTCGGGGCGTACACCGACTTGCAGTTGGCCTGCGGCGGCATATCCCGCACCCAAATCAACAGACGTATTCGCGATTGTCGCCGTTGCGCCATCAATCGTTGCGTCAAACAGGTTCATCCCTGGCGAGCCGATAAAATAACCGACAAATGTATGGGCAGGCCGTTCGAATAATTCTTGCGGGGTGCCGATCTGCACGACACGCCCATCATACATGACGACCACTTTATCTGCGAAAGTTAGTGCCTCTGTTTGGTCGTGGGTCACATAGATCATCGTGTGCCCAAATTCATGGTGCAGCGCCTTGAGCTGTGTACGCAATTCCCACTTCATATGCGGATCAATCACGGTAAGCGGTTCATCAAACAACAGCGCGTTTACGTCTTCACGGACCATTCCGCGCCCAAGCGAAATTTTCTGTTTTGCATCCGCCGTCAACCCGCGAGCCTTTTGGCCGAGCCTGTCTTCCATCCCGATCATCGCTGCGATTTGGTTTACACGCTGTGCGATATAGGTTGGATTCGCGCCGCGATTGCGCAGCGGAAATGCAAGATTATCGCGCACTGTCATCGTGTCGTAGACCACAGGGAACTGAAACACCTGCGCGATGTTGCGCGCGGCAGTAGGGGCATGTGTCACGTCGTTGCCGTCAAACAGAATGCGCCCTTGGCTGGGATGCAGCAGGCCTGAAATGATATTGAGCAGGGTGGATTTCCCACAGCCCGATGACCCAAGCAGCGCATAGGCTTCGCCGTCCGCCCAGTCATGGTTCAATTCTTTCAGGGCATAATCTGCTTCGCCGCTCGGGTTGGGCAGATAAGAATGCGCAAGGTTATCAAGGGTAATTTTGGCCATTTACGCCGCCTCCGCATAGGGGGCGGCTGACAGCAAGGCGCCATCCGGGGCAAAGATATAGGCATGCGCCGGATCAAGGTAAGTCTTTATGGCCGTGCCAATCGGCAGGTCGCGCACCCCATGTACCAAGCCCACCCAGCGTTCGCCGTGGTGATTGAGGTGGATGAATGTTTCGGAGCCCGTGATCTCTGTCACGGTCAAATGCGTCGCAAATTCAATGGATTGCGCATTTTGTGGTTCAAGCCCCAAATGATTGGGTCGAAATCCGGCGGTATAGCTCCCATCTGCTAGTCCGGCAAAATGCTTTGGGGTTGGTGCGATATGGCCGCTGCCGAATGAAATCTGATTCCCGGATTTGGTGACCGTCAGAAAGTTCATCGGCGGGTCAGAAAACACCCGCGCGGTCCGGGCGTCAACAGGGCGGCGATAAACCAAAGGGGTACGGTCGAACTGGGTGATCCGGCCCTCCCAAAGCGTGGCGGTGTTGCCGCCCAGCAAAAGCGCCTCTTCGGGTTCAGTCGTTGCATAAACAAAAATCGCGCCAGATTCTTCGAAGATGCGCGGGATTTCAGCGCGCAATTCTTCGCGGAGTTTGTAATCAAGGTTCGCGAGCGGTTCATCAAGTAAAACAAGTCCGGCCTTCTTGACGAGCGCGCGCGCCAAGGCACAGCGCTGCTGTTGTCCGCCTGACAATTCCAGCGGTTTGCGGTTCAGCATTGGGGCCAATTGCATCAGATCAGCGGCTTCACGCACGGCGGCGTCCACCTCTTTGGCGGATTGCCTAAGCAGGCGCATTGGGGATGCAATATTGTCATAGACGGTCATCGACGGGTAGTTGATGAATTGCTGGTAGACCATCGCGACTTTGCGGTCTTGGACCCGCATGCCGGTGACGTTTTTGCCCTCCCAGAAAATCTTGCCAGTGTTGGGCACATCCAGCCCTGCCATCAGCCGCATAAGCGAGGTTTTCCCCGCCGATGTCGGCCCGAGAAGCACGTTCATCGTCCCTTTTTGCAGCGTCAAATCCGTAGAGAAAATATGTATTTTCCCATCAACCGATTTTGACACCCCCTCCATCTTAAGCGTCATTTTTATGTCTCCCCCCGTGCGGCGGTTAAGCCTTATCGTATTCTTATGTCTTCGCCCTCTGCGCCTGCATCCACGTATCAAGTTCCGAAACCTGCGTAGGTGACAGGCGAAGCCCCAGTTTGCTGCGCCGCCAAACAACGTCCTCAGCCGTGTAGGCAAATTCATTTGCCATGAGCCAATTCACTTCGGCCTCGTACAAATGCGCGCCAAAATCGCGCCCCAAATCATCAAGCGTGCTGGCGCCAATTAGAATGGCGTTTGCATCGGTTCCATAGGCGCGCACCAAACGGCGGGCATGCGGTTTGGTTAAGAACACATATGTATTAGCAAGTTTTGACACCAAATTATCAAAATCAATGACTTCAAAATCGCCGCCCGGCAATGCGACCCCGGCCGTCCACTTGTCAGAAAGGTCAGGAAAATAGTCCTGCACCTTGTCCATAGCACTTTCGGCCAATCGTCGATAGGTTGTGATTTTTCCGCCGAACACATTCAAAACTGGCGCACCGCCGGTATCGTTGACCTTCAACGTATAATCGCGTGTTGCCGCCGTGGCAGAGGTTGCACCATCATCGTAAAGCGGACGCACCCCAGAATAAGACCAAACCACATCATCGACCGAGATCGCGGATTTGAAATAGTCGTTCGCAAAGCTGATCAGATAGTCGCGTTCGTCATCGGTGCATACGGGTTGCACCGATGGATCGCTATGGTCTGCGTCGGTGGTCCCAATCAGCGTAAAGTCGTTTTCATAGGGAATTGCAAAGATGATGCGCCCGTCGGTGCCTTGGAAGAAATAGCATTTGTCGTGATCATAAAGCTTGCGGGTCACGATATGGCTGCCACGCACAAGCCGCACATTTTCGGTGCTGTTGACGCCGATTTTTTGGTGAATCACATCACCCACCCAAGGGCCAGCGGCGTTTATCAACATACGTGCCCGCACAGTTTTGGGCGTGCTGCCGTCGCTTTCTTGCAGGGTGATTTCCCATACATCATCGACGCGCTGGGCTTGCGTAACTTTGGTGCGGGTCATGATCTTTGCGCCCCGCGCAACAGCGTCACGCGCGTTCAGCACGACAAGCCGGGAATCCTCGATCCAGCAGTCCGAGTATTCGTAGGCTTTGCTGAATTTGTCGTTCAGCGGCGCGCCTACGGCTCCGCTGCGTAAATCGACAGTCGCAGTCGCAGGCAGGATTTTGCGGCCGCCAAGGTGGTCGTACAAGAAAAGCCCAAGACGGATCAGCCATGCCGGGCGTCGTCCGCGCAGCCAAGGCATCGCCAGATTCAGGATCTTTGATGTAGGGGTGCTGCCCCCGAACCGCATATCCTTGTGGTAGGGCAGCACGAACCGCATGGGCCATGAAATATGCGGCATCGCACGCAGCAGCGTTTCGCGTTCAATGAGGGCTTCGCGCACCAATCGCACTTCAAAATATTCGAGATAGCGTAACCCACCATGAAATAATTTTGTCGAGGCCGAAGAGGTCGCAGAGGCCAAATCGGACATTTCTGCGAGCGTCACAGACAGCCCCCGCCCCGCCGCATCACGGGCGATGCCACAGCCATTGATGCCGCCACCGATCACAAATAGATCGCAGATTTCATCTGGTGTTTGCTGCGTTTGCAACGGGCTTTCCTTCCCAAGGTGCATGAGTTGTCGAAAATTAATGCGTTGAGTCGCGTATGATTGGAAGATATTTTTGTTCGTTTTGGTTCGAAATTGGATATTGTATTGAAGTTAAACATAAATTTTAGAGTTTCGTGTCGGTGCAACTGGCAACTTTTTCATTAAAACGAACAAAAACGAAAATATAGTATGGAAAATATGTTGAAAGCGAACTAAATATTGGACGGAATTGAGTGTAAGGGAACGTGGGTAAATCGATGGCGCAAACCTTTAGGGCCCCGGAAATCGTCGAAATTGCGCGCCGTGAGGGTAAGGTGACAGTCGAAGAATTGGCTGAGCGCTTCGGTGTGACCTTGCAGACGATCCGGCGCGATTTGACCGAACTCGCGGACGCTGGCCGCCTTGAACGCGTCCACGGCGGCGCGATTTTGCCCTCTAGCACGACAAACATTGGGTATGAGGATCGCCGAATTCTCAACAGTCAAGAAAAGGTGGATATTGCCCGGGCTTGCGCGCGCGAATTACCCGAAGATTGTTCTGTGTTTCTCAATATTGGCACCACGACCGAGGCGGTCGCGGCTGAGCTGTTGAACCACCGCAACCTGATGGCGGTGACAAACAACATGAACGTAGCCAATATTCTGGCAGGAAACGCGGATTGTCAGGTCATTGTGACAGGTGGCAGCCTGCGCCGTTCAGATGGTGGTCTGGTTGGGAATATCACCACCGATACGATCCGGAAATTCAAATTTGATTATGCGATAATTGGGTGTTCGGCGCTCGACAATGATGGTGATCTGCTAGATTTCGACATCCATGAAGTCGGCGTCAGCCAGGCAATCATTGCCCAAGCCCGCCATGTGTTCGTTGTCGCTGACCATACGAAATTCGGGCGTTCGGCCCCGGCACGGATCGGGTCATTGGCGTCGGTCGATGTGTTTTTCACCGACCGACCCATCGCGAGCAGGTTGCGCGCTGAATGTGACGCATGGGGCACGCGCGTGGTTTACGGGCAGGGTTAGCCCATCCGCTCAGACGCAAACGAACCCGGCGACGCTGGGAATACAACGGTTTTATTGCCGTTCAAGAAAACCCGTCCGTGGATATGTGCGTGAATCGCACGCGAAAGCACCTGCGCTTCGACATCGCGGCCCAGTGACACGTAGTCTGCGGGCGATTGCGCGTGGGTGACGCGTGTGGTGTCTTGTTCGATAATCGGGCCTTCATCCAGATCTGCGGTGACGTAATGCGATGTCGCGCCGATCAACTTAACGCCCCGTTCGAACGCTTGCTTATAAGGGTTTGCGCCCTTGAAGGACGGCAGGAACGAATGGTGGATATTGATGATCTTGCCTGACATCTGCGTGCACATTTGATCTGACAGGATTTGCATATAGCGCGCGAGCACAATCAAATCGGCACCCGTGTCATCGACGACCTGCATGATGCGCGCCTCGGCTTCGGGTTTGTTTTCCTTGGTCACTTTGATGCAGTGAAACGGAATGTCGTGGTTCACGACGACCTTTTGGTAATCCATATGGTTGGAAATGACGGCCACGATATCAATCGGGAGCGCGCCGATCTGCCAGCGATACAAAAGGTCATTCAGGCAATGCCCAAAGCGAGACACCATGATGATCACTTTGGGTTTGGATGTTTCGTCAAAAAACTCAACGTTCATCTCGTATTTTGCAGCGATGCCTGCAAAGCGTTCTTCGATTTCGGCCAGCGTTACGCCCTCTTCGGAACTAAAGCTGTTGCGCATAAAGAAATTTCCGGTGTCTGTGTCGTCGAACTGAGAACTGTCTGTAATGTTACAGCCTTGCTCGGTCAAAAACGTCGATGTTTCGGCAACGATCCCGCGGGTGGATTTGCATTGCACGCGAAGGGCAAAATTGTTCATGGCGTCAACTTTCCTAGCATGGTGAATCTGTTTCATTTGAGTGATAATGACGTTCCTCAGCCTTTGACTAGATCAAAGCGACGCCTCAGATGCCGGAATAGACACTTGCGAATTTCCGATCCGACACTTCTGGCGCGGATGCTGTCAAATTTCGTGTACCCGAACGCCGTCGCCGCAGGTTGCGCGCGCGATATCAACGACATGCTGATGATGGGTGAGATAGATCGCCTGACCGCGACGCCCGATCCGGGCCATCATTTTGCAGGCTGATTTGGTGCGGGCTTCATCGAAGGTTTCAAAAATATCATCGCAAAAGAACGGCAAACATGTGCCCTGATCGGCAAGCTGTTCATATGCTGCGGCGCGTAGTGCGAGATATAGCTGAAACCGTGTGCCTTTCGACATGTCTTGCGCGTGTTTCGCCCGCCCCGACGCGTCAATCGCGATTAGCGTTTCATTGGTGCCTTGGGCTTGCGTTTGCAGCGCGGTGTAGGCCCCATTGGTAAGCTCTCTAAAGGCGACCTGCGTCGCCTCCATCATACCGCTGCGATGTTTGTCGCGGTAGCGGCGGATCGCTTCTTGTGCCAGCACATGGCCAGCACGCAATTTGACATAGCGGAGCGCCACGTCTTGTATCGCCAGTTCAACCGTGGTTTTGCGCGCTACCAGCGCCGCGACACTGTCGTCACCCGTGACTGCGTTCAGATCGCGCGCAGCTTCCGCACGTGCAGCAATGGCCGCGCGGTACTGGGTCTCAATGGCGTCCAGATCACCTTGAACCCGCATCGCAGTCGCCGCGAGGTTTGTCGCGGTTTGCCCGGTCAATGCGTCGCGCGCTTGCGCTAAATCCGATGTCCCTAGCAGTAGCGATATTTGCGCGGCGATCTCTTTCCTATCTTTATGCGCGACCACCGCGTCTTGTGTCCCCGCAACGGCGCGCCGCAGGTCATCGATTGACTTGCTTGGGATGTCGACGGGGAACTGCGCCCCAAGCGCCGCGACCTTGCGCGCGATATCGTCAATGACGCGTTGCGCCTGTGCGATTTGTTCTGCGCCCGTGTCGATCTCTTGCCTAAGCATGGCGCTGCGGTCTTCTTGGGCGCGGGCCTCATCGGCGAGGCTTGCGAGTGTTGAAAATGCAGAAAGCGGATCATCGCCCCTAACAGCGTGCTGCGTGGTCAAAGTACTAATGGCCCTAACAAACTGCGCCTGATCGTCTTGCATCGTGGCGACCTGCCGTGCCGCTGTACTGTGACGGCCGTTCAGCTCGCGCAGGGTGCGTAAGGGTTCAAACGAAAGCACAAGCCGATCTGCCTGAACATGTTCTTGCAGGTGTTCCGCGACCAAATTGTGCCATGCTTTCTGGGCGTCTTGTGCGGTTTTTGTCAGTGCGGCGCAGTGTTCCTGTCGTTTCTTCAGTTCAGCGCGCAAATCGTCAAGCGCGCGCTGATTGGCCTTTTGATCCGCATCTTGATCGCGTGCAATTTTTGCGCGTTGCCGGGCAGCCGCGACCAACGTTTCAAAGTCTGGCGCATCTTGCGCGATATGTTGGCTCAGTGCGTTAATCAGCCGATCCGCTTTATCCAATGTCGCGGCGTGGTCTTGCTCTAGGGCGCGCAGGTGCTGCGCGGCCGCCTCTGCCGTTGTGACCAAGTTTGCCCATTGCGCAAAGGCCAAAGGTGCAGGTGCCGCGGTTATTCCCATGTCGTTGGCGGTGGTCGCGAGTTGGGTCGTAATTGCCGCCTGTTCAGATGCCAGTCGCGCTAGCCGTTCAGTGTGTTGCGCGATGCGCGCCGCGGTTTGCGCAGCATTTTGCGACAACTGCCGAAGCTGCCCAATCTCATCGGCGCGCGTCAATCGTTGTGTTGCGTTGGCATCTGTTTTCTTCAATGCGGCTTCAAACGCATCGGCGGTCGTATCCGTCATTGACGCACGGTGGGCTTTCCATGCTGTGTCGCGCAATGTGATCGCGGCTTGCGCCTCTGTATCATCGATAAGCGCGCCTGCGCCGCGTTGTGCTTTGATCTGGGCATTTTGCGCGGCGTGATCTGCACGCATCTGGTCGAGATCATCCTTGGCTTGGGTTATCTTGCGGTCCAACTCGGCGTGCTTCTCCGCGTGCGCGGCGATCTCAGGAACAGCAACTGCGCTTGTCGGGACCTGCGTGAACGTTTGACCATTGATTGCAAGCGCAGCTAGTGCTGCTGCAAGGTCACGCTTTGCGCTGTTGATCGCGTGTTGCGCTGTCGCATAGGTCAGGGCGAAACTATCGACTGAAAACCTGTCTAAAATGTCACCGATTGCGGTGTCATTTGGGCGCGCGGATTGCGTTGTACTGTCTTCGGCAAGCGCCACCCGATCAGCAAGCCGGGTCAATTCGCGCGACCCGGTGTCAAGGTCATGCGCGCTTGTGCGCAATGTGTCGCGTGCGGTTTCAAGTTCGGTCAGCGCGGCGGGAGAGACGACCAATTGTACCGGGTCGCATGTCGCGCCTAATTCGACGGCGGCGCGCTGCATGTCCTTGATGATGGTGTCGCGGGTTTCAATCCGGCGCGGCAGATCAAGCTGCGCTGTCGCAAAACGACTGCGCGCCGCATCAAGATCATCCAATGCCTGCCGCAAGCCAAGTTGGTTGGGATCAAGATCAATCTGGGCCAACGTTACTTTGTGCGCATCGCGCTCTTGGGTCAGCCGGGACATGTCGTGATTGGCTTGGCTTTGCGTTGTCAGAAGTTGAACCAAATCTTCGGGAGCGACGTTAAGATGCATCGGGTAGTCCGGCATTTCTGCCAAAGCCGCATCCAGCTGTTCCAGTTTCAGTAAGAGAGGCATAGCATTTTGTTGGGCTTTGACCTGCGCCAATTGTGCCATCAATGCAGTGCGTTGCGTGTTGGTCTGGTCTTGCGTTACCTCGGCAGCGGCCAATGTCTGGCGCAGCTTGCGATAGGTGCTGGCTGGCACATCTTGGGCTTTGATTTGGGCGCTGACATCGGCCAATTCTTTCTTCAGCTGCGCCATTTCCGTTTTGCTTGACCGTTTCAGGAACAGCGCATTTGCCTCTGCGTCAACGCTATCGAGTACCTGTGAGAGATCGCTGACACCCGCCGCGGCGGAAAATAGCAGCCGTCCGATATCGCCGTGGCTATTGGCGATTTCTTCGCCGCCGCGTTCAATCGTGTCGTCATCAAGACAAAGTAAGCTGCGATAATCATCCGCACCCAGCCCGCCCAGATGCGCGGCAATCGCGGCCTCTGGCAGCGGCGCGCCGTGGGCATCTTGCAAGGATGCATTCCGTGTTGGTAGTCGGCTCAGGGATAGATCGCCTTGCTCAGTTTCAAATGTGCCCGAGATCCGCAGGTTCTTGCGCTGATGTTGAAAATCATAGGCTTCGCGTGCGTCAAACCCATATAGCAGACGCAGATAGGCCTCCATCGTGGTGGTTTTTCCCGCTTCATTGGGGCCATAAATGATGTGGAAATCGGGTTCGCCTGTGCCTGCGCTGCCGAAATCATAGGATTTGCCCGCGAAATGCCCAAAAAGATGAAGGTTCAAGCTGCGTAACCGCATCAGTCGCTCGCCCCTTTCATTCGCGCGATCATCTGTGCTGTGCCCTGATCTGTGAGTTCTAGGGCCAATGCGGTCAGCGCGTCATGGTCCGGCACAAGGGCCGCGCGCACTTGTGGGGGCAGCTCTGATAAGGTGTTTTCCAAAAGATCATTGAGACCTGCGACGATCCCCGGCTCATTGCGCATGCTGGCGATGATTTCGGCCAGCTCGTCTGTGGCATTATGTGTAGCTATCGCAGGCGGCTTAAGATCAAAGCGGACCTTATCAATCCAAATTTGTCCCGTCTCTTGGGCAATGGTGCGAATGGTTTCTTCCCACAGAGGCTGATCGCGTAGGATTTGCCAATAGCGGTCGCTTTGTCCGGTTAATCTGAGCCGCAGAATGCGGGTGCTGTCGGGTGTTGTATTGTCACGTAGAACGGTTCGGATCGCGCCGCGTATCTGATCGTCATCCGTGAGCGTGGTGATATCTACATCGGCACTATGGAAAACTACCGCCGCTGTGGGGATTTCGCGCAGTGTAATGGTGCCGTCAACGATTTCTAACATCGTGGCCGATTGTGGCCCTGCTTCGCCGATATCGCGGCCTTGGGGGGTGCCGGGCATTACGATCCACGGCGCGTCGCAATAAACGTGGCGTTTGTGAATATGCCCAAGCGCCCAATAGTCGAACCCCATCTTTTGCAGATCAGCGACGGTGCAAGGCGCATAGGTGTCATGCCCCGCAGCCCCTGCAAGCGAGGTATGCAGCATGCCAATATTGATGGCCCCGGCAACGGGGGCGTTGAATTTGTCTAATAGGCTGTCGGGCGCGTGCCTGTCGCGAAAGCTGACACCGTGTATCCAAATATCGGTGCCGGGTAGCTGTGATTTGCCGCCGCGCCCGTCAAAGATATGGACGTTTGAGGGCAAAGCGGTCTCGCCCGTGATGGGGTTTTCGGCGTCATGATTACCTTTGATATAAAAGACAGGGATATCGGCGGCGGCCAAGCGATCGAACTGGGTGACAAGAAATGCCGCGGTTTTGGCGCTGCGTGCGGCCCCGTCAAACAAATCGCCTGCGATCAAGAGGGCTGCCACGTTTTCCGATAGGGCGGTATCAATCAACCGCGTCAAAGCGCTGCGCGTCGCTGTTTGGACGCTGTCGCGCATATCGGGGTCACGCAGCGCGAGTGATTTGAGCGGCGAATCCAAGTGTAAATCAGCCGTATGCAAAATGCGGATCAAAGCGCGCCCCCTTCGCCGCAAACTTGCGTGGTTTTCACACAAAGCGCAATGAGATCACGCCAATCGGTAAGCTTTTTGTGCGGTGCCGCCAAATACGCTGGGATGATCTGCACCCACAAGCGCCAGCGCGACATCATGCCAGCGTTGATAGGTCGCGGCCAATGTGGAGACGGGCCAATCGCTGCCCCAAATGACCCGCTCTGGACCAAAGCACGACAAAAGATGCGCCACATAGGGGGCGATATCTGTCGGGGTCCAATCGGCATTGGCTTCGGTGACCAGCCCAGACAGCTTACAATGTGCATTGGTATCAGATGCGAGCCGGGCCATGCCTGTTGCCCAATCATCAAAATGACCTGCGCGAATGTCGGGTTTTGCCCCATGGTCAATGACTGTGCGCAGCATTGGGTGGTGGTCTAATAATGTCATGAGGGTATCAAGATGCCGGGGCTGGACCAGCGCATCAAAGGTGAGATCATGCGCGATCATCGCCTCAAACGCGGGGCTGAGCGCTGGTCGCAACATCCACGCGTCATCTGCGATATCTTGGATCATTGGGCGCAGCCCGACGAGTTTGGGATTTTGCGCAAGCGCTGCGATTTGGTCAGGGGCGTCTGTGGCTTCAAAATCGACCCATCCGACGACACCAAGGATGAAATCATTTTGCGCGGCGAGCGACAGCATATAGGTCGTTTCGGCATCAGTTGGCGCGGCTTGTACAAGTACCGTGCCGTCGACGCCACAAGCGGATAAATGTGGGCGCAGGTCGCGGGGCTGAAAATCGTGGTAAAGCGGCGCAATATCGGGCGTGAGCCAGCCATAGTCCCCACGCGCGATTGCCCAAAAATGCTGATGCGCGTCAATTTTCATGTGCCTATCACCCCTTTGGTCAGGATGATATTGCCGTACAGCCGGGTTTCGCCCGTCTGCACAACGGCAAAGGCTTTGGCCGCACGTTCATAAAACGCGAACCTCTCGATGGATCCGATTGTATGGTCGGGGATCAGGGCTTGGAATGCCGTGACAATTTCAGGTACGGCATCGGGATCACCAACGACCTGCATCGTATTTGCAGGCGTCGGCACATAGGTATCGAGCGGCAGCAATTGCACCACGGCGGCCAGCGTATCGGTTGCACTGATCCCATCAAGGCGCAAGGTTTTGGGTTCCAGCCCTTCGGCGGGGAAATTTGCATCAGCGATCACGATTTCATCGCCATGGCCCATCGCGCGCAACGTCCACAGCAAATCAGGCGATAGGATAGGGGGAATGTGATAAAGCATCTGTTACTCCTGAGGGCAGGGGGTGTCCGGGCGGATCAGCCCTTGGGTGCGTAGATCTGACCACAAAGCTGAGGGAATCTTTGTGTTGAACAGGGCAACATTGCTGGCGATCTCGGTCGAGTTCGCGGCGCCGGGGATGACGCTGCGCACGGCTGGGTGTCCCATCACGAATTGCAGTGCCGCTGCGATCAGGGGCACGTTGTGACTGGTGCAGACCGCCTCGATCTTGGCGACCTGGTCAAGGATGGGTTGTTCTGCTGGCATATAATTATACCGGGCACCGGGCACGGCACCTGTCGCGAGAATGCCAGAATTATAAGGGCCACCAAGGATGATCCCGACGTCGCGTTTTTCGCAAAGCGGCAGAAAACTATCCAGCGCCTCTTGCTCTAATAATGTATAGCGCCCGGCCAGCAAAAAGCAGTCAAACGCGGCCTCGCCCAATAGCTTTTCACAGATTTGCCAATCATTCACGCCCGCACCAATCGCGGCGATGTCACCTGCGTCGCGCAGCTCTTTCAGGGCCCGGTAGCCGCCGCGATCAAAAAGATCACGCATATGCTTGTCCGAGAGAGCCTGACCGTGGGTGCCAGCATCGATGTCATGAAGCAATAAGATGTCTGGGCGCGCGCCATTGAGGCGGTTCAGGCTCGCTGCAAAGCTGCGCATGATCCCATCATAGGAATAGTCAAACGTGATCCGCCGCGACGGCACGTCGACATACATTTCTGGGGTGGCCTCGCTTGGCTTGCAATCATGCAAGAGGCGGCCAACCTTGGTGGAAATGACCATATCAGCGCGATTGCCCAAGGCGCGCCCGACCCGCTGTTCAGATAGGCCTAGCCCGTAAAACGGTGCCGTATCAAAATAGCCAAACCCGGCATTCAGCGCTGCGGTCATTGTTTCACCCGCCTGCGCATCGGTCATCGCGCGGTACAGGTTGCCCAAAGGCGCCGCCCCAAACCCCATCGCCGTCAACGCGATTGGCGTTTTTGTCCGATTGTTGAGCAGGTTTTGCTGCGTAACGCGCATGGTGTGATCCTTTAGGTCCTAACGAAAAAAGTCGGGGTATTGTTTTTCAAGCGGCTCAATACGCACGATCAGCTGCCCAAGATGGTGGCGCATAGCGCGGGCGGCCCCGTCTTCGTCGCTTGCGCGAATGGCATCAAGCACGGCGGTGTGTTCAATGACCGTTTCAGCGGGGCGGCCTTCTTCGGGGAGAATGAGCACGCGGGCGCGTCGTAGCTGCAATGACAATTGCCCAGCAATCGCCGCGACCGACCGAAAGCCGGTAAATTCAAGCAGCATGGCGTGGAACGCTTCGTCGGCCTCAAAGAACCCGTGGAAGTCCTTGTCTTCGACTAGCAATGATTGCAGGCGTATATTGCGGGATAGTTGCAAAAGCTGCGCATCGGTACGGGTGGTTGCGACGCGTTTGACGGCTGCGACCTCTACCGCGTCGCGCAGGAAACATTCCTCGCGTATTTCTTCAAGCGAGAACCGGGTAACCCGTGTGGCCGATTGCGGGATCACATCCACCAGCCCTTCACCTGAAAGCCGGGTCAGCGCCTCGGCCACAGGGGATCGCGAAACACCGAACTGTTCGCAGATCGTTGCTTTGCGCAACACCTCGCCGGGTGCAATTTTCATATCAAGAATCGCGTCACGCAGCGCCGTGTAGACCCGCTGCGAAAGCGGCCCATCTAGTTTTTCGATGTCAGCGAGCGTGCCGCTGTAGATATTCGTAATATTCGCCAAGTCTTTTCTCCGTTCACAGCTAACATGTTAGTTGACATATGGCTCATGTAAAGCTAATTGTGCTTTCACTTCTTAACGAATTACGCCACGCCAAGATAGGACGCCCATATGCCCGACGTAATCTGCCTTCATGACGACGATAATATCGTCATCGCGCTTGCAGATTTGGTGGCTGGTACTGTTGTGGGCGGGGTCGCCGTTCCGTTGCTAGGTGCTATAAAACGGGGGCACAAAATCGCGCGGCGCGCGATAGCGCAGGGCGAAAACGTGATTCGCTATGGTCAGACGATTGGGCAGGCAAAGACGGATATTGCCGCGGGTGAACATATTCATGTGCAGAACCTTGGCATGGGCGACCACACCCAAGATTATGCGTTTGCCAGTGAAGTTAAACAGCTTGCCGCTGCTAATGATCCGCGCATATTCGATGGCTATCACCGTGCCGACGGCGGCGTGGGCACGCGTAACTATATCGGCATTTTGACATCGGTGAATTGTTCCGGGTCGGTCGCGAAATTCATCGCAGAGGCCGCTGAGAAAACGGGCTTGCTGGATGATTTCCCCAACGTTGATGGCATTGTGCCGATCACCCATGGCACAGGCTGCGGCATGTCAGGCGAAAACGAAGGTTATGACGCGTTGTTTCGGACCTTGTCGGGTTATGCGTGTCACCCGAATTTCGGTGGCGTTCTTTTGATTGGGCTGGGTTGCGAAGTGATGCAGTTGTCCGCATTGGTCGACGGGCGGCCGATCCGCGCGGATGGCGCGCTGCGCTATATGACGATCCAACAAGAAGGTGGAACGCGCAAAACGATTGAAAAAGGGTTGGTCGAATTGGCAGGTGTCGCCGTGCTCGCGAACCAAGCCACGCGCCAACCGGCCCCGATATCTAAAATCATGGTTGGGATGCAATGTGGCGGTTCTGATGGCTATTCAGGCATTACCGCCAACCCTGCGCTGGGCGTGGCGTCTGATTTACTGATCCAGCATGGCGGCACGACGATTTTGTCAGAAACCTCTGAAATCTATGGCGCGGAACATCTGCTCACGCGTCGTGCGGTTTCTGCCGAAGTTGGCCAAAAGCTGATCGACCGGGTGCGCTGGTGGGAAGATTACACCGCACGCAATGGCGGTGAGATGGACAATAACCCTAGCCCCGGCAACAAGCGTGGTGGCTTGACCACGATCTTAGAGAAATCACTTGGGGCGGTCGCTAAAAGCGGCAGTGCACCGCTCGCGGATGTTTACAAATTTGCCGAGAAGATCACGACGCCCGGATTTGTCTTTATGGATAGTCCCGGTTTTGATCCGTGCTCTGTCACCGGGCAAGTCGCATCGGGGGCGAACCTGATCGCGTTTACCACCGGGCGCGGGTCTGTGTCTGGCTATATGCCGACGCCGGGCATCAAGATTGCCACCAATAGTGAAATGTATGCGCGATTGTCCGAAGATATGGACATGAACTGCGGTGATATCGTCACCGAAGGCCTGTCGATCGAAGACAAAGGGCGTGACCTGTTTGAATTGTTCATTCGGGTGGCCTCTGGCGAAAAAACCAAAAGCGAAGAACTGGGCTTTGGCGGCGTTGAATTCGTCCCATGGCAAATCGGCGCGGTCATGTAACTGACCAAAAGGGAGGAGCCCACTATGCGACTAAAAGATAAAACGATCCTGATCACAGCTGCGGGCCAAGGCATGGGGCGTGCTGCAGCAATCGCCTGTGCCGCTGAGGGGGCAAAGGTATTTGCAACAGATGTGAACCGCGATGCTTTGGCGTCTCTTGATGGGATCACAGGTATCGAGACCCGCTATTTTGACGTAACAGATGCCGCCGCGACGCTGGCCTTGGCCGAAGAACTGCCTGATCTAGATGGCCTGTTTAACTGCGCGGGCATGGTCCACAATGGCACCATCTTGGATATTTCAGATGCCGATTGGGATCTGTCAGTCAGCGTGAATATCACGTCAATGGTGCGGATCAGTCGGGCGTTCATTCCCGGCATGCTCCGCCGTGCTGAAATCACGGGCACCGCGTCGATCCTGAATATGTCGTCAATGGCCTCGTCGATCAAAGGCTTTCCGATGCGCACAGCCTACGGCACCACAAAGGCCGCTGTTTTAGGGCTGACCAAAGGTATTGCTGCTGATTTTGTCGGTCAAGGGTTGCGCTGCAACGCGCTGTGCCCTGGCACGGTCGACACCCCGTCACTACGCGGACGGATTGATGCGTTTGATGACCCGGTGCAGGCCGAAAAAGACTTTGCCGCGCGCCAACCGATTGGGCGTCTGGCAACGGTCAACGATATGACCCCGACGATCATTCATCTGCTGTCTGACGGTAGCAGCTATGTCACCGGGCAAGCGGTCTTGGTTGATGGCGGCGTGACGATCTAGCACCGCGCCAAGGTTTGGGAGGGCCTCAGCATCATGACAAAATTGGTCGCAATGACGGGTATCGAAAAGCGGTTCCCGGGCGTGCATGCGCTGAAAAATGTGCAATTTGACCTGCACAGTGGCGAAGTCCACGCGTTGATGGGCGAAAACGGCGCAGGTAAATCGACGCTGATGAAAATCCTGTCAGGTGTTTATACGCGCGATGGGGGGACGGTGGCGATCGACGGGTTCGATACGGCCCCCGACAGCCCGCGCGCCGCCCAAGATATGGGGATCGGGATTATCCATCAGGAGCTCAGCCTGATGAATGACCTGACCGCGGCCCAGAATGTCTTTATCGGGCGCGAACCGCGCCGCAGTTTTGGGCGTTTGGATGAAGCCGCGCTCAATCAACAAACTGCAGAAATCTTTGCGTCGATGAAGCTGGACATGAACCCGCGTGCGCATGTCGGCGATCAAACCATCGCCCGCCAGCAGTTGATCGAAATCGCCAAGGCGCTGTCCTACAAACCGCGCGTTTTGATCATGGATGAACCGACGGCCGCGCTTAACGATGTTGAAATCGCTGAGCTGTTCGAAGTTATTCGCCGTCTCAAAGCGGACGGCGTCGGCATCATCTATATCAGCCATAAGATGGATGAAATTAAGCGCATAGCGGACCGTGTGACCGTGATGCGGGACGGCGCGTGGATTGATACGCTGGATGCGGCGCAAACCCCGCTGGCGAAGATTATCGAGCTGATGGTTGGCCGCGAAGTCAAGGACAAGCCGACAGTTATTCCTGATACGTCGGACGCTGAAACTGCGCTCGAAGTGCGCGGGTTGAAGCGGGGCCGTGAAATTCACGATGTCAGCTTTAGCGTCAAACAAGGTGAAATCTTAGGGTTTGCGGGGCTGATGGGCGCTGGGCGGACAGAGGTGGCACGGATCATCTTTGGTGCCGATCCGCGTGATGGCGGCGAGATTTTGGTGCATGGGCAGCCTTGCAATATCCGTAGCCCCTATGATGCTGTTGGCGCGGGGATTGGGTATCTGTCCGAAGACCGCAAGCATTTCGGTCTCGCACTTGATATGACGGTGCGCGCCAATATCGCGATGGCTGCGATGGGTAAGTTCACCAGCAAGACAGGTGTCTTGGACGAGGCGGCGATGAAGCAAACTGCTGATGGGTTCATTGAGCAGCTTGGCATTCGGACGCCGTCCGATATGCAAGACGTCGGCCTTTTGTCGGGTGGGAACCAGCAAAAAGTTGTCATTGCCAAATGGCTGCTGCGCGATTGCGACATCTTGATCTTTGACGAACCGACACGTGGCATTGATGTTGGCGCAAAATCCGAAATTTATCGGCTACTCGAAGATCTCGCGGCCCAAGGGCGCGCGATTATCGTGATCAGCTCTGAATTGCCGGAAATTCTGCGGCTCTCACACCGGATCGCCGTCATGTGCGAAGGCCATCTGACCGGCATCGTGCCGCGTGAAGGGGCCACGCAAGAACAAATTATGAAGCTCGCGACACAGACCGACAAAACCGAGGAATCCATCCAATGACCGCCATGATAAATACTGACACACAAGGCGCTTTTGCCAAACTCGTGGCTGGCGGGGCGTTCCAGAAAATTCTTGCATTTACCAGTTTGGTTATCCTGTTGATTGGGTTTAGCATTGCTTCGCCGAATTTCATGCAAACGTCTAATATGATTGCGATTTTGCAGGCGACATCTGTGAACGGGGTGCTTGCGATTGCAGCGACGCTTGTGATCATCACTGGTGGGATTGACCTGTCCGTTGGTACGCTGATGACCTTTACGGCTGTGATGACGGGCATGGTTTTGACCAATCTCGGCTTGCCGCTTCCTTTGGGTGTTTTGACAGGCATTTTGACCGGCGCATTTTGCGGTTTTATATCGGGCTCGCTTGTCGCCAAGATGAAAATCCCGCCCTTCATTGCGACCCTAGGTATGATGCTGATCCTCAAGGGGCTAAGCCTCGTGATCTCGGGCACCCGCCCGATCTATTTCAATGATACGCCGGGTTTTGATCTAATTTCGCGTGGCTCGCTGATTGGCGAAGTTCTTCCGTCGCTTCCCATTCCCAATGGCGTGCTCATCCTGTTCGTCGTGGCGGGGGCCACGTCCTATATTCTGAGCCGCACAGTTCTGGGGCGTTACTGTTTCGCGCTGGGAAGCAACGAAGAGGCTGTCCGCCTGTCCGGCGTCAACACGAACAACTGGAAAATCGCGATCTATACACTTTCGGGTGCCATTGTCGGGATTGCGGGCCTGATCATCGCATCACGTTTGAATTCTGCGCAACCAGCACTTGGGCTTGGCTACGAACTCGAAGCAATTGCGGCCGTGGTCATTGGTGGCACATCGCTGTCCGGCGGGCGTGGGACAATCGTAGGGACGCTGATCGGTGCGTTGATCATGGCTGTGTTGCTGAACGGGTTGCGAATCTTGTCGGTGGCACAGGAATGGCAAACCGTTGTGACCGGCGCAATCATCATTCTGGCCGTCTATGCCGACACGGTACGACGCCGCAAAGGGTCCTAACATGCGTAGGGCATAAGCCCCCAGACACGACACAGAGACGACAACATATAAATGGAGGAATAACTATGTTGAACAGAAGAGAAATGATTGCGGGCCTAAGTGCCACAACGGTACTGACCAGTACAACGGTCGTGATCGGTCAAACGCGGCACTACATCCCATTGATCTCAAAAGGATTTTCGCACCAGTTCTGGCAGGCTGTGAAGCTTGGATCCGAACAGGCGGCAGCTGAATTTGGCGTTGATGTCACGTTTGAAGGCCCCGACAATGAAGGGCAGGTTGACCGTCAGATCGATATGCTCGCCGCGGCGCTTGCAAAAAACCCGGCCGCGATCGGGTTTGCCGCGGTGGACAGTCAGGCCTCTATCCCAATGCTGCGCGAAATTGATGCAGCGGGCATTCCAATCATCGCTTTTGACAGCGGTGTTGCCAGTGACATCCCCGTGACGACCTGCACAACCGATAACCTTGCCTCTGCTGCATTGGCTGCGGACAAAATGGCAGAAGCCATTGGTGGCGCCGGAAAAGTTGCGATCATCTCGCACGACCAAACGAGCGTCACCGGCATCGAGCGCGTCGATGGTTTCGTCGATCAAGTTGCGGCGAAATACCCAGATATCGAGATCGTTTCGATCCAATATGGCGGTGGTGATCACCTGATCTCAACCGAGATTACTAAATCGATCCTGACAGCCAACCCTGACCTTAAGGGTCTGTTTGGCGCGAACGAAGGTTCGGCCATTGGTATCGTGAACGGTGTGACCGAAAGTGGCGCAGACGTCGTCATCATTGGCTACGACAGTGGCGCGGCACAAAAAGAAGCGGTGCGTTCTGGTCTGATGGCTGGTGCGATCACGCAAAACCCCGTGGGCATCGGCTATGAGACCGTTAAGGCCGCCGTCATGACAGTTGCTGGCGAAGCGGTGCCAAAAGTCATCGACACTGGTTTCTACTACTACGATCAGTCCAATATGGATGACGCGGAAATCGCAGCCGTCCTTTACGACTGATTGCGTTCAATGGGCGGCCCGCTATGGTCAGCGGGCCGTCGACAATTTGTGGAAAGGGCAAATATGAAACTGCTGCGTTATGGGCCTGACGGTCAGGAAAAACCGGGCCTTTTGGATGAACTAGGGCAGGTGCGTGATCTGTCAGCGATGATGAACGATCTTTCGGGTGACGCGCTGACAGCGCAAAACATCGAAAAATTGCGCGGCCTTGATCTTGGCACGCTCCCCATCGTTCCGGGCACCCCGCAAGAGGATTTGCGCCTTGGTGCCTGTGTCGGTGATATCGGAAAATTTATCTGCATTGGTTTGAATTATGCAGACCACGCCGCAGAAAGTGGGCTTGAAGTGCCGCCAGAGCCGGTGATTTTCAATAAATGGACCTCTGCCGTTGTGGGGCCGAACGATGATGTTTTGATCCCGCGTGGCTCTGTAAAGACCGACTGGGAGGTCGAGCTGGGCATCGTGATCGGGACGGGTGGATCCTACATCGACGAAGCGAATGCAATGAACCACATTGCCGGTTTTTGTGTCGTCAATGATGTCTCAGAGCGCGAATATCAGATTGAACGGGCGGGCACTTGGGACAAGGGCAAAGGCTGCGACACGTTTGGCCCCACCGGCCCTTGGCTGGTGACCCCCGATGAGGTTGGCGATTATAATAACCTGTCGATGTGGCTGGACGTCGATGGCACACGCTATCAAAACGGCAGCACCGCGACGATGGTTTATAAAGTACCTTTCTTGGTGGCCTATTGTAGCCGTTTCATGTCGCTCCAGCCGGGTGACGTGATTTCCACGGGTACGCCCCCAGGTGTTGGCATGGGCCAAAATCCCCCGGTATACCTGAAAGGTGGCGAAGTCATGCGCCTTGGTATTCAAGGGCTTGGCGAGCAGCAACAAAAAGTTGGTAACGCCTAAATATTGGTCACGGCTTTTGATTGATGCTGTGACCGCAGGGTATCCTAAGCGTGGAGTTAATGAGTAGCGCCGGGTTGCTTGGTTTTCCGGCGTGCCTTCCCTCGCGTTTATAGTGGCGCTTTAGGTTCGTTTGCGCGATACTGGCACCGACCAGCCGCCGCAAGGTTTAGCCTAATGAAGATTTCACCGCCGTCAATGAACTCCTGTGAAGAATGCCCCATCCGGTATAATGCGGTTTGTTCAAAGTGTGACGTTGACGAAATGCAAGAGCTGGAAGCGATCAAATATTATCGCTCCTTCGCAGCTGGACAGCCGATTTTCTTTGCGGGTGATCCATTGGAATTTGTGGCATCCATCGTTTCGGGCGTGTCGAGCCTGACGCGGACCATGCCCGACGGGCGCGTCCAAATGGTTGGTCTGTTGTTACCCGGTGATTTTTTGGGCCGCCCCAACCGAGATACGATTGATTGCGATGTGGTCGCTGAAACGGATGTGATGCTCTGCTGTTTTCGGCGCAAACCGTTTGAGCGTTTGATTGATCACACGCCTCATGTCGGCCAACGCCTGTTGGAAATGACGTTGGATGAATTGGATGCGGCGCGTGAATGGATGTTGGTGTTAGGGCGCAAAACTGCCCGTGAAAAAATTGCTTCGTTGCTCTATATGATCGCTATTCGGATGGCGAAGTTGTCGGCACAAACCTCAGAGAGCACAACGTTCACCTTACCGATTACCCGCGAAACGATGGCAAATTATCTTGGCCTCACGATTGAAACGGTGAGCCGCCAGATGTCGGCGTTAAAGCGCGATGGGCTGATTTCATTTACCGACCGCCGCGATATCACGGTGCCTGATGTTGAAGCGCTTAAGGATGAAACCGGTGAAGCCGACTAGCGCAGTGGGCGTGTTGTCTCAGCGGTTTTTTGGCGCTAAGCCTTAGGGGCAACGGCGATCTCTGGCTGGTGTCTTTGATACCAAGGGCGGGGTATCCCCGCCTGACCAAACGACCTTTGCATACACGGCATCACCGTGACTGGGCGTTACCCAGTCCTGGTGACGCGCGACCAAGAAAGGCAGAGATCGTTCGTTGCACCCTGACCAAAGAAATTCGCTAAAAATCTTTGCGAGGTTAGTCGCGCCAAGTTTGGCCAAGGGGCGTTGGGCTGTCTCGGATGTCACCGGGGCATTAAAGCGGCGCCTGCCAGCACAGTTTCAACGCGAAGCGCAGTTGATCGCCGAAGACCTTGTGGCGTTTTTACCGGCGATGACAGCCCCTAACGCAGGTGCGATTTCTAAGGCCTTGTGCGCATGTGATGCATTTGTCCGATTGCACGGTGAGTGCTTGCGACGGGGGCTTTGGCCGGACCCAGATTTGAATTCCGGTAAAATGCTCCCGTTGTTCCCGTTCGCAAGATTGGATTTGCCCAATATCCCAACATTCGCGGCGCTTGCAGATTGGTTGGTGATTGATGGTGGTCGGCTCATGTATATGGCGGATATCGCGAACCGCCACAACGAACACCCGGATGCGCCGGTACATCATTACTTATATGGGCTGCGTCCCAAGCCAACCGGCGGGTACCGCGTAATCGAGGCCCCAAAATCGGGGCTTAAGGCGTTACAACGTCAAATTTTGCGCGGGATTTTGGACAAGGTTCCTGTCCATTCAGATGCATTCGGTTTTGTTCGCGGTAAATCATGTGCCCAAGCGGCAAACCGTCACTGTGGGGCGCAAACCGTTGTAGGCTTTGATCTACGCGACTTTTTTCCAAACTTAGCGGCTGCGCGGGTTTTTGGCCTTTTTCGGCGATTAGGATATCCGGATGCGGTCGCGAGAACCTTAACGGGGCTTTGTACGACCACGACGCCACAGCGGGTCCGCGCACGGTTACCCCATCTGCAAGGTCAGTTGATGCGGACCCCGCATTTACCGCAGGGCGCGCCGTCGTCGCCTGCATTAGCGAATTTGATTGCATTCACGCTGGATCGTCGGTTGGCGGGGCTCGCGCGTGCGTTGGATGCGCAGTACAGCCGCTATGCTGATGATCTTACATTTTCGGGTGACGCAGGAATTGCACCCGTTCTGACAAGGGCAGTCCCACACATTTTGCAGGAGGAAGGGTTCGTACTGAACCCACGAAAGACGCGTGTGCGCAATGCGGCGCAGCGTCAGGTGGTGACAGGGATTGTGGTGAACCAGCACATCAATGTGCCGCGCGCGCGATATGATCTGATCAAGGCCAAAATTAATGCATTGCGCCATACTGATGATCTAGGCCGTTTGGGTCACGCGCATTGTCTATCTTTGGAAGGACAAATCGATTGGGTCTGCACGTTAAATCCATCGCGCGGTCAAAAGCTGCGACAATTGTATGCGCGCGCGATAAACGGTGGGTGAAGGGCAGGCGATGCTTGTGATCCTCCCAAAACACAAGCGCGCCCACCCCCCGGTATGTCGCGGCGCAAGTCTTAGCGCGACATCAAGATCGGCCGGTCCGCCATTTCCAATAGGCTGCGCGTGGCGCCGCCAAGGACGGCTTCGCGCAGACGGGAATGGCCATAAGCACCGGATACGATCATCTGTGCGCCAACCTCCCGAGCATGACGCAGCAGTATCTCGCCGACATGTGGCTCTGTTTTTGCCAAAACGTCAACCTGAGTCTTTGTTCCGTGCCGCATTAAATACTGTGCCATCGCCCCGCCGGGGTCAGATCGATCGGCCGCATGGACGGGCGGATCGATGATGCAGATGTCGGTTTGGTCCGATTTTTCGAGCAGAGGCAACGCGGCCCGAGCCGCCGCGAGCGCTTCTGCGCCATCGTTCCACCCCATGAGCACGCGGCCGCCATGCGCTGGCATTTCGCAACCTTCAGGGATCATCAAAACCGGGCGCTCTGCAGAAAATAGGCAGGCTTCGACGACTGCGGCGGTTTCCGGGTTGTCTTGATAGGGGCGTGGGAGCACGACCAAATCGGAAAAACGCAAGCTGCGCGCCAAATACCCTGTCAGCGCAGGGCCTTGTACTGTCGCTGCCTTTGACGACCAACGGATGACTTCGCCTTTCATCCGCTCTTCAAGCCACGCCTCGATTTCTTCACGCGCGGCCATCGCCTCGCGGGTTTGCTCAGCGACCATGATTGCCTCTGCGCCTAAATAGTAATTGTTGGTTTCGGTGTGGCTGATGGTGGCGATGTAAATATCCAGATGCGCGTTCATATCAGTTGCAAGCGCGATTGCTGCATTCAACGCGTCGGGCGCGTCATCTTGCCTGGTCAGAACGGTTGCAATGATTTTGTAATCCATTGACTGGCGGTTCCCTTTTCGGTTTCGACGGTAGGGCGACCGTTCGCGCAAGCCGCACCTCAGCGCTACCATCTGCTAATCTGGATCACGTTGTCTTGATCCATGTCAAAGACGAAACACAGCCCGTTCACCATTACGAGAGTCGTAAGCAAATGTTGTGCCCGGTGTTGGGCGCGGCAAACGAAGGGGATTCTCGGATGGGGAACTATGTTAAGCTGGTCGTGTTGGGGATAATCACCCTGTTCGCGGCCATCGCGGCAAACTGGGGGCGTGATATCGCCTACGTGGTGCACGCGGTAATTATTATGCTTGTTGCAGGCTATTTGTTTTTGCGCACGTTGCGCCAAACAGATGAGCCGATCAAGCCAGTGGCAACCGATGGCTATATGGACGATGTCGTCCGCGCGGGTGTCATCGCAACGACCTTTTGGGGTGTTGTTGGGTTCTTAGTCGGTGTCGTCATCGCCTTCCAGCTTGCCTTTCCAGCGCTTAACTTTGAGTTTCTCCAACCTTTCGGTAACTTTGGCCGATTGCGCCCACTGCACACAAGTGCGGTGATTTTTGCCTTTGGGGGCAACGCGTTGATTATGTCGTCATTCTACATCGTGCAGCGCACCTGCGGCGCGCGGTTGTGGGGCGGAAACCTGTCGTGGTTTGTGTTTTGGGGGTACAATTTGTTTATCGTGCTTGCTGCGACAGGTTACCTGCTTGGGGCGACGCAGTCGAAAGAATACGCCGAACCCGAATGGTACGTCGACATCTGGCTGACGATCGTCTGGGTCGCTTTCTTGGCGGTTTATTTGGGCACAATTTTCAAACGCAAAGAAAAACACATTTACGTCGCCAACTGGTTCTTGCTGTCTTTCATCATTACCGTGGCGATGTTGCACATCGTGAACAACCTTTCCGTTCCCGTCAGTATTTGGGGCAGCAAATCGGTACAGCTCTTTGCGGGTGTCCAAGACGCTATGACGCAATGGTGGTATGGCCATAACGCGGTTGGCTTCTTCTTGACTGCGGGTTTCCTTGGGATGATGTACTACTTCGTACCGAAGCAAGCGGGCCGTCCGGTCTATTCTTACAAACTGTCAATCATTCACTTTTGGGCGCTGATCTTCCTTTATATCTGGGCGGGTCCACACCACTTGCACTACACCGCGTTGCCCGATTGGGCATCGACACTGGGCATGGTGTTCTCGATCATCCTTTGGATGCCTTCATGGGGCGGGATGATTAACGGTCTGATGACCCTGCAAGGGGCATGGGACAAACTGCGTACAGATCCGATCATTCGGATGATGGTGATCAGTCTCGCGTTCTATGGCATGTCCACATTTGAAGGCCCGATGATGTCGATCCGTGCGGTCAACAGCTTGTCACACTATACCGACTGGACCATTGGTCACGTGCACTCTGGTGCGCTTGGTTGGAACGGGATGATTACCTTCTCGGCTCTGTATTTCTTGGCACCACGTCTTTGGGGCAAAGAAGGCATGTATTCGATGTCTGCGATCAGCTGGCACTTCTGGTTGGCCACAATCGGCATCATTCTTTATGCCGCCTCCATGTGGGTTACCGGTATCATGGAAGGCCTGATGTGGCGTGAAGTCGACGCAAACGGGTTCCTTGTGAACAGCTTTGCTGACACCGTTTCTGCCAAGTTCCCAATGCTTGTTGTCCGTGGATTGGGTGGGGTCTTGTATCTAGCTGGTGCGCTGATCATGGCGTGGAACATCTTCATGACCATCAAGGGTGGCGCACGCCAAAAAGCCCTTGTCGGCGTCCCTACAGCATAAGGATCAGGAACATGTCTGATACACAAGAAAACAAAGGCTTCCTGGCCAAACACGGTATGCTTGAGCGGAGCCCAACTCTGTTGTTCGTCGCGTCGCTTGTCGTGGTGAGCATCGGGGGCATCGTCGAAATCGCGCCGCTGTTCTATCTCGAGAACACCATCGAAGAGGTCGAAGGGGTACGCCCGTATTCGCCGCTTGAACTGGCGGGGCGCGACATCTACGTCCGCGAAGGCTGCTATGTTTGTCACAGCCAAATGATCCGGCCCATGCGCGACGAAGTCGAACGTTACGGGCACTACTCGCTCGCGGCGGAATCAATGTATGATCACCCGTTCCAGTGGGGATCAAAACGGACCGGGCCTGATCTGGCCCGGGTCGGTGGTAAGTACTCAGATGCGTGGCAGGTGGATCATTTGATCGACCCGCAATCTGTGGTGCCTGAATCCGTCATGCCCGGCTATGGCTATTTGATGGATGTTGAGGTGAACGCAGAATATGCTGCGGACGTTGTGGCGACGCACCGTATCGTTGGGGTGCCTTACACCGACGAAATGATCGAAGCCGCAGAATCCGATGTCTTGGTGCAAATCGACCCTTACAGCGATTCTTACGACGCGCTGTTAGAACGATATCCGGGTGCACAAGTCCGTAACTTTGACGGCGCGCCTGGTGTGTCCGAAATGGACGCGCTTGTGGCTTACCTTCAAATGCTGGGCACAACGGTCGATTTTTCGACCTTCACCCCAGACGCAAGCCGGTAAAGGAGACAGATCATGGATACCTATTCTATCCTGCGTGAAATCGCCGACAGCTGGGTTTTACTGGCGATGACCCTATTTTTCCTTGGGGTGATCGTTTGGGCATTCCGCCCGGGAAGTAAGTCGGTGCATGCCGAAACCGCCAATATCCCGTTTCGTAATGAAGTTGCGCCCGGTAGCGTCGAGACGCCCGCCAGCAAAGACGCTAGTATCAAGGAGCTGCAATCATGAGCAGCGAACATAAAGAGATTGACGAGGTCACAGGCACTGACACCACAGGCCATGATTGGGACGGGATCAAAGAACTGAACAACCCGCTGCCGCGCTGGTGGCTGTATACGCTGTATATGTGTATCGTTTGGGCAATCGCCTATACAGTGGCTTACCCCGCTTGGCCGATGATTTCAGGCGCGACAAAAGGCGTGTTGGGATATTCCACCCGCGGTGAAGTCGCCGCAGATATCGCCCGTTTCGAAGAGGCAAACGCCGAAATTTCTGCGCAGCTGGCTGCGGCTGATCTGACGACGCTGTCTGAAAACGAAGAGCTAATGCGCTATGCGACATCTGCAGGTGCGGCCGTTTTCCGTACCAATTGTTCAACCTGCCACGGGTCGGGGGCTGCGGGTGCCAAAGGCTATCCGAACCTTTTAGACGATGATTGGCTTTGGGGCGGTGATTTCGAAAACATCGCCTATACTGTGCGTCACGGTATTCGTAACGAAGAAGATTGGGACGCGCGCTATTCCGAAATGACCGCCTATGACGAGATTCTCAGCGATGAAGAAATCAACGCAGTCGTGCAGCATGTGCGGGCGATATCGAACCAAGAACACGACTCCGCACTGGCCGAAGCGGGGGCAACGGTTTTCTATGATAACTGTGCCGCTTGCCACGCCGATGAAGGTACCGGCAGCCGCGACCTCGGTGCGCCAAACCTGACCGACGCAATCTGGCTTTATGGTGGCGATGTCGACACACTGGAAGAAACCGTGCGCTATGCCCGATTTGGGGTCATGCCCAATTGGGGCACACGTTTGACAGAGGCAGAAATCCAAGCGGTGACAGCTTATGTTCACCAATTGGGCGGCGGCGAATAAGGATCACAAGGCAGCGTACCATCTGTTCGCGCAACGGTACGTACCCAGTGAAGGAAAGGGCACCTACGCAAGTAGGTGCCCTTTTTTGTACTAAGAATCTAATTTTCAGCATCGACCTCATTGCGTCTTTCTAGCGGCTTGGCGGTTTGTTTCTCCAACTTGAAGGTAAGGAAATCCCGAATTGCGGCATACCTCATGCGGGAGTTAGTATACTTTTGCGCAACTTTAGAGATATCAATTTAGGGAGAATTTTTACCATGTCTATAATTCATACTAAGCAAGAAGACGGAAAGACACTTACCATTGTCGCGACGGGCCTGACCGAAGAGATTATCGTACGTTCAAGTGTCGATTACGTGCCGCAATTCGTGACCGATGTGTTTGGGGAAACAAAACGAGTTACCAAAGATATCACGATGGCGAAATTACTGCGTCAGCTTATCAAAGACTATCCTGACTACGAACTGGTCAGTATCGGAACGCCAGTGAACTTTGATGTGGCGCCGACACATTTGACGCGGGTCAAAATGGCATTCGAAAGCAAAGATCAGGTTGATAAATGCCTCAAAGAAATCAGTGTGTCTGACCTGTTAATCCGCTCGCGGGTGCAGCCCGCATGGTCGTGGGAAAGTCCAATGGCAAATGCACTGAATGTTGTGTTACATGTTGCTTGGTTCGATACTGTGTATTTCATGCAGTTCAAGGACATCTTTTTGGGCGATATGCATTGTCGATATTCTGCGAAATTCGGCTTTGACCCGAATGACGCGAAGATTACGCATTTTCGGTACGATGAAAAAGGCGACCTCGACGAAGTCTCCAAGCTGAATCAGCAAGAGGAATATGCAGATTCAATTAAAGATCAGGTCGAGTTTCTTCGGGTTTTCCGTGATGGGGCGATCGAGACGGCATAGCCCCCTGGTAGTTCCATTGGAACGCGCCAACAAACCATGAAATCCGAACCAATTGCGCAGCGGGTGCTATCGGTTAAGCCTGCTGCGCCAGACGTGCTTCTAGCACATCAAATGGCACGCCGGGTTGGTCTTTGGCACCGCGGATCACCAGTGATGTTTTCACTGATGCCACGTTTTCAGCGCTGGTGAGCTCTTCGGTGAGGAACCGTTGAAAGCTGCGCAGATCAGGGGCCACACATTTCAGGATAAAATCAACTTCGCCGTTGAGCATATGGCATTCGCGGACCAGAGGCCAACCTTCGCACCGCTTTTCAAAGGCGCTGAGATCTACCTCGGCCTGACTGACCAGACCGACCATGGCAAAGACCTGCACTTCGAAGCCGAGTTCGCGCGCATTCACATCCGCATGGTAGCCGTGGATGAAACCTTGTTCCTCAAGCGTACGCACGCGGCGCAAACATGGTGGGGCCGAAATCCCGACGCGCTTGGCAAGTTCAACATTGGTCATGCGCCCGTCCGCCTGCAATTCTGCAAGAATCATACGATCGATTTCATCAAGTTTCGTGCCGGGCATCGGTGATCCTTTGTGTTTTTCCAAATACTACGCAACTGTGCGGGTGGGCGCAATATTATTTCAAGTTCTGGTAACTATTGATGTCTGCATGCCCGTTATGCGTGGTCTTTCATCCGGCGGGCTGCGCCGCTATATCGTAAACAAATCGCATAAAGAGAGACCCACCATGTCCGAGACCCGCCATACCAAAGTTCTGATCATCGGCTCTGGCCCCGCGGGCTATACCGCTGGGGTCTATGCCGCGCGCGCAATGCTGGAACCGATCCTTGTGCAAGGGATTGAACCAGGTGGTCAGTTGACAACAACAACCGAAGTTGAAAACTGGCCCGGTGATACCGAAGTCCAAGGGCCCGATCTAATGATCCGCCAAGAGGCGCATGCGCGTGCAATGGGGTGTGAGATTATCGGTGACATCATCACCGAGCTGGATCTGCAAAACCGTCCTTTCACGGCGCAATCCGACAGTGGCACGGTTTATACAGCCGATGCTGTGATCCTATGTACTGGCGCACGCGCCAAATGGCTTGGCTTGCCGACTGAAGAAAAGTTCAAGGGTTTTGGCGTCAGCGCTTGCGCGACCTGCGACGGTTTTTTCTATCGCGGTCAAGAGATCGTTGTCGTCGGTGGCGGCAATACGGCTGTGGAAGAGGCGCTGTTCTTGACGAATTTTGCCGCCAAAGTGACGCTTGTGCACCGCCGTGATGAATTGCGCGCAGAAAAGATCTTGCAAGATCGTTTGGAAAAGAACCCCAAGATTGAAACACTTTGGTTCCATGAAATCGAAGAAATCTACGGGACCGACACCCCGCTTGGTGTTGAAGGCATCAAGGTCAAACACACTAAAACAGGCGAAATCTCGGATATCCCCGCCAAAGGCGTGTTTATCGCGATCGGCCATGCGCCTGCATCTGAACTGGTCAAAGATCAACTGGAATTGCACAGCGGCGGTTATGTCGCAGTAGAGCCGGGCAGTACGCGCACGGCAATTCCCGGCGTTTTCGCCGCAGGCGATTTGACCGACCACGTCTACCGTCAGGCGGTGACGTCTGCCGGAATGGGCTGCATGGCGGCGCTGGATGCTGAACGGTTTATCGCCGAACAAGAATAAATTCTGCTATTTATTACGGTTAGAGGTCAGCTGCGGTGCGGCTGGCCTTTCTAGTTTACGCTATGCGCCGCGCATACACATAGACCAATTGCGGCGCATTGGTGCCGATTTGGTTCTGCGGATGGGATGAACACGCGAACACCTGTCTTTTCTGCTTTGTTGTGCTAGACATTGGCCCTGATGCGGGGCTATCCCCGCTCGAAATTATACATCATAGTCAGAGAGCATTCATGACCCAAGACCTGGCCCCGATCCCCGAACTCTTCGTTTCATATGACAGCGCCCAAAAACTTAAGGCAGAGGCTGGCGATTTGGTCAGCCACGATCTGACGCCGCGCCAGATTTGTGATCTTGAATTGTTGATGAACGGCGGGTTCAACCCGCTCAAAGGGTTCTTGTCCGAGGCTGATTACAACGGGGTCGTGGAAAACATGCGCACGGCTGATGGCACGCTGTGGCCGATGCCGATCACGCTGGATGTGACCGAGAAATTCGCAGAAACTATCACGGTTGGCCAAGACATTGCGCTGCGCGACCAAGAGGGCGTGATCCTCGCGACGATGACAGTCACGGACAAATGGGTGCCGAACAAAGCCCGCGAAGCCGAAAAGGTTTTTGGCGCGGATGATAGCGCCCACCCGGCGGTGAACTATCTGCATAACCACGCGGGCGCAGTTTACCTGGGTGGTCCGGTCACAGGTATCCAGCAGCCTGTGCACTATGATTTCCGGGCCCGTCGCGATACGCCAAACGAATTGCGCGCCTATTTCCGAAAAATGGGCTGGCGCAAGGTCGTGGCCTTCCAAACTCGCAACCCGCTGCACCGTGCGCACCAAGAGCTGACATTCCGAGCGGCCCGCGAAGCCCAAGCCAACCTGCTGATCCATCCTATCGTCGGTCTGACGAAACCGGGCGATATCGATCACTTTACGCGCGTACGCTGCTATGAGGCGGTGCTTGACCAATATCCAGCGTCTACTACCGCGATGTCACTGCTGAACCTCGCAATGCGCATGGCTGGCCCACGTGAGGCGGTCTGGCACGGTCTGATCCGCAAAAACCACGGCTGCACCCACTTTATCGTTGGCCGTGATCACGCCGGCCCCGGCAAAAATTCCGCCGGTGAAGATTTCTATGGTCCTTATGATGCGCAGGACCTGTTCCGCGAGCACCAAGAAGAAATGGGCATCGAAATGGTCGACTTTAAGCACATGGTTTATGTGCAAGACCGGGCCCAATACGAACCCGCTGATGAAATCACAGATAAAGACGATGTGACCATCTTGAATATTTCGGGCACCGAATTGCGCCGCCGTTTGGCCGAAGGGCTGGAAATTCCAGAATGGTTCAGCTTTCCAACAGTGGTCGAAGAGCTGCGCAAAACCCGCCCCCCACGGGCGAGCCAAGGGTTTACTGTGTTCTTCACTGGCTTCTCGGGTTCTGGGAAGTCCACAATTGCCAATGCGTTGATGGTTAAGTTGATGGAGATGGGCGGCCGCCCGGTGACGCTGTTGGACGGCGATATCGTGCGCAAAAACTTGTCCTCCGAATTGGGCTTTAGCAAAGAACACCGCGATCTGAACATCCGCCGTATCGGTTATGTCGCGTCAGAGATCACTAAAAACGGTGGTATCGCGATCTGCGCACCTATCGCCCCCTATGCGGCGACCCGTCGTGCGGTGCGCGAAGATATTGAGCAATTTGGCGCTTTCATCGAAGTACATGTTGCGACATCAATCGAAGAATGTGAACGCCGGGACCGCAAGGGCCTGTATAAGCTGGCGCGCGAAGGTAAGATTAAAGAATTCACGGGGATTTCGGATCCTTACGATGTACCTGCGGCCCCTGAGTTGAGCCTTGAGACAGAAAGTGTCGCTGTCGACAATTGCGCGCACCAAGTGATCTTGAAGCTCGAAAGCATGGGGCTTATTAAAGGGTAGCGAACAACCCCAAAACTGGAGAAGCGGTGTGCCTACGATTGTTTCGCTTACAGCGATTCCGCCCCGCTTTCGGCATCTTGGGCCGGTTCTTGAATGCCTCACCGCGCAAACGGCGAAGATCGATGAGATACGTCTTTACGTGCCTAAACGATTTCGGCGCTTCCCAGAGTATGCGGGCGAGATGCCGGATGTCCCCAAAGGTGTGCGTGTTATCCAAACCGATGATGATCTCGGTCCTGCGAGCAAAGTGCTATTCGCAGTCGACGATCTACGCGGAAGTGATTGCAATATTGTCTATTGCGATGATGATATGCTGTATGAGCCTACGCGGTTTGCGCGCATGATCGAGGCGGGATTGCAGCATCCGGATGCGTGTATTTCGCCTGCGGGTATCGATGTTGGCGGCAGAGCATCAGGGAATTTGCCACGTGCATTACCTGCTCAAAAAAATCTGTCGTATCGCGCAAGACGTGTCCTCCAAATTGGGATGGAAGTGATCGCGCGCAAGTCGCGGCCCAAGCCACCATTTCCGCATGTGGCTAAGTCTGGATACGTCGACATCGCGCGCGGCTGGGGCAGTGTACTGGTGAAGCCTCATTTTTTTTCACGGGAGGTTTTTGAAATTCCAGAGGTCCTATGGAGCGTCGACGACTATTGGTTGTCGGGCGATATGGCGCGCAACAACGTGCTGATTTGGGCGCCAGCCGCCATTCCTAAGCCGCGCTATGCAAAGGGGCGTGATGTGGAATCCTTAATTGACGCGACAATTGACGGACATGACCGGGATGCCGCTAACGCGCTTTGCATCAAGTACATGCAGGATAAATATGGCGTGTGGGCCAATCCCGTTGCATAAGTTGCTCCTACACAGGTTTACGATTAGGTCGAGACCAATTGTACTTGTTAACAAGGTGATAGGATGAGCCTCGTCGTTTCGCTTACTACCATTCCGCCCCGGTTTCCCTACCTGATGCAGTCATTGCCGCATCTACTGAAACAGACGGCGCATATAGACGAGATACGGCTGTATATACCAAAATCTTATAGGCGGTTTCCTGACTATGATGGGGAAGTACCCGAAGTGCCAAATGGGGTGCGTATCATACGCCCCCCCGAGGATTTAGGGCCAGCAAGTAAGGTCTTGTTTGCTGCGGATGATTTGCAGGGCACTGATTGCGATATTATCTATTGTGACGACGATAGGATCTATGAACCTGATTGGTTTGCGCGAATGCTGCGTGCCAGAAAACGGCATCACAATCGCTGCGTTGCGACCGCCACTTTGGACCGCGAGTTGGCGTTTCGTGGGGTGCAAATTGTACCAGGTTTTCCGTCGCACAAAGGGCCACAGGTTTTTCGTAAAGACCTGAGGTATCGCGCGAAAAGGCTTAGACAAATCGTTCGCAAGCTGCGCACCGGTGAAGACCAACCGCAACTTCGGCGCGGAAGGTATAGTCGACCCGGATTTGCATCCATTGCCGAAGGTTTTGGGGCCGTGTTAGTCAAACCGCATTTCTTTGATGCCGAAGCATATGACATCCCCCCTGTTATCTGGAGCGTCGATGACATCTGGTTGTCAGGCCATATGGCGCGTAAAGGTATCGCGATCTGGCAAGGCGCCGGATTTGCAGACCCGCTTGTTACCGACAGCAGCGAAACTTCGCCGCTTTATAAAGCGACGGTTGCGGGTGTGAATAGAGACGACGCAAATCTCGCGTGTATCAGGTACATGCAGGAAACCTACGGTGTTTGGATTTAGCACGATGGATGTTTGCTCAAGCAATGATAGACCAAACAAGCGATATGACTGTCGCCAACCTATGAGAAATACATGAGCCTCGCCGTTTCCTTGTCCGCGATCCCGCCACGGTTTCCAGAATTGCAGCCCGCGCTCGAAGGCTTGCTTCAGCAAACTGTGAAAATTGATGAAATTCGGCTTTATATTCCAAAGAAGTATCGCCGTTTTCCTGATTGGGATGGGCAATTGCCGGACGTTCCGAAGGGGATCACGATCATTCAACCTGACGATGATATTGGCCCCGCAACAAAGGTTCTTTTTGCCGCGCGTGATTTGGCTGGAACCGATACGGACCTGATCTATTGTGATGATGACCGCATTTATCATCCGCAATGGTTTGAAAACATGATTGCTGCACGTGGCGAGCGTAGGGATATTGCCGTTGCGACCTCTGTGCTTAGCCATGTTGATAAGATCGGGATCAAGGTCCCTTCACGCCACGGCAAAAGTCCGCGCCACAGGACAACGCCGCTGCATGTCTACAAACTGCTGCGTCGCAAGGTGAAACAATTCACGACAGGGGTCATCGACCCGAAACCCCATCGCGCGATGCAATTTCGCCGGGCCGGGTTTGGTCACATCGCCGAAGGTCTTGGCGCGGTACTGATCAAGCCTGATTTCTTTGATGAAACGATGTTTGATATCCCGCCGATTTTGTGGACGGTTGATGACATCTGGCTGTCAGGACATCTCGAACGCAAGGGGATCGGCATTCTTTGTGCCGCTGGCTTTGGCATTCCGCCGGAAACAGGGGCCGCGGATGCGGCCGCACTTCATCGTTCCGTAATCGAGGGCGCCAACCGCGTCGAAGCGGACAGCGCCTGCGTGAAATACATGCAAGATACCTACGGTATTTGGCTTTAGTACACCGTGACGGGCGTCATGTCGTTTTCACGGGCTAAGTGAAAGGCCAGCTTGCGGTTAGCGACCAGCGCCAGCTGTTCACCTTCGGCATTGTGCACTGAAAACAACGTTTCCAGATCGCCAACTTGATCGCGTATCTCATCAGGGAGATCGGCAGCCAAGACGGGTTTGACGTAAGCAATGTCTGACGCAAATGCGTTAAGGTCTATTTTGGATTCCATGGCTTACCCTTTCCGGATGTTGATTGTTTGCACGACACGGTCGGGCACAGCGCGCGTTAGATCGACATGCAGCAGCCCATTTTCGATGGTTGCTTCGCCAACATCGACCCCATCTGCCAACACGAAAGAGCGTTGAAACTGACGCGCTGCAATACCCCGGTGCAGATACACGCGCCCTTCGGCGTCATCGTTCTGGCGTCCGCGGATCACAAGCGAGCTATCCTCAACCGTAATCGCGAGATCGCTTTCGGCGAATCCCGCCACGGCTAGCGTGATCCGGTACGAATTTTCCGAGGTCTGTTCGATATTGTAAGGGGGGTAACCGTCATTGCCGGTTTTTGCGGTGCGTTCGACCAGCCGTTCAAGCTGCTCAAATCCAAGAAGGAACGGATGGGTTCCCAAAGCCAATTTTGTCATAAGACATGTCCTTTGCTAAGCGACTGTCGCGTTTGCGGCCCCGTTTCGGCGACCTTTGTAAAAATATGGGGGGTGCGGACCAATTGATCAAGTGGCAAGTATTAAGATGTCTTATGCTAAGCCATGTTCTATAGTCGGCGTAACGAATGGAATTGGGTGCAGTGTTGATGAATAACTCTTCGAAAATGGATCAAGATGACGTACTGCGCGTCGAACTTGCCGTTTTAAAACAAGAACATCGCGATCTTGATACTGCGATTGCGGCGCTGCATGAACGCGGGGCACCCGATATGCTGACACTGAAACGCCTTAAACGACAAAAACTGATGCTCAAGGACAAGATCGTCAGGCTCGAAGACCGCATTTTCCCTGATATTATCGCGTGATATGGCGTTGCAGCTTTGTCCGCCTTGGCTATAGTGCCGCTTCCTTTTGAAACCAAGGATATGAACAGATGACGCAACCTGTTGTTGGCATTATTATGGGCAGCCAATCTGATTGGCCGACAATGCGCGAGGCTGCGGATGTCCTAGATGAATTGGGTGTCACCTATGAGACCAAAATCGTCTCGGCGCACCGCACCCCGGATCGGTTGTGGGATTACGGCAAAACAGCCGTGGACCGCGGATTGCAGGTCATTATCGCGGGCGCTGGCGGCGCGGCCCATTTGCCGGGCATGATGGCGTCGAAAACCCGGGTGCCTGTCGTTGGTATCCCGGTGCAAACCAAGGCACTGTCTGGCGTTGATAGTCTCTATTCGATTCTGCAAATGCCGCGCGGCTTTCCGGTTGCGACAATGGCCATTGGGGCCGCTGGCGCGAAGAACGGCGGGCTGATGGCCGCAAGTATTTTGGCTTTACAAGACCCTGCATTGGCTGCGCGGTTGGATGCATGGCGCGCGGCTTTGTCCGCCTCAATTCCGGATGAACCAACTGATGACTAATGCACTGCCCGTCGGGGCCACAATCGGTATCTTGGGGGGCGGTCAGCTTGGCCGGATGCTCTCTGTTGCGGCATCGCGTCTGGGGCTGAAAACCCATATCTTTGAACCCGGTGCTAACCCGCCTGCCGCCGAAGTGGCCGATACCGTTACCACCGCCAGCTATGACGATCAGGCTGCCCTCACTGCTTTTGGCAATGCTGTTGATATCATCACCTATGAGTTTGAAAACATCCCCACGTCAGCGCTGGATCTGCTCGAATCTCTCGCGCCGATCCATCCGGGCCGTCAGGCGTTGGCCACAAGCCAAGACCGATTGACCGAAAAGACATTCTTGCAAGGGCTTAGCCTACAAACGGCCCCTTTTGCCAATGTCGAAAACGCGGATGATCTGGCCAAGGCGATTGTCGAAATCGGCACCCCCGCGATCCTAAAAACCCGGCGTATGGGCTACGATGGCAAAGGGCAATCACGCATCATGGCTGCGGCTGATGCGGATCAGGCACTTGCCGATATGGCGGGTGCGCCTGCGGTCCTTGAAGGGTTCATCAACTTTAGCCACGAAGTGTCGATCATCGGCGCGCGCAGCGTAGATGGGGCTGTCGCCTGTTATGATCCGGGCGAAAATGTTCATGAAGACGGGATTTTGCGGACCACCACAGTGCCCGCAAACCTGACGCCATCTCAGCGGACCGACGCCGTGCTTTTGGCGGCGAACATCTTAAATGCGCTCGACTATGTTGGCGTGATGGGGGTTGAGCTGTTTGTCACCTCAGGTGGGTTGATCGTGAACGAAATCGCCCCGCGTGTCCATAATTCAGGGCACTGGACACAGAATGGCTGCACGATTTGTCAGTTCGAACAACATATTCGCGCCGTGGCAGGCTGGCCGCTGGGCAGCGGTGCGCGCCATGCGGATGTTGTGATGGAAAACCTGATCGGTGACGACATGAACCGTGTGCCTGAGTTGGCGCGCACGGATGCGGCGATCCATCTTTATGGCAAAGCAGACGTCAAGCCAGGGCGCAAAATGGGCCATGTGAATAAGATCGTCACAAAGGCTTAATCAAGCCCCAAGATCACATCCGTCAGGGTTAGATCATGGTCAAAACTGCCGTTTTTGAGGAAGGTCAGCACTTCTTCCATCACCAGCGGGTTGTTCATCATAAAGGTATGGGTGACGGGCAGGATAATCATATCCGTCATCCCATCTAAGCGGGTAGAGGCGATAGAGACTTTGCCGTCGTCAGGCCCTTCGATTAGCGCTGAATAGACAAGGTTCAGGGTGCGATCCCCCGCGACAATCCCAATTTCATAAGGAAGATAGGCGATGGAATTGGGGACGCTGTTGGGCTCAGTTCCTAACTGAAGCCCCGCCGGGCCGTTAACCCATTGGAAGGGTTCAAATTCACCGAAAATATCAACCAGTTCTGATCCACCATTGGGTGGCCCAAGCATCACCACGCGGCCCATTTGTTCGGGGCGGTTTTCGGTCAACCACAACCGCACCAAAATCCCGCCCATCGAATGGGTGACAAAGTTGATGCGCGTATCACCACAGGCGGCAACATCTTCGGTCAAATGGTCGTGGACGAGCGTTTCAATAGGGGCCTCTGTCGATGGGTAACCGCGGTTTATGACCTTATAGCCCGCGTCTTCGAGCACCAATTGCATGGGCGTCAACGACATTTCAGAGCGGGCAAGCCCGTGCAGCAAGACAACACAGTCTTGTGCTGACGATGCGGTGCCAAAGAGGCAAAATGCGGCGATGAGAAAGGCTTTCATACAGCTATAGATAGCATCGTGCCGCCGTAGGAAAAGGGGGGACCTCGCGTTACCTCTTGATCAGCAGCGAAAGGCCGATGCCGCCTAAAACCAATACACCCGATAAAACAAGACGGAGGCTGAGCGGTTCTGCCAAGAATATGACGCCGAACGCCACGGCAATCACCGGAACGGTCAACTGCGCGGTGCCGGCCACCGTCGTCGCGAGTTTTGGCAAAAGTTGATACCACAATGCATAGCCCAACCCAGATGTCAGTGCTCCCGCGACCACGGCTGTCATGATCCCCGTCACGGGGAGAGCACCCGCGCCGATCAATCCAAACCCCACGACTGGCACGCAGAGTAAAAAGTTACTCGCCGTCGCGCCCAAAGGGTCTGCTTCTGCGCGTCCAAGCAACGTATAGGCCCCCCAGCCCCCTGCCGCAGCGACCATCGCCGCAATACTGCCAAACGGCATCAAAGTGCTTTGTGATGGCCATAACAGTACACAAAGGCCCATGAATGCGGTCGCTACCCCCAGCCAGCGCAGTGGCGCAATGGGTTGCTTTTCCACAATGGCCCAACCGAAAATGACGACTTGCAACGCACCGAATAAAATCAACGCGCCGACACCCGCGTCGAGCTCTTGATAGGCGACAGAGAACCCAATCATATAGGTGGCTAATGTCGCAGCCCCCGCGAAGCGTTTCGGGGTAAATATGGCGGGCGCAGTTTGTGTTCTGGCGGCGATCAGCACCCAAAGCATGGCTGCCCCCGCGATCACGCGGATCGCGGCAAAGCTGAGCGGGCTCATCCCATATTGGGCAATACCGATCCTGTTGAGCACAGAGTTTGCGGCAAAGGCGGTCATGACCAGCGCCACGGCAAAAAAGAGCCTCATGATTGAAATGCCGACGGATAGGTCAGGCTTTGTTTTGGCGCGTTTTCGACGCCGGCGATCAACGTGTTTGCGATCGGGTAGGGGGATTTTAGGTTTTGTGCCAGTGCGCTTGAAAACCCGGCGCGTTGGTAAAATGCGGGATCACCCAGCACCACAATTGGGGTTTTCGTCAGCCGTGCCCATTCTGTCAGCATCCCCAACATGCGTTTGCCGTAGCCGCGTCCTTGGACATCGGGGTGGATGGCGACGGGGGCGAGGCAAAGCCAACCTTTGGGTTTCACCATATAACACAAAGCAAAATAGCCAATGATTGTATGTTCCCAAGGCAGCACTGTTTCGCCTGCAATGGCACGTGCCTTGCGTAGTTTTGCGACTAGCCTAGCTTCATCCGAGGTTGGGAATGCATCGCGCAACAACGCATCAACTGCTGGCTCTTCTCCCGCGCGTAGATCGCGGGCAAAATCGGGACCAATTACCAAGCTCTGTTCCTTCTTACTCAGGTCATAAGGTGGGAGTTAACGCTCCGTTGCAAGGGCTAACAGCGTGATCGCGTAATAATGTGAAACGGGTGTTATAAATAGAAAAAGGGCGGGCCATAAATGGACCGCCCTTCAAGAGCTTTGCCGCTCGCGCCGAAACGCGAAGCGTTTCGACTTACATCATGCCGCCCATGCCGCCCATGTCGGGCATGCCGCCAGCAGGCGCGCCGCCGTCTTTGGATGGCTTGTCTGCAACCATTGCTTCGGTTGTGATCAGCAGGCCAGCAACAGATGCTGCGTCTTGCAGCGCTGTACGGACAACTTTGGCAGGGTCGATAACGCCGAATGCGAACATGTCACCATATTCTTCTTTTTGTGCGTTAAAGCCGAAAGACTTGTCGTCGCTTTCGCGGATTTTGCCAGCAACGACAGAACCGTCAACGCCAGAGTTTTCAGCGATTTGACGCAGAGGTGCTTCGATAGCTTTGCGTACGATGTTGATGCCAACATCTTGATCAGAGTTGTCACCAGCCAGACCGTCAAGCGCTTTGCCGCCTTGGATCAAAGCAACACCACCACCAACAACAACGCCTTCTTGAACAGCAGCGCGTGTCGCGTTCAGAGCATCGTCAACGCGGTCTTTGCGTTCTTTCACTTCCACTTCGGACATGCCGCCGACGCGGATAACAGCAACACCGCCCGCCAGTTTGGCAACGCGTTCTTGCAGTTTTTCACGGTCGTAATCAGAAGATGTTTCTTCGATTTGGCCACGGATTTGTGAAACGCGTGCTTCGATTTCAGCTTTGTCGCCTGCACCATCAACGATTGTTGTTTCGTCTTTGGTGATCGCAACGCGCTTAGCAGAACCCAGCATGTCGATTGTGACGTTCTCAAGCTTCATGCCGAGGTCTTCGGAAATCACTTGGCCGCCAGTCAAGATGGCGATGTCTTGCAGCATGGCTTTGCGGCGATCGCCGAAACCAGGTGCCTTAACAGCCGCAATTTTCAGGCCGCCGCGCAGTTTGTTAACCACGAGAGTCGCCAGTGCTTCGCCTTCAACATCTTCTGCGATGATCAGCAAAGGCTTGCCTGATTGGATCACTGATTCGAGCAGTGGAACCATTGGCTGCAAAGATGACAGTTTCTTTTCGTGCAGCAGGATGATCGCGTCTTCCAGCTCTGTTGTCATTTTCTCTGTGTTGGTCACAAAGTAAGGGGACAGGTAACCGCGGTCGAACTGCATGCCTTCAACAACATCGGTTTCTGTTTCCAGACCTTTGTTTTCTTCGACGGTGATAACACCTTCGTTGCCAACGCGCTGCATTGCGTCTGCGATCTGACGACCGATTTCAGCTTCGCCGTTTGCAGAGATTGTGCCGACTTGTGCAACTTCGTCGCTGTCGTTCACAGGGCGCGCTGCGGATTTGATCGCTTCAACAACAGTTGACGTCGCTAGATCGATACCGCGCTTGAGGTCCATTGGGTTCATGCCAGCAGCGACAGATTTCATGCCTTCGCGTACGATGGCTTGGGCCAAAACTGTCGCGGTTGTTGTACCGTCACCAGCTTCGTCGTTGGTCCGGGAAGCAACTTCCTTGACCATCTGCGCGCCCATGTTTTCAAACTTGTCTTCAAGTTCGATTTCTTTGGCAACCGATACACCGTCCTTGGTGATGCGCGGTGCGCCGAAAGATTTGTCCAAAACAACGTTACGGCCTTTTGGACCCAATGTTACTTTGACAGCGTCTGCAAGAATGTTGACGCCGCGCAGCATTTGATTGCGTGCGTCGGTGCCGAATTTGACGTCTTTAGCAGCCATTTTCATGTGCTCCTTAAATTTCTAATTGCGTGACATACGTAGGGTGGATTTCAATCCACGCCTGCGTGGGCTTACATGATGCCCAGAATGTCGCTTTCTTTCATGATCAACAGGTCTTCGCCGTCGATTTTAACTTCTGTGCCGGACCATTTGCCGAACAGCACTTTGTCGCCAGCTTTAACAGCCATCGCGATCAGCTCACCGCTGTCTTTGCGTGCGCCTTCGCCAGTGCTAACAACTTCGCCTTCAGCAGGCTTTTCTTTTGCGCTGTCAGGAATGATCAAGCCGCCAACAGTCTTTTCGTCGCCTTCGATGCGACGAACGAGTACGCGGTCGTGAAGTGGTGTAAATGCCATTTCAGAACTTCTCCAGTTCGGGTTTCTCTTGTGTTAGCACTCAGCCCGTCCGAGTGATAACGCAGCATAGTTAGGCACCGAAAATGCCCGAGTCAACAGCCTGTTCTTGCGGATGTGCTGATTTTTGAGATTCAGCATTCTTTTGCGAATTTGGGTCTATTGTGCGCAGTAACACAGACCTCGGCAATCTGGGGTTGCAATGTTGTTCCGCAATATGAAAGACGATGGCGATGACGCAGATCACACATATTAAACTGGCGGCGCTGAAGGCATTTGTCGTTTTAGGTCCGTCATATACTGCCGCATTCCTGACCGACAAAATGGTGTGGGTCGTGCCGACGCTGGCGGCATCTAGCTTTTTCGCGGCCAGCATTGGGATGACGGATGAACCGCTACGCCGCCGCATCGACGAAGATGTTGAGGCGGACAGCGGTTTGGATGAAGGCGCGGATTAATCCCGGGGCGTTTCGTCGTCTTCTGATAAAATGCGCCACGCATCCCCGTCGAGGTCCTCATATTGTTCGCTGCGCAGGCTCCATAAAAACGCGGCAAGCCCAAGCCCCCCAAGGATCAGTGAAACCGGAATCAGAATGACCAAAATATTCATACCCGCCCTCGTAGCCGTAGCGCATTCAGTAGTACTGTAATCGACGAGGCCGACATTGCAATCGCGGCCAGTAGGGGTGTTGCAAACCCCAAGAGCGCGACCGGAATGGCGATGGCGTTATAGCTGGCTGAGATCGCAAAATTTTCCAGAATGCGCCGTTTGGCGGCGCGCGCAACCTTTGGCAGTTCGATCAGCGGGACCAAGCTATCGTTCAGCAAAACGATGTCCGATGCGGCACGTGATGCATCTGCAGCCGTCGCGGGCGACACCGATGCATAGGCCGCAGCGAGCGCACCCGTATCATTCAGCCCATCACCCACCATCAGCACTTTTGCGCCTTTCTCGGACAATCCAGTGATATAGGCGATTTTTTCTGCGGGTTTGGTCTGTGCTTGCCAGTTGCTGATCCCAAGTGCGTCGGCAATCTTGGCGGTCTCATCGGCGTCATCACCTGATACCAAATGCACATCAAGCCCGGCGTCTTGCCAGCCGCTGATCAATTGCGCGGCACCTTCACGCAGTTCCGACCGCAGTGCGATTTTTTGTGCGGGTGCGTCGCCAATTTGCAAATATGTGCCAGCCTTTGCGCCCAGCCACGCACCAGACCCAAGCCGCACGACCTGCCCGTCGCATTGGGCGCGTAACCCGCGCCCAGACAATTCCTCTTGGGCAGTGATTTTTGCTGGCGTGACCCCATCCAACGAAGCGGCAATCGCCTGCGCGACTGGATGGGTCGAGTTTTCGGTGAGCGCCATCGCGATCGATTGCGCCTGCGCATCAAGCGCATCGCGCGCGGCGGCAGGCATGGTCAGCGTGCCTGTCTTGTCGAATACCACTGTGTCGACTTCGGCCAAGCGTTCGAGCGCTGTACCATCTTTCACCAAAAGCCCGGCGCGAAACAGCCGACCTGCTGCTGTGGTTGATACGGCCGGAACAGCCAACCCAAGCGCACAGGGGCAAGTGATGATCAGCACGGCCACAGCTATATTCAGCGACAGGCGCACGTCGCCCGAATAGAACACCCATCCCAAGAACGCGGCCAGGGCCAGCAGATGCACAACAGGCGCATAGACCGCGGCGGCGCGGTCGGCGATGGCGGTGTAGCGGTTGCGGACGGCTTCGGCCTGATCGACCATGGTCACCATTTTGCGCAGCGTCGTATCAGCGCCGACAGTTGTTGCGCGGATGGTCAGCGGCCCGGTCATATTGACCTCGCCTGCGGTGACGACCGTGTCGGGGCTCGCATCTGCTGTGCGGCTTTCACCCGTCAGCAAAGAACGGTCAATTTGGCTGCTTCCATCCGTGACAACACCATCGACAGGGATGCGTCCGCCGGGCAGGACTTGGATCAAATCGCCAATCGCAAGCTGTACAAAATCAACCATTTCGCGGCTGTCATCACGCACGCGCATGACGCGCGGTACCTCTAGCGCTGACAGCTGTGCCGCGGCGGATGCTGCGGCTTTGCGGCTGCGGTGATCAAGGTAACGCCCGATCAACAAGAAGAAAGTCAGCGAAAGGGCCGCGTCAAAATAGGCCTGCGCGCCGCCGACAAAGGTTTCAAATAGCGACATGCCAGCGGCCAGAATGATCGCCAGTGAAATCGGCACATCCATGTTCAGCTTACGCACCGACAAAGCGGTCCACGCGTTGTGGAAAAACGGCTGTGCGGCGTAGATCAATGCGGGCAGGGCGATCATCGCGCTGATCATATGGAACATGTGCTGGGTCGCCCCAACGGCCCCCGACCAGACCGCGACAGAAAGCAGCATGACGTTCATCATCGCAAAGCCCGACACGGCAATCCGCGTCATCAACCCGCTGCCGTAGCTGTCGCTTTCTGCGCCAAGCAAAGATGTGTCGAGCACACGCGCCTCAAACCCGGCCAACTCAAGCGTATCAATCAGCGCTTCGGCTGCGACGGGCGCATCTAGCCCGACGGTGACCCGTTTCATCGACAGGTTAACACGGGCGTTGGCCACGCCGTCCATCCCGCGCAGGGCGCGTTCGACCCCGTTGATACAGGCGACGCAGTGAATTGCGGGCAGCGATAGCAAGATCTCGCTGCTGCCGTTCGAGGCCGCTTTTTCAAGCGTCCCTTCGGGAAGGCCGATACAGGCCGGACACGCGGCGGCTTGGGTCATTCTGCCGTTAGCTGCACACGGCGGCGAAAGACGGTGCCATCTTCGGCCTCAAGCACGATACGCAGGTTCCAATAGCCAGCGCCCGCATCGACATCAGCATGCATCACACCATCAACAACGGCGAATTCAGGCGTCATGTCTTGGGAAACATTTGTGGCGCGGCCCAAGGTCGCGCTGACAACTTTGGGGATCACAGCGGTACCTGCGTCATCGGTAATTGCGACCGTCAACTGTGTATGTGTCAACGTGCTGTCGAGCGTCCAACCCAGTGCATTTTGCGCGGCCCGGTCCGCATCAAAGCTTTGGCTGACGACGTAGGAATTGCGTGTCTCAAGCCCTGGAAAGGTTTTTACAGCCTTATAGGCCAGTGTCAGATTGACAGCGATGATCGTGCCAAACATCACGACCATAATCCCAAGCATGTGCCAGCCAGTAAATTCACGGGTCATTGTGCAGCCCTTCCGTTAAATATCGTGTCCTTATAGGCACGTTCACCTGATGTCATATCTTCGACCCAAAGCCGCAATTCGGTCCGGTCTACGGTTGCTGCCGCGTCACTGGGCCGCGCAGATACATAGACCCGTTGCAGCAAGGTTTCATTCGCGGGAACAACGATAGAGCGTTCTGCCGTGCCTTCCAGCTCAATCCGCAAAATGTCATCCGATACCAACGACAGATGAAACGCCCGATCTTCGCCGTTTTTGTTCAGCAGACGAATATCATAGATATTGCGGATTGTCCCGTCCGAGAGGGTCACAAATGTTGGGTTGCGGACTGGCGAGACGGTCATTTCGATGTCAGCGCGGATAAACAGCGCGAAGACAAGCCCAATCCCGATGAGTGACCATAGAGATGTGTAGATCACCGTGCGCAGCCGCAGGACATGCCGCCAGATGGGCTTGGCCGGTTTGCCTTTTGATTCGGCCTCTTGGTCAGACAGCGCCAGATAGTCGATCAAGCCACGCGGCTTGCCGATTTTAGCCATGATATCATCGCAGGCATCAATACAAAGCGCGCAAGTGATACATTCCATCTGCTGCCCGTCGCGGATGTCGATGCCAGCAGGGCAGACGTTCACGCAAGCCATGCAGTCGATACAATCACCTGCATTGGCGTCGCGCTTTTTGCCGCGCGGCTCCCCACGCCAGTCCCGGTAAGCCACGGTCAGCGTTTCAGGGTCCATCATCGCTGCTTGGATACGCGGCCATGGGCACATGTAATTACAAACTTGTTCGCGCATAAATCCACCAAACACGAATGTCGTCAACGCGAGCACGCCGATAGTCGCCCAAGCGATATAAGGCGCTTGAAGGGTCAAAAGCCCGGCAGCCAGTGTTGGCGCATCGGCAAAGTAAAAGACCCAAGCCCCGCCTGTCGCAACCGAAATGGCAAACCAAACCATCCATTTGGTGATCCGCAAGCGCCATTTATGCATGTCCCATTTGGATTTCCACAGGCGCACACGCGCGTTGCGGTCGCCTTCGATCCAACGTTCGACAAGGATGAACAGATCGGTCCAAACAGTTTGCGGACAGGTATAGCCGCACCAGACACGGCCCAAGGCAGAGGTAAACAAAAACAGCCCGAGCCCGGCCATAATCAGCAGGCCCGCGACGAAATAGAATTCATGCGGCCAAATTTCGATCCAGAAGAAATAGAAACGGCGGTGCGCAAGGTCGATCAACACGGCTTGATCGGGCAGGTTTGGCCCCCGGTCCCACCTGATCCACGGCGTCAGATAGTAGATCCCGAGCGTGACGGCCATTACCGCCCATTTCAGATTGCGGTAGTAGCCTTTCACACGTTTAGGAAAGATCGGCTCGCGCGCGGCATAGAGGGAGGGGGGAGGTGTCGTAGACATAGTGTATCCAATGAATCGGTCTGTTCGCACGATCGCTTGTATTAGGTGTCTGGAATATATCTTTGATGTGGATCAAACGCGGCAGCCGCCCCCTGCGGCGGGGTGTCACGGCAATTGTGCACCAATGGTGCCGCGACTGTGCGTGTATTGTGGTCTGATCGGTCTCGCCAATGGAATTGAATGGGCGTAAGGATTTACAAATGAAAACTATCCGTCTTGAAGATACACCCGCATTGCCATTTTGGCGTCGCCCCGCAGCGCTTTTGTTTTTGATGGCGATGGCGATGCCTGTGGCGTTTTCGACGTGGTTGGCCTTGCTTAACAACTTTGTGATTGATGTCGCCAATTTTGATGGCAGTGATATCGGCTGGCTGCATACGGTGCGCGAAATTCCGGGGTTCTTTGCGATCGGGGTGATCGCGATCATCATGTTTGTGCGCGAACAAGTCTTGGGGATGGTTGCACTGGCGATGCTCGGTGTGGCCACCGCATTGACCGCACAATTCCCCACGATGGGCGGAATTTTGACGCTGACAATGCTATCGTCGATTGGGTTTCATTACTACGAAACGGTGAACCAGTCATTGCAGTTGCAGTGGATCGATAAAAAGCGGGCGCCGCAAATGATTGGCTGGCTCATGGCGGCGGGGTCCGGCGCGACATTGGTTGCTTATATCCTAATCGTCTCGACCTGGCGCACGTATGATCTGAGCTATAATTTCGTCTATATGGTGTCGGGCGGGTTTACCGCAGTTGTGGCGCTGTTTTGTTTGTTCGCCTATCCGCAGTTCGAGGCCCCGCACCCACAGTTGAAAACCTTTGTGCTACGCAAGCGCTATTGGCTCTATTACGCGTTGCAGTTCATGGCGGGGGCGCGGCGGCAGATTTTCGTGGTTTTCGCAGGCTTTATGATGGTCGAGAAATTTGGCTTTAAGGTCCATGAAATTACGGCGCTCTATACGATCAACCTTGTGGTCAATATCATCATCGCGCCGTTGATGGGGCGGATCGTGCAGGTCTTTGGCGAACGTCGGGCGCTGTTGTTTGAATATGCGGGTTTGATTATCGTCTTTGTGGCTTATGGTGGGCTGTATTTCTTTAGTTGGGGCGTGATTATCGCCTCTGCGCTATACGTGATCGATCATATGCTGTTTGCACTGGCTTTGGCGTTGAAGACCTATTTCCAAAAAATCGCGGATCCGGGGGATATTGCGCCGACGGCGGCTGTTGCCTTTACAATTAACCATATCGCGGCTGTTTTTTTGCCTGCGGGGCTTGGGTATTTGTGGCTGGTCTCACCTGCAGCGGTGTTCATAGTAGCGGCCTGTATGGCCGCGACCTCCTTTGCGCTTGCGCTTTTGGTCCCGCGCCACCCCGGGCCCGGTCACGAAACCGTGTTTCAAGGGCGTCTTTTGGCACCAGCCGAATAACCCATATATGTTCATCAGATAAAGGAGTTCGCCGATGTTTTTTGCCAGCCGCGCTAAATCAGAAATGGTCACGCCCGATGCGGCCTTACCCGGCCGTGATGCCGCGATCCCGATCACCGAACCCCATTTTACTTTTGGCACGCCCTTGATGGCGGATGTACCTAGCGGGATGGATGTCGCCGTTTTTGGCATGGGCTGTTTTTGGGGTGTCGAGCGGATGTTCTGGACCCTTGATGGCGTGGTCTCGACGATGGTTGGTTATACAGGGGGCTATACGCCCAACCCCACCTACGAAGAAGTCTGCACCGGTAAAACCGGACATAACGAAGTGGTCCGCGTTGTCTTTGACCCCGTAAAAATCAGCTATGACCAACTGTTGCAGGTGTTTTGGGAAAACCACGATCCGACACAAGGGATGCGGCAAGGTAATGACGCGGGGACGCAGTATCGCTCTGGTATTTATACCGCCTCTGCCGCGCAAAAAGCTGCGGCGCAGGCATCAAGAGCAAGTTTTGGCGCGCGTCTGACGGCAGCAGGGCTTGGCGCAATCACGACAGAAATCATCGATGCGTCTCAGTTCTACTTTGCCGAAACCTATCACCAGCAATACCTGGCCAAGAACCCCAGCGGTTATTGCGGCATCGGCGGGACAGGGGTGACTTGCCCGATCGGGACAGGCGCCTGAGCGCGGCTTGACGTCGCGAGGGTCTGTGCCTAACTCGGGGGATCACCGGAAAAGGGCAACGGATATGACCACGTTTACAGCGTTAACCACCATCTCGGGCGAAGACGCGGCCTATCAGCTTTCGGAGGCGCTTGAAGATTTGGTGCCAGAGCCCACCGGGGTAGGCGTTTTTGAAATCGAGGATGGGTCCGGCCTATGGGAGGTCGCGGCCTACTTCTTAGAATATCCAGACGCAGGTGCGTTGGCGGTCTATTCGGCGCTGCACGATGCGAAACCGTTCAATATTTCTGAACTCCCCGACCAAGACTGGGTGTCCAAAGTGCAGCGCGAATTGGCGCCTGTCGCTGCAGGACGGTTTTACGTCTATGGCAGCCATGATGCGGATACGGTGCCAGCGGGCAAGATTCCACTGCTGATTGACGCCGCGATGGCGTTCGGGACAGGCCATCATGGAACAACCTTAGGTTGCTTACGGGCATTTGACGCGCTTTGTAATGCGGGCTTTTCGGGTGGGCGGGTTATTGATGTGGGCTGCGGCACCGCAGTGCTCGCGATGGCTGCGGCAAAGGTTATTCCTGACGTCGTACTTGCCAGCGACATTGATCCAGTTGCGGTCGAAGTCGCAGCGGCGAATGTCGCGGCAAACGGGCTTTCGGGGCAGGTAGATTGCGTTGTTGCTGCCGGGTTTGAAGCACCCGAACTGGCAACGGGCGCGCCCTATGATTTAATATTTGCCAATATTCTAAAGGGACCGCTCATCGGGCTGGCACCCGCGATGGCACAGAATATTGTCGATGGGGGGCACGTGATTCTCTCGGGGATATTGAACGAGCAAGCCGATGAGGTGATCGCCGTTTATGTTGAAAGTGGGTTCAATCTTGTCGAAAATAGTAGCATTGTTGAATGGACAACGTTAACAATGAGCAAGAATATTCCAATTTGACGAATCATTTAAGTGTTTCTTGTGAAAATCCTTGTTTCTGATCACATGGGTTGCAATCCTATACGGAGTTAATCCGTATATTTTTTTCTGGAGTTTAGTATGGCACAGGCAAATGTCCCGTTTGATAAACGACTGAAGCGTATCGTGCGTCGCCATGACCGTATGGCTAACGGCGTTGTTACTTCTGTTAATGCCGATGGTCTGATCGTTGCACGCCCGCGTGTCTATCGTCCGCGCTTCCCGCTCAAGGGGCTTATCGCACTGGTCGTCACAGGGTTTTTGTTCAAAGGTTTTCTTTTTGCAGCGCTTGGTGCCGAAGCTTATGAAGAACGGGTTGCTGGTCTGAGCAGCGGTTCATTTGTTGAGAAGGCTGGTGCTTGGGTCATGCAGCCTGACGTTGCAACTGTGTTTATCGCGGACCAAGTCAAAACTATCATGCCCTAACCACTTTTTGTGAGATGAATACGAAAAGGCCGCGCTGGATCAGCGCGGCCTTTCGCATTTGTGAGTGGTGGTTCGTTTAACGTAATTTATGGGTCGCGACAGCGTCGATGTCAGCAAATGTCAGCCCGATATCATCTAGCTCACGTGCTGAAAGTTTGGAAAGCGAGTTACGTGTGATGCGCGCGGCATTCCACTGCATCGCAGTGTTGAAGGACTGGTGAAAGAATGATGCAACGCGGCCTGCAAGGATGCTGGACGTTGCGAGGTTTGTTTGGACGTTGGCCATTGGGTCGTTCCTTGTGTTGATCTGCGTTGCAGAAATGACTTGATGACCGGCATTTAGGGGGGATTCGGATCCGGCGGTACCCCATTTTTTGCATAGCTCATATGAGTTTTCAGAATGCCTAACTTTTGGGCGGTTGCCCGTAAAAAACCCTTGTTTTTAAGGAATTACTAGGGCCATGATTTGGCACGATTTTCTTAAGGCCAAGTGAGGGTTTTGGCGCGGCCAAAGCCTGTGATCCGAATGTGGCTTGGTTTATGTTCGCGTTTTGTGCTAGGTAATTTTTACAAAAATAATAACGAGGCGAGCAATGCGCGTATTGGGAATCGACCCTGGCCTGCGAAATATGGGGTGGGGCGTGATCGAAGTTACCGGTTCACGCCTGTCGCATATCGCAAATGGCATTTGTCACTCTAAGGGCGCCGACCTTGGGGAGCGGTTATTGTCGCTCCATGCGCAACTCACCGATGTCATTCACGCATGGGCGCCAGATGCGGCTGCGGTTGAACAGACATTTGTAAACAAGGATGGTGTAGGGACGCTCAAACTTGGGCAGGCCCGCGGCATCGCCATGCTGGTGCCTGCGCAGGCCGGGCTTGCGATCGGTGAATATGCGCCGAACGCCGTGAAAAAGGCGGTTGTCGGCGTCGGGCATGCAGAAAAACATCAGGTCGAACATATGGTGAAACTGCAATTGCCGGGTGTGAAAATCGTGGGCGCGGATTCGGCGGATGCGCTTGCGATCGCGATTTGTCATTCGCACCACCTGCAATCAGCGGGTACACTGGCCAAAGCGTTGGCGAGGGCAGGGGCATGATTGGTAAGATTGCAGGTAGACTTGAATACCGTAGCACCGATCATGTTTTGATCGATGTGCGCGGTGTGGGCTACATAGTTTATGTGTCCGACCGTGTGATGACCGGATTGCCGGGCAACGGTGAGGCGGTTGCGCTATATACGGATCTTTTGGTGCGCGAAGATAATTTGCAGCTATTCGGCTTTACGACTTTGGTCGAAAAAGAATGGCACAGGATGCTCATGTCGGTGCAAGGGATCGGGGCCAAGGCTTCGTTGTCGATTTTGGGAACCTTGGGCGAAGACGGTGTCAGCCGTGCGATTGCCCTGGGTGACTGGAATGCCGTTGCAAAAGCCAAAGGTGTTGGCCCGAAGACCGCGCAAAAAGTCATTCTTGATCTCAAGGATAAAGCGCCGGGGGTTATGGCGTTGCATGGGGCTGTCGCGGAACCGGTTGATACTGCGGTGATTGAAGACGCGGCACCCGTGCGCAGGAAGCCTACGAAAAAGGCGAACCCCGCACAGGCGGAAACGCTTTCGGCGCTGGGTAATCTTGGCTATGCGCCCGGCGACGCGGCAAGCGCCGTCGCCGAAGCCGCAGGCGCCGATCCAGATGCAGATACATCACGCCTGATCCGTGCGGCCTTGAAGCTCTTGGCCCCAAAAGAGTAGAGATGGCCCATGAATGAGCCGGATCCGACATTGCGCGCAGCGCCTCAGCCCGAAGATGCGGACCGCGCGCTGCGTCCGCAGGTGCTGGATGAATTTATCGGGCAGGCGGATGCGCGTGCGAATCTCAAGGTCTTCATAGAAAGCGCGCGCCGCCGTGGCGAGGCGATGGACCACACATTGTTTCACGGCCCGCCGGGGCTGGGGAAAACCACGCTTGCACAGATCATGGCCCGCGAATTGGGTGTGAGCTTTCGTATGACATCTGGGCCGGTGCTGGCCAAAGCAGGTGATCTGGCCGCTATCTTGACCAACCTAGAGGCGCGCGATGTTTTGTTTATCGATGAAATTCACCGGCTGAACCCAGCCGTTGAAGAGGTGCTTTACCCCGCGCTTGAGGATTTTGAACTGGATTTGGTGATCGGTGAAGGCCCGGCAGCCCGTACTGTGCGTATTGAATTGCAGCCCTTTACGCTTGTTGGGGCGACAACCCGGATGGGGCTTTTGACGACGCCTTTACGTGATCGGTTTGGCATTCCAACACGGCTTGAATTTTATACCGAAGATGAATTGCATCAGATCGTGACGCGTGGTGCCCGGATGATGGGAACGCCGGCATCCGACGGTGGGGCGCGCGAAATCGCCCGTCGTGCACGCGGTACCCCACGGATTGCGGGGCGGTTGCTGCGCCGTGTCGTTGATTTTGCGATTGTTGAGGGTGACGGGACAGTCACACAGCAAATTGCCGATCGCGCGTTGACCCGGCTGGGCGTGGATCATTTGGGATTGGATAATGCCGACCGGCGCTATTTGCGTTTGATCGCAGAAAGCTATGGTGGTGGCCCGGTTGGGATTGAAACGATGTCAGCGGCCTTGTCCGAAAGCCGCGATAGTTTGGAAGATGTGATCGAACCCTATTTGTTGCAAAAAGGCCTGATCCAGCGCACACCACGCGGGCGGATGCTTGCACAGGCGGCATGGACCCATTTGGGGTTGGATCAACCAAAGTCACGAGACGATTTATTTGGCTGAGGGCGCAGATCAAATTTCAAGAAATTTGTTCGCCTCCGGCGGGAGTATTTGGAGCAAGATGATGCAGGATGTCGCGCCTTTGTTTACCCGATCCGATGGGGATTATGTATTTGCCCGTTGGGGGCGGCCGATTGTCCCTGTCGTGTTCGGTGTCGATGATGCGACCTTGGCGCTGTTTAAGGGAGCGATTGAGGCCGTTGTGACATTGGCCGGTCACAAAATGGACGAGACTGACATGGAATTAGGTGCCAACCTGATGATGTTCTTCTGTAATGACTGGGCCGAACTGTTGGAAGTGCCGCATCTGGACAAGATGTTACCAGAGCTTGGTCCATTGGTTGCACGTCTACAGGCGGCCGAGGCCAATCAGTACCGTATTTTCCGTTTTGATGATGCTGGCGCCATTCAAGCCGCTTTTGTATTTATGCGCATGGATGACCAAATGGCGCAGGCCCCAGCCGATACGCTGGCTCTGTCGCAAGCGGTACAGGTGATTTTGCTTTGGTCGGATACGGCATTTTCGGAAATGCCGCCGCTTGCGATGATCGACGGGGCAGTTGCCCTGCGTCCCGAGATCGGCGACGTTATTCGTGCCGCCTATGACCCGGTGATGCCGGTTGCAGCGCGCGATGCAAGCCACGCCATGCGTATCGGCGCGCGCCTGCCATGACCCATCAGTTCCCCGTCCGCGTCTATTACGAAGATACCGACCTTGCCGGGATCGTCTATTATGCCAATTATCTGAAGTTCATTGAGCGCGCCCGCTCTGAATGGGTCCGCGAATTGGGGATTGATCAGGTTGCGATGAAGGCCGCAGGGTTGGTTTTTGCGGTGCGCCGGGTCGAGGCTGACTACCTGTCGCCTGCGCGTTTTGATGATCTGTTGCAGATTGAAACGTCGATCAGCCGTACGACTGGCGTGCGGCTTTCACTTCAGCAAGATGTTATGCGCGAAGAGACCTTGTTGTTTCGGGCTGTTGTAACGATCATTTGTATGGATGAAACTGGGACGGTGGCTCGGCTTCCGGCACAGATCCGCCAATCCACGCGTTAATTCGTGTGGGTTTCAGCCTTGTAATACGGGTTTGATTGGCTTTTCGATTTCGAATGCGTTATATCTCGCCTTAATCAGAGCCCAAAACCGGGCCTACAGGCAGAGCAGGCACAATGGAAGCAGCAACCGACTTCACGATGTGGGCGCTATTTGCGCGCGCAACAATTACCGTAAAACTTGTCATGATCTTACTGATCGCCGCGTCTATCTGGTGCTGGGCCGTGATCGTGGACAAAATCGTGCAATACCGAAATGCCCGGAGCGAGGCCGAGATTTTCGATCAACAGTTTTGGTCGGGTGAGCCCTTGGATGCTTTGTTTGATCAGATCGGCGCTGACCCACAGGGCGCCAGCCAAAAGATTTTCGCGGCAGGTATGTTGGAATGGCGCAGATCGCACCGCCAAGACGGTGGTCTGATCGCAGGGGCAACTGCACGCATTGATCGCTCTATGGATGTCGCCATCGCGAAAGAGGCCGCGCGGCTGCAAAAGGGTCTTCCTGTTTTGGCAACCGTCGGATCGACAGCGCCGTTTGTCGGTCTGTTCGGGACGGTTTGGGGCATCATGAACGCATTTATTGAGATCGCCGAAGCTCAAAACACGAACCTTGCCGTTGTCGCACCTGGGATCGCCGAAGCGCTTTTGGCGACGGGTTTGGGTCTTTTGGCCGCTATTCCGGCCGTGATATTCTATAACAAACTGTCCGCAGATAGTGATCGCATCATCGCAGGTTATGAAGCCTTTGCGGATGAATTCGCGACCATCCTTAGTCGCCAGCTGGATAGCTAATCATGGGTGCAGGTGTAACCAAATCAGGTGGTGGCGGCGGACGGCGCAGGCGGCGGCGGAGCGGCGGTGGCACGCAGCCCATGGCCGAGATCAACATCACCCCGTTTGTGGATGTGATGCTGGTGCTTTTGATCATCTTTATGGTGGCGGCCCCGTTGATGACGGTGGGTGTTCCGGTTGATTTGCCTAAAACAGCCGCTGACGCATTGCCCGGTGATGACGAAGAACCGTTAACTGTTACCATCACTGCCGAAGGTATCGTGATGATTCAAGAGACAGAAACATCGCCCGATGAACTGGTCGCGAAATTGCAGGCCATTGCCGCTGAACGTACGAGCGACCGTATTTTCTTGCGCGCCGATGGCACGAACCAGTGGAACGCTGTTGCCGAAATCATGGGCGCGTTGAACGCAGGTGGGTTTTCCAACATTGGTCTGGTGACCGATGTTGGCGGCCCGTCCTTTGCGGGGTCGGACGGGTAGGTCATGCGCACGCCGGGCACGTATATTTCTGCCACAGGCCATGTTGCTTTGATTGGCTGGCTCATCTTTGGATGGGGCTTTGATTCAGATCCGCTGGAATTTGACGCGATGGATGTGTCTGTTATCAGCGGTGAGGCCTTTGACGAATTGTTGGCGGCCCGCACCCCAGAGCCGGGGGATGCAGACCCAACTGCGCCGCCGCAGCCGGAAATTGATGACACGCTGCCGCCGTTGCCAGTAACAGAAAGCCCCGCAGAACCCGCGCCGCCGCCGGACCCTGTGGATCAACCTGTTGACGAGCTTCCGCCGCCACCCGCGCCAGACGTTCTGGTGACTGAAGCAGAAGATACGCCACCTGAGACACCTGATGCGCCAGAGTCGCTCCCGTCGTCGCCGAATGTTGATGTCAATGCAGAACCCGCACCGACGCAGGCGGACCGTGTCGCAGCGGTTCCAATTGCGCCGCCACCACCGGATGCGCAAGTTGAAGATACAGTGCGCGAAGCAGTCGTGCCCGACGAGACAACAACCGCAGAAGTGGTGACAGAAGAAACCACCCCAACCGCGCCCGAAGAAACGGCAACTCAGATCGCGATTGAAGATGAAAAACCGTCCGGCTTGGTCGAAACCTCGCTGCGGCCAGTTTCACGACCAAGACCCACTGCGCCACCTGCGCCGGAAACAGACACAGCGGCCGAGACTGCTGAAGCGCCGATTGAAACCGAAACCCCAAATGATGACGCGGTTGAGGCGGCGCTTGCGGCGGCTTTGGCAACTGAAACGCCTAATGTTGCGACTTCTGCGATACCATTGGGGCAGGGGCTATCTGATACGGAAATGCGCAACGTTGTTTCTGCAATTGGTCGAAAGTGGATCGTCGATAACGGCGCGCGCAGCTCGAATGTCGTTATTGTCGTTGCATTTTCGTTAGGTCGCGATGGACAACTTGATGGTGATGTTGAGTTGATAAGCAACACTGATGCGCCGGCTGAAGTCGTAGATGCTGCGTTTCTAGCTGCGCGGAGCTCGATTTGGGCCGTGTCGCGATCTGGGGGGTTTCCATTGCCGGTAGAGAAGTATGAATCGTGGAAGGATGTCGAGGCCGCGTTCGATCCCAGCGGAATGCGGCTACGTTAAAAAGAACACGCGCAGGTGAGATGAAATGGTTTCATCCATCTGCTATGAAGACAAAGAAAGACGCGGATTAGGGGTAACCTGACGATGCGAAATGAGGCGAAGAAGATGAAAAAAGTTCTGACACTTTTGATGGCCCTATTGTTGGCGGGGCCTGTCGCTGCGCAAGACGGACCGCTGCGCATAACGATCACCGATGGTGTGATCGAACCGATCACATTTGCGGCCCCTGTGTTTCAGGCTGAAAATGCCGAGGCCGCGCAAGTTGTGAACAACCTGAACCGGATGGTCGCCCAAGATCTGTCCGGCACGGGCTTGTTCCGCGAAATTCCGGCGAGCGCGTTTATCTCGCAGATCACGTCATTCTCGCAGCCTATCGCCTTTGCGGATTGGCGGGCAATCAATGCGCAGGCATTGGTCACAGGTGCGGTTGCGGTGAACGGCAATCAGATGACCGTTAAATTCCGGCTATATGATGTCTATTCTGGCCAAGAATTGGGCGGCGGTTTGCAGCTTGCGGGTACGACGACTGGATGGCGCCGGATGGGGCACAAGGTCGCCGATGCGGTCTATAGCCGGATCACCGGCGAGGGCGGCTATTTCGACAGTCGCGTTGTCTATGTCGCGGAAAGCGGCCCCAAAGATAACCGCCAAATGCGTTTGGCAGTGATGGATTTTGACGGTGAGAATACGCAGTATTTGACCGATAGCAGTGCCATTGTGCTGGCTCCACGGTTTTCACCTACCGGCGACCGTGTGCTCTACACCAGCTACGAAAGTGGCTTTCCGCGGATCAACCTGTTGAATGTCGCCAATGTGGGCCGCCAGCAGTTGCAGACTGCCCCCGGCGAAATGGCCTTTAGCCCCCGGTTTTCGCGCGATGGTGGTTCAGTAATTTATAGCCTCTCTAACGGCGGAAACACGGATATTTTTCGCTCGGACCTTGCGTCGGGGCAATATACGCGGCTGACCTCTGCGCCTTCGATTGAAACCGCGCCAAGCCTGTCGCCTGATGGCACGCAGATCGTTTTTGAAAGCGACCGTTCCGGCACGCAGCAGCTTTACATTATGTCCGCCAATGGCGGCGAGGCGCGCCGGATTTCCTTTGGCGAGGGGCGGTATTCAACGCCGGTTTGGTCGCCTCGGGGGGATTTGGTTGCCTTTACCAAACAAAACGCAGGCCGGTTCCATATCGGCGTGATGCGCACGGATGGCTCAGAAGAGCGTCTACTTACAGCGTCGTTCTTGGATGAAGGCCCAACATGGTCCCCGAATGGCCGGGTGATCATGTTTAGCCGTGAAACCCAAGGCGAAAGCGGCACATCATCACTGTATTCCATCGATATTTCGGGCCGTAACCTGAAGGCTGTCCCGGTTCAGGGGGCCGCATCGGATCCGTCATGGGGCCCCTTGCAGCCCTAGTCAAAGTACATTCCCAGAACCAATCAGCCATGCTATGCTGATGAAAACGAGCAGATAAAAACAGGATTGAACCAATGAATATGATGACAAAAGCGACGATGCTGCTTTTGGTATTGGGCACGGCAGCCTGTACCAATCCCGACCGCTTAGGTGGTGCCGGTGGCGCAGGTGCAGGTGGTGCAGCCGCCGACGGTGGTCTGGCAGGATCAGCCAGTGACCCGACCAGCCCCGCATATTTCAATCAGGCGATTGGCGACCGGGTGCTGTTTGCGGTGGATACGTCAACGCTTACCCCCGAAGGTCAGCGCATTTTGGATGGCCAGGCGCAATGGTTGTTAACCAATGCCGACTACCGCGCAGTTGTCGAAGGCCACGCGGATGAGCAGGGCACACGCGAATATAACATCGCGCTGGGTGCGCGTCGCGCCAATGCCGTACGCGAATATTTGGTGTCACGTGGGGTTCCAACGGCCCGACTTGAGGTGATCAGCTACGGAAAACTTCGTCCGATTGAAGTCTGCTCTAACGAGGCCTGTTATTCGCAAAACCGTCGCGCGGTAACTGTTCTTTCATTCTCAGCTATTACTAGCTAACCAGCCCAAAGGACCCCCTATGTTGCACCGTATTGTTGTTCTTTACGCCATTTTGTTGTCGCCGCTGCCCGCCGTTGCCCAAGAGGAAACGTTGGCCGATATTCGACAGCAATTGACCGGGCTTTATGGTGACGTGCAACTGTTGCGTCGCGAGCTATCAACCACTGGCGGGCTAAATAGCGGGATCGCGGGCAATACACCGCTTGACCGGCTTAATGCGATTGAAGCTGAATTGCAGCGCCTGACGTCAAAGACTGAGCAGCTTGAATTCCGGGTGAACCGGATCACGGTGGATGGCACCAACCGTGTGGGCGATCTTGAATTCCGGCTGTGTGAACTTGAAGCAAATTGCGACATTGCCCAGCTTGGCGACACGCCTAGTCTTGGTGGCGTTGATAATGGGGCCGATGTGCCCGCGCCGAACTTACCTCCTGCGACAGATGGCCCAGCATTGGCCATCGGTGAACAGACCGATTTTGAGCGGGCGCGGGAGGCGCTCGCGAACCGTGACTTTCGCGGCGCCTTGGACCAGCTTGAGACCTTTGGCACGACCTACCCCGGAAGCCCGTTAGAGGCGCAAGTCAATTATATGCGCGGTGAGGCGCTTGAAGGGCTTGGTCAGCCAACCGACGCTGCACGCGCCTATTTGGAAGCGTTTTCCGCCGATGCGACGGGCGCACATGCCCCTGCATCACTGTATAAATTGGGGGCATCCTTGGGTGCGATCGGGCAGACCCAAGACGCGTGTTTGACGCTTGCAGAAGTCAATGTGCGCTTTCCGGGCAACCCGGCGGTCAATGACGCGCAGCTTGCGATGCAGAATCTGGGATGCCAGTAGCGGCACCCCATTCTGACCTTTCCGACCAGTTTACCCGCGCATTGCACGAGCTTGGGGTCGTCACGCCTCAGGCGGTAATTGGGCTTGCGGTGTCGGGTGGCGGTGATTCAATCGCGATGATGCATATGGCCGCGCGGGCGGTTGACCCAAAACGATTGCGAGCTGTCACTGTTGATCATGGGCTGCGCCCCGAAGCGCGCGACGAAATCGCATTGGTCGCGAACCAAGCCAAAGACCTCGGGATCGCGCATGTCGCTCTTGGTTGGGATTGGGACCGCAAAGGCAATTTGCAAGGGGCTGCGCGCCAAGGACGCTGGGCGGCGATGCATGCATGGGCCGGGCAGGCGGGCATTGTCGCGCTTTTGCTTGGTCATACTGAAGATGACCAGCTTGAAACCGTGTTGATGCGGCTCGCGCGTGGGTCTGGCATTGATGGGCTGACCGCGATGAGCCGTGTCGATTTGCGTGATGGGCTGCGGGTCGGGCGCCCGCTGTTGGGGATATCACGCGATGCTTTGCGGGACTGGTTACGCGCTGAACAGATTGCGTGGTGCGATGACCCGAGCAACGATGACACGCGCTATGACCGGGTACGGGCGCGCAAAATGTATGCGCAGCTCGAAACCCTTGGGCTTACCCGCAAACGTCTTTTGCAAACGGTCGATCACATGCAGGCCGCGCAGCGATCCTTGCGGCGGGCCGCGCGTGATTTTGCGAAACTACATGTGCGCCAAGACGCCGGAGATTTGATTTTTGATCCTGTTGCTCTCGACCTCAGCAATGACGATGCGCCGCGTCGGGTGATGGCCGCAGCGATTTCATGGGTGGCGAGCCGCACCTATAGACCGAGGTTTGAGAGCCTGCTCGCACGTGTCGACCAGCTGCGCAAAGGGCACAAGGTGACATTGGCCGGGTGTGTCCTGCTGCCGCTGCCCGGTGGTGGCGCGCGCATCCTACGCGAGGCCTCGGCAACGGCCCCATATACACGACCCGAAGGATTGGACATTGCAGCGACCGGGCTGCGCTGGGATCGACGCTGGCATCTGGATGGGCCCGTGCGGGATGGGTTGCGGGTGCAGGCCTTGGGTGAAGGGCTGCGCGACTGTCCCGATTGGCGGCAGGCATCGATGCCGCAAGTGTCGCTTTTGGCGTCACCGTCGGTCTGGTCGGGCGACACACTGATTGCGGCGCCGCTGGCTGGCCTGTCGAATGGCTGGTCGGCGCAGATTGTCGCGGATTTTCATTCTGGGGCGTTTGGCATTGAAGATTGAGTAATAGCCTCTATTTTAGATGAAACGCTTGAAACGACTCTGTCGCTTTCATTCCCCGACTTCAAAGGAGCTCCCCTTGGGCAACGCGCGAAATATGGTCTTTTGGATCGTCTTGTTTTTGATGGTTCTTGGACTTTTCCAAATCTTTAGCGGCGCACCAGCTGCGACACGCGGCAACAGCCAAAGTTACACCCAATTCGTTGAGGCGGTCGAAGCTGGTCAAGTGACCGATGTGACGATCGATGGTGAGAACGTGCGTTACACCGCGGGCGGTGCAAACTTTACGACTATCAAGCCGGAAGACGCTGAAATCACAGAACTTTTAGTCGAAGCAGATGTGCCGGTTACAGCTATTGGTCAAGAAACTTCGCTGCTGCAATCATTCTTGATTAGCTTGCTTCCTTTCGCATTGCTGATCGGCGTTTGGGTCTATTTCATGAACCGGATGCAAGGTGGCGGTAAAGGTGGGGCGATGGGCTTTGGTAAATCAAAGGCTAAGCTGCTGACCGAAAAGAATGGGCGCGTCACTTTTGACGATGTTGCTGGCATCGATGAAGCCAAAGAAGAGCTTGAAGAAATCGTCGAGTTTTTGCGCAACCCGCAAAAATTTAGCCGCCTTGGCGGGAAAATTCCAAAGGGTGCGCTGCTTGTTGGTCCGCCCGGTACGGGGAAAACCTTGCTTGCACGCGCGATTGCGGGCGAGGCGGGCGTGCCATTTTTCACAATTTCAGGATCTGATTTTGTTGAAATGTTCGTGGGTGTTGGTGCGTCGCGTGTGCGTGACATGTTTGAACAGGCGAAAAAGAACGCGCCTTGTATTGTCTTTATCGATGAAATCGATGCGGTTGGCCGTGCCCGTGGTGCGGGCCATGGCGGTGGCAACGACGAACGCGAACAGACATTGAACCAGTTGCTGGTTGAAATGGATGGGTTCGAAGCCAATGAAGGCGTGATTATCGTGGCGGCGACCAACCGCCGCGACGTGCTTGACCCCGCGTTGCTGCGCCCGGGTCGTTTTGACCGTCAGGTCACCGTGCCAAACCCAGATATCAAAGGCCGAGAGAAAATTTTGGGCGTGCATGCGCGTAAAATTCCGTTGGGCCCAGATGTCGATCTGCGCATCATCGCGCGTGGTTCCCCCGGATTTTCCGGTGCTGATCTTGCGAACCTTGTGAATGAGGCCGCATTGATGGCAGCCCGTATAGGTCGCCGCTTTGTCACAATGGTCGACTTCGAAAGCGCCAAAGACAAGGTCATGATGGGCGCAGAGCGTCGGTCAATGGTGATGACAGCCGAACAAAAGGAAATGACCGCTTATCACGAAGCGGGCCATGCGATCGTGGGCATCAGCTTGCCAAAATGTGACCCGGTTTATAAGGCAACGATCATTCCGCGCGGCGGGGCATTGGGTATGGTGATGAGCCTGCCTGAGATGGACCGCTTGAACATGTTCAAGGATGAATGCCATCAGCGGCTTGCGATGACGATGGCCGGTAAGGCCGCTGAAATCATCAAATATGGTGAAGATCAGGTATCCAATGGCCCTGCGGGCGATATTCAGCAAGCCAGCCAATTGGCGCGCGCGATGATCCTGCGCTGGGGGATGTCGGATAAAGTCGGCAATATCGACTATTCCGAAGCCCACGAAGGCTATCAGGGCAATACCGCAGGCTTGTCCGTTTCGGCAAATACCAAAGAGCTGATCGAAGAAGAAGTGCGCGAGTTTATCCAAAATGGCTATGAGCGCGCGCGTGAAATCTTGATCGAGAAAAACGATGAGTTTGAACGTCTTGCACAGGGCTTGCTCGAATATGAAACGCTGACAGGTGCTGAGATTAAGCGCGTGATGGCGGGTGAACCACCGCATCCGGGCGAAGATGATGACGGCGATGCCGCAAAATCTGAAACCCCATCGGTCACGGCAATCCCCAAGACCAAGCCGAAAAAGCCCAAAACACCGGATGCCGGGTTAGAACCCGAACCATCTGCTTAATGCAAGAAAACGCCGTCCCACTTGGGGCGGCGTTTTTGCTTGAACCGATTGGCTACCCGTGGTGCATTCGGCGCAACCACCAACCTGACAAAAGGAACGCGCCTTGCCCGCTCTCAAACCAACCGAAATTACTGGCGAAGTTATTTGGATCGGCCATGTGCCAGATCGCGACGCGTCTTTACGCGCAGCAAACCAAGCAGAGGCCGTGCTGACATTCGCGGGTATTCCGGGTGAGGCGCACGGGGGAGAGATACGCCCTGCATGTGTGCGTGTGGCCAGCCAGTACCCCCGTGACACGCCGATCCGGAATGTGCGGCAGTTGACGGTTCTCTCTGCCGAAGAACTGGCAATGATCGCTACCGCGTGCGGGCTTGACCAGCTAGACCCAGCGGATGTTGGCGCATCTATGGTGATCAAGGGCATTCCTGATTTCACGCACCTGCCACCATCATCGCGGCTGCAATTCCCAGATGGCTCTGCCATCGTGGTGGATATGGAAAATCGGCCCTGCCATCTGCCGGCAAAGGTCATCGCAGAAGATAACCCAGAGGCCGGGCGCAAGTTTAAGGCAGCGGCTAAGGATAAACGCGGTGTGACAGCCTGGGTGGAGCGTGAGGGCAAGGTCAAGGTGGGTGACGCTGTGCGCTTGCATGTGCCCGACCAACGCGCATGGCAGCCATAGGTTTCTGATCAGAAACGCGGGACATACCCGGTGCCGAAAAACCGCGAAATTATGTCGGATTAGGGGATTACATCCCGTATTGCGTGGATAAATTGACGCCAAAGAGGCTGTGTAATTGCTCACCGTTGGAATTGCGGTAGGGCAGCGGAGCCTTCATACGTAACCAACGCCGGGGATATACAATGAAAGCAACAGTAATTGACGGAAAAGCCTTTGCCGCGACAGTGCGCACGAAAGTCGCCGAACATGTCACGCGCCTTAAAGAAGTGCACGGGATTACGCCGGGACTTGCCGTGGTACTGTTGGGCGAAGACCCGGCCAGCCAAGTTTACGTGCGTTCCAAGGGCAAAATGACCGTCGAAGTTGGCATGAACAGCTTTGAACACAAGTTGGATGCGCAAACCTCCGAAGAGGATTTGCTTGCTTTGATTGCTAAGTTGAATGCGGATCAGGATGTCCACGGCATTCTGGTGCAACTACCACTTCCCGGACATTTGGACAGTGACTTGGTCATCAATAGCATCGACCCGGCCAAGGATGTGGATGGGTTTCATATCTCAAATGTTGGACTTCTGGGAACGGGACAAAAAAGCATGGTGCCCTGCACCCCGCTTGGTTGTCTGATGATGTTGCGTGACCATCATGGATCGCTTTCTGGCATGAATGCTGTCGTTGTTGGTCGTTCGAATATTGTTGGCAAACCGATGGCGCAATTGCTGCTCGGCGATAGCTGCACCGTGACCATCGCGCATAGCCGTACGAAAGACTTGCCCGCCGTGGTGCGCCAAGCTGATATCGTGGTCGCAGCCGTGGGCCGCCCGCAGATGATCCCCGGCGATTGGATCAAACCAGGTGCGACGGTGATTGATGTGGGCATCAACCGCATTGATAAGCCAGAGGGTGGCACCCGGCTGGTGGGTGACGCAGATTACGACAGTTGCGCCGCTGTGGCGGGGGCGATAACCCCGGTGCCGGGCGGTGTTGGACCGATGACGATTGCTTGCCTTCTGGCGAATACAGTCACCGCCTGTTGCCGCGCCAACGGGTTGAAAGAGCCCGAAGGGCTGACTGCCTAGTTTAGGTGGGGTGGATCAAGATCCACCCTACGATTTGGCGCGCGGCTTAAGCTGCCTGATTGCCGTTTGCACGGCCTCGGGCAGAGCGGTGTTACCATCTGGCGCGATATCGAGTGCTGCGCCGACATCTTTGGCCAAAATCCCAATACTATTGTCGTCGCCGAACCCGTCGCGTGCGAATTCAATATCGTCAAAGCCTGAGGCCAACCAGTTTTGGCCTGAGGCGCTTGCGATCAAGGCCAGTAATTTTGCCTCACCCACGCCCTGTGCATCACCCCAATCAAGCACCAGCCGGGTCATTGCCGTATGCGACGCCGCCAGCATATTATTCAGCACCTTGCCGGTCATCCCAGCACCGAAGTCGCCCATCGGGTGGATCGCGTCGCCCATTGCCTGCAAGAGCGGCATAATGGGTGCTGGATCGCCACCGACCATAAAGGTCAACGTGCCTGCGCGGGCACGCACTTGCGCGCCAGACATAGGCGCATCAATGATGGTGATATGCGCAGGGATACGTGCGCGCAGGGATTTGACGTAATTGGGCGATAGGGTCGAGCTGATCACAATTGTCTGCAAGGCGCGCGCGTTGGCGACGACATTTTGATCATCGAAGAGCAACGCATCGGTCTCTGCCGCGTCGCGGACGACGGTGATCAGCGTTGTCAGCCCGTCGCAAAAGGTATCAACATCTGTGCCAACCCCGGCAGAGGCACGCAGATCATAGCCACGCGCATCAAATCCAGCCGATTGTAGATTGGCCAACATTGGCCTGCCCATGCGGCCGCATCCAGCCACACCAATAATTTCCGTCATATCGTACCCCCCAAAAGAAAAAGACTTCCCTTTGGGTAAAGGGAAGTCAGTTGCTTGGGAATTTAAAATGTCACTAGTGAATGATTTCTTCTTCTTTCACGAACATGTTGGCCCATGCCCGATCAATCAGATCCGGTGTCATTTGATAGGGGATGCCTTCGAATTCACAGATTGAGATCATCTGATCGATCAAGAAAATCGGCTGGTAGTTGGCATAGACATTGTCGATCTCGGGGTAACGCGTGTTCAACAGGTGAACGAGCGTATCCTCATCAAGTGGCATTTTACGTTTGCGGGCCACCATCGCGAAAATCTTTAGGAAGTCTTCTTGGTGTGGGCCGTCGATCTTAATCTTATAGAAAATCCGGCGCAAAGCCGCCTTATCGAAGATCGCGTTCGGGTGGAAGTTGGTTGAGAAAATGACAAGCGTGTCAAAGGGAACCTCGAATTTCTCACCCGATTGCAGCGCAAGAATATCTTTGTTTTCTTCGAGCGGAACAATCCAACGGTTGACCAGCGTCTGCGGTGGTTCAGCCTGACGGCCAAGGTCGTCCACGATAAAGATGCCGCCAGTTGATTTCAACTGCAAGGGCGCCTGATAAGTCCGCGCGGTGGGGTTATAAACAAGGTCAAGCATCGACAGTGACAATTCACCACCCGTAATCACGGTTGGGCGTTCACAGCGCACATAGCGCGTGTCAAACCGACCAGAGGTCCGGCGCAGGCTATTGGGATCATCGACGTCATCTTCGGCGGCGGAGTGCACAATCGGATCGTAAACGGTGATCACCTGACCCGAATATTCAATTGCACGAGGCACATAGATTTTATCGCCTAACGCATCGCGAATACCGTTCGAGATGGATGACTTCCCATTGCCCGGTGGACCATACATCAAGATCGAGCGGCCCGCACTAATCGCGGGGCCAAGATTTGATAACAGGTCTGGCGGCAACACAAGGTGCCCCATCGCGGTCGATAGCTGTTCACGTGTGATCTGGATATTCCGGATCGACTGGCGTTCAATCTGTTCGCGGTAGATATCAAGCGGGACGGGCATCGCACCGTAATATTCAGACTGGCTAAGCGCATCCAGCGCGCGCGCGCGTCCGGCGTCGGTCAATTGATAACCCATCTCATTGCCGCTGTTGGCGTTCAGCGTTCCGCGCGCCTCAAGCAGGAGCTGACTGCGGGCCATATCGACCAATTCTTGTGTGACGGGAATGGGCAGACAAATGGCACGGCTGATCAGCGAGACCTGATCAAGGTTCATCCGGAACATTGTTTTGATTAAAATATCGCGCATCATCGACATAGGCAGGAGCATGCCTTCAAGACTACGCGGCGCCGGGGGGGCCATTACACCAGAGGATTGCACGTTCATGACATTCTTGCCTATCGTAAAAAGATTCGAATTCCGCAGAATCTGCGGCGGTTTTAACTAAGATTACAGCCTATTGTGGCGAAATAGTGAACAAACAAGTGCCTGTAAGGGGCACGGCCTATGTTGTCTTTGTTTAACGCGTAATCGCAACAACTAGTAGATAAAACAAAATCGTCCCGCTTAGCGCGAGCCCCTTTGGAAAACGGTCGTTGTCCCAGCTAAGCCAATCAGGCGCAATTTTACGCAGCGGGCTATGTTTTGCCAAGCGGTGCGTGACCAAGGCGGCCAAAAGGCAGGACGCGTAGATCAACAAAAACATGCGCAGGTCGGCAACAGCAACCATCGGGGCGGCCGCCGCCATAAACTTCACATCGCCACCGCCAATGACCCCAGACATCCAAAACAGGATTCCTACCGCAAGCACCACGGCAAAATGGGTCCAGTGCCACAGGTAGGTGACAAAGGGCAGTGCAAAGATCCCAAGTACGGCAAAGCTGAGCAAAAGCGCACCTGCCGCAAGATTGGGGATCTTCATGACTCGCATGTCGTTCCACGCCACGAAAACTGCGATTGGGATAACTGCCGGCAGGAACCAGCATGCTGCGTATGCCGTCAGTCCCATAGCTAGTTTGTCGCGTTGTTTTCAAGCGCCTGCAATGCGCGCACGGCTTCTTCAAAGTGACGCGGGTGGGTTTCGATCGCATCCGCCAAAAGCGATTTGCCGATCGAGACGTCATTTTGTTTAATTGCAGCAAGCGCGAGGGTGTAAAGCAGCTGCGCGCGCTCGATTTGGTTCATGTCAACGACGGGCAGCGCATAGTTGCGCTGTGCGCCGCGTGCAAGAACGAGGTTGTTTTTGGCAGTAAACAGGGTCGCGTCATGGCGCAAAGCGTCGAGGAACAGTCGTTCAGCACCACGGTAATCACCGCGGGTTAGCTTGGAATACCCCCAGTTGTTATAGACCGAGGCCGGGCGCGTCGTGAGACCCGCAGCAGTTTGATAGAAACTGTCCGCCTTGTCCCATTGTTGGCGGCTATCGGCGACCATGGCCTCAAACCGGTAGCGTTTGAACGTTTCAAAGGTTGGCGGCACTGTGTTGAGCGTGGCGGCAGCATCGTCCCAGGCGCTTGCCCGGATATGCGCGCCTGCAAGTTCTACGCGGTCTTCACTCGTGGCTTCAGGATGTGCAACAACTGTATTCCATGCTGCAATCCCTTCTGTCACACGGGTCGCACGGATCAGTGATGTCGCAAGGCCACGCTGAAGATCGATATTGTCCGGGTCGGCGGCAAGCGAGGCTGAGAAATGCTGGACCGCTTCGTTGGGGTCGCCCATTGTCATCATGAGCTCGTTGACGTTTTGCGCATCGCTGGCGTTGATGTCGTTGATGGCTTCTTGAATTTGCTCTTCTGTCGATTTTGCACAGGCCGACAGGGTAAGCGTTGCTAGGCAAAGCGAAAGAATAATTGGGTGGCGCATTTTAGCGTCCTTTTGCTGCTCATACTCAGAGATCTGACATTAGCACGAAATCACCTGCACCGCGTCGGATCAAATTGAAGTTCTGGTAATCTTGTACCACAGTATTGTCGTTGTTTTCCAACATTGCGAGCGCTAACCGTAAATTGTCGCGGATTTCATCCGAATTTCCGTTGTCTGCGGCATATGCGCGGCGGAAAACCTCACTTGCTTCGGCAACTTTGCCACGTTCCATCAAAACGACGCCAAGATTGTTCCACGCGGGTGGAAAGCTAGCATCTAATTCAACAGCATCACGCAACCAACGTTCAGCCTGTCCAAGGCGCCCAATATGCAGGTTTGCAGACCCAATTGCCGAGAGTGTGTCGACATTGAGCCCGTGCTGAATGGCCGCTCGCCTATAAGCTTTGAGCGCCAGTTCGTATTCGCCCGCGGCCATCAGCCGATGACCCACAATCAACCCGTCAACACTGCCTTCACCAGACACACCGGGGGCAAATACCCCGTCGCCCGAATTATCCAACCCGTCGTTGGCACAGGCGATCAACGTGGTGAAAGCGATCCCCAGAAGGGCGAGCCGAGGTTTCATTTTTTGATCAGCCCAAGTTTTGGGCGATCGCGTAGATCGATGGACCAATCAAAATTGCCATAAGTGGCGGCACAGTCAACATCATGGTGGCTAATGTCATTTTTGTTGGCAGTTTGTTGGCTTTTTCTTCGGCGCGCATGACGCGCTTGTCACGCATTTCAAGTGAATAGACACGCAACGCGTCCGAAATCGATGTACCAAATTGCTGCGATTGGACCAGCACTGTAACAAAGCTGGTGATGTCCTGCACACCGCAGCGTTCGGCCATATCTTTCAGCACGGTTGTCTTGTCTTTACCCGCTTTAGTTTCTTGACCAACCATTTCAAACTCATCTGAAATGTCGGGAAAGCCAGAACGCAGCTCTTTGGATACGCGCATGATCGATTGATCAAGTGATTGCCCAGCTTCGACACAGACCAGCATCAAGTCGAGCGCGTCGGGAAAGCCGTTTGTGATGGCTTCTTGGCGTACGGCTTGTCGGCGTGTGACCCAATACTTGGGTAGAAAGTAGCCGGCGCCAGCAGGCCCCAAGATCATAAGCGCAAGATCTTGCGATGAAACATCGCCTTGCGACATTTTGAAAACAGCATACATGCCACCAAGCACCAGCCCAAAGATACCCAGTGTGAGTTGTAAGAAGTTATATGTGCGCACAGCTGTTTTGCCACGGTAGCCCGCTTGCAATAGCTTTAGCTTGACGGCTGAATATTCATCTTCGTTTTGCGGCTCGAGGAAGCTCGAATATTTCTCGAGCTTATCTTTGCTAGAGGCCGTACGCAGTTTTTCGCCCTTAGCGGTTTTCTTATCTGTGCTGTGTCCACTTGCCTTTAGGCGGTTAAGCGGATCGTCGTCTTTCTTGAGCAGAACTGGCAGGGTCACCAACACCAAAAAGAAGCCAATAAGACCGACAAGGATGATCAGTGCGTTTGGTCCAAGAAGTTCGGTAAGCTGTGCTTGAATGTTTTCCATGATGGGCCCCTTAGACCTTAATGTTTACAAGCGAACGCATGACGACCACGTTCAACACAAGAAAGGCGCTGATAACGAAACAGGCCGGAATGAAGGCAGAGCTTTCCATGACTTCATCGAAATAGTCGGGTTTGACCAATGTGATGAGGATAAGTGCCAAAACTGGGAAAACGGACAGAAGGTTGCCAGACCATTTTGCTTCTGCAGTAATCGCACTAACGCGGCGGAACAGGCGGAACCGTGCGCGGATAACTTTGGCAAGACCATCCAGAATTTCCGCCAAGTTACCACCGGATGTCTGTTGAATACTGACGGCAACGGCCAAGAAGCGCATATCTTGGTTATCCAAGCGTTCCGCCATAGCTTTAAGTGTTTCCCCCATATCACGCCCATATGCAGCCTCATCCGAGATCATCCCAAATTCAGTGCCGAGCGGGTCAGCGATTTCGGTCGAAACAATCTGTAGCGAGTTTGAGAACGGGTGACCCACGCGAAGCGAACGGACCATAAGTTCAACGGCTTCGGGAAGCTGCTCAGCAATCATTGACATCCGTTTGTTAGCCTTGCGGCTGATCCAAACGTATACGCCGCCAACGCCCATCAAAACTGCGACAGCAGCACGCACAGGCACGCCAAGCTGGGTCAGGACTGTCAGCATCATAAAGGCGACAAAGCTGATGACGCCCATCAGCATGATGATTTGTGGCGGGGTAAACACGATGTTCGCCATCTGCGCTTTGTTCGCCAAGATGGAATAGATCGGAATACTTTGCGAGCGCATATGCTGCGACATCTCTTTGCGCAACTGATCAAGAACCTGTTCGCGGTTCCCGCCTTTATCAAGCATCTCAAGACGGCGGTTAACCTTCCCGTCCATGCTGATCGATTTGCCAAAAATCACAAGGTAGACACCCTGAACCATCGCGACAACGGCGACAAAGATCAGGATATAAATTACTGGGGCAGCCGAAATCATGCGTCGTTACTCCGCAACCATTGGTTCAAAGATAGCAGGTGGCAAATCGTATCCCCACAGCTTGAAGCGGTCAGAATAGTGGCTGCGCACGCCTGTCGCTGTAAAGTGCCCGATAATCTTGTTGTCGGGTGTTAGACCGACACGTTGATATCGAAAGATTTCTTGCATCGAAATAACGTCGCCTTCCATCCCGGTGATCTCTGTGATGGACGTCATGCGGCGGGAACCATCTTGCAAACGCGATGCCTGCACGATGAGGTTTACCGCCGATGAAATCTGGCTCCGCATCGCTTTCAGCGGCATTTCGATCCCGGCCATCGCGATCATGTTTTCCAAACGCGACACGCCATCGCGTGCAGAGTTGGCGTGAATTGTGGTCATTGACCCATCGTGGCCAGTGTTCATGGCTTGCAGCATGTCGATAACTTCTTCGCCACGCGTCTCCCCCACGATGATGCGATCAGGACGCATCCGCAGGGCGTTTTTCAGACAGTCGCGCTGGGATACGCCGCCCTTGCCTTCGACGTTTGGTGGACGGCTTTCCATCCGACCAACGTGCGTTTGTTGCAGTTGAAGTTCGGCCGTATCCTCGATTGTCAGGATACGTTCGGCGTCATCAATAAAGCCCGAAAGCGCGTTCAATGTGGTCGTTTTACCAGAACCCGTACCGCCAGATACGATGACATTTAGGCGGGTTGACACGGCGGCCTGAAGATAGGCGGCCATTTCTTCGGTAAATGCGCCAAATTTGACCAGTTCTTCGATCCCAAGCTTATCTTTCTTAAACTTACGAATGGAAACCAGTGACCCGTCGACCGCAATAGGTGGCACCATGGCGTTAAAACGAGAACCATCAGCAAGACGCGCATCGACGTAAGGGTTACTTTCATCAACCCGGCGACCAACGGCGGAAACGATTTTATCGATGATCCGCAGCAGGTGCTTTTCATCTTTAAACGTAATATCAGTGAGCTGAAGCTTACCGTCACGTTCCACAAAAATCTGCTGCGGGCCGTTGACCAAAATATCGTTTACAGATTCGTCTTTAAGCAATGTCTCAAGTGGGCCAAGTCCAGTAACCTCAAAGAACAGATCCTGACTCAGCGCTTGCCGTTCGTCACGGTTCAAGACGATGCCCATTTCCTCAAGCGATTCATTCGCGATTGAGTTGATCTCGTTACGCAGCTCGGCCTCTGACGCGGATTCCAACGCGGCGAGGTTCAAATTGTCGAGCAGCGACTTGTGCAATTCGAGCTTGATCTCGCCCAGACGTTCCTTGCGACGCTTGTCTTTATCGACAGGGCCCGCTTCAGCGGCCCGCTTTTCGGGCATCGCCTTCATCAGCGATTTACGTGCCTCATCCACTTTTGGGGCAGCCGCTGGGGCGACATTCACCTTTGGACGGCCCGCTGCGGCAGGGGTATCTTTGGGTGCGTTGGGTTTTTTATATTTCGAAAACATATTGTTGCCTCTTAAGCTCTCGCGTCAGCTTCAGCTTGGTTGACTTCATGCAGTGACTTCGCAAATTTAGTAATTTCTTTGCGCAATGGGTTCTTAGGGATACCAACAGCCATTGGCGATCCGTGGTCAGAGCTTTGCATGACGGGCTTGCCGCCGTCAGGCATCAGCACGTCAATTGAAATTCCGAGACTATCCGCAAGGCGTTTGACCCGGCTTTTGCCGTTCATATCGGTAAACCCAGGTGCGCGGTTGAGAATGAACCGAATTTTGTCGAACGGCAGGTCTTCTGACTGCAACGCGCGTTTCAGGCGCAATGTGTTCTGCGCGGACCGCATATCCAGTTCGATCATCGCGAGATAGATATGTGCGGTTTCAAGGACAGTTTGCGACCATTCGATCATCGTCGTTGGCATGTCGATGATGACATAGTCGAAATTGACCCGCGCGACTTCGATCACTCGCGCGATATCTTCGGGTGTAATCATGTCCAACGGAATCATATCTGTTGGCGACGTCAGCACGTGCAGCTTGTCTTCGTAGGTCAGCATTGATTGTAAAAAAGCTTCGGAATCCATCGATTCTGTGTCGGTTAGCATTTCCAACACGGCCTCGCGGCGGGGAAGATCAAGATAGGTCGACACCGATCCGAACTGAAAATCGAGATCAAGCAAGCAAACCTTGGGTGGGTCTTCCTTGTCTATGTTGGCAAGTTCCCAAGCAAGATTGACGGCAAACATCGTTGCACCGGTACCGCCAGCAATGCCGTGGATTGGCACAACAACGCCAGAATGATTCCCCGTCGCGTTAAAGCCTTTGGTGCCTTCTGCGGGTTCTTCAGGTTCTTCGGCGGTCAGGACACGTTCGATCGCGCGCGCAAGTTCGTTTTCGGGGAGCGGGTAGGGCACAAATTCATCACCGCCTTCGCGGAGCAATTGGTGCAACGCGGTTGGGCTGACATCTTCTGCAATAAGAATAACTTTGATTTTGGCGGCTTTGGCAACAGCGATCACTTCGGACACCAATGGCAAGTTGTCTTCGTCATTCACATCCATCGCGATTGTGACAAACTGGAGGCTACGCGCCTCTTTTTGCCCCAAAAATGCGACAGCGTCTTCAAAGCTCAGGTCGCCCCAAGCGTCGCCAAGTGCGGCTTCCATGTCTTCGATTAACAGATCAAAAATCTGTACATCGCGGCTGATCGTGCACGCTACAATCGGGGGCGCATCGTGCTGTACGGCCGTAGTATCAGTCATTCTTTGTCGTCCTCATCGATGTTGTGATTCCATCTTAGTCCACCAGCAAGTGTAAGCGCTAGAGCGATAGAATATAAGGCGCGGCCGCGTTGCCGTGGCGCACTGTGGTTGGGATAATATTGGGGGCAATCGTGTCGAATTTTGGACCAAAGACCCATATTTCAGGTCAGTGTTGCAAAAAATGTAACTAAAAAGAGAACGTCCACGCCAAACTGTGTTCGGCGTGGACATAATTGGTAGGCTGTTATTCGCCAGCGGCGATTTCTGTGCCACCCAATGCGGGCGGTGATACAGCGCGTTCAATATACCCACGGTAGATAACTTGCGCGTATATTCCGTCGAGCACCATAGGATCGGTTTCAACGAATCCTGATACCTCTGTAACTGTCCGGCGGTTGCGACGCTCACGATCATTTGTCGCGATCAAAGGCTGAGTTTCGCCAAATGAAGCAACCGCTTCGAGGCGATCCCGTCCAATACCTTGCGACGTCAGATAGGCAACAACTGCTTGTGCACGACGAAGGCCGAGACTGCGGTTGTATGATTGGCTACCGACAAGGTCGGTGTGCCCGTAGACCCGGAAGCGGACTTCTGGGAACTGACGGATCCAATCTGCTTGGCGTGAAAGAATACGCTGGGCATCTGCATCAAGTACAGTCGAGTTGAACTCGAATGTGACTGTTGAATCAATCTCGGACGCGAAACGACGCGCTAGATTGACGCGGTAGTCTTCTTGCGCTGATTGAACCATCACGTTGTTCATCGTCGCGTTGCCAAAACCACCGCCGTCAACGACAGCCCCTGCTTCGTATTGAAGCTGTGGGAAGTCATCCGTCGTTGCCGAGCAGCCCGCAAGGAGCGCAGCGGCCGTTGCTGTTGTCATAAGTTTCTTCATTGACCTGTGCTCCTATTCATTCGTCCATGACGTAGCCGTAAGAACCACTAAAGTCCTGACGGGCTACTTCACCGGCTGCGCCGGGGATTTGAGTGCCGGCGGATGTTTTGCCGAGCAAGAACAGATCGGCTTCGCTTGGCAGCTGCACACGATCGGTTGGAAGCGACAAAGCAGCGCCGCGTGTTGGCGAGACCAAATGCGGCGTCACAATGATCACAAGCTCAGTTTGTTCGCGCTCATAGGCCGCACTCCGGAACAGAGCGCCCAAGACTGGCACATCGCCGATCCATGGCACCGACTCGGTCAGATCATTAAAGTCGTCCTGCAACAGTCCAGCAATTGCAAAGCTTTCACCGTCGCGCATTTCCACGGTTGTGCTGGTTTCACGGCGTGAAAACGCATTAATTGTGAACTCACCCGACGTAAACGAGTTGGTCGTGTCGATCGCAGATACCGCAGCTTCCAGTTCAAGGTTGATGATATCATCGTCGACGACAGTCGGGATGAAGTTGAGTTCAACACCAAAAGGCTTAAACTCTACCGTTATTGTATCTTCGTCTTGAGCGATTGGTACCGGATATTCACCACCGGCTAAGAACGATGCCTCCTGACCGCTCAGCGCAGTAAGGTTTGGTTCGGCTAAAGTCCGTACAAGGCCGCGCGATTCCAGCGCCTCAAGCGTGAGACTCACATCCATTGCACCAGCGCCGAAACCAAAGGTAACCGCACCGTTAGACCCGGCTCCTGCGGCGGTAGTAGTCCCACCGTCGACGCTTAGGCCATTCGATGTTCCGAGTACGGAGAAGTTGGTGCCAAATGATTTGCTTACAGAACGCTGCATTTCTGAGAACCGTACCTGCAACATAACTTGCTGCGTGCCACCGACGACCATCAGGTTTGACACCCGATCTGGTGCGTAGCGGTTCGCGAGTTGAAGGGCACGTTCAAGGCGCGCGATTGAGCTGACCTGTCCAGAAAGTACGATACCATCATTGGCCGTGCGTACTTCGATGTTCTCACCTGGAAGGATCTGGGCCAAGCGTTCTTTGAACTCGCCCATATCAGGTGAGACATGGATCTCAACGTTGGTAATCAGACGCCCATCAGCGCCCAATAGGGTTAGGGTGGTGCGGCCCGGCTCTTTGCCCAAAACGTACAATGTGCGTTCTGAAAGCGAAGAAATATCTGCGATGCCAGGGTTGGCGATTGAAACGTCCGAATAAGGAACGTCGCTCTCAACCACGATGGCCCGGTTCATTGGGACGCTGAGTGCACTGGATGCCGCGCCGCGCAAGACGCGCAACGTTTCAGCCGGTGCCATTGTTGGTGCCGTCGCGGTAAGCGACAACGTTAAGCCTGTAAGTGCGGCTTTGATAAATCTGTCATACTTCATAAGTGACCTGCCTCTCCGATCACGCCTCGTTGCTAGGGTCTTAATGCCCATGATGTAGTGACCATGCGTCAGTCGCGCATTTATTGCAATAATCAATAGGTTGGAAGACGAAGCAAATGTGGACATCGCGCAACACTATGTCTCGGAATGCAAAAACGCCCGGGGCTCTCCGGGCGTTTTTAGTGAATTAATGGTGCGGTTTAGGGCTTGCAGACTAATTGCAAGGGATCTCGACTTCGACACGCTCTGTGCCACGCCGTTCGTAGCCGTAGCATTTCGCATCCTCTTCGACGACCTCTTCTTCCTCTTCTTCTTCGATGATCTCACCGGTCACCGATAAGTTGTCCGCAGAAATGCTTTCGGTGATCGAAACCGAATCTCCAGAACCAACAAGCGAGATCGTGAGCGTACCGCTGGACTGTGCTTGCGTTAGCTCGGCGACTTCTTGTGGGGTAATTTGGACGATGACTTGATCAATCCCGTTTGAGCGCTCCTCGTCAGGCGCTGCGATAATCTCCAACCCCGATTTCAAAAGATTTGTTACGCGGCGCCCAGACTGCAGTTGGCCGCTCCAATACAAGTCGATGCGATCGTCCGGGCGCAAAGTGCCAAAACTACCGGTTACCCGACCTTGAATGGGAAATGCGCGCATGCCTGGATCAAGGAGTGCAGTAAGGCCACGCGTCGCTCCAGGAGCAGCGAGGCGACTCTGCGTCAAAGGCTCGTTCGGAATGATCGGCAGGATTACCACGCGTGATTTCGCGGCATATTCTGGAGGGAACAGGGCTTCTTCTTCCCGCAAGATACCTTCTGGCAGCGAATCGCGGGCGTATTTTATTAGTACGACATCGTCGGCCGTTAGGACATCGCCGTATGAAAACGCCTTGTTCACCGTGTAAACGTCAACTGTCTGAACGGCACCATCGCGCTGCGCTTCGGCACGCGCGAGTTGACTTGCCGTTTGTTCGATTTGTTGGTTCACCATATATACGGCAAAGCCCGCTAGGCCCATGCCGACCAATAAAACCAGTCCAAAAACTCCACGCATTATCGCATCCTTCGATTTTTTGAGCCGCCATCGAGCGTTGAGACTGGCACTGTAGCCCCAAACCCTGACAAGCTATTAGCTTTGCCGCGTTTTAGACCATTTAGAAAGGGGATTTCAATGCGCGAGGTGCGTGCGCAGCGAACACGCCAATTTGGGAGTGTGCATTTAACACAGTATTGAGCGGCTTACTGTCGCCGAACGGAGACACAAACGGGTGCTGACTTTCCCCAGCTTATGTCTAGCGACGAGGTGCATGCTAAAGGTGTCGGGGTTTACCCTGACACCTATTCGGCATCCATATTATCAAGAGCATCTTCTATTTCGTTTGCAAGGCCGGTCGCGCCGGGAGAAAACGCGGTAACCACGACTAAACCGAGCACAGTAATGGCGGCGGTAAGGACCACGAAATCTACGGTAACTGCCCCGTCCTCTTCGGCGGCGAGACGTTTAAAAATCTGCTTCATCCTGTGTCCTATCTGTGTCAGCGTTCGCAATAGTTTTAAAAAAAGGGCGCGCCACAAAATGTGCCGCGCCCTCAAACTTTTAGACATGTGCTGAGTAGCGCTAGCGCAATACTCAACTAGCCAAGAAGCGCTTATTCAGCGTCCATGTTGTCAAGTGAGTCTTCGATTTCGTTGGCAAGACCTTCTGCGCCACGTGACACAGCGCCACCAACAGCCAGACCAAGAACAACGATCGCAGCAGTCAGAACTACGAAGTCAACTGTTACAGCGCCGTCTTCGTCGTTGCGGAAGTTTTTGATAAAGTTAAGCATTGAATTCCCTCCTCAGGGTATCATTAGGGTTTATTTCGTTCCTCGCCAGGTCAGCGTTACTAGGTGTTTAGCAAAGCCCCTGTCTTGGATGTCCTTATATAGCCTGTAGAATGGGGCGGGAGTTTGACGCCTTTCATATTTTTTTTGGACGGGTAAATTTTTTGCGAAAAAATCATTTAAGCAATTGTATTTATTGTACTAATTAATGAATTTTGTGCTGCGGTGTTTTAGTGTCCGTTGCTAAAAGGTCGGCAATAGGGCCTAAATGACATAATTGTTTTCGGGAATCTGGAGTTTTGGCGGTTTTCTGCCATGATTAGGGTAATAAAAATGACGAGCAGGACAGATCATGAATCGTAAGATTCCTTTTTTAGTGGCTTTGGCCCTATCGGTCAGCAGTTCTAACGCCAGCGCAGAGGTAGAGCGACTACAGCCGGATTTTACATTCCGGATGGTTTCGGTACCGACTGCAGGCTCTACGGGGCGGATCAACGTGCAGATTGATCCGAATGCGCCGCGGCTTGGTCCTGTCTATTCAGATGAGCCTGAAGTGGAAGAAGCATCTGCGGCGATTGCCGTGCCGCAATCTGCGGGAACTGACTGGTTTTGGAACAACGTATCTTTCGGGATTAACGATTCTTCTCCGGCGCGGCTCGAAAGCGCGCTTAAGCAAATCAATAACCCACCAGCAGGTGAAAGGGTTTCCGCACCGCGTCTGCAAAGTCTCCAAGATATTGCCAATGCACATGGTCTGGCGATTTTGACCGAAACTGTTGGCACGGATGTGTCACCGGCATTGGTACTGGCCGTGATTTCGGTGGAAAGCGCGGGGCGCACTGATGCAGTAAGCAGTGCGGGCGCAACAGGTTTGATGCAATTGATGCCTGCAACTGCCGCGCGCTTTGGCGTGACTGACAGTACAGATGGGGCCCAAAACATTAAGGGCGGCGTTGCCTACCTTGGTTGGTTGCTCAATGAATTCGGAAATGATCCGGTTTTGGCGCTTGCAGGGTATAATGCGGGCGAAGGCAATGTCATGCGTCACGCAGGCGTGCCGCCGTTCGCGGAAACACGGGCCTATGTACCAAAAGTATTGGCGGCTTGGCAGGTTGCGAAGGGGCTTTGCAATACGCCACCCGAATTGATCACTGATGGCTGCGTGTTCAACGTGAACGGAATTTAAGTACTGGGCGACACTCTATTATATCGTGTCGCCCGATTTGATTAGACGATTGTCGCTTCGGTGGCGGCGCGTAGTTCATCTTCGGTTACGCCGTCAGCGCATTCGACAATGTGCAGCCCGCCTTCAACAACATCAAGCACACCAAGATTGGTGATGATGCGGTCGACGACGCCTTTCCCAGTAAGTGGTAGGGTACAGGATTTTAGCAATTTGCTGTCGCCGTGTTTGGATGTGTGATCCATCACGACAACGACACGGCCGACGCCAGCCACAAGATCCATCGCGCCGCCCATCCCTTTGACAAGCTTGCCGGGAATCATCCAATTGGCGAGATCGCCGTTTTCGGCGACTTCCATCGCGCCCAAAATCGCCATCGCGATCTTGCCACCGCGAATCATGCCGAAAGACTGCGCGCTGTCGAAATACGCGGTTTGGGGCAATTCGGTGATGGTTTGCTTGCCTGCGTTGATCAGGTCCGCGTCGATGTCCTCTTCGGTCGGAAACGGCCCCATGCCAAGCATGCCATTTTCTGACTGCAACGTGACTTCGACGCCCTCGGGGATATAGTTGGAAACCAGCGTCGGGATACCGATGCCGAGGTTTACATAGGTGCCATCTTGCAGTTCTTGCGCCGCGCGCGCGGCCATTTGGTTGCGATCCCAAGCCATGGTTTAATCCTTCCCAGAGTTAAGAGAGGTCTTGATCTCGGCAAGACTTGTTTTGATTTCGCTCAATTGGTGTTCCAACATGAGACTATGTGCGGTGCTCAGCGTCATGCGCTGTAATTCGGTGTCATCACCAACAAAGGTATCGTGAACCATTGCGCGGGCAATAACGATCCAATGATGGAAATCGCGCAATATTTCTCGATCTTGTTCGGCCTTAGAGGCGTTATGATCTGACATGCTTTTCCCCTAGGCTGCAGGGCGCGTTGTACGCTGCTCAATGCGTTTTTCGTGGTCGCCTTGAATAATGCGATGCACATAAATGCCGGGCAGGTGGATATGGTCTGGATCAAGGCTGCCAGTTGGAACGATTTCTTCCACCTCAACAATACAAACCTTGCCACACATTGCGGCTGGCGGATTAAAGTTACGGGCAGTTTTCCGGAAAATCAGGTTGCCTGTTTCATCGGCTTTCCACGCCTTGACGATGGCCAGATCAGCAAAGATGCCCTCTTCCATAATGTAGGTTTCGCCGTTGAAATCTTTGTGGTCTTTGCCTTCGGCAATCACTGTGCCGACGCCGGTTTTGGTGTAAAACCCGGGGATGCCGCAGCCGCCAGCGCGCATGCGTTCGGCCAATGTGCCCTGTGGGTTGAATTCCAGCTCAAGTTCGCCGGACAAGTATTGGCGCATGAATTCTGCGTTTTCACCAACATAAGAGCTGATCATTTTTTTGACTTGGCGCGTCTGAAGCAAAATACCGATGCCAAAGTCATCTACGCCTGCGTTGTTGGAGGCAAAAGTAAGATCCTTGGTGCCTGCGTCTTTGATCGCATCAAGCAGCAATTCAGGGATGCCGCATAGACCAAAACCCCCGGCGGCAATGAACATGCCGTCAAACAACAACCCATCAAGGGCCGCGGCGGCATTCGGATATATTTTCTGCATTTATGGTGTTCCCCCGTTTCGCAATCGGCCAAAGCCTGACCCGCGAAACAGGGAAAGTCAACGTGCATGCTGCGATGCAGCACATGCTATTTCTTGATAGCAGGTTTCTTTTTTGCTGCGGGCTTCTTCGCGGCAGGTTTTTTTGCCGGGGCCTTTTTCTTAGGCGCCGGTTTTTTCTTACCAGACTTTGCGGCACGCTCATCAATCAGATGCACAGCCTGTGCCATCGTCAGCTCGGCTGGTGGAATGTCTTCGGGGATCGTCGCGTTGATCTTTTCCCATTTGACGTAGGGGCCGTATTTGCCGTCGAAGACGTTCACCGGCCCGCCTGCTTCAGGGTGTTCGCCCAATTCGTGGATCGGCACGGCAGCCTTGCCACGTTGCCCACGGCTCGCGACTTTTTCCGCAAGCAATTGTACGGCGTGGTTCATGCCCACGGTCCAGACGTCTTCGATGCCTTCAAGATTGGCGTTTGTGCCGCCCTTAAACGACGTGTTTTCAGCGTGCTTAAGATAGGGACCATAGCGTCCAAGATTGGCCCATACATTTACACCGTCTTCGGGATGGGTGCCGATCAAACGCGGTAGCTCAAGCAAACGCAGCGCGTCGGGAAGCCCGATTTCTTCGGGATTCCAACCTTCGGGCACACCTTGACGAGGGGGCTTCTTATTATCTTCGGTCACTTCGCCACGCTGCACATAGGGGCCAAAGCGCCCCTTGAACACGCGGATGGGATCGCCTGCGTCCTCGCCAAGCAGCTTGCCTTCGGGGGGGATGGCGGATGCTTCGGCCTCTGGGTTTGGCGGACCAAAGGGGCGCGTGTAGCGGCATTCTGGATAGTTCGAACAGCCAATAAAGGCCCCGCCAGAGCGGGCGGTACGCATGGACAACCGCCCTTTGCCGCAGTTGGGGCACAGGCGTGGATCGCTGCCATCTTCCGTAGCTGGGAAAAGATGCGGCTCAAGCACTTCGTTAATTTTTTCAAGCACTTCGGTGATCCGCAGATCTGCCGTTTCCGCAATCGCAGCTGAAAAATCGCGCCAAAACCGTTCAAGTACTTTTTTGTATTCAGCGTCGCCTGCGCTGACCTCATCAAGCTGGTTTTCCAGATCAGCAGTGAAATCGTAACCGATGTATTTGCGAAAGTAGTTGGTCAAGAATGCGGTAACCAAACGGCCCTTATCCTGCGGAATCAGACGGTTCTTGTCTTTTTCAACATAGCCGCGATCCTGAATCGTGGTCACGATCGACGCATAGGTCGATGGGCGGCCAATGCCTAATTCTTCCATGCGCTTGACGAGCGTGGCTTCGGTGTAGCGGGGGGGCGGTTGGGTAAAGTGCTGCTCTGGCGTTACCGATTGCTTGGCGGCGTCTTCGCCCTCAGCTAGCTGCGGCAGGCGCTTGTCGTCATCGTCAACGACAGTGTCATCCTTGCCTTCTTCGTAGATCGCGATGAAGCCGTCAAAGACCATAACCTGCCCATTGGCGCGCATGATCACCTGTTCGTCAGCGCTGGCGATATCAACGGTCGTGCGTTCAAAACGCGCAGCGGACATCTGGCTAGCAAGGGTACGTTTGTAGATCAACTCATAGAGTTTGCGTTGGTCGGCGTCTTTAATATTCGCCTCATCTGCACCCAACATCAAATCCGTTGGCCGCACACATTCGTGGGCCTCTTGGGCGTTCTTTGCCTTGTTTTTGTAGACGCGCGGCGATTCGGGCATATATTTCTCGCCGAATTTCGCTTTGATCGCGTCGCGCGCGCTGGTCACCGCCTCTGGCGCCATGTCGATGCCGTCGGTCCGCATATAGGTGATCAATCCGGCCTCGTACAAACGCTGGGCCACGCTCATGGTTTGGCGCGCGCCCATACCGAATTTGCGGCTGGCCTCTTGCTGCAGGGTTGACGTCATGAATGGCGGCGATGGGTTGCGGGTGCCGGGCTTTGCTTCGACCGATTTGATGGTTAAATCGCGCGAATTAATCGCCTGCACGGCCATTTCGGCTTGCGTTTCATTGCCCAGATCAAATTTATCGAGCTTCTTGCCCGCCAGCGTCGTTAGCCGTGCTTCAAATGTTTGACCCCGCGCGGATGTCAAAAGTGCCTTGATTGTCCAGTATTCTTGATTGCGGAAAGCTTCGATTTCCATTTCGCGTTCGCAAATCAAACGTAGTGTCACCGACTGCACCCGGCCTGCGGATTTCGCGCCGGGCAGTTTACGCCAAAGGACGGGCGACAGGTTGAAGCCAACCAAATAATCGAGTGCGCGACGCGCAAGATACGCCTCGACCAGGGGCGCATCGACTTGGCGCGGATTTTTCATCGCATCAAGAATTGCGGTTTTGGTGATGGCGTTGAACACAACGCGGCTGACGGGCGTGTCTTTCTTGATCGCTTTGCGGGCAGTTAAGGCCTCGGTCAGGTGCCAACTAATCGCTTCGCCTTCACGGTCGGGGTCGGTCGCGAGGATCAGTTCGTTGTCGTTTTTCAACGCGTCGATAATTGCCTTGAGGTGCTTTTTACTGTCGCTTGCGACCTCCCATTTCATGTCGAAATCTTCGTCGGGGAGGACCGAGCCGTTCTTGGGCGGCAGGTCGCGGACGTGGCCGTAAGATGCCAAAACGGTATAACCTTTTCCAAGATAACCTTCAATTTTCTTGGCTTTGGCCGGTGATTCGACGACGACAACTGGCATGAGAATCCTTTGGGCGGATGGGGAGCGGTTTAGGTGCGCAAGATGTGGTGTGTCGCGACGGATTGTCAATGCGCCCATTACGACAGGGTCATTTTCGTCCAATTGTTGCGCGTAAAGGTGCCGCTAGTTGACGACCGCGGCCCATAACCCGCCGGGCTGGCGTGCGATCCTGCCGTCAAGTTCCAAATCGACCAAAACCGGAGCCACCGTTGCGGCGGGCGAGTCCACATCGCGCAACAATTGGTCTTCGGCAATGGGGTTTGGGCCAAGCCGCGCCAAGATTTTATCGTGCAGCGCTGCGGTTTGCTGTAACGGGCGCGGTGCAGGGGGCGGTGTTAGGTCCAGTTCGGGCGCTTCGGGAAGGACCGGAGAAATAGCTTCGATCACATCAGACGCGTTGCGGATCAGTGTGGCCCCATCGCGCAGCAGCATATTGCAACCAGCCGCGCGCGCATCGAACGGGTGGCCGGGAACTGCGAAAACGTCGCGGGCCTGATCCAATGCATTTCGCGCGGTAATCAGGCTGCCTGATTTTGCGGCCGCTTCGACCACGATCACTGCCTGTGCCATGCCGGATATAATACGGTTGCGCGCCGGAAAATGCCGGGCTTGTGGTTGCATCCCCACCGGCATCTCGGACAGGCGCACGCCCTGTTTGGCAATGTCATACGCTAGCTGGGTGTTTTCGACAGGATAGATCGTATCGACCCCGCCGGCCTGTACGGCGGCTGTCCCACCGGGAAGTGCTGCGAGATGCGCAGCGGTATCGATCCCGCGTGCAAGCCCAGACACAACGACAAACCCCGAATCTGTCAAATCCGCAGCAAGCTTTTTCGCCATCCGGGTGCCAAGCGATGACGCATTGCGCGCGCCAACCAATGCAATCATCGGACGGGCCAAAAGAGCGAAATCGCCCAAGGCCCACAATAGGGGCGGGGCGTCCGCAATATCGCGCAGATTGGCCGGATAGCGGGGGTCGTCATCCGTCATCAATACCGCGCCAGCGGCGTGACCCGCGTCAAGTTCTGCGCGCGCCACGCCAATGGGGCATGTTTCATACCCTTTTACACCCGCTTCACGGGCAACGTCTGGCAAGGCATCCAACGCATTTTGCGCGTTGCCATGTTCAGCCATCAATCGCCGGTAGGTCACAATGCCAACCCGACGCGATCGCAATAGGCGAAGCCGATCAACCAGATCACCTTCCGTGGTGGGTAGGAGTGGGGGGGGATTGGAAGTTTTGCGTTTTCCGGTCATCCTGATTCTCCGCCTATTGCGCGGTCAGTTTTAGGCCTACGCAGTTAACGAGATGTGAATCTTTGCATGTTTTGTCGTTCAAAGGTTTTGCTTTGGCCGCGCAAGTTGTGCGCAGAACCAAAGCGCCCCGGCAAAGCCAACGCCGGGCAGTGAAGTCATTGCGACGAAGCCGAAGTCATACGCGGCTTCCTTTAGGCCCGAAAGCACAAGAAACGCCGCGTGGCTCACAATCCCGCCCAATACAAAGGCAACGGCCCATCCGCCAATCCCAGCCATAAGCAGAGCCACAGCGACCGGCACAATCAGCAAGGTTGTTACAAACGCAAAAATAAACAGATTAAAAATAAATGCACCTGTATGCCAAAAATACCCAAAGCTATCGGTCAGCGTTGGCGTATACGTTACTGCGGCCCAAACGGCGAGCAACAGTGCCGGAAGAATGAGCTCAACGATGAGTATCGCAATCCCAATCATCTTGAGCGCATCACGCAATCGGACTGGCGCGGAGCGAAACATACTACGCCGCAGCCCCGCCAATCGTTAGGCCGCCAATCAGCAGGCTGGGCTGTCCGACGCCGACGGGCACCCATTGCCCAGCCTTGCCGCAATTGCCGATCCCGGGATCAAGTTGCATGTCATTGCCGATCCCGCGAATCTGTTTCAACGCAGTTGCGCCGTCTCCGATCAGGGTGGCCCCTTTGACAGGCGCCCCAACGATACCGTTTTTGACGCGGTAGGCCTCGGTGCATGAGAACACAAATTTGCCGTTGGTAATATCAACCTGCCCGCCGCCAAACCCAACCGCATAAATCCCGTCTTTCAGATCGGCGACGAGGCTTTCAGGGTCCGCGTCCCCGCCCAACATATAGGTGTTGGTCATGCGCGGCATTGGTGTATGGGCATAGCTTTCACGCCGCCCGTTGCCTGTCGGGGCGACCCCCATCAGCCGCGCGTTTTGGCGGTCTTGCATATAGCCGACCAGCACCCCGTCTTCGATCAATGTGTTCTGGGCGCTGGGCGTGCCTTCGTCATCGACGGTGATAGAGCCACGCCGATCGGGGATCGTGCCGTCGTCTAATACTGTCACGCCTTTCGCGGCGATCTGTTGGCCCATGAGCCCCGCAAATGCGGATGATCCTTTTCGGTTGAAATCACCCTCAAGCCCGTGGCCAATGGCCTCATGCAGCAGAATACCGGGCCATCCGGGGCCAAGCACCACATCCATCATGCCCGCGGGCGCAGGTTCGGCGTCAAGATTTACAAGGGCGATACGCAAGGCCTCGCGAACGACGGGCTCCCAATGATCGCGCCCGATCAAGCCGATCAACCCAGCGCGCCCGCCGCCGCCCATTGATCCGCTTTCGCGCTTGCCGTTTTCTTCGACAATGACGCTGATGTTCAGCCGCGACATCGGGCGGTTATCGGTCACAAGTGTGCCTTCTGGGCGCAGGATCAGCACCTCTTGATGCGATGCGGCAAGGGTTGCTGACACCTGCACCACCCGCGAATCAAGCGCGCGGGCAAAGGCGTCGATCTCACGCAGGACGTCGATTTTGGCGGGGAACGTCGCCTGCAGCATCGGATCGGCATCCGAATAGAGCTTTTGATTGGTGCCCATCGGGCCGGGGGCCATCGTGCCACCGCCGTCACCCACGGCCAACCTGGCGGTCGCCACAGCACGCTTGAGCGCATGTTCGTCAATCGTGGTCGCATGCGCGTAGCCTGCCGTTTCTCCGCGGACCGCACGCAGACCAAACCCTTCGGAGGCATCATAGCTAGCGGTTTTTACGCGCCCGTCATCAAACGAAAGAACTTCGGATTTGCGGCGCTCTAAAAACAGCTCGCCGTCGTCGGCCCCTTGGGTGGCTTCGCGCAGCAAGGTAAGCGCGCGGTCCTGATCAAGGTTGGTGTCAAACGGGCGAAATGGGTCGGTGGACATGTGGAATTCCTTAGGTCTGCGCAAATTTATCGGCAAAAGCGGCTCTTTGCCGCAACAGCAGTTCTTGAGTTGTTCATCAAGATATGGGACATGGACGGTCAGATACAACGGGATTCCTTCTTGGGTACCGTTCCAGACGCGCCTGAGGCGCAACGATGTTAGGGTAGAATATGCGACTGAAAACCTTTGCGACCTCACTTTTGTCCGGTGCCGGCCTGATCATGGCCGGGGCGGTTGCCACAGCGCAAGAAGTCAGCCAAGAGCTGGAAATAATCGGGAGACCCGTTGACGGCCAAACCGGCTTTCAACCTGCGGCCACCGAATTGGCACGCGATGTGCAGGGGCTTGATCAGCTTTTGCTTGTGATCATCACCGTCATTACTTTGTTTGTGACGGCGCTGCTTGCTTGGGTTTTGATCCGCTATAACCAAAAGCGCCAGCCGACACCCGCAGGATTTACGCATAACTCGCCGCTCGAAGTGGCCTGGACTGTGCTGCCGATCGTCATTCTCGTGTTCATCGGTTCGTTTTCGCTGCCGGTGCTGTTCAAGCAGCAAGTGATCCCAGAAGGCGAAATCAATATCAAGGTCACCGGGTACCAGTGGTATTGGGGCTATGAGTATGTCGACGAAGACGTAAGCTTTGACAGCTTTATGCTTGGCCGTGAAGAGCTGGAAGAATTTGGCTATAGCCAAGACGAATATCTGCTGGCGACCAACACGTCCGTTGTTGTGCCCGTGAATACAACCGTTGTGATGCAGCTGACTGGTGCGGATGTGATCCACTCATGGACCGTGCCAGCGTTCGGCGTGAAACAAGATGCGGTTCCGGGCCGTTTGTCACAGCTTTGGTTTTCGGCTGAGCGCGAAGGTATCTTCTTTGGGCAATGTTCAGAGCTTTGCGGAAAAGACCATGCCTATATGCCGATCACTGTAAAAGTCGTAAGCCAAGAAACATACGACGAATGGCTGGCAGCGGCGAAGTCCTAAGCGGGGAGGTGGATCAGGATCCACCCTACGCTAAATTAACCCTGTAGGGTGGATCTTGATCCACCCGTCGTGGAAAGACCCTATATGAGTGACATCAGCATGCAAGACAGCAGCTATGAGGCAAACATGGGCGATTATTTCGCCTTGCTGAAGCCGCGCGTCATGTCATTGGTGGTGTTTACCGCCTTGGTTGGGCTGTTGGTTGCGCCCGTGCCTGTTCATCCATTCATCGGGTTCGTGGGCATTTTGTGTATCGCTGTTGGGGCTGGGGCCTCTGGTGCGCTGAACATGTGGTGGGACGCGGATATCGACCGGTTGATGAAGCGCACGGCGACACGGCCAATCCCTTCGGGCCGGGTAGAGCCAGGTGAAGCATTGGGCATCGGGCTAGCGCTTTCAGGTTTTGCAGTTGTGCTTTTGGCGCTTGCGACGAATTTTCTGGCAGCATCCTTACTGGCCTTCACGATCTTTTTCTATGCGGTCGTCTATTCGATGTACCTCAAGCGTTCGACACCACATAACATCGTGATCGGTGGGGCTGCGGGCGCGTTTCCTCCGATGATCGGTTGGGCCGTTGCGACAGGTGGCGTGAGCATTGAAAGCGTGCTGATGTTCGCATTGATCTTTATGTGGACACCTCCGCATTTTTGGGCGCTGGCGCTGTTTGTGAAATCTGACTACGGTCGCGCCGGGGTGCCAATGCTCACCGAAACACATGGGCGCGACACAACCCGACGGCACGTGTTGATCTACACGATTGCGCTGGTGCCAGTCGCGCTTGGGCTTGGGCTGACATCCATTGGCGGCCCTTTCTACATGGCTGTTGCCGTGGTGATGAACCTTTGGTTTCTCAAGGGGGCCATCGATATTTCGCGCCGTGATGATGCCGCCTGCGAGGCTGATAAACATAAAGTCGAAATCAACGTCTTTAAGGTGTCACTCTACTACCTCTTTGCCCATTTCCTCGCACTTTTGTTTGAGGCCGCGCTGCGCCAATACGGGCTGGGGGGCTGGTGATGACAATGAAAGTTGAGCATGAGGTGCACGGCCGCCGCAAAAACCGCAACTACGGTGTCTTGATCTTGTTGCTGTGTTTTGTTGGAATCGTCTTAGGGTTGACCGTTGTAAAGGTTATCCAGCTTGGTGATGCGCGCAAGTTCGAAGCCACTGATCATGTTGCACGTCCTCAAATCATTCCGGAGGAAGGCACAGAATGAAGCTTTTCGCAAACCTTTCAGGCCCGCACCGGACTGCGCTGATGACAAGTGCGGTTGTGGTGACGATGGGCGGTTTGGCTTATGCGTCGGTGCCGTTTTACGACTGGTTTTGCCGGGTCACCGGATTTGGCGGGATCACAAATGTTGCCGAGGCTGGTAGCGATGTGGTTTTGGACCAAACGATTACCGTGCGCTTTGATGCCTCGCTTGATCGGGACATGCCTTGGACCTTCAAGCCCGAAGTCCGCGAGATGGAGTTGCGGATCGGGGAAACCGGTCTTGCCTACTACGAGGCGCATAACCCGCTTGATGTGCCGATTGCGGGTCAAGCCGCCTATAATGTCACCCCCTACGAGGCCGGTGCGTTTTTCGACAAGATTGAGTGTTTTTGTTTCACCGAACAGGTTTTGCAACCGGGCGAAACCGTGATGATGCCGGTGAGCTTTTTTGTTGACCCCGCGATTGTTGACGACCGCGAAGGGAAACACGTGCACACAATCACGCTCAGCTATACTTTCTACCAAATCGACCTACCAGAGGACGTGGTGCAAGCCGCGCTTGCGCCCTCGACTTTGACAACGGCGTCACAAGACGCCATAGAATTGAACTAACGATCAGCCGATAGGGACGCACCACATGGCGCATGAAAAAAATCACGATTATCACATTTTGCCACCTTCGATCTGGCCTTTTTTGGGAAGCCTGGGCGCATTTATAATGCTGTACGGCGCGGTTATGTGGATGCCAGCCCAAGGCGGTAAGCCCTATGTGTTCCTCATCGGGTTGGCGATGGTGCTTTATGTCATGTACGCGTGGTGGGCGGACGTTGTCGCAGAAAGCCGGGTTGGCGATCACACCCCGGTCGTGCGGATCGGCCTGCGCTACGGTTTCATCATGTTCATCATGTCCGAAGTCATGTTCTTTGCAGCATGGTTCTGGTCATTCTTTAAGCACGCGATGTACCCAATGGGCCCGCTGAGCCCGGCGCAAGACGGCGTTTGGCCACCTGCCGGGATCGAAACATTTGACCCTTGGCACCTGCCGTTGATCAACACCTTGATCCTGCTGTGCTCTGGGGCCGCCGCGACATGGGCGCACCACGCACTGGTTCATGAAAATAACCGTGAAGACATGAAATGGGGGCTGATCCTTGCTGTTGTGTTGGGCGGAATTTTCACCGTGTTTCAGCTTTACGAATATAGCCACGCGGCATTTGGGTTCGGCGGCAACATCTATGGCGCGAACTTCTTTATGGCGACAGGTTTCCACGGCGCGCACGTCTTTATCGGGACGATCTTCTTGCTGGTCTGCCTGATCCGTCTGCAAAAGGGCGACTTTACCCCTGAAAAGCACATCGGGTTCGAAGCCGCCGCATGGTACTGGCACTTTGTGGACGTGGTTTGGTTGTTCTTGTTTGCTGCCGTTTACGTCTGGGGCGGCTAAGCCAAACGTAGGGTGGATCTTGATCCACCACCGCTGATCTAGGCGCGCGGGGATCACTCGCGCGCTTTTCTAATTAAGGGCGCAAAATGCTGCGTAAACTGATCTTTCCACTGCTTTTGGGAATTGCGGGCTGCGGGGTTCTGGTAAGCCTTGGGGTTTGGCAAGTGCAGCGGCTGGCCTGGAAAGAAAATATTCTGACCGAGCTTGATGAGCGCCTTACCGGGGCACCCGCACCATTCACAACAGCAGCGACTGAGGTGGCGGATGAATATACGCGGGTGACCCTCGCAGGCACTCCGACAGGTGACGAACTGCACGTGCTGACATCTGGCACCGCTGCCGGGACAGGATACCGCGTGATTTCAAAGTTCGTTCTGGATGATGGCACCGCGATTCTTGTCGATCTTGGGCTTCTGCCCCTGAACAACAGAGACGCAGCCCCGCTGATCGCGCCGATGCAGATCACGGGCACGTTGCTGTGGCCTGATGATCAAAACGACAGCACCCCTGATCCTGATCTTGCCAAAAACATTTGGTTTGCGCGCAATACGCAGATCATGGCCGCAGAGCTTTCGACCGAAGCCTTTATGGTCGTGGTGAGCACCGCGACCCCGGTCGATCCGCGCCTGACCCCCTTGCCGGTGGCAACATCGGGTATCAAAAATGACCACCTTGAATATGCGATCACGTGGTTTTCGCTGGCCTTTGTTTGGGCCGTTATGACACTCTTTCTTATCTTCCGCACGACCCGCCAAAAGGACGTCTAAAATGCGCTATATCTCCACCCGGGGCACCGCCCCCGCGCTGACCTTCGAAGAAGCCATGCTCACGGGTCTTGCCCGTGATGGTGGGCTTTATGTGCCCGAAGAAATTCCGACGCTGACCCCAACGCAGATCGCTGCAATGGCGGGCAAATCTTACGAAGAGGTGGCGTTCGACGTGATGCGCCCCTTTATTGGCGATACCTTTAGTGATGCGCAATTTCGCGAATTGATTGCCAAGGCGTATGCTGGTTTTGGGCATGCGGCGCGTGCGCCTTTGGTGCAGCTGGCACCAAATCATTTCTTGTTGGAGTTGTTCCACGGCCCAACACTGGCGTTCAAAGATTTCGCAATGCAGTTGATCGGGCAGATGTTCCAAGCTGCATTGTCACGTTCAGGCGACCGGGTGACCATCGTTGGTGCGACTTCGGGTGACACAGGGTCCGCCGCGATCGAAGCTTTTCGCGGCCTGTCGAACGTCGATGTGTTCATCTTGTTCCCACATGGGCGTGTCTCCGAAGTACAACGCCGCCAAATGACCACGCCAAGCGAATCCAATGTGCATGCATTGGCAGTGGACGGCGATTTTGACGATTGTCAGGCGGCTGTAAAAGACATGTTCAACGATTTCACCTTCCGCGAAGATGTGAAATTGGCGGGCGTGAATTCGATCAACTGGGGCCGCGTTTTGGCGCAGGTGGTTTACTATTTCACTGCCGCTGTCAGTCTTGGCGCGCCGCACCGCGAGGTGAGCTTTACCGTCCCGACAGGCAATTTCGGCGACATCTTTGCAGGCTACATCGCCAAGAAAATGGGGCTGCCGATTGCCGATTTGGTCGTTGCGACAAACCGTAATGATATCTTGCACCGCACTTTGGAAACCGGCGCTTACACCAAAGAAGGCGTCACCCCGACCATCAGCCCGTCGATGGATATTCAGGTGAGTTCTAACTTTGAACGCGCTTTGTTTTATGCTTACGGCGGTGACGGCGCGACAGTTGCTGCACAGATGGATGATCTGAAAAACGGCGGCTTTGATATTTCGCAAGGGGCCTTCGAGATGTTGCAAGACACGTTTAAGTCGGGGCGCGCTTCCGAGGATGACACAAAAGCGATGATCAAATCGTGTCGTGCGGATAGCGGCGAATTACTGTGTCCACATAGTGCAGTCGGCGTGCATGTTGCGCACGCACACTTGGGGGCAACACCGATGGTCACCTTGGCCACCGCGCACCCTGCAAAATTCCCTGATGCGGTAAAAGAAGCCTCTGGCGTCGCGGCACCACTTCCCCCCCGGATGGCCGACCTATATGAGCGCCCCGAACGGGTCACACGCGTGGCCAATGATTTGGCGGCATTGCAAGCCGTCATCAAAGAACGGATCTGACTTTGACAATTCAACTGCACACCCTGTCGAACGGTTTTCGGATCGTGACAGAACATATGCCGACGCTGAAATCTGCCAGTATTGGCATCTGGGTCGAAGCGGGCGGGCGGCACGAAAAGCCCGCGCAAAACGGTATCGCGCATTTTCTTGAACATATGGCGTTCAAGGGCACGCAAAAGCGGACCGCCTTACAGATCGCGGAATGCATCGAAGATGTTGGCGGCTATATCAACGCCTATACCAGTCGCGAGGCGACCGCCTACTATGTGCGCCTTCTAGAAAATGATGTGCCACTTGGGCTTGATGTGATCGCGGATATTCTGCTGAATCCGGTGTTCACGCCCGAAGATATCGAAATTGAACGCGGTGTGATCTTGCAAGAAATTGGCATGACCATCGATACCCCTGATGAAATGGTGTTTGATTGGCTGCAAGAAGTGTCCTTTCCCGATCAGGCGCTTGGCCGTACGATTTTGGGCCCGGCAGAGCGGGTTAGCGCATTTAACCGTGATGATTTGCAGCAGTTTGTTGGCCAACACTATGGCCCCAACCAGATGATCTTGGCCGCCGCAGGCGCGGTGGATCATGACGCGATTGTTGCACAAGCTGAGGCGTTGTTTGGCCATCTGCCCGCGTTGGATCGTGGCGCTGATTTGATCCAGCCCGCCCAGTTTGGCGGCGGTGAAATCCGCAACGTTAAAGATCTTGAACAGGTGCATTTTGCGCTCGGCCTGGAAGGGCCGAATTACCGTGATCCACAGATTTACACCGCACAAATCTATAGTTCGGTCATGGGCGGCGGCGTGTCCTCGCGCCTATTCCAAGAAATCCGCGAAAACCGTGGGCTATGCTATTCGATCTTTGCGCAAACAGGCGCCTATGAAGACACTGGGATGACCACGATTTACGCAGGTACCAGTGCGGAACAAATCGCAGAACTGGCGACTGTCACCATCGATGAAATGAAACGCGCCGCAGATGATATGACCGCGTCAGAAGTGGCGCGTGCGCGCGCGCAAATGAAGGCTGGGCTTTTGATGGGATTAGAAAGCCCGTCAAACCGGGCGGAACGTTTGGCGCGTTTGCTGCAAATCTGGGGACGTATCCCAAGCCTTGATGAAACCATCGCGCAAATTGATGCGGTGACCACGGGCGATGTCAAATCCTTTGCGGGGCAAATGGCGGGGCAAACCGGGATGGGGCTGGCGCTCTATGGTCCGACGGATGCCGCACCGACCTTGGACGCGTTGAAAGAACGGCTGGCCGCGTGATGCTTGGGGCCAAACGCAAGGTCCGGATCGAAACCGAACGGTTAATCCTGCGCCCGCCGACGCATGGTGATTACCGGGCGTGGTCGACGCTGCGTTATGATAGTGCCGCGTTTCTAACTGCGTGGGAACCGACTTGGGCGACAGATCATTTGACACGTAAGGCTTTTACCAACCGGGTCTATTGGGCGCAGCGGTCCATTGCGAATGGATCTGCCTTGCCGCTGTTTTTGGTACGCCGCAATGACCAGGGGCTGGTTGGGGCGATCACGCTCGACAATATTCGGCGCGGACCTGCACAGGCTGGCACGACGGGTTATTGGATCGGCGAACCTTTCGCGCGCCAAGGCTATATGCGCGAGGCGCTGCAGGCCGTCGTAAACCATGCATTCACTGCGATGGACCTAAGCCGCGTTGAGGCAGGCTGCCTGCCCGAAAACAACCCATCGCGCCGACTGCTAGAACAATGTGGTTATAAATATGAAGGCGTCGCGCAAAGCTATTTGCAGATCAACGGACGTTGGCGCAATCATGTGCTGTACGCCAACCTGCGCCATGATCGGCGTGGGAAAACAGACGTCGGTTAACGTCAAAGGACCAAACTATGCTGAACCCTGTCACCGCCATATTCGAAGATAGGCTACGCAACCTGTTGCCAGCCGCAGCGTTCAAAGAAGATATCGCACCCTATATGTCCGAACCGCGTGGGCGTCGCTCAGGCCACGGTATCGTCGTTGCTCCCGCCACGACCGAGGAGGTCGCAGCGCTGGTCAAAGCCTGTGCCGAGGCATCTGTCGGGATCATTCCTTACGGTGGCGGTACCGGTCTTGTCGGTGGGCAGCTCAGCGACGAAGGACCGAAACCCGTTGTGCTTTCGCTCGAGCGGATGAATAAAATCCGCGCGGTCTATCCCACCGAGAATGTTCTCGTCTGTGATGCAGGCGTGATTCTTGCAGATGTGCAAAAGGCGGCAGAAGATGTGGATCGCTTGTTTCCGCTGTCATTGGCCTCTGAAGGCTCGGCGCGGATCGGTGGGGTGTTATCTACAAACGCAGGCGGTGTGAATGTGCTGCGCTATGGCAATGCGCGCGCGCTTTGTCTGGGGCTAGAGGTCGTGCGCCCCGATGGCACCATTTGGCACGGGCTCACCCGGCTGCGCAAAGATAACACTGGCTATGATCTGCGTGATCTTATGATCGGGGCAGAGGGGACACTGGGGATCATTACGGGGGCCGCGCTCAAACTTTCGCCGCGCCCGGTGGGGATCGGTGCAGCATTGATGGCTGTGCCGTCACCGCAGGCCGCGCTTGACCTATTGGCGTTCGCGGGTGCGCGGATCGGGGACGGCATTTCCGCTTTTGAGATTATGCACAGGCAAGGCATGGATTTTCTCGCCGAAGTCGGCCCGCAACAGCGCGAGCCACTTGATGAGATCCCTGAATGGTCGGTGTTGATCGATGTTGGCCTGCCTGAAGGGCTGAGCCCTGAGGCCGCGCTAGAAGGGCTGTTTGAGGCTGGGTTTGAACAAGAACTTGTCACCGACGGCGTCATCGCGCAAAGCCGCGCACAGCGTCAGGAACTTTGGGATATCCGCGAGAATATCCCCGAAGCCAACCGTCGGATCGGCTCTGTCAGCTCACATGATGTGGCGCTGCCGCTGAGCATGATCCCCGAGTTTATCGAAAAGGCAGGCGCGGCACTGGCCGCCTTGGGCGATTTTCGGGTCAATTGTTTCGGGCACCTTGGCGACGGCAACCTGCATTACAACGTATTCCCCGCAAGCGGGCGAAGCCGTGCAGATTACGATGGCCAAGCAACAGATGTGAAGCGGACGGTGCATGATCTTGTGGCACAGATGGAAGGCTCTGTGAGCGCGGAACATGGGATTGGGCGGCTCAAGGTCGTTGACCTTGAGAAATATGGCGACCCCGCCAAGCTCGCGATGCTGCGCGCCGTGAAAGATGCGCTAGATCCCAAAGGGATCATGAACCCAGGAGCCGTGCTCGCGCCGCCGCGTTAGCGCTGCCTCCGGCGGGAGTATTTACGGGAAAAAAGAAAATATTAATGATATGCCGCTAGGCTCGGATTGCGGCACAGGCTGGAGAGCCGATGGCCGTGAAATGAGAAGCCGCCCGCCGCCAGACCCCAGAAACGGGTCAGCCGAGATCAGGCAATGGTAGCGGGCGCGTCTCTTCTTTTTTCCTAAAATACTCTCCCCGAAGGGTCAGTCGCCTGCGAATTCACACAGCGCGTGTACGTCCATCCCCATATCTTCCAATTTTTTACGGCCGCCCAGATCAGGCAGGTCGATGACAAAGGCGCAGCCGATGACTTGGGCGCCCATGCGTTCGACCAGTTTGATCCCTGCTTCGGCGGTGCCGCCTGTGGCCAGCAGATCATCGACGATCAAGACTTTTTCGCCCGGTTGTAGCGCGTCGTCGTGGACTTCCATCACGGCCTCGCCGTATTCGAGCGTATAGGATTGCTCGATTGTTTTGCCGGGCAGTTTGCCTTTCTTGCGGATAGGCACAAAGCCTTTGGTCAATTGGTGCGCGATGGCCCCGCCAAGAATAAACCCGCGCGCCTCAAGCCCGACAATCCGGTCAATATCAAGCCCTGCATAGGGGTGAAGCAGTTGGTCAATGGCGATGCGAAATCCGCGAGGGTCGCTGAACAATGTGGTGACATCGCGAAACATGATCCCTTCGTGTGGAAAATCAGGGATCGTGCGGATGTAGTCTTGGACGGTTTTCATGGGGGGCTTTCTAAAGGATACGGCCAGCGATGGCGTCTAATTTGGCAACCAGCGCAGGGTCGCGTTTGTCGGGGGCGGTCATGACCGCATATTCAAGCGCCCGATCACAGCCGTGCGGACATGCGTCACGTGTTGCGCCGAGCAGGGCGGGCAGTCGCGCGACAAGATCGCGTGCCTTGGTGCCATTTCCCTGCAATGTCGCGATAATTTCGGTGATATCAACGGCCCCATGATCCGGGTGCCAGCTGTCGTAATCAGTGATCATCGCGACGGATGCATAGCAAATCTCGGCCTCGCGGGCGAGCTTGGCTTCGGGCATATTGGTCATGCCGATCACGTCACAGCCCCAAGAGCGGTACATTTTGCTTTCGGCGACAGAGGAAAATTGCGGCCCTTCCATCGCGAGATAGGTGCCGCCGCGGTGAATGGTGATACCCGCATCGCGGCCGGCAGCTTCGCATGCGTCGGACAGCCGGTCACAGGTTGGGTGGGCAACGCTGACATGTGCCACACAGCCTGTGCCAAAGAATGATTTTTCACGCGCGAAAGTCCGGTCGATGAATTGGTCGACGATGACAAAATCACCGGGTGCGCGGTCTTCACGAAATGACCCGCAGGCGCTGACGCTGATAATATCAGTCACGCTAAGCCGCTTGAGCGCGTCGATATTCGCACGGTAGGGCACGGTTGTTGGTGAATGCACATGCCCGCGTCCGTGACGCGGTAGAAAGGCCATATCGACCCCATTGAGCGTGCCAGTCAGAATTGCATCTGAGGGTGTGCCCCATGGGCTGTCGACTGTGACCCATTTTGCATTTTCCAGCCCCTCCATATCATAGATACCTGAGCCGCCAATAATTCCGATTTTCGTTTGCATATGTGCCACCTGCGTCGAATCCGTTCGCTTCACACTGGCCGGGAATAACGCAAAAGTGAACCCCGCGTCAGTGCCCGTACCGCATCAATAAAAGGCACTTGCGCCCCAAGGGGTGACAATTGCACGCAGGTCGGGTAGGGCAGGCGCAACATCCCAATCTTGACAGGAATCTCCATGCCCCGCGCTCTTTTAGCGAGTTTCGCAGATAGTCTTTCGATCAGCGATCCAAACGCCCCGTTGACCCCAAAGCAGCTGCGTATTGACGTGCTCTCTGGACTAACCGTTGCCTTGGCGTTGGTGCCCGAAGCGGTGGCTTTTGCCTTTGTCGCTGGGGTGCAGCCATTGGTGGGGCTTTATGCGGCATTTATCGTCGGCTTGATCACAGCGATTTTTGGTGGGCGTCCGGGGATGATTTCCGGGGCGACCGGCGCTTTGGCCGTTGTGATGGTCAGCCTTGTTGCGATGCACGGCGTTGAATACCTGTTTGCGACCGTCGTTTTAATGGGGCTGATCCAAATTTTCGTTGGCATCATGCGTTGGGGGAAATTCATCCGGCTTGTGCCGCATCCTGTGATGCTCGGCTTTGTGAACGGGCTGGCGATCGTGATTTTCTTGGCGCAATTGGGCCAATTCAAAGTGCCGGGCACCGCAGAAGCCTCTGGTCACGGCGTTGGTGGCGGCGAATGGCTGTCTGGTGGGCCAATGGCATTGATGTTGGGGTTGGTGGCGCTGACGATGGCGATCATCTATTTTATACCGCGCCTGACCAACGCGATCCCTGCACCTTTGGCCGGGATCGGGATCGTTGCGGCGATCGTGATTGGCTTTGGGCTGGATGTGCCAGTTGTTGGCGATTTGGCGAGCATCGAAGGTGGCTTGCCCCCATTCCATATCCCGATGGTGCCGCTGAATTGGGAAACGATTGAAATCATTTTACCATATGCGGTGATCCTTGCCGCGATTGGGTTGATTGAAAGCCTGCTGACGTTGAACCTTGTGGGTGAAATGACCGGCAACCGCGGCGGCGCAAGCCAAGAATGCATCGCACAAGGCGCGGCCAATACCGTGACAGGTTTCTTTGGCGGCATGGGTGGTTGTGCAATGATCGGGCAATCCATGATTAACGTGAAATCTGGCGGACGGACCCGCGTTGCAGGTATCGCGGCGGCGCTGTTTTTGCTGGCGTTTATCTTGTTCGCGAGCGGTTTGATCGAACAAATCCCGCTGGCGGCCTTGGTCGGTGTGATGTTCATGGTGGTGATTGGGACCTTTGCTTGGAACTCGCTCACGATCCTGCGCAAGGTGCCGCGTACGGATGCCTTTGTGACCATCCTAGTGACTGTTGTGACAGTGGCCACTGATCTTGCCACGGCGGTGGTTGTTGGTGTGATTGTGTCAGCTTTGGCTTATGCTTGGAACAACGCCAGCCGCATTCATGCCAAGACCCATGAAACCCCTGAAGGTGCCAAAGTGTACCAAGTTCAAGGGCCGCTGTTCTTTGGCTCATCCGACGGGTTCACCGAGCTGTTCACCATTGAAAATGACCCATCGCTGGTCATCATCGATTTTGCGGACAGCCGTGTGGTCGATCAATCGGCGCTGCAAGCCATCGAAGCCATTGCGGGTAAATACGAAGCCGCAGGCAAACGTATCCAACTGCGTCATATCAGCCATGATTGCCATCAGCTTTTGTCTAAAGCGGGTCACCTGATCGTGGATAGCGACGATGATCCTGATTATGCATTGGCTGTGAACTACAGCGTCAAAACCGGCATTCTTGGCGGTCACTAACATGATGACCGGGCCCGAATTTGTCGGGCCCGGTCCCTGCATCCTATCGTTTGCGCGCGCAGCGCTTTTGCGATAGACATGCGATGTCACACGCCGGGTCCACGGCGGACATCACCGAGAAAACAATCTAAATGACATTGATGACATTTGCCGCTTATGAGCAGCAATTGAAGTGGGTCGCATTTGTGCTGGGCGTTGCCAGTACGGTTTGCGTTGTGCAGGGCTATCATCTGGGGGCGATGCTGTTCAGCCTGCCGTTTTGCCTAATCTGGATGTATTGCGCATGGTTGCGCCGGGAGCCGCAGTTAAAATACATCAACATGCTGTTCACGGCACTTTATATCTACGGGATCGGCAGATATTTTCTAATTGGGGTTTAGCCGGGGCGTTTGATCGTAAAGACATCGTGCACCACCGCGTAGTCCTGATAGCCCATCCGCGCGAGCATCCCAAACTGCGTCACGTCAAATTTGCCGTCAACAAGACAATCGTCACGCAGATGCACGCCGGTGACCTCACCAAATACTGCGAAATTGGCGGCGCCGGGCAGCTGCACGATTTGGGTTAGCTTGCATTCCAATGTCGCAGGTGCTGTCGCGACTCGGGCGCAGGCAATGGTTTTGCATTCTGCCTTGGCGATCTGCGCGAGTTCAAACTCATCGGTCTCTTTGTCCCATGGTCCAGAGGTCTGGTTCATCACGTCTTTGGATGCGTAATCAACGATATTCACTGCAAAAACACCCGTTTCGCGGATATGCGTGACTGAATCCTTGGTACCATCGCGGTCTGGCTTGCTGCTGGTGGATGAGAACATCACTTGTGGCGGTTCATATGCGACAGCGTTGAAAAATGAATATGGCGCGAGGTTATCATGCCCATCAGCACCACGCGTTGATATCCAACCGATCGGGCGCGGGGATACCACGGCGTTAAACGGGTTATGTGGCAGGCCGTGCCCATTTTCTGGCGCATAAAACATCGTGTTACCTTTTCCTTAGGTTTGCTTAGGGGTAACTTGCGCGGACCAACTTGGCCAGACGAAAGAACGATGCAACAAGCCGCACTAACAATGGCCGAGGAAACGGCCCACGACTGGTGGGAGGTCGAAGCACTTTACGATCTGTGCTTTGCGCCGGGGCGATCTGCCTTGTCGTCTTATCGTTTGCGCGACGGGGTGTCGCCCATTGCGGAACTTTGTATCACGGCGCGCGATGTTGATGGGATTTTAGCTGGGGCCGTGCGCAACTGGCCTGTTTGTGTTGGCGGGCAAATGGCAGTGCTTTTGGGGCCGATTGCGGTACACCCAACCCGTCAAGGTGAAGGCGTTGCTGCGCTACTGATGCGTGAGTGCCTTGCACTGGCTAAGCAACATGGCTGGGAGCGCATGATGCTCGTCGGCGATGCGCCTTACTACGGGCGCTTTGGATTTGAAAAGCTGACGGGCGTTGAAATGCCGCCGCCCACGAACCCCGATCGTGTGCTTGGGCTGGGGGATTGGAATGGTATTGCAGGCGCTGTGACCAAGGCCTCGGATTGTAAATAGCCCCCCGAACCCCCATCTTAGGCCTATGACCACATCTGATGACCCGTTGCTTGCGCCTTTGCCCGCCGAAACGTTGCTTCCCTTGGATGCGGCGGCCAGCGCCGAAGTGCTGGCCTTGGCACGCAAGCAAAAACGGGCGCGCGGCGTCTTAATGACCGCAATCACCTTTGTCGGTGGGCAGGTCGACGACGGCTTGAAATTATTACCCGAATCTATCCGTGGACAGATCGACGATATCGCGCGCAAAGCGCTTGAGCGGAGTTTTGATCTGGCCGCGAAGTCGCGCGGTGGGCTAGGAAAATCCATCGGATCTGATCGCGCCCACAAGGCGTTGGGCACGGTTTCTGGGGCGCTGGGCGGGGTTGGGGGGCTGCCGACGGCATTGGCCGAATTACCGGTTGCGACGACCGTTATCTTTCGCGCCGTTTTACATGTCGCCGAAGACTATGGCGAAAACCCGCAATCGGTTGAAACCCGCATGGCATGTCTGGCGGTCTTTGGGGCTGGTGGTCCGGGCAGCGAAGACGACGGGGTTGATACCGCATTTATCGGTGCGCGTTTGGGGCTGTCAGGGGCTGCAGTGCATGGGCTTATCAGCAAGGTCGCGCCAAAATTTGCGGCCGTGATGACGCAGAAGCTGGCCACGCAAACCGTGCCAATTTTAGGGGCCGCAGCCGGGGCAGGAACAAATTACGCGTTCGTTGACTATTACGTGGCGCTTGCCCATGTGCATTTTGGGCTGCGTAAACTTGCGCGTGATCACGGTGAGGCAGAGGTGACAGAGGCGTTTCACGCAGCGCTTGCAGATCAGACCTGATAGACCAACCAATCGGCCACGGCCCGGCGTACGGATTGATCACCGCGTGCAATGGATTCGTCCATAATTGCGCGCACTTCGTTGAGATCGACACGGCGCAACAAATGTTTGACGGGCCCAACTGAGGCCGGGCGCATCGACAAGCTGCGCAAGCCAAGTGCTGCAAAACACAAAGCTTCGACGGGGCGACCAGCATCTTCGCCACAAAACGACACGGGCGTGCCTGATGCGTCGCAGCGGTCAATAACTTGGCGCAAGAATGCTAGAAAGCTCACGTTGAGCGTATCATACCGTTTGCGCACGCGTTCATTTTCGCGGTCAGCCGCAAAGAAAAACTGTTTTAGGTCGTTGCCACCAATAGAGATGAAATCGACCTCTTGGAAAAACGCATCGGGCGCATAGGCAAGCGATGGGGTTTCAAGCATTGCGCCGACTTCAAGGCCCGATGGCAATTTATGCCCAAGCTTCTTTTCGCGCGCCATCGCTTTGTCCATCTCGGATTTGGCGGTGCGGAATTCGTCATGCTGGGCGATAAAAGGGAACATGACGGATAATGGCCCGCCATCCGCAGCACGTATCAGCGCCTGCAACTGCATTCGCAGCACGCCGGGTTTATCCAATCCAACCCGGATCGCACGCCAACCCATCGCAGGGTTGGGTTCATCGTTGGGCTTCATATAGGGCAGGACTTTGTCTGACCCGATATCAAGCGTGCGAAACGCGACACGTTTGCCATTTGCCGATTTCACAACGCGTGAATAGAGCGCAGATAATTCGGCACGACGCGGCATTTTATTACGCACCAAAAACTGCAATTCAGTCCGGAACAGCCCCACGCCTTCGGCGCCTGATCCTTCGAGAGATGGCAGATCCGCGATCAAACCGGCATTCATTTGCAGCGATATCGTGGTACCGCACTTTGTGGTCGCGGGCAGGTCGCGGATAGAGGCGTAGCGTTCTTGCGCACGGGTTTGCATCGCAAGCTTATCGCGAAATGCGCTGTGCACGGTTTCATCAGGGCGCAAATGCGCGATCCCTTGGTCGCCGTCTACAAGGATCGGGTCGCCGTTCAGGGCCTCAGTCGTGACGCCTTTGGCGTTGATCACCAGCGGAATCGCCCATGCGCGCGCGACAATCGCGGCGTGGCTCCCGACAGAGCCTTCTTCTAGCACGATCCCCTTAAGAACCTTGCCGTATTCCAGCAATTCGCCGGGCCCAATATTACGGGCCACAAGGATCGGGTTTTCGGGCATATCGGCACGTGCGGCGGCACCTTGGCCGGTAAGGATCCGAAGTAAACGATTCGAAAGATCGTCTAGATCGTGCAATCGTTCACGCAAATACGGATCGCCCGCTTGATTCATGCGGGTCCGGGCAAGCGATTGTTCTTTTTCAACGGCGGCTTCCGCCGAGAGGCCGTTGGTCACATCTGCTTCCATCCGGCGCATCCAGCTCGTGGAATTCGCGAACATGCGGTAAGCCTCAAGAACCTCAACCTGATCGGCGTCATTGGAGCGGGCGCCAGACAGCATGGTATCGACTGAAATACGCAGGTTTTCGACGCCATCGCGCAGACGCGCAAGTTCGACGTCCGGGTCGTCTGAGATTGGGTTAGTCACCACCACGCGTGGTTCGTGCAGGAATACGAGCCCCTCGCTCGCGCCTTCTTGGGCAACAGAGCCTCGCAGCAACACATGCTGCTGGTGCCGGGCAGACAGGGCTGCACCCTCGCCGACAAATGCGCCAAGCTCGGTCATTTCGGCCAGTACCATGGCGACAATTTCTAGGGCGTAAACTTCGTCTGCGGTGAATTCGCGCGCGGCTTTTGACTGCACAACAAGCACGCCCATCGCGTCACCAAGGCGTTGGATGGGCACACCACAAAATGACGAATACCGTTCTTCGCCGGTTTCCGGCATATAGCGGAACCCTTTGGCGGCGGGGGCATCCGCGGTATTGATCACGTCACGGCTTTTGGCGGTTCGCCCGACCAGACCTTCGCCCAAGCGCATCCGGGTTTGGTGGACGGCTTCGGGTTGCAAACCTTTGGTCGCGCAAAGTTCTAAGGTCTCGGCATCACGGAACAGATAGATTGAACACACCTCGGTCATCATTGAGGTGGCGATCAGGTCTACGACCTCATCAAGCCGCTCTTGGCCTTCGCTATCTTCCGCTAAGGCTTCGCGCAGGCGGCCAAGCAGCTTGCGGCTTTCAGTTTCAATCCGTTCTGGCATTGGTCCCCCAAAATGACGGACCGATCAAAATTGATCAGCCTGCCTTTTCCAATTCGAATGCATCATGCAAGGCTTGCACGGCAAGTTCCATGTATTTTCGGTCAACCAGCACGGAAATTTTTATCTCTGAGGTTGTAATGACCTTAATATTTACACCTTCGGCGGATAACACGGCAAACATTTTAGCTGCAACACCCGTATGGCTCCGCATCCCGATTCCAACCACAGAGACTTTTGCGACACCTTCGTCCGCGACCAGATCGTGGTAGTTGATGTCACCGTTATCTTTGGCGTCCTGCATCGCCTTTTCAGCGCGCGCGACCTGATCTACCGGGCAAGAGAAAGTCATATCAGTACGCCCTTCCTCAGAGATGTTTTGCACGATCATATCGACATTCACACCGGCCTCGGACAATGGTCCAAAGATCGCTGCGGCAATGCCGGGGCGGTCCGCGACAGAGATTAGGGTCATTTTTGCTTCATCGCGCGAATAGGCCACACCGGCCACAACATTGGATTCCATGATTTCTTCCTCATCGCAGACAAGCGTTCCAGCCGCGTCTGATGGTTCTTCAAAAGATGATAGCACGCGCAGGCGCACCTTGTAGCGCATCGCCAATTCTACAGAGCGGGTTTGCAAAACCTTTGCGCCAAGCGATGCTAATTCCAGCATTTCTTCAAACGAAATTTTGTCGAGCTTGCGGGCCTTATCAGTGATGCGCGGGTCGGTGGTATAGACCCCATCAACATCGGTATAAATGTCACAGCGTTCCGCGCCAAATGCGGCAGCAAAAGCAACAGCCGTTGTATCCGACCCGCCGCGCCCCAATGTGGCAATCCGGCCTTCGGGGCTGACCCCTTGGAAACCTGCCACGACGGCCACTTTCATACCTTCGCCAAACTTGGCGTTGATATTGTCGGTGGGAATTTCTTCGATACGCGCATTCGAATGTGCAGAGGTGGTTTTGACAGGAACCTGCCAGCCTTGCCAACTGCGCGCAGGGATTTCCATTTCTTGCAAGCGCAAAGCCATCAACCCGGCGGTGACGTTTTCACCGGACGAAACGATCGCATCATATTCGCGCGCGTCATAAAGCGGTGACGTTTCATTCACCCAGCCGACCAATTCATTGGTCTTGCCTGACATCGCCGAAACGATGACGATGACGTCGTAACCGTTGGCGACTTCCACGGCGACGCGTTTAGCCGCGCGCGCGATCCGGTCCAGATTGGCAACTGATGTGCCGCCAAATTTCATAACTAACGTTGGCATGGTCGTATCCCTTAGGGTGTCACACCCCTGTAGCAATTCCGCAGGTGTCTTAAAGGCGCGCGCGCCCAAGGGCAATGCGCAACCGACATGATTGGCCCGCGTTAATTGGCCTTTTTGCGCGGAATAAACGGCAAAGGCATTACTGGAATGCCATCATCGACCAGTTTCTTGGCCTCATCCAGTTTTGCCTCACCGTAAATTGGACGCTCTGGTGTGATGCCATCATGCATGTCGCGGGCTTCTTTGACGAATTTGTCACCCACATAATCAGATTTGCTTTCGACCTCGTCGCGCAGTTTTTCGATCGGGTTTTCGGCGGCTTTGGGGGCTGTGATCTCGGCTGACGTGCTGACGGCAGGGGCCATGATTGATTTGCTCACCGCAGTTGATCCACATGTTTCGCAGGTGATCAGCCCCGTGCGGCTTAGCTTGTCAAAGGCTTCGCCGGACTGAAACCAGCTTTCAAAAGCATGGCCTTGGTCACATTTGAGATGAAAACGGATCATGCGCTGTAAATAGGCGAATTCCAGCCGCTTGCAAGTAGCGGTTAGTGCAGGAGCGCCTTTGGCTTGAAGGTCGCGACGATTTGCTTGAGCTCCGGTTCTTGCAGTTTTTTCGCTGCTTTCTTCGGGCTCAGCCATTTGCGTTTGCGTTGGCCTTGCTCTGGCCATTTGCGCAGTTTTTTGCGCACGCGCACGGGGTAGACCATGACGATGATCGGGGCGTCGCCAGATTTGAGCGGTTTGACATAGCTATAGGCGCCAAGACAGCGATCAATCGCATCGCCCCTGATTCCGGCTTCTTCATAGGCTTCGGTGGCCGCGGATTGGGCCGGGGTATGTTTGTGCATGGGCCAACCTCTGGGCAAAATCCAACGGCCCGTCGTGCGGGTTGTCACAATGCAAATTTCTACCTTGCCTTTGCGCATGCGCCAGCAGAGCGCTGCGAATTGGACCCGAACATCGGTTTTGTTCCCTGCGTGCAGACGGATAGGCAGTTGCTGAAATGCGATTTTTGTCATGGTTCCGGTCTAAAAATGGGGGTAACCCCTTGTGTATGGCCGACGATACCCATGCTGCAGATGCACAGGCAAGCGCTTTCCCGCGCTTTATTGGATCCGAGATATATCGGCATTCAAGCTATGGGCCGTCGCATCCGCTGCGAGTACCGCGTGTTTCAACCGTTATGGATTTGTCACGTGCGCTCGGCTGGTTGCCAAGCGCGCAGTATATCACCAGCCCACGCGCCAAACCTGCGGCGTTGATCGGATTTCACACGCCTCGCTATATTGCCGCGCTACAGGCTGCTGAAACCGCCCAAGCAGCGTCGGAGGGGGTGCGAAAAATGCATGGGCTTGGCACCCCGTCTAACCCAATTTTCGCAGAGATGTACCGCCGCCCCGCGACCAGTGCGGGTGCGTCGCTGCTGGCGGGAGAGCTTTTGGCAAGGGGTGGCGTCATCTATTCCCCGGCAGGCGGCACCCATCACGGAATGCCCGACCGCGCGAGTGGGTTTTGCTATCTCAATGATCCGGTGCTGGCGATCCAATCTTTGCGGCGCGCAGGTGCGCAGCGCATCGCCTATGTCGATATTGATGCGCATCATGCGGACGGGGTTGAACATGCCTTCGCCGATGATCCCGACACATTGTTGATTTCCGTGCACGAGGCGAACCGATGGCCACGCACCGGGGCGCTGACGGATTGCGGTGTCGGGCAAGTCTATAACCTACCTGTGTCAGCAGGGTTGCATGATGGTGATATGGCGCTGATCCGGGATGCGCTGATCTTGCCGGTGGTTGCGGATTTTCGCCCTGACGCAGTTGTGTTGCAATGTGGTGCCGACGCCGTCACCGAAGACCCGCAATCACGGCTGTGTCTGTCAAATAATGCGCATTGGGCAATTGTTGCGGCACTGCGGGATCTTGCACCGCGTTATTTGGTGCTGGGCGGGGGCGGGTATAATCCGTGGTCGGTGGGTCGCTTGTGGACAGGCGTTTGGGCGACGTTGCAAGGCGCAGAAATCCCTGACGACTTGCCCAAGGCCGGTCAGGATGTTTTGCGCGCGCTTAGGTGGGAGACCCCGCAAAAGGCGCGCCTCCCAGAGCCTCATTGGATAACGACCTTGCGTGACGCCCCGCGCGATGGGCCGATCAGCGAAGACGCGCGCAGTGGGGTCCAAAGCCTGACACAACGCGCGCGTCATTGGGTCTGACGCTTGCGCCGCCTTGCGAACGCGTTGATAACTGGGCGTATGATGATACGGGTATTTCTGGTATGGTTTTTGCTTTCGACGACTGCGTCAGCGCAGGTCGTGGTTTTTGCATCCGCTAGTCTCAAAGAACCGGTGGACCGTATCGCGGCTGAGTTTCCCGATGTCACCGTGTCCTATGCGGCCAGCGGCACGCTCGCACGGCAGGTGACCCAAGGTGCACCCGCTGATGTGATTTTGCTCGCGCATATAGATTGGATGAATTACTTGCGCGACGGCGGTTTTGTGCAACCCCAAACGGTGGCTGATTTTGCAAGTAATTCTTTGGTGATGATCAGTCCGTCAGGGGGCGATGATATTGCACTGACCGGATCTGCAATCGCGGATGTATTGGGACAAGGGCGCATCGCAACAGGCCTTACCAGTGCGGTGCCCGCAGGTATCTATGCCAAAGAGGCGCTGATCCATCTGGGGTTATGGGACACGTTTGCGGACCACTTGGCAGAGGTGGATAACGTGCGCGCTGCACTGGCCTTGGTCGCGCGGGGGCAGGCCCCTATCGGCATCGTCTATGCTACAGATGCGCGGGTGTCAGATGCGGTCCAAATCATCGCCACATTTCCCACCAATAGCCATGCACCCATTCGATATACGGGCGCGCTGACGGCGCAAGGCGGTGACAGTGGTGCCGCATTCTTGAACATGATTGCCGCAGCGCAAGGGCAAATGGTCTTTTCAGAGGCCGGTTTTCTGCCCCCGGTGCCCCACTAATGGGCGCTTTGGGACCCAATGAATGGGCGGCGATATTTCTGTCGTTGCGGGTCGCTTTGGTCGCTGTCATCTGCGCGCTGCCGTTCGCGATTAGTGTGGCCTATCTATTGGCGCGCAAACAGTTTTTCGGGAGGCAATTGTTGAACGTTGCGGTGCATCTGCCATTGGTCATGCCCCCTGTTGTGACCGGGTATCTCTTGCTTGTGGTCTTCGGTTCCCAAGGGCCTGTTGGTCGGGCGCTGGAACAGGTTTTGGGCCTCAGCCTTGCATTTCGGTGGACCGGGGCGGCGCTGGCCGCGGCGATTATGGCGTTTCCGCTGATGGTACGGGCGATCCGACTGGGGCTTGAAGCCATTGATCCGGGATTAGAAGACGCCGCGGCGACCTTGGGCGCGTCGCGCTGGCGGGTCTTTGGCACGGTAACGCTGCCGCTTGCGCTTCCCAGTATTCTTGCTGGCGTGGTGCTTGGTTTTGCCAAAGCGCTGGGCGAATTCGGTGCGACCATCACGTTTGTCGCGGCGATCCCCGGTCAAACGCAAACCATCCCATCGGCGATCTACGGTCTATTGCAGGTGCCAAATAGTGGTCCTGCGGTGGTAAGCTTGGTGACTGTGTCGATCATTCTCGCGATGGGGGCTTTGCTGCTGTCAGAATGGCTGGCACAGCGGATGGCCCGGAAGGTAGGGCGCTGATGCTAGAGATTGCGGTGCAAAAGCGGATGGAGGATTTCGATCTCGATGTGATGTTCGAAGCCCCTGATGGCGTGACCGCGGTATTTGGCAAATCGGGGTCAGGTAAGACGACATTGGTTAATGCGATTGCAGGGCTGACGCGCCCAGACGCGGGGCGCATTGCAGTGCATGGTCAGGTGCTTTTTGATCATGCTGCGCGGATCAACATCCCGGTGGCCAAGCGGCGCGTCGGATACGTGTTCCAAGACGCGCGCTTGTTTCCGCACATGTCTGTGCAACGCAATTTGTCCTATGGCGGCGATCACGATGCGGCGCGGATCATTGATATGCTGGGGCTTGGTGCGTTGTTGGATCGGCGTCCGGCAGGGCTGTCCGGTGGGGAGCGCCAGCGGGTCGCACTTGGGCGGGCGTTGATGTGTGATCCGCAAATCTTACTTATGGATGAACCGCTTGCGGCACTTGATGCAGCGCGCAAAGCAGAAATTTTACCCTATATTGCCCGGTTGCGTGATGAAACACGCGTGCCGATCATCTACGTCAGTCACGACGTGTCAGAGGTCGCGCGCTTGGCCACGACGGTTGTCGTGCTGGATGCAGGGCGCGTGGCTGTCGCAGGGCCGGTCGGGCAGGTGCTTTCGCGCCCTGATTTGGTGCCACTTTTGGGGACCCGCGCGGCGGGGGCGGTGATTGAGACACGCGTGGCGGGGCGGCTGCTTGATGATGATTTAACTGAATTGAAATTTTCTGGAGGGCGGTTGCTGATGCCGGGCCATTTGGGTGCATTGGGGCAGGCGCTGCGCCTGCGCATACCAGCCCAAGACGTGATCTTATCGCGTGAAGCACCCAAGGGGATCAGTGCGTTAAATGTCTTGCCTGTGACCATCACCGATATTGTGTCCGGTCGGGGGCCGGGGACGGCCGTAGGGTTGCGTGCGGGCGATGATCAACTGTTGGCACGGGTCACCAGACGCAGTGCAGGACGCATGGAACTGGCGGTGGGGATGCAGATTTTCGCGATCATTAAGGCCACGGCAGTAGGCCCCAAAGACATTGGCAGCTAAAGCGCGCGCCCGATTGCGGCAATCGTGCGGTCGACACCGCCCGCATGATCTTCATAGAACCGGGTTATTTGCGCGTCGCTGACGGGAACAGGGTGCTGCACGGCTTTGTGCAAATCGTCGGCTGTCTGAACGTTATCGCAGACCCCTGCGGCAATCGCCTCTTGCGCGGGATAGGCGATGGTCCAGATATGCGGGCCGACGATGACAGGCTTTTTCAGCGCGAGCGGCTCAATAATATTATGCGCGCCTTTGGTCACAAAACCACCGCCGACGATGGCGCGATCTGCGAGAGAAAGATAAAAATACATCTCGCCCATGCTATCGCCCAAAAGCACGTCAATTTCAGAGGTGCCGGCTTTCAGGTTCAGATCGGCATCCAATATATCGGATCGGCGCGCAAAGCGAATTCCCGCATCATCCAACATCTGCGCGACTTCATCAAACCGTTCGGGCGCGCGCGGGACATATGTGAAAAACACACCGGGGGTCTGCTGGATCATGTCGATGTAAATCGCATCTTCGCCTTCAACCACCGATGTCAGCGTAAAGCTGGGCCGCCCTTTGGTAAGCGCGGCACGCGCGGCATTCCCCGCGTTAAGGTGCGCTTGCGGGATAGGTTGATCAAACCGCAATTCACCGGTGATGTGAATGTTGGTCATGCCCGCTGCAGCAAAGCGGGATCGCTGATCGTCAGACTTCACAAATCCACCCGCGAACCCCGCCAACAGCGCGGCGCGCAGCCCAAGCCCTTTGGTGTCTTTATCAAAGCTTTTTTGCGGATATTGCGCATTGCACATGAAGAGCGGCACGCCCAGATTGCGGCAGGCCATGATCATACGCGGCCATAATTCGATCTCCATCACGAGCCCATACTTGGGGGCAAAATGGCGGATGAAACGGCGGTAAGTAAAGCCAAGCTCGAACGGGACCCAGACGGTTTGGACTTGACCCGATGCGATCTCAGGGCCAAATTCGCGCAAGGCTTCGCGCCGCCCGGCGGGGGTGAAATGGGTCGTCAAAACCACTTCGCCACGCGCAAGCAACGCCCGGATCAACGGGGTCGCTGATCGCATTTCGCCCAATGATACGGCATGCACCCAGACCGGATGTTTGGCGCCCTGTTGATAGCGACCGAACCGTTCACTGATATGGCGCGCATAGTCGGGGTCTTTGGCGCCGCGCCTGCGCAGGTACAGCAATGCGAACGGCAGTACCAACCACCAAAGTATTTCGTATAGGATGAGCGCAATGCGCAGTTTGGGTGACGGGAATTCAGACATGAGACGCCCCTTGCAGGTTCAGCAAATCAATGGCCAGTTGCGCGGTCTGCAGATTTGCGGCTTGCACGCAGGTATCGGCACGCTGTGTTTGCGCAGTCAATTCGTCGCTCAGAACAAAATCAGCCAGCTGCGCGGCATTTGCAACCTGTGTCGCGGCTCTTGCCTCAGCCAGTTGCGCGTAATCCGGTGCGAAATTGGCGACCTGCGATCCATGGCAAACTGCGGTATGCAGTATCAGCGCTTCCCACGGGCTGTGGCCCTGGGTTGCGTCATGTGTGCCGCCGATCATGACTGAAGCGGTTAGACGGTAGATAAGGCCGAGATCACCAAAAGTGTCGCAAAGCCAGATTGCATCATTTTGGCGGGGCGATTGTTTCAATGATTTCCGTGGGATATGCGCAGGGAAAGCATCGCGCCGGTCTGGAAAACGTGGCGCGACAATCAGCAGCGCATTTGGGTGCGATTTGCGCACGATTTCATGTGCTGCCATCGCCATGGCTTCATCGGTGGGGTGAGACGGGGCGACGGCCCAAATCAACCGTCCGGCAAGTGTTGCGCGCAATGTTTCAAGCGCGCCTGCATCGCAGATCAGGGCAGGGGCGCTGGGTTTCAGCGACCCGGTCACGCGGACCTTAGCGCCAAGGCGGCGCAAATGTGCGGCGGTGATGTCGTCTTGCGCCGTGATCAGCCCCATGACGCGATACAAATCCCTGTAAAGTCCCCTCGCTTTGCGGTGCGATTGATAAGATGCCGCGCCCATCCGGGCCGCAATTATTGCTTGTGGAATGTCCCGCCTTTGCATGTCGCTGACAAAGCCTGGCCAAATATCCTGTTCCGCCCAGATGCACAGATCGGGTCGAAAATGATCCAAAAACGTTCGGCGGTATCGGGGCGCGTCGAGCGGCAAAAACTGATGGATCGTACGCGGGGGCAGATTGCGGGCAAACACTTCTGCTGATGCACGGGTGCTAGAGGTGACCAAAAAATGCGCCTCTGGTTCCTGTGCGGCCATCTGCGCAATCAAGCCGCGCAAGGATAGGACCTCGCCCAAGCCGACAGCGTGCAACCAAATCAAGGTCCCATCGGGGCGGGGCGCCAAGCCACGTGCCTGCTTTTCAACCCAGCGGCTGGCGTGTTCTTTGCCGCGTGCCAGACGTTTGCGTAAAACGCGCGTGCTCAGCGGAGCAAGCAAATAGCTGGCCGCAAGATATGCCCGCAATAGCCCGCCGCGCCGCATCTTACTCATGGAATGTCTTTTGCAGGTCGCTGGTCCAAAAGGCGTCATCGTTTAGCACCGCTGCAAAGCGATCAGCGGCACTGCCACCCCCAAATGCATCATGGCGCTGGTAGGATGTACCCCAGGCGGTTGTCAGAAAATCAGCGATCTTATCGGTCTCGGCGGCATCGGCAAAAAACACCGACGGCGATTTTGCGCGATTGGTCTGACGGGTGCCGATATCAAGCGAGGGGATACCGATAAATGGCGCCTCGCGCACCCCGGCTGACGAATTGCCAACCATCGCACTGGCGTTTTTCATCAGCTCCGAAAAATGTGCAAAGCGCATAGAAGGTAGAACTCGAAACCGGTCCGCAGGAAGCCGATCAATCGCAGCAAAAATCGCGGCAGAGCCGGGGTCGTTGTTGGGGGCGATCACAACGAAATTCTTTCCAGATGCGTCCAGCGCGCCAAACAGCGCATCCGCCTGCGCACCCATGGTGGCGGCCTCGGACGTGACCGGGTGGAACACACAGATTCCGAAATCATCAAAGGGCAGGCCATAGCGCGATTTGACCTCGGCGATTGTGACGCCAGAGGGAGCTGCATGAAAATCCAACTCTGGCGATCCGATGGCGTGAATATCCGCCGCAGCTTCGCCGAGTGACATCACGCGACGGGCCGCATCATCTGAGGAAACAAAATGGCTGCTCGCAAGCTTGCTATTGCAGTGACGGTAGATTTCATCAATGGTGCCAGACACTTCGCCGCCTTCGATATGGGCGCAGCGCACGTAGTTGGTGGCGCAAACCAAGGCGCAGGCCAAGGCCTCAACCCTGTCACCATGGATCACAACCAGATCAGGCGCGTGTTCTTTGACGAAATCCGAAAAGCCGATGACGGTTTTGGCAAGGATCATATCTTGGGGGTCGCCCGCGCGTTGGTTCAAAAATTCATGCACCTGCACGCCGGGGGTGCGGTGCACCTCAACCTTGGTCAGCCCGTAGCGGTCGAGCATGTGCATGCCCGTCACAAAAAACGATACTGCGAAACCAGCGTCACGCGCGGCAATCGCTAGCGGTTCGAGCTTGCCAAAATCAGCGCGGGTTCCTGTAACAAATAATAGCGAGCGCGACATGTATCATTCCAAATCAATCTAAGCCTGACTTGCAGACTATCGGTGCAAAGGCTGAAAGGAAACGGCCAAGGTAGCGAGAGCGGCCTCACCAGAAAAATACAGGATTTCAACACAAACCCCGTTATCCGCTTGACGCCGCCACCCGCGATCCTTAGTGAACCGCCTCAGGTAGGCGAGTTGGTAGAGTGGTTATGCAGCGGATTGCAAATCCGTGTACACCGGTTCGATTCCGGTACTCGCCTCCATTTAATTTCAATGACTTAGCCCGATTTAAGATTTTCGGCGTATTGAAGTCTAAACAAACGTCTAAACATTCTGTTTTTGTTCTGTTCGCATTTGCTGCGCCTGAATCGCTCTGACGCGTTGGCGAACTTGCTTTGTGTAGTGTTGAACCATGGCAGCGCTTTGGCCTGTTACGGCTGCGACAAGATCGTCTCCGCATCCTGCTTCGACTAATTCGCACGCTGCATTGTATCGCCAGCTGTGAATATCAAAACCGAGCGCATTTATCTGTTGCCGGACGTTCTTCACCGCTTGCGCAACGCCGCGATAGGACCAACGATTGGTTCCGCGTTCATTGGTGAGGATAAAGATCGAATGCCGACTTGCCGCATCCAGTGCGGCTTGCAGTTCGGGGAGGATCGGTATCCAGAGCTGTTTGCCAGTTTTGTTCTGGCGCACAGCGAACCCGCCGTCTTGAATATCTGACCAGCGCATTTCAATGACATCGCCAATGCGCTGCCCCGTGCCGACGCAGAGCTCCATAGCCAGTCGCTCGCGCGTCCCAAGAGGGCAGGTAGCGCGATACTGATCTAGAAGCTCTTGGGGCCAAGGTGCGCGTGCTTTCTTGACAGTCTTGATTTCAGATACGCCGCGCGCCGGATTGGTTTCGCACCATCCTAAATCTACACAGTGCTCCAGTAGGACGCGGAGCACCCGTAGAGAATAGTTGGCGAAGTAAGGCTTGTCGGCATTTGAATCGCGAAGACGAATAACGTCTTTGCGCTTCATGTTGGTCGGATTGGCATCGCCCATGACCTCTTCGAAAAACCGCAGATATTTGTCATAATCCAACGCAGTGCGCGGCTTGAGCTGGGTGTATCTGCTGGATCGGTGGTAGCTTTTTACAAGCGCCTTAAATGAACGCGCGGTGACTTTTGAGGTGGGTAGGTCGCCGGAAAGAATAGCTGCGTATTCGGTCCAGAAATCTGGCGTGCCGAATTCGGCTAAGAATTTTTGGGATTTCCACCCCCGGCGTTGAAAGTACAACCCGTTGCGTTGGCGGTATACGTGCTTGGGGAGTTCACGTTTTGTCATGGCGCATATTTAACCTCTCAAATTCATCTGCCGTAGGGGCATCAACCAACACCAATTCGATTCTCTTCCCGTCGATAGTGACACGCCCAACTGATTTTCCCGCACGCTCAAATGCGGTCAATAAACGTAGTGCTTTTGCTTCAATCGTCGTCTGTGCCATCTGGGTTTACCTTACGGGGTCCTTTGTCCAAGTTCGCTTGCGCATCCATTCGGCTGAATGTGCACTAGCGCCCATGCAATCTAACTTGGATCAATGGTACTCCAGAGGTGGATTCCCTGACAAACGAAAGCTGGTATTTCGAAATGTTTCAATTTTAAGGCTGTCAGTACATGTATTCAAATGAACGTGCTTTGTTCTCCTCACAAGGCCGGAACGCCCACAAATAAATTGACGGCGGAAAAAGTATCTTGACAGGTAAATTGATCAGTTTGCGCGGTAAATGTTTCAGTTTTGGGCCTGTCACTAAATGTATACAGGAACAAGGGTGTGTATACGTATGCCGCCGAAATCAAATATTTCGACGGGTCATTCATGTCAATCAGTGGCAGCACGAGCGGGGCTAAGGGGGGTGAGCCCATGCTAGCTGCGATGATTTGTTGTCAACGATGGAGCGAGGGTATCCCCTCGATGCTACGCATCCCCGCTTGAGCGGGGCCCCTGTGGTTTTCCTAAATTCGCTGGATGCCTCCGGCATTCCAACCCGATGGGCCGCCCAGGCTAAAGCTTGGGCAGCGTTATGGTTACGGATGGTCTGGAATTTTCTTAGAAAAATGGGGCGTGCCTTGACGGGAAGATTCCATGTAGGCGCGCAAATAGGCGCTGGGGGTGCTTGGTGGCGCTTAGCTAGGGTGACGGGTATTTAACAATATTGATGTCCCTGTGTGGGCGAACCGCGTGAAAATTGATGACTATCCCGCCATCTGCGATTGGCTGCTGCCCTTCAAAAACAAGCTGGAAAATGGTCAATGAGGCGAGGCGTGTTTTCAGTGCTGGATTTGGATTCCTGTCGACATTGGGATTCATCGTCGGGGTGATAGCGAATGAGGCGCGCGAAAGAGAAGGTCGCGCGCCTGCCGAAATCAACCTGCGTCGCGTACAAGCCGGACGTAGTTCAAAATGCGGATCGCATCGCCCTGGGGCCCGAACCCTTCTGGATAGTCGTCAGGGTCCCCAATCTTTGGATCGCTGCGTTGCGCACCTGCGCCGTGAATGTCGATCCAAGCGTTGCGGACATAGCCCGGGGCCGTTCCAAACGAGATATAGACGGCGCTCATCCCGGCCCGACGGTCGTTCCACGAGGCATGGGTCGTGCCGGTCCAGTAATAGGGATAGTCCGCCTCGCCAGCCTCGTTGGTAATCTGGCTGCTCGCAAACAGCGGATCGATGGCGGCAGATTGTGTTGTGGCCGGCGCACGGGAATAATCCAGCAGGTTCTGCAATTCCTTGGCATTTGGCATGCGCCAATCGGTGTATCCGGCAATTTCGGCATCTCGCGCATAGCTCAGCGCATCTTCCCATGACATGCCCTGTCCGCTGTCCTGCTGGGCCCATATCAGGCCAGAAGCCTGATCCGTGATTGTCCCGTCCTGGTTATCTGTAAAATCATTCACGCCATAGCCGGTATCTCCGCGCACATACATGACGTAGAACACTTTCGGGCCGCCCGAGAACGAGGTCTCCAGCCCATATCCTTTGATACGCCCGTCAACAAAGTTGACGCCGAACATGGTCTGCTCGCCCCGCGTGGTTGTCCCGTATAGGGTTGACGTGGCCATCTGTGCTTCGAGCAAACGCTCGCCCGCATCGACGTCGCCATACCCGTAGTGAAAGATGTCGTCGTCAATAAACGGTTCGATCCCATCGCTGGTGGTGCCGTTATAGCCGGTGCTGTCCTGACCACTGAACAGGATTAGCGAATAGGCCTCCTTGATCGTCGGAAGCCGCCAGTCGGTGTATCCGCCAAGATTGAACGAAGCGGCCCCCGCTGCGGCCTCTTCATAGGTCAGCTTGTCGGCCGCGTTGATCACACCGTCGCCATTCAGGTCGACGCTTTGCTGCCACATCAAACCGGTCACATTGTCGGTCACCGTGCCGTCGCCGTTATCGGTATAGCTGACCGGGTTGGAGGTAAATTGAGCATCCTGACCGGAAAAGGCAGACCTGGCACTCGGACAGGCCATCTCGTGAGCGGCGTCAAAGCAGGTGGTTTGCATTGTGTCTGGTACAGGGAATGGTGCCTCGGCGAAAACCGGGGCCGCGCCAATCAGGACCGCTAGCACAGAAAGAAATGGCATGCGGCGATTGGCACTCAGTGGTTTCTTCATCATCTTGCTTGTCTCACGTGTTGTAGGCAGTTTGTTACGGGTTGAAACACGGGTGCACCCCGCCTTTCGTTCAAAGCCCATCCAGGCCAGATCGGACCTTTCCGATTGCAGCATCCAGAAACGAGATGACGTTCTCAATCTGCGCAATTCGAACTTTGAGCTCAGCAACCTTGGCAACCATGACCTTCTCGGCCTCGGACGGATCGCCACTGTCAAAAAAGGCTTTCATGAGTTCGCGCAGATCGGCGATCGATATGCCCACGTCGCGCGCGCTGCCAACAAATTGCAGCTGCAACAAAACATCTTCGCCGTACTCGCGGTAGTTGTTTGTTGCGCTTTTGCTGGCGGAAGACGCGATCAACCCGTTCTTTTCATAAAGCCGAATGGTGTCGCGGCTCAGGCCGGATCTCTCGGAAAGTTCACCTATTTTCATCATAACCTCCAAACCATGGACCATGGTCTATTGTTTTTTATTTCGAGTACCCTTATGTATGCCTTCGAATCGAAATGCAACCACAGACAGCGAACGGGGCAAACTCATGTCACAGAAAATAGCGATCATTGGAGGCGGCTACGTCGGCGCGGAACTTGCCAAATCTCTGGACAATACAGCTGAGGTTACGCTGATCGAGCAAAACAGCCACTTTGTTCATGCGCCTGCGATGGTGCGGGCCGTGGTTGATCCTGCGATCCTGGACCGTGCGCTAATCCCGTATGATGGAGTGTTGACGCACGGCCGTGTCGTGCAGGGCGTTGCGCAGTCCATCTCTGACACCGAGGTAGCACTTGCATCAGGAGAAACGATTGCCGCCGACTACATCGTTGTGGCAACCGGATCGAGCAACGCGGTGCCATTCAAGGCAAACGGCGGTGACATCGAAGCGCTTCGCGCGACCAATGGGCAGGTCCACGCACAGCTCGTCGCGGCGCAGACCGTTGCCATTGTCGGTGCTGGCGCTGTCGGATCCGAGCTTGCCGGCGAAATCGCCCACGCTTTCCCTGACAAAACTGTGCACCTGATTTCCAGCGAGGCCACGCTCTTCCCGCATCACCCGCCCAAGCTGGGCCGTAAGTTGACGGCGAAGCTCAAAGCATCAGGCGTGTCGCTGAATTTTGGCGCGCGCGCGGAAAACCTGCAGAGCCTTACAGAACCCTATGCTGGCACCCTGTCCCTTTCCAACGGCGCGCAAATCGAGGCCGATTTGGTCTTCCCTGTCATTGGCAGCAAGGCGACATCGACATTGCTGCAATCCTTGCCGGGGGCAGAGGTTGGCCGCGCAGACCGCGTGAAGACGGACGCATGGCTGCGCCCATCACAGTTTGGCAATGTATTAGCCGCAGGCGACGCCGCCGAGACGGGCGATGCAATGACCGTCGTTGGCGCAGGCCGTCAAGTGGCTTGGCTCACCAAGACGCTGACGGCGTTGGTCGAGGGCAAAAACGTCGAAGACCTAAAGCCTTACACCCCATGGGGCCCAAAGGCGCCCTTCCTGGTGCCGCTGGGGCCAAAGCTGGGGAACTCGTTTCTTGGCTTCTTCACCGCTGGAAATTTCCTGACCAGCAAGATGAAGGGCAAAGACCTGTTCCTCAAAAGATACGCAAAGCTGCTGAACCAGTCAGAAGGCTGATCAGCGCACGACTTAACCAATACATCCAAAAGGAAAGACCATGGAAATCTCACGTAGATCCCTTTTGACTTCAACCGCTTTCGGAGCCGGTTTCTTGCTCGTGCCCGGTTTGCGCTCCATGGCCATGGCCCAAACGCCGAAATTCGTGATCGGCAATTACGAGGCACCGGGCCTCTACGATCAGGCGGCGCAAGAGGTGGTGACCGACCGCGATGACGCCTATCACAATGACGGAAATCCGCGCCACTATGAGTGGTGGTATTTTGACCTCTTCACCGATGCGGGCCTCAAAGCCGCGGTGATCCTGATGGACCGCCCCTTGATCAATTTGGACAACCCCGATCTGCCGCCGGTGATGATGCTCAACGTCGAACTCCCCGATGGCACCAACCGCGATTTTCAGGTGCCGTTCCCCGGTGTGGAATTCATTGCGTCGAAAGAACACTGCGACGTTAAGCTGGGCAACAACTGGTGCAAAGGCCGCTACCCGAATTGGCAGCTGCATGCCGAGCACGAAGATCTGGTCGTGGACCTTGAGCTTGTTGCGACCGTTGAATCCTGGCGTGCAGGATCGGGTGCAATGTATTTCGATGAGGCTCTGACGGTGTTTAACGCCCATGTCGTGCCCGCGCCGCGCGCCGTTGTGAATGGCACCATTCAAGTCGCGGGCGAAACGATCGCGATCGAAGACGGCAAGGGCTATCACGACCACAACTGGGGCAATGCCGGCATCGAGGGCGTTCTCAAAGCTTGGCACTGGGGCCGCGCCGAATGTGGGGAATTCACGCTGAACTTCTCGTATATTCAGCACAACGCAGACTATGGCGACAAGGTCGTGTGCAAGTTCATGCTGGCGAAAGGCGAAAAAATTCTCCTGAGCACGGGTGAGTTCGAGGACAGCTTTGTTGGTGAAATTCATGTCGCGCCGCAATCCGGAAACGGTTGGCCTGATGGCTTCCTGATTGAAACGCCCTTCAACGGCGACACGATACGCATCGAGATTTCGGGCAATCACCTGCTTAGTGATGCGCTCAATTCCGACCAAGAGCCGACCGATGAAACTGCTCAGCCGGGTTACATCCGTCTTGGCGGCGACATCAAAATGACAGTGCCGCTCGAGGGCGGTGTCGAGATCGCGACCGGCAGCATCATTCACGAAATGTCCTTTTCGGAAGCGATCCCCAAAGCAGAAGCGAACTGGCTCTTGTAGGTCACCCTTTGTCCCGTTTGCGCAAGATCGTTACAAACGGGACGCACATTAACAGCCAGTCTCTGGGTAAAAACCACACGACAGGCAAACATGACGGAGAGGATTTGTTCCTTTCTAAATACAACAAGCTTTTTGGGCCGATAGGGCTGATCCAGCCCGCTTGAATGGCTCACAAAATATGGAGACTGATATGACTGACTTTTTGAAACACGACGCGATGCATTTGCCATTCCCAATGAAAAATCGGGAGACGGATTTCGAATGGTGGTATTTCGATGCCGAGCTGGACAGCGGCGAGCATGTGGTTGTGATGTGGTCCACCAATGACACCCGTCTGTCGCCGCGCCAGCCGAGCGTGCGCCTGAATATCTTTGCGCCTGATGGTCGTGAAATCAGCGAGCTGGTCCGCCATTCCGAGGATCAAGTCAGCCTGTCCTACGACAAATGCGACGTCCACATGGGTGATGATTTTTGCATCGACCAAGGCGACCACTTCGAGATGAAGGCGCTGTGCAATGGTCACGGGATCCACCTGAAACTTTACAAGGATTTCCCGTCCTGGGTGGTCGGTAAAAACCCGCAAGAAATGGCGATGGCCGCCATGGGGTGGACCATTGCTGTTCCGCAGGGGCGGGTCGAAGGGATGTTGACCAAAGATGGCGTTGAAACACCCGTCAAAGGCAGCGGTTACCGCGATCACAACTGGGGCGAAGTTCCTGTGTCCGCAGGAAAACGCAACTGGTATTGGGGCAAGCTGCACACACCTGAGTACTCCGTCGATTACTCGGTCATGATCCTGCGCGACGGCCCGCCACAGTTTAGCTGCCTCGTCTTTTCCAAGGATGGCGCTGTTATCGATCCGGTTTTCAACCGTGAAGGTCTGACGATGACCGGTTCGGTCGAAGACATGGTCCCTGCGAGCGAAAGCGAATTGGGACTGCCTTATGGAAAGACCCTCAAAATGAAGGCCTCGCAGGGCGACTTCGAGATCGAGTTCCAGATCGACCAGGACCACCTTGTTATGGTCGAGCGGCCCTTGAAAGAATGCGCCCCCAACGGGGAACCTGCCTACCGGTACCTTGGGAATGAGACCATTCGGATCACCAAAGCGGGCGAAACGCAGGAGTTCAAGACACAAGCGCTACACGAGATCGTCTTCACCATTCGCGAAGATGACAAGTATAATGGGTACGAGGGCTGAAAGAGCCGCCGCCGGGGCGAGCAATGCCCCGGCATCTTGCCTCTCTCTCGGACCAGTACCTGTCACAGCGCCCGTAGGATAAGCCTGTCCGGGGGAAGGGGGAGTGCGATCACGCCCCGATTTCTGCGACAATGCCGGTCCAAACAAATCTGGATCAAATTCGAAGCGGACAACGCTGTCGGTGTTGTCACGTTGACCGGGCGCACCGAAATCAAAAAAAGCAGGGGCAGCCGACGGAATTTCGTTCCTGCCATGTAGAAGCTATGACCGGCCGCGTTTTCTACATGCAAGCCTGTAACTCAATTCAACCCATTTCAGGAATAGCTCCATGAAAAATATAAGAATCGCTCTTTGGAGCATACTTGGCGTGCTGACCGCGCTGTGGGTCGCCGCAAACCTGCCCTTTCCCGAGATAACGGGTTTTCAATCGGCCCGGAACCTCTTTCTGCAATACTCCGGCGTTATGGCTATTGGCGCCATGAGCGTCGCAATGATCCTCGCGGCGCGCGCCAAGTGGTTGGAGCCATGGCTTAATGGGTTGGACAAATCTTACCGCCTGCACAAATGGCTGGGCATCTTCGCACTGGTCGCTGCACCCCTGCACTGGGTCGCTGCAAAGGGGCCGAAATGGGCGGTGCAATGGGGGCTGATGGACCGGCCCGAGCGTGGTGGTCCACCCGCAGGCATGCCCGAGCTGCCCGCCATTCAGGAATTCCTGAACAGCATGCGTGGAACGGCCGAAGCCGTAGGCGAATGGGCTTTTTATGCGACCGTCGTGCTGATCGCTCTCGCCCTGATCAAGCGCTTTCCCTATAAGCTCTTTGTCTCCACCCACACGCTGATCGCAATCGCCTATCTGGCGCTGGTGGGCCATTCCATCGTGTTAATGAATTTTGACAGTTGGACACAGCCGCTGGGCGTGATCTCTGGCGCGCTGATGCTGGGCGGCGTGATCTCTGCCGTTCTGGCACTCACCCGTCAGATCGGTCGCTCGAAACGGGTTCACGGCCTGATCGACAGGATCCACAGCTTCCCCGACATGCGCGTTACGGAGATCGACATTACTTTGGAAGACGGCTGGAAAGGGCATGACGCAGGTCAGTTCGCCTTTGTCACCTTCGACAAGCGTGAAGGCAAACACCCCTTTACGATGGCCTCGGCTTGGGATCCCCAAACACGCAAGATCAGTTTCAGCACAAAGGCCCTTGGCGATTACACCAACCTGATGGCCGACACGCTCTCCATCGGTGGTGCGGCGATGGTGGAAGGCCCTTATGGCCGCTTCACCTTCCATGACACCGAGAGCCGTCAGATCTGGATCGGCGGCGGCATCGGGATCACCCCGTTTATCGCGCGGATGAAGCAGCTTGCTCTTATGGGCAATACCGGCACCATCGACCTGATCCACTCCACGCCCAAGACTTCCGACGAGGCGCGCGCGCTTCTGACGGCGGATGCCAAGGCGGCAGGGGTCCGGCTGCATCTGATGGTCGATGACCGTGACGGAATGCTGACCGGCGACCGTCTGCGCGAGATGGTGCCGGATTGGAACACGGCCTCGGTCTGGTTCTGCGGCCCTGCGGCTTTCGGAACAAGCCTGCGCGATGATCTCGCAAAGAACGGCCTTCCTTCCCGGCGCTACCATCAGGAGCTTTTCAATATGCGGTAAGCAAAGGCGGGACAGGCCCCCTCGCGTTTCAACGGACGTTTCATGCGCGTTCGGGCCTTCCCACCTGCGGCATATGTCGGATCGCTATCCTTGCTGATATTCGGATCGCTATCCTTGCTGATATTTGCCTCGAAGACCTTAGTGAATGCTCAGCCCCGCGCCTTGATTGTCGATCCCGCTCTCGGCGAAAGGGCCGATTGAATTCGAGCCATCGGACTGGCTTTCGATGCCCGCTATGGCCGCACATGCTTCTTTACGGCAAAATACGCCGCATCTGAAGGTAAATGCTGCGTCAGCAACACGCAAAAACGTCAATGTCGGGAAAGTCCGCGATCTGTGAGTTCGCATGGCGGGCAACGAACGTCTGCTCACCACGTCCTGTCCCAATAAAACAGTTGTCTGATTGGGGCGGTTTCCGGCCCAAACAAATCAACGACTTGGACGGCAAGAACCTAAGTAGATTCAATTAGGACAGATTGACAAGTTGCTTGGAGTGTCATTTCGTCCCCTCCCGCAAACGACCCTACGTAAGCTGATGAAATACTCTTGGCTCCGCAAATGTCGTCGAAAGATTGGATATGACCGGACACTTCACCTATGGTTGTTAGAAATTGCCCCCTGAAGGATTTGATTTGCCCCGCTTTTCCCAAGTTTATTCGTTAGCCAATTCACAGTCGCAACTAGATTTCGTAGACGTAGAGTTAACTCGCGACGTTCCGCTTTACCTCGACCCCTATGCCATACAGCTCAAATCTGATGACTGGTCCGACCTCTGCATCGGACAAATCAGATCATTCTTCACTGAAGTTCTCAATGCTCTACGGGAAGGTAATGATGCGCGTGCCACTCATTTACTCAGCAATTTGCATGAGCCAAATGAGACTAGATTTGGTGTATCACAAGGAAGGCCACGGGGACGTGCGATTGGAGAACAGAAAGCTAGAAGCCTCACAAACTCGATTGTTAACAGCCGTGCCTTCGAAACAGGCGTGTTGGCAGATGTCGCGGAGGCCGAGCTTTTCATCAAATATATCGGACCTGATACGATTTCGGACCTAACTACTAACGTACTTCGCCAACAACTGGCCGACTATACTGTCCAGCAATGCGAACTCTATGAAATTGAAACACACCCGACGAACAGCCTAGGCCCGATATGGAACGCGCAAACGCGTGACTGGCAGTCTGTAACCTTGAACTTACCCACATACGATGGGACGCCAATTTTGCTGGTTCCCAAACTATCGGTGAGGCACCATTTGGCCCTCAACAGTCAAGAATTCTACACCCACCATATGCTTGAATTCCTGAAAGCCGAGTATCATCAAGCAGGCGGTGCACTTGTCAAATCCTATAAGGACGGCACAACATATGTAACCAAAGAATCTGTGAAGGACATCCACCCCTTCATCAAAAATGATCTGGCGCAATTCGTTCTTGATCACCCAGAGGTCTTAGAATTTTATAAGAACTTGAAGGGCGCAGAAGGTCCGCTTTCAAATGAAGATTTTGCGAGAGTTGTCGCTCAAAGCAACTTTGATGAACGAGTGTTTGCAAGAACGCTGATCGAACTTTTGACGGCGATGCCGCTTGGGCATGAGGCAGCGACTAGATATCACAATCTGACTTTGGGAATTTGCTCATTTTTATTCTATCCGGGGCTTAGTTGCCCGCTGAAAGAGGCTTAGTTGCCCGCTGAAAGAGGCTGAGATTCATCAAGGAAGGAGGCGGATTGACATCAAGTTTACGAACACTGCCACAAGAGGCTTTTTCTTTGAAATGATGAATATGCAGGCGCTCTGCGCAACGATCGGGATGCCTTGCAACGCGCCCTGGACAATCTGCACCTCCAGCTTTCCGTATGTGGCGGGCGGCTACAAACACTCCTGGATGACAAAGGGTCTGACCATGCCGTTGACCAAATACCTGATGCTGATCTCATCGCTGTCCCTGATCACTGGCTGCGCCCCTAAACCGATCCTGGTGCCAGACGGTGCGGCAGGCTTCTGCGACATCGAAGAGCCGCGACGCTTCACGCAAGAAGAGCTCAACTGGCGCGCCGCCAATGCGCCCTGGAACCTGCGGCGGGATTTTAAGACAAACATCAGCTGGGATCGGGAATGTGAGGGGGAGGGGTGATGGGGCTGTTCAGCTTTATGGGAGGAGTGAGACATTCGCTGTAGTCGCGAAAGCAGGTGTCAATTGAACTTAGAAGAGGCCGCTCGCTGGAGGATGTTCAGTTTCAACTCTTTTCACAACGTTTCCGGTATCGCACCTCTTTTTTGATGTTGCTGTTTTGGCAATGCATCCCTGCCAGATGGGCTCTACCTGTATTTCAAGTGTCACCATAGTTTCAAATGAAACATCGTTGAAAAAAGGAATACTCATGTCTGAAACCGTTGGTGTCTTAGAACGCAAACTCGAAGAACTTGGCTTGAAGTTGCCACCACCACCGCGCCCGATTGGGAACTACCTGCCGGCTTCACAGGTTGGGAATATGTTGTATGTTTCAGGCACGTTGGGAACGATCCGTGATGATAACGATAACGATATCATGCCGATCAAGGGCAAATTGGGTGGTGAGCTGACCATCGCGCAAGGGTATGAATCTGCGAAATTGATGGCACTAAACCATCTTGCATTGATGAAAAAAGCCATCGGCGATTTGGACCGGATTGAACGCATCGTCAAAATGGTTGGCTACGTCAATTCTGCACCAGGGTTTACCGAGGCGCATTTGGTTCTAAATGGCGCATCTGATCTTTATGTTGCGCTTTTGGGAGAAGAGCGTGGCAAACATGCGCGCGCCGCATTGTTCCAAAATGAATTAGGTTTGGATGCCCCAATTGAAGCAGAAATGACTGTTCTTCTGAAGTCTGAATAGGATTACGCTGGCGCCCACCATTTTTGGCGTGCAGCGGTAAGAGCAGAGGCATCTCGCGCTTCCCAATCCATAAAATGTTCTTCCGCAAATTTCGCAAATAGCGTCGTTGCGGGAGAAAGCGAGCGTTGTCGCCTACGCGCAATTGAAAGACGGCGGTGCGCGAAGGCAGGGCATTGCAGATTAACTGGCGCAAGCGCGTTTCCTGTGACTTCGCTATAAACGGCTTGCACAGGAACAAAAAATACCGCGTTGTTGCGTATTGCGTAACTGCGCAAAAATTGAAGGCTGTTGCTAACAGTGCGCGGCGCGACCTTGGCTTTTTCCTTTTTTGCGACTCTCTTGATCAATTGACTAATGCCAAAACTATCATCGGGCAAAACATGATCGTACTCTAGCAATTCAGCCAGTCCAATTTCCTGGCCATCGCTGAGTACGTGATCTGTTGGTACAAATGGAATAAGGGCCTGCCGATAATCTGCGAAAGTCTCGATCGCATGGTGGTTTGAAAAGTCGTAGACAAAGCCAATATCTGCGTCGTATCGATCAAGCGCATCGACGGTCTCGTCTCTGCTTGCGACGGTGGTTTCAAAGATCACGTCAGGATATAGTTGATTAAATTCGGTCAAAACCTCGGGCAGGAAATTTTCGGTAATACCTTCGACGGTAGTGATGCGGATCGCACCGCGGTGCAGTGCTTTTAAATCGTCGATATCGGACTGAACCAACCGCAATTGCGCTTCAATCTTTAATCCGTGTTTCCAAAGACGCACGCCTGCTTCGGTTAAAGTTACGCCGTCAGAACGACGATCCAGCAGCACGCAATCCAGTTCGTGTTCCAGCGCTGATATTTGCCTGCTTATTGCCGAGGCAGCGATATGTTGTCGTTCGGCAGCCCTGCGTATTGATTTACACTTCGCAACCTCGAGAAAATATTTCAGCCCGTTTAAATTCATTGCATACCCCGGTCTTCTTCGCACAATAATTGCGCATATTGCGAAATGATCTGTTGCCGATTTGGCAACGCGCACTTCGCAAGTTAATGCTACCTGCGGCAAAAAATGCAATGCCATAGTTGATGTTGAAAGCAAGGTAATGGTTCTACAAGCGCCAGACACTTTGTTTACTTTCCCTTCTGCAAGCGAAGGGGCGGTCACGATCGAGAAAAATAATAGAGCCACAAACTGGTCTTCGAATAGACGCTATCCAACAAGAGGAACATCACATGAAACTATTTTCCGCCGCTTCGGCCATTGCCATTTCGTCGCTTCTGGTAAGTGCTGCACATGCAGATACGATCACATTGCGACTTGGCCATACGGGGGCCCCGACACACCACTACCAAACGATTTCTGAGTTGTTTGCCGACGCCGTCAGGGAGCGGACAAACGGCGAAATCGACATTCAAGTTTACCCTGCCGATCAGCTTGGTAAGCAATTAGAAGCCGTCGAAGGCACAATGCTGGGAACGCAAGACATCTTTCTCGTTTCTGATACGGTTTTGTCCAACTGGGTGCCGGACATGGGTATCTTGAACCTGCCATTCTTGTTCTCATCGTTGGATGATGTTCATGAGGTTCTTGAAGGACCGGTTGGCGATCAACTTGAAGCCAAGATGGATGGCACGGGAGCTGTTGTTATCGGCTGGTGGATGGGCGGTCTGCGCAACATTACCAACAATGAACAACCAATCACCACACCTGCTGATCTTGAAGGCGTTAAAATTCGCGTTCCAGAAGGCGAAGTCTTCGTTGAAACGTTTAAAGCCATGGGTGCCAACCCAGTCGTGATTTCCTTTGGCGAGCTGTACTCGGCTTTGCAGTTGGGGACTGCTGACGCGCAAGAGAACCCGCCCGCACACATTTTGACACAAAAGTTCTACGAAGTTCAGGCCTACACAACACGGACTGCGCACATCTACCTCGGGTCGCCACTGATCATGAACGAAGCGCTGCTCGAATCCCTTTCTGAAGAGCATCGTCAAGTTTTGCTTGATACGGCGACTGAAATGGCGGGCATTCACTTGAATATGGTGAATGACCTTGAAGATGCGCAATGGGCAGAACTGGCCGAGTTGGGCAATCAAATCAACGACGTTGATGTCACGCCGTTCCAAGAAGCAACAGCGCCTGTGATTGACATGTTCAAAGAAACCTTGGACGCCGATATCATCGAAGAAATTCAAGCAACGCTTGCAGATTGATTGAGATGGTCCGCGCTGGAGACTGTGCGGACCAACCGAAAGGGAAAGTATGAAGTTCTTTAACTGGCTAGAAATAATCACTAAATACCTGGCCGGATTTTGTTTATTTGCCGTTTTTGTGCTTGTGACTGCACAAGTCGGTGGACGGTTTCTCTTTAACTTTTCCTTCGCTGCAGCCAGTGAACTCTCGATCTACGCGATGATTTGGTCGGTCTTTCTGGGGGCTGCAGTTGCCTTTCGCAGCAACAATCACATCGCAATGGACATCATCAAAACGCGGCTCCCCAAGCGGGCAGAGACTATTGTGGATGTTGTTATCTTTTTACTTCTTGTCGCCTTCCTGTGTCTTGTTGTCGTCAAGGGCCACGATCTGGCGCTTAGGGCGATGCGGCAAACCTCGCCTGCTGCACGGATACCTGTTGGTTATATCACCATGGCAATGCCAGTTGGGTCGGTCATTGCGCTGGTCTTTTTATGTGAACAACAAGTCCAAAAATTCTTAAACTGGAAAAAGCCATGACCGAGATACTGTTTATCGCTCTGTTTGGTCTTTTGCTTTTGGGCGTGCCGGTCGCCTTTGCGCTTGGGATTGCATCCGTTGTGGCGATACATTTCGCCAGCCCAATCCCTTTGCTGATTATTCCGCAAAAACTGTTTAACGGTTTGAACAGCTTCCCTTTCCTTGCGATCCCCCTGTTTTTGTTGGCAGGCAACATCATGGCAGCCGCACAAATTTCGGAACGGTTGGTCAAGCTCGCCGGACTGGCACTAGGGCGTTACCCGGGTGGTTTGGCGCAGATGTCGACGGGGGCATCTGCGTTCTTTGGTGCTATTTCGGGATCTGCCCCGGCGACGACCTCTGCGATTGGGTCCATTTTGATCCCATCGATGAAAGAACGCGGCTATTCGCCATCTTTTGCAGGCGCAGTCGTGGCATCGTCTGGTGCGCTTGGGCTGATTATCCCCCCCAGCCTCACAATGGTCATCTACGGCACAATCGCGGACGTTTCGATCGGTGATTTGTTTATTGCGGGCATCTTGCCGGGCGTCTTTATCGCACTGGCCTTGGGGTGCGTGAATTACTTATTGGCCAAAAAGAATGGTCTGGCCGGCGAGCCACGGGTGCCCTCTGTCGGTGCGCGCAAAGTTATGAGCGAAAGCGGGCTTGCCTTGATCATGCCCCTGATCATTCTGGGTGGGATTTATGGTGGGATATTCACGCCAACGGAATCTGCTGCGATTGCTTGCTTGTACGGGCTTATAGTTGGGCTGTTCATCTATCGGTCAATTACGCTCAAATCACTTGGCCCAATCTTCGTGAACACGGCGATCAGCTCGGCTGTGGTGATGTATCTGATGGGCACCGCAAACGCGTTTTCCTATATCATTACTGCAGAGCAACTGCCGCAAGCGGTCGCGATGTCGATCCTCGAAATTAGCAGCAACCCAACGCTGATTATGTTCATGATACTTGCGCTTTTGCTAATCGCAGGGACCTTTTTAGACAACGTCGCAGCATTGGTTTTACTGGTACCTACGCTGGGAACGTTGATCGCCGCCGTCGGCATTGATCCAATCTATTTTGGCGTCTTTACGGTCATCGCGCTTGCGGTCGGGAACTTCACACCTCCTGTTGGTCTCAACCTGTTTATCGCGGCGCGGCTGTCGGGATCGCGCATAGAAGACATCTCTAAAAGTGCGCTACCCTATATCGGCGCATATCTGGTCGTCCTTTTGGGACTGATCTTATTCCCAAAAGTCATCACAATTTTTATCTAACGCCCAAAATAATCGGAGCTTCGCGTGACTAAAGACCTACCACAAATGAGTGCGACAGCTCTGGCAAAATCACTCGCACGGGGTGAACTGACCTCAGAAGCGCTCGTTGAGTCCTGTTTTGCCAGGATCAAGGACCACAACGATGATAGCATCTTCATTTCCCTGACCAAAGAAGCTGCGTTTAAGGCCGCCCGTGCGAGTGATGCGCGGCGTAAAGCAGGTAAATTGTTAAGTGTGTTCGACGGTATCCCCGTCGCGTGGAAAGATTTGTTCGACGTGCCAGGAACTGCGACAACCGCTGCAAGTGCTGTCTATGAAAATGCCACACCGCCAGTCGAGCCTGCCGTGATTTTCGACAACTGCACAAAGGCTGGCATGATCTGCATCGGCAAAACTAACCTGTCTGAATTTGCCTATTCCGGCCTTGGCCTTAACCCTCATTTTGGAACACCCGTGAACCCAAATTCCAAAGATGATCCGCTTGCACCGGGGGGATCTTCAGCAGGGTCGGCCGTTGCGGTGGCGGCGTCAATCGTTCCACTTGCGGTTGGAACGGACACCGCCGGTTCGGTCCGTGTACCGGCAGCATTTTGTGGAATTGTGGGGTTCAAATCCAGTCAAAAACACTATGACAAGGCGGGCATCTTCCCACTGTCTGAAAGTCTGGATTCTGTCGGAACGTTCGCACACACCATCGAAGACCTGATCACCTTTGACGCTATCCTGCGCGGCGATCCTACGCCAGCACCGCAGGCGATCCTATCTGATGCAAAGCCAAATCTGATTATCCCCACGACACTGGTGATGGAAGGGTTAAATCCAGAAGTTGCCGCCGCATTCGAAGGGGCGGTTAAGCAGCTCATTGCGGCGGGGTATTCAGTCGTCGAACGGGAGTTTCCAATTTTTGCAGAAGTTACAGACCTGTTTTCCAAGCATGGGACGTTGACCGTTGCAGAAGCTGCTGCATTGCACAAAGATCTCCTTGCCAGCGCGGATGCTGCAAAAATGGATCAGCGCGTCCGCGAACGTATGCTTTCTGCAAGCCAATTTACAGCGCAAGACTACATTCAGCTACAATGGGAACGTGCAAGGTTGCAGGCCGCTGTGGTAGAAAAACTTGGCGACGACATTTTGCTTTTTCCCACGGTCTCTATCACCGCTCCGTCAATCGCAAAACTAGAAGCAGACAATGATTTATTCGTTGCTACGAACCTTATGGCGCTGCGCAATACAATGTTGGGAAATTACCTTGGGATGCCTGGGGTGAGCTTGCCGATTGGTGTGACTCCTAGCAACACGACAATCGGAGCGTTGTTTTCGATGGCAAATACGAAAGATCTGGACTTGTTGACTTACATTGCTGCATTAGAGCCAGTCCTGTTAGTTTAGGCTCAATAGGACCCAAAGATAGTATGGACGCTTCATAGGACCGAACAACACCCTTACCTCTGAGAGGCACGGGCCCAACGTCGATGGCAAGATTGTGACGACAGGAACCGTCGCCTGTCGCAGTTTGCACACCAACGAAAATCCGGAATATAGGCAGGCGGCCGCACCATCATACTAATGTCCTGATAGTCCGCTTTAGGTCGTTTGCATCGATGATCCTCTGGGATATTGAGCGCCAACGCCCGCAATTTTTAGACGCTTTCACTTGATCGATCAGGTTTCTGCTTGCCACACATTCTTGAAATGTTTCCGCTGCGTTCCGAGTGGCTGCCACACACAAAACGGTTTGAGAACAAACAATTCTAGCGGATTGCAAATCCGTGTACACCGGCTCGATTCCGGTAGGGGCAGGACCCACAACCAGAATATGACGGATGCTTCGAGAGCGATTGCTGAAAGGAAGACCTTTGGGCATCGGTCAATGTCCGCTATGCGGGCTGCAACCGCAGCATCTTGGGCGAGGGCCGATCTTGCTCCATAGCTTTTTGCCAAACGGAACTTACGTGCTGCTTACCCTAATCATCACTTAAGGTAATAGATTGAACGAGTGCATGTGGGCCGAAGTCAAGTGCATCCGCAATGTCGAGTAGTTCAATAACATCAACCCTGCGCTGTCTGCTTTCAAGTCTTGAAATGTGCGACTGGTAAACGAGCACTCGGGGCGGAACCAAAGCGCGACTGGTCCACCTATTTGGTCCCATAGGCGCTGAGTCAGACAGGCTCGGTCAGTCCGAACAAAGTCTCGTTCAAACAGCCACGACCCTTATTTGCCCCGGTAATGGGGAAATTGGTTTTATTATTTGTTCGTTGTTTTGTTCATTATGCTCCATCCTACTCATGAGTTAGAGCCTCCGGTAAACAAGGAGCGGTTCAGACTGCGCGCGGGCGCATGTATCAGTCGAACGTGCTTTTTAGCCAGTCGTACTGGGTAATCGCCCCTTGTTGTTTGGGGGCGGCATGCCGGGAGTGGAGTTTAAAGACGGGCGTTTGTGTCCCGCGCATGCTGGCTTTGAAATGATCATCGACAGGTAACCCAAGGGACCGGCTAAACTGTAACGCCGTTCTGGCGTCGTGTATTGGTATCGCCTGCCAGGCATCACGAAACGCAGGGGTGGTGCGTAGTTGCTTTGCAAAATGATAGTGGAAAATAAAATATGGATAGTCGCCAAGTATCCCAATAATACGCACACTGGACGCCAATGAGCCAAGGTAGGCGTTGCGCCGCATACGCCGAAAAATCGCTTTTGCAATCGTTTTTGTCGCGCTCCTTCGCTTGGCTGAGGCGGTTTTCAATAGCTTATAGTGGAGGTCCACAAACGTCGTCGCAATATGGTTTCCTGGTGTGCCCGCTAGGAACCAATTTGCCATCACGCGGTCTTTTGTTTTGCCTGTGATCCGGCGCCAAAACGGTACGGTTTGATCTGAAAACCAGCGGTCCTCCTCGATGAATCTAAATGCGAAGAAACCCGATCGCGCGGCATCGTCAATCCAATCATCCAATGGCCGCACGCAAATACAATCCGCGTCGACCCAGACGCCGCCATGCCGCGCCACCAAAGCAAGGCGAATGATGTTTGCCTTCTTCTTGAAAGGTAAATCGGTCGCCAAAAGTTCATCACAAAATGCGGGATCAAGAAACTCGCGTATGTTGCTCTCTGACAGTAGGTTTACCGTCCATCCAGGGTTTTGGCGCTGCCAGGACTTTACACAAAGATCGACAAGAGGCGGAGCCTTGTCAAACCCTTGCAGCCAAAAGACCCAGACCATACGCGGGATTTCCGTCTGAGTTTCAGAAGTATGATGAGGGGCCGGGTTCATCTTCACCACCCGCTCACTTTGCGCCACAATGGCAGACGCATCGGTTCTTGACTATTTATCTTTGATGCAAGCTTTTGGATCCACGCGGCATTGCGACGTGAAGGCGACCAAAATCTGTGCGCCAAATTGTCGACTATCTTGGTGAGGCGTTCGTGATCGACATCGACATAATCAGCAACATCAACGTCGTTTTCGGGGCGGGGCGCAAAATCGCCTCTTTCTAAACGTGCGTAGTCGAAATCCGAAAATATGATCCCATGCTGATCCCTGAGTTCAAGCGGTCGGGCGTCGCCGTAATCCAAATAGTCTTTCCAGCCGGGTTTCAATTTTGGCCGTGGGTTTTTGTCCGCAAAGTCGAGCTGTTCTAGCTTGCCGATCAAGCGCTGCGTACCCTTGGTAAATACATCCTCTTGGTCGGGCAGTTTGAGGCGCCGGTATTCCTGCAAAACAACCATGGCCTCTGGCGAAAAGCTATGGTTGTCCTTTTGCGTTGTGCTCTGTGTTTCAAGGGTATCTCTGCACTGTGGGATATAGCGCTCAGCGAAATCCGAAACGATACTGCCCCCAATGAGGTTTTGTCGGTCAAAGGATCGGGCCGTAACGGTGTAAGAGGGGCAGCGTTCCTCAAAACCCTTGATCAGCCCGTTCACATTCCATTCAAATATCGGGGCGAATTGTGCCGCCGCGCGTAGCCGTTGCTGCGACGCCGAAAGAAAGAACGCCGACGGGCGACGCGCATAGAGCAAAATTTCAATCTGCTCGGCGCCCAAGCTTTCCAAGAATTCAAACAGCTTTTGGGCGTCCGGGGCATTGTACGCCCGCGCGAACCATTCGGATGAAAGAATGATCGTCTCTGGCCGCAGTTCATCGATCTGAGACCGGAGGCTCTGGCTGAAATCCTCGCCCAACTGCGCATACTCAGCTTCCGTTCGCTTCCGCATCATGCGCGGCGCATCGTGATAAGGAATAAACGTCGCGCACAGATCGCCATGATTATACGCATTCTCACAGCGAGGTTCGGGATATAGAACCGCGCTTTCTATCAATGCGTTCCGCGAGGCATAAAGCGTGCGCTGAAGCGCCGTGGTGCCAGTTTTTGGTGGGCCAACGTGGACGATAAGTTTCCTGACGGATTTTTGAACACCCAATGGAGTACACCTTATGCAAAGCTCTGTGCGTTTCTATTCCCATCAAACGTACCCGACAATCAACATGTAAAGACAACTATATGCGCATCGTGATAGGCAGGGCACGCGCGGTTTTATCCGCGCGCGGCTCGTGCCGATTGATGCTTCTCTTGTACATGCTATGTGTCTGCGTTGGCGTAACTTTCCATCGGCGGGCAGCTGCACGTCAAATTGCGGTCGCCCCATGCGTTATCGACGCGGTTCACAGGCGGCCAGTATTTATCAACCCGGAACGCGCCGGGCGGGAAGCAGCCAGTTTCACGGCTATAGGGCCGATCCCAATCCTTCACGAGGTCTTCCATTGTGTGGGGGGCATGCTTAAGCGGGCTGTTATCAGCGTCTATCTTACCCTCTTCGATCTCACGAATTTCGTCCCGAATGGCGAGCATCGCATCGCAGAATCGATCAAGCTCGGCTTTGTTTTCGGATTCCGTGGGCTCGATCATCAGGGTGCCCGCGACAGGCCAGCTCATGGTTGGGGCGTGGAAGCCGCAATCGATCAGGCGCTTGGCAATGTCGTCTACGGTCACGCCCGCGCTTTCGGCATAGGGCCGCGTGTCGATGATGCATTCATGTGCGACCCGTCCAGATGGACCTTTGTAAAGCACGTCAAACGCCCCTTCGAGCCGCTTTGCGATGTAATTGGCGTTCAAGATCGCCACCCGCGTTGCTTGGGTTAACCCGTCACCGCCCATCATCAAACAATAGGCCCAAGAAATTGGCAGCAAGGATGGCGACCCGAATGCGGCGGCAGAAACAGCGCCTTCGCCGCTCGTGGGATCGCCGGGCAGATGCGCGATGAGATGGCTTTTGACGCCAATCGGCCCCATACCCGGGCCGCCGCCGCCGTGCGGAATGCAAAAGGTTTTGTGCAGGTTCAGGTGGCTGACGTCGCCTCCCAGATCACCGGGCCGTGACAGGCCCACCATTGCGTTCATGTTAGCGCCGTCGATGTAAACCTGCCCCCCGTGGTCATGCACGATCCTGCAGACATCGATCACCGTTTCCTCGAACACACCGTGGGTTGACGGATAAGTGATCATACAGGCAGCCAGATTATCCGCGTGTTCTGTCGCCTTTGCGCGGAAATCTTCGAGGTCGATATCACCGTTTTCAGCGGATTTCACCGGGATCACTTTCCATCCGACCATTTGCGCAGATGCTGGGTTCGTGCCATGTGCAGACATCGGGATCAGGCAAATATTGCGGTGATCTTGGCCATTTGCGCGGTGGTAGCCTGCGATGCTCAGCAGCCCCGCATATTCGCCTTGCGCACCAGAATTGGGCTGCATGGAAATCGCGTCATAGCCTGTGATCTCGCACAGTTTTGTCGACAGATCGTCGATCATCTCCATATAGCCAGCCGCCTGATCGCGCGGGATATAGGGGTGCAGTAGTGAAAATTCGTCCCAAGACACCGGCATCATTTCTGCGGCTGAATTCAGCTTCATCGTGCAAGATCCCAGCGGGATCATCGCGCGGTCCAGCGCGAGATCCCTGTCTGCAAGGCGGCGCATGTAGCGCATCATTTCAGTCTCAGAGCGGTTCATATGGAACACGGGGTGGGTCATGAAATCTGACTTGCGGATCAGCTTTTGGGGCACGTGGTAATGCGGTGTGTAATCTTTGTCGGTGCGGTCTATCCCAAAGGCGCGCCAGACGGCCTCGATGGTACGCGAACGCGTGCGCTCATCAAGGGTGATACCCACCTGCGTTGTCCCCACTTTGCGTAGGTTGATGCCTTCGTCGACGGCAGATTTCATCACGGCGGCCTGCATCGGGCCGACGTTGACGGTGATCGTATCAAAGAACGTCGCCGGGTGAATTTCGAATCCTGCATAGCGTAGCCCTTCGGCCAAGCGCGCGGTTTTGCGATGGATGCGTTGTGCTATCGCCCGCAGTCCAACGGGCCCGTGGAATACGCCATAGAACCCGGCCATCACAGCCAAAAGCGCCTGCGCCGTACAGACGTTTGAGGTCGCTTTTTCACGGCGGATATGTTGTTCGCGGGTTTGCAGCGACAGGCGGTAAGCACGGTTCCCAAGGCTGTCGATGGACACCCCAACAATGCGCCCCGGCATGGAACGCGCGTAGTTTTTCTTGGTCGCCATATAGGCGGCGTGCGGGCCGCCGTATCCGACGGGGACGCCAAAGCGTTGCGTGCTACCCACGGCGATATCAGCGCCCATTGCGCCCGGTTCTTTGAGCAGGGTTAGCGACAGCGGGTCAGCGGCGATAACGCCAATCGCCTTGGTTGCGTGGAGCTTTTCCATCTCAGCTGTGAAGTCGCGCAGATGGCCATAGGTGCCCGGAAACTGAAAAATCGCACCAAAAACGGCGTCCGCATCCAGATCATCGGGGTGGCCCACCGTGATCGCAATTCCCAGCGGCGCGGCGCGGGTCTTCATCACGGCGATGTTTTGCGGATGACAGTTTTCGTCGATGAAAAAACCCTTAACCTTTGTCTTGGCGATGCGTTGGGCCATTGTCATGGCTTCGGCGCAGGCGGTGGCCTCGTCGAGCAGTGACGCGTTCGCGATTTCAAGCCCTGTCAGGTCAGACACCATCGTTTGAAAGTTCAACAAGGCCTCAAGCCGCCCTTGCGAAATCTCTGGCTGGTAAGGCGTATAGGCCGTGTACCAAGCCGGATTTTCTAAGATATTACGTTGGATTGCGGGTGGTGTGACCGTGCCGTGGTACCCTTGTCCGATCAGTGAGGTCAGAACCTTATTCTTTGACGCCGTGATCTTCATGTGGTGCAGCAATTCGCGTTCTGACAATGGCCTGCCAAAATCAAGCGGCTTTTCTTGCAGAATTTTTGCAGGCAACGTGTCCGCGATCAACGCATCAAGATCGTTAGCCCCTACGACATCGAGCATCTCATCCATCTCGACCGGAGAAGGGCCGATGTGGCGACGATTGGCGAAATCATAAGGCAAGTAGTCGGTAGGGGTGAAGGTCATGAAAGGTTCCGCGCTTTAAGAGATCAGGGAAGTATAGGCAGCTTCGTCCATGTAGCTGTCCATCTGTGACGGATCGGATGGTTTGATTTTAAAAAACCAGCCTTCGCCCGTGGCATCTTCATTCACGAGACCGGGATTATCGCCCAAAGCATCGTTTACAGCGACGATTTCACCGTCGATTGGGGCCATGATGTCGGACGCGGCCTTGACGCTTTCGATCACGACAACTTCGTCGTCTTTTTCGACCGTCGTGCCCGTTTCAGGCAGTTCAACAAAGACGATATCGCCCAGTTGCGTGGTTGCGTGTTCTGTGATGCCGACAACAACGACGTCGCCCTCGGTGCGTAGCCATTCGTGTTCTTCGGTATATTTCATGTTCATGTCTCCGGTGGGTGGTTAGCGTTTAAAATTTGCAGGGGTAAACGGCAGCGGTGTGACCGTCAGCGGCAGGCGTTTGCCGCGCAATTCGCCGTAAACGGTGGTCCCGTTTGTGGCCAAGGTTGTGGGGAGATATCCCATCGCGACAGGTCCCCCAACGGTCGGGCCAAAGCCGCCAGAAGTGATTTTTCCAATGGGGTCCGCATCGTCGGCATTCGCAAAAAGCAGGACACCTTCGCGCATCGGCGCGCGCCCCTCGGGGCGCAGGCCAACGCGTTTTGCGTCAGCACCATTAGCGAGTTCACGCAGAATAATATCAGCACCGGGAAATCCGCCTGCGCGGTCCCCATCTGTGCGGCGCACCTTTTGGATTGCCCAGTTTAATGCGGCCGCTGTTGGTGTGGTATCCGTGCTTATGTCATGACCATACAGGCAAAGCCCGGCCTCAAGTCGCAAACTATCGCGTGCGCCCAGCCCAATGGGGGCGACGTCATCATGCGATAAAAGCTGCTTGGCCAACGCACAGGCCTGTGCTGATGGCACTGAAATTTCATAGCCGTCTTCGCCAGTGTAGCCAGATCGCGATACCCAACACTCCACGCCCGCAAGCGTGAGGGTCGCGACATCCATGAACCGCATGGCGGCGGCTTTGGGATCAAGCGTTGCTAAAACTGATTCTGCTGCCGGACCCTGAAGTGCCAGCAACGAACGGTCCGTGATTTCGGTAACAGTGACGCCAGTCAGGTTTGATTGCATATGCGCGATATCCGCAGCCTTGCAGGCGGCGTTCACGACGACAAAAACATGGTCGCCACGGTTTGCGAGCATGAGATCATCCTTGATCCCGCCTGCGTCATTGGTGAAAAAACCGTAGCGCTGGCGATCAACTTCCAGCCCCAGAATGCTGACAGGGATTAAGGATTCGAGCGCTAATGCCGCCGTTTCAAAATTGTCACCTTTGACGATCACTTGGCCCATATGGCTGACGTCAAATAACCCGGCTTTGCTGCGGGTCTGCGTGTGTTCTTGCATCACGCCCATCGGGTATTGCACGGGCATAGCGTAGCCCGCAAAGGGCACCATTTTGGCCCCTAGTTCTACATGCAAGTCATAAAGCGCAGTGCGCAGTAATTCGGACATCAACGGCCTCTTTCCATTCGGCCGATCAGACATGGAAATATCTAACGACACCACTTTGACGCAAAGGCGAAAGCCCTGCGTGTGATGCCCCCTCTGTCCTTGCGCCTGAGATTGCTATCCCTTCGGCGGGCACGTTGATGTGCCACTCTCCAGAGTCTTCGTGCCAACATCGGTCCGTGGGCCTGAGAGTTTCCGAGGCGGTTGCTCCTTCGGCACCAGTGAACTGGTTCTCCCGATATTGTGGCCGTTACATGCCCTGTCAGCGCGATCCAATCAAGACTTATGTTTGATGTAGGTCCTACAATTAGATGCACCCATGCGCATATTTTGGTGCTATGTTTATGTAAAATAGGGGAGAATAAGCGTGACAAAAATTGCATTGGTAACGGGCGGCGGGTCCGGAATTGGGCGGGCCTGCGCGGTGGCGCTCGCGCAAAACGGGTTCACCGTCGTGGTGACAGGCCGCAAAATCGCCGCCTTAGAGGAAACCGTAGCGATGATGCAAAGCGGTGCAGCGATAGTCTGCGATGTCACGGATGCCGATGCTGTTGACGCGCTATTTGCACAGATTGAACGTGACTACGGGCGGTTGGATTTGCTGTTTAATAACGCGGGCAACAATGTGAAGGCCGCGCCGATTGGGGATATTCCGCCCGAAGATTTTTTGACCGTGATGAATGTGAATCTATACGGTGCTTTTCTTGCTGCGCGCGGTGCTTTTAATCTGATGCGCAAGCAAGATCCGCAAGGCGGTCGAATCATCAATAACGGGTCTATTTCGGCGGCTGTGCCGCGCCCCGGATCAACCCCCTATACGGCGTCAAAACATGCGATAACGGGGATGACCCGGTCGGTGTCGTTGGATGGGCGTCCCTATAACATCGTGTGCGGTCAGATTGATATTGGAAACGCCGCCTCTGAAATGACGGTGCAATTTGAAAAAGGGGTGCCGCAGGCGGATCTTTCGATCAAATCCGAACCTGTGATGGATGTCGCGCATGTTGGGGATACGTTGGTACATATGGCCAAATTACCGCTATCAGCAAATGTGCAATTCGTGACTGTGATGGCGTCAACCATGCCATTTATCGGGCGGGGGTAGCTGCGCCCACCGATGCCGGGGGCGCAGATGTTGTTTAGCTCGGCTTCAAACGATCAGCAAAGTAGTCGAGCATTTCGGGAACCATTGCGTCACCGCGCCCTTGATCAACCGCGTCGCGCAAGGCCCCTAGCGCCCCTGCAGCCATGATTGACGGCGCACCTGCGTCGCGTGCCATTTGGTCGTAATAGCCCACATCTTTGGTCGCGTTGCGGATTGAGAACGCCAGTTTGTTTGGATCGCCATCAAGCGCGTAGGCTGACCAAAGGTCCATAAACGGTGATCCGAGCGGACCTGCAAAGATCACGTCAAACAGCTGACGGCGATCAACACCGACGATGTCGCCCATGGTAAATGCTTCGCCCAAGGCAGCGCCAATCGTTTGACCAAAGAAGTTGTTGATCAGCTTGATCGCATGGCCGTTGCCCAATTGTCCAAGGTGAAAAACGTTTTCGCCCAAATCATTCAGCACGGGCAAGACCTGATCAAAAGCGGCTTTGTCGCCTGAACACATCAGATTCAGTTTGCCGTCATATGCTTGGGCGGGTGTGCGCCCAATGGGAGCGTCCAAATAGGTGCCGCCTGCAGCGGCGACTTCTTCGCCCAAAGTGCGGGTGGAGCCGGGCAGGGAAGTGCCAAAATCGATCACGATCTGACCGGGTTTCATTCCCGCGATAACGCCATGATCGCCGCGCATCCGGCCTTCGACGTGCTCTGATGTGCCCATGCACAGCAACACAACGTCACAGTTTGCTGCCACGTCACGCGCAGATGTCGCCTCGGTCGCGCCGCGCGCGATAGCTTTGTCAATTTCTGTCCGGTCACGGTTGCCAAGAACGGTGACAGCATAGCCTTGATCCTGTAGTCGCGACACCATCGCCCCGCCCATTAAGCCCAGCCCAATAAATCCAATATGTGGTTGTGTCATGGTTTCCTCCAATTTGTCGTTGCCATTGGCGTAACGGCTCACTTCGCGTAAAGCAACAGGGTTACTAGTATACATTTTAGACGCAGATGCTCAAACGGCTCTCAACCTATGTATTTGACACAACTCTCTGGTTGCGCGATGCAGTCGGATCGTTTTTGAAGGAATCCCGCGATGTCAGAACTCCTTATCCTAAGCGCAATTACGGATCACATGCGCAGCCGTATTGAGGCTGCATTTGATGCAACTGTACTTGCAGATGTCGATCAGGATGCCTGGCTTGCACAGCATGGCGCAGATGTTCGGTTTATCTTGACGGGTGGCCATCTTGGTGTGCCCGCAGATATTTTTGCGCGTTTGCCCAACGCAGAGATCATTAGCAGCAACGGGGTGGGCTATGATGGGGTCGACACAGATGCCGCGAACGCGCGCGGTGTGCCAGTCTGCCATACGCCAAATGTGCTAAACCAAGAGGTCGCGACGACGGCGCTCATGCTTTACATCGCAGCGCAACGTAACTTTGAGGCCGAAATGGCCAATGCGCGTAGCGGCAATTGGGAAAAGTCGGGCAACCTGCCTTTGGCGCGTTCCGCAGACCAGCGGAAGATCGGGATTTTGGGGCTTGGGCGGATCGGCAAAGCGATTGCTGCGAAGCTTGCGCCGTTTGATCCCACGATTGTCTATTATGGGCGCTCACGGCAAGACGTGCCGTTTCCCTACTACGATGATTTGGTCGCGATGGCGCGTGATTGTGATGCGCTTATCTGTGTGGCACCGGGCGGTGCTGCGACCCATCATTTGATCGACCGTGCTGTGATGGATGCGCTGGGCCCGGAAGGTGTTTTGGTCAACGTTGGGCGCGGATCTGTTGTGGATGAGGTCGCGCTTATTTCTGCTTTGCAAGAGGGGCGGTTGGGCAGCGCTGCTTTAGATGTGTTCGCAGCAGAGCCGCATATCCCCGAAGCCTTGCGCGCACTCCCTAATGTGATTTTGACTCCACATATTGGCAGCGCGACGGTTGAGACGCGCCACGCGATGGGGGATTTGGCGATCGATAACCTGATTGCGTGGAAAAACGGACAGCCGTTGATTTCACCCGTCCCCGAAAGCGCCGGGCTTTTGTGAACACCTAGCAGCCGATATCGCGCACAAGCCCCCAACCGTATTGCGGATCATGCCCGGGATCGCCAAGGTCTACGGCTTGGGTGCGTAGCCGTTCACGCACCACGCCGACATTGTTTCCCCCAACACGCGCGGCAAGCGCGGTGATGATCGGCGCGGCATAGGATGTTCCCGTCGCATAACCACCGCCACTAGGTCGCGCAACATAGATGTCCACACCCGGTGCCGCAAATGCGATATGATCGCCCCAATTGGCAGAGCGATAACGCCGCATCGCCGCATCTACGGCGGTAACGGCGATCACAGATGGCGATACGGCTGGCAGCGTGGCAGCGTCACGCCCACCATTGCCCGCAGCAGCAATCATGATCGCGCCAGCCTGTTCGGCCTGTGTAAGGATATCTTCAAGAACCTTATTGGGCGGCCCGGCAAAGGACATGTTGATCAGATGCACATCGTTGGACAGCATCCAGCTGAGCGAAGCTGCGATCCGGTCAACATCTGCAGCCACACCGCTATGTTCGCGGGCAAATGCGTTCACTGCAAACAGGTGCGCGCCGGGGGCGTAGCCTAACAAGGCGTCATTCGGATCTTCACCGACAATAAGGGCCGCGACGGCTGTGCCGTGCCGCGCCCCAGAGGCGCGTTGGTCGCCAAATAGCGCGGATTGGGTGGTAACGGAGGCTCGCTGTAAGGCCGGGTGTGTGACATCAACTGGGCCGTCGATGAGCCCGATCTTTTGGTTTTGGCGCTGGCGACACGCGCCGCTATCGCCGATAAGATTTGATGCGTAAAGCCGCGGTGCCCCCTGCGCGAAATGGTATAGGTTGTTGAAATCGACCCGATGACCGGACGCTGTTCGGTCTAGCAAGCGCTGCGCGACCCCACGGTCAAGCTGACGACCAATATCAAACACCATCATGCGTCGATCAAGTGGGACCAGATCGCGCGATGAAATAAGATTTGCACCCGCATCTTCGAGCGCAGCAATGGCGATGGGTGCAGTGCTGATCGGACCGCTCACAACAAATTCGGCGCGGTCCCGCGATAGATAGGCAACATCGACATCACGTTCTGGCCATATCGGGCGCGGCCGATCATCCCGCTCGCTCGTGTTAGGTACTGGTGCGGGGGCAATGATTTGCGCCGCGGCAAGGCTTGGCAGTGCCGCAAAAATAACTAAGGCAACAATCTGTAACAGACGAAAAAACGGTTTAGATGGCATCACTTACCTCTTGGTTTCGAGTACCTATTCGAGCGACTCAATAATAGTTGTAGCAGCTTGTAGCCGTGCTTTGGCCGTGTTTATGTCGGCCCCTTCCAGTAAGGCCAAGCGGTAAAGCCCAAGCGCGGAGGGTCCAGACACAATTTCAACCTCAGCATCAAGTAACAGCGCGCGCAAGGCGGATTCAGTCGTGTCAGGGGCGACAGTAACCGTGAAGGCCGCGGGGGTTTCGCCTGCAAGCTCAAACCCTGACCCGGTATCACCGGGTTGCATGAGCAATGCGGTTTGCCCAACCACCACTGCGAGAAGGATCGCAGCAGCGACCTGCCAGATGCGCGCGCGGGGGGCTGCGGATTGTGCCGCAGGTGCATCGATGTCGCGCATAAGTCGCGCAAGCCCCAATTCACCGGGGCTAAACCCGGTATCCTCGGCTTGCATCGTTGCACGCATGTTTTTGAGCGCGGCCAATTCATTGGCAAGGGCTGGATCATTTCCAACGGCAGCTTGGACCTGCGCCAGCTCTGCGCCTTCTAACGTTCCGTTGGCAAGGAATGGGAGCAATAGCGCGGCGTCTTGTGATGACATGCTCATGTTGCGGCCCCCGTTTCAAAGGCTGACAGGCAGCGCATCAGCAGCTTTTTCGCGTGGAATATCCGCGTTTTGATCGTACCTTCGGCGGTGTCACAGACCTTTGCAATTTCGCGGTAGCTCATGTCTTCCCAAAATGCCAATGCGATGGCGCTGCGATGTTCATCGCTCAGGCCATCCATGCAGTGCCGGACTTGGGCCGCGTCTTGACTGGCGACAATGCAGGTTTCCGCACTATCGCTGTCATCAACGACTTCGGGTGGGGTATCGGTCACGCTGGTGCGGCCAGCCTTGCGGTGTCGGTCGATCACCTTGCGGCAAGCAATGCCAAATATCCACGTCTGCACTTTCGATCTCCCTTCAAAACGGCTGGCAGAGCGCCAGACTTCGATAAACACGTCATGAAGTATGTCGGATGACTCGTGCGGATCGTTCAATTTTGATAGAATAAATCTGTAGACGGGTTTTTCTAATGCGCGGTAAAGCGCGGCCAATGCTGTCCGGTCGCCGTCCGCAATACGGTGCATGAGCTGTGCCTGCTGGTCCAAAATATACCTCGTTATGCTGCGCGCGACTGCCTCTTGACTACGCAAAATTATGATCCCTGCCAAGAGAGACGCGTCCGCGATCCTGTGCCAATGGCTTTCGGCGGCGATTTTGCGCGTATGTTGCGGCACGCGTCAAAAACTTGCCCGCTTTGAAGGTAATGCACGTATAATTGAGCCTATTGAAGATATTTTTATAATAAGGACATATACCATGTGGGATTTTAGTATGGGAACTGCGCTGGGATTGATGCGCAAGACGGCGCCGTTCCTGTTGTTTCGGATCGTTGTCTATTTTGGCATCGCACTTGCCTATATTCTGGCGACGGGGACCGGTGCAGGGATTGGTTACGGCGTTGGTGGGTTCGGTGACGATGATTTTCAAGCGAGCACGACAATGTGGGGCGGTGCGATCGGATTTGGCGCGACGGCGACAGTGCTTTATTTGATGCGCGAATACCTGCTTTATATCGTCAAAGCAGGTCATATTGCGGTGATGGTTGAGGCCTTGGACGGCCGCGAACTGCCAAACGGGCAGGGGCAAATCGCCTACGCAAAAACAATCATCACAGAACGGTTTGGTGAAGCCTCGGTGCTGTTTGGCATTGATCAGCTGATCAAAGGTGTGGTGCGGGCCGTCACCGGGTTGATTCAAGGCCTGCTTTCAATAGTGCCTATTCCTGGTCTTGATAAGGTGATGGCCTTGGTCCGCGCCTATTTGAAACTCGCCGTAGGTTTGGTGGACGAGGTGATCTTGGCCCATGGGTTGCGCACCCGCGCAGAAAACCCCTATGCGTCGGCCAAAGAGGCGCTGGTGCTTTACGGCCAAAACGCCAAGCCAATGTTGATCAATGCTGCTTGGCTGACGCTGTTCACATGGGGGCTGTCGCTGGTTGTGTTTTTGGTGATGCTGGCCCCGGCAGCGGCGATTGTTTACGCGATGCCGGGCGCGTGGTCGGCGGGCGGCATGGTCTTTGCGCTTTTGTTTGCTTGGGCTGTGAAGGTCGCCGTGATCGAACCCTTTGCGATTGCCTGTCTTTTGCAGGCATTCTTTAAGGTCACCGATGGCCAAACGCCGAATCCAGAATGGGAAGCCAAACTGGATGGCGCCTCCAAGAAATTCAAAACGTTGGGCGAACGCGCTGTCAACTGGGCCGGTGGCGGGCGTAGCAAACCAGTATCAGACGTTTCTGAAACGCCAAGCGCTTGATCTTATTGTGGCCCGCATGTGCGTAATGCGGGCCATTCACTTGATTGTCCCATGCGCGTTACGGGACGGTCTAACACCCCTTCCAAACAGGATCGCGCTTTTCGGCAAATGCGCGCGCGCCTTCGGCGTTGTCGTCGGACCCATAAAGCACGTCGACTGTTTTTAGCTGACGTTTGCTGATCCGGTTCATCGCATCTTGGAACTTGCTATCTTCCGCATCTCGCACGATTTCCTTGATCGCCGCATAAACGAGTGGCGGCCCTGATGCCAATGTGCGGGCCATCTCCCATGCCTGTGCCATCAAATCATCGGCTGGGTGGATATGGTTCACAAATCCCCAACGGTGGGCTTCTTCTGCGTCTAGCCACCGGCCCGTAAACAGCATTTCCATCGCGATGTGATAGGGGATGCGTTTGGGCAGTTTCACGGAAGCCGCGTCTGCCACTGTCCCTGACGTGATTTCAGGCAAGGCAAAGCTTGCATGCTCAGCCGCCAATATAATGTCTGCGGACAGGGCCAATTCAAGCCCGCCACCGCAGCAAATCCCATTCACGGCGGCGATGACGGGTTTGTTCATGTCACGCAATTCTTGTAGACCGCCAAAGCCGCCAACCCCGTAATCGCCATCGACTTCGTCACCGTCAGCGGCGGCTTTCAAATCCCAGCCGGGGCAAAAGAATTTTTCGCCAGCACCCGTGATAATCGCAACCCGCAGTTCAGGATCATCGCGAAACTGGGCAAATGTCTCGCCCAGGATACGGCTGGTTTGCAGATCAATGGCGTTGGCTTTGGGGCGATCCAAAACCACCTCTAAAATCGCGCCGTCGCGGCGGGTCTTTACGGGGCTTGTCATGATGTTCCTTTCACCAAAAGTGCGTCGGCAATGATTGCGCGGTCATTTGTGCATATCAATGGGTTGATCTCAATTTCCGCGATCTGGTCAGCGTGGTCGATAACATAGGTTTGCAGATGCATAACCGTTGCGATGATGGCGTCGATATCGGCCGGGGCAACACCGCGAAAGCCAGTAAGCAGTGCGTTGATTTTCAACTTGCCCAATGCGCCGCGGATGTCATCTTGTGTCGTCGGCAGCAGGAGCGATTGGCGGTCATCAAGCAATTCGGTCAGCGTCCCCCCCGCCGCCAAGGTCAAAACGAAGCCATGCGCAGGATCAGCAACAACACCAACCAATAGCTCCGCAACCGTGCCTGTGATCATTTCTTCGATTAAAAAGCTGGTCGTGGGCATCGCTTGCGCGGCCTCAAGAAGCTGATCCGTGTCTGTGATACCAAGAACAACGGCCCCCGCTTCGGTTTTATGTGCGACACCTTCACCCTTTAGGACAACAGGAAACCCGATTTTTTCGACCTGTGTTGCCAAACTATCGATCGACAGACCGGCGGCGCTTTGCGGGATATCCATGCCATAGGCCGCAAGGGCGCGTTTCGCGGTGCCTTCGCTTTGGGTGGCAGTCGTATCAAAAACCTGTGCCATCAGTACCGGGGGGTGGCACGTGGTACCAACTTGTGAAGCTGCACGGATGGCCGCACAGGCGGTTCCAAAATCACATAGTGGCACAATCCCAGCGGCAAGCAGCCGTTGAGAAATTGATTCCGGCAAGTTTTCAGCCATTGAAGCGATCACCCCAAACGGACGACCTGTTTGCTGGGCGGCGTCTTCGACCGCTTCAATTGCGATCATCCAGTCTTGGGCGTCGCAAAGATCTAGCCGGGGGAAATCAAGCACGATGAGCGTCAAATCGATATCGTCGCCCGTCATGGCGGCATAAACGGCCGTCATCGCGGCCTTATCGCGCCAGATTTGCGTATGATAATCCAATGGGTTTGCTAGATGCACAAGCGCGCTTAGATGCTTATCCAATTCGTGGGCTTGATGCGGTTGCAATGGGGGGAAGACCACCCCAAAATCTGCGGCAGTATCTGCCATCACACTTGCTTCGCCGCCCGAACAGCTAAGCGAGGCAATCCGGTTGCCAGTCAGGGGCCCGTGGCAATGCAGGATTTTTAAGGTCTCAAGCAGTGCCACCGGGGATGTCACGCTTGCAATCCCAAGCCGTGCGAGCAGTGCGTCAGACCCGGCGCTACTACCTGCGAGCGATGCCGTGTGCGAAACAGTTGCGATCTGCGATTCCGTGGATCGGCCCACCTTCAGCGCGACGATGGGCTTGTTAAGCTTTTGCGACAATCGCGCCAGTTCTTCAAAGGCAGTCACATCGCCAAAGCTTTCGATATAGAGCCCAAGCGCCGTTACCCGGTCGTCACGAATGACCGTCTGGGCGATGTGCGCCAGCCCTTGCTGGGCTTGATTGCCTGCAGTGATCGCATAGGTGATCGGCAGGCCACGTTGCTGCATGGTCAAATTGATCGCGATATTTGACGATTGGGTGAGGATCGCGACGCCTGTTTCAACCGGGCGCAGCCCATGTTGATCTGGCCAAAGGGCGACCTGATCAACGGCATTAAGAACTCCGTAACAATTCGGCCCGAGGATAGGCATATCGCCAGCAGCCGCCAGCAGTTGGTCGTTCAAAACCTGTCCGTCATCGGTTTCTTTAAACCCGCTGGCAAAGCAAACTGCGCCACCAGCACCCAGTTCGTTCAACTCGCCAACCAATGTGATCGTGGCATTGCGGTTGACGCCGATAAAGGTCGCGTCAGGTGCAGCTGGCAAATCTGTCAAACTGCGATAGGCGGGTAGGCCAGCGACCGTATCTTTTTTCGGGTGTACTGGCCAAATCTCGCCGGAAAATCCGATTTTCTGGTTTTGTGCGATGACAGCTTCGCACCATGCCCCACCGCCGACGACGGCAATGGTTTTGGGGCGCAACAGACGTTCAAGATCAGTCATGGTCGCCCCTTACGCGCCAAGCGGACGCAAAAGATCACGACTGATGATGTGGCGTTGAATTTCGGATGTGCCGTCCCAAATCCGTTCAACCCGCGCATCACGCCAGAACCGTTCAATCGGGAAGTCATCCATCAACCCCATACCGCCATAAATCTGCAAGGTGGCATCGGTGACCCGTGCTAACATTTCAGAGGCGTAGAGCTTCGCGCTCGCGATTTCGCGGTTTGCAGGAAGCCCTTGATCCAAGCGCCATGCGGCAGCCATCGTTAGGTGATCAGCCGCATCAATTTCCGTTATCATATCTGCGATTTGGAAGCTGATCCCTTGGAACTTTCCGATTTGTTGGCCGAATTGTTTGCGCTCTGCTGCGTAGTCCAAAGCCATCTCAAAACAACGGCGTGCCCGGCCCACGGACATTGTGGCCACCGTGATACGCGTGGCGTAAAGCCATTCGTTCATCACTGCGAAACCGCCGTCGACTTCGCCCAAGACCTGCGCGTCGGGCAGGCGGCAATTGTCGAACTCTAGGATCATGTTCTTATAGCCGCGGTGCGACACCGATTTATAGCCATCGCGGATGGTAAAGCCGGGCGTGCCCCGATCGACCAAAAATGTTGTGATCCGTTTTTTGGGGCCGCGTGGCGTGGCGTCTTCGCCGGTGGCGACAAAGACAATCACAAAATCGGCGTGTTCCGCGCCCGAAATGAAGTGCTTGGTTCCGTTCAAAACCCAATCGCCGCCGTCGCGTTTGGCGGAACACTTCATGCCGCGCACGTCTGATCCCGCGTCAGGTTCAGTCATTGCCAGTGCATCCATTTTTTCGCCACGGACGGCGGGGGTCAGGTAACGTTCGACCTGGTCGCCTTCGCAAGCCATCAAGATGTTTTGTGGACGCCCAAAGAAATGGTTCAAGGCCATCGACCCACGGCCTAATTCACGTTCAACCAGCGCAAATTCAAGGTGGGACAGGCCGGCCCCGCCAACGCTTTCGGGGAAATTGCAGGCATAGAACCCAAGATCGAGTGTTTTTTGTTTGATCGCTTCGGCGACGTCATGTGGGACTTCGCCTGTCCGTTCAACTTCGGCTTCATGCGGGTAGATTTCGTTTTCGACAAAGGACCGTACCGTCGATACGATCATGTCTTGTTCTTCGGTCAAACCAAAATGCATTATGTGTTCTCCGGCTTGGGCAGGGCGGCTTGGGCTGCGATGATTGTGGCCATTTTCTCGGCAACATGTGGCGCAGGGTCACAAGATTTCCGGGTTTCCAGACTGACGTGCAGCAAGAATTGATTGCAAGTCGCAACGACATCGCCGCTTGCGTTCTTCATTTCGTGGAACAGGCGTAGCTTTTTGCCTGTTCCTTCAAGAATATGCGTTACAACCGTGATCGCATCGCCCGCATGACATTCATCCAGAAACTTCGTGTGGGTATCGACCGTGAAATAGCTGAGCCCGGATTTGATGTAATCAGCATCCGCCCCAATCATATTCATCAACGCATCGGCGGCGTCTGACCAAACCTGCCCATAGCGGCTTTCGTTCATATGGCCGTTGTAGTCGGTCCAATCAATTGGGATCGCGCGTGCGACGCTGATGATTGGCTTGGTGAAATCAGGTGCGGCTTGGGCGCTGAGCCGTGCATCATGTTCATTCAGCAACGCGCCAGCCCCCCAATCGCGCCCCTTAAGAGACCGCATCATGGACACCAGATTGTCGTCGCGAATACGTTCCAATTCACGGATGGAATGTGCGCCGGATTGCGCATCGGACTGATCGGCGATCATTGTCACCAACTCATCCGTCAGCTCTGGCACATCCATCAATTTGGTCCAGGGCCATTGCAGGCAAGGACCAAATTGCACGATGAAATGGGCCATGCCCGCTTCGCCGCCTGCAACGCGGTAGGTTTCAAATAACCCCATTTGCCCCCAGCGCAGACCAAAGCCAAAGCGGATCGCGTCATCGATTTCTTCAGTGGTTGCGATGCCGTCTTTGATCAGCCACAGTGCTTCGCGCCAGACGGCCTCTAGGAAACGATCAGCAATATGTGCGTCGATTTCTTTGCGCACCTTCAACGGCTTCATGCCGATGTCGGTCAACATGTCATGCGCGCGGGTTGTTGTCGCGTCGTCGCCGACCAATTCGATCAGCGGCAACAGATACACCGGGTTAAAGGGGTGTGCGACGAAAATTTGCGCCGGGCGTTGCGCCCCTTGTTGTAACTCTGACGGCTTAAAGCCAGATGTCGACGACCCGATCAGCGCATCCGCGCGGCAATGCGTCTGAATATCGTGTAAGATGCTATGCTTCATCTCAAGCCGCTCTGGTGCGCTTTCTTGAATCCAATCTGCATTGCTGACGGCTTCAGCGATTGTTGGCGCAAAGGTTATTTGCCCTTCAAGGGGGAGCGCCACTTCGGACAAGGCAGGTAATGATCGCCGGGCATTGGCAAGTACTTCGTTCATTTTGCGTTCGGCTTGTGGGTCAGGGTCAAAAATGGTGACATCCCAGCCAGACAAAGCGAACCGTGCGGCCCAGCCACCGCCAATGACGCCACCGCCAATGATTGCTGCTATCTTTGTCATTGTGCTGCCTGCTTTGTGAGGCCCAGTTTTTCGCGGACGGCGGCGGGGCCCATTATTTTGGCGCCCATGCCTTCGATAATTGTCACCGCACGTGCGACCAGTGCTTCGTTCGTGGCCAATTCACCTTTGGCAAGCCAAAGATTGTCTTCGAGACCGACACGCACATTGCCCCCGGCCAAAACTGCGGCGGCCACATAAGCCATCTCATCGCGCCCAATCGAAAAGGCGGACCAATTCCAATCATCGGGGACATTGTTGACCATGGCCATAAAGGTATTCAGATCGTTCGGCGCGCCCCATGGAATACCCATGCACAGCTGTACCAGCGCTGGCGAAGACAACACACCATCTTTGACCAATTGTTTGGCATACCAAAGGTGGCCCGTGTCAAAGGCTTCGACCTCGGGCTTTACGCCCAATTCTTCCATACGTGCGCCCATCGCCGTCAGCATGCCGGGCGTGTTGGTCATGACGTAATCTGCTTCAGCAAAGTTCATCGTGCCGCAATCCAACGTACAGATTTCGGGGCGGCATTCTTCGATATGCACAAGGCGCTCTTCGGCGCTGACCATATCGGTGCCTTCCACCAGCGGCAGCGGTGCAGATGGCGGACCAAACACCATATCGCCACCCATGCCAGCGGTCAGGTTCAAAACCACATCGACGTCAGCGTCACGGATGCGGTCAGTCACTTCGCGGTATAGCTTAGGATCGCGTGACGGCACACCTGTTTCGGGATCGCGCACATGGCAATGCACAATCGCAGCGCCTGCTTTCGCGGCCGCAATCGCCGAGTTTGCGATCTGTTCTGGGCTGCGGGGCACATGGGGTGAACGGTCTTGGCTGCTGCCAGATCCAGTCACGGCACAAGTGATAAAAACGTCGGAGGTCATTTCCAATGGCATATTGATTTCCTTTGAGATTTCGCAAAATCCTACACGGATTGAAATGCTTCGATATGCTGTGTTAGACAAGACTATGCAAAAATGGACAAAAAGATCATCTGGTACCACCAAAATTGTCGTTTTGCTTTTTGATGGGTTCTCGAACCATTGCCTGGCCAACACGTTAGAGCCCTTTCGCGCCGCAAACACGGTGTCGGGACAAAAGCTATACCAATGGCAGCTGTTGTCTTTGGCCGGTGGGTTGGTGCGGTCATCAAGCGAAATGTTGGTGGAAACCCAAGCAGCAACCGGCGCCGATTGGGATTGCGATTATTTGATGGTCGTTGCGAGTTACGGTCATCAGGCCTTGAGCCAGAGCAAACTATTGTCGGGGCTGCGGGTTTTGTGCGGTAAAGCGAAATGCGTTGTCGGCATGGATACCGGGTCTTGGCTCCTCGCGGCGGCTGGGTTGCTTGACGAAAGGCCCGCGACTATCCACGCGGATATTTTTGACAGTTTCACTGAAGCATTCATGCAGGTGGATACCCGCAAAGAACGGTTTGTCATTGATGGTGATCGGATTACCTGCGGCGGCGCCATGGCGTCGTTTGATTTGGTGCTGAACCTGATCGGGGCGCAATGCGGCGAGGCGATCCGCCTCGATGTTGCCGCCTTGTTTTTACATCAGGCGCACCAACCCTTTGGGGAGGTCGGTATCGTGCCAGTCCAATCAAAACTGGTTGCGCGGGCCTTGGTCTTGATGGACGAAAACATCGAAGATCCGCTCGCGGTCACGGCCATTGCCCAGCAATTAGGCTGTTCAGCCAAAGCGCTACACCGGCGGTTTATCGCAGACCTTGGCGCACCACCGGGCCAAGTGTACCGGTATCGGCGGCTTATCGCGGTGCGCAGCCTGATTGAAAACACGACGCTTTCGATCACGGAAATCGCAGCGCGCTGCGGCTATGAAAACACCAGCGCCATGAGCCGCGCCTTTCGTCAGCAATATGACATGACACCCACCGCGTTACGAAAAGCGCCAGTGATTAGGTAGGTGGAAATGCGGTGCGGTATTCGAAGATAAATGAAAAGCAACAGTCAATGCAGATAAATCATCAAAACAGCCCCGTAAGGGGATGAGTGATGCTCAACAGGAATGAATGAAAGTGCATAGTGGCGGAGACGAAGTCCGCCGATAGGTGTTCCGGTACTATCCCGGAAAATCCAATAAGGTTATAAAAAGGGCGGTAAAGGCCTTTCTCATTTCCAATGAGTTCCCACCCAATCCCCCATTCGCTGGGGGATAAATTGGGGGATAATGAATTGGCAGAGGCATCGGTACGCAGACCGGAAAAGGCGTTAACTGCCCAGTTTGTCAAAACTGTCAAAGATGCTGGCAAGTATTTTGACGGTCACGGTCTTTTCCTGCGTGTGCTATCGAACGGCTCGAAGCAGTGGGTGCAACGCATCACAATACGCGGTAAGCGTTGTGAATTGGGACTGGGCAACCCCGCGCTGGTCCCATTGGCAGAGGCCCGTCAGACAGCCTTAGAGAACCGAAAGCTGGCGCGTAGCGGTGGCGACCCCATGCAGGCCAAGAAAGACGCTCAGGCGGTTCTGACATTCGCAGAGGCCGCTCAGCGGGTATACGAATTGCATCGCCCGACATGGCGAAACGAAAAACACGCCAAGCAGTTCGTCAGTACGCTTGAAACATACGCCTTTCCACGCATTGGTAAGGTAAAGGTTGCTGACGTTACTACTGCCGATGTGTTGGCCGTCCTGACACCTATCTGGACAACCAAGCCTGAGACTGCGCGACGGGTCAAACAGCGCCTTGGTACTGTCCTCAAATGGGCCGTGGCGCAAGGCTGGCGGCAAGACAATCCTGCAGAGGCGATAAATCAGGCCCTTCCCAAACATGATCGCACCAAAGCCCAGCGCAAGGCCTTGCCATATAAGGAGGTCGCAAGCTGCATTTCATCCGTTCAAAGCTCAAATGCTGGCATGGCCACGAAACTGGCATTTGAGTTGCTTGTGTTGACAGCGACCCGATCTGGTGAGGTGCGCCATGCGGTTTGGTCCGAATTTGATCTGGTCAACGCAGAGTGGGTAATTCCCGTAACACGCATGAAAGCCAAGAAAGAACACCGCATTCCCCTTTGTGACCGCGCCCTAAAATTGCTCGAACAGGCTAAAGCGTTAGGCGATACTGATCTGGTCTTTGAGGGTACAAAACGCGGTAAGGCGCTAAGTGATGCTACCATGTCTAAGCTAGTCAAAGAGTTGGGATTCGACGTGGACGTACATGGGTTCCGCACATCTTTCCGAACATGGACGCAAGAACAAACCAACTTCCCCCGTGAAGTCGCAGAGGCCGCATTGGCCCACACTATCAAAGATAAAGCAGAGGCGGCTTATGCTAGGTCCGATCTGTTTGAAAAGCGACGCATGATGATGGACGCATGGGCGGCGTTTTTGACGTTAGACGGAACCGCCACTGTGGTACATCTAAATGGGTAAGAAAGCTCATGAGCTTGCGGCCTTTGGGCATGAAGCTGGCGAGATCACCATATCAATGAATGAGTACAATTTACTGAAAGGGCTGGCGACAAAGGAGCTTGTGCGCTTCATCGAAGATATGGAGCGGAACAAGCCAGCCAAACGCGGGGCTCCGCAAAAGCATCAGTATGGCAATGTCGATTGCCGACGCGCATTTCAAGTCTGGTGGCTCGCAAACAACATCGCAAATGCGATTGAAGAACCCTTACGCAAAGGTTCTGTAAAGACACGTGACTTGATCCATCTCGCATGGAGATTGAGGTCGGAATTCCCCGATTTCGAGGTGCTGTTCCCTGTTGGCGAAGGACAACTCGAAACTCTCGAACAGTCCATTTCACGAGGCCGAAAAGAACTTGGGATTGACGGTTTCTGGTATTCGGAAACTTGTGAAAAAATCATGGCTTCTTGACCAAATATTTCCCAAACGATTGGCGCAACGAGTTCAGTTACGTCTTAGGTAGTTCCAAAATAGCCTAAGGAAACCCAAGACATGCACGACCGCTTCCTACGCCGCCCCAAAGTTGAAGCTATGACGGGCCTCAGTCGTTCCACAATTTACTTATGATTTCCAAAGGGGAATTCCCAAAGCCAGTTCGCATCGGTCGCCGCGCTGTCGCATGGCCAGAGAGCGTAGTGCGGGCTTGGCAAACCGCGCGCCCTATTGCTGGACAAGGGGACAATTGATGTGGCATCGACACGTTAGTTACCATGTCGCGGGCGCAGGGCAATGTCATTGCTTGAGCCCTACCGTAACCCGCTCCATGGCTCCGTGAGATAACCAATTAAATTCTTTATCCCGTTGGCCTGCATTGAACATTATCACACCGATTTTCAATGCGACTTTGTCAAGCCGATTGCACGGCGCTTACGGCATTTATTCGGTAGTTGGCTTTGATAGCCTTTCAAGAGAGCGGTCTCCATGGGCAAGGGTAGGCGCGACGCAATCATCAGTTACCTAAACATCAAATATGTCTGACAATTGCTAACGTCAGACAACTCCTTAAAAAGATTGAACAAATCTTTCATCAAAACGCAGCAAGTTTCGGGGGCGCAGGGCAGTCAGCCCCGGCAGTCTTTAACTTTTCAGCGCGCGTAGCGTTCCGCGTTCGACCACATGACACGCGAATAAGCGTGCTTGCGGTGTCATTGCGCTGTCTTGCACCATATCCGCCACGAGGTTCACTGAGGAGGCGATAATCTCCGCGATTGGGTTGTGGATCGTCGTGAGGTTGATGTTGTCCCAAGCGGCCATTTCCATGTCATTCAAACCGATAATGCCCACGTCGTCCGGAACGGACAGCCCGTGCGATTGCAGTGCCGACAAAACGCCAATCGACAAGACATCATCACCACAAAAGTACGCCTCGGCCAATGGCGCATCCATTAGGCGTAGCATTTCAGCGCGACCAGCCTCGAACGAATACGCGCTTGCAAATGAGGCGGTCACACCGACGTTTGAATGGACCTGCAAGGTATCAAGAAAGCCGGTCATCCGATCTTGGGTCGATGTCGCGGCCTGTGGGCCACCTAAAAAACCTACCCGCGTATATCCCCGCGCGATAAGCGTTTCTGCGGCCAACCGGCCCGCTTGTTTGTTGTCGATCCCCAGTACATTGACTGTTGGTTTTTCGACTTGCCGCCCAAACGAATGGACAACGGGAACCCCTGCGATACGAAATGCTTCGGCGAAACTTTCGGGTAATGTGGATGACGCCACGATGACCCCGTCAACGGAATATTGTTGCAACATACGCACGGATTTTTCGGGGTCAGTCTCATCCGTTAGGTTCACGAGCAAAGGCCGTAAACCCCGGCCCTGCAAACCCTTGGTGAAGAGATCAAACACCTCTAGAAAAATCGGATTGTGAAAGTTGTTGGACACCAGCCCAATCATTTTGGTCCTGCCCGTCGTAAGCGAGGATGCCAAAGCATTGGGGCTATAGCCCAAGGTTTCAGCCGCTTCTTGGACCTTTTTGCGTGTTTTGGCCGAGACTGACGCGCCTTCGGTATAGGTGCGTGACACGGCCGAACGCGAGACACCGGCCAATTCGGCCACGTCTTTCAGCGTTACTGCCATGCGTTTGTCCCCTTATTCCTTCTCCGCATGGTTCTGTGCCTTATTCACTGCGACATAGTCAATAGTCGCAAAGCGCCAGCCACAGATCACAGCAAGTCCTAAAAAGAATATCGTCCAAAAAACTGCGCCGTTCACAAGCTCTATCAAGCCCCAAACGGCGCATACCGCGACAACCGCAACACGGACCCCAACTGGGGTAAAAAACGGATGTTCAAGGTCGAGAAGTTTCATGCCGCGCCTTCGTATTCAGCACCGGTTTTCGCACCGGTAATATACGATACCACATCGTTGCCGTCCGTGTCTTCGACGTTAAGGTTTGCAACGATACGTCCACGGCGGAACACGATAATTCGGTCAACCAAATCAAACACCTGACGCATATTATGCGACACAAGGATCAGGCTTTCACCTTGGTCTTTGAGCGTACGTACGATGTTTTCGACCTGCGCCGTTTCCTGCACACCGAGGGCCGCTGTCGGCTCGTCCATGATCGTCAGCTTAGATGCAAAGGTTGCGGTGCGCGCAATGGCGACACATTGGCGTTGTCCGCCAGACATGTTTGCAATCGTGTTCTTGATATTCGGGATTTTTACACCCGTTTTCACAAGACCTGCCATCGTGTCTTCACGCATCGATTTGTAGTCGAGCAATCGGAATGGGCCCAGCCAATCGAATTTGGTTTTCTCTCGGCCAAGGAACAGATTGTCTGGCACGTTCAAATCATCAGCCAAGGCCAACGTCTGAAACACCGTTTCAATGCCTGCCTCGCGCGCATCAAGAGGGCCTGCAAAATTGACGGGTACGCCATCAAAGATTACGTCGCCGCGTGTTCGCTGCTCCACACCAGTGATTTGGCGCACAAAGGTCGATTTCCCTGCGCCGTTGTCGCCCATAATAGCTATATGCTCACCGCGTTTCAGCTGAAAATCGGCGTCTTCCAAAGCATGCACACCACCGTAATGTTTGGTAAGGCCTTTGGTTTCGAGAATGATATCTGACATGTCTATGCCCTCCCTTAAGCCCGCGCTGCGCCACGTTTTTGTTGGTATTGATCCAGTGCAACCGCACCGACGATGATACAGCCAAGCACCATTTCTTGGTAGAATGCGCCAAGGCGCAGAAAGGTGAAACCGGATGTAATCACACCAATGATAAGCGCCCCGATGACGGTGCCGATGATTGATCCGCGCCCACCAAAAAGTGACACACCACCGATGACAGCCATCGCAATCGCCTCAAGTTCATATGACAAACCCATACCCGACTGCGCGGTCAAGTTCTTTGACGTTAAGATCACCGCAGCGAGCCCGGCAAGCATCCCTGCGATCATATAAACCAGCAGCAGGTGACGCGGGACGTTGATCCCCGACATACGCGCGGCAGCCTCGTTTGACCCAATCGCATAGGTGTGTTTGCCATAAACTGTATAGTTCATGATCAGATGAAAAAGCAGCGCCAATGACAAGAAGATGATCACAGGCATCATACCTGCACCGATTTTCGCATAACCTTCGGTCGGAAACGATACCGGGTTACCCAAGGACCACCACTGTGCCACGCCACGCGCAAATAACATCATGCCAAGCGTCGCAATGAACGGTGGGATGCGTGCGAACGCCACAAGAATACCGTTAACGGCACCGGCCACCAGACCAACAGCTAACCCGACAACCAAGGGCACAAGGACTGGCAGATCAAGCGCCCATTCGCCAAAGATCGCTTTGGGGTTCGGGCCACCGTTGACTTCGGCGACTTGCGCAAAGCTCATCGCGATCATGGCTGTTGCACCCACAACCGATCCCGACGAAAGATCGATACCGGCGGTGATAATTACCTGCGTCACCCCGATCGCGATGATGCCGATGATGGCGACTTGAATGATAATGATCCGCAAACGTGCTTCGTTAAAGATACTGTCGAAACGATCACGCGTATCAAAAAGCAGGCTTTGCTGCATGTAAATAGCGCCAAGCACTTCGAAGATGATAATAATCAGGATGAGTGCGCCAAAGACGTTCAGCTCATTTGGCCAATTCTTTTTTGATTTATCGAAGGTTAGACCGCCGGTGCCGTCGCTCTGATCTGACATTGGTCAGCTCTCCTAAAATGACTGGATTTTTTGGAAAACGCGGGGCGGCTCAGATTGGCCGCCTCGCACCTTGTTTAGCATGTTTCTTGCGTTTATTGCAGGAATTCGCCGATGTTGTCAGGTGTTACCAGTTTGAATGGGATGAACACTTTGCTGTCGACGTCTTCGCCATTGATCAGCGCAATCGCCGTATCGATGGACCCAGCACCCTGACCTGCAAGGTCTTGAAAGACTGTCACGTCCATTTCGCCAGCCTGCATAGACAGCAACGCGTCTGATGTCGCATCAACACCACCAACAACAACGTCGTCCATGGAAATGCCTGCAGCTTTCATCGCCTGAATAGCACCAAGCGCCATTTCATCATTGTTGCCAAACACAGCGTCGAACGGCTCACCGCTTGAAATCCAGTTCGTCATCAGATCGTTGGCTTCGTCACGTGACCAGTTCGCTGTCTGCTCGTCGATCAGCGTGATGAAGTTACACATGTCCATGCCGATGACATCATGGAAGTCTTTTGAGCGCTGAACGGCAGCTTGGTTCGACAGCTGGCCCATCAGCATATATGCTGTTGCACCACCAGATTTGCCTTCAGCGCGAAGCTGTTGGCACATTTGGAATGCCGCCAACGTACCGGATTCGATTTCGTTGGACGCAACGAACGCCTGACCATCGGGCAATGTGTCCATGTTAACCGGCTGACGGTTCACGTAAACCAGTGGAACACCTGCAGCAGCAGCTGCGTTGGACATGGCTTCGGTTGCATTTGTGTCAACGGCGTTCACGATGATCGCATCGACGCCGGACGCAATGAAGTTATTGATCTGGTCAAGCTGCTTTGCAACATCATCAGTTGCGTCTTCGATTTGAAGCGAAACACCATCAAGTGTCTCTTCGTGCGCAGTCATGCCGTTGCGCATCACAGTCAATCCGTTGTCGTCAAAACGCGCAACGGATACACCGATTTGCTGAGCTGACGCTGTTGACCCCATCAGGGTTGTTGCAAGGCCAGCGGCCAATAGTATTTTGTTCATGATTTCCTCCCAAGGACCGTGCCCGGCGCACGTACTATCAATACCGGGACCTCAAATGAGGCGGTGGTTCCGCTTCATCCTCTTGTCTTGCGACGTGGAGGACGAAGAGAAAGTAAGTGACCAAGCCAACCTTTCGGCAAGGTCTTCAAACATGTGAGCGGTAGCAGGCATGACACCCTCTCCCTTAAGGAACCGCACCGTGATGCAGTCCACGCAATTGCTGTTCCTTAAACCTCAAACTCTGGAGTGCTGACGTCGTCGGAACGGTCAACAATTTGGTGACATATCTCGGCATCGATTCGCCTGCTCCCCTCTAACTCCAACTTCACCTTAAATGTCGCAAATCAATTTTGCAACCGGTTGCATTTTGCGTTGCCATCTAGCACCTATCAAAAAAAGCGGCTCTCAAGTGATATCGAGTTACCCAGCTGAAGGTCACGTCACGTGGTATGAATTTTCCATATTTGATATTGACACCACGGTCCATTTTTCCACCAGATGAAACGATGTATATTGATTTTATTGAAGTCGGAGCCTCAGTTGCTAAGGAACTCACATTCCAAATGGTTGCAGTAAAACCGATTCGTCATAGCAATGGGTGAGCGTCCCACACCATAAAGCCAAGGATCCGCCTGGCAGCGTATTTTGACTTTCACTAGAGCGGGTTTTGCCTTGCAAAGGCATCTATTCCTTTTCGCGACATCTTTGTTGGAAGCTTTGTCAGAGCGCACCGGGATGAAACCCGTTCACCTAGTAGTTCAGCACCCGTGGCTGACCATCGCGCGCGCTTGCATCTGCCGCATCCGCCAAAATCTGCGCTTTGAGCCCATCAAGCCCCGTTGGGGTCATCGTGACGCCGTCAGCGATCGAGGCTACAAAGTGCGCCATCTCAGCCCGGTAAGCCGCGGCGTAGCGCTCAAGGAAGAAAGGTTGCGTCGGGGCCGTGGTAAAGCCCCCAGCAGTCGTCAGTTCGACGTTATGTTCAGGCACGTTGTGGGCGCGCAGCATGCCGCCGGCTCCATGGACTTCGACGCGTTGATCATATCCATAGGTCGCGCGACGTGAATTTGAAATCTGACAAATTTTGCCGGACGCCGTTTTCAACGTAACTGCTGCCGTATCAAAATCACCAGCCTCACCAATCGCAGGATCAACAAGACAAGATCCAACTGCGCTGATCTCAATTGGGTCTTCGCCAAGCAAGAACCGCGCCATATCAAGATCATGGATCATCATGTCGCGGAATATCCCGCCAGAGGTTTTCACGTAACCAATGGGTGGGGGTGACGGATCACGCGAAAGAATTGTCACTATTTCGACGTTTCCTATCACCTGATCCGCGATCTGTTTTTGCAGATGCGCAAACCCAGGGTCAAAGCGGCGATTAAACGCGGTCATAAATGGCACACCGGCCTTTTCGACGGCGGTCAGACATTCGCGGATACGGTTAACGGATAGATCGACAGGCTTTTCGCAAAAGATGGCTTTGCCAGCGGCCGCGGCCTGATGAATGATGTCGTAATGTGTGGTGGTGGGCGTTCCGATGACGATCGCGTCAATGTCAGGTGACGCAATGATCTCATCCGTGGTGATGGCTTGCGCCCCAAGCTTGCTTGCCAAAGCGGTCGCCGCTTCTGGGATGAAATCAGACACCGCAAAGGTACGCGCGGTTGTCATGCCAAGCAGCGTTGCACCGTGAACCTGACCAATGCGGCCTGCGCCAAGTATACCGATATTTAACATATAATCAGCCTTTTATTGCCTTCAAAACCCGCTGTGCCGCAGCCATGACAGGGTCGTGTGTTTCTTTTAAAATTGTATTCCGGTCGAACCGAGAGGGGTCAGCATTGATGGCGAACCGCATCGCATCGCCAAAGGCCATGCGCAGTTCGGTCCCGATGTTAAATTTACAAACGTTTGTGGTCTTGGCCAAGTAACGGCGCTGCGCAACTGGCACACCAGATCCGCCGTGGATCACCAAAGGCACATCGGTCAATGCTTGGATCGCCGCGATCCGCGCCTCGTCCAGACCACCCTGTTTGTCTTGTTGCAGATGTACGTTTCCGACCGAAATCGCCATCGCGTCGATGCCGGTTTCTTTTGCAAATAGGGCCGCCTCAGCCGGTTCAGTTCCAGCGGACGCTTCACCGTTGTCGTAACCGACGAAGCCGATTTCGCCTTCGCAAGAAATCCCGGCGCTGCGCGCAAGGTCTGCCACGCGTTTGGTTTCGGCGATATTTTCATCCAATGGTTTGCGTGATCCGTCAAACATCAGTGATGTAAAACCCGCGTCAAGTGCCTGCTGGCAATCGTCAAACGTGTAGCCATGATCAAGGTGTGCGACCACAGGTACAGATGCGTTTTCAGCCAAATGCCTGAACATTTCGCCCAAGATTGGCAACGGCGTATGGTCACGGCAACCCGGCCCCGCCTGCAAGATCACAGGGCAATTTTCAGCCTCAGCAGCCGCGACGAAGGCGCGCATATCCTCCCACCCGAGGGTGACAAGCCCCCCCACAGCATAACCGTTTTTCAAGGCAGGTTGTAGAACATCGGCAAGGGTCACGAGAGGCATATGAGAGCATTCCTGATCAGCGCCGAAGGTCCCTCGGCGAACGCAATTGAATGAAAGCGATGCGCCTATTTGAATTTGGCGATCATGTCTTTGATACCGGGGATGGTTTCAAGCTGCGCGGCATGCGACGGCTGAAAATATTGCACAAGGCTCCGTTGGGAAAGCCCACCAAGGATGGTGAAATAGTACATTTGGTAGCCGGGCAAAACCGCGCATGGATGATAGCCGCTGTCGAGACAAATCGTAGAGCCATCGACAAGATGATATGCATCGCCTGCCTTACCGTCTTCGCGCTGGAGCATTTGAACGCCTGAACCGTAGTTCGGTTTAAAGCGGAAATTATAGGTTTCATCGTGGCGGGTTTCCAATGGCAAACGATCCGTGTCGTGTTTGTGGGATGGAAAACCGGACCAACCACCTTCGCCGACGGTAAAGAGTTCGGAAACAAGTAAACGTCCAACTTTGTCGTGGTATTTCGTGCCGAGGATATGCTTGATCTTACGGTGCGTTTTTGTGTCGTCCGAGCCGTATTGCACCTTGTCTAACGCGTCCGCACGGACGTCGAACGCATCAAGCACTTTGTTGTAGCGTGCGCCGCAGATGAACACTTCTGCGTCGTCAGACACGCAAACAATTTCTGCCTTGGCGGCGACGGGCACGTAAACGCCTTCGGGCTCGCCGTCCCATACATCCTCGACACGGTGACCAAGGCTTGTCGCCTTGAAACCTTCGATATCAACATCAATTGTGCCCGTCGCCGGAACGATGCATGTCTCGTAGCCGGGGACTTCATAGGCGAATGCTTCGCCCTTTTTTAGCTTGACGATGTTAAAGTAATTTAGCGGCACGGTCGGGTCATCCACGTCCACGATGGGTTTGTTTTGATTGTCAAACGGTGGAATGTGCATGTGATTTTTCCTTTAAACGGACGTGGGATCGGGATGATCGGCCATAAATTTTGTGAGCGTTTCAGTCGTCGGCATCGCAGGCGCGCAACCGGGTTTTGAGACGGTGATCGACGCACAGGCAGAACCGCGCAAAATTGCGTCGTGCAGTGGAAGATCAGCGGCGAGCCCCGTCATCAGACCCGCCATAAAACTGTCACCCGCACCTGTGGGTTTCAACGCCTCAACAGGGAAGATACCCGTGCGCGTTTCGGTCCCATTTGCAAAGGTAATGGCCCCTTTTTCGCCCATCTTATAGACGACGATCGCCGCGTTTGTGTCTGCAAGTTGTTTGGCTTTGGCGAGACCTTTGTCGATACTGCCGGCCATAAATCCGAACTCTTCATCATTGGCGACGATCATGTCACATTCGGCTGCCGCACGTGAAAGAACCTCTTCGGCGACTTTCGGCGAAGGCCATGAGTATGGGCGGTAATCGACATCAAAAATGATTGGTAAACCAGCTTTTTTCGCCAGCGCGAATGCCTCGAAAGTGGCACTTCGTGATGGTTCAGCGGCAAAGACGGTGCCCGCAGTAATCAATGCGCCGAATTTGCTATAGTCGACGGCACTCACATCATCTGAACACATCTGAAAATCAGCCGCACCATTGCGGTAAATCACCGATTGGTGCCCCTCAATCCGGCTTTCATAAAGAGCGAGTGAATTGCGATATTCACCGCCGACCGGCGTGACATAGGTGCTATCGACACCATAATACGCAAGCTTATTCACGCAAAACCGACCCGCGCTATCATCCGATACGCGCGTGACCAAAGCAGCCTTTCCACCCAGTTTCACGATACCCGCAGCTATGTTTGCGGACGATCCGCCAAGGTCGGCATGAAACACGTCAGCGTCCTCGGTCGCAGTCCCGGGTGGGTCAGGAAATAAGTCTACGCCAGCGCGTCCGACGATAACAAAATTGTTGGTGCGGATACCGTCAAGCAAGTTCATCTAAATTCCCTTCCGCTGACGGACGCGGGCGGATTCCACATCCTTATGTGCCGCGGCGACTTTGAAGTTGTCGGTCACATGCGGCGTGCCGACTTCCCACCACGTGTGACCTTCTTTGGTCCAGCCTTCGTAGGCATCGACCTTCATGCAGATCACATAGGTTTGGTCGGCGGCTTTGGCGCGGGCAAATGCATCAGCAAGATCGGCGGGGGATGCAACTGTTTCGGCCAGTGCCCCCATCGCGCGCGCATGCGCTTCGAAATCGACCCCAACTTGATGCGTTGCGGTCGGTGTGTCCGCTATCAGATTGTTGAAACTCTCGTTGCCGGTGTTGTTTTGTAATTTGTTAATGACCGCAAAGCCGCCATTATCAAGCACAAGGATGATCATTTTCTTTTGCGTAAGAACCGACGAATAAATGTCCGAATTCATCAGCAAGTAAGACCCGTCACCGGTAAAGACGATCGTGTCCTTGTCTGGCTCTTTTTCGGCTTGCGCGATGCGCGCGCCCCAGCCACCTGCGATTTCATACCCCATACAGGAAAAACCAAATTCAACATCGACAGTGCCGATATCAAGGGTTTTCCAATTGGCGGTGACTTCGGCAGGTAAACCGCCCGCGGCGGCGATCACACGGTCGCGTGGATCGCACAGGTCATTCACCGCACCAATAGCCTGCGCATATGATGCTGGAGCTTTGCCAATACGGGTATTCTCGGTAACGTAATCATTCCATTTTGTACGTTCGGCTTGTGCCTCTTGGGTCCACAATACCGGACACACATAGTCGGATACTAAGGCCGTAAGCGCGAGCTTCGCATCACCCACAACCGTCAGTGACATATGTTTCGCCGCGTCGTGGCGGCCAACGTTGATACCGACGATCCGTGCATCCATCGCAAACGCGGTCCAAGAGCCCGTCGTAAAATCTTGCAAGCGGGTACCGATGGCAAGGATCACATCCGCCTTCTCAGCAATCGCATTCGCCGAGTTTGACCCCGTCACGCCCAGCGGCCCGATGTTCAGCGGATGGGTGTTCAACATGTTCGCACGACCTGCAATCGTTTCTACCACGGGGATGTTTGTTGCTTCGGCGAATGCCGTGAGCGCAGCCACGGCGCCGGAATATTGCACGCCACCGCCGGCAATAATCATCGGGCGCTTTGCCGTTTTCAAAAGGGCAATCGCATCAGCGATTTCGGCTGTGTCAGGTGATTGGCGACGAATACGGTGCACATGTTCGTCGAAGAATGAGACAGGGTAATCAAAGGTCCAGCCCTGCACATCCTGTGGCAGGCCGATGAACGCAGGACCGCAATCTGCTGGGTCCAGCATTGTGGCCAAAGCAGCGGGCAAGGATTGCATAATCTGCGCGGGATGCGTGATCCGATCCCAGAACCGCGATACGGCTTTGAATGCATCATTAACACCCAGCGTCGGGTTTCCAAAATGCTCGAGCTGCTGCAAGACTGGATCTGGCAGCCGCGTCAAGAACGTATCCCCGCAAAGCATCAACATCGGTAATCGGTTCGCATGGGCGAGCGCGGCAGCAGTCAACAAATTCGCGGTGCCTGGGCCTGCGGACGCGGTGCAAAACATAAACCGCTGGCGCAATTGCGCCTTTGCATAGGCCGCCGCAGCAAACCCCATGCCTTGTTCATTCTGGCCACGATACAACGGTAGCACGTCTTGGTGGTCATACAACGCCTCGCCGAGGCAGGTCACGTTGCCGTGTCCAAAAATGCCAAAACCGCCACCACATAGACGTGTTTTTACGCCGTCAATTTCGATGAATTGCGCCGCAAGGTAGCGGATCACCGCCTGCGCAACCGTCAGCGTAATTGTTTCACTGGCTTGTCCCATGCGCGTCTCTCTCCCAACACGAAATTGATGTCAGCGCGGATTGCATATTGACCCAACGCCCAAAACGACTATATCCATTTTGCAACCGGTTGCAATCGGTTTTTTGGGGAGGGAAAACAAATGGCAGAAATCGGCATCGGCATTGTTGGCGGTGGTTATATGGGCAAGGCACATTCGGTTGCTTTTGCCGCGGTCGCATCGGTATTCGACACGGACCTGCGCCCAAGGTTAGAAATGATTGCAGCGTCTTCCCCGGAAACCGCCGAAAAATACCGTGCAATGTATGGGTTTGCGCGCGGCACCGACGACTGGTGTACCCTTGTGAATGATCCAAAAGTCGAGGCGATTGTCATTGCATCACCTCAATCGACGCACCGCGAAATCGCGCTCGCGGCTTTCGCCCAAGGCAAGCACGTACTGTGTGAAAAGCCGCTTGGTGCATCGCTTGACGATTCGATTGTGATGCATAACGCCGCAGATGCGTCCGGCCTCGCAAATATGGTCGGCTTTAATTACATCCGTACGCCAGCATCCCAATATGCGCGTCAGCTGTTGGCCGAAGGAAGGATTGGCGACATCGTCTATTTCCGTGGTGAAAATACAGAAGACTTTTTTGCAGACCCCAACGTCGGCGGCTGGCGCGCCCAAGGGCAAGCCAACGGCACAATGGGCGATTTGGCCCCGCATATGATTAACGCGGCCCACGCGCTGATGGGTCCGATTGATAGCCTGTGTGCATCGGTGGAAACCGTGCACAAAACACGTGATGGCGCACCCGTCACCAACGACGATCAGGCACAAATGATGTGCCGTTTTGCAAATGGCGCGCAGGGGCATATGTTCTTTTCACGTGTCGCCGTTGGACGCAAGATGGGCTACGCCTATGAAATTCACGGCACCAAAGGTCATATCCGTTTTGACCAAGAAGATCAGAACGCGATCTGGCTTTACACCACCGAAGGTCCGGAAGCCGAACGCGGCTTTCGCAAAATACTGACTGGCCCCGCCCACCCAGATTACCTGCCCTTCTGCCAGGGCCCCGGCCATGGCACAGGTTACCAAGATCAAATCATCATCGAGGCCAAGGATTTTCTGACCGCGATATCTGAAAAACGCGCTGTTTGGCCAACTTTCGCAGAAGGCCTCGCGGTGAACCGCATTATCACCGCCGTGCATGATTCCAGCGTTAAAAACGCATGGGTTAACGTGGCGGATTACTAAAGGAAAACGACATGATCAAAATTGGCAACGCTCCGTGTTCATGGGGAGTGGAATTCGCAGATGACCCACGCAACCCCACTTGGCGTAGGGTCTTACAAGAAAACGCTGCCGCAGGTTTCACAGGGATTGAACTTGGTCCTGTGGGCTTTATGCCCGAGGACCCCACGATCCTTGGTGAAGCACTCGATGAGTTCAACCAAGAACTCGTCGGTGGTGTCGTCTTTCGGCCATTCCACGACGCGGAGGCATGGGACGATGTCATGGACGCTGCCGTACGCACCTGTAAGGCGCTCATGGCGCACGGTGCCCAGCACCTTGTACTAATCGACAGCATTTCCGAACGTCGCGCACCAACCGCGGGTCGTGTCGATGAAGCAGAGCAGATGGACAAAGCCGAATGGACGGCCTTTCGTAACCGCATCGCAACTGTCGCAAAGATGGGTGCTCAAGAATACGGGCTCACGGTTGGCGTACATGCGCATGCTGCTGGCTTCATGGACTTTGAACCAGAACTTGAGCGCTTGCTGTCTGAGGTCGACGAAAACATCCTGAAAATCTGTTTTGACACAGGTCACCATTCTTATGCGGGTTTCGATCCGGTCGCGTTCATGCGCAAGCACATTAATCGCATCAGCTATATGCACTTCAAGGACATCGATCCCAAAGTGAAAGCCTCTGTCGTTGCCAATCGTACCGATTTTTATACGGCCTGCGGCGATGGCATTTTTTGCAACTTGGGCGATGGCGACGTGGATTTCTCGGCTGTCCGTCAAATCCTACGCGACAGTGATTTCGACGGTTGGTGCACAGTGGAACAAGACTGCGATCCCGAAGGTGACACATCGCCGATCGATGATGCAAAACTGAACCGCACCTACCTGCAATCCATCGGTTTCTAAGAAGGATTTGAGAAATGACAAAACTAAAATGGGGCATGATCGGCGGCGGCGAAGGCAGTCAAATCGGTCCTGCACACCGGCTTGGGTCTGGCCTTGATGGCTTGTTCGAATTCACCGCAGGTGCGCTTGACCACCGGCCAGAATACGGCATCGATTACGGCCAGCGCCTAGGTCTTGGCGATCGTGCTTACGGTGGTTGGCAAGACATGCTTGCGGGTGAAAAAGCCCGTGAAGACCGCGTTGATCTTGTCACAGTCGCGACGCCAAACGCGAGCCACTTTGAAATCACCAAAGCCTTCCTTGAAGGCGGTTTCAACGTGCTGTGCGAAAAGCCGATGACAATGACCGTCGAAGAAGGTGAAACCATTGTTGAGGTTGCCAAAAAGACCGGCAAAATTTGCGCCGTGAACTATGGCTATTCGGGCTATTCACTAGTCCGTCACATGAAAGCGATGATCGCACGTGGTGACATTGGCAAAGTTCGTGTCGTGAATGCAGAGTTTGCCCACGGTCACCACGCTGACGCCGCAGATGCCGATAATCCACGCGTGCGCTGGCGCTATGATCCGGCGCAGGCTGGGGTGTCTGCGCAGTTCGCTGACTGCGGTATTCACGCGATGCACATGGCGTCATTTGTCACGGGGCAAGAGGTCACGAAAATTAGCGCTGATATCGTCTCGGCGATCCCTGTGCGTACACTTGAAGACGATGCGATGGTCAACTTTCGCATGGACGGGGGCGCTGTTGGGCGACTTTGGACTAGCTCTATCGCAATCGGGCGTCAGCATGGCCTAGGCATCCAAGTATTTGGTGAAACAGGTGGTTTACGTTGGTCACAAGAGCAGCCAAACCAGTTGTTTTACATGCCGCTTGGCCAGCGTTTGCAAGTTATTGAGCGTGGTGAAGAAAGCCTATCCCCCGAGGCAGACCGCACGACCCGCGTGACCATTGGTCACGCCGAAGGTATGCCGCTCGCATTCGCAAATATCTACACAGATCTGGCCGAAGCGATCACTGCACGCAAAGAAGGGCGGACCATGGACCCGGCCGCTGATCTTTACCCGCGCGCAGAGGACGGATTGAGGTCAATGGCCGCCGTTGCTGCCGTAGCGGAAAGCGGCAAAGCAGACGGTCAATGGCTGGACGCACGCCCACCCATGTTCCACTAAACGATTGAGGTGCGGCGGATACAAAACCCACTGTACCTCATTTTCAATTCCAAATTACCTACTTTGATGACGTTAGCGTGGTCAAATAGAGGTTAACCGACCTCTCAGGAAAACGAACATTCCGGGCGTCAGCTCATAACGCTCACTATGCGGGTTTTGTAGTCGTTCGCTGCAAAAAAAAGACCAATGTCAGGTTGGCATTCGGAAAATTGTGAACCGCGCCGGGTTTGCCGGAGGCTAATTTGTCTTAGTTACGCTGCCATGTTTGATCTTTCCAGAGCAGCATAGAAGTTTGCTTCAGCCTCGGCTGGCGGGATATTCCCGATAGGTTCCAGCAGGCGGCGGTTGTTAAACCAATCGACCCGGCGCTTGGCTGCGATCTCCTGCACCGTCTTGTCACCGCGCAGCGCCTCAAGCGCTACAGCAGCCCCCTTCTCAAGACGTGTGGTACTCCACACACATTTGAGATTACTCTAAAATCGGAAGATGGCCACGGGCTCGCAGCGGTAACGGGTCAGTATGGGCGGACTTTACACAAATTTGGACGAGTTTTGGAGGCGCCAGTTAAATGGAGAAATCCTCGATGCTATTTTATTAAATTGGATGTTGGGTCAGCGAATGCAGTAGGTATTGTATCACGCAACATTGTAATGACCTGTTGGATGCGTCGCGTCTTAACGGTTCCTGTGTTTGCATGAACATGCAAGCAACGAATAAGTGGCGGAAAGGTCGACGTAATCCGTTTAAGATTGGGCATATGCTCGGCAATGCAGCAAGGCAATAACCCTTTGCCGACGCCCGATTGGATCGCAGCCAAAACCAAGCCTGCGTCGTTCCCAGTCAATCGAACATCTGCTCTTGGCGATTGCAGCTTTGCAAGCCAACGGTTTGGCGCGCGCTGCGCGCGTGGGTCCATAAAAGACACCCACTGTGCTGTATCTGGGTTAAGATCTTCGCGGACATACGTAGCGTATGGGACTTGACCAACCGGGGCCGCAAACTCTCCGTCTTTTGGGTCGATTTCGAACCACAACGCAATTTCTGGATGGCCTTGCGTCAAAGACCAATGGTTGCTGCTTGCGACAAATCGCAACTCAAGGCCTTGATTTTTTGAGAGTAAATCTACGACACCAGAACGAATAATTTGTGACAAAGTCCAGTGATTTCCAACGATAGTTACAGGACCGTGCAGATCCTTTTCTGCCGATTGCGCCTCATCTTCAAGCCATTGAATATGGGTTTCAACTGCTGCCGCGCGTTGTATGACCTGTTCACCGGCTTGGGTTGGCATAAACCCCGACTTTGAACGCACAAAAAGCGCAACGTTGAGACTTGTTTCGATCGCAGTTAAACGACGCGCGATGGTCGATTGATCCACAGTCAGTACAGATGCAGCCGCCGATTGTGTTCCATTGCGCGCAATCGCAAGCACGATTTTGAGGTCATCCCAGTTCATCGCTCACTCTTAACTGTCTATGCATAGGGTATGACACCTTTGCCATTGAGGCAAAGGTGCATTTTATTAGAAGTGGTAGGACATTCGTAATTGCGCGGTCGTAAATGCGACATCAACGTCAGTTTCGTCCATATTTTCGAAGTCATGGACCAAAACTTCGCCACCAATAGAAATGCTATCAGAGACCATCATATCGGCACCAAGACCGAAAAACGCGGCTGTATCGCTTACATCAACAACCGGGCCGAGGTTTTCAATTTGACCTGAAGCATAGGCGATTCCACCAGTGCCGTAAACAAAGGCACCACCAATTTTTGTTCCAGCACGCAACTTCAGGTGAGCTAATTCATCAATGAAAGAGTCCGCTGTATTTGCGCCGGTTATCTCTTCGTTTGCGAACTCTCCGACGTTGTAATCTACTTCGACCCCGGCGGTGATTGCACCAAAGCTGCGTTGTACCCCAGCATGAACACCATAAAGCTGGCCACTCGCATCTGTTTCGCGAAAGGCTGTTTGCGCCTCGCCAGGATCAAAAGACCCAGTTGCAGCACCGAGCTGAATACCTGCGTACCAATCAAGCGGGATGGTCGCAGCAACTGGTGGTGCAATGGGCGCCGGGATGATTGGATCCGCGAGGCCACCAGCCATTGACGATGTTGCACAAATGCAAAGTGAAGATGCCAATATTGATCGTTTGAGCATATTAAAATTCCTTTTTTTCCGTGGGCACCACCCAATAATCGGGCAGCCTTACTCTGAGCTAGTTAGGCACATTCACATACGGAAAAAACAAGTATTCATACATGATCAGTATGCAATTATACGGGACGGCGCGGAAGACGACAGATCGAGATCAAGCACTGCGCCAACTAGCTTTTCGAGCGCCTTCAATAAGGATTAGCTGGTCGCAAATCCAAACACTCAAAAAATAATTGAACCTTTGGCCCAGCGTTACGACATATCATCGCAGACACTAAAAAGGAGACCTGCGATGAAACTGAACGTATTATTTTCGATGATGACCCTTGGCACTGTTTTTGTTGCGGGCAATCTAAATGCACAAGAACGACAGCAACCCAATATAGTATTGGATGTCGCAACAGCTGACCTGACAGTCATTCCCGCACAGACGGAGGGTGCGATAGAAGGCCTTCCCGGAACCGGGTATTGCAATTTCAATAATTACGAACCATCCGATGAGATCGTGTTTCGTATTGTGAACAACGGCTTTGCAAATACTGGGCCCTTTAAAATGCACATCGGGTTCAAGCCTCACAACGCACCAATCATTTCAGTTCTAATGGATATTCAGAATGTTGCTCCGGGCTCCAGCTCACTGCGTTCCGTTGACATCCCTGCTAGCATTGGCATCGCGAGCCCTACGGTTTTCAACTTGTTCGCCGATTCAACGGACGAAGTTTCTGAACTTGTTGAAACAAACAATCACGATTCAGGCTATTGCCTTCATAAAGAAGGTTAGGTTCAAAACCGCCAACTACTGGAGGGTGCCTACGGGGATTACATGTTGGGCGATGACCGAAAGCCCAGAATATTTCCTCCAGAGAAACGCATGGGTTATTTCTACGAAGGCCTTACCACGATCCTCCAGGATGACAAAACCGGATTTATCGACAAAACTGGGGCAGTTGTCATACCGCGTGAATTCTATGGCGCATCTGACTTCTCGTGCGGTCTCGCTCGCGTTACACTCAGCCATGATGACTACCGCAACGATCGGTATTGCTGCATCAATCGGAAAGGAGAGATTTTAGCAAAAAACCACTGAGCCTATAAAAGCGGCCATCCACCAATGCGGGACTGACAGCAATTAAGTCCCGCATAGCGAATCTCGGGCGTATCAAAATGCTGCGCTCATTCGGTAATGTCGGCTGCCGGGGAGTTGCGCTGCGGCATGCAGCGTGCATGCAATGTCCGCTTTGGGCCGTCCTCATCCAAGATAGAAGAACCAACAGATCAGATGCTGCAAGGCCTCCGAGGTCCACAAATAGCCCAAAGTAGCGCATGCTGCGTGGTGCCTGAGCGGTAGCGGCGCGCTAAAGGCGGTTACTGCAAAATAGCAAGCTCGGACCAGTCTATGGCGTTCGGACCGCCTAGTGTTCACACCGATAAGGCTGATCCGGTGTTGTGCCAGTGATAAGAATTGCCGACCCTCGACCCGCTCGCAGCATGTGAATGGGGAGCTATCGTGTGTGGTGGATTTCAATCTGCCTCGGCTGCCGAGGCGTTGTCAGCCTCGGGGCACCGCATACATTAACCACGAGGAAAAGTGCCCATTGTGGCGATTTCTGATGCGCTGTACCCTGCCGTTATGTTGCGGCCACGCAAGATGTAAGTTGATAGGTCAAAAACCGTTTTTTTGGGAGATTACTCAAGGCATTTTGTTTTGCTGCGCTGTTGCAGGCAGATATGCGCCTTAGTGTTATCTAGCCCTAGTACATCTTTCGGGAGGCTCCAACGGGCCACAAAAAATAGGATGACATCATGGACGGTACACTTGGTCTGATCTGGCTGCTGACGAGTTTGACCGATATGACGTTGAATGATTGCCCCAACGGTTGCCTTTATACCGAAAAGCAAGAACCACAAATATTTTATCAGTTAGGACAACTGCAATCTGATGAATTTCAGAGTGCGAATGAGTTCTACCTTGGCTACGACAGCCATCGTCGACGCGGTCCCTTTCGCCCCACTTATGGTCTTTCGCTCACAACCGATGGGGCTGCGTGGTTCGGGATCGGCGGTAAATGGAGCAGCCAATACGTTTACGACACCCCATTGTTCGTCGAAACCTCGCTGATGCCTGGTTTTTACAGACAAGGTGACGGCGCTGATCTTGATGGGCCCCTACAATTTCGAGCGGCATTTGGTATTGGCTATAGGTTTGACAACGGCAGTAACCTGACTGTCATCTACGACAGTATGTCCAATGCAGATTTTTTCGATGACAGCTCGAGCCGCGAAACGCTTGCCATCCGTTGGACGACCAACTGGGAGGGATAGAGCCTTCTTTCAAAAGTGGCTTGATGAGAGCGACACCTAAGAAAGGCAGCCTGGACTTTCGGCAGTCTTTGCATTTCATGCGGACCCTGACCCGCAACGCCCATGGTGGCCGATAGGTCCATTCAAAGTCTCTTTTGGGCTGGCTTCAGAAATTGTCGGAAAATGGGCGAATGACGGACATGTCCGTGTTGTGTGAATCTGGCTTCGCGGCTGCCGCGAATGACCGGTCTGACGGGCCGCACTGCAGCATAGCGCAGTGACGGCCAAGTTCCGCAATGGGCCGTCCATGACGATGCTATCTCATCAGATCCGCCATGATGCTGCAAAGCGGCTAATGGCAGGTATGAGCCACTTTGCCGTTTTTCTGTAGTGCAGCTAAAGTCCGCTATCAGGAGATGAACAAAAATTGCCCACGAAGTAACAGCCCAAAGCCGTCGTTGATCATGTGTAGTGACGCTGCAGCGCTGCTTCTCCTATGAAGACCTTGCAGCATGTCTTAACTGAATCACGCAGACAGTCGTGCGTCCACGTATAGTGCGCCGCGTTTCGTATGCTCTAGTTCAGTATGAACGCGGTAGGTTTCACCAATTTCGGAAAGGGCTAGAATGTTCTCAGGCTTACCGTCAGCGAGGATTACCCCATCCCGTAACAGCACCAATCTATCGCAAAATTTGGCAGCAAGATTTAGATCATGCAGGGCAGCCACGACAACCGGCTTCTTTTTGTCCATTTCGTTACGGATCGACGTCATGATTGATAGTTGGTGGTGAAGGTCCAACGCACTTGTAGGCTCATCTAACAAAATAACCTCGGGTGAACGTACAATTGTTTGCGCAACCGCGACCATCTGGGCCTGACCTCCGCTGAGGTCTGACACGCCACGGTTTGCAAGATGCGACAATTTTAGTGCGTTCAACGTATATGATACGCGATCAAGATTCTCATCATCAACTCGCCAGCCCGTCGTTTGTTTTAACGCCAGCAAGACGCTCTCAAAGACAGTCAACAAGGCGTTGCACCCAAACGCCTGCGGCATGTAGGCAACCCGGCGCGCGCGATCCTTGCGCCGTAATTGCGTTACATCATCTTCGCCAATCCTGATAAGTCCGGCTGTTGGCGTTACCAATCCAGCGAGGGTTTTAAATAGCGTGGATTTCCCAGATGCGTTTGGCCCGATTAACCCGACAAAGGCGCCGCCTTCGATGTTCGGGACCGAAACATCATGGAGCACTTGGGTGTTTCCATATCCTGCCTTGAGGTTTTCAATGCTGAGGGTCATGATAGTCTCTCCCGCCGCGTGCTTAAAATGATCGAGATAAAGACCGGGACGCCGATCAACGATGTGATGATGCCGATTGGGTAAATAATTCCCGGTGTAATTGATTTTGAAATCAAAGATGTCAGCGACAACACCAACGCTCCGACAATGGCCGACAGGGGAACAAAGAAACGTTGATCTTCACCCACAAGCATCCGCGCGATATGCGGTCCTACAAGGCCAACAAATCCAACTGTTCCGACAAAGGACACTGCGGTTGCCGCTAGCAGCGAAATACAAATCAACATCTCGACGCGTAAGCGCCCGACATCGACGCCCATGCTTTCGGCGGTCGCTTCGCCCATGCGCAGCGCCGTCATTGGCCAGGTACGCAACAGGCTGAACGGAATAGCGACGGCCAGCAATAGCGCCCCAAGCGCGATTTTTTCCCAGCTTGCGCGACTAAGAGATCCCATCATCCAAAATACGATCCGCGCGATTTCGTCTTCTGATGCCATATATTGCATCAGTGCCAAAAGCGCAGAGAACGTGAAGAAAATCGCGATCCCAAATAAAATCATCGTTTCGGACCCAACCCCTTTGAGGCGGGTCGCAAACAAGATAAAACCACAGGTCAACAACGCAAACATAAAGGCGTTCACCGTGACCAACAGTGGGCCAACCGCCGGAATGACGCTAATGCCCATCACAATGGCCAAGGAAGCCCCAAAACTAGCGGCTGCGGACACACCCAGTGTGAAAGGCTCCGCCAGCGGGTTATTCAAAATCGTTTGCATTTGCGCCCCCGCAACGGCCAGTAACGCACCGACCAAGACGGCCGTGATGGCGACTGGCAAACGGTAATCCCAAACGATCACTTTTAACCGGACCCCATGCGACAACGGGTCAGTAAGAACATCAAACACGACCGATAGGCTATATTTTCCGGGGCCTGTGGCCACATCCAAGAAAAAGCTAAGGCCCAACAGCCCGCCAACCAGCGCGATCATAGCGTACCGGCGCATGAGCTGCGCCGCATATGCCCGCCGCATGTCGGTTGCATCTACATCTATTGTCATGAATTCAGAGCCCTTCAACAGCGATGACGGCCCCGCATCAAGCAGGGCCGCTTAGTAAAGTCAAATCAATCGTCAGACTCAAGCGTTCCCCAGAAGACACCCGAATAGTCGATGGGCAGGAACCTGTCGTGAAGCTCTGCCATTGTTGCATCTGGATCGACATCTTCGAACAGCTCTGGGTGCAGCCATTTCGCAAAAGCTTGCATCGCAACAAAGTGGTAAGGGCTGTTGTAGAACTGGTGATAGACGGAATGGAAACGCCCGTTTTTAACCGCCGACAGTTCTGGCCAACCGTCACGTGCTGCAAGTGCGGCAAGGCGTTCTTCTACCATCGCGGCGTCCGCTTCGTACCCGAACAGAACGGCCGTGGTTGCCGGGTTGGCTTCGGCCCAGTTTGCGCCGGTACCGATGATCACGTCTGGATCATCAGAGAAGATGGCCTCGAGGCTCACAGATGCCGAGAACCCCGGCGTTTTCGCAGACCCCCAGTTCCGGCCACCGGACAGATCAACCAAACGGCCAAGGTTGGCGGCACCAAATGTGCTGCAGCATTCCGCAGGATTATAGCCCGCAGCACGTTCGATAAAGACAATAGGACGATCTTCGACAGGGATTTCTTGCACGCGTGAATAGATAAGTTTCATCTGCTCTTGGTAATAATCACCAAAAGCATCCGCTTCGTCGCGACGGTCAAAGATACGCCCTAACAGTTGCAGGCTAGGCACTGTATTTTGTGTAGGGTCTTGGCGAAAATCGACAAAAACGGTCGCAATTCCAGCTTCTTCGAGCTTTTCAATAATTCCGCTTTCTTGGGCCTTCAGAAGGTTCCCAAGGTTCATCAAGACTACTTCTGTCCCCAGCGAAATAACAGCTTCAAGGTTCCATTCATCGTTGTACGGGCTACCAAAGCTAGGCAAATCCGCGATTTCCGGGAAAACCTCTAGATACTTACGATACGCATCAGGGTCATAGTTAACCATATCGTCTTTCCAACCAACGACACGTTGGAATGGGTTTTCTTGGTCAAGCAACGCGATCGAATAGATCATGCGCCCTTCACCAATTACGACATGGGATGGGTCGTGTTCAACTTCGACAACGCGGCCTGCGATATCGGTGACGGTAATTGTCTCTGCGGTGGCGAACGTGGCTGACGCGAAAGTAAGCGTCATAGCTGCGGTAGCGGAGCAAAGACCCCGCGTCAGTGTTCTGACATTCATGGGTCTCTCCTAAATTTAGCATAGCTGATGTTATGCTTGGCCGAGCGTAGACATTAACTGACTATAACTGTCAACTATTTTTAAAGCCGATTACACAGCCATAAAAGAAATTGAAAATGGACAGCGCCGTTCGTGATAATCATCAATGAGCATAGGGGATGCGCTGGCCATCAGAAAATCTACAAAATATAGTAAAATATACCGTCTTCACAGCCAAGACAGATGTTGTCTGACCAAACGCATTTTACATATTGTGGGACCAATATGAGGCGACCCGGCGAGTGGTATCACTTTTCTCGGATGTCTCGCGGGGTTTTTCCGGTCTCGCGTTTGAAGGCCTTGTAGAATGACGAGCGCGAATTGAAGCCAACGTCCAGAGCGATCACAAGAGTTGTTTCTTTGGTCGTGGTCAGCCGCTTGACAGCTTCTTTGATCCGCCAATAGTTAACGTAGTCAAAAAAGCTACGGCCCAACTGCGTGTTCAATGTCTGTGAGACGTAATGGGCGGTAACCGATATATGTTTTGATAAATCCCAAAGCGACAGATTTGGGTCGCGGTACAGCAAATCTGCTTGCATCGCGGTTTCAATCTTTGCTGCGATACGCTTTGCTCTTTCGTCATCCAGTGCTGAATGTTTATATTTGGATAATTCGGGACTGATCTGCTCTAACACAGGTTCAACCGATGGAGAACGTAAGCCTGGGCGTTGGCGCAGCCCCCAGACCCCAATAGTCCACATCAACACCAGAATAATTAACTCAGCAAGCACTTGGAAGATGGGAGTTTGCGTTACTTCCGCGCTCCAACCCAGACTGTCGGACAGTGTATCAATAAAACCTACCAATAAGTAGATGCCTGTACTGATGGTAATGAGCCAAATCCACGTCAACTCTCGGTTCTCGGTGCTCGCAAATATGTCCCGCAGCCTTTTTCGGTAACGCTGCAGCCTACGAATAGTCAGGGTGATATAGACGGTAACAATTGCCATAAATATCATATCCGCAACCAGCAAGAGCTGTGTGATCAACCGGATATGTGGCATCAGTTCTGTCGGCGGCGGGGTAATCCCGTTCAATATATCTGCAGGTATGGCAACCACGGGCGTGATACAGAGCGAAGCCGCAATGATGGGGCCGGCATGCCAAAACTTACAGGATACCGGCATGACCGGTCCTTCGCTGGTCAAAGCACGTACATATAGCCAGAACAGTAAAGGGCTTGCCAAATCAAGTGGGCTAATCAACACGTTGAGGTAGATTTGCCACGCTGTCTGCGCGTCAGGCCCATAGATAGCATCGGCTATCAAATCGGGTAAGAAGCTAAGCCCTTGAAACAAGAATAGTAGGGCCAAAGGCACGTAAACGCCTTCATCCCTACGGCGGAGCAACAGCAGGTTTGCACAAAATAGGCACAAGCCAGCAAGCGTGCTGTGAATGATCATAATAAGAGCGGCGAATGGCATGTTTGTTCCGGTCTCACGAAGCGCAGGGCAAGAAATGCCCTGCGCACGCATGTTTTTTTAAAATTGATACGCGATACCTAACAGCGCAGTGGCGTTGGTGTCAGCATCCAGCAACGGGCTGTCTTTCACATCTTCCAAATCTATAAACTCAACCTGTGCCACAAAGGTTACATTGTCGGAAACCGGGACAAGGGCCTCAACCGCGATAAATGGTAAAAATGCGTCATCAGCTAGATACACGGAGCGGCCGGCGGTGACTTCATCCGTGGTGACGCCGTAGTAATATTGGTTATGCTCTTCGGACGTGTAAGTCACCCCGCCTTTCACGGACAATGATGCGAACGAGAGATCTGTCGCATACCCAGCAGCAACGGTCGCAAAGTGCCCGCTTTTTGCGACCGACACGTCAACGGCGACCTCTCCTTCGACAAAGAACCCTCCAAAATCATGATCCACTGTAAGTTCGATCTGCAAATCAGCCTCGCGATCTAATCCGTCGAAGAATGCGATGTCTTGATCAAAAATGTCGCCGTAATTTGTACTTGCCCCAACGGACAGTGTCGTCTGTTCTGTGTTCATGAGATGATACGCCACCCCATCAAACCCAACGTGAAAGTGCTCGGTGTCGTATGCCACATAAGGCACAAGGCTCCAGTCGTCATGGTCGGAATAAACGCTCGCGTCGTTGCTGGTAAATGCACCTAATGTGAATGTCCCTTCAGCCCAGGCTGGGGTTGTAAGAATGGCTCCGAAAAGCAGTGAAGTTTTGATCAGTTTCATTGTCTTCTGGTCTTTCGTCATTTGTTCAGTTGAGATTGGATATGGGCGACAAGGGTCGCGACAGCGGCAGGATGGCTGTTGACGAGGGTGGTTTCGTTGAAAATATCCAAGGGAATGTCGGGCGTGATTCCGCGACCTTCCCACAAGATACCTGCGTGATCGCGATAAATTTCGTTTGATAAGGTCAGCGACCAACCGTTCGGCAAGGTCTTGTTCAACACATCTGAAAAGGACCCGTTGGTTGGCTGTCCAACATGCGTAACGTTGGGCAGTGCGCGCAGCGCCATCGTCATGGTTTCGCCTGCGCTGACGGTCGAATCCGTTGTCATCAGATAAACCGGGCCATCAAATGACGGGCGATCTGTGGGAACAATATATACGGATGTTTCGGGTGCACCTGCCGCGTCAAATGCCGCCTTGGTGTAGGCAAGCCGCTGCCGGTCGGCAAACCGGGCCGCAATTTCACGCCCCATATAGTCGCTCCCGCCAAAATTGAGGCTGGCGTCAATGATCACAGCGTTCACCTCCGCCTCTGCGAAGCTAATCATGATCTCGTCTAAGATTGCGTTGACCCGCTGATGCTCCTCGGCGTCATTCATCGTATTGGTGTCTGGAAAGAACGCATCGCTGGTGTAGCCCATCAGCATCAACACATTGATATAACCGATCTTACTATCAATCAGACCGTACTGTAATTTACCGCCAGCCGTCTCGCGCCCTTGGCCCGCCAAGATGTCTTCGGCCACGCCTTCGTTCCAATACCGATCAAGTGCCGCCAGCACGATTTCTTGCTTTGGGGTGTTACTTTCATCAGCCAACCGGATAGCCCCGCGACCAAGCTCGGTCGTGACTGGGTCGATACTGAACGCGCTACCGTTGATCTCGGCTTCCAACGATAGGTGGCTATCCATGATCGGAGCGACCATGTCAGAAAATAGCGCAAAGAGGTCTTCATCTGTCATGGACGAAGTCACTTCTGACCGAGCGGCGGCGACCTGTTGCGGCCAGTTCACACCATAAAGTTCAAAGAACGCATAATGCGCACTAAAGGCGGCAGCGAAGGCTTCAAAATTCCCGTGCGGCGTGTCCGGCAATGGCGTCGCACAGGACGCTGGGAGCGCGGGAATTCGAAGAAATACTATTTTGTGAGTCTCATAGGCATCGCCATACGCAAAGCTTTGGCCATCGGTTGCTTCGACAACATCATCCGGGCCAAGCACATGTTGAATGCCTGCGCTGGTGTCAGCATCAAAGACGCAAGTACCACCGGACAAATGATAGACGTCTCGTGTGTCGCCGCGCAGGTCGACAACGTAGCCGTACCCGTCGCTGACAAAAATCCCGTTCAAGCGTTCGTAAAGGGCGGCGGTTTCGCTCGAAACCCCGGTTCCACATGCCAAAAGTTGAAAAAATACCGTCGTTGAAATGACGGTTCGTACGTGTCGATACATATTGGGAAACCTCGTTGTTAAATCTTGAACAACTCATGACCCAACCGGGAATTCCTGTCGTCTCTCTCTATCGGGGCGGACAGCACGCCGAGGAAAAAAGGAGCTAAAAACAAAACAAAAGGGGCCAACGACTAAGAACCACCTACGAAGACCGCGTCCGCTTATTGGGCAATAGAAACACCCAGAATAGTTTAGTCGAGCACTGGTGCGAATGGTGAAATAGGTGAGGTGTGCGCCATAGCTTTCAGCCAGAGCGCGCCAAGGGCTCTGTAAAGACACGTGACTTGATCCATCTCGCATGGCAATTGAGGTCGGAAGGCGAGTTGGAACAAGCCTATAACGCTGACCGTGCAGGGTTTGCGAAGGCTGTCACTGAGTTGATGAAGACAGGTTCCACCGCTGCCTTCCAACAGATCGCACAGCAAGCAGACGCCGCCGCATGGACCCCTCTGGACAATGATGCCGCAATGACCGCTTGGCAATCGCCTGACTTCCCACAAGCGCTGATGGATGCAGGCTTAGAGCCGATCTTTGACGGTGGCGTGGTCTCTATCAACATCCCCGGTCGTGGCGTGGTCATTCTACCCACCACTAACCGTGCCGCCTTATGGTGGTAAATGCAAGAAAAAAGGGCCTAAGCCCTTGTTTTGGTACAACATGAAGTTTCTGGAAGTGTATGGTGGCGGAGACGAAGGGATTCGAACCCTCGAGACGGTTTCCCGCCTACTCCCTTAGCAGGGGAGCGCCTTCGACCACTCGGCCACGTCTCCGCCGACGCGTATAAGTGCGTGAAACCTGAGAAACAAGGCCAAAAAAACCTTGGCTGTGAAATAGTCTTGGGACTGAGGGTTTCGCAAATAATCGTATGGATTGTCATGTCCATATCGCGCGTTTGGGCCGCGCGAATAGGGGGGTAGTGACCTGCCAGAATGGGGGAGATATGCTTGGCCGCACTTGTTTTTCTAGGGCAAAGCGATTGCGGCATCTCGTCGTATTCGATGATGAAACCCACGTTGTCGCCAGAGGGCTTGCCGCGTTCACCCTATTGCGCAACTGTGTCCCAATAATCGCCCCAAATTGGCGCCGGGGTGTTCATCCCACCAGGGCCCACGACGTTTTGATTGCCGCCGCCATTGGGTTGGGTATTGTCGCGCGGATCCCGTTTGGTCGCGCTATCATCAAGGTTTTGAGCCCAGTTGGCATAGTCCTGAGTTTTGTCGGTAAGCCAAGTCCAACGATCAAAGGAATTGCCGGTGTCCGATACCCCCTAGGAGCGGGCCGATCTTGATGCGGTAGTGGCTGTCAGTAGCGTAATCGTCGGGGAGTTCTCAGGCGTACTTGCCCTCATCATCGAGGTAAAAACAAGGGCGTTTTCAACCCGAGTAGTCAATGAGGCCATATAGCCGCCTTTGCTTTGTGCCAGCCGCGAGATCAAATGAGAATGCACGTTCTCCCTTGCGGTTTGCAGGGATGGGCTTGAAGGCCGGTAGCGGAACCGCGCCCCAACGTGTCGATGCACCAGCCCAAACCGTCCTTTTTATCCAAATTATCCGCGGGATAAGCAAACGGCGGTGGCGATGGTGAGTTTATGGGGCCGGTTCACGGTGCGTCTCCATCAAGCTTACCCTTTGTGCGCGCGGACAAGGGTCTTCCGTCGCCGCCCGTGAAAGTTATGCGCCTGTGGAGCCGATGTCACCCGCCTTGCTTGCCGCGCCTGAATAGGCTTGCAATTGCTTCGATGATTTCCTATATTTCTGTTATGACAGAAATTACAGATATAAAAAGCCCGCAGGCCATTGATCAGTTTATTCTGTATTGGGGTGATATGGGGGGGCAGTGGGGCGTTAATCGCTCTGTTGCGCAGGTGCACGCGCTTTTGTTTTTGGCGGTCGCACCCATGAATGCGGAACAAATTTCCGACCGCCTGGGAATTGCCCGTTCTAATGTGTCGAATTCGCTCAAAGAATTGGTCGCGTGGCGGCTGATCCGACGGGTGCCAATCGCAGGGGATCGTCGTGAATATTTTGTGGCTGAGGCCGACGTTTGGGAAATGGCCTTGCGTATTGCCCAAGGCCGACGTGAACGCGAAATTGATCCTGCGATGTCAGCCATCGCGGAATGTGTTGAGCTTGCGCGAGACGATCAATCTATCGCGCCCGAAGTTTTGCAACGCCTGACAGAAATGCAAGGATTTTTAGACAATACCACGCAGTGGTATGACCAAATGCGTGATGTCCCCAAGGCGCAGCTTATCCGGTTGGTCGGTCTTGGCGATAGGGTCATTAAGTTACTGAAATTTGCTGGCGGGAAACGGAAATAGCCCGCTGATCTCTTTTGAAGATTTGGAAGGAAGCATCATGTCATCGATCCATATTGCGCCTGAGGTAAAGCAAACCCCAATCTGCATTGATCCGCAAACTACCGATCTTCGATTTCGCAGCCTTTTGGGCGTTGGCGCGTGGGCGCGGTTGCCCGTGGCTATCCGTAAACGCTTTGGTAAGCGACTGTGCGCGGGGCAAAGCGTGGCCTATCAGGGTGTCGTCACCGCGATGCGGATGAACCCGGCAGGATGGCTTTTGGCACAGGCGGCCCGCATCATTGGCGCGCCGTTTCCGTTTGACCGCAGCAGCTTGCACCAGCCCGCTGTGGTTGTTGTGACCGAAGACGGGGCAAGCGACGGGCAGTTTTGGGTGCGCCAATACGGCCGTGCGCATGGATTTCCGCAAGTTGTATACAGCTCAAAGCGGTTTGCCGGGGTGACCGGTCTAGAGGAATACATCGGCTATGGGGTTGGGATGGCCTTGCAGGTGGAAGCCACTGATGATGCGTTGTTGTTCAAAAGCGACCACTTCTTTCTGCAGATTGCGGGGCGCAGGCTGCGCTTACCGCGCGCTTTGAGCCCCGGCAAAGTGGTGGTCGGGCATCATGATTTGGGTGACGGGTGTTTCCGGTTTTCTTTAGCGGTGACACATCCGCTGTTTGGGGCCATGTTGCACCAAGATGCGGTGTTTCGTGATGCCCACTAAATAATGATCGGTTGCGGATGCGCTTGAACCTCAAACAACTTGAAGCCTTCATATGGGTCGCAGATATGCAAAGCTTTCGACGGGCGGCGGACCGGCTGAATACCACGCAGCCGAATATCTCGGCGCGTATTGCGCGGCTTGAAACTGTGCTGAACACGCAATTGATGACGCGCGACGCAGGATCTGTGCATCTTACGGATAAGGGGCGCGATCTGTTGGCACATGCACGGCGTGTTATGGACGCGGCGGATGCGATGATTGTGGCTGCCGATCAAAAGCAACTGGTGTCAGGGACGTTGCGGCTTGGGGTGACTGAAATGATCGTGCATACGTGGTTGCGCGACTATTTGCGTGCGCTCAAAGAGACCTACCCGAATCTATCGGTCGAATTGACAGTGGATCTTTCCGCCAACCTTGAACGTGGCCTCGAAGAACGGACACTAGATTTGACCGTGCAAAACAGGCCGTTCCAACGGCTTTCCAGCGGTGAAACCCCGCTTGGTTCCTATGACATGGTCTGGGTTGCGGCACCCGATGTTGCCGTGACAGGTCCAGCATCTATGGAGGATTTGGCGCGCCACCCGATCCTGACACATGCGCGCAATACCCGCCTTTTTGATCAGGTTGCCGCACATTTCGCGCAGCGGAGAGATTTGAATGTGCATTTGGTGCCTTCCAGTAATCTAGCGGCTTGTTTGCATATGACACTGGATGGGATGGGCATTGCGACGCTCCCGGCGGCGATGGTGGCCGCCGAAATCGCGTGCGGAGCACTGCAAAGAATGACCTATGATTGGGCACCGACGCCGTTAGATTTTTATGCCCGGTTTGATGCCGAAAAGGCACCCGGTGTCGTTGCCCAATGCGCCGCAATCGCAGCGGGAATTGCGCAAGCGTATGATAAAAAAATGCTATCCTTGTGATCGTATTAAACAATTTGTGATGATCTATCGTTGCGGCTAGCATTCTCTCAGACAACAGTTTGGGACCCGTCGTTTATGCAACATAATATCAGGCTAGGCGTCGATATCGGCGGCACATTTACCGATGTCGTGCTAGAGATTGGCAGTGATCAGTTTTCGACCAAAGTGCTGACCACATACGCGGCCCCTGAAAACGCGATTATCGATGGGATGCATCAGGTTTGCGCCAAGGCGGGTATCACGCCAGGGGCGATTTCGCAGATTATTCACGGCACCACTTTGGCGACAAATGCGCTGATTGAACGGCGCGGGGCTAAGACCGCGTTGATCACCACCGAAGGCTTTCGCGATGTGATTGAGATGCGTACCGAAAGCCGGTTTGAGCAATATGATCTGAACTTGCAATTGCCCGAACCGCTGTTGCCGCGCCAGCATCGGTTTACCTTGTCTGAACGGATGGATGCGCAAGGGCGGGTGTTGATTGCGTTGGAACGCGCGGATGTCGAAGCTCTTGCTGATCAGATCGCACCGATGGGATTTGACAGCATCGCCGTTGGCTTGATCCATGCCTATCTGAATGACGCCCATGAACAGATGATCCGCGACGTGTTTGCGCAAAAACTGCCGGATGTGATGGTTTCTATTTCATCCGAGGTCTCCCCCCAGATGCGCGAATATGAGCGGTTCAACACGACGGTCGCCAATGCCTATATTAAACCGCTGATGAAATCCTATCTGGGGCGGCTCAAAGGGCGCCTTGCGGAGGAAGGCACCGCATGTCCGATCTTTTTGATGCATTCGGGCGGCGGGATCATCAGTCTCGAAAGTGCAGCAGAGTTCCCTGTGCGTTTGGTGGAATCCGGGCCCGCTGGTGGTGCAGTGTTTGCTGCGAACATTGCCGCGCGGTATAATCTCGATAAAGTATTGTCATTTGATATGGGCGGTACAACTGCCAAAATTTGCCTGATCAAAGACCAGACGCCCAAAACCGCACGCGTGTTTGAAGTTGCCCGCACGTATCGATTCAAAAAAGGATCAGGCATGCCGATTTCGATCCCTGTGATCGATATGGTGGAAATTGGGGCAGGGGGGGGCAGTCTGGCGCATGTAGATGCAATGCGCCAAATCCGTGTCGGCCCGGAAAGCGCCGGATCTGAACCCGGCCCTGCCTGTTATGGGCGTGGCGGACAGCGTCCTGCGGTCACGGATGCTGACCTGACATTGGGCAAGCTGGACCCTGATAATTTCGCGGGCGGGTCTATTCCATTGCACATGGATGCCGCTGCGACAGCCCTATCTGATTTGGGTGCGCCGCTCGATATGGATGCGCTGACCGCCGCCCATGGGTTGGCCGAAGTGGTCGATGAAAACATGGCCAACGCCGCGCGTGTGCATGCGGTTGAAAATGGCGAAGACCTTGCCGATTACACGATGATCGCCTTTGGCGGCGCGGCCCCGTTGCATGCGGGGCGTTTGTGCGAAAAGCTGGGCGTGCAGCGGCTTTTGGTGCCGACCGGTGCCGGGGTCGGATCAGCCATCGGGTTCTTGCGCGCGCCATTTAGTTTTGAAGCAACCCGCAGTGTCTATATGAAACTGTCAGATTTCGCGCCCTCGACCGTGAAAGCGTTGCTTTCGGATATGGAGACCGAGGCGACGGGGTTTGTGCGTACCTGCGATGCTTCCGCTGAAATTCATGCCGAATATAAAGTCTATATGCGCTATACCGGACAGGGCTGGGAAATCCCGATTAGCTTAACCCGTGCGCAAGCGATAGCCCCAGATACGGAGACTTTCCAAGCCTTGTTTGAAGCGGATTATGCAGCATTGTTCGGGCGCACAGTTGCCGGGATGGATATTGAGATCACAGTTTGGGCGGTAAATGCAACGACGGAAGCCGCGCAGGTTGACGCGTTGGCGGACACCGCAGAACAGACGCATGCGCAGTCCACAGCGTCGCGCAGACTATTTGACCCTGCACTGAGCAAGGTCGTGGATGCGGCGGTGATCGCACGCGCCGATCTGGCACCAGGGGCGACTATTCCCGGCCCAGCACTGATCACCGAGGACGAAACAACGATTGTCGTCCCAAGCAGCCGCCAAGCCACGGCGCGCACGGACGGCACAATTGACATCAATGAGGTGAAAGCATGAGCAACGTCGCCAACCAAGTCATGTGGAACCGCTTGATCTCTATCGTCGAAGAACAAGCGCAAGCGTTGGTGCGCACCGCGTTTTCAACGTCGGTCCGCGAAGCTGGCGATCTTTCGGCAGGCGTCTATAACGCAGATGGATTGATGCTGGCCCAAGCCGTGACAGGCACGCCCGGTCACGTGAACGCGATGGCTGATGCAGTCGCACATTTCATCCGGCGCATCGGGAGTGAGAATATCTGCGAAGGTGATGTCTATATCACCAACGATCCGTGGGAAGGTACCGGACACCTGCACGACATTACGGTCGTCACCCCATCGTTTCACAATGGAAACCACGTGGGTTTCTTTGCCTGCACCGCCCATGTCGTCGATATCGGCGGGCGTGGGTTCGGCGCGGATGCAGCCAGCGTCTACGAAGAGGGCATCTATATCCCGATCATGAAATTTGCGGATCGCGGCGCGGTGGATCAAACCTTGATCCATATGCTGCGCGGCAATGTGCGTGAACCTGATCAACTGATTGGTGATCTGTACGCGTTGGCCACCTGCAATGAGATCGGTCAGCGGCGGCTTGCCGAAATGATGGACGAATTTGCACTTGTTGATTTGGACGGGATCGGCGCGTTTATTTTGGACAACTCGCGCCGTGCAACGCTCGAAAAAATCGCGGCTCTGCCACAGGCCAGCGCGGATGGCGGCATGACGATTGATGGCTTTGATACGCCGATTGATTTGCGGGTCAAGCTGACCATCGAAAAAGATCGGATGGTTTGCGATTTCGCAGGGACATCGGGGCTTGATAAAAAAGGGATCAACGTGCCGCTGGTCTATACAAAAGCCTATGCGTGCTATGCGCTGAAATGCGCGGTTGCACCTGAGATTCCTAATAACGCGGCCTCCTTAGCCCCGTTTGAGGTCGTGGCCCCAGTTAACAGTATCGTCAATGCGGTGCATCCGGCCCCCGTGGCGCTGCGTCATATCATTGGGCATATGATCCCCGATACGGTTTATGATGCGCTTGATCAAATTTTGCCCGCCACCGTGCCTGCCGAGGGGGCCGGATGTTTATGCAATTTTCAGGTCAGTGTGCGCCCCGCAGCAGGGCAAGAGGGTACACGCGCCGAAGTTCTGGCCTTTAATTCAGGTGGGGCAGGTGCGCGCCCACGTGTCGATGGGTTAAATGCGACTGCGTTCCCGTCGGGTGTGATGACAATGCCGATCGAGGCCACAGAACACACCGGCCCCGTCATTATCTGGCGCAAAGAATTACGCCCTGACAGCGGTGGCGCGGGGCAATATCGCGGCGGCTTGGGCCAATATATGGAGGTCGGGGCACGCAGCGGGCATGAATTTGATTTTTCCGCGATGTTTGACCGGGTCCACCACCCGGCGCGTGGCCGCCAAGGCGGGGCCAGCGGCGCGGCCACGACAATTGCGCGCGATGATGGTGCCGCCATGCAAGGTAAGGGGAAACAGTTTGTGCCAGATGGCGCGCGGGTGATCCTTGGTCTGCCAGGCGGTGCAGGCTATGGTGACGCGGCAGCTCGCGACCCTGATCTGGTCAAACGTGATCTGGCGCGTGGCTATATTTCAGCGCAAGCAGCGATGGATGATTATGGGCTGAGCGCGCAAAGCGTTGCTGATATTTTGGATGCTGTTGCAAAGGGGGAGAGTGCATGACGCAGACACCTGCGAAAACCAGCTATGATGTCGTGATCGTTGGCGGCGCGATGCTTGGTTCATCGGTTGCGTGGTTCTTGACGGATAATCCCGGCTTTGACGGGTCGATCCTCGTGGTGGAACGCGATCCGACCTATGAATTCACGTCAACCTCGCACACGAATTCCTGCATGCGCCAGCAGTTTAGCCAAGAAATTAATGTGCGTATTTCGCAATTTGCGGCTGACTTCGTCAAAAACTTCCGAGCCTATATGGGCAATGACCCACGTGTGCCGACCGTCGCGCTACAAAGCTATGGCTATATGTATCTGGCCGATAACGCTGGCTTTGCCATGACCCTACGTGAGAACCAAAAACTACAAGAAGCCTGTGGCGCAGGCACAAAGCATATGACCCGCGATGAAATTGCGGCGGCTTATCCGTTCTACCAGCTTGATGATATTGTCGCAGGCAACCACAATCTGATCGACGAAGGGTATTTTGACGGAAACACGCTGTTTGATTGGTGGAAACGATCAGCACGTGAACGCGGCGTGGAATATGTGACAAACGAAGTCGTCGCGATGACAAAAGACGCAAGCGGTACGCGCGTTGAAAGCGTCACGCTCAAATCCGGCGAGGTGATCAACTGCGGCACGGTGGTCAACGCCAGTGGCCCGCGCGCGGCCCTGACTGCAAAGATGGCGGGTGTTGATATCCCGGTAGAGCCGCGCAAACGGTATACTTATATATTCGAGGCAGAAAAGCCGCTGGATAGTGACCTGCCGCTGACGATTGATCCATCGGGCGTGCATATGCGTTCCGAAGGGACATATTATCTTGCTGGCTGCCCGCCCGATGACGATCCGGCCGTAGATCATGATGATTTCGTGCAAGATCACAGCCTGTGGGAAGAAAAGGTCTGGCCGATCCTCGCGACGCGTATCCCACAGTTTGAAGCGATTAAATTGCGCAACTCTTGGGCGGGGCATTACGCCTATAACGTCTTTGATCAGAATGCGATTGTTGGGCCGCATCCCGAAGTCATAAACTTTATCTTCGTGAATGGATTTTCAGGACATGGGTTCCAGCAAAGCCCTGCAATGGGGCGCGGCGTAGCAGAGTGGATAACCGCAGGTGCATATTCTAGTCTGGATTTGACCCCGTTTAGTTTTGACCGCATCGCCAGCGGCATCCGTTTTGAAGAAAAGGCCGTGATATGAAAATGCAAACCAACAAGTTTCTTTCCGCGATGCAAGCGGGTGAAAAGCAGGTCGGTTGTTGGATTAGTCTTGCCAATGCCTATTCCACCGAAGTTGTGGCCGGAGCTGGCTTTGACTGGCTGGTCGTTGATCTTGAACATACGCCGGGCGATATGCAAGATGTGTTGGGGCAGTTGCAGGCCATCGCACCCTACCACGCGACTGCAATTGTGCGCACGCCGGTCAATGATCCGGTGATCGTTAAACGGCTGCTTGATCTGGGGCCGGAAGGTATCTTGTTCCCAATGATCCAAACCGTCGATGAAGCCCGCGCCGCTGTGGCCGCAACCCGTTACCCGCCGCACGGTATCCGTGGCGTGGCTGGGATTGCACGGGGCAATCGGTTTGGACGCGTCACAGACTATTATGAAGACGTCGCGGCGCAAACCTGCGTTATCTTGCAAATCGAAACCTGCGCTGCACTTGATCAAGCGGTCGAGATTGGCACTGTCGATGGTGTTGATGGCGTGTTTTTTGGGCCTGCGGATATTTCGGCTGATATGGGGCTGCTGGGCCAGCCGTTGCACTCGGATGTCTGGGCGCGGATCAAGCCTGCTGCGCGCAAACTAATGGATTTGGGCGTGCCTGTTGGTACGTTAGTCACTGAACCGGCGTTCGCGGCTGATCTGCTTAATGATGGGTTCACATTTGTTGCCTGTGCCACTGATATCGGTGTGCTGGCAAAATCAACCGATAGTCTGATGGCGCAGATGCGCAAATCTACCAATAAGGAAAACACATGAAGAAACTTGTTTTGACCGGGGCTGCAGGCCGTTTGGGGTCATACTTGCGTGAACCGCTAACAAAGATGTGCGATGAATTGGTGTCGACCGATCTTGCTGCGGATATTGGCAACACATTGCCCGGCGAAACCTATGTGCAAGCTGATCTTGGCGATCTGGCCGCGCTTGAGGCAATGCTTGAAGGGGCGGATATGGTCGTGCATTTTGGCGCCATCGGCGATGAGGCCGCGTGGGACGATATCCTGCATTCTAACATCATCGGGGCCTATAATGTTTGGGAGGCCGCCTACCGCCAAGGCGTGCGCCGTGTTGTCTACGCAAGCTCTGTGCATGCGGTGGGGATGCATTTGAAAACCGACGTGATCGATCTAGATGCGCCGCATAAGCCGGACACTTACTACGGGTTGGCAAAGTGTTTTTGCGAGGACCTAGCGAGCCTGTACTGGGACAAGCGCGGCGTGGAATCGGTCTGTATGCGGATTTTCTCATGCGCGCAGGCAAATAACGCGCGGTCGCTTGGGACGTGGCTTTCCTATGATGATTTGATCCATCTGGTCGAACGATCCATCGATTCACCAGTTGTGGGCTTCACGAAGGTTTGGGGAATTTCCAACAACGACCGCGTCGTTGTTGATAACAGCAAAGCCGCGCATTTGGGATATCGCCCGAAAGACAACGCCGAGGTCTTTGCCAAAGAGATTCTGGCCGATACGCCGCCGCTTGATAACAAGGACCTTGCGAACCTGTGCATCGGTGGGCCGTTCGCAACGGTTGATTTAGGGAATTCTGGTGTTGCGGCGCTAGGCGTCGTGGATGACCGCAAAGAAAACTAAAATAGATTTGCCCCGATACAAAGTCGGGGCAAATCCAAGACAGGCTTAGCTGTCCATTTTTGCAGAAATTTCATCAAGTGAAGTGCAAACGGCTTCGATGTCGTCTGCTTCGGCAGCAGCTGCAATAGCAGTCTGAAGCTCAGTTGAAATTTCCATCATCATTTCTGGGTTTGTTGCAGCCATAGCTTGCATGCCGGTTGAAATTTCCATTGTCTTTTCTTGGATGGATGCTTCCGTGCACTCAGCAGATGCAGTTGTTGCGATTGTAGCGAATGCGATAGCTGCTGAAATTTTCAACACGTTGTTCATTTTAGGTTTTTCCTATTTTGAGTTTCGAACAGTGGCTATCTGTTACAAAAAATGAACGCTGTCCATAGGTATTTTGGGGTTGGCAAAATGCCGCCTGAAATTCAACTTATAGGCGCATTTTTCTTGCGCATCACGGATTTTTGATTGTACTTTTGATCACCCTTTTTTGTCGCGCTTTGTGGGACCGCGTGCCACCCAAACCCCGCCCAAAATGCACAAAACACCGATGACACGCGCGGATGTACTGCCGGGGGCTTTGAAAAAAATATCGAGGAGCACCCCCGATATCATCTGGCCCGCGATAATGAGCATAGCCGTATGCGCAGCGCCGATTCGTGGAATCAACCAACTGCCCGCTGCGATAAACACGACGCCAATGGGGCCACCCAAATAAGCCCACCAGGGGGCATCGCCGGGGGTGCCCGCGAAAAGCCCACCAATGGTCAGCGCAATACATGTAATAAAGACAAGCCCAATAAGGTGGTTCCAAAATGAGGATTCAAGCGCGGAGGTCGACAGTGCAAGGCGCCCGTTGATCTGACGGCTAAGCCCGACCAACAGTCCTGCAAGGACTGCAAGTGCCGCATAGACTATCATGCGCCGCCCCCCAAGAAGATCAAAATCAGACTGCCCGCGAGGATAAAAGTCATGGATATATAGTCGCGTGACGTCGGGCGGCGCTTGGGCAGTCCAAACAGCCCCCGCACATCGGCAAACAGACTAAAGACCACTTGCCCCGCTAATCCCAGCGCAATAGTGCCCGAAAGTGCGAGCGCGGTGTTCATCGTCGCCGAGGTTAACATCACGGTTACGCCGCCTGAAATCCCGCCCAAATAGCCCCAAAGCGGCGGGCGAACGGGGGCAGCGCGTTTGGGGCGTAATACGACCAGAAAAGATAGCGCCACGATGCTGCCCGTCAGATGTGGCACCCATGACGCGAAAAACAACGACCCATGCGCAGCAAGGGTCCCGTTGCATAAGACCATTAGCGTCAACAGGCCGCCGGCCCCAAAGGCTGCTGCAAAGTGGAAGGATTGTGTGCCGCGCACTAAATCTGTCATTTGCAATGCATTGCGGTTTTGTACCGCAGGAGCAAGAGCAGATTACGCGCATGTGGGGTTAAACAGAACCGCCACATACGCGCCTAAATCGTGAACATAATACGGATTAATCAAAAACAAATTACTCGTTAAGCATGGAAACTGACATTCATCAGTGCCATGAGCGGTTTTTAGCCCATCGATATGTTGAGAATTTGACGTAATTTGTGCATTCCTAAGACTCCGTTGTACTCAATTCGGTCACAATTCGATTAATTATTGACAGCAACCAGATCACCACTATAAGCGCGCTTTCATTGGTGTTGGTGGACCTCGCAAGAGGAACCCTGTCGTTCCGGCAAAATCCGGGAAAAAGGACAACGCCCTTCGTACTCTAAAGAAGGAGATCAGCGTATGACTAAACGTACCGCTGCCAAATATAAAATTGATCGCCGCATGGGCGAAAACATCTGGGGTCGTCCTAAGTCACCAGTAAACCGTCGTGAATATGGCCCCGGCCAGCACGGTCAGCGCCGTAAGGGTAAACTTTCCGATTTCGGTACACAGCTGCGCGCAAAGCAAAAGCTAAAAGGTTACTACGGCGACCTGACCGAGAAACAGTTCCGTCGCATCTACGGCGAAGCTGAGCGTGTAAAAGGCGATACAGGTGAAAACCTCATCGGTCTGCTCGAGCGCCGCTTGGACGCTGTTGTTTACCGCGCGAAATTCGTGCCAACTGTTTTCGCTGCACGTCAGTTCGTGAACCACGGCCACGTCACAGTGAACGGTAAGAAAGTGAACATTCCTTCCTACCGTGTGAAAGAAGGCGACGTGATTGAAGTGCGTCAGAAGTCCAAGCAATTGGAACTGGTTTTGGTTGCGTCTCAACTGCCAGAGCGTGACGTGCCTGACTACATGGAAGTTGATCACTCTAAGATGGTTGCGACATTCGTACGTACACCAGCTTTGGGCGATGTGCCTTACCCGGTCACAATGGAACCAAACCTCGTGGTCGAATTCTACGCCAAGAACTAATCGTTCTTGCAATTGCGATTTCAAAGGCCGCGCCATCTGGTGCGGCCTTTTGCGTTTTGCGGTTTGATCTACCACAAGGCCCCTATGTGTGTTTCGCGGTAAGGTTGCACTGGAAGGGAGCCCCCAATGGCCGCAACAACCAAATCCGCACTCCTTGAGATTTCACAAAAGGAATTCGCCAAGTTGTCAAAGCTTGTCGATGCGATTGACACTAATATGGCAATGACGAAGGGTGTCGAAGATACGTCAATCAAAGACGTCATCTCGCACCGCGCGCATTGGATCAGCCTATTCTTGGGCTGGTATGCAGATGGGCAAGCAGAAAAGCCTGTGTTCTTTCCCGCTGAAGGGTACAAGTGGAACGATCTCAAACGCTACAACGCCGATCTACGCCAGCGCCAGAGCGACCTAGACTGGGATGGCGCGAAATCTGCGTTGGCGTCGGGGTATGCCGATTTGATTGCATGCATCACTTCGAAGTCCGAGGCAGAGCTTTTCGGTGGTCCGATGAAAGGCGCCAATAACAAATGGACGCCGGGGCGCTGCGCGGAGGCCGCAGGCCCAAGCCATTTTCGATCGGCTGCGAAATTCTTGCGCGCAGAAATACGTTCACGTGAACTCTAACTTGAGATCAAGAAATTAGACGCGTATGCATGCGCAAAGGAGCGCAGATATGCAGCTAAAGAGATCTAGAATGTTGCTCATCGGGGCCTGCGTCGCGGTGTGCGGTGTCGCAGGGTGTTCACGCGAACCGCAGGCCACGCGCGCGTCAGCGTCTGATATCAACTGCATGGCCCGCGCCATGTATTTCGAATCAAACCGTTCCAGCCGCGATGGCATGGTTGCAGTGGGCAGCGTTGTGATGAACCGCGTGCAATCTGATGCATTTCCTGACAGCGTATGCGCCGTTGTTGGTCAGCGAAATCAATTTGCACCGGGTGTGATGACCAAAGCGATGGACGGGCAGGGGCGGGCATTGGCAGATGCATCTGCGGCCGCCGTACTGGCCGGTGAACGGCACCCGCATGTTGCAAGCGCAAAGTATTTTCATGCCGCTTGGTATGACGCTAACTACAACAATATCCATTATGTGGTCACAGCTGGCGGCAATGCTTTCTACGAAAAGCGACGGCCCGAGAACGTGACAACCCCAGATCCGCTTCCGCAAACCGAGGGCGTCACAGGCTAGTCGTATTGGTCGCGCCAGATAGCGCGACCAAAGCGACGACAACTAGCCGAATAGCGCTGTCAATTTGTCGAACGCTTGGTTCCAGCCGCCTTCGCCGGGCGATCCGGCAGGGACGCCAACGTGGGTCATGGTCATGCGGGTTTTCCCATCGACTTCTTGCAGTTCAACGATGACTTCGGTGACCTCTGGCGTGCCTTCGGGCATCCCCATGCTGGCGGGCGAGATCAGGTTGCCATCTGCGTCACACATGCTTTCGCTATAAGCCAACCGATTTGGGGCCACGATTTCCTTGTAAGTGCCTGTGAACCACATGGTCATTGTGCGCTCTGGCATCTTCATTTCCATACAGATTTTGCGGATGCCGCCGACAGTCACATCCATTTCGGCGACTGGAATTGTCATGCCGTTCGGGCCGTACCATTGGCCAAATTTGGCTGGATCCGTCCACATGTTCCACACAGCGTCGATGCTGGCGGTAAAATCGCGTGTGATCACGACTGAAATTTCTGCGTTCGTCATTTTTCATCCTCTGTATTAGCCAATAATTTGGCCATCACATCAAACCTGTCACCCCAAATATGGCGGTATTGATCAGCCCATGTTGCAATGGCTTCGATAGGGGCTCCATCGATCTTACAGGGGCGAAATTGCGCGTTGCGCCCACGTGAAATGAAACCAGCATCTTCCAAAACGCGAATATGTTTCGAGACGGCAGGCAAGCTCATCTCAAAGGGCTCGGCGAGTTCGTTTACAGTTGCTTCACCTGTGGCGAGCCGCGCAAGAATTGCGCGCCGCGTCGGATTGGCGAGCGCTGCAAACGCGCTATCAAGTTGGTCGTGCTGATTCATGCTATCATTAATAAACCAGATTGTTAATAAATCAATATGTTAAATAAAGGGAGCGTTGCTGCGACTTTTTTGCCCATATTTCCTGCGCCCGCCGCTAGCGTCTGGTCACGCTGCATTCGGGGCGCTAGAAACGGGCAACTAAACAAAGGTGGGGGCACCATGGCGGACGATATTCAACCACAACCGGGTATTATGGATATTGCGCTCTATGAGGGCGGCGTTTCGACGCTTGATGGGGTCACGAATGTGCTCAAGCTGTCGTCCAATGAAAATCCAGCGGGTCCAAGCGATGCGGCAAAGGAAGCGTTTTCGCGCGCTGTGCATCAGTTGCATCGCTACCCGTCTGCGGACCATAGTAAACTACGCACCGCAATTGGAGAGGTTTGGGATGTCGACCCAGACCGTGTGATTTGCGGCGTCGGATCGGATGAGATCTTGCATTTCATGTGCCAGTGTTATGTCGGTCCGGGCGATGAGGTGATCCACACGGAACATGGGTTTGCGATCTACCGGATTGCGACACTTGCAGCGGGGGGGACCCCTGTCGAAGTCCGTGAGCGTGAACGGACAACCGATGTAGATGCGATCCTGGCCGCGTGTACTGAGCGGACCAAACTCGTTTTTATCGCGAACCCCAATAACCCGACTGGCACAATGATCGGCCCAAGCGAATTGGCCCGGCTCGCCGAAGGATTGCCGCCGCAGGCTATCTTAGTGCTTGATGGGGCTTACGCCGAATATGTGGGCGCATATGACGCTGGGCTTGCCTTGATCGAAACGCGCAACAACGTCGTGATGACGCGCACGTTCTCTAAGATTTACGGGCTTGGTGGTCTGCGCGTTGGCTGGGGCTATGGACCGCGCGCGATTATCGATGTGATGAACCGTATTCGCGGGCCCTTCAACATGTCTTCTGCGGCGCTCGAAACCGCTGAAGCGGCCGTGCGCGATACCGATTACACCGAAAAATGCCGCGTTGAAAATGCGCGCCTGCGCGAATGGATGGCGACAGCCTTGGCTGAACTTGGCGTGCCGTCCGACACATCGACGGCAAACTTTGTGCTGGCACGTTTTGCCGATACTGCCGAAGCACAAGCCTGCGATCAGGCCCTGCGCGATGTGGGTATCATCGTGCGTCAGGTCGCAGGATATAAACTGCCGCATTGTTTGCGGATCACTGTCGGCGACGAAAGCGCATGCCGCCGTGTGGTCCATACGATTGCCCAATTCAAAGGGGCCGTCGCGTGACGCAGATTTACAACCGTGTTGCCCTAATTGGTCTTGGCCTGATTGCGTCTTCGATGTGTCACGCGATGCGTCGTGCAGGGCTGGCTGGTGAAATTGTTGGGTATGCGCGATCCTCAGAAACGCGTGCGATTGCGCGTGAAATCAACCTGTGTGACCAAATCTACGATTCCGCCGCTGAAGCCGTGATAGACGCTGATTTGGTCGTGCTTTGCGTGCCCGTGGGGGCTATGGGTGCTGTTGCCGCTGAAATTGGTCCGTCGTTAAGACCGGGTGCAACCGTCAGTGATGTTGGGTCCGTCAAGCGCACGGTCATTGATGCTGTGGCACCGCATATCCCCGATGGCGTGCATTTCATTCCGGCCCACCCTTTGGCTGGGACTGAACATTCTGGTCCGCGCTCTGGCTTTGCCGAACTGTTTGACAATCGTTTTTGTATCATCGTGCCTGTCGAAGGGGCTGACCGAGCAGCGGTTGATCGCGTGTCCGATCTTTGGCGCGGGATGGGCAGTAACGTTGACGAAATGGATCCCGATCACCACGACCTGGTGCTTGCCGTTACCAGTCATACGCCGCACTTGATTGCTTATACGATGGTCGGGGTTGCGGATGACCTCAGCCGTGTGACCGACAGCGAAGTCATCAAATATTCGGCGGCAGGTTTTCGCGATTTTACCCGCATCGCGGCCTCTGACCCGACTATGTGGCGCGATGTGTTTTTGAACAACAAGGACGCAACGCTTGAGATTTTGGGACGTTTCACCGAAGAGCTTTTTGCGCTGCAACGTGCAATCCGCCAAGGTGATGGAGATCACCTGTTTGACTACTTTACCCATACACGCGCGATCCGGCGGTCCATCGTCGAAGCGGGCCAAGATACTGATGCCCCTGATTTTGGGCGTAGTCAGATCAAGTCAGAGTGATCCGCCTTGTGGCGTTCATGCTGGTCCTTTGGGCTGGCACAGCTGTCGCGCAGGGCTTTCCGCTTGTTGTGCCACCAGTGGTGGTCGCGACTGATACCCCGGTCATTCGCCCCGTCACGCGCCCACCCCCAAGTCCTTACGCCGTATTGGTTTCGTTGCGCCCCGCCGTCCGTCCCGCGTCAATTGAAGCGGCAGCCGAAGAACGCCGTCTTGCACGTTTGCGCGGACAGGTCTGCGGCGATATCGCGATTCAAGGGGATACGTTGGGCCGCGTTGAGGGCGCCGGTGCTTGTGGCGTGTCTGATGCGGTGCGCGTGCGGTCGGTGTCTGGCGTCGCCCTGCGCCCAGCCGCGACGATGGATTGTCGCACCGCTACCGCGTTGAAAACATGGGTGAACCGTGGCGCAATCCCAGCGGTGCGGGCCGAAGGTGGCGGCGTTGCCAGCCTGCGCGTCGTGTCGCATTACGCCTGTCGCAACCGCAATAATTTTGCCACTGGCCGATTGTCCGAACATGCCTATGGGCGGGCCATTGATATCGCGGGGATCGGTTTGCAAGACGGGTCTGAGATCACAGTGCTGTCTGGCTGGGGCACCGAAGATGATGGCGCGCAATTGCGGCAGATGTGGCGGGCGGCTTGCGGCCCCTTCGGAACCGTTCTGGGCCCCGAAGCGAACCGGTTTCATGCGGATCATTTCCACTTTGACACCGCGCGGTATCGAAGTGGGTCCTATTGTCGTTAACCCGCAACAGGTGCGCGTAACGCCTCTGCAATCTGTACAGCATTTTGCGCCGCGCCCTTGAGCAACTGATCACCTACGATAAACATAGTGACAGTGCGTCCAGCGGGATCACCAAGATCGTCGCGGATGCGTCCCACAAGGATATCTTGTTCGCCTGACGCTTCTGATGGCATCGGAAAATGGTTCGCTTCACGGTCATCGACAAGCCGAATACCGGGCGCGCCCTCTAATGCGTGACGGATGCTGTCAGTATTGACGTGTTCGTCAAAGCGGATCGACAGCGAAATCCCATGCGCGCGCAAAATCGGCACGCGGATGCAAGTCACGCTAATCGGTAGTTGCGGCTGCGAAAGGATACGCCGGGTCTCGGAAATGACCTTCAACTCTTCGCCGTTGTAACCAGTTTCAGGATCGATATCAGAATTATGGCTGAACACGTTAAACGCATAGGAGTGCGGTAGAATTTGCGGCTCAAAGTCTTCGCCGTTCAGATGCGCGCGGGTGCCTTCGCGCAGCTCTTCCATCATCTCGGCGCCGCCACCGGATGCGGCTTGATAGGAGGATAGCGATAGGCGGGTGATTGACCAGCGTTGATGTAGCGGGGCCAACGCAGTTGTCAAAATGGCTGCGATACAATTGGGGTTGGCGACAATGCGCGGGGCCGATTGCAAGGCGGCGCCGTTTGCCTCGGGGACGACAAGTGGCACGTCATCTTGCATGCGGAAGGCAGATGAATTGTCGATCACCTGTGCGCCGGCCGCCACTGCGATGGGCGCAAACCTGCGCGAAATTGTAGCGCCCGCAGAAAAGAACGCGATATCGACGCCGTCAAAGCTGTCCTCAGTCAGCTCTTCTACCACAATCGATTGACCGCGAAATGACTGGCTGCGCCCGGCAGAACGGGCCGAGGCCAGCAGGCGTAACGCGCCGACCGCAAAGTTACGCTGTTCAAGGCTATGGATAAGCGCGAGGCCAACGGCACCGGTTGCGCCGACAATGGCGACAACGGGTGCGGGGGCAGGGGGGACGTGTGCATTCATGGGGTGGTCTTCCTTTGGTGTTTTGGGAAGACGGGGCTCAGCAATTCAAAACCCCGTCCGATCCGGCAGGGTTTTATTTAGCTTAGGTTAGCTGCGATGCGCCCATGCCAAACAATCCCCCGCCGGAGCGGTGGTCATCTTGGTCATGGTTGTCGTCATCAAATTGGTCATGGCGGGCTGGGTAGCAATAAGCGGGCGTCCTGGCAAGCGATATTCGACGATTGCGCGCTTAGGCGCGGTGCGCTCAAAGCCTGGCCTACCTATACAAAGGTATAGATTTACACGCGAGGGGCGATTGCCTACCTCTTTATACATAGTTTCACGCTACTGCTGTAGTTTTAAATGGGAAAAGAAAATGTTTAAGAGTATAAAGACCAGCCTATCCGCAGCTGCGATAACCTTTGGTTGCGCCGTCAGTTTATTGGCGCTTGATGCAAATGCTGTCACCGCAGCAGAGCTAAAGACAATAGTCTTGCAGACATACGATGGGCAATCTTCGATTTCGGGTGAGCTTATCCGTTATGAGAACAACGTATACATTCTGCTGACCGAAGAAATGGGCCGGGTCCAAATTCACGCAGATACAGTTGTCTGCCACGGCGCGCTTTGCCCTGACCACGGGTAAGCGAAGTCACTATTCGTATGAAACAGACAGCAAACCCTTATGGGGGTTTGTGCAGACACATTCGGTGAACACCACTCTTTACGCTCCTTCATGCGCTGCCTATAAGCAGCGTCATGAAGTTGAGCATGATGATCATAGACATTATCTGCCCGGCGGTTTGATCAAACCAAACCAGCCGGGAAAAGGTGTCCGCCTATGCGCACCGCTCCTTACCTGTATGTATTCCAGATATTCAAAGGACGCCCCACATGTGCGCCGAAACCACAGACTATAAAGACACGCTGAACCTGCCACGTACCGATTTTCCAATGCGGGCTGGATTGCCCAAACGCGAACCCGATTGGCTCGCGCGTTGGGCCCAAATCGGCGTTTACGACAAATTGCGCGCAAAGGCAGAAGGCCGCAAACCGTTCACCCTGCATGATGGCCCGCCCTATGCGAACGGTCACCTGCACATCGGCCACGCGCTGAATAAAATCTTGAAAGATATGGTTGTACGGTCGCACCAGATGATGGGGCGCGACGCGCGGTATATCCCCGGTTGGGACTGTCACGGGCTGCCGATTGAATGGAAAATCGAAGAACAGTACCGCAATAAGGGCCAGAACAAAGACGATGTTGATGTCGTCGATTTTCGTCAGGAATGCCGCAAGTTTGCCCAAGGTTGGGTCGATGTGCAGCGCGAAGAATTCAAGCGTTTGGGGGTCCAAGGCAATTGGGATGAACCGTATCTCACGATGAATTTCCACGCGGAAAAGACCATCGCGGAAGAATTCCAAAAGTTCTTGATGAACGGCACGCTCTATCAAGGCTCAAAACCTGTGATGTGGTCGCCCGTTGAACAGACCGCCTTGGCCGAGGCCGAAGTTGAATATGCCGATAAAGAGAGCTTTGCGATCTGGGTGAAGTTCCCTGTACGCGAAACCAATAACGCTGCTCTTGAAGGGGCCAGTGTTGTAATCTGGACCACAACACCTTGGACGATCCCTTCTAACAAAGCGGTCGTTTTCTCAGAGACGATTTCTTATGGCGTTTACGAAGTGTCTGACGCGCCCGAGGACAATTGGGTCCGTAAAGGTGAGCGGTATATTCTTGCCGATAAGCAAGCTGAAGCGGTGTTTGCAAAAGCACGCATTGAGGCGTTCACGCGCGTCAGCGACGCGGGCGATATGTCTGGAACCACGCTGTCACATCCGCTTGCTGGGGCCGAAGGCGGCAATGGTGAATGGGATGATCCGCGTGATTTCCGTGCAGCACCATTTGTTACCGAAGACGAAGGCACCGGCTTTGTCCACTGTGCCCCATCCCACGGGATGGATGAATTCGAATTCTACCGTGATCTTGGTATGTTGGAACAGATGATCACCTACAATGTCATGGAAGACGGGTCGCTCCGTGCGGACCTGCCGTTCTTTGGTGGTAAAAAAATCCTGCGTGATAAGGCCAATAAGAAGAATAAAAACAACCCGTGGGAAGGTGACGCCAATACTGCCATCATGTCGAAACTGGCCGAGGTTGACGGGCTGTTTGCGCGTGGTGTGATCAAGCATAGCTATCCGCATTCATGGCGGTCTAAGGCACCGGTGATCTACCGCAACACGCCGCAATGGTTTGCCGCTGTGGACCGCGCTGTGGGTGATGGTAAAGATACCTACGGCACAACGATCCGCGAACGTGCGCTGCGCTCTATCGATGAATTGGTGACATGGACCCCGCAAACGGGCCGCAATCGGCTTTATTCGATGATCGAAGCACGTCCGGATTGGGTGTTGTCGCGCCAACGTGCGTGGGGTGTGCCGCTGACATGCTTTACGAAAAACGGGGCGTTGCCAACGGACCCTGATTTCTTGCTGCGCAATGAAGCTGTGAATGCCCGTGTGCTGGCCGCGTTTGAAGAAAGCGGCGCAGATGCGTGGTATGCCGAAGGAGCAAAGGCACGGTTCTTGGGCGATGATGTGGATCATGATGCCTATACGCAAGTCTTTGATATCTTGGATGTTTGGTTTGATTCCGGGTCAACGCACGCATTCGTATTGCGCGACCGTGAAGATGGGTCGGATGACGGGATCGCAGATGTCTACCTAGAAGGGACGGACCAACACCGCGGCTGGTTCCATTCGTCCATGCTGCAGGCCTGCGGCACCATTGGGCACGCACCGTACCGCGCGGTTGTGACCCACGCGTTTACCTTGGACGCGAAGGGCGAAAAGATGTCCAAATCCTTGGGCAACACGATCGTGCCGGAACAGGTGGTCAAACAATATGGCGCGGACATCCTGCGTCTTTGGGTCGCGACAACCGACTACAAGCACGATCACCGGATTGGTGATGAAATCCTAAAAGGGGTGGCCGATAGCTATCGCCGTTTGCGCAACACGTTGCGTTTCATGCTGGGGTCGCTGGCTGACTTTACCGAAGCCGACCACGTTGAGCCCGCCGATATGCCGGAATTGGAGCGGCTGATGCTACACCGCATGTCCGAATTGGACGCACAGGTGCGCGCAGGATACGAGAAATTCGATTTCCAAGGCGTGTTCCAAGCGGTGTTTACCTTTGCCACGCTTGAGCTGTCGGCCTTCTATTTCGATATCCGCAAGGATGCGCTCTATTGTGATGGTGACACGGACCGGCGCCGTGCGTCACGCACGGTTCTGGACATCTTGTTCCACCGGCTGACCAAATGGCTTGCGCCGATGCTGACGTTTACAATGGAAGAAGTTTGGCTTGAGCGGTTCCCCGGTGATGAAAGCTCTATCCATCTCGAAGACTTTGCAGAGACACCGACCGCGTGGCGCGACGATGCTTTGGCCGCAAAATGGGCGACTGTTCGTCAGGTGCGCCGGGTCGTGACGGGCGCGCTTGAGATCGAACGCACCAACAAGGTCATCGGTGCCTCGCTCGAAGCGGCACCAACGGTTTATGTGTCGGCTGACGTGGCTGCGGTGCTGGAAACAGTGAGCTTTGACGACCTGTGCATCACCTCCGGCATCAACCTGTCGACAGAGGCTGCACCGGCGGATGCGTTTACCTTGGATGATGTCGCCGATGTGGCCGTGGTCTTTGCCCGTGCTGAGGGTGAAAAATGCCAACGCTGCTGGAAGATCCTGCCCGACGTTGGCAGCCACAGCCACGCCGGTGTCTGTGGACGTTGTCATGATGCGCTAGGCTAAACTAAGAAACCCGGCCATCGCGTGCCGGGTTTTTTTTACTGCAAATATAGGACTTGTCATATATGATAAATCCTATATAAGCCGAGTCATGTCACTTCGTCACGCCATCCTTGGATTCTTATCCGCAACACCGCTAAGCGGCTATGATTTGCGCAAGGCGATGGATGCCTCTGTGCAGCATTTCTGGCCTGCTGATCAGGCGCAGATTTACCGGACGTTGGCGCGATTGGTCGCTGATGGGTTGGTGGATGTGCAAGAGGTTGATGGGGACACGCGCCAGCGCAAACTGCACTTCGCGACCGCCGCGGGATTGGCGGAACTTGACGATTGGCTGCGCACAATCCACCCCGTCGAAGCTTCGCGCGAACCTTTTTTGATAAAAATGTTTTTTGGGGGCCGCATCGGTGCAGCGGATGTGTGCGCGCTTCTACTGGCCCGGCGGGGCGAGGCGGAGGTACTGCGCGCCACATTTCAGGGCATCGCGGCAAGTATCCCAGAGAGCGGGGACCTAAACACGGTGTTGCGCCGGGCCACGTTGCTTAGCGGATTGCGCTACGTCGAAGCGGAAATCCTATGGATCGATGAAACACTTGAGGCACTGAAATGAAGGCAAGCTTGCGCAATATCGTAATCTATGTGGCGGGCGCCTATGCGCTGTCGGTGTTGGGCTGTTTGCTTGTCGCATGGGGACATGACGTGGGTGGATTGGTCTTCGTCGTTAGCGCAATTCTTATGGCTTTGTCGTTGCGCGCCTTTGGCGGGGATGGTTGGAAAACGGCAGGGTTTCGCCCCACATTCGCAGGTCACGCGTTCGATTACGCGTTGGCGCTTTTGGTGTTTCCTGCGTTGGTTGCCCTGTCGCTTGTTTTGGGGGCAGCGCTAGGCACGCTGACATTATTCGATGGGTTTGTGGCGCTGTATTTGCCAGCGATCTTGGCAATGCTGCCGATCACGATGCTATATGCAGTCTTCGAAGAATTCGGCTGGCGCGGCTATCTCGAACCGCAACTGGAAATCTTGGGTGTGCCAGATCTAAAACGGCATTTGCTCGTCGGATTGATTTGGACGATCTGGCATATTTCTTATTTGATGACATTTGGAAATGTCGCCGACATCCCGCTTTACCTGTTCATGCCGATCTATTTGATCGAGACGCTTGCGATGGCAGTATGGTATGGCGTGTCGCGCAAACGCACCAATAGCGTCTGGCCTGCGGTGATAGCGCATGGTTGCGCAAATGCGATTATGTGGCCGCTCGTTATGACCGCAGATTTGGTCATCATTCATAACGGCCTTTGGATTTCTCCGCGACCGGATGCAACGTTGTCGATGTGTCTGCTAATTGCGGTAGCCGCGTTCGTCTGGCGCCGTCGCTAGGGCGCACGCAAATCGGTCAATACTTGCGCCGCAATCTCGAACGATCGTAACCGCGCTGTGTGGTCATGGATCATGCCCGTCACCATCAGCTCATCAGGTTGATATGTGTCGGTAAGCGCGCGCAGCTGCGCCCGAAGCGTATCTGGTTCACCTGTCGCCGAACAGCCAAGCGCGGCGTTTACCTGTGCCAAAACATGCGGTGCGACCTGCGCGGGTAGATCGTGAACCGGATGTGGAAGCTTGCCGGGTTTGCCCGCAATGAGCCGCGCAAAAGCCAACTGCTGTGAGGTGCGCAAGTAATGTGCTTGGCTGTCAGTATCGGCCGCGCAAACCCCTGCAGCCATCATGACATAGGGGCGTTCCAAGAATTCCGACGGCTGGAATGACTGGCGGTAGGTCGCGAGCGCATCTGGCAGCATTGCAGGCGCGAAATGTGATGCAAACGCATAAGGCAACCCCAATTGCGCGGCGAGCTGCGCGCCATAAAGACTGGACCCCAATATCCAAATCGGGACCTGCGTGCCTTTCCCCGGCACTGCCTGAACCGGTGTTGGCCCCGCACCCAAATAGGCGATCAATTCCTGCACATCTTGTGGGAAACTCTCCTCTGGGGCCATATGGCGGCGCAGCGCGCGGGCGGTTTTCATATCGGTGCCGGGTGCACGCCCAAGACCAAGATCGATCCGGTCCGGGTAAAGTGTGGCCAATGTGCCGAACTGTTCTGCGATGATCAGCGGTGCATGATTAGGCAGCATCACGCCCCCAGCGCCGACGCGGATTGTCTTGGTCGCACCTGCGACATGGCCGATCACGACGGAGGTTGCCGCTGACGCGATGCCGGGCATGTTGTGGTGTTCGGCCAGCCAGTACCGATGGTAGCCCGTGTTTTCGGCCAATTGCGCAAGCGCGACTGTGTTTGCAAGGGCATCCGCCGTGGTCTTACCTTCGGGCACGGGGGACAGGTCAAGTAGAGAAAACTGCTGCATCAGGTACTCCTTATTCTGTACCTAAGCCCGTCGTCGATGTTATCAAGGCGCGGGTCGCAGCGACCCAAAGGAAACCAATATGAGCGGGTTGATTTGTGAAACCTCGCCTGTCGGCGCGCTGGGTGTCGACGCGGCGGATGGCGCGATTACTGCGCTGTATTGGGGGCGGGCGGGGACGCTGAGAAAGGGGCCGCTTTTTGATCAAGCGCGCGCCGAAATGGCTGCATATTTTGCCGGCAAGCTGACTGAATTTACCGTGCCCCTTGCACCACGCGGGACGCAGTTTCAGCATGCTTTCTACGCAGCTCTATGCGCCATTCCCTACGGCGAAACACGGACCTACGGAGACTTAGCCAAATCGCTGAGTGTCTCTGCCCAAGCCATCGGACAAGCCTGCGGCGCCAACCCAATAGCCATCCTGATCCCATGCCATCGCGTCCTAGGAGCGCAGGGTTTAGGTGGCTATTCCGGCGAAGGCGGCGTGGACGCGAAAGTGGCGCTATTGCGGTTGGAGAGGGCGGCGGGGTTGTTGATTTGAATATGGCTTTTGTTCGTAACGGCTGTGACAGCTTAGCGATACCGTTTGCCTATCATCGTTCCCGACGGCGCCGTGATCGCGAGGCGTACTATTGAAACGTTTGATCGCAACATGGCTAGACCGGCGTAAGACCTAGTTTAACCGAAAACTTGTCCAAGTCACTCGCGCTATAGACCACGGTCTCTCCAGTTACTACGTCGTATTGCCCACGAAACGCGCTGACCGTACTTTTCCCATTATCCGTGTTTTTCAGAAAATCCTGTAGCTCGAGATCAGTCAGTTTTCTAAATTTTGTCCCTCCCGTCGCAGGAAGACGGTCCCACCATTCCCGTCCATTTACAGACTGGACGTCTGATCTGGTTACTTGCGTCACTGCAACAAGTCCACCGCCGGAGCTACCACCAAAAGCCGCGCCGACGACGCCACGCTGAACTTCGACAACGTTGCTGGCATAAAAGTTCGCTAAAGCTGGGTTACGCGCATTATAGTTCATGCTTGCTTCACCATCTTCTTGATAGTCATTATCGAAATTCAGTTGATGGCGACTGACGGTATCACTGTCGTTTGTTTGAATCGTTGCGCTGAATTCGAAGCTTTCGGCATTTGCTTTTCTATTAGGGGCACTTCCCTGAACACCGCCATTAAGAGTCGTATTGGTCGCGATATCGGTATCCTGATACGGATTTTTGTCAGAAAGCCGCTGCGCGTGTTCAGCTGGGTAACCAAAATCAAGCGCCGCTTGACGTATTTTGGTCTTTGTATCGATCGCGTAATCTCCATCCCCGGAACCATTGAACGCATAGAGACTTGTCGCAATTGCCTCAGCCTTACCTGACCCTTCGTGGATGGCAGCCTTAAATTCGTCGAGCCCATTATGGCCTGCTACTCGCTGAACTGAAGAATTTAAGCTCCCATCCCCGCTACAAGTAGCGGTATTGGTCGTACGATGAACAGATGAAGCCACTATTTCTTTTGTACTCCCTAATTGTGCAGCCTTCGCGCCCATCACGTCGGCCTCATGCTCTAGGCCCGCGTCATCATTTACTGCGACGCCTTTCATCTGCATCGTTGGTTTCACGCGGCCTTGCGCCTGTTGCACGACATGCCACGCCTCGTGCGGGAGGTGTTGTTCTTGGCCGGGGCCAAGGTGGATGTTGCTGCCTTGCGCGTAGGCGTGTGCCTGAACCGCTGCGGGTTTGTCAGAATTGCGGTGGACGCGTACGTGGTCCATCGACATGCCCGACAGGTTTTCGATCCCGGATTTCAGATTGTCCGGCAGCCCGGTATTGTTTGCCTTTGGTGCGGGTGCTTCGGCGCGTTGTATGAATTTTGCTTGAAATTCATCGTCTTCTGCCCGCTGAACGGTGGGGCGGGCGTCGGCCATCAGTTGCAGTTCTGTGAGTGATTGGGAAGCTGCGCTGTCATCTGCCGCGCGCTGCAACGGTCCGCCAGTTTTGGGTGCGCGCGGCTGCGCGGCACGCTGAGGCGGTATCTGCTTTTGCGCTTTCATCAAAATATCTCTCAATCCGAGAAGTCGTATAATAATGACACAACTATAGCACGAGAGATAACATTTCCCTAAGGGAAATTTAGGTCTCGGATTTTTCTGGCAGTATTTGTTGTGCGACTCCCGCCAAAAGTAGGTAAACAGATGTTACGATCAGCCCCCAATGTGCTGCGCTGTCAGGATGAAAATCCACCCACGCCGCCCATCCCGCAAATGCTGTCCAGGCCAGCGCCATCGGTAATGTCACGACACGCCAACGTTCGGTACGCACAGGGTGGACGAATTTCAACGGCAAGAACATCGCAATTGCGAGGCTCGCCACAAGCAAGAGTGAAACCCAAAAATCCGGGGTGAGCGCAAAGATCACCAGCACCAGCATATTCCAGCAGCCCGGAAAGCCAGAGAAAGAATTGTCTTTCGTCTTCATGCGTGTATCCGAAAAATACATCGCAGAGGCAAAGGTGATGATGATAATTGAAAACCACCCCGTCCAGCCGGGGAGAAGCCCTGATTTGAACAGCGCGTAGGCGGGTACAAAGACATAGGTCAGGTAGTCGATAATCAGATCCAACAGGACCCCGTCAAAGATCGGCGCGTTCTTTTTCACATCATAGCGGCGCGCCAAAGGTCCATCGATCCCATCGACAAAAAACGCGACGACAAGCCAGAGGAACATCAGATTCCATTTTTCGTCAACGGCGGCCAACATTGCCAACATGGCAAAAACCGCGCCGGTGGCTGTTAGAAAGTGGACAGAAAGGGCTTTGGTGCGAATATCCATCATGACGATATGGTCGAAATTCAACTGCAGGGCAATCGGTTAGTCATGCCTTAGGGTGGGCCTTGTCGTAGACTTCCATCAGACGTGCGGAATCGACAGCCGTATAAGCTTGGGTGGTCGATAGGGACGCATGTCCCAGAAGTTCTTGGATCGTGCGCAGATCACCGCCTGCGGATAGCAAATGCGTCGCAAAGGAGTGGCGCATCGCGTGGGGCGTGGCGGTTGCAGGCAGGCCAAGCTGCATGCGCGTTTGTGCCATAACTTTTTGGATCGCACGCGGGGCGAGTGGCCCGCCACGTACTGCACGAAACAGCGGTGCAAGTGGTTCAAGCGGGTAGGGGCATTGCGCAACATAGGCATCCACGGCTTCGCGGGTGACATCGATGACGGGAACGATCCGTTCTTTATCGCCTTTCCCTTTGATCCGCAGGACCGGAGGCAATGGCACGTCCGCGCCGGTCAGGCTGAGCGCCTCGGAGATACGCAGTCCACAGCCGTAAAGCAGGGTGATCACCGCGCCGTCGCGGGCGGCGATCCAAGACGCGCGGGCTTGCAGCTCAACAGTATCGATCATCGCGGCGGCGGCGTCTTCGGCTAAGGGGCGGGGGAGTTTCTTTTGAAACTTTGGTGACCGCGTCGAAAGAACGGCAGTAGGTTCAAAATCTTCGCGTTCGGACAGCCAGCGGTAGAATGATTTCACCGCCGATAATGATCGCGCCAAAGACCGCGCGCCCACACCGCGCCCGCGTTCATGCGCCATCCATGACCGCATGTCGCGCGTTGAAATCGCGGCAATTGGTTCCAGCCCCAGACCACCCCCATGGTGGTGTGTCATAAAGGCTAAAAACCCCATCACGTCCGCCTGATAAGCTTTGAGCGTGTTATCCGCCGCGCCTGATAAAGCGCGCTGATGGTCCAGCCACTTTGCCAACATATCCGTGAGCGCCGCAGAGATCATCGCAGCTATCCCAGCCAGCGCTGCATGACCCGTTCAAACACGCCGGTGAAGAAGGTCAGCAGATCCGTGCCTTGTTGGGCGCTGAATTGCTGCGGGTCTTCTGATCCCATGATCAGCATGCCGGGGCGATTGCCCGTACCGAGGTCCAGCTTTAGGCAGGCTTCAGATTGAATATAGCCCGCACGCTCACCATAAAGACTAGCGCCAGAGTTATCGAATTTGCGCAGAGTGATTTGGCGGACCGGCATGTTGCGACCAAGGGTGATATAATCGTCGATAAACCCTTCGGGCACCACGGCGACGGCTGAGCCCATGTTGCTGTCGGTTTCTGGATCTGCGCTTTCCAGAACCAACCGGATCGCATCGACGCGCAGGGTATTGGCCACATCGCCAGTCAGGTCTTCGAGAAAGGCAGTAAACGTCTGGGCGTCCATCATGCGCAGAATGGCGCGGTGTACTTGGTTGGTGCCCGCCAGATTATCATAGGCTGCGGCAATGACGTTGCGGTGCGTGTCTTCAAGCCGATCAAACCGCGCCTCAAGCCGTTCCATTGCGATGCCACGCAGGTCAACAATATTGCCGCCCATATTGTCATCATTGCCGCCCACAAGGGCGCGCATAATATCGTGATCCTCAAGCAAGAGGTTCGGGTTCGCGATGATCTTTTCGCGGGTTTGCTCATCCATCTCGGGTGTACTCATCAGGCTGCTCTTATGTTTTTCACAAACAGTAGCAGGTCACGGCGCGCGGTTCCGCAACTATTTTTGCGCGGTATGAAAGGGTGACTTTTGGGGCGCACATCGGGGATGTAGCCGTACACGCGTTATGGCGTGGGTGCGGTGCGATATTGAAAACGTGCAAGGCTTTTCAACTATAGCATTTGCCAAGTGCATGTTTTTTGGTCAAGTTGCGAACATGGAATTTCTTGACGTTGATCATGACGCGTTTTTGGTTGTAATGGCCTGTGTGGTTGCTTTGGCTGCGGGGTTTACAGGGTTATCGATGACCCGCGCGCTGTCGACGAAATCCGAGATCCATAAAAAGGCTTTAATCACACTTGCAGCTGTCGCGCTTGGCGGCGGTATTTGGGCAATGCATTTCGTCGCGATGCTGGGGCTGCAGCTTCCGACATTATTTTACTATGATGCGGCGATCACGCTTGTTTCCGCACTGACGGCGATCTTGATCGTCGGTGCCGCGTTGATCATTTTGCATTTCGCGCCCCGCACCCCCGCCACGATCACGCTGGCTGGCGGTATCGTCGGAGTTGGCATTTTGGTGATGCACTACATCGGGATGGCAGGGCTAGAGCTATGCCGCGCGGTCTATTCCCCTTTGGGCGTGGCGCTGTCGTCGATCGTTGCGATTGGGCTTTGTATCTTGGCCTTTGGAATCGCTTACGGCAAACGCACAAACCGCAACATTTTGCTGGGTACCTTATGTTTTGCGATTGCAGTGTGTTCTGTTCATTTCCTCGCGATGGCGGGCACCAACTTTGTCGCCGTGCCAAGCGGTGCTGAATTTGGCCCGTCGATGAGCAATGAGACGCTGGCCCTTGGCGTTATTTTCTTCAGCTTTGTCATTTTCGGGGCGTGCCTTTGGGTCAGCGTCACCTATTTGATTGTGCCAGCGAACAAGAAGCCTGAAGCGCCAGAAGATCACCAACCGTCGCGCCTACAAATCCCATGCGAACGGGACGGTGGTAAAGTTTTTATTTCGCCGAGCGAAGTGGCCTTCGTGCGCGCCGATGGCCATTACACGCAGGTCTACACTGACCAAGAGCGTCTATTTTGCGTTTGGCCGATCACAGAGGCGACGAAACGGCTTTTGCCAACGGGATTTTTACAAACCCACCGTAGCTATCTGGTGAACCCGGACCGGGTCGCGCGGTTTGAGCGGACGAAAGATAAAGGGCGCTGCGTCTTCAATGGGACAGATTTGCCGCCCGCGCCCGTTAGCCGCTCCAAGCTCAAGCCAATACAAGATGCCTTGGCGTCGCAGCTGGGTGCAACTCGTGCGACCTGACGCGCATTTCGTGCAAAATACCTGTTTTTCATTGATTTCCTAAAGCCATCGCATACCCGCGTATGCCCTACTTCTCCTTAGCCAGAACACACGCTTTTTAGGGAGGAGAGCCGATGATTCCAGCGGCATTTGATTATTACCGACCCAAGGACATGGCCGCCGTGCTGTCGATCCTTGAGGAACATGGCGATGATGCGCGCGTCATGGCGGGGGGCCACAGCCTGATCCCGATGATGAAACTGCGCATGGCCGATGTGCCTCATTTGATCGATCTACAAGATGTTGGCGGCATGTCTGACATTGCGATTGATGCGGATAAAATTGTGATTGGCGCGATGGTCACCCAAGCGCAGATCATTGATCACGCAGCGCTGGGAACCAAGGCCCCGATCCTTAGCGAAGCGGCTTTGCAAATCGCTGACCCGCAGGTGCGCTACATGGGCACTGTCGGTGGCAATGTAGCGAACGGCGATCCGGGCAATGACATGCCGGGGCTGATGCAATGTTTGGATGCGACATTTAGCGTTGTCGGTCCAGACGGCGAACGCGACATCGCAGCGCGTGAATTCTATGAAGCAGCTTATATGACCGCCCGCGAAGATGACGAAGTTCTGACCCGCGTGACGATCCCGATGCCCAGCGGTGGATATGCCTATGAAAAGCAGAAACGTAAGATTGGTGATTACGCGACAGCGGCCGCTGCGGTGCAGATCACCAAAGATGGTGACACCTGCACATCGGCATCCATCGCGATGACAAACCTGAGCGATATCCCGGTCTATTCCGAAGCGGCCTCTGCCGCATTGGTTGGAACGGCGGTGGATGATGCGGCGATCAAAGCCGCAATTGACGCGATGCTTGGCGACATCGACCCGGTCGAAGACAACCGCGGTCCGGTCGCATTCAAAAACCATGTGGCGGGCGTCATTTTGCAGCGTGCCATCACACGCGCTTGGTCGCGGGCGTAAGGGAGATTTATTATGTCGAATAAGATGCACATCAAATTGAATGTGAACGGCAAGGCCGAGGAATTTCTCGCGGAGCCGCGCGAATTGTTGATCTATACCCTGCGCGAACGGCTGAACATCACTGGCCCGCACATCGGTTGCGAGACGTCCCATTGCGGCGCATGTACGGTCACGATTGACGGAAAATCTGTCAAATCCTGCACCATGTTCGCAGCCCAAGCCGACGGCAAAGAGATCACCACCATCGAAGGTATCGGTGGCCCCGATGATCTGCACCCGTTGCAAGAGGCGTTCAAAGAACACCACGGGCTACAATGCGGCTATTGCACGCCGGGTATGATCACCCGCGCGACCAAGCTTCTGGAAGAAAACCCCACCCCAACCGAAGAAGAAATTCGATTCGGCATGGCCGGCAATATCTGCCGCTGCACGGGATACCAGAACATTGTGAAATCCATTCAGGCCGCTGCGTCTGAAATGAATGCAGCCAAGGAGGCCGCAGAATGAAGGACGAAATTACACGCGAGGAACGCGTTGATAACCTCAAAGGTATGGGGTGTTCACGCAAACGGGTTGAAGACGCGCGCTTTACCCAAGGCAAAGGCAACTATGTCGATGACGTGAAACTTGACGGGATGCTGTTTGGCGATTTTGTGCGCTCTCCTTATGCGCATGCCCGGATCACGAATATTGACATTGCAGCCGCATTAGAAGTGCCCGGCGTTTTGGCCGTGCTGACGGCGGCTGATCTGGAACCGCTTGGCCTGCATTGGATGCCGACATTGGCGGGCGACAAACAGATGGTGCTTGCTGACGGCAAAGTTCTGTTTCAGGGCCAAGAGGTCGCCTATGTTGTGGCCGAAGATCGCTATGCCGCTGCCGACGGGATCGAAGCCGTCGTGGTCGACTATGAAGAACTGCCGGTCATTGTAGACCCGTTTAAATCGCTGCAATCAGATGTGATCTTGCGCGAAGATACGGTCGATGAAAACGGCAAAGCCACCGATGGTGCCCACGGCCCCCGTAAGCATCCCAACCACATCTTTACTTGGGAAGCTGGCGATAAAGCCCCGACCGAAGAGGTTATCGCGAACGCGGATGTCGTCGCAGAAGAAGAGATGTACTACCACCGCACCCACCCGTGCCCGCTTGAAACCTGCGGCTGTGTGGCGTCAATGGATAAGGTCAACGGTAAGCTAACGCTTTGGGGAACCTTCCAAGCACCGCATGCGATCCGTACGATTGTCTCGCTTATTTCGGGCATTGAAGAACACAATATCCGGGTGATTTCGCCTGATATCGGCGGCGGTTTCGGCAACAAGGTTGGCGCTTATCCGGGCTATGTCTGTTCGGTTGTAGCATCCATCGTGACGGGTAAGCCGGTCAAATGGATCGAAGACCGTATGGACAATCTGATGACCACGGCCTTTGCCCGTGACTATTGGATGAAAGGCAAGATTTCCGCGACCCCCGAAGGTAAAATCACAGGGCTGCATTGCCATGTGACCGCGGATCATGGCGGCTTTGATGCCTGTGCTGACCCGACCAAATTCCCGGCGGGTTTTATGAACATCTGCACAGGGTCTTATGACATCCCAACGGCCTATCTGGCGGTGGATGGTGTCTACACCAACAAAGCCCCCGGCGGCGTGTCGTACCGCTGTTCATTCCGCGTGACCGAGGCCGTCTATTTCATTGAACGGATGATCGAAGTTCTGGCGATTAAGTTGAACATGGACGCGGCCGAACTGCGCCGGATCAACTTTATCAAAAAGGAACAATTCCCTTACACAGCAGCGCTGGGCTGGGAATACGATTCAGGCGATTATCACACCGCATGGGATAAGGCGCTAAAAGCCGTTGATTACGATGGGCTGCGCGCAGAGCAGGCGCAACGTGTCGCAGATTTCAAGGCTGGTAAAACGCGCAAACTGATGGGCATCGGCCTGTCATTCTTTACTGAGATTGTCGGCGCTGGACCGGTCAAGAATTGCGATATTCTTGGGCTTGGCATGTTCGACAGCTGTGAAATCCGGATCCACCCGACCGGATCCGCGATTGCACGGTTGGGCACGATTTCCCAAGGCCAAGGACACGCGACAACATTTGCGCAAATCCTTGCCTCTGAAATCGGACTGCCTGCCGACAGTATCACCATTGAAGAAGGCGATACCGACACTGCGCCTTATGGGCTTGGGACTTATGGGTCGCGGTCAACCCCGGTGGCAGGGGCGGCCACGGCGATGGCGGGGCGCAAAATCCGCGCCAAGGCGCAGATGATCGCGGCTTACCTGCTTGAAGTTCACGACAATGACGTGGAATTCGACGTGGATCGGTTTGTTGTCAAAGGCGCGCCAGAAAAGTTCAAAACGATGAAGGAAATCGCCTTTGCCGCCTATAATCAGGCCATCCCGGGGATTGAACCGGGGCTTGAGGCGGTCAGCTATTATGACCCGCCCAATATGACCTATCCGTTCGGGGCTTATATCTGTGTCATGGATATTGATGTGGATACCGGCGTGCCAGATATCCGGCGTTTCTACGCGCTTGATGATTGTGGGACACGGATCAACCCGATGATTATCGAAGGTCAGGTGCATGGCGGCTTGACCGAAGCGCTCGCCGTCGCCTTGGGCCAAGAGATTGCCTATGACGAAATGGGGAATTGCAAAACGGGCACATTGATGGACTTTTTCCTGCCAACCGCGTGGGAGGTCCCCAACTACGAGACCGATTACACGGTCACCCCTAGCCCACATCACCCGATTGGGGCAAAGGGCGTCGGCGAAAGCCCGCATGTCGGTGGCGTACCATGTTTCTCAAACGCGGTGCAGGATGCGTTCCGTGCCTTTGGCAACACGCATACCAATATGCCGCATGATCACTGGCGGATTTGGAAAACCGCAAATGAGCTGGGCCTGCACGACTAAACCAAAGTCTGGGTGGGGCGCACGCCCCACCCAACGCGGAGAATTTTGATGACTTGGACTGACCTACAAACCGCGCTGGGGCGCGAAGGATACGTCGCATCTGACGACCTGAGCGTTGCTTTGCAACTGGCCTTGTCACTTGGGCGGCCTTTGTTGTTAGAAGGCGCTGCTGGCGTCGGCAAAACTGAGATTGCGCGTACCCTGTCAGCAGTGAAAGACACGCAGCTGATCCGCTTGCAATGCTATGAGGGGCTGGATGCGTCCCAAGCCATCTATGAATGGAATTACCAGCGTCAGTTGCTCAGCATCCGTGCTGCGGCAGAGGCGGGTGAAACCGGTAAAACGGTCGAAGACCGCATCTTTTCGCGCGAATTTTTGCTCGAACGCCCGCTGCTCGCAGCGATCAGCCAAGACGTGCCACCGGTTTTGCTGATTGACGAAATCGACCGTGCGGATGAAGAATTCGAAGCCTATCTGTTAGAAATCCTGTCTGATTTTCAGGTCTCTATCCCTGAGCTTGGCACGATCACGGCGATCACGCGGCCGCTTGTGATTTTGACATCAAACGGCACCCGCGACCTCTCAGACGCGCTGCGGCGGCGTTGTCTTTATACCTACGTGGAATATCCGGACCGCGAGACCGAACTTGCGATCCTGAAGGCACGCTGTCCGCAGATCGATGCCCAGCTTGGCGCACAAGTGATTGGGTTTGTGCAAAAACTGCGCGAAGAAGAACTGGAAAAAACCCCTGGCGTGGCCGAGATGTTGGATTTCGCTGCGGCTCTGATGGGGCTGGGCATTGCGGATCTAACCAGCGACCCGGCTGCGTTGCAGGCGACGTTGACAACCTTGCTTAAGACGCAAAGCGATCAGGCGCAGATCACACCCGAAGTCGCCGGGCGTTTCGCAGGTAAAGCCGCATGAGCCGGGTCACCAAATTCGCAGGGCGTGATCCGGGACCGCGTGCGCGGGTCGCCGGGTTTATCGGGCATTTGCGTGACAACGGTTTGCGGCTTGGTGTGGCCGAGGCGGATATGGCACTATGCGCGCTTCGCCTCGTCAACGCCAGCGCCCCAGAAGAGGCACGGCGCGCCTTGCGGGCCGTCTGCACGGGCTGCAAGGAGGAGGCCGAACAATTTGATGCCTTGTTCGATAGTTTTTGGATGGATGCAGGGCGGGTCAAACAAAAGATCGTCCCCAGCCAATCAAGCCCTACAAGCGATGATGTGCATTCGTCACGCGACGCCAAGGGCGAAGATGCCGGGGCTGCAGGCAGCGCCAGCGCGCCAGACGATGGCGATGGTGACGCTGAAAGCGATGGGACCGGAAAGCTGATCGCGACCGAATTGCGTAACCTATCGCGCAAAGACCTGCGCGATCTCGTCCGTCCTGAAGATATCGCCGCTGCCGAAGTTGTCGCGCGTCGGCTTGGCGCTGCGTTGCGCGACCGTCGGTCACGGCGCCGGATTGCCGCGCGCAAAGGCGACAGGCTGCATTTTCGCAAGACCATCCGCCGCAGTCTTGCAACGGGCGGAGAGCCGTTGCACTTGCTCCATAAGCGCCGCCCTGACCGCCCACGTAAAATCGTGGCGCTTTGCGATGTCTCGGGGTCGATGACTATCTATGCGCAGGTTTTTTTGGGATTTCTATCGGGGTTGATGCGCGCCGATACTACCGCAGATGCTTATCTGTTTCACACCCGGCTTGTGCGGATCACCGAAGCACTGCGCGACAAAGATGCGATGCGTGCGATAGGGCGGATGTCCTTGATGGCGGATGGGTTTGGCGGTGGATCAAAGATCGGCCCGTCGCTTGATTTATTCGCGCAGACCTATGCGAAACGTTTTGTGGACGGGCGCTCTGTGGTGATGATCTTATCGGATGGATACGACACGGAGCCGCCCGAGATTATCAGTGCAGCACTGAAGAGGCTGAAAAAACGTGGCTGCAAAATCATCTGGTTAAACCCGTTGAAAGGCTGGAAAGATTACGCGCCTGTGGCGTCAGGCATGGCAGCTGCCGTGCCACATCTAGATTTGTTTAGCGCGGCCAACACCTTGAATGATTTGGCCGCCCTTGACCGTGAATTAGGTGCGTTATGACCCCTGCTGAAGTTCTCTCGTCTGATTTGGCCGAAGCGGCGCAAGCCTTGCGCGCCAAGGATGAACCCTTTGCCTTTGCCACAATCGTGCGCACGGCGGGGTCCACTGCGGCGAAACCGGGGGCCAAAGCCTTGCTTGGCGCGGATGGGACGATCTTGCGCGGCTGGCTAGGTGGGGGCTGCACGCGCGGGGCGGTGAAACAAGCGACCTTGCGCGCCTTAGAAGAGGGGAGACCACAATTGGTATCCGTCACCCCAGAAGATATGTTGGAGCAGATGGGCGTCGCCCCGGGCGAGGAAGTCGCAGGCACGCGGTTTGCTCGCAATGGGTGCCCGTCACGCGGGACCGTTGATATTTTCATTGAACCTTGCATACCCATGCCGCAGCTATTGGTCTTAGGCGCATCGCCAGTGGCGCAAGCACTATGTGAATTGGCTCCGCGGTTTCAGTGGACTGTCGCGAGTGCCCCGCCTGCGGCAAGTGAAGGCAACCAGCCACCAATAAAATGCGTGGTAGTGGCGACCCAAGGACAAGGGGATCTGGATGCGCTGAAAGCGGCGCTGTCGCAACCTTCGGGCTATATTGCCTTCGTTGGCAGTGCGCGCAAATTTGTGAGCCTGTCGGAAAAACTGATCGCCGCAGGCTGTGATGCGGATGCTGTCGCCCGCGTGAAGGCCCCGGCAGGGCTGGATATTGGTGCCGTCACCCCCGAAGAAATCGCGTTGTCCATATTGGCAGAGCTGGTGCAAACGCGTCGGTCCGCAGTGGTGGCAGACCATGACTGAGATCGGCACGATCTTACTGGCGGCAGGTCTGTCAACACGGATGGGCGCGCGCAATAAATTGCTGCTGCCCATTGGTGGCGTACCAATGATCCGGCATATGGTCGCAACCTACCATGCCGCGACTGGCCAATCTGTTTTGGTGGTCACCGGCCATGAGGCTGCACAGGTCGAAGATGCCTTGCGCGATTGCCCCGCCGAAATCTGTTTTAACCCCGATTTTGTGCAAGGGCAGGTCAGCTCTGTTGTGTGCGGGTTGCGTCGTGCAGGCGCAAAGGGAACGCTGTTTATCGGGCTTGGCGATCAGCCGCGATTAAGCCCGGCAGACCTTAGGCAATTGATTGCAGCACATGCCGCGATTGGGGGCAATAAAATCGCGATCCCGAAGTGGCAAGGACAACGCGGAAATCCAATTTTTATTCCTGAAAACTTGCGCGCAAGGCTGCTTGAAGACCCACGCGCGCCGGGCTGCAAATCCTTCACCCGCGCGCATCCTGAACAGGTTCAGTTTCACGCGCTGCCAAACCCCGGCTTTTACGCCGATGTTGACACGCCAGCCGCCTATGCGGCGTTGCACAGCACATTCAAGGAGGCCACAGTATGAAAAAACTTAAACACGCAATCGCACGTCTGCGTCGCAAGCTCGCCCCGACGCCAGAGCAAATCGAGACGCTCGCGACTATCAAATTTCCCTGTTGCTAAGAAAAGGACCCTTACATGGAACTCTCTGATGAAATCGTCATCAACGCATCACAAGAACGGGTGTATGCGGCGCTCAATGACCCTGAAATTCTCAAACAATGTATTCCGGGCTGCGAAGAGCTAATCAAACACTCAGACACCGAACTCGAAGCAAAAGTCGTGCTGAAGGTTGGCCCTGTAAAGGCCCGCTTTAGTGGCAATGTGCAATTGGACACGGGCGGGGCGCCTGATGCGTTTTCGTTGACAGGCCAAGGCAATGGCGGCGCTGCCGGGCACGCCAAAGGCGGTGCGGACGTCACGCTGATCGCGACCGATGCTGAGACAACGACCCTGCGCTACGAGGCCAAGGCCGATATCGGCGGCAAACTGGCCCAATTGGGCAGCCGTTTGATCCAAAGCACGGCGAAAAAACTGGCGGCGAAGTTCTTTAAATCCTTCGCGGATGTTGTGAATGAAGACGTCTCCGCCTGAGGTGTTAACTTACGCCGAACACGCGGCTGACATCATCACCAAAGCCGCAGAGCTGATCAAGGACGGGCAAAGGTTCGCCTTGATCACTTCGCTCGCCATCGAAGGTGGTGCCGCCCGCGAGGTCGGCTCCTTGGCTTTGGTCGCTGAAAGCGGCGCGATGACCGGGTATTTGTCGAATGGTTGTATTGACCGCGATATTCAACTGCATGGGGTAGCCGCCTTGCAATCGGGGGATAAAACCCTGATCCGCTATGGCGATGGATCGCGTTTTGCCGATCTTAAGCTGCCATGTGGTGGTGCGCTGGACGTACTTATTGACCCGAACCCCGATATCAATGCGCTTTTGGCGGCAAAGCAAGGTTTTGATGCGCGCCAAGCCGTGACGCTTGCTTTTTCGGCCGATGTGCAGGGCGAACTTGTCACCCGGCGGTTCACTTATGCCCCGCCTGTTCAGCTTTATCTTGCCGGGCGTGGAGCCATTTTTCGGACCCTTGCGCAAGCGGGGCACGCATCCGGGTTCCATATTGGCCTTGCTTCACCCGATCGCCTGGATCTCGACGCGATTGGTCATCTAGCCAAGCACCCGCCTTTGCATTTGACGACGCATGATCAGGCCGGCGCTCTGGATCAATTGGATGCGCACTCAGCGTTTTTAACACTGTTTCATGATCATGATTGGGAACCGGGCCTTTTGAAGTCTGCTCTCGCTACGGATGCGCATTTTGTCGGTAGTTTGGGCAGCCAAAGGACGCATGCGCTCAGATGCGAGACCCTGCGCCAAATGGGTGTGTCGGAGGGTGCCCTGTCACGGCTGCGCGGCCCGATCGGGCTGGTTCCATCACTGCGCGACGCATCCTTCATCGCGGTTTCCGCGCTTGCAGAAATCGTGGCAGCCTTCCCGTCAGCGATTAGGCGAGACTAACACCATTGCGCATTTAAAACAGGCGTAAGAGCGGCATTGCCAGGGGCGGATCTAGAGTGCGCCGCCATTCGCTTCGTGCATGCGGGCAAGGCCCATTCCGACAAAGAGTAAGATAAATATGGCGCCTACGATCAACTGAAACTCGAAAGCGAAGGTCTATCCTGTTTCCAGCACACCAATCGACAAGATCAGTACGCAGAACCATCCGGTACAAAACAAGCTATATTTCGTTCGATACATGTAAATCCTAATCGCCTGTCGGGGAGTGTACCCACGACCAATTTGCCGATCTCTTTCGGATTTTGAGAAAATCAAGATCATAAGTGATATGCAAAACCACATATGAAACAAAAAATATAAAAACATTCCAAAAAATGCCGCCGGCCAAGGCAGTATCAACGCAGGCAACATACAAGTTAGAAACCCACAAAATGCGCCGAACAGGAATGCGGTGAAGAGATCAAGTTTCGCCCAGAAGGTTTTCACTTGCATAAGGAATGTATGCAATTTCATCTCCGGTTTTCTGGTATCCAGCCGCCAAGCCACCCACAGGCAACTTGGCGGCAATCTTCACTTACAGAATCTTAATACCTGCTTTTTCGATGTCGGCCATGAACCCGGCCAAACCTTTGTCGGTCAGCACGTGGTTGGCCATACCTTTGATCACGGCTGGCGGTGCGGTTGCCACGTCGGCGCCGATTTTGGCGCAATCTGACATGTGGTTGGCGTTGCGGATGGACGCGGCCAAAATCTGTGTGTCGAAACCGTAGTTGTCATAGATTGTGCGGATGTCTTCGATCAGATCGAGACCGTCGATGTTGATGTCATCCAAACGGCCAATGAACGGGCTGATGAATGTGGCACCTGCTTTGGCAGCCAAAAGCGCTTGGTTCGCTGAGAAACACAGGGTCACATTGACCATGGTGCCTTCGTCGGAAAGTGTTTTACACGCCTTAAGGCCCGCCCATGTCAGCGGTACTTTCACAGCGATGTTGTCCGCGATCTTTGCAAGCTTACGACCCTCGGCGATCATGCCTTCAGCGTCGAGTGCAACGACTTCGGCAGATACCGGGCCATCAACCAGATCACAGATTTCTTTAGTCACTTCGAGAATGTCACGTCCAGATTTTGCAATCAGCGATGGGTTTGTTGTCACCCCATCAACCATGCCTAGGTCATTCAATTCTTTGATCTGGTCGATCTCGGCTGTATCTACGAAAAACTTCATGGGTTCACTCCGCCTATGGGTTGGTGTTTGTTGTGACAGCGTTTACCTGATGTCAGGCAAGCCGTGAACCCGCAAAAGGTTGTTATGACACAGAGCTATTTCCATGAAGGCGAGTTGGTTGGCGTTTTGACGGCGCAACCGCTTGATCGGCTGCTGGATTACAAAGCCCCCGAAGGCGGATGCCATCTGGGTGCATTTGTCGAGGTTCCGTTAGGCCCGCGTAAGGTGTTGGGCGTCGTCTGGGGGGCGGGGCAGGGCGATTATGACCGCAGTAAAATACGCGCGGTGATCCGTGTGTTGGATGTGGCACCCATGCGCGAAGAAATGCGTGTGTTTTTGACCCGTGCCGCTGACTATACGTTGACCCCGCTGCATGCGATGTTGCGCCTCGCCACCCGTGCGCCGGGACTTGGGGATGCGCCATCGATGCGCAAAGTGTACCGTTTGGCTGATGGTGTTCCAGATCGCATGACCGATGCGCGCGAAAAAGTGCTGACGGTGTTGCGCGACTATGGCGGGCTGTCGTTCACGCTAAAAGAACTGGCCGAGATGGCCGGGGTTGGTGCATCCGTGGTCAAAGGGTTGGTCAAACATGGCGCGATCCGCGAAGAAGAAGCCCCGCGTGACACGCCCTATCCGAAATTGGACCCTGATTACGGGGGTAAGGAACTCAGCGCTGATCAGGCGGCTGGCGCAGAAATGCTGCGCGCGGCGCTGCGGACCGATAAATACGGCACCACCTTACTGAAGGGCGTGACCGGATCGGGCAAAACCGAAGTCTATCTTGAAGCCGTCTCCGAATGCCTGCGCATGGGGCGTCAAGCGCTTGTGCTATTGCCCGAAATTGCGCTCTCGGGCGATTTTATTAACCGGGTCGAGGCGCGTTTCGGTGTGAAACCGGCTGAATGGCACTCTGGCGTGACCATGACCGAACGCCGCCGCTGTTGGCGGATGGTTGGCCAAGGCGATGCACAATTGGTCGTTGGCGCGCGCTCTGCATTGTTCCTACCGTTTCAAAACCTTGGGCTGGTCGTGGTCGATGAAGAACATGACACCTCTTATAAGCAAGAGGACGGCGTGCTGTATAATGCGCGCGATATGACCGTGCTGCGGGCCGCGATAAATGGTGCGCAGGTGGTCTTGGCATCTGCGACCCCAAGTTTAGAAAGCTGGGCGAATGTAGAGGCGGGCAAATACAAACGGCTTGAGCTGAAGTCGCGCTTTGGAGCGGCCGTTTTGCCAAAAATGACGGCAATCGACATGCGTGTCGAGGACCTGCCCGGCGGGAAATGGGTGTCTCCTTCATTGCGCACAGCCATCGCGGCGCGGTTGGAAAGAGGTGAGCAATCGCTCGTGTTTTTGAACCGGCGTGGGTATGCACCGATCACGATTTGCCGGGCTTGCGGGCACCAGATTGCCTGTGACCACTGCGATGCACGCATGGTTGAACACCGGTTTTTGAAACGTCTGATGTGCCACCAATGTGGTGAAACCAAACCAATGCCGACCGTGTGCCCCCATTGCGAAGCTGAAGACCGGCTAAGCGCCGTTGGACCAGGTGTCGAACGGATGGGCGAAGAGGTGGCCGCGCTGTTCCCAGAGGCCCGGATCGCGGTGTTGTCGTCGGATCTTTATGGCTCTGCGCGCGCGATGAAGGCCCATATCGAAGAGATCGCCGAGGGCGGCACAGATATTATTATTGGCACGCAGCTGGTCGCAAAAGGGCATAACTTTCCCAAGCTTACCTTAGTCGGTGTGATCGATGCTGATTTGGGGCTGCAGGGGTCCGATTTACGCGCGGCGGAACGCACGTTCCAACTGATGCGGCAGGTTGCTGGCCGGGCTGGGCGCGCAGAAACACCGGGCGAGGCGATGTTGCAAACCTACCAGCCCGAACATGCTGTGATCCGCGCAATTTTGGCTGGCGACGAAGAGGCATTTTGGGCCGCCGAAGCCGCCGAGCGCAAAGCGGCGGGTGTCCCTCCTTACGGGCGCATGGCGGGTATCATCCTCAGCAGCCCAAATGTGCAAGAGGTCTTTGATTTGGGAACAGAAATGGCGCGGCGGGATGCGCCGTTGCGCCGGATCGGCGCGCAGGTTTTTGGGCCGGCGCCCGCACCAATTGCACGGGTGCGCGGACGGCACCGAGTGCGGCTTCTGGTCAAGGCCGATAAGACCGCGCCGTTGCAACAGGCGCTTGCGCAATGGGCAGGGCAATTTCGGCTGTCAACAAATCTGCGCCTCACGATCGATATTGATCCGCAGAGTTTTTACTAGTGCGGTTCATCTAATCTTAAAATCTGTTGGGCCATAAACTGGCGAACGCCTGAATTTCGGCGGTGATTGTCAACAGATAGGTGACCCAAATGCACAGTGATTCGACGCAGCATCCAAAAGACCAAAGCGGTGTGCGCCTTGCGCTGTGGTTCTTGGCTGTTCTTACGCCATTGCCACCCGTGAGCGCATTATTGATCGGCAATGCAGCGATTGGGCTTGGTGTTTTTTCGATTGCTGCCGCTGGGGCTGCTGTCGCGACGGTCTATTTCTTGCCGGGTGCTGCAAAGGGAATGCTCGCCGCGGTGCTTCTTCTTCTCAACATGGCGCTGACGGTCGCGTTTAAGGGGCATCCATGGCAAATTGATACGCATATGATGTATTTTGCGGTGCTCGCGGTGATCGCCGTCATGTACGATTTCAAGGTTCTGCTTGGGTCTGCGGCATTCGTTGCGGTACATCACCTCGGGATGAGCCTTGCAATGCCAACGCTGTTGTATCCTGAAATGACGGGCGGGTTTATTGCGCGCACGATGATCCATGCTGGTATCGTAGTCATGGAGACCGTTATTTTGGGGGTGTCCATTCTACAGCGCAATACAATGGATGAGGCCTTAATATTACAACGAGACGCGATGCAAGAATCTCAGCGGGCCAGCGAACTTGCTGAACAAAACGCAACCCAAGAACGGCACGCGGCGACATCGGTTGTGCAACTGCTGAATGCGCGGCTTAAGACATTGTCAGAACAAGATCTGTCGCAAACACTTGATGAAGAACTGCCTGCGCAATTCGAAGATTTGCGGCAACACTTCAATGAATTGGTCTATAGCCTGCGTGATGTGCTCCAAACGGCGACTGAAACATCCGAAGAATATAACGTGAGCGCGCGCGAACTTTCGGGTGCTGCGGATGATTTGGCCCAACGGACAGAGGTGCAATCTGGGACGCTCTCAAAGACGGCGGAAAGCCTGCAGCAACTGACAAAAACGTTGCGCGAGACCGCTGACGGCGCAAAACAAGCTAATACCACCGCGTCAGAGGCGCGCGATAGCGCCGCTCAAAATGGTGAAATTGTTAAAAAAGCGGTCGATGCGATGATGCGTATTGAACAATCTTCATCGGAAATATCCAATATTATCAGCCTCATCGAAGACATCTCGTTCCAAACGAACTTGCTTGCCTTGAACGCCGGCGTTGAAGCCGCACGTGCGGGTGAAACGGGACGGGGGTTTGCGGTCGTTGCCTCCGAAGTGCGGGCATTGGCGCAACGGACATCAGAGGCGGCGCAGGGCGTCAAACAACTTATCTTCAAAAGTTCACAAGAGGTCGAAAACGGGTCTGAGCTTGTGAATGCGGCTGGTGAAGCGCTCGCCGGTATCGTCGAACAAGTTTCGCGGGCCAGTGAAATGATCGGTGATATTACCACGTCTGTCGACAATCAGGCTGGTGTGGTTCACGATCTGAACGACGCGGTGCAAACGCTCGACAGTGCGACGCAGCACAACGCTGCGATGTGCGAAGAAATGACGGCAATGGGGCACCAGTTGGCGCAGGGTGCAACTGGGCTATCGGGGGCACTATCGGGTTTCCGTTTCGCTCCGCCGACGTACGACCGGATGGCGAGCTAGGCTTTTGTCGTCTCGCCCATTTCTTCACGCCAATGTCGGCGACAAAGTGAAACGTAGCGGTCATTCCCACCGATCACTATCTGATCGCCGTCTTTCATGACATTCCCGGCTGCGTCTTTGCGCACGACCATGGTCGCCTTTTTTCCGCAATGGCAAATTGTGCGTACTTCCCGCATTTCGTCGGCCAATGCTAAAAGAGCAGCAGAGCCGGGAAACAGTTTTCCCAAAAAGTCCACCCGTAGCCCGTAGGTCATGATGGGCACTCCCAGATCATCGACCGCGCGCGCCAATTGCCAAACCTGATCGGCTTCTAGAAATTGCGCTTCGTCAATAAAGACACAGGCACAGGGCCCGGCGTCAAGACGTGCCTTGATCTTTGCAAAGAGGTCCTCGGAGGGTGCAAATGTATCTGCATCCGCGCCGATACCGATACGGCTGCCGATACGGCCCGCGCCAGCACGATTGTCCAACTGTGCAATCATGAGGTAGGTTTGCATACCGCGCTCAATATAGTTGTGGGACGCCTGCAAAAGCACGGTCGATTTGCCCGCGTTCATCGTTGAAAAGTTAAAGTATAATTTTGCCATGTGGCTTCATTAGCGCTGGGGCCGATGGCTTGGCAAGACACAAGCCGATAGTCGCCAAAACACGGTGCCGGATTTTTTGGAACGCTGCGCGATTTTTACGGCGGGAAAGGGTTAGTTTTTCGGTGACAGCATGCATGTCCCCATTTAGTGGAGATAGAATAGCCGCGGCATATTCGACGTCTCGGCGAAGATCGCGCAGTGACAAGGTGAATCGAAACAAAGGGTAGGCCATGGATAAAAACGACATGCCAAATCTGGTTAAAGATGCGTTACAGGCGCTAGATATTTCGTCGTTTGTGTCAGCGGATGATCCGGGGCACGCGCCACGTATTCTGCTGCTTTATGGTTCGTTGCGCGAAACTAGCTATTCGCGGCTTTGTGCAGAGGAAGGCGCGCGGATCTTGCGCGCACTTGGCTGTGAAACGCGGTTTTTCGATCCTTCGGGGTTACCCTTGCCCGGCGACGCAGAGGACACCCACCCCAAGGTTGTCGAACTGCGCGAACTTGTCATGTGGTCTGAGGGAATGGTGTGGTCGAGCCCTGAACGGCACGGCGCAATGACGGGGATCATGAAAACGATTATTGATTGGATTCCACTATCACCAATCGGTGGCATTCGGCCGACACAAGGAAAAACGCTGGCGTTGATCCAGGTGTCTGGCGGATCGCAATCGTTTAACACAGTAAACCAAATGCGCATTTTGGGCCGCTGGATGCGCTTGATCACGATCCCAAATCAATCCTCGGTGCCGATGGCATGGAAGCAGTTTGAAGGCGGGAGGATGCTGCCGTCATCGCTGTACAACCGGATCGTCGATGTGATGGAGGAACTCGCGCGCTTTACCTTGATGACGCGTGGGCGTTCTGCGATGTTAACTGACCGGTATTCTGAACGGGTCGAGACCCAAGAAGACCTGCATAAACGCGTGAGCAGTTAGATCAGCGGCACAATTGGGACGCCGCCACAGGCTGCGAGGGTAAGGAGGGCGGCGAGGAAAATAAATTTTTGCATTGGTGCTCCAATCAAGAATTAACAGCGTTCAACGATCACTGACCCAACGGAATAGCCCGCGCCAAACGAACAAATCAAGCCTTTGTCGCCGGGCGCGAGATCGCCCGAGTATTTGTTGAATGCGATGATCGACCCCGCAGAGGACGTATTCGCGTAGTCTTGCAAGACGTTGGGCTGCTCGTCGGGTTCGGGGGTGCGGCCCAAAACTCTTTTCCCGATGTAATCATTCATCGATTTATTGGCCTGATGCAGCCAAAGACGGCGCAAATCGCCGGCTTCGACACCCGTTTCAGTTAGGTGATCGGCAATGTGTTGGCTGACCAGTGGTAACACTTCTTTGAACACCTTCCGGCCGTTTTGCATGAATTGCATATCGCGGCGGTCGTCCATGGCGTCATGGGCGCGGCGCAAGAAACCGTTGTTATTGCGGATATTATTGCTGAATTGCGTGGCGCAGCGGGTCGACAGGACTTTGAAATGTGGCCCACTGATCCCTTCGTCGCGTTCAAGATAGGTTGCGGTGGCCACGTCGCCAAAGATGAAATGGCAATCGCGGTCGCGCCATTCGAGGTGCGCACTACAGATTTCCGGGTTCACAACGATTGCAGAGCGTATGGACCCGGCGCGGATCATATCAGCGGCTGTTTGGATGCCAAACGTCGCGCTTGAACAGGCAACATTCATATCAAAGGCAAAGCCAGCTGCGCCCAAAAGCTGTTGAATTTCGACGCCGACGGCGGGGTAGGCGCGTTCCATATTCGAGGCGGCACAGATCACAAGGTCAACATCAGCGGCGCTGCGACCTGCGGCGGCGATTGCCTTTTGCGCGGCATCGACGCCGATTTCAGCCATATATCCGGGGGCATCATCTGAACGTTGGGCAAGCCGGGGGAACATGCGGGTTGGATCAAGCGCACCAGCTTTATCAAGCACATAGCGATTTTCGATCCCAGATGCGGCGACGATAAATTCGGACGAGGAATGGGATTTTGCCTGCACTGTGCCTGCGTCAATCGCGGCGGCGTTTTCGGCATTCCAAAGATCTGCGTAGGCGTTAAATGCCGCGACCAATTCGTCGTTGGTGATGATTTCGGATGGGGTGAACAGCCCGGTTCCGGTGATGGCGACGTTATGCATGGCAACCCTCGTTTTGCGTTGGGCCACCATATTGCGCGACGCTTGCAGATGTCCACAGTGGTAGGTTTCTGACCTTGCGACAGACGCCCGTTGTTGGGCTCCCCCCGGCGCAGCCGGGGAGATCCCGATTAAGATGAAAGGCTTAAGCCCCTTGCAGACTCCGCACCATCACTTCGCTTTCAGCGCGCGCCTGCATCGCAAGTGCCGCTGCGTGGGACGCGGCGGCTGTCGTGAAGTAAGGGATTTTGTCGTAGAGCGCGACGGCGCGAATTTCGCGGCTGTCTTCGACGGCTTGCGCGCCTTCGGTCGTGTTCATGACCAAAGCGATGTGCCCGTCTTTGAGCCGGTCAACGATTGTCAGCCCACCTTCGTAGACTTTGTTCACGTTCTCGCAGGGGACATTGTTTTCTGACAACCATGCTGCCGTGCCGCGTGTCGCTGAGATAGACAAGCCGAGTTCGGTCAAGATTTGTGCGGCCTCGACCATTTGGGCGGTTTTATCCATGTCTTTGATCGACAGGAATACAGTACCAGAGGTCGGCAATTCGGTGCCTGCTCCCATTTGCGCCTTGAGGAACGCACGTGGGAATGACCGTGCCCACCCCATAACTTCGCCGGTTGAGCGCATTTCTGGCCCAAGGATCGTGTCAACTCCGGGGAAGCGAGCGAAGGGCAAAACCGCCTCTTTTACGCTGAACCAAGGTGTATTTGGATCGGCCAATGTGAACGCATCGCCAAGCGGCAGTACATCCATCGGGTCTTCGGCTTTGGGGTAGGCGGCGCGCAGAGGGAAGTTTGTTAGCGGCTCACCAGCCATCAAGCGGGCGGCAATAGATGCGATGGCTGAATCGGTGGCCTTTGCAACAAATGGCACGGTGCGCGATGCCCGCGGGTTTACTTCGATCAGGTAGACGGTTTCGTCTTTGACCGCGAATTGAATGTTCATCAATCCGATAACATTCAATGCCAGCGCCAGTGCCTCCGTCTGTTTGCGGATTTCTGCGATCATTGCATCGGACAATGAATAGGGGGGTAGTGAACAGGCGCTATCGCCAGAGTGTACGCCAGCTTCTTCGATGTGCTGCATGATGCCCGCGACATGGGTGTTTTTCCCGTCTGACAGGCAATCCACGTCGACCTCAACCGCGCCAGACAGATAGCTGTCGAGCAATACAGGGCTGTCGCCTGAGACGACCACCGCATCAGAGATATAGCGTTCCAATTGCGCCTGATCACGGACGATTTCCATCGCACGACCACCCAAAACATAAGAGGGGCGGATGACCAGCGGGAAGCCGATGTCTTTCGCAATTTCAAAAGCCTCGGCGTCTGTTGATGCGATGCCGTTATGAGGCTGTTTCAGGCCCAAACGGTTTACAAGGTCTTGGAACCGCTCACGGTCTTCGGCCAAATCAATCGCATCCGGCGTGGTGCCAAGGATCGGGATGCCAGCTTCTTCGAGCGCATTGGCAAGCTTGAGCGGCGTTTGCCCGCCAAACTGTACGATGACGCCGTGTAGCGTGCCGTTTTCTTGCTCGACACGCATGATTTCCATGACGTGTTCGAATGTCAGTGGCTCAAAATACAAACGGTCCGAAGTGTCATAATCGGTCGACACGGTTTCGGGGTTGCAGTTGATCATGATGGTTTCATAGCCCTGATCAGTGAGCGAGAAACAGGCGTGGCAGCAGCAATAGTCGAATTCGATCCCTTGACCGATCCGGTTCGGTCCACCGCCAAGAATGACAACTTTCTTGCGGTCAGATGGGCGCGCTTCGCATTCTACTTCGCCCATCACTGGGTTTTCGTAGGTGGAATACATGTAAGGCGTTTGTGCTTCGAATTCGGCCGCGCAAGTATCAATGCGCTTAAACACTGCGTTCACACCAAGGTTTTGGCGCGCGCGGCGGACCTGATCTTCGTCGCGCCCGGTCAGTTTTGCTAGACGCGCATCGGTGAAGCCCATCATTTTAACGCGGCGCAACCCATCTTCGGAAACTGGCAAGCCGTTAACGGTGATCTCAGCTTCAGTTTGGATAATTTCGCGGATACGCGCAAGGAACCACGGATCAAATTTGGTGACTGCGTGGATGTCGTCATCGGATAGCCCGTGGCGCATCGCTTGGGCGATGACACGGATGCGGTCAGGTGTTTGTTTGGCCAATGCTTTGGTGATCGCTGCGGCCTCTGGCGCGCCGGGGATGTCGATGTCATCAAAGCCGGTCAGCCCGGTTTCCATCGATGCCAGCGCCTTTTGCATGCTTTCGTGGAACGTGCGGCCAATCGCCATCGCCTCGCCCACAGATTTCATCGCCGTGGTTAGATGCGGTTCAGACCCTGCGAATTTTTCAAAGGCAAAGCGCGGAATTTTGGTGACGACATAGTCGATTGTTGGCTCAAACGACGCTGGCGTGACCCCGGTGATGTCGTTATCCAATTCATCAAGCGTGTAACCTACAGCCAGTTTCGCTGCGATCTTCGCGATTGGAAAACCTGTCGCTTTGGACGCCAGCGCGGATGAGCGTGACACGCGCGGGTTCATTTCAATCACAACCATGCGGCCGTCGGCAGGGTTCACCGCCCATTGCACGTTTGATCCGCCAGTTTCCACGCCGATTTCGCGTAAAACATTAATCGAATGAGTGCGCATGACCTGATATTCTTTGTCAGTCAGGGTCAGGGCAGGGGCGACTGTGATGCTGTCGCCGGTATGGACACCCATTGGATCGACGTTCTCAATTGCGCAGACGATGATCGCATTGTCGGCCTTGTCGCGCACGACTTCCATCTCGAACTCTTTCCAGCCGAGCAGCGATTCATCGACAAGGATCTGCCCCACTGGGGATGCTTCCATGCCTGTCCGGCAGAAATGTTCGTATTCTTCGCGGTTATAAGCCACCCCGCCACCGGTGCCGCCAAGGGTAAATGCGGGCCGGATAATCGCAGGCAGACCGACATATTCGATTGCGTCGATGGCCAGCTGCAGACCCGCTTTGATATCGAATTTACCGTCGTCGCCTTTGGGGGCGGTGATAATGGTCGCTTTGGGGTTTTCAATGCCCAACCGATCCATCGCTTCGCGGAAGAGCTTGCGATCTTCGGCCATCTCAATGGCTTCGCGTTTTGCGCCGATCATTTCGACGCCGTATTTTTCCAACACGCCCATATCCGCAAGCGCAAGGGATGTGTTCAGCCCGGTTTGACCGCCCATTGTTGGCAACAACGCATCCGGGCGTTCTTTTTCAATGATTTTTGCGACGACTTCGGGTGTGATCGGTTCGATATAGGTCGCGTCGGCAAGCCCGGGATCGGTCATGATCGTCGCCGGGTTCGAGTTGACCAAGATGACCCGGTAACCTTCTTCGCGCAGTGCTTTACAGGCTTGTGCGCCGGAATAGTCGAATTCGCAGGCTTGTCCGATAATAATGGGCCCTGCACCGATGATCATGATTGACTTGATGTCAGTACGCTTTGGCATGGCGGGCCCCTTCGGAAGGTAAATTTTCGTGGGTTATAGACAACCGCGCCCAAGGCGCAAGGGCCTTCGTAGAAAGGGCTTAGGTTGTCGCAATTGATCTGTGAATTTTCTGATGACATCGGTATTTAGCTGACAACAAACTTAGGAGAAATGGATTTGCGGCTGCAATTTGATCATGGGCCAGACGGCGCAGGCGTGTTTGATCGGGCCAAACGGATCATTGCAGCTGATTCCATTACCGAGGTAACGGGGGCGCTTACGGCCGTCGAACAGGCTTTGGCGCAGGGGTATTGGGTCGCGGGCTATGCCAGTTATGAATTGGGCTACGTGTTAGAGCCGCGCTTGCATGATTTCATGCCGCGTGACCGGCGCCTGCCCCTGATCCGGTTTGGCGTTTATGATGCGCCGATTACTGCCGAAATCGCGGCTGGTCCCGCAAATATTGGGGCGTTAGATGCAATCTGGGATCATGCCGACTATCAACGCGCCTTTGCACAGGTCCATGATTTGATCGGGGCAGGTGATATCTATCAGGCGAACTTGACCTTTCCTTTAGAGACTGAAGTGACGGGTGATGTGCAGGCGATCTACGCGGCGCTCATGCGGGCGCAACCCGTTGGTCATGGCGTTCTGGTGACACAAGATGGTTTGCCTGATTTGCTTTGCCGCTCGCCCGAGCTGTTTTTTACTTTGGATGGCCCGACGATCACCACCCGCCCGATGAAAGGCACCGCACCGCGCGGTGCGACGCCGGCACAAGACGCGGCCGCGCGCGCGTTTTTGCAAGATGATCCTAAAAATCGCGCCGAAAACCTGATGATCGTGGATCTTTTGCGTAATGATATCAGCCGTGTGGCGCAGGTCGGATCGGTCAAAGTTCCGCAGCTATTCGCAATAGAGACCTATGAAACGGTCCATCAAATGACATCGACAGTCACCGCCGAATTACTGCCCGATGTCGGCTTGGGTGCGATTTTTCACGCGTTATATCCGTGCGGTTCGATCACTGGGGCACCAAAGTTGCGGGCGATGGAAATCATTCGAGATATCGAACCGGTGCCACGCGATGCCTATTGCGGCACGATTGGCTGGGCGGCCCCTGACGGGCGGGCGTCGTTTAATGTGGCTATTCGGACCTTGATGCTCGAAAATGAGCGCGCCACGCTCAATGTGGGGGGCGGGGTTGTCTGGGACAGCACCGCGCAATCAGAATATGAGGAAGCCTTGTGGAAAGCACGCTACGCATCCCTTTAGGCACAAAGCTGATCGAAACTTTCGGCTGGGTGCCGGGGCAGGGGTATCCGCGGCTTGATCGCCACCTGCGCCGATTGGCGCACAGCGCGGCGATTTTAGGCTTTCGTTGCGATATCCCCGCGATACGCGCGGCCTTGGCCACTTATGAGAGCGATATGCAGATGCGCTGCCGTCTGACATTGGCCTGTGACGGTCGCATGGAAGTAACGCGCAGCCCGATGTCGCCGCGTAAGCCGTTTTGGATGATCCAAATTGGACCGCAGCGCCTGCATGCTGCCGATCCGTGGCTGCGTCACAAGACGACAAACCGGGCGCTATATGATGATGCGCGCGCCGCATTGCCCGCAGGCGTTGACGAGCTGATCTTTCTCAATGAACGTGATGAGCTTTGCGAGGGGACGATCACCAATATTTTCGTCAAAACGCAGACCGGAGAGATGCTCACCCCGCCTTTATCGTCGGGCTGTTTGCCCGGCGTTTACCGCCAAGAACAGTTAGACAGTGGCGCGTGCCGTGAGGCAGTGCTTCGTTTGGCAGATCTCGAAGCGGCGCATTGGATCGGGGTTGGCAATGCATTGCGTGGGGCCATTTGTGCCAAATTTCAGCCGTAAACCGCGCTCAAATAGGTGTGCATCCTTGACATCAGGCGTGCAACCTAGTGTATCGGCGCAACAACCTTTGAACCCATAGGACCATGACATTATGCACGCATACCGCAGCCACACCTGTGCCGATCTGACCGCCGCCAATGTTGGCGATACTGTCCGCTTGTCGGGCTGGGTAAATCGGGTCCGCGATCATGGCGGCATCTTGTTTATCGACCTGCGCGACCACTACGGCATCACACAGGTACTTTGTGACCCGGATTCAGCCGCATTCGCTGACGTCGAAAAAGTACGTTCAGAATGGTGTATCCGCATCGACGGTGAGGTCAAAGCGCGCGATCTAGAACTGATCAACGCCAAACTGCCAACCGGCGAAGTCGAAGTTTTCATTCGCGCGATTGAGGTGCTTGGCGCATCAAACGAATTGCCGCTGATGGTCTTTGGTGACCAAGAATACCCCGAAGAAACCCGTCTGAAATACCGCTATTTGGACCTGCGCCGCGAGGCGATGCAGGACAACATGAAGCTGCGTTCTGATGTTGTGGCCTCGATGCGCCGCCGGATGTGGGATGGCGGTTTCCGCGAATACCAGACCCCGATCATTACCGCGTCCAGCCCCGAAGGTGCCCGCGATTTCCTTGTGCCATCGCGTTTGCACCCCGGAAAATTCTACGCGCTGCCACAAGCACCCCAACAGTTTAAACAGCTGATCATGGTTTCGGGCTATGACAAATATTTCCAGATTGCGCCGTGCTTCCGCGACGAAGACCCGCGCGCAGATCGTTCGCCGACAGATTTCTATCAGCTCGATTTGGAAATGTCCTTTGTTGAACAGCAAGACGTGTTCGACACGATCCAACCGGTGATCACAGGTATTTTCGAAGAGTTCGGCAAAGGTCGTAAGGTTGATCAGACGTGGGAACAAATTTCCTACCGTGACGCGGCGCTTTGGTACGGCTCTGACAAGCCCGATCTGCGGAACCCGATTAAGATGCAGGTTGTGTCTGAACACTTTGCTGGTTCCGGTTTTGCGATTTTCGCAAAATTGCTGGAACAAGAAGGCACCGAAGTGCGTGCAATTCCGGCGCCAAAAGGTGGGTCGCGTAAATTCTGTGACCGGATGAATGTCTTTGCACAAAAAGAAGGTCTGCCCGGCATGGGCTATATCTTCTGGCGGGAAAAAACTGCGGATGCTGTGGCGCAAGAACTGGGCATCACCGTTAAAGAAGCGCAAGCGAAGTTGAAATCAGGCGAAGTCGAAGGCGGCATGGAAGCCGCTGGCCCGCTCGCTAAAAACATCGGCCCAGAACGCACCGAAGCGATCCGTCAGCAATTGGGTCTTGGACTTGGCGATGCGGCGTTTTTCCTTGGTGGGAAACCAAAAGCATTCGAAGGCGTTGCGGGTAAGGCCCGCAACGTGATCGGCGAAGAACTTGGTCTGACAGATTTGAACCGCTTTGCCTTTGCTTGGATCGTGGATTTCCCGATTTACGAGCAAGACGAAGAAACCGGCAAAATCGACTTTGAACACAACCCGTTCTCAATGCCACAAGGTGGTATGGAGGCCCTGCAAGGCGACCCGCTAAAGGTGTTGGGCTATCAATATGATCTGGCGTGTAACGGGTATGAATTGGTGTCTGGCGCGATCCGTAACCACCGCCCTGAAATCATGTTCAAAGCCTTTGAAATCGCAGGCTACGGCGAAGATGAAGTGAACAAGCGCTTTGGCGGCATGGTCAACGCGTTCCAATATGGTGCGCCACCCCACGGTGGTTGTGCGGCTGGGATTGACCGGATCGTGATGTTGCTGGCTGATGCGTCGAACATCCGTGAGGTCATCATGTTCCCGATGAACCAACGCGCGGAAGATCTGATGATGGATGCTCCATCCGAGCCGATGAACGAACAGCTGCGCGAATTGCACCTGCGTACAATTCCGGCTGAAAGCTAAAGAACAAATGCTGGTGGGCGGCTAAAGCGGTCCACCAGCGGCAATGCGTTGTTCGACCATATCGGACAGGGCCGTGACACCGCCAGTGGTGTCATCCCCAGTAGAATGCAGCGCAGCGAGCGATTTTGCCGCCTTGCCAAGCGCGTCATCTTGGGCGCTACGCGCGATCCCATCCAAAAGCTGCGTGACATAACTGATTTTTGCCGTGCTTTTCGGGCGGTTCAGAATTTCTGAAACATGGTGCAGATCATCGCGGTATGCGACCAAATCGGGGTTGATCGTTTCGTTGCTGACCATTCGCGGTCCGGGAGGCTGGCGATGCGCTGGCAGGTGACGTAGAATTGAGTCCTGAAAGGCCGCCAGATTGGCAATTGGTTTGGCGATAAATCCATCGGCACCTGCTTCCATCACGTCGTGTTCTGCGTCTAGGTCACCGCTGATACCAAGGATCACCTCAATCCGGGGGGATGCCGCTGCAAGCATTGCAATCAGATCAAGTCCCGACCCGTCAGGCAGCCCAACATCGATCATGATAACGCAGGGCCGGTAAACGCCAAGATGTTTGCGCGCATGTTCGATGCTATCTGCGCGTCGCAACCGGGCGCCAGAACGCTGGCAAAGCAGGCGCAACGCCTCGCAGGCAAAAAGACTGTCTTCGACGACAAGTGCGGTGATTCCGAGTAGGGGGCGGTCCGACGTGGGCGTTTGCTTGAGCATAAAGTCATCCATCGCGATTCTCTCCTTGGCAGCGGGCGCGACCATTGAACGCAGGACAAGGTGAACAGGGGGTTAATTTGCGATAGGACATTGCGCTCGCAAACCTGTTTCGCGATATTGCGCGAAATGAGGAGAATATGAAATGATCGGTCGCTTGAACCACGTCGCTATCGCTGTCCCGGACCTAGAAGCCGCGAGCGCACAATACAGGACCATGTTGGGGGCTGATGTTGGCGCGCCTCAAGACGAACCCGACCACGGGGTCACCGTTGTGTTCGTCACGCTTCCCAATACAAAGATTGAATTTTTGTATCCGCTTGGCGATGCCTCCCCGATCCAAGGGTTCTTAGACAAAAATCCGGCGGGTGGCATTCATCACATGTGCTATGAGGTGGATGACATCATTGCCGCCCGCGATCATTTGGTCGCTGAGGGCGCGCGCGTATTGGGAAATGGAGAGCCAAAGATCGGTGCGCATGGCAAACCTGTCTTGTTTTTACATCCGAAAGATTTCCAAGGCTGCCTGATTGAGCTGGAACAGGTCTAAGGTGCTTGCCTAACCAGCAGTAATACCTATGTAGCCATGTAGTCTTTGAAAGGATCACCCATGGGCCCCACGTCAGCCATCGTTCTTTTTGCCGTCGTTTGGGCAATGGTATTTTTCATCGTGTTGCCGCTGCGGATGCAAACCCAAGGCGAAGCAGGAGAGGTCACACCGGGCACCCCTTCGTCGGCGCCAGCGGACCCGCAAATCAAACGCAAGGCCTTCATCACGACGCTGTGGGCTTTGCCAATCTGGGCCGTAATCGCAGGGACAATCCTGTCCGGTGCTATCACGGTCCGCGACTTTGATTGGTTCAACCGGATGGCGACGCCTGATCTTCCCGGTGACACAACGCATGATACAGATGAGTAAACGTCGCTGCGCCTAAAATCGGAATGATCAAGTTCAGCAACGGAATGGTAAGCGGCAGCGCCATCAAACAGCCCGCCGCCCAGATCGTGCCTTGGTGCCGTTTCGCCATTTCTTTTGCGCGCTTACGCCCTTCACGGCGCATAGCTGCAAGCTGAAAATACTCGCGCCCCAACAAATATCCGTTCATGCCATAAAATATGAACACGGCAGCAAAGGGTAAGAAGGCGTAAAGCACAAAGGCGCAGACGTTCGCTGCAACTAATATGCCAAAGAAATTAACGGTATCGCGCAGGCCTTCAAAAAGCCCTACAGGAGGCGTTGGTGGCAGGTCGGGGAAGTGTTTGGCCTCGACCGCATCCGCGACCTCATCCAAAAAGAGCGAGGTAATCACCGACGCGACGGGCACCATCAAAAAAACGGATAGGACGATCATCAGGACCAACGATCCCCATCCCAGTAAATCCCCGAACCAAGTGATCTCAGCTCCTCCGGGTAATGTGATTGGCTCTGATGCTAGCCAATCAATAATCCCCAGCAGGCCAGCGTAGCAACCAATAAGCAGCGCAATCGTAATCCCAATTCCGCGCCAAAGGACGGATTGAAAGCGCGGGTCATTCATCTGGGATATAGCTCTGAAAAACGATGTGAAAATCATGTCTCAAGCCATGTTGTGATTGCAGTCAGATCAGGGCGTGGCCGTTCAGGCGGGGTGTTTGTTTCGGTGCCAAAATGCACGAAGCCCGCGACCGTTTCATGGGGCGCAAGCCCAAGCCCGTCGCGGATGAAATCGCGGTCATGGCTGGCCCAGCCTGACAGCCAATTGGCCCCCCAGCCAGCGGCGAGCCCGGCGTTCACAAGGGCCAGACAGACAGCGCCTGCGGAATAGATTTGTTCGATTTCGGGGACTTTTTCCGATAGGACAGGTGACGCAACAACCGCCACAGCGAGGTTTGAATTGGCAAACTGAGCGTGGTTTTTGTCAACCTTATCTGGATCAATGCCAATCGCGGCCCCGCGTGTTTCGACAAGCCCGGCCAAACGGTTCAGCGCGGGTTTCGCAAGCACAATAAACCGCCAAGGCTCTAGCTTGCCATGATCGGGCGTGCGCGCCGCAGCCGTCAGCAATGTCGTGAGCGTTGCGCGATCCGGGACCGGGGTTGTCAGCGTCTTGGCCGGACGCGACCGCCGGGTCAAAAGAAAATCAAGGGCCGCTTGGTTCGGTGTGAGCATGGTTTATCCTGCATTTGCTTGGTCTACAGATATGTGTGAGCGGTCGCGCTGACAACCGGCATTGCGCGCCGCGTGGGCTTTGCTAGGGTGCCAGCACAGCAGCTAGGGAGAACGATTTGGACGTTAATCTCGACCGGGTGGAAACTTTCGAAAACCCGGCTGAATTTTGTGATTGGTTGGCGCAGAACCACGTGCAGGCCCCTGAGATTTGGTTGAAAATCTATAAGAAAGCGTCAAAAATCGCGTCGATTGATTGGGAACAGGCCGTGATCGAAGCGATCGCTTGGGGCTGGATCGACGGGATTAAGAAGTCTTGTGATACGCTGTCGTATTACCAACGGTTCACACCGCGCCGCGCCCGGTCGAACTGGTCGCAAAAGAACCGGGATCACGCAGAAAATTTGATGGCGAAAGGGCGGATGCAAACGCCGGGGCTTGCCCACGTCACAGCCGCCAAGGCGGATGGGCGCTGGGACGCGGCCTATGCAGGCGCCGCTACGATGGAAATTCCTGCGGATTTTCTTGAAGCCTTGGCCGCCAATCCCGAAGCGCAGTCATTCTATGATACGCTGAATCGCAGCAGTATCTTCGTGATCTACCACAGCCTGCTTTCCGCAAAGCGTCCGCAAACCCGCGCAGACCGGATGGCGAAACTACTGGATATGCTCGCACGTGGCGAAAAGCCGCGATAATATTCGTTTTGATCTGGTTTGCTGGCAGCCGCGTTAAATAGCAAACTCATCGCTTACCCACGGCATGAGGGCAGCGGGATCGAATTTTCGGGAAGGCATTGAATCAGCCCAAAATGGGTCGTTTTCATATAAGAACCTAAAGGCCGCCCAAAACGCTGAATATTGAGGTTCAGCAAGGCCACAGAAGAATTCGGCATGCCGTTCCAAACGAAACGAGGCGCTGCCGTAGTTATCATTGGTACGTATGGCATCAAGAAGGACAATTGCTGTACATGGAATGCCACCCAGTGAGGTAGGTACATGCGACGTCAATTCGATGACTTCCATTGGGTACCATCGGTCAGTCAGCAGGACATCTTCAAAGTTGCGCGATAAGAGATCTTCAAGCGCCCTTTTGTGTTGCGCCGCGCAGTCACCGTAGTCGGCTTTGCTAATTGTTTCGATCGCGGGGCCTAGCAGTTGTGACGCGATGTTCGTAAGCGCGGATTCGACCGATTGCCGGGAGACGGATCGCAAATCGTCTGTATCGGGCGCAGCAGGCAATTCAATGACACCATATGCGTTAAGATAGGCAAACCCATGCGCTATGGCCGCTCGGATCTGTGCCGCACTCGCGCGGTAAAGGCTCAGGTTCTCAGACCAGTATTCACCGAGGACTGTATCGTGCTTTCGGGTTTCGATGTGATGAAGGAGTATTGCGGCCGTAGCAGTGCTGCGGTCTTGAGCCGGGCAGTTTTCGCCAACCATTATGAGCCAGTTTGCGTCGAGGTCAGAAACTGTAGTTGATTGCTCTCCGGTGGCCAATACTTGCTCTAGGTCTTGCTTTACCTGTTCTTTTTGAAAGCTAAGGTGCTTCAAACAAATGCTTTTCCATCGCTTCAATCACACCGTCGAGATAGGCATCAAACCCGGCGTCGGGTTGGCGCAATGGAAAGACTTCGGCGAACGGGTCAGGCGCGCTGATATTGCTGCCGGACATGGTCTGCAGGACAGCGTGCCCACAAAAGGGCACATAGGTTTCTGAATAGCCGCCTTCGTGGACCATCAAAAGTTTACCGTCGCAGACATCATCAGCCAGCGCCATCACTTGTGCAGTCATCTGTGCAAAGGTGTCGGCGGTGGCCAGCATCCGCCCCAGCGGATCATTGGCGGCGGCATCATAACCGCAGGCGATGATCAAGACATCGGGCGCAAAGCTGCGGATCGCAGGCAGGGCCAGCCGTTCCATCGCAGCAAGGTACCCTGAGTGCCCGGTGCCAGGGGGCAGCGGTATATTCAGATTAAACCCGTTGCCAGCACCAGTGCCCCGATCCGCAAAAGCACCTGTATCCATTGGGTAATTGCGGTCTTGGTGGATCGACACGGTCAGCACGTCATCGCGGTCATAAAACACCGCCTCTGTGCCGTTGCCGTGATGCACATCCCAATCGAGCACGGCAAAGCGCTTGGCTTGGCCCGCAGCCCGGGCCGCTTCGATAGCGACGCCAATATTGTTGAGCAAACAAAACCCATTTGGATAGTCAGGCAAGCAGTGGTGGCCGGGAGGGCGTGAGAGCGCATAGGCGTTGCGTAGCTGCCCGGTTAACACGGCTGAAAGCGCGGATTTTGCGATCCCCGCCGAAAGCGCGGCCAATTCATATCCACCGGGGCCAAAGGGCGTGCGACGTCCCAATTGGCCACCGCCCGCGTCAGACAGGGCTTTGAATTCGTCAAGATAATGCGCGGGATGCACTCGCAGCAAGTCTTCGCGGCTTGCCAATTGCGCGCCCCGCAGGTCAAGTTCACGGGCAAGCCCGGTGACCTCAATCAGGTTCTTGAGGCGGCGTTTGGTTTCGGGGCTTTCGGGCAGACCGCCATCAAGCGGTTGCACTAACCCGCCAACAGGCAACATGCCCGCATAGTTCCCGCCGCCATGCCAAAAGCTGCGTTCATCCCAGAAAAATCCCGTGGTCATGTTTTGCGCAACTGATAGACGCCTTCGGGAAGATCAAGCGCTGCTTGTAGGTCGCGTAACTGGCTGAATGATATGGTGATTTGTACTGGTTGATCAGTGCGTGGGTCGATTTGGGTGACCGTGATGCAATCATCCAAAGCATTCACAATGACATCATCGAGTAGCGGCGATTCCCCTTCATCAACGAGGGTCACAACGGTCGCGTCATAATCGTGTTCGATGGTAAACATGAATGAAGCCTAGCGCGGTGTTTGACAGGGCGCAAGCGGTTGTGGAACAACGAAAAAGGGTGCCGCCCATAATTTGCGACACCCTTTGTAACATGGCCCAAGTCTGGTTCGAAATGACCTTGGTAGGCCTGTAACTATCAACTGAATATGCTATGTTTTTAACTGAATTTTTAATGGAAGTCAGGTCATGAATTCCATACCTCTTGATTTGACGGTGCGCTTGCTTTGAAAATCATCCAGAATGTTGTCAGTGATCGCGGATCAAAATACGCGGTGTCCGGCGGGCCTGTTGGGTCTGCGGATGAGGCGCGTGATTTCATTAAAGCCCTGTGTCGAAACAAGAAATTCGCCAAGGCCACGCATAATACTTGGGCCGTTCTCCTGCCCGATGCGCCCCTCAAAAACGACGACGGAGAAAGCGGCGCGGGCATGGTGATCTTGCGGATGTTGGAACGCGAAGACTTGCAAAACCACGTCATCGTGGTGACACGCTGGTACGGCGGCAAACACCTCGGCGGCGACCGTTTCCGCCATGTGCAGGACTGCGTGCGGACGTATATTGAGGATATGGATTAGACGCACAACATCAGGGCGGCGCTTGGACCGAGGGGGGTGAACGCCGTCTTGCAAACGATCCGGGGGACAGTTTCAGGCGTGAACGCGCGAAGCGCAGGGGGCGGTGTTGCGATTGTATTCTGCCATATCGTCAGGCGAGCGCTTGGACCTCGGGGTGGGTGCGAAGCGCCCTCCCCATGGGGGAGGTCCGGGCGCTGCCCGGCTTTGCCGGGCTGGACGTGGTGCTTAAACTTGCTTAGATCATACTCATTCAACTTATGAGTGATTAAGATGTTAGATGTTTTCAAAGACGGCGCAGAGGCATGGCTTCAACGCATAAAAAGCCCAATCATTGGTTCGTTTGTATTGTCGTTTTGTGTAATCAACTGGAAGGTTATATTTTTCGTCGTCTTTTCGGATACGCCAATACTATTTCGATTTTGGTATTTTGATACTGAAACATCAATATGCACATTGTTAATATACCCTGCTGGAACTGGCTTTCTCATTGGCTTGGGTACGCCGTATTTGAATTATGTTGGAACTTTTCTAGCAAGGTGGCCAACGGAAAAGTTAAGGCTATCTCAGGCTGAATCTGCTCATGCAGTCATGTCAAAGAAGGCGGAGTTTTTGATCGAACGCGAGATTAAATCTGCTGATTTCAAGGAAGCAGCTCTCCGTGATGCAAAGGCTACTGAGGCAATAAACGATGCCGATTTAAGTGCTGAAACCCGAGCAAGCGTTGAGAGTAAGGCCGCAATGATCAACACGTCGCCGGATGAAAATGTGAATCCGCCACGAAGGCTGCTCACAAGTTTGGCACGTGAGATATTGATGGAAGCGGTGGCAAGCGAATCTGGTAGTTTTATGGTCAGAGAAACAACCAGTGGATTTGAGGCGCAAGCGGGTAATGACAACCGCAAAAAAATAGGCAATAGAGAGATATACCTAAAGATGGTATCCGCACTAGCTGAGCTTAATGATGCTGGATATATGAGTGGTGCAACCCCCCACTACGTGACACTCGACGGATATGAGCGGGCTAAGTGGGAGCAGCGGAAATAGCCCCCCACAAATCATACTCCCCCGCTTCCTCAACCACAACTTGCAAAACATCCCCCACGGCCAACCCCTCAGCCCCTTCGTCTATAAACAGATTCCCGTCGATCTCGGGGGCGTCGGCCCATGTGCGGCAGGTGGCGATGCCGTCTTCGTCGATGTCGTCGACAATAACTTCGAGGGTTTCGCCGACCTTGGCTGCGAGTTTGGCTTCGGAAATGGCTTGGGCTTTGGCCATGAACCTGTCCCAGCGGTCTTGTTTGACCTCTGGGGCGACGTGATCGGGCAGGGCGTTGGACCGCGCGCCTTCGACGTTTTCGTATTGAAAGCAGCCAACGCGGTCCAACTGGGCCTCGTCCAGCCAATCAAGCATGTGCTGGAATTCTGACTCAGATTCACCGGGGTAGCCGACGATAAAGGTGGATCGCAGGGTGATATCGGGGCAAATTTCGCGCCACGCCCGGATTTCATCCAGCGTTCTCGCCCCCGCCGCAGGCCGCGCCATGCGCCGCAACACTTCGGGGTGGCTGTGTTGGAAAGGGATATCAAGATAGGGCAGGATGCCGTTAGAGCGGTCCGCCATCAGCGGGATCAGGTCGCGCACATGCGGGTAGGGGTAGACATAATGCAGCCGTACCCAAGCGCCCAGTTTTCCCAATTCCCGTGTGAGATCAAGGATATGGCTGCGCACCTCACCGTCTTTCCACGGGTTCACGTCATATTTACGGTCCAGCCCGTAGGCTGAGGTATCTTGCGAAATCACAAGGAGTTCTTTGACGCCCGCATCGACCAGCTTTTCCGCCTCGCGCAGCACCGCATGTGCAGGCCGTGACGCCAGTTTGCCGCGCATATCGGGGATGATGCAAAATTTGCATTTATGGTTACAGCCCTCAGAAATCTTGAGATAGCTGTAGTGCCGGGGTGTCAGCGATACGCCAGTGCCGGGCAGCAGATCAATGAAAGGATCAGGGCTGGGCGGGACGGCCCCATGCACCGCGTCAAGCACTTGTTCGTATTGGTGCGGGCCGGTCACCGCGAGGATATTGGGGTGATGTTCGCGGATGTAATCGGGTTCAGCACCCAAGCATCCCGTCACGATGACTTTGCCGTTCTCAACCAGCGCCTCGCCAATCGCATCAAGGCTTTCGGCCTTGGCGCTATCGAGAAACCCGCAGGTGTTGACGATCACAGCCTCGGCCCCGGAATAATCGGGGGAGATCGCATACCCTTCGGCGCGCAGGCGGGTCAGGATGCGTTCGCTATCGACCAATGCTTTGGGGCAGCCCAGACTGACCATACCGATGGTCGGCTGGCCGGGGCGGCTGGCGTCGGTGATTTTGGCTTTGGGGGCCAAGTCGGGGCGGAGGTTTGGCGGGTTCTGGGTCATGCCAGCCCTATAACGCGGGGGCGGGCCGTTGGGAATGGCTCAGTTACGCGGACCGTTGGGGCGCGACAGCACATAGGTGGCCGCGCCAATCATGCAAATGGCTTGGATTAGGATCAGTTGGGGGCGCAGACCTGCGATGATACTGCCCGTCAGCGCGGCGGTCATCATCACAACGGCGATGGTTTTATACCGTGGGGCAATCGCGCCATTTGCGCGCCAATCGGCGATGATTGGTCCGAAAATGCGGTGGTCTTCAAGATAGCGATGCATACGCGGCGACCCTTTGCTAAACCCAAAGGCCGCGAGGATCACAAACGGCGTGGTTGGCAGGACCGGCAACACCACCCCAATCGCGCCCAGACCCAGCGCGACCCAGCCCAGCAGCAGCCAAAGGCCGCGCATGATCGTTTTCCGAGAGGCGGGGGTAAAGGGCACGCGAATCCAGACCTGACAAAGCTATCTGTGGTTTTAGATAAGCCAAAGCTTGCCCGATGTAAGGGGATGGTGGAAGGTAATCGGATATTTTCCACAGGTGATTGCATGACCACGCTCAAAGACCCCAACCAAAACCCTTGGTACATCCTGATGACACTACACGGCGAGCAGACGGGGGATGAGATTGATTGGGTGCTGCACGAGAAGAATAGGAAACTGTGGAATGCTTGGGCTTGTCAGGAAATGAGTGCAGCAGAACGAGCGAATTTGGAAATGTTCACCAACGAAGAGATTGCCGAAACAGGATGGAACTCAGACATTGCAAGCGCAGTAGAACGGCAATTCAAAACGGAGTTTGAAAAGCGAAATCCCAATGAAAGTGTAGTGCCCGCGCTGCCTCACCCAACGACAGCAATAGACCTTACGAGAGTGACTTTTGGGTGCAGAATCGTTTTGAGAAGAGCGATTTTTACGCAAGAGGTTTTTCTATCCAAGTCTGTATTCAAATACGAATGCAATTTTTCTAGAACGCAGTTTGCTGAAAGTCTTAACGCTACAGAATTGGTTATGGTGTCGCCAGCCGATTTCAGCGGTGTTTTGTTTTGCCAAGATGCCGATTTTAGCAGAGCTCAATTTAAGCAACGGGTTGAATTTAAAAGGTCTAATTTTGAAAGGACCGCTGATTTCAACAATGCAATATTCGCTGGTGTTGCCAATTTCTATAGGGCGAACTTTTCTAGAGAGGCAAATTTTATTGATGCTACCTTTGAAGGAAATGCTGATTTTAATGACATTGAAGTTTTGCCGAAATTAGATGAACCACGCGCTACATTCGGGTTTCAAACTGACTTCTCAGGTGCATACTTTGGGAAGCAAGTCGGTTTTCGCTGGCGCAATTTTTCTTCTCATGGTGACGGGAGCGCAAAATTGAGCTTTGCTTACGCGGTTTTTGACGGATCTGTTTCATTTGAAAACGCATCATTTTCGAAGTTGATGCCTGATTTGACGAATTGCTTGTTGCCCCAATCCACTAACATTTCGGTTGAAGCTGAGAATTGGCCAATACTACGGCCTAATTGGCTAACGCGTTTGGAAATATGGCTTCGCTTGCGAAAAAAGATCGACTATTCAAAGCAATGCCCAAAGGAAATCAAGGCATCATCTGCGCGTTTGCGCCATGCAATGGCAAAACAAATGTTGCCCGAAGAAGAGCATTTCTTTTTTCGCCGTGAGATGTGGGCGGCTGCGCGTAGCGGTAAAATACTGCCACGCATACCTATCTTAAGCTTCGAGTTTCTATCGGACTATGGGTACTCAATTTCGCGACCGCTAGGCTGGCTACTTTGCCTTTGGTTGATTGGCATATTTGTCTATGCGGGACGTACCACAATGGGGTGGTGGGACGCGGCAGCTTATTCTTTTGCCGCGATGTTTAAAATTTTCGGATTTCAGCGCCTGTACTTCGGGGAGCATTACATCAATGCGCTTCCTGTGTGGATACGTGTGTTTGGCGCCACTCAAACCGTACTAGGCTTCATCCTGCTGTTCTTTCTCGGCCTTGGTCTACGCACGCGTTTTCGGCTGCGGTAGGGTGGATCTTGATCCACCCATGCTTTGTTATTTTTCTTGCATCTTGCGAATGGTTTTCAGCGCCATACGGCGCGGCATCATTGGCATGATCCAGTTGAGCATAAACGACAGCCGGCCTTCGTTGATGATACGCAGCTTACCTGCCAGCATTGCGTCATAGCCGCATTTGGCGACTTCGGCTGCGGTTGCGCCTTTTTGTTTCACAAGGTCCGTGCCTTCGAGGGCCGCGACTTCGGCGAATTCTGTATGCACATAGCCGGGTTCAAGCGCGGTTACCGTCACGCCTTTGGCACGCAATTCTTCGTCTAGAGCTTGTGAGAAGCTCGACACATAGGCTTTGGTGGCGAAGTACGTCGCTTGCAATGGCCCCGGCATATAGGCGGCCGTCGAGCTGACGTTTAGGATTTTACCGCCGCCGTTTTTGACCATCGCATTGCCGATATGGTGGCACAGTGTCACCAGCGCCTTAACGTTCAGATCAATCATCGCAAGATCGTCGGCCAATGCCCGTTCGGTAAAAATCCCATGCCCGCCAAACCCGGCATTATTGATCAAAATGTCGATCTTATGATCTTTGACCGCATCAACAAGCGCCTCTGCGCCACCGGGTGCCCCCAGATCAAGCGCAACGGTTGTGACGCTGACCTTGTGGGCGGCTTCAAGTTCAGATTTGAGTGCGTCAAGCGCTCCGCTCCGGCGCGCCGTGATAATCAGATCGCCCCCAAGGCTCGCATGATAGCGGGCAAATTCGCGGCCAATCCCAGAGGAGGCACCTGTGATAAGAGCAGTATTTGGCATCGGGTTTCCTTTTGTCAACGATTGTTGATATTTGATATGGGTGACCAAATGTCTCATGTCAACGTATGTTGACAAAATTTCCAAACCACGTAGATCGCAACTATGAAAAAGTCAGATATCACGCGTGAGAAATTATTGCAGGCGGCAACCCGCGCGTTTTGTGCGCAAAGCTATTCAAACGTAACGCTTCGGATGATCGCCAAAGAGGCGGGTGTCGATGTGGCGCTGGTCTCGCGGTATTTTGGGGGCAAGTTGGGCCTCTTTGAGGCGATGCTTGCTTGCGTGTTTGACTGGCCAGAGATGGCCGCAAGCACAGACCCGGTCGCGGTTGCGATTGCGAAATACACACAGCCCGAGACAGAGGATGCGCATATGTCGGTGATCCGTATGATCGTCGTTAACGGTGCCGACCCTGAAGTGGGCGACCTGCTACGCGTGCGTTTGCGCGAAATGCTGATTGATCCAATGCTGGAACGGATGGGCGGCGCAGAGGCCGCGCCAAAACTGGCGATGTTCATCGCGGCGACCCTGGGTGCAGCAATGGTGCGTCATACGCTGCGCCTTCCGGGCATGACGGATGTGTCAGTGGATGAATACGGGGCGCAGTTGCGACACATGTTAGATGCCGCTTTGACCTATGAGCAGACCTAGCCAAACAGTATTCACATATGCACCGCGATTGACGTAGTTTGCGCAGTATGGACTATTTGGAACTGATCACTACCTGCGAACGCGATTTGAATGCGTTGCAAGGGGCGCTACATGCGACATCGGAGCATCGAACAAAATCTGCCAACCATCGCGAACAATGTGTAAGGGCCGCAAAGGCATTCCGCGCATATGATTCACCTATTTTTGATCTGGTCGACCAATGCCGCCGCTTTGGCATAAAAAATGCGCCTGAATTGCGCGCTTTTGTCTTTGCCTACATTCAATGTGACCCATATTTTTATCGATCAGGCTATATGCTGGAACAGCTGTTGCCCAAGGTAAAACAGCTGTCACTATCGGAATTTGAAAAAGCTGTCATTCAACGCACAATCTTGAAGAGGATTGAGACAAAGGCACTCCGCAACTTTCGACATCTCTGCAGGCTTATACATTATGTGGATGATGCGCCGTTTCGGGACGCACTGCGGGCGCGCGCAAATTCTTCAGACCCTCAGATGCGCCGGCGTGCAAAGTTTGCCCTTGCATACCTATCGGACTAAAAAAGCCGCCCTGTAAGGAACGGCTTTTCGCGTAGGGTGGATCTTGATCCACCTTACCTGAGATATTACCGGCGGCGGTCGCGGCGCGATGACATGGGTTGGAATGCGACGCCGACATGGGCTTCGCAGTAGGGTTTGCCAGCCTGCACGGGTAGTCCGCAAAACCAGAAATCATCTGTTGCCGGGTCTCCGACAGGCCATTTGCAGGTCTTTTCAGTCAGTTCCATCAGGCTGATGCGCTTAGCGCCTTTTTCGACTTCGCTGACTTTGGCCAAAGCCTCGGGGCTGATTTCATTGGCCGATGGTTGCGGTGGCAACGGTTGACCTGCGGGAATAATCGCGCGGCGGGCCGCTGAAATCGGAATGCCGTTTTCGTCGAGCTCAACCTCTTCTTTGACCGCGGGCACAGAGGCCACAGGCGCAGGTTTTGCTTTGGGCGCGGGCTTGGGCGCTGCGGGTTTCGCCGCTGCGGCAGGTTTTTCTTTGGGTGCGGCTTTGGTCGCTGCGGCACCGCTGGCGGCAGCCCGGTTTGAAAGGCCAAGGCGATGTACCTTGCCGATCACAGCATTGCGGGTCACGCCGCCCAGTTCTTTGGCGATTTGGCTTGCGGACTGGCCTTCGCCCCACATCTTTTTGAGCGTGTCAACGCGCTCGTCTGTCCAGGACATATGGATTCCTTTGGTTCAGTGGGCCGGATAAGGTGATTTATCGGGCCTAAAAATCTGTTCAAGCCTTACAATAGTATTTGTGCGCAGGGATGTGAAGCATGTGATCAAGGTTTTCGCGCGCTATGGCAGATCGGGCGCAGTTTTGCGTCGTTCGTACTGGTCAATTCTGGCGAATAGGCTATGTCACGGGGCAGGCAAGGGAACATGAATATGACCGCAAAATCCGCAATGGGCGTGCGCCGCTTTGGGCGTGTGAACTGGCTGGGCACTTGGACGTTGGTGCGCCGTGAAATCAAACGCTTCATGAATGTTTGGTCACAAACGGTGATGGCCCCGCTGATCAACGCAGGCCTGTTCTTGATGATCTTTACGATCGCCATTGGCCCACAGCGCGGGGATGTGATGGGCGTGCCCTTTATGACGTTTCTCGCGCCGGGGATATTAACCATGACGGTAATCCAGAACGCATTTGCGAATACATCCTCCAGCTTGGCCTCTGCCAAAGTGCAAGGCAATATTGTTGATACGCTGATGCCGCCGCTCTCGGCTGGCGAATTGGTCTTTGGCTACATCGGCGGTGCGGTCGCACGCGGAGCGTTGGTCGCGGTTGTGATTGCGCTTGGGTCATTTCTTTTTCTTGGCGTTGGCTTGCAAAATCCGGCTTGGGCGGTCCTATTTGTATTGTTGGGATCTGTGCTCATGGGCGGTTTGGGGATGATCGCAGGGATATTCGCCAATAGATTTGACCAGCTTTCGGCGATTTCGAATTTTCTGGTGACGCCACTCGCGTTTCTATCAGGCACTTTCTATTCCATCGATGCGCTGCCCGGGTTTTTGCAAACGCTTAGCCATGTGAACCCGTTTTTCTACATCATCGACGGCGTACGGTACGGGATGATTGGCGTGTCTGATAGCAGCCCTTGGGTGGGGCTTTGTGTGGTCGGCACTGCTTGTTTGGTGGTGTTGGGCATATGTCTGCGATGGATGCGGACAGGTTACCGTCTGAAGGCTTGATTTAGGGCTTCACACTACCTTCAAGTTGCGATACGCACGCCCTATGAAGACACGTTTGACATATGTAAGCCGACGCCGACGCTAATTTGCGCCGCCTATTGTCACGTCTTCTTTTCATTCCCCAACATTGACACTCGGCCCTTGGTCTGCACCAATTGGTCTATTGATAAGGATGATCACCATGATCGCGTCTGTTTTGCCAACTTATTCACGTGCCCCGCTGACATTCGTGTCTGGCGAAGGGTCTTGGTTGACGGAGCAAGATGGCCGCCGATTTTTGGACATGGGCGCAGGGATCGCCGTGAATGCGCTGGGCCACGCCCATCCGGCCCTCGTCGAAGCGCTCACTACCCAAGCCCAAGCCGTTTGGCACCTGTCGAACCTCTATAACATTCCTGCCCAGCAAAAACTGGCGGATGCGCTGGTGGATAATACCTTTGCGGATACGGTGTTTTTTACCAACTCTGGCACCGAAGCCTGTGAATTGGCCGTGAAAATGGCCCGCAAATATTGGTTTGATAAAGATCAGCCCGAACGGGTTGAGATTATCACCTTTTCAGGGTCTTTCCACGGCCGCTCAAGCGCCGGGATTGCAGCCGCGGGGTCTGAAAAAATGACCAAAGGGTTTGGGCCTTTACTGCCCGGTTTCACCCATTTAGAATTTGGCGATATGGCCGCGCTAGAGGCTGCCATTAGCGGCACAACGGCGGCTGTCATGATTGAACCCGTGCAGGGCGAGGGCGGTATTCGTCCGGTGCCTGACGCCGACCTGAAAGCAATGCGTGATCTGTGTGATGCGCATGGGGCCTTGTTGATCTTTGATGAGGTGCAATGCGGCATGGGCCGGACAGGCAGGTTATTTGCACATGAATGGGCCGGGGTGACCCCCGATATCATGATGGTTGCCAAGGGCATCGGTGGTGGTTTCCCGTTGGGCGCTGTGCTGGCAACGGAAAACGCCGCATCAGGCATGACGGCGGGCACGCATGGATCCACCTATGGCGGTAACCCGTTGGCCTGCGCCGTCGGCGCAAAGGTGATGGAGATCGTCGCGGACGACGTGTTTTTGGCTGAAGTGAACCGCAAAGCAGGGTTTTTTCGCCAAAAGCTTGAAGGTCTTGTCGCGGCCCACCCGGATGTTTTCGAAGAGGTGCGCGGATCAGGGCTTATGCTTGGACTGAAATGCAAAGCGGTAAACATCGATGTGGTCAACGCGGGCTATGCGCAGGGTGTCTTGACGGTGCCCGCAGCGGATAATGTGATCCGTCTGCTACCGGCACTGACCATTACCGACGCTGATATCACGTCAGCCGTTGACAAAATCGACGCCGCTGCGGCACAGTTGAAGGGAGCCAATGCGTAATTACGATTTCCGCCTGTTAACCAAAGACGACCTAAGCCTACTTCGCCGCTGGTTTAACACAGCGCATGTTAAGGCATGGTGGCCCGACGCTGACAGGCAAATCGCACGCATTACGGACAACATGAAAAATCCCAATATCAGCATGCATATTGTCGGGTTGTCACACATCCCATTTGCCTTTGTCAGCGACTTTGAAACAGGCACATCTGGCCGGCCGGAATTCACAGATATGCCAGTTGGAACCCGCGCGATGGAAACATTTGTGGGCAATGCCGATTTCTTGGGGCCGGGGCATGCCACCGGTTACATTGAGGCATGGGTGCGGGCGTTGCGTCGCAAGCACACGCTTGTTGCCGTGGGACCGAATACGACTGATACACGGGCGATCGCAATCTACCGACAGGCTGGATTTCACAACCGACGCCTTGCGCCAACGCGCGATGGCAAACTTGTTCAGGTGATGACACACCTTTGACTGACTGGCCGAAGGGCCCAAAAAATAAAGCGAAACTTATGACGCATTTTCTTGATATCCACACGACACCCGCGGAAGATTTGCATGAAATTATCCGCAATGGCCGCGCGACCAAAGACGCCCGCAAAGGCCTGCCAAAAGGCACGCCTGACGCGGATCAACCGCTCGCGAACCATATGGTTGCGCTGATCTTTGAAAAACCATCCACGCGGACCCGCGTGTCGTTTGACGTGGGGGTGCGCCAAATGGGCGGGCAGACAATGGTGCTGTCGGGTAGCGACATGCAACTGGGCCATGGCGAAACCATCGCTGATACTGCGCGCGTACTATCGCGCTATGTCGATATGATCATGATCCGCACGTTTGAGGAACAAACGCTGATGGAGATGGCCGAATACGCGAGCGTTCCGGTGATCAACGGGCTGACCAACCGCACGCACCCCTGCCAGATCATGGCCGATATCATGACGTTCGAGGAACATAACGGCCCGATCAAGGGGAAAAAGGTTGTCTGGTCTGGCGACGGCAACAACGTGTTCACGAGCTTTGCACATGCGGCCAAACAGTTTGATTTTGAACTGGTGTTCACTGGTCCAGAACCGCTTGACCCAGAGGATGGGGTGTCAGGGCTTTATACAACCGAACGCGACCCGGATAAGGCCGTGGAAGGTGCTGATTTGGTGGTCACAGATACATGGGTGTCGATGCATGATCCGCAATCCGCACGTGAGCGGCGCCATAACCAGCTGCGCGGCTATCAGGTGAATGACGCGCTGATGTCTAAGGCCAAGGAAGATGCATTGTTCATGCATTGCCTGCCCGCCCACCGCGATGACGAAGCCACTAGCAGCGTCATGGACGGCAAAAATTCAGTGATCTTCGACGAAGCCGAAAACCGGCTCCACGCGCAAAAAGCGATTATGCGTTACTGCGTTGGAAAGTAGCGAATAACGGGGCGGGATAACCCGCCCTGGATTCACGTTGTGCGCTCATTCGCGTCGCCGCCGGCGTCGACTCAGAGATGTCTGCTATGTGGGACAGAACGGTCATTACTTTTCCCTTGATGAAGGTCTGCAATTGCTCAATCCAAACGCAATTTGAACAGGGCGAATACCAACAGGAAAGCGCAGGCGAGACCCGCCATTCCGAATGTCGAACGCAGAGCGAGCTCACGACCCAACTCCCCTTCCAGAACTGACACGGCCACACCGCCAGCCAAGGCCCCCAAGGGCATCGAACCCCAGCCGAAGAAACGGTAAATACTGTTAACCCTACCAAGCAGACTGGACGGGATACGGCGCTGTCTCCAAGACACTGTGATCACATTCCAAACCATCGCACCCGCCATGACGACAAACAGAGCTATGCCCATCGTGACGCCCGAATGGCTGATCCCGATTATTGCATAGCCAAGCGCCCAAGCCACAATCGAAAGGTAGAGGCAAACCTGGGTCCCAAACAGCGAGATTAGCTTGGGTGCGAGCAAGCTACCAGTAATTGCACCGACTGCGGCTGTGGAAAGCACCCAGCCATAGTGAAATGCCGACAACGCCAAGACATCCTGCGCGAAAAGAACTTGCACGGTTATGGTTGCGGTCGCGATGAAGTTCGCAATGCCGAGAACAATCGCCAGTCTTAGCAAAAGTGGATCGCGTCGCATGAATGTGATCCCTTCAACCAGTGCTGCCCGAAAGCTGGCAGTACCCTTCACCTTCGGTTGAAGGGAGATCATCCAGACCAAACCGGCGGCCAAAACGAGGAGCGCTGCATCGACACCAAATGGAATACCGATCCCCGCAGCGATCAGAAGCCCTGCCAAAGGAGGGCCAATAAACTGCCCCGTTAGCTGCTCACTGCTCCAAAGCTGGCCATTCGCTCGTTCGAGGTCTTCCGGGTCCACAATCGATGGGAGCATGGTTTGGGCTGCATTATCCCGTAGGACCTCTGCCGACCCCAAGATGAAGGCCAGCCCTGCTAGCACCCACACAGCCCCGCGAGCCTGTTCATTCATTGCCAACATCAGAATCGCCAGAACAATCGCTGCCCGCAACAGATCGGTGCGCGCGATAAGCTTGCGATGATCTGCATTGTCGACAATGACGCCAGCAGGGATCGCAAAAAACAACCACGGTAAGCGTCCTGCGGCAGCGACGGCGGCAATAGCAACCGGATTCTGCGTCATCAAAGTCGCCAACCATGGCAGCGCCAAAATGACCAATCCATCACCTAAATTGGTCATCGTACCTGCACCAAAGAGCAGTCGAAAGTTTACGTTTTTGACCAGTAGTGAAGCTGCCATCGCTGAATCTCCGAGTTTACCAAGCGATCATCTTACCCTGAGAGCACAGGTGCAAGTGCTTCATCACAGAAACCATAAGCTGCCCTTCGTTCGTCGTGCAGCATCGGTCAAGTTGGGCTCACAGCCGCCATTCGCTGCACCTGATGAATAGGCACCTCAACTGCAGATCTCATATGTGACCAAGCCCGTGCTTCATGATGGTTTTGCAAGTATACGCTTAAACAAATACTGCGTGCAGCCCCATAAAGATGATCGCAGACATCACGGCCGCTGCGGGGACGGTGATGACCCATGCTGCGATGATTGTCATAAAGTGCGAGCGGCGGACCAGTTTGCGGCGACGCCGTTCTTCGGGGGCCACGCGTTTGATGTTTGGGCGCACGGCGGATGACTTGCGGGCGCGGCGCTCGGCGTCCCATTCGCGAAAGAAACCAACTCCGAACACACCACCCACGGCGATATGTGTGGATGATACGGGCAGGCCAAGCCAGCTTGCGATGATCACTGTAATGGCGGCAGAAAGCGCGACACAATAGGCACGCATCGGGTTCAGCTTGGTGATTTGGCTACCCACCATCCGGATCAGTTTTGGGCCAAATAAGATCAGCCCAAACGAAATCCCAAAGGCCCCGATCACCATCACCCAAGTTGGAATGTCGACCTTGCCCGCGAAGGTGCCAAAGCTTTCGGCATGCACGATCGCGGCCAAGGGCCCGACGGCGTTCGCAACATCATTGGCCCCATGGGCAAATGACAAGAGCGCGGCCGAGAGGATCAAAGGGATCCTAAACAGCACTTTTAGCGATTTGTTGCGGTTCTCAAGCCCCTGTGATTGACGCCGCACCAATGGCGTCGAGATTGCATAGATCGCCGCTGCAAGAACAAAGCCGATCATACAGGCAGTGAACAGGTCAACCGTGATGATCCGCTTGAGCCCTTTCATGGCCAAATACATCGCAAACACGCCGCCCATGATCCCGATGAGCACGGGCACCCAGCGGCGCGCGGCTGCGATCTTGTCGTCTTGGTAGATGATCGCGGTCTTGATAAAGGCAAGGAACGCGGCTGCAATCACACCACCAAGCACAGGCGAAATCACCCAGCTTGCCGCAATCGCCCCCATCGTGGGCCAGTTCACAGCGGCAAACCCGGCCGCAGCAACCCCGGCGCCCATCACACCCCCAACAACTGAGTGGGTCGTGGATACGGGCGCGCCGACCCAAGTTGCCAAATTCACCCATAGTGCCGAGGAAATCAGCGCAGCCATCATCGCCCAGATGAAAACTTCGCTGCTCGCGACGCTTTGCGGGTCAATGATCCCTTTAGAAATTGTCGACACGACGTCGCCACCCGCAAGCAAGGCACCCGCACTTTCACAAAGCGCGGCGATCACGATCGCCCCGCCCATGGTCAAAGCGTTTGCGCCAACCGCAGGCCCCATATTGTTGGCGACATCATTTGCACCGATGTTCACAGCCATATAGGCCCCAAAGGCAGCTGCGGCGATCACAACGTAAGAGACTGAATCGCCTCCGAAAAACAACGAGCTGGCTAGGGCAGCAATGATGATAAATGCCAAGGATATACCCAATCCGACCAGCGGGCGGCTCACGTATTGCGCGGCGTATTCCACCGCGCCAATACGGCCAAGGTCGCGATCAAGCGTCTTCCATTGATTGGATGGTTCGGTATCAGGCATCACGTTCCCCCGCTGTGAATTGGGGACGGGGTAAACACTTTGCGCCTATGTCACAATATATTTATGAAAAGATGCCTTATGCCGCAAAGCTTTCGATAACTTGCTTCAGGCCGGGGTCTTCGACAAGTTCAACCGCCCGCGAGGGAGACGCCCAAATGCGGTCGCGACGTTCCGCTTCGGGATAGTCGTCGGATATTTTTTTGACTTTCAGCGGAAATACTTTGATTTCGCAGGGAACCACAGACCCGTTGTCGAACCGTTTTTCACCTAAAAACGACTGTACCCCAGCGGAGTCAACTGATGTTTTCTTAACGCCGCCTTCTTCCCATGCTTCTTGTTGTGCGGCTTCGCTTGCGGTGAGCCCGTCGATGGGCCAACCTTTGGGCAAAATCCAACGACCGCTAGAACTGCTGACAAGCAATACCTCTGTGCCAGCGTCACCTTCGCGGTGACACAGCGCTGCGACCTGCAATGCGGGCGGACGTTTCATGAGCGGAAGCAAGGCGCCCCGCCAAAAATTATTCAACATAGAAGTCATATTGTGCCTGACAATCGTCTCATATTATTAACAATTTTCTAACATGACGTGATTCGTAATGCAAATCACGCTCATGTGCCCCGCGGTTTCGCGCGCAATGTTGGGTCTGCTTGAGTGGGATCTTCGGGCCACGGATGGCGCGGATACCGTCCGCGCATATCGCGTCGCACATCAGCATAAGACGTCGCCCAAAACCCAACAATATCTTGTGTGACTTGCACGGGTTTTTGACCCGGCGACAGCAACGTGACACGCAGCGGCGTTTGCCCAACCTTCGGATGCGTGGTGACCCCAAACATCTCTTGTAGGCGTAAGGTGATCCCGGGCGCTTCGCCACCGTAATCAATCGGAATTTTACGCCCTAGCGGGGTTGTAAAATGGGCGGGCGCCGCATTGTCGAGCCGTTGTGTTTGTTGCCAATCCAACATGGCACGCAAGGCAGGGAGTAGGTCAAACCCTTTCCAATCGGCGGCAGAGCGCACCCCATTCAAATGCGGCAAAAGCCAGGTTTCCAGATCATCCAGCAGCGCAGCGTCTTCCATTGCAGGTAGATCGTCTAACAGGGCAACACGGGCCCGAAACCGGTTCGCCGCAGCACTTGGGCGCAGCCCCAATTGCCGCACCCCATCAAGCATCGCGTGTGCCACGGCGTCATCTGGGGCATCCGACCAACTGCGGTCATCCAAGATCAATGCGCCAAACCGTTCTTGCCGCCGCGTCAAAACCCGATTTTCGCGCCGCGACCATAGGCATAGATCGGTCCAAGATATATGGTCGCCAAACACGTCACGCAATTCGCTTTCGGTGATCGTCACCGCTTGCCTAACGCGCGCTTCACGGGTGTCGCCGTCTAGATCGGTTGCCACGATCAATCGTTGCCCGGCCAATGGATCACCGGCATCTAAAATGGCGCCCTTGCCGCCTGAAAGCACATAGCGCGGGTCGTCGCCTTTGCGTCGCAATCCCACGCGGTCCGGGTAGGCCAATGCCGCCATCGCGGAAAGCGACAAAGAGGGGGCTTTGGGCAGCCCTTTGGATAGACGCGGAATTTCGGATTTTATCTGGGTAAGCGCCGCATGATTTACCTGCCCCGGCCCATCATAGCGCCCGCGCAGCGCGGTGATACGCAGAGACAAATCACTGGGCGCTCCGCGCAAAGGGTCGCGGGCGGCCAAAAGGGCCGCAAGCGGGGCTGCCTGGGCGCCTGCGATCTGCAACATATGTGCAAGGCGTGGGTGCAAGGGCAACGCGGCCAATGCGCGCCCATGCGCTGTGATCTGCAATGCGCTGTCCAATGCGCCCAACCCTTGCAAAAGGGCGCGGGCTTCGGCCAAGCCGCCAGCAGGGGGCGGGGTCAAAAAGCACAGGTCGTCACTGCCCCATGCCGCGATTTCAAGGGCGAGTCCGGCAAGATCAGCGGCCTCGATCTCGGCTGGGGCAAAGGCGGGCAACGCGCCTTCTTCGCCTTTGGTCCATAGACAATAGGCGTTACCCGGCGCGACACGACCCGCGCGACCTGCGCGCTGCGTAGCCTCGGCCCGGCTAACCCGTTCGGTCACGAGCCGTGACATCCCGGAACCGGGATCAAACCTCGCGCGTCGCGCGCGGCCTGCATCGACCACGACGCGGATATCTTGGATGGTTAACGAGGTTTCTGCGATCGAGGTGGAGAGCACAATTTTGCGCTCGTTGGTCTCTGGGGCGATGGCAGCGCGTTGCTCTTTGAAGGGGAGCGCGCCGTATAATGGCCGGATGTGGCAGCCAGGGGGTAACCGTCCTGTCAGGTTTTGCGCGACACGTCTGATTTCGCCTTCGCCGGGCAGAAAAACCAAAACACCACCGGTTGTTTGCGCGACAGCATTGACGACCAGATCAGCGGTAGCCGCTTCGAGCCGGGTGGTTTTGGGAAGCGATTTGGGCAAGTGATGGGTGGTGACCGGGTAAGAACGGCCTTCGGACGTAACCACCGGTGCATCATCAAGCATCGCGGCAACGGGGGCCGCGTCCAATGTCGCTGACATGACGACCACAATCAGGTCAGGGCGTAAGATTTGACGGGCCTCCCATGCAAGCGCGAGCCCAAGATCGGCATTGAGCGAGCGTTCGTGGAATTCGTCAAAGATTATCGCGCCGATGCCCGATAGGTCGGGGTCCGATTGAATCATCCGGGTCAGGATGCCTTCGGTCACGACCTCGATCTTACTGCCAGGCTTACTGTCGCCGCGCATCCGGTAGCCGACGCGCTGGCCGGGTGTTTCGCCCAAACCTTCGGCAAGCCGATCAGCCGCAGCGCGCACGGCAAGGCGGCGTGGCTCTAGCATGATGATTTTGCCGGGGGTCACAGCCGCCTCTAACATTGCGAGCGGGACACGTGTGGTTTTACCTGCGCCCGGCGGCGCTTGCAAAACAGCACAGCCTTGCGTGCGTATTGCAGCGATCAGCTCTGGCAGGATGGGATCAATTGGAAGCGCGGTCATGGGCTTGTGTTTGCGGCATGCGGCGGCGGCATGCAAGCGGGGTGGGTCAAGACCCACCCTACGGGCGTAGGGTGGATTTCAATCCACCTTTGGCCAAAGAAAAACCCGGCCACCTTGCGGCAACCGGGTTTTCAACAATCTCAAAGCACTGGCTTAAGCAGCAGTTGCTTTGCTGATCTCTTTTTTCACTTTCAGCGCTTCGGCTGACAGTTCAACGTCTTTGGCTTTCGCCATGAATGCGTCCAGACCACCACGGTGATCTACGGTGCGCAAAGCAGCGTTAGAGATTTTGAATTTGAACGAACGGCCAAGCACGTCAGACTGCAGGGTAACGTCTTGCAGGTTTGGCAAAAACCGACGGCGTGTACGGTTTTTGGCGTGGCTTACGTTGTTGCCCGACATCGGGCCTTTTCCGGTCAATTCGCAACGGCGCGACATGGGCGTGTTCCTTGTCTTGTGGACGGCCCGAGACCCATGGGTCCGGCGTCCTGTCAGAGGGTGATGGCCCCACCAAGGCAGGGTCGTGAATAAGATCAGCGCGAAATAGGCGGATTCCTTTGGCCCGTCAACCCGGTTTGCCTCTGATGGGCGATCAATTTGCCCAACCTAGCGGCGCAGGCAGCGCGGTTGCAGCATAGTCGAGCCGAAATACCCGCCTAACCGTGGGATTTGGGGCTGCAAGCGACCGGTGCAGCGTCAACATCGGAAGAATCAAAATATCTCCGCGTGATGCGCTGCATATCTGCGTCGGATAGCCTGTGGCGACCTGTGCTGCCATATCTGATTTCACAATACCGGCCTGGTGGCTGCCGTTCGCGATTTCCATCGCCCCGCCACCTGCATCCGTGTCGTCCATATGCACCCGCACAAAAAGCATATCCGTTAATAGCTTAAGCGGTGGTTCGCAGTGCCAAGCACCGTGTTTTTGCGACCAATTTTGAAACCCGGGCACATCGTGCCTGTCTTGTGTGGCGATCACCCGGTCTTGGTGCCAAGGCAAAGCCCAGTTTGCCTGCGCGGTTTTATTAAATGCAAGCGCACGCACAGGGCGCATCTTCGCAGCGACCTGTTGGATTTGATCGTCGACGGGGGCAAGGGCTGCAACGAGGCGTTCGTCCAATGGAAGCCGGTTTCCGGGCCGATGGGCACCGTCGAAAAACGGATCGAGCCCGTGCAGGGCCTCTGGGCTCAGGGCACCGCGCAGCCAGATAGGAGCATCAATAACGCTGTCCATATTACGGCAAACGCGCTGCGCGGACGCTTGCAAGAACCGCCTCTGCCGCGACAGTTGGGGTGGCTTTACCCGCCTGTACATCGTTTTGGGCGCGTTGCATTTGGGCTTTGGTCGCGGGATCGTCGATCAAAAGTTGAAGCAACCCTTGCTGAACGTCCTCTTTGAACCAGTAGATGGCTTGGTCTTGGCGCGTTTGATCCCAAATGCCGTTGTCGCGCCGCCAATCCACAAGGGTTTGCATCTCTTGCCATGCGGTCTCTAGCCCGATGGTTTCTAACGCCGAGACGGTCAGTGCTTTGGGAAACCCGTCGGGGTCTTGCGGGCGTTTGCGCAGCAGCCGTAATGCGCCCGCGTAATCGGCACAGGTGCGGGTGGCTTGTGGCTTTAGGTCCCCGTCTGCCTTGTTCACTAAAATCACGTCAGCCATTTCCATGATACCGCGTTTGACCCCTTGCAGCTCATCCCCTCCCGCAGGTGCGAGAAGCAGCAAGAACAGGTCGGACATCTGTGCAACGACGGTTTCAGATTGCCCAACGCCCACGGTTTCAATCAGCACGATATCATATCCGGCGGCTTCACACAGGGCGACAGCCTCTCGGGTGCGGCGGGCGACGCCGCCCAATTGGGTCTGGCTGGGGGAGGGGCGGATAAACGCATTGGGATCGCGTGCCAGAAAATCCATCCGGGTCTTGTCGCCTAAGATCGATCCGCCTGATCGCGCAGACGACGGATCAACCGCCAAGACCGCGACACGCAGACCTTGACCTGTGAGCATCAAGCCAAAACTTTCGATAAAAGTCGATTTCCCGACGCCCGGTGTGCCAGACAGGCCGATCCGCAGGGCCTGTCGGTCAGTGCCAATCTGTGACAACAGATCAAGCGCTTGGGCGCGGTGGTCGCTGCGCCCGCTTTCAACCAATGTGATCGCGCGGGCGAGGGCGCGGCGCTGCCCAGCGCGCACGCCCTGTGCAAGGGCGGAGATATCGATTTCTTTGCTCATGGCCTATTCATATCGGGCCGCAGGGGGCTGTCCAGTGTGCAAGGCAAACTTATTCGCCAGTGCGCCGCTTGGCCGCGATCAATTGATGTTGCGGTGCCCGGGTGTTTTGTGTTGAAGCTTATGAAACAAATGCCGAGGCCGGATTGATATGTTTGCCAATGACACAGTGATATTTGAATTCAGAGGCCCGTTTGGGGTGAGGGTTGAAGTCGGGCAATCGCTAGGGGTGTTGTTGCTGTTTCTTGTCGTGTTTTCTGGCGGTGATATTGTCCGCAGCCTGATTTTCGCTGCCATGCTGGTCACAGCAATCTTTTTGCACGAATTTGGGCATGCGGTCGGTTGTATCGTGCAGGGCGTGCCCGTGCGCCGTGTGATGATTAATGGTGGCGGTGGGTTTTGCGAACCCGCGCGATCCCCGACACGGTATCAAAGTGAATTGATCGTTGCGATGGGGCCGCTGGTGAACCTTGCGCTTTGGGCGCTGTGTTCGCTGGGGGCAAAAATGATTTGGTCCGGCGATACCTACCCATCGCAAGCGATGATGATCATCGCGGGTTATCTGATGCAATTCGCGTTTTTGAACCTCGTCTTGTTCATTTTCAATATGATGCCTGTGCAGCCATTGGACGGGGGCAAGTTACTGCATCTCTTTTTGTTGCGGTTTTTGCGGCCGGTTACAGCGCATCGTGCAACAGGTGGGATTGGCCTTGTGGTGGCCGTCGCATGGATACCCACGATGATTATTGCCTATGCGATGTTCGGTTGGTTGCTGTTTTTCATGCCCTCGATCATCGGGCATTACCGGATGGCCAAAGGGCACCTGTCGTGATGCGTGTGCTTTGTGTGTGTTTGGGCAATATTTGCCGCTCTCCGACGGCTGAAGCCGTGTTGCGCGCAATGATCCCGGATCTGAGCCTTGATAGCGCGGGCACCGGGGGGTGGCATGTTGGTGAACCACCCTATGCGCCTATGCAGGCGGTGGCAGGTGCGCGTGGCTATGACCTGAGCGGTTTGCGCGCGCGTCAGTTCACCGTCTCGGACTTTGACGATTTTGATCTGATCATTGCAATGGACGCGCAAAATCTGGCCGATATCGAACGGCAACGCCCGGCAGGGAATGTGACACCCGTACGGCTGATGGCAGAGATCGACGTGCCCGATCCCTATTACTCTGGCGATTTTGATGGGTGTCTAGACATTATCGAAAACGCGGCGCGCCTTATGCAACGGGCACACAAATCTGGCTCGCCAGTTCTGTGAAGCTTTTGTAGCGGAGCCAAAATGCCTCGGAATTCGGATTGTCGGATTGCCGAGTGTCTTGGGCTAATTGCGGATCGCTAAAGAATTCCGCAGCACGCGACTGATCGCGCCCATTCAGGGTTTGGTTGGCCACACTTTGCACACAGCCGCAGAGTTCCGGGGAAGCCGCCGAACGTCCCGCCGATTGGCAAGCATGTGAAATCTCGCCCGTGGCACTTGGCACGCCGGAGCTGCGCCCGCCGCCGCCACATGCCGTCATGCCGACCAACGCACCGATGACTAGAATATACCGCATATTGCCTCTCTCTGGCCGCTGTCTGCGCAGACGGTCCGACTGATGATGCCCTCGGGCGGATTATGGCGGGGGATGCGGCGCGATGCAATTGGGGAAATTTCTCGCTCCGCTCTCGGTGTGGCTCTTTTTTGGCGTTTTTGTGGATATTTAATCTTGCTTGGGTTGAGCGTCCGTGTTCAATTTTCCTAAATTGCATAGGATTCTAGGATGCGTCTATTTTTCGTATTGGGTTTGTTTTTATTCCAACCCTTGTCCGCTTGGGCGGCTGTCACACCAGAAGCCCTACGTGAAATGGCGTATGCTGGCGATATCGATGGCGCCGAAGCCGCGTTCGCACAGGCGCATGCCGAAAGCTTGGAGGGGACTATCAGCTACAATGACTTGCGAGAGCTTGTGACGATACTGATCGCTTCGCATCCTGACGTGATCGATTTTGTCGACGCTTGGATGGCAGAATATCCGGATTCACCCTATGCCCAGACAGCGTACGCTTTTCAAATGCGAGCGACGGCATGGCGGCTGCGTGGTGAAAGCTACGCTGGGCGAACGCCCCCTGAAGCAATGCAAGCTTTTCGAGATCTCCAGAACCAAGGTATGACCATTGCCTTAGAGGCATACGCGCGCGTGCCTGACTATGTGCCGGCTTCTGACGCTGTCATTCTGCACCAGTTAACAACAAAGCGACTAGATTGGGACGCGTTCGAAATTATCGTCGCGGACGTAATGGCAATCACACCGAACCGCGGCTCGCTTTGGCGGGCATCATTGCTCACTTTGCCACAGTGGGGTGGGGTTGGACACCGCGGCGTGCAGGGGCTGTGTGAACATTATGCTGACCAGATTCCGGATGTCGAAGATGGGTATACTGTCGATGTTTGCATCGTTGATTTGATTCATACGACATCTTCAGGGGAGGCTGCGCAAGCGTTTGCAAATCGGCGGCTCGGGACGTTGACCCATCCCAACGTGCTTTTGGCAAGGCTACGGCAGGCAAGAGACCGTGGAAATCCAGAGGACGATGCCTTGATCCTCTCATATCTTGCAGATGTCGGTCTGAACGATCGTTTCAATGCGACAAACCTGGCATGGCAACTGCGCATTACCGATGAGGCTGAGGCCCAACTGCGTGCCATGGATGCGCGTTGGCAGGCCGAGGCCGAGGCTGGAATTATTCACGACCCCTATAGTAAAGATTACATCGATGTTTTGTTGGGAAGGTACAATTTGCCGATCGCTCTGGGCCGTCACTTTGATGCCGCAAAGCGGGCACAACGTGATCTATTGGAGCAACGTCTTGCGGCAAGCGCGATCTTTGACGCAGGCGCTTGGGCTGACGTAGGTTTGGCGAAAAGGGGTTCAGCGCGCTCATCTGCCGACATGTTGCTTGCAGATCCATATTATATCAATGCGATGCACTACGGAAATTATGCGCAAGAATACACAACAGGTCTATTGGCCGTAAAATCTGATTTGTTTGCGGTGCATCAAATGCTCATTGAAAGTGGTCAGCCTACGGAACTAACTAACACACAGATTGAGCACGATGTGCTGTGTCCGCTCGCGCGGGTGGACCGGCTGTTTGTAGAAAAGTGCGAAACCAATCCGGACCCGCACCACCCGTGCAGCTCATTCGAGGAAGTTTACCCGTCTTACCGGGTGGCCATGGACTACATTGTTGCCGAAGGGATGTGCGAGGCCGAGCGCAATGCACCGATTGAAGATCTTTTGTATGAGCCTGTACGTCCAGCTTTTGATGAACTTCATCTAGGGATCGCAAATCGGTAGGGAGAAGTCATGATTGCGCTTTCGCGGGGCCCGCGTTGAACGAATGATCGGCGCAATCCCCTTGCAAAACCCGTGTTCTTTGGCCATTGACAGGTTCAAACTTTGCACAGGGCTTTCCCTTCATGACTGATCTCGATCACATCCGTAACTTCTCAATCGTTGCGCATATTGACCACGGTAAATCCACGCTTGCGGATCGTCTGATCCAAGAGACAAATACCGTGGCTGAGCGCGATATGAAGGCGCAGATGCTCGACAGTATGGATATTGAGCGCGAGCGCGGGATTACCATTAAGGCCAACACGGTGCGCATCGATTACACCGCGCAAAACGGCCAATCTTATGTGCTGAACCTGATCGACACCCCCGGCCACGTCGATTTCGCCTATGAGGTTTCGCGGTCCATGCGTGCGGTCGAAGGGTCGTTGCTGGTTGTGGACAGCACCCAAGGCGTTGAAGCGCAGACGCTGGCCAATGTGTACCACGCGATTGATGCGGACCATGAAATCGTGCCTGTGCTGAACAAGATCGACCTGCCTGCGTCAGAATGCGATCAGGTTGCAGCACAGATCGAGGATGTGATCGGGATCGATGCGTCAGAGGCGATCCGCGTGTCGGCCAAAACCGGCGAAGGCATTGTTGAGACGCTTGAATCCATCGTCCACAAGCTGCCAGCCCCAACAGGCGACCGTGATGCCCCGCTCAAGGCGATGCTGGTCGACAGTTGGTATGACAGCTACTTGGGCGTGATCGTCTTGGTACGGATCATCGACGGCACGATGAAAAAGGGCGACCGGGTGAAATTCCTATCCAACGGCACCGTGCATGGGATCGATAAGATCGGCGTGTTCCGTCCGCAAATGCAAGACGTCGCTGATCTGGGTCCCGGCGAGATTGGGTTTATCACAGCGTCCATCAAACAGGTGCGCGACACCCGTGTTGGTGACACGATCACGTCGGAAAAGAAGGGCACCGAAGATGCGTTGCCCGGCTTTAAACCCGCGCAACCTGTTGTGTTCTGTGGGCTGTTCCCCGTGGATAGCGCCGAATTCGAAGACCTGCGCGATGCGATCGAAAAGCTCGCGCTCAACGATGCGTCGTTTAGCTTTGAGATGGAAACATCCGCAGCACTTGGCTTTGGCTTTCGCTGTGGGTTCTTGGGGCTGTTGCACCTTGAGGTTATCCGTGACCGGATTGAACGCGAATATAATATTGAGCTGATCACAACCGCACCGTCGGTTGTCTATCACGTCTATATGCGCGACGGCGAGATGATCGACCTGCACAACCCCGCCGATATGCCCGACCTGACCCATGTGGACCATGTTGAGGAACCACGGATCAAAGCGACGATCCTTGTGCCGGACGACTATCTGGGTGACGTGCTGAAACTTTGCCAAGACCGCCGCGGCGTGCAGTTGGACCTTACCTATGCCGGGTCCCGCGCGATGGTGGTCTATGATCTGCCATTGAACGAGGTCGTGTTTGATTTCTACGACCGCCTGAAATCGGTGACCAAGGGCTATGCGTCGTTCGATTACCAAATGACGGGTTACCAGCAGGACAATCTGGTGAAAATGTCGGTGCTGGTCAACGATGAACCCGTTGATGCGCTGTCGATGATGGTGCACCGCGACCGCGCGGAACAGCGGGGCCGGGCGATGGTTGAAAAGCTCAAAGACCTGATCCCCCGCCACATGTTCAAAATCCCGATCCAAGCGGCCATCGGCGGCAAAGTCATCGCCCGCGAAACCCTATCGGCCCTGCGCAAAGACGTGACCGCCAAATGCTACGGCGGCGACGCATCGCGCAAACGCAAGCTGCTGGATAAGCAAAAGGCGGGTAAGAAAAAGATGCGGCAGTTTGGTAAGGTGGATATCCCGCAGGAAGCTTTCATTAGCGCACTGAAAATGGACAGTTAGAAGCTGGCCATTTTAAGCGCGCGTGTGGGAAAGCTATTGGCGCAGCCAATTGCGGCCGCACTGGGTGAGGTAGGGCGCAGGGGTTCGCACTGCTACCGTTTTTATTGGAGGCGAATTTGAGGAGAGCACCGGATGAAACGCTATTAGAATACCAGTCGATCTATGGCGAAAAGGAGGGAAAGTCCGTTTATCTGATCACAAACGCCACAAGCCAGTTGTTTCGCGAGTGGCGAGTGTTTTTATATTTTTTCGCGGGAAATAAAGAGCGTGTCGACGCCTTGAACGCGTCATCGGGTTCCTCTACGCGCATTATCCAGAAGGCGCTCTGGGATAGCGCGATCTTAAAGATCAGGCGACTTACCGATCCAGCCAAACAGAAATCAAACAATAATTTGAGTTTGGAGCAGCTAGTTCGAATTGCAGATCGGGCTTGCGATATAGATTTGACGCAACTCCATGATGCGATAGACGACAAAGTGTCTAGTTGTAACAAGCATGCTGATAAATACCTTGCTCATAGTGATTTGCCCCATGCGCATGGCACAAAGGTAGCCCCTGTAACGCGGCAGGAAACAACAGAAGCAGTTGTCGCGATCGGTGATTTTGTAAGACTGTTTCATCAGAAAACACGGCAAGTTGACTATGCCTTGATGCCTATCGGAGGCTCCAATGATGAAAAGCAATTCCTGATGCATCTATTTTTAGGACACCAAAAAGATACTGCCAATAGAAAAGAGCGTTTAGAAAAGGCTAAGAGCGGGGCACCTTTTGAGGGCACGGACCACGATTGGCCAGAGTGGATTTTTAATAAGTCAACCAATGATCTGTTCAAGCCTTTTGAGACATAGGGATTGCCAAATCTTCGATTTGGCAGCGCCCGAACCGCCCCCACGGGGCGGGCGCTTCGCTTCCTGCCCCTCGGTTCGGGCGCGGCGCGCCTGATTGAGCATTTGACCCACATCAAAGCCCCCTTGTCTCACCACTGCTAGTCTCCGCCCGAAACAACTCGTTCGGAGATTATCATGCTACGCCTCGCGTCCACGCTTTATTCCATCATCGGCACCAGTCTTGCCGGTAGTCTTGTGATCGCGGCGCTGGTCACGGGCTATGATACGGCCGTGCCGATTATCGTTGCTGCGGCTGTGGGGGCGGTGCTTGGCTTGCCTGTCAGCTATTTCGTCGCCCGCGCGATTACCCAAAACATCAAGTAGACGGATGGCGCCTTTCCTTGGCTGCGCAATCGGCGTAGACCGACCTGCATGACTTGCCCCTTATGCCAAACCGCTGACGCCCCGCTGACATCCTGTCCCGTTCCGGGCGGGCCTGACGGCGCGGCTGTCGATATCTGTGACACCTGCATTGCGCTATTGGACACGCCCGAGGAATCGCATTTTCGGGGGCTCGCCAGCACCATGTGGTCCGAAGACCCCTGCATTGCCGTGCTTGCCGCGCGGACGTTGAAAAAGATCGGCACGCCGTGGGCGCTCGATCTGGCGGATCAGCAGTATTTAGACGATGAAACGCGGGCTTGGGCGGATAATGTCGCCGCTGTAAGCGCGCATAAAGATGCCCATGGCGCGACCCTAAACGCGGGCGATACGGTTGTTTTGATCAAGGACCTGCCGGTCAAAGGGGCGGGGTTCACGGCCAAACGCGGGACAGCCGTGCGCGGCATTTCATTGGTTGCCGAAAATCCAGCGCACATCGAAGGCCGCGTTGAAGGCCAGCGCATTGTGATCCTAACGGAATTTGTGAAAAAGAAATAGCGACGGAAACGCCACGCCCGCACGTATCAAACCCATCAAACGATGGAGCTGCGCCATGTATTATCTACCACATGTTTTTATTGCCGTGATGGGTGGGTTGAGCGTCGCGACGTTTCTGACGTCTGGCGTTGTTTAAAGTGCGTTATCGACAGCCTGACCGGCGTTTGTGATATCGCGGCCGACGCCTTTGACAGTTTCGCATGCGGACAGGCCGATGACGGACAAGACAAGAAATGCGCGGATGATCATGGTGGACCTCAGAATATTGGTTTCGCGAAAACCCTAGCCGCTGGGCAGGGCGTTATCAAGATGGGTCTGGCATGTTCAGGAATGCGGTGACTGCGGCGGCGAATTCTCGCGGCTTTTGTGCGTGCAGCCAGTGCCCCGCCTCCGGAATTTTCGCAAATTTGGCCTGCGGGAACAGGGATTTGATCGCGGGGCGGTGCTCGGGCAACACATAGTCTGATTCAGCGCCTGATAGAAACAGCGCCGGCCCGTCAAATGATCCGCTCACCTGCGGGAAGCCGACGATCTTGGCCATATCAGCTTCGAGCACATCAAGGTTCAGCCGCCAGCGTTTTTCTTTCAGGTCAAGGCTTTGCAGTAAGAAATCATCGACGCCGGGCTCTAATGCTCCCAATTGCGCCTTGGCTTCGCTGCGCGAGGTTACCGCCATAAGGTCCACATTGCGCATCGCATTGAGCGGCCCGATCTGCGTGTGCTGATAGGCGACTGGCGCGATGTCGGCCACGATCAACCGTCGCAGTTTGGCGGGGTGGGTCAGCGCAAGCACCATTGCCGCCTTACCGCCCATGGAATGCCCAAGTACGTCCATAGGCTGGTCGATCACTTCGGACAAATCCCTCGCCATATCTGCGTAGGATTGGCTGTCAAACCACGGGCTGCTGCCGTGGTTGCGCATATCAACCGTGATCACTGGGCGTTCAGCGGCAAGGCGTTTTGCGATGACGCCCCAATTACGCGCGGACCCGTACAGACCATGCGCAATTAAAAGGGGTGTGCCCGCGGGCCCGTCATAGTGTACCGTGTTTAACATGCATCTGTTTTAACCCTTTGTGCGTGCAAAGTGCCAGAGGGATTGAGCGACGATTGGTTTATGATTACCGGGTGTTTTATGGTCCAGATGATTGAACAAAATATTGCCGAAATCCGTGCGCTTTTTGAATCCAAGCTGCGTGTACGCGGGGCGTCATTGGCTGTGCAATTGCGCAAAGCCCGGCGTCATTTGCCGCGCGCCGTCCGGCGTGACGTGACATATCTTGTTGAAACTGCTGAATTGAGCCAGAACCCCAAGCTGGTACGTATGGTGGATACTGCCCGCATCGCGCGTGCGCATCGCAACACGGTGGCGTTCCTTGAAAATGTCGATCTGCGTGAGCAACGCATCACCGGGCTGATCAATGTGGTTGCGGCGATTGCATTGGCTATTTTGGTGACGGCGGCATTGGTGATCTATGTGCTGGTGCAACGGGGTTACGTCGGACCGGGTCTTTGACCACCAAGGTGACGGTCGCAAAGGCCACATAAAGCAGCAGATACCACGACCCGATTTTCGCAAAGCTGACCAGTTCCAGCGGGTTTTGCCCCGCGTATATCCATGTGCCCGTCAGCGTGCCGATGTTTTCGGCGATCCATAGAAACAGGCTGCTCAGAAATGCAGCGACGGGCAGTGGCATCCAGTACCAGTTTGCCCCGATGCGGAACCAAATGCGGGTGCGGATGTAAAATAGGGCGGTGGCGGCGAACAGAATCACACGGAAATCCCAGATGTAATGATGGCTGAAAAAGTTGACGTAAGCCGCCACGGCCAGCCCAAAGTGCAGCAGCATCGGTGGGAAGGGCGCGAATTGCATGTCAAACAGACGAATGACTCGCGCCATGTAGCTGCCGACGGCGGCATACATGAAGCCCGAAAACAGCGGCACTTCGTAGATTTTGAACAGCGCAACTTCCGGATAACCCCAAGACCCAGCACTGACCTTGAACCATTCCATCGCGGTGCCGGTGATGTGGAACAAAAGGATCACGCGGGCCTCGGCCCATGTTTCCAGCTTATAGTGTAAGAACAGCGCTTGCAGCCCAAGCGCGATTAAGAACAGCGCGTCATAACGGGCGAGGGGCCAGTGATCCTGCCAGATCATCTTGGTCCCAATGATCGCCACCAAAAGGCACGCCCCAAACAAACAGGCCCATGCCTGCTTGAGGACAAACATCACAAATTCAACCACCCCAGCGGGGAGGCGGCGGCGCATCGCATCGCCAAGACGGCGTTCAGTGATATGGGTTTGGGTCATGGAGAGGGAGTAAATTATAAATTGAGAAAATGCGATGTATGTTTGTGCAGATTCTCATGAAGGCTGTCATGTCTGGTCAGCGGACGGAGCGGACTTTCGCTGCACGTGCGCCAACGGTTGTTTTATGTTGGTAGCTATGCATGCTTGGCGCAGGCTGCCACTATTAGTCTGCAAGAAAAGACAAGCAATCTTGGGCAGTCAATTGTGTTGTGACGGACTGATTGGTATATGTGAGTTCATATTTTACGTTCTCGAGGCCGCCATTGAAGTAGCCTTCTAAATCGCGACAAAGCGATTGGCCTTCGATACCGTCCGTCGTGAAAGAACGTTTCAATTCAGATATCTTATCGGGGACCACTGGAAATGTGTAGCTGAAGGAATAAACCAAATCATCACCGATAATTTCGACTCCGTTCAATGTGGTTTCCGCGTCCAATACTTGTGGTAGCTGCTTGTTGAGTTCAGCAATTTCACGCGTGAGCATAAACCGAGGTGTCGCTATTGACGGGTCCAGCACTGTGGCTGTGGTGAAACCCACGTTTGCCGCCCCAAGTCCTGCGATGGCGATACCCAACCACCCCCAACCGCCCGGCTTGCGGTTGTTGAAGCCTGCTTTGAACATCGCCCGGAGCAGCAGCAAGGCTACGATTGTGCAAACTAAGAGAAGAGTTTTGTGCCCGAAATCCAGTGATTCAATTTCATCTTGGTCGCTTGCGGTAAGATATTGTTGCGTCATGAACCAAGTGCTGATGCGCCAGATCAGCCCGAACCCCACAATGCCCACCCAATAGGTGACGGCCAAGCTCTTTTTGCCGTTCAAAAGATCAATCATTTTACTACCCCAAACATATATTTATGAGTTATTTTTCGCTAACTTTCAGCACCCAACATTCTAGTAGTCAATCAAGTTGTAATGAACACTGGCATCGGCGATGGAAAATACTGCAGATTTCGACGTCCACATTCGTAGGTTGCATTGAGAACAGCCATTCGTCGACTTCGCAGATTCTGGAACTCTGGTCTCTTAGCCGACATTCGACAAAATTGACGTAGCACCGGGCATCAGGTGGGCCGGAGCCCACCTGAATTTTCTTATAGGTTCGGATACATCGGGAACTTGTCGCAGAGCGCTTCGACTTCGGCGCGGACTTTGGCTTCGACTTCGCCGTTGCCCTCTTCACCGTTGGCGGCAAGCCCGTCGGTGACTTCGACGATCCAGTCCGCGATCTGACGGAACTCGGCCTCGCCGAATCCGCGTGTTGTGCCTGCGGGTGAGCCCAGACGGATACCGGATGTGACCATTGGTTTTTCAGGGTCAAACGGGATGCCGTTTTTGTTGCAGGTGATATGCGCGCGGCCCAGTGAATTTTCGGTCGCGTTGCCTTTGACGCCCTTGGGGCGCAGATCCACAAGCATCAGGTGGCTGTCTGTACCGCCTGATACGATATCAAGCCCACCTTTCATCAGTTGATCCGCCAGGGCTTGAGCGTTTTTGACGACCTGCTCTTGGTAAGATTTGAACTCGGGGCGCAGGGCCTCGCCGAAGGCCACGGCTTTCCCGGCGATAACATGCATCAGCGGGCCGCCTTGGATGCCGGGGAAGATGGCAGAGTTCACCTTTTTCGCGATATCCGCATCGTTGGTGCAGATCATGCCGCCGCGTGGGCCGCGCAGGGTTTTATGCGTGGTTGTTGTAGCAACATGCGCGTGCGGGAAGGGAGATGGGTAGATGCCCGCAGCGACAAGCCCAGCAAAATGCGCCATATCGACCATCAAGATCGCGCCAACAGAATCCGCAATCTCGCGCATTTTTGCGAAATCGATGATGCGCGGAATGGCGGACCCACCTGCGATGATCATTTTGGGCTGGTGTTCGGTGGCCAGTGCTTGGACTTCGTCATAGTCCAGCAGGCTGTCTTGGCGGCGTACGCCATATTGCACGGCATTGTAGATTTTACCTGATTGGTTTGGCTTTGCACCGTGGGTCAAGTGACCGCCCGCGTCCAAAGACATACCAAGGATCGTGTCGCCGGGTTTGATCAATGCGTTATAGACACCTTGGTTCGCTTGCGATCCAGAGTTCGGCTGCACGTTCACATATTCACAGCCAAACAACTGTTTGGCGCGGTCGATGGCGATGTTTTCGGCAACATCGACATATTCGCACCCGCCATAGTAACGACGACCCGGATACCCTTCGGCGTATTTGTTTGTCATCACGCTGCCTTGGGCTTCCATGACAGCGGCTGATACGATGTTTTCAGAAGCGATCAATTCGATCTCTTTGCGCTGGCGACCAAGTTCGCCTGTGATTGCTGCGTGAATTTCAGGGTCGCGGGTATCAAGTGTTTCGGTGAAAAAGCCGGCGTCGCGGACATCTGCGGTCATGGGTGTTTTCCTTGTCTCAGGGGCCAATTGCAAAGTGATGGGACCTCATACCGTAGGAATGCCCCGTTCTAAAGCATCAAAACGACCATGATCTTTATGAGCGCGTCATGTAGGTTTCTTATCGGCGTCTTGCGTTTCACGGGTGATCCGCTCACTACTAGGTCGAATAAGAGGAATAATTCACCAATGACGCAGCCTAAAATCGCCTTTGTTGCCAGCCCCGTACCGACTGCACAAACTGCGCTGCACGCATTGACGGCGCTGCATAATGGTGTCGCGCCAGCACAGGCTGATGTCATTGTTGCGTTGGGTGGTGACGGGTTCATGTTGCAGACCTTGCACAGCACCCAAGAGCTAGATGTGCCTGTGTACGGTATGAACCGCGGCACCGTTGGGTTCTTGATGAATGAATATAGTGCGGATGATCTGGGTGAACGGTTGAATGCTGCCGTCGAAGAGGTGATCAACCCACTGGCGATGACCGCGCTCACCGTGGATGGCCAGATGCACGACGCGCTGGCGATTAACGAGGTCAGCTTGCTGCGCGCAGGGCCGCAGGCAGCGAAATTGCGGATCACCGTTGATGGCAAACTGCGGTTGCCTGAACTGGTGTGCGATGGCGCGCTTTTGGCGACGCCTGCCGGGTCGACCGCCTATAACTATTCCGCGCATGGGCCGATCTTGCCGATTGGGTCGGATGTGCTTGCGCTCACGGCAATGTCAGCGTTTCGGCCGCGGCGTTGGCGGGGGGCCTTGCTGCCCAAGCGGGCGGTTGTGCGGTTCGATGTGATCGATCCTGCCAAACGTCCTGTGATGGCCGATGCCGATGGGGAATCTGTGCGCGATGTGTCGAGCGTTGAAATCCGGTCAGAGCCGACGATCAAACACCGGATTTTATTTGATCCGGGACATGGGCTTGAGGAACGGTTGATCCGTGAACAGTTCGTGTGAATTTTCACACATGAAACTGCGTTAAATCAGCTATATACATACCCTAAAATTTGGTATCGCATCGACGGGGCGAAAGGCTGGTTTTCGCCGGGCTGATGTCGCAAATGAATAAGACTTGTCGCATTTGCGGTTTTTTACTCCTGCTAAACAAGGAGGACTAAATGCAAATTTCTGATACTGACCTGATCAATCTTGCGGATTATCCGATCCAATCTGATAGCCCTGAAAGAAATGCAGTCTTGGCCCGCGTTTGGGCGGATCTAGAAAAAGACGGTTGCGCCGTTTTGAAAGGGTTCTTGACGCCTGCGGGTGTTGCTGCGCTTACCGAAGAAGCAGACGGCGTTGCCGATCGGGGGCATAGCTCATTCAGCAAAACCAACGTCTACTTTAGCCAAGATGACCCCAGCCTGCCCGAGGATGATCCGCGGCGTCAGTTTTATGACCGCTCGAATGCGTTCATTGCGGCGGATAACTTTGCCAAAGATGGCCCGTTGCGGCAGGTGCATGATTTCGAAGGTTTCGATCAGTTCATTCAAGATTGCCTGCAGGAAGAGAAGTTTTATCGCTACGCTGATCCGCTCGCGGATGTGATTGTGAACATGGCGTCGGAAGGAAACGGATTTCCGTGGCACTTTGACACCAACAATTTCACCGTGACGCTCGCAATTCAAAATGCCAACGCGGGAGGCGCATTTGAATACGCCCCGAAAATCCGCGAAAAAGATGAGAACTTCCCTGAGGTGAAACGCGTCTTGGATGGAACGTCAGACAAGATACATGTGCTCAACCTTGAACCGGGCGATTTGCAGCTGTTTCGCGGTCGGTACTCTCTCCACCGTGTTGCGCCGCTTGAGGGTGAGCGCCCGCGCTATGTCGCGATCTTTTCTTATGTTGAAGAACCGGGAATGGTCGGCAGTGTCGAGCGGACAAAACAGCTTTATGGGCGCACGCTTCCTATCCACGAAGAACGGGCGGGGCAGCGCGCTGACGCCTACCTTGACTAGATTTGGTAACTTTTAAGTCTAGTAAAGCTGCGACCGCGTGCGTTTATCATGCGCGATATCGCCTAACCCCCTATAAAAATTGACCAAATGGTCAATGACGATTCGCGCGCGGCCTGCGTGCGAATCATTCATTTTATCTGTGGTGCCGAAAATCGTGCCACGACCCGAAGGCCGGGGTTTAGATGGATTTCAAGGCAATTTTTCTGATTTCTTCCTACATTTTGCGCAATTTCACCCTGTACTCACTATTTCCTGAACGCAGGAAACTGCCTATAGTCATTTGAAAAGCGGGGATAAACCGCGACGATGTGATATGTGTATTTTGGGAGGCTACGTTATGATCCGTTCTGAATTGATTCAAAAAATTGCTGATGAGAACCCGCATCTGTATCAACGTGACGTTGAGAGAATTGTGAATACGATCTTTGAAGAGATCACAGACGCTATGTCGCGGGGCGACCGTGTCGAATTACGTGGCTTTGGCGCGTTTTCGGTGAAAAAACGGGACCAGCGTATTGGCCGTAACCCGCGCACGGGGGAAGCGGTCGAAGTCGAAGAGAAACATGTTCCGTTCTTCAAGACCGGCAAGCTTTTGCGGGATCGTTTGAACGGCAACTAAGAGGAAGCCATGAAAACAATTCGTTATGCCTTTTGGGCCATTGCTGGGCTGTGCTTGATAATCATTGGGCTCGCTAATCGCGACGCGGTGACAGTGCGGGCTATGCCACAGGCACTTGCCGATGTGCTGGGCCTATCGCCGGACATACAGCTTCCCCTATTTATCGTCATCTTCATTGGCGTTGGGGTTGGGCTGCTGATCGGCTTCTTGTGGGAATGGGTGCGCGAACACCGCACACGTTCCGATTCACGCGCAAAAAGCCGTGAACTTGATGCCTTGCGCCGCGAAGTGAAAAAACTGCGTGGTGAGGCCGTGGGCGCAAAAGACAGCGATGACGTGCTGGCACTTTTGGAAAACGCGGGCTGATGTCATCTGATATTCGGATTAAGATCTGTGGTCTGCGGACCGCAGCTGATATCGTGGCCGCAACCGACGCCGGTGCGACCTATATCGGGTTTAACTTTTTTCCCAAATCCCCGCGCTACGTTAGCTTTGACCAAGCGCTTGATCTTGCCATTGATGTGCCGATTGGCGTGGCCAAGGTGGGGCTCGTGGTGAATGCAGATGATGCGCTGCTGGATGATCTGACGGAAAAGGTGCCACTGGATATGTTGCAGCTTCACGGATCAGAAACACCTGAACGTGTTGCTGAAATTCGCGCGCGTTACGGCCTGCCGGTAATCAAAGTATTGGGCGTGTCAGGGCCAGATGACCTTGATGCGATTGATCGCTATAGCGTCGTTGCCGATCAATTGATGCTGGATGCGAAGCCACCCAAAGATGCAGTGCTGCCGGGCGGGAATGGTATCAGTTTTGACTGGACCTTGCTGTCTGGGCGCAAATACTGGACCAAACCGTGGATGCTTGCAGGCGGTCTGAACCCTGAAAATGTGGCTGAAGCGATTGCAAACACCGGCACGCGGCAGGTTGATGTGGCGTCGGGTGTGGAAACTGCGCCGGGCGTCAAAGATGCGGCCCTGATGAAAGCGTTTTGCGACGCTGCGCACGGCGCCTAATCTTACCCAATAGTTTGCTTGCCTGCTTTACCCTTTTGAACAATCGCGCTAGTCCTGACAGGCGCGATAAAAAGAGATGTGACATGTCCAACGATCTATTCAACAGCTTCATGACCGGTCCCGACGAAAAGGGACGTTTTGGTGATTTTGGGGGCCGTTTTGTTTCGGAAACCCTGATGCCGCTGATCCTCGAACTTGAGGAGCAGTATGAGTTTGCCAAGACTGATGATAGTTTCTGGGCAGAGATGAACGATTTGTGGACCAACTACGTTGGCCGCCCAAGCCCGCTGTACCACGCCGAACGGCTGTCCGAACATCTGGGTGGCGCTAAGATTTATCTCAAACGCGATGAGCTAAACCACACAGGCGCACATAAGATCAATAACGTGCTCGGCCAGATTATTCTGGCGCGCCGCATGGGCAAAACCCGGATTATCGCGGAAACCGGCGCGGGGCAGCATGGTGTCGCGACGGCGACTGTTTGTGCGAAATTTGGTCTCCAATGCGTAGTTTACATGGGCGCGCATGACGTTGAACGCCAAGCGCCCAATGTGTTCCGTATGCGTCTTTTGGGGGCCGAAGTGGTCCCTGTGACCTCGGGTCGTGGCACGCTGAAGGATGCGATGAATGATGCGTTGCGCGACTGGGTGACCAACGTACGCGACACGTTTTATTGCATCGGCACTGTGGCCGGCCCACATCCTTACCCCGCGATGGTGCGTGATTTTCAAGCGATCATTGGCAAGGAAACCAAAGAGCAAATGCAAGCCGCCGAAGGCCGTTTGCCCGACACGTTGATCGCCGCAATCGGTGGTGGCTCTAACGCGATGGGGCTGTTCTTTCCGTTTCTTGACGACAAGGACGTCAACATCATCGGCGTCGAAGCTGGCGGTAAAGGCGTGAATGCCAAGATGGAACACTGCGCGTCGTTGACTGGTGGCCGCCCTGGCGTGCTGCATGGCAACCGCACCTACTTGTTGCAAGATGATGATGGTCAGATCCTCGAAGGGTTTAGCATCTCAGCAGGTCTTGATTACCCCGGCATCGGGCCAGAGCACGCTTGGCTACATGAAATCGGCCGTGCGCAATACGTGTCGATTACGGATGTTGAGGCGCTTGAGGCGTTCCAGCTGTCTTGCGCGCTTGAAGGAATTATTCCTGCGCTGGAACCATCCCATGCGCTTGCGCATGTGATGAAGATTGCGCCGACGCTGCCCAAAGACCACCTGCTGGTGATGAATATGTGTGGGCGCGGCGACAAGGATATCTTTACCGTCGCAAAGCACCTTGGCTTTGATATGAAGGCCTAAGGCTGATCTGTCGCGTATTGTTGCAGCACGTCAATCGACACGATTTCAAGCGCGCGAACATGCGTGCCGTGGAGATTGACCTGCGGCGCGCAGCCTTCCTCGTGCGCTTGTAGAAACCTGCTGGCGCATAGGCACCAGCTATCCCCAGCGCTGAGCCCTTTGAAACCAAATTCAGGGCGCGGCGTGCTGAGGTCATTCCCAAAGTATTTTGAATAGGCCAAAAATTCATCGGTCATCACAGCGCAAACCGTGTGGCTGCCTGTGTCTTGCGCGCAGGTATCGCAGGCGCCGTTTCGAAAATACCCTGTGACCGGATCCGTCGAACAGGGGGCGAGCGGGTGTCCGAAGACGTTCAGCGATGGGTCTTTATCCATGGGCGGTCAGGCTTTCTGCGATCTGTTGGAACACGATTTCGTTTTCGCGGCTCACACCGTCGTCGCGAAAGGCGCGATCGGCGCTATGGGCGGCGATGACGACATTGTTGATTTGATCAATGTAGATGTATTGCCCGTAAATGCCACGCGCCAAAAACTGCCCCGCTTCATAACCCAAGGGTATCCACCATTGATAGCCATAGCCGATTTCACCGGGGGCCGTTTTGGCGGTGGCACGGGTTGATTGCGTGACCCAATCTGCGGGAACAATCTGTTTGCCTTGCCACATGCCGCCCTGCGCCATCATCTGGCCAAAACGTGCATTGTCGCGCGTTGTGCTGTTCAGCCCGCCCAGTACAAAAGCTACGCCATTGCCGTCCGTCACGTAATAGGGCGCGTGTTCCATCCCTAAGGGGGCGATGATCTTTTCTTGCAATAACTCTGCAATCCCACGCCCTGTCGCGCCACGGATGACCATACCCAAGACATGGGTGTCGATAGAGACATATTCCATCCGCGTACCGGGGGCGGCGGCGCTGGTCTTTTGTTTTTGTGCAAACCCATCCATCGACCCGCCAAGCGCCAAAACACGCCCCATCCGGTTGATATCTGAAAAGAAGGCCAGATAGTCTTCGTCGAATTTCAGCCCCGATGACATTTGCAACACGTCTTTGATGGTCGCATCCTGATAGGCGGTGCCCGCCAATGCGGGCGCGTATTTCAACACAGGATCGTCAATGCTGTCGATCGAACCCTCAGATAACACCACGCCAAACAAGGCCGAGAGATAGCTTTTTGATACCGACCAGTTGATCCGCAGATCATCCGCGCCCGTGCCGTGAAAGTAGTCTTCAAAGACCTGCTGCCCGTCCTTCAATATGACCAATGCGGTGACGCTGCGCGCGTCGATCCATTGACGCATGTCCGGTGTCAGATCTATCGAGCGGCCTAGCGGTAAGGGAGATTTGTCGCCTTTAGCGGGCAGTTGCTCGTGCAGAAAAGCTGCATCCATATGCGAGAAATTTTGCACGATGCTCTCAGGAGAAAAGAGGCGTAGCACATGGCGCAGCCGTTTGATTTCTCTGCGTTTGCATATTGCGGCTATGGTGATCGCACCCGCGGCAAGCGTGAAAATCCAATCGATCAGGCTCATGTCTGTGTGGCCTTGTTTGGGGTGTCTTGGTGATACCATTGCACCCACCGCCCATGAAAATCGGCGCGTCCAAGCGCGATGGTGATATCACCGGGCCAAAGACGCAAGGTAAGCGCGGCACCGGGCGTTGTGCCATCTGTCTCCATCGTGAACCATGCCATGGGGGTCTCTGCTGTGGCAGTCAGCCCCGCTTGTTCGATCAAGGCGGTGCCAGTGATCTGTTTATCGCGCGGGAAATATTGCCAAGCCACCGTGCTATAGATCAGATGCAATTGACCGGGGGTATGGGCTAGTGCCGTTTCCAGCCAATCGATGGCGTCAGCTTTGACAACCTTGGTCTGCGCGACAGCCATTGCGGCGCGGGTCAGGGTGATCCGATGGGGCTGGTCCGCCCAAAGATATGATTGCAAGCGCTGTGCATCGCGCGGAAGTTCTAGCGGATTTAAATCCACACCTGCGCGCACGACAACTGTTGGCGGTGTCGTGGGTGGGGGCGGTCCGGTCCAATCAGGGCGCAGCTTGAGCGCGGGCAAGGCCGCACCAAACTGCTGCTTGCCGATAGCCAGCGCGTAGTCGTCCCAATGTAGGTTCAGTCCCGCGCTCGCGCCAAGTTCTGACAAGCGGATCGGCAGGTGGAACCGTTCGGCAAGCATATGCCCCACAGCGATTAAAACAGCGGATCGGCGGACTTCGTTGGTTTGGGGGGCTTGGTCGAGATGGGCATTGATGGCCGTACAATGCTGAAGCAGCGCCGCACAAACTGCGTCCCATATTTTATCTGGGTCACCTTGCCGGGGCGGGTAGACAGCGGTCAGTTCGGGATCACCGGCCAATTTACAGGCATGCAATGCCCCAGCAAGCCGTAAGGGCACGGATTGTCCGCTTGGATAGAGATCGCCTTGCCACTCGAAGATACGTTTGGTCACCGGGCTGTCTGGCCAGGGCCGCGTCGCGCACAGGGTCATAAGCTGTGCCATAAAAGGTGAATCGAGTTCCGCGCAGGCAGTGGCTTGGCCTAAAAATGCGTCGCGGACCCGGTCAGGTATCACCGAAAGCGATCCACAAGCTTTTGCATCGGGGAACGGCTATCCTCTTGCTGGGTGGGCAAGGTGGTGACAGGTTTTGGCTTGGGCTTGCTTGTCGAAGACCGGGGAGGGGCGACGCGCAGCGCGATCGCATTCAAAAACTTAGGTCCATCGCCCGCGATCAGATGTTCAATCCCGTCACTGATCCCGCGCATCTCATCATCAAGCCATGCGGCGTCTGCTTTTGAAAAATCGCGCAAGACATAGCCTGCGACGGCGTCTTTGTGGCCGGGGTGACCGATGCCCATACGTACACGGTCGTAGTCTGGGCCAATATGCCCGTGAATAGAGCGCAACCCATTGTGGCCTGCATGGCCGCCACCCGTTTTCAGGCGTACCTTGCCCGGTGCCAGATCAAGCTCATCATGAAAGACGATGACGTCTTCAGGGGCGACCTTAAGATAGCGCATTGCCTCGCCGACAGATTGACCGGAAAGGTTCATGAAAGTTTCGGGTTTCAGAAGGGCAACCTTTTCAGAGCCAAAGCGCCCATCAGATATTTGCCCTTGGAATTTACTGCGCCAGGGCGAAAACCCATGATCGGTTGCGATAACATCCATAGCCATAAAGCCGATGTTGTGACGATTTTGCGCGTATTTCGCGCCGGGGTTGCCGAGGCCTACGATCAGTTTCATAACGCTTTCTTAACCTATGCCGCAGTGCGGCGCTAGTGGGTCGTCTGAGATTGCCGATGATGCACCAGCATGATTGCAATCTGTTCGCGATGGGCAGAAATCGACACAACTACAGGTTGGCATTGTTCGGGGAATTGACTAAGTGTTGCATTCCGACGGTGAACGAATTGCAGTATGACTTACGAACCAAAAACACTGGGCGATAAGCTCGCACTAATAACGGCGGCACGACCTAAGCAGACGTTGCTTTTGGCCATTTTTAAGGTTCTGATATTTCTAGGAAATTTAGGTCTATTCGTTGCTGTTTGCTTTCTAACGCTCCTGTTGACCAACGTATTGCCATCGCACGAAATCGAGCGAGATGCGATCATGACGGGCTTGATGGTGTTCGGGGGCGTCTGGGTGTTGTTTATTCTGTGGCAGCTTGCCGAAAGGAAGCGCAGCACCACGACTTCACATGGATTACTGAAATTCGACCGTCAGGGCTTTATGCGCAATCTGCGACTGGACGCAAAGACGGCCATTATTGACGGCAGCAATATCTATCACTTTGGGCACGAAAAGAAAGTCGACGCGCAGCCGCTTGGTATGCTCGCGCACGCCCTGCGCGAAGAAGGGTATCGTATCGTCTGTTTCTTTGACGCGAATATTTACTTTACGCTGATTGAACACGGCGCTTTTTCGGCGCGAAACCGGCACGAGCTTGGATTGCTGATCGACATATTTGGATTGCGGGCCGATGAAATCTACATTGTCCCAAGCGGTGTCCAAGCGGATGATTTCATTTTGGAAAGCCTGCATCAGCTGCCAATATCGTTTGCTGTGACCAACGACCTGTACCGCGACTATGCGCAGAAATATCCCGACGTGATGCAAAGCAAGCATTGGCGCAAAGGCGTTGTGTTGACCAAGAACGAAGTCAAGCTGCGGCAACATGCGTTTGCGCAGCCGCTCCGTATTGCGGGCTGACCAAACAAAAAGGGCACCCGAAACGGATGCCCTTTGATCCACGCTGAAGCGTTGGACTATTCTTCTGAAGGTGCCTCAGCAACCGCTTCTTCGCCGCCTTCTTCTTCGTCATCGGCTGCCATTGTGCGTGGTGCAGCAATGTTTGCGATGACAAAGTCACGGTCGATCACAGATTTCGCACCTTCAGGAAGCGTGACTTCGCTGATGTGGATTGTGTCGCCCATTTCGTGGTTCGCCAGATCGATTGTGAGGTGATCAGGGATGTCGCCAGCCAGAACGTCAAGTTCGACTTCGTTACGCACAACAGTCAGTGTGCCACCTTTTTTGATGCCTGGGCATGTCTCAGCGTTTTCAAACTCAACAGGAATGAACAGCTTCACACGGCTTGTGCGCTTGAGGCGCATCAGGTCGATGTGACGTGGCAAGTCTTTGACAACGTCGCGCTGAACGCCGCGGCAGATCACGCGTACGTCTTCTTGGCCTTCAACCTTGAGGTTGAAAAGCGTCGACATAAAGCGGCCTTTGCGCAGCATGGTCAGCAGGTAGTTGAATGGGATGCTAATTGATTGGGGCTCTGCGCCACCACCATAAACAATGCCAGGTACGTCGCCATCACGGCGAGCTTGGCGGGCGGCCCCCTTGCCTGTCCCCGCGCGTACCTTGGCGTTAAGATCTGGGATCTTTCCAGCCATAGTAATTCTCCGATATATGAATGGGCCGCCCTCCAAGGGTGTGCGGACCCGGTAAGACCTGTGCCTATAGAAGGGATTCGCCTTTTTGGAAAGGGGGTTCATTGATTGTGGCGTGGCTTTTACCGCTAGGAAGCACTTCTTTGGGATACCTTAGATCAAGAGATGTCAGAAAACAGTGCTCGCACTAGGGACGAAGAACGATTATGAGGCATGTCATGCGACGCGGATTTGACATCATTTCTAGGCTGTTAACCACTTTTGTGCTGCTATTGGCCCTTGGGGCTGGAGGTCTGTCTGCACCTGTCAAACAACCTACGCTGACAGACGATGTGATTGCCTATCTCGCCGCAGGCGGGTCATTTTCTGACCTGTGTGGCAATACGACGGACCCAAGCAAAGCCAGCGGCGGACATTGCCCGGCCTGTCATTTGATTGCTGCGGCTGTTTTGCCGGATGCACTTACTAGCGCACCGATTACTCTGCCGGGCGATTACACGCGGCTTGTTGCGACGGCCCAGAACATGCGCAACGCCCAATCTCTTGATCCAGCGCGACTGTCGCGCGCACCACCCCAAGCCTGATTTCTTTTCATCAAAGATTTCAACTGATCCGCCCAAAACGGCGGACCCAAAGGCTTGGAGCCAATGAATGACGACACTTGAAACGAATGCGCAGCCCACAGGCGCGGCGCAAAAACTATACCGTGCAGCTTGGCGCTGGCACTTTTACGCGGGGCTTGTTGTGATCCCGTTTCTGACCACGCTTGCGGTGACAGGCATGGCGATGTTGTGGATCGCTTGGATCGACGGGCGTGATGGCGCGCGGACCGAAGTGATTCCACAAGAGACTACGCTGCCTGTTTCGGTGCAAGCAGAGGCGGCTCTTGCGGCCATCGATGATGGCGTGGTGAAACAATATATTGCCCCACGTACCGACGATGTGGTTGCGCTTTTTCGGGTTGATCAAGGGGATGATGCGATCATGGTCGCGGTCGATCCGTACACGGCGACTGTCATCGAAACTTTTCCGCGCCGTAGCGGGTGGTATGATTTCTTTGACCATATCCATGGTGATCTCATGCTGGGCCTAGCAGGGGACAGACTTATTGAAACGGCGGCGTCGCTGTGTTTGGTGCTTGTCGCGACGGGTCTTTATATGTGGTGGCCGCGTGACGACGGGTGGCGCAGGTCATTTATCCCCCGCTTTTCAAAAGGCCGGAGCCTGTGGAAGTCACTGCACGGGGTTGTTGGCATGTGGGTATCCATTGTGCTGGTCTTCTTTTTGATTTCGGGGCTTGCATGGGCCGGTATTTGGGGTGGAAAAATGGTCCAAGCCTGGAGCCAATTCCCCGCAGAAAAATGGGCAAATGTGCCGCTTTCCGATAAAACCCACGCAAGTATGAACCACGAACGGCGCGAAGTGCCTTGGGCGCTTGAACAAACGCCGTTGCCTGCCTCTGGTAGTGATGTTGGGACTGACGGCATCGCTGGGTTCGTGTCCATCGACACGGTGGATGCCTTGGCCCGTGAGATCGGTTTTGACGCACGTTATCAGATGAACCTGCCGTCCGGCGATACCGGGGTTTGGACGCTTAGCCGCGATTCCATGAGCGTCGATAGCACTAGCCCGACGACGGACCGCACCGTTCATGTGGATCAATACACTGGCAATGTTCTGGCCGATGTGCGCTACGCGGATTATTCGCTTGCGGGTAAAGCGATGGCCGTCGGCATTGCACTACACATGGGCACATTGGGACTGTGGAGCGTGCTGGCCAATACGGTCGTTTGCCTTGCCGTGATCTTCCTATGTGTCAGTTCGCTCGTGCTGTGGTGGAAACGCCGCCCCGCCAAAGCGGGCCGCCTTGCCGCGCCCGCTATGCCGCAAGAAATGCCACTATGGCAGGGGGCGGCACTGGTTGGGCTCGGCGTTTCGATGGCGTTCCCTATGGCGGGGCTTGCACTGCTGACGGTGCTGGCACTTGATACGTTGATCTTGGCGCGCATCCCGAAATTGCGGGCGGTGTTGAGTTAAGATCAGTGACCACACCCAGCAATGGCTGGGTGTGGTTTTTGATATTGTATCTACCTAGGGGTGATATTATTCAAACCGTATGGCACATAAAGCAAAAATTGTGGTCTTATGGCGACCGGTCGGACCTGAAGAACTCGCGTTGATGGAGGCCGCCGATATGGAGGCTTTTCCGCCTCGTCTTCCTGAGCAACCGATATTCTATCCTGTGTTGACTGAGGATTACGCCATTAAGATTGCGCGTGATTGGAACGTGAAGGCCAGCGGGTCTGGTTACGTCACTCGCTTTGAAGTCCTAAAATCGTACCTTGATGCATATGACGTCCAAGAAGCCGGTGGGCGCGCGCATTTGGAATATTGGATTCCTGCGGAAGATGTTGACGCGTTTAACGCGGCAATCGTCAGAAAAATAGAAGTAACGCGCGAATTTCGATAGGGCCGGTTAGTCGCTTAGATTTTTGTAGAGTGCCTTCAGGATGTCGGTGCCTTCATGGGTGCTTGCGATAAAGCAAGGCGCGTCCCACTCGTCAAGAAAGATGAAATCGGCCCCGCCAAACTTAAAATCAATATGTGTGATGTTTTGATGGTTCCATGGCTTGCCGTAGCAATCATGGAGTGCGCCTAGAACTTTGTCGTATGCCTTTATCGTTGCTGGGTTTTTTTTGGGGCTGCTTTGCAGCTTATGTCTCACATATTAAGGCGCAGCTTGCCGTGTCAGATGCGATGTTTGGGACGCTTTTACTTGGCTTTGCGACTGGCTTGGTCTCGTCGATGTGGTTGGCACCGATGTTGGAGCGCAAACTGGGCGCACGGGCCTTGCAGGCGGTTTGTACTGGCGTGGTTGACCCCAGGTTTCATAACAACGCCCTTAGGGTTTGCGGTCGCGTCAATGTGTGTGGGGCTACGTTTGGCTTGCCTATCGCGTTCGGCGGCGTGGCGGCATTGCGCGGTCCCGCTGGTGTTAACCGTTGCAAAAATTCCGCGCCGGAGAGAATAGGACCGACGAAGTGTCGGCCCCTAAAATCGAAATCAGTCGATCAGAATCTCTTCTTCGTCATCGTCGTCATCAAGCTGTGACGCAATTAGCAGTGCCGCCAGAACACCCAAAACGATGTAAGCTGGTTTAACAGAAGATGTCACAGGCTCTTCCATCACTTCGACGGGTTCGATGATGACAGGTGCAACACCACCCGCAAAGGCAGCTGTTGATGTCAAGGCGATTGCCGTTGCAGCGGCGAGAGTAGTTGTGAAACGCATTTTGGTTCTCCGAAATATATGTGGTTGTGTATTTGAGCTTTAAAAAT
>NZ_JACXGQ010000003.1 GCF_022096995.1 Yoonia sp. I 8.24 | reverse complement strand
TTCTGTTCAGTGATGGCACGCTTGATAGCAATGCTGCCGTTGTGGCGCGTGCGGTGTTGGATCAAGGAACTGATGGTGACGATACCATTACTGGCACAGCCTTTGCCGACATTATCGACGGCGGCCTCGGCAACGACACGATCAGTGCGGGCTCTGGCGATGATTTCATAACTGGTGGTTTGGGCGATGATACGCTCACAGGTAGCTACGGGAGTGATCAGTTTATCTTTGCTGCCGATGATGGGGATGACGTCATTACAGACTTTGCGGATGGTACGGACTTCATTGTCTTCACTACTCCGGGATTGACAGAAAACGATATCCAGATCGACACAATGAGTGGCGATACTGTCGTTAACTATGGCGTCGATAGCAGCATTACTGTGAATAATACTGTGTTAACGATAGACGACTTCTTGTTTGCATAACGAAAGAAACAAATGGTGGCGTTTAGTCTTGTGAGCCCATCTGGGTGAAAGGCTCAACGCCACCGATAACCGCCTTGCTTACACACAGACGGTTTACTGACTCCTCATCAAATCAACGCCCAACTCAATTTCGACATCGCCACCAAGAATATTGAGGCAGGCGCGCGCCGTGACGCCTTTGATGTCAATGACCCGCACCGATTGGCCTTGCAAAGGGCCCTCGGTGATACGTGCACAATCACCAATCCCGAAATCCAAGCGTGCTTGCATCCGTCGCCGCACAGCGCCTGATACGCGGTCTCCGCTGAACTGTCGCATCATGCGCATCACAGTAGCGTCCGACATTTGAATTGGCCGCCCCCCCGTGCCCATCACGCCAGCCACCACATCAAACCCCATAAGCTCTTGCCAACGATGTTCATCAACGGGCCAGCCCACAAAGATCCAATCAGCCAGCAGCGGAACGGAGACCAAATGTTTTTCTTTGGTGAAACGGTTCTTGATCCGCTGAACCTTCTTCACGGGCAAAAACACTTCGAAACCAGCACGTTTCAACAAATGCTCAGGGAGGAAAACCCGTTTCCCCGTACCTTTCACAGTGCGGTAACCGATCTTACCGGCACGATCCGCGTACTTCGCTTTCTCAACGTCCACAATTGCCGTGCGTGGCCCACCATTGGCGTTGGGCTTCATCCGCACGGCGAACCATTGGATTTGACGGGCAGTTACTTCGGTCATTGCGTTCATACCCCTGCCCCATCAACCTGACCCATCGCAGCGATGTCACGGCACTTCTGCAGGGCGGCAAGACGGCGGGCGCGCCAAGCTGCGAGGTCAGGCGAAAGCTCATCGCCACGCGCCAAAGCCTCATCACTGCGGATCATGCGGGTTACGCTATCGCCCGCAGATTGCTTGATTTGGGTAATCACATAGGCATTCGGCCAGCGACGGTTTTTCTTAAGCTCGACCAGCAATTCCGGTGCCCAACCAGCGGCCAGGGCATCCACGCCAAGCTGCGATGATAACACCGCACGGATCAACGGGGATGCCTCGTCACTGGGCGACTGGATCTGGCCCGCCCATTCCAAGATGCGATTGGCAATCGGAAAACGATCACGGTCCTTGCCGCCCGCATTTGACGCGGCCTGCTCTTCGAGCGCCATCAGGTTGGGTGCGGACATATACGCCAGACGCGCACAAAGATCTTTGATCATCTCTTCGAATTGCGCCTTGGTCAGGCTACCCGGCTTTGCCAAACCCCGGCGCTGCAAAGGTTTAATCAAAACCGCATCAACGCGCTTTTCGCCATCGGCCTGTTTTGTGCTATCCATCCGCGCTTTCCTTTTCTCAGCAATTCTAAATTTCAGCTACACGCAAACCGTGCTTGTTGATTTCATCATCGGTCAGCAATGCGCCGTCGGCGATGCAGGCACGCACCCGTTGCCCAACAGCGCCAGCGTTGATCCGACCGCCGCCGCGAATGTGATCCGCAATCTGCCCGGCTTCGGATCGCTCATCAGCTGTGAAGAATGGTGCAGTTTTTGTCGCGCACGCTGTTCTTTTCCGGTTCTTTTCAGGTTCGTGTCTAGACGTCTGGACACGGGAACCCCCATTTTCTGGACACGGGATTGCCCGTTTTCTGGACACGGCTTTTGCCTGTTCCCGTGTCCGGATTCTGGACACGGCTTTCACATCATCTTGTGGTTTTTCATCATCGCACCCCAAGACGTAAAGCGTGCTCTTTTGCTTCTTTGTTTTCGCGTTTGAGCGCTGTATCCGACGAATGAAACCATCATCCTCAAGCGCCTTAAGATGCACATTCACACTTGCCCGCGACATCTCACACTCGCTCGCCAGAAGCGCCTGTGAGGGGTCACAGCGCTTGCTGTGGCGATTATGGCAGTCAGCGAGGAATACGAGGACAAGCTTCGCGGCAGGCTTGAGGCCTCGCTGATCAAATGCCCAACGGACAGCCTCAATACTCATGGTCAATCCCCCCATCGGATCGTGTTAATACGGCGGCCCCTGACTGATCCCGTGTCTGGATTCTGGACACGGGTTCTTCGGGCGCAACAGACAAGCCTGCCACTGGGTAGGGCGCGCCAAGGGGCTGATAGGCTTTGAGATGCTTTTCGATATCTGGAACATTTCGCAGTCGGTGCCAGCGCTGCTCAACAGCAATACGCGACCGCCCTAAGCTTTGGGCAATCTCAGAGAAATTTCGCCCCGCCGCTTTGGCCCGCACAAGCGCAAGATCGTCGCGCGGACACCAACGTGGATGAAAGATCGGTAAGAGGTGTTTGTGCAGCGACACCCGCTGCACAGATGACGGCTCTGTAGGCGCGATGGTCGCAGGCGGGTCTGCACACTCGCTTGCGGTTTCGCGCAGGCGCGTGGTGAGCCCGACACGATCTAATGCCCCACGCGACCGCGCATAAGATATCGCAGCACAAGACACGCCATACGCGCGCGCAGCCGCAGCCTGCGAGGGGTATGCCTTTCCACGAATAAGGATGGGATTCCCTCGCTTCTCTTGCGTTGTGCGGGTCATGCTGCTTCCTTTGCTTGATATGCCTCGGTGACGGCCTTTACGGCAGTCGCGAAGTGATCTGGGTCTTTCTCGATCCCAATGCCCCGCCGACCGTGCGCAATGCATGACAGCATGGCCGTGCCCGACCCCATGAACGGATCAAGCACGAGGTCGCCTTGGTGCGATGAATTCAGGATGTAATGTGAAAACAGTTCGACCGGCTTTTCTGTCGGATGATCGCTGCGACGCGGGGCATTCAACGTGAACAACTGCTTGGACCCGCAATCATTGATGCCCTTCGGGTCAGCCGCGCCCTTCCAAAAATACAGCGTGTACTCGAGGTGTTTCATGTACCAGCGATTACGAGTTGCGCGAACCTTGTCCCAAGCCAGCAGGTTATGGAATTGCCACCCTGCCCCCAGAAACGCGCCACCAGCGGCAAAGATGTTCTTGTCGTTCGACATCACGTAGCAATCAGCGTTGGCTGCGCATGCGCGGTACAATGGACCACCCATGTCATTCCAGGGGACAACATCCATCAGCGCACCATCGTTTGCGTAGGCCGCATGGGCAAAGATGCCGCCCATCGATTGCTCAGCCGTGCCGCCACTCGTAAGCAAATACGGGGGGTCGGTGACCACTAGATCGGCGCTCACATCTAGCTCTGGCAACACCTCAAGCATATCGCCCAAGATCAACCGGCAATCACCGATAGTGATCTCGTGGAAAGTATTAGACATGGCCAGCACCGCCCACCTGACAACGCGCCAATTCGTTCCGCACGTCGATTTCATGACAGATGAGCTTCTTAGCAATGATCGGCGCGTCAAACCCATGTGCAGCAAGGCGCGCAACCTCAGCCTGCCACCGCGCCCGTGGCGCCTCTGCATGGGCCCCAGATTTTAACGACCAAGGCTCTGCCAAAAGCGAAACTTGGCTATCGTCACGCCGTACACCCGCGCGGGTTGGCGGCAATGCGACTGGCTCCGGCACAGCGGTCCGGCGCAAGTTCCGTTTGGGATAGCAAAACCTAATCCCTGCCCGCTTGACCGTGTCAGCACTGCAGCCCATCGCCTTACCGATTTCAGCATAGGATAGCTTTGATGCCCATGCGTCTCGAAACGCCTGCGTATCTTTGATAACCATCGGCGCTTGCCGGCCATACGGGCGGGGCTTGAGACCAAGGCGTTTGACGTGAACCGATACTGCGCTCTTTGATGAACCAAAGCGCTCTGCAATCTGTCGCGTTGCTGCACCGGACGACCAGAGGCGCCGAAATTCATCATCATCGTATTTGATCGCCCTGGACATCAGCGCCGCCTCCTCATGTGAAATCCGCCTTTGCTGACGCGCTCAGGATGCCCGCCACCTCATCGTGACAGTTCAGCAGGCGGGACCGCAGCAACAGCCAATCGCGGGCCTCTGGCCAGCCATTGCGCGCGACCTCTGCAGGGTGGCGCAGTTCAACAAACAAAAAGGCATCAAGATAATCGACCAGTTGCAGGCGCATTGCCTCATCAAGCGTCAAGGGTTCCTTGAACCCCATCGCGCGCAGCACCTGACCTTCCAACGCGGCATGCGCCTTTACAAGATCACCACCACATTCTTTGAATGGGCGCGCCAGATCGCCAACGCGGCTCTCTGCTGCGTCATGCGTGACGGCGGCGCGGAGCAATTCAATCGAATGGTCAGGGAAAAGCGTGATCACCAGTTGCGCACAGCGGCCTTGGTGTCCGCAGTTGTAATCGTCGAAACAAGACATCGCCGGGTTCATATGCCAGCGGCGGGTAAATCCGGTCGCCCAAAGCGCATAGAGGCGGTTATCCAAACCCTCCAACCCCATATCTGCGCAAACAGTCAAAGGGCTATCCCCGCGCAAGTCTGGGCGCGCGGCATAAACCACGCGCCCAGTCCCAACAGGGAGGAGGTAGAGGGGCACATTGAACGCGACCGGCCACGCCCCCCCGGTATGACCTTCCCGGCGACCTTCGCCCCAAAAGGGAAAAGATTGCGGTCGCATGTGCTCAAAAAACTATGTGTAAAACCACGCGCATGACGCGTCACCAATAGCCCAGCAAAACCATGAACAAACGTGTCAAGCTTCTTAAGGGATAGGTTCCTTAACCTTGTTAGCCCTATCCGCGTCTGCCATCTTTGGCTTCTCACCGATTCATTTTGGCAAATGTCAGATTGAACTGGTGAGAAAATGCCGGACGACCGATTGGCACTCAGTCGCCCGGCTTGTGTAACTGCGACACACACATCGCAGCTAACAGCGACGACCGGACTGCAATCCGCCGCCGCACATGCCATAGGAAAGGACCTACCATGGCAATTGATAAGCATCCCCTGACCGGGGTGCCATTGAACCGTATCGAAATCAGCCGCAAGAGTCTCACCTTCGATGAGGCGATTACTGCTGTAATTTTGCGGCAAAAAGGTGACAGCTATCACAGTGTTGCGCAAAAGCTTGGCACCAATACCCATCGGGTTGGCGAGGTCTTTCGCGGTGATACACACCCCTGCGCGCGGCAAGTCGCGCTGGATATTCTTACCGGGAAACCGCTTCGAAAACGCACGAACTAACTTAAAAAAACGGGCACAGCGACGGGACATGTTGCTGTGCCCACAGTTGGCCGCGCGGTGGTTGATGCGCGGCGAGGCATTGGGGTTGAGGCGTTCATTCGGCACGCCCCGCAAGACGTGCACGCGCTTGCTCTAGTGCGACGATGGCTTCTTCGATTTCTTTAATTGCACAAACACGATCATCTGCGCTGCTGGATTGTTCAGCCGCCAAAATGGCCGATATGGCTTCTCCGTTTTCTTTGGCGATCACGCCCGTCAATGACATCAGGCAAATATCAGTGATCACCTCGTGAGCGTCTAAGCGCTTGACCATCATTTGCGTGATTGGGAATTGCTCGGACGCGTCTTCTAGCGCGATCACGTCTGCCACCGTCCAATCCAGCGCGCCGGACGCTTTCTTGCTGACGGTCCCCTTGCTGGAACCCCCGCCCCAACGCGCGTTGATCGTTGCAGCCACCGCGTCATAGCATCCAAACCAACCGACGATTGATTTCATATGGGCGCGGGAAAGCTTCAAAAGATCAGACATCCGAAACCCCGTTTCCTTTGCACACGGGCATCAATGCGGCACAACTGCAGTATGGAAAGGAAACTCGAAGTCAAAAGTCCAGTAAACGGGCCGCGTTCATGGTGCGGCCTCCTTGCTATTTGTCACGATATATTCGCTCAACCGATCAGCGATCCGAAGCGAACAAGTCCCACCATTCAAAAGACGCGAATAGAGTCGACTATTTCCAACGGCCCGCTCACAAACAGTAGAAGCTGCAAGGCCAGAGTTGACCGAAAATGCTTCAATCATTTTTATGATACGTTTTTCATTCATGCCCCATATGTGGACTTTTGTCCAATTCAAGTCAATGGACTTTTGTCCGCTACACCATCGTCCGCGAATAACTTATGCTCACAGCATGACTAAAACCTTCCGCGACGCTCTAGTTGAAATGCTTGAACAAACAAAAATGTCTGTTGCTGAGCTCGCGCGCGTTTCTGGTGTCTCCAAGGATCAACTCAATAAGTTACGTCAGCGCGAGACCGCCAAAACGAACGTAGAAGATGCCAGAAAAATTGCAGCGGCATTTGGGAAAACCCTGGACAACTTCATTGGTCACCCCATATCGAAAGAAGATGTTGATTTAGCAAAGACTCTTTCTCAGCTAGAACCTTCGGAACGCGAGTTTTTGCTAAACGCTGCAAAAGCTCAGATCGCCGCGCGCGGTCAAGCTCGGAAACAATCTGACAAAGATAGTCAATAATATCTTGGTTTTGCATTTACGCACCCCACCTGTATTTCAACAAACGGGGCGCATGGTCTCGCAGACGACCGATACGGCGTGTACCCTTGCAGCCAGAAACTATCTGATCACCACAAATCAATAATGGAACATTTGACGAACATCAACTACGCAACACCTCGAGGTTGCGGGTAACTTTACACTGCAATCTCGGGTATGATGTTGGATATATAGTAGAATCAGCGCAGACTGCACAGATTACTGTCCCGTGAATTAATGCAGTTGATTGAGGAATAATGGATATAGAGGCAAAATTCGCCGCCCTAGAGACGCGTATCGCCACCCTTGAGGCCGAAAAAGATGTTGCGCATAAGCGTGACGCACTGCTCTATAATATGGCGCTGTATGGACGCATATTAAGCAACCTTTCGACAATAAGGGCAATGAAAACACCCCTAAACCAACCTGCTAGCGAAGAAGAAGATAGAGAGCGCTCCGATCTCACTGAGAAATTTTCCGAAGCGAGCAGAGATGCACTGGCACTCATATGGCCGGAGGACGAGAAATGAGCGAATTCCCCCAAAAGCCAAGCGCAGATATCATTCACCTCGTTTCAAATAATTTGAAAGGCGGCGGCGGCGGTGGTACACATGACGGCATGGAACATCGTGTATCATCACTAGAGAATGACCTGCGCGCAATGCGGAAAGACATGACCGACATCAAGGTCACGCTCGCGGAAGTGAATGCAAAGCTTGACAGCAAAATAGATTACAAGTGGCTGGCAGTCTATGTTTTGGGCATCATTGCTGTAATCCTGCGCAGTGAAATAGCGTCTATGTTCACCAACAGCTAATCGACCCACCCAGTTAGATAAATCAACCCGCCATTGCGCGGGTTTTTTTGTGTGAAAATTTTCACGCTCATGCGAAAGGGACTTTTGTCCATTATATTGTTGACGTGGACTTTTGTCCATACTAGCGTGCATCCATCAAATGGAGAACGCCAAATGCAAAAGCAAAACACAGCCCAAGCTAGCGACATCGCCGGAAACCCGCAGTGGTTTCACTCTCGCAATCTTCGCACGCTCGCATGGGCAGCGCTGAAAGCTGCACGCGGCCAAACCATCCGCCAGCACCGCCTGCAGGCAATGTCGCAAGCTACTGATCAGCAGGTGGCACGATGACCACGCAACTGCTGAACAACCCTCTGTCGGACTTCCTTGTGTGCCTCTCGCGCTGCGGCTGCGACGGCCATCAAGATGCATTCATGAACGCGGTCATGGAAAATGGCGGAACCTACGTACCGCCTGCCAGCACCGACACGTCTAGCCACATGTTCGAAATCAGCCTGCACAATGTCAGTGCCTTTGGCGCGACCGAGGCTGAGACAATCCGCAACTGGATCATATCCGCCAATGCCGTTGCCGCGCAGATCGAAGACGACGGCTTTATCACCGCGCACCCGCCCGTTGGCGGGACCAACCAACAAGGACGGTTCCAATGATGACTTTACCAATGGGTGCCCTCGTTGCCCAACTTCTTGACGAAGCAAACGTGCGGGCGCGGGCTAACCCTGCACCAACACGGCCTGCGTGCGCAAAATGAACAGCCCCGCCCCGACCACCACTCACACGACGACAGCGGGCAAGCCCCCCAAGCGTTGCGAAATTGCGCAGCGCTTGGGTTGGGCGCGTGGGGTTTTGGACGATATCGAAATCCACTCAGACGCCCGCATCCGTCGCGCCTGCAAAACGATCTTAAACGACAGCCGCGATCATGCCGAACGCCAGCTTGCCACTGATCTATGGCGGATGGTGAACGACAAAGGCGAGGTCAAGAAATGACATCGCAACAACGCAAACCATTCAACGCGCTCGAGCCCGCACAACAAGCGGGCATCCTGTGCAACGACCCGCAATTCCAAAAGTTTGCCGCAACACGCAGCGGTCTGCCCGACCAGCAGTTCAGCACCAGTGCCGCTGCGCAATACCTGCGCGACTGCTGCCAAATCAAAAGCCGCCGTCAGCTGGCCAGCGACCCAACCGCCCGCACCCAATTTCAGATGCTGCGCACCGAGTTCGACGCTTGGGCGGGCCGCATTCAATCCCCGAGATAAATCATGCCCGACGCAATCAAATGTACAGCGGCACCCACTACACAAGCCTCGCCAACCATTGGCCACAACAGCCAGCAAGCCACTGACACAAATGAACCTTTCGGCCTGCGGGCCGCTTGGTTGCATTTCGCAAACGTTGTCGAACTTCGCCGTTTGGCAAAACTGCATGGCCGCATCAACCGCCGCAAGCAAAGCCTCGACGAACTGATCGCCGAACGCCAACGCATCATGAACCGCTGCATCCGGCGCATGCGCCGCCAACAAGGAAAGAATTGAACGATGACATATTCCTGCACGTTGCCAAGATTTCTAAGCGATACATCAGATCACCGCATGACCATTCTTCAGGATGATGGCGCAAACAGACACATCCGGTTTTCGAAATCGAATTCCAGCACCTACCGCTTTGACCTGCACACTTGGCCGGGCTTCTTATGCATTACGGGTGATTGTGGATCATACGTTTTCTCACGCCTGTACGACATGTTTGAGTTCTTTGACCACAGCAAGCGCGATCCGCACGACATCAACCCAAGCTATTGGGGGCAAAAGCTGGAATCCATCGACAAGAACGGCGGGTACAAATCATTTAGTCGTGACAAGTTTCAGGCTTTGGTAAAGGAGCATTTCGCCGATTTTGAATTCGATGACAAGGCGCACCGCCGCGCAGTCAAAGCGGCCCTAAAGAGTGAAGATTGGGGCGGCAATATCGAAAGCATGGACGAAGCCTATCGCTTCTTTGATCACATAGACCTTGATGCCAATCCATACGGCACTTGGGATGGCAGTAACTTTCGCATTGATGAATTGTGGGACCATGACCTTGATGAATTCACATTCCGATACATTTGGTGCTGTCGTGCGATCCGTTGGGGCATTCGCCAGTACCGTTTAGGCGGTGATCGATTTGATCGACAGGCCAAGTTGGATGCGTCGATCTTAACGGGCGCTCTGTGATGGACGGCAAGCCAATCCCCAAAACACAGCAAACCCACAAATGCGGCAACAGTGTCAGCCCGCCAGTCGGGGCGGCGTTCGTGGCTGCGAATTGCGCAGACCTGAGAGAGGCCTAGCCATGCAACCAACATTGATCGCCGTGGACCCAGCGGCCATTGAAAATCTAACGGCGGAGATTAAACGCCTTCATCAGCGTTTGGACGCAGTTGAAATGACACCACGCCCCGACTGGGTAACTGTAAAAGAGTATGCGGCCCACATCGGTCGTAGCCTTCGCACGGTCACTAGACGGATCGATGCTGGAGAGTTGGAAGCTCGAAACGAATGCGGCGTTCGGATGGTCCGACTCAATCAAGGCGCTTCGCGATAGATGCAGCTGGCTCATTATAGTAGGTCATCAATTGCGAAATGTTCTTATGCCCAACCATCCGGGCCAAATCCAAGACGTCCAGTTTTCGCGCCAATCGCGTGATCGCAGAGTGCCTTGCATCGTGAAACGTCAGCCCCTCAATGCCCGCGCGATCCCGAAGCTTGCGCCAAAGAGCATCCCTCGTCGCCGCATCCAAATCGAATATTGGATCGGCACGCGGCAAAGCAAGCAACAACCGAACCGCCTCACTTGATAGCGGCACGTCACGCGCCGTACCATTTTTTGTGATCGGTAGATGCGCCACCCGGTTGTCTATATCTACATTGCCCCAAGTCAGCCCTAGCAACTCCCCCGACCGCATCGCCGTTTCAATAGCGAATAGGAATGCATGAAATGCGCGCGCCGTGGCCTTAGTTAGATCGGTACCAGCAGAGATTGAAAGCGCTTCCAGCTCACGCTCTGTCACGAGACGATCACGAGGACGCGCGGGCTTTGGGCGTCTCACATCGATCAACGGATTGCTGGTCATATAGCCCCACTCCTGTCGGGCAATAGTAAGGACACCGGATATCAGGCCGAGTTCGCGAGTGACCGTCCCGCCCGCTACAGTCTCCAACCTCTTGTCCCGCCACGTGGCAAAGTCGGACGCCTTAAGCGCGGTCAATTCAATGCCAGCAAACGGCTCCTTGCGCAAACGCCTCAGGCGTAAAACTTCCCAATGCTCCCCGCGCTTGCGCGGAGATACCTCGCGGGCATACCGCAGAAACGCCTCCCCCAAGGTCACACTTCTTTCAGTCACTTCGACGTTAAGAATTAAATGTTCTTCGCGCGCAGCCCAGTCTTTGGCCTCCTGTCGAGACTTAAATGACTTGGATTTTCTGATTCCTTGACGCGCAATTTGAGCCTGCCAACGCCCTGACGGTAATTTCTTGATGCTGGACATTACGAATCCTTGGGAATTTATTCGTAATGAATTGGCAAAACGTGCCTGCAAAGCAAGGACAAACGACCTTGCGCCCTGTGCGTGACGCCAGCTTTGTCTATGTTTGTCTGGGGAATGATGTCACCGGGTGACATTACTGGTGCCGATGGAGAGACTCGAACTCTCACGATATTACTATCGGGGGATTTTGAATCCCCTGCGTCTACCATTCCGCCACATCGGCCAGTGCGGACCTCCTAATGCGGTGCGCGGGCGGCGTCAATCAGTGGAATGCAGATTCATGCAAATATTCCGACTGCTTGACCCTGCGCCCTCATCATGGCCTAACACGTGGAACTTGCGAAGGGTCGATAAATGTTGCGCAGCCTTTATGAATGGACGTTGTCATTGGCGCAATCGCGCTATGCGCTTTGGGCGTTGGCCTGTGTCGCCTTTGTGGAATCATCGTTCTTCCCGATTCCGCCAGATGTCTTGATGATTCCAATGATTATCGCCCGCCCGTCCCGCGCGTTTTTGATCGCCGCAGTGGCGACCGCTTCTTCGGTTCTTGGCGGGATGTTTGGTTATTATATTGGCTTTGCTTTGATGGAGAGCGTCGGGCAGCCAATTTTGGATTTCTACGGCAAAGGGCATTACTTCGAAGAATTCGCGGTGAAATATAATGAATGGGGCGCGTGGGCTGTGTTGACAGCAGGCGTCACCCCCTTCCCGTTCAAGGTCATCACGATCGCGTCAGGGGTCACGCAACTGTCATTCCCTGTCTTCGTGGTTTCTGCCATCATCGCCCGTGCGCTGCGCTTCTTTTTAGTGGCCGCGCTTTTATGGAAATTCGGCGAGCCGATCCGCGACTTTATCGAACGCCGTTTGGGGCTGATGTTTATTCTTTTTTGCGTGCTCTTGCTGGGCGGGTTCGCGCTTGTGGGGCTGCTATGACGCGTAATCTGATGGTTTTGATTGCTGCAGGTGGATCGGCCGCACTAATGGCCGGAGCCTATGTCTTTCAAGCGCTTGGCTACCCACCCTGCGCTATGTGCCTTTGGCAGCGCTACCCGCACGTTATTGCGATTGTGATCGGGCTTTTAGCGTGGAAAACCCGTGGAAACTTCCTTCCCACTTTGGGCGCCGTTGCTGCAGCGACGACCGGATCGATCGGGTTTTACCATATGGGTGTCGAACGCGATTGGTGGGAAGGCCCATCTAGCTGCACGGGCAGCGGTGGCGTTTTGGACGGTCTTGATGGGGCTGGATTGCTTGCGATTGAAGGCCCGAAAGTGATCATGTGCGACCAAGTTTCTTGGGCCTTCATGTCACTGTCGATGCCAACGTGGAATGGAATTTTCTCGTTTGTCTTGGTCGGATTTTGGATCGCCGCGATTAAGCTGAACGACGGGACGATAAAAGCAGGCTAGTCTCAGAACGGGTCACGCCTTCTAATCGCCGGATCGCAAAAAGCACCTGATCGAATTCTTCCAATGTGCTGGCGCTGATTTCGGCGATCAAATCCCAAGTCCCATTGGTGGAATGGACCATTTGCACCTGCGACATACGGGTGAGGCTTTTCCAAATTTTTTCGGTCCCGCGCCCGGCAATTTCCACCATCATCAACCCGCGTACCGGATCAGGCCGCACATCCGAGCGGGTGACAACCGAAAACCCCACGATTTCGCCTCCTGCCACCAGCCGGTCAAGCCTGCTGCGCACAGTGCTGCGTGTAACGCCCAATTCTGCTGCAAGCTCTGATAAAGAGGCCCGACCGTTGCGGCGTAAAGCCCCAATCAGCTGATTATCCATTTCGTCCATTTTAACTACTCAATATGTCAGGTTTGAATGCATTTTGTACGATTTGTTCCCTGTTGGCACCCGCTTTTTTGCGCGATGCTTCGGCATGACACAAAAACACTGCATATTAATTGGGGCCCCGGTGGACTGCGGCAAGCGCACACGTGGCTGTATCATGGGGCCTGACGCCTATCGCACCGCAGGGATATCCGAGGCGATCACCGCGCTTGGCCATTCCCTAGAGGATTTGGGCAACCTTGCCCCTGCTGCGGTGGATGTGGCGCCGCCATCCAATCCGCTGGTTTATGCGCTGGCGGAAAATGTCGGTTGGACCAAAACGCTTATGGAAACCGCGCACAAAAATGCCCCGCGTGGGATGCCGATTTTTCTAGGCGGAGATCATGCGCTTGCCGCTGGTACGGTTGCAGGCATGGCCGCGCATGCTGCAGATCAAGACCGCCCGTTCTTTGTGCTTTGGCTGGACGCGCATAGCGATATTCACACGCCGGACACCACGGATAGCGGCAATCTGCATGGCACGCCGATGGGCTATGTCACTGGCCGCGATGGGTTTGACGCCTTCCCACCCCTTTCCGCACCCGTTGATCCGGCCAATATTTGTATGATTGGCCTACGCTCTGTGGATGCCGCAGAAAATGCGGTGCTTGCTGACGGCGCTGTAACGCTTGTGGATATGCGGATGATCGACGAACAAGGGATCAGCGCGCCACTGCAAACCTTCCTTGACCGCGTCGCTGCGGTAGATGGGATGCTGCATGTCTCACTGGATGTCGATTTTCTCGACCCATCGGTCGCCCCAGCGGTGGGCACCACTGTTCCCGGCGGCGCAACGGTGCGCGAAGGGCATTTGGTGATGGAAATGCTGTCTGATTCCGGGCTGGTGACATCGCTCGATTTGGTTGAGCTTAACCCGTTCCTAGATGATCGCGGCCAGACCGCAAACCTGATGGTAGACCTGACAGCATCGCTGCTCGGTCGCCGTGTCTTTGACCGCCCAACCCGGAGTATTTCATGACCCTCAAAGCCTCAGAGCTGGCGCTTGTGCCATTTGTCAGCGTCGACAATATGATGCGGCTTGTTCATAGCATCGGCATAGAGACCTTTATGGCCGATCTTTCGCGCGAGATCGAATCCGACTTTCGCCGGTGGGAACTGTTCGACAAAACGCCGCGTGTCGGCAGCCATTCAGATGTTGGGGTCATCGAACTGATGCCGACATCGGACGGAACCCACTATGGGTTCAAATATGTAAACGGCCACCCTAAAAACATGAAAGAAGGGCTGCAAACTGTCACCGCCTTTGGAGTGCTTTCGGATGTCTATACGGGCTATCCGATTTTATTCTCGGAAATGACTGTCCTGACCGCCCTGCGGACCGCTGCCACCTCTGCAATGGCGACAAAGCAACTGGCCCGCACGGAGTCAAAAACAATGGCCATGATTGGCAATGGCGCGCAGTCTGAGTTCCAATGCCTCGCAATCAAAGCGGTTTGCGGCATCAGTGATATTCGCCTCTATGATATTGACCCGGCCGCAACCGAAAAATGCGCCAATAACCTTGCAGGGCTTGGGTTTACCATCACAACATGCACCACCCCTGAAGATGCTATCGAAGGTGCGGATGTCATTACCGTGGCGACGGCTGACAAAGATATGCAAACTATTCTGACCGATAACATGGTTGGCGCTGGCGTGCATATCAACGCGATTGGCGGCGATTGCCCCGGCAAGACTGAATTGCACCGCGATATTGTCGCGCGTTCGTCTGTTTTTGTGGAATACCCGCCCCAAACCCGGATCGAAGGCGAAATCCAGCAGATGCCCGATGACCACCCGGTCACAGAGCTATGGCAAGTCATCACCGGCGCAGAAAAAGGACGCAGTACCAGCGATGAGGTGACGCTATTTGATGGTGTCGGCTTTGCAATCGAGGATTTTAGCGCCCTGCGTTACGTCCACAATCAGATTAAAGACACACCGTTTTATGTCGATATTGATCTGGTGGCTGACCCCGATGATCCGCGTGACTTGTTTGGGATGATTAAACGCGCTGGCTAAGCGTGGAATTTTGCCAATTTTTAAGTCTTTATAACAGTGGGTTATGATGCCCAATCGCATCCTAACCCGACGCATCTGCATCGCCCATTGCACCCTATATCAAGTGTCTGATAGGATATCGTGAACGAGATATAGCAGCATGCATAATAACGGGCGGTCCACGTGAACGATACTCCTCAAACCCCTGAAAATGATGATGAAAACACGCCAGCGGCCTATGTGTATGACGGCCCGGCTGTCACCATCGAGCACGAGCTGAAAACCAGCTACCTTGATTACGCGATGAGCGTGATTGTTTCGCGTGCGATCCCGGACCTGCGTGATGGGCTGAAACCTGTGCATCGCCGCATTCTGTACGGAATGAACGAAGCCGGGAATACGTCGGATAAATCCTACCGCAAATCTGCGCGGTCTGTCGGTGACGTGATGGGGAAATACCACCCGCACGGCGATAGCGCGATCTATGATGCGCTGGTACGGATGGCACAAGATTTTTCGATGTCGCTCAAGCTGTTGGATGGTCAGGGCAACTTTGGTTCTATGGATGGCGACCGCGCCGCCGCGATGCGTTATACCGAAGTGCGCATGGATAAACCGGCCGCATTCCTGCTCGCTGACATCGATAAAGACACCGTCGATTTTCAAGATAACTACGACGGCAAAGACCGCGAACCTACTGTTTTACCAGCACGTTTTCCGAACATGCTGGTCAATGGTGCGGGGGGTATTGCCGTTGGTATGGCAACAAATATTCCGCCGCATAACCTTGGCGAAGTCATCACAGCGACACTTGCGTTAATCGATGAACCTGATCTGACATCAGAGCAATTGATTGAATATGTCCCTGCCCCTGATTTCCCAACTGGCGGGATCATTTTGGGCCGCTCCGGCGCGCACAAAGCCTATCTTGAAGGGCGTGGTTCGGTCATCGTTCGGTCCAAAACCCACATCGAAGAAATACGCAAAGATCGCTATGCCATCGTCATCGACGAAATTCCCTATCAGGTGAATAAGGCCGCGATGATCGACAAAATCGCCGAATCCGCCCGCGACAAACGGATCGAAGGCATCGCACACGTCCAAGACGAATCTGACCGAAACGGTGTCCGGGTCGTTGTCGAACTCAAACGCGACGCCACGGCCGAGGTTGTGCTGAACCAATTGTTCCGCTTTACGCCAATGCAGACCTATTTCGGCTGTAACATGCTGGCGTTGAATGGCGGCAAGCCCGAACAATTGACGCTGCGCGTGTTCCTAACCTCCTTTATCGATTTCCGTGAAGATGTGGTCGCGCGCCGTACCGCGTTTGAGCTGCGTAAAGCCCGCGAACGGGCGCATATTTTATGTGGTCTGGCTGTTGCTGTCACCAATATCGACGAAATCGTTGCGACGATCAGGTCCTCTATTGATGCTGCAACCGCGCGCGAGGCATTGATGACCCGTCGTTGGCCTGCGGAAACGATCCTTGAATATATCGCCCTGATCGATGACCCAACACACACGGCAAATGATGACGGCACCTATAATCTGTCTGAAACCCAAGCCCGCGCCATCCTTGAATTGCGTCTGCAACGTTTGACCCAAATTGGCGTCAAAGAAGTGACTGATGAGCTTCAAGAACTCGCCGGTAAGATCCGGGAATATCTTGAAATTCTTGGATCACGTGACCGGATCATGCAGATCATCCGCGATGAATTGAACGAAGTCCGCGAAAAATTCGCTGTCCCACGCCGTACTGAAATCGTCGACTGGGCTGGCGATATGGACGACGAAGACCTGATTGAACGCGAAGACATGGTCGTGACGGTCACTTCCGGCGGTTATATCAAGCGCACAGCGCTTGCCGATTTCCGGGCGCAACGGCGCGGCGGTAAAGGCCTGTCGTCTATGGGCACCAAAGAAGAAGATGTCGTAACGACCCTGTTTGTGGCCAATACGCATACGCAACTGCTGTTCTTTACGACGGATGGCATGGTCTACAAACTGAAAACTTGGCGCCTGCCGTTGGGCAGCCGAACAGCCAAAGGCAAGGCAATCGTCAACATCTTGCCGATCCCTACAGGTGTATCAATCGCTGCCATCATGCCGGTCGACAGACCCGAGGAAGAATGGGAAGACCTACAGGTCGTCTTTGCGACCTCTGCCGGAACTGTGCGCCGTAACAAGTTGTCAGACTTCACAAATGTTATGCGCAACGGCAAGATCGCGATGAAATTTGAGGACGATCATGCCGAAACAACCCTGATCAACGCACGCATCGCATCAAACGATGACGACGTGATGCTTGTCACTGATTCAGGTCGCGCGATCCGTTTCCCTGCCACAGATGTGCGTGTGTTTAATTCACGCGCATCAGTTGGTGTGCGTGGGATCAAACTGCAAGGTAACGACACAGTCGTATCGATGTCGATCATCAGCCATTTTGAAGCCGAAGCATCTGAACGTGCCGCATATTTGAAAATGCGCCGCGCAATGGCCGGGCTTGCTGATGATGCGGAAACAGATGATGAAGACGAGGCGGCACCTGGCGCGATCAGCCAAGAACGCTATGCGGAAATGTCAGCAGCCGAAAACTTGATCCTAACAATCACGTCGCAGGGGTCCGGTAAATTGTCATCCAGCCACGATTATCCCGTGCGCGGACGTGGCGGCATGGGAGTTGCCGCAATGGACAAAGCGATGCGCGGCGGGCCGTTGGTCACTTCGTTCCCTGTTGAAACCTCTGATCAGATTATGTTGGTCACATCGACGGGCCAATCGATCCGCGTGCCCATCGAAGGCATCTCATTCCGCTCACGCGGTGCTGGCGGCGTCAAAGTCTTTGACACAGGTAAAGGTGAAACCGTTGTCAGCGTGGCCTGGATCGCAGATCAGGGTGATGAAGAGGAAGACGACGAAGGCTAATTGCGCGATAGCGTTTAAGGCGCGTATTCCCCCTGCCGGTTTCAGCCCGCAGGGGTTATCTTATGAGTGATATTTTTGGCTTTGCCTAATGGCGTGTCAAAAATGAAACAGTTGCGATATAGAATTACCGCTTGTTGCCCACACCGAAAATCAGCCTTAGATTGCAACTACAAGAAGAAAATCAGGCAGATTATACAATGAGCAACAAGACATTTTTGACGGCGCTTTTGGCAGCATTAGCGACGACACCAGCTATGGCACAGGGCCTTCAATTGAAGGCAGCATCAATAGACGCAAGCATCGATTCAGCTATCGAAGACGATGTTGATGCGTATCAATCCACGCTTAAAGGCACAGCTGAATTTGCGATCACGCCAAACATTTTAGTTGGCGCTAGCCTTGGCTTATTTAGCCATGGTGGTGATCTCTATGAAACATCTGATGCTGACTCTACGAATATGACCCTCCACGCGATGTATATGTACACTCCCACAACCGGGATTGGCGTGTTCGCTGCCACCGAGGCGTATGATGGGTTAGACGACAATATTAATACCGTTGGTTTCGAATTTGGAATGCGCAACGGGAACATCGCACTTGACGGTTACTATGGTCTGACAGACTTAGAAGCGTACAACGGCGATGACTTCACATTTGGTGGTTTGTCGGCTTCGTACATCACAGAACAAGGCTTCGCGTTTGCATTAAATTATGACGCCTTTACGCCAATTGAAGGCGTAACAGACGGTGGGGAATATCTTGATGGGAAGAAAAATGACCTATCCGTCAGCGCAGGTTATGCATTAGAAAATGGCGTAAACCTATCTGCATCACTTGGCCGCCTAAGCTCATCCGCCACGGGCGATGATGGCACGAGATACTACAATGAAGACCCAGTAGGTTATGTTGGATTCAACGTTGGTTACAACTTTGGTGCGGCGGGCGGCACGTTGACAGATGTTCGGTCATTCGGCGATCTCGGCTCATTCTGATCTGAACACAGTCGATCAGAATATGTTTTATCGGAGACCCGCAGTATTTTGCTGCGGGTCTCTTCTTTTGCGCAAGGTCCATCTACATCCTCCCTACAAAAAACACACTGAATATCATCGGCGGCGTCAAAGTTTTTGACACAGGCAAAGGTGAAACCGTTGTCGGCGTGGCCTGGATCGCAGGCCAGGGTGATGAAGAGGAAGACGGCGAAGGCTAGTTGATCTCACGTTTGCTTTAGTTTTTGTGAGTATAAGTAGGGATTTTCCTACTTTCATTTTGCGAAACCTGACGTTAGGTAACCAATTATTCATAATTTAATGAGTGGTGATCAATTTTGACCGCCGAAAATCTCATAAACTGACCTTATTTAGGGTCACTAACTAGGAGACGAACCATGACTAAGAATTTTTTACTCGCAACAACTTGCCTTGTTGTTGGGGCGACAAGCGCGAGCGCACTTGAATTTACCGGCGCTACAATTGGCGCTGAATACATGGCGTATACCAGCTCAGACTTAGACGACGTAACCTCACTCGGATTTTCAAGCGAGCTCGAATTTTCACTCGCTCCCAGCTTTTCTATGGCGTTGAACATGTCGCGCGAAAGCTTAGACGTTGATGGCGTGCCGTTTGATCTCACGTCTTCAGATATTTCCCTGCACGGGATTTATAGCGTGAACGACGCCGTAAAAGTCGGCGCATTTGTCGCCCAAAACGGTTTTTTCTACTACGATTCAGATAGCTATGGGATTGAAGCCGCTTATGATGGCGGATCATATAATGTAGCTGGCTATATTGGTGCTGCCGATTTCGCAATTGCAGACGAGACAATGACACTGTTCGGATTGAACGGTGATTACGCGTTCGCCAACGGTTTTGGCGTCCAAGCTGCCGTCGATGTCATCGATTTCCAAGACTTTGATGTCACTGTTGCAACCTCAACTATTGGTGCAACCTACGATTTTGGGAACGGTGTATCAATTTCAGCTGATCTCGGCCGCATCGATTATGATGATGGTGGCTTCTCTGACGAAGAAACCTTTGTTTCTGTTGGCACGACCTTTGCGTTTGGCCCAGAGGGTGGCACCACATTTAGAACGCCTAAGGGTTACGACCTATTCTTCTTCTAGTCTGAAGATAATTGCGTTTGAAAATAGTTTACAAAAGCCCCGTGGGAAACCTCGGGGCTTTTCATTTTTATGCGCGCGCACTACACGACGCCTATGAAAAACACACTGAATATCATCGGCGGCGGCATGGCCGGATCAGAGGCAGCGTGGCAAGCCGCGAATGCAGGCATGAACGTGGTTATCCATGAAATGCGCCCTAAGGTCGAAACCTTTGCGCACCGCACTGGGAACCTTGGCGAAATGGTCTGCTCAAACTCGTTCCGTTCCGACGATCATGAACAAAATGCTGTCGGGCTGCTGCATTGGGAAATGCGCGCGGCTGATGGGCTAATTATGCAGACGGCTGAGAAACACCGCATTCCTGCGGGTGGTGCCTTGGCTGTTGATCGCGATCCCTTTGCAGAAAGTGTGACTGCGGCGCTCAAAGCCCATCCAAATATCACGATTTCTTATGATGAGATCACCGCCCTGCCCGAAGATGGTCATTGGATCATTGCAACGGGACCGTTGACCTCAGGTGCGCTTGCCGAAGCGATCCAGGCCGAAACCAGCGCAGAGGCGCTTGCTTTCTTTGACGCAATTGCCCCCATTGTTTACCACGAAAGCATAAATATGGATGTCGCGTGGATGCAATCGCGCTACGACAAAGGCGAGACCGTCGAAGAGCAAACCGCCTATCTAAATTGCCCGATGACCAAAGACCAATATGAGGCCTTTATCGACGCGCTTTTAGCGGCGGATAAGACGGAATTCAAAGAGGGCGAAACCGCAGGTTACTTTGATGGCTGCTTGCCGATTGAGGTGATGGCCGAACGTGGCCGCGAAACCTTGCGCTTTGGCCCGATGAAGCCTGTGGGGCTTACCAATGCGCATGACCCTGACACCAAACCCCATGCCGTCGTGCAGCTGCGCCGCGATAACGCGCTTGGCACACTATACAACATCGTTGGCTTCCAGACCAAGATGAAATACGGCGCGCAAAAGGATGTTTTCAAAACAATTCCTGCGCTTGAAGATGCTGAATTTGCGCGACTGGGCGGTATCCACCGCAACACATTCATCAATTCGCCAACATTGCTTGACGCACAAATGCGGCTGCGTTCACGTCCCAATATTCGTTTCGCAGGTCAGATTACAGGCGTTGAAGGCTACGTGGAAAGTGCTGCGATGGGGCTGCTTGCCGGACGTATGGCCGTTGCTGAAATCATTGGAAAATCTGTGCCAGCGGTGCCGAACACCACGGCAATGGGCGCACTTGTGACACATATTACAGGCGGGGCCGAGGCGAAGACATTCCAGCCGATGAACGTGAATTTTGGGCTATTTCCGCCGCTCGAAGGTGCGAAAAATGGACGGCGCAACCGCAAAACGCGTTATAAAGGCTATACCGACCGGGCCAAGCTGGATTGGCAAAACTGGCTGGATCAGATCGCTTAGATGATCACGCGGTTTGCCCCTTCGCCAACAGGTCCGTTGCATCTGGGGCACGCCTACTCCGCGCTCACCGTTTGGGGCGTGGCACAGCGCCACGCAGGCACTGCGCTCTTGCGGATCGAAGACACTGATCGCGCCCGCGCAAAACCTATTTTTGAAAATGGGATCTACGATGATTTGCGCTGGCTTGGGTTAGAATGGCCGGCCCCTGTGCGGCGTCAATCAGATCACCTGGCCGATTACGAAGCTGTGCTCGCAACGCTCGGCGCGCGTGGCTTGCTGTACCCGTGTAGCTGCAGCCGGCGCGATATTGTGAACGCCGGTGCAAAATCCGGTGCCGAAGGGCTGGTTTACCCGGGTACATGTCGAAAGCGGTCGATGGATTCGGCCAATCCGGGCGACGCAATTCGGCTCAATATCGCCACAGGCCTTGATCAGTTGGGGCCGCTACGCAGCTTTGTTGAACGCGGCTCTGGACTGCCAGTAAAACACCAGATTTCACCCGCTTTCTTGCGTGATAGCTTCGGCGATCCGGTTCTCAAACGTAAAGACAGCGGCGACATTGCCTACCACCTTGCCTGCGTCCATGACGATGCGCTCCAAAATATCACCCATGTCGTGCGCGGTATGGATCTTTGGGCGCTGACACCGTTTCAGGTTTTTTTACAACAGCTTATGGGCTGGGAGACACCGCAATACCTGCACCACGCTCTCATCACCGACGCGGACGGAAAACGCCTCGCGAAAATTGACCGCTCAAGGGCACTGTCCAAATACCGGTCCGAAGGCGCATCCCCAAATGACATCCGCGAGATGATCAATCTTCCCCTATCATCTTGCTAAAAATACTCCCGCGCGGAGCGCATCCCTAGCTCTCCAATGGCGCTTGCGTGATAGTTTCCGTGCCATCAACAACATCCGTGTAAAAACAGGTCCGGCGTCCCGTGTGGCAGGCCGCGCCAATCTGGTTGACCGTGACCAAAAGGCAGTCACGGTCGCAATCAATGCTGAAATTAACCAGTTCTTGCGTATGGCCGCTGGTTTCGCCTTTGATCCAAAACGCCTGCCGCGAACGGGACCAATAGGTCACCCTGCCTGTCGCAAGCGTCTTTTCGACCGCGGCAGCATTCATCCAGGCCATCATGAGGACTTCGCCTGATGTGGCATCTTGGGCGATCGCGGGGATCAATCCTGCGTCGTTATAAGTGAGGTTAGTTGGGTCAAAAGTCATGGCGGCCCCCTTTGCATCCGGCTGTTTGGACCCTATCTAGGGGGGACCGTACGGAAGGGCAAACACTGTGTCAGCAGAAACAGATATGATCAAACTCTATTCTGGGCGGATATTGGCGCTGGCTGCTGATATGCCCCGCACAACCCGGCTTGAAGCGCCCTCCGCGACCGCAAAAAAACGCGCACCACTGTGCGGATCGACAGTGACCGTGGATGTGCAAATCGTGGGTGACATTATCACAGATTACGGCCAAGACGTGAAAGCCTGCGCCTTGGGTCAGGCGGCTGCGGCTGTGGTTGGGGCAAATGTTGTTGGGCTGTCGCCGGCGCAGGTCCAGGCGGGACGCGACCAATTGTTTGATATGCTCAAGAATAGCGGGCCGCCCCCCGCTGCCCCGTTTGGCGATCTTGCGGTGCTTGAGCCTGCCAAAGACTACAAAAACCGCCACGCGTCGATCTTGCTTGCCTTTGATGCGACTTTAGACGCGCTCAACGCCGTCCCCGCATAAAAAACCGCCGCACATCCGGGACAGGATGGCGGCGGCAAAGTCTTTGCAACGCAAGATTTGGTCAATTCCATCGGGAGAGGCAAAACCCCGGTCAGGATATACGACAGGCAGGTCATTCAGTATTGCATCGGTGGGACAGCGCAAACTGAGGGCAACCAAACCCTACGTTACATAGGCAATCAGATTAGTCCGGGCAGGGACAATCCGACATACAACATGATCATCAAAGCAATAACACCAAGCGCATCGGCCAAGATTGTGTCACGGGATCGGACAATAACGTCTTTGATTTCCTTGGCCATCTTGTTGCTCCTTTGTTCTGTTGCACCTTTGTTCTCACACCGTTAACCCTGTGTAAAGAACTTTTTAAGAACATTTGAGAACAAAATAGTTAACCAACTGAAATTAAACGAATAGCTTTGTCTTGTTCCATCAGCCAAAGCAGGGTCCGCGCCGCCTGCCCGCGTGTTGTTTCAAGTGTCGGGTCATCGTTCAGCAGCGCACGCGCATCTGTTTGCGCGGTGGCCATCAGCGCGGTTTGCCGTTCCAAATCGGCAATCCGAAACCGTGGTAACCCCGATTGCGCCGTGCCAATCACATCGCCCGCGCCCCGCATCGCAAGATCCTCTTCAGAGATTTTGAAGCCATCCTCGGTCTCGCGAAGTATTTCAAGACGTCGTTTACCCGTCTCACTCAACGGGGCCTGATACAGCAACAAACAGGTCGATGCGGCGGCCCCGCGCCCGACCCGCCCGCGTAGCTGGTGCAATTGTGCAAGCCCAAAGCTTTCCGCGCGTTCTATCATCATGATAGAGGCATTTGGCACGTTGACGCCAACTTCGATCACGGTCGTCGCAACCAGCACCTTGGTTTCTCCGGCGATAAATCGGGCCATTGCGGCATCTTTTTCGGCGGGTGGCATTTGGCCATGAACCAATCCCACGACGCCTTCGCCCAATGCGGCGCGCAACTGTTTGAACCGTTCTTGCGCGGCGGTCATATCGATAAACTCGCTTTCCTCGACCAAGGGGCACACCCAATAGGCCTGGCGCCCCTCTGCCACGGCATGGCGCAGCTTTTCGACAACCTCATCCATGCGTGAAGTCGACACCAACGCAGTCTGTACCGGTTTTCGGCCAGGCGGTTTTTCATCCAAAACCGAGACATCCATATCGCCATATTGCGCCAGCGCCAGTGACCGTGGGATCGGCGTGGCCGTCATCACCAGTACATCTGTCGATGCACCTTTGGCCCCTAGTTCCATGCGTTGCGACACTCCAAACCGATGTTGCTCATCAATGATGGCGAGACGTAAGTCATTGAAAATGACGTCCTTTTGAAACACAGCATGGGTGCCAACAAGAATTGCGATCTCTCCACTGGCAAGCGCTGCGAGCTTTTGCGCGCGTTGCTGACCCTTGTCGCGACCAGTCAAGATTTCCAGCCTAATGCCTGCATCCGCCGCAAGCGGTTGCAAACCTTCGAGATGCTGACGCGCCAGAATTTCGGTTGGGGCCATCATGACCCCCTGCCCGCCAGATTCGACCACCGCGAGCAAAGCCATAAATGCGACCAGCGTTTTGCCCGACCCAACATCCCCTTGCAACAGGCGGTTCATCTTGAATTGGGATCCGAGATCGGCGTTGATTTCTGCGATTGCGCGGGTCTGCGCGGCAGTCGGGCGATACGGAAGCAAGCCCAATACTTTCTTGGATAAAGCGCCAGTGCCCTGTGATGGCACACCCTTTGCGCGTCGGATCACCGCCCGCGCTAAGGCAAGCGTTAACTGATGCGCAAGCAGTTCATCATAGGCTAATCTTTGTCGCGCGGGATCATGCGGGGATAGGTCTGTCGCCGATTTGGGGCTATGGGCCGCCGCCAGCGCATCATGCCAATCGGGCCATTTTTCGCGCTTTTTCAGCGCGGGATCGATCCATTCAGGCAAAGTCGCTGCCATCGCGCGCGCAGAGCGGGTCGCCCGGTACATTAGCTTTTGGCTGATTCCAGCATGCAGCGCGTAAACCGGTTCAAATGCGGGAATTTCTGTGGCCTCTTCCAAGGTAACCACATGATCGGGATGAACCATCTGCGCGATACTATCAAAAATCTCGAGCTTGCCAGACACCACGCGTTTTTGCCCGGTGGGCAGTAATTTTTGCAAATAATCGCCGCGCACGTGAAAATACACCAGCTGAAAAGAGGTTTGTTCATCCGTAACGTTGACCCGATACGGTCGCCCCCGCGTTTTTGGCGGATAGTGTTCACCGATCGTGACCGCAACAGTTGCCACTGCGGGCGCGACAACTTCGCGGATAGAGGCACGGCGATGGCGGTCAACGCCGGACAGAGGCAGGGTAAACAACAGATCGCGTGGCTTGTTTATTCCTGCGCCGTCGAAAATCTGCGCAGTCTTGGGGCCGACACCATCCAATTTGGTCAATGCCCCAAAAAGCGGAAAAAGGATTTCGGGGCGCCCTGTCATGCGTCGCCGATCAAGGTTAACCAATCGTCTTCATCCATGGTTTGGACACCCAAATCGGCCGCCTTCTTCGCCTTTGATCCTGCACCAGGACCCGCGACCAGAATGTCAGTCTTTGCGCTGACCGACCCCGATACCTTTGCGCCAAGCGCTTCTGCACGCGCTTTTGCCTCGGCACGGGTCATTTTTTCAAGCGTTCCGGTAAACACGACAATTTTGCCAGCAACCGGGCTATCGCTGCTGGCCGCGACCGCATCTTGGACTTCTAGTTGCGCGACCAAGGCGTCAATCGATGCGCGCTCTGCCTCTTGTTGCATCGCCGTGATCAAGGATGTCGCCATAACCGCGCCGATGCCATCAATGCTGGTTAATGTGTCCCAAGCATCGCCCTCACCGATTTGGGCCTGTGTCATGGCAGTTTCAAACGCGTCCCAGCGTCCGTAATGGTTCGCGAGCAGGCCTGCAGAACTGTCGCCGACATGCCGAATACCAAGCGAATATATCAGACGTGAAAGCGCGATTTGTCGTTTGCTATCAATCGCATCAAAGAGCTTATTCGCGCTCGTTTCGCCCCAGCCGTCGCGGTTCTTAAGTTGCTGAAGCCCGTCGCCAAACCGCGCACGCAAGGTGAAAATATCGGCGGGTGTCTCCACCCATCCGTCTGCGTAAAACTGTTCGACTTGTTTCGCACCCATGCCTTCGATATCGAACGCGCCCCGCGATACAAAATGGCGTAATTTTTCAATGGCTTGCGCGGGGCATATCATCCCGCCCGTGCAGCGGCGCACAGCGTCACCTTCTTCGCGGATCGCAGCAGATCCACATTCGGGACAGTGATCCGGAAACACAAAGGCCGGCGCATCCTTAGCCCGGCGCGACAGATCAACATCCTTAATTTTGGGGATAACATCGCCCGCGCGGTAAATTTGCACCCAGTCACCGGGCCGAATATCGCGCCCTTCACGGATCGGTTGCCCGTCACCATCGCGACCAGCGATGTAATCTTCGTTGTGCAAAGTTGCGTTTGATACGACGACGCCGCCAACTGTGACCGGCGTCAGCCGCGCAACGGGTGACAATGCGCCAGTGCGCCCCACTTGAATATCGATCCGTTCCAACCGTGTCCACGCGAGCTCAGCCGGGAATTTATGCGCGATCGCCCAACGTGGCGTTGTTGACCGAAAGCCAAGACGATGCTGGAGACCAAGGTCGTTCACCTTATAGACCACCCCATCGATATCATAACCAAGCGTGGCGCGCTGCTGCTCAATTTTTTGATAATGCGCAATCATCGCTGCGGGATCGCTGCATATTTGTGTCAAAGGATTGGTTGAAAACCCAAAACTTTGCAGCCGCGCAATCGCGTCTGATTGTGTTTGCGCCAAAGGCGCAGAAAGATCACCCCATGCATAGGCGAAAAACCGAAGCGGTCGCGCCCTTGTGATGCTGGCATCTAGTTGGCGTAACGATCCGGCAGCGGCGTTACGCGGGTTTGCAAATGTTTTGGCACCCGCATCTGATTGGCGGGCATTGAGCTCCGCGAAATCTTCGTGGCTCATGTAAACTTCGCCGCGCACCTCTAGCACGTCAGGCGCGCCGCTAATCTGATGCGGGATATCGGAGATCGTGCGCGCGTTTGCCGTCACGTTTTCCCCAACCTCACCATCGCCGCGTGTCGCAGCCTGAAAAAGATGCCCGTTCTCATAACGCAAAGACAGCGATAGACCGTCAATTTTTGGCTCGGCTGTATAGGCCAGGCCGATCTCATTTTCGCGACCGAGGTATTTACGAACCCGTGTATCAAAATCAAACACGTCATCGTCACTAAATGCGTTACCCAACGACAACATGCGGACAACATGTTTAATTTTACCGAATCCGTCCGCCGGGGCTGCACCGATTTGTTCGCTGGGGCTATCGTCGCGCTTTAGCGTCGGGAACGCCGTTTCGATGGATTTGTTGCGCTGTTTCAGGTGGTCATAGTCAGCGTCAGAGATGTCAGGGGCGTCAGCGCCATGGTAAGACTTGTTCGCCGCACGCAATTGGGTCGCAAGCCACGACAGTTCTGCCTTGGCTTGTGCATTTGTAAGACTTTCGACAGGTGCTTGCAGCGTGGTCGGCGTTTTCTTGGTCACGAGGCCCCCCAGAATTTCACAGCCAGCCTGCGCTGGTAACCGGTGTAATTCTTAGGCAACCCAGCCGATAACGTCCAGTACCGAAGCGCCCCAAACCTGGTCAATCAGATCCGTGAGTGGTGGAAGATACCTGTGTTAGGCGCTAACCGCGATGGGTTCGGACTGCGCGACTGGATCTGGATCACGCAATACATAACCGCGGCCCCAGACAGTTTCGATATAGTTTTCGCCATCGGTTGCTTCACTTAGTTTTTTACGCAGTTTGCAGATGAAGACATCGATAATCTTGAGTTCAGGTTCGTCCATGCCCCCATAGAGGTGATTGAGGAACATTTCTTTGGTCAAAGTTGTGCCTTTGCGCAGGCTCAACAGTTCGAGCATCTGATATTCTTTACCCGTGAGATGGACCGCAGTTTTCCCGACGTTAACTGTTTTCGCGTCCAGATTAACTGCGATTTGACCTGTTTTGATGATCGACTGCGCATGGCCTTTCGACCGCCGAATGATCGCGTGAATACGCGCGACCAATTCTTCGCGGTGGAACGGCTTGGTCAGATAGTCATCTGCCCCAAAGCCAAACCCTTTCAGCTTACTTTCGGTGCCATCATCACCTGAAAGAATCAAAATCGGGGTATCAATGCGGCTGAGCCGCAGCTGGCGTAGGACCTCATGCCCATTCATGTCAGGTAAATTCAGGTCAAGCAGGATCAAATCGTAGTCGTATAGCTTCGCGAGATCGATCCCCTCCTCCCCTAAATCCGTCGCATAGACGTTCAAATTGGCATGGGTCAGCATTAATTCAATGCTTTTGGACGTTGTTGGGTCATCTTCAACCAGCAAAACACGCATTCGGGATTCTCCGCTTTCTCGTTTATAGCGTTAACCTAAACCGCGAAAGGTTAACCACCCGTTACCAGTGATTACGTTATCTCACTTCAATCTAGGGTTGTCTATACTGTTGAAGTGCAGTTGTCTTTAGCGCTGCTTCACCGTGCTGCGCGACCGCATTTTCCCATTCACTGAATTCTTCTTCGGACAGCCCATACCGTTCGAGCGCATCTTTGCGCGGGATCAACCCCCCTGATACCGCCCGGACAACAGCCGCTTTACGCGATGCCACCCAGCGCCGTGTATTTTCGGGTGGCAAATCTGCCCGGGTCATAATCGACCCGTCTGGCAACGTGATTGACCGTGGTCCTTCTACTTTTCTAAGATACATCATGCACCCCTTTCGGTTACTCCCGACAGCGGGTATGACGCCAAGGACTTAATGATCCGTATAACCTGCCCTTGAGAGTACGGCGCATTTTCCTATATTTCATATCGAACTTTACCCAATTGGACACGTTATGCCCCTTGATTCGCCGCTCAACTCGCTCGGATTTGCAATGCCCCCCGCTGAAACGCGGGTTGTTGTGGCCATGTCCGGTGGGGTCGATAGCTCTGTTGTTGCCGCGCAGCTCGCTGAAGAAGGCTATGACGTCGTTGGCGTGACCTTGCAGCTTTATGATCATGGTGCGGCACTGGCCAAAAAAGGGGCGTGCTGTGCGGGGCGCGATATTCATGATGCGCGCCGTGTGGCTGAGGAAATGGGTTTCCCGCACTATGTGCTTGATTACGAAAACACATTCCGCGAAGCCGTGATTGACGAATTCGCAGATAGTTATCTTGCAGGTGCGACCCCTGTGCCTTGCATTCGCTGCAATGAGCGGGTGAAATTCAAAGACCTACTTGAAACAGCCAAGGATTTGGACGCCGATTGCATGGCGACAGGCCACTATATCCAGCGCCAAATGGGCACCCAAAAAGCAGAGCTGCATTCTGCCGCTGACGCCAACCGTGACCAAAGCTATTTTCTGTTTTCCACAACGCAAGATCAGCTGGACTACCTGCGCTTTCCGCTTGGCCATTTGAAATCCAAGGATGAAACCCGCGCGCTCGCCACAAAATACGGGCTAAGCGTCGCAGATAAGCCTGACAGCCAAGATATTTGCTTTGTCCCCGATGGGAACTACGCCAAGCTGATCGAGAAACTGCGCCCGGGTTCTGCTGAACCCGGCGATATTGTCGATACAAACGGCTCCGTTTTGGGCCAGCACAACGGTGTGATCCACTATACCGTTGGGCAGCGCCGCGGGCTGGGCATCGGCGGACTGGCTGATCCGCTTTATGTGGTGAAACTAGATGTTGATAAAAAGCACGTCATCGTTGGCCCGCGTGAAATGCTCGCCACCCGGCGCGTGCCGATCCGCGAGGTGAATTGGCTGGGTGACGGTGGCTTTGCCGATATGAAAGAGCGCAATATCATGGTGCGGGTGCGCTCCACCCGGCCACCAACAGATGCGGTCTTGCGCCCAATTTCAGCGACCGAAGCCGAGGTTGAACTACTGGTCGCGGAACAAGGCGTATCCCCCGGACAAGCCTGTGTTTTCTACGATCCCGATAGCACACGTGTTCTGGGTGGTGGGTGGATTTGGCGCGGGGCCTAGTAGCTCCAATTCAGAGGATGGCAGGGGTTAACCCTGCCAATCCGATTTATTTGTGGCACTTGCGATAGGCATTTAATCCACCTGCAATGAACTTTGCATTTTTATAGCCCATATCGCGTAGCGTCGCCGCTGAGAGAACACCACGGTTGTAAGCGTTGCAGTAGCACAGAATTGTTGTATCGAGATCGCTGATCTCGCCTTCGATGTTCATCTCAAGCTTGCCGCGACTAACATTGATGCCGCCGGGAATATGGCCTGCATCATGTTCCTCTTTATCGCGAATATCGAGAGCGACCGCACCCTGCGCTATCAGCTGATCGACGTCTGCGGGCTGGACCTCATCGACTTTTTTGCGGGCAGTATCAGCCAAGGTTTGAAATTTTTCAGTATATGCCATCTACGCGATTCCCATCTGGTTCGGTCATTTGCCAAATGTTTAGCGATTGGCCCAAATTAGTTTGGTGATTTTGTCACAAAAAAATGTGCCGGGCCGGACAAAATGAAGGGGCCTATGTGATATAAGCCCCCTCTTAGACAAACGCCGATAATCAATATGCGCGCGTGGGATCAGACACTAAGGTTTGATCATAACCTTGCCTTTGCGGCCCGGCGTGACCGCAGCTTTCATCGCCTTGGTGACATCATCAATCCCGTAAACGCCGCCGTCGGTCAGGTCCAATTGGCCCGTTGCGGCAAGTGTCACTAATTCGGTGATCAGGCGCTTACGGTCATCCGCAGGCATATCGCTGCTGACCCGTGATCCCCAGAAACCTTTGACTGTGATATGCTTGAAAATCAGCGTGCCAGACGACAGCGTGAGCGGCGCGCCAGTTGCCGTGCCAAAAACGACCAACTCGCCATTCACGCCCAGCAGGTCGCATAGATCTTCGGCCAATGCGCCCCCAACTGAATCAATCGCCGATACAGCGCCGGGATCACCAATGATCACGCGCGCGGCGTCTTTCCAATCCGCGTCCGCTGTCACGACCACGTTTTCGATGCCAAGATCAGTTAACTCCTGAGCGGCCTCTGCGCGGCGAACAAGATTCAGCAGGTTGATCCCACGTGCCTTTGCCAGCACCGTCATGATCTTACCCACCGCCCCATTGGCAGCTGTCTGAATGATCCAATCGCCTTCTTTTGCTCGTAGCGTTTCTAGCAAAGAAATTGCGCTGAAAGGCATCGCAATCAGCTGGGCGCCCAAAGTGTCGGAAATCATATCAGGCAGTGGCAGCACGCCTGCGGCTGGGGCCGTGAAATATTCTGCCCATGTGCCATGTACGCCCGCAATCGCGACGCGTTGGCCAATCATCGCCTCATCAACGCCTGCGCCGACGGCCTCAATCACACCCAAAGCCTCTGATCCACCAATTGCGCCGGGAAGTTTGGGCTTATAGCCATAGTCGCCACGCACGGTCCAAAGATCATGGTTATGGATGGGGGAAAGGGTGGTTTTCACCAAAACCTCGCCCGCGCTGGGTGCGGGGGTGGTCACATCGGCCAGTTTCATAACCTCGGAAGGTTCGCCGAATGTATCATGGATAGCTGCGCGCATGCTGTGGTCCTTGTTATTTATCATGAGGTTAGGATGTACGTAATCCGCCGCATCGCTGCATTCAAGAACCAGCCCACCGTCAATTTAAAACTAATAAATAATGCAATCTCTCTCGAGAGACGACGATTTGCAATTTTGCCGCTAAATGCAGTGCCTCGGCGTCGTGCATTCCCTTATGGTATGACAATGTCCTTGTCAGAGTCTTAGGCTTAACGAATACGTTACGGGCCTTGGTGCGCACAGGCAATAAAATCAGACACCGATGTTTGAAGGTTTTGCCATTCATTCAGGTATTCACGCGGGTACCACATGCGCACATCGATGCCGCTCGCGCGGAAATTCTGATAGCAGCTATGATTTAGGAAAGCTGGATTATTCGAACAGCTAATTATCGATGCAGGCTGGCCGTTCTGGTCGCGCGCCACAAAAACGTCGTTACGCACTTGAGCACCACTCCGTGGCAAAAGCGTGGCCAGATTAAAGTCAGCTTCAATCTCATAATAGGCCGACATATCACGCCCATCGCCAGTACGCATTAATGACGCTATGATCGGAAGCGCCTCGTCCATGCTGACGTAATCGCTGAGCACAAAATTGAAGTATTCTTTCCGGCCTTCTCTCAGCAAATCGGCGGTATCTTGACGCGAAACAGGTGTGAAGTCAGCGACCATCATGCGAAAAAGTTGCGCGCGATGCTCAGAACCATCGACCCGGTCGAACACATCCTCGAAATACACTTCTGGCACGGTCAACTGATGCCGCACATCTTCTAGCCGCATGTACAGCGTCTGGGTGACAAATTCAGTCTCTGTCTGAAAAAGATGGCAGGGATCAGGTGGTGTATCTGCGGTGGCACTTTTGGCAAAGATAAGCCCGCAGACGGCTAATACTCGCGCAACTGAGCGTTGGATCGGTCTCATCATATTTCCACGTTTTTTAACAATGGCTAGGTCGAGCCACAAATGGCAGGTAAGCGTAAAATATGGTGAAAAACAACTGGCAGAAAACCGTGCAGCCCGCTACCCAGAGACCATGATTTACAATTCTGCCTCTGAATGGCGCGCTGCGCCGCAAAAACGTGTCTTACTGTTCGCGATGTCGGGCTTGGGGAAAACCTATCTCTCGTCGATGCTCCGCGCGCAAGGCGACTGGTTCCACTATTCTATCGATTACCGCATTGGGACCCGGTACATGGGCGAACTGATCGCGGATAATGCAAAGCGCGAAGCGATGAAAGTGCCGTTCTTGCGCGATCTTTTGCGGTCGGATAGCATCTATATCGGGTCGAATATCTCTTTTAACGACCTAAAGCCGATGTCGTCTTATTTGGGTAAACCGGGTGATCCGGACCTTGGCGGGCTGCCGTGGGATGAATACACCCGACGTCAGGATCAGTTCCAGCAGGCGGAAATCGCGGCACTGCATGACACGGGGCATTTCATTGAACGGTCGTATGATCTTTACCAATATCCGCATTTCATCTGCGACACGGGCGGATCGATTTGCGAATGGGTGGATGCGGCAGATCCCAATGATCCGATCTTGACTGACCTCGCATCTAAAACGCTGATGGTCTGGATCGAAGGATCGGATGCGCATACCGCCGAATTTGTACGCCGGTTCGACCGTGAACCCAAACCGATGTCATATGATCCCGTGTTTTTGCTAAAGACATGGAACGCCTATTTGGATGAATTTGGCGTGGCCCCAGACAAGGTGAACCCGGATGATTTCATTCGCTGGGCTTTTGCAAAGGCATTGGCGCACCGTCAACCGCGCTACCGGGCGATGGCCGAAAAATGGGGCATCACCGTGCCGATGGACGCCGTGACAAAGGTCAAAGACGCGGAGGGATTTGTTGGCATGATCGCTGACGCACTTGAGATGCGCAGGTAAGAGCCCTATTTCTTAACCCTGCTGCTTTAGGACGACCATTATGCCGATTAAACTGCCCTCTGCTCTGCCCGCCTTTGACGTTTTGTCACGCGAAGGTGTGAGCGTCATGGCTGAAGAACAAGCCGCCCGACAGGACATCCGCCCGCTGCGGATTGCTTTGCTGAACCTGATGCCCAAGAAAATTCAAACTGAAAACCAGTTTGCGCGGCTGATTGGGGCGACCCCATTGCAGATCGAATTGACCCTGATCCGCATGTCGGAACATCAGACAAAAAACACCGCAGCGGAGCATATGGAAGAATTCTATGTGCCCTTTAGTGAGGTGCTTGACCAAAAATTCGACGGGCTCATCATCACCGGCGCGCCCATCGAACATATGCCCTTTCAGGATGTGACCTATTGGGAAGAACTCAAACAGGTTTTCGCGTGGACACAAACCAATGTGCATTCCACCTTTGGCGTGTGTTGGGGCGGCATGGCGATGATCAACCATTTCCACGGTGTCAAAAAACACCTCTTGGATCACAAGTTTTTTGGATGCTATCGCCACCATCTGAATGAAAACACATCACCTTATTTGATGGGGTTTTCAGATGATTGCGTGATCCCCGTCAGCCGTTGGACTGAAATGCGCCAATCTGAAATTGACACAGCCCGCGGTCTAACCACATTGATCAGCAGTGACGAGGCTGGCCCCTGTCTGGTTGAAGATCCGGCGCACCGCGCGCTTTATATCTTTAACCATTTCGAATATGACAGTGAGACGCTCAAGCAAGAATATGACCGCGACGTCGCGGCGGGTACGGCGATTAATGTTCCGCTGAACTACTACCCAAATGATGACCCAAAGCAAAAGCCGCTGAACCGTTGGAAAAGCCACGCACATCTTTTGTATGGGAATTGGATTAACCAAATCTACCAGACCACCCATTTCAATCTAGATGATATTGGATCCTAGTGTTTGGTCCCAACGTCTGGGCGTCGCGCCGTTCATACCGAAAAATCGTTTATTGCGCGGCGTGAATTGCACTTAGGCGCACAAATCTCCATATATATAACAAGAGAGTATCGGGAGAGTTTCAATGGAATTGCCATTCGATGGAGGCATTAGCGCATTTTACCGCAATCAGGCCCCCGATACGGTCAAGAAAGCGATCAAATCCGCGGGTAAATCCGATATTCTCAATCCCGATTATCCCTATGATACACGCTGGGACAAAAACGACTACGAAGATGCGCTTGCCGCGCTTCAGATCGAATTGGTGCGCATGCAAGCATGGGTGCGCGATGCCGGGCAGCGGATCGCGATTGTTTTCGAAGGCCGCGATGCGGCGGGCAAAGGCGGCACCATCAAACGGCTGCGCGAAAACCTGAACCCGCGTGTCGCCAATGTGGTTGCCCTATCAAAACCCACCGATGTTGAGGCAGCGCAATGGTATTTCCAACGTTACATCGCGCATCTACCCGCAAAGGGGCAAATTACGATTTTTGACCGCAGCTGGTACAACCGCGGTGTCGTCGAACATGTGTTTGGCTTTTGCACACCAGAACAGCGCGGCCGCTGGTTTGGTCAGGTGCCCGCCTTTGAACAAATGCTGGTCGACGAAGGGATCACGTTGATCAAAATTTGGCTCAATGTCGGGCAACCCACGCAATTAAAACGGTTTTTGGACCGTGAGAAAGACCCGCTTAAGCAGTGGAAACTTAGCAGTATTGATGTCAAAGGCCTGTCCAAATGGGATGCCTATAGCGCTGCAATTGATGAAACGCTGACCCGCACACATAGTGATACGGCCCCTTGGACCATTGTCCGCTCTGACGATAAACGGCGCGCGCGGGTGCAGACCATTCGCAGTATTTTGCACCAATTGGACTATGCCCGCAAAGATGCGGATGCGGTTGGGCCGATTGATACGAAAATCGCAGGAGGCCCTGATCTCTGGCATGTCTAAACGCGGGTATCATCACGGCAATCTGCGCAAAGCCCTGATTTCAGGCTGTTTGACGTTGATTGAAAAGCGGGGACCGACCGGGTTTACGCTGTCGGAAGCGGCCCGCGAAGCAGGCGTAACCCCCGCCGCCGTGTACCGCCATTTTGATGGGCGCGAAGATTTGATCGCCGCCGCCGCGCAGCAGGGCTATGAAATGTTTGGCGACGCTATGGAAATTGCATATGGCAATGGTCAGCCGTCAGACTTGGCAGCGTTTGAACGCACAGGCCGCGCCTATCTGACGTTCGCGCGCGATCATCCGGGTTACTATATCGCGATGTTTGAATCGGGTATTTCAATGCACCGCTCACCGGACCTTCATGCGGCGGCAACGCGCGCGATGGGCGTTTTGGAAAAAGCCGCCGAGGAGCTTGGTCAACACATTCCCGCCGATCGTCGCCCGCCCCCACAGATGTTTAGCGCGCATATCTGGGCGCTGTCGCATGGCGTTGTTGAACTTTTTGCCCGCGGCAATCCCGGTTCAAAAAGCCCATTTTCACCCGAAGACCTGCTGGAAAGCGGGATTGGTATTTACCTGCGTGGCCTTGGGTTGCTTGACGCGGATCAATAGGAGTTTCCGATGGATGGATCGCTTGCGATTATTTTTCTGATTACCAGCCTCACCGATATGGGGTTAAACGACTGCCGGACGGATGGGTGCTTGACGCAGGATACCGCCACAGCCCGGCTTTCGTTCCAAGTTGCGGATATGGAATTCCAAGAAGAGATCATCAGCGAAGAAGTCTATTTCGGTTACGATATGGATCGACGCTATGGCCCGTTTCAACCTACATTCGGTGCCTCAATCGGCAGCAATGGCGCAACGTGGGTTGGCGCGGGTTTCAAATGGACAAGTGCAGACGCGATTGACAGCCCGTTCTTTATTGAGACATCATTGATGCCCGGCTATTATCACCGGGGTGATGGGCCTGATCTGGGTGGCAACCTGCATTTTCGTTCGGCCTTTGGCATTGGTTACGAATTTGATAGCGGGGCAACGCTTTCGCTGCACTACGACCACCGATCCAACGCAGATACCCAAGATTTAAACCCCGGGCTTGAAACAATTGCCCTGCGCTATGCGGTCGTGTTGCGCTAATTAGACGGGCTTTTCGGATTGCAGCATGGCTGCTGCAATGTCTTTGTCACCACGTTGATGTAATGCGTCAGCGACGCCGTTGATGTCATCCGCAGATTTATTTTGGCTCAGCTTTGATTTTGCGAAGACGCGCCCAATGTCGATCTGGAATGCGACAATTCCATCAAGCATCTGCGCCATATAGTCCGGCGGTGCATCCGCCATTTTCCACGCCTGCGCCTCATTTGTTGCCTGCTCATGCGTCTTGGTCAGCCGCCCAACCGCAGCGATCTTGGATTTCATATCGTGTTGAAAAGAGATGCGACCATGCATCTGCACCGTTTCATAGTTCCACGTGGGCACAACCTTATGGTCGATCGATTTAGACGGGTACCAATTTGGAGAGACATAGGCGTCACCCCCTTGAAAGATAACCAAAACATCCGCGCCATTCGGCACAATACGGTGCATATCATTTGCAAGCGCAAGATGCCCGACAAGCGTCGTTTCATTGACAGCAAGTAACGGCAGCGGGTTCGCAACAAGCCCCTGATCCGTATGCGCCACGACTTGCGCAAGCGGGTGCGCCGCGATCATCGCCGCAATCGCAGATGGATCGGTTTCTTGAAAATGTGCAGGAATATACATCTTCGCCCTCATGTCGGTTGTGGGTATCCCAAAAACAAAAAAGGGCAGTCGCGAAACTGCCCTTTTCCAAAAATAGTCTCGGTTGCGATTAACGCTTCGAGAATTGGAAGCTCTTACGGGCTTTTGCTTTACCGTATTTCTTACGCTCAACAACGCGGCTGTCGCGTGTAAGGAAGCCAGCGGCTTTCAGGGCCGCGCGCAGGGACGGATCGTAAAGTTGCAGGGCTTTGGAAACACCGTGCTTCACAGCGCCAGCTTGACCAGAAAGACCGCCACCTTTGACAGTCGCCATGACGTCAAATTGACCAGTTACGCCAGCAACCGAAAACGGCTGTGCGAGGATCATTTGCAGAACGGGACGTGCGAAGTATGTGTTCATATCTTTGCCGTTCACGGTGACCTTACCAGAGCCTGGCTTGATCCAAACGCGGGCAACCGCGTCTTTCCGTTTACCAGTCGCATAAGAGCGGCCCAGCTCGTCACGCACAGGTTCGCGCGGTGCAGCAACCTCAACAACAACTTCAGCAGCTTCAGCAACTTGGCCCAGCTCTTCGAGAGAATTCACTTGATCAGACATTACGCAGTCCTCGTGTTCTTTTTGTTCATGGACTTAACGTCCAGAACTTCTGGCTTTTGGGCTTCCATGCCATGCTCTGTGCCCGCGAATACACGCAGGTGAGTCATTTGCTGGCGGGACAGTTTGCCACCGGGCAGCATGCGCTGGACGGCTTTCATGACGACGCGCTCAGGGTGCGCACCTTCAAGAATCTCGGCTTTTGTCTTTTCTTTGATCCCACCGGGGTGACCAGTGTGCCAGTAATATTTTTCATCACGCTTGTTGCCAGTCATCTGAATTTTTTCAGCGTTGATGACAATCACGTTGTCGCCCATATCCATGTGCGGCGTGAAGGATGGTTTGTGCTTGCCGCGCAAGCGCATAGCGATGATCGACGCAAGGCGACCCAAAACAACGCCTTCAGCGTCGATCAGGATCCATTTCTTGTCGATATCCGCTGGGGTAGCGGTAAAGGTTTTCATATCTCACCAGAAGTTTGGGGTGGCACAAGGCCACAGTCATTCGGATTGGGGTGTTATAGAGAGGTTCGCAACGCAGTCAAGCGCTGCGAGGGTTAATTATATATTCAAAAACAATAGCTTACAAATTAGGTATTATTTTACCCCAACTAAATCGCGATCCGTTCTGGTGGATGATCAAGCAAATCGCGCAAGCATTCCATTGCTTTCACGAAATGCGCATGCGGCACCAGCCCATTCACGGCGATGCGCACCGCGTGTACTGATCGACTTTCGCGCAACGCAAAATCATCTGCCGATTTGATCAAGATCCCTGCGGCTTCGGCGGCCTGACAAAACTCCCCTGCCCGCCAACCTATCGGGAGCTCAAGCCATAAAAACGGTACCGTGGCGGAGTGGCGCATTTCGTAGCCATCAAGGATACGCACGGCGGCGGAAATGTCCTTGCCGATGCGATCTTTCACCCGATCAACAACAGTATTAATTTCTGGGTGGCCCATGATCGCGGCGTAAAGATCCGTCACCATCCGCGTCACGCCAAACGATGAAAAGGTTGCCGTTCGGGTGAGTGCCTTGCTCCAGCCTTTGGGGGCTACGGTAAACCCTATACGCAAGGAGGCCGTGATCGATTTCGACGGCGAGGTCAGATACCAACCCAACCCCGGTAGCAGTGCGCGATAGCTCGGGCCGATCCGCCTTGTGTTCATCAACCGGTAGCAATCATCATCGATGATATGCACACCATGCGCGCGCGCAAGCGCCGCAATTTCCACTCGCCGCTCGGGCGTCGTTTGTTTGGCTGTGGGGTTGCTCACTTCGGCGGAGGTGCAGAAAACCTGAACCTTATGGGTCTTAATTGCGGTTTCAAGCGCGCTGACAAGCGGCCCGTCCTCATCCCATGGGATACCCACGACCTCAGCACGGCAAAGCACGCCAGCGGATCGAAACCCACCGTAGCTCAGCTCATCCACTGCAATCACCGGGTTCGTGCCAGTCAGAATGCTTTGTAAGATCATGACAATCGCATTTTGCCCACCATGGCTGGTGACAATGTTATGAATGTCAAAGGCGCCAACCTGCTCAGGATCAAGCGTCGCGGCAAAGGCTTCGCGCGCAGGGAGATCTGTATCGCGCGTCGGGTAGCGCAGGAACATGTCTGGTGCAGTTGTGTCCGCCAAAATATGCATGGCTTCGCGGATCATGTTCGCCTGCCCTACGTCGGGCATTTTTGGGCTCAGCAGATGTGCCTGACCATCACGATCAAGCGCAGGGTCGAAGAATCGATCCGCTGAGGGCAAACTGCGCACAGGGGACGGCTTTGCTTTGGCGACAAAGGTCCCACGCCCGACGCCTGCCTCAAGCAAGGATTCATCGATAAGCAGCTTGTAGGCCCGCGCAACGGTCCCCGGTGTCACACTGACGCGGTACGCCAAATCGCGCACCGGTGGCAGCTTTTCACCCTCAGCAAGCTGACCAGAGGCAATCCCCTCGCGGATCGCATGCGCCAACGCCTGATATTTGGACCGCCCCGCGTCAGCGAGATTTGGCTGCCAAATTGTATCGGTTACAATCATTTTCTAGACCCGCGCAAAAACACTTTGTATCAATTCAATTACAGCAAGGCACGATATTGTGTCAATACAATTTAAGGAACATACCCATGTCATACGCGCTCCCAGCGGCGCAATTCGCCGCACTTAGTTCACCATCAAGCATGCCTCTCGCGGCACGTATTGCGGTTCGCTTTGCAGTGGCCGTGACGCAATGGGAAACGCGGCGCAAAACCCGCAAGCATCTCAAGGCGCTTCCCGCGCATTTGTTGAACGATATTGGTTTGGATTCAGCAACCGCCAAGGCGGAAGTGATCAAACCTTTCTGGCAAGCCTAACACGTTTGCATCTTCCTGACTGGGCCGGAAATTCTCCGGCCCTTTTTTTGTGCAGGATGATTACAGCCTGTAGATACCGCTGAACTTCTCTTCGAGATAATCCAACAATGGCGCTTCGCTTGGCATTGTACCCGTTGCATGCGCGATTGTATCGGTCGGCGTGCGCAGACCGCCGAATTGTTGCAGGTTTTCGCGCAACCAAGATGTTGCCGCTGACGTATCCCCTTGGGCCAGATCATCATCCAAATCCGGAACCGCCTTGCGGAGTTCCGCATTCAAACACCCAGCATAAACATTGCCCAGCGTATAGGTCGGGAAATAGCCAAACAGCCCTTCGGACCAATGCACATCCTGCAAGACCCCATTAGATGGGCGATCAACCGCATAGCCAAAATCAGCTTTGAACCGGTCGTTCCAAGCGGCCTCTAGATCATTGACCGCTAGATCCCCAGCAATCAACGCGCGTTCAAGATCAAAACGAAGCAGTACATGCAGGTTATATTGCACCTCATCGGCCTCGGTGCGGATAAACCCGTCGCTGACACGGTTCACGGTGGCGTAAAACGCATCCTCATCCGCAATGCCAAAATCTCCGAAAGCGTCGCGCATTTGTCCATAGACCCAGCCAGTAAACGCGCGGCTACGCCCCAATTGGTTTTCATAAATCCGGCTTTGGCTTTCATGCACCCCCATCGACACACCCGCACCAAGCGGGGTCAGAAGGTGTTGATGATCAATACCCTGCTCGTAGGCGGCATGGCCAACTTCGTGAATTGTCGAATAAAAACAGTTGAATGGATCTGTGGGATTTGTGCGCGTGGTGATCCGCACATCAAGCCCAGAACCAGATGAAAACGGATGCACGGCCTTATCGATCCGGCCATTCCCAAGGTCGTAGCCAAAAGCAAGCGCAAGCTTTTCAGATAAGGCAAGCTGAGCCGCCTCATCAAAACTGCCGGACAGCTGCGCAGGCGCCGGGCGGTCCAAAATGGCCGCGCGCAAGTCCACCAGCCGCGGACGTAATGCATCAAACATCGCACCAAGGCTGGCCCCTGTTGCACCCGGCTCGTAATCATCAAGCAACGCATCATAAGGGTCAGAATTACCAGCGATCGCAGACGCCTCTTGCTTGCGCAAATCAACGACTTTTTGAAGCATTGGCAAGAAACTCGCAACATCCTCATCCGCGCGGGCCTGTGCCCAAGTGCGGTGCGCCAGCGACGTCGTTTTCGCCAATTCCGCAGCCAAACTGGCAGGCACTTTGGCTGTGCGTTCAAAATTGCGTTTGATATGGCGAAGGTTTGCCGCGGCGATATCATCAGCAGGCTCTGCCTCTTCGAGCCAATCCCCTACGCGCGGATCGATCCGTCGCGCGTGTAAGATATTCGCCATCGCACCATGTTCTTCGGCGCGTTGGGGCGTGGCCCCTTCAGGCATCATGGTTTCTTGATCCCAGCCAAGCCGGCCCGCAACCTGCCCTAAAGCTTCGGTTTCACGCTGAAATTGCATCAAGTCATCATATGCGGTCATTTATTTAGCCTCGGACAGATTGTGAAATAGGGTATTGTGACAGAAAACGTGCGCGCAGTATCAACATCCACAGCACAACAGCGCCAACCTGATGCACAATCGCGATATGCCACGGGGCAGAGTAGATCACCGTGAAAATGCCCAGAACCATCTGCAAAAACATCATACCGATCACCCCGTGAAAGGCTGCCCGGATTTTACGGTTTGCCGATTTGCGGGCGCGCATGAACACAAACAATCCATAGGCAAACAACAGGTATCCCGCCATCCGGTGCATGAATTGCACCAGCCCATCGTTTTCAAAGAAATTGCGCCACAGCGGTTCAATATCAAAGGGCTGCGGCGGCAAGAATCCTCCGGCCATCAATGGCCAGTCAGGATATCCGCGCCCAGCGTCGATTCCGGCGACCAGCGCCCCAAGGATAATCTGCACAAAGGCAAAGACGACCAACGCAGTCGCTAGCCGGACCATCCGCGCATCCGTCGCCCGGCGCGCCTGCATCAAATCGGTCTGCGCGCGCCCAAACCGCAGCGCATAGACCATCAAAAGGCCAAGGATCACAAAGGCGAGCCCAAGATGCGTCGCCAAACGGTAGGACGCCACATCAAGCATCCCCGCACCTAGCCCAGATGACACCATCCACCAGCCAATCGCGCCCTGCACCCCAATCAGCGCACCGATGCCCAATAACCGACCCGTCCAACCTGTCGGGACTTTGCGCAAGCCCACAAAAGCCAAAAACCCAACGGCCCAAACAAGCCCGATCAAGCGACCAAGCTGGCGATGGCCCCATTCCCACCAATAGATGGATTTGAATTCCGACAGGGTCATGCCCTTGTTTTGTAGCTGATATTCCGGGATCTCTTGGTATTTCGCAAACTCAGAGTCCCAGGCTTCTGCATTCATCGGGGGGATGGCACCGGTGACGGGTTTCCATTCGGTAATGGCAAGTCCGCTATCGGTCAAACGGGTCAAGCCGCCGACGGCAATCATCACAACTACCAGTGCCATCAACGCAAAAAGCCATGCCCGGATTGCGGCGCGCGCACCCTGCCCTGAGCGGTCAATCGCGCCGGGGGCTGCCACCTGTTTGGGGGTGTCGCCGACCTCTTCAAAGATGGAACGTTTTGTCGCCATGATATTGGCCTCCGAGAAAGTAGCTTAGATGGAACCTAGGTGCCGTACAGGCAGGGTGCAAGCAGCCCGTAGGGTGGATCTTGATCCACCTACCCCCGTTCTTTCCAGCGCACCATTTGTCGCATCACCCCATGCAGCATTTGCACATCTGCGCGGGTCAGCGGCATGCGTGACCATAGGTTGCGCAGGTTCAGCTTCATATTCGCGGCCTTATGTTCGGGAAAAAAGAAACCCGCTTCATCAAGCCGTTCTTCAAAATGCGCGCCCAGCTTTTCAATCTCGATCTGTTCGGCCCATCCGACCATTGCAGAGACAGTGACATCCGGCACAGGCGCGGCTTCACGGCGCCACTCATAACCTGTCAACAAAACACATTGCGCAAGGTTCAGTGACGCAAATTCTGGGTTCACAGGCACCGAAATAATTGCATTCGCCCGCGCGATATCATCGTTTTCCATACCTGCACGTTCTGGGCCAAACATCACCGCAACTTTGCCACCCGCCGCGATCCGGGCGCGCGCATCTCTCATTGCAGCTTCTGGCGTAAAAACGGGTTTAGTCAGATCACGCGGACGTGCCGTTGTCGCATAGACAAAATCGCAATCGCCAATAGCAGTAGGTGTGTCGTCAAAAAGCTGCGCTTCATCCAGTAAACGCCCGGCCCCGCTCGCCATCACGACCGCCTTTTGGTTCGGCCAGCCATCGCGCGGGTCAACGATCCGCATCCGGTCAAGCCCAAAATTCCACATCGCCCGCGCAGCCGCGCCAATGTTTTCGCCCATTTGCGGACGGATCAGGACAAAAGCAGGCTGTTGGTCAGGGCTAAGCATAGGTCTTCCTTTGATATCGGTTGGCGTGATACGCTGGGTCACAACACAACGCAAGGAAACCCGATGGCCTACGATGATGGACACGCAGAATTGCTGCGCGAGGACCTTGCGGATGAGCCAGGAATTTCTGAGAAAAAGATGTTCGGCGGGCTGTGTTTTCTGAAATTTGGCCACATGGTTTGCGGCGTCCATAAAGGCGGCGGGATGGCCCGCGTCGGCAAGACAGCCGAGGCGCAAGCGCTTGAAATAGATGGCATCACGCCGCTTTCTTTCACGGGCCGCAAGATGGGCGGTATGGTTGATGTGTCCGAGGATGTCTTCGCCGATGATGCCCGCCGCACCAAGATTGTTGGCATGGCGCTCGATTATGCGCGCAGCCTGCCCCCGAAACCATAGCCAATCCTGCATTTCCCCGCTAGAACGCCTTGAACCACGCCTTATTTCGGAAATTCCCCATGTCAGACGCCCCTGAGCAGCCGCAAATTTACTTGATCACACCGTCAGAATTTGATCTGTCGACCTATCCCGATCAGCTGGCCGCTTGTTTGGACAGCGCCGAAGTTGCCTGTGTGCGCTTGGCTTTGGGCACGACAGATGAAGCCCGTATCGCCAAAGCCGCCGACGCATTGCGCGATGTCACCCATGCGCGTGACGTAGCACTGGTGATCGATAGCCATATTATGATGGTTAAGCGGTTAGGCTTGGACGGTGTGCATCTGACGGACGCGGCGAAATCCGTGATCAAAACACGCAAAGAACTCGGCGAAGACGCCATTGTCGGCACATTTTGCGGAACCTCGAGCCACGAAGGCATGAGCGCCGGCGAAATGGGCGCAGATTACGTCAGTTTTGGCCCCATTGGGCAATCACCGCTGGGTGCAGGCGAACAGGCAGGGCTTGACCTGTTTGAATGGTGGTCGATGATGATCGAAGTCCCTGTGGTTGCTGAAGGCGCACTGGATGCCGATCTGATCCGTGCTTTTGCGCCGCACAGCGATTTCTTTGGCATTGGCGATGAGATTTGGCGCAGCGACGATCCCGCCAAGGCGCTCGCCGCATTACGGGTTGCGATGACTGTTTAAGCCCGCACGCACAGTTTCCTCGAGCGATTTGGCAAGTTCTTTGCGGCACGCAAACGCGGCCATTTGAACAGGCGGATGGTAGATCACCGTCACGCCGCCTTGCCGCTTTGCAGCCAATGTCGTCAGTAAATGCGGTCCAAAATCCATATCGCCCCACCAGCCGTAAAATCGCGGGTCCGCCCCATCCGGAGCATGGTAGATCACGGTAACGGGCTGGATCGCCAGTTCAGCGCGTAGGTCGCTATCAAAGAACGCCGCAAAAAGCGTTGATTTAAAAGGCAATACTTGCAACCCATCCGTTGATGTCCCTTCAGGGAAGAACAATAAACGATGCCCGACGGCCAACCGTTCTTTGAACATCGCGATTTGGTCGTGTGCTGCACCGCGCGCGCGTCTAATAAACAATGTGCCCGTCGCCCGCGCCAGCCAGCCGATGCCGGGCCAACCTGCGACCTCTGACTTTGCGACAAAATAGATCCGTTTACGCGCGTTGAGCGCAAAAATATCAAGCCACGAGGCGTGATTAGCAACAACGGCACCGCCGCCCATCATTGGTTTCCCAATTGTCGTGAACTTGAGCCCAAGAAGAAAAAGCGCACCGCGACAAACCCACTGCGTGATGTGCGGTGTCACAGGCCGTGCCACCCCGCAGAAAAGACGTTCAAATAGGCGGATAAAGAGCAAAAACAAAAGCCCGCCAAACACCAATAGCACCAATGGCACCGCCCGAAACAAGACCCGCAACCACCCGGCCCAGCCAAGCGGCCCGATGGTTGGGGTATCGCCCGAGGTCCATGTTTTAGCCATTTTGACCGCCACGCACATAGATATCGCGTTGTAATTGCGATACGGCATCTGCCGCCAAAACCATACAAATATCCGTTGTATTAAAGAGCTTATCGACAAAGGCCCCATCGCCCACAGTGCCACCCAACCGCAGATAGGCTTTGATCAGCGCGGGCGTGTCCCGCATGGCGCTGACCCGGTCGATTTGCTCGGCAGGCAGACGATTCATATCGGCGGCGTTCGGGCCTTTGGCTGTAACACGCAGGGTTTCCGGGGCTAAATGCCGATGGTAAAGCAGGCTTAGCGGCGCCGCGAGCTTATCGACATCCGTGCCATGAAACGATGCGGCCCCAAACAGCACGTCAATTTCGGCGCGCGCCACATAGTCGGCCAATGCCCCCCATAGATGCATCATCGCAGCCCCGCCCCGGTAATCGGGGTGCAAACAGGATCGGCCCAATTCAAGCAGTCGCTTGCCGCTTTGACGCAGGACAGTGAGGTCAAATTCGTCTTCGCAATAGAATTGTCCGGCCTGGTCGGCCTGCGCTTGGGTCAACAGACGGTATACGCCCACGGTTTGATCAGCTTTGGGTCGTGACAGATCGCGCAGCAAAAGGTGATCCGCAAACTCATCAAAACGATCACATTCAAGCTGTGCTGCATGATCCACCAAGTCACCCGCCCCGCCAAGTTCACGAATAAACACAGCATAGCGTAGTTTTTGCGCCGCACGCAGGTCATCGGGCGATTGCGCGTGTAAAATCTGAAACTGTGGGGAATGTATCGGCATGAATACTTGTAAGCGCCTTTGGCTTTCGCGCACAGTTTCTACTGCGCCGTTAACGTTTTGACAACCATTGAAGGGCTACCTCTACACAAAGAAGGTTAACTACTGATCCACAATGGCCAAAGCGAGACGCGTTCCATCGATAACGACTTTACCCTGTTCGCGAAAGTTTACCGTGATTTTGCCGCCAATGTTTGACTGCACTTGCCCGGTGCCCCAATCTGGTTGGGCAGGGTTCCGGACAAGCATGCCGGGTTCTAAAATGGCGTTAATGCCGATCATATTTCATTCCTCAAAGGAGAGACCACGCCATGCACCCTGATTTGGCCGCACTTGTTGGCTCGCGCATTTGTCATGACCTTATTAGCCCAATTGGCGCGATCGGCAATGGGATTGAATTATTGGAACTTACCAGCGGGGATACGGCCCCTGAAATGGCCCTGATTAACGACAGTGTGCATAACGCGAATGCGCGGATTCGATTGTTTCGGATCGCCTTTGGGGCCGTTGGGGAAGATCAGCGGGTCAGTAGCACGGAGGTGCAAGACATTCTTAACGCCGTCGCCCGTGGCGGGCGGCATCAATTTCATTGGAATATCAGTGGCGACCAGCCCCGACATGTCGTGCGTTTGGCGCTTTTGGTTTTACTTTGCTTTGAAACGGCACTGCCCATGGGCGGTGAAATCACTGCAACGTGCACGGGAGACGAATGGCTATTTGACGCCCATGCAAAACGCGTGACAATTGATGCGGATTTATGGGCGTGTTTCGGCGCTGAGGTCAGCAACCATCGCTACACGGCGGCGCAGGTGCAGTTTGCATTGCTGCCCCCCGCCTTGGCAGCGGCCGCGCGTAGCCTGACATTTGAAGCAAGCGAGACACGCCTGACCGCGCGATTTTAGCTGCGGATGGCGCCGTCCCCAGTCACCAGATATTTGAAGCTGGTCAATTGCACTGCGCCCACGGGCCCCCGCGCGTGCAGCTTGCCTGTCGCAATCCCAATTTCAGCGCCCATGCCAAATTCACCACCATCGGCAAATTGTGTCGAAGCATTGCGCATCAAAATCGCACTGTCGAGATCTCTGAAAAACTGGTCGGCAACTTTGTCATCTTCGGCGATAATCGCGTCGGTGTGATTGGATCCAAACTCACGAATATGCGCCACCGCGCCCTCAATCCCGTCAACGGGTTTGGCGGCGATGATCATATCTAAGAATTCATGCCCAAAATCATCCGCTTGCGCGGGCACTGTGCCGGCTGTTTCGGCCAGCGCGCCAGCGGCACGCACCTCTACGCCCGCGGCTAACAGATCACGCGTGAGAATATCGCCATGTTGATCCAGAAACGCTTGATCCACCAACAGACATTCCGCCGATCCGCAAATCCCTGTGCGACGCGTTTTTGCGTTCACCAAAACGGCGCGCGCTTTGTCCAGATCCGCGCTTGCATCCACGTAAATATGACAAATCCCTTCAAGATGCGCAAAGACGGGCACACGTGCGTCGCGTTGCACCAATCCGACCAAACCTTTGCCTCCGCGCGGCACGATAACGTCAATATAATCCGTGGCTTGCAGCATCGCAGATACCGCAGCGCGATCGCGTGTCGGGATCAATTGAATGGCGGCTTCGGGCAGACCGGCAGCGCGCAAGCCCGCAACGAGACAGGCATGGATCGCTTGGCTCGAATGAAACCCTTCAGAGCCACCGCGCAAAATCACCGTATTGCCGGATTTAAGGCATAGCGCACCCGCATCGGCCGTCACATTCGGGCGGCTTTCATAAATCACCCCGATCACGCCAATTGGCGTGCGCACGCGCTTGATATTCAGGCCAGTGGGCTGTGTCCATTCTTCTGTAACCGCGCCGATTGGGTCATCTTGCGCAGCAACGGCGCGCAAACCGTTCACGATGCCCATGATCCGGTCTTCGTCCAACATAAGCCGGTCCATCATCGCAGGCGACAGACCCTTTTCAGCGCCAAACGCCATGTCTTTTTTGTTCGCCGCAATAATATCTGCGCGATTGTCCCAAACGGCATCTGCTGCGGTGGTCAACGCCAGCGCTTTGGCTGCGGCCGGTGCTGTCGCCAATTGGGTCGCTGCCGCGCGCGCGCCTTGACCGATTTGTGTCATCATCGCTGCAATTTCAGTCGCATCATTCATTTTGCTGGCCTCTCAAAGCACCATATCATCGCGGTGTACTAATGCAGCGCGGCCTTCATAGCCCAACACTGCGGTCATTTCGTCGGACCTGCGTCCCATAATCAAACGTGTTTCAGCCGCCGTATAACGGGTCAGCCCCTGCCCAAGCTGGGTGCCATGTGCATCCATGATTGCAATGACATCGCCCCGGCCAAACTGACCAGTGACACCACAAATTCCGGCAGGAAGCAGGCTTTTACCGCAGATCAGCGCGGATTTCGCCCCAGCATCAATCGTCACCGATCCTGATGGCTTCATTGATGCTATCCAGCGTTTACGTGCGGCTTGCGGGTCTGTCTGCGCGGCGAACCATGTGGTGCGCGCACCAGATTCCAATGCGGCCAACGGGCTGTTTTCAGTGCCAAGTGCGATCGCCATCGCACAGCCCGCCTCTGTCGCCATGCGGGCGGCCATGATTTTTGTGATCATCCCACCTTTGGACAGGCCAGACCCAACATCGCCAGCCATCGCCTCGATTTTTGGTGTTATTTTGTCAACTATATCAATATGTTTTGCGTCCCTGCTGACGCGTGGATTGGCAGTATAAAGCCCATCAACATCCGACAAAAGGATCAATTGATCTGCACCAATTGTCACCGCGACCTGCGCTGCAAGCCGATCATTATCGCCGTAACGAATTTCATCCGTCGCGATGGTGTCATTCTCATTCACGATGGGTGTCACACCCAATGACAGCATAGTTTCCATCGTGGCACGACTGTTCAAATAGCGGCGGCGATCATGCGAATCTTCAAGTGTAACAAGCACTTGACCGGCGATAATCATGTGCTCTGCGAGCGCTTGTTCGTAAGCGCGCGCCAGACGGATTTGGCCAACCGCCGCTGCCGCCTGCGATTGTTCAAGTGGAAGCGCGGTTTGCGGTAGACCCAGCACACCGCGTCCGAGAGCAATGGATCCTGACGACACGAGGACAACATCAGTCCCACGCGCACGGATGCGCGCGACGTCTGCAGCCAATGACGTGAGCCACGATTGGCGCAATGACCCCGTGTCCGCATCAACGAGCAGGGCCGACCCAATCTTTACAACTAGTCTTTTAGCGTCGGTTAAGGCTGCCACGGTGCATCCTCCACCGCTTCCTCCGCAGCTTTACGGTGACGCAGGCGATTGTCGTCAATCTCTGCCCGCAATGCCCGCAGCACATCAGGGATGCCTTCTTGACTAACGCCAGACATCATCAGCACGGGGCCCTGTGCAACCGCCGCAATTTCGTCGCGTAAGAACACGCGTTCTTCTTCATCAAGCGCGTCGATTTTGTTCAAGACGGTAATCCGGGGCTTTGCCGCCATCTCTCCGCCATAGGCTTCGAGTTCGCCAATGATCGTGGTCAGATCGCCCGCAGGATCGCCAGAGGTGCCATCAATCAGGTGCAGCAAAACCGCACAGCGTTCAACGTGGCTCAGGAATGTATCGCCAAGGCCGCGCCCCTCAGACGCGCCAGCAATCAGCCCCGGAATATCCGCGACAACAAATTCGACCTCATCAATACCAACAACACCAAGGTTGGGGATCAACGTGGTAAACGGGTAATCTGCGACTTTGGGTCGGGCATTGGACGTCGCCGCTAGAAATGTGGATTTGCCAGCGTTCGGCATGCCCAAAAGACCCACATCCGCAATAAGCTTGAGCCGCAACCAAATCGTGCGTTCTATGCATTCTTGGCCGGGGTTAGACCGACGCGGTGCTTGGTTCGTGGCAGATTTGAAATGCAAGTTACCCCAGCCGCCATTGCCGCCCTTAGCGATCACAATCCGTTGGCCGACTTCGGTCAGATCGGCAATGACAGTTTCTTCGTCTTCGTCGATAATCTCTGTGCCAACCGGAACACGAAGGATTTTGTCCTCACCATCTTTGCCCGTACGCTGGCTACCCATTCCGTGCTGGCCGTTGCCCGCAAAGAAGTGCTGCTGATAGCGAAAATCGATCAATGTATTCAGGCCATCAACGACTTCAACAATGACATCGCCGCCACAGCCACCGTCGCCACCATCGGGGCCGCCATATTCGATGAACTTTTCGCGCCGAAAAGAAATACAGCCGCCGCCACCGGCACCTGACCGAATATAGACCTTGGCGAGATCAAGAAATTTCATGAGTTTTTGCTTTCCGCGCTATTCAGATGTGGCGATAGTCTATTGCGCGCGCCACCTCAAGACGCGCGCCACGCTATGCGCCCGTTTTCAGCGTGTAAGTCCAAGTTGGCACAGTTGCGTTGCGCGCAACGGAAAATGCCTCTGCATCGCCCAAATAATCAAACCCACAATTGGTCAAGACCCGCGCTGATCCGGGGTTGTCCTGAAATGCTTCGGCGAAAATGGTTTCCGATTGATGCGGGTTGGCCGTGATCAGCGCACGTACGGCCTCGGAGGCCAGCCCGGTGTTCCAAAAGGCCGGCGCAATCCAATAGAAGATTTCAGATTGATTGCGATCCATTCGTTCAAGACTGATCAGGCCCAAGGCCTCGGCATGGCCCTGCGCAGATCCGTCAATGACCCAGATATCTTCGGTCCGGTCAGCGGCGCCTGCCCGGTCGATCATTGCTTCGATCGTACCGGGGGGCAGCGGATGCGGAATGCTGCGTGTGCCACGCGCGACGCGTTCGTCATCGGCATACATCGCGATCAATCCGGCATCAGATTTACGACAAGGGCGCAGCACGAAACGCGCGGCGGTTATTGTCTCTTGAACTGTAATCTCTTCGTGAATCACTGTTTTCCCTCCTCGAAAACACGACCATCTCCAGCACGTCTAAATTGATATAGTGGCAAGAGTATGAACGAAAAAGGGGACCGGCTCTCGCCGATCCCCTAAAATTTGATACCTGAGGTAATCGGCTTATTCAGCGGCCTCCGCCACGGGAAGAACCGAAATAAAGGTACGGCCCTTCAGGCCTTTGTGGAACTGTACGTTGCCTTCGACGGTTGCAAAGATTGTGTGATCTTTGCCCATGCCAACGCCCATGCCCGGCCACATCTTTGTGCCGCGCTGACGCATGATGATGTTGCCAGGAATGACAACTTCGCCACCGAATTTTTTCACGCCAAGGCGACGACCAGCTGAGTCGCGCCCGTTACGGGATGAACCGCCTGCTTTTTTATGTGCCATTGGTGTCTCTCCTTAGCCTTTTGCCAGCTCAACCGCTTGCGCGATCCAGCCTTCACGTTCGATGCGGCCTTTGAAGGACAGTTTTTCGTCCATCGCCGCTACATCTTCGGGTGTCCATGCTGCGATCTGTGCGAATGTTGTCACATCAGCCGCGTGCAATTTTTTCTCAAGTGCGGGGCCAACACCGGACAATTGTTTCAAATCGTCAGAACCGGCTGCCGCTGGGGCTGCCTTAGGTGCCGCAGCTTTCTTTGGGGCCGCTTTTTTTGCAGCAGGTGCAGCAGCAACGGGGGCCGCGCCGTTTACAGCAGCTTTAACACCAGATGCGTCTGCGCCTTTTTCAAGGATATCGCCGATGCGCACCAATGTCAGTTGCTGACGGTGGCCTTTTTTACGTGCCGAAGAGTGCTTACGACGACGTTTAACGAAATTGATTGTCTTTGGACCTTTGATTTGGTCGATGACTTCGGCTTGAACGCCAGCATCTGCAACCAAAGGCGCGCCAACAGTGGCGCCAACCATCAGAATCTCGTTGAATTGAACTGTTTCGCCAGCAGCAGCTGCCAGCTTTTCTACGCGGAGCACGTCGCCAGAAGCGACTTTGTACTGCTTGCCGCCGGTTTTCAAAACCGCAAACATATGATCTTCCTTCGTTTTTCGCGTCTCTGAGGCCCCGGATTGATCCGGCGTTAGTGGCTAAAGCCGCCTGTAAACAGCGCGCCCAATGGGCGTAATTTTACTTATGCCCGCACAAAACACTTGTACGGATGGCGGCTTATCTGACCAATACCCTTATAAGTCAACCCATAGAACGGGCGAAAACACGATGAAACGCACTCTGATCGTCCTTACCATTCTGTGCGGTTGTAGCACAGAGGCAAATCACATTGGCAATCCGCTGCTGCTTCCGTTTTCAGCAGTCAGCACGGGGATCAGCAATGCCACCTATAATCAGCGCCGGGGTCAGGTTGAAGTCTATGTGAAATCCAACCACACAGCAATCATGGCGGATATCACAAATGGCGGCGGTGATCACATTGCGCAGGCAATGGACATCGCAAGCATCCCGACCGAGGACCGCCCTGCCCGGCTGATCCAACTGCGCAGCGATCAAGCGCTTTATCAGACCAGCCCCGAAGCGTTGATCACGGCGTTGATGGTCTACTCATAATCCGTTCAGAATCGTGCCCCAACAAAGTTGCCGCCCAGAAATCAGGTTTGCACCCAACTTCCAAAGTTCTCAGCCAAGCAGCGAAAGTCCGCACTGAGCCCGAAGTGTCTCTAGGTAACTTCCGTAGCAATCGCTATCGCCAACCAAATTGGATACGCAACAAATGCTGCCAAGCATAGCTTCTTTGACCCCACATAATACTCAGCAGAAATGACAATAAGAGAGCAAAGCGCCCAGATGACTGTGATGACAAAAGGAAACTCGAAGCTACCGAACAAGCCTAGAAAACCTGCCGTGGAGATCAAAATGCCTGAAAATGAGATGAATCTCACGCTATTCCTCCAGAATGGATGCCTTGGATTTTCTTCCGTGCCATAAATCCAGATCGCCAAGAACGTCACGACAAGTTCAAGTATTTCTACCATTAGCGGCGTCCTCGGTTTAATGGAGCGAACTTCAATTTTTAGCGTGAAATTGAGGTGGGAATGGGGCGAAGCCAAGATCAGCTTCGTCCGCATAGCAGACGTCTAAGATTTTAGTGAGTTCGCGGTGATAGTGAGACCGATCGGGTGACAACAATCATCACCCCCCCAAAAAAACCTAAAAATTCGCGTAGGCGGAATCGCGTTGGGCGACGAGGTCCCAGAAGGCTTTGGATTTCGCGATGTCTGCCGCCATATCCGCAGGAATGCCGCGTGCGATCATTCGCTGGTATAGTGTTTCGGGGTAGCCCGGCGTCACAGATGGGACGCTGACCATCGGGTTGATATCTGCGGCACGCGCGCGGGCTTCTACGGGGCAATCTTTGGTCGGGTTACCGTTGGCGGACAGGCCATCCGCCTCAAGCTTGGAAACGGCAGCATAGTAAATCGCACATTCGCTCATCACGAGCGCCTGCTGACGCGGATCGTCAAGCGGCAGATTGTCTTCGACCACAATCGGTGGGGTTTGATCGCAAGCAGCCAAAAAACCACATGTAAGAACGACAAATTTAATGGGTGACATGGTCAATTCCTTCGATATTCAGTTGCAGCGCAGCATAAACCCAATTGTGCGAATGCCAAGACTGCACGCGTTAGAAAACCCACCTAACCCGCGAAAACCACGGGAATTTCTCTTGCGCGGCGGATACGGTCCTATTAGCTGACGCCGTCAAGGTGAGGTGCCGGAGTGGTCGAACGGGGCGTTCTCGAAAACCGTTGTGGGTACAAACCCACCCAGAGTTCGAATCCCCGTCTCTTCACCGCGACCGCGATTGCTATTTTCGGCTAGCCGCGGCCATATTTAGGCAGTCCACTGTGAACGCTATTCCCTGCCCGCGCCGAGGCGACGACCAAAGGATTTCGCAAATCTCCGATAATAAATTCTTCGGCTGGAACCGTCAGATACTTATGAGGCTTTAGGTCGACGCCACGCACCTAAAAACCTTTGTTTTTGAGGCGCTTCACCATGTGCCCACCCATGAAGCCGCCTGCCTCGAGAGCCTATGCCATCTTTATCTAAAATATTTTCAATATCGACAAGGTAGAGGCAGGATCGTCCATTCTGCGGGACTGTGCTCCAGACGGTTTCCGTTTCACATGTCACTAAGTATAGCGCCCCGTCACGCTCATAGAATGAAGTTGGGTCGATAATCTTGAATCTTTTGGGAAAATCGAAATCAAAAGCATAGTAATCGACCCGTATTTCAGGCTGATAGACAAAAAGAAACGGACGGTGAACGATACTTTCTTTGGTGCTCCCGCGCCATTCGTTGGTGTGCCCAATTCCCACAATTTTGTTACCAATTTGAAGCGCATTTGTCCCGCCACGAAACTGAGAATACCCATCACCCGAGGTTGGCGTTGTGACAGCGTGTTCAGCGACAATATCAAGCAAAAGAAACCCATCATGCGGAGAAACAAACCGCGCCTTGAGAACGCGAAAAGGCGCGTATTCATGCACAAAATATAGTTCCTCATCGCGTACGAAGGGGGCCCAATTTTTGCCGGGGTTCACCCCCTTTGGTGGGATCAAAACGATCCATTTGTCTGTATTTGAAACGTAAATCCGATTAATATAGCCGTGATCAGGGCTAAAGACTTGTGAACAAATACAAGCGCTTCCGTGCCAAAAGAATGGCCGAGGATCTTCGCCGCTTCCAATGGTGGTGGTGTCGCCTTGGATGATCACCGAACGAATACGCGGCGGTTGTTCGTTTGCATCAATGAGCCGCGCGAATTGCGTTATCGCGTCCAAAGTCGGGTCGTAAGCCTGACATGTGAATACGTGATTGTCGAAACCTTTGGCTGCGCTCCCGGTGATTTCGAACGCGCGCAGCACACTGTCAAAGGTAAGGTCCATTTCATCGACTCTACGATAGCTTCAACTGCATAGTCATTTAGCCCATACAATATCGCGCAAAACGTGTGAGCTTGCCCCTATCTATAAACGACGAACGACAAAATAAAAGGGCCTAGTGAAATTCACTAAGCCCTTGAATTCTTTGGCTCCGACGGTAGGGGTCGAACCTACGACCAATTGATTAACAGTCAACTGCTCTACCACTGAGCTACGTCGGAACATCTGCGGGCCGTATAGCAATGCGTATTCCCGGCGTCCAGAGGCTTTGTGCGTTTTTTTTACATTCCTGTCACGGCCTCTTCAGCCGCGTCATTTATCTGAAATTTTGCGTCAAATCCGAGGTTTGGAGCCGTCAAAACGACATGCCGCTGACAGAGATCAATGAGATGTGCGAAGACATTTCGTTGTGCGGCGGGCAGTAGCCCCGGCGCAAGATCGCTGTAGATCGATTCTGTCAGTGCCGGAACCGTGAGCAGGCCCTGCCCTAGCGCGGAGAGAATTTGCGCTTCTCGGTCCTTGCGGTGAGCCATGAGCCACGCGAGCCGTTCTTCCGGTTGGGTCACTGCCGCTCCGTGGCCCGGAAAATATCGCACTGCAGGGATATCTTGCAGCTTGCGACATGACTGCATGAATGCTGTCAAATCCCCATCAGGTGGAGAGATCAGCGATGTCGACCAGCCCATGATATGATCACCCGTGAATAGGTCACCGCCCCATGCAAAGCAAAGGTGGTTCGCCATATGGCCCGGCGTGTGGATTGCTGTGATCTCGCCCCATGGGCCGTTGATCTTGGCACCGTCATCCAGACAGACATCGGGTTGGTATCTGTGGTCCACCCCTTCCCCGCCGTGCTTCATCCCTTCGGCAAGTAGCGCGATCATGATATCGCTGCGCCCGGCCTCACTATCGCCGAACCCTGCGACCGGCGCCCCCGTTTTTTGGGTCAGCGCCGTGCAAAGCCCAGAGTGATCTATATGGCTGTGCGTAACCAAGATGTGTGCGACCCTGCGGCCATCCAACGCCCGTAATAACGCGTTCAGATGTGCCGGATCATCGGGGCCGGGATCAATCACAACGACGTCGTTTTCGCCCAGAATATATGTATTTGTGCCCCAATAGGTCATCGGCGTAGCATTGGGCGCGAGTACCCGTTGCAGACCCGGTCGCAGCTGTTCGGCGACGCCAACAGGCGGCAGTTTTTCGCGATCCGTCATATTCTGCGCTTTCCGTTTAAGGTTGAGAACAGTACCCTTGCCCCATGTTTTTCCGTTGGCTCAAAACCTATATGCCGCGCGGCATCTATGCGCGCGCTGCCCTGATCTTGATTTTGCCAGTTTTGCTGCTGCAATTATTGATTTCCGTCGTCTTCATTCAACGCCACTTTGAAGGCGTAACACAGTTGATGACAAGCGCTGAAATCATCGATCTCGGCTATATGATCGACAGTGTGAATGCCGCGCCCGATATAGATGCGGCGCGCGAAGTCGCTGACAGAATTGGTACGGCCCTGCAAATTACCCCCGTGTTTTCGGCCGATGACATCCCCGCAACGGATCAAATACCCCTTGTTGATCTCACCGGAAGTTCGGTCATCGCGACACTGCGGAACCGGATTGATCCGATTTTGGCGGTATCACTGGCAGATCGGCGCGTCGTGGTCACATGGATTGAAACGCGGCACGGGCCGTTGCGCTTTGAATTTAGCAGGCGGCGGGTGTCTGCCTCAAACCCGCACCAACTGCTGGTCATTATGGTTGTGATGGGCGCATTTATGACGGCGATTGCCTTTATCTTTCTGCGCAACCAGCTCCGCCCGATCAAACGCATGGCCGAAGCCGCGACAGATTATGGGCGCGGACGGATCACCAATTTCACCCCAACTGGCGCGGTCGAAGTCCGCGCGGCAGGAATGGCGTTTTTGGATATGCGTAACCGGCTTGAGCGCCAAATCCAAAGCCGGACCTTGATGCTTTCGGGGGTCAGCCATGATTTGCGGACCCCCCTAACCCGGATGCGGCTAGGATTATCGTTCTTAGACGAAGAAGAAGCCGCACCGCTGATTGAAGATGTCGACGAGATGCAGCGCCTATTGGACGCATTTTTGGACTTTGCGCGCAGTGATGCAAGTGACGAAATTGCGCCCACGGCACCTGGTGACCTCGTCCGCGGTGTGCTTGCCAGTCACAAACGCATGGGCGATGCGCTTACGCTTGATCGCATTGAAGGTGGCGATATCCCCGTTCCGCTGCGCCCGACCGCAATCCGGCGCGCCTTGGATAATCTTGTGGGCAACGCCCTGCGCTATGGCGATCGCGCACAAATCGGCGTGAGCGTCACAGATCGCGCAGTCCGGTTTTGGGTCGCTGATGATGGCCCCGGCATTCCGCCTGAACAATATGACAACGCGATGAGCCCCTTTGTCCGGCTGGACCCTGCCCGCAATCAAGACAAAGGTAGCGGCGTTGGTTTGGGCCTCTCGATTGTTGCTGATATTGCACGCACCCATGGCGGTGTCCTGCGGCTAAGCCGTTGTGAAAACCTTGGCGGATTAAAGGCCGAATTGGTTATCGGACGGTAGCGGGGTATGGGGCCGCTTCCACGGCCCCCAAAGTCAGGTAAACCGCAGATCCAACGTCCAAAACTGATGCGTGTTCTCGCGCGGGCGGATCGGCGTGAAACGTTCTGGCGTGTGCTGTCCGGGCACGAAACGCACACGGCGGCGGCCTTCGGCCTCGAGCTCATTCACGGGACGGGTTTCATGCGCCCGCCCACCTTGGTGCGCGACGTGATAGGTCAGCCCGCCAACAGAGCGCCCAATCGTTTTATCATAAAGATCAAACACAAGCGGTGCATGGGCCGGAATAGTCGGATGCAGCGATGACCATGGTTGCCAACTGCGGAACCGTATCCCCGTCCCCCGCAGGTCAGCGCCATATTCACGCAGCGGAATTTCAACCTGATTGCAGGTCAAAATATAGCGATCGGACCAAGCGCCCGCGACAGTAATCTCAACCCGCTCAAGCGAGCTATCGACATAGCGCGACGTCCCGCCGGCACTGCTTTCTTCGCCCAAGACCAGCCAAGGCTCAATAGCATTGCGTAGGCTGAGCGTCAGCCCTTCGACCTCGGTGGTGCCAACTTCGGGGAAGCGGAATTCGAATTGAGCATCATACCAATCAGGGCGGAACTCGAACCCATGGGTTTGCGTCAGATCGGCAAGCACCTCTTGGAAATCATCCCACACATGATGTGGCAGCAGATGTTTATCATGCAGATCACTGTCCCAATCAATCAGGGGTTCTGTATAAGGTGTGTCCCAGAACCACGCCAAAAGCGCGCGGATGATCAGCCCCTGCGCCATCGACATTTGCCAATGCGGCGGCATTTCGAACCCGCGGAACTCCACCAGCCCCAATCGACCCGTTGGGCTATCGGGCGAGAACATTTTGTCGATGCAGATTTCAGCACGGTGGGTGTTGCCCGTCAGATCGGTTAGCAGATGCCGCAAAATTCGGTCCGACAACCACGGAAACCCCTGCCCGCTGTCTTGCATCCGTTGCAATTCAGCCAGCGCGATTTCCATCTCATACACATTGCCGGAACGCCCTTCGTCAAAGCGCGGCGCCTGCGATGTGGGGCCAATAAATGTGCCCGAAAACAGATAAGAGAGTGACGGGTGGCGCTGCCAATAGCGCACCACCGATGCGGCAAGATCAGGACGCCGTAAAAACGGGCTATCGCCCGGTGTCTGCCCGCCCACAACGATGTGATTGCCACCGCCAGATCCGGTCAAGCGGCCATCAACCATAAAGGTAAAACTGTCCAATTCGCATTGGCGCGCTTCTTCATACAGCGCTTCGGTGATGTCGCGCAGCCCGTTCCAATTGCTGGCCGGGTGAATGTTAATCTCGATCACGCCGGGGTCTGGGGTGACGCGAATGACGTTGATCGACGGATCACGCGGCGGCTCGTAACCTTCGATCCGCACGGTCAGACCCATGTCTTTGGCGGTTTCTTCGGCGGCTTCCACCAGATCAAGATATTCATCAGCCGATCCAGTCGGCGGCATAAAGACGTGCAGAATGCCATCGCGCACTTCGACGGTCAGTGCAGTGCGGATGGGCATGCCTTCTTCCCAAAACACCTGCCCGCCCGCGATCCAATCGTCAGAACTACCAACATCGCGCAGCCAGTGATTTGCGTCATAGTCTTGGGCTGGTCCGGTCGCACCGCCAGATGCGGCCTGCATCACCTGACGGGCGGGCGTTGGTGGACGCCGCGTCATCGGATCACGGACAAAGGGTTTATCGACGCGTTTGCGTTTCCCTTTTTTATCGCGTTCATTTTTGCGTAATGTCGCCAGCGGCAAACGCAGGCCCGCGGGGCTATCGCCCGGGGTCAGAAACAACTTTCCGCGTCGCGTCGACCACCGTTCAGACGCCCATTTAAAACGGCGCTGCGAAGATGCTTTGGCCTGCGCAAGCTGCAAGGGGATCGCAAAGCTAGAGGGCGCATCCAATCCATTATTCATCATCCGAATAAGCCGTGCACGTTCTTGTGGGTCTGACAGTTCGCTATCTTCAGCTGTTACGTTTTCAGGCAACAGCGCCTCTGTCCCCATGAAGTGTAGCGGGTCTTCGTAGATTTCATGGACGTATTCATCGTCGAACCCGAGATTCTCTGCGAGCTTTGCCGCAAAATCACTGGCGGTCTCTGTTGTCGCGGTGCCTGTGCCCTCTTTCGCGATCAGATCAACATCAGACCAAAGTGGTAGCCCATCACCGCGCCAAATGATCGAATAGGCCCAGCGTGGTAAGGCTTCGCCGGGATACCACTTGCCCTGCCCGTGGTGCAAAACCCCGTGCGGTGCAAAACGTTCGTGTAGGCGGCGCAAGAGTTCATCTGCGTGTTGCTGTTTGGTCGGGCCAACGGCATCGGTTGTCCATTCGGCCCCGTCACGATCATTGGCTGATATAAACGTCGGCTCGCCGCCCATGGTTAGCCGCATATCTTGCGCGTTTAGCTTTGTCTCAATAGTTTGGCCGGCTTTGTCGATTTCCGACCATTGATCAGGCGACAAAGGTCGCGTTACGCGCGGCGGTTCCGCAATCCGCTGGACAGACATATCAAACCCAAATGTCACCTCGGCCTGATCATGCGCGCCAGATATCGCGGCAGCCGAACTGGGCTCTGGGGTGCAAGCAAGTGGAATATGCCCTTCGCCCGCAAACAGGCCAGAGGTCGGATCCATCCCGACCCAACCAGCACCGGGCAGATAGATCTCTGCCCAGGCATGGAGATCGGTGAAATCTTCGGTAGGCCCTGACGGGCCAGAAATTGGCTTTTGATCCGCCGTGAGCTGGATCAGATAGCCTGACACAAACCGGGCCGCATAGCCAAGACGACGAAACAAGGCGACCAAAAGCCACGCGCTATCGCGGCACGACCCAAGCGCCTTTTTGATCGTTTCCGTCGGCGACTGCACGCCCGGCTCCATCCGGATGGTATAGGCAATCGCATCGGCCACATATTGATTGACCGCGACGAGCCAATTGTTTGTTTCGCCGGTTTGCGGCGGGGCATTGGCGACGAACGCTTCAAAAGCATCACCGCGCGCGATCTTTTTGAGATAAGGGCGCAAATCCCGAATGAGCGCTTTGTCATATAAAAATGGAACCTCATCGGCGCTGGCATCAAGGAAGAAGTCAAATGGGTTAATCGCCACCATATCGGCAACCAGATCAACGGTGACTGAAAGTTCGCGCGTGGGTTCGGGAAACACCAATCGCGCTTGCCAGTTCGAAAACGCATCTTGCTGCCAATTCACAAAATGCGATTTTGGCTCAACCGTCAGACTATAGCTGACGATGGGTGTACGGGCATGCGGGGTGGGTCTGAGCCGAACAATATGCGGTGCGAGGTTAATCAACCGATCATAAGTGTAGGTTGTTTTGTGTGAAAGTGCCACTTTTATAGACATAGGCGAACTATTTCCTCGATAACGGCCGCAATGGGCTTGGTTTCGATTATTAGATGCTATTTCCTGAACGATGAAAACAGTTAGGGGTGTTTCAGCGCCACAACAAAGGTCGAATGCACAAAAAAACGTCAGGAAGTAGTATGTATAACGAGATGTTTCGCGGATCGGGCCTGCGTGACGAATACGCAGTGATAGATGCGTGGTTAAAAAAACACGGGCCAACGGCGTTGCTTGACCGCCAAGCCGAAGCCGAAGAGCTTTTTCGCCGCATCGGCATTACCTTTGCCGTCTACACCGAAGGCACCGATCCTGACCGACTGATCCCATTTGATATGGTGCCGCGCGTTTTCAACGAAAAGGAATGGTCAATTGTCGAAAGCGGATCAATCCAACGCGCCAAAGCGCTGAACTGTTTTATTGCGGATGTATACGGTGACAGAAACATTGTCCGCGAAGGCATCATCCCCGAGGCGATGATCCTGAACAACCCGGCCTATCTTAGCCAGATGAATGGCTACCGCCCGCCAAATGATATTTGGTCGCATATCATCGGCGTTGATATTGTCCGCACCGAAGAAGATACATTTTATGTGCTTGAAGATAATTGCCGCACCCCTTCCGGCGTTTCTTATGTCCTGCAAAACCGCGAAGTCATGCATCGCATGTTCCCTGATCTGTTTGAGGGTGGCCGCGTGCGCCCCGTGGATGGCTATGGCGAACTTTTGGCGGCCGCGATGCAAGATTGCGCGCCAGCCAATTGTCCCGGCCGGCCAACGCTCGCGCTATTGACGCCCGGACAATATAATTCGGCCTATTACGAACACTACTTTCTTGCCGATCTGATGGGAATTGAATTGGTGGAAGGGTCGGATTTGTTTGTCGATGACGATGTCGTCTATATGCGCACAACAAACGGTCCCGAACGTGTGGATGTGCTTTACCGCCGGATTGACGATGATTTTATGGACCCCGAAGTGTTTTTTGAAGGCAGCACATTAGGCGTACCTGGGATCATTCGTGCGATGAAGGCGGGCAATCTCACTATGGTGAACGCCCCCGGCACTGGCATTGCCGATGATAAATCTGTCTACACCTATGTCCCCGAGATGATCCGATTTTATTTAGGTGAAGAGCCAATCATCGAAAACGTCCCGACCTATTGTTGCGAACGCCCGGATGAGTTGGCCTATGTGCTGGAAAACCTACCGGAGCTTGTCGTGAAAGAAGTTCACGGTTCGGGCGGCTACGGGATGCTCGTCGGGCCGACAGCTACGCATGAAGAGGTCGAAGAATTTCGTGCAAAGCTGGTCGCGAACCCAACCAATTATATTGCGCAACCAACGTTGGCGCTATCCACTTCGCCCATATTGACCCCAGACGGCATGTCGCCGCGCCATGTCGATCTGCGGCCATTTGTGATTTCGGGCAATCAAACCTCGCTTATACCAAGCGGGTTGACCCGCGTTGCCCTACAAGAGGGATCGCTGGTGGTGAATTCAAGCCAAGGCGGCGGCGTTAAAGACACATGGGTTTTATCAGATCGGACATCACATGCTTAGTCGGACCGCAGAAGGGCTTTTTTGGATGTCGCGCTATGTAGAGCGCATGGATAACACCGCGCGTCTGCTTGATGCAGGACGCAGGCTGGATGCATTGCCGCGTCAAGATGGAGCGGGATCGAGCGAATGGACCTCGATCGTGATCGCCTCGGGCTGTTCTGAACGCTTTCCAGGCAGGCCTGAAACCGCGACATCGACAACGGTACGCGAACATCTTGTGCGCGATGAAACCAACCCATCGTCGATTGTTTCGTGCATTCTCGCTGCCCGACACAATGCAAAGGCTGTGCGTCCCTCGCTGACGTCAGAAGTGTGGGAAGCCATCAACCAAACGCAATCAGAATTGAAACAACACCTGCACAATGAATTTGATCGCAAAAATCTCAATGCGTTTTTGGATTGGGTTCAAGGGCGTGCTTCGCTGATTGTGGGCGCGATCCTTGGTACGATGCTGCGGGATGATCGCTATGGGTTTGTACAGATTGGCAAATGGTTTGAACGGGCGGATGCGACCGCCCGCCTGCTAGATGTCAAATACCACGTTCTGTTGCCCAAAGTTGCCGATGTGGGTGGTGGTTTCGACTATTTACAATGGCTGCAGATATTGCGCGCTGCAAACTCTGCCACTGCATTCCGTCATGTCTATGGGCGCAGTCCGGACGCGGAAGGTGTTGTGGATCTCTTGGTTTTGAACGCACACAGCCCCCGATCATTGCGTACGGCACTCGACCAACTGGACGTTGAAATGAGCGCGCTGACGAAAGGGAATGCTGGTTTACAACAAGCACTGCTCGGCCAAATAAAGGCGCAAAGTCGGGCAATTACGCAACTTTCGCTTGAAGATATCTTTACCCGCGGATTGCACGAATGGCTTACGGGTTTTATATTTGAAACCAACAGCTTGGCTGGAATGACTGCGGATGCTTTTGGATTTGGAGCACCTCCCGTCGCGGAGGCTTCATAAAAAGTTTTCCATTTCGGCGTATGTTTGCGCCGATCAACTTGCGACGCTTGCCCAGATGCCTCATAGAACGGCTCTGGAAGTTTTGCTACTGGAGCACACGATGACCTATTGCGTCGCAATAAAACTTGATGCCGGGATGGTTTTTCTGTCGGACACGCGCACAAACGCGGGTCTCGATAATATTGCTAAGTTCAAAAAGATGTTCACTTGGGAAGTTCCAGGTGACCGTTGCATCACGTTGATGACGGCAGGCAACCTTGCGGTGACGCAGGCGGTGATCTCTCTATTGCAAGAAAATATCGACCATCCCGAAAACGGGTTGGAAACCATTCTTTCAGCGCCTTCGATGTTTCGGATCGCTGAACTTGTTGGCGACGCGATGCAGGTTGTACAAACCCGCTATGGACCGGGCATGACCCAAACGGGCGAAAGCACCATGAGCTCGATCCTTGTCGGCGGTCAGCGTGCTGGCGGTGCCCCGCGTCTGTTCCATGTCTATACGGCCGGCAATTTCATCGAGGCGACGCCAGAAACCCCCTATTTCCAGATCGGTGAGCATAAATACGGAAAACCTATTTTGGACCGTATCGTCACTCCGGAAACGCCGCTTGATGTCAGCGTTACCGCTGCCCTGTTGTCGATGGATTCGACATTGCGGTCGAACCTGTCGGTTGGCATGCCTTTGGATCTTTCGGTGCTTGAGACAGATAAGCTGCAATTTTCGCAAAATCGCCGCATTGAAGAGCATGACCCAGAGTTCCAACGCCTTTCCGTCGGCTGGTCCGCAGCGCTACGCAAAGCGTTTGACGAAATGCTGCATTTGAACGTTGATACCGGCCAAAGCCAAAATCAGTCTTAGGTCATCACAACTCTCAATCGCGCCATTGGTTCATTGGCCGCCGCTACCGACAGGTTTTAGCTGATGTCTAGATACTGCGGGCTGCCCTTCGGTGCCGACCCGCGTTCAGGCCCCAGTAAACCGACCCCAAAGGGTACAAATCTTTTGCTTCACATCGCTTCTCGTATCACGCAATCCTTTGGTTACGCGCGAAATAAACCAAACGAGGAACGATTAGATGAAAATGGGATTTGTGGGACTAGGCAATGTTGGCGGAAAGCTTGCCGGAAGCCTGTTACGTAATGGGTTTGATCTTACGGTTCTTGACCTGAATCCTGATCTCGTTGCTGATTTTGTCGAAAAAGGCGCAAAAGCCGCGCAAAGCCCTGCGGAACTCATGCGCGAATGCGATGCTGTGATCACCTGTTTGCCGTCACCTGCGGCCTGCGCCACGGTTGTCGAAGCAATGTTGCCCGAAGTAAATGACACGAAAATCTGGATGGAAATGTCCACGACCGAAGTGTCAGAGGTCAAACGTCTGGCGGAATTGGTTGCACAAAAAGGCGGATCAGCCATTGAGTGCCCGGTATCTGGCGGATGCCACCGCGCCGACACAGGCAATATTTCGATCTTTGCAGGTTGCGATCGGCCGACATTTGAACGGATGTTGCCGATTCTAACGACGCTGGGACGCCGGGTTTTGCACACGGGCGAAATCGGGTCTGCATCGACCCTCAAAGTCATGACCAATTACCTTGCCACAGCAAATTTGCTAACCTGCTGCGAGGCGCTGATCACGATGAAAGCCGCAGGCATCGACCTTAATACGACCTATGAGGCGATGAAGATCAGCTCTGGCACGTCCTTTGTGCATGAAACCGAAAGCCAGGTTATTTTGAACGGATCACGCGATATTTCGTTCACGATGGACTTGGTGAAAAAGGACATCGGCCTGTTTCAAAAACTGGCCGAAGACGCTGATATTCCGTTAGAAATCAGCCCTTTGATGGTGCAAATTTTCGACGATGGAATCGCGAAATACGGCGACCGCGAACTGTCCCCAAACATTATTCGCCGCCTCGAAGACGCGACGGGTTTAGATGTGACTGCGCCGGGTTTCCCTTTGGAACTGACGGATGATGAACCAGAAGAGCAAGGCTACGAAGTCATCCCAACAGGCCTGAGCAAACCAGTTTTGGCGGAGTAATCAGATGACACAGCAAAACATGGATCACTGGAATGAACGCGCGGACCTTGCCGCGACATTCCGCTGGGCCGCCCGGCTAAATATGCACGAAGGCGTTGCCAATCACTTTAGCCTCGCGGTGAATGATGATGGCACGCAGTTCTTGATTAACCCAAACCAAGCACATTTTGCGCGTATCAAAGCATCTGACCTACTTTTGCTAGACGCCAATGACCCCAATGTGCTGGACCAGCCCAATGCGCCCGACCCAACTGCTTGGGGCCTGCACGGATCTTTGCACCGCTTATGCCCCCATGCGCGCTGCGTCATGCACACCCATTCAATCTGGTCGACAGTCTTGGCCTGTTTGGCAGACAGCACCCTGCCCCCAATCGATCAAAACACAGCGACGTTCTATAACCGCTACGTGATAGATCAGGAATTTGGTGGTTTGGCTTTCGAATCCGAAGGCATCCGCTGCGCTGGAATGCTGTCTGATCCCGCGAAAAAGGTCATGATTATGGGCAACCATGGTGTCTTGATCGTTGGCAGCGATGTCGCAGATACATTCAACCGGCTTTATTACTTTGAACGTGCCGCAGAAACCTATGTGCGTGCGCTACAGACCGGGCAAAAACTGCGCGTCCTTTCCGATGAGATTGCCGAAAAAACCGCAAAAGAATTGGATGCCTACCCCGGTCAAGCAGAGGCCCATTTGGCCGAAATTCGCGCCATCCTTGATGACGAAAAAAACACCTACACCAACTAACCCCACCCCTATATCACGAGATCAAGACTATGATGAACACGCAGTTTGAATTGCAGGACAACGGGGTCATCGTACCGCTGTCTAACGGACCGAAATACTTCAATTATTACTGGCTACGTGATGCAAGTAATACCAGTATTGATCCCCAAACCCGTGAACGTATTTTTGACGTATCGCAGCTGCCAACGGCCCCTAAGGCGACCGATCTGTCGATCAAAGACGACGTGCTCACGATCAATTGGGATGCCGAAGACACCCCGAGCGAAGTGCCTATATCATTGCTCGAAAGTGTTGCGACAACTGGCCGGGCCGAAGATGTCGCAGCCATCCCACGCAAAGTTTGGTACAATGGCCATCTGCCCAACATCCCCCGCATCCCTCAGGCAGAGGTCATCAACACGGCGGCAGGTCGCGCCAAATTGACCCGCGCGCTGATCGAGGACGGTATCGCCATCGTTTCCGACATGGAGCCAACCGAAGAATCCCTACCCAATTTGGTCAAGGCAATCGGCCCGGTTACCCCCTCTGGCGAAGGGTTGTTCTTTAACGTGCGCGTTGAAATTGAGCCAACAAACCTTGCCTTTACGGCGGGTCCGCTTGAAATGCACACCGACCTGCCCGGCGAAGAAGCGGCCCCTGGCGTGCAGTTCTTGCATTGCCTTGAGAATACGGTCGACGGCGGCCTTTCACTGTTCTTAGACGGTGTTGCCGTGGCAATGGCGCTGAAAGAAGAAGACCCAGACGCCTTTGAAATGCTTGCCGCGCATAAGATCCCGTTCTTTTATCGGCACGATAAGATTGATTACCGGTCGCACCAGCGCGTGATCGAAACTGATCAGGACGGCAATGTGACCGGGGTGACTATTTCCCAGCATCTTCAGGACAATATGGACCTGCCCCAAGACCTGCTTGATCGCTATTACCCAGCCTTCATCAAGTTCATCCGCATGATGCAAGAAGACCGGTTTTTGCTGAAATTCAAATCCGAGGCCGGAAATTGCGTGGTGTTTGATAACCACCGGATCGTCCACGGGCGCGAAGGCTATGTCGCCGATAGCGGTAGCCGTCACCTACGCGGGTGCTACACCGACCGCGCCGCGATGCGCAGCACCTACCGGATTGCATCAAAATCTGCATAAAAAACGGCGCGGGGATCAAACCCCGCGCCGTATCTTTTTGAACCGATTGAGCGATTTACGCCACGAACGGCGGGCGCACCTTTACCTCAAGATAATCTTCTAGACCAAGCATCCCACCTTCGCGGCCATTGCCAGACTGTTTATAGCCACCAAAAGGTGATCCATAGTCAGGTCCGCGCCCGTTGATCTGGATCGTTCCCGCACGCAGTTGACGCACGACACGCGCAGCGCGCTCTGGGTCACTTGTCTGCACATATGCGGCCAATCCATATTCCGTGTCATTGGCCATGCGGATGGCGTCCTGTTCTGTATCGAACGCCGTGATCACCAAAACCGGACCAAAGATTTCTTCGCGTGAAATCCGCATATCGTGATCTACATCACAGAAAATCGTAGGCTTCACGAACCAACCTTTTTCGATCCCGTCAGGACGCCCAAGACCACCGACCAAAACCCGTGCGCCTTCGTCAATCCCCATTTGGATCATGGCCTGCACCCGGTCATATTGGATTTTGTCGAACAAAGGCCCGATGTGATCGCCCTCTTGCGTTGGATCGCCAACTTCTTGTGCCAAGGCGACAGATTTCGCAATCTCGAGCACCTCATCATAGCAGCTGCGTTCCACCAAAAGGCGGGTGGGCGCGTTGCATGATTGGCCCGTGTTATAAAAACATCCTGCGACACTTTCTTTGATCCGCTTGTCCAAATCAGCGTCGGCGAAGACAAGGTTAGGTGACTTGCCACCCAATTCGAGCGTCACGCGTTTGACGGTGTCAGCCGCATCCTTTGATACAGCCGTGCCCGCGCGGGTCGACCCGGTAAAGGACATCATGTCAATATCAGGGTGGCGCGACATTGCAGACCCAACTGACATCCCATCACCCTGCACGAGGTTGAAAACACCGGCAGGATAACCCGCCGCATCCACGATTTCAGCATAGATTTGCGCTGACATCGGCGTGTGCTCTGACGGTTTTAACACGCACGTCGCACCAGTCGCCAAAGCGGGCACCACCTTAAGCGCAATTTGGTTAATCGGCCAGTTCCACGGCGTGATCAGACCGCAAACACCAATCGGTTCATGGCTGATGATATCACTATTGTACAAGATTTCTTCTTCGTTCAAAGTTTCAAGCGCCGTAATAAAATGATCCAAGTGACCCAAGCCAGCGTCGGCCTGCACCCCCAAAGACATCGTCGCAGGCGCACCCATTTCTGCGGTCATCGCCTTTGCCAGATCGCCCAACCGCGCTTCTGTTGCGACACGCAGCTTTTTCAGCAGCGCGAGGCGTTCGTCCTTGGTGGTCATTGAAAACGTTTCAAACGCACGTTTGGCTGCTGCCACCGCGCGATCGACATCTTCGCTACTGCCCATTGATACCGTCCCGATTTGGGCTTCGGTCGCGGGGTTCATGATGGGCATTGTTGCGTCAGACGCCGGGTCCACCCATGCGCCATCAATATAGAATTTATTCAGTGTCAGCATGTTGCGTCTCCTAGTGAGTAATCGGTCGTTGTGCCATTTCGAGGTGAAGCGCGTCGCCCGTATAGGGCATATCGGCGATTGCCTCATCGTTGAGTTCCAACCCTAAACCTGGGGTCGTTGGGGGAATAATGTAACCATTGTCCCACGTAATTTCGCCTTTTACGGCCGACATGTAGGGACCATCAAATGTGCCAATGCTTTCCAAAATCAAAAAGTTCGGACTGCATATCGCAATTTGGATATTCGCTGCGGCGACGATGGGGCCACAGTAGAGATGCGGCGCAATTTGCACCGACCGCGTTTCAGCCATCGATGCGATTTTCTTGGCTTCCAGAAGCCCCCCAACCCGGCCCAAATTGATTTGCAGGATCGAGGCCGCACTTGTTTCGATCATGCGCGCGAATTCGTGCTTGGTGCAAAGCCGTTCGCCAGCGGCGACGGGAATAGATGTGAATGCCGCGACCTGCGCCATATCTGCGGGGTTTTCCGGCGGTAGCGGTTCTTCGAACCACAGCGGATCAAACGGTTCAATCGCACGCGCCATACGTTTGGCACCAGACACCGTAAACTGCCCATGCGTACCAAACAGCAGGTCCGCGCGGTCACCAACCGCCGCGCGGATCGCACGACAAAAGCCAACGCTCAGTGTGATATCTTCCAGCCGAGGCTGCCGCCCATCAAAGATCGAAAATGGACCCGCTGGGTCAAATTTCAGCGCGGTAAACCCCTGCTCGACCATATCAGCCGCGATCTGCGCCGCGATGTCTGGGTCATTGTAGGCATTCGGCGTTGATGGATCGGGATAGACATCACCGGACGGAGGATAAATATAGGAATAGCTGCGCAAGCGATCATTCACGCGTCCGCCAAGTAGCTCGTAAACAGGTTTATCTGCAGCCTTGCCGACGATGTCCCAACACGCCATTTCCAGACCGCTAAAGACACCCATTACAGTTACATCGGGGCGCTGCGTAAAACCGGCCCCGTAAGATTTGCGAAACAGTTTCTCAATATGATGGGGGTCGGCCCCGTCAAAATGGCGCCCAAACATATCGCGGGCCATCGCACAGCATAGATCCGGCCCGAATGTCGCGTTATAAATCTCTCCGACGCCCGTGATCCCGCAGGCGGTGGTCAGGCGGACAAAGATAAAGTAGCGCCCACCATGGCGCGGCGGTGGGTTCCCCACGACAAAGGTTTCCAGTTTTTCGAGCTTCATCATGCGTCCTCTAGGATCAGTGCGGCGGCGCGCAGCGCCAGCATCATTGTCGGGGCATTTGTATTCCCTGAGGTGATATTAGGAAAGGCCGAAGCATCTGCGACACGTAAACCAGACACGCCGTGGACACGCAATTTTTCATCCAAAACAGAATCTTGCGCGGTGCGGCCCATCCGGCAGGTACAAGTTGGATGATATACTGTGGACGCGCGATTCTGAAAGTCTTGCAACAAAGCCGCATCATCCAGTTGCATCAAATCTGGGGCCTTGGCCTGCGTCGTCACCGCGCGCAGGCTTGCGGTGCGCGCAAACCCCTGAAGCACTTTGCCCGCCGCAATTGCAGCCGCCTTGTCGTCGTCAGTTTCAAGCGAATTTGGTTGAATGATCGGCGCGTCTTGCGCATGTGGCGATGCGATCTCAACGGTTCCCGAGCTTGTCGGGCGGCACGGTTGCGCGGAAATTTGGTAACCTGGCGTCGCATCCACGGTCACATCGCCCGATGAGGATAGGCCATAGGACACGGGATTAAAGTAAAGCTGCACATCCGGCACAGCACTATCCGGGTGAGTGCGGACGAAACCACCCACTTGGTTCACTGGCACCGCAAGCGGCCCCTTGCGTGTCAGTAAATATTGCAGCCCAGCACGTAATCGCCCGATCCTGCGCCCAAGTACGTTGTTGAGCGTCGGGGTATTCGCCTGAAACTGATATGAAACGGCCAGATGGTCCTGCAAACCACGCCCAACCCAAGGCAAATCACGTACAACATCTATCCCATGCGTGCGCAGTACCTCAGCCGGACCGAGCCCAGACCGTTGCATCAATTTCGGCGAATTGATCGCACCCGCGCATAAGATCACCTCTTTGCGGGCTTTCGCAATTTGCGCCACGCCACGCCGTTTCAACGATACCCCCGTCACGGCGCGCCCATCTAAGATCAAGCGATCAACTTCGGCATGGCGCTTGATATGCAAATTCCGACGCTGCCGCGCAGGTCGCAAAAACGCATCAGCAGAGGACCAACGAAACCCATCGCGCACGGTGCTCCGGTAATAGCTTATCCCGTCTGCGTCAGGTGCATTCAAATCGGCAATGACTGGATAGCCAGCATCACCCGCGGCATCTAAAAATACCTTCGAAAACGGCGACATCTGATCGGACAGGTCCGTTACATGAATTGGGCCATTTCCCCGGGTCTGACGCCCGACAGCCAGCGTGTCCGTGTTGGTTTCAGCGGCATCATATACCGCACGCACTGCATCCCACCCCCAACCACGCGCCCCTGCCGCCTCCCAATCGTCGAAATCTGTCGGCAACCCACGCATATAGGTCATCGCGTTGATGGAGCTAGAGCCGCCAATAACCTTGCCGCGCGGCCAAGATATCGCGCGCCCATTCAGCCCCGGATCGGCGGCCGTCTGGTACCCCCAATTCACCGCTGGGTTGGCCACATTGATCGCATAGCCCAATGGAACTTTGACCCAAAACCGGGCGTCGCTGCCACCACTTTCTAAAAGTAAGACAGTATGCTTGCCGCAAGCGCTTAGCCGATTGGCCAAAACGCAACCCGCAGATCCCGCACCAACGATAACGTAGTCAAATTCCAAGTGTTTCATGGGGTCAGCCCGTGTTTCTAGGGGGCTAATTTGCAGTTATTTTACCGATGACTTCAAACAAGCACTTTTGCGCCTAAGGGGTGGTTTTCGTTAACCACAAAGGCTTGAAGGGTAAGCCAGATTCGTGCAACGTCCCATACGGATCGACAGGAATCATCGCCATGAGAAGACTTCCGCATGTGACTTGGTTGCGCACATTTGAGGCAGCCGCACGGCATAGTTCATTCGCAGCCGCCGCAGACGAACTACACCTCACCCCAGCAGCGGTAAGCCAGCAGATCAAACTGCTGGAAGAAACATTGGAAATGAAGCTATTCAAAAGGCTTCCGAAGGGCGTCGAGCTGACTGATATCGGGCAGGCTTACGCGCAGCCGGTCCGCGCATCATTTGTAGAACTGCAAACCGCGACAGAAGGGCTTTTTCAACCTAAACGCAAAACGACACTACGGGTGCGTGCATCGATTTCCTTTGGGGTGCTGGTTTTGGCACCGCGTCTTGCAGAGTTCCGGGCGCTCCACCCAGAAATCGATATCATCTTATCGACGACCGTTTGGTCGGACCGAATGAATGATGCAACAATTGACGTTGATATCCGCTACGGCGGTGGCAATTGGCCCGAACCAAATATTTGGTCGCTGGGCGATGGCCAGGCCTCTCTCGTGTGTAATCCAACAGAGGCCGCGCGCCTACAACGTGATCCGACACTGATGAAAGACGCGGATATCGTCCCGATTATTGGGTCGGAAAATGACTGGACGCTCATGTTTGAAGAATTAGGCGTTGAATGCCCGCCGCCGCCTGCTTGGATGCCGGTCGATTCATCGGTTGTGGCACTGGAATTGATCGCCAGCGGACGCGGCGCCGCGATCGTCAACACGATGTTTTCGCGCCGCTATATCAAACGCGGCCTCTTAGCCGAGCCATTCAGGCAAACGTTAGAAACGCGCAATAATTTCTACATCGTCGCGCAGCCTGACCCAAAGAAACAACCGCATATCGCGAAATTCCATGAATGGCTCGCGACAATAATTGCCTAGACAAACCCGATCGACCCATCGTTGATTTGCTCTCTAGCTGCGCAAACGACGCTCAAACTTTAGTGTTTTACGAACGAATCTGCCCCCCCGCCCCTGCATATCGGCAAAAAACAAATCTGGGTTGTTATTGAGCTTGGCATGTTTTCGCGCGCCCATGCGGCGGCCCGCCAACCCAAATGCCTTCGCGACCAAGGTCCTATTCGTTGGGAACAAATCCGAGCGGTTTTGCGCCCGGACAAATTTTGGCGGGACAGATTTCCCCTTTGCTTTCTGGGCAGGTGCGCCACCCGGCTTTGGCGTTTTGGGTGCCCACGCGTCATAGGCCTGCATGATTGCATCAAATTCCTCATTGGAGATGACATCTACAATTTCGTTCTTGCAGGGAACAAAACAGTCAAAAAGAATTCCGTCCTCTTGCCCTAAGAATTCTTTGGCAAGATCAGCATTTGTTTGCGCCACATCGTCAAGGATCGCGGCACGCATCGTGTCGGTTAATAGATCCAAACGGGGCGGTGGTAGGCTCTTCTTTTGGCGCAACTGCGTCACATTTTGACCCGCTGCTTCAATGAAGCTAAAGTAAGCATTCCGGTCGGACCAATTATGGCTATTGAGCCTACGGATGAAATTCACATGCGCCGTACCAAATGGGAATCTATTTTCTTGCCCTGTTTCGGGGCGCGGCAAATCGGCATGTGAATCTAGCTGCGTCAATGCCAGAAAATCACTGACAATATCGCCATCCTTCAACCGTTTTCTGTCATAAATACCGATGTGTATTTTTGATTTATCAACGACAGTTTCCCACAGTTTCATGCGCCCATAGTAGTTGAGCCGGTTGCGGGTTTGATCCGTTTTGAGCCAGTCTTCAATCGGCTGTGCGACCCGCCCCACCGCACCACCAGCCACAAATTCTGCGTATTGCGAATTCGCCCAATCATCCTGACGGCGCAGATAAGTCACCATCTCAACATCGTAGTCCGAAAAATGGCGCGCGAGCTCTATCGCATTTGGGTTTAAGAAATACGCCTCAGATGACAGAATAACCGTGTGTATTTTGCCGCCGGCAAGTGCAAGCGTCGCGTCGATATGGTCTTTTAGTTGCGATTTTTGCTGCACCGCCTCGGGAACAAACTGCGCATGCCCCGCTTGTTTATGGGGACGTGATTTCTGCCAGAATAGCCCTACTTCGGGCACGTAGACGCCAGCGCGCAACAGCGCTGCCCGGTTCTGTTCTAAGAAATGTTGGATAAATGTCGATCCGGTCTTCGTCGATCCAATATGGATGATGAGCCGCGGTTTTTGTGCGATATCTTGGCTGAGGACAACGGCATCTTTGTCGGTCGTGACAAGATCATTGCGCGCGTAAAGCGATAGAGCCTCTTGGAACTGGCGTTCGGCGGCATCCTGCGGAACGCGAAGCATTTCAGCGATGTAGTCGGACTGGGGGATTTTTGACATATCTAACGTAGGTTGCACAAACTCAAACCGTCCGCTCAGGATCGCCGCAAAGACAAGCGGATAAGCATTATTTGCCTTTAAGAAATCTTTGAGTTGCTTGGGCTCGGGCGACACATCCGTTGCCTTCATCGCAGTCCGCACCAGTAGCCGTTGCAATCGCTCAAACAACTCTTTCTCACCAACTGCACCCGTTTCACGTCGGACGGTACTTATGGCAAAGCCAGTCACAATTAGGTTCAAAAACTGCGTAACTAGGTACCGCGAAACACCGAATAATTTCGATTTTCGGTCCAAAGCGCCACCATCATGAAGCAAATCGACAAGAGATTCAAAGTTCGCCACCTGATATTCAACGTCCTTCAACGTCTTTTTCCGTCTGGCGGTCGAATCCTCTCGTACCCGATACACAAACCCCTCGCTGTCAATGCTCGACAGAGACTTTGCGCGCAAAAGAGCCTTCAATAGGAAGGGTTTTTCTTCCCATTGCGGCGTTAAGAACCGTATGTCTTGTTCGAGTAGGAACTGTCTGCGATACAGCCAATTCCAAAAATGGCGGCCTTGAATAACTTCAGTTTGTTCCGCAAACGTTTTTCCATGAAACGGCACATTAAAGGCTTCTTCGCACCAGTCGCGACGCATCCCGACCTTTTCTCCCTGCGCATTTTCAAGCCGTTCAAAGAGTTTGCGCCCGCGCACCATATCGGCACCATCGTCACAGGCCGCGTTGTACACATCCTCTAAATGCGATTTCGAAGCCAAGATATCATCAGAATCGAGAAACTGAATGAATTCCCCTCGCGCGACATCAATACCCTCGTTGCGGGCAAATCCTTGGCCGACATTTTTTTCCAGAACAATTGACCTAATCCGCGGATCATCTGCCGCATGGCGGTCGATGATGGCTTGGCTCCCATCAGGGCTACAATCGTTTACGGTGATAATCTCGATGTCTTCAAGCGTTTGCCCGCGGATAGAATAGAGACATTGGTTGATGTACTTCTCAACGCCATAAACGGGTAAAACGACGGAAACCTTTGGATTTTCTGGGGTGTCGGTATGCACGCAAGGCATCTTTACCGGCCGATTTTTATCGATGAAATCAATTGCGTCTTCGACGCTACTTGGCGTTGCACAGCCGGGAACATTGTAGAGCGTGTACCAGATGTAGAAGAAGTAAAAGACTTCCTCGAGCCTACGCTTGCGGTGCCGGTGCGGGATGGTTTGGCGGTCATCCGTCAGCCCCCATCCGGCATAGAACGGCGCACCAAAGCAGATGACTTCTTTTCCTGCAAAAAGCGCCTCTAGCCCCATTTGGGACGTTCCAACATAGACTTTGTCAACGCATTCGAACAGGCTAAAGGGGTTCACTGGATCGCGCAGAATACGAATGCGGCCGACATCCTGGAGATGATTAAAATAGCCAACGCGTTTACCCTTTTCCCAATGCGTATCTGGGTGGGTTTTGATCAGAATTTGGGATGTCGGGTTTTCGTGAATGGCCGCCAAAAGCATCTTTTCAAAATCACGTTCAGTCACTTTCCCATAGATTGTAGACGCATCTGCAAAGGCCTGGTCACAAACCAATACGCGGCTCTTATACCCATCCGACATTGTGGGCTTAACAATAGGCTGGGAATTATATTTCGATATTTTTCGTTCTACGATACGCGTCATTGCCGCACCCGCACGGCTGAATTCCTCTGCCGATAGCTCGATTTCGCTATTCATGCGGTGAATCAGTCGATTAGGATAATCGGCCATAAAATAATGGGCGATGTCATCATAAACATATCCCAGGCATGCCATATTCGGTTTGCCGCTTTTGAAGGATTCAGACCAGCTATGTGAACTAGCCAAAAACCCCTGTTCATAAAGAATTAATTTATTGCCTGCCTGAAACGACTGAAGCGCGCGCACCCCCCCCTTATGGCTGCGTTGGGGGTCTTGATAGACAGTGCCCAGAAACATGTAGTTTGATCCACTCCCAAAGGTCGCATCGTCAAGACAGTTTGCATTTGGGAATAGCGTACGCAGGTTCGCACCGTATTTTTTTGTCAGCGTGTCGCGTGTCTGACCGATGTTCCACTGCATATATCTGTTTTCGATCATCCAGGCACGAAAATCGGCGTCTGCATTATCATGCCCTTCCTTTTGCGCAAGGCGCAGATAGTCATCAAATTTTTCAAATGCAATTTGGTTTTCTTTGGACATCATGATCTCAATTTGTTCGTGCGGGGTTAGCCGTTCATCAACGCGGAAAGCGCGTGTTGTGCGTTGGCTTTCGCGTGGGTTTCGATGGTGATTGGTCCGTTTTCGACAGCGGCTCTAAACATGTTTTCCCACGCATCAAACACGACCGTATTTGAATAAAGCGTATCAAACCGTTGCTTTGAGGCAGCTCCCATTTTGAGCCTGAGCGAGTCATCAGACATGAGTTCATCAAGGCATTTTGCAAGGCAACCCGTTTCAAGGCTGCGTGCGGCAAGGCGGCCATTCAGCCCATCGACAATTTGTTCGTTAATTCCGTTACATGCAGCATAGCCAACAAGCGGTAAGCCATGCGCCATAGCCTCAAGCGACGACATCGGGAAACCTTCAAACAGGGAGGGGAGAACAAAAGCTTGAGCCTGTTCGAGATACGCATAAGGCGCATCAGAATGCCCCAGAAACCTCACCTGGCTTGCTACCCCTTTGTTTTTGGCCCGCGACTGAAGGTTTTTAAGCTCGGGTCCATCACCGAGGATATCCAAGGTCCACGCCTTGTGATGCCCCGCGATGAGAGCGAATTCGTCAATTAGGTGTGCAAGATTTTTGCGCGGCACCAGACGCGCGACGGTCAAAACTGTCTTTGCATCGCCGCCCTTTGGGTCGCACGCAGTGCCCGCATGTGCCACCGTGTTAGGGATGACATCAACTTTCGATTGAAAATAGTCAGGCAACCCGTCTTTGAACGCGCCAGTCAGCAGATGTAACCGCGTGGCACCCACAAACGCGGCCTGCCTTTGTTCATCGCTAAAGACACCCAATCGGTTCGGAAAATGCGGGTCGATATGTTCCGAAAGAACGAGCGGAACACCGATCTTTTGCGCCGCAACTGTGTAGCGCAAGAGTGTCCGGTTCATATGCAGCCCGACGATCAGATCGGGGCAAGTTTCCGCCAGTGCGATCGTCATCTGGTTGTTAGATTTCGCGTCTTCACGTTCAGCGAGGTGATGCAGCCAGATACGGCTGTTGAGCGGCCATTTAGATGGACTTTTTTGATCATCAAACGTATAAATATGAACGTCGTGACCGCGATCAGCCATCGCGTTCGCCATGAGTTGACCGACATTTTCTGTACCGCCACGGCCTTTTGTAATCCACGGGACAATAAAGGAAATTTTCAAATGCTCATCTTTCAAAGAAGTGCTTCATAAGAGTTCAGGGAAACAGTTACGCGGGCATTCACAGCGCATACACAGTTTGCCCAATTTATACACAACCTATATGACATTAAATTGGTTAACACACAACTTACGCAACACATCTTTTACCAATTAATCCCCCACGATACGCGGGATTTCACCGACTGCTTCACTGGCATGCTGCAGCTACTAACCATTGGCACACGAACTTTAGAGGGATTTGTAAGCTGTTATGAGTTCTGTCACTTCGTCATAAAACGTGACCCCGCCCGCGTTGAGTAGCAGGCCACAGTCGCAATATTCTTGGATCGTAGCTGCCGAATGCGAGACCATGATGATTTGGCTGCTCTTCAGCTTTTCTTGAAACACAGCACGGCTTTTTTTGCGAAATGTTTCATCGCCAACGGCCGTAATCTCATCAATCAGATAGACCTGAAAATTGATGGCCATACTAAGACCAAACGCAAGCCGCGCCTTCATCCCGCTAGAATAGGTCTTGATTGGCAGCCGCAGTGACGGGCCAAGCTCCGCAAATTCCTTAACATAGGTGACCACGCGCTCCGTATCTTGCCCATAGATACGCGAAACAAAGCGAATATTTTCGAGACCTGTCATGCTCCCATTGAAGCCGCCAGCGAAACCCAATGGCCATGAGACGCGCAAGCTGCGGTAAACATGGCCAGACGTCGGCGGCTCAGAACCTGCAAGTAGCCGCATCATTGTCGATTTCCCTGCTCCGTTCTTGCCCATAATTGCGACGTTGCGGTTTTCTGGAAACACGAAGGACAGATCGTCCAAGATTACTTTCCGGACACCTTTGAGGTTGTAGATTTTTGAAACACGATCAAATGCAAGCATCGCTAAAACCTCGTGCGCCGAAACAGACGTTCGCCAGCAAGCCCAATCAGTAACAACACGGTCCCAACTAGAACCGGATAGGTTTTATCTAAGACGCTTGAACTGTAGTTGGGATAAAATCCGATCCGAAACCACTCCACCAGATGCAGAATGGGGTTCCATTGCAAATAGTCTTGCGCGCGCGTGGGCAGCTGGCTTGGTACATAAAAAATGCCAGATATGAAAAACAGCGGGCGTGTGAGCACCTTTTCAATCTGCATCCATGTGTCCCACAAAGACACGATCACCGCGTTCACGGTCCCATAGCCGAGCCCCAATAATGCTGTGCTCAAGAACACCAAGACAAGCTGCCCCGGACGGGCCGGGAGCTGCGCCATCCCCGCCGCAATCAGCCCGGCATAGAAAATGACCATGATCACAAGGTATGTCGCGGAAATCAAAATTGTCCGTGCGAGGATCGTGTCGACATCTTTGATGATTGGATAGGTGAGCAATGCCTTATTTGCGTCAAACACAGTCATCAACTTGCCGGAGGTTTCGGTAAAGAACTGCAACGTCAAAATCCCTGTCGCAAAAAACAAGGCAAGGCTGGCGCCAAAGGGCGCGTGGCGACCGACCATAGAAAACAAAATGACCAAGACGGCGACACTCGCGGTTGGTGTGATCACGGCCCATAAATAGCCGAATGATGACGTTCCAAATGTGGCACGGGTTTCCCTTAGAACGAGGCTCAAAATCACCCTGATCTGGAGCGTCAGCAGCTCAGCTGTTGTCATCTGTCTCACGTGAGGTGGTCCCGCACCGAGTAGGTCAACAATGTGCCGATGCCCCATATCGCAAAGAACATAAAGCTTGCGAGCAGCGTGTTATGTCCACGTCTTGGGTATTCCGATTTTTCAGGGGTTTGCGGACGGATATGCACAGCAAGGTAACGCTGTTGGCGGTCAGCATCACGGCGCGCTTGTTCAAGTGAACTGAGCGCCGAGGCGTAGGACTGTTCTGCCAGCCGGCGTTCGACATCCAATGTCTCAAACGCGGCGAGTTGTTGTGTCACCGCCGATGTCCCTGTCCCATCCAATAAAACGCCACTAATTTCGTGACGCCGCCTTTCGATCTGCTCTGATAGGGCTTCGGCTTGCCTGCGCAGCGCGACCAAACTGGGGGCCGTTTCATCTAGCGACTCGCGCTGGGCGGCAATGCGCGCATTTATGTCGATCAGCCGGGCCTCAAGTTCGGACAAAAGCTGAATTTCGAGCGCGGCGCTGGCCGTCGGATCAACCAATTGTTCGAAATTCCGAAAATCGCGAATTCGGTTGAGCGTTTCACGCAAACGCGCCTCTTGCAGGGCGACTTCTTCGCGCGCGAAACTCAGCGCATCTTGCCGCGCATTCGCCGAAAGCTCGTTCACCAAGTCTTGCGTTAACTCCAGCACAACCTGCCCGATCTGTTGCGCGTGTTCAGGCGACATTGATTGGACTTCGAATTCGATAATCCCAGAGGTTGGATCAGATTGGGTGTGGATAAACCGGTTCCAATATTTCACGAAATCCTCAATCGGGGCGTCGGGATCTAGCCGGGTGAGAAAGTCGATATCTGGGCTGGAAAACGCCTCTCTGAGTGAAAGTTGCGCATCAACATCTTCGAGCAAGCGGCGGCTTTCCAAATATTCCAAGACGACATAGGTATCAGCCGTCGTCGATCCCGCACTTGCAAGCCCGGTCAGCGCACCCAAACCGTCAAGCCCCGCGCTCGTCTCAATCCCACGAATGGAAAACCCCGCGCGGGCGGCATAGCGGTCGGTTGCGACGGATGTATAATAGCTAGCCACCGCCCCAATAGGGATCAAAACGAGTACAACAAAAGATATCCATAGCTTGTTGCGACGCTTGCGCTGTAAACTGGCAGTTTGAGATTTCTGCGCGTCTGTTTTGCTTAAGGAAACCACCTTCTGCGCTGTTTGGGTGGGTTTTGCCTCTGTCATTTTTTAGTCCGCCGAAGCTGCATTGAAGATATCATTAGCAATCTCAGACACTTGCGAGACCAGTTCCCATGCGCGCCGGAGTTGCGTTTAGCCTTCAGCATATCAAGCGTTTGCTCAGGCCCAACAAAACACCCTGCATCGGCGTCATAGTAGCGCGGATAGGTAAACAATGTGCCAAAGACCAAACCGTCTAACGACAGGTGTTTCACCCGTCGCGGTGCCGGCAGGGTATCCGTCGTCACTCCCCAGCCCGCATAGAATGGCATCCCATGACAAGTGACGGGGATTTCACGCACCAGCGCCTCAAACCCCATCAAAGATGTCATCGTATGTACCGCATCAATCTGGGACAGTAAGTGATCTGGTGCGATGTCGCGCGTAAGCAATTCATCGCAAAATGCAGCAAAAGGTTCTGCGTCACGTATCCGGTCCCGCAGCCCGGCCAAAACGTCCGGGTGCGGCTTATACACAATATAATCATCCGGGCATCGCGCGCGGACGCGTTGCAATAACGCAAGGTTCGTTTTGATCTCAGGGGAGCCATATTTCAGCGACGCGTCCGTTTCGACCTGGCCGACGACCAGCACGACGGATTTATTGGTATCCGGGCGGGTCCACCCACGGCCCCCAGAATTATACTTGCTAATCCCATCCGCGATCAGGTTCTGGCGAAGCCGCCGCGCGCGCGCTATCTGCCTTTGCGTCAGCTCTTGTGTATTGAGGATATTTTCAAGATCCGAAGGTCGCGTCGCGTCAAAATAGATCCCCGTCTTGTCAATCACTAATGACAAGGGACGGATCAGGTCGGCCCCCAACCCGGCGGACCGCAAAAAACCATCTTCAATCCGCAACGCACCAGCGGGCGCTTCGGCACGTCCCCAAACGGCAACTGTTTCAGAGCGTTTGGGTTTTCGCGCAAATCGCACCGCTGTGTCAGCGAAGAACTGAGGCAAAAATTGACGCTTCCAGGCCGAAAACCCAATCGCTGTGATCTGTTCGGGGAGTTTATGGCGCATCTGTCTTTGGCGCGCGATATGGGTAATGGCGTCTTCGGCCTCGGACATCTGGCCCGTGACAGGGTCCACATAGCGCACATAACGGATTAAGGCGGCATAGACGAGCTGGGCCAAACTCGCCGCTACACGCCGCTCCGGCGCAGCAAGCGCATCGCGCGTCAGCCCCCAACCGGCATAAAACGGCATCCCGAACGTGTGCACGGGTTTCCCCCAAATCAACGCCTCAAACCCGACCTGCGAGGTGACCGTATAGACGGCATTGGCCTGCGATATCAGCGAAACGGGGTGACAGTTTTCGGCAATCACGTGCACACGGTCAATCTGCGCGAGGCGATCGGGATCAAAATGGCTTTTGGCAGCGTTGGTAAACACATCGGGATGAAGTTTCACGACAACGTCAACATCGGGGTTATCGGCAAGCGCGCGTTGCAGCATCGTGTCAAAACTATCCGCCTTTGCCCAGCCATATCGGATCGACAGATCGCCCCGAACTTGATCAACAACCAATACATATTGCGCTGGCAATGGGCGCTGCAGCTCTGGTGCTGCGTTATATTTAGATACGCGGCCGTCGCGCCATAGCTGCGACAGGGCTTGCGCGCGGGCCTGTTCATCGCGCGATAAGGGGGCCGCAATCAACCCTTCCAGCTGCGATGGGGTTGAGGCATCGTAATGAACACCGAGGTCATCGATGGCGATTGAAATTGCCGGATCACGGCGGCCTACCGATCGCAAAAACCCATCTTCCAATAAGAGCGCGGTGGCGTTTTTTTGCTTTGCGATGTCGACCGCGCGGCGACCTGACCATTTGCGACCCCAGCCAATGTAGCGTTCAGCGCGCGTTGGGATCAGACGGCTATGAAATGCAGGCGCGCGACCAAGCGCACGCGCGACCAACGGATCGTCGCAGAGGTCCATAGAGGTAGCCAAGTCGCCATGGGCACCGGGCAACAGGCGTTTTACCATCATACGCAGCCATTGCCCCGCCTTTGCCAAGCGCCTGAACGTCAAAGCAATCGGGTGACCGCGATTCATGCGCTGATGATCCGCCGGACAAGCGGCTTTATGAATATCTGTTGGCATATATCATAGGCCTCTTTCAGACCTCCTGCGTATATTTGCGAAAGGTGTATCGCGTTGATAGATCGCTTTTAGCTGTCGCGGGGTAAGCAATGGTAAACACGCTGAAGGCCACCCTTCTCTCTTTTTCGACACGGTATTCCAGCTAGGTGATCGGCCATCTAATTTCCCAGGTTGTTGACGCTATTGGCGCTGCTCACGACCGGCGACATCAAGGTGGTCACAAATTTGCGGAATTCACTGGCGTCAGCCGTGGCGACATAAACGATATCGGTCTCGTTAAGCAAAAACTGATCCGCAAGGATAAACGCATCGGCGCGCGCGAAATCGACGCGGTAGACCTGCGGATTTTCGTTCAGATTACGGGCCCGCCGAAATACAAAAACGGCGTTTGGGGCTGCCTGCATATCATTCAGCCCGCCGACCTCGGCCAAAAGGTCAGACAGTGTCGGGCGCGCGATATTTAAAACGATATTACCACTGTTTGACACAGCGCCATAAACGGCATAGCGCCGTGGGATATGACGTATCTGTACGGTATCCCCGGGCAAGATAACGATATTGTTTGAAGAATGGCCTGTCACCTGATCCATTCGAACGCTTCCGGAATGCGACCCGCGCGAGACCGAAATTTCGGTCTCCCACAACGGGTTTGGACTGCCGCCCATTTGCGCCAAGAGAGCCATGAGGCGTATCCCCTGTGCTGGAATATCCGCCCTGCCCGAGGTCACAACATCCCCTAACACGGTCACCGTCCGCGTTGCCGCGTCAATGATGCGGACACTGATCTCAGGGTCGATTGCTTGCCCTTGGTATTTTTCAAGCAGTACTTGGCGTACCCGAGAAGTCGTGAGCCCCGCGACATTGATACGCCCCGCATAGGGGACCTCTACCGTGCCCGCATTCGAAACCTCGAACGACAAAACCGTTTCCCGATTTCCGGAAGAGGCAAAAAGACCGTCATTCGCAGTCTCCCAAATCCGTAATTCAATAACATCTGCGACGGAAATACGTTCGTGATCAACTAAAAAGCTTTGATTCAGAAACCCGTGCGGAAACCGCCCACCAGAATAGGTCGGGGGCACCGTCGTAGCGCTCACATTGATCAGATCAAATGCGACCAGTGCTGGATCGGGATCACTTTCGGAAACGGCACCTGCGACAATTGCATCTGCAGAAGGACCAAATGCTGGCAAACTTGCGCAGCCGGAAAGCGCGAGAAGCAAGGCACCATGGCCGAGATAAGCCACGCCGTGTTTCCTAAATTGCGCAAGACCCATCAGTTTGGTCCAACTGGCAAGCTTATTTGGGATAACTCTTGCTCAAGCTTTTGCGCAATTGCGTCAACAGCGACTTTGCGGCCGGCTTCACGGTAAAAATCGCCGGGAAGCAACGCGCGCGCGCGCACGGACCGTCTAAACGCATCAAAATTTGCCTTGGGTTTCGCGGCCCGTGATTGCATGAAATTTGCGATTGCCGACGGCTTTGTCCCGGTGGTGACCAGAGCGTCGTGTCGGTAAATCGCGTCCCCCAACACCAAAATAGGAACACCATGGTGCAGCGCCGAAAACGCGGAGGTGGAATTGATCACGATCATACCAGAGGCGTGTCGCGTCACCTCTCCGATCGCCCCTGTTCCCAAAGTCATCACGCGCCGCGACAATCCAAGCGCACGCGCATATTTCGCAATGAGGCGCCGCGTTTGGCCCGCATTCCGGTCCAAAGGATGAAGCTTGAAAACAACGGTTTGCTCGGTTGTGCTTTCGCGCAAAGCCAAAAGCGTTTGTTTCACCAGTTTTTGGTTCGTCCAGCCTCGGGAAGAATACCTTATCTGACTGTCTTCGGGCACTTGCAGCGTGACAAGAATGTATTTTCCCTTTAGCCGCGTCTGCAGTTTTTTCAGCTTTGTCAGAATCTCATGTTTCACGCATGCCCGTGAGGTCAAGTGTTTTCCCCACGACGTAGCCAATCGCCCGATCCCTTCACGTTTTCGATGAAACAGGGCACTTTCGGCTGGGGCCGCCTTTAGATCACGCATAAGGTAATAGATCGCAGCCCAAATTCGTAGCGCAGATTGGGGTGACGGCATATCCAATGGCTCTGGCAGCGTCGCGGGATCGATTTGGTCGGGCGTCCAGCGACAAAGCGGTGAGCTATCGTTATTGCCGCCAAGCTCGCAAGTGATGTAGCCAGAACGTAGATACCCTTCCTCCAGACAAATCACAGGCACGCCATAAAGCGAAGCAACCTGTCGGGCCGTAAAGTGCATTGGCCGCATCGCGCCAAATACGACAATAAAGCTGGGCCTGTTTTGAACCATCTCAGCACGCAGCCAATTCGCCCATTCTTTCTTGGCGCCGCGAAAATACGTGTAATCACCGCGTGTAAAGATTTTGTCGCCTGCATTAAAAACGACGCGCTTTACTGCGAACCCACGCGACACAAGACCGCTGTGCAGCTCTTGAAAAAATGGACCGACAGGCCCCTGCAGCAAAAGAACCTGCGGTGCACGGGTATCTAAAGGATGAAACATAAAGACTTCATCCGTGTGTCATAGCGTTTCAAAGAAGAACAAAGTTGCGTCGTCAATTTTCCAGACCATAGTTAGTATTGATATTCAAAACGCTGGCACACTTACCTAGAGCACCACCGAACATCACAACCAGCAACTACCCAATGGGTCCATTATTCCCCCTATGATTGCAACCCTATAGTTGCAACCATAGGTATAACCGACGTGCCGGGGCGATGGACAGAAAGGATAGATAATTGCGACAAACCATTTTTTACCGATTTTGCTTAACAAATTGATAAAAAAACCCCCAATCGCAACGCGACGGTTATGGGCACCTGCTTAGTGTCGACGCGAATTGGTCGGCAACATGTCGCCCATCGGGAGAATGCCCGTCTAAACATTAGATGATTGGGTCTGCGGCAAAACGTCCGCATGATCATGCGAGGAGTGCAAAGACCTACCATCAACCGACGGGCAAATACAGCTCCGGACAATCGTGTATCTCAGGCAACTGCGTAAACTTCAGCGGAGCGTTGGGAAGAATGAGAGGGATGGCGGACAGACAGGGATTCGAACCCTGGAGACGGTCTCCCGCCTACACACTTTCCAGGCGTGCGCCTTCGACCACTCGGCCACCTGTCCGTGGTGCGCGGTTTAGCCCCATCCGCCCTCCCTTTGCAAGGGCCAATAGATATGTTTTTGCGGGTGTTTACGGCGTGGACCTCATCGCCCTATGATACCTAAGACTAACCGGACCATAATCGCCCCATGCCCCACGAAAATCCGCCACAAAACGACAGCGTGAGACGCGATTCAAACCGTCTGCAAACTGGCGCATTGATCATCATTGCCTTTGCCGTGGTCTTGTTCTTGCTTGTCCAAGCCCGATTCATGCTGATCACGCTCGCGACCGCGATTATTCTGTTCAGTCTGACAAGCGACGTGATCAGCTTTATCGCGCGCCAAAGGATCGGGCCGTTTCGTATTCCCAACGCGTTGGCGAGCCTTGTTGCGATGATCTTGATTGCCGTGGCGCTCTTGATTTTGACCTCGATCCTCTTGGCCGAAATAAACACTGTCTTGGTCACCACCCTCTCCTATACTGAACGTGCGCCGTCGGCGATTGCCTCGCTGTTTGCATGGATGGGTGAAGACAGTGAAATGGCTGTTTTTAATGCGCTGCGTTCGGTCAATGTATCCAGTTATTTGCGGTCGGCCGCAGGCCAGGCCAGTGGCATCATGCAGGCCACGGTTTTGGTGATCCTTTTTGTTGGCTTTTTGTTTGCTGAACGGATTTGGTTTCATACCAAACTGGTCAATTTCGTCGGCAACGAGGCGCAAGCCGCCCGGATCGGCAAAATCATCGCGTCGATCATTCACCGGGTAAACTATTACCTGTTGGTAAAGACATTGATCAGCGCGATTACCGGGGCCTTGGTGTTTTTACTGGCCAAAGCCTTTGGGCTCGAACTTGCGACGTCCATTGGCATTTTGACGTTCGTGTTAAATTTTATCCCAAACATTGGCTCTATCGTGGCGACATTCCTGATCGCGCTTATCACACATGTGCAAATAGGCGAGGCCCCGATTACCTTGGCGATTTTTGTGATTTCGACAGTAATCCAATTTGTGAATGGCAGTATTATTGACCCGATGTTAATGGGGCGCGCGCTGCGGCTATCGTCTTTTGGGATCATCCTATCACTCGCCTTCTGGGGCGCTGTCTGGGGTGTGCCGGGCATGTTCCTATCAGTGCCGATAATGGTAATGATGCTGGTGGTGTGCAGCTACGTGCCGGGCCTGCGCCCGCTTGCGATTTTGCTATCACGTGAAGGGCTGCCAGAAACCGAGCAAATGCTTGACCAGCCGATTGAACGGGACCTGTTCGGCCAAGAGCGGCGTTAATTGTTACTACGCACCTCTGGTTTGCCGGGGACCAACTGACGTGCGTAATAGGTCACATCCTCAGTAAAATATTGATAGCTATCGGCATTATCGAGAGCCCGGCGCACGTCAGTGCGCGCCATGTCGGCGCAATCGCTGCGTGAATAACAGTGGTCATCAGTATCCGCGACCCTGATAAAGTGCGACAGCTCATGCACGATTGTACCTTCACGTGTGCCATTGTCACTGCGCCGCGCCCCCGGCTGTAGTGCAGTCAGCGGCGGCAAAGAGAAAAACGGCGGGCAGAGGTGCATCAAGAAATGCTCGTCAGGATAGACCCATGCATAGGTGCTCCCGCTACAGCCGTCGAAACCGTTGGGATCACAATGCGCAATGACATTGCCGCTTCGGATTGCACCGACAATTGATTTGAGATTGGCGCGGACGGTTTCTGCATTTTCAGCGCTGTATTCGCCGAACCAGTGTTCATATTCAGGCGTGTCGCCAACGGCTGTTGCCGCACGCAGGGTCAATTCCTTGGCGTTGCGAAACGCGCTATCAACGATGTGCAGTTGCTCTTTGTTGCAGCCATCGAAATTATCTGCCGCAGCCGAGTTCGCAAAAAGAGTGATAAAAATCAAAAGGCTAAAACGCAGCATCCGCTACTCCAAATGCAGATAGACCCGCCGGTTTTGGCGGCCTTTCTTTTCAATTTTGCCAATCCGAACGCGACCAATTTCGCGCGTATTGGCCACATGGGTGCCCCCGCATGGTTGCAGATCAGCGCATTCATTGCCAACCCCAATCCGCACGAGCCGAATTTTGCCACTGCCGCGTGGCGGCTGCACCGACATGGTTTTTACCAATTCGGGCTGCGCGTCCAATGCGCTTTGTGTGATCCATTCACTGCTGACATCCATGTCGCAGGCGATCAATCTGTTCAAATCATCTTCCAATCCGGTCTTATCGGCGGGGGCCTCTGGCATATCAAAATCCAAGCGCCCCTTATCGGCAGCAATCGATCCGCCTGACACTGGCAGCGGAATGACCACTGACAACAGATGCAGCGCCGTGTGCATGCGCATCAAGCGATGGCGACGGTCCCAATTGATATCTTGAGTAACAACGTCACCTTTGTTGGGCATCTTTGCTGGCTCGGCTGGGATCAATACAACGGTATCATCTGGTCCTTTGACTGCCGTGGCGATATCAATCGCCCCATCATCCCAAGTTAACGTGCCGCTGTCCCCGGGTTGCCCGCCCGAGGTCGCATAGAACACCGTTTGGTCCAGAACGATCCCCCCTTCGGAGGTCACGGCAACCACCCTGCCCTTTGCCGCGCGCAAATACGGATCATCGCGAAATAGCAGGTCGGTCATGTCTTGTCTCCGTGCAGGGCTTCGGGGTTGCGCAACCAAATGTCACGCTGCGCAAAGGGAATTTCGATCCCGGCTTCGGCAAATCTTCGGGCAATTTCGATGTTTATTTCTGATTTAGTGACCAGCACATAGTTCACGTCCCGCAAAATTGCACGGATCTCAAAATCCAATGAATCCGCACCAAATGCGGTAAACAGAACCGTTGGTGGCGGTGTTATGACGACCAGCGGATGCGCCTCTGCAACTTCGCGCAGGATCTTCGTAACCTGATCGATATCCGTGCCATAGGCTACACCAACAGGAACAATGACCCGCCCAACAAGGTTCCCGCGTGTCCAGTTCGTGACTTGTCCACTGACCAAATCGGCGTTTGGCACTATCACGTCGGTCCGGTCGAATGTCTCAATGCGGGTCGAACGCACAGAAATCGCACGCACATAGCCCATATGGCCGCCCACTTCGATCCAATCTCCCTCGCTTACGGGGCGTTCGATCAGTAAGATGATCCCGGAAACAAAGTTAGAGACAATATTCTGCAGGCCAAAACCAATGCCCACAGATAAGGCACCGGCGACAATTGCAAGGCTTGATAAATCAAGCCCCGCGCTCGTAATTGCGACAATCGCAGCTAAAATGATCCCGACATAGCCAACCCCAGCGACAATCGCGTTTTGCCCACCCAGATCAAGCCGGGTACGCGGCAAAACTGTCTTGCGCAGCGTGCCTTGGATCGTGCGGGTCAGCAGATACCCAAGCCCGAACACAATCGCGAATGTTAAAAAGTCAGTGGGTGAAATCCGGGTATCACCCACGGAAAACCCATCACGGAACCGCGCCCAAACCTCGATCAGATCATCCACACGCGCGCCCCAAATCAGCGCAATAACAGGCAAGGCCACAAAATAAAGCGCCAGATTAATTGCCACAGGCACCAAGGCCATTGTGCCTGTTTTTGGGGATTCCTCCTCATCATTTGGCGCACTCAATTCATGGACAAGACGCTGTGTAATCAAGAGCATGCCGATGACACCCAGCGTATAAAGCCACGACAACATCAGGTCGCGTCCTGCACCGAACCCAAACGCAAGCATCAAAGGGGCAACGGCGGCGACGGCGATGGAGAAATTCCCCACGATTGGGCGTACGCGACCAGCCGAAAAGGGAAGCCCCGCGGTTTCAATGGGCTTCGATCCAATCGCTTTCCCCAAACGCCAGAGCAAGGCCCCCAAAATCACAATAACGGGCAGAGTAATTGCCGAAACGACAGCTGGGTCTTCGTCGATGACCCCGATCGCTGCATCTAGCAATGCTCCAAAAGCCAAGACCCAACCTATCGCCAACCCATAGCGCCGCACCCGCGCACGGCCTTCCATACTATATCCCAATTGCCCGGTATCTTGTCCCACCGGGAACAAATGCCGGCCTACCCACCACGCAAAAACCACCGCAAAGCCCGCGGTTGGTAGTGTCCCTACCACGGCATCGCCCACAAGCCCGAACACCTCTAAGGTCTGCAAACCAACCGTGAGCATGAACAAGCCCAGCACCGGCACAATGATCTGCACCAACGACAGTAAGAACAGCCATAGCGGTACAAACCGTATCTGTGACTGTGCCAAATTCATGCGCCATTTCGTGACCCGGCGACGCCCGGTTCCGATCAGCGCAATCGCGACGATCAAAAAGACGGACGCCCGTGGAATATGAGAAAGCAGCGCTCCGGCGGCAACATGTGCGGAAAACCCTGCTTGTGTTTCCACTGCGATGGTAACGCCGATATTCCAAACCGCCGCAACAGCCGGTCCGAAATATTGCGGTTTCAGCGGGCTTTCACCACGTTCGGTCAACGCATCAGCTTGCTGCTGCAAAACCATCACATCAAATTCGCTGATAAGCCCATTTGCACGCGCATAGCTTTCTTCGGCCAATAGACCCGGCGCGGCCAATGCTTGTCGTTGCGCAGCCAATTCTGCGCGGCGATCTGCGATTGCTTCCGCCTCGTCTCCGTTTTCTGGCGCAAGGCCGAGCGCCGCTATCTGCGTGTCGACAGTTTCCAACCGCCCGGCGTTGATGGTCGTGTCCGCCAAAAAGCGGTCTCGCCAGATAACAAGCTCTGCGCGTAGGCGCTGAATGGCAAAACGAGATGCATCTTCGCGTCCCGCCATGCTTTCAGCGCGGGTGGCGACCTGTTCCCATGCCTGCGTCTCTGTTTCGGTCGCATCTTGCGCCGCCCCGACCAATGGCCAAAAGCACGCAAGGCACAATATCAGAACAAAGCGGCGGATCATGCGGTTTCAAACACCGCCGGTAGATCAACATTTGCCTCAAGCCATTCAGGTACGGGCAGGTTCTTTTCGCGCAAAAACGATGGGTTATACAATTTGGACTGATACCGCGTGCCATAGTCACACAAAACCGTCACAATCGTATGCCCCGGCCCCATCTCGCGCGCCATCTGCATTGCGCCTGCGATATTCACCCCTGTTGAGCCGCCCATGCACAGACCTTCATTTTGCAAAAGGTCAAACACAATTGGCAACGCCTCTGCATCTGGAATGCGGCAGGTGAAATCGGGTGTGAACCCTTCAAGGTTTGCGGTGATCCGGCCTTGCCCGATCCCTTCGGTGATCGAGTTGCCGGGGTTTTCTTCACCAGTATAGAGCTTAAACAGCCCGGCGCCTTCGGGATCAGCAAGACCCACTTTGACCCCTTTGGGCTGCAATGCCATGCCGACGCCTGCAACTGTCCCGCCAGACCCGGCCGCACAAATGAATCCATCGACTTTACCGCCGGTTTGGTCCCAAACCTCCGGGCCAGTGGTTTCAATATGCGCTTGGCGATTGGCTACGTTGTCAAATTGATTGGCCCAGATCGCCCCGCCAGGCAGCGTCGCCTTGAGCTTTTCCGCGAGACGTCCAGAATAGCGCACGTAATTGTTAGGGTTTTTATAAGGTACGGCAGGCACTTCGACCAATTGCGCACCCGCGAGCCGCAGCATGTCTTTCTTTTCTTGGCTCTGCGTTTCAGGGATCACGATGACGGTCTGAAATCCCATTGACGCCCCAACAAGCGCAAGCCCGATGCCGGTATTCCCTGCCGTCCCTTCGACAATCGTGCCACCGGGTTTCAGATCACCGCGGGCAATCGCATCCTTGATCATGAACAACGCCGCCCGGTCCTTGACCGATTGACCGGGGTTTAGAAATTCGGCCTTGCCTAAAATCGTACAGCCGGTCGCCTCTGATGCGGCGCGCAGCTTAATCAGTGGCGTGTTCCCAACAGCATGGGCAAGGTCATTTCGGATGGTCATGGTGGCGCCTTTCATTACGTCTACCCTGTGTAGAACCGCGCAGGCATGAACTCAAGCCATCGCGCGCAGCCGATCACGATGGCGTGCAAGCCAATTGAGCATCAAAACCAACGGTCCCACCTGAATTTCACCGCTATCGGCTAGCGCCAAAGCCGCGTCAAATGACATGGGATGCAGGCGAATATCTTCGCCCTCTTCAGCAAGGCCACCCAAATAGGATGTCGTTTGCGGCAGATCACATAGGCCAATGTAGGTGTAGAAATAATCAGTCGTGGACCCCGGCGAAGCATAGAACGCACTGATGGGTTCGAGATGCTCAAGCGTCACCGCCGCCTCCTCAAAGGCCTCGCGGTGCGCGGCCTGTTCCGGCGTTTCCCGCGCATCCACAATACCCGCCACGGGTTCAAGCATCCACGGATTTGGATCATCGCGCATCAGCGGCCCCATGCGGACTTGCTCGACCAAGATAACTTTGTCGCGTACCGGATCATATGGCAGCACAAATGCCGCATCGACCGCGATGAATACCTCGCGGTGCAATCTATCTGATCGGGTGCCATCAAAGCGTCTATGATGCACATCAATGTCTTGCATCCTAAAAAACCCGCCCCGCGGTGGACGTTTTGCAACAACCCTGATGTCATCGGTTCGCGGATTATGGCGCAGCGTCGCTGGCGCCGGCCGTGTACGATGTTTGGCCCAAGCCCGTGATTCAATCATTGGCCACATACGCCGCAATGACTCGGGCGATGGCAGCGGATCGTGCGAAAACACCTCTGCTGCTGCCAGTAATGCGGGTGCAAGATGATCTGCCTCCCACACGGCAAGCGACCAAGCCTTTTTGTCTGCGATGATACCGTCCGGTGGCATGTAGCAGGTTACCGGAGTTTGGCCGCCTGTGGCCGTAACCAAAACCGTTTCGGTCGCATACCCAAATGCGCGTTCATATAAATCTAACCGCGCAGCTTGCGCGGCATTCACCCCACGATAGATAACACCGTCTACAGCCTGAGCACTTGATGGCACGATGAAGGGCACAACATCCCCGGCCACGCCAAAACGGACATAGCCATCAAGCTGTGCGGCCTCAGTTACGCAGGGATTACCCCCCGCGACGGCACAAAACAGCTGTTCCGACATCAACGTGCCGTAAACAAAGATATCCATAAACTAGGGGAACCGTTTTGCGACGTATTCGGTTGCCCACGCACACAGAACCCCACCAATCAGCACCGTTGCAATCATCTTGACGTCGACGAAGTAGAGCGCAAATTCAAAGGTTTCAAGAAAGGACGCCATGATTGCTTCCATGGGGCCATCATAGACCATACGCATGGCTTGCGCCATCATTTGGAAGAAACCCATGATATACAGAATGCAGAACGAAAACAAAAACGCCATGGTCAACCCCTGGCCCGTCGCTGCGTTATAGCCTTTCCCCGCATGGGTTCCGCAGATTGTCCAGCCAAAGAAAAGTCCCAAGCCAGCGCAAACAGGAATCAAATAGCCTGGCGCGTTGGATTCAGGGAAATATGGCACAGAAATACCGGCGACGTACCAGCCATAGAGAGCAAAAAATACGGCTCCAGCGAGCCGTCCAGCAGTTGGCATCAGAATTCTTCCTTGTCTTTTCACATCCCGCCGCAATCACATACGACAAGGATAGTTTCACCAGCATTTTCCGTGATCACATCGCACCATGCAAGGGCACAGCAAAAACTAGGTCGGTCAAAACCGAGAACTGACGTGATTTCTAAGGATTTCAAATTGAGAGACGGATATGGAGCGCGAAAAATCACCGCCTTTACCAATACAAATCAAAGCCTTACAGCCCAAATATCACATATCAATACGCGATGGGGCCGCATACACGGGTGTTGCGCGTTTGCCCCCGCAGCAGCGCATAAACCAACTGGACCAAAACCAACACAGGCCCAATCGGAATATTTTCGCGCATCACCGCAGACGGGTTAGCCGTTCACATCCACAACAACCCGCCCTTTGATTTGACCTTTTAAGATATCGCGCCCCAGAGCTGGCAAATCTGACAGCACAGCCGGGACGATCATCGCCTCTAGTTTTTCCATCGGAAGATCCTTTGCAATACGTTCCCACGCGCGCAAACGGTTTTCATAGGGCTGCATTACACTGTCGATCCCCAAAAGGTTCACGCCGCGCAGCAAAAACGGGATGACCGTGGCTGGCAAATCTGCGCCACCTGCAAGCCCCACGGCCGCAACCGAGGCACCATATTTCATCTGCCCCAAAACACGCGCAAGCATCGCGCTGCCGACCGCATCAATACACCCGCCCCATGCTTCAGCCTCCAGCGGTCGCTTTGTCGTCTCGTTGATGTCTTCACGCGCTACGATCTGAGTTGCACCCAAGGATTTTAAATAATCCGCCGTTTCGGGGCGCCCTGTCACCGCCGCGACCTCGTACCCCAACTGCGCAAGAATAGCGGTCGCAACAGACCCGACACCGCCTGCAGCCCCAGTGACCAAAACGGGCCCATCCTTGATCCCATGATCTTCAAGCGCCATAACCGCCAGCATCGCGGTGAACCCAGCAGTTCCCACGGCCATTGCGTGGCGCGTATCGATGCCCGTGGGCAATGGCACCAGCCAATCCGCTTTGACCCGCGCTTTTTGGGAATACCCACCCCAATGCGCTTCACCGACACGCCAACCGGTCAATACAACCTTGTCACCGGGAGAATACCGCGGATCGTCTGAACTTGCGACGGTACCTGCGAAGTCGATGCCGGGGATATGCGGGTAGTTGCGCACCAGACCGCCACCAGGGCCGATACACAACCCATCTTTATAGTTTACGGTCGAATATTCGATATCCACGACAACCTCACCCGCAGGCAATTGGGCGATATCAATCTGTTGGATATTTGCAGAGGTTTTCCCATCCGCATCTTTTTCGACCATCAAAGCGTTGAACATATATGCCTCCCGATTAGCGTTTCTCGGACTGGATCAGTTTTGGGGCAAAAAGGGAAGGTCTGTATCGCCGGGTTTTTCACCTGCAGCTGTCAGCATCGCATGTACTTGTCCACGGTGATGCGTTTGATGGTTAAATAATTGCATCACACAGATCGCCACAGGCTTTGCAAAATCGCGCTGCATCGATCCCGAATACCAATGTAGATCACCTTCAAGATCAGCAGGTTGGAGCGCATCCGCCCAAGCAGCTATACGATCATCCATCTGCGCCCGCTTTGTATCCCAGATATTTGCATCCACAGTAAGCGCTGTGCTATGCGGAATCGTGAGCTCTGTACCCTGCCCGCCATCAAAACGGCTGATCCAGAGCGTATCCCCCCAAAGTAAATGGTTCAGCGTGCCCATGATAGAGCCAAAAAACGCGCCCCGATCAAGCGTCAACGCCTCAGGTGTCATGCCACTTACGATTCGACGCTGCCCATCATTTTGCCAGCGGTTATACGCAGCCATTGTCCGACAGTAATCTACTGTAATCATGGGTCCAGCCCCTTTGTTTGAAATACTTACGCGACTGTGCAGTTGTGTTTCGCACTATTCTAGTCAGTTCATACCAAGTCTGTATACTGCCGTGCCACCGCGTTTTTACTGTTGCCGTTCTCGTTTGAAACGTAGGGTGGATCTTGATCCACCCCTGCGACGGTTTAACCTTTGTCATCCCGCGAAATTACGCGTAGAACCCGCCGCATGATCCTGCGTGCGCTTATCAGTGTAACTCTTGCGCTTGCTCTGGCCTTGGTTGGCTTTGGGCACCAATCGGTTGCACCCAGCGATGATGGGCAGGCCACAGCCTATGTGCTTGCCGGTGGGTCTTGGGCCGATATTTGCGGTGATTCCGGTGATCCGCGCGATGGCGGCACCCATTGTCAGGCCTGTGTTATTTCACAGACCTGCGCCTTGGACGCGCCTACGCAAATGGTGATTGCCGCTGGGCAGGCACTGCCGCTTCATGTTGTCACGCCACGAACACTTAACCGTCTTTCAACAGTTTATTGGGCACATGGTGCACGCGCACCGCCGCTGGCGTAGCTTACCCCATTCCCCAATTTCCCAATATTTGCCTAAAGGTGACCCCCTAAGGCGCTGATGAAAGACTGAAAAATGAAATTGAATACACTGTTTACCGCTGCCGTTTTGTCGCTGACTGCCTCTGTTGCGCTGGCCGAATCTGAAATTCACGTGATGGATACCACGGTGTTTGAAACCGCCCCGACAGCCATGGCGGGTGGCGGCTTTATGCAGATCATGAACCACGGCGACACCGATGATAAGCTGATCGATGTGCGCGCCGATTATCCACGCGTCGAAATTCACACCACCGAGTTCGAAGATGGGGTCGCAAAAATGATCCATATCGAAGGCATCCCGGTACCCGCAGGCGGCATGGCCACGCTTGAACCCGGCGGTTTTCACGTCATGTTCATGGGCCTACAGGGCACACCGTTCGTATTGGATGAAATAATCCCCGCGACATTGGTATTTGAACACGCCGGCGAGGTTGAGGTCATGTTCAAAGTTGTCGCCCGCGGTGAACATGGCAACATGAACCATGGCGAAATGAACCACTAAATCCCTGCGCGCCTTGCCTCTGGCAAGGCGCAACACCCCCACAAGGAGAGAGCAATGAAAGCTGCCATTATTGGATCGACCACGCTGGCCGTTGCGGCGGGGCTTGGGTTTTACACTTGGACTGTATCCCAGAACGCGAACGGGGTGCCTTGCGGGGATACCTCCGTGGCAAGTGCCGCAATTGGTGGGCCGTTTGAACTGGTCTCGGAAACCGGCGAAATGGTGACCGACATTGATGTCATTACCAAGCCCACTTTGGTTTACTTTGGGTATACCTTTTGCCCTGACGTTTGCCCGCTCGACAGTGCGCGCAACGCTGCGGCCGCCTATATCCTCGAAGACCAAGGGCACGACATCGGCACTGTCTTTGTCACCATCGACCCTGCCCGCGACACGCCGCAAATCGTTGGCGATTTTGCAGATAATTTCCACGATGAAATGATCGGGCTGACAGGCACAGCAGAACAGGTCGATGCGGCTTCAAAAGCTTACCGGACCTATTACCGCAAGCAAGAAGGCGACCCCGAATACTATCTGGTCGATCATTCAACCCAGACCTACCTGATGTTCCCTGAAACCGGATTTGCGACCTTCTTTAAGCGCGACCACACGGCCGAACAGATCGCAGAAACCACCGCTTGCTTTATTGATCAGCTGAGCTAGTAAAATCCCCTGCGCCATTTGATCTAGCGCAATGAAATGGGCGCAGGGGTCTGCCATGACCGGGGTATGGAAGATATTGCACGCCTACGCGAACGTGGGCTTTTTGACGCCCGCGTGCCCCGCTACACCAGCTACCCACCCGCCACCGCGTTTCACGCGCAGGTCGACGCTGACTTTCAACACGACTGCTTGGGCAAGCTTGACCCGCACATCCCGGTTTCGGTCTATGTGCATATCCCCTTTTGCGAGCGTCTGTGCTGGTTCTGCGCCTGCCGCACCCAAGGGACCAGCACCATCGCGCCGGTTGAAACCTATCTAACTTACCTGAAAGCAGAGCTTGCGTTGCTGCGCGATAGCCTGCCTGACGGCGTGCGCATGGGCGAATTACATTGGGGTGGCGGCACGCCAACAATTCTTCCCCCCGACATGATCCGCGCGCTTGCAACGGCCATTTTTGACGTGTTCCCACCGACCGATAATCTGCGGTTTTCGGTCGAGATCGACCCGACCTTGGTTGATGATGCCAAAATCGCGGCCCTTGCCGATATGGGCATGACGCGCGCCAGCATTGGCATTCAAGACTTTTCAACGGACGTACAGGCCGCGATTGGGCGCGAACAAAGCTTTGAAACCACCCGTGTTTGCGTCGATGCGCTGCGGGCCGCAGGGATTGGGTCGCTCAATGCGGATCTTGTTTACGGGTTGCCGTTTCAAACCACTGATAAGCTGGCCGATACAATCGAAAAGGTCCGCGCGCTTGATCCCGACCGGATCGCGCTATTCGGCTATGCGCATGTGCCAAACTTTGCCAAACGGCAAAAACTGATCCCAGAATCCGCCCTGCCCGCCGAAGAAACCCGCTATCACCTTGCCCAACAGGCCGCGCGGGCCTTTACCAGCATGGGCTATACGGCCATCGGGATCGATCATTTTGGTAAAGCCGACGACAGCCTGACCCGCGCCCATCATACCGGTCATTTGCGCCGCAATTTTCAAGGCTATACGGATGATGCCTGCCCCACGCTGATTGGTATTGGCGCGTCATCTATTTCGCAATTTGCGCAGGGCTATGTCCAAAATGCCGCCGCAACCGCCGCCTATACGCAGCGGATCGAATCCGGTGCGCTTGCCGGGCACCGTGGCTATGCAATGACCCCAGAGGATCAAACCCGCGCAGCCGCGATCAATATGCTCATGTGCAATTTCGCAATTGATATCCCAAGCCTCAGCACACGCCCTGGTGGCGCGGCATTGGCCCCGATCCACGCCGCCATATTAGAAGAATTTGCAGGTCATGTTGTCCAAGATGGCAACCACCTGCGGATCACAGCAGAAGGGCGCCCGCTCACCCGGATTATCGCACAGCGCTATGACGGGTTCAGCGATATCACAGCGCAATATTCTCAAGCATCATAATACGTTAGAACTGGTAACCTACCGAGGTTGCGATGCTGATGTCATCCGTGCCACTGGTGACCGCAACATCCGTCAAAAGACCCGTTTCAAACGCATAGGTCAGCTTCGCCCCCACCAGCGGATCATCCCCTTGTGTCTGGCGTAAAAGCCCGATCAGCGACAAGTGGCTATCCACTGGGGTTTGGGCAAATAGCTCTGCGACATGGGACGCGCCATTCGCATCCCCCGCATAAAGCCCCAGCCCCAAATCCAAAGCCCCCATCGTGCGGATCAGCTGCGCTTTGGCGTTCCAGTCTATTGCGTCAGCTTCCGAAACGGCCTCTATCCCGAAGTCCAATTGCCAGCCGGCAGCGGTTTTGCGCGCCCCTGCCCCCGCGATAACAATATCTGTGTCAGGCACACCGTGCAGCGAAAACGCGGTGTCGCCAATGCTGTAGGCAATGCCATAGGGCAAAAATTCTGATTCCGTAAAGACGCCAGATGTCGCCCGACTACGTGTCGTCGAAATCGACTCCAATGCCTGCCGTGGCATCACCTGCGTCAGGCCAGAAATAGCATATCGATCATAGGCCGGACGCGGAAAGCCAAGTTCGACCTTATGCCCATCGCGCTGCCATGTCGCTGCGGCATAGGTTTCATGTAGCCGCCCAACGACACCAAACATCCCTAACTCAGCGCCCCACTGACCCTCGAGGGCCCTGAGCGTGAAGTCACCATATATGTAGCCAGTCGTCAATTCGTCAGAGGTTATGGCTCCCGATGAAACCCATCCCTCTGCACTGCCTTGGGCCGTCAAAGGCGCCGAAAAGCAATGAAAACAAAAGATCGCAGCGATTCCACTGCGGGCCAAAACAAACATCCAAAACACCTATACCTCGCATGATCGTCGCTTAGTTCTTCAGGTGTGCACTGGCCAGAGCCTGATCATCAACTTCTTGTTAACGGCATTTCTTGCCCCGTGACTGCCTAATTCATATGCGCTTTTCTTACGCAATGCCTCTTGCGAAGCCGCCTGCAAGTCCCTATCTGTTGAATGTCCTTCGGGACTATGGATATAAACGCGCTCGTAATAAGCGGATCGGACCAGGGGGCGGTACCCTGCGTCTCCACCAATCACTCCTCGGTCAACTCTCATTTGGGGTATGGCTTAGGGCACATGGGGACGAAATAGGATCGACGAACGTCTAAAGGGGTTTGCTTTATCTCGGTGAGTTACCACCGTTATCGGTACGATAAAGCTAGTTGCAAATGACAACAAAGCACCGATGGCTCTCGCAGCGTAAGCTGTGCGAAATATCGAAACCTTAAGTCCTTAGGCTTGCAGCCTCTGGCGGGGTCCGCAGGTACCTGGCAACAGAAACCTGCACCTTCCCATTCTTAAAATCGCCTGCCATGATGGGCTTATGCGTCTGATCCCTTCACTATTTGCACTGTTATGCGCGTCACCTCTCGCGGCCTGTGACGTGGCGCTAGTGCTGGCAATAGATGTATCCAATTCCATCGATTCCGCTGAATACCGGCTGCAAATAGATGGCATGGCAGATGCATTGCGCGACCCTGAAATTGTGGAGGCATTGGTCACAGGTGATGTGGCCATCGCAGTTATGCAGTGGTCGGGCGCGGACGAACAACAGCTTTCGATTCCCTGGACGCAAATCCGCACGACATTTGACGCAAGCCTTCTCGCCGACCGTGCGCGTTCGATCGAGCGGGCCTATACACTCTCAGGCACGGCCCCAGCCGAGGCGATTTATAGCGCATTGGATCTCTTCGCCAGCGCACCAGCTTGCACGCGGCAGGTCATCGATATTTCAGGTGACGGCACCCCCAACGCCGGAAGTAACGTCAACTTTGCCCGCGTGGCGGCAACGCGTCAAGATGTCACGATTAACGCGATTGCCATCGAATTTCTGGGTCTCACGATAACAAGGTTTTACAATAGCCGGGTAATCACGCCCGAAGGATTCGTGATGACAGCCCGGACACACCGCCAATATCCAGAAGCAATCAGAGCGAAGATATTACGTGAAGTAAGCAAGGTAATAGGCTGATATTGAAACATGAATTGATACGCGTGTTCGGGCGCATTGGATTGCTTTCATTTGGCGGCCCGGCCGCACAAATCGCGCTCATGCATAAAGAATTGGTCGAAGACCGCCCTTGGCTCAGCGAGGCGGAGTTTCTGAAGGCCCTGTCGTTTTGCATGCTGTTGCCGGGGCCCGAAGCGATGCAGCTCGCGACATACGCGGGTTGGAAACGTGGTGGCGTCGTAGGCGGGCTCATTGGTGGCGGGCTTTTCGTGATCCCCGGCGCTTTGGTCATTATGGGGCTGGCGTTGGCCTATGGCGCCTATGGCAACCTGCCATGGGTACAGGCCCTGTTTTTAGGCGTGAAAGCCTGTGTTGTGGTCATCGTCATCCAGGCTCTGCTGAAAGTGGCAAAGCGCGCGATCATTGGGCCTGTGCAGGGGCTGATCGCCTTGGGCGCATTTATCGCGCTGTTCTTGTTCGCGTTGCCGTTCCCCCTTGTCGTTCTCTGCGCGGGAGTAATCGGGGCGATCACGCTTACAGGTGCAAAAACCGCCCAGAAAAACGTGCTCCCCAGCCTAAAACAGACCCTCAAGACAATCGCGATCGGCACGCTCCTTTGGGCCGCGCCATTGGTCATCTTGGCGGCGTTCAACCAGTCATTTTTGATTGAAATTGGGTTCTTCTTTTCGAAATTGGCGGTCGTTACATTTGGCGGAGCCTACGCCGTTTTAGCCTATATGACGCAAGAGGTCGTCGTGTCGTATCAGTGGCTTAGCACGGCGCAGATGATGGACGCGCTGGGACTTGCAGAAACAACGCCGGGGCCGCTGATCCTTGTGACGCAGTTTGTGGGCATGATTGCGGGCATGGCGCAAGGCGGTATCGGATTGGCGCTTTTGGCGGGTATGCTGACGCTTTGGGTTACCTTTGTGCCCTGCTTTATTTGGATATTCGCAGGCGCGCCTATGATCGATTGGCTCGATAGCCGCCCACGGTTACGCGGCGCGCTGTCTGCCATCACCGCAGCGGTTGTCGGTGTCATCGCCAATCTTTCCTTGTGGTTTGCCATACATGTGTTTTTTGAAACAGTAAGCACCCTGCGTTGGGGGGCGATCACTGTTGTTTCGCCCGAATTTGGCACCTTGCAACCTATGGCGGTTTTTCTTGCATTGCTTGCGGCCTTACTTCTGCTTCGGCGGAACTGGCCATTGCCTCTTGTCTTAGCAATCACCGCTTTTGCAGGGCTCGTTACGCTCGCAAACTGATAACGGCTCTTTTCACTTGGTGAAAAGCTCGTATGCTAGGGCAATCACAATTGGGGAAGTGACCGTGACCAGCACCATCGACTATGGAAACCTTATGCACCGCGCAATGCGGAGCCTAATCCAAAATGTGCTGACCGATGTGGCCAAGGATGGTCTGCCGGGGGAACATCATTTCTTTATCACCTTTGACACGATGCACCCCGACGTCGAAATCGCTGATTGGCTGTCAGACCGCTATCCCGGCGAAATGACAGTGGTGATCCAACATTGGTTTGACGATCTTGACGTCACCGACGAAGGCTTTGGAATCACGCTAAACTTTGGCGATAACCCTGAACGGCTTTATGTGCCATATGATGCGATCCGTACGTTTGTTGACCCATCCGTCGAATTCGGGCTGCGCTTTGAATCTCCAGAGGATGACGAAGACGGCGATGCCGATATTCTTGAAATCGACGAAGCCCCGATGGACGAAATGGTCGAACCTTCACCTGATCCGCAAGAACGCAAAGAGGCCGAAGTTGTCAGCCTTGATCAGTTCCGTAAATAGACCAAAGCCTTGCGATCTGGCCTGTCGCGGCTTAAACCCCCATTGATCATTTTTCATAAGGGTATCCATCATGACCGCCACACGCACAGAAACCGACAGTTTTGGCCCGCTTGAGGTCCAAGCAGACCGTTATTGGGGTGCGCAAACGCAGCGTTCATTGATGAATTTCCCGATTGGCTGGGAAAAGCAGCCCGTTGCGATTGTGCGCGCACTTGGCGTTGTGAAACAAGCCTGCGCCATGGCCAACAAAGAGCGCGGTAAATTGGACGCGGACAAGGCTGACGCGATGATCGAAGCCGCGTCGGAAGTTGTTGCGGGTAAGCTTGACGATCATTTCCCATTGGTCGTCTGGCAGACCGGGTCCGGTACCCAGTCCAATATGAACGCCAACGAGGTTATCAGCAACCGCGCGATCGAAATCATGGGCGGCGTGATCGGGTCGAAAGATCCGGTTCACCCGAATGACCACTGCAACATGGGTCAGTCATCAAACGACACATTCCCCACCGCCATGCATATCGCTGTCGCCACCACTGCGCGCGACGTGCTGATCCCCGGATTGGAAAAACTGCACGCCGCATTGATCGAAAAACAAGAAGAATTCAACGATATTATCAAAATCGGCCGCACCCATACAATGGATGCGACCCCTTTGACATTGGGTCAAGAATTCAGCGGCTACAGCCACCAGGTTGCGATGGGCTTGCGCCGGATCAAAGCCGCCCTACCCGCAATTTACGAATTGGCCCAAGGCGGCACCGCGGTTGGCACCGGGTTGAACACGCCCAAAGGTTGGGGCGAAACTGTTGCGGCGAATATGGCGGAAATCACAGGTCTCCCCTTTGTCACCGCGCCAAATAAATTCGAAGCCCTTGCCGCGCATGACGCATTGGTTGAAATGTCAGGTGCGTTGAAAACCGTGGCATCGAGCCTTTATAAAATAGCTTGCGACATACGGATGCTCGGCTCTGGCCCGCGTTGTGGTCTGGGTGAATTGATGTTGCCTGAGAACGAGCCGGGCTCATCTATCATGCCGGGCAAAGTAAACCCAACCCAAGTCGAAGCCATCACCCAAGTCTGCGCCCATGTCATGGGCAATGATGCGGCCGTGGGTTTTGCCGGGTCACAAGGTCACTTTGAACTCAATGTGATGAAGCCAATGATGGCCTATAACGTCTTGCAATCTATGCAACTTATCGGTGACGCCTCTGCAACATTTACAGATAACTGCGTCGTTGGTGTTCGCGCGGATCGCACCCGTATCGAAAAGTTGATGCGTGAAAGCCTGATGTTGGTGACCGCTCTGGCGCCGACCATTGGCTATGACAACGCAACAACCGTTGCCAAAACTGCGCATAAAAACGGCACCACGTTGAAAGAAGAAGCCATCAACTTGGGCTTTGTCGATGAGGCGACATTCGACAAGGTCGTGCGCCCCGAAGATATGATCGGCCCCAAGTGAAGCCCATCAACCTAAATCAGGCCCGCAAAGCGCGCACCCGCGCCGAGGCCAAAGCCAAAGCGGATCAAAATGCGATCCGCTTTGGCCGCTCAAAGGCTGAACAGCTATTGGATGCGGCACGCGAACAGCAAGCCAGCGATCGGCTCTCACAGTTGAAATTCGAAGATGAGTAATCACGCGCGCCCGGTTAAGCGCTCGCTCACACTTCGCGGGCACCGCACAAGTGTTTCGCTCGAAGATATATTTTGGGATCAGTTCCGACTAATTGCAGACCAAAACGGAAAAACCATCAATGGTCTTGCCGCAGAAATTGACGAAAGCCGCGGAGACATCGGTCTCGCATCGGCTTTACGGGTCTACGTATTAGAAAAAGCGCTTAATCAGTCTTTTGAGTAAAGTGCGCCGCGCAGGCTGCCTAACTCTGCGCGATCTTCGCGCTCTAGACGGTTCAAACGCGCTGGCTTTACCACTTCGCGTGGCTCAGGCTTTGCAGTGAACATTTTAGCGACGTCTTGACGTGAAAGCTGTTTCTCAGCAGTCGACGCTTTCTTTTCAACTTTCGCTTTGCGCCCAAAGAGACCACCGATACCTTTTTTGGAAGAACCTGGAAGTGCGATAGTCATATCTGTTCTCGTCTCGCTGAAAGTTAACACTTGATTAAGATCGCGCTCTTTTGCGTCTCTCATTACCTTATCCTCGGAGGTAGCCAAATGTCGACAAAAACCCCGCGTTACACTTAACTGTGAGCGAATTCCTGCACAATCCAACATAATCAGGGCGAAAAGGCGCCATATTTCCGTCAGAATTCAAAACCTGCGCCACTTTTTTAATCATTCAGTCAAATTCACGTATGCAATCGCGGCACGATTCGCAGCCAGATTCCGTCCTCAGCACGCACTGTCAGATGGGCAACCGGGGTGGGGGTTCGGTCTTGCGGCAGGTGAAATTCATGATTCTTGAGCAGATTCGCGAGCAACGTCACCCCTTCGATCATCGCGAATCCCGCGCCGGGGCACACACGCGGTCCTGCTGAAAATGGCATAAACGCAGTGCGCACGCAGGATTTGCCATTCTCACTCTGCCAGCGGTTTGGGTCAAACCCATCGGGATTGTCCCAAAGCCGATTGTGGCGGTGCAGATGCCACGGCGAGAGCACAATTTGCGCCCCACGTTTGACCGCGCGATCACGAAACCGCGTCGGCGCATAGGCTTCGCGCACCATCATCGGCACTGGCGGATAAAGTCGCAGTGCCTCGCGGAACACATCGCGCGTGATCTTTAGCTGTGACAGACTGGCAAAATCCCCGTCAAACTGCGCGGCTTCGGTAGCCACCTTTTCTTGCCATTCAGGGGCGCGCGCCAAAAGATACAACGTCCAAGCCAAAGCTGAAGCGCTTGTTTCATGCCCCGCCAGAAAGAAAATCGCGACTTGATCCACCATTTCTGAAACACTAAATGTCTCGCCGGTTTCAGGGTCCTGCGTCGTCATAATTTTTGTCGCCAGATCATCGGGCGCGGTTCCTGCCGCGATCATTTCCAACCGTGCAATGGTCAGTTGCGTGATCAACGCGCGAATATTTTTTGCTGAACGTCGCGTTGCTTGGCGAAAGAACCGTGGCATCCAGCGCGGGCCGGGAATGAATGCTGCAAGGTTCAGGATCGGCTGAGAGCGCTGATAATTGCGAAATTCAAGAAAGACCTTTTGCGCGGTTACATCTTCGATTGGCAGGGAAAAAAGTGTGCGAAAAATGACGTCGGCGGCAATATGGCTGGCGATGGCCTCTATCTCTTGGGGGGTATCATCCGCGACCAACCGTGCCGCCCCCGCCTGCCCCGCAGCAAAAATGCCCGGAAACGTATCGCGCAGCCGTCCGCCTTCGAATGCGGGATCAATAATGCGCCGCTGCCGTTTCCAAACCGCACCATTGGTCAAAAATACGCTTTCGCCCAACAGCGGCCGCAACCCAGCAGAAATCCGGTCCGACTTTGGGAAATCATCTGGATGGGTTTTCAACACGGTTTCAATCAACTTAGGATCATTGATCAGATAGCTGCGAAAGAACGGCGTGCGAAATTCGGCCATCCACGCGCGGTAAAGCTTGGCGGGCTGCGCCGATAAAATATCGCGCCGAAACAATCGCAAATATCGCCACAGCGAGACTTTATCAGGGCGCGCGGCTGGTTTGGGCGGCAGATCCGTCATTCAGCCAAAACGTTCCTATATTTTGATGCAACCACATCGATCCGCGATTTTGAAGGGGGCCGCCCTTGATAACGCGCGCGCAGTGTGAGTGGCCCCGCGGTAATCTGAAAGTAATCGTAATCTTTGGGCTGATCAAAAGCACAAAGATATTGGAAATGCAGCCGAAAGAACCGCCGGCGCAATGCCTTCCAACGCGCAGGCGTCAGACTTTGACTGAAAGCGGCAGAGATAACCAAGGGCCAGCGCTTGCCCGGCGGGGCCACCCCGGTGACCGCAACAGGATCGCAAAGCGCAAAACAACACCCGTCGCCGGGGGCCGTCACATCGACCCATGTGATATTTTCTTGGGTGCTTAAGAATGCAAGATCCGTCCTGAGCCGCGTGGCGCGCGGCAAGAATGACACCATCGGCACCACCTGCCCCAATGACAAAAACGCAAGCTCCGGGCCCTCTACTGGGACCTTGTCCGCCCGGATCAAATCGGCCAAAACGGTCACTGCTAAATGTGCACCCGATGAGTGCCCGACGATCAAGACCTCATCCACATCTTCTTGAAAAGCCGCCGCAATCATATCGCCAAACTGGGCCATCCGCGTATCAAGCGCCTCTGGAATTTTCCCGGCGCCGCGCGCAGAAAACGCGTAATCATGCATCAGATAATGGGCGAACAGCTTGCTATCTTTGGATTTGAACCAGCGCAGCAAGAAAACGGTGACTGCGCCCCAAAGTACATATTTTACGGCAAACCCGAGCCACCCAAGGGCTACCGCAATTACTTGTACCCCTGTAACAGCGCCCAACCAGACGAGACCGGCCTGAAGTGTATTTCCAAGGAAAGCCCCAATCCCCAATGCCGCGACCAATTGCAATAACAGCATCCCAACCGGATAAAGCGCCGCAATCACCGGCCCTTTGCGCATCCACATCAGCCGTCGTAATGTGCCTGTACTGATATAAATCCACGCCGTTTGCAAAAGTTGCCAGTAGGTCGCAAGAATGGATTGCGCCATACTATCGCGGACAATGTCGGACCAAACCAAAACATCCACGCGGGCCAATACCGTTTGATCATCAATTTTTGCGCCTGCGATCCAGCCGAACGTCGCATCAGTGGCGCGCGCCCTTACATCAATCTGGTACCCGCTGATTTCGGCCTGGGTCTGGCTTTCGCTCCGATATAATTCGCGGTAACGGCGCGGCGGCATAGGGTCATATCCGGGGATATGAAACACCCGCCGTCGTTTGACCTGTTTACTGGGCGTATCCATTGCCGATCCTCATCGCTTTGCCTGTCTGCAAGCTAGCGGATCACAATCGAAAACATAAGCCTTAACCAATGGCAGCCAAAGCCGGGAAACGTTCGAGCAGCCAATAGCTCATCGCGGCGAACTGCCCGGTCAACATCATCAGCCCCACAGTCCACAGCAGCAGGCCAGAGGTGCGTTCAATCTTATCCATGTGACGTTTCATCCACCCCATCGCTCCCTTCAGACACGGAAAGAACGCCGCGACAAGCAAGAACGGAATGCCAAGGCCAATTGCATAGACCGCAAGCAACGCCGTGCCGCGGCCGACGCTTGCCTCTGATGCCGCGAGACTAAGGATCGCACCAAGGATCGGCCCTAAACACGGCGTCCAGCCGAATGCAAAAGCCAGCCCAAGCAGATAGGCCCCAAAGGCGGACCCGCCTTTATCCCCTGCATCAAGCCGCATTTCACGGTCCAAGAACCCAATCCGAAAGACCCCAACAAAATGCGCACCCAAAACCATCACCACGACGCCTGCGACCGTGTTGAAATGATCTTGGTATTGCAAGAACGCGCGGCCCATCGTCGAGAACGCAAGCCCGAGCAAAATAAAGATGGTTGATAGCCCCAGCACAAAAAAGAGAGCGGCCACCAAAACCCGGCGCCGTGCAGCAGCTTGTTGTTCCAATTCGCTGACCGACACACCGCCCATATAGGCCAAATATGGGGGCACCACCGGCAAAACGCAGGGGCTAAGAAACGACAAGACCCCAGCCGCCAAGGCGACAAACATTGCAGGGATCAGGGCCGCGTCTAGAATTGTGGTGGCTTCAAACATCTATATACCTCTGCCCCTTTCCTATGCGGTCGCGCGGGTTAGGTCACGCACCCAATTGTCACATCTTAGTGGACATTTTGAAATATCAGCCCTAATCGCAACCTATGACATATGATGCTGATCTTGATGCGCGGGGCCTGTTGTGCCCGCTGCCTGTTCTCAAAGCGCGCAAGCGATTGCAAGCGCTGCAATCCGGGCAAATCTTGCGGATGGTCGCCGATGATCCCGCAGCTATCATCGATGTGCCGCATTTTTGCGCCGAAGCCGGGCATCAGCTACTCAACACGCAAGACATCGATGGCGCCCAAGCCTATTTGATCCAAAAAGCCTAAGAAACGAAAAACGCCGCCCGAGTTCTGGGGCGGCGTTCTTATGTTTCGTGTAAGCTCGGCTTAGCGTCCGAGTGACCACCAGCCTTTGCGCTTTGGCTTCGCAGGTTCATCCGTTGCAGGTGCCGGTGTTTCAACCGGCGCAGGGGCCGCAGGTTCTGGCGTAGCTTCGGCGGCTGGTTCTGGCGCAGGTGCTTCGGCGACTGGTGCTGTCACTTCTGGCGTTGCTTCAGCTTCGGCAGGCTCAGCTGCTTTTGGCTTGGGCTTTGCACGGCTTTTACGCTTTGGCTTCGGCTTTTCTTCCGGGGCGGCTTCTGCCTCTGCCTCAGGGGCGGCTGTTTCAGTCTCTGCTTCCGGCTCGACCGCGACAGGTTTCTTACGTGTGCGCGTGCGTTTTTTCGGCGCAGGCTTTTCATCAGCCGCGACCTCAGCGACGGCCGCATCCGTTTTTACGGCGTCACCTTCAGCCGCAGTCTCAGCTGATTTCGCAGCAGGTTTACGTTTGCGTGTGCGGGTCCGCTTTGGCTTCTCCTCTGCGGCGGGCGCGTCAGTTTCTGGCGCATCTGTAACCTCTGTCACCGGCTCTGGCGTCGCCTCGGCCTCTGCGGCGGGCGCGTCAGATGCCTGTTCACCGTCAGCTTGTGGGTTTTCACCATTGCCATTGCCATTCCCACCCCGACGCCGACGGCGCCGACGGCGTTTGCGCTTGGGACGGTCTTCCGCATTTTCATCGCTTGTGGCGACCTCGTTTTGATCTTCTTCAACCTCTGTCACGACATCATCGTCGTCGTCCATAATGACGGTTGAGGTCACAACTGGCGCAGCCTCTGGAACAATGCGGGTAGCGGTTTTGAACTTCTCGATCGCGAAGTCGGGTGAGACAAGCGTTGGGTCACATTCGATGCGCACCGACAGGCCGTAGCGCGCTTCGATCTCGCCGATATGTTCACGTTTCCCGTTCATCAAGAAGTTAGCAATGGAGATCGGCGCTTTGACCAATACTTCCTTGGTACGACCGCGCACGCCTTCTTCTTCAAGCTGACGCAAAATCGCGAGCGAGACGTTATCGTCCGACCGCAACAAGCCCGTGCCGTGACAATGCGGACACATCTGCGTCGTCGCCTCGAGCATGCCGGGGCGCAGACGTTGGCGCGACATTTCCATCAGGCCAAAGCCAGAAATCCGACCGACCTGAATACGGGCGCGGTCTGTTTTCAACTTTTCCTTAAAGCGCTTTTCGACGGCCGTGTTATTGCGGCGCTCGTCCATGTCGATGAAATCGATCACGATCAGCCCAGCCAAATCGCGCAGACGCAACTGGCGCGCAACCTCATCGGCGGCTTCAAGGTTCGTCTTCGTGGCGGTTTGTTCGATCGAGCCTTCTTTGGTGGCGCGGCCAGAGTTCACATCAATCGCGACAAGCGCTTCGGTGATCCCAATGACAATATAGCCGCCGGATGGTAGTTGGACGGTCGGGTTAAACATGCCGCCCAAGTAGCCTTCGACCTGATAGCGCGCATAAAGCGGCAGCTGTTCAGTGTAGAATTTCACGTTTTTGGCATGCGACGGCATGATCATTTTCATGAAATCTTTGGCTGTACGGTAGCCCGCCTCGCCCGCGACGATGACCTCGTCGATTTCTTTGGAATAAAGATCGCGGATCGAGCGTTTGATCAAATCGCCTTCTTCATAGATCTTTGCAGGGGCGACAGATTTCAACGTCAGCGCGCGGATCTGTTCCCACATGCGTTGCAGATATTCATAATCGCGTTTAATTTCCGCCTTCGTGCGCTGCGCGCCTGCCGTGCGAATAATCAGACCTGCGCCATCTGGCACGGTCATTTCGCCTGCAATTTCTTTCAGCTTTTTGCGGTCCGCAGGGTTGGTGATTTTACGGCTGATGCCGCCACCACGCGCGGTGTTTGGCATCAGGACGCAATAGCGACCTGCAAGCGATAGATAAGTTGTCAGTGCCGCGCCTTTGTTGCCGCGCTCTTCTTTGACAACTTGGATCAAAAGAATCTGGCGAACGTTAATGACCTCTTGGATTTTATAACGTTTTGGGCGTGGTTTGCGCAATGGGCGCACCTCATCAGTGTCATCCTCTTCGGCGACACTTTCGATGCTGTCATCTTTACTTTTTGCGTCGATGCGTGGCTGCTCGTCTGTTTCATCATCCGAGCTGTCATCATCGGTTTCGGGTGTTTCAACAGGGGTATCTGCCACCAGAACCATCGGGGAATCCCCCTCGCCTGCGGCATCAAGATCGATCGTTTCCATACCCGCAATATTACCCGAAGTTTCTTCTTCAGGTGTTTCGGCTTGTAATTCTTCAACATCTGCAGTCACGACCGCATCATCGGTTTCGACGACGGCTGGCTTTGGCTTTGCACGGCTGCGGCGGCGTTTTGGCTTTTCATCTTCGGCTTCAGCTGCGGCCTTCAGGCTTTCGGCATAGGCTTTTTCTTCTGCGATCAACGCTTCGCGATCAGCGACCGGGATTTGATAGTAATCGGGATGAATCTCTGAGAACGCCAAGAACCCATGACGATTGCCACCGTAGTCCACGAATGCGGCCTGTAGCGATGGTTCGACGCGTGTTACCTTTGCGAGATAGATATTGCCAGCTAGCTGGCGCTTAAATTGGCTTTCAAAATCAAATTCTTCGACCTTGTTGCCGTCTACGACTACAACGCGGGTTTCTTCCGCGTGTGTCGCATCGATGAGCATTTTCTTTGGCATATTTTCCGTTCGCACGTAATCCGATAGCCGCCCCAGGGGGCGCCGCAGTTCGGGTTACATGTCTGATTAAGGCGATCTGCGCGCGGGCAAATACGGGGCCCCTCAGGGCCGCTGCATCCTTGCCTCTATGTTGCGCGCGTTTCATCGCGTTGCTTCTCCGACCTTGGTTGTCCAAGGCCCGTTCAGGGCCCGGTCGGCATAGAAATTCGCGCGACCAGGGCGTTCTTCTGATCCCTTGGGATCAAATCAGCTGCACCACATTCGTTTGTTCAAACCGGGCAGAGAATTCTAGATCGGACCTCGACGCGCAACCATCGCGCGGGCGTCCGTAGACCATACATAGTGTAGGAAGGTCACAATGCACAAGAGGTTGCGGTAAACTGTACCAAATATTTAAATATTAGATGACTGTTTCCAAATTGTACGGGCGCGGTTTAGTGGCGCGCCCGTAAGGTTGTTACAAATAGTCAGACCGTTGCAGGCCATATTTGGCCATTTTTTCGTTCAACGTCCGACGCGGCAGGCAAAGCTCTTCCATAACCGATACGATCGATCCGCGGTGCCGCCGCATGGTATTGTCGATCAGCATGCGTTCAAAAGCCTCAACAAACTCTTTCAGCGGCTTGCCTTCGGTTGTCATGGCCGGCTTCATTTCTTCGGTATCTGCCATCAACAAGGATGCGATAGATCCCGACCCGCGCCGATTTTGCAGCACAGCCCGTTCGGCCACATTGATCAGTTGGCGCACATTGCCCGGCCAAGGTGCCTGCAAGAGTTGTGCGGCCTCTTGCGCGCTCACTTCGGGGGCGTCACAACCGTATTCGTCCGAGAACTGCTCGCTGAGCCGTGTGAACAGCGTCAGGATATCTTCACCGCGTTGCCGTAGTGGTGGGACAGTGATCCGAAGGGCCGCGAGACGGTAAAACAGGTCTGGGCGCAACACGCTTTCGCAGGTTTTATCCTGTTCTTGCAGATTGCAGATCGCAACGATCCGCGTTTCAGCGGGCGAGCCCTGTTCATTGATCGCTGTCAGCAAACGCGACTGTAGCGCGTGGCTCAATGCTTCGATGTCTTCAAGCACCAAGGTGCCTCCGCGGGCTTCTTCAATTGCTGGGATAGGTTCATCGTCGCGCGCAGGCCCAAAGATCACGCGACCTAGCGTTTCTTCGTCGTAAGCCGCGCAGCTAAGCAGCACAAACTTCTTGGAGGCACGCGCACCCACAGCGTGGAGCGCATGGGCCACCAGTGTTTTACCTGTGCCCGTTTCGCCTTCGATTAAAACATGGCCATCGGCCTGCCCCAAATCTAAGATATCTTCTTTCAGACGTTCCATAACAGGTGATTGTCCGATCAATTTCTTGATCAGCGCCGTTCCATCCGACAATTCACGTCGTAGCGCGCGGTTATCAAGCGTAAGGCGACGGGCTTGCGTTGCTTTCTTGGCGAGTTCCGTCATCCGGTCAGGATTAAAAGGCTTTTCAAGGAAATCAAACGCGCCGACGCGCATGGCCTCTACCGCCATGGGAACGTCCCCGTGACCTGTGATCATGATCACAGGCAACGTGCTGTCGATGCCTTTGATTTTTTTCAAAAACTGCATGCCATCCATCCCCGGCATACGCACATCGGACACCACGATACCGGGGTATTCCGTCCCAAGCCCCTTCAGCGCTTCTTCGGCGGAAGCGAATGTGTCTGTCTCAAACCCAGACAGCGTTAACCATTGGCTAATTGACTGCCGCATATCGGTTTCATCATCAACAATCGCTACTTTCATCGCCTTATTCATTTGTCTTAATCCTATTCTGCCGCTGCCGCGTCATGTTTTAGCCGGGGTAGCTGAACTTCGAAGATTGCGCCACCGTCAGCAGCATTACGAGCGGTTAACCGCCCGCCCAACTCGGTGACAATTCCAGAAGAAATCGCAAGCCCCAGCCCCGTCCCGTCCCCGGGTTGTTTGGTTGTATAAAATGGCTCGAACAACGCATTGAGGTCTTCGATACCTTCACCATTATCCCGAATTTGCAGGCTGATCGTGTTGCCAGACACGAGCAAGATTTCAACTGTCGGGTTACTTGCCCCCTTTGTGGCATCCAAAGCGTTGCGCAGCAAGTTCACAATGACCTGCTCTAGCCGTAACCGGTCTCCAAGTACCATCACCGGCTCATTCGGCAAAGACCGTATAATATTCACGTCCCGAATCTTAAGCTGTGGTTCCATCATGGCCAGCCCGGTGGACACTGCAGCTCGGATGTCCATCGGCTCAAAGGCATCATCACCTTTGCGCGCATAAGATTTTAATTGACGGGTGATGGCGCCCATTCGTTCAATCAGGTCATCAATGCGCTGAAATGACGACATTGCCTCTTCGGGGCGCTCACGCTCTAACAAGAGCCGCGCGCCCGCAAGATATGTCTTCATCGCCGCCAATGGTTGATTAAGTTCGTGACTGACTGCTGCAGACATCTCGCCAAGAGCCGCTAGCTTTGAAGATTGTGCAATCGTTTGTTCTGCCACCTGCAGGGTTTGCTCGACCTTCTCGCGTTCTGCAACTTCTCTTTGCAAACGGCGGTTTAGGGCGCGAAGTTCAGCTGATTCACGCTGAAAGAACACTAGCCGCGACGCGGTTTTGCGCGACATAAGCCAAAACATCACCGCAAGGATAATCGCAAAGACCATCACTTCGAGCGCGAGAATGCCGTTCACGCGACTGCGTATTGTATCATAGGCGGTGTAGCTCACCATTTTCCAGCCTTGATGCGGCACACGGGCCTCGTGGCGCAACATCGCCTCGCCCTGGAGATAGGCATCGGCGTCCAAGCCTGCCAACGTGCGCGCAACTCGTTGCAACCGTTCCGTCACAGTAATCGTGTGGTTCAGATTGAGCGCGGCTGTTTCTGTCAATCCACGCCACCCCCGTTCAGTCGACATGATAATTTGGCCTTCACTATCAAGCACAAGAACGGCCTCTGACCCGCCGACCCATCCCGCTTGCAGCAAGGCGGAATTCACTTCGACCGCGATCACCCCCAGCAGTTGCCCTTGCAACAAGATTTTGCGCGAAAAGACATAACGGTATTGTCCCGATTGATCGCGTGCCGTCGCATAAACGGTTAAGTCACTTTCCAACGCGTTCACAAAATAAGGGGCGTCGGCGTGATCAACGCCAATTTCATCTGCATTTGTTGCGGCGACCGTCATGCCGTCTCTGTCAAGCAACATAAGCGAGGCTGAACCAATTTCGGCGACAAATGAGACCAAATGCGCCGAGGAGTTGGTAAAATCTCGCGACATCAGCGCACTGGCTAATTCGGGACTACGCCCCAAAAGCTGCGGCACAACAGAGTTGCGCTGTAACTCGCTTGTCAAATTGGTCACATAGAGCGACAGGCGGACTTCTGAGCGGTCGGCAATGTCGTTGGCAAAGCGCTGCGTCAAAAGCTGGTTAGAGACGTAGACGACGATCAGTGCGAACAGGCAGACCAAAAGGATCGAAAGGCGTAAAAACCACCGCCCCTTGCCCCGTCCGTTACCTGAATTTCGCGCACTCACCATCCGCGCAGTCTAAGACTAGCCACGCCGCGCAGCAAGGACGCAAGCCTAGGCAGAAACCATTTGGTCAAATAACCCGCGGAAAAGCGCCTGTCCATCCGTCCCGCCATGCCCTGCATCAACCGCGCGTTCCGGGTGTGGCATCATGCCAAGCACGCGGCGATTTTCAGACAAAACGCCGGCGATATCGGCAACCGAGCCATTTGGGTTATTTGTATAGGTAAATGCGATACGGTCTTCGTCTTTGATCCGCGCCAATCCTTCGTCATCAATCGAATAATTGCCGTCGTGATGCGCCACCGGATAGCAAACAGTGTCGCCGACGCCGTAACCAGAAGTGAATGCCGAATTGGATGAATTAACCAATAAATCAACATCCTTACAGATGAATTTAAGATTCGCATTGCGCATCAGCGCGCCGGGAAGCAACCCGGTTTCCGTCAAGACTTGAAATCCGTTACACACCCCAAGCACATAGCCGCCCCGCTGCGCGTGGTCGACGACCGCTTTGCAAATTGGTGATTGCGCCGCGATTGCCCCGCAGCGCAGATAGTCACCAAACGAAAACCCGCCCGGTACGGCAATCAGATCGATGTTGTCTGGCATAGCAGCATCTTTGTGCCAAACCATTTGCACATCCGCGCCAGCCGCGCGCAAGGCAACAGCCATATCGCGATCACAGTTTGATCCGGGGAAAACGACGACTGCAGCACGCATTACTGCACCTCGATCCGGTAGCTTTCGATCACCGTATTCGCGAGCAGTTTTTCACACATCTGCTCAACGGTTGCTTCTGATGTGCCATCTGCAAGATCAAGTTCAATTACCTTACCTTGGCGGACGCCCTCCACCCCGTCAAACCCAAGTGTTCCAAGTGCATGACGCACGGCCTCTCCTTGAGGATCAAGGACACCGTTTTTCAACATTACATAGACGCGGGCTTTCATCGGCGGGTTCCCTTGTTTGAGATCGGTTTGTGACGGATCAAGTTTAGTTAATCAAAGTGGGTTTGGTCGCGTGGGTCACGTTAGACGGCATCACGCCCAGACGCTTGGCGACTTCGGTATAGGCATCAGCCAAATCACCCAGATCGCGTCGGAATACGTCTTTGTCGAGTTTCTGACCCGTTTCAATATCCCACAGACGGCAGCTATCAGGGCTGATTTCATCAGCAAGCAACAGGCGTGGGAATTCATTGTCCCAAACGCGGCCAATCTCAATTTTGAAATCAACCAGTTTGATGCCAACACCAAACATCACGCCCGACATCCAGTCGTTCACACGCAGCGCAAGACTGATAATATCGTCCAAATCTTGCTGGTTCGCCCAGCCAAAGGCGATGATATATTCTTCGGGGACCAGCGGATCACCCAAGGAATCGTCTTTGTAAGAGAATTCCACAATCGGACGCGGCAGCGGCGTGCCCTCTTCCATGCCCAAACGTTTCGCCATCGATCCGGCGGCCACGTTACGCACAATAACCTCAAGCGGAATGATCTCAACCTGGCGGATCAGCTGTTCGCGCATATTCAAGCGTTTGATGAAATGCGTCGGAATGCCAATATTGGCCAGCCCTGTCATGAAGAATTCAGACAGACGATTATTCAACACACCCTTGCCGTCGATGACGGCTTTCTTTTCGGCATTAAAGGCGGTCGCATCGTCCTTGAAATATTGAACAAGCGTCCCCGGCTCAGGACCTTCATAAAGGATCTTTGCCTTGCCTTCGTATATCTTTTTGCGGCGTGCCATGCTCACCCCTTTATGCTGCGCCTGCCCGCCCTGGGCCGCGTCATAGGCGCGTCATAGTGCAAGCAAACCTTGCGAGCAAGCGCCTGCGCCCCCATATCTGATAGATAGGTTCAACAAAACCACGAGGTTGCCATGAACACGCTAGATGAGCGCGAACGCGCGTTTGAAGCCAAATTCGCCCATGATGCAGAAATGCAATTTAATGCAACGGCACGACGCAACCATTTGCTTGGCCTATGGGCTGCGACGCTGATGCAGAAAAGCGACGCAGAAACAGATATTTACACGACTGAAATCGTCAAGCTAGCCACCCAAAGCCCTAGCGATGATGCTTTGGCAGAAAGGTTGACCCAAGATTTGGGCGGCCGGGTTGATCAAGAAACCCTACAAACCCAGATGACGGCACTGATGCTTGTGGCCAAACAACAGATCACTGCTGAAAATTAGTGCATAAAACGGCGCATTATGATCATCGGTTAAGGGGTGATTCATTTCACCTACGTACACCGGGCGCAGGCATGCTCCCCTTTGCGGGTGTCGCATTGGATGAAATTATTCCCTTTGGAATTGAAGTTTTGCTCCAAACGTGACAAGCGACGGTTACAACATAACCAAAGGCCTCAGAGATCATGACAAACGTCCTTTCAGAACTGCTTGAAACACGCGACTGGCTGATGGCTGATGGCGCGACGGGGACTAACCTGTTTAACATGGGGTTGATGTCCGGCGACGCCCCCGAAATGTGGAACATCGAAGAAACCGCCAAAATCAAAGCCCTGTATAAAGGTGCGGCGGATGCGGGTAGCGATATCTTTCTGACCAATAGCTTTGGTGCAAACGCGTCGCGCCTGAAATTGCATGGTGCTGAATCGCGTGTGCATGAATTGAACAAAGCCGCCGCAGAACTAGGCCGCGAAGTTGCCGATGCATCAGGCCGCAAAATCGTGGTCGCAGGTTCTGTCGGCCCCACGGGCGAGATCATGTCGCCGATGGGCACATTGACCCACGAACGCGCGGTTGAAATGTTCCACGAACAAGCCGAGGGGCTTAAGGCTGGTGGCGTTGACGTTCTTTGGGTTGAAACGATTTCAGCCGCTGAAGAGTTCGAAGCCGCCGCCGAAGCCTTTGCGCTGGCGGATATGCCGTGGTGTGGCACCATGAGTTTTGACACTGCTGGCCGCACGATGATGGGGCTAACATCTGCCGATCTTGTGAAAGAGATTGGCAAGATCGCGCATCAACCGCTGGGCTTTGGGGCCAACTGTGGCGTGGGCGCGTCTGATTTGCTGCGTACGGTTCTAGGTTTTTCAGCGGCAGGCACAACCGTGCCGATCATCGCCAAAGGCAATGCGGGCATCCCGAAATATCACGACGGCCACATCCACTATGATGGCACCCCTGAATTGATGGGTGATTACGCCGTTCTTGCCCGCGATTGCGGTGCGACGATCATTGGCGGGTGCTGTGGTACTACGCCAGAGCATCTGCGCGCCATGCGCGAAGCCTTGGAAACACGCCCGCGCGGGGATCGCCCCACGTTAGAACAGATTTCCGAAGCGCTTGGCGGGTTTTCATCCGCGTCGGATGGCACAGATGGTGCCGGGCCAGAGGCTGCACCGCGCCGTGGTCGCCGCCGCAAGGCCTAGTGAAAATCGCGGCTCGGAAAGAGCCGCTTTGCCTGATCGCGCGGATGCATCGCGCGCGCCTGCGCCCGTGGGCGCGGTGCATCATCCGCTTGCGGTTGGGTAATCCCCACCGCCTCATCCATCGGATGCCCAAGTGTGCGTAGCTGATCTGATATATCTTCAACATGCTGCGCAATCACATGCACAACAATGCCTTCGCGTTGCACATGCCCGGTGATCCGCAACAGCCGCCCGCCCATCACGGCGCAGCGAAACTGTTTATAGATTGTTTTCCAAACCACAACATTTGCCACCCCTGTTTCATCTTCAATCGTCAAAAACACCACACCGGATGCAGTGCCCGGGCGTTGGCGCGTGATCACTAGCCCGCACACCTGCACCTGCCCCAAAGGTACATCCGGCAGGCTGGCATGCGGCGTGAGCCCCATAATATGCGGGCGCAAAAGCTCCATTGGGTGCGCCTTTAATGACAGGCGCATCGCGACGTAATCTTCGACAACCTCTTCGCCCAGATGCATGGTGGGCAAGTTCACGGGCGGCTCTGCGATACCCTCACCGTCCAATGGATCGCTGAACAGCGGCAGCGGCTGGTTGCCTTTGATCGCCTTCACCGCCCAAAGCGCATCGCGCCGCCCCAGCCCCATATCTGCATAGGCGTCTGCCTCGGCCAGACGCTCCAGAACAGGCGGGCCAACGCCCGCGCGCAACCATAATGATTGCGGATCACGGTAGCCGTTGCCCCGCGCGGCCACGATCCACGCGGCATCCTCTGCGCGAAACCCTTTGATTTGGCGAAACCCAAGCCGCAGCGCCAGCGCCCCATCGCTGCGTTTTTCAAGCGTATTGTCCCAGTCACTGGTATTCACGCAGATCGGGCGGACCTCAATCTGATGTTCGCGTGCATCGCGCACAATTTGCGCAGGCGCATAAAACCCCATCGGCTGCGAATTAAGCAGCCCACATGCAAACGCCGCCGGATGGTGACATTTGAGCCAAGCCGACACATAGGCCAGCATCGCAAAGGCGGCGGCATGGCTTTCGGGGAACCCGTATTCCCCAAAGCCTTCGATCTGTGAAAAGCAGCTTTGCGCAAATTCGGGTTCATACCCGCGCGCGCGCATCCCTGCGATGAACTTGTCGCGCAATTCTCCGATGGTGCCCATCCGCCGAAACGTCGCCATAGACCGGCGCAGCTTATCCGCCTCGGACGGTGAAAACCCGGCGGCCACCACGGCAATTTGCATCGCTTGTTCTTGGAACAAAGGCACGCCTAGCGTCTTGCCCAACACGTTCTCAAGCTCTGTCGACGGGAATGACACTGGCTCTTTGCCTTGCCGGCGGTTGATATAAGGGTGCACCATCCCCCCTTGGATCGGCCCGGGACGCACGATGGCAACCTCGATCACCAGATCGTAAAATATGCGCGGTTGCATCCGTGGCAAGAAGTTCATCTGCGCCCGGCTTTCGACCTGAAACACACCAATTGCATCGGCCACGCAGAGCATGTCAAAGGTCCGTTCGTCCCCCTGCGGCACGCTGGCAATACTATAGTCTGGCCCGCCATGCTGCGCGATCAGATCAAAGCTTTTGCGGATACAGGTCAGCATTCCCAGTGATAGAATATCGACCTTTAGAATCCCCAACGCGTCGATATCGTCCTTGTCCCATTCGATAATCGTGCGGTCATCCATCGCGGCGTTTTCAATCGGGCAGAGTTCATCCAACCGCCCCTTCGTGATGATAAACCCGCCAACATGTTGTGACAGATGGCGCGGAAACCCGATGATGTCGCCGATCAACTTGATCGTCTGCGCCAGTCGTGGGTCAGACATATCAAGACCCAACTCTTTAATCCGTTCGGGGTCCGCCCCGCCGTTCGACATGCCCCAGATTTGCCCCGACAGGTTGGCGGTCACATCTTGGGACAACCCCATAACTTTGCCCACCTCGCGGATGGCAGCACGCGACCGAAAATGGATCACTGTCGCACAAAGCCCGGCACGGTGTCGCCCGTATTTGGCATAGATATGCTGGATCACCTCTTCGCGACGCTCATGTTCAAAATCAACGTCGATATCTGGCGGCTCGCCGCGGTGTTCAGACACAAACCGTTCCACCACCATCGTAATGGTTTCGGGGCTGACATCGGTGATCCCAAGCAGATAACACAGGATAGAATTGGCCGCTGATCCGCGCCCTTGGCACAAAATCCCCTGCCCGCGTGCAAATTGCACGATGTCATGAACCGTGAGAAAATAGGCAGGAAAATCAAGCGCTTTGACAAGATCCAGCTCTTTATGCATCTGCGCAATCGCGCGGTCTGGCGCCCCTTGTGGATAGCGCATTTGCAGCCCTGCATGCGCCAACCGCACGAGCCGATCTTGCGGGGGTTCATCGCCGGAAATCTCATCGGGGTATTCATAGCTTAACTCCGATAGGCAAAAGCTGGATTTGGCGGCGATTTGCACCGTGCGGCGTAAGGCGGCGGGGTGGCGCGCAAATAGCCGCTGCATGTCGCCCGCGCCTTTCAGCCGCCGTTCCGCATTGGGCAGTGCGCGCGTGCCGATCTGATCAATCGTGATATGCTCGCGCATGCAGGTCAGCACATCGGCAAGCTGTCGGCGCGACCCGTGATGCATCAATACATCCCCCACCGCCACCATCGGTGCAGCACAGCGCAGCGCAAGCCGCGCGCAGGCATCAAAATAACGTTGGTCGCTGCCGTCATAGCGGGGGGCGGCCCCCAGATAGACATCACTTGGATAGCATTTGCGCAGGCGCGTGATATCGGCTTGGCTGGCGCGTAACCCTTTTTGTGGCAAGGCGATCAGCGTCATCCCTGCCCCGCCCTGTTCCAGATCGCGCAGGTCCAAATAACAGTCGCCCTTAGGTGCCCGCCGTTTCCCCAAGGTCAGCAATCGCGTCAGATTGGCATAGCCCGCCCGATCATGCGGTAGTGCCAACCAATGCGTGTCGCAATCACGCAAGATTAACCGCGTGCCGATGATCAATTTAGGCAAATGGCGGTCAGGGACCGCGCGGCGCAATTCGCGCAGCGCCGAAAACCCGCGCACCACCCCCGCCAGTGAATTATGGTCCGTGATCGCCAGCGCCTGCAGCCCTAACTCAGCAGCCCGCGCGATCATTTCTTCGGGGTGCGACGCGCCGCGCAAAAAGGTGAAATTTGTGGTCACCCCCAATTCGGCATAGCCCGGTGCGATAGATGGTGGGCGCGCGATCATGCGAATTCCCCCTGCACAAACCAGCCCGGATTTTGCGGCGTGTAATACAGCCAAAGCCTGCGCCCTTGCACCGTGTCCACCTTCCAATAATCACGCAGGCCAGACCGCCAATTATCATCCGCCAGCCACCATTCTGGCGCGATCCGTTCGGGGCCTGTTGCATGCCCCACCGTCAATGCCATGCGCCGCCAACGAAAGTGCTGCGGTGGGCGCGCGCCTGCTCCTGCAATCGGTTCGGGCGCAAACAATTGTAATGGGCGTGGACGCAATGCCGCCCATGCGCCTTCGGCCCGGCTATAGGCGGCCGCGGCGATTTGAAAGCTGCGTTCGGGGATATGGCTATCGGCGGGCAAAAACCGATGAATGTTGTCTAATCCAATCCGGTTGCCAATACGGGTAATCAAATCGTCGATGCCTTGGGTGCGCGTGGCCACCCCATGGGTGATCTGCGCCTTGGGCAAGGGTTCGACCTGAATGGCCGTTAATCTTATCTGATCAATACCATAGCCTGCGTCGACCTCGTCAACGCCGCGTTCAAACAGTGGCAAAATCCGCGCCGCATCGCGCATGGGCGCGGCCAGTCGCAATTCGACAATCTGCGCGCCTTGATCAACGCGGCGCAAATGCAGCTGCAATTTACGCGCGCCCATGTCTTGATCTTTGAGCTTTGCACACAGCCGTTCTAACAACCGTTCCGCCCCCGCCATCACATCACCACTCAGCCCGATAGGATCAGGCAAGGTCATCCGCACCCCGTAATTGGGTGCGTCTTTGAGCGGAGAAATATCTTCGTCGCGCGCGCCTGTTGCCTGATCCAAACGCAGCACCACATCGGGGCCAAAGCGGCGCGCGATTGTGGCCCGTGGGAGCGCGATCAGATCCGAAATATTACGCAAACCAAGCCGCTGCAACGTGGCATCCGTTTTGGTATCTAACCGCAGCGCGGCAACAGGCAGGTGCGCGATGTCTTCGCCCTGCGCCCTTTGCCCGAAATGCGTCAACGCCCAAGCCGCACCGCGCGTATCAGCCACAGCCACACGGCCCTGCACCCCCGCGTGCGTCAAACGGTGGCGCATGTCGTTAAGCATGGCGTCTTCACCGCCAAACAGATGCGCCGACCCTGCGATGTTCAGCAAAAGCCCATCACTCCCGTCGACCCCCACCCAAGGGCAATAGCGTTTTCCCCAGCGTGCAAGCATGTGCAGAAACCGCGCGTCAGCAATCGGATCAGCGGGACAGCTTTGCAGATCAGGGCAATAGGCGCGCGCGTCCGAAAACCCCATATCCCGGTGCAGCCCTTGGGCCGCAGCCGCATTGTTCAGGCAATAAATCCGGTCAGTATTTTTCGCGTGATGTGTGACAACAAAGGGGCCCGTGTCATCGCCATTTAGCGCTCCAGCGCGCACAACCCTATCGCTGGGCAGATTTGGAAACCACATTGATACGACGCGTTTGCGCATGCCACCCTACGTTCCAATTTGTCAACGTTCCCGATTTGTTCTTTATAATTTCCCAATTCTGCAAAGTCGAGTCCACAGCCGCCTCGTTTGGATCAAAAACCGGGGTACATCGCCAGCGGGTCTGTGCGGCATTACTGCCCATTTCCTCGGACAGCAGACATAGACCCGTCGCCCCCCCCTCTTGGGCGGCGAGCTGCAATCGCCGCCCTTCGGTCAACCCGATCCCTTGGCTCAGTTCGATCACCACAAGGGCGATATGGCCTGATCGCAAGGCCTCCTCTGCGGCGGCGAGCGCATCGATCTGGCGCGCAGCTTGGGCAATAAGCAACTGCTTGGGGTCCAAATAAGACGCAAACCCAACCGGGTTCAGCTGCGCGTTCTGCCACGATTCGCGCAGCCAAAACACCGTTTTACCGTTCGCCCCGCACAGATGACCCGCCAAAGCAGCAGCAAACGCAGGCGCCGAAAGCCCGCATGCCTCGTGGGTGCGGGTATTTTGGGGGGGGAAATGGGACCAAAAATCAGTCATAACGGCAAATCTATTCACAATGGGCACCTTGCCCATCCACAAATTAGAACAAATGAAGAACGCAAGCAACGGTAAGTCGGGTTTGAATTTGCGAATGTCGCAATTCACTGGCTGGCCAAATCATTTTGGGCGCATTACGTAAGGAGAAACGCAAACGAGGTGCCAAATGTCCGACGAAGAAGATGACATCATCCTGTCCGAACTGAACGACGAAGATCTTGTCGCGCAGATGTTTGACGACCTTTATGATGGGATGAAGGACGAAATCGAAGAAGGTGTGAACCTTCTGATCGCGCGCGGCTGGGCACCTTACAAGGTCCTGACCGAAGCGCTTGTCGGTGGCATGACCATCGTCGGCCATGATTTCCGCGACGGGATTCTTTTTGTCCCAGAGGTTCTTCTGGCCGCCAACGCGATGAAGGGCGGCATGGCCATCCTCAAGCCACTACTGATTGCCACAGGCGCACCGCGCATGGGCAAAATGGTTATTGGCACCGTCAAAGGCGATATTCACGACATCGGTAAAAACCTTGTTGCAATGATGATGGAAGGCGCCGGGTTTGAGGTTTTGGATCTGGGCATCAATAACGCTGTTGAATCCTACCTCGAAGCCATCGAAGCAGAACAGCCTGATATTTTGGGCATGTCCGCCCTGTTGACCACCACAATGCCTTATATGAAAGTCGTGATCGACACGATGATCGAAAAAGGCATGCGCGACGACTATATCGTGCTGGTCGGTGGTGCGCCGCTGAACGAAGAATTCGGCAAAGCCATTGGCGCAGACGCCTATTGCCGTGATGCGGCTGTCGCCGTGGAAACCGCCAAAGATTTCATGGCCCGCAAACACAATCAAGGTGCTGCTGCCATCTAGCAATTATGACGCGGCATCTTATCTATATCCCATGACAGGAGATCAGATGCCGCGCAGAACACTTGCCATTCTTCTCATCAGCGTCATCGCCCTTGCGGCGGTGACTGTTTGGGTACTCACCCGCGCAGGCGGGTTGACCCCATTTGGCGTCGTGATCCTTTTGGCGCTGACCATTGGCCTACGCTTTCTTGCGACGAAACGATGAGCACAGACGCCAGCCTCACGCATGATGGTTTAGCGCCCAAAGGGCATGGACGGGTCTTGTTGATCGCCTGCGGGGCGCTTGCGCGTGAAATCATTGCGCTGCGCAAAGGGAACGGGTGGGACCACCTTGACCTGCAATGCCTACCTGCCATCTATCACAATCACCCCGAAAAAATCACGCCAGCCGTCCGCGAAATCGTAACGCAAAACCGCGCCCAGTATGATCGTATCTTTGTTGTATACGCAGATTGCGGCACCGGCGGAGGGCTACAAGCCGCCTGCGATGAAATGGGCGTAAAAATGATCGCCGGGCCGCATTGCTATTCATTTTATGAAGGCAATGACGCCTTTGCCGCCCTTGATGAGGTCACGTCCTTTTATCTCACGGATTTCTTGGTCCGCCAATTTGATGCCTTTGTCTGGGAACCTCTGGGCCTTTCCAAGCATCCGCAACTGCGCGACATGTATTTTGGGAACTACGAAAAGCTGGTTTATCAAGCGCAAGTCAAAGACCCAGAACTGTTTGAAAAGGCACGTGAATGCGCAGATCGGCTGGGGCTGGAATTCGAATATCGGTTTACCGGCTATGGCGACTTAGCCGCGGCAATCGGGGAAGCTTAAGCTGCAGCAGCCGTTTCGCGAATACGCTCGACCATCGCGCGCAACCCATTGGAGCGCTGCGCCGAAAGGTGATCATTCAACCCCAAACGCGCTAATTCAGCGGGCGCATCCGTTTTCAGCACATCCGCAACAAGCTGGCCATTATACAGCGCTGATAAAACCGCAATCAGCCCCTGCACGATCATCGCATCCGATGCCCCGCGAAAGGTAAACACACCGTCATTGATCTGTGGCACGAGCCAGACTTGACTGGCGCAGCCATCAACCTTGGTTGCAGGCACGCGCAGTGCTTCTTCTAGCGGGTCCATCGCCTTGCCCATGTCGATCACATGGCGATAGCGGTCTTCCCAATCCTCAAGGAATTCAAAGGTGTCGACGAGGTCTTCAAAGTCAGCGTTTGCCATTTGTATTCTCAATCTTTGTCGTTCAAAGGGCGACGGTCACAACCTTTTGGCCCTTTACAGCTAGCCCCACAAGCCCATCACACATGCGCAGCGCATCATGACCAAAGACCTCACGTCGCCACCCCTTGAGAGCAGGCACATCGCGTTCGCCGCCAGCAAGCGCATCCAAATCGGCAGAGGTCGCGATCAGCTTTGGCGCAACACCTTCATGGTCTGTCTTCGCCTTGAGCAAAACGCGCAACATATCCGCCAAGGCCGGGTTTACCTGCAGTTTAGCACGCGGGTTCACGACGGTTGGCATGTCTTCGGGGGCCACGTTCAGCCCGTCTTGCACGGCTTTCAGAATGCCCTGCGCAATATCACCTTTGCGAGCTTCGCGCAGCAAAAGGCGCAAACGACCTAGATCCTGTTCAGACTTCGGTTTGGTGGATGCGAGCTCAACCAAAGCATCGTCTTTATACACGCGGTTACGTGGGATATTGCGTTCTTGGGCATAGATTTCGCGGAACCGCGCAAGTTCGCGTACGATTGCTAAAAAGCGTCCCGATTGCGTGCGCGTCTTGACCCGCTTCCATGCATTCTCCGGGTCCGCCTGATAGGTTTCCGGGTTTTGCAAAACGGCCATTTCTTCGGCGACCCATTTCTTGCGGCTCGTCTTAGCAAGCTGCGCCGAGAGGAATTCATAAATATCGCGCAAATGCGTCACATCGCCCAAAGCATAGGTCGCCTGCGCATCCGTCAACGGGCGGCGGGACCAATCGGTAAACCGAGAAGACTTATCTAAATCGGCCTTGGCGATTTTGCGCACAAGCGTTTCATATCCGACCTGTTCGCCAAAGCCGCAGACCATCGCGGCAACTTGTGTATCGAATAAAGGTTCTGGGATAACACCTTCGTCTACATAGAAAATTTCAAGGTCTTGGCGTGCCGCATGGAACACTTTAACGACGCCATGATCGCGAAACAGATCATAAAGCGGTTCAAGCGAAATCCCATCAACCAGCGGATCGACCAGCACAGCGTCTTCGCCATTCTCATCCTGATAGGCCAGTTGGACAAGGCAAAGTTTGGAATAATAGGTGCGTTCGCGCAGAAATTCAGTATCGACGGTCACATAGGCCCGCTTCGCAGCTTCCTTGCAAAAACTCGCCAAAGCTTCGGTCGTGGTAATCTTTTTCATACGTCGCCCGTCAATCGTTCATTGCAGTACTACAGTGGTCCCGCTTGATAGGCGATTGACCTAACAATGGAAAGCTTAGCCGTTGATCAACAGCGGTGTCCGATCTCCAGCGGCGTAACGGCGCAACACTTGCGGGTAAAGCTGGTGCTCAAACGGCAGTAGACGGGCGGCTAGGCTGTCAGGCGTATCATCTGCGTTTACCGGAATTTTCGCCTGCCCCAAAATCGGCCCACCATCCAATTCGGCAATCACCTCATGCACGCTACAGCCGTGCGTGGCATCCCCGGCCTCTAAGGCGCGTGCGTGGGTATGCAGCCCTTTGTATTTCGGCAAAAGCGACGGGTGGATGTTGATCATCCGGCCTTCCCATTTGCGTGTGAATTCAGGGGTCAGAATACGCATAAAACCAGCCAGACAGATGATGTCAGGTTGGGCGGCCATCAAGGTGTCTTGTAACGCGCCTTCAAAGGCGGCGCGGTCTTTGCCGTAGGGCTTATGATCCACCGTTGCGGTCGGCACGCCCAATGCGCGCGCTTTTTCAAGCCCGCCCGCATTTGGGTCATTTGCCAAGACCAAGACGGGGCGTGCCGGGTGGTCGCCCCGCATATCCTTGACCAACGACACCATATTGGAGCCGCCGCCAGAAATCAGAATCGCAACGCGTTTGCTCACAAAAGCGCGCCTGTATAGCTAACGCCTTCGCCTTTGGTCACGGTGCCAAGGTGGTGCACCGTTTCGCCCGCTTCTGCCAAGAGAACAGTCAGCGCCTCGGCTTCGGCGGCGTCAACCGCCAGTACCATTCCGATGCCTGCGTTAAATGTCTTAAGCAACTCAGCCTCGGCCATACCGCCCGTTTCTGCCAACCAACGAAACACCGCCGGCAATTCCCAAGCGCCAAGATCAACCTGCGCGCCCAACCCTTCAGGCAGCACGCGCGGCAGGTTTTCGGTTAAACCACCCCCGGTGATATGGGCCAGCGCATGCACGCCCCCTGCCCGTACGGCGCTAAGTGTTTGTTTTACATAAAGACGTGTCGGCGCAAGCAATGCCTCGCCCAATGTCGCATCTGCAAATGGCGCAGCATCCGACCAATCCAGCCCAGAGAGTTCCACCACGCGGCGCACCAACGAATAACCGTTCGAATGCACCCCATCGGATGCGAGGCCAAGCAAGACATCACCCTCAACCACACCGGCAGGCAAATCAGTGCCACGCTCCATCGCCCCCACGGCAAAGCCTGCGAGATCGAAATCACCATCGTGATACATGCCAGGCATCTCAGCCGTTTCGCCGCCAATCAATGCGCAACCTGATGCCTCGCAGCCAGCAGCGATCCCCTCGATGATCCGGGTCGCTTGATCCAGCTCGAGCTTGCCGGTCGCGAAATAATCAAGGAAAAACAGCGGCTCTGCCCCTTGGCAGACCAAATCATTGACGCACATCGCCACCAGATCAATGCCGATAGTGTCCACGTTACCCGTATCAATCGCGATGCGCAGCTTGGTACCAACACCGTCAGTGGCCCCGACCAAGATCGGGTCGTTATATCCGGCAGATTTCAGATCAAACAGCGCCCCAAAACCACCAAGCCCAGCCATAACTCCGGGACGCGCCGTGCGCTTTGCCGCCGGTTTAATACGATCCACAAGCGTATTGCCCGCATCGATATCCACCCCTGCATCTGCGTAGGTCAGGCCGTTCTTGGTCATCGTGATACCCCATTCATAAGTTGCAATTGCGATAGCCCAAGCCCCGCCGTGACGCAACGCATGCGCTCGCACAAACTGCGATAAAATCGCGATTTGCTTACTCCTTATTAACTATTTGCAGGTCAATATAGACCCGAGATCGGAGCCCTCCTCGACTTCAACGGTATCTCTAGGTGTAAGCAACGGCAGGCGGTTCGGGATTTCCGAACGCGCCTGCTGTTCATTTTGGCAAGCCTATCAAACTGTTGCTTGACGCCTCGGCCATGTCTGGTACTTCATGGCAGCAAGGGGGCCTGTAGCTCAATTGGTTAGAGCAGAGCGCTCATAACGCTTTGGTTGGGGGTTCAAGTCCCTCCGGGCCTACCACATCCCCTTAAATTGGTGGTTTTATAACTATTCGTGAGGTAAGTGGGGCAAACCCCACCAATAACAATATCAAATAGTTAGGTGACGGATTACCCCAGCGTTTCGCCCCAGTAGTTAGCCGCATCGTGCAAAGGTGGACGGCCGCAATGCGGAATTTGCCGCCGTTCGAAGCTAGAGAGTTTTGACCGAAAATTGCCGCCTAGCTTGATCGCCACTGGCGGTAAGTCGAGCATTGCAAAACCTTGGTTTTCGCAGGTCGCCCTCTACCTCGAACCAAGGAGAGCTTTGAACTTTGCTTAGCTCAACAAGCCGTTTGGATAGGAGCCAGTCGCCAATGACATCAATGGTTGGTTCACCGAAAGCCATCGCTGTGCCCACAGTGTAAGGAAACTTCCTCATTTCTATGTTGCCCGCACCAAGCAATGCGCGTTCTATCGACCCTAGACCACCGTTAAACTCGGGAAACCGCATTAAGAAGGCGGCAAATGCCCTTGCAATGGGTTCGTCTGCGTTTGCGTTGAAAACGAATTCATTAACTCTTGCTCCCGTTTGCTCTTCAAGGACATGCCAAGCTTCGCGATAGAGACCTGCGTTGATGGCAACCGTATCAGTTCTATCTGCAATTTCACCTAACCGTTTGAAATCTAAAACTCCTAGACCAAGATCGGTATCTTGATATGTCATCTGACGAACCTTGCACTTATGAAAGCTTACACCTTGGACTTCAAAAAGGTGGAGCATCACGGTCAGATAAAACTGATCTTTAACAGTATGAGTGCACCAAAATTCGATTTGGTCTGCACGCAGAACCGCATCAATAGTCTTCTGAAACTCGGATAGATAGTCAAATGAGTAGGCCTGATCAACGTCAGCTAAGTCCACCGACTTCCAAAACGCTTGGCGGGTTTGACAAAAGTCAGCGACAGTACCACTCGACGTTAGCGACCCATGCGAAAAATCGTCAAAACCTGCCTCGACCCGATACTCCACTTTTTGTGGCCTGCTTCTCAACAACTTACGGATTGTGCCACCGGCACTGGCTGACTGAGTTAGGATCAGTTTTTTCATACGCCGTAAGAGGGACTAATGTTCTGAATGTGTCAAGGTGGCTGCGTCTTTGTCGCTTTGGGCTCAGAACTGCCGTTACCATTCGATCGCAATTCCTTCTGATACCGACTTCCCTTTACCACCAAAAAGATGGCGCCGGAATCCCGGCGCCATCATCGATTAGAAGCGGATACCGCCGAGCAAGCTTAGTGAATTATACTCAACCGATTCAGACTGAATCAACGCTTCATCAAACCCTTCTTGGTATTTGATGGCGGTGAATGTTTCATAGGCACCCAATGTGTAACGCAAACCGCCCTCAACCTGCCAGCCCATCACGGAATCATCTCCGTCCAAGAATGCAGCGGGGTCATCATAGGTCAGCTGGATTGAACCAACACCTGCCCCGACATAACCCGTAATATTTACGTTAGGAATCGCAAAGACGTAGCGGCCGTTCGCCATGACTGAAAGCGATTCGAGTGTCGAACCCGGCCCCCAGCTGCTATAGCCTTGATTCGTATACATCGCGTCGAGACCTGCCTCGAAACCGCCAGGGATGCCCCAATAAACACCGGCACCGAACAAATATCCCGCGTCCATCTGTTGCAAATTTGGGTTGCTTGGTGGCACGGGACCGTAATTAAGATCTTGCCCGCCAAGGGTTGCACCGCCGTAGATTTCGACAGATTGCGCCTGCGCGGAAATTGCGAAGGACGCGGCAACAATTGCAATACAGCTAACGTTAAAGAGTGAAGACATTATTTAAACCTTTTTAATAAGAACACGGCAATTGCGCCGTATCTGGACGCAGATTATGTTTTGCAGCGAATACCGCCATCCCATTGCAATTATGAAATATTTCGTGGTGGCCAATTTGCACTAAATCCTCGCCCACGCCCCCACGCAGAGCCACAAAAACCACATCATTATATTATGTATACCACCGCATACAGCCTTCCCGTAATCACATATTTACGCTATGCCGTTATAGAATCCACCCAAACCGGAGAACCCCATGTCAAAGATCAAGGTAGAGAACCCGATCGTCGAACTCGACGGTGATGAAATGACCCGTATCATATGGGATTTCATCAAGAAAAAGCTGATCCTGCCCTATTTGGATCTGGATCTGAAATATTACGATCTGGGCATGGAAGTACGCGACCAAACAAACGACCAGATCACAATTGATGCAGCCGAGGCGATCAAAAAATATGGGGTTGGCGTGAAATGCGCGACGATCACCCCCGATGAAGGCCGCGTAGAAGAATTTGGCCTTAAGCAGATGTGGCGGTCCCCAAACGGCACGATCCGCAACATTCTGGGTGGTGTTGTGTTTCGTGCACCAATCATCTGTAAAAACGTGCCGCGTCTTGTACCGGGCTGGACCCACCCTATCGTCATTGGCCGTCACGCCTTTGGTGATCAATATAAGGCCACCGATTTCCTGATGCCCGGACCGGGAAAGCTGACGATGAAATTTGTCGGTGAAGACGGGACTGTCATAGAAAAAGAAGTCTACGACGCCCCCGCCGCAGGTGTCGCGATGGGCATGTATAACCTTGATCAATCCATCATCGATTTCGCACGCGCGTCTTTGAACTATGGCTTGAACCTTGGCTGGCCCGTGTACCTATCGACAAAAAATACAATCCTTAAGGCTTATGACGGCCGCTTTAAGGACCTGTTCCAACAAATTTACGACGAAGAATTCGCCGAGAAATTCAAAGAGGCGGGCATCTGGTACGAACACCGCTTGATCGATGATATGGTCGCGTCCGCTATGAAATGGTCGGGCAAATTTGTTTGGGCCTGTAAAAACTACGATGGCGACGTACAGTCCGACACTGTCGCGCAAGGGTTCGGATCTCTGGGTTTGATGACATCGCAACTGATGACCCCCGATGGCAAAATCGTCGAAGCTGAGGCTGCGCATGGCACCGTGACCCGTCACTACCGCCAACACCAAGCCGGGCAAGCAACATCGACCAACTCTATCGCGTCGATCTTTGCTTGGACGGGGGGCTTGAAGCACCGTGCGAAGCTTGATGATAACGCGCAGCTGATGGGCTTTGCGGAAACGCTTGAAAAAGTCATCGTGGACACCGTCGAAAGCGGCCATATGACCAAGGATCTCGCACTTTTGGTTGGCCCCGATCAAAGCTGGCTCACCACCGAAGGTTTCCTTGAAAAGATCGATGAGAACCTGAACGCCGCGATGTAATGATAGATTGGGGGCGGATCTGCCGCCCCCCACCGCTGGCGCAATAACGATTGCAAAGGTCATAAATATTGACCTATATATGCGCCATGACAGAATCCGCCACATCATCCAAGCATAGTTTTATTGACGATCTCCAAGGGCTCGCGCTCGGGGTGTTTTTATGCGGCGTTGGCCTGCACATTCTGACCCATGTTGGGTTGATCACCGGACAGACGGCTGGACTAGCCGTGATTATCAGCTATCTTACGGGGTGGTCGTTTGGGGCTGTCTTCTTTGTCATCAACATCCCCTTTTACGCGCTCGCCTATTTCCGGCTTGGGGCGGTGTTCACGCTGAAATCACTGATTTCGGTGACCGTGCTGTCCGCCGTGACCGAATTACTCCCCTTAGGCTGGCAAATGGGCACGATCACGCCTTGGTTAGCCGCGGTGATCGCAGGCTGCACAACTGGAATCGGGCTGCTAGCCATGTTCCGCCACAATGGATCACTTGGCGGATTCGGTGTCATGGCGCTGATCGTACAAGACACCACCGGATTTCGCGCCGGGTATTTCCAATTGCTGATTGACGCGATCTTGTTCGGCGTCGCGTTCTTTATCCTACCATTCCATCTGGTGATCTGGTCGCTACTGGGCGCGGTAATTATCAACCTGACAATCGCAGTGAACCACCGGCCCGATCGCTACATGGCGCGCTAACTGCCCGTTACGGTGATAATAAACGTTCCAGCACCTTCAAATGTATTTGTATCAATCGCCAAAACGCCGCCAAGCTCATCTGCGTTTGGCCCATAAAAAGTCGCGTCCAAATCGCCGTCGCCTGAACAGCCTACACTACAGTCCAGACCTGCTGTAATTGTATTCCCAGACAAAGTGCCGCCGGACAAAGTCATATCCATATCAGTTGACCCGCCGACTACCCCGTCAAGCGACCCCGTTGCGGTGCCTGCGAAATTCACGGCAATCGCAATCGTGCCCTCATATTCGGCTTCGGATCCGCCCGAAATACCCTGCGCCAAGAAACCGCCGCTATAGTTCACAGTTCCAATCGTTTCCAAATCTGCAGGGTCGGTTTCAAAGCCAAATACATAAGCCGTTTCGCCCTGATAAACACCACCCGATGTATGGTTCGCAATCGAAATCGCGCCAGCGTAATCGCCAGTGCGACTTGGTTCATAGGTTAAGGTCACAATATTGCCGTTCGGCAATGTCCCGCTACCGTTCGATATTGTGACTGTCTCGCCGAACATTTCAATCGTGGCGTCAAGCGCGCTAAGGTTAGCGGGTCCGCCAGTCAGGAAATTCGTCGCCAACGTAACTGTGCCACCCTGCGTGACAGTGGCACCAGCCGTCGTATCATAGCCAGCAGCTGCCAAAGACATTTCTGTTCCTTCAGCATCTGAAAGATCTTGACCCACCACACCGTATGGCAACCCATTCGAGCTAGGGTCAGGTGTGACCACCGGGTCTTCATCTCCGCCCCCGCCGCCGCACGCTGTCGTGGCAAGCAATGCAATTAGAATCATCGATTTCGTCGCAGTGGTGGTCATAAGTGTCCCTTTGCATCATCGGTTTGGCCACGCGACCATTTTGTGCCGCACAATTAAGCAAACTATAGCGTGTCTGCGCCAGACCTCTATAGGCAGAATCAAGATCGGCGGATTTTTTCAACAAGTCGTCGTAAATGGCGCAGACAGCGCCCGGCCCATCAGCTATGCCTCTGCCATGCCCGCACACTATATATACCTCATCATCGCCGTGATCGCTGAAACGATTGGCACCTCTGCGTTGCAAGCCAGCGCACAGTTTACAAGGTTCTGGCCCTCGGTTGTCGTGGTGGTCGCCTATGCGGCGTCGTTTTATCTTTTGGCGCTTGCGCTAAAGGTCATCCCGGTTGGTATTCTTTATGCGATGTGGTCCGGTCTTGGGATCGTTTTGATCGCAGGGATTGGCTATGTGGTATTCGGACAGAAGTTGGACTTACCCGCGGTCATAGGTCTCGCGCTGATTCTTATCGGCATCCTCGTCATCCACCTGTTTTCCAACACTTCGGCACACTAACGGCGCGTCTTGATAATAAGGGCTAGCTTTTGCTGCGATTGCACGGTATCCGCGCGGCAACTTACCCAAAAGGCAGACCTATGGATATCCGCAATATCGCGATCATCGCGCACGTTGACCACGGCAAGACGACCCTTGTCGATGAACTTCTTAAGCAATCCGGTGTATACCGGGAAAACGAAGCCACCCAAGAACGGGCGATGGACAGCAATGACATCGAACGCGAACGCGGCATCACGATCCTTGCGAAATGTACCTCCGTTGAATGGAAAGGCACACGTATCAACATCGTTGATACGCCCGGCCACGCTGATTTTGGTGGCGAAGTTGAACGCATTCTGTCGATGGTTGACGGTGTTGTCTTGTTGGTGGATGCCGCCGAAGGCCCGATGCCACAAACAAAATTTGTGACGTCAAAGGCGCTGGCCCTTGGTCTGCGTCCAATCGTTGTCGTGAACAAAGTCGACAAACCAGATGGCGAGCCTGATCAGGCCGTTGATTCTGTATTCGATCTGTTTGCAGCACTTGAAGCTGACGACGATCAGCTTGATTTCCCAACCATGTTTGCCTCTGGCCGCTCTGGCTGGTGTGATGATGAATTGGACGGGCCGCGTGAAAACCTTGATGCGCTGTTCGACATGATCGTCAAACACGTCCCAACGCCAAAGCAGATCGAACACAAAGACGAGCCATTCAAAATGCTGGCAACCACCCTGTCTGCGGATCCGTTCATTGGCCGTATTCTGACCGGCCGCGTTGAAACTGGCACATTGAAAGCTGGCGACACCATCAAAGCGCTGTCACGCACAGGCGAAAAGATCGAACAATTCCGCGTCTCCAAGATTTTGGCGTTCCGTGGTTTGTCACAGCAGCCCATTGATGTGGCCGAAGCTGGCGATATCGTCACCATCGCAGGCATGACCAAAGCAACCGTTGCCGACACGCTTTGTGATGTCAGCATCGATGAACCGATCCCCGCCCAACCGATTGACCCGCCAACGATCACCGTGACCTTTGGCATCAACGACAGCCCGCTTGCTGGTCGTGACGGCAAACACGTGCAATCACGCGTCATCCGCAACCGTCTTGAAAAAGAATGCGAAGTGAACGTTGCGATTAAAATCGCCGACACCCCCGGCGGCGACGCATTCGAAGTTTCAGGTCGTGGCGAATTGCAAATGGGTGTTTTGATCGAAAACATGCGCCGTGAAGGCTTTGAGCTGTCCATCTCACGTCCGCAGGTGATCTTTACCGAAGAAGACGGCCAACGCATGGAACCCGTCGAAGAAGTCACCATCGATGTTGATGACGAATACACCGGTGTTGTTGTTGAAAAACTCACCGGCCCGCGCAAAGGCGAGCTGATCGAGATGAAGCCAGCAGGCGCTGGCAAAACACGGATTATCGCTTATGTCCCATCACGTGGCCTGATCGGCTATCACGGCGAATTCTTGACCGATACGCGCGGCTCTGGCGTATTGAACCGTATCTTCCACGGGACCACCGCTTACAAAGGTAAGATCGAAGGCCGTCGCCAAGGTGTTCTGATTTCTATGGAAAACGGCACATCGGTCGCATTTGCGCTTTGGAACCTCGAAGACCGCGGCAAAATGTTTATCGGCGCACAAGAACCTGTGTACCAAGGGATGATCATTGGCGAACACAGCCGTGAAAACGATCTTGAAGTGAACCCGCTGAAAGGTAAGAAACTGACCAACGTGCGTGCGTCTGGCACCGACGAAGCGGTCCGTTTGACAACACCTGTGACGATGTCACTCGAACAAGCGATCGCTTACATTGACGATGATGAATTGGTTGAAGTCACACCAAATGCCATCCGTCTGCGCAAGCGTTACCTTGATCCGCATGAGCGCAAGCGCCAGTCACGCTCTGCGTAATTCGCTGACAAAACACGAAAAAAGGGCGGTCCAAACGGGCCGCCCTTTGTGCATCAAACTATGATTTTTTATTCAGAAATTTCTACAACCATCAATTCACGTTCAGATGCGCCGCGCGCATGATCAAGTGCGGCTTGATAGGCGTCGGAATTATAGCAGTCCACCGCCGCCTCTACCGAAGGGAACCGTGCCACGACATTGCGCGGGCGTTCTTTACCTTCGAGCTGCACGTAACGGCCACCACGGGCAATGAATGATCCGCCATGTGCAGCAATCGCAGGTCCCGCGAGTTCCGCGTATTTCTTATAGGCCTCATCATCCGTCACGGTGACATGGGCAATCCAGAGTGCGCTCATTTCAATTCCTCCAGCACAGTTTTTGCAGCCGCAATCGCAGCTGTTGCATTTTCAGCCGATGCGCCGCCGCCTTGGGCCATATCGGGGCGGCCGCCGCCACCTTTACCGCCCAGTTCAGGAGTCACAGCGCGCAAAATATCCACCGCTGACACACGGTCGGTCAAATCTTTGGACACGCCCACAGCGACTGCGGCCTTACCGCCAGTATCCGCGATCAACAACACAGCGCCGCTGCCCATTGCGGTTTTCATCTCATCGATCAACGCGGGTAGGTCTTTGCCGGTCACGCCTTGCAAGACTTGTGCTTGGAAGGGGACGCCATTGATCGTTTCAGCCGGGGCGGCCGCGGCGGCACCGCCGCCCATCGCAACCTCGCGACGCAATTGCGCGACCTCGTTTGCCAGCGCTTTGCGTTCGTCCATCAAGGCTTTGACCCGGTCGGCCACTTCGCCAGCCGGTGCCTTAAGAACAGCGGCGGTGGCGTTCAGCCCCGCATCTTGCGCACGCAGATGATCCAAGGCCGCCTGACCCGTCAATGCTTCGATCCGACGGACACCTGCGCTAGAGGCGCTATCGCCTAAAGCCACAAAAACGCCGATCTCACCAAGCTGGTTCACATGCGTACCACCGCAAAGCTCAAGCGAATAAGTATCGCCTGATGTGCCCTTGCCGGACCCATCTTGACGACCCATCGACACGACACGGACCTCATCACCGTATTTCTCACCAAACAACGCCTGCGCTCCAAGCGCGCGTGCATCATCCGGGGTCATGATCCGGGTTTCAACGCTGGTGTTTTGGCGGATCACCGCGTTCACATCGCGTTCAACCTTTGCCAATTCATCGGCAGTCAGTGCTTTGGTATGGCTAAAGTCGAACCGCAAACGATCGGGCGCATTCAGCGACCCGCGCTGTGCGATATGATCACCAAGCACCTCACGCAACGCTTCGTTCAACAGGTGTGTCGCCGAGTGGTTGGCCTGAATTGTGTCACGGCGTGCCGGATCAACAGCCAACGCCGCACCCTGCCCCGCGCTGATCGTACCAGAGGTCACACGCGCAAAGTGGATATAGACGCCTTCAACCTTTTTGGTATCGGTGATTTCGGCTGTACCTGTATCGGTTGCCAGTTGCCCAGCGTCGCCAACTTGGCCACCGGATTCGGCATAGAACGGGGTTTGGTTCAATACGATCTGTACGGCACCATCCGCGCTATCAACCATGCCACCATCGGCCACCAGCGCCACAATCTGCCCTTCAGCGGTTGTCGTGTCATAGCCTAAGAAATCTGTGGCGCCGTGTTGATCAGCCACGTCGAACCAAATGGTGCTATCCGCGGCCTCACCTGTACCGGACCATGCGGCGCGGGCTTTGGCTTTTTGCGCAGCCATTGCGGTATCGAACCCGTCAGTATCGACAGCCACACCACGTTCGCGCAGCGCATCCTGGGTCAAATCAAGCGGGAACCCGTAGGTGTCGTATAGTTTAAACGCGGCCTCACCGGGCAAGGCATCGCCCTCTGACAGCCCTGACACCTCATCATCGAGCAACTTAAGCCCACGGTCCAACGTCTGCTTAAAGCGCACTTCCTCGTTGAGCAGCGTTTCTTCAATCAAACGCTGGCCTTGGCCTAGCTCAGGATAGGCGGCACCCATCTGTTGCACCAACGCGGGCACCAATTGATGCATCACAGGGTCTTTTGCTCCCAGCAAATGCGCATGGCGCATCGCACGGCGCATGATACGGCGCAGCACATAACCGCGCCCTTCGTTTGAAGGCAGCACACCTTCGGCAATCAAGAATGAGGTAGACCGCAAGTGATCCGCAATCACGCGGTGGTGCGTTACGATGCTCTCGTCCGTGCCGGTCGATGTCGCGTTGGCAGACGCATCGACAAGCGCCTTCATCAGATCTGTTTCAAAAACGTTATTGGTGCCTTGCAGCAGCGATGAAATACGTTCCAGCCCCATACCGGTGTCGATGGATTGCATGGGAAGCGGTTGCATCGTGCCGTCTTCGAATTGCTCATTTTGCATGAAAACGAGGTTCCAGATTTCGATAAAGCGGTCGCCGTCTTCTTCGGGTGATCCCGGAGGGCCACCCCAGATGTGATCGCCATGGTCAAAGAAAATCTCGGTACAGGGGCCACATGGCCCGGTTGGCCCCATTCGCCAAAAATTGTCATCTGTCGGGATACGGATGATCCGTTCGTCCGGCAAGCCTGCGACCTTTTTCCACAGATCAGCGGCTTCGTCATCCGTGTGGTAGACCGTCACCAGCAGCTTTTCAGCGGGGATATCAAGCTCTTTGGTGACCATCTCCCATGCGTAGGGGATCGCTTGTTCTTTGAAATAATCGCCAAAGCTAAAATTGCCGAGCATTTCAAAGAATGTCAGGTGCCGCGCGGTCATCCCGACATTATCAAGATCGTTGTGCTTGCCGCCCGCGCGGACACATTTTTGGCTGGTCGTTGCGCGTGTATAATCGCGGTTATCGACGCCAGTGAAACAGTTCTTAAACTGGACCATACCCGAGTTGGTGAACATCAAGGTTGGGTCATTGCGTGGCACAAGCGGGCTGGAGGCGACAACCTCGTGGCCTTGCTTGCCAAAATAGTTCAGAAAGGTAGATCGAATTTCAGCAAGGCTTGTCATGGCAGGCTCTCATTTATACGTCATTTGATAGGCAGAAATAGCCCTGTGCCCGCCCACTGTCCACAGCGCGCGCAACATCTTGTCGCTGATGACCCAATGAAACGAACAAAGGCGCCGCTTGTGCGACGCCTTTGTTTCACAAAACAGAAAAATTGCCCTAGATTTCGACAAGATCGTCGTCATCCGCGCCGCCAACGGCCCCAGTCGAATCTAACCCATGTGCCGCGCGAATTTTATCTTCGATTTCCTCGGCCACAGCGGGGTTCTCACGTAAGAAGCTTTTAGAGTTTTCACGCCCCTGCCCCATACGTTCATCGCCATAGCTGAACCAAGCGCCGGATTTTTCGACAACGCCAGCTTTAACGCCAAGATCCAGCAGCTCGCCCATTTTGGAAATCCCTTCGCCGTACATGATGTCGAATTCCACCTGTTTAAACGGCGGCGCCACCTTGTTTTTAACGACTTTCACGCGAGTCGCGTTCCCGACGATTTCATCCCGGTCTTTGATTGCGCCGATGCGGCGAATATCGAGACGGACAGAGGCGTAGAATTTCAACGCGTTCCCGCCAGTCGTTGTCTCAGGTGACCCAAACATCACGCCGATCTTCATCCGAATTTGGTTAATGAAGATCACCATGCAGCCGGAACGGTTGATAGAGCCGGTCAGTTTGCGCATCGCCTGTGACATCAACCGGGCATGCACGCCAACGCTGCTGTCGCCCATATCGCCTTCAAGTTCTGATTTTGGTGTCAGCGCAGCAACAGAATCGACCACAACCAGTGACACGGCGTTTGACCGTACAAGCGTATCGACAATTTCGAGCGCTTGTTCACCCGTATCAGGTTGCGAGATCAGCAATTCATCTAGGTTAACGCCAAGCTTTTTGGCATATTGCGGGTCCAACGCATGTTCCGCGTCAACAAAAGCACAAACGCCTCCCTTTTTCTGTTCTTCCGCAATCGCGTGCAGCGTTAGCGTTGTCTTCCCGGATGATTCTGGGCCGTAAATTTCAATCACGCGCCCTTTAGGCAGACCGCCAATGCCGAGCGCGATATCCAAACCAAGCGATCCGGTTGATGTCGCCTCGATATCGGCCATCTTATTATCGCCGCCGAGCTTCATAATAGAGCCCTTACCGAACTGGCGTTCGATCTGTGCCAATGCACTTTCGAGCGCTTTTTCTTTGTCTGCGGTTTTCTTATCTGCCATTTTGAGAAGCTCTGCCGTTGCCATGTTTCTAACCCTTATTTCACGCGCCCGCCGGGGCAGCAATCACTGCTTTGTTCTTTTTATGTTCTCAATATACATGAGATCAAAATAGGAACATTGCAACTAAAATTTTTCTTTCAACAGATTTGATGAGAGTGGTTAAAAATGTGTTGATGCCGTATAACTTCGACAGCGTTAACTAAGGACTGCCGCGTAAATGCTTGTTTTTTCAAAAGAACAATTGGTTATCCTTGCGGTGCCCAAAACAGGAACCACGGCGATCTCGGCCGTTCTTGCCCCCCGCGCCTCTATGGTTTTGCGTAGTCCGCCCGCTATGAAACACACGCCAATGCGCCGCTACCACCGATTCTTACGCCCGTTTGTGGAACAATCACTGGGCGGGACACCGGAAATCATGGCGATTGTTAGAAACCCTATCGACTGGCTTGGCAGCTGGTATCGTTACCGTTCACGCGAGGCCTTACAAGGTCATGAAAACAGCACCATAGATGTCAGCTTCGATGATTTTGTGCTGGAATACTGCAAGGGCACGCCAGCGCCATTTGCCGCGCTTGGATCACAAAGTAAATTTGTCCGTCTGAATGACGGTCAAATTGGCGTGGATCATCTGTTTAAATACGAGGCACAAGACAAGATTAGAATGTTCCTAGAAGACCGTCTTGGGGGTGTAATCGATCTGCCGCGCAAAAACGTCTCACCTCGGATGGAACTTGCGCTTTCACCAGAAGTTTCAGCCCGGTTGCACGCGAAGCGCCCTGAAGAATTTGAGACATGGGAACAGGCGCAATCGTGATCAGTCTTCTTCTGACGGACGCCCTTTAAACCCGGTCGCAACGACAAATTTTTCTGAACTGTCAGACCGCGACGCAGGCGGTTTCACATGAGAGACTTTGGTAAAGTTCATCCGGAGCAGTTTTTGCAAATCAGCCTCGGCGCCCCCTGCCAAAACTTTGGCCACAAATGTGCCGCCCTCATTCAGCACATCAAAAGCGAAATAGGCTGCGGCCTCGCACAGGGTCATGATCCGCAAGTGGTCGGTTTGCTTGTGCCCAGAGGCCGAAGCCGCCATGTCAGACATCACAACATCGGCAGGCCCGCCAAGCCATCCCATAACCTTTTTGTCAGCGTCATCTTCGAGAAAATCAAGCTGATGCACCTCGGCGCCCGCAATCGGTTCTACCTCTTGCAGGTCGACACCCAGCACATAGCCTTGTGCCTTGCTTTTACGTTCGCCCAAAGTATTCGCGCGTTTGACAGCCACCTGTAACCAGCCGCCCGGCGCACAGCCAAGGTCAACAATCCGCGCACCCGGCACAAGAAAGCGGAATTTATCATCAAGTTCCAGAATCTTATAGGCCGCGCGCCCACGGTAGCCATCGGCTTGTGCGCGTTTGACATAAGGATCATTCAACTGCCGCTGCAACCACAACGTCGAGCTAATCTTGCGCCCTTTCGCCGTCTTTACCTTCACGGTCAGATCGCGTTGCCCGCGTCCGGATGAGTTTTTTGTTGTTTTCTTGGCCATACCACTGCCTATCGCCTAAAACGGCGCATCTTCCAAGACCCCATCTGCCGACATCTGCGCATAAAGAAGCCCTTCGCGCAGCCCACGATCCGCCACAGAAAGCCGATCGGTCGGCCAAAGCCGCATTAACGCCTGCAAAATCGCAGAACCTGACATGATCAGTGCCTGCCGATCCTTGCCTATACGCGGGTCTGCACGCCGGCCAATCGGGCCAAGCGACAAGTAATCCCGGATCACCGTGTCGATCTGGTCAGACGTCATGCGCAACCCATCAACTTTGGTCCGGTCATAACGTTTGAGCCCCAGATGGCTGGCCGCAACCGTTGTCACCGTGCCGCTGGTGCCGATGATTTGGAACCCTTCGCGGGCTTGCGTCGCGGCATAGGGTGAAAATTCTTCAAGGTTTTCTTCAAAAAACCAGCTCATCAAGGCAAAGCGTGCGGCGTCATCTTCAACATCGGCAAATTGATCGCGCAGCGTCGCAACGCCAAGAGGCACAGAAATCCAATCAACGACTTTGGCCGCTGCAAACGGCCCCGGATCAGATTTAAATCCGGCGTGTAAGCGCATGATTGCGCGCGGTCTTTCGCGTTTGGGAACCTTGGTTAAATCAATCCAAACCAGTTCAGTCGACCCGCCGCCGATGTCGACAACAAGCAGCTGCTCTGTGTTGACGCTAACCAACGGTGCGCAGGAAATCACCGCAAGACGTGCTTCTTCTTCGGGTTTAATAATTTCAAGCTTCAACCCGGTCTCGCGCCGCACCTGCGCGATAAAATTGCTGCCGTTTTGCGCACGCCGACAGGCTTCGGTCGCCACAAGCCGCATATGTTTGACACCATGTCGTTTAAGTTTTTCACGGCAAATCCGCATCGCAGACACGGTACGATTCATCGAGGCGCGCGATAGCCGCCCCGTGCTTTCTAGCCCATGCCCAAGTTGCACAGACTTTGAAAAGCTATCTACCACATGAAATTGGCTACCCTTCGGTTGGGCAATCAACATGCGACAGCTATTTGTTCCTAAATCCAGTGCTGCATAAAGCGACGCCGGATCAGGCGGATTTGGCGCGGGGGTTTCGACCGCTTTGGGGAACGCGCCCGCACCTTTGGGACGCTTGGGCGCCATGATACACGCCCTCCATTTCGAGTTATCCCCAAGCTAGGCCGCAGCGGGCCGCGACGCAAGGGGCGTCGACCTATTGTGATCAGTTTCATCGACTGGGCATCGCGCAATGCAGCCCCAATCTGAATTTCGCACATCTGGAACATGAAAATTATGATCTTGCCGCCCACTGGCCCGCGCGTGACCAACGGGTTAGCAAAGGTCGGTCGCTCAATGCGTCTGCGATGTCGAAAACCGACATTGTGGACGCATTTCGAATGCTAGAACCGAAGTAACACAACAAGGGGAATCACCCACATGCCCGATGTCACCATAGTTTATTGGCGCGATATGCCCGCCCAAGTCATCGTTGGCCGTGGGCGCAAAGGCGCGAAAATGCCGCTGCCAGAGCGGTTTGAACAGGCAATCGACCGCGCTGCAATGAAATCAGGTGCGGCTGAATCGGATGATTACCTTGCTGGTTTCCGCAAAGCCGCCCCCTACCCGGTTGAAGGCACGCCCCAAGAGGCCGCCGAAGCCGAAGCCGCCCGCATTGATGCTGAGTTCGACCAAACCCGTCTAAAAACCCTGATCGCAAACGACGGTTGGGCTTGACCCCTTTTACCCGCATATCGGAGATCGCCATGTCGCTGCTGCCTTTTATGAAACGCAAAGATATCACGACGTCGGGTGAAAACCCTGAAATCACGGCGTTTTTGCAAGATTACTCTATCGAGGTCATGCCGCGGACCGCTGAAAAAGTCGATGATTTCAAAGACTATCTGCCCACAGGCACACGCGTTTACATCGCTCATATCGATGGCACGCCGATTGACGACATGGTCGCGACAGCGAAACGTCTGGCGGATGATGGCTACCGCGTTATGCCGCATTTCCCGGCGCGCATCATTGCGGATAGAGCTGAGCTTGCCGACTGGATCGCGCGTTATCAGGGCGAAGCTGGTGTTGATCAGGCGCTTTTACTGGCTGGCGGTGTTGCGCAGCCCAAGGGTGATTTTCATAGTTCAATGCAGTTGATGGAAACCGGGCTGTTTGGTGATTTCAAACGCTTGCATGTTGCAGGCCACCCCGAAGGCAACCGCGATATCGACAAGGACGGCAGTGATCACAACGTGATGGAAGCGTTGCGTTGGAAACAACGATTTTCCGAAACAACAAGCGCTGACATGGCACTCGCGACGCAATTCGCCTTTGAAGCAAAGCCGATGATCGCCTGGGCGGATGCGCTACGAGATGCAGGGATAACGATCCCGATCCATATTGGTATCGCTGGCCCGGCCAAGTTGCAAACGCTGATCAAATTTGCGATTGCATGCGGAGTTGGGCCATCACTGAAGGTCCTGCAAAAACGCGCGATGGATGTGACGAAGCTTCTTTTGCCATACGAACCAACTGATGTGCTTACCGAATTGGCGGCTCACAAAGCCGCACATCCGGATTTCAACATCACCAATGTGCATTTCTTTCCGCTTGGCGGGATCAAAACAAATGCAAATTGGGCCATCCAGAACGGCGGTAGCAACGCTACCCCAGCTAATTTGACCAAGGAAAACCAATGACCCGTACGATTGTTGAATCAAAAACGAAGACAGCTATCATCGGGTTCGATGAACCATTTTGCGTGATCGGTGAACGGATCAACCCGACGGGCCGTAAAATTTTGGCCGCAGAGCTTGAGCAAGGCGATTTCAGCCGCGTCGAAGCCGATGCCATCGCACAGACTGCTGCGGGCGCAAATATTCTCGACGTGAATTCAGGCGCTGTGTTTTCCAACAAGATGGCCGAAGATCCACGTTACGCCGACAATAACTTTGTTGAACCACCGCTAATGAAGGAATTGATTGAGCGCGTGCAAGCGGTTGTCGATACGCCGCTGTGTATTGATAGTTCTGTGCCCGGCGCGCTTGAAAACGGTCTGGCCGCAGCCGAAGGGCGCCCGCTGCTCAATTCCGTCACCGGCGAAGAAGAGCGTCTTGAATTGGTGCTGCCACTGGTCAAGAAATACAATGTTCCTGTCGTTGCGATTTCCAACGATGATACGGGCATTTCCGAAGACCCCGACGTGCGCTTTGCTGTTGCCAAAAAGATCGTCGAACGAGCTGCTGATTTTGGCATCCCAGCGCATGACATCGTGGTTGACCCGCTGGTGATGCCGATTGGTGCAATGGCCACAGCTGGTTTACAGGTTTTCACCTTGGTCCGACGTCTGCGCGACGAATTGGGCGTCAACACCACCTGCGGTGCGTCCAACATCAGCTTTGGTCTGCCCAACCGGCACGGCGTCAACAACGCGTTCCTGCCAATGGCAATGGAAGCCGGCATGACATCGGCCATCATGAACCCAATCGCCCTGCCCGTCGGGCCCAAAAAGATCGCCGAAAAAAAGGCTGAAATAGCCGCTGCCGGCATTATCCTGCCAGAAGATATCGACGATGAACTGTTTGTGACGCTCTTTGGCATGGGATCGACAAAAGCCAAGGCGGGCTCCGAAATGGAAGCCATTCGCGCCGCAAACTTCTTGACCGACAATGACCCGTCAGGCGCTGACTGGATCAAATTCAACCGCGCCCCTGTCAAAGCAGGAGAAGGGCGCGCACGCACGGGGCGACGTCGTCGCGGATAAGGCTAAACAGCTACGAAAAGAAAAAGGCCGCTGAACAAATCAGCGGCCTTTTTTTTTGCAAAGTACCCTAGCGATAATAGAGCGATTGACCGTTGTGGAAAATCTGCACTTTTTCGGGTGCTGCATGCATCCGAACCGTTTCCCCCCGCAGGCCCGTATGAATGCCGGGTAGCTTACCGATTACCGCATCATTACCGCCGATTTTATCAAAATAAAGCAACGTCACCTCGCCCAGGGCTTCGGTAATATGCACTTTTCCTTCAAACAGATAGCTGTCGTCTGTGGTCGCGATCATATCTTCGGGACGCACACCAACGTTCACTTTGAGGCCCTTGTCAGAATCTAGCGTTGGCACCGCAGATGTCACCGTGCCGCCACCGTCGAGCTTTACAACTGTCTGTTCCCCTGTAGCGACGATTTCCCCCGCTAATAGGTTCATTGAAGGTGATCCAATAAACTGCGCCACAAATTCATTCTCAGGACGTTCGTAGAGCTCAAGCGGGGTGCCGACCTGTGCGATCCCTTTATTGGCCAAAACCACGATCCGCGTGGCCAGTGTCATCGCTTCGACTTGATCATGGGTCACATAGATCATCGTGCTTTCAGGCATCGATTCTTTGAGTTGCGCAATCTCAATGCGCGTCGCCACGCGCAATGCAGCATCAAGGTTCGAAAGCGGTTCATCAAACAGATAGACCTTGGGATTGCGCACAATGGACCGCCCAATCGCAACCCGTTGGCGTTGCCCGCCAGACAGCGCCTTTGGCAGCCGATCAAGATAGTCTTCAAGCTGCAAAATTTTGGCGGCTTTGCTGACAGCGGCGTCGATTTCAGTCGCGGTTTTTTTGGCCAGCTTCAACGCAAACGACATGTTTTCGCGCACGGTCATATGCGGGTAAAGCGCATAGGACTGAAACACCATCGCGATGCCGCGCTGTGCGGGCGGCACATCATTGACCACCTGACCATCAATTTCCAACGTGCCGTCTGTAATCTTTTCAAGCCCGGCGATCATCCGCAAAAGTGTCGATTTCCCGCAGCCAGAGGGGCCCACAAAAACGATCAATTCGCCGGTTTCGATTTCAAGATCAATGTGTTTGAGCACATCAACCTTGCCACCGTAGGTCTTGGCAATATCCGTGAGTTTTAGGTCAGCCATTTGTCGTTCCCCTCTTAACCTTCTGCCTTCAGCGCGAGGCAAACCTGCCAAGGCCCAAGGTGTAATTTCCCGTCCACTGATACATGTGCAGCCCCCAGTTCGCCGCCAATCTCTGACCAGTTCCCAGCTGGCATATCGAAATCTGACGGTGTTGCGCTGACGTTGAACGCGCAGAAAATCTCTTGGTCATCGTCGCGTCGCGTGAAGTACAAGACATCGCCATTGGCGCGCATCTTGTCATTGTCACCCCGGCTTAGCGCGGGATGCTCCCGACGAAATGCAATGGCTTTGCGATAGTGGTGCAGCAATGCGCCCGGCGAGTCCTCTTGTGCGGCAACGGCCAAGTGCAAGTGTTCAGTTCCAACAGGCAACCAAGGTTTGCCATCTGAGAAGCCGCCGTTTTGATTGTCAGGAGTCCAGACCATGGGCGTCCGGCACCCGTCCCGGCCTTTGAATTCGGGCCAAAATTCGATACCGTAAGGATCTTGCAGATCGTCAAAAGACACATCAGCCTCTGGCAGGCCCAATTCTTCGCCCTGATAAATACAGACCGATCCACGCAAACACATGATTAATGTCGCAAACATCCGCTGCGCGCCAGGTGCCAGATCCCAGCGGGTCGCGTGGCGCACGACATCATGGTTGGAAAACGCCCAACAGGCCCAACCATTCCCGGCGACGCGATCGACCTCGTCCATAACTTCGACGAAACGCGAGGCAGTTGGCGCATCCGCTGCCAAAAATTCAAACGCGTAGCACATCTGCATGAGATCATCACCGCGTGTATATTCGCCCAAAATCTCGAGCCCACGCTGGCTATCGCCGACCTCGCCCACGGCGGCGGCACCAAATGGTTCCATCTCAGCGCGCAAACGACGCAAGAAATCGACATTCTTGGGGTGGTTTTTATCGTAGATATGTTCTTGGTGGTTGTAAGGATTCACAGCCGGTGCAGTATTGGCGTTGCGCTGGTCAGGCGGCAAGGCCGGGTTATCGCGCAGTTGTTCGTCATGCATATAGAAATTGATCGTATCAAGCCTGAACCCATCAACGCCCCGATTCAGCCAGAACCGAGCGACATCCAACAGCGCCTCTTGCACGGCGGGTTCATGGAAATTCAGATCAGGCTGCGAGACCAGAAAATTGTGCATGTAATACTGTTCGCGGCGCGCATCCCACTGCCACGCAGAGCCGCCAAAAATCGACAGCCAATTATTGGGTGCGGTGCCATCCGGTTTCGGATCTGCCCAGACGTACCAATTTGATTTCTCGTTTGATTTATTCGCCCGGCTTTCGATGAACCACGGGTGCTGTTCGCTTGTATGGCTTAGCACGAGATCGATCATCACTTTGATCCCCAGCTGATGCGCGGTTTCAATCACCGCGTCAAAATCAGCGAGGCTCCCGAACATCGGATCAACGTCACAGTAATCGCTGACGTCATAGCCAAAATCCTTCATGGGCGACATGAAGAAGGGCGAAATCCAAATCGCATCGACACCAAGCGTCGCGATATAGGGTAACCGCTGCACGATCCCCATCAGGTCACCAATGCCATCGCCATTGCTGTCTTGATAGCTACGTGGATAGATTTGATAAATCACCGCGCCGCGCCACCAGTCTTTATCGGTGGCGGTTTCAGGTGTTGTGGCAAGTGCCGTCGTCATAGTGTCGTTCCTTCGCCTCTGCCCATGAACGGCCCGAGGTGGTTAGTTGGTTGTAAACAGATTATTTGACGGACCCCGCCAAGAGCCCACGCACAAGGTATTTTTGCATCGCGAAAAACACGACCAATGGCACCGCGATCGAAACAAAAGCAGCCGTCGCCAGGATTTCCCAATTGCCGCCTCGCGTCCCCAAAAGTTCAACGATCTGGTTGGTCATCACCGTGGTTTGGCCGGTTGAATCGATCAAAAAGACTTTGGCAACCAGCAGGTCATTCCACGTCCACAAGAACTGGAAAATCGCGAATGACGCGAGCGCGGGAAATGACAGCGGCAGGATGATTTTGGTGAAAATCTGGAAATCCGTCGCCCCGTCAACGCGCGCGTTTTCGATAATATCGCGGGGAAGCCCCACCATATAGTTACGGAGCAAATAGATCGCGAGCGGCAAGCCAAAGCCCGTATGAGCCAACCAAACCCCCAAATACCCTTTGCCGATCCCAATATTGAGATGCAGCTTCAAAAGTGGGATCAGCGCGAGCTGCAGCGGCACCACCAAAAGCCCCACAACCATCGCAATCAAGATCGCGCGCCCCGGAAAATCCATCCACGCCAACGCATAGGCCGCGAAGGCCGCGATCACGATTGGGATGATCGTTGCCGGAATTGTAACCGTGAGCGTATTTGTAAAGGCCTTCAGCATATTGTCGGTCTGTGACCCGCTGAACAAAACCTTATCGTAGTTATCAAGGGTGAAATCGGGCGGGGTCGCAGCGGTTGCAAACACACGCTGCCCACGGCCCGACATTTCAACGGTGCCCGTCCAGACATAGTCCCCATTGGCCTGTACCGTAATTGTCTCACCATCGCCTAAATCTGCCGTGTCACCGGCAACATAGCTATCAATCGCCCGCGAAGACGTGCCCCAAACCCCGATTTCAGCACCTGGTTCCTCGAACAGATTGCCCGTGATGGTGTAAACGCCATCGATCAGGGTCTGCACACCTTCATCATCAGGATCAGTTGCGCGCAGCGTTACGTTCTGTTCCGTCGGGAACAGCGATTGCCACCAGCCAGAACTAGAAATTTGATCTGTCGTGCGGAACGATGACACCAACAAACCAACGGTCGGAAACAGCCAAAGTGCGACCAACAGCACCACAGAAATATGCACGATCCACGTCAGTGACGACTTGTTACCAGCGATGTTATCCATCAGCGCATCTCCTTGCGGGCGTTATAGACGTTCCAAATGAGGATCGGTGAGACAAGCAACATGATGATCATGGCACTAGCCGATCCCAATCCCCAGTCGTTCGCGCGGAACAATTTGTCATACATGTAGTTGGCTAAGACTTGGGTTTCCCACTGCCCATTTGTCATCGCAAAGACGATGTCGAACACTTTGAGAACAACCAGCGTAATTGTTGTCCAAACCACGACGATTGTACCTGAAATCTGTGGCATTTTGATTTTAAAGAACACTTGGAACGGGTTTGCGCCGTCGACAATCGCCGCCTCAATGGTTTCTTCGGGGATACCGCGCAGCGCCGCCGAGAGGATCACCATCGCAAATCCTGTTTGAATCCAGATCAGCACGATCATTAAGAAAAACGAATTCCATCCCGGAATGGTCAGCCATGTTTGCGGCACACCAAAATTATAGGCTTTCGTGAACGCCCCAAACGCGAACGAAAGCGCGGTCAAGGCAATTGCCGTAAGGGTCATGGCGCCCAACGCGCGCAATCCCTTGGCCAAGCCGCCGCCCTTACTGCTGCGCGCAGTCTGCACCAAATTCCACGCAACAAACAACGCTGCGGCAGCGGCACAAATCATCAGCAACCCAGGGACAAGCCGTAGAATGAGGAACGATCCAACGCCGCCGTCAAATTGCAGCCAAACCGCATTCAACACCCCAATCTGGCTTTGGCCAACCGGGCGCGTGTCGTAGATCAGTTTAAAAATCACCGAGGCCCCAACAAAGGAAATCGCCATCGGCATGAAAATCAGGGATTTTGCGATCGCCCCCCATTTGATCCGGTCGGTTAGTTGCGCGGCCAGCATACCAAACGCAGTCGATGCCGCGGGCACAACAACCAGCCAAAGCATGTTATTCTTCAGCGCTTCCCAGAATTTTGGGTCCGCGAACATTTGTTGGTAATTCGCAAGACCGACAAACGCACCGCCTTGTTCCCGATCCGTCAAAGAATACCACAGCGTCGCAAAAACAGGGTAAGCGAGGTACAGGCCAAGCGCAAAAATTGCGGGGAAAAGAAACAGCCAAGGGCGCACAAGGTTCGCGCGGTTGATATTGCGGCCAATGTTTTCACCTTTGGCCGGAAACAGCACCTTATCCAAGAACTGGTTCGAGAAATAGAAATAGGCAAGGCAGCCACCTACTCCTAGAAAAATTGTCACGAAGCCCTGAAACGCAGGATGCATTGTCCGTCCCCCTCGGGATCAATTAAGTTAAGGACAGCGCAACATTAGTTGCGCTGTCCTTTAGTTTCATAGACGCGTGTATTTACTTGATTGCGTCCCATGACGCTTGGATGTCAGCCGCTACTTCAGCTGCATCTTTACCGCCTGTGAAATCAACCATACCTGTCCAGAAAGATCCGCCACCCACGGCAACCGGCATCAGGTCAGAGCCGTCAAAGCGGAACGAAGTCGCGTTCAGCAAGATGTCGCCTTGCCCGCGCAGCGTGTCGTCCGCATAAGTCGCTGTATTCACAGCAGAATATGGAGTCAAGAAACCGCCTTGGGCCATCATTGCTTCGTGGGCGACAGGCAGTTTCATGAATTCCATGAATGCGTTGGTTGCGTCTGACGCAGATGTAATCGCCATCAATGTGCCACCACCCAAAACTGGATTGCCCAGATCTTCGGCTTCAAAAGATGGGAAGTAGAAGAAATCCGCATCTTCGCCCAGCTCTGTGCCTTCTGGGAAGAAGGACGGAATGAATGATGCCTGACGGTGCATGTAGCACTGTGGCGGGCTGTCAAACATGCCTTTTGGGCTTTCGCGGAAATCAGTCGTTGCAACAGCACCTGCACCACCAGCGACCCAGGCATCATTCCGTGCGAATTTGCCGAAAGTTTCAATCGCGTTGATCACAGCCGGATCGTCAAACGCAACTTCGTTTGTTGTCCAACCATCGTAAGTCTCCAGTGATGCGGTACGCAGCATGATGTCTTCGACCCAGTCAGTCGCAGGCCAACCCGTTGCGGGCCCCGACCCCAGACCGATGCACCAAGGTGTGCCACCGTCAACGACGATTTGGTCGGAAAGCGCAAGCAATTCTTCCATCGTTTCGGGAACGTCATACCCTGCGTCTTCGAAATTCTCAGGAATGTACCAAACCAATGATTTCACATTGACGTTAAAGAAGAACCCATAGGTTTCTGTCGCGCCATCCGCATTGGCATAGCTGCCCAGATCAACCCATGATGATCCAGCAGCATAGTTATCGGCAATCCATGCATCTGTGCCTGCTGGCAACGGTGTCAAAAGGCCGCGCGATGCCAGTGAAGCAGCAAGACCCGGCTGCGGAAATACACCGATGTTAGGCGCGGAACCGGCCTCAACATCTATCAAGATTTGCTGCTCGAAACCATCTGAGCCAACATAAGAGACAGATGCGCCAGTCGCGGCTTCAAACAGATGCGCCATGTTTGTAAAATTGTCAGCTTCTTCAGCCAACCAAGGACCCGCGATTGTGACTGTTTCACCGGCGAAATCGTTTGCGTCAGCAAATGCAGTAAAGCTATCCCAAGTGAAATCACCCTCGCCCGGTGTTAGCTCAACATGACCGCCCGCGTGGGCCATGCCTGCGCTCAAAGCAATTGCAGCGACGCCTACGTATAGGTTCGTTTTCATCTGTCTCTCCTCCCTGTCACGCCAATTGGCGTGGTTTAAAATGCGTGTTCAAGCGTTTGGACCTATTGGTGAGCGGTGGAATCAATGGCTTCCAAAGCGCTTTGGGTATGGTTAAACTCTGCCAACTCCGCGATAGTGTCAACCAGATCATTTCTATAAAAATGTCTTGGAATTTGCACGAATGCTCAGTACTGAAACGATTACGCTTATTACTTTTGCCCATTTCGCGGGCTTAAACCATGGAACGCGGACCAACAAAGCAGCATTTTGAAGACAGATGAACCTTAAGCAGCTCTCTGAACAACTTGGCCTTAGCCAAACAACCGTCAGCCGTGCACTGAACGGCTATCCAGAGGTGAGCGCTGCCACCCGGCTCCGCGTTGAAGCCGCTGCAAAAGAATCTAATTATCACCCCAGCACGCGTGCAAAAGGACTGGCAACAGGGCGTGCATTAGCCATTGGACATGTCATCCCGATGTCCACCAAACATGAAATGGTGAACCCTGTTTTTGGTGATTTCATCGCGGGCGCAGGCGAAACTTATGCGCGTAACGGCTATGAGATGATCCTGTCGATCGTCGACGATTCCAATGAAGATCAGATTTATCGCAGCCTCAAATTACGGCGCGCAGTGGATGGTGTGATCGTCCACGGCCCGCGCATTGATGATCCGCGTATTGCCCTTTTGTCCGAAATTGGGATGCCTTTCGCGGTCCACGGGCAAGTCACCCATAACGTCCTGCCCTATACGTTTTTGGACGTCGACAACCACGATGCGTTTGCAACTGCGACCGACTATCTGTTTGATCTTGGGCATCGACGGATCGCGCTGATCAACGGGCTTGAAACCATGGATTTTGCTTATCGGCGGCGTTCTGGTTACGAAGCATCGCTGCGCGCCCATGGGGTGGCAATCGATCCTGCGCTGATGCGATCAAGCGAAATGACCGAAGTGCTCGGATATGAATCCGCGCGCGATTTACTTGGAAACAGCAACGCGCCGACCGCCTTTATTTGCGCGTCATTAATCAGCGCACTTGGCGTGCGCCGCGCGATTGAAGAACGCGGCTTGGTAATGGGCAAAGACGTCTCTGTGATTACCCATGACGATATGCTGTCGTATCTTCAAAACGGCGGGGAAACGCCAATTTTTACCGCGACACGCTCCTCTGTGCGCACCGCAGGGCGGCGATTGGCAGAAAGCCTGCTTCACGCCATCGAACACCCAAATAACCCGCCACAAGAAACCATTCTTAAATGTGAATTTGTGGTCGGACACTCAACGGGCCCGGCCCCCCGAAAGGATGAACATGGATTTTAAACGCTCTAATTTCCCTCAAGATTTTCTATTTGGGGCAGCGACGGCGGCCTATCAAATTGAGGGGCACAAATTTGGCGGCGCCGGGTCCACACATTGGGACACATTTGCAGCGACACCCGGCAACGTCATCCGCGCCGAAGACGGTGCGCTGGCCTGTGACCACTACCACCGTTTCCCCGAAGATCTTGACCTGCTCAAAGATGCGGGCATGGACGCTTACCGCTTTTCCACATCTTGGGCGCGGGTCATGCCGGATGGGCGCACGGTCAATCCCGAAGGGCTCGATTTCTACGACCGTCTCACTGACGCGATTTTGGAGCGCGGGCTAAAGCCCTATCAAACGCTGTACCATTGGGAATTGCCGTCGGCGCTTGCGGACAAAGGTGGCTGGACGAACCGTGACACCGCCAAATACTTTGGTGACTACACAGATGTTATCACGGATAAAATTGGTGACCGGATGGCGGCAATTGCGACGATCAATGAACCGTGGTGTGTATCATTTCTATCGCATTTCTTGGGCCACCACGCCCCCGGTTTACGCGATATCCGCGCGACTGCGCGTGCGATGCACCATATCATGCTCGCGCACGGCGAGGCCATGACACGCCTGCGCGCAAAAGGCATGGATAATTGCGGGATAGTGCTGAATTTTGAACATAGCCCCCCCGCCAATGATGCCCCTGAAACCATCGCGGCAGCAGCGTTGCAAGATGCAATCTATAACCGTTGGTTCATCGAAGCGGCGACCAAAGGTAGTTACCCGCAAGAGGTGCTAGATGGGTTTGGCAACCATATGCCAAAGGGCTGGCAGGACGACATGGCCCAAATCAGCCAAAAAATGGACTGGCTTGGCGTGAACTATTACACCCGTCATGAAATACTGCCCGATCCCACCGCCCCTTGGCCCAGCCTGAAAGCCGCCGAAACCACATTGGATGTGACGCAAATGGGGTGGGAAATCTATCCAGCGGGTCTGCAAAACATACTGACTCGCATGGCCCACGATTATGTGGGTGATATGCCAATTTATATCACCGAAAACGGTATGGCCTGGGATGATCATGTTGAAAACGGGTCGGTCTATGATCCGGTTCGTATGAAATATGTTTCTGACCACATCATGGCAGCAAAACACGCGATTGACGCAGGTGCCAACGTCAAAGGGTTCTTTTATTGGTCGTTGCTCGACAATTATGAATGGGCCTTTGGCTATGAAAAGCGGTTCGGCATGGTACATGTTGATTTTGATAGCTTGAAGCGCACACCCAAAGCGTCATATCACGCCCTTAAAGCAGCCATCGCGCGTTAGGTTTTTTCATGAACACTGCACAAACGACCCTGTCCTTGGTGGCCGATATCGGCGGTACGAACACCCGCGTCGCCCTTGCAAATGGGAAAGATATCCTGCCGGATACCATCCGGCGCTATAGCAACGACAAATTTCCCGGCCTCGAATCCGTATTGCGCCAATACGTTGCGGATGAAGGCGATGTAACGCCAACGGCGGCCTGCGTCGCTGTCGCCGGGCCCGTGCGCGACGGTGAAGCCACGATGACCAATCTTGATTGGACAATCGACCGCGACACGCTGACCCGCGCAACCGGGGCGCACACCGTCGCCATTTTGAACGATTTGCAGGCGCAAGGCCATGCGCTGGGGCATCTTGATCCCGCAAAGATACAAACAGTGCTGGAAGGCCCCCAAGCCCATGATAACGCAGCAAAGTTAGTCGTTGGGGTTGGCACAGGTTTTAACGCGACACCGGTCTATGATCTGGCGCATGGGCGCGTCGTGCCCCCATCCGAGAGCGGACACGCGAATTTGCCGATCCGCACTGAATTGGAATTGCGGTTGTGCCAATTCGTGTCGACGGCGCATGGGTTTCCAGCGGTCGAAGACGTGCTGTCGGGGCGCGGGCTTGAACGCGCTTATGCGTTTTTGGGCGTCGAAGCAGGTGATCCCCGTGAGCTTTCGGCCAAAGATATCATGGCACATTGCGACCAGCGAACCGATGCACGCGCGATAGAAGCAGCGCAGCTATTCACACGTATCTTGGGCACGGTCTGCGGCAATCTTTCCCTGATACAACTGCCATTTGGCGGTGTTTATTTGGTTGGCGGCGTTGCACGTGCCATTTCAGGACATTTAACAGCGCTGGGTTTTGGCGACGCGTTTCGCGACAAGGGCCGCTTTGCTGGGTTTATGGGGAATTTCGGTGTCTACGTCGTGCATGACGACTATGCGGCGCTGAACGGATCGGCCGCACATTTGGTCAGCTTGGCGCAGGGCGATTAACCCGCAACATTGGCGCTTAACTGGGTTTGCACAGTCTGGGTAAGCGCATTTAGCGAAAATGGTTTGGGTAAAAACACCGAATTGGGCACGCGGGGCTGGCCGTCACTAAACGCGTCTTCCGAATACCCTGATACAAAAATAACCTTTGTATTTTCGCGTTCTTTCAATGCCTTACGCACCCATGTTGGGCCATCCATCCCCGGCATGATGACATCCGTCACAAAAAGATCGACGTGTAATTCAGTGTCCGACAACAAATCAAGCGCCGCTTCGGCGCAATCCGCTTCAAGCACCGAGTAGCCGCGCAACCGCAGCGCACGCGATGCAAAGGCACGTACAGGCGCCTCATCCTCTACCAAAAGAATTACGCCATCTGCAGGGTCTGACATTTGAGGATGCGACGTTTGAACAGGCGGAATCGGTGCCGAAACCTGCAAATGAAAGGCGGGAAAGAGCAGTGAAAACTCCGTTCCGCTATCAACCGCACTATCGGCAAAGATGTAACCACCTGTCTGCTTGACGATCCCGTAGGCGGTCGACAGCCCCAGCCCAGTCCCCTCGCCGGTGCGCTTGGTTGTGTAAAAGGGTTCAAATATCTTAGGCAGCTTTTCAGGCGCAATCCCATGGCCATGGTCAATGACCTTGACCACGACATAATCGCCGGGCGGGACAATGGCGCGGTCTTTGATCATCGGTTCCGTCAGGGTGAGGTTTTCAGTTTCCACATGAATCTCACCTGCCCCGTTCATCGCATCACGTGCATTCACAACAAGGTTCATTAAGACCTGTTCAAGCTGTCGCTTATCGGCCTTAATCTGGGCCAAAGCCGGATCATGATGCAGCGATAAAGTTACCTTTTCGCCCACCAGCCTGTTCAAAAGATGGGTCAAATCAGAGAGCGTATCGCGCAGGTCGATCACCTCGGGCTGCAAGTTTTGCTTGCGCGAAAACGCTAGAAGTTGCCCAACAAGGCTGGCTGCGCGGTTTGCGTTTTGATGAATTTGTATCAGGTCACCGTAGTTTTGATCACCTTCATCGTGACGCAACAAGAGCAAATCACAATGGCCCGAAATTGCAGTCAATAGGTTGTTAAAGTCATGCGCAACCCCGCCTGCAAGCTGCCCAATCGCCTGCATTTTTTGGCTTTGCACGAATTGCGCTTCAAGTGATTTTAGCTCTGTGACATCGTTCAATACCGCGATCAAATGCGTGTCAGGCTGGGTGCCGGCCATATTCAGAGTAACCTGAACAAATGTATTATGCCGCGAACCACGCCCCCGTAAAAATTGCGAGACCTGAGAGCCGCGCCCCTCCGCCGCTTCGCGCAACCAATCGGCTATAGGGCGGCCGAGGCCATCAAACAAATCGGCTACATGCTGCCCTTCTATACCGTCCAACCCGAGCAACTGCCTGGCCTCCCGGTTCGCGGCAAGCACATCGCCTGTTGCTGAGATTTTCAAAAGCGGGACGGGCAGGTCTTCGATCGCGTCCCATCCGACACCAATGGCGCGTTTGACCGGCACCTTTGGCGGTGCAGGCATAATGATAATATCCCGCCGTCCGGCGTGTCCCTTGATTTCGGCAACCACAACCGAAGTGCGCCCCGACACTGCGTTCATTTCCAAAGGTTTCCCGGTTTCCAACGGCTGGTGATCAAATAGATCGACCAAACTATTGGCCTCTGCTCCGTAAAAGTCACGAAATGCTTTGTTTTTATAGGAAATAACACCATCTGACGCGGCAGCGATCAATGGCACCGCGAGCCCCTCTCCTTTGAGCGCGTCAATCCCGCCCAATTCATCCAGCCGCCAAAGCAACAGATCCGGCGCAATTTGTGTTAGCCGCAGCCGAAAATGGGCCCGCCGCGTCATAATATATTCTTTGCACGCATGCTGCGCGTCCGCCACACAGCGCATACGTGACAAAAGCGATGCTGGGTCCGCGATTAGATTTTCAAAGACTTCCGCAAGATCACGCCCGATACAATCGCCAAAGCGCCCAATCGCCATCGGATTGCAATGTTGTACACAGTTTTCCGCATTGGTGATGAACGCGTGGTCGGGATCAAATGCAACCTGCCGCTCCATACGTGCATGCAATCCTTGCGGACGAAAGGCAAAATACCCCAATGCCGTACCAAATAGGACCAACGCCAAACGAAGCAAATGCAATTCAAAATACACCGAGCTGAGCAGACAAAGCCCAGCCACACCGGCAAGGGCGCCCCGTTTCCAATGAAGGGTAGTCATCAAAATACGTGGCGTTTCAAATGCTTGCCTTGTGAACACTGCCTACCTCATACCTGCGTCAGAGAGGTCTAACCCCAAAAGGGTTAACCGTTCCCTAACGTCGCATATCGTAGCTGACGGCGCAACTCTGGGTTGCTATGTGTTTTCAAGTAAACACAGGTAAAACCCGTCGCCGTTTTCTCCGGGCAAAAGCTGATGGCGGGCGCGCCGCTGCCATGTCGGATGTTGCGCGCAAAACGCATCGACAATGGCGTCATTTTCGATCGCTAAGACAGAGCAGGTCGCATAGGCCAAAACCCCGCCCGGCCGCACCAGCTTAGCTCCTGCCGCGATGACGTCTGCTTGCATGCCCTGCATTCTATCTAGCCGCTCTTCCGTGAGCCGCCATTTGGCATCAGGGGTCCGCCGCCACGTCCCGCTCCCGGAACATGGGGCGTCACAAAACACCACGTCAAAGCGATCAGATTGCAGCAAATCATCCGTGGCGATCTGCGGCACATCGACACCCGCACGCGTGGCCCGTGCCGAGAGGTCAGCCATCCGTTGCGGCGCGATATCATGTGCAAAAACTTGTGCATCAAACTGATCTGCAATGCCAAGCGCCTTACCGCCACCACCAGCACAATAGTCCAATACCCGCCCGCCAGCCGGTACCCGCAACTGACTGATCGCGAATTGCGAGGACGCATCTTGCAGCTCGACCCGCCCATCCAAATAGGCGGCGGCAAGTTTGATGCGTCTTGGATTGGCCGTCACGCGCAAACACCCGGCGATATCAGGGTGTGGCACAGCTATGATTTGGTCTTGTGACAAAGCGGCGATTGCTTCTGTCACGGATGTGCGGCGCCGGTTGACACGTAAATACACATCCGCACGCCGCTGTTGCGCCATGGCAGCCTGGGTTGCATCCGCGCCAAGGCTTTGTTGCCATAGCGGCCACAGGCAATCGGGCATATCGCATTTTTGGGCGTCACTTTGCGCGGTATGTTCAGCAAGTGCGGCACGCTCTGCGCCGTCTAGAACCGCTGGCGCGTGGCCTTCGCCCGTAAACAGCGCATCAGGATCGGCACCATCACGCTGCGCAAGCGCGATCATCAAACCACGCCCGGTCCCATCCCCCAAAGATCGGCGCGCGCGCAAGGCATCGTAGACATGGTCGCGAACGGCGGCCCTGTCCTTAGACCCCGCAAACCGGCTGCCGCGCGCCCATGTGGTCAGCGCTTGTTCGGCCGCTTGGCCATCGCGAATGGCGTCAAGAATTTCGGCCGCCGCCGCGACCCGCGCACCTGGGGTCATCGTGTAATCCTTTCATAGGCTGGCCCATCCGCGCGCAGCCGTGCAAATTTGTCAGGGCCAAGCATATGGCTGCCCGACCAAACAAGGTTTTCATGCGCCACGGCCGCCAAGGCGCGTAAACGGCTGTGCGTGGCCAGCGGCTGGTCGCAGTCATAGATGGTCGCGGTGGTGGGATCAGGCAATTGCAGCGCCTCTGAATGGACAATATCGCCGACCAATGCCAAATCCCCGAGCCGCAATCCCATATGTCCTGGCGTGTGCCCTGGCAAGGCCCAGACGCGTAAGCCATCATCAAGTTCGGCATCATCCGCAACCGTGATGATATTTGAGGCCCGCCCCAGCAGGCGCCCACCCGGCGCGTCTTTTCCAGACCAATAGCTTGCCTCAGCTTGATGCAACAGAATTTTTGCGTTTGGAAATAAAAGCGTATCTCCATGCATCGCCCCGCCACAGTGATCACTGTGCAGATGGGTGAAAATGATGCGCGTCACATCCGCAGCTGCTATATTTAGCGCAACCAATTGCGCAGGTAGCGCGCCAGCGTCATCGCCGAATGCGGCGCCGCACCCCGTATCAACAAGCGTGATCCCCCCATTTCCCGACCGGAGCACATAGCAGTTGAACGCAGTCTTGATCTCCGTCAGCCCGGCCATATCAAGCCGCTCTTGCCGCTGGGTTTCGGTAAGGCTTGGAAACACATCCGCAGGAAAGGACGTGCCGCCGTCAGTGATACAAATGACCTCTGTATCACCAACGGTGTAGCGTGCTGTCGCGACCATTACCCGACCCGGTAATTTGGGCTTTCGCGGGTGATTTGCACATCGTGCACATGGCTTTCTTTCAGCCCGGCGCCCGTGATTTTCACAAACGAACAGTTCGTGCGCATCTCGGCCACTGTTGCGTTGCCCGTATAGCCCATCGCGGCACGAAGCCCCCCGACCATCTGGTGCACCACAGCGCTGGCGGACCCTTTGTAGGGCACCTGACCTTCGATGCCTTCGGGTACGAGTTTGTCGCTGGCCGCATCTTTTTGGAAATACCGATCCGCAGAGCCACGCGCCATCGCGCCAAGGCTGCCCATGCCGCGGTACGACTTGAAAGAGCGACCTTGGTACAAGATCACCTCGCCCGGGCTTTCATCTGTACCTGCGATCATTGATCCAACCATGGCGCAGGACGCCCCCGCCGCGATGGCCTTAGCAAAATCACCTGAAAACTTGATCCCGCCATCGGCAATTACAGGCACATCGCCCGCTGCCGCCGCGCAATCCATAATCGCGGTCAATTGCGGCACACCGACGCCGGCGACCATGCGGGTCGTACAGATAGAGCCCGGCCCGATCCCGACCTTCACCGCATCCGCGCCCGCACCAATTAACGCCTTTGCGGCTTCGCCTGTGGCAATGTTGCCTGCAACGATTTGCACTTCGTTTGACAGCGTTTTCGCGCGCTCCACGGCTTGTGCGACACCTTCGGAATGCCCGTGGGCCGTGTCAATCACAACCATATCGACGCCTGCATCAATCAAGGCCTGCGTGCGTTCGAACCCGGCATCACCAACACCGGATGCTGCGCCGACACGCAAACGACCAAGACTGTCTTTGCACGCCATCGGGTTCAGCACAGCCTGTTCGCTGTCTTTCAGCGTCAAAAGCCCGGTCAGCTTGCCGCCGGTGTCTGTAATCAAAAGCTTTTCGATCCGACGCGCCTGCATCAACGACCGTGCCTCATCAAGATCGGCAGGTTCTTGCAAGACCGCCAGATCTTTGGTGGTCATCATGACGCTGACGGGGGTGCTATCGTCTTGGGCAAAGCGCATATCACGGTTGGTGACGATCCCAACGATCTTGCCACCCTCGCCCACAACTGGAAACCCAGTGATACGGTAGCGTTCCATCAATGCCTTGGCATCGGCAAGGGTTTGATCAGGGCGCAATGTGATTGGGTTATAAACAGTCCCAGAGACAAACCGTTTCACACGACGGACCTCTTTGGCCTGCTCTTCAACGTTGAGGTTCTTGTGAATGACACCCATGCCGCCCGCTTGGGCCATGGCGATGGCCATGCGCCCTTCGGTTACTGTATCCATCGCACTGGATAAAACCGGGATATTCAAAGCAATCGATTTTGTCACAAATGTGCTTGTGTCAGCGGTCGACGGCAAAACGCTTGATGCCCCCGGCACCAGCAACACATCATCAAAGGTAAGCGCCTCGCGAATTTCCATCAACCGTCTCCTTGGGTGGCATCGTTGGCACTGCGCTATTGCACGAAAACGGATCCAGCAAAAGCCCCAAATGTGTTAGATTTCTAGATTTGGGCACCCCAGGGATTACCAGCCGGCAAGCGGGTGTAATACTTTAAAGACCGTCAAAGAGCTCTGGGTTTCGCAGCACCACCGAACGCGTCTTAAAGTATCTTGCCCCGACAACATCGGATCGGTTCAGCCGAAGCAAGAACTCAAGCGCGGCGGCAGGCATACGGGTGTTCTTAGCGCCGACCGCGACAATCTTCCTTGGTTCAACACCCATTTCCTGCAGCAAACTATTTCCTAGAAATTCGCTTTCAAAAATCTCTTCTTCCATACGAATAATCCGTACGCAGAAAGACGCCGAGTTCTGTACATCTGCGAGTAGATCCGGAAGTTCGCTCATTTGCGGAAAAAGCGCGCACCAATCATTGAACGAAAGGCAATTTCGGCCGCATTTGAGGGACTGCGCATATGCGCTTTGCAGCCAAGGAGCGCATTCTCTTGTATAGATTACTGCTACTTGGTTAGCGCAAATTTTCATGTCATCAAGTGCGCGCAGAAGCCTTTGCGCATGCTGGAACACATCGCCGCTCGCGTCAAATATATTTGTACCGAGCGCCATTTCATCTGAAAAGACTAGCTGCCCGTAACCTTGCTTGTCGCCCCATGAAACGACCTCATCAATAACCAATTCGAGAGTTTTAAGATTACTGAGAGACGGCTCACTGGCATAGTTCCGCATTGCATCCGCGAGAGGTTTACTGTTTCGTACGCCGGGGTGATCTAAATTGCCCGCCGGTATAACCATCGCTGTGTTTTCGGCAATAACGTCCAGATTCTCGGCTAGAATCGCCTGAATCGACGTTGTCCCCGTTTTATGGAACCCCAAATGCCAAATGATTTTCAAAGCTAGTCCTCAGCGACAATTGATTGTTTGACGACGGTACAGCTTGCTGGCCGAGTTGACTGCACGCCTCTCCAAAACTCCGCATACATATCCTGATTATGCCCAGGCATCCATAGAATATTAAGATCTTGCCGTTTCACATAATCATTATGACGGGTTCGGACCTTACAATTGCCGCGCGGCGCGGTATTGAGGGGCAAACAAGTGAAGGCCGCCCTCATGAGCAACGACCCTCTCGTTATTTTCACACCTTCTGGCAAGCGCGGGCGCTTTCCGGTTGGTACACCCGTGTTAACGGCGGCGCGCCAGCTTGGCGTTGATCTTGATAGTGTCTGTGGCGGGCGCGGGATTTGCTCAAAATGTCAGATCACCCCGTCATATGGTGAATTTTCCAAGCATAACGTCACGGTTGTCGACGATGCGTTGTCAGAATGGAACAGCGTTGAACAGCGCTATGACGATATTCGGGGCCTCAAAAAAGGACGGCGTTTGGGCTGTCAGGCCACCGTCCAAAAAGACGTGGTCATTGATGTGCCCGCCGAAAGCCAAGTCCACAAACAGGTCGTGCGCAAACGCGCAGAGGCCCGTGACATCGTGATGAACCCGTCCACGCGGCTTTACTATGTTGAGGTGGCCGAGCCTGATATGCATGACCCGTCAGGCGATTTGGAACGTCTGGTTGCAGCGCTGCGCGCAGAATGGGACCTCCCCGCGCTCGAGGCCGATCTGGGCGTGCTGCAAACCATGCAAGCAGCCCTACGCAAAGGCGCATGGAAAGTCACCGTCGCCGTGCATTTGGGCGACGATACCTTTAGCCCGCGAATCATTCAGATTTGGCCGGGGTTTTATGAGGGCACGCTTTATGGGCTGGCGGTTGATCTGGGATCGACCACCATCGCGGGGCATCTGTGTGATCTACACACGGGCGAGGTCATCGCATCGTCGGGTATTATGAACCCGCAAATCCGCTTTGGCGAAGACCTAATGAGCCGGGTGAGTTACGGCATGATGAACGATACCGGGTCTGTTGAAATGACCGCCGCTGTGCGCGAAGGCATGAATGCCCTGTTCACCCAGATTGCCTCTGAGGCGCAGATTGACCCGGACCTGATCGTGGACGCAGTTTTTGTGTGTAATCCGGTCATGCATCATCTGTTCTTGGGCATTGATGCCTATGAGCTGGGGCAAGCGCCCTTTGCGCTCGCGACCTCTGACAGCCTGTCATTGCGCGCGGCTGAGCTTGGCCTGCATTTGCACCCTGCGGCGCGAGTCTATCTGTTGCCATGTATCGCGGGCCATGTTGGCGCGGATGCGGCGGCCGTTGCCCTGTCCGAGGCACCGGGCAAATCTGATGATCTGATGCTGGTCGTTGACGTAGGCACCAACGCCGAGATTATCCTTGGCAACCGTGACAAAGTACTGGCCTGCTCTTCCCCCACCGGCCCTGCCTTTGAAGGGGCGCAGATCAGTTCGGGCCAACGTGCCGCCCCCGGCGCGATTGAACATGTGCAAATTGACCCTGTGACCAAACTGCCCCGGTTCCAAGTTATCGGTTCTGATCTGTGGTCCGATGAAGACGGGTTTGACGCGGCCATCGCGCAAACTGGGGTCACGGGTATTTGCGGCTCTGGGATTATCGAAGTTGTCGCCGAAATGCGCATGGCGGGGATTGTCGACGCGCCGGGGCTAATCGGATCGGCGGAACAAACCGGGTCGCCAAACTGCTTTACCGATGGGCGCACGAATTCATATTTGCTGCACGATGGCACCGCCGATGGTGGCCCCAAGATCACGGTGACCAATACCGATATCCGGCAAATCCAAATGGCCAAAGCCGCGCTTTATTCTGGTGCGCGGCTGTTGATGGACAAATTTGGCGTGGATCAAGTCGACCGGGTGGTGCTTGCAGGTGCCTTTGGCGCGCATATCAGCCCAAAGCACGCGATGGTCTTGGGGATGATCCCCGATGCACCGCTGGATAAGGTGACAAGTGCGGGCAACGCAGCGGGGACAGGCGCGCGGATTGCACTGTTGAATACCGATGCGCGGTCAGAGATCGAAGAAACTGTGCGCGACATCCACAAGATCGAAACCGCGATCGAGCCGCGCTTTCAAGAACACTTTGTGAATGCCTCGGCGATCCCCAACGCAGTAGAGCCCTTCCCGATCCTGAATTCAATCGTGACCCTGCCAGATGTAAACCACAACACGGGCGGTGGCCGTGGTGGCGGGCGGCGGCGGCGTTCAACCTGATAATTGGCGGGCAATCGCTCGCAGATGCCGCGCATCTGTGCCACAACACCCGCCAAGTACATTGATCTGCGGCGCGCGTTTGCGCCAATCCGCAAGCTGTGACGCCAGCTCTGCCGGGTCGCCATCGTCAAGTTCGGTGGCATTGTCGAGCTCTTCATGGCTACACCGCGAGGCATTTGCCACCAATCCGCGCAGCCGTTTCACTGCCGTAACGACAGGGTCCAAATGATCAGGGTGCGCGCAGTTGATCATAAAATAGGCTGCATATTCACTTGTTTGGACATCCACTTGAGCAATCGCATCCGCAAGCAATGTCCCGTCAGGTAATTTGCCATCCGTCTCAACTGTGAACGATATCACGACCGGAATTTGGACGTCTTGCGCCGCACACACAATGCCAATCGCCTCTGGGATATGGTTGATCGTATAGGCCGCGACCATATCAGCGGGGGTTTGCGTAAACCAACCAATCTGCTGCGCGTGGTAGGCATGATAATGATTTGCACTTTGATCCGCCGCCGGACCATAAGCATCTGACATTGGACCAAGATTTGCACTGATAACCATATCGGGGTCTTGGTGGCGATCTCGCAAGCGCGCAACAAAATCAACCGAGGCAATATTCGCGCGGTGTAACGCATCGATTTCATAGCCCAAAGGGGTCGCGCGGGCGCGGTTCGCCATCCAAGTCGGGCTTTCAAGGATCGTGACGCAATCACAGCCCTGAGCAGCCATAATCTGATCACGATAGACCGCTTCAAGTTCGGCGCGGCCCTGTTCAGTTTCTAGCAGCGGGAAGCTCGCAAAATTGGGAAGATCAACGCCACGGCGAAAGATGAGATCCGTTTCAGCGCCCGTATGCGTCAGAAAAAGACGGCCCGTTTCATGCGGTAGTTTGGGGGACATTTCTGGCCTCTCAAAGGGTCGGTTAATGCATGAACCCTATCACCAAATTGAAATTTCCACGAAGCAATTCTGAGATCAGGCTTGACCTCACAGACCGCTATGCTTACCTCACACGCAGTGATGCGGGTATGGTGAAAAGGTATCACGAAAGCTTCCCAAGCTTCAGTTACGAGTTCGATTCTCGTTACCCGCTCCACAATTTCACGGATTTTAATTGCATAATAACATGATCTTATCACGATTATTGTACGTAAATTCAAAAACAGATCACGAAGTAAATAGGAAAAAACAGGAACGTCTGGGGCGACTTTTGAATATGACCCCCAGAGAATCCCCCAGACACTAAGAGGCGGCTCTGATCGGCCTGGGTGCAAATGAGAAACGCCGAGATTGATGTCTATTGCCAATGCGGAAGGTATGTCTTGGTTCACGCTGCCGACTATCCGGATCTATCCATTATGGAAATCAAAGATCGGCTACGATGCGCATCATGCAGGGCAAGGAACAGGCCAGAGCCGACATTAGTGCAGATTGCAGCTAACGGCGGCTTCGAGCCCAATTTACTAGATGCTGCGCACTGCACGAATGGCGGCTTTGGGTAATTCAAAAACTTAACGGCGCACCGTCTTTGACCTCTTTCATCACAAAGAACGTTCGTGCTTGCCGGACTTCTGGCAACGCTATCAGAACCTCTCCATGCAGGCGGTTGAAGTCGGCCATGTCTGCCATCCGTATCTTGAGTAGGTAGTCAAAATCGCCAGCCACAAGGTGGCAATCGAGGATCATGGGAAGGTCGAGGATCGCGGTCTCGAAATTTGCAAAGCTTTCAGGGGTTGAGCGGTCCAAGACCACGCCAACCATAGCAATCGCGCCCAACCCCACAGCTTCTGGGTTCACGACAGCGCGGACTGATTGAATGTGGCCTTCGTTGAACAGCCGTTGGGTCCGTCTATGGCAGGTCGCAGGGCTGACGTTTACCTTCGTCGCGAGTTCCGCATTTGTGAGCCGTCCGTCCTCTTGCAACAATCGCAGCATGCGTTTGTCGATTCGATCTAAAGTCATCTGAAAGAATCTTCCGTTTTTGATGTGGTTGGTGATCAGTATAGCATTTTTAGTAACGCCAATAACCTATTGAGATGAAATTTAGGCTGCAAGTTTGAAAGCACCCATCAGGTTCATCTTGCTATCCTGCAAGAAATCCAAATCGCAGGAGCTTCCCATGCTGGACAAATTCGAACGCTATCCTCTCACATTCGGCAAGACGCCGATTGAGCATCTACCACGTCTGACCGAAACCCTCGGCGGTAAGGTCGAAATCTACGCCAAACGCGAAGACTGTAACTCTGGCCTCGCCCAAGGTGGCAACAAGCTGCGCAAGCTGGAATACATCGTGCCTGATGCGATCAAGTCCGGGGCGGATACGCTGGTGTCAATCGGTGGCGTCCAATCCAACCACACGCGCATGGTGGCGGCGACGGCTGCGAAAATCGGGATGAAATGCCGTTTGGTACAAGAGGCTTGGGTGCCACATGAAGACGCCGTTTATGACCGTGTTGGCAACATCATGATGACCCGCCTGATGGGGGCTGATAGCCGTCTTGTTGATGACGGTTTCGATATCGGCATTCGCACAAGTTATGAGGAAGCTATTGAGGATGTAAAAAAAGAGGGCGGTAAGCCTTATGGCATTCCCGCTGGTGCCTCCGTTCATCCGCATGGATGCTTGGGCTATGTCGGTTTTGCAGAAGAAGTGCGTGAGCAAGAAGCCGAGCTTGGCTTTAAGTTTGATTACATCGTTGTCTGTGTTGTCACCGGTTCGACTCAAGGTGGCATGATCGTTGGCTTTAAGAAAGACGGTCGCGCGGATCGCGTGATCGGAATTGATGCATCCGGCACGGTTGATCAGACTCGTGCGCAGGTCAAAGACATCGCGAACAAGACCTGTGATTTGATCGAGTGCGGTTATTCAATTGAGGATGACGACATCCACATCAACCCTGACTACGCCTATCCGGCTTACGGCGTCCCGAGTGCGGAGACCAACGATGCGATCCGCCTTGCTGCACAGACCGAGGCGATGATCACTGATCCTGTTTATGAGGGCAAATCCATGCAAGGCATGATCGATTTGGTGAAGAAGGGGTTCTTCCCCGATGGCTCCAAGGTCCTCTATGCGCACTTGGGCGGTCAGCCCGCTTTGAACGGTTACAGCTACACATATCGCAACGGCTGAACCTGACTTCGGGATGCGTTGTTGGCGCATCCCAAACCCCATCCTGTGAGTGCCGTACATGCCTGATCAAAACACCCATCTGAAAACCGTCGAACAACGCCTTTTGTGGCTGTCGCATTGGATGATCCACAACGCCAACCACATTCGCCCCAAGGCGGATGGGATCAAGGTGGGTGGGCATCAGGCGTCTTCTGCCTCGATGGTGTCGTTGATGACGGCGCTTTATTTCTCGGTGCTGAAACCCGAGGACCGTATCGCGGTCAAACCCCATGCCTCGCCGATCTTTCATGCGATGCAATACCTCATGGGCAATATGACGCGTGAGAAGATGGAGAACTTTCGCGGCTTTGGCGGTGTGCAAAGCTATCCTTCACGGACTAAAGACATTGATGATGTGGACTTTTCCACCGGTTCTGTCGGGCTTGGCGTTGCAATCACGTCTTTTGCGTCGATGATCCAAGACTATGTGCAGGCGAAGACTTGGGGCAAAGAAGTGCCACTTGGCCGGATGATTGCGCTGATGGGCGACGCTGAACTGGACGAAGGCAACATCTACGAATGCTTGCAAGAAGGCTGGAAGAACGATCTGCGAAATACATGGTGGGTGATCGATTATAACCGTCAATCGCTGGATGGGATTGTTCGTGAAGGGCTGTTCGAACGGGCTGAGAAGGTCTTTGATGCCTTTGGTTGGGACGTCGTGCGCGTCAAATACGGCGTGCTGCAACGGGCGGCTTTCGCGGAACCCGGCGGTGACAAACTACAAACGTGGATCGATAATTGCCCCAACCAGCTCTATTCCGCACTGACCTATATGGGCGGTGCCGTTTGGCGCAAACATTTGATGGATGATCTGGGCGACCAAGGCGATGTGACGGCCCTTCTGGATGCGCGGAGTGATGCAGAACTTGCCGCTTTGATGGAAAACCTCGGTGGCAACTGTGTAGAAACGATGGCAGAGACATTCGCCGCCATCGATCATGACCGACCTGTCTGTTTTCTGGCCTATACGATCAAAGGTTGGGGCACGCCGATTGCGGGTCACAAGGACAACCATGGCGGGCTGATGACGAAGAACCAAATGGCAGCATGGCAATCCGATATGGGTGTTCCGGAAGGTGCGGAATGGGATGCTTTGGCGACAGTGAATGACGCTGTCAGTTTCCAAACTTACTTGGATCAAGTGCCGTTCTTTGCCAAAGGGGCACGTCGGTTCACTGATCAAACCCTACCGGTGCCGGACATCGCGATTGCGAGCGACCGCGAAATCTCCACTCAGATGGGCTTTGGTAAAATCCTTGATGACCTGTCGAAAGGCGACAGTGCCTTGGCCGACCGGATTGTCACGACCTCACCGGATGTGACGGGCACTACCAACCTCGGCCCATGGGTCAATCGTCGCAAGCTGTTTGCCCGCACTGCGCAGGCCGACACTTTCAAAGATCATAAAATCCCATCTACTGCGAAGTGGGAATTCGCCCCCGAAGGCCAGCACATTGAACTTGGCATCGCGGAAATGAACCTGATGCTGCTGCTCGGCGCGGCTGGTCTGTCCCATTCGCTTTTCGGCAAGCGCCTGATCCCCATCGGGACGGTCTACGACCCTTTCGTGTCTCGTGGCCTCGATGCGCTGAACTACGCCTGCTACCAAGATGCGCGGTTTATGTTGGTTGGCACACCCTCTGGCGTGACACTCGCCCCCGAAGGCGGGGCGCATCAATCCATCGCGTCCCCTTTGATCGGTATGTCGCAAGACGGATTGGCCGCGTTTGAACCGGCTTTCGTCGATGAACTGGCCGTCATCATGGAATGGGCGTTTGATTACATGCAGCGCAGCGGCGATGGCGACCCGGACGAGCGCACTTGGCTTCGTGATGAAACTGGTGGTTCGGTCTATTTGCGCCTGACGACCAACCCAATCGAACAACCCGGAAAACGTGTTGACGATGACTTCAGGCAAGGCGCAATCGACGGCGCTTACTGGCTGCGCAAACCCGGCCCCAACTGTTCAATCGTCATCGCATACCAAGGTGCCGTCGCACCCGAGGCAATCGCCGCCGCCGGGATGATTGGTGAATACCGACGCGATGTTGGCGTGTTGGCCGTAACCTCCGCCGATCGGCTGAACGCAGGCTGGACCGCCGCGCAACGCGACCGCACCAGAGGCAATGAGAAAGCCACGAGCCACGTTGAGGCATTGATGGGAAAGCTTCCAAGTTCCTGCACGGTTGTCACTGTCATCGACGGCCACCCCGCGACACTGTCATGGCTTGGCGCAGTTGCAGGTCACAAAACCATCCCCCACGGCGTAGAGCATTTTGGCCAAACGGGAAGCATCGACGATCTGTATCGTCACTTCCGAATTGACCGACATTCTATTGCGGAATCCGTGAGTGAGTTGACGGTCGGTGACCGTTCGCCTTCTGCGACGCTTCGAACGCTTTTGCCTTCATAAAAGCTATGATGCAGACATTGGCGCAATTGCAGCGAAATGGTGCTTTGTCCGCACAGCAGACATCTCGGCAAAGTGCAGCGAAAGTCCGGTTCCGCCCATACGAACACTGACACCCGCCCATCTTGTGACCCCTGCCTTCGGAGGGCAGATGCACAAGGCTATCCGTAAGATCGCCTGCGCCGTCATCAGTGTCGGCGATTGTTTCGCCAGCCGCCACAGTGGCCGCCCGCAATGCATTCATACTTTCGAGCGGAGCAGTGATTTCGCGGCCCAGTGCCGACACTTCTGCAGCAGCAAATGCCGCCGTCTCCCCGAGACCGCGCATTGCCTGTCCTAGATCACTGGCGTAAAGCGCACGCGTACTTAACCCAGACAGATTGCTCCCAAAAATGTTGTTGAGACCCTCTGCTATGTCTTGTGTAAACAACGCAAAATCATATGCCATTTGGTAGAGTTGCTGCGAGAAGTAATAGGCCATTTGCGCAGCACCCGCCTTGACCGCTGCTGGGACCATCGCAAAAGACTTTCCGATGCGGCCAAACACCTCAACGGCCACATTCTTCAGTAACCCAAGCGCATTGCCAAAGCCACCAACGCGCGCCACCAAGCGGCCAAACCGCAGCACCAGTTCGCCTGCAAAAACAATCAATGCGCCAATGCCGGTGCGGATCAGCGCCGTGCGCAGCGCCACAAGTGCGCCAGACAGTGAAAGCGTTGCGATCTTCGCCGCAACAAGTGCGCCAACGTACCGCGTGCCAAAAGCGGTCACTGCGACGCCTGCGTAGACAGCCAAGCGGTCGAGGTTATTGATGATCGCATCGGTCACCCCGCGCAACAGCCCGCCCTCTTGCATGGATGCCACGAAGGCATTGGCGAGCGCTGCAAGCGATGGGGCCACCTGCACCGCAATGCGGTTTGCCATTCCGGTGAACGCGGTGCCCACTTGGGCAATCGCGAGGCTGGTTTTACGCAAGGAGGCAATCGCGTCCTGATCTAAAATTGCGCCCAATGATGAAGCGCTATCGCCAAATCGATCCATCTCGCTTGCGTTGTCACGCAGCAGCGGCAAAAGCAGCGTGCTATCGCTGGCCATCGCCTCCATGTAGAATGTCATTTCTGCTTGGGTCAGGTTCGCCTTTTCAAGACTGCTGACAAAAAGCTGCAAACCTTGAGCGCCAGAAAGATTTCGAAATGACGCCGCTGTGACGCCGACTTTTGGTGCGACATTCTCAAAAAAATCGGCCATTGGACCAGCGCCCGTTGATGCAAAATCACCGATGCGATCATTCATATCTTTCAGGATGTCGGACAACTTGTCCTGCTCTATGCCAACCGTGCGCGCGCCGGCAGCCCATCGCTGAAACACCTCTGGCGTAGTGTTCGCAACACGCGCGAAGTTGTCGACCTCTCGGGCGTTCGCGGCCACTCCCATTGTCACCCCAGCCAAAGCTGTGGCTGTGGTCACTGCCGCCGCTGAAACGGCCATGAACTGCTTTCGCATTTGTCGCAAAGGTGCATCCATGCGTTTTGCGCCGCGCTCGAATTGGGCACTATCCAATCCCAAATTAACGCGCAGCGCGCCGATGACCGATGCCGACATTGAGAAAACTCCAATTCAAGATAGTGGTATGCGCACGACAATGGGCGCGGGCGGAAAACCGTCGCGGTGTGCGGGATTGTCAAACTTTAGGTGGTGGCGGTCAGGCGGGCCGGTTAGGCAAGGGCTTTAGTAGTCGGGTATTTGTTGAGCAGCTTTAATGGCGGCTATGCGGGACTGTTCAGACCTTTGCTGCAAGTGCGCCAATGTCCGGCTCAGCGAACCATTCAAAAACGGTGGCTTTTGGAGTCCTTTACCTAAAAAACCAAGCAACCGCTCCAAAAGCAGCAAAGATAAGAAAATAGGCGGCGAAAAATCTTTCGGGACCAACGGTTGCCGCGATGGCGAACTCCAAAAGTGATTGTAGGAAAAGAAAAAATGCCAAAATGGAAACAAGTAATGAAGCCCACCGAACTTTATTCCAAGCTCCATCGCTCACAGGTGGAAAATCGCTTCCGCCCCACACAAAAATTCCACAACTAATGGAAAAGAGTAAGATAGAAAAAAGAAGTCCTTCAAATGAAATTTTGGTCTCTTCTCTTCTCTCCTTTTTTCTATAGTTAGGAAAAATCTTCAACTATCGCTCCCAATCTCAATAAGTCAGCACGCTAATAAAGTATTTACACTGCATACTATTTTTCATAAACCCTCGTTTTTGGAATGGCTGAGGAACGGTCGATTTTCGGCTGCCAAAAAAACCCGTTCAAAACTCAATCAGTTGTTGAAGATTTCTGGCTGTCTCGCAACAGCGGACATCCATTGACCTTGCAGCATCCGACACTTTGGGCTCATTGCTGCCATTCTCCGCGTCGCAGCGCAGTTCTGGCGCCCAGATGGCTGCTTTGCGGACAAAGCCGCCGCTCCCATCGCAGGGAACTGTGAAGGCAGTGTATACCAAATCCGAGTTCGTGTTTTACGCAATGACAGCTCCGTCATGAGCCCCAAGCATTTGGACGATTATTCTTGAGAGTAGCCATTCATCAGGCGATGACGGCTGTGGCCAGCGCCAATGGCGGCGAAGCTCCGATAGAAGGCTGGGGTGTTCCCAGCTTCCTAATTCCACCTCCTGCCGGAATGGTTGCTTCAGAAAAGCTAGGTTCGACTAGTTGCACTAGTATTGCCTGTCTTTCTGCAAATGAGAAAGTAACGTATGCGCATCCGGAATCATGCCTTCAAGCCTGTTTGCAATCGCCTCCTTACCGTGCTCACGAATAGTATCAGCTCCACTTCTTAATTGTCCCAAAGCACGGATGGCAGCAGCGGAATCATCGGTACGCTCAGCTAACTCGAACATTGCAACAGCTTGTTGGCACTGCATGATGGCGCGATTAACGGGTTTCGTGTCAACCAGTTCGCCTTCGAGAAATATGTTGAAAGCAGCGATCACTTCCTTCAGTCTCTTTAACCCGCCACTTTTCTCTCCAAGTTCCCAGAGTGATAACCCGAGCTGCTTGTGTTGTTGCGTCCACATAATTCTTTGCTCGCCCAGTGTCCTTTTTTCAAGAGCTTCGCAGAACGCAGCCGCCACCTCTTCCAACCCCTCTATACCTTTCTCTCGCTCTCCGAGTTCGTAGAGGGTGAAGTTTAGGCTCATTTGACGACTTGACCATAAAAGTACATCAACATCACGATCAGTTTCACTTAGTGCAAAACGAAAAACGACAAGTGCTTCCTCCAACCTTTGAAGATTGTTTTCTCGGTACGCGAGCCTTCTGAGGCCATCACCTAAGTAATCTAGGCAACGGCCTTTGATGCGCCGGTCATAGCTGAAACGGTCCATCATACGCCGCATAAGTGCATTCGAGACTTCGATGTCGAAGTTCGAGCCACTTCTCAATGCGCGCATAGACCACCCCATGTAAGTACAATTCAAATGATGGTAAGTATCATCTGGCTCTGGAGCCTTCAAAGACAGTATTTTCATTTGATAGTCGGCGGCAACACTTACATTTCTCATAATAATGGCTTGATTTATGCCTTTGTAATAAAGGTTAATTAAACCGGTTTTTGCGCGTGCCTCCTCTTCGACTAGCAACGCCGCTGCGGTTTCGAGGTTCCCCGCGTCGTTCAATGCATCGATTCGAGTTATGATAGCATTCACTGCATCATCGAGGTTGGTAAGGAGTTTCCCATTCTCTCGGTCTTTTGCGGCAACCTCTAGTGCGCGACCCAGTCCCTCATAAGCATCATCGAAGTCATGTGGGCTTCCCTTAGCGTATTTCTTAGCAAGTGCGATCAGCATCCCTTCCTTAATTTTGAACTTCTGAGCCTGCGAAGAGAAGATTTCAACAAGCTTTTCAGTGTCTGCGTGTATTTCGCGGACCATCGAGTTGGTGTCTTCGCCGACCTCAACCGCCTCAACCCAGCGTAGGGAGGCCGGGATATTCTCAACTTCGAGGGAGAGGGCTTGCGCGACTTTTCTGACAGTGTCGCGTGTGAGATTCGGGATCTTGCCGTTTTCTATTAGTGAAATCATGCCTTTGCGCTCGGGGTTGCCGAACGCCTCAGCGGCTAATTTCTCTCCTGACCAATTCAGAGTGTTGCGGCGCTGTCGTACCACTTGGCCGAACGCCCTGGCGTCATCAGACATGATTGTCTCCAAGAGTTATCGACCTCGGTAACTTAATTGAAACGACCGTCCGAGGTACGTCTGGCACAACTCTAACCATCGATATCGTTAATTCAACCGCCAGGCCTGGTTCAACATCCTAAGGAGAAAAAGATGTTCGAGCTACAACTACTGAAAGCTGCAATGAGATTTGTCCTAAACGCTCTTTTCGCGCATCGTGTGCTTTACGCCGGGTTGGCCATTTGCCACGCGTCAGGCTGCCTCGTCACGGAGAAACCCGAGCTATATGGTCCCATGGCGGTCTTGTACGGAATACTATCCCTGCGCAGATAAGCGACGTGGATGGCAAATAGGGCCATTGCATAGAACTAAGGCGTATGGCGATACGAGATCGCCATACGCCCAATGATTCAAGGCGATCACCCGGGCAAACACAGCGAAAAAGCGCTTCATTTGCGCTATGAAAATCCGCATGTCGTACGATTTCTTACGCGCAGCGAATGTCTCCTCTGAGGGGTCGCACCGTAGCAACAGGTGACTGTGGCTGGTGACTGAAATGGGGCCTATTGCTAAGGCCGCACAAGTTGGTTCCCGGTGAGCATGTTTTCGCGTAGTCAACACCAATGAAGTTTTTACGATTCTAGGGCGATCAGTTAGGCTCTAAACTGCGACATATTTTAGGGGGCTTCGATTAATGACAGACGTATTAGTTGTTGGCGCAATTACACGGGCGCGGCCTGAAATGTTTCGGCGTTTGCTCGCCTCTTTCGCCGCGATGAAGCGGCCAGAAGGTATCGAGATTGTCTTTGTTTTTGCCGAAAACGCTGAGGCTCTCAGTATTGAACATGACGCCGAAACCTTACGTGATGCGACGGGATGCCAGTGTGAACTACTAATTGAGCCACGGCTGGGCATTCCTTTTGCACGCAACGCCGTTCTTAGTCACGCAGTAGAACGAGACGCGAAGTATCTCGTTTTCGTCGATGACGATGAATGGGTTTCCGAAGACTGGCTTGTGAATCTGTACAAAGGCTTCGCAGTGTCAGGCGACAACCTTGCAACTGGGCCGATCTCGCCCCAGTATATCGAAGACCAAAAACTTAGTTGGGTTCAGCGGCGACTGATTCAAGGTGTCACTGAATGGTATGCGCGCGCAAGGACCAAAAACTGTCGGAATGTCGCACGCGGCGAAAGCCATAGAATTGGGGCTGCTACCAACAACTGGATATGTGATCTGGATTTCGTGCGGCGCACCGGCTTACGATTTGACGACGACATCGGGCTTGGGGGCGGATCTGACACAGCTTTCTGGCGTGATTTACAGAAACTGGGTGGATCCAGCACGTGGATCGACGATGCGCTCGTGTTCGACACGGTTCCCATTTCGCGATTAAGCATGTCCTATCAGTTTAAAAGAGGGCGGGATCAAACCGCAGCAGAATGGCTGCGGCGCAAACGAGGCGGCGGCTTGACCATGTTTTTGCGGTCCCTCCCCTTCATCACAAACAAAGCAACTGTCGGCACATTTCAATCCGTCTACGGTTTAATCATACCAGGTCCGCATCTTACATTTGGTCTGCGCAAACTTGGTGCGGCCTTCGGGCGCGTGTCAGCCGTTAGCGGGCGCTATGGCGCCCACTACGAAAAGCTACACGGAAGCTAGGAAGACACCTTCGCTATCTCTAATAGTTCGTTATAGCTCTCTTTTTCGTCACCTAAGTTTGCGGTCACAGCCGATATGAACTGCGCGCTCGCGGCCACGATTTGAAACATAAGGCCGATAAACAGCACAGGCAAAAATTGCCAAACCTTCGCGTATTGCGGCGCTACTTTGACAAAGCGGTGCAAGAACGAAAACGACATCGCAAAATAACTGCGCAATGCCCGCAGCACCCGTGTTGAACGCCGCCGCCCTGCAATTGCATTTGAGACATCGCGATCAGCGCCAAGGAGCTTGGCACGTTTCATCAGATCCCCAAATGTATCGTATTGCTTATGGTCGGCCACGGCTTCGGACACGTGCAGCACGCGCGCATTCGCGCCTTTGAGCCGCTTGATCCAAGGTCCGCCACTGGTCCGCGATCCGTCCAACCGCGGCACAGGCACGGCCTCAATTACGCTCCGCCGAATGGCAAAATTATTTGCAAAGAACCGATCGGCCATCTTTTTTTGCAGTGGATCGCCCGCATATGGTGTCGCAAAAAACCAAGCGATTGCAGAGGTGATGGGGATGGTTCCCTTTTCCATCTTCGCGCGCGTAGCTCCGCGACACATGTCGGCCTCATCTCGCAAGATCGGCCCTGTCAGCGCCTCAATCCAGCCCTGAACAAAATCGCAGTCGCTATCACCGTAAAGAAGTATTTCCGCCTGCGAATGCTGTGCCGCAAGCCCCTTCTTTTCATAATATTTGGCTTGAGGGGTAAAGAGCAATCGCACGGGAAGATCTGCCCCCTGAAGGCTGGGACAAGATGCGATATCTTCCCTTAGGTCGCTTTCCAAGACGTCCTCATCAAACACCAGCAAAATTTCAGCTGAAAGATTTGACGTTTTTCCAAATTCGATCAAACGCTTACCGATACCGTCCAGAAAGTGTCGTGCAGCTTCTCGTTCCAATGCGTTGGCGTTTTCCCATTCAACGATGCAGGTTAGGTGTGGGTTTTCCAATGTTCTTTCCTATTATAATATTTAACTTGGCAAATTGATCTGCAGAAATTCTAAAAAATTAGACACTCTAAAGCCAGTTGGCGAGCAAAATCATCAAAGGAAATGTATTTATTTAAGAGGCCTCTCGAAAAAACAACGTAAGGCAGTGAAGGAGTGATGACTACCTTACTCTTAGTAGTAACTCTTAGCTAGAGCAGACTATTGATCACGTTTTCGCGCTCATCGCATCCACTTGACTTCGCACTGGTGAACGAGGTCTCAATACGCCATCTACACCGCAAGAAGCATTCCAAAAGGTCAACGCGCTAATGAAAGCCCAAGAACTCCTCATACATCTGGGACACCACAAAACGGGCACAACAACACTGCAAAAGGTGTTGACACAATCGCGCGCTGCCATGATGGAAAAAGGCATCTATTTTCCAGACATTTATCCGCATTCTGGCAATGGGATTATCCTAGGATACCATCTGCTAGATGATAAAACGGATGACGCCGTGCGTTCCGATTGGTTGAAGATAACATTGGCACAGGCGCAAAAGAAGTCACAAGCTGAGTGGACAAAAGTCTTAGACACGGTCGAGAGAAAACCTCCCCAAACGGTTTTGCTAAGCAGTGAATTTTTTTTCAGCCTCATCGGACAGGACACAGTACAGCGCTTCGAGCGTCTCACAAACAATGTTGCACAAACCAAGACGGCAATTGCCTACTTACGCGCGCCAGATACCTACTTCTTGTCTGCGTTTCAGCAGAGCCTCAAAAAGGTCAGAACGGTGCAGCAGATGTCGCGCACGCGCATACGCGACGCGCTTGAGCCACTTTACAATAACTGGTCCGGCACAATTCGCCTGCATGTTTTTGACCGGTCAGCGATGATCGACGGTGACATCGTGACAGATTTTGCAAGCAAGCACCTCCCAAATTTAGATCAAAACGACCTAACCCGTGCGGAAAGCACCGCAAATACAAGCCTATCTGCCGAAGCGATGTCCCTACTTTATGATTGCAACCAAGGCCGTCTGAATCAGACCGTCCCCCCGCAAGACCTCATTAACCAAATCATGAAGGCCGACAGCAAATTTGATCAACCAACCAAGCCAAGACTTCGCCCCGGCATAGCGCAGACGCTGATCAACTGGTCGGCCCCGGACCTTTTTTGGTTGCGCGATACAAAGGATATCACCTTTCCTAGCGTAGATTACGATACGATCAAATCGGACCAGTCCACGGATTTAATTCACTTTGACCCAGTAGAGCAGTTTTGTGAGGTCAATGCAGATCGCAAAGCCGCCCTTTATGCGCGCGCTGAAAAACGCGCCAAACTGCCTAAAACCGTGCAGCGCTGGCTTGCAAACTGGTGATCGGCCTCGTCTACCAAGTGACAGGGGGCAATGGGTTAAGCCTCGTGAATGAACTTGGCCTGGGCAGAGTTTTTGCGTAGAAAATCATGAACTCATGCATAAGGAAAATGACGCATGCCACAGATTACGCGCAAACACACAAACGCCCGGATGAGCCAATTGGTGATCCACAATGGGATTGCTTATCTCGCCGGTCAGGTCGGGATTGCCGGGGCGTCAGTCACCGATCAAACCAACGATATTCTTGCAAAAATCGATGCGCTCTTGGCCGAAGCAGGAACTGACAAGACCAACCTGCTGACCGCACAGATTTGGGTCTCTGATATCGCCAGCGAATTTGCAGACATGAACGCCGCATGGGATGCTTGGGTGCCTGAAGGGCACGCGCCGGCGCGCTGGACCGGCGAGGCAAAGCTGGCCACGCCTGACTACAACGTCGAAATTATCGTGACGGCCGCGATCTAACGTAGGGTGGATCTTGATCCACCTAAGCGTAGAACATACCCAACAGGCCTGCCGCAGCGATCGGCAGGCTCATCGGCAGAATTTGGCGTGCAAGAATAGCCCATTTGCTATCTTCTGAACCAATGGCCTTGCGGGTCCAAATGATGATTGGGAACAACACAAAAACCGCGCCCAAAAACCCGACCACCGCAATCCACCCGTTTGATGTCGGGATAAGCAGCGCCGTGCCTGCAAGCAATTTGACCGCGCCTGCGCCCATACCGCCCACGGCAAAAAGCCCAATCCCCAACACAAAAACGATAGCCCCCTGTGCCAACTGCCATCCATAGGCCGATGGGTCGCCAGAGGTCGCAATCTGCACGATAAACAAGACAACAGGTAACAACGTCAGCCAATTGGGCATCCGTGCCGTCCGAATATCGATACAAAGTGCGAGGATCAGCACAGCGGCCATCGCATAGGGGATATATTGGGCAATCATCGCATCGCTTTCTAGTTGGTCAGTCAGGGTTTTGCGCTAAACGCCGTTACTTTGCAAGAACCCGACAAGCGCCGCCGTTGATCCGTCTTTATTGTCCGCTGACTGCGCCCCTTCGACAACAGGCTGTAGCGCAGTGGCCAGCTCTTTGCCCAATTCAACCCCCCATTGGTCGTAGGAATTGAGCCCAAGCACAACGCCTTCGACAAACACACGATGTTCATAAAGGGCGATGATCTGGCCCAGCATAAATGGATCAAGCTGCGGATAGGCAATCGTCACCGAGGGGCGATTGCCCGCAAACACACGGTGCTTTGCTTGACGCTCTAATTCAGCCCCGGTGAATTTATCAGCGACTTTGCTGCGCGCCTCATCCAGATCACGCCCGCGCATCAATGCTTCGGATTGTGCCAGACAATTGGCCACCAAGAGCTGATGCTGGTGGTGCAACCCGTCATTATGCCCACGCGCCGCCACAAGGAATTCGCAAGGGATCACCCGCGTCCCTTGGTGGATCAACTGGTAAAACGCGTGCTGCCCGTTTGTGCCTGGCTCACCCCAGACAACAGGGCCAGAATTCACGGTCAGATCAGCACCATCCATGCTGACGCCCTTGCCGTTGCTTTCCATCTCAAGCTGTTGAAGATAGGCTGGTAACCGACTGAGAAGATTATCATAAGGCAGCACTGCGCGGGTCGCATAACCGCAAATTTGGTTGTGCCAAATGCCAACAAGTGCGAGCAACGCAGGCAGGTTGTCTTCCCATTTCGCCGTTTTGAAATGCACGTCCATCGCCTGCCCGCCACGCAAGAACGCACGGAATGCATCTGGCCCGATCGCGATCATCAGTGACAGGCCAATCGGCCCCCACATCGAATAGCGGCCACCGACCCAGTCTTCAAAACCAAAGACCCGCTCTGGCGTAATGCCAAAATCCGCAGTTTTGTCAGCAGCCGTCGACAGCGCCGCGAACTGCGCGCCCGTATCTGTAACCGTTTGCCCCATCCACGCCTGCGCGGTGCGTGCGTTGGTCATGGTTTCAATCGTGGTAAAGGTCTTTGAAGCGACAATCACCAACGTCGTTTCAGGGTCGCAGGCTTGCATTGCCGCCGCAATATCCGCCGGATCAACGTTGCTCACGAAATGGCAACGCGGACCGTCGTGAAACGGGGCCAGCGCCTTGACCGCCATCGCCGGACCAAGATCAGAGCCCCCAATACCGATATTAATCACATCGGTGATCTGGCCACCCTGCCCGGCAAAGCTGCCATCACGCACGGCATTTGCAAATGCAGACATCCGGTCAAGCGTGTCCAAAATACCGGGCATCACATCCGCGCCATCGACAAACACCGGATTACCATCAAGGTTACGCAACGCAGTGTGCAGTACGGCGCGCCCTTCGGTTTCATTGATCGCAGCACCGGCAAACATCGCATCGCGCTTTTGTGCGACGTCCGTCTGGTCCAGCAAATCAATCAGTAATGCGCGCCCGTCGGCATCGATATTCGTTTTGGCGTAATCAAACAGCATATCGCCGGCCCGCGCCGAAAACGCGTCCGCCCGCGCGGCATCGACAAGCGTTTCAAAACGGCGATCCGCGACCTGTGCGTGATGTTCTTTGAGTTTATCCCACATGCTATTTCTCCGCCCAATGGACGGTTGCGCCGTTGAGAATAGCCGCGACTGGGGCGTCTTCGGGGCGACAGGTCTGTGCACGTTCAAACGCTGCGCGTTTTTCGGGGCCGACAATGACAATATGACGGTTGATCGCCGCGTTAATCACCTTTGCCGAAAGTGTGATGCGCGGCTCTGGCGCGCCCGGGGCACGCATCGCGACCAAACGATCATCGCCGGTAATCGCCAGATCAAGCTGATCCGCACCGGGAAAAATAGACGCAGTATGCATATCTGCGCCCATGCCAAGCAAACAGACCGACAGCGGCAACGCAGGGTCAAGGTCCGCCGCCAGTTCAGGCAGCTTTTCTTCGGGCGTCGGCGCATCGCCATACAGCGGCATGTAGCGCGCGGCAGCAGCCCGGTTGACTAACAAACGGTGTCGCAAAAGACGCGTGTTCGAGCGGTCGGATGTTTCCGGCACCCAGCGTTCATCGGTCAGCATCACATGCACCCGCGCCCAGTCTAGATCAACGGCACAAAGGCTATCAAATATTGGACCGGGCGTTGTGCCTCCGGGCACCGCAAGCGACGCCGTATCATGGGTAAGCAACGTGTTCTTTAGCTCACCCGCGAGGGTATCCGCCAAATTCATCATCATCATTTCCGCGTCGGGATATTCAAGCAATTTCATTTGGGATCGCCTTTTTTATGTCTTGTATGTTGAGTAAAGTTCAAGGGTTTAGGCCTTGATTTCACGCCACTTTCTACCGTCACGGTGCAACATAGCCAGCGCATCTTCGGGCCCGTTCGACCCGGCATCGTAATGCTTTGGCACATCATTGCGGGCTTCCCAGCCGTTGATCAGCGGGTCAGTCCACCCCCAAGCCGCTTCAACCTCATCACCGCGCATAAACAGTGTTTGGTTGCCGCGGATCACATCCATGATCAGACGCTCATAGGCATCCGGGACTTCTTCGACATCAGGACCAAGCGCATCGGCAAATGTCATATCCAGCGGCACATCGACCAAACGCATCCCGCCCGGACCGGGTTCCTTGATGGTCACTTGTAAATCCATGCCTTCATTGGGCTGTAACCTGATCGACAGGATATTGCGGTGCCGGGCTTCGTCACCTTCAAAGATCGTATGCCCAAGATCCTTGAAATAAACGGTGATTTCAGATGATCGCGCCTTCATCCGCTTCCCGGTCCGCAGATAGAACGGCACCCCGGCCCACCGCCAGTTCGCGATTTCACATTTCATCGCGATAAAGCTTTCGGTGAAAGAACGCGGGTTTTCAGCGTCTTCACGGTAGCTTGGCCCATCAGGGCCTGCATCATATTGCCCCCGCACGATATGATGGGGCTTTACGGGCTGTAACGCACGAATAACTTTTAGTTTTTCGTCGCGAACTTCGTCTGCGCCATACTGGTTTGGCGGCTCCATCGCGATAAGGCAAAGCAGTTGCATCAAGTGGTTTTGCACCATATCGCGCATCGCGCCCGACTTATCATAATAAGCCCCGCGCCCACCGATCCCGACCGTTTCGGCGACCGTAATTTGGATATGATCGACGTAGTGATTGTTCCAAAGCGGTTCAAACAGCATATTACCAAAGCGCACAGCCATGAGGTTCTGAACAGTTTCTTTGCCCAGATAGTGGTCAATGCGGTAAATTTGGCTTTCGTCAAAGTGCGCGGCCAACGTTTCATTCAACGCCCGCGCCGTTGCAAGATCACGACCGAAGGGTTTTTCGACAACGATACGGCTGGATGCATTGGCGATTTTGTGAGTATGAAGCCGTTCCGCCAGATCCCCAAACAGCGATGGCGCAACCGAAAAATAGAAGGCTTGCACAACGTCTTGACGCACCATCGCGGCTAGCTGCGCCCAGCCACCGTCACCTTTTGCATCGATTGCAACATAGTCAAGCGTGGCAATGAACGCCTCTAAGCCCTTGATGTCATTCTTTTCTTCACCACCAAATTCGGCAACGGCATCCGTAATCATTTGGCGATATCCGGCACCGTCGATATCCGACCGTGCCGCACCAATGATCCGCGATCCTTCGGGCATCTGTCCAGATCGAAACCTGCGGAACAACCCCGGTAAAATTTTACGGCGAGCCAAATCACCCGTCCCGCCAAAAATGACCAGATCAAATGTTTCGACAGGAATGACGCGAGAAACCATTGCTTACTCCGCTTTTTGCTTGGGTACGTTAGCGCTAACGCGAACTATCTAACCCGCACTGCTGTGCAAGTCTAGCACCAGATCGCGCTAAGCTTCTAGTTCCGCATCCCAATACAAGAAATCAACCCAGCTTTCATGCAAATGGTTTGGCGGAAATTTACGTCCGATACTATGCAGCTGATCTGTCACCGGTTGGCGTGGCGGTTTGCGCAGGCTCATCCCGGATTGGCGCAATGATTTGGACCCTTTGCGCAGATTACACGGCGAACACGCCGCCACCACGTTTTCCCAGCTTGTCACCCCGCCTGCGGCACGCGGCACAACGTGATCAAAGGTCAATTCGCCCTTCGCCCCGCAATATTGGCAGCAAAATGAATCCCGCAAAAACAGGTTAAATCGTGTGAATGCCACTTTTTTCTGTGGTTTCACAAAATCCTTCAGCACTACAACGGATGGGATTTTGATCTGGGTGGTCGGGCTACGCACATAGGCGTCATATTCACTGACAATATCCACCCGGTCGAGCCAAGCCGCCTTGATCGCATCCTGCCAGGGCCACAGCGACAGCGGGTAGTAGGACAAAGGCCGGTAATCCGCGTTCAACACCAAAGCCGGATACTGTTTTAACGCGGCCGGGGCGCGGGTAAAATCGGTTCGAAAATCTGCCTGCGTCATATCTTACATCCCACATCGCGAAATGCGGGCGCCAGATAGAACTGGCGTTCCCGCAGTCTTCTTAAGTAAAGACTATATATCGCGTCAGAAATGTGACAAGCCCCAGCATATTCCAAATATTAGGCAGTTTAGGGTTAACTCATCCCCAAACGGTCACGCATAAACGCCAAAGCCACTTGCAATCCGTCAGGCGCGATTCCGTGGCCTGTGCCCTTCATGATATGGGCGTAGACTTCTTTCCAGCCAGCGCCTTGCAATGTTTCGGCGGCCTGCGGCAGCGATTGCGGCGGAACGACATCATCCTCATCGCCGTGGATCAACAGCACCGCGGGACGGCATTGGACCTCGTCTACCAAGGATTCGGGTTCCAGCAGGCGTCCTGAAAAGGCGACAATCCCCGCAACCGGATCTTCGCGGCGCGGCACTACATGCAAAGCCATCATAGTCCCTTGTGAAAAACCCAAGACAACAACCTGTTCAGGTAGCAAGTCTTCGTCGACCATCACCCCATCAAGAAACGCGTCTAAATCAGCGGCAGCCCGATCTAGCCCGGCGCGGCTTTCTTCTTCGGATGATCCATCAATCCAAGGGATTGGGAACCATTGGAACCCCATCGGGGCCCCTGCGCAATCTTCGGGCGCATCAGGTGCGATAAACAGCGTGTCGGGCATATGTTCGCCCAGCGGGTCTGCCAGACCAATCAGATCGGCCGCATTTGCGCCGTACCCGTGCAAAAACACCACGCAAGACCGCGTTTCGCCCGATAATGGTTCGCGCCGCTGCGCCTCGAGTGCCCGTGTCATCTGATACCTTCTCGTTGTTTGTTTTGCTTGTAGTAGGCCCACATGATCCGCGCCGCAACCGATTGCCACGGCGACCAATCTTGGGCCATTGCGCGCAGCGCCCGTTCTTTGGGGCGTTCATCTAGATCGAAAATCAATTTTGCCGCCTCTTGCAACGCCAAATCCCCCGGTGCGAAAACGTCAGCACGCCCGAGCGAAAACATCGCGTAAATCTCGGCGGTCCACGCGCCGATACCAGACACGGCGGTCAGCGTTTTCATCACCTGATCCGACGGCATGTCGCGCAATGCCTCAAAATCGATCCCAGCCCCGGCCAAGGCTTTGGCGTATTTCGCTTTTTGACGGCTCAACCCCAATGCGCGCAAGGATTCATCGGACGCCTGCCTGACGGCATCTGCCGTCACCATGCCCGCGTCTTGCAAACGCCCCCAAATCGCGTTGGCCGAGGCCACGCTGACTTGCTGGCTGACAATCGCGCTGAGCAATTCGGCAAACCCATCGGGCTTGCGCCGCAACGGCAAGGGCGGCAAGCCCTGCATCGCAACACCAAAGCGCGGTTCATGTGCGCAAAGCCAAGCCGCACCTTCTGCCACACAATCAAGCGTTTCGATCACCCGTTCCGTCATTGGTCGCGCACCCAATCAAGGGCTGCATCAACGCTTTCAACGATCGGCCAATCGCCGCGCTTCGGACGTGTAATCATCAGAACTGGGATAGAGAGATGCTTGGCAGCCGTTAGTTTTGTACGGCTCGCCGCACCGCCCGCGTTTTTCACGACCAAATGAGTCACCCCAAGGGCGGAAAACAGCTGCATTTCATCTTCGGTGGAAAACGGCGGGCGCCCAACAAGGAACCGCCCCCCCGCAAAGGGAAACGGGCCGTTGGGCGGATCAATTTGTCGGCAGATGACCTCGCGCCCCGTCAGGTTTGCAAAACGGTCGAGCGTTTGTCGCCCCGTCCCCAAAAACACAACAGCACCAAGCGGGATATGCTGCGCGGCATCTTCTTCGCATGCGATTTCGGTCCAGATGTCACCGAATTCTGCTGCCCAACCGGGGCGCAGCATTTGCAGATAGGGCAGCTTCAATTGTGCACATATACGGGCCGTGCGCTGCGTGATCCGGTCTGCGAAAGGATGCGTTGCGTCCAAAACTGCGGTGATGTTTTCACTGCGCAAATAGTCGCGAAATCCATCGTCCCCGCCAAACCCGCCGATCCGTGTCGACAGTGGCAAAGGATCAGGCGTGCGCGTCGCCCCGGCCAGTGAAATCACCGCATCTGTGCCTTGCAACGCCTGCGCAATGCGGCGTGCGTCACCCGTGCCACCAAGAATAAGAACCGTCATGTCTGTGCCTGTCCGATGATATGCCCGGCCCGGTCAATCACAACCGTATCGATCAAAGACTGATCCCCGACAACGGCTTGCGCTGCGATACGGGCCTCCTGCGCGATCCGTTGCGCCAAAGGCGCGCCTGCAATCGTATAGGCTTCGAGCGCGGTATTTGCATTGCTGACTGACGGGTCGCCTGCCCATTCAGCCAGCTTCGCAAAATCAACCTGCGTGCGCGAGGAATGCAAATCAACCGCGCCCTGCGCCAGCTTGGCCATCTTGCCAATGCCGCCGCCAATTGTGACTCGCGCAACGGGGTGTTTGCGCAGATACTTCAGCATCCCCCCCGCAAAATCACCCATATCAAGCATGGCATGATCGGGCAGATTAAACAGGGTCTGGACCGTCTTTTCCGAGGTCGCCCCGGTGCACCCTGCCACATGGGTCAACCCATCCGCACGGGACACATCAACGCCGCGATGGATCGACGCGATCCAAGCTGCGCAAGAAAACGGACGCACGACCCCAGTTGTACCCAAAATCGACAGCCCGCCGACAATCCCCAAGCGCGGGTTCCATGTCTTTTGCGCAATTGCTTCGCCATCGGGGATGGAGACTTCGATCTTCACATCAGGGCTTTGGTCATATTCAGCGGCTATTTCAGCAACGACATCGCGCATCATCTGACGCGGGACAGGGTTGATGGCAGGTTCACCGACCCCAATCGGCAAACCCGGTTTGGTCACGGTCCCAACGCCCGCGCCCGCGACAAACTGAACGCCCTGCCCGGCCCGTACTGTCACGATAATGAGCGCCCCATGCGTCACATCAGGATCGTCGCCTGCGTCTTTGGTGATACCAACCCGCGCCCAACCTCGCCCGGATTCTGCCAAAGCCAGCGGAAAAACAGGCGCTTCGCCTTTTGGCAATGTGATCGACACGGCATCCGGAAACGCCCCGCCCCAAAGCTGGATCAACGCGGCCTTTGTCGCGGCCGTCGCACAAGCGCCTGTGGTCCAACCACGGCGTAAATCCCCGGTTGGTTTACGTGTCATCACCATGACTATAAGCTCCCAAACCCATGCCGCCAATGCGCAATCGTTGGTCGTTTGACACCTTTCCAATCCCTGCGTTCAGCGCCATAAAGGCGCTATGACAGATACACTGACACTTCCCGCATTTGACTGGCCCATTCTGCAACCCGGATGGGTTTGGCTTTGCGGGGCTGGTCCCGGCGATCCAGGGCTTTTGACCCTGCACGCCGCAAACGCGCTGCGCCAAGCTGACGTGGTGATTTATGACGCACTTGTCCAAGAGACGATCTTGGATTGGGCACCGCAAGCTGAACACATCTACGCTGGCAAACGCGGCGGCAAACCCTCGGCGAAACAGCGCGATATCTCGCTGCAATTGGTGGACCTCGCACGGGCGGGCAAAAAGGTGCTGCGCCTAAAGGGCGGTGATCCTTTTGTTTTTGGACGCGGCGGCGAAGAGGCCCAAACCCTGATCCAACATGATGTGCCTGTGCGGATCATTCCCGGCATTTCGGCGGGTATTGGTGGGCTGGCCTATGCTGGCATTCCCGTGACCCACCGCGACGTCAACCAATCCGTCACCTTTGTCACCGGGCATGATCAATCCGGCAACACGCCCGGATCGCTGGACTGGGATAGCATCGCCAAAGGATCGCAAGTCATTGTGATCTATATGGGAATGAAACACATCGCGCAGATCGCTGGTAAATTGATCGGGGCCGGACGGGATGCAGATGAATCTGTTGCGGTGGTGACCTCGGCCACGACACCAGACCAAAAGGTGCTTGAAACGACGCTTGGTACGATGGTTGCCGATGTCGCGGCTTCTGGACTGGAGCCCCCTGCAATCATCTGCGTCGGCGAGTCTGTCAAAATGCGCCAAGTGCTTGATTGGCAAGGGATGGCCGCCGGGGAAAAGCCGCGCAACCTTGACCCGTTAGGGCGCGGTCGCCCAGCCGAAACCCCTTAAATGAGCTTTGTGATCGCCGCCCCCGCGTCTGGCAGCGGCAAGACAACGATCACTTTGGGGCTTTTGCGCGCGATCAGCCGGATGAGCCCCGTGCGCGCCGCCAAATCCGGCCCCGATTACATCGACCCGCAATTTCATGCCAGCGCCTGCGGCACGCAATGCGTAAACCTCGATGCTTGGGCGATGACGCCCGCGCGGATCAAGGCACTTGCTTCTGGTAACGTGCCCCTGATCATTGAAGGCGCTATGGGCCTGTTTGACGGCGCCCCGCCCGACGGCAAAGGGGCGACGGCAGATCTTGCGCGTATTCTTGGGCTGCCAGTTGTCTTGGTCATTGATGCCGGGCGCATGGCCGGATCCGTCGCAGCGCTCGCGCAAGGGTTCATCAACTACGATCCAAATGTGCAGATTGCCGGAGTTATCTTAAACAACGTCGGATCGCCACGGCACGAAGCCATGCTACGCCGCGCGCTGAAAGACATCCCCGTTTTTGGGGTGGTGCCGCGCAGGCCTGATCTGAAACAACCATCTCGGCATCTTGGGCTTGTACAGGCGGTTGAGCGACCAGATTTAGAAACCTATCTCAACACGGCGGGTGACCTGATCGCAAACACGGTCGATCTTGACGCGCTTTTGGGGCTGCAGACTGCGGCCCTGCCCGCCGAACGCGCCCGCAGGTTGACGCCCCCCGCCCAAACTATCGCCATTGCCCGCGACGCGGCCTTCGCATTTAGCTACCCGCATATGATTGATGATTGGCACAGTGCAGGCGCGACCATCACCTTCTTTTCACCCCTTGCGGATGAACCCGCCCCGCACGCGGATTTCATCTACTTGCCCGGCGGCTATCCCGAATTACACGCCGGGCGATTGGCCGCAAATACGCAGTTTCTGGATAGTTTGCGTCAGACTTCAGCACAGATTTACGGTGAATGCGGCGGGTATATGGTCTTGGGTGACGCGCTCACAGATGCGGATGGCACACCCCATAAGATGGCCGGGCTGCTGCGGCTTGAAACCTCTTTCGCCGCGCGTAAGCTTCATCTTGGGTACCGTGAATTACGCGCCGATCAAGGGCCGATGCCCGGCGCGTGGAAAGGGCATGAATTTCACTACGCAACAACGATAAAGGCCGTTGGGACCCCATTATTTCAAGCAAATGATGCCGAAGGCACCGCATTGCCCGCAATGGGGCTGATTAACCGCAATGTGTCCGGCTCATTCGCTCATTTGATCGACGCGGCATAATGCATATTGCAAACCACGAATGTGATGCGTACCGATGCCCCTATGAATACGACAAACGATAAAGCCGCAAAGCGCAACGTCGCCGTCCTCGTGATGGCGCAGGCCATTTTGGGCGCGCAAATGCCGATGATTTTTGTGATCGGCGGCTTGGCCGGTGGGATGCTGGCCAGCAACCCATGTCTGGCCACCCTGCCCATCTCATTTATCGTGTTTGGATCAATGACGACTGCGCCTTGGCTAAGCCCGTTGATGCAGCGAAATGGGCGCCGGTTTGGGTTCTTTATCGGGGCGTTTGCGGGCGCGGTTGGGGCGCTTATTTCGGCCTATGGGCTCTATATCGCGTCCTTCCCGATTTTACTGGTTGGGTCATATTTTACGGGTATCTATATGTCCTCGCAGGGTTTCTTTCGATTCGCCGCGACCGATACCGCGTCTGACGCGTTCCGCCCCAAAGCAATTTCTTATGTTATGGCGGGCGGGCTTCTTTCGGCGATCATTGGACCGCAATTGAACAAAGTTGTACAAGACGCCTATGCTGTGCCATTCTTGGGCACCTATCTGACGGTCGCGGCTTTGAACCTCGGCGGGATGTTTTTGTTCTTCTTGCTCGAGCTGCCCAAAGGCGCAAAAGATGCAACCGCTGCTGTGGATACGCCAAAACCACGTAGCCGCAAGGAATTGTTGCGCGAACCGCGCGTCATCGTCGCGATCATCTGCGGCATGGTCTCTTATGCCCTCATGAACCTCGTGATGACCTCCACGCCGCTGGCCGTCGTCGGCTGTGGCTTTGATAAAAACAATGCCAATGATATCGTATCGGCACATGTTTTGGCCATGTATATCCCCTCTTTCTTTACCGGGCACTTGATCGCGCGGTTTGGGGTGCAGCGAATTCTGGCAACGGGTCTGGTGATTTTGGCGGGCGCTGGGATGGTGGCCTTATCGGGCGTGTCGCTGACCAATTTTTACATCGCGCTGATTTTGCTAGGCCTAGGCTGGAACTTTGGGTTCATCGGTGCAACCACAATGCTGGCAGGCGCACACCTCCCAGAAGAGCGCGGCGTGGTCCAAGGCATGAACGACATGATCGTCTTTGGCATGGTGACCTTTGCGTCGCTTGCCTCAGGAGGGTTGATGAACTGCTCTGGCGGCACAGCGGTCGAAGGCTGGACCGCCGTGAACCTCGCGATGGTTCCGTTTTTGGTGCTCGCTGGGGGCTCGCTGATCTGGCTGATGCGGCAACCGAAGTCATTGCCTTAAAGTTGACTAACGCTTAGGTTGCGAATGAAGCACGCTTTCATAGTATTGCGTATTCATTGGAGCTTTTGCGTGGAAACCCTTATTTCAACCATACTGTCTGTATTTGGCCTAAGCCAACGCGCTAACCAAGTAAAAAGTGAGAAAAAGAGTGAAGCTAGCCGCCTGAACACCGAATTCGAGACACTGCTACATAAAACGGCTCTCTATTTGCGATCAGAGCAAGTAAGCCTACGGCATCGTCTTCAAAGAATTTCAGAAGACACAACAGAATTGGTGACACAAGCGGATACCATGATTGAAACTTTGCTAGATGAAATTGACACGGGCTTAGAAACGGCAAAAAATAATAGAGAAACGATCCAAACAGTTTCCTCTTTCGCAAAGTTGCGTCAGTGGGATGAAGTCATTTCCGTCGTTTACCAACAAAATTCGGCCGCTGAAATTCAAATGGAACGTGCGAAAACAGCTGTCGCCCAATTTCACATGATTCTCGACAACAATAACGTCATGTAGCTCAGTATACACAGACTAACGCCACCACCCCCGCAATGCGACGTTCGTAAACCGCAGGTTTTCGCGCAGCGGCGGCAGGCCAAGCGCGCCGCGCGCGACTTTGCCGGGGTCTTTGCGGATTTGCCGCAGGACTGGCCGGGCCAAATAACCAGCAAACAATGCGGGCGCGGCAGCTGCGGATATCTGGCGTCGCGCCGTAATCGCCCGCGCCAGCCGTGCCTCAGCACCTTGTGCAAGCGCTAAAACCCCAGCCTCGGACCCATCCAGAAGTGGCTTGCGGTCGCGCTCTTCAAGATCAGGGATTGCGCGGAACAGGTTTGCGACACCCGCCCCATAGGCAAAATCGGCAACCATGCCCAGATCACCCTGCCCCAACAACCGCGCGGCTGTGGTCATCAGATGGCCAGCGGTTGCATCAATATAGCTGTCCAAATGCGCCTGATCCTCAAACGGATCACTATAAATATCCCAACGGCGCGCGGCGATCAGACCGTCAAGCAGCTTGGCCCCTTCCACATCCAAAACATCCGCCAGCGCATCTACGACCTCATGCCCTCGCGGCTTGACCCCGCCCGCAATTTCTTCAAGCGCGTCGCGCCACCATTGCAGGCGCATTTCAGCGATCATCGGTTCTTTGGTCACCCAAGGGGCGCGCGCGACTTCGACGTTAAACGCATAAAGCGGAAACAGGATTTTGCGCGCGGGCACGGGCGCAGCCATCGCCGCGCGAAACCGTTCGGGATCAGCTTTTTCAACCAAGGCCGCACAAGCATTCAGGCTCATATCAATATCATCTTGCCAAAAATACTCAAAAAACTACGCCTTCGCCCCATCACGGATCAGCTTCCAATTGATCGCATCCACCAGCGCATCAAAGGACGCATCAACGATGTTGGCGCTGACCCCAACGGTAGACCACCGGCGGCCCTGCCCGTCTTCGCTGTCGATGATGACGCGGGTCACGGCCTCGGTCCCGCCATTTGTGATCCGGACCTTAAAATCAACCAGTTGCATATCTTCGATATACTGCTGATACGGCCCAAGATCCTTGGACAATGCGCGCGAAAGTGCGTTGACCGGGCCTTGGTCGCTGCCGTCTGGGCCTTGGCTCTCGGAGACGTTCAAGAACCGTTCACCGTTCACCTTGGTCACAACCACGGCCTCTGAAAGCGATACCATTTTGCCGCGCTTGTTCTTGCGACGTTCAATCGTCACCCGGTATCGTTTGACTTCAAAAAACCGTGGCAATGTGCCCAGTTCAGCGCGCGCCAGCAATTCAAAGCTGGCCTGCGCTGTGTCATAAGAAAACCCTTGGGCTTCTTTCTCTTTGATCCGCTCAACAATACGGGCCAGCGCCGGATTGCCCAGTTCAACCGCGATCCCAGCATCCGCTAGCCGCGCCTTCAGGTTAGATTGCCCCGCTTGATTAGACATCGGCACGATGCGGCTGTTCCCAACCGCCGCCGGGTCGATATGTTCGTATGTCGACGGATCTTTGGCAATCGCAGAGGCATGCAGCCCCGATTTATGCGCAAAGGCCGATGCCCCGACATAAGCGGCCTGTTTCGCAGGCACCCGATTCAAAATATCATCGAGCATCCGCGAGGCTTTTTGCAACCCCTTGAGCGCCTCAAGACTAACACCCGTTTCAAATTGGCTCGCGAACGGTTCCTTAAGCAACAGCGTCGGGATCAATGTTGTCAGGTTCGCGTTGCCACAACGTTCGCCCAGCCCATTCAGCGTCCCTTGGACCTGCCGACAGCCTGCCATGACGGCGGCCAATGAATTGGAGACGGCGTTTTCAGTATCATTATGTGTATGGATCGCCAGATGGTCGCCGGGAATGCCACTGGCAATCACGGCGGTTACGATTTCGCTGACCTCATGGGGCAATGTACCGCCATTGGTATCACACAGCACAATCCAGCGCGCGCCTGCGTCATAAGCCGCATGTGCCGCCTGCAGCGCGTAATCGGGGTTCGCTTTATAACCATCAAAGAAATGTTCAGCATCAAACAAACCTTCGCGCCCAAGCGATTTGAGATAGGCAAAGCTCGCACGTAGGTTTTCGATGTTTTCATCCAACGTGATGCCAAGCGCAGTCGTCACATGAAAATCATGCGACTTGCCGACCAGACAGACCGCAGGCGTACCCGCGTTGATCACCCCTGCCAGAATGTCATCGTTCTCCGCAGACCGACCTAGCCGTTTGGTCATGCCAAAAGCGGTCATCGTGGCGCGGGTATTAGGTGCATCCGCGAAAAATTCTGTGTCGGTCGGGTTTGCCCCCGGCCAGCCGCCTTCGATGTAATCAATCCCGAGATCATCCAAAACACTCGTGATCTGCCGTTTTTCATCCGCAGAAAACTGTACACCTTGCGTCTGCGCCCCATCGCGCAGCGTCGTATCAAACAGGTAAAGACGTTCTTTGGTCATAGCAGCCCCTCCAGTTTCGAGGCATCGAATTCAGGTCCGGCATCCAGTTCAATATCAGTTTTGGACATGCGCACCTCGACACCCGCCGCCAAAAGCGCCGATTTAAATTCATCGACGGGTCCAAATGCCTTGGTTTCCATCGCCGTCGCGCGCAATGCCATCAGATGGTCTGCATAGGCATCCAGATCAATATCTTCGAACGTGTCCCAGCCAGATAATTCGTTGGTCAACAGTCCTAACAAATGCGCAGAGGCAAGAAACTTAGCCTCCAGCTCGCCGGGATTAGGGCCATCATATTCAGCGCCAAATGCGGCAACACCATTGTAAGCGCTCAGCAGTTCGCGCTCCAAACGGTAAAGCTCTGCAATCGATCCCGCTGTGTTTAAATCGTCTGCAAGAGTTTCGACGAGCGTTTCGACTACAATACCGGGCTCGATGCCGTCAGTTATCTTTCGCCATCGCCGTAACGTATTAGTTGCCTGTGCGGCCTTTTCCGCGGTCCAATCCATCGGCTTGCGGTAATGCGTTTGTAGGAACACAAAGCGGATCACTTCGCCGGGGACGCCCTGATCCAACAGATCGCGCACGGTAAAGAAATTGCCCAGTGATTTGGACATCTTCTTGCCCTCGACCTGCAACATTTCATTGTGAAGCCAGTAATTCGCAAAGCCTTCGCCATCTTCGGCATGACCAGAGGCGCAGCAGCTTTGTGCAATTTCGTTTTCATGGTGCGGGAACGTCAGATCATTGCCGCCGCCATGAATATCAAACGTGTCCCCAAGCAAATCTTTGGCCATCGCGGAACATTCAATATGCCACCCCGGACGGCCACGCCCCCAGGGGCTTTCCCAGCCGGGTTGATCCGCATCTGACGGTTTCCAAAGCACAAAATCCATTGGGTCGCGTTTATTATTCGCAATTTCGACCCGTGCACCTGCAATCATATCATCGGTAGAACGCCCCGAAAGCGCGCCGTATTTGGGATAGGAATTCACTGAAAACAGCACATGCCCGGCCCCATCGGGATAGGCAAAACCCTTTGCGATCAAATCTTCAATCATCGTGACCATCTGCGGGATATACTGCGTCGCGCGGGGCATGAAATTCGGGTCCATCGCCCCCACGGCGCGCATATCATCAAGATACCACTGCGTTGTCTCATCTGTGATGTCTTGGATCGAGCGCCCGCTTTGCGCCGCACGTGCGTTGATCTTATCATCGACATCCGTGAAATTGCGCACATAGGTCACGTGATCGGCCCCGTAGACATGGCGTAGCAAGCGGTAGAGCACGTCAAAAACAATCACCGGCCGCGCATTCCCAATATGGGCGCGGTCATAAACCGTGGGCCCACAGACATACATCCGCACGTTTTGGGGATCAATAGGGACAAAGTCCTCGCGTTTGCGGGATTTTGTGTTTTGTAGCCGGATAGTAGTCATAACGCCTCACGCACGGGTTTTGCCGGCGGGCTTACCAAGTTCAGCATTCAATTGAAACGTGAAAGAGCAGCCCGCGACAGATGTCAGCAGGTAATAATGCAGCAGATAATGATGCAGATGCTCTTCATACGGGGATGCGTAACAGGCAAATGACTATCCGTCCAGCATTTCGGCGATTTTGCGCAAACTATTCAAATCGCGCGCTGAGTGGACGAAAATCAATACTCGCCTTTGCAACGGCATCCTCAACCCGATCTTGTATCACGCGAAACCGCTTCAAATCTGCGAGATCAATCTGTCTATCATTTTGTCGCAATGTCGCAAGGCTGACCCCAAAAGCCGTTTCGAATTTGGCATGCTGCCCCGGGTCCAAGGCCAGTTCATCCATCGAAAAAGCAGCAATACCCTGTTCTTGCGCGATCTGCCCCGTCACATAGTGGCTGAGATAGAAAACCGCAAAACGCTCTTCCTCAGTCAAGAGCGCGGTAAACTTCAATAAAAGGTCCTTGCGTCCTTGCTCCTTCAAAAACCGCGCTTCGACAAAGTGAACCGCTAGCTTTGCCCTATGCCTTCCCAATAACCCACGCAAAACGCGCCGCAACTCCGGCGCATAACACAGCTGCGCAATTGTTTTGGGCAGAAAATAGGTATTGTCCGGCCAGTTGTATGACTGAAACTGCGCGGCCGGATCCCGCCAAAGGTAAAATCCGGTCGTGTCATCGCCAGTAGGAAGCCCCCGCTGCTGAAACCCGGACCGACAAAAACCAAAAAAGGCTGCCTTTCCCTGTGCCCGCGCAACACGTTTACACGCCGCTATGTAAGTCAAAGACCGCTGCGAAGGTCGTCGATAAACATCTGCGACTGCACTAGCGGGATCATAGAGCGCATAGAGCGGTTGCCCTGTCTTAGGATCGATCAGCTTGTAAGAATCAAAATATCCGCCTGTCCAAACCGGGTGGCCCAGAAAATTTGTCGAATGGGACATATTCTTGCGCACATTGTCGATGTGCCATAGCGATCCACAACATTCATGAAATGGTTCATAAAAGACAAGATAGTCTGTAGATCTGAGGAAGCACTGAGCGAGCGCAGTGCTTCCTGTGCGCCACATCGCATGCGCATAGACATGTTTGCGCAAAGTTTTTGCGTTCTTTTTCATGCAGCTATCATATCGGACAATGTCATGCGCACAATTGCACTTTCACCAAGCCGATCGCGTAGCCGTCGGCATACGCTTGTCTTATGCAGTTGCCTCAGCATAGCTGATCAGCTCGTATTCTACCCCATCATCGTCGTTAAAATAAAACCGCCGCCCCGGTTCGTAATCTGCATGGCTATGGGCCACATATCCCATTGCGCTGACCTTTTCCGCAATGAGATCAAGATCATCGACCACGATGCCAATGTGGTTCATCGCACCACGTGTGTGATAGCTCGCGTCAGATTTCGGGACCGTTTGGGCGGGGTCGCTGCCGGAATAGATCGCGATATAGCTGTCGTCGGTGCCAACGTGCAGCGTATAACCCGCGCCTCCCATCGCGGCACCCTCCCAGCGGATATGCCAATCAAAAAGCTGTTCAAGCATCCGTGCGGTCGCTTTGGGGTTTGAGACAGTAATATTGACGTGTTCAAGATGGCTCATTTTCTGTTTTCCTTTTTCTAAGAATGATCCGCGCAATCCAAGAGCGCTGCTCCGCACGCGGCATCATCAGACTGTGGTCTTGATGATCCCAACCGATGCCCTCGTGGCGCATGGCCGCGGCGGCGGCACTATCGGCAAAGTAGGTGCGTTGGTTTGAAAGTCTCATGGCAGTTTCTCACTAGATTTCTCGCGTGATTAGGGTTCTAATTTCTAAAGTTAACTTGAGATCAAGGATTATTTTTATGGCCACGGGATTATCTATTGGCGACCTTTCTGCACGCACCGGATTGGCGGTCTCTGCGATCCGGTTTTACGAAACCCACGGGATCGTTGCGCCTTTGCGTAATGACGGCGGGCATCGTCGCTATGGGCGTGCTGATATTCGGCGTTTATCCTTTGTGATGGCGGCACAAACGCTTGGCTTTCCACTGTCGGAAATTGCAGAAAATTTACAGGGGCTTCCGGCGCACAAAGCGCCAAGCAAAGCAGATTGGACACGCATCAGTAAGGGGTTTCGTGTTAAAATCGACGCGCGCATCGCCGCACTGACAGACCTGCGCGACAAATTGGATGGCTGTATTGGATGCGGTTGCCTGAGCCTGCAAAGCTGCGCGCTATACAATCCGCAAGACGTTAAGGGATCGGAGGGCGCAGGGCCCCGCAATTTGACCGGGCTTGATGGTTGAGGCGCGCACAAGCAATAGACGCCCGATTTCAGGCGGCACCACCCGGACGAATCGCATAGGCTTTGGACATGTTGATGACCCTTCCCAATGACGATGTGCTTTACGAAGCGCTCTTGGCCCGCGATCCCGCCTATGATGGAACCGCCTTTGTTGGCGTTTCCTCGACAGGTATTTTTTGCAGATTGACGTGCCCCGCACGCAAACCGAAACGCGAAAACTGTACTTTTTTCAGCGATGTAGCCGATTGTATTCAGGCTGGCTTTCGACCCTGCAAACGGTGCCACCCGGTCGCACCTGCCGCCCAGACTGATCCGGTGATTACGGCACTATTGGCCGCGCTGGATGCGGACCCGATGCGACGCTGGTCAGAAGCAGACGTGACCGCGATGGGGTTTGATCCATCGACGGTGCGACGCAGCTTCAAACGCCATTTTGGCATGACATTTTTGGACATGGCGCGACAGCGGCGGCTGGCCAGCGGGTTTACGACGCTCGAAACGGGTAAGGTGATTGATGCCCAACTTGACGCAGGTTTCGACAGCCCAGCTGCTTTTCGTGCCGCTTTCGCAAGGCTCATCGGCACCGCCCCCGGCAATTTCGCAAAAGACGCCCTGCTGCGCGCGGCGCATATTCCGACCCCCTTGGGCGACATGATCGCGGTCTGCGACAAGCGCGCGCTGCATCTACTCGAATTCGCGGATCGCAAGGCGCTCCCCGCTGAGCTGGCACGCCTACGCAAAATGTCCAAGGGTGACATAGGGATCGGCCGCACAGATATCACGGAACAAACCGCCGCAGAATTGACCGCGTTTTTTGATGGCAAGAGCGCCGTTTTCACCGTGCCACTTGTCTTGCACGGTACGCCCTTCACCCGCCAAGTTTGGACCGCCTTGCGCGATATTCCTGCTGGCGAAACGCGTAGCTACAGCGTGCTTGCTCAGGCGATCAGCGCACCGACTGCCACACGCGCAGTTGCCCGCGCCAACGGGTCCAATCAAATTGCGCTGATTATCCCGTGTCACCGTGTGATCGGCGCGGATGGATCGCTGACCGGGTATGGCGGCGGGCTGTGGCGCAAACAAAAACTGATCGATCTTGAAAAGACTTATGCACAAAGGACAATAAAATGACCCACCCCGGCACAGTTTTTCGCGCGCTTCATGTGGCGGGGCACCCGTTCATCATGGCCAACATCTGGGACAAAGGCAGCGCCAAGATGCTACAATCCATGGGCGCCAAGGCGCTGGCCACATCGTCAGCGGCCCATGCATTCACGCTAGGGCGCGTAGATGGCGGCACGCTCACCCGCGATGAGGCTCTCGCCCATGCGAGCGACATCCTTTCCGTCGCAACCGTGCCAGTGCAAGGCGATTTTGAAAACGGCTTTGGTGACAGCCCAGATGACTGCGCACAGACCGTCCGGATGGCGGCCGAGATTGGGCTTGCCGGGATCTGTATCGAGGATACGATCCTGCCGGGCGACGCCCCTTATGACCATGATTTAGCAATTGAACGGATCCGCGCCGCCGCAAGTGCCGCCCGCGCATTGCCAAATGATTTTGTGCTGACCGCGCGCGCCGACGGCATCATGATCGGCACCTATGACACCGACGCCGCAATCAAACGGTTGCAAGGATTTTCTGCTGCGGGTGCAGATTGCCTTTACGCACCAATGCCGCCTGATATGGCCGCGCTTGCACGCATTTGCGCGGCCGTAGACAAGCCTGTGAATGCGCTTGTCGCTGGCGATTTTGCAGGGCAATCACTGGATGGTTTTGCCAAGGCAGGCGTTGCACGCCTTTCGCTTGGCTCCGCGCTCGCGCGTGTAACGCACCGTGCAATTTATGATACAGCGGAAGGGATGTTTGAGGGTAGTTTTCGCGCGCTCCAGAACGGTATCGACAGCGCAACGATTGACCAAATGATGACTTAAACAGAAAAGACCCGTCGTTTTCACTACGGGCCTTTCCGGTTTGCGGGTGCGGTCTCGGGGATAAGGGACCGCACCCGCAACGCGCCAGTTCGGGGATTAGAACTGGAACGAAACGCGTGCTGCAACAGTCGTTGCATCGAAGTCAAAACCTGTGCCATCAAAGTCGTCGAATTGGTGCTGAAGAACTTCGCCACCAACACGCAGACTGTCGCTCACACGGTATTCCGCGCCCAAACCTGCAAAGCTGCCAGTGTCCGAAAGATCTGTACCGGCAAAGTCCACCTCAGCCTGCGCAACACCAGCGGTGAAATATGGTAGCCAATCGCCAGCATCATACCCGACGCGCAGTTTTGCCCGCGCGATAGAGTCAATTTCGACGTCGTCAGCTGACGATTCTGCATCTGTACCGTCGATATCCAATTCAGCACCCAGTACCCATGACCCAAAGTCATGCATATAACCGCCGTGAACACCATATGTTGCGCCTTCGATGTCGTCAGTCAGATCATCAGATTCGACTGACCCGTAACCAATTTGGCCACCAGCATAAAAGCCAGTCCAATCACCATCATGCATCATCGGCGTAGGGGCTGCTACGGGTACCGGAGTTGGTGCAACGGTTTCAACAGGTTCAGATAGTCCGCCAGCAGATGCCATGCCTGCAGCCAGTGCCAATGGCGTCGCGATCATGCTCAAACGAACCAGTTTCAATGTATTCATCATTTTGGTTTCTTCCTTTGTGGATTGTGGTCGTGTCCACACATCTACTCTTTTATGGACATCGTTCAATACCGTCTCACAGCCCTGTGAATAGGGTCAGCGAAAAAGAGCTAATTGCCATAAAAACAAGGCGAATATCCGCACAACCAAATCACTTCGCCGTGAAGCGCAAGGCGTTTACAGGTCGAGCGAAACACCAGCACTCTGCTCGAGCGGTGAATCTGTCGGTTTCGCGACTCGCCCCCCGGAAACGGGCGCGGCAACCCCGGTTGTTCCGGGGGCGGACAAAGACAATCCGCGCGCCACACGCACGGCTAAAAACGCAAAAGCTTGCGCTTCAAGCATATCACCGTTCATACCGACGGCCTCGACCGGCACGACGTCAGTTTGCAATGCACCCGAGATCGCGCGCATCATCGCCGCGTTATTTCGCCCGCCGCCGCAGACCAATAGTTGGGTTGTTGGTGCCGGGCATTGGGCCACGGCATGAGCCACGCTTGCCGCCACAGCTTGTGTCAGTGTCGCGACCGCATCGGCATCAGAAAGATGAGCCACACTGTCGATCAAGCCAGAAAACGCATCCCGATCCAGTGACTTTGGTAAAGGGCGCGCAAAATAAGGATGCGTTAGAAACTGAGCGATAATTTCCGCGTCGGCGGTACCCGTTGCCGCCAAGGCCCCGTCTTTATCATAGGCAACACCACGGCGCGCCTGCATTACATCATTGATGGGCGCGTTTGCGGGGCCCGTGTCAAAGGCGACCAACGCCCCGGGCTCTGCGGGATCATCATAGTGCGGATCGACCCAAGTAATGTTGCCGACACCGCCAAGGTTCAAAAATGCAACCGGGGCTGTCGCCCCAATCCATTTCGCCAATGCAAAATGATAAAACGGAGAAAGCGGCGCACCCTGCCCACCTGAAACCACATCCTCGGTGCGAAAATCCCAAGCGACAGGAATATCCAAGGCATCTGCCAAATGCTGACCGTTACCGCATTGGTGTGTGCCGCGCCCACCCGGGTCATGCGCCAATGTCTGCCCATGAAACCCTGCGATATCAACATCCTCAAACGGGGCCATCACGGCGATATGGGCGGCCTCGACCACTTTGGCGCATTCGATGACATCATTATCATGCCAACGCCCCAGATGCCCGCTTAGTACCGCACGTTCTGCATCAGTATAGGCGCGATAATCGATGGGGCCAAAACCTGCGATATTGATCCCATCAGTGTCCAGCACAGCCGCATCGACCCCGTCCAAAGACGTGCCCGACATCGTGCCAAGCGCACGCATAAATCCAGATTTCAACATAGACTTTCCCTTGGGCCGTGACCTGACTATAGAGTGCACCGAGACCACCGCAGGAACAAGCCAATGACCTACCATCCGAAATCTGAATTTATGTCTGTAATGATGTCGCGCGGCTTTTTGGCCGATTGCACAGATTATCAGGCGCTTGATGAGGCGCTCTCCAACGGTGTTGTTCCTGCCTATATCGGCTTTGATGCGACGGCAAAATCATTGCACGTGGGATCGCTGATCCAAATCATGATGCTGCGCTGGCTTCAAAAAACGGGCCACAAACCGATTACCCTGATGGGCGGCGGCACGACAAAGGTGGGCGATCCATCGTTTCGCGCAGATGAGCGCCCGCTTTTGGGGCCTGAGCAGATCGACGCCAATATCGCAGGTATCCGTCAGGTTTTTTCTGCTTACCTTGACTACTCGGATGCACCAAATGGCGCGATGATGATCAATAACGCCGAATGGCTGGACGGGTTGAATTACCTTGATTTTCTGCGCGACATCGGGCGGCATTTCTCGATTAACCGGATGCTTGCGTTTGAAAGCGTGAAATCGCGGCTCGACCGGGAACAATCGCTGTCCTTCCTTGAGTTCAACTACATGATCTTGCAGGCCTATGATTTCCTAGAGCTGAACCGCCGCTACGGCTGCGTGCTGCAAATGGGTGGATCGGACCAATGGGGCAATATCGTCAACGGGATCGACCTAACGCGCCGTGTGTTGGATCATCAGATTTTTGGCCTGACATCGCCGCTATTGACCACATCTGACGGCAAAAAGATGGGCAAATCGCAATCTGGCGCGGTTTGGCTGAACCCTGAAATGCTGTCACCCTATGAATTCTGGCAGTTCTGGCGCAACACAACCGATGCCGACACGGGCCGTTTCCTCAAGCTCTACACAGAACTGCCTGTCGAAGAATGCGACCGTCTGGGCGCGCTCGAAGGATCTGAGATCAACGCCGCGAAAATCATCCTCGCCAATGAGGTCACAACCCTGCTGCACGGGGCCGAAGCGGCGCAAGCCGCCGAAGCCACTGCACGCGAAGTGTTTGAAAAAGGCGGTGTTGGCGATGACCTACCCACTGTGACCCTATCGGTGGATGATTTGGGCGATGGCATTTCCATCGTGCAATTGTTTGTGCGCGCAGGTCTGTCCAAAAGCGGTAAAGACGCTAAGCGTTTGATCGGCGAAAACGGCGCACGTTTGAACGATGCCCCTTTGGAAAACCCCGGCTTGATCATTGATGCGGACGCACTGGCAACCCCGATCAAGCTGAGCGCTGGGAAAAAACGCCATGCTTTGGTTCAACTTGGCTAAAGCAACAGTAAATCCACTGTAAACAATGTGATTCCCACGGGGAATGAAATGAGGGCGGCCACCATGGCCGCCCCCAATGCTGTTGGGCGAGGTGGGGGCGCAATCACGCCTGCGACAGAGTTGGCACGTTTTTTCATGGCATCATTAACCACGTCTTAGGTTTCCAATGGCTTAACACAGCCTATGATTTTGCCGTTGCAACAACATCCGCACTACAGACAGGCACTCCGCCGCGTTGGCGCGACAGTAACAACCGCAGATATCCCCGGCGCAGCCCCCGTGCAGGTGATCAAACGTTTTGGTATCGCCTTTGCGCCGCGCGGGCCAATTTGGACCGCCCCGCCTGACGCCCACGCGCTCCGCACAGCGCATTTACGTTTGATCAATAGCAACGGCGGCGACCGACAAGCCCTGCGCAAAGCTGGATACCGCCAAATCATGACCCCCGCGACCGTGGCAGAACTCGCGCTTTCAACGGATCAAGACGTTATGGCCGCGCAGATGCACGGCAAATGGCGCAACATTTGGCGCGGCGCACAAAAACAGCCATTCAATATCAAAAGCACCCCGTTTGATGCACTGGTGCATCAATGGTTGCTCGATGCCGATCTGCTGCAGCAACGCGAAAAACGCTTTCGTGCCCTGCCCCATAGTATCATCAAAGCCTATGCAGATATTGCACCCGATGACGTCTCGGTCTGGACCGCCGCGCGTGGGAATACTCCAATCGCAGCGATGCTATTTCTGCGCCACGGCGGCTGCGCCACCTATCATCTGGGCTGGACAAACGCATTGGGGCGCCAATCTAGGGCGCACCATCGGATACTGATAGCGGCAAGTATGTCATTGGCACGCAGCGGCGTCCGACAACTCGATTTGGGGTCTGTCGACACCTATCACGCGCCCGGCCTCGCCCGGTTCAAACTTGGCTGCGGCGCAACCGCGCGGCAATTGGGAGGAAGCTGGCTGAAGATATTCTAGCCGGGCGTGCGGCGACCTGTTAACAATTGCCGAAGGCCATAGGATATATTCATGACACTCTTGCAAATTACATCGCTTCTCATTGTTCTTGCAGGGGCGTTTGGGTCGATCAACTATCTGTTTTTACGGCTTCCTGCGGCGATTGGCATTTTGGTTGTTTCATTGCTCGCGTCGTTTTGTGTCATGATCCTTGATTTCGCGATGCCAAGCTTTGGGCTGGAAGACACGGTGCGCAATACTGTGCTGAGCATCGATTTTTCTGATGCGCTGCTCGAAGGCATGTTGGGGCTGTTACTGTTTGCCGGGGCGTTGCACGTCAAAATCTCAGACCTGCGCCGCGAATGGGTGCCTGTCGCACTGATGGCTACCATCGGGATCGCCCTATCGACCACGATTGTTGGCTATGGCTTTTCTTGGCTCACGGGCATGCCGCTTCTGACGGCATTGGTGTTCGGATCGCTGATTTCACCCACGGACCCAGTGGCTGTATTGGGGGTTTTGCGCGAAGCGGACCTGCCGAAATCGTTGGAAACAAAGATCGCTGGCGAAAGCCTGTTTAACGACGGCGTTGCCTATGTGGTTTTCTTGATCCTTGTTGGGTTGGCCTTTCCACATGGTGACAGTCATGGCAGCGGCGCCGCGGCAGCGATTGAGCTGTTTGTCCAAGAAGCATTGGGCGGCGCGGTGCTGGGCGTTGTTCTTGGCTGGTTAACCTTTCGGGTGATGCGCCGGATTGATGATTATTCGCTCGAGGTTCTCATCACGCTTGGCCTTGCGTTTGGCGGTTACGAATTGGCGGTTTATCTGCATGTGTCCGCCCCCATCATGGCGGTTTGCGCTGGGCTGCTGATTGGCGATGTGGGGACAAAATTTGGCATGTCCGAAGAAACCCGGCTTTATGTCGATGCTTTCTGGAAACTCATCGACGAGATTTTGAACGCCGTCCTGTTCTTGATGATCGGGGTAGAGGTGTTTGCCGTGGCGTTTGACACTAGCTTTATCGTCACCGGCGTGGCCTCCATCGCGCTGGCGCTTGTCGCGCGTTTGGCGGCGGTTGCGGTGCCGGTTCTTATGCTTAAACCCTTTCGCAGCTTTTCGTCCGGGGTAATCCCCATCATGACTTGGGGGGGCCTGAAAGGCGGGATATCTGTGGCGCTCGCCCTCTCCTTGCCCGATAGCGAATGGAAACCGCTGATCCTGACTGCGACCTATGTCGTCGTCGTGTTTTCAATCATCGTCCAAGGGTTAACCATCACGCGGGTGGCCGCAAAAGTCGGCCGCGAACCGGAGCTGCCGCAATGACCGATTATCTTGTCTACGACGTGTTCACCCAAAGCCGCTTTGGCGGTAACCAACTGGCTGTGATTCCGGATGCGCGCGCCATTCCCGAAGGTGACCTTCAACAAATCGCCCGTGAATTTAACTTTTCGGAAACCACGTTTGTCTACCCGCCCAATGATCCCGCACATACGGCCAAGGTGCGCATATTTACCCCGACGATGGAGATCGCCTTTGCCGGGCATCCGACAATTGGCACCGCAATCGCGCTACGCGACCAAGGGCATAGCGGGGAAATGGTGCTGGAACTTGGGGTCGGCCCAATCCCCTGTTCCTTTGCAGGCGATACCGCGTCCTTTGTAACAAGCGCAGCGCTTGAACGGATCAGCTTGCCTGATGTTGCCTTGGTTGCAGCGGCGCTGGGGCTGCCGGAAACGGCCATCGACACAACGACCCACCTGCCCGTGCAAGCGAGCCTTGGGCTCACGTTTGTGATTGTCGCATTGGATAGCGCAGATAGCCTTGCGGCCTGTGCGCCCAATCTTGATGCAATACGTGAAGGTGCGCAAAAACACCCCGCCAGCTTAGATTTTGCGATCTATGCCTATGTGCGTGAAGGCGGCCAGATCGATGCGCGCATGTTCGCCGCTTTGGATAAAATCCCAGAAGACCCGGCCACAGGCAGCGCCGCAGCCACATTGGCGGCTTTATTGACTGAAGTTCTGGACGCACCCCAAAACCTGACGATCACACAAGGCGTCAAGATGGGGCGCCCGTCACTAATCACAGCGACCACACAAAACCAACGCCCCGCCCCTGTAACGATCAGCGGCACCGCAGTGCGCGTGATGGAGGGGCGGCTTGTTACCTAACCCATTACACGCCTATGACATTGGCCTGGACGGCACATCCGCCCCCGCCGGTGCGATTTCCACTGAGGTGGACGATAAGATCGCCTATCGCTGGCTGCATTTTGATCTTGCTGATCCGCATCTGCGCGCATGGTGTGATGACGCGCTGCCGCCACGCGCCGCGCGCGCATTGTTGGCCGCAAAGACCCGCCCGCATATGGACGATGACGAAAAAGGGATCGTGCTGACACTGCGGGGGATCAACCTGAATGACGGGCAAGAGCTTGCGAATATGGTGTCGCTCCGGCTTTGGATCACCCCGCGTTTGGTGATCAGCGTGCGCAGATTGCCGGTGAAGACAGTAGATACGCTTGCAATACAAATTGCCGATGGCGATTGTCCTGCGGCCCCTGGCAATCTCATCACCCGTATAGCCGAAGACATCGTTGAGCGGGTTGAAAAAGTGTCAGTCGATCTTGAAGAACGCGCTGACGCGATGGAGGACGGCGTTTACCAAACCGGGGCCTCCGATGTGCCCGACCTGTTTGACCTGCAACGCACCGCCATCCGTTTGCGACGCCACATTGGGCCGCTAAAGGATGCGCTGGGCGCTTTGGCAATCAATCACGGTGGGGTTTTGACCGACAGTTTGCGCAACCGTATGCGCGACACGGCCAATCGCGCGATGCGCTCTGTCGAAGAAGTCGAAGAGGTACGCGACCGGCTGCGCGCCCTTTCCGCCCATATCGACATCACCCAAGAGGCGCGGATCGCGCGCAACGGTTATACGCTATCTGTTGTGGCGGCGATTTTCCTGCCGCTCAGCTTTATCACTGGGCTGTTGGGGGTCAACGTCGGCGGCATGCCTTGGGTGGACCATCCGGACGCATTTTTGATCCTTTGCGCGCTCATGGTGGGTTTGGGGGCCGCGACCTATGCGATCCTACGGTGGATCAAGTGGTTTTAGATCCGCGTCACGGCTGGAAACCCGCTGGCTTTAACGGTATCTACCCTATGACCACAGACCGAGTTGCCGATGAAATCCACAATTCTTGAACGTTGCGAAGCCAATGGCCTGCGCATGACCGACCAGCGCCGCACCATTGCGGGCGTGCTTGAGGCTGCGACTGACCATCCAGATGTCGAAGAATTATACGCACGCGCCTCGGCTGAGGATGCGGGCATTTCGCTTGCCACCGTGTACCGGACCGTCAAACTGTTCGAGGAAACCGGCATTCTTGAAAAGCATGAATTTGGCGACGGGCGTGCCCGTTACGAAGCCGCGGACCGGGACCATCATGACCATCTGATCGACATGCATTCAGGCGAGGTGATCGAATTCGTGGACCCTGACATCGAAGCCCTGCAAGAACGGATCGCCGCCAAACTGGGATATGAGCTGAAGGGCCACCGGTTGGAGCTATACGCCGTACCAATCAAAAAAGGGTAGACCCCGCCCAAAACCATGCTGATTTGATACGATCGTGGCTTTGCATTGGAAGCAAGCAGGCGTATGCGATTCAAGACATTCCGATCGAGGCGCACAAATGGACAATATTCGCGGCAGCATCTTGATGGTCGCAGCCATGCTTGGCTTCGCCTTTGAAGACATGTTTATCAAACTGATCGCGGATGCGTTGCACGTCGGGCAAATCCTGATGATCTTAGGCGCGGGCGGTGGTGTCATATTTGCCGTTCTCGCGCAGCGCTATGGGGATGCATTGTGGTCGCGCGATCTGCTGCATCCTGCTGTGCTTATTCGCAACGTCGGTGAAGTCATTGGCACCTTTGGGTTTGTGACAGCGGTCGCGCTGACCCCCATTTCATCAGCTTCGGCGATTTTGCAGGCAACCCCATTGGCGGTCACGATAGGTGCGGCGCTTTTCTTGGGCGAAACTGTCGGCTGGCGACGCTGGGTTGCGGTGACAATTGGATTGGGGGGCGTCTTACTTGTGTTGCGTCCGGGCCTTGATGGGTTTGACGCGAATTCCTTATTTGCCGTGCAAGGCGTCATTGGGCTTGCGATCCGCGACCTTGCCACCCGGCGCGTGCCCAGCACCGTCACATCACGACAGATTTCGACATATGCGTTCCTAATCTTGGTCCCGATGGGGGCAATCGTGCTATTTGTCAGCGGCACAACGCCTGTGATGCCCGGCCCAACAGATATCGCACGGCTTGGCGGTGCAGTGCTTGTTGGGGTGATCGCCTATTACATGCTGGTCGGCGCAACGCGGATTGGGCAGATGTCATTGATCGCGCCCTTCCGCTACACGCGGCTTGTCTTCGCGCTCGCCATTGGGATCATCGTCTTTGATGAAACGATCGATGCGTTGACCCTTTTGGGTGCTGCAATTATTGTTACATCCGGCATCTACACTCTTTGGCGCGAAGCCCGGTTGCGCCGCACTTCCCTTGCGTCAAAACCCACGCTATAGAACACATGATACCGCTAACATACCAGCTACGGAGCACAAAATGAGCACCATCATCGATATCCACGCCCGCGAAATTCTTGACAGCCGGGGGAACCCAACCGTTGAGGTGGACGTGATCCTTGAAGATGGCACTATGGGCCGTGCAGCTGTGCCGTCTGGCGCCTCAACCGGCGCGCATGAAGCCGTTGAAAAACGCGACGGCGACAAAGCCCGTTACATGGGCAAAGGTGTGCTCGAAGCCGTAGCAGCCGTAAATGGCGAAATCGCCGAAGCGATCCTTGGCTTCGATGCGACTGAACAGGTCGCTATCGACATGGCGATGATCGAACTTGACGGCACCCCGAACAAGGCCCGCCTTGGCGCGAACGCAATCTTGGGTGTCTCTATGGCCGTGGCCAAAGCGGCCGCAGATTTCACAGCACAACCGCTATTCCGCTATATCGGTGGCACATCCGCCCGCACCCTGCCCGTGCCGATGATGAACATCATTAACGGTGGCGAACATGCGGATAACCCGATCGACATCCAAGAATTTATGATCATGCCCGTATCCGCCGCAAATATCCGCGAAGCGGTGCGCATGGGGTCCGAAGTGTTCCATACGCTGAAAAAAGAACTGTCCACTGCCGGCCACAACACAGGCATCGGCGACGAAGGTGGGTTCGCGCCCAACCTTGGCTCTACACGCGAAGCACTTGATTTCATTATGACATCGATTGAAAAAGCGGGCTACAAACCGGGCGAAGATATCTATCTCGCGCTTGATTGTGCAGCGACGGAATACTTTAAAGACGGCAAATATGAAATGGTTGGTGAAGGCGTGTCACTCACGTCTGAAGAAAACGCCGCCTACCTTGCCAAGCTCGCCACCGACTACCCGATCATCAGCATCGAAGATGGCATGGACGAAGATGACTGGGACGGCTGGAAAGCCCTGACCGACATGATCGGCGACAAGGTGCAGCTGGTCGGTGACGACCTGTTTGTGACCAACCCTGCCCGTCTGGCGGACGGTATCGCCAAAGGCTCAGCCAACTCAATGCTGGTCAAGGTCAACCAAATCGGCACGCTGACAGAAACCCTGCAAGCCGTTGATATGGCGCACCGTGCACAGTTCACCAATGTGATGTCACACCGTTCTGGCGAAACCGAAGACGCGACAATCGCAGACCTTGCGGTCGCCACAAACTGCGGCCAGATCAAAACCGGCTCGCTGTCACGCTCTGACCGTCTGGCGAAATACAACCAGCTGATCCGCATCGAAGAACTACTCGGCGAAACAGCGACTTACGCAGGCCGTTCGATTCTAAAAGGCTAAATAACTGCCCCGCGCACCGGTTGGTTGCGCGGGGTAACCTTCCCGATACGCAATTCTGACCAAATGATCACAAATTTCGTAGGCAGTTCAACCATTTGGAAAATTGATGTTTAAGAGTTTTTTGAACAACCCGCATAATTATCCGATGGAAATCGACGAATACCCTAACCTGCAAAGCAAGACTTCTAGCTTCTTTAACAGGTTCACGTTGCCCTTCACGGCCGTGCTGTTCATATTTGGAAGCCTTGTTTATTCTGGTCTTATTGGCATCAAATTTCTCTATTACCCAGAATTGATCATAAGAATCTGTGAATCTTGCGAGATTCGGCACAGAAATCTTCAATCAATTGATGGTGCATCCGGTGATATCTACCTTGCGGTATTACCATGGAGTTTGATCGCATCAATAATATCAACAGGCGTGTACCTCACTATCTACCTGCGTGAATGGAGAGCATCTGGGGGCTATGTCCCCATGAATTGGCGGGCCATCTTTGGTGTTCTCATCAATATTTGTATTCTTTGGATCACATATTGGGTTTTGTTTTCTCCTAGTATAGTTTCACTCGAAAGAAATTCGTCAAACGTTTATTTCTTATCGACATATCCAGCATATCCAATTTTCGTTGGCATTGGCTCAGGTGCCGTTGCCTATTTCCTACTATCCATACTAATTTTCGCTATCAAACTAGCAAAGCAAACTCGTGATCGGTTTTACTAATTGGAAGTAGATATAGTGATAAACCCCGGCTTTCACCAAATTCCGCGCGGCATGGTCGCAACAATTGTAACCTACCTCGAGATGACGTCGCCACCGCAGGCTGCTGATGCTCCGCTACCGGCGGGATATGCGTTTCATCGACACACGCATGCCGCGCCGGATTGGTATCGAGGCATGTTTCGGGCCGTGGGCGAAGACTGGCTTTGGCTCTCGCGGCTCAAGATGGATGATGACGCGCTAACGGCCGTGCTGCACCACCCTGATTATGAACTCTGGACGCTTCAACATCATGGCGCGGATGTGGGGCTGGTCGAGATTGATCACCGTACCGCAGACACAAGCGAATTGGCGTTCTTTGGCCTGATTCCAGCTGCGGTCGGCAAAGGATTGGGGCGCGCGATGATGGGCCATGCGCTTTCGCGCGGGTTTTCACGCCCCATTCAACGGATGCATCTTCACACCTGTACCTTTGACAGCCCGCAAGCATTAGGGTTTTACCGCCGCTCTGGATTTAAAATAATCCTGCAAAAGGTTGAAGTTGCAGAGGATCCACGGCTCGCGGGTCAACTCCCGATCACAGCCGCCGCGCATATTCCGGTGCTCAAATGACAGCTGATGCGATCATTAAGAAGCTGAACCTACAGCCCCATCCGGAAGGCGGCTACTATCGTCAAACTTGGATTGCAGAAAATAACGGGCGACCAACAGGCACTTGCATCTATTTTTTGCTGAAAGATGGCGAAAGCAGCCATTGGCACCGTGTTGATGCGACCGAAATTTGGCTCTATCACGCTGGCGCGCCGATTATGCTAAGCCTATCCGCCACCGACCAAGGGCCAGCGGTCGATCATATCCTAGGTCCGGATGTGTTGGGTGACCAAGCCCCGCAAATCATTGTGCCAGAAAATCACTGGCAGGCCGCAGCCACAACGGGTGATTGGACATTGGTCAGCTGCACCGTGTCGCCGGGGTTCGATTTTGCCGGGTTCCACCTTGCAGAACCCGGCTTTGACATCCCGCGTTAGCGGTCGCCGAACATATCGCCAAGACCGCCCAAAACCGATCCTTCGCCCTTGTTGCCGCCCGGCCCTGCCGCGCGCAGAATGCGATCAGCGAGGCGCGAGAATGGCAGGCTTTGCAGATACACTGTGCCGGGGCCGCGTAGCGTGGCAAGAAACAAGCCTTCGCCGCCGAACACCATAGATTTGAGATTGCCCGCACGTTCGATGTCGTAAGTCACACCTGCGTCAAACGCCGCGATACACCCCGTGTCGACGCGCAACACTTCACCCGGTTGCAATTCGCGTTTGATTACCGTGCCGCCGACGTGAATGAATGCCATGCCGTCGCCACGTAGACGCTGCAAGATAAACCCTTCACCGCCAAAGAACCCAGCACCCAGTTTCTTTTGGAACGCGATATCGGTTGTGGTGCCAAAGGCCGCACATAGGAACGCATCTTTTTGACAGATCAATTCACCGCCGACAGTGGTCATATCGACGGGGATAATTTTACCGGGATAAGGGGCCGCAAATGCCACGCGCTTTTTGCCCTGCCCGTCGTTTGAAAAGTGCGTCAGAAAGATTGATTCGCCGGTCAACACACGTTTACCCACGTTCAAAAGCGCGCCCATCACGCCCTTGGTTGGCGTTGTCCCGTCACCCATTTTGGACACGAACGCGATGCCGTCTTCCATGTAATTCATGGCGCCCGCTTCGGCGATCACTGTTTCTTGCGGGTCTAATTCCACTTCGACGATCTGCATATCATCGCCGAAAATCTCATAATCAACTTCGTGGCACTGCATTGAAAAATCTCCTAAAATTTACTTTTCATATCATAGAATAGCTTCAAATTATCACAAAGGCACGAAAACCATACCTTGTTGAAAATCACGCAAAAAAAAGGAGGGCATTGCCCCCCTAAAGTCTTGCTGATCAGGCTCAGTATTTATACCGCTCTGATTTTTTGCCTGTGGCCTGATCGGCACCAAGGGCGAACGCATCCGCCCCGGATTACTGTGTTAATGCATTGAAAACACGGCGCGGCAGGCTCCGTTTTCAGTTTCAATTGCATCAACGGAATAAAGTGCGTTCATCGCGGAAGCCCCAAGGAATGCGACCGCCATGTTATTGGAAAACGCATCGGTGAGCGGCCCTGCAGCATCGGGCGCAAACTGCGCCTCGACACTGCGTCCACGCAAGCGGATTTCATTGGCATCACAGCGGATGCCCGCAATTTCGAACGCATGTTCCATCAGCTACAGCCCGATGTGCCGCCGCAGGTGTTGCATTTCATGCAAGTCCCGTTGCGCACCAATGTGTAGTTGCCGCATTCGCCGCAAGGATCACCCTCATAGCCCTGCATTTTTGCCTTATCACGGGCCGAAATGCTGACAGTCCCTGTGCTGATTGCGGTTTCAGAGGTGGTTTCGGTGGCGATTGTCTGCACAGAAATCTCTGCGGTTTCTTCGCTCGCTCCGCGCATAACGACCAGATCATTTGGCATCCGCTTACGCAGGTAGCCTGTCGATGAAATCTGCTTGAGCACTTCCAATGACCGTGACGCCGCGGTTTCTGTTGGGGTTTGTACGTTTGATACCCCTTCTTCCTCGCCGCGACCGATGTCGTCAAACGCCGCCCCTTCGGGTTTCACATGCGCCAAATCGGTGCGATCCAGATAAGACACCGCCAATTCGCGGAAGATGTAATCAAGGATCGAGGTCGCGTTTTTGATGCTGTCGTTGCCTTGGACCATGCCCGCTGGTTCAAACTTGGTGAATGTGAACGCATCGACGAACTCTTCGAGCGGCACACCGTATTGCAGCCCAACCGATACCGCGATGGCAAAGTTGTTCATCATCGCGCGGAACCCGGCACCTTCTTTGTGCATGTCAATGAAGATTTCACCAAGGTTACCGTCTTCGTATTCACCGGTGCGCAGGTATACTTTGTGGCCGCCAACGATCGCCTTTTGCGTATAGCCTTTGCGGCGTTGTGGCATCTTTTCGCGTTCGCGGTTGCGGACCTCTTGGATGATGACCTTTTCAATCACCTTTTCGGCCAGAACGGCAGCCTTTTCCTGCGGTGTCCCGGTTTCAAGTGTTTCCGCTGCCTCATCATCATCTTCGACCAAGGCAGAGGCCAAAGGCTGCGACAGTTTTGATCCATCGCGGTACAGTGCGTTTGCCTTTACACCCAAAGACCATGACAATTCATAGGCCTTTTGGCAGTCTTCGATTGTCGCGTCGTTTGGCATGTTGATCGTTTTAGAGATCGCACCAGAGATAAACGACTGCGCTGCGGCCATCATATAGATGTGGCTATCAACGCTCAGATAACGTTTACCTTTTTTGCCGCATGGGTTGGCGCAATCAAAGATGTTGTAGTGCTCTTCTTTGAGGAATGGCGCACCTTCGAGCGTCATTGTCCCACAGACGTGGTCGTTTGCGGCCTCAATGTCTTGCTTGGAATAGCCAAGGTGACGTAGCAAATCGAATGTTGGGTCGTTCAGCTTTTCAGCCGGGATGCCCAGCGTCTTGGTGCAGAAATCTTCGCCCAAGGTCCATTGGTTGAACACGAAACGAATATCGAAAGCAGAGGCAAGCGCCGCTTCGACCTTGTCAATTTCTTCTTGGCCAAAGCCGTGTCCAATCAACGAGGTATGGTTAATCGCGGGCGCTTGACCGATGGTGCCGTGACCGACTGCGTATGAAATGATCTCTTCGATCTGCGCCGGGCCATAACCGATTTTCTCAAGCGCTGCGGGCACAGATTGGTTGATGATCTTAAAGTAGCCGCCGCCTGCGAGCTTTTTGAATTTCACCAGTGCAAAGTCAGGTTCAATCCCTGTTGTATCGCAATCCATGACCAAACCGATGGTGCCAGTTGGCGCGATCACCGATACTTGGGCGTTGCGGTAGCCGTGCTGTTCGCCCAGCTCCAATGCTTCGTCCCATGCAGACACGGCCAATGCGATCAAACGCTGATCGGGGCAGTTTTTATGGTCGAGTGGAACAGGTTTGACGTCCAGATTGTCGTAACCTGTCGTTTTACCCAAGGCCGCCTGACGGTGGTTTTTGATGACGCGCAGCATATGTTTCGCGTTTTTCGCATAGCCCGGGAATGCACCCAATTCGCCAGCGATTTCGGCGGAAGTTGCATAAGACACACCTGTCATAATCGCCGTCAGCGCCGCACCCATAGACCGTCCTTCGTCGCTGTCATAACCAAAGCCCATGTTCATCAAGAGCCCGCCGATGTTGGCATAGCCAAGGCCAAGCGTGCGGAAGTCATAAGACCGCTGCGCGATTTCTTTGGATGGGAACTGCGCCATCATCACAGAGATTTCCAATGTCACTGTCCACAGGCGTGTGGCGTGCATGTAGTCTTCGACTTGGAATTCACCGTCTTTGTAGAATGTCAGCAGGTTCATCGACGCAAGGTTACAAGCCGTGTCGTCCAAGAACATATATTCGGAACAAGGATTTGAACCGCGAATTTCGCCATCTGCGGGGCATGTGTGCCAGGCGTTGACCGTGTCGTGATACTGAATGCCCGGATCGGCACAGGCCCATGCGGCATGACCCACTTGTTCCCACAGATCGCGGGCTTTGATGATCTTGGCGACCTCACCATTTTTGCGGTTGATCAGCTTCCAATCGGCGTCGTCTTCGACAGCCTTTAAAAAAGCATCGGTGACGCGGATCGAGTTGTTGGAGTTTTGACCAGAGACCGATGAATAGGCTTCCGAATCCCAATCGGTGTCATAGGTTGGGAATTCAATGCTGGTGTGGCCCTGCTTTGCGTAATCCAGCACACGTTTGATGTATGTCTCTGGGATCGCCGATTTTTTCGCCGCGCGCACAGCCTTGGCCAATGCGTCATTCGACTTGGTATCATAAGCGCCATCTGCGGTACCATCCCACGCTTGGATCGCCGCAAAGATGTCATTCAGGTAGCGTTCGTGCATCTTAGACCCGGCCACGATGCTGGCAACTTTTTGTTCCTCGATGACCTTCCAGTTGATGAACTCTTCGATATCAGGGTGATCGGAATCGACGATGACCATTTTGGCAGCCCGGCGCGTCGTGCCGCCAGATTTGATCGCCCCTGCGGCGCGGTCACCGATTTTGAGGAACCCCATCAAGCCAGATGACTTACCGCCCCCTGACAGGGGCTCTCCTGCGCCGCGCAGAGATGAGAAGTTGGTGCCGGTGCCGGATCCATATTTGAACAGACGCGCTTCGCGGACCCAAAGATCCATGATGCCACCTTCGTTGACCAAATCGTCTTCGACTGATTGGATAAAACAGGCATGCGGCTGCGGGTGCTCGTAGCTAGAGGCAGATTTTGTCAGCTCACCCGTTTGATAATCCACGTAGTAGTGGCCCTGTGCTGGCCCATCGATACCATATGCCCAGTGCAGACCCGTGTTGAACCACTGCGGGCTGTTGGGTGCCGCGCGCTGCGTCGCCAACATATAACGCATTTCATCGAAATAGGTGCGCGCGTCTTCCTCGGATGAGAAATAGCCGCCCTTCCAGCCCCAATAGGTCCAAGCGCCGGCCAGACGGTCGAAAACTTGCTTGGCCGATGTTTCGCCGCCAAACGTCGCGTCTTTGCCAGGAACAGACCGCCAAAGGAAAGAGGGCACGCCCTTTTCTTTCACCTTTTTGAGTACAGAAGGCACACCCGCTTTACGGAAGTATTTCTGCGCAATCACGTCAGAGGCAACCTGGCTCCAACCGCCCGGAATTTCACAGTCATCAAGTTTAAACACAATTGTGCCGTCAGGATTGCGAATCTCTGACGTCGTGGATTTGAACTCCAGCGCCGCATATGCATCTTGATCTGATTGTGTGAAATTACGTTCGATTTTCATCTGTCTGCCCCTGATTTTATCGACATGCTGACGTTGCAGCAAAAAACTTGATCCCAACCACTTACGCGGTACCTAAAACATGCATCCGGGGGTCCAATTGGCCGCAAAAATCCTGTCAGGCCGAAGCCTGAAACACGCATATATTTGCAAATGGCATGACGCCCGCCTGAAGAACCGCCCCCGGTTAAATCGACACCACATATTGTGCACCATCGATCTGCCCGCACAAACTGGCGCATCTAGCCCTAGTGGGTCAACGCATTTTTAACACAAAATACAGATTAAAATAGTTGACGGCCCCTTTCCGCCACATTGGAAAATGGTGCACCGATTCATCCCCCGTTTTGTCCACAGAATCTTAATTGCTGTGCAAAACCAGAAAGCCGTTTGGTTCGGCTGACTTAGTAAAAATTCTTAACAAATCAAATGAAGCATATCCCCCGGAACCATCCATGGCGGGGCGATACTGCGCGTAAATATGGGGCGAAAATGGAACCGCCGGACGACCTTGCGGCGATCCGACGTTCAGGTCCAAACTTGGACTTAGTGGTCGGGGCGGAGAGATTCGAACTCCCGACCCTCTGTTCCCAAAACAGATGCGCTACCAGGCTGCGCTACGCCCCGACTGCGCTTTCTCTAAACGCGGTGAACTGATTTGAAAAGACCTAATCGTCACTCTTTTCATCACAAGGCAAAATTGCTTGTGCGCCAAAGCTGGGATGCTGCAAAACATCGCCCGCCACGATCCCTAAACGCGAAGAAAGCCCCCCGTTTATCTCAAGAACCATCTGCACGCCGTCACCACCGGGAATCGGTGTCGTATCAAGCGGCACCGCGTTTTCGTGAATCGCGAGGATTTCACCGTCTGGGGCGACAAATAGCATATCAAGGGGAATCAATGTGTTACGCATCCAAAAGCTAACGCTTTGAGGATGTTCATAGACAAACAACATGCCCGTCATAATGGGCATCTGTTCAACAAACATGAGGCCTTGGGCGCGTTCCGCATTGTCGTCAGCGACTGTGACGTGGAAATGCGCCTGCCCCCAATCGCCACCTACGGTGACGCGATCAGGCGAACAAGCCGCCGATGCTGCTTGGGCGCAGAAGGCTAATCCAATAACGGCAAACGCAGCTCTCACCGGGCCGCAACTTCCCAGCCGACGACTTCTATTGCCATCCGGCCACGTTCGCCATCAACGAGCCGCAGCCCGATCGCCTCGCCCGATTGAAGATCGGATAGGCCTGACCGGCGCAATACCTCGATATGGATAAAGACATCATCGTCATTGCCAAAGATATTCGCAAAGCCAAATCCTTTGGCCTTGTCGAACCATTTCACGCGCGCGGGTTCTATGGCACGCAATGCAATGTCTTCTGGCGAAAATTCTTCCATGTCTTTGAGCGGCACCGCAGTTTCCATCTCTGGCGGCGTAATCGATAACACCTCGGTCGCTTGCAGCCCACGTTGCGTATCTTGCACGGCAATCTCGATCACCGACCCGTCAACAACGGACCCTTGCCCAAAGTTGCGCAAAACATTGGCGTGCAGCAAAATATCGGACCCGCCTTGGTCAGAAACAACAAAGCCGAATCCCTTTGCTGGGTCAAACCACTTTACCAATCCTATGACACGTTGCTGGTCCGTTGTGCCCTGCGTTTCCATTCGTCTTCCCCTCAGGCACAACTCACGTTGCCCCTGTTCATTCTTAATTTTTTGTCCCGATCGCAACCAAATACCAAACTAGCTTTAACCATACATTTCATTCAGCCCAAAATCTATGGGCATAATCTTTCTATGTTCCACGGCTCCTTAACCGTATTGCGCGACCAGCGAAACCGGTCATGCAACCTAAATGCGCCATCAGACCAAAACTCGATCTCAACTGGCACAATCCGAAACCCGCCCCAAAAAGGCGGTCGTCCCGGGTCCGCCCCCTGTTGCGCTGTAACTTTCGCGACCTGCGCCATCAACGCAGTCCGCGATGACAAAGGCTGCGACTGATGCGATGCCCAAGCCCCTAGCCGACTTTTGAGCGACCGAGACTTATAGTATACGTCAGCAATTTCGCCGTCCTCACGAACGACTGTTCCACGTACCCTAATCTGCCGCGCGAGCGACTTCCAGTGCAGAACAAACGCGGCTTTTCCTGCCTGCTCAATCTCTTGCGCCTTGCGGCTTTCATAGTTGGTGTAAAACACAAATGCAGCCGGCTCAATCTCCTTAAGCAAGACCATACGGACGTTAGGTAAACCTGTTGCATCCACGCTCGCAAGTGCAATCGCATTCGGATCGGTCGGTTCGCTCACGCGTGCGGTATCAAGCCATTGACGTGCAATAACAAACGGGTCTTCGCCCGCAAAAATGCCGTCCCTGTCTGCCATGTCGAAACACACTCCAAAAATCACCTCGATAGGCTTAGGGTCAATCCGACGGTCTGGCAACCTCTTTAGACCAATTGCTCAAAAGCTTGCTGCCAACTGTGCAATCGCCTAAACGAGGCTAACTTTTTATTTATGCAGCCAAAGGAATTGCAGCAATGACGTCACAGCTGATGAAGGGCAAACGCGGGCTTATTATGGGTCTTGCCAACGATAAATCCATCGCTTGGGGGATCGCAAAATCATGTGCTGACGCCGGGGCTGAGCTTGCATTTTCCTACCAAGGGGATGCCCTGAAAAAGCGCGTAGATCCGCTGGCCGCCTCCTTGGGGTCCGACATTGTCTTGCCCTGTGATGTTGGTGATGAAGCGTCGATCGATACATTGTTCGCCGCGCTGGAAGAACGTTGGGGCAAGCTGGACTTCGTCGTACATGCCATTGGCTTTTCGGACAAAAATGAGCTGCGCGGACGCTATGTTGATACCAGCCGCGACAACTTCCTCATGTCAATGGATATCTCGGTTTATTCGTTCACTGCTGTCGTGAACCGCGCCGAAAAGATGATGAACGATGGCGGATCATGCCTGACACTTACATATTACGGCGCCGAAAAAGTCATGCCGCACTATAATGTCATGGGCGTCGCGAAAGCAGCACTTGAAGCATCGGTGCGTTACCTTGCCGAAGATCTGGGCAAAGACAACATCCGCGTGAACGCAATCAGCGCAGGTACGATCAAGACTTTGGCCGCATCCGGCATCGGCGATTTTCGGCTCATTATGAAGTGGAACGAGTATAACGCGCCATTGCGTCGTACTGTGACCCAAGAAGAAGTCGGCAAGTCCGCGCTCTATCTCCTGTCTGATTTGGGGAGCGCTGTAACCGGCGAGGTGTTGCACGTCGACGCTGGCTATCATGTGGTTGGCATGAAAGCGGTCGACGCGCCGGACATTTCGAAGGACTAACGATGACATTCGCGGCCTTCGGTACGATTTGGCTTTTGCATGCGCTGGCCGCGATCAGCCCCGGTCCCGCCGTGGTGATGTCTGCGCGCACGGGTGTTATCGAAGGCATGCGCACCGGTGCCATGCTCGCAGTGGGAATCGGGATCGGCGGGGCGATTTGGGCGCTCTTGGCACTTTGCGGGTTGTCGTTTGTGTTTCAGACCGCGCCCGCATTGCTCGTCTTGCTAAAAATCTGCGGCGGCGCCTATTTGATTTGGATGGCTTGGAATCTGTGGCGCACGGCCGATGCGCCCTTGGATATCGGGGTTCAAGACGCCCCGCCGCGCAGCACTGCCTCTGCGCTTCGACTTGGCGTGATCACGCAGCTCGCAAATCCGAAACCTGCGGTTCTGATTAGCGCGATTCTATTGGGGACGGTCCCTGCGGGCACAAGTCTATGGGCCTATCTGGCGATCTTGTTGATCATCTTTGCCAATGAAACCCTTTGGAACATTCTTGTCGCGCGCATTTTTTCGCTTGAAAGATCGCGCCAAGGCTACATAAGCCTCAAATCTATCATTGATCGCTGTTTTGGCGCGACTTTGGCCCTGCTTGGTGTCAAGATCGCTGCCACATAGCCGCCGCCCATAAGGAAAGTAACGATGACCGACACACGCCTGCCGCATGAAAAAGGCTTTCACATCAGCTGGGATCAAATCCACCGCGACAGTCGGGCGTTGGCATGGCGTCTTGATGGCAAAGGGCCCGATGATGGGGCGTGGAAAGCCATTGTCGCAATTACACGTGGCGGTATGGCCCCAGCGATGATTGCGGCGCGCGAATTGGATATCCGTACAATCGATACAATCAGCGTCAAAAGCTACGACCACCAAGACCGCTCAGAGGCGAAAGTCCTGAAAGCTCCGGACGCCGAATTGATGGGCGACGGCACAGGTATCTTGATTATCGATGATCTGGTCGACAGCGGCAAAACGCTTGAACTGGTGCGCGAGATGTACCCAAACGCGCATTTTGCAACGGTCTACGCGAAACCAAAGGGGCGGCCACAGGTTGACACTTTTATCACCGAAGTCAGCCAAGACACGTGGATATTCTTCCCTTGGGACATGGCGTTGCAATATGTCGAACCCTACCGTGGGACAGACTAGGCCCGCAGCGCAGGCCAATCAAATATGACTTGCGGCGCAGCCGCTCAATTGGATCAGACCATGACACAGCCCCGCACAGCGACAACATTTGCCCCGCCCGTGATGGAGGCCCGCCGCTGGCTTGATGGGGTAACTCACCCTGCCGACCGGCCGCTTTTGAACGTTAGCCAAGCCGCGCCCGTTGATCCGCCCCCCGCCCCGCTGCGCGAAGCAATGGCGCTGATTGTTTTGAACAATCCCGATGCACATCTATATGGGCCGGTTCTGGGCCTGCCCGCGTTGCGCGCTGAAATCGCGACGCGCTGGTCGCATTCGTATGGCGGGCATGTCACGGCGGATCAGGTCGCCATCACCTCTGGTTGCAATCAAGCCTTCGCCGCCGCGATTGCCACGCTCTGCGCCGAGGATGACGAGGTCATCATCCCTGTTCCCTATTATTTTAATCACCGTATGTGGTTAGATATGTCAGGCGTAAAAACAGTACCCTTACAAACCGGGCCCGGCATGATCCCTGATGCAAAGGCCGCAGCGGCGTTGATCACGCCGCGCACCCGTGCAATCGCACTGGTCTCTCCTAATAACCCGTGTGGCGTGGAATATCCGGCCGCAACACTACGCGCCTTTCTCGAACTGGCTCGCAAACACGGGATCGCCTTGATCGTCGATGAAACCTACCGTGACTTTGATAGCCGCAGCGGTGCGCCGCACGATCTGTTTGTCGATCCAAATTGGGACGACACGCTGATCCAGCTCTATTCCTTTTCCAAAGCCTACCGCCTGACCGGGCACCGTGTTGGTGCAATCGTCGCGAGCGCGGCACGATTGGCTGAGGTTGAAAAGTTCCTTGATACGGTCGCTATTTGTCCCAACCAATTGGGCCAACATGCAGCGCTTTGGGGGATGCAAAACCTTGACGCATGGCTTGCTGGCGAACGCTTAGAGATTTTGGACCGCCGCGCCGCGATTAACGACAATTTCGCGCAGATGTCTGCAAAAGGATGGGAGCTTTTGGGGTGTGGCGCCTATTTTGCCTATCTCAAACACCCGTTTGCTATGTCATCGGCCGATCTCGCCCCGCTTTTGGTGCGTGATGCGGGGGTGCTTGTGCTGCCCGGCACGATGTTCATGCCCGATGATCTACCCGGCGGCGAAACCCAAATCCGTGTCGCATTTGCCAATATTGACCGCGTGGGCGTTGAAACCTTGTTCAATCGCCTGTCAAACCTGTCTTACTGACCCTTGCACCCACCTGCCCGGGGCCGTATTCATGGCCCAACACAAGGGCGGAGCACGCAAGAACCATGTCAGAAAAAAAGAAAAATCGGGTTGGTCCATTGATCATCGTTGGTGTTGTGCTTGTCGGCATGGCGGGCTTTGGCTCTGGCGGGTTCACCGGAAACATCAGTAGCCTTGGCACAGTTGGTGACAAAGACGTGCCGATCAACGCCTATCAGACCGAACTCAACCAACAGATTTCGGCGATTTCCCAACAATTTGGGGCTCAAATCACTTTCCAACAAGCCGTTGGTTTTGGCATCGACCGTCAGGCCTTACAATCTGTGATCCTCAACCGAACCCTTGACAATGAGGCAACCCAGCTTGGGCTGTCCGTTGGTGACGAACGCGTTTTTGATCAGCTCAAAGCGATCCCTGCCTTCCAAGCGGGAAACGGGTTTAACGCCGATAGCTACCGCCTGTCACTGCAACAATCCGGTCAATCCGAAGCCGCGTTTGAAACTAGCCTGCGCGATGAGATGTCGCGCACATTACTGCAAGGTGCCGTTGTGAGCGGCGTGCCGACAATGGATGTTTTTGGCGAAACCCTGATTGGCTTTATTGGAGAAGAACGCAGCGCCACATGGGCCGTCGTTGACGCCGATATGCTGGTTGCACCCCTGCCCGGCGCAACCGATGAACAAATCCAAGCCTATTATGACGCAAACCCTGCGGCGTTTACCCTGCCCGAAACCCGCGACATTACCTATGTCTGGATCACGCCTGACATGATCCAAGATCAGATGGATGTCACCGACACCGCCATTGAACAGCTGTACCAAGACCGGATCGCGGAATTTATGCAGCCCGAACGCCGACTGGTTGAGCGTTTGGTCTACCTTGACGCGGCCAAAGCAGATGATGCCCGCACGCGCCTTGACGCCGGTGAAATCACATTTGACGAACTGGTGGCAGAACGCGGTCTGACGTTGAACGATGTTGATATGGGCGATGTTGACCAAGAAGAGCTGCGCGCTGCAGGCGAAGCGGTTTTTGCGGCCGTCGCAGGCGATGTGGTTGGCCCGTTCAATTCACCGCTTGGGCCTGCAATTTTCCGAATGAACGCGGTTTTGACGGCACAAGAAACCTCGCTTGAAGAAGCCACATCGCAACTGCGCGATGAATTGGCTGCCGATGCCGCGCGCAGCGTGATTTCCGACAGCACAGACGTGATCCTTGATCTTGTCGCGGGTGGGGCCACGCTCGAAGATTTGGCCGAACGCACAGATCTGCAACTTGGCACCATCAATTGGACAGCCGATATCGCAGAAGGTATCGCAGCCTACGACAATTTTCGCGACGCGGCTGCGGCGGCACAGGAAGGTGCCTTTGCTGAGTTGATTGATTTGGCCGATGGCGGTGTCTTTGCACTGCGCCTTGACGGAATCACCCCGCCGACTGTGCAGCCGTTGGATGATGTCCGCGCCGATGCCGAACAAGGCGCCGAAGATAAAATTCAGCAAGACGCAGTGCTTGAACTTGCAGAAACTTTGGCTGCGGACATCCAACCGTTGACCGGGTTCGATACGGTCGGTTTGGTCCCAGAAATCATCGAAAACCTGACCCGCACCGGTTTTGTTGAAGGCACGCCAGCCACATTCAACGAAACCCTGTTTGAAAGCGCGGTGGGTGATGTCACGGTACTAGACGCGGGCGACCGCGCCGTGATCTTGCGGCTTGATGCGATTGCCGCACCCGATACAACGGATGAACTGACAGCGGCACAAATCGACAGCATCGCGCAAAACGCAACCCAAGCCATCGCGCAAGACATCTTCGCGGCCTACGCAACTGCGCTGCAAGAAGACACAGACGTGAATATCAATCAGGCTACCGTGGACGCGGTCAACGCCCAGTTCCAGTAGGTCACCATGTCGCTTTTACCCGATTACGATAGCTTCGCCCGCGCATATGATGCGGGCGAAAATCAGGTTGTTTATACCCGTATTGCAGCAGATCTGGACACGCCTGTGTCCTTAATGCTCAAACTGTCGGGCGCAGGCAAAAACGCCTTTATGCTTGAAAGTGTGACGGGCGGCGAAGTCCGTGGCCGTTATTCGATTATCGGCATGAACCCTGATTTGGCTTGGGAATGTCGCGGCACCACGTCGCGCTTGAACCGCAATGCGCGTTTTGACGATGCTGATTTTCAACCGATGGAAGGCGACCCGCTGACAGCGCTGCGCACCTTGATCGCAGAATCGCGGATTGCACTGCCAGATGATCTGCCTGCCGCCTCGGCCGGGTTATTTGGGTATTTGGGTTATGACATGATCCGGTTGGTCGAACACCTGCCCGATGTGAACCCTGATCCATTGGGCCTGCCAGATGCAGTGATGCTGCGCCCGTCTGTGGTTGCCGTGCTGGATGGGGTGAAAGGCGATGTGATCCTTGTGTCCCCCGCCTATGTGAATTCCGACCTGAATGCGCGCGCAGCCTATGCGCAAGCCGCTGAACGGGTCATGGATGCGCAGCGCGCGCTAGAACGCCCTACCCCCGGCGATGGCCGCACATTGGCAGATCCAGCCCCGGTTACCCCGCCACAATCGAATTTCAGCCATAGCGCCTATCTTGACGCCGTTGAAACAGCCAAAGAATATATCCGTGCCGGTGACATTTTTCAGGTTGTCCCCTCGCAGCGCTGGACCCAAGATTTCCGTGAGCCGCCCTTTGCGCTTTATCGCAGCTTGCGGCGCACGAACCCGTCGCCGTTTATGTTCTTCTTTAACTTTGGTGGTTTCCAAGTCATCGGGGCAAGCCCTGAAATTTTGGTACGCGTGTTCGGTAATGAGGTGACCATTCGCCCCATCGCAGGCACACGCCCACGCGGTGCAACGCCCGCGCAAGACAAAGCGAATGAACTCGATTTGCTTGCCGATCAAAAAGAACTGGCCGAGCATTTGATGCTGTTGGATCTGGGCCGCAACGACACCGGCAAGGTTAGCAAAATCGGCACGGTCAAACCCACCGAAGAATTCATCATCGAACGCTATAGCCATGTGATGCATATCGTTTCGAACGTCGTCGGTGAATTGGCCGATGACCAAGACGCGCTATCCGCCTTTTTTGCGGGGATGCCAGCGGGCACAGTCTCTGGCGCGCCAAAAGTACGCGCGATGGAAATCATCGATGAGCTCGAACCCGAAAAACGCGGTGTTTATGGTGGCGGCTGCGGTTATTTCAGCGCCAATGGCGATATGGATATGTGCATCGCGCTGCGTACAGCCGTGCTACAAGATGAAAAGCTCTATATCCAAGCGGGCGGCGGTGTTGTCTATGACAGTGATCCTGAAGCCGAGTACCAAGAGACCGTGCATAAATCGAACGCAATCCGCAAAGCGGCTGCCGATGCCACGATGTTCAAGCCCGGTGGCAACTGATCCAAACGTATAGGTGGATCAAGATCCACCCTACCCCAAGACCTATGGCGTCACGTCCAGCAGCACCGCTGACACCGGCGCAAGCGCCAATTGCTGTTGATCGACACCGCCGGACCAATCCGCGAGCGCCGCAAGCGTTGTGTCTTGTACCAGCCCAAGCAATACAGCGTTCCCAGTTTGGCGCGCACGCAGCGCCGCCTGATCGAGCCGGCGTTTGATCGCAGCTTCATCTTCACCCGCGCCGTCGAGCTCTCGCATGATCGCGGCGGCGGGCACACCTGCCTCTGTTGCGGCTTGTTGCGCGGCGTTCAACCCGCGCTGTGCGGTGATCAGCCCACGCCCATCAGCCGCAAGCACCTGCATCACCTGCGCCGTTGCCGCCCGGTTATTGCGCAAAACACTGCTCTCATCCGCAAAGAGAATCGCGGCTTCTGGTATCAGGCCAAAGACCGCTTCAAATGCGACCTCAATATCTGTTGGCACCGCACCGGCGGGCAATGACACCTGTACCGCAACTTCGACCCCCGCAGCCTGATACGCCATGGCCCGGTCATGTGCTTGCGGGTCAAGCGCGTGTAGCACGACCGTCACGGGCAAGCCCAGTTCCGCAATTTGCGTCGCCATATCCGCGTTTGCACCATTATCAATCAGCAAAACAGAAAGCAGCGGCACCTCATTCGGGTTTTCAAAGGCAGTCCCAAAACGCTGCAACGCCGTTTCTGCTAGGTCCCCCTGTGATGGATCATCCTCTGCTGCGATATCGCTATCCTGCGCGTCGCTCTCAGACGACACCCCCAACCGCAAAACGCGACCAGTATTCGCTTGGGGAGCGGGCGCGGGCTCTGCGGGTTCGGTCGTGTCCGGTTCTGCTTGCGCCAGCTCAGGTGCGGCCGGGGTTTCCGGCGCGTCAGAGACGATCACAGGCGCTGGGGTTTGCGCCTCAATGATAGGTTCCTCTAGCGGAATTGCCGGTGCAATGCTTTCGGGTTCAGGAGCAGGCTCTGGCTCAGCAATTTCGGCAACCTGTGGGACAGATTCTTCTGGCGTTTCTTCGGGTACGAGCTCCGCAATTGATTGGGTATCTTCTGCGGGCACCACAGGTGCGGCTGGCGCTTCGACAACGTCAGGTGCATTCGCAACCAACGCATCTTCGGCGATTCCTGCGACGGTCGGCGAGTCAGTCTCGGAGACCTCAGCGCGGGGAGGCGCAGATTGCGTTGCGATCACCGCTTCCTCTTCGGCCATTGGAATCTCTGGCTGTGCCGCGGTCGTGGTCTCAAGCGCGGGTTCTTCCAGCGTGGCTACAGTAGTTGATTCGTCAGCGACCGCAGGGTCGTCCTGAATCGCTTCCAGTTCCAAGGTTTGCGGCGGTACGGCCGGTTCCGTATCAGCTGCGGGAGCAATGATTTCTGCTTGAGGTGCCGATACGCGGGGCGCACTTACGGCAAATTCACGCGCAACCGCTGGCGGGGTGGTCTCGTCTTCGAGGCTGACGGGCGCCACTGTTTCAGGTGCAGCCACCAAGGGCATTTGCGGCGGGGCGTTTCCCGCTGGCTGTTCAGCGACAAGAGACGCGATACTTACAGCCGTACCACCAAGCCCAAGCGCCCAAATGCTGCCTCGTAGAATGCCCGCCATCGTCAATTCACCTTATTCAGTCGCGCAAAATCGCGCCGTACGGCCTTGACGCTGCCCCGCGTGTCGGCCCATGTATGAAATTGATTATACCGTGACCCTTTAGGGCGGCGGTACCCCTAAATACGACCAAAACGGGATTTTGTCATGCTTTTGCTGATAGATAACTACGATAGCTTCACCTATAACCTTGTTCACTATCTGGGTGAGCTCGGGGCGGACGTCGTTGTGAAGCGCAATGATGCGCTTGATACCCAAGAAGCAATGGCGATGCGCCCCGATGCGATTATGCTCTCTCCTGGCCCCTGCGACCCCGCCCAGGCGGGCATTTGTCTGGCCCTTGTACATGCGGCAGCCGAAGCAAAAATTCCGTTGATGGGTGTCTGCTTGGGCCACCAAGCCATTGGTGAGGCCTTTGGCGGCAATGTCGTGCGGTGCCATGAAATCGTGCATGGTAAAATGGGTGCGATGAAGCACAAAGGCGTTGGCCTGTTCAAAGACCTGCCCAGCCCGTTTGACGCCACCCGCTATCATTCGCTGATCGTTGAACGCGCCACCCTGCCCGATTGCTTGGAAATCACCGCAGAGCTGGAAGATGGCACGATCATGGGTTTGCAGCACAAAACCCTGCCGATCCACGGCGTGCAATTCCACCCTGAAAGCATCAAGTCTGAACATGGACATAAATTGCTGAATAATTTTCTTGAGATGGCAAAGGTGCCTGCATGAGCGATGCAATGAAACCGCTGATTTACGCAGCTTCTGAAGGGCCATTGTCGCGCGCACAGGCGCAAGAGGCTTTTGAAATCTTATTTAAAGGCGACGCCACGCCGGCCCAAACGGGCGGCTTTTTGATGGCCCTGCGCGCACGTGGCGAATCCGTGTCCGAATACGCCGCCGCCGCCGCTGTGATGCGCGCGCATTGTGTGCCCGTCAAAGCCCCCGAAGGTGCGATGGATATCGTCGGCACGGGCGGTGACGGCAAACACACGTTGAATATTTCGACCGCGACGGCCTTTGTCGTGGCGGGCGCGGGCGTGCCTGTTGCCAAACACGGTAACCGTAACCTGTCGTCGAAATCTGGCACGGCGGATGTGCAATCCGCGCTCGGTATCAATGTTATGGTCACGCCAGAGATTGTTGAACGCGCCATTGCAGAGGCTGGGATTGGTTTCATGATGGCCCCAATGCACCATCCGGCAATGAAGCATGTTGGGCCTGTGCGGCTTGAGTTGGGTTGCAAAACGATCTTTAACATCTTGGGGCCGCTTACAAATCCGGCGGGCGTGAAACGCCAGCTGACGGGTGCTTTTGCCGTTGATTTGATCCACCCAATGGCAGAGACCCTGCAACAGCTTGGGACTGAGAAAGCATGGCTTGTGCATGGAAGCGATGGCACAGATGAGATCACGATTTGTGGGCCAACGGCGGTCGCAGCCCTTGAGGATGGCACCATCACATCACGCGAAATCCACCCCGAAGACGCCGGGCTGCCTGTGCATGATTTCCGCGACATTATTGGCGGCACCCCTGTTGAAAACGCTGACGCATTGCGCGCGCTTTTAGACGGGGCGACGGGCGCTTACCGTGATGCGGTGTTGCTGAACGCTGCCGCGGCGCTGGTCGTGGCTGACAAGGCTGCCGCGCTTCCCGAAGGCGTTGAGATCGCGCGCGACAGTATCGATAGCGGCAAAGCCAAGCACGCTGTCGAAACGCTCGCACGGATCACATCCACCTGATGTTTGATCTGGGGCGATTGGGTGCATGGCGCGATCTGGCGTTTTTTGACGACAATCTCCCGGCGATTGCGGCGCAGTTGGACACGGATATCCTCCCGCCGCCAATGCTGACATTTACGGCCCTAGAACGCTGTCAACCGGATGCGACCCGCGCCGTCATCATCGGCCAAGACCCTTACCATACCCCGGGCAAGGCCGACGGCTTGGCGTTTTCGATCCCTGATGCCTTTGGCGGGCGGCTTGATAGTCTTGGTAATATCTTCAAAGAGATAGATAGCGATCTTGGGCAGGTACGAAGCAAGACCGGCCTGTCCGATTGGGCCGATCAAGGTGTTCTTTTACTCAATACAGCACTGACCGTGCCCCCCGGGAAACCCAAAGCACATGCCAAATTGGGTTGGTCAAAACTGGTTGTTGAGGTGATCGACCATCTGGCTGATGCTCCGCGTGCCTACATCCTTTGGGGTGGGCCTGCACAGGCCTATGCCAAACACATTGGCGCCAAAAACCTGATCTTAACCTCTGCGCACCCTTCGCCATTGTCGTGTCATCGTGGATTTTTCGGGTCGCGCCCATTTTCAAAGGTGAACCAGTGGCTTATTGATCAAGGGCAAGAGCCAATAAATTGGGCGGACCCATGACCGATATTCTCGAAAAGATAAAAACCTATAAGCTCGCGCATGTCGCGGCCTGCAAAGAAGCAGTGCCCCTATCAGAGATTGAGGCACGCGCCAAAGATGCGCCCCCGACACGTGGGTTCGCCGACCGTCTGGCAGAGGCCGCGCGCGAAGGGTATGGGCTGATCGCTGAAATCAAAAAAGCAAGCCCCTCCAAAGGGTTGATCCGCGAAGACTTTAACCCGCCCGCACTGGCTGAGGCGTATCAAGCGGGGGGCGCGACTTGCCTGTCAGTTCTGACTGATGGCCCGTCGTTTCAAGGCGACGACAGTTATCTGACCGCCGCGCGCAGCGCCGTTGATCTGCCCGCGCTGCGCAAGGATTTCATGTATGACACCTATCAAGTCGCCGAAGCCCGCGCGCTGCACGCGGATTGTATCCTGATCATCTTGGCCTCTGTTTCGGACAGCCAAGCGCAAGAGCTTGAAGCCGCCGCATTTGAATGGGGTATGGATGTATTGTTAGAGGTCCATGACGCCGCAGAATTAGAGCGCGCGAGCCTGCTCAAATCGCCGCTTATGGGGATTAACAACCGCAACTTGAAGACTTTTGAAACCACGCTCGATACCACACGCACCCTGTCAAAACTCGTGCCAGAGGATCGCACGATTGTTTGTGAAAGTGGGTTGAATACGCCCGAAGATCTGGCTGATATGGCGCGCTATGGCGCCCGCACATTTCTGATCGGCGAAAGCCTGATGCGGCAAGACGATGTTGCAACAGCGACCCGCACCCTGCTTGCGAACCCAGCCACCGGGGGCATGTGATGGCGGGACTGAGCCATTTTGACAGCGACGGTAAGGCACATATGGTGGATGTGTCCGATAAACCTGTCACCGCGCGTGTGGCTGTCGCAGAAGCGTTCATTAAAATGACCGCGACGACCTTGGCGCTGATTGTTGACGGGCGCGCTGACAAAGGTGACGTGTTGGGCATCGCGCGCATTGCAGGCATCATGGCCGCCAAAAAGACCGCTGATCTGATCCCATTGTGTCACCCGCTGCCGATCACCAAAGTCGCTCTCAACCTGACCCCCGACGAAAGCTTGCCCGGCATCCGCATTGCCGCAACCGTCAAAACGGGTGGGCAAACGGGCGTCGAGATGGAGGCGCTAACCGCCGCGAGCACAGCCGCTCTGACGGTTTATGACATGGTCAAGGCCGTGCAAAAAGACATGGAAATTGGAGGGCTGAGGGTCACGCTAAAGGACGGCGGGAAATCGGGCCGGTTTGAAAACCCATGATCACTGTCGATGCGGCCCTCGCGCATCTTTTTGCGCTTTGCGCCCCTTTACCGGTGGAAACAGTGCCGCTGGCGCAGGCATTTGGCCGCACTTTGGCGCAAGATGTTACCGCAACGCGCGATCAGCCGCCCTTTGCTGCTTCGGCGATGGATGGCTATGCGGTGCACCGCAATGACGTTGTTCCCGGCGCTAAATTGGTGGTGATTGGCGAAGCGGCGGCGGGGCATGCATTGGCTGCCCCCGTAACCATGGGCCAAGCTGCGCGGATATTCACGGGTGCCCCGTTGCCCGCAGGGACCGACTGGGTCGTGATCCAAGAAGATGTGAGCCGCGACGGTGACACGATTACCTTGGGCGCATCATTGGAAACCAAACCCTATGTCCGTCCAGCCGGCGCTGATTTTCGAAATGGCGATCAGATCCAAGCACCCCGCATTCTATCCCCAGCGGATATTGCGCTGCTTGCATCGATGAATATCGCGCAGGTGCCCGTCACACGTCGCCCGGTGGTCGCAATTATCGCCACAGGCGATGAATTGGTCCAACCCGGCGAAGCCCCCGGCCCCGATCAGATTATTGCGTCTAACAGTTTTGGGCTGGCGGCATTGGTGCAAAATCTTGGCGCACATCCGCGCCTGCTGCCGATTGCACGTGATAATATCCCCGCGCTAGAGCTTACCTTTGATCTGGCCGCTGACGCGGATTTAATCGTCACAATTGGCGGCGCCTCGGTCGGCGATCACGATCTTGTCGGGCAAGTCGCGCAAGAAAAGGGCATGCAGCAGGCGTTCTATAAGATCGCCATGCGCCCGGGCAAACCGCTTATGGCCGGGCGCATGGGCGGTGCGGTGATGATTGGGCTGCCGGGGAATCCGGTGTCGGCGATGGTTTGCGGGCATGTTTTCCTTGCGCCCGTCATTCGGAAGATGTTGGGCCAAGGTGCGGCGGCTGCCCCGCGCCAAATGGCAAACCTCGCGGCCCCCATTGGGGCAAACGGGCCGCGCGAACATTATATGCGTGCACATCTTGGCCCAGATGGCGTGCGTATTTTTGAGCGTCAGGATTCCGTGCTGCTCACCGTTTTAGCTGACGCCAATTGTCTGGCCGTCCGTCCGATCAAAGACCGGGCCCGTGCCGCCGGGGACAAAATTGAGATTATCCCGCTGTAAACCATGCGCAGCTTGACACAAAACAAGAACAAGCCTAGAACATATGCAAAACCTTTCTGGGGATAAGTCATGCTTACGAAAAAACAGCTCGATCTTTTGGCCTTTATTAACACCCGCATTCAGCGTGATGGCGTGCCGCCCAGTTTTGACGAAATGAAAGAAGCGTTGGATCTGCGCTCAAAATCCGGGATTCACCGGCTGATCACAGCACTTGAAGAGCGCGGATTTATCCGCCGGCTTGCACACCGCGCGCGCGCGCTTGAGATCGTGAAATTACCCGATGCAATGCAGGCCAAGTCCGGCTTTACCCCACGTGTGATTGATGGCGACAAGCCGGACAGCACCCCACCTTCCGCAATGCCCATCGACAATGGCGCGGTTGAATTGCCTGTGATGGGCCGGATTGCTGCCGGCGTCCCGATCGAGGCGATTAGCCAAGTGTCGCATAATGTGTCGGTTCCGCAATCCATGGTCGGCGCTGGCGATCACTACGCGCTTGAAGTCAAAGGCGATTCGATGATTGACGCTGGCATCAACGACGGCGATGTCGTTGTGATCCGTGAAACAACTGTTGCCGATAATGGTGACATCGTCGTGGCCCTTGTCGAAGGGCACGAAGCCACGCTCAAACGGTTCCGCCGCAACGGCAGCGCCATCGCGCTTGAAGCGGCCAACCCCGCCTATGAAACCCGTGTGTTCCGCGATGATCAGGTTAAGGTGCAAGGGCGTTTAGTTGGATTGATCCGCACCTACTAAGGCGCATGTAATAATATCTCTGACGCGGGCGCGGCATCAGCGTGCGCGTTCCATGGGCGGTTGCCTACCACGCCTTGGGCAGTTGTCAGGCGCAAATCCCCCCCGTCAGAAAGATCAAAGGCAAGTGCACCTGTTTGCCGCAACCGGTTGATATCGAACGTGATACAGGGGCGCCCGGTGACATCCTCTTGATTGCTAATGAGGACATCAGCGCCGCCACAACCATGTAATGCGGCTAATGCCGTTTTCCCGGTCACCTGCAAAATCTGCCATTCCCCAACATGGGTGCGCACGACCCGCCCATCGCGCGTATAGCCGGGACGGCTGGCAGCCATTTCTTGTGGCACGGGACCACCATCGTTTTCGAGCCAAATTTGAGCGATAAAACTGCTTCCCGTGGCTTTGGACAGCGCCCGCCCCTCTGACCCCATGACCCCAATCATCGCCGCATTGTCCGCCACCAAAAGTGTCGGGCGGGTCGCCTGCCCCCATACCACAAATGCTATAAAAGCAGGGACGATGCCGATCACCCGGCCGCGCCCCTGCCAAAGGATGATCCACAATAATCCCAACGCGAGCAACGGCACCACGCCACTGCTAGGTGCGATGACATGTCCCACAGCCCCATCCCAACCCGACACCGTCTGCGCGACCCACAAAATCCACTGCAAGCCCCAAGCCATCACGGTAAAGCCAATCCAAGATAGTCCAACTGGCGCGAGACAAATCGCCAGAACCGCAGCGGGCATCACCAACACGCCCATCAATGGAACGCTCGCCAAATTTGCGATCAACCCAAAATGTGCGATTTGATTGAAATGGGCCGCTGCAAAGGGCGCGGTGGCAAGCCCTGCCACAAAGGATGAGGTCACCACCGAAAACACCCCGCGCGCCCATTTGGGCCAACCGGACATATCGAACTGGCGCAGCCAGCCAAAAACCGCGACAAGCGCCGTAGTCGCCGCGAACGACATTTGAAATCCGGGGCCCATCAATGCTTCGGGTTGCCAAAGCAGCACGATGATTGCGGCTATTGCCACGGCACGTAACGTCAACGCGCGTCGGTCCACAAGCACCGCCACCAACATCACAGCGACCATAATAAATGCGCGTTCGGTTGCTACATTGCCACCAGAAAGCGCCAGATAAAACGCCCCAACGATCAAAGCGCAGATCGCGGCAATCTTTTTCGTATGAAACCGCAGCGAAATGGTCGCACTTAACGCCAACCCATATCGAACAAGCGCAAAGATAAACCCGGTCAGCAGCCCCATATGTAAGCCCGAAATTGCCAAAAGATGCGCAAGGTTTGCCGCACGTAAATCCGCCAACGTTTCTTTGCGCATCGCAGAGCGGTCCCCCGTCATGATCGCCGCTGCAAAGGCGCCGGGGTCGCCCGGGATCGCGGTTTGCACAAAACTGGAAAGCTGCATGCGGATCGCAAAAATGCGCATCTGCAATGATCCTTGATCCGGCGCATAAAGTCGCAAAACGGGGGTGCGCGTGTACCCCACAGCCCCGAGCCCCAAAAACCATGCATGCCGTTGAAAATCAAAGCCGCCGGGCTCTGCTGGCCCTGCAGGCGGCGAAAGATGCCCGGTTAGAATAAGCGTTTCACCGGGTTGATATGTGGTGATCACTTGGTCACCATGTACCGAAACCCGCACCCGTGCAGGCGTTCGCGCCGGTGACATGCGCGAAAGCACCACCTGATCCAGCGTCAAACGTGGCGCATCGCTGGCAGATCGATCGATATTGACGACGCGCCCCTGAATCGGGCCATAATAGCGAAAGCCAAGCACGGGTTCGGCCACTGCCCCCGTACGCCACTGCGCAACCCCGCCCCCTGCAAGCACAAGCGCGATACCGATTGCAAAGGGCGCAATTGCGGGCGTAATCCGGCGCGCACCAACAAACAAAGCCGCCGCAATCCCCCACACAGCTACCACAACGGCGCGACCGGGTTCCTCTGGCAATGAAAAATAGGTCCCGATTCCAATCGCAAGGCACACAGGCACCCAACCGATCAAGCCACCGCGTTGCGCCAATAGCGTGTCTTGCAAAGCTGCGCGCACTTGTTCTTTACCCCACAGTTTTGTATTCCCGCCCCATCCGGGACCCTACCGGAATGCTGGTTAGCGAAAGGTTAATTCCCCCATGTCCGTCGTCACTCGTTTTGCCCCTTCACCCACTGGCGCCTTGCATATCGGCGGCGCGCGCACGGCCCTGTTTAACTGGCTTTATGCCCGTGGGCGCGGCGGAAAATTTGTGTTGCGGATTGAAGATACAGACAAGACACGATCAACGGATGAAAATAAGCAGGCTATTCTCGACGGGCTGAGCTGGCTTGGCCTCGATTGGGATGGCGATCCTGTGAGCCAAGCGGAAAACGCACCGCGTCACATCGAAGTCGCGCAGCAGATGCTGGCAGATGGGCACGCGTATAAGTGTTTCAGCACGCAAGAAGAGATCGAATTCTTCCGTGAAACCGCCCGTGCGGCCAAGCAATCAACGCTGTTCCAATCGCCTTGGCGTGATGTGGCCGCCGCCGATCACCCGGATTTGCCCTATGTGATCCGTCTCAAGGCACCGCGTGATGGCAAAACAACGCTGCATGATGAGGTCCAAGGCGACGTCACATGGGCGAATGATCAGCTAGATGATATGATCTTGCTGCGCTCGGATGGCTCGCCTGTTTATATGCTGGCAGTTGTTGTTGATGATCACGATATGGGTGTGACCCATGTGATCCGGGGTGATGATCACCTTGCGAATGCCTTTCGTCAGAACCTCATTTACGAGGCCATGGGCTGGGCGAAACCCGTGCTTGCGCATATTCCGTTGATCTTTGGCCCCGATGGCAAAAAACTGTCCAAACGCCACGGCGCGACGGGTGCGGCCGAATACCAGCAGATGGGCTACCCGGCTGCTGGCATGCGCAATTATTTGACGCGCCTTGGCTGGAGCCATGGCGATGATGAATTCTTTACCGACGCACAGGCGCGCGAATGGTTTGATCTTGGCGGGATCGGAAAATCACCCGCCCGCTTTGACACCAAAAAGCTCACGAATATTTGCGGGCAACATATCGCGGCATCGGACGATGCTGCACTGCTGCAAGAACTGCAAGATTATCTGGCTTCCGTTGGGGAAGACGCGCTGACAGAGCAACAAAAAGACCGTTTTTTGCGGGCGATGTACTGCCTCAAAGAACGCGCAAAGACCATGCCTGATCTTTTTGAAAAAGCTCGGTTTTTACTGGTAAATCACCCTATAGACCGGGACGAAAAAGCGCAAAAATTACTCGACGATGTATCCCGTGGTATACTGTCGGAATTGACGCCGCAGCTGCAAAATGCTAGCTGGACGCGTGACACCTTAGAAGGGATCGTCGCGTCGCTTGCCGAAGCTCATGAAACGAAACTAGGCAAACTTGCGGGGCCGCTGCGTGCGGCGCTGGCGGGGCGTGCGGTCTCTCCGAGTGTGTTCGATATGATGTTGGTCTTAGGGCAAGCGGAAACAATTGCGCGGATACAAGACGCCAGCGACTGAAACCAATTCGTTACGATTGGCTGCTAGCTGGAACACCGACGAACAAAGATGCGCCGGCAACACTGCGTTGCGCGGCATAAAGGGGAAGATATATGGCTGAAAATACAGATACCGCAAAACTAACGATTAAGGGCGAAACTTACGAATTGCCGATCCATTCCCCGACGGCTGGCCCTGACGTCATCGACATTCGCAAGCTTTATGGTCAAGCGAATGTGTTCACATATGACCCGGGCTTCACGTCTACCTCTGCATGTGACAGCACAATCACGTTCATCGATGGTGGCGAAGGCGTTTTACTGCACCGTGGCTACCCTATTGATCAGCTTGCTGGTCAGTCACACTATCTCGAAGTTTGCTATTTGCTGCTTTATGGTGAGCTGCCATCCGCAGCTGAGCTCGAAAAGTTTGAGCGCCTTGTGACCAACCACACGATGATCCACGAGCAAATGCACAATTTTTTCCGTGGTTTCCGTCGTGACGCACATCCAATGGCGACAATGGTTGGCGTTGTTGGTGCGATGTCTGCATTCTATCACGATTCAACAGATATTAATGACAGCCACCAGCGCGAAGTCGCCTCGATCCGCCTGATCGCGAAGATGCCAACAATCGCGGCGATGGCTTACAAATACTCGATCGGCCAGCCGTTTGTTTACCCGCGCAATGATCTCGATTACGCGTCAAACTTCCTGCACATGTGTTTCTCTGTCCCCGCAGAAGAATATCACGTGAACCCTGTACTGGCCCGCGCGATGGACCGCATCTTTACGCTGCACGCGGATCACGAGCAAAACGCATCAACATCAACTGTACGCTTGGCATCATCATCGGGCGCAAACCCGTTCGCCTGTATTGCGGCTGGGATCGCGTGTCTTTGGGGCCCTGCCCACGGTGGCGCGAACCAAGCTTGCCTTGAAATGCTCAAGGAAATCGGCTCAGTTGACCGTATCCCTGAATTCATTGCCCGCGCAAAAGACAAAAACGACAGCTACCGTCTAATGGGCTTTGGCCACCGCGTTTACAAAAACTTTGACCCGCGCGCGACCGTGATGAAGCAGTCTGCGGACGAAGTTCTGGAACTGCTCGGCGTTGAAGACAACCCGCTGCTGCAGGTCGCGATGGAGCTTGAAAAACAAGCACTGGCTGACCCGTATTTCGCAGATAAGAAACTGTTTCCGAACGTTGATTTCTACTCTGGTATCATCCTCGAAGCGATGGGTTTCCCAACATCGATGTTCACGCCGATCTTTGCGATGGCCCGGACCGTCGGTTGGATTTCTCAGTGGAAAGAACAGCTTGCCGATCCACAATTGAAAATCGGGCGCCCTCGCCAGCTTTACCTTGGCGAGACACACCGCGACTATATCGACATCGAAAAGCGCTAAAAATTGGGCCACCTTCGGGTGGCCTTTTTCTTATGAACCCCACAGCCCCTCGCAAAATATCAAAGAGTAATCCGTGACGCTCAAAACTGATCGCCTTGTGCTTCGTGAACCGCGCCCATCCGATCTGAATGCGATGTATGCGCTCTATAGCGATCTGCGCGCCATGAAATATTGGTCGACCGCCCCACATGCAGATCGCTCAGTAACCAAAGCCTTGCTCGACCGCATGATAGCTTCATGGGAAGAAAGCCCGGCCTATTTCCAAATGACATTGGATGGCACCTACATCGGAAATGTCGGGAATTATCGCGGGAGTGAGGTTGGGTTCATTTTACATCCGGATCACTGGCGCAAAGGTTATGTGTTTGAAGCCATGCAAGCCGTAATCCCATATCTGTTTGATATCACCATTCACCCCGGATTAACTGCAGACGCAGACCCGCTGAATGCGGCATCGGTCGGATTGCTACGTCGGCTTGGTTTCGTAGAAACCCAAACAGCCAAAAACACCTATTGCATCAATGGTGTCTGGTCGGACAGCGTATATTTGGCCTTGCCACGCCCAAAGAACTTGCCTTAATCTAGCTTTGGTCATCAGTTCACCAAGGCGTCGCCAGTCCATCCCGGACCTCGTTAAACCTGACATTGGCACATGAATATCCGCTGCAATCAGCCGGATGACAAGGGCGACCATCACACCGCGTGCGGTGCCGGTACAGATTTCAGGGGCGCGATATGCCACACCAATTACAACAGATCACGATCAACGACCTTTCTGCATTTACCAAATCCTTGCGCGTCGCCTTGCAACAGCAAGAGGATTTTCCAAGCCACGCGCGGATGCTCTCGCTGGTGGCCAAGGCGGCCGGCTATGAGAATTACCAGCACCTCAAGGCGGATGCCCCCGCCCCGGCCACAGCAAAACAGTCACGGAGTGTTGAACGGGCATTGCGCGCCTTTGATCATGGGATGATGACGCGCTGGCCAAAACAAACGGCAGTGCAAGGGCTTTGTCTTTGGGTGTTTTGGGCACACCTGCCCGCAAATCAAGATTTGACAGAAAAACAGGTGAACGAAGCGCTGAAAGCGGGTCACAGCTTTGGCGATCATGTGCTTTTGCGGCGGTCACTGATTGACCACCGCCTTGTGACGCGCACCAAGGACGGCAAAATCTACCGCCGCATTGAACAGGCACCAACCGCCGACGCACTTGCCGTGTTAACGGCGGTTCAGCGCCCTTTGTAATTCGGCGCACGTTTTTCCATGAATGCGGCGACACCCTCGTAGAAATCATGGGTCTCGCCGCAAATCGCTTGGAGTTTTGCCTCAAGCGCCAATTGGTCGTCCAGTGTATTTTCAGACGATCCACGGATCGCCGTCTTTAGCTGTGCGTAAGCCACGGTTGGTCCGGTCGCGAGTTGCAGCGCCCGTGCTTTGACGTAATCCGGGAATTCAGCCGCTGGCGCCGTTTCATAAATCATGCCCCAGTCGCGGGCCTGTGTTGCGCTGATCTTATCAGCAAACAAAGCGGCCCCCATCGCACGCGCCGCACCGATTTGACGCGGCAACCAATAGGTACCGCCGGCATCCGGGATCAGTCCAATGCGGGTGAATGCCTGTACGAAATACGCGTCTTCAGACGCAATCACCACATCCGCCGCAAGCGCAAGGTTTGCCCCGGCCCCCGCCGCGGGCCCATTCACCGCGCAGATTGTTGGGATTTTACAATCAAAAATGGATTTCAGCATCGGCACGTATTCGTCGCGCAGGGTGGCTTCCATATCGATTTTGCCATCCTCGGATGCATCCGCAAGATCTTGCCCAGAGCAGAACGACACCCCTGCCCCTGTCATCACTGCGGCGCGTGCATTGTCTTGGGCGTGTTTGAACGCATCTGCAATCTCAAGCCGGATGCGCGTGTTCAGTGCGTTCATCACGTCTGGACGGTTCAGTGTGATCGTGGCCACGTTATCGGTGATGTCATAGGTAATTTCTTGATAGTCCATCTGCGTATCCTTGGGCTGCGTGGCCGCCACCCTAACGCCTTGGCTATCGGTGCAAAGCACGACGGGGCGTCACTGTTTCAGGATTTCTTCCAACGCCGCTTCTTCATCCGCGCTCAGCGGTTCTGCGGCATCAGCCTTGCGTCGAATTGTGGCCCAGCCAACGCCCAGTGCCAGTAGCAACATCAATGGGGCCGCCAGCCAAAGGATAAGGTTTGCCCCCCGCGCATCGGGGCGTAGTAAAACGTATTCGCCATAGCGGAACACCATGTAGTCGACGACCTGCGCATCGGTATCGCCCGCCACAAGCCGTTCACGCAACACCACGCGCAATTCTTGGGCGACCGGGGCATGCGATTCATCGATGGATTCATTTTGGCAGACCGGGCAGCGCAGCCCTTGTGACAATTCGCGCGCGCGTGCCTCTAATACTGGGTCGTCCAGAATTTCATCTGGTTCGACCGCAAAAGCGGGTGCCGCCAATAGGCAAAGCATGAGAACCAAGCGCTTCATTCCGCCGCCACCATCTGTTTGTGTTTTGCTGCCGCTGCGCCGATCCGCAAACGACGGTCAGACAAGGAGATAAAGCCCCCCAAAGCCATCAAGATCGCGCCACCCCAAATCCAATTTGCAAAGGGTTTGACGTAAACACGTACCGCATAGCCGCCATTTACCTGCGGATCACCAATCACCACATAGATATCACGCAGGATACCATTGCGGATATCGGCCTCTGTGGTGGGCATTTTCGCGACGGGGTAGAACCGTTTTTCAGGGCTCAGTATGCCCAACTGCTTATCACCACGCCAGATGCTCATATCCGCCATGGTGGTCACGTAATTGGGTCCTTCGACTTGGCGCACCTCGTCCAGCGTAAAGCTGAATTGGCCAACGTCCCAGCGGTCGCCAACCTCGGCCACGCGAATATCCTCGATTTCCCAAGCCATCATCGCGGCAATGCCAAAGACTGTGACGCCCATCCCCATATGCGCAAAACCTTTGCCCCAATCCGCACGGGGCAACCGTGTGATCCGGCCAAGGCGCGCCTTGATGCCACCGCGCCCGCTGCGCATCCAAAGATCAGCGATAGAACCGCCCACGACCCAAACACCCAAGATCACGCCAATCGGCCCTAAGGCTGTGCGTTCCGTCTGAATTGCATAGGCCAATGCGCCAAGCGCGATTGCCAATATCAGCCAAGGCACCATCGGCTTGATCGCCCGCGACACGTTCCCGCGTTTCCACGCAAGGATCGACCCGACAGGCAGGACAACGGCCAAGGCGACCATGAAGGGGGTGAATGCAGCTTCAAAAAACGGCGGGCCGACGGAAAGCGTACGCCCAAACAGCATTTCCGCAATCAGCGGCCAGATCGTCCCGATAAAGACAACAAAGCATGAGACCGCAAGCAGCACGTTATTCAACACCAGTGCGCTTTCGCGGCTGACCGCGCTAAAGACGCCTTTGGATTCTAGCGCGCTTGCGCGGGCTGCGAATAGGGTCAGCGCACCGCCCAAGAACACTGCGAGAATAACCAGAATTAACACGCCACGTGCAGGGTCTGTTGCAAATGCATGTACCGACGTCAGCACGCCGGAGCGCACGATAAATGTGCCCAATAGCGAAAATCCAAACGCGAGAATGGCCAGCAAAACTGTCCAGCTTTTCAGCGCCTCGCGCTTTTCGACGACGATTGCGGAATGCAATAGGGCCGCAGCAATAAGCCAAGGCATGAAGGACGCGTTTTCAACCGGGTCCCAGAACCAAAAACCGCCCCAGCCCAATTCGTAATAGGCCCACCACGACCCCAGCGCGATTCCAAGCGTCAAAAACACCCACGCCGCCAATGTCCATGGGCGCACCCAACGCGCCCATGCAGCGTCAACTTTGCCTTCGATCAAGGCTGCAATCGCAAAAGAAAACGCCATGCTTAGGCCAACGTACCCAAGGTAAAGAAATGGCGGATGAAACGCGAGACCGGGGTCTTGGAGCAATGGGTTCAGATCCTGCCCATTCAGCGGCGGCACCGCGAGCCGCAAGAAAGGGTTCGACGTGAACAAGATGAACGCGAAAAACGCAACGCCGATCGCACCCTGCACTGCCAGTACCCGCGCGCGCAAACGTGCGGGCAGATTGCCGCCAAACACAGCCGCGCTCGCGCCAAACAGCGCAAGAATCACCAGCCAAAGCAGCATCGACCCTTCATGGTTGCCCCAAACGCCACTGATTTTGTAGATCATCGGCTTATCGGTATGCGAATTGGCAAAGACCAATTGCAGCGAGAAATCAGAGGTTACAAAGGCCCAGGTCAGCGCCCCAAAGGAATAGGAGACCAGCAAAAACTGTGCGATCGCTGCGGGTTCAGCAACCCCCATCCAACTGGGGTTATTACGGTGGGCGCCAATCATCGGAATGACTGTTTGCACAATGGCAATACCAAAGGCCAGAATCAGCGCGAAATGTCCAAGTTCAGTAATCATGCCCGCAGTCATAGCCCAAATTTCGACGGTGCGACATGGGCTCGCGGATATTTCAGCGATACATATTGACGCGACATGTCACAGCCGGAAGCCACCCTGCAACGCATAGGTCAGCGCCCCCATCAAAAACCCACCGATAATCAAACGCACAAGCCATTTGAGCGTGTCTTCTATCGCGCCAAGACGGTCCGCGACATTATCGCGGTGCACTTCGTCCACGGCGTTGCGGGTTTCAATCGAACTTAGCCGTTGCTCGACCTTGTCAAACCATGTCCTATCCATTCTGGGCCTGCCAATCATCCAAGGCCGGGTTGTCGCTGCGCGCGGCTTTATGCGCCTGAACGGCCGCGACCGTGCCTGCAACGGCACGCTGGAAATCTTGCTCTTTGGCTTGATGGCGCGCCCCGAAATAAAAGCTCACAATTGCCCCCATCAGCCACCAAAGTGGCTCAGGCACCAGCGCAAGCCCTTCCATACCTTTGATGAATTCATCTGGTTGGCGCATCGCCGCGATGAACATCCAAATCGTGCCAAGCGCCAACATCGGACGCGGCAGACGGTTCAGCCCATCCACCAAGCGGTCAAATAGCCCCCGGCGCGGATGCACAAATTCGGCAGCAAATTGTTGCAGGCTTTGCGATTTCGCGTCTGCGGCCCGGACAGCCCCGTTTTCGGCGTTTTCGCGAAACACTTCGGCGGTGTCAGCGATCACATTGCGCCCATCACCAAATAGGAAACCCATGATCCCGGTTATCAAGCCCATTTCGCAACCCTTTGTTTATGTTGTGTTTCCGTCAGATGATAGCGCGGGTCTATGAATTCTTCGGCGCGGGTGATCCAGCCACCTTTGCCACCGTCACGCCTGCGCGCATATTTGCGACTGGCAGGGCGATTTGCGGCCAAATCATAATAGTAATTGCGCCGCGCGATCCCATAAGCATCAACCATATGATCTGGCGCAGCCGCAAAGGCACGCGCCGTTGCAGCAATCGTCTGCGGACCAATCTGGCCATCCACGGTCGCCGCGATCCGCATTTCATTGAGCAGCCGTTGCAGTATCCGCACCGCGTGGACGCCCGCGTTCACATACATATCAAAGACCGTCGCGTGCAGCGGTTCTGGCAGCTTGTCGATTTTGGGCGCGCGGAAATAATGTTCGACAAAAATGGACACGGCATGGGCGCGGGTCAGTACGCGCACATCATCTTCTGTCACCTGATTGTCCCCAGTCAAATCCATACCGAGCCTGCGCATCGTGTGGATCGTCACACCATAATTCGTGGTTCCGCCGGGATCGTCGGGGTCGTTCACATAGCCGCCCTCGCGGGCGACAATTTCACTGGCGATTTGCGTAATGGATTGCATCGGTAGCCCTCATGTCTGCGTGACATGAAGGCTGCCTGAGAGAGGTTAATGTGTCGCGTCGGCACCGTCCGGTGCAACATAGGTGCCCTGATCCTTCAGCGCATCAATGACTTCTTTAGGCATATAAGTTTCATCATGCTTAGCAAGAATTTCAACAGCTTCGAAGGTGCCGTTAATGTAACGCCCTTGCCCAACGACGCCCTGACCCTCGGCGAAAAGATCAGGTAAGATACCATTGTAGGCCACATTGATCACAGCACCGCCATCCGTCACCGCAAAGGTGATTTCTTGCCCTTGGCCGCGCACAAGCGATCCCGTTTCAACCAACCCACCGATCCGAAATAATTCGTTCGGGGCGGGCGGTGCGGCGGCAACTTCGCTGGGTGAGCGGAAGTACTGAAAACTATCTTCAGGCAAAAACCAAAGTGCCGTCAGGATCGCCCCGACACAGGCCCCGGCGATGCCGATCACCTGAATACGCCGCCGCTTTTTGAGATTCTTAAGCCCGCTCATGGGAATACCGGTGCCATCATCAGCCCTTCGGTTTCAGGCAGGCCCAGCATCAGGTTCGCATTTTGCAATGCCTGCCCGGATGACCCTTTAGTCAGGTTATCCAAAGCCGCAATCACAATCGCACGCCCTGCAATCCGGTCGGCCGTCACCCCGATGTGGCAGAAATTCGATGCCCGGATATGTTTGATCGACGGTGCCTGACCCATTGGCAGCATCTCGATGAACGGTTCATCCGCATAGGCGGCGTTCAATGTGTCAAAGATCACCTGCGGGTCACCTTGCACATATGTTGTCGCCAAAATACCCCGGTTGGCCGGGATCAAATGGGGTGTGAACTGGATATGCACAGGGCGGCCAGCGATTGCGCTAAACTCTTGATCAAATTCGCCTAAATGCCGGTGTGTGCCGCCCACGGCATAACCATGCGCACCCTCGGAGAGCTCTGCGTGCAGCAGGTTTTCTTTCAGGCTACGCCCTGCCCCAGACACGGCCGCCAGCAGGGTCATCACAATCTGATCAAGATCAATCACCCCCGCAGCGATCAAAGGACGCAGCACATATTGCCCCGTTGCGGCATTGCACCCGGTGCCGGCCACAAGCCGCGCGTTCTTGATCTCTTCGCGGTAGAATTCGGTCAGCCCGTACACGGCTTCTTTTTGCATCTCGACGGCGGCATGGGGTTTACCATACCATTTTTCGTAATCCGCAGGGTCACGCAGCCGGAAGTCAGCGGAAAGATCCACGATTTTCAAATGCATCGGCAATTTTGAAATCACCGCTTGTGACGTGGCGTGCGGTAAGGCGCAAAACACCAGATCGACCCCATCAAAAGACATGTCTTCGATGGTCGTCAGGACAGGCAAGTCCAGATGGCGCAGATGCGGAAAAACATCAGCCATGGCCATACCCGCCTTTGAGTTTCCAGAAAGCCCGACGATGTTGAGGCTCGGATGTGTGGCAATCAACCGGACCAATTCGGCACCGGTATAGCCAGAAGCGCCAAGAATGGCGACGTTATGTGTCATAGTTTTATCCCTTTGGGATGGAAATGAGGTAAGTTCAAGCTGCGGTAAATGTGATTTGTCGTCGCAGGAACTGTGTCGCCCGTGAAGAGACCTTGTCAGGATCGCCCGTTGTCAAAAACGTCGAAACCTGACCCGGCCCGACCATTTCAGGACGCCGGGCCAGATAATCGGCGAGGCTTTCGGCAACCAGATTGGCCTGAGAGAAGACTTTGACGTCGGGACCAAGGGCGGCCTGAAACTCTGTCTCCATCAGCGGGTAATGGGTGCAGCCAAGAATGGCCGCATCTGGTTGCGGCATTTTGCGCATCAACGCATCCACATGGCTGCGCACCAGCGCATCCGCAAGGATCATATCCCCATCTTCGATCGCATCGACAACCCCGCCGCAGGCTTGTGCCTCGACATCAACTCCAACGGCCCGGAACGCGAGTTCCCGTTGAAATGCGCGGCTGGCCACGGTGGCGGGCGTCGCGAAAAGCGCGACATGTTTGGCCGCAACTTCGCGCGGTGGCGAATTATCACCCCATTGCCGTTCGGTCAGGGCCTCGATCATCGGTACGAATACACCCAGCACGCGTTTGCCCTGCGGCACCCAGCTTTCTTGCATCCGCCGCAGCGCCGCCGCGGAGGCCGTGTTGCAGGCCAAGATCACCAGATCGCAGCCTTCGTCAAATAGGCGTTGGGTGGCGGATGTGGTCAGATTGTAAATATCATCTGGCGTGCGGACGCCATATGGCGCATGGGCGCTATCGCCCATATAAACAAGTGGCACATCAGGCAGGCGTTTTGCGACAGCGTCCAGCACTGTCAGCCCACCCAAACCGCTATCGAATATCCCGACCGCCATCACGCACCTTGTGTATTTCTTCAAACTCATGCCCGTATTGATTTGCGTCAATCGGGCTTGGGCTTAGGTCATACGTGGCTTTGCGCAAGAAATCCATGCATGCTTTGGGGTCTTTTTTATAGGTTGCCAATGTCTCCGGGGAAATGGGCTCTCCGATAACGACGCGCACAGGTTTATTCACCCGTTTGCGAAACTCGCGGATCAACAGGCCAGTGCGTAGGTTGGCATGGATATGGCTCGCAAGTTGGAAAAAACGGCTGTTGCGACCTTCAAAGAAAACCGGAACGACCGTCGCGCCCGATTTTGAGATCATTTTAGCGGTGAACGTGCGCCAGCCAGGGTCAAGCGGGGCCGAAAACGGGGTCGCAGAAGTCGACACAGTGCCGCCGGGGAACACGCCAATCGCGCCGCCCTGCGATAGATAGCTTACCGCCGCGGCACGTGTTTCAAGGTTCAACTTGGCGGCTTCTTTGGATTGCAAAAATGAGATCGGCAAGATCACCCGTTTCAGATCAGGTGCACGCTGAAAAATCTCATGTGCGAGCACGCGAAAATCTCCTGAGCGGCGGTGCGACAGAATGCGCCCCAGCATCAATCCATCTAAGATACCGTAGGGATGATTGCTGACCACAACGACGGGTCCGGAAGCGGGGATATTTTCAAGCGCGCCTGCGATAATATCGAGTTCAAGCCCGTAGCGTGCGACGATCACGTCCCAAAAGTCTTGGCCCGCGGCAACATCAGCGTCATAACCACGCGCGCGCCGAATAAGCGAAAACCGCCCCGTCGCATTCTCCATAGCGCGGACAAGAACACGCCCACTGCGCCCTTTGACAGCCGTCGCATAGGAAATATCGCGCGCGACTTGGCGTTCAAGTTTAGACATATTCATCTGGCCCGTGATTTCAGTGACGCTTAGATTAGCACATCACGGCAACAAAAAAATGACAATTTGTGCGCTGGGGCAAATGTGGTTCTAAGAATCGCCCATCTAAGCGCCAATCCCGGATTATCTGCGCATGAACCCGCTGATTTCTCCGAATTTAGCGCGTATTTGATCCAAAATGGTCGAAATGGGCCGCGATCAGTTTGCAACTCTTTGCAGCAATAGCGTAGGTAGACGGGGTAATTACCTTTGGTCAACGACAGGTAGGCGAGTATGGACTGGGACAAACTACGGATTTTCCACGCGGTCGCGGATGCAGGGTCGTTGACCCACGCGGGCGACACGTTGCACCTGTCCCAATCTGCGGTCAGTCGCCAAATCCGCGCGCTCGAAGAATCGCTCAACACGACCTTATTTCATCGCCACGCACGCGGGCTGATCCTAACGGAACAGGGTGAACTGCTGTTTGACGCAACCAAATCTATGAACAAGCGGCTAGAAGCGGCGGAAGCCCGCATCAAAGACAGTGAAGAAGAAGTCTTTGGAGAATTGCGCGTCACAACGACCACCGGGTTTGGCACCATGTGGTTGGCCCCGCGCCTGCCGAAGCTTTACGAAAAATACCCTGATCTAAAAATCGACCTGATGCTCGAAGAACGCGTACTTGATCTGCCCATGCGCGAAGCCGATGTCGCCATCCGGATGAAAGAGCCATCACAAGCAGATCTGATCCGCAAACGGTTGATGTCGGTGCGCATGCGGCTTTACGCCTCTGAAGACTACATCGCGAAAAACGGGATGCTCAATGATATTGAGGATATCGCAAACCACCGTTTGATTTGCCAAAGCCCCAATTCAACCCAAGTGAATGCGGGCGCCACATTGGTGCAACACCTGATGACATACGATGTACACAGCCTGTTTACCGTGAATAACTACTTTGGGGTTTGGCAAGGGGTTGTGAATAGTCTTGGGGTTGGCGTTTTGCCGGATTACCTTGTCGAAGGGTTCCCGCAGCTAGTCCGTATTTTGCCCGATTTAGAAAGTGGCGAAGTTCCCGTCTTTCTGGCCTACCCAGAAGAGCTGCGCCAATCTCAGCGGATCAGCGCATTCCGTGATTTTGTCCAAGATGAAATCTTTGCCCACCGCCGCAAATTACGTGACAACACGCAAACGGCGAGTGAACCCACATAACGCCATTAGCGCTGATTTATTTACGATAACAATACCTTGATTAACTATCGCGGGAACTAATCCCGCTTTAAGACGTTTACCATTTGTTAAACATTTTGTTGGCTGCAACATCAGTTCGCTGTAAGTTAAACCTACGCCCATGTTGGGCATCGCGTCACGAGTAAACCAGCACCGACGATTTCGAGCACCCTTTTGTGCGCCCATATCGCTGTGCGTGTTCAATGGATGTTAACGATGAAACTGTTAAAAAGTGCCGCTGTCGCGGCCTGTTTGTTGCTGCCTTCGCAGCTTTGGGGATGGGACATTATCCCCGACGAAATCCGCGTCCCGCTTGGCAGCCGCCATGTAAATAATGAAATGGACGTCGATTTAAACGAAATCAATCCTGGTTTCGCACTGACTTGGAACGGCGGTTGGGCCGATATCACCGCCGGTTCCTTGCGCAATAGTTTTCGCAATACCGCAGCGTTTGTGACGGTATCACGCGATTTTTGGCAAGGGGACCACTGCAGCGCTGCCGGATTTATTGGCACGGCACATTACCCCGAACTAAGCGACACAGTGCAGTATCAATATAATGGATGGATTCCCGTCGGCGGCCTACATACGGAATGCGGCCCCTTCTATGTTCAAGCCATGCCCGGACGCGGATTAATCGGCGGCCCCTCTGGAAAAGCCCATTCAGATGTTATTCTGGTCTTTGGCCTGACACTCGACTTAGGACGGTAAGTTATTATTATTCCACCTAAAGCTGTAGGCATGCGCAAAACGCATGACGGCATTGCAAGAATCGCAGGTATTTTTTCTTGATTGCGTAAAATTTACGCCCTATCTGACCCCTTGAAAGCGAAGATGCTTACAGTCTCATCGCTTTCACCTCCCTGTTGGACTTCGCCGGGCCCTGCGCCCGGCATTTTTTTTGCCAACCTCCTTTCCCCAATATATACGCACGCAGCGCGCAACAGGAATTAACGTCGCACCGGAAAAACCGCCTTCCAACCAGCGCAACAAGGCCTTACAAGGCCGCAACGCTGCTTGGGAGACGACCATGACCGAACCGATGATCACTGATGACCTGATCGCTTCACACGGGCTCAGCCCTGATGAATACGCCCGCATCCTCGAGATCATCGGCCGCGAGCCAACTTTTACAGAGCTGGGCATTTTTTCGGCCATGTGGAACGAGCATTGTTCCTACAAATCTTCTAAGAAATGGCTACGCACCCTGCCTACCGAAGGCCCACAGGTAATCTGCGGCCCCGGTGAAAACGCAGGCATTGTCGATATTGGGGACGGCCAAGCGGTTGTTTTCAAAATGGAAAGCCACAACCACCCCTCTTACATTGAACCTTACCAAGGGGCGGCCACAGGCGTTGGTGGCATCCTGCGTGATGTCTTTACCATGGGTGCGCGCCCCATTGCGGCGATGAACTCGCTTTCGTTTGGCCAGCCTGAGCATCCCAAAACACGCCAGCTTGTGAACGGCGTTGTCGCCGGTGTGGGCGGTTACGGCAACTGCTTTGGCGTGCCAATGGTTGGCGGCGAAGTGCGGTTCGACCCTGCGTATAATGGCAACTGTCTTGTGAACGCTTTTGCGGCTGGGCTGGCCGATACGGATAAGATTTTTTACTCTGCGGCGTCGGGCATTGGGATGCCTGTCGTGTATCTTGGCGCGAAAACCGGGCGTGACGGTGTTGGCGGCGCGACAATGGCTTCGGCTGAATTCGACGATACAATCGAAGAAAAGCGCCCCACCGTCCAAGTTGGTGATCCGTTCACCGAAAAGCGCCTGATGGAAGCGACGCTCGAACTGATGGCCACGGGCGCGGTGATTTCAATCCAAGACATGGGCGCCGCCGGGCTGACCTGCTCTGCGGTTGAAATGGGCGACAAAGGCGGGCTTGGCGTGAAACTGACGCTCGAAAATGTGCCCCAGCGCGAAGAGAACATGACCGCCTACGAAATGATGCTGTCAGAATCGCAAGAGCGTATGCTGATGGTGCTCAAGCCTGAACTCGAAGCCGAAGCGCGCGCCGTGTTCGAGAAATGGGATCTTGATTTTGCGATTGTGGGTGAAACCATCGCCGAAGATCGGTTTATCGTTGTCCACAACGGCGAAGTGAAAGCGGATCTGCCATTGGCAACGCTGTCAGGCTCTGCGCCAGAATATGACCGCCCTTGGGTGCCGACACCAGCGGCCGAACCGCTGACAGACACGCCCGACGTGAACCCGATTGATGGTCTTAAGGCTCTGATCAGCAGCCCAAACTACGCGGGCAAACAGTGGGTTTACGAACAATATGACCAACAGGTTATGGGCGATACGGCCCGCACCCCCGGCGCAGGGTCAGGCATTGTGCGCATCCACGGGACTGATAAATCGCTGGCTTTCACCAGTGATGTGACCCCGCGCTACGTCAAAGCCAACCCCATTGAGGGCGGCAAACAAGCCGTCGCCGAAGCCTATCGCAACCTGACCGCTGTGGGCGCGACCCCGCTTGCAACCACCGACAACATGAACTTTGGCAACCCAGAAAAGCCTGAAATCATGGGCCAATTTGTCGGTGCAATCGAAGGGATCGGCGCTGCTGTAACGGCGCTTGACATGCCCATCGTGTCAGGCAACGTGTCGCTGTACAATGAAACAGATGGCACAGGCATCTTGCCGACACCGACAATCGGTGCGGTCGGGATCATTCGTCAGTCAGACGATATGATCAACGGCCAAATCCGCGAGGGTCATGTTTTGCTGCTTGTTGGCGACACCGATGGCCATCTTGGGCAATCCGCCCTCTTGGCCGAGGTATTCAACCGCGCCGAAGGCGACGCGCCTGCTGTCGATCTGGACGCGGAAAAGCGCAACGGTGACTTCATCCGCGAAAATCACGCGATGATCACGGCTTGTACCGATCTCAGCGATGGCGGGCTGGCGCTTGCCGCATTTGAACTGGCAGAAAAAGCTGGCGTCGGGATCAGCATTGACGCCGAGGACACCGCAAGTTTGTTTGGTGAAGACCAAGCCCGCTATCTGATCGGCTGTAACTTTGATATGGCTGAGGCGCTGATGCTCGCGGCTGGTGGCGCCGGGGTGACATTGACAACCGTCGGCAAAGTGGGCGGCGAAAACGTCAGCTTTGGCGCCCATGAGGCACCGCTCGACACGTTGTCTGCAACCTTCCGCAGCGCATTTGCTGCAGCAGTGGCCTAAAACTGTCAGGGGCGGCCCCTTGCCGCCCAACTCCCCTGCCCCTAGATTATAGGGAACCGACCAAAGGACGTCTTATGCCAATCACCGCCACTGACATTGAAACACTGCTGCGCAAAAACTTTCCCGACGCGACGATCACCGTGCAAGGCGACGATGGCGCGCATTTCGCCGCCGAAGTCATCGACGAGAGCTTTCGTGGCATGAACCGTATTCAGCAGCAACGCGCGGTGAACGCCACGCTCAAAGAAAAAATCGATAGCGGCGAATTGCACGCGTTGGCACTGACCACAAAAGCACCTGCGTAATTCGCCACCTCTAGGCTCAAAATTTGCTCCCCAATTAGACGCCATTTTGGGGCCAATCAAAGGATAGTACCCATGACCGCTGAAACCCAAATCAAAGACACCGTCACCAACAACGATGTTGTCCTGTTTATGAAGGGCACAAAAACCATGCCGCAATGTGGGTTTTCATCCCGCGTGGCTGGTGTCTTGAACTTTATGAGCGTCGATTATAGCGATGTGAACGTATTGGCCGACGACGAAATCCGCCAAGGCATCAAAGATTTTTCCGATTGGCCAACCATCCCGCAGCTTTACGTCAAAGGCGAATTTGTCGGCGGATGCGACATCATCACCGAAATGATGCTGTCAGGCGAATTGGACACATTGTTTGCGGATAACGGCGTGACGTTCGACAAAAACGCAGCCGACCAAATTCGCGAAGCGAATGCTTGAATATGATTTTGCAATTGCAGATATCATAGGCCCACTTCTTCTCCTCGCTGTCGGCATCGTGCTTCTACGCTATAATCGCCCGCCCGGCGGTTATAGACGTACGAAACCGCGGCTTGGAGATGAAGCCATCGATTTCAAGACCGCAAACGATGCGAATAAAGGCTACACTGCTGCCAACGAACGTATGTCTCATACGGAAATGAATGATTGGATGGATCGGCAGGTGCCACAAGCGGATGGCAAGACGACACATTATCGCGAATATGACGAAAAAGAGAGCGCAGAAAAGCTCGTCAAAGGTATTGTTACGCACAACGGCGTTGTCCTATTTATGCGCCAATTGAATGAATTCGACGCGTCTAGCCCAGATGCAAAGACACGTGCCCTTCTGCAAGAGGTTGGCGTTGCTTTTAAAACGGTCGACGTCAGCAAAGACCCGACTATGCATTTGGCATTTCCAGAAGACGGCACCGAAATCAGCCTGCCGATGGTCTATGCGCATGGCAAAAAAATCGGATCTTACGACACCATCAAAAAAATGCACCGAGACGGGACCCTCGGGGCAATTTTTTCTAAGTAATTGCCTTAGGTTTTCGGGCTAACCTGATCTGCCAGCGCTTCTGCACGGGCCGCGATTTCAGCAAGCGCTTCTGTCACGCTGGCCGGGACCACGGGCACTTCGATACGTTCGGGCGCTGGTGCGGGTTGCGCCTCAAGAAACGCGATCCGGGCGCGTAATTCTTCGAATTCAGTGGCACTTTTTTCGAGTTTGGCTTCGAGACCTGCAGTTTTATCTGCCAACATCAGACCCGCCATCAACAGCATGCGTGCTTCGGGCATCCGGCCAATCTGGCCCGACAGATGCGCAGCTTCGGTATCAAGCATGGCGGCAGCGGAATGCAAAAACTGTTCTTCACCGGTCTGACAGGCAACTTCAAAACTGCGACCTCCGATTGTGATTTCAACCTGCGGCATGGGATGTCTCCTCGACCAATGGTTTCAGTTCCGTCAAAATCGCATCAATTTCAGCGGCTTCTGCGTTGCGCTGGTCTTGTATGGCTTGCAATTCTGCGGCAACGGCGGCGTTCACCAGATCAGGGGTCAAACCTTCGGTCACCGCATCGCGCAGCTTTGTATTGATTTCACGCATCTGCGCATTCGACGCCCGCAGTGTCTGTATTTGCGCGTCATAGGCGGCCAATTGCACACGTTGTTTTTCAACCCGGTCTGTCAGGCTGGCGACTTGGGTGTCTTGACGCTCTTTAAGCGCACGGACACGCGCGACCAGCTCTGCATTTGCCGCACGCTCAGCTTCTAATGCCGCACGCAATTCTGCGTCGCCATCGCTGGCCTGCTGGGTTTCAATCCCCTGCCTGATCCGGTCCAAAGCCGTTGTAATCCGACCTTCCAATGCACTCATTTCACTCATCTGCTCGTCCTTTTGATCTGCTCGCGCGTCAACACATGTCCTGCCAACGACGAGAGACCGTTTGTATTCAGTCGCCCGGTGCGTGCTGAAATTTGATCCAGTCTAATTGCTACCAATCCGAATCGTGCCTTTTGCAGTCCAGACTATGCCATCACGCGATGCGTCGCAAATCACAGCTGTCTTTTCATTTGAACGACTTAACTGTCACGCTTGATCTTAGGCTTCACCCTGATATGACGCAGGCAAGCAAGACATTTACCTTTTGAATAGGATGTGACCACCTTGGATATCAAAGCCCTGCGCGCCGCCAACCCTGAACATTGGAACAAAGCCGCCGCCCTTCGTACGCTCACACTTGATGCGGTTGCTGCTGCGAACTCTGGCCACTCTGGCATGCCGATGGGCATGGCCGATGTTGCGACTGTATTGTTCGAAAATCACTTGAATTTCGATCCAAAGACCCCTGAATGGCCCGACCGTGATCGGTTTATTCTCTCTGCGGGTCACGGGTCAATGTTGCTTTACGGTCTGATGTACCTGACGGGCTACGAAGATATCACGCTGCAACAGATCAAAGATTTCCGCCAATGGGGCGCAAAAACTGCCGGTCACCCTGAATACGGCCATGCGCGCGGTATCGAAACCACCACAGGTCCTTTGGGCCAAGGCATCGCCAATTCGGTTGGTTTTGCCATCGCCGAAGAAATTCAGCGCGCCACATGGGGTAAAAAGATCATTGATCACCAAACCTATGTGATTGCAGGCGACGGCTGCCTGATGGAAGGCGTCAGCCAAGAGGCCATCGGCCTTGCCGGTATGCAAAAGCTGGGCCACCTTTGTGTGCTTTGGGACAATAACAACATCACCATCGACGGCACCGTTGATATGGCTGATATCACTGATCAGCCTGCGCGCTTCGTGGCCTCTGGTTGGCATGTCCAAGAAATCGATGGGCATGACCCGGTTGCGATTGATGCCGCGATTACCGCAGCTAAGGCCGACCCGCGCCCATCTATGATCGCGTGTAAAACACACATCGCTTTGGGCCATGCCGCGCAAGACACCTCCAAGGGGCACGGCGCATTGACCAATGCCGACCAGCTGCGCGCCACCAAAGAGCTTTACGGTGCGCCACTGGGCGATTTCGAAGTTGCCGCAGATGTCAAAGCCGCATGGGAAGCCATCGGCGCGCGCGGTGCCGCCACACGTGCAGATTGGCAAACCCGCTTTGCCAATCTGTCCGGCACCAAACAGGCGGAATTCAACCGCACCTACGCTGGCGAAGCGCCAAAGAAACTCTCTGCTGCTATCCGCGCATTGAAAAAGCAAATCAGCGAAGACGCCCCCAAGGTCGCGACCCGCAAATCGTCAGAAATGACTTTGGCCGTTGTGAACCCGCTCATGCAGGAAACTATCGGCGGCTCTGCCGATCTGACCGGCTCAAACAACACGCTGACAGCGGATATGGGCATCTTTGAACCTGAGAACCGCAAAGGCCGCTACATCTACTACGGCGTGCGCGAACATGGCATGGCTGCTGCGATGAACGGCATGGCCTTGCATGGCGGTGCCCGCCCTTACGGCGGCACATTCATGTGCTTCACAGATTACGCGCGTGGCTCTATGCGTCTGTCCGCTCTGATGGGCGTGCCCACAACCTATGTCATGACCCATGACAGCATCGGGCTTGGCGAAGACGGCCCAACCCACCAGCCGGTTGAACATCTTGCCATGATGCGCGCGACGCCTAATACACATGTATTCCGCCCTGCGGATACGGTGGAAACAGCTGAGGCATGGGAGATGGCGCTGACATCGACCACCACGCCTTCTGTGCTGTGCCTGTCACGCCAAGGGCTGCCCACTGTGCGCACAGAGCACAAAACCAAGAACCTGACCGCGCAAGGGGCCTATGTCCTTGCAGATGCCGAAGGCAAACGTCAGGCGATCTTGATGGCAACCGGGTCCGAAGTCGAAGTGGCGCTTGCCGCGCGCGACCTGCTGCAAGCCGAAGGTATCGGGACCCGCGTTGTGTCCATGCCCTGCTGGGAACTGTTCGAAGCCCAAGACGAAGCCTACCGTCGCAAAGTGCTTCCAGCAGGCCCAGTGCGGGTCGCTGTTGAAGCAGGCGTGCGTCTGGGTTGGGACAAATGGCTGATGGGCGAGCGTGGCAACAACAAAAAGGCAGGCTTTGTCGGCATGCCCGGCTTTGGCGCCTCTGCCCCGGCGGATCGCCTGTTCCAAGAATTTGGCATCACCGCCGAAGACACTGCAGCGATGGTCAAATCACTGATCAAATAAGACAATGGGCGTCGGGATGATTTCCGGAGCCCATTTTTAAACCGCGCGACGCCACTGTTCGCGCCTTAGCTACGGAGACTAAAATGGATTTCGGAGACATGATCGGCAAAGCCGCTGGCGCATTGGGCGGTAGTGATTTTGATTTGGCAGAAACACTCAGCGGCGCGGGCATTGATGCATCAATGCTCAAGGGCCTCGACCTATCCGCCGCAAAAAGCTTTATCGAAGAAAAAGGTGTCGATCTGAGCATTCTCGATACGCTTGGGCTGGATCTTGATGAACTGCTCGCAAAGTTCACGGGCGACGCATAAGTCGTTAGTGGTGGCGCTGACTGCGCCACCTTTCTTACAGTAGAATGCGAAATATAGATATTCGATGTCAGCAAAGGCCATCGCCTATGAAATTTTCATCAAAGCTGGCTATCTTTACGTCTATAACGTTGGGCTATGCACATTCAGCGATGGCCAACGGTCACGACTTGCCCTGTTATCAGCGTGTTTACAGTGCAGCACATATGGCCGACCACCCCGAACAAAACGTCGCAGAGCTGACATTTTGGTTCGAACTGATCCACTCTGGTGACGTCTTAGTCGGTAATTTCAAGACCTTGACTGCAGACACGTCAGAGACGCGCGAACGCGGCATCGCAGATCAAATCTTTGAAGATGGCATGTTCTGCTACGGCGGACAGTTTCCGAACACAAACCAAGTTACGCAATGTACTTTGGAGTGCGGCGGCCCTGATGTACTCATCGAGTACCCTGCCCCGGGTGAACTGCTCTTTCACACCAAAAGTATTTCGGTGAACAACTCTGCGGGTCGCTGCACCTCTGGCGTCCTTCAAGAGGGCGATGCCGATACTTATGTGTCCTATCGCCTTTTCCTTGTCCCATCGGAAATGTGCACTGGCATCGGACCGTTTGGGTAATAAAATTAAATGGCGGCGTTCTCTATTGTTGCAATAGGGGGTTTGGGCATTTTACCTCTACAAATAGCGGACCGGGCTGCCAACACCTGACATAGGTTAATGCGGCCTCTTGCCCCCAAGGGGTTCCTGTTTCTTCTACAACGAGAAGGTTCTCCAATGCGAATACCTTGGGCCTCTCGTTCGCCATTCCATGCATCAAAACTTGATCTGAAAGGCTTGACCCTAAAGGCGCGCGATCAATCAGTACTGACATTTCAGAATAATTGCCCCCTATGATGTACCCCACCCGGTAGTCTACACGTTCCCCATTATCAAAAGTAACATGGCCTTCGGATATTTCGGCCAGATTCCAGTTGAACGGGTCGGCGCACGCAATCTGGCTAGAAAATGCAAGGACCGTTACAACTGCTGCGGTGCGATATGGATTCGACTTCAACAACAATAGTATTCCTTACCTGAATGCTCGTTTACCTAAACCAAGCCAATTTTAGGCACCAGATGCCTCTGGATTCGGCAATATAGCAACCGCGCGCCAAACCGTTAGCGCAACATGGCAGGTCAAGACAGATTTCCCGACGGCCAGGCGCGCAAGATGGGGACTTCAAAAAACAAAAAGGGCGCTTTCGCGCCCATTTTACCGTTTTTCAATGCCGGAACTAGAAGTGATAGTTCACGCCAAAACGGACGACTGTAGCGTCGATTTTGGTTGCACCGCAGGGATCGCCGCAAGGGTCGGTTGCGGCCTCGACAAGCTCGTCGGATTCAAAAAAGTACAGCGCCTCTGCTTTTAGAGAAAGGCCCGAATTCATCATGTATTCGACACCAAGGCCCGCAACTGGCGTAGTCACGCGCGCGGTGTTCAGCGTCGCTGGGTCATATATGGGAAAGCCGACTTCGACCTCCAATGCGCCAACACCAGCGGTCACGTAAGGCAGCCACTGTCCCGTGGCGTATCCAAGGCGACCACGCAATGTTGCCGCGGCTAAAATATCTGTTTGGCATTCTTCACCACAGCCGAAGTCATCCGTGTCCCCAGTGTCGCCTTCGGCAGACGCCTTGGAAATATCGGCTTCGACACCATAGACAATATTACCGCGCTGCCAGTTGTAACCGGCTGTCAGGCCGAAAATTGCACCCTCAGGTGCAGGCGTTGGCTGGTCAAAGTCGTTTGGATTGTCTTCACAGGTTTCTTCATAGCCTTCCTGACAAAATAGTGATGAGCCCGAAACGCCCCCAAGCGTACCACCTGCATAAGCGCCTGACCAATCGGTCACAGCCGCCGCTTGCGGTGCGACAATAGCAGTTTCGGCAATCGGCTCAGCCAAAGACCCGGCAGATGCAGGTTGCACCAACAAAACGCTGGCGCCGGCCAGCAATGAATTCTTGAGCAATTGTAGTTTCATGGATTTTTACTTCTCTATTAATAACGCACATTGTTAGATACCCATTCTGCGCGTACAATTTTCGCGACCATACCGACCACAAAGCTAACTATCTAACCTGACTTAAAAGGTAATGAATTCTTAATACTTATGCGAATGCCGTTTTTGCTATTGCAGCATAATCGGTCGTCGACTGTCTCATTTTTCCAACATCAGCGTAAAGCCAGCCGGTGTCGGCCCCTCACCTGCATTTGCGGCAAAACATATATTCTGACCTCTGGTCATGGAATGGTGTTGCCACGGCGGATCACCGCGAGTGCATACCTGTTAGCGAAAACAGTTAGCGCAACCACCTAAAGTTATCGCTAACATACTGAAAACTTGCTATTTTCAGGCTTTTCAGAATCCTTCTCATTGCCTATCGACCCCCTAACGCGACGCATAGGAGCAAGGCACATGACTGTCACCATTGGGATCAACGGATTTGGCCGCATTGGCCGCTGCACATTGGCACATATCGCCGAGGCCGCGCGCAACGATGTGCAAGTCGTCAAGATCAACGCCACTGGCCAGATTGAGACAAACGCGCACCTGCTGAAATATGACAGCGTGCATGGCCGTTTTGGCAGCCCAATCAAAGTTTCCGGCAACACGCTGGATCTGGGACGTGGGCCGATTGATGTGATGTCGACCTATGACCCCGAAGAACTGGACTGGTCCGGCGTGGATGTTGTGCTCGAATGTACGGGCAAGTTTAACGATGGTGAAAAATCCGCCGTTCACCTGTCGCGCGGCGCCAAAAAGGTGCTGATTTCGGCACCGGCGTCAAACGTTGACCGCACTGTTGTTTACGGTGTGAACCACCGCGATATAGTCGCAGGTGAAAAGATGGTGTCCAACGGGTCATGCACCACCAATTGTCTGGCACCGCTTGCCAAGGTTCTGAATGACACGATCGGGATTGAGCGCGGCATCATGACCACCATTCACAGCTACACCGGCGACCAACCCACGCTAGACCGCCGCCACAGCGACCTATACCGCGCCCGCGCCGCCGCCATGGCGATGATCCCAACCTCGACGGGCGCAGCCAAAGCATTGGGTGATGTGCTGCCGGAATTAGCGGGCAAGCTCGACGGGACCGCAATGCGCGTGCCCACACCAAATGTCAGCGCCGTTGATCTGACATTTGAGGCCGGAAAATCCGTGACCGTTGCAGATGTAAACGCCATCGTCGCAGAGGCCGCAGGTGGGTATATGGGCATGGTGATGTCATACGATGATGAAGCCAAGGTCAGCATCGACTTTAACCACACAACGCAATCCTGCATCTTTGCACCCGACCAAACCAAAGTTGTCGGCGGCAAAACCGTGCGCGTCTTGGCCTGGTACGACAACGAATGGGGTTTCTCAGCGCGTATGGCGGATGTGGCGGCAACAATGGGGCGGTTGAACTAGGCTTCAACCTTTCGCGAAAACGTCAGCATTCCCTGCTCTTTCTGTTCAGCTTCCAACCTAAACCCCGCCTTACGTAGCACATGCGCAGAGGCGGGGTTTGTCGTTGCGACACCTGCCAAAAAGGTGGTGGGCGGCGGCGCGGCGGCGATCAGCCCCAACAAGAGTTCAGTCGCATAGCCCTGCCCCCAAGCACTTTGTGCAAATAGGTAGCCAATGTGAATAGCTGCACTTTGTGTGTCGACAAAGAGGATTAGCAGCCCAACCAGCTGATCCTGCTCCGAGATAAGATAAACATCGCTCTCATGCTGGCGCGCTGCGACCCAAGCAGCTGCATCCTCCGTCAGGACATACGAAGGTGGCAAATCGCGGGTCACCTCGTCGGTCAGGAGACCGGGCAAATTAAGCAAAAGTGTTGCCCGCGCAATTGGGTCCGCCAAAGTTTCCCCCCAATGCGTAACCTTGAGCCGAGTTGTGCGAAAATCGAAAATGGGCGGCAGCGTCGGATTGGGCATCTCATTTGCTTTCTCAAAGGTCTTACGTTTTTAACACCTTCAAGTTAGATGTTTTGCATGACGAATACGATCGCCCTCATACTTGCCATTTTGATCACCGGATTTGTGGTGATTGACCTCTACGTGATGCATTGGGGCGCTATTCCATTTCTGTTTCGCAAGCTTTTGGCGTTGATCGAATACATCGCAATTTGGCGATAGTGCCGATCTACGGTTGACCTTTTGCCATAAATCGCAATGTTAGCGCCAACAGTCATCCCTTAGGAGATAGCATCATGGCCGTCAAAGTTGCCATTAACGGATTTGGTCGTATTGGTCGTAACGTATTGCGCGCAATCATTGAAAGCGGACGTACCGACATCGAAGTTGTTGCAATCAACGATCTCGGCCCCGTGGAAACCAACGCGCATTTGTTGCGATTTGATTCTGTGCATGGGCGTTTTCCCGGCACTGTCACCACGACAGAAACCACCATTGACGCGGGCCGTGGCCCGATTGATGTGACCGCGATCCGCAACCCTGCAGACCTGCCTTGGGCGCATGTCGATGTGGTTTTGGAATGCACTGGGATCTTTACCAGCAAAGACGCCTGCCAAGCGCATCTTGATAACGGCGCGAGCCGCGTGTTGATTTCTGCACCGGGCAAAGACGCGGATAAAACCATCGTCTTCGGTGTGAACGATAATGCGCTGACGGCGGATGACGTCATCGTGTCAAACGCATCTTGCACAACGAATTGTCTGTCTCCCGTTGCCAAAGTTCTCAATGATGCGATCGGCATCACCAAAGGCTTTATGACAACGATCCACAGCTACACCGGCGACCAGCCGACGCTGGATACAATGCACAAAGACCTGTACCGCGCGCGCGCCGCAGCACTGTCAATGATCCCGACCTCGACCGGTGCCGCCAAGGCTGTTGGTCTCGTGCTGCCGGAACTGAACGGAAAGCTGGACGGCGTTGCGATCCGCGTACCGACACCCAATGTCTCTGTTGTGGATCTGACGTTCGAAGCATCGCGCGCGACCACCGTCGAAGAAGTCAATGCCGCCATCATCGCAGCGGCCGACGGCCCGCTCAAAGGGGTTTTAGGTTACACCGATCTGCCTATGGTCAGCTCTGATTTCAACCATGATCCGCATTCATCGATCTTCCACCTAGATCAAACCAAAGTGCTCGACGGAAACATGGTCCGTATCCTGACCTGGTACGATAACGAATGGGGTTTCTCAAACCGGATGAGCGACACAGCCGTCGCGATGGGAAAACTGATCTAATGAGTGGTCTCATATGAATAAAAAAGCCGGCCCCAAGTGGGTCGGCTTTTTTATTTGCTCAGAAAATCATTGATATGCGCCGCGTAATGCGGGTTTAGCGCTGTGTTATGATGGTTCGCGCCAGGAAGTATCCCAAATTGCACATTTTGTCCCGCATTCTCAAGATGAACGACCAAGCGTAGCCCGCCAGAGATCGGGATCAAATCATCTTCAGTCCCCTGTAATACAAGCACCGGCGCGTCGATTTGATCCGCATAGCCCAGTGAATTCCACCGCTGCACACCCGGCAGGTAACATGCTGGTAACCACGATGCGCGTGTCATCAGTTCGCACATCCGCGCATATGGCGCATCCAGAATGACACCATCAACCGCGCGATTGGCCGCAACATGCAGCGCCAAACCGGTGCCCAACGAATAGCCATGAACAATAATCGGTCCGCCATGAAACGCGGACAACCAATCATAAGCATCAAGAGCCTGCGCCTTTAGCCGTGCCTCTGACACTTGTCCGGGAATGCCGCCGCCGCTCGGATAGTCCAGTGCAAGCACCTGTCGACCTGCATCGATATGAACCGATAAATGCGCCCCAAAATAGGCCAATGATCCACCATTTCCCATAAAATACATGACGGCGGTACCATCCTGCGAAGGATTGGATACGCGCAAACTGGCCTGCGTATCCGCAAGGATCACGGTTTCAAACCGGGAATTTTCAAAGGGTTCATCACCAAACGGGTAGATAAAAGCTGGATGAAAAACGATCATGATCAGCGCATACAAAAGATACATCACCGCTGCCTTTGCTATCACTCGCCGAAGCGATCCTTCAGCGCAGTATTCACAGAGGGGGTGACGAACTTCGACACATCCCCGCCAAGCCGCGCGATTTCTTTGACGAGCTTCGAGGCGATCGCCTGATTCTTTGCATCGGCCATCAAAAACACGGTTTCAATGGAATCATCCATTGCGCGGTTCATGCCAACCATCTGAAATTCATATTCGAAATCGGCGACCGCGCGCAGACCTCGGATAATCACGCCAGCCCCCACGTCACGGGCACAATCAATGAGCAGGTTTTCAAACGGATGTACCACAATTTCGCAATTATGCGCTTCGCCAAGCGGCACGCATTCCGTTTTCACCATGGCCACGCGCTCTTCAAGCGAAAACAACGGCCCTTTATCGCGGTTAATTGCGACCCCAATCACCAGACGATCAACGAGAGTGCTTGCACGCCGTATAATGTCGATATGACCATGGGTGACAGGGTCGAAAGTTCCGGGATAAAGTCCAACACGCATGGCGCACCTCGTCAAATATTGTTGCGCGCACGCAATATTATTACGGCGCAGATTGCAAGACCGCTAATGCCCCATAATCATCCCTTCGAGCGCATCTTTTTCCATCGCGAGCTCGGATAGTCTGGCCTTGACCATATCACCTATTGAAATCAGTCCGATCATCTTACCGTCTTCAAGCACGGGCATATGGCGAAAACGACCTGCGGTCATTTTTTCCAGCACCGCATCGGTCTGTTCGTCTGGGGTGCAGGTGATCAGCTTAGCGGTCATCAGATCAGATACTTTATCCGAAAGACATGACGCACCGCGTTTGCCCAATTCGCGTACGACATCGCGCTCGGATAAAATCCCATCTAGCGCCACCCCATCAGATGACACCACAACTGTCCCAATTCGTTTTTCCGACAGCAATGCCACGGCGACAGACACAGGGTCGCCAGGTCTTACTGACACCACACCGGCGTTTTCTTTGGATTTCAGAATTTGGGATACGATCATCGCGGGCTCCTCTAGCGGCTTGCGTTTTGCTAGGCTGTCAAATCACAGGGGCATCTGTCAAGCGGGCGATACCCTCAAGGCGTGTTATCTCTGCCTGAATACCGCTCATAATTGCATCCGCCACGCTATTCAGCCGCTCTGATTGCCGATCTGACGTATGCCGCACCAAATAGAACGACCGGGTCAATGAGATATCGTCGACCAAGACCCGGTGCAATTCGGGTGCGAACGGTAAGGCAAAGTCATGCACGATCCCGACCCCAGACTGGCGCAGCATCTGCAACTGCACCGCGACCGAATTCGATGCCATTTGCACCCCATCGGCCCCCAATTCGCCAAGATAATCCAGTTCTTTGTCAAAGATCATATCAGAAATATAGCCGACAATTGGCTGCCCATTCAGATCTGCACGCCGGGCAATTTGCGGTCCATCTTGGCGCGTTGCCAGATGCAATTTATAATCGGAAATGCGCTGCACGCTCAGCCGTCCGGTCGCGGGCGGGCTCACGGTGACGGCCATATCCGCCTCGCGGCGCGACAGGTTCACAACGCGCGGCAACGACAGGATTTGGATTTCAAGCGCAGGGTGTTCTGCCTGGACGGCGGCGCAGACTTGCGGCAGCAGAAAATTCGCGGCCCCATCGGGCGCACCGATCCTGATTTGCCCGCTCAGCCCCGACGACGCCCCCTGCCCCGTTTCCCGAGCAAGGATCAGATGGGCCTCTGCCTCCGCCGCGCGATCGCGCATGCGTTCGCCCAAATCCGTCAACGCATAGCCCTGTGGGGATTTCACAAACAACGCGGCACCCAAAGACCGTTCTAGCCGCGCGATGCGCCGCCCGAGCGTCGCCGGGTCCATCTTTAGAATCGGCGCAGCCCCCGTGAGGCTCTCGGCGCGGGCCACAGCCAAAAACACCCGCATGTCGTCCCAGTTTTCCAATATATACCTACATTTTTGCAAAATGATTTTGACATATTCATTCTTTTACGTTGAAAAATGCAAGGCTAAACAGGCGCCAACCAACGGAGGTTTCCATGCAAGAACTGACTCACTACATCGGCGGCGCGCACGTCAAAGGCATATCTGGCCGTTTCGCGGATATCTATAATCCCGCCACCGGCGAAGTGCAGGCCAAAGTGCCGCTCGCCAATGCAGATGAAATGGCGCAAGCCGTTGAAATCGCATCAAAAGCACAGGTCTCTTGGGCCGCGGTGAACCCGCAGCGCCGCGCCCGTGTGATGATGAAATTCGTTGATCTTCTGAACCGTGACATGGACAAACTGGCCGAGGCCCTGTCCCGCGAGCACGGCAAAACACTGCCCGATGCTGCGGGCGACGTACAGCGCGGCCTAGAGGTTGTGGAATATTGCATCGGCGCGCCACAGCTGTTGAAAGGTGAATTCACCGACGCAGCTGGCCCCGGCATCGACATGTATTCGATGAAGCAAGCGTTGGGCGTCTGCGCGGGCATCACCCCGTTCAACTTCCCGGCGATGATCCCGATGTGGATGTTTGCTCCGGCCATCGCCTGCGGCAACGCGTTTATTCTCAAGCCGTCCGAGCGTGACCCCTCGGTGCCATTAATGCTGGCCGAATTGCTTGAAGAATCGGGCCTGCCCGTAGGTATCATCCAAGTTGTGAATGGCGATAAAGAAGCTGTTGATGCGATCCTTGATCACGATGTGATCCAATCTGTTGGCTTTGTCGGCTCGACCCCGATTGCCGAATATATCTATGGGCGTGGCTGTTCCAATGGTAAGCGCGTGCAATGTTTTGGTGGCGCGAAAAACCACATGATCATCATGCCTGACGCTGATATGGACCAAGCTGCGGATGCGCTGATTGGTGCAGGCTTTGGCGCGGCCGGCGAACGCTGCATGGCGATTTCGGTTGCTGTCCCCGTTGGCGAAGAAACCGCTGATCGTTTGGTCGAAAAGCTGGTCCCTCGGATTGAGGCACTTAAGGTCGGCCCGTACACTTCAGGCAAAGACGTTGATTACGGTCCTGTTGTGACCGCCGCCGCAAAAGCAAACATTCTGAACTTGGTCGAAACGGGCGTCGCACAAGGTGCCGAACTCGTGGTCGATGGCCGCAATTTCAACCTACAAGGCTATGAAGATGGATTCTTTGTTGGTCCTCATCTGTTTGACCGCGTCACCACGGATATGGACATCTACCAAAAAGAAATTTTTGGCCCCGTTCTATCCTGTGTCCGTGCGAAAACCTACGAAGAAGCAATTGGTTATGCGATGGACCATGAATACGGTAACGGCACCGCGATCTTTACCCGCGATGGCGATGCGGCGCGCGATTTTGCTAGCCGGATCAACGTCGGCATGGTTGGGATCAACGTGCCAATCCCTGTGCCATTGGCCTATCACACCTTTGGTGGGTGGAAAAAATCCATGTTTGGCGACCTGAACCAGCACGGCCCCGATGCATTTAAGTTCTACACACGCACCAAAACAGTCACATCGCGTTGGCCGTCAGGGATCAAAGAAGGCGGCGAGTTTAACTTTAAGCCGATGGAATAGGCGGCGCGTCAAAGAACTTGTTAATATAATGCACCACTGGGGCGATCATTTCAGGATCGTCCCAGTAGGCGCCGTGCCGCATAGGGTCCCATTGCGCGACCTCTGTTGTGCCCAAATGCATGGGAACATCGCGCAAATGTCGATCTGCGACCATCTTTGAATAGCAAGGGGCCGACGGCCCCATCGGATAGGCAAGCACATCTTGCTTGTCATAGAAATTTTGCCACCAAGGCGCGATTTGCTGATGATCTGGAAGGCCTGCCCCCGGATAATCAATCGAGACAATGCTGTCGCGCCTGTGCGCAAAAAGAAACACCGGTATATTGCATCCAAATGTCATGAACCCAGCGACGGTCTGCATGTTTTCGAGTCCGGTTTCAAAGCGCTGTTCGCCGGTAATTCGGGCAAAATGCTGCAAGTCATAAATATAGTTCGACATAATATGTGACCCCAACGAATGCGCCAAGATCAGTATCGGACCGTCTGGACCAATTTCAGCGGCGAGCGAGCGCATGGTCAGTTCAACCCGGTTATGAATCTGTTCATAAATTGCCGCGGACCCATCGGTTACCTTGCGATAAGACGCGGCGTCAGACAGCGCCGAAAGCATAAAGGCGCGCGCCGGGTCATGACCAGTTTTGTCCCGGATCAAGTCAAGGTATTCGCGCTGGCGGCGCTGCAGGATATCGGCCCAAGACACCTCTCTCCAGACGATATCTTCCGCGCGCTTACCCAACTTACGGACAACGCGTTTGGCCATGCCTTTTGAATAGCTCGGCATTTTGGAATCAATCGGCAAATCGCCAGCTTGGCTCCAGACGCCATGAATCACAACAACCCCAAGTTTTTGTCCTGGCACAGCATCATCCTTTTGTATCTGGAATTTGCTTATGCACCTAGGTTCATAATTTTTCGCTAACGTGCGAAAACGCGCCGCCTATTGGGCCGCGACGCGGTTGGGGTTGAGCATCTCTTTAAGATAGCGCCCGGTGTGGCTACCCGCATTTTCGGCGACTTTTTCCGGGGTACCGGTCGCGACCACTTGCCCGCCGCCATCGCCGCCTTCGGGGCCAATGTCGATGATATGATCGGCCGTTTTTACCACATCCAGATTATGTTCAATCACCACAACAGAATTGCCTTGATCGACCAATTCATGAAGCACTTCCAACAGTTTACGCACATCTTCAAAATGCAGGCCCGTGGTTGGTTCATCCAATATATATAGCGTGCGGCCCGTGGATTGCCGCGCGAGTTCTTTTGATAATTTGACCCGCTGCGCCTCACCACCTGAAAGCGTCGTGGCCTGCTGACCGACCTTAATATACCCCAGCCCGACGCGCATGAGCGCGTCCATCTTTGACCGGATCGAGGGCACAGCCGTAAAAAACGCCTGCGCATCTTCGACTGTCATATCCAAGACATCCGCTATGCTTTTGCCCTTGAACTTGATCTCTAGCGTTTCGCGGTTATAGCGCGCGCCTTTGCAGGTTTCGCAGGTCACATAGACATCCGGCAAAAAATGCATTTCGATTTTGATCACGCCATCGCCCTGACAGGCCTCGCAGCGCCCACCTTTGACGTTGAACGAAAAGCGGCCCGGCTTATAGCCACGCGCCTTGGATTCGGGCATGCCAGCGAACCAATCACGGATCGGGGTGAAGGCGCCTGTATAGGTCGCGGGGTTGGATCGCGGCGTGCGCCCGATGGGGCGCTGATCAATGTCGATCACCTTATCAAGATGTTCGAATCCTTTGATTGTCTCACAGGGCGCAGGGGCCTGACGCGACCCGTTGAGCTTTTGCGAAGCGTTCTTAAACAGGGTTTCAATCGTCAGCGTGGATTTCCCGCCGCCCGAAACGCCGGTGACGCAGACAAATTGCCCGAGCGGAAAATCAACCGTCACATTTTGGAGGTTGTTGCCCGTGGCTTTTACCACTGTCAGCTTTTTCTTATTCCCCTTGCGCCGTTTCACAGGCACCGCAATTTCACGGGTTCCGGTCAGATATTGCCCGGTGATTGAGCCTTCATTCGCCATGATTTCAGCCGGGGTGCCTTCGGCAACCACCTGCCCGCCGTGTACACCCGCCCCCGGTCCAATATCAAAGACATAGTCAGCCTCGCGGATCGCTTCTTCGTCATGTTCGACCACGATCACCGTGTTCCCCTGATCGCGCAGATTCTTGAGCGTCGTCAGCAGCCGATCATTGTCGCGCTGATGCAACCCAATTGAAGGCTCATCCAGCACATAAAGCACGCCTTGCAGACCCGATCCGATTTGACTGGCCAGCCTGATCCGCTGGCTTTCCCCGCCCGATAGCGTGCCAGAGTTGCGCGCAAGCGTCAGATATTCCAGCCCGACGTTATTGAGAAACCCAAGCCGTTCGCGGATCTCCTTGAGGATCGCAGTGGCAATTTCGTTCTTTTGTTTGCTCAGTTGATCTGGCACCGACAGGCACCAATCATATGCATCCTTGATTGACAATTGCACCACATGCCCTGCGTGCAAACCGCCAATCTTAACGGCCAAAGCCTCGGCACGCAGGCGATACCCTTCGCAGGTGCCGCATGGCCGGTTGTTTTGGTATTGTTCAAAATCTTCGCGGATCCAGTTGCTATCAGTCTCGCGGTAGCGGCGTTCCATATTCGGGATCACACCTTCGAATGCGCGTTCGACCTGATAGACCCGGCCGCCTTCGTCATAGCGGAATTTGATTTCTTCTTTGCCGGAACCATACAGAAACACGTTTTGAATCTTAGGATCGAGATCTTTCCAACGCGCGTTTTTGTTAAAGCCATAGTGCTTGGCGATCGCCTCAATCGTTTGCAAGAAATAGGGCGACTTGCCCTTGCGCCAAGGCGCAATCGCCCCATCCGCGATTTTCAACGTCGCATCCGGCACGCAGAGTTTTTCGTCAAAATAGAGTTCGACCCCCAAACCGTCACAGCTTGGGCAGGCCCCAAAGGGCGCGTTGAAAGAAAACAAGCGCGGCTCAATCGAGGGAATGGTGAAACCAGACACCGGGCAGGCAAAGTTCTCTGAAAATGTGATGCGCTCTGGGTCGCCCTCAGCCGGGGCGGTTTCAAGCACGGTAATCCCATCCGCCAGATCAAGCGCGGTGCGGAAACTATCTGCTAGCCGGGTTTCCAACCCTTCGCGCACGACGATCCGATCGACGACAACATCGATGTTATGGCGGAATTTTTTATCCAATGTTGGCGGTTCATCCAATTCATAGAATTCACCATCCACTTTCACCCGCTGAAACCCTTGCTTACGCAGCTCTAGAAATTCTTTGCGGTATTCGCCTTTGCGGTCACGGATGATCGGGGCCAGTAGATAACCACGCGTCCCTTCTGGCAGCGCCATCACCCGATCCACCATATCTTGCACCTGTTGCGCCTCAATCGGCAGTCCCGTCGCCGGGCTAAACGGTGTACCCGCACGCGCAAAAAGCAAACGCATATAGTCGTAGATTTCGGTGATCGTCCCAACGGTCGAGCGCGGGTTCTTAGAGGTCGTTTTTTGTTCAATCGAAATCGCTGGGGACAGGCCGCTGATGTGGTCCACATCGGGCTTTTCCATCATATCAAGGAATTGGCGCGCATAGGCCGACAGGCTTTCGACATAGCGCCGCTGCCCTTCGGCATAGATCGTGTCAAACGCAAGCGAGGATTTGCCAGAGCCGGACAGCCCCGTAATGACCACAAGCTGATCACGCGGGATATCGACGTCGATCCCTTTGAGGTTATGTTCGCGCGCGCCGCGGACTTCGATGTTCTTTAGCTCTGCCATGGGGACCCCTGAGAGATTGTTAACCAATAGATAGTCCAGAGCATCTAATGTTCCAACCGAAAAGTAAGAACATTAAACGAACATACTGTGATAGTCGACGTTTGTCACCCGACCGATAAACAGATAAGGGGCGGCTATGATAGCCGCCCCTGAAACAACACTGTATTTGTGTCTAAATTATTGCTCGTAATAGGCGGCGATACCTGTGCGCACAGTCGTAAACCAAGTGCCGTCAGCACGGATATTCGCAATCCCTTTGTTGATTGTTTCAACAATTAGCTCTGCATCCGGGTTGCCTTTGTGCACGTAAACAGTCAGCGCAAGAACCGAATTAATTTCAGGGTTAAGCGCGACTTGGTCAACGATACCGGCAGTTCCGATCAAATCATCGGCCTGCGTCAGTTCCATTTCAACAGCATCGATGCTGCTTGCGACCAGATCATCAAAACAACCTTCCGGTGTTTCCGCAGTGACGTAGTTAACCTGTTCATTGGTTAGGCCAGCAGCATTCGCGATAACTGTCGCGTAACCATCAGGCACACAGATAGTTTTACCCATCAATGCCGCTGCATCAGTAGATGTCGCCAAGCTGTCGCCTGTGCGCGCAAAAAGACCTGTCACGATTTCATAGACCGGATCGGCAAACAGGAATTCGTCGCAGCGGCTTTGCATTGCATCGGCCAATGTTGGATCTTCGCAGTCGATCCGCAACCATGGGAAGGTGCCGTCGAACGCGCCACTTGGAAGCAACACAGGCAAATGCGCGCCCCAATCGTTCACAAATGTAATCTGATATTCGGTGTCAACGGTTGCCATTGCAGCGTCCATCAACTGTGTGAATACGCCGCCACCCTCAAGATCTTCGTCGGTATAGGGCGGGTAGTCAGAGCCGGTAATCAGGTGCAAGGAACTAAGACCGGTTGAAACCGGTGCTGCTGGTGCGGTTGATACCTGTGTCGTCGATGCCAAAGTTCCGTCTTCACACGGCAAGTTGAGGCGCATACCTACGGAAATATCGTTCGGGTTCGGCCCAATGGCCGTGCGGTTTGCATCCCAAATTGCCTGAAAGCTGATCGATCCGTAAGCTTCACGCGCGATACCGCTGAGAGAATCTCCGCGCTGCACTGTGTAAGAAGAGCAAGCCTCTTGCGCGGCGGCTGGCATCGCTGCGCCAAGCACCACCCCGGTACTCATCAAAAGGCCACGTAGATGGTTAACTGGTTTCATGGGTCTTCGTCCTTGTAGGTCTAATAATAATAACTTCAAACGCACCACGAAATAGAAATAGCGTTACTGATAATAGCGTCTGGTGAATTTACTTTGCGCAGCGAATTCGTCAACAATATGTCAAATTATCACAAACTTAGAAACAACTAGCCCGTGATTAGACGGGGCAATCAAATTGCCGCTTTCTTAGGCGTTTTCTGTTTCTCCGGCTTTTTGCGTATTTTCCTTTGAACCGCATGCGAGTTATGATTGACTTGCCCCACCGTCATTTAAGGGAATATTATGCGCAGTTTTATTACATGTTTCGTCACAGCAACGCTTGCAACGGCCTCGGTTGCACAAGATTCACCCAATACAATTTTGGTGCTCGACGGGTCTGGGTCGATGTGGGGCCAGATTGATGACGTTGCAAAAATTACCATCGCCCAAGAGGTTGTTTCCGAATTATTGTCCGATTTTCCTGCGGATGAAGGGCTTGGCCTGACAGTCTATGGCCACCGCGAACGTGGCAATTGCACAGATATCGAGACCATCGTTGCCCCCGCTCCCGGTACCGCAGATGAAATTGTTGCGGCGGTCAACGGCATTAAGCCATTGGGCAAGACTCCTATGACCGATGCGGTGATCGCCGCTGCCGAGGCACTGCGCTATACTGAAGACAGTGCAACCGTGATTTTGGTTTCGGATGGTGTTGAGACCTGTAACCCAGACCCATGCGCCGCTGCCCGCCTTCTAGAAGAGGCCGGCATTGATTTCACCGCGCATGTGGTTGGCTTTGATGTCTCAGATCCCGAAGCGCTCGCGCAGATGCAATGTATCGCCGAAGAGACCGGTGGGCAGTTTCTAACTGCTGATACCGCAGATGAGCTGGACCTCGCGATGGCATCTATGGTGATGGAGCCCGCCCCGGTCGCAATCACTGGCGTTTTTGAGGCCCGGATTGGCGATAATGCCGGGCTCTTGGTTCCAGATCCGATCATTTGGGACATCCGCAACGAAGACGGGGTGATTGTCGAAGGCGCACAAGGCAACCCATTCACTGTTGATCTGTTTGCAGGGGCAACAACGGCCGCTGCCTACCGGATCATTGACGAGCTCGAAGCCTCGGCAACGGTCGATGTGACCGGTGCCAATGATGTGGCTGTCACCGTTATTTTCCCTGAAATCGCGCCAACCGCGACAGTCAGCGCGCCAGAAACTGCCGTGGCAGGATCAACCATCCCGGTTGATTGGACCGGGCCGGACAACGAGAATGATCAAATCATCATCACAGCGCCGGGGGAAACGCGGACATTGACCTTCGCGCAAACCGACACTGGCACACCTGCGAATTTGCGGATGCCCCCGGTCGAAGGCACTTATGACATTCACTATCTTCTGCGCGACGGTTCAAACGAATTCTTGGCAAGCACTACAATCCTTGTGACACCTGCGACTGCGACGCTGAATGCACCAGATACAGGCGCGATTGGCAGCGAAATCGCTGTGGAATGGACTGGTCCCGATTACCAAGGCGACATGATTTTGATGGCGCAAGACGGCGGGTCCAGCACCATTAGCCCCGTCCCAACCAGTCGCGGCAATCCCGCGACACTGACACTGCCGATCACGCCCGGCATGTATGAAATCCGCTACCGGATGCAGCAGGGCAACACGATCCTTGCCACCAAACAAATTGAGGTCACGCCAGTGCCCGTAACGATTATCGGACCAGAAGAGGCCCCGCTTGGCGCAACAATCCAAGTGGGCTGGGATGGCCCCGATAACGATGACGACTATATTGGCATCGGAAAAGTCGGCGCAGAAGGCGGCGACGCTTGGGACAACTATGCCTACACGCGCGATGGTAATCCGATATCGCTGCTTATGCCGCCCGAATCTGGTGATTACCTGATCGGCTACTTTGATGGTGAAACGCGCGAAATGCTGGGGGCTTCTCCGATCACATTGACCCCTGTTGATGTCACAATCACAGCCCCTACGGAAGCAATTGCTGGTGAAGATACCACTATCGCTTGGGTTGGGCCGGACTATAGTGACGACTACCTTGGCATTGGGCTTGTTGGGGCAGAAGGCGGCAACGCGTGGGAAAACTACAGCTATACTCGTGACGGTGACCCGCTGACGCTGCGTGTACCACCGCTACCCGGCGACTACGAAATCAGCTATTTCCTTAGCCAAGATCGCACAAAAATGGCGACGGTTCCGATCACGGTTACGGATGTTTTGGCAGAGGTTTCAGCCCCTGCAGAGGCGATTGTCGGTTCTGGTATCGAAGTCACATGGTCAGGACCTGATTATGACGATGATTATATCGGCATTGGCAAAGTGGGCGCTACGGGCGGCAATGCTTGGGAAAGCTACACGTACACACGCGAAGGCAGCCCAGCGACGCTTACAGTCCCCGCTGAACCCGGGGAATATGTCATCACATATTTTGTCTCTCAAGACCGGGTGCCACTGGCAACAACAACGATTACGTTGACAGAAGCCGAAGCGTCAGTGACCGCCCCAGCAGAAGCGATTGCGGGCGCAGATATTCAAGTGTCGTGGAATGGCCCAGGCTATGACAACGACTATATCGGTATCGGAAAAGTGGGGGCGTCGGGAGGCGAGGCATGGGAAAACTACATCTATGTCCAAGCCGATAGCGAAGGCACGCTGCAAATGCCCATCGAGCCGGGCGAATATGTCATCAGCTATTTCTTGCAACAAGACCGGGTGGTTGTCGCCAGCACGACAATTACCTTGACCAAGGTTGAGGCCGGTGTAACCGCCCCTGAAACAGCCCCGATGGGGTCAACCATTGCCGTCGATTGGACGGGCCCCGATTACGATGACGACTATATCGGGATTGGCAAGCTCGGGGAAACTGGCGGCAATCAATGGCAGAACTATGCATACACCCAAGATGGCAGCCCCGCATCTTTGCTCATTCCTGCGGAACCGGGTGACTATATGATCCGCTATTTTGCACAGCAAGATCGGACCATGCTGGCATCCACCATGATTACGGTTACTGACGTGAAAGCCCAATTGGTGGCAGATGCCACCGCAACGGCGGGTACCGAGATTACCGTCGGCTGGGATGGACCTGACTATGAGAATGACTACATCGCAATTGGGCGCGCAGGCGCCACAGGCGGTGATCAATGGGAAACATATGCATACACCCAAGATGGCAACCCAGTCACCGTACGCGTGCCCGAAGAGCCCGGTGATTACCTGATCAAATATTTCATCCAGCAAGACCGCGTGCCAATTGCCGCCATCCCGCTGACGGTGGAATAAACCCAAAATAAAAGCCCCCCGCAATCATCATTGCGGGGGGCTTTTTTACGACCAAATCAAATAGATCAGGTCACAAATCACATGTGAATAACGCGGTCATAAGCATCCAGCACGCTTTCATGCATCATTTCTGACAGGGTCGGATGCGGGAAGACGGTGTTCATCAAATCTTCCTCGGTGGTTTCAAGCTGGCGGCCGATCACATAACCTTGGATCAGCTCGGTCACTTCGGCACCAACCATATGTGCACCAAGCAATTCACCTGTCTTGGCATCAAACACGGTCTTAATCATGCCTTCCGGTTCACCAAGTGCGACGGCTTTACCGTTGCCGATGAAGGGGAATTTGCCGACCTTTACGGTATATCCCAATTCCTTTGCCTTCGCTTCGGTGTATCCGACACTCGCGACCTGCGGGTGGCAGTAGGTGCAGCCTGCGATGCTTTCTGGCTTAACCGGATGCGCATGTTTGCCACCGATCAGATCAGCGACCATGACACCTTCGTGGCTCGCTTTATGTGCCAACCAAGGTGCGCCCGCGATGTCGCCAATCGCATAAAGCCCATCGATCCCCGTGCGGCAGAATTCATCGGTAACAACATGGGTCCTGTCAATTTTCACCCCCAATGCCTCTAGGCCCAAACCTTCGACATTGCCGACAATCCCAACGGCGGAAATCACCGTATCAAACTCTTGCTTCTCGACTTTGCCACCGGTTTCGATATGGGCGACAACCTTGGCTTTGCTACGATCAAGCTGTTTGACCACAGATTTTTCAAGGATTTTCATGCCTTGCTTCACAAACTGCTTTTTCGCAAAGGCGCTGATATCGGCGTCTTCAACAGGCAGCACGCGGTCCATAACCTCAACAACGGTCGTGTCAGCGCCAAGCGTATTATAGAAACTTGCGAATTCAATGCCGATGGCACCAGACCCAATAACCAACAGTTTCTTTGGCTGATGCGGCGGGACAAGCGCGTGGCGGTAGGACCAAACGCGGTCGCCATCGGCCTCTAGCCCCGGCAGATTGCGCGCGCGTGCGCCTGTGGCCAGCACGATGTTTTTGCCGGTCAGCTCTTCGGTGCCTTTGTCGGTTTTTACCGTGACCTTGCCTTTGGCCGGGATTGTTGCCTCGCCCATGATGACGGTGACTTTGTTTTTCTTCAGAAGGTGCTTTACGCCGCCTTCCATCTGCTTGGACACCCCGCGCGAGCGTTTCACGACCGCATCAAGATCATAACCGATACCTTCGGCGGACAGACCAAATTCTTTGGCGCGGTGCATCAGATGGAACACTTCGGACGACCGCAATAGCGCCTTGGTCGGAATACATCCCCAGTTCAGACAAATCCCACCAAGATTTTCACGCTCAATCACAGCGACGTTCAGCCCAAGCTGCGCACCGCGGATAGCGGCAACATAGCCACCCGGCCCCGCGCCAATTACGATCATGTCAAAGTTCTTCGCGGCCATGCCAGGTCCTCCAATTCCGAAATTAGTTCAACACTAAACTATTTCCTCAAGGACCTCTAGTGACCTTGGGGCATATCGGGCATTTGATGCATGCATGGTGGTTTAAGCGTTCGAGCTGATCTGCGTTTGATAGGCCGCACCATATCCACCAGCATCTAGAAACCGCTGCTCTGACGGGGTCGTTTCGCGCCCTAATGCATTGTTTCTATAGGGAAACCGTCCAAAATCACGGATCACCGTACGGTGCGCGCAAGCGTGATCGATGTTATTGGACCCATGCAGAGGCATCCGGTCGTGGATCAAGCGCACAGCGCGATCTTGATCCGTCAAACACTCTGAATGCATCAAAGGAAGATAGAAAAACTGCCGCGCGGGTTCGTCAATCTTCAAATCCCAATTCCGATCAATCGCCATTTTTGCCGCCGCGCGGGCCACGGTGTCGGTTGAAAATGCATCGCCTTGATCCCGGAACATATTGCGCGGAAACTGATCGGTCAGGATAATATAGGCCAAAGTCCCTGTCGCATAGGTGAGCCATAGCCCAAGCGCGCCTTCGCTCGCTTCTTGCCATGTCTCTAAAAACTTATCGCGGATTTGCGCATCCAACGCAGGATCTGCCTTATACCAATCCGCGGGCGCACAATCGTCCAACCAAAACGCCAGTACCTCTTCGGGGGTAACCATGGCTCTACTCCTTAACCTGCCTGTCGTTAGGGCAAGCCAAACAGACAAAACCTATCCTGACAAGATGATTTTGACGCAAAGCATATTAATGCATCTATTCAGCGTGACATTATTCCGCATTCCCCTCCTCGTCGCCAGCCTCGATATAGACCTCCAGCGCGACCTCGGTTGCGACCGCAGTTGATGCCGCGGTGACAGGAACATATGGCACTGCCTCGGTATCCAGATCGCTCCGGCTGCGCTGTGTCATCCGGTACAAGCCGTAGACGCCAATCGCTAGCATCAGCACGGCTGTAAACAACCAATAACCACTGGTGCCGATGACATCCATCATCTGCCCCACGATGACCGGACCTGCGATCGCCCCCATACCGTTCACGAACAGAAAACCGCCCGATGCCGATGCCATGTCGTCTTTTTCGAGATAGTCATTCGCATAAGCTAAAAGCAAAGCGTAAAGCGGGTTTGACGCGCCGCCGACAATCGCACCCGAAAAGACGATAATGGCAAAGTTGTCGGGAACAAAAAATGCGGCCAGCGACCCAAGCCCACCGGCTAAAGCCACGCCAACAATCAAGAAACGGCGGTCAACCCGGTCGGACAGCCAGCCGATTGGGTATTGTAAAACTAGCGCGCCAACGTAGATCCCCGAGACGAAGAAGGAAATTTCACCAACCGTAAGCCCGATCCGGCTTCCATAAACCGCCGACATTCCGAACTGCGTGGCAAAGACGCCACCCAACATAAACATACCAAAACACGCAAGCGGCGATGCGTCGATCAAGTCTTTGATTTTCATACGTTTGGATGTTTCAAATGCGGGCATAGGCCGCGCAGACAGTAAGACCGGCGCGAACGCGAGCGACACCAATACGGACGAAATAATGAATGGCGTATACCCGGTGACATCACCCTGACTGACGATCCATTGCGCAAACACGATCCCAGCCATTTGCACGATCATATAGACCGAAAGCGCCTTGCCGCGCGTTTCATTGGATGACGCGTCGTTCAGCCAGCTTTCGGCCGTGATATACACGCCACAAAAGCAAAACCCGATCACCACCCGGCCGATCGTCCATGCCCAGGGTTCAAGCAAAACCGGATAGCAGATCAATACCGCAGAAATCAGTGACCCTAAGGCCGCAAAGACCCGCACATGGCCAACACGGCGGATAAGCTCTGGCGTATAACGAGAGGAAAACAAAAATCCAATAAAATAGGCCGACATCACGACAGAAAGGGCCAAAGTACTGAACCCTTCTTGATCACCGCGCAGACCCAACAACGTCCCCTGAAGGCCGTTACCAACCATCAACATGAACATGCCTATGAACAAGGCCCAAGAGCCCGTGAAAACCTGTAGCATCGTGCGTTCCTCCACTCCGACAGAGTTGCCCCTATGGATGATTCTTGTTCAACTTCACTACATAAAAGCGACGCTGTCTTGTCTGTTCACGTCGCCTTTGTTCGCGGCGGCAACAAGAGCGAGGAATCGCCGTAACTAAAGAAACGGTAACCCGTTGTGATTGCATGAGAATAGATATCTTTGATCCGTTCAACCCCCATCAAGGCCGACACCAACATCATCAACGTGGACTTGGGCAGGTGGAAATTTGTCATCAATCCGTCGGTCACTTGGAACGTGAACCCCGGTGTGATGAAAATATCCGTGGGGCCAACCCAAGGTTTTAACGCGCCATCTTTGGCGGCGGTTTCGATCAGACGTAGCGCCGTCGTGCCGACGGGGATCACGCGCCCGCCTGCCGCTTTGGTCGCCATAATTTCATCAACCGCATTCTGCGTAACCTCACCCCATTCCGCATGCATTTTGTGGTCGCGCACATCATCAACTTTCACAGGCAAAAACGTGCCCGCCCCGACATGCAATGTCACATGGGTGAATGCGACGCCGTGCGCGCGCAATGCCTCAAGCAGTTCCCCATCAAAATGCAGCGATGCCGTCGGTGCCGCGACGGCCCCGGCGTGGCGCGCCCAATAGGTTTGATAGTCATCTTTGTCGGCTTCATCCGCCGGGCGTTTGGCCGCGATATATGGCGGCAAGGGCATCGCCCCAACAGCGGCCAAGGCTGCGTCAAAATCATCACCTGTCAGGTTAAATTGCAGATAGGCCTGACCATCCGCCCGCGCTGTCAATGTCGCTGACAGATCATCTGAAAATACGATCACTTCACCGTCACGGATTTTGCGCAATGGTTTCACCAAGGCCGCCCAGTCGCCTGTGGCGCGCGGCTCTAGTAATGTGATCTCAATCTTGGCGCTGGTCGGCCCGGCCTCACCGTCACGGTGACGCAGCCCGGTCAGACGCGCGGGAATAACTTTGGTATCGTTCAATATTAAACGATCTCCCGGTTGCAACAGCGTTACCAAGTCCGACACATGGTGATCGGCAAGCCCTGCGTCATTTGCAAGCAAGAGCTTTGCCGATGTACGCGGGCGCGCAGGCCGAGTCGCAATCAACTGCTCTGGCAGGTCAAAATCAAAATCGCTCAGTTTCATTCAGTTACTTCCGGTGGCGGACGGCGGAACAATTCCCGGAACATGCCGGGGGTGAGCGCCGATAGTGGGTTTACGCTGACCTGCGGTGCAGACGTCGCGCCACGAATATTAAAGTTGAACCCAATCAGCCCCTCGCCCCGGCGAGTCAAAACAGAACCAATCCCGTTCAAAAAATACAGCGGTGAGACAACACCTTGCAGGTCAAGCTGCTTTGTCGCCAGCGTGTAAATGCCATCAATGGAAATGCCAAGCCCGGGCCCAACGGCGCTGGCCTGCGTGACGATCACTTGGTCCGGGGTCAGTCGGAACCGCGCATCCACATCTTCAAAACTCAACCCTTGCCCGTCAAGCTGCTGCAAAAGCCCAACCACGCTGATCGCATCCAAAAGTGCGGCAATCGCAGGTGCGTCGCGCACACGGATGTCATTCACAATTAAGGCCCCGTCAAAGGTGCCTTCGCCACCTGCAGGTAACAATGTCAGGTTCAGACTGCCCCCGACGGCGTTTTCAAGAAAACCGGACGCGCGCAACACGGCGCCCGCATCATCGCTGGTGACACGCACAGCCGTGCGCCCATCGCGCGGCGCCACGATTCCCGCAACCGCAGCAGCCCCGTTCAACTGCCCACTGAACTGGCCTGAAAACCCACCCGCACCATTAAAATCGCCCCGAAACCCTGTCAGGGCGATCCCTTCGGTGATCTGCAAACGGTCCAGTGCGATTTGCATTGGTCCCCCCTCACCGCTGCCCCCGCCAAAGCGGGCACGGCGCAAGTCAAGACTGCCACCGTTGATCGTGACCCGCACGGGCTGCCCGGCCCCGCGTCCGCTCAGCGTCACGGGCGCGTTAAACCAATTCCCGATTGCAACTTGGCTAAATGTTGCGGCCTCAAATCTGCCGCTTTGGGAGAGGTCAATGCGCCCCTGCGCCTGCAACCCGCCGCCACTGATCTGCAATTGGTCTATCTGTGAGACCGGCCCCAAACTGCCCCTCACCAGCAATGCCCCATCCTGAGAGCCCGATTTCGACCACCCGATTGCGGGCAGTGCCAATTGCAATCCGCGCAAGTCTGACGTTAACGTAAAGGCAGGCGCAGCCCCCGCGGTCAGATCAATTGTGATATCCGCGCGCCCACCACCCGTCACCATGCCTGTGGGCAAGGCAATATTGAATTCGTCCAAGAAGCTTTGCGTTAGCGCGACATTAGCGGTGACCTGGCTTTGCCCCCGATGCGCGGCACCAAACTGCTGCTGCCATTGCCCAACCGCGCGCGCAGCACCCAGCTGCACCGGCCCTTCAATCGTGAGCCCGGCACTATTGGCCACCACATCAAGCCGCCCGGCGCGCAGGCTACGCCCCGGTACCAATTGATCCGACTGCACAGCGCGCAATTTAGCCACGAGGTCCAAATCAATCGCATCCAATTGCACCCCGCGCACCAGCGGCAGCGCGATTTGCCCAGACACATGCGCCTGCCCATCAGCCAATGTTACAGGACGGTTCGCCTTGTCCATAAATGACAAAGGCGGCTGGTTGAGCAACGATAGGACCGACGTGATCGCCCCATCCGCCATCAAATCCACCTGCCCGTCAGCAGGTTTTTGGCGCGTATCAAGGACCGTAAAGCTCGTACCTGTCACATCAAGAACGCCACCTTCGGGCGGCACGATTTGCCCTTGGTCCAGCGTCACTACAAATTTGCGGTCAATGATAGATGCGACACCCGCCCCATCCGTGATCAGCGGCATTTGACGCATGAAACGGATCTCTGCCTCTGCGAACTCAAACCCCAACGCAAAGTCACGCGGCTGATCAGGGGATACGCGCAGCCCGACATTACCATTGATGAGCCGCCCTTGGGATATGTTTTCAGCGATCCAGTTGCGGGTCTTGGGCTTCACCTCGGGTGGCCAGAACGTCAGCAGTTGCGCCGGGTCAATTTCGTTTACGTTTGCGTCGAAAGCCCCGTGCCAACCATCGGCTTGTGCGATCAGCCTCCCTTGTGACAACACGCGCAAATCCCCGTCTGAGACGACCATTTGCCCCAATTCGACCTGAAACGGGTCAAACCGCAGCCGAAAATCAACCGCAGCATCTTCAATTGTCGGCGCGGTTTCATAAAACCCCATCGGGTTGAGCGCTACATCGCGGAACTGAAACTGCCCCAGCAAAGCCCCCGGCAACCCATCGCTGATTTCACGCAAATAGGCCGTGCCATCGGCGCGCAACCTCCCCCAATCGGTATCCAGTACGACCTCGGAAAAGGCGATGCTGTCACGCACGGGGTCATAGGTCAGATAGGCTTTGGCCGTGTTAAATTGTACCGGGGCGGTCGCTTCATTGGGTTGCAAAGCCCCTTGGCCAATTTCCAATGTTGCGCTGAGTGGGCCAAGCGCCCCTTCTTCATCCAGCTGCGTGCGTAACGCGGCTGAAATCGGGGCTTCAACGTCACGCAACCACGTCAGCGCAGGCGATTGTGCGGCGATATCACTGGCGATGGCATCATCGATATTCACCGCCAGTTGCGCCGCCTTAGACCCACGTGGGCTGCTGTAGGACAGGTTCACCGTTGTAACACCTGCTCGGCCGGACAATAGGCTTAGGTTTCCGCGCAACGCCGTTTCCCCGCCCCGCAAGTCCAGCGCAAATGCGCCACCGTCCACGACCCAACTACGCTGCGCACGCGCATCGTCAAAGTTCACGATCACACCTTCAGCGGTCACCGTTTCAAGCGCCGCAAGCTGCGGGTGTTCAAATACCTGGTCCAATTGATCCAAGAGTTGCGGTACCGACCGAGCTTGCCCCACCTCGGCAGCACCTGACGCCAAAGCAACCGCAACGGTCCCGTCACGCGCGCGGCGCAGGTTCACTTGGGCACCAACAAGCCGGACATTTTGCATCAGCACGTCGTGATCAAACAGCAATCCGCGCGGTGACATCTGGCCTTCGGCGACGCGCACGCGGGTCAGCATAACGCCGTCACGGTCAAACAGCTTAGTATCAACCAATCGCACGTGTGGGTGCAAATCACGACCAATACGCGCTGTAATGGTTCCAAATTCCAATTGCGCCCCATTCAGCGCCTGCGCTGTGCGGGCTTCAATCTGCTCGATCATCCATGTGGGCGCTGTGATTTCGCGATTGATCATCATCACGCCCGCAACGGCTACGAAAATCACTGGCGTCAGGCAAACCACCAAAACAGCACGCAACCAGAACAACCAGCCGCGCAGATGGCTGCGTGGTTTTTTGACCGGTTCAGGGTCTTGCTGAATTTCCGTTTCGGTCAATTTGTCTCCGCCACTTTTCGGTTTGGACCTTTATCTTTGCTTGTGCCGGGTTAAAACAAAAGCGCAACGTACAAAAGGACGTATCATGACCCTTCTTGCTGTAGGCGACATTGCCCCAACCGTGACCCTGCCCCGCGACGGCGGCGAAATTGTGAACATGGCCGATTTTGCCGGAAAAAATGTCGTCCTGTATTTCTACCCGCGCGATGACACGCCGGGCTGCACCAAAGAAGCCATTGGGTTTACCGAAAGCGTCGCTGACTTTGACGCGCTGAACACCATTGTTTTGGGCGTGTCCAAAGACCCCATCAAAAAACACGACAAGTTCGTCGCCAAACACGATCTGAAAATCGCGCTATTGTCTGATGAAGACGGTGATGTCTGTGAACGTTACGGCGTTTGGGTCGAAAAGAATATGTACGGCAAAACCTATATGGGCATTGAACGCGCGACGTTTTTGATCGGCCCTGACGGCGTGATTAAACAAGCTTGGCGCAAGGTCCGCGTCCCCGGCCATGTTGATGCCGTGCTTGAGACGTTGCGCGGATGATGACCCTGTCAGAGATGGCGGTCGCTGTGCTGACTACGGCTGATGGACGCGAAAAAGCAGCGCTTTCGCGCAAATTCGCGGCCGATTGGCGTGCGTCACGCGCAGATGGCCCTGCCATTAAAGTTGGTCAAGCAACGCCACCATCATTTCCGGCCCGGCCCCCAAAACCCGCGCTTTTGAACCCGCGCGACGTCCCTTTGCGCAAGCCCGGCACCCCCGAAGGGCGGATCGCGCTACTACACGCGGTCGCCCATATTGAGCTGAACGCGATTGATTTGCACTGGGATATCATCCCGCGCTTTGCCCATATCAAACTGCCGCTTGGGTATTACGATGATTGGGTGAAATCTGCGGATGAAGAATCTAAACATTTCCAGCTGATGTGCGATTGCCTTGAGGAATTGGGCAGTTTCTATGGGGCCTTGCCCGCGCATGCTGGCATGTGGCGTGCAGCCGAAGATACGGTTGATGATCTGATGGGGCGGCTCGCCGTGGTCCCAATGGTGCTTGAGGCCCGCGGGCTAGATGTGACACCGGGGATGATCAACATCTTTAAACAAGCGAAGAACAAATCAGCCGTCGCGGCGCTCGAAACTATCTACGCCGAAGAGGTCCACCATGTGTCCTATGGCTCAAAGTGGTTCAACTTTTTGTGCGGTCGTCATGATCTCGACCCAACAGGCGTTTTCCATGAACGCGTGCGCAAATATTTCCATTCGGATCTAAAGCCCCCGTTTAACGAAGAAAAACGCGCCGAGGCCGGCATCCCTCCGGATTTTTATTGGCCACTTGCGGCAAAGCAAAAAGCCTAATCCCAAAGACGGCGCGAATCCGCGCCCTAGGCGTAAAATTCTTGCAGCAGGGCTGCGGGCTGCTTACACAGTCAGGCAACGCTGGTGCGGGACCAGTGACTGACCGGGACGACACAGGGAATTATCGTGCGATCACGACTGACAAAGACAATTCACAATGTGTTGGAACGCTGGTTCCCTGAACGCAGACTGTTTTTAAGATCCGACACGGAGACCCGGTTTATCCGGCTCAGCTCTGAAGCGCAGCTTGTGGCGTGGGTTGGCTGCACGGTTGTTGTCGCGTGGACAATTGTTGCCACCGCGATTTTGCTGATGGATAGCATTGGCGCCGGGAACTTTCGCGCGCAGGCCCAACGCGACCAGATGACATATGAACAACGGCTGAACGCGCTTTCGTCCGAACGTGACCTGCGCGCACAAGAAGCCGCCGCCGCACAAGACCGGTTCAGCACCGCCTTGCGCCAGATTTCAATCATGCAATCCGAATTGCTCGCGACCGAAGAAAAGCGTCGCGAATTGGAAACCGGGCTGGACGTGGTGCAGGCCACGTTGCGCGATACGATGCGAGACCGTGAAGACGCCCGCGACCAAGTTGCCGCGCTTTCTGACGAAACGGAAAGCGGCGACGCTGCGGCCATGACCCAAGATACCGTCAGCACGGTCGATCTTTTGTCAAACGCATTGGCCCAGACCGCGACCGAACGCGACATGATTTCAGCCGACGCAGAGTTCGCAATTGGCCACGCCCAAGAATTGGAACTGGAACTGCGGCTTTTGCAAGAACGCAACGATCAGATTTTCCGTCAGCTTGAAGAGGCCATGTTGGTGTCGGTCGAACCGCTTGACGATATGTTCCGTGCTGCGGGCATGAGCCCTGACAGCATGTTGGCGCAAGTCAGACGCGGGTATTCTGGCCAGGGCGGCCCCCTGACACCCGTACAGTTTTCAACACGAGGCGGCGAACCTGATCCAGATGCGCTCCGCGCCAATGCAATTCTGGCGTCAATGGACCGAATCAACCTCTATCGAATCGCCGCTGAAAAGGCCCCATTCGACATCCCGGTTAAGGCAAATTTTCGGTTCACATCTGGTTTCGGCCAGCGTTGGGGCCGCTTGCATGCGGGCACGGATTTTGCAGGCCCTGTCGGCACGCCAATCTACGCAACTGCTGACGGAGTGGTCACAAATGCTGGGTGGTCGTCGGGTTATGGCCGTTTGATAAAAATCCAGCACGACTTCGGAATTGAGACAAGATACGCACACTTGAACGCAATGCACGTCTCTGTTGGGCAAAGAGTCTCGCGTGGTGAACGAATTGGTGATATGGGCAATTCAGGTCGCTCAACAGGACCACACCTTCACTACGAGGTTCGCGTCGGAGGCGAGCCCGTTAACCCGATGATCTATATAAGAGCTGGACAAGATGTTTTCTAAATCGAAAATCAATGAACCCGGACCCAAACCGTCCGATACCGAAACAAAAAAAGGCGCAGACGCGAAAAAAGGTGCTGGTTCAGATTACAAAGCATCTGGCCCCAAGCCCGCACCGTCAGTTTTGTCTTCTGATCTGCTGATCACAGGCAACATTAAAACCGCCGGCGACATCCAAGTCGAAGGTCAGGTTGATGGCGATATTCGTGCGCACCTGCTAACAGTTGGCGAAGGCGCCACAATCAAAGGCGAAGTTGTCGCTGATGATGTGGTTGTCAACGGCCGTGTTGTTGGCCGTGTGCGTGGCCTCAAGGTCCGTCTTTCTTCTTCTGCACGTGTTGAGGGTGATATCATCCACAAGACAATCGCAATAGAGAGCGGCGCCCACTTTGAGGGTTCTGTTCAGCGTCAAGACGACCCGCTGGCACTCGGCACCAAAAAGATGCCAACAGCCGCCGCTGCGGACACGCCAAAGTCCTAATTCCTCGGCACAATTGAATTTTGCAAAGGGCACCCGATGGGGTGCCCTTTTTCGTTGTGCGTCAAAACGTTCTGCGCGCTTGCCCATCCTGCCTACCAAGTAAATGCCATAATTTTGACGGAATTCGGACACTTATTCCAGAGCATGATATTTTATTGATTCACCAGTCAATCAAAATAAAATAACGCAACATGGAGCAACCTTTTGACCTTATTCGCGCCTTCCCTACGCTGCCTGTGCTTTGGTATCGCATCTGCGGGCCTCTCACTATCCGCGCAATCTGCCACGGCCCAAAGCATCAGCTGCGGTGAAAACTATACAATCGCTGCGGGCGACTCTCTGTCGGGTATTGCCGCCGATGTATATGGATCGGCCTCGGCCTTTCAGTTAATTTACAGTGCCAACGTCGATACCATCGGCCCGAACCCCGGCCTCATTTCGCGTGGGCAAGTGATCTATATCCCCTGCCGCGATGGCAGTACCACGTCACAAGCCAACGACACCCTCATTCGCAAAATCACAACCACCGAGCAACTTGACGGCCCCACCGATGTTGCTGTGCGCGTCGTTACGGCCACCGATTGGGCGCCGTATTTTGATGAAAGCCAAGCGCAAGGCGGCATGGTGACGGAGCTGACAAACGTCGCACTGGCGTCAGCTACAGGGAGCCCCGCATATAAGATCGACTTTATCAATGATTGGGGGTCTCATCTGCAACCGCTTTTGACCGATCACGCTTACGACTTTGCGACGGCATGGTACGAGCCACCATGCGAATTGATCGACCAGCTTGGCGATGATGCCAAATTCCGGTGTAACAACTTCGAATGGTCCGATCCCATGTTCGAAATTCTGCTAGGGTACTTTGGTCGCACCGGTGAGCCGCTACCAGCAACCCACGCAGAGCTGGTCGGCAAAAGCATCTGCCGACCAGATGGGTACGAAACATTTGTTCTCGAAGAAGATGGGCTTGTGGAACCTGCGATTTCGTTTGGCCAAGAAGGGCTGATCACCGGCTGTATGGCCGGGTTGCTTGACGGCACATATGATGTCGTTGTGATTGCTGTTGATCCGGGCCAAGGGGCCGTACTGGAACTGGGTGCGCAGGATGATATCATGCTGAACGAACAGCTCACCAAAGTGCTTAACCTCAGCCCCGTCATCGCGAAATCGAACCCGCATCGTGAAGAGTTACTGGCGATGATGAATAGCGGGATTGCTGCGATTAAATCGGACGGTCAGTGGTTTGAAATCGTAAACCGACACCTGTCGGCGCACCGCGCCCAAACGCAATAACACGCGTAGTAAACGCGACCAAAAGGGGTGTCAGTGGCGCCCCTTTTTTGCCTATTCGGATCACTTAATTGCACGCCGATATAAATGCCATGTCGCATGCCCCAAGACCGGCAGCACCACCATCAACCCCAAAAACCATGGGACTAGCGCTGCGAGTGACATGACCGCAATCGTCACGGCCCAAGCGATCATCACCACCGGATTGCGTTTGACGACCTGCAGGCTCAATAGCATCGCTGTGACAAAATCCACCTCGCGATCCAGCACAAGCGGCAGGCTGACAACCGTCAGTGAAAACAGTAAAAATGCCAAGATCGCCCCGACACCCAATTCGACTGCGATCATCATCAACCCATTGGTGGTCAAAAAGACTTCAAAGCTATCGGAGACATTCGTCATCGTCGACAGCCCCATGAACAGCGCAAAAATCATATGGGCGAGAAACGTCCAGAACAAAAAGTAGATCACAATAATCGCGCCCAGCCACGGCATTTGACGGGTGCGTTCGTGCCAGACAATGCTCAGGATCTCTGGCCATTTGAGCGGTTTATCTTGCTCCATCCGGCGGCTGACCTCATATAAGCCCGCGGCGGCAAACGGGGCGACCAGTGGAAAACCAAGCGAAGTTGCCAGAATCCAACTGACATGCCCTGCCCCCAACCAAATCATCAGGAACCCGCCCAGCACATAGACCGCACTAAAGAACAGCCCAAATTGTGGCGCTTTGCGAAAATCGGCAACGCCTGCACGCAGTATCGCGCGCAAATCTGCCGGTGCTAATGGTTGTACTATGGGCCGTGTCGCCTGCGTCATGAGAATTCCCCCTCGCGGCCAAATGGCCGTTTTCAAAGGATAGAAAGCAAATCCCTGCGCGTCTACGAAAGATTATTCTGCGTTCGCCTCTGCCCGGCTTTTGCCAGAGACATCCATCGCCAAGGTGGCCCCCATGAACCCGTCAAGATCGCCATCCAACACGCCTTTGGTGTCTGAGGTTTCGAAACTGGTGCGCAGGTCTTTGACCATCTGGTAGGGCTGCAACACATAGGACCGGATTTGGTTGCCCCAGCCCGCGTCGCCCGCGTTTTCATGGGCCTCGTTCACAAGCGTCGATCGCTTATCCAATTCCATCTGATACAGCCGCGACTTCAATGCTTTCATCGCGATGTCGCGGTTTTGGTGTTGGGATTTTTCCGAACTGGTCACAACGATCCCCGTTGGGAAGTGGGTAATCCGCACCGCAGAATCGGTGGTGTTGACGTGCTGCCCACCAGCGCCTGATGACCGGTAGGTATCAAGACGAATATCGGATGGGTTCACTTCAATCTCGATATTGTCATCCACAACCGGGTAAACCTTAACCGATGTAAACGAGGTGTGGCGCTTGGCCGCGCTATCGAACGGCGAAATACGCACCAAACGGTGCACGCCGCTTTCGGATTTTAGCCACCCATAAGCGTTGTGGCCAGAAATCTTATAAGATGCTGACTTGATCCCGGCTTCATCGCCGGACTGTTCGGATTGCAGTTCGACTTTATAGCCTTTTTTCTCGGCCCAGCGGACATACATCCGCGCCAGCATATTTGCCCAGTCGCAGCTTTCCGTACCGCCAGCCCCCGCGTTGATTTCAAGGAAGGTGTCGTTCGCATCAGCCTCACCGTCCAGAAGCGCCTCAAGCTCTTTCTTCGCGGCCTTTTCGCGCAGCGCTGTGATTGCGCCCTCGGCGTCACCGACGATTTCAGCGTCGTCTTCCATTTCGCCCATTTCGATCAATTCGACATTGTCGGCCAGCTCTTGCGCGATACTGTCATATGTCGCCATCGCATCCACCAACATCTGCCGGTCCCGCATCAGTTTTTGCGCGGCTTCGGGATCATCCCAAAGGGTCGGATCCTCGACACGCGCGTTGAATTCTTCGAGCCGGTGCGGTGCGGTTTCGCGGTCCATCCGCTGCGCAAGCAATTCAAGCGATTTTTCGATCGCATCGGCGGAGGTTTGAATTTCTGCGCGCATGAGAAGGCACCTATGTGAGGTCAATGATTTGTCAAAGGGTCTTACAGCGCGGGCCGCGCGCCGACAAGCAGGTGGTCAGTAAAGACCACCTGTCGAAAGCGTCCCGAATGTGGCCTTTGGCCCGACGGTCGCGGTTTCACCCGTGGATGTCGTGACCTCGCGCCCTGTCGCCTGCACCTCATCAAACAATGGGAGATCCCCTGCCATGGCGAACCCACCATCGAACATGATCCCAAACAGTGGCTCTTCGCCGGGGCGGAAGCATTCGGCGATCACATTTTCGCCTGACACGCCGTCCGGCAAACGCGCGCCGCTGTAGCGGTCGATGTTAATGAACTGGCAGCTTTCGGGAACGTCAAATGCGCCTGCGCCGTAAACGTCGATCGCTTCACGCATAAAGCGGTTGAACACAGGGCCACAGAACCCGCCGCCCGACGCACCGCGCCCCAAGGATCGCGGCGTGTCATAACCGATATAGCAGCCAGCAACGATGTTAGAAGAAAACCCAATGAACCAAACATCCTTCGCGTCATTGGTTGTCCCGGTCTTACCCGCGATGGGAACCGGCAAGTTGATCGCGCCGCTTGCGGTCCCGCGCTGCACAACGCCGCGCATCATCGAAGTCAACTGATAGGCGGTGATTTCATTCATCACACGGTCGCGGTTCGATTCAATCCGCGGCCCGAACCCTTCGGCGATGATCGCATCGTCACAATCAACACAAATGCGCTGGTCGTGGCGATATACGGTGTTACCGTAGCGGTCCTGCACCCGGTCAACCAAGGTAGGTTCCACCCGTTCGCCACCGTTCGCAAACATCGCATAGGCGGAAATCATTTTGAACAATGTGGTCTCATCCGCGCCAAGTGACGCAGCCAACCCTTGGTTCATGCGGTCATACACGCCAAAGCGTTCCGCATAGGCGGCGACCGTATCCATCCCAATTTCCTGCGCGAGACGAATGGTCATCAAGTTCCGTGACCGTTCAATCCCCGTGCGCAACGGCGTTGGGCCGTAAAACTGGTTTGATGCGTTTTTAGGGCGCCAGACGCCTTGCGGCGTGTTGATGGTGATCGGCGCATCCACAACAATTGTCGCCGGGGAATAACCGCTATCAAGTGCGGCCGCATAAACAAAGGGTTTAAAAGACGAGCCCGGCTGACGTTGGGCTTGGGTGGCGCGGTTAAACACCGAATCTTGGTAGCTAAAGCCACCTTGCATCGCGATGACACGGCCCGTGTTCACGTCCATCGCCATAAAGCCGCCTTGGGCTTCGGGGATTTGGCGCAGCGACCATCGGATAAACGCCCCGTCACTATCGGCCGTCATACGGCGCACATGCACCACATCGCCAACGGTGTAATTGTCAAAGAAGTTGCCGCGCATCCATTCAATGTCGCGACGCGGCACAACAAAAGGTTCCGCCTCGGTTTCAACAATCCCTTCCACGCCTATGCGCAGTTGATTTTCTTCCACCGCGAGCACCACGGCCGGATACCAAGGTGCCACATAAGTAATGTCGCGTGGCACGGTAAGATCAGCCAAAGCAGCGCGCCACAGCTCTTCTGAGCCAAGTTGGTCTTCCGGAATTGTCAGCCCAGTGCCCCGCCATTCGCCCAAACCACGGTCATATTCTTCAAGCGCACGTTGTAGCGAATGCGCAGCCGTCACTTGCAGATCAGGATCAACCGTCGCCCGAATGGACAACCCGCCTGAGAAAAATTCATCTTCGCCGAAGTTTTGCGAAAGCTGACGGCGGATTTCATCGGTAAAGTAATCGCGCGGCGGCAGGCTTTCTTGATAGCTTGGGAAATCGCCATTTTGCACCGTGCGCAGTGGATCGTTCAGCGCGACGGTCAATTCTTCTTGGGTCAGATAGCCGTTTTCAAACATCTCGCGCAGAATGAAATTACGGCGCGCAATGGCCGCCTCGCGGTTATGCACGGGGTGGTAGCTATAGGGCGCTTTGGGGTGGACCGCCAAAAACGCCGCCTCTGCTGGCGATAATTCAGACAGGGGTTTGTTGAAATAGGACCGTGCCGCCGCCGTCACACCAAACGAACGCACCCCGAGGTCAATCTCGGTCAGGTATAGTTCAAGGATCTGTTCTTTACTCATCGCGCCTTCGATTCGCGTGGCTAGGATGATTTCCTTGATCTTACGTTCCAATGTGGTTGAACCATCCAAAAGGAAGTTCTTCATCACCTGCTGGGTAATCGTCGACGCCCCACGCAGGTTTTCACCGCGCGATGTCACGGCTTCGACAATTGCTGCCAAAATACCACGCGGATCATAGCCGGTGTGGGTGTAGAAATTCTTATCCTCAGCAGAGATAAAGGCTTGTTTCACAAGATCAGGAATCTCGGATGCCGGTGTAAACAACCGCCGCTCAACGGCAAATTCATCAATAATTTCACCTTCGCCTGAATAAATCCGGCTAATCGTCTTTGGCTGATAACGCGCAAGTGTCTCATATGTCGGCAAATCCCGGCCATACATGTATAGCACACCGCCAAGCGTCAGCGCCCCCATGATCAAACCCATGGTCAGCATGGTCAAAATTCCACCAAAGAAAGAGAAAATAAAGCGCAGCACGGGTGATCAAAGTCCTATGGTTTCAAACATTCTTATACGCCCCTGTCACCTGATGGTCAAAAGGCCATATGCGCAACGCGCTGGTATATGATCACGATTTAGCGTGCAAATTGGTTAACGGCGGCAGCAATAGCTGCCACGATGGTTGCGCGACTTTCGGGGTCTTCTAGCGCTGCGCGGTCTTGCGCATTCGATAGAAAGCCGACCTCGACCAGAACACTTGGAAAATCTGCAGCAGATAGCACGGCAAGCTGGCCAAAACGGCGTGGATTGGTATTGACCCGCACCCCGGCATTTTCCATCTGCGTAATCAGCATATCCGCAAATTCACCCCCCTGTGGCCCGGTCTGATCACGCGCCAAATCCATCAAAAGTGTCGCGATTTGATCCCCTTGCGCGTCTAAATCAACGCCAGCCAAAAGATCACCGCTTTCATGCCGAGCGATCATGCGGCGCGCTGCAAGCGCCCCACCATCACGCGATAAAGTGTATACAGATGCGCCACTTGCAGCATCTTCTTCAAGTGCGTCAGCATGCAACGAGATGAACAAATCCGCCCCCGCCGCCCTCGCGGAACTGACGCGCGTATACAGCGGCACAAAGACATCTGCATCACGCGTGAGGCTCGCCTGCACACCGTCAATTGCGTCCACCGCCGTTGCCACCTCTTGCCCTAATTGCAGCATGAGATCCGCTTCACTCACACCGTCACGCAATGCGCCGGGATCGATGCCCCCATGGCCGGGATCGATAACGACGTGAAACCCGCCAGATGTCGCTGGCGGCAGGGAAACGGGTTGCCCAAGATTCAAATCACTTGGCGCACCTGTATTGGCCGAAAAACTGCGCGCGTCCGTGCGTTTCAAGATTATTGACAGATCAGCGCCCGCATCGGTGGTTTGCATTGCCGCTTGCGTGACCTCAAGCGGCCCCGCTAAATCCACAACCATACGCGACCAATCCGGGCCAAGCGCACCATAACGTAGCGCCGTAGCACGATCACCCGATAGCAAGAGATCGGGCGAAACATCCGGCCAAACCGTATCTTGAAAGTCCACGACAAGTCTGCGCGGATTATCCAATGTAAACAATCGGTAAGGCGTCACTTCTGAAAGCCCTACGTTAATTTCAAGCCGCCACCAACCGTCACCCACCGCTGTACGGTTGGGATCAACGGTCACTTGCGCCGACATCGCTGTGCAAAGACAGCAAAAGAAACAAATCAGCCGTATCACCTGCGGTAAGCCTGCATGAATTTCGCGATCCGATCTAAGCCTTCGCGGATATCTTGCGTATTGCGCGCATAAGAGAACCGCAGCCAGTGATGCCCACGACCCGCATCAAAATCGAGCCCCGGCGTCATGGCCACCCCGGCCTGCGCCAAAATTTGCGCCGCAAATGCGCGAGCGTCATCGGTGTATTCAGAGACATCCACATATATATAAAACGCCCCATCAGGCGGCGCAAAATGGGTCAACCCGGCCGCGCGCAACCCGTCGATCATCAGGGCGCGGTTAGCGGCGTACACGGCCTTGTTCTGGTCCAGCTCGTCCGGGCAATCCATTGCGTGCAATGCCAATCGTTGCGCCGCATGGGGCGCGCAGATGAACATGTTTTGCGCCAATCGTTCAACGCGGCGCACATGATCTTCGGGGACAACCATCCAACCGACCCGCCAGCCCGTCATCGAAAAATATTTTGAAAACGAATTCACCACATAGGCGTCATCCGTGACCTGGAGCGCTGAAACAGGTGCAATATCATAGTCAATGCCGTGATATATTTCGTCCGAAATAAACGCCGCATCCGCTGCGTTGCAGGCCTCGGACAAAGCTGCAAGCGCGCCCGCGTCCAGCATTGTGCCTGTCGGGTTCGCAGGGGACGCCACGATCAGCCCGGCCAAATCATATTCCGATACATGCGCGGGCTGCGGCTGAAACCGTTGATCAAGCGTCGTTGGGATATCAACCGGGGTCAGCCCCACCGCCTTTAGGATTTGGCGGTAGGACGGGTAGCATGGCGTCCCCAGCCCCACCCGTTCGCCATTATCAAACAGCGCCGAAAACGCGAGTAAAAACGCGCCAGACGCGCCGCTTGTTACGACGACGCGCGCAGGGTCCAGATCAACATCATACCAATCGCCGTAATGGCGCGCGATGCGCGCGCGCAACTCTGGCAGGCCAAGCCCAACCGTATAGCCCAACGGATCCGCAAGATCGGTGATCAGTTTTTCGCGGGCTTGCGTCGGCGCGCCCGTGCTGGGTTGGCCTACCTCCATGTGAATAATATGCCGCCCGGCTGCCTCGGCTTGGCGGGCGGCTTCCATAACGTCCATGACGATGAATGGGTCGACGTCGCCCCGGTTTGAATGTCGCATTTCGCTGCCCTTCTTCTTTGCGCCCTATGTGCCTGTCACCGCTATGTGAGGTCAATGGACCTTGGCATTCCCCGGTAAATATGGTCTGTCACAAGCGAATATATGTTAACGAGATGATCCAGATGTCCCTGCGCTATGCCCTGCCCTTTCTTTTCGCCCTGACCAGCCCGGTGGCCGCCCTTGAACTTGAGGCGATGACCGATGCGGAGCGCGCTGCATTTCGCGCAGAGGTACGGGCCTATCTGCTCGAAGATCCTGAGGTCTTGCAAGAGGCGATCGGCGTTTTGCTAGAACGTGAGCGTCTGGCCGAAATCGCCAACGATCAGTTGCTTGCAGTAACCTATGCGGATGAGTTGTTTAACGATCGCCATTCCTATGTTGGCGGCAATCCGGCGGGTGACATCACCATCGTTGAGTTCATGGATTACCGGTGCGGTTATTGTAAACGCGCCTACACAGAGGTCGAAGCCCTATTGGCCGCAGATGCCAATATTCGCTTTATCGTCAAAGAATACCCCATCTTGGGCGAACAATCGGTGCTTGCCTCGCGCTTTGCCGTCGCGACCCAGCTTGTCGCTGGCGACGACGCCTATAAAGCTGTGCATGACACATTGATGGAATTTCGGGGCGACATCACCCAAGCGAGCATGACACGGCTGGCTGAAATTCTTGAATTGGACGCCGAAGCGATCATTGCGCAGATGGATTCAAGCGAAGTCACCAATATCATCGCAGCGAACCGCGCATTGGGCGATCAAATGGAAATCTCGGGCACCCCAACATTTGTAATCGAAGACCAAATGCTACGGGGCTATGTACCAGCAGACGCGATGGTCGCCATAATTGCTGAATTGCGCGAAGAATAGGCGCAGGCAGCTTTGCAACCATGTCCAATGCATATTCCCCCCAGCCAACAGTTGAGGTCCGCGAAATCGTTGCCAGCGAAACCTAAAGCAAAACATACAGTGTTCCGATGGCCCTTAACGCGCGGGGCCGTATGTTATGCGCGTTATTGTGTGATTGGTTTGGAACGAAGCAATGGCGACATTGGAAACAGTTAGTGGCGGATAAGGCGCAGACTCGTTCAAGGGAACCGGCGTTAGCGATCTAGACGCCAGCAACATGGATGACGGTAGTATTGCCATTGATATTACCGCCGCATTCGGCGGCGGGCCGATTACTTACTTTGGCCAGACTTATACTGAAATTTACATTAATACCAACGGGCTCATTACATTTGGCGCGCCCGTTACCTCATATACCCCAACGGGCATCGACAGCATAACGGTGCCCGCAATCGCCCCTTTCTGGAGCGATGTTGACATTCGCGGCACGACCGATGGCGATATCTATTGGGATGTTGACGCCACAACCGGGAAAGTCACAATCACATGGTTGGACGTCGCTTCCTACGGTAACAATGGTACCGATAGGAACTCGTTTCAGGTCATTCTAAGCGACACGGGTGGTGACGATCTATCGGTCGAGTTCATTTACGGCGATATCGAATGGACTAACGGTGGTTTTGGGTCGGCATCGGTCGAATTACGGACGGTGGCGCGCCGCCAACCTTCGTTGAGCTTCCCGGCACTGATGATGACGCCGCCCTGATCGATTTTGACACAACTGATTTTGGCAACGGTGACCCGGATGGGACCTAGGAAATGGATCTCGACAGTTCGGGCACCATTTTGACATCGACGGCGTCGTCGATGGGACCACGGGCGATGACATTATCGATGTTACCTATGATGAAGACCCGGAAAACGATTGGGTCGATAATAATGATGGGACCGGCGTTGACCGCAACGATGACGTTATTGATGGCGCGGGCGGCCATGACACGATCACCGCAGGCGAAGGCAACGACGTTATTACCGGTGGCGCAGGCAATGACACATTTGTCTATAACGCAGGCGACGGCGATGATACGATCACCGATTTTGGCGCCGGGTCGACCGATACCAATGATGGCGACGCCGGCAATAACGACTACATCGACCTCACATCGTTCTATACAAACACGACAGAGATGCTGGCCGATCTTGCCGATGACGGCGTTCTGAACCAATCAGACGGCAGCGACTATTCAGATAACACCGCGATTGATGGTTCCATTCCCGGGCTGACGGGCTTCATCGGTAAAACCGCCTCTGAAATCGAAGAACAAACCGGCGTCACCTGTTTTACAAAAGGCACTTTGATCACGACAGAGCGTGGGGATGTCCCCGTTGAAACGCTTGTACCCGGTGACCGGGTGCTGACGCTTGATCGCGGCTATCAGCCCCTGCAACTCTCACTGTGTCGCACTATTGGCCTTGATGCATTGCGCGCAAATCCAAAGCTCTTGCCGGTTCGCATCGCGGCGGGCAGCATGGGTGCGGGGCTACCCAAACGCGATTTGCGCGTGTCACGCCAACACCGCATGGCCGTCAAATCGCGGATTGGCGAACGGATGTTTGGTGCAGCAACGGTACTGGTTGCGGCGATCAAGCTGACAGAAATGCCGCGAATTGAGGTCGATCACGCCGTAACGCAGGTCGACTATTTCCATCTTTTGTTTGACAACCACGAAGTGATCTATGCCGAAGGCACCCCATCCGAGAGTTTCTTTTTGGGGCCGGAAACCCGCAAAACTGTCCCCACAGAGGCTTGGGAAGAAATCACCACGCTATTCCCGGCGGTCGCGGATCTGGCATTCACCCCGATTCCAGCGCCGACGATTCCGCCAAACGCTCAGCAAAAACAACTTGTCCGTCGGCATTGTAAAAATAAGAAACCGCTGATCGCGACAGTTTCGCGTTAAGCGCCATCTGCATGCCCGCACAAAAATCGCGCGCATCGTATGCTAGCTTCGCACCTACTCAGCCGCGCGTGCTGCTTCCAGTTCTTCAGCCTTTTTTTCAACCTGCTCCACGATATGTGCGATCATATCTGCGTTGGATTGTTTGTGGCTTTGCTTGCCCGCCAAGTAGACCATCCCTGACCCTGCTCCGCCACCAGTAAAGCCGACGTCTGTCATCAGCGCCTCTCCGGGGCCGTTAACGACACAGCCGATGATGCTGAGGCTCATCGGGGTTTTGATATGCTCGAGCCGCTGTTCCAACGCTTCAACGGTTTTGATCACGTCAAACCCTTGCCGCGCACAGGATGGGCATGAAATGATATTTACCCCACGGTGGCGCAGGCCGAGTGATTTGAGGATTTCGAACCCCATTTTCACCTCTTCGACCGGGTCCGCAGACAACGATACACGGATCGTGTCGCCAATCCCCGCCCACAGCAGATTACCCATACCAATCGCCGATTTAACTGTGCCGCTGATCATCCCGCCGGCTTCGGTGATCCCAAGGTGGATCGGCGCATCCGTTACATCGGCCAACTGTTGATAAGCAGCCGCCGCCATAAAGACATCGGACGCCTTACAACTGATCTTAAATTCGTGGAAATCATTGTCTTGCAGGATTTTGATATGATCCATCCCGCTTTCGACCATCGCATCGGGGCATGGTTCACCATATTTGTCCAACAGGTGCTTTTCCAACGATCCTGCGTTCACGCCGATCCGAATTGAGCAATTGTGGTCGCGTGCGGCTTTAATCACCTCGCGCACGCGTTTTTCATCGCCAATATTACCGGGGTTGATCCGCAAACAGGCGGCCCCTGCTTCGGCGGCTTCGATCCCGCGTTTATAGTGGAAATGGATATCCGCGACGATCGGCACAGATACTTCGGGCACGATCTGCTTGAGCGCCTTACTCGAAGCCTCATCCGGGACAGAAACCCGCACGATATCCGCGCCTGCATCAGCGGCAGCTTGGATTTGGGCAATGGTGCCTTTGACGTCCGTCGTCAGCGTATTGGTCATCGTCTGCACGGAAATCGGAGCATCGCCCCCAACAGGCACATTGCCCACCATAATTTGACGGGATTTGCGGCGTTCGATGTGGCGCCATGGGCGGATTGAATTGAGGGACATAGGGCTGCTTTCAGGCAATCGCGGTTACCGGCAATCTAAGCATCAAACCCGCGTGCAGCAACCGCTTGGCGGGTTATTCGCCTGCGCTATTTTCGGCCACGCGCACGACCTCGGCGAGGTCATCATCAGCGGTCAAATCTGCGACGCTATAGCTATCAAGCAGGCTGTCGGCATTTAGCGCGACATTGGACGTCACAACGCCCGTTTGGCCAGCAGGCCCATAGTGCACGCCATTCACCGCGAAATAGACCGCGCCGCTTTCACCTACGCGCAACGTCGCGGGTTCTTCGGTTGCGGGAACTTCGAAATTCTCGCCGGGTGACATCACACCCTCGAAAATGACAGTACCGTTGGCCGCCCGCACGCGCACCCATGCGGGGCGAACGGCAACCAATTGCAATTCTGGCACATCTGGGCCGACAACTTGGATGGCCGGTGGATGCGGCGAGGCTACATCGGCGTCGGCTACAACAACATCTGGGTTGATCTGAGCGGGTAGAACCGAACCAAAAGAGCCCGGATTCAGGGTTGAGATTGGCGCATCGCGTGCGGTCAGCACGGGCACATCAAGCGCCTGTGGGCGATACAACCGATCCAAAGCATCAGATGACGGCGCAACGAAACCAGCCAAATCTTGTGTTTGATCCAGGCTATTTGTTACGCCCGAAAGTGGATCAAGATCAGCGACGACAACCGGCGCTTGCTCAACCGGGGCGAATTGTACTTTTTGTACTTCTTGCAACACCGTCCAACCACCAAAACCAAGCCCGCCAATCATTGCGATCAGTACAAGTACTGACCCGATAGCGCGCGGTTCAAACCCGGCCATAACCCGGTCAGCCGCAGGCACAAATGGCGTCGCAGAGGCTGAGAAGATATCTTTGCCAAGCGGTGCCACGACAGGTTCACCGATCTTGCCTTGCAACGATGATGCCTCTGCGGACATGCCGTGGGCAGTCGCAAAACCGCTTTCGGTGCAAAATGTGTCAAATGCGTAATCCGGGTCCATCCGCAGATACCGCGCATATGAGCGCACATAGCCTGCAATAAATCCGGGGGTATCAAATGCGGAGGGGTCTGCGTTTTCGATCGCGGCAATATAGGCGGCTTTGATTTTCAGCTCACGCTGAACATCCAATAGGCTTTTGCCCATTGTCGCACGTTCACCGCGCATCAAATCACCCAAGCGTAACTCGAAGTCGTCAAACCCCTTGGTTTGAGCGTCCTGCGCTGCGTCTGACCGCTTGAAGGTCTTGCCAATCATCGACTGTCCCGTCGCTTAATGCCCCTAAGTGCCCAAGGAACGCGAATCGCGTTCACAAGAGTACCTACAAACACGCTAACATATTAGCGGTTGCCATGCATACGTTGAAAAAGAGTTAACCAGCCAACTCGGCGCGATTCAGCGCGCAATGCGACCAAAGATTGTCCAAAGCGCTGACAAGTGCATCCATTTCGCGCGGTCCGTGAACCGGTGACGGCGTAAACCGCAACCGCTCTGTGCCGCGCGGAACGGTCGGGAAATTGATCGGCTGCACATAGATTCCGAACTCAGACAAAAGCATATCCGACAGCTTTTTAGTATGGACCGGATCGCCCACGATCAGCGGTACAATGTGACTGCCGTGATCAATGATCGGCAATCCCATCCCCTTTAGCCGCAGCTTGAGGATTTTCGCTTGGGTTTGGTGCTGCAAACGCAGCCCATCGTCGGTTTTCAAAAGTGCAACACTGGCCGCAGCCCCCGCAGCGACCGCAGGCGGTAAGCTGGTGGTAAAGATGAACCCTGGCGCATAGGACCGGGTCGCATCACACATTTTTTCAGAGGCAGCGATATAGCCGCCCATCACACCGTAAGCTTTGGCCAAGGTACCATTGATAATATCAATCCGGCCCATCAACCCATCGCGCGCAGCAACGCCCGCCCCTTGCGGACCGTACATGCCAACGGCGTGAACTTCATCGATATAGGTCAGCGCACCAAATTCGTCCGCGAGATCACAAATCGCCTCGATAGGGGCAAAGTCGCCATCCATTGAATAGATCGATTCAAACGCAATCAGCTTTGGGGCTGCCGGGTCATCGGCTGCAAGCAAAGCCCGCAGATGATCAAGATCATTGTGGCGGAAGATGCGTTTTGCGCCACCATTGCGGCGCACGCCTTCGATCATAGAGGCATGGTTCAACGCATCCGAATATATAATCAGACCCGGAAACAGCTTTGGCAAAGTGCTCAGCGTCGCGTCATTGGCGATATAAGCAGAGGTAAAAAGAAGCGCCGCCTCTTTTTGGTGCAGGCTGGCCAATTCGGCCTCAAGCCGCTTGTGATAGACTGTCGTGCCAGAAATATTACGTGTCCCGCCGGATCCAGCGCCTGTCGCGTCCACGGCCTCGTGCATCGCGGCCAAGACAGCAGGATGTTGCCCCATCCCCAGATAGTCATTCCCACACCAAACGGTCACCGGAGTGTCGGTGCCATCATCCTTGCGCCATGTGGCGTGTGGAAACTGGCCGCGCTTGCGTTCAATATCAATAAAAGTCCGGTAACGGCCTTCGTCATGCAAACGGCTAATCGCGGCATCCAGTTGGGCAGTGTAATCCACGGGTGGTATCCTTTGTCTTGCGGCACAGGTTTTGGCGAACCAAAACTTGAATCGTTCTAAACGTCATATATGGGCAAACGCGTCCAAGCAATACGCTACAAACTGTCGCCCCTATCCCTATTGCCAGCCAAACACTTTCCGCACGTTGACCTAGATCAAATACTCCCCACAGCGCTACGCTTGGGGCAGATGCGGCCAGATAAGCGCTATATCGTGTAGGGGTTGCGTTAGAACCCGCTGTCGGGCACCCAAGGGTAAGCCGCCTGAAGATATTGATCCGCAGCACGCAAAAATCGGGCCTGCCCACCTGCAACATTCACGGTATTATTCAACGCGTCATAGGATGGCATATCCGGATGGGCCCTGGCCTGTTCTGCGGGCATCCCGGTTGCTGCAAAGTCCCGATACAGTTGGTAGCGTTGCAAGTGCAGCCCCATCGCGGATTCGACCGCGCTTGTGAGATCAGGTAAATTCAAGGTCTCTAACAACGCGCGCAATTCATGACTGCGATATGGCGGGGTGCTATATAGCGCATCAAAATGCCCAAACCCTTTGGGCCCAAATGAATCATATAAAAACGCCAGAGGCCCAGCCGCCTCGCGTTCATACGCATTCATCGCAGCGCCGGATTTCTGTTTTTCCTCAGCGAATGCGCGCAAAGACACAAAATAAGATCCATCAACAGGTTCGGCCGCAAGATCAATTGGCGGCGCAAGCGGCGCGGCATAGGCTTGGCGGCGTTCCAGCTCTGCGCGTATCGCCGCTTCGCGGACCAATTCTCGCGATGCGCCCTCTGGAAGATCCTTTTTCACGTCGGCATAAATCGACGCTTTTGCACGCCGGTTTCGCACCACATCACCGATCATCATCAAGACTTTGAACGGGACGCCAATCACGATCACCCCAGCAATCATGAGCTGCGCAAACGCAAATTTGCGGGCGTTCCGATCTGTGGCTTCAAAATCAAAGGCCGTTGTGACGAGGTCTTGAAAATATGTAAACATTTGCTGGTCCAGATTGCTGCGTCCACGTAAATTTTACCCAAAACTTTTCAGCTCACAGATCAATCGTATTAGCGATCGTATAGCTAACATTCAGGCCGCAACAGGATTGCGGCCTGAAAAGGAAACTTGCGCTTGGATCAAAAATCTACTGACAAGGTGCGGTAAGAATACACGCTGTTGTCAGCGTTTGTTGCTGCAGCAACCAAAGCATACGCCAGCAAACCACCACCCGCAGACGCCGTACGCTCAGAAACAGTTTTGTTAAACGGCTCAATAATCTCGGTACGAGTTTGCCCATCATGGGTACATACAAGCGATACCGCCGGCGTTTGACGAGCGAAACTTGGCAATTGTACGATAGCCGGTGTCACAACGTCTGCACTGTAAAAAGCCGTGTTCACTTCGCAAGAAACGCCAACCAATTCTTGCCGCGCAGTTGTATCAGTTTTGGCTTGGTAAGCGCGCACCGGAATCGGCTGAATGGCATTTGCCGTCAACTGCGATGATGCCGCAGTATAGCGCGGCGTGACCGGAGCAGTTTCGATTGGAGCACCCGGCTCTGCACATGCAGCAGTGAGCGCCAAACCGACAACGATAAATGGGAGGCGTTTGAACATCGTCTTTTCCTTAAGTATTCGCATATGCGACATAATAATGTGATCCGGTAAGTGCCTACCAGACATTTGCCACCAATCAATCCAGAATAGCATAAATGCGAAGGCTATTACGTAGGAGCGAAAGGTTAACAGACGCTACCAACTGCAATAGAGGCACTCAATTTCTAGCTGCATTATTTTAATTAGGCTCGCATTAAGGCAACACTTTTGCCTCAAAATCGATTGACCTCAGCGCCAATCGTGCCACCCTTGCGGCGACCATAACACAGGACCCCACCATGACCCTTGATCCCGTCTTAGCGCGTATCGACAACGACCTGAACGCGGCAACTGACCGGCTACTTGAACTGCTGCGCATTCCGTCTATTTCAACTGACCCCGCCTATAAAGGCGATTGTGACACCGCCGCTGATTGGCTCGTCGCCGATTTGCAAAGCATTGGCTTCACGGCTTCAAAGCGCACAACACCGGGGCATCCGATGGTTGTCGCGCATTCGGGGGGCACGGGACCACATGTGCTGTTTTACGGGCATTACGACGTGCAACCTGTTGACCCGCTTGACCTTTGGGACCGCGACCCGTTTGACCCGCAGATCGAAGACACGGCCAAAGGCCCGGTCATCCGCGGGCGCGGATCGTCAGATGATAAAGGCCAGTTGATGACATTCGTTGAGGCCTGCCGTGCGTGGAAAAAGGTCCACGGCACCCTGCCCGGCAACATCACCTTGTTCTTTGAAGGTGAAGAAGAATCCGGGTCGCCATCGCTGACACCTTTCATGCGCGAGAACGCCGAAGAACTGACCGCCGATGTGGCGCTGATCTGCGATACCGGGCTTTATGGTGACAGCACGCCTGCGATCATCACCCAGCTGCGTGGGCTGTTAGGCGAAGAGTTGACCATCACCGGCCCTGACAAAGACCTGCATTCCGGCATGTATGGTGGCCTTGCGATGAACCCTGCGCGCGTTCTCGCACGCATCATCGCGGCCTTGCATGATGACGACGGGCGGATCACCGTGCCGGGCTTCTATGATGGGGTGCCCGAGCTATCGAATGAATTGGCCGCAGCTTGGGATGATCTGAAGTTCGACGAGAAGGCGTTTCTAGGCGAAGTCGGCCTATCTGAACCAGCCGGAGAACGCGGGCGCCGCCCACTCGAGATGATCTGGTCACGTCCGACTTGCGAGGTCAACGGCATCTGGTCCGGGTACACTGGCGACGGGTTCAAAACCGTGCTGCCATCCGAAGCCCACGCCAAGATCAGCTTCCGGCTGGTCGGAACGCAAGATCCGCTGAAAATTCGCGAAAATTTTCGCAAAATGGTGCAAGACATGCTGCCCGCCGATTGCACAGTGACGTTTAGCGACCACGGGGCTAGTGCTGCGGGCCAAATGACAACGACGCACCCGGCCTTTGACCAAGCGCGCAAAGCGCTCTCCGACGAATGGCCCAATGCGGCGGCCTATGTGGGCTGCGGCGGGTCGATCCCCATTGCCGGGCATTTCAAGGACATCCTGAACATGGACGCAATGTTGATCGGCTTTGGCAAAGACGACGACGCGATCCATTCGCCCAATGAAAAATATGACCTGTCGTCTTTCCATAAAGGCATCCGGTCGTGGGCGCGCATCCTGCACGAAATGACCAAATGATATGGCGTAGGGTGGATCTCGATCCACCCTGCTGTCGCCGCAAGGCACTATGATATGTGGGGGATAAGTGGCGCGGTTGACGGGGCTCGAACCCGCGACCTCCGGCGTGACAGGCCGGCACTCTAACCAGCTGAGCTACAACCGCGCAGCGCTAGATCACGAAAGAAAGAAAGTGGCGCGGTTGACGGGGCTCGAACCCGCGACCTCCGGCGTGACAGGCCGGCACTCTAACCAGCTGAGCTACAACCGCGCATTTTCTTTCCGGTCTGTGACCGAACGTGGGGTGCTTCTATGTCTGCGCCCGCCCCTCGTCAAGCGGTGGTTTCGCAAAAAATGGCTTCTAGGACAGGTTTTCGAATTGTGTCCCAAAAGCACCCGAGATTTGGGGCCGGAGTGGGGCCAAATGTACAACCGATCGAGCCGCAGTTTTTGTTGCATCATAGCGTCAGTGTTTCGGCGCAATTTGTTTCAAACTTAAAAGACATCGCCTTAAACCTGAAAATCGTCTATTGTGCAAACACAGAAGTATTTTAACAATTGGAACAATTATGAAAAATGTACACAAATTAGCATTAACAACCTTTCTAACGACATTGGCATGCACCAGCGCATCAGCCCAAGACGGTTTTGTCGGCGTGAGCATCGGCGGGTTGAGCGGTTCGAACATTGACAATGACGATGAATACAACGGTAGCACAGCACAAATCGAAGGATCGATTGGCAAAGAATACGGCGATTTCCGGTTTATTGCGGACGGCCGTGCACGCTTGATCGAATTCGACACCAACGAGGTTGAGACCCTTGACGGGGACCCATCAAGTTCGCTTTACGCGCTCCACGCCCTTTATGGAGTTCGCGAAACAATTGATCTCGGCCTGTTTGCCGCGGCCGGCTGGGCCGATACGGGCGACGAAGATCCCCAGTTCGCGTTGTCAGGCTACGGGATCGAAGCCCACTATCTGATCAACGCAAACTTCACCGCCTACGGCCAAATCGCCCAGTTTGAAGCATCACGCGATGCAAGCAGCCCAAATGGCACCCAAGACGCGACGCTTGTACGTCTAGGCGGCACATATGGGGGACTTCAAAACACCACGCTCTATGCTGATGTACAGTGGGCAACCGCAAGCGACTATGAAGATGATGGAGAAGATTATGAATTCCACAACCTGTCGCTTGGTGGTGAAACGGTGCTACGCGGGTCACAATTTGCAGTGACTTATGACGTCGCGTTTTTCGGATCCACGCCTATTGCTGGTAGCGACGATGATTCAATGCGCTCGACCGAAATTGCACTTGGCGTGCGGTACACCTTTGGGAACGCAGGGTCAGCCCGTGCAGCAGGCCATATCGGCGCGCCCTCGTTGATCAGCGAAACGAATATGTTCGCAGAACTACACAACTAAGCCTGACGGTTGGGTGCAACCCCGCTGCGAACGATTTCCATGACTGCGCTCCGCGAATCTATTCGCGGAGCGTTTTTTATGCGACATGACAAAACGGCTATCAGCAAAGCACAACGACCCAGCACCAAATCTCAATTCATCGACACGATACAAATGAACAATAGAGGGGATGGTGGGTGATGAGAGGCTCGAACTCCCGACATCTTCCGTGTAAAGGAAGCGCTCTACCAACTGAGCTAATCACCCGATGAGGGCTGATTTAGGGCATGTTGCGGGCGGGCGCAAGCCTAAGTGAGCAAGTTTTGTGAACCATTTTTCAAATGATAGACGCAGCCCTGTCCGCCATGGATCGTGGTGCCCTCAATTGCTTCAGGCCCCGCAAGAATTTCGCGCAATGTGCGCCCTGTCACCCCGTGCGTCACCAGCACCGCAGGCCCCTTTAAATCTTGCAAAAATGCGTTGCAGCGGGCTTTTACAGCCGCCAGACCTTCGCCATTTGGGGCAACCTCATATTGCGCCATATAGGGATCAGAGGCGTCCGGGAGCGGTAGCGTGTCACGCAGCGCACCGGACCAGTCACCGACCCCAATTTCACGCAATCGATCATCTGTACGCACCAATTCCGCCAGTGGCGCGCAGGCGATTCCCGCCGTTTGCACCGCCCTGCCCTGTGGGCTGCTGATAAATGCGAATTCGCGGAGGTCACGTTCAGCAAGAATCTCCCCTTGGCGTGCGGCCTCGTCGCGGCCCTGCGCGGTCAGAGGCGAGTTCAGCTCGCCTTGCATACGCCCTTCGAGGTTCCATGTCGTTTGACCATGGCGCAAAATATAGATTTCCGGGTATGCCATTTGTATCGCTTAGGCATCGTCATCCGCAGGTCGCGCGACACTATCAACTTTTGCCGTGCGAAATTTCATCGTCAGCAACGATGCGCCGTTGTTCAGTTCTTTGGATTTGATGATCCTGGTCTTGCCCATGGGTGGTAAAACCAGCTCTTCCCCGCGCGCCAGCGCTTCGCCGATCACCGCAAGTGCAGCCTCAACGGCTGGCTTCACATCCCGTTTTTTCAGGCCGGTCCGCGCAACAACCTCATTGAAAAGTTGTGGCTTTTTCAAAACGGTCGGCGCCTCAAGCGCCTCGTCTGTCTGTGGGGTTTCGGGCGTGGTCATGGTGTTTTCCTTTTGCTTTGCGCCACATTAACAGGTGGTGCGGCACTTACCAGCGCGGTCTAGCTGACAATTGTCTAGCTGCGGCCGAACACCTGACCCATCATCTTTGCGTTATAAGCCCACCCATCCTATCTGCTTCGCGCGACACACCCAGCAGGCAAATGAAAAAGCGTACGTTGATATATCGTGCGCAAAGGTACTTTAAGCTAGTCGGCTGCAGCACTATTACCTACTTAAGCCAAACTCTGCCGGCACTACAAAGCCTCCGACAATCTGAAGCGTCACGCAAAAGTTCCTCTTGCCTTAAGATATCATCCACGCCGGGACCGGTAAAACGTGGATCGTCACAAACCCCATTTCGCGCCCAGTCATTTCGGTTCAAACCGAAGTCAATTTCAGAACATTCTGAAGGGCTGCTTTGCTCTTTAGAGCGCACCTGCGATATAAGACCCGCTGTGAGCATGCGACCACAGTCACTCGCATCGCGACCAGTGTTTTCTTGGCTCAGCACCGACGCCATACCCTCGCCCTTAAATCTCGGATCGTCACATTCGTTGTCGTTCGCGTACTCGGATGAGTTATCGCCCAATCCTTCGACAACAACGCCAGTCATGCACCCTGCGGTAAGTAAGATGGCCAGGAAAGCCGATTTTGAAATATGACGCATAGAAATTTCCTCAAATATATAAACTAAGACTATTGGCGATTAGGCAGATTTCCGTAGAAATTGGCACTGGCCATGTTCACGCTTATGTTACTGCCTTTTTAGCAAAGACGTCACCACTTGCAAGGCAAGAGCGCACTAAGAACCCTCGGAATACGTGTGCCAAGTGGCAAAACGCGCGCCTAGCCAGCGCCTATGCATATAAAAAAGCGCGCCACAAAGGGCGCGCCTTTCATTTTCCTTTAACCGCGATTAATGCGCCCGCGCACCTTGTGCGGCTTCGCCTGCCTTGAGCGCCGCGGCAGCGGCCTCTTCGGCGGCTTCATCCCAAATGATCGGATCCGGGGCGCTGACCAGCGCATGTTCCAGCACCTCTGACACGTGGCGCACCGGGATGATTGTCAGCCCCTCTTTGACGTTATCAGGGATGTCCGGCAGGTCTTTGGCGTTTTCTTGCGGGATCAACACGGTTTTGATGCCGCCGCGTAATGCGGCCAATAGTTTTTCTTTCAGCCCACCAATCGGCATCGCGTTCCCACGCAAAGAAACCTCGCCGGTCATGGCAACGTCTTTGCGCACGGGAATCTTGGTTAGCACCGACACAATTGATGTCACCATCGCCAGACCTGCTGACGGGCCATCCTTGGGTGTCGCGCCGTCTGGCACGTGTACGTGGATGTCGATTTTGTCAAATTGCGGCGGCTTCACCCCAATTTCAGGCGCGATCGAACGCACATAGCTGGACGCCGCATCAATCGATTCCTTCATTACATCACCCAGTTTCCCGGTCGTTTTCATCCGACCTTTACCCGGCAGGCGCAAAGCTTCGATGTTCAACAGTTCGCCGCCAACACTGGTCCAGGCAAGCCCAGTTACGACGCCAACTTGATCGTTTTCTTCGGCCAGCCCATAGCGGTGCCGTTCAACACCCAAGAAATCATTCAGGTTTTCAGCGGTGACGGTGATATTAGTCGCTTCTTTTTTGACGATCTTGGTCACAGCTTTACGCGCCACTTTGGCAAGTTCACGCTCTAGGTTCCGCACGCCCGCCTCGCGGGTATAGACACGCACCATCGATAGCAGCGCATCATCAGACACGCTGAATTCGGCCGGTTTCAGCCCGTGATTTTTCATCACTTTAGGCAACAAGTGCTGCTTTGAGATTTCGACTTTTTCGTCTTCGGTATAGCCCGAAAGCGAAATAATTTCCATCCGGTCAAGCAGTGGCCCTGGCATGTTATAGCTGTTGGCTGTGGTTAGGAACATTACGTTCGACAGGTCATATTCGACCTCCAAGTAGTGATCCACGAAAGAGCCGTTTTGCTCTGGGTCCAGAACCTCTAGCATCGCTGACGCCGGATCACCCCGGAAATCCTGTCCCATCTTATCGATTTCATCGAGCAAGATCAGCGGATTGGTTGTTTTCGCCTTTTTCAACGCCTGAATGATCTTACCCGGCATTGAGCCGATGTAAGTCCGACGGTGGCCGCGGATTTCAGATTCGTCACGCACCCCACCCAATGAGATACGAATGAATTCGCGCCCGGTTGCCTTGGCCACAGATTTACCCAAGCTGGTTTTCCCGACGCCGGGCGGGCCAACCAAACACATAATCGGGCCTTTGAGCTTGCGCGAACGTTGCTGCACTGCGAGATATTCAACGATACGTTCTTTGACTTTCTCAAGTCCGTGGTGATCGTTGTCGAGCACCTTTTGCGCGTGCCCAAGGTCCTTTTTGGTACGTGATTTATTGCCCCATGGAACAGCCAAGATCCAATCAAGATAGTTGCGCACGACTGTGGCCTCGGCGGACATGGGTGACATATTCTTGAGCTTCTTCAGCTCTGCGTCCACCTTTTCGCGGGCTTCTTTGGACAGTTTGGTTTCCGCGATTTTCGCTTCAAGCTCAGCGACTTCGTTCTGGCCTTCTTCGCCATCGCCAAGTTCCTTCTGAATGGCTTTCATTTGCTCATTCAAATAATATTCGCGCTGGGTGCGTTCCATTTGGGTTTTGACGCGCGTCTTGATCTTTTTCTCGACCTGCAACACCGACATTTCGCCCTGCATCAGCCCAAAGACTTTTTCAAGCCGTTCGGTCACAGACAGGGTTTCCAGCAGCCCCTGCTTTTGATCAATCTCAATCCCAAGGTGCCCGGCAACCAGATCCGCGAGTTTCGCAGGCTCAGTTGCTTCGCCGACGGCGGCCATGGCCTCTTCGGGGATGTTTTTCTTGATTTTGGCATAGCGTTCAAATTCAGCTGCGACATTCCGCACGAGCGCTTCTTCTTCAGCCGGATCGCCCGTGGTTTCATCAAGATATTCGGCGGATGCCTCAAAAAATTCTGGGTTGTCGATAAAGCCAGTGATGCGCACACGGCTGCGCCCCTCGACAAGCACTTTCACGGTGCCATCGGGAAGTTTCAGCAGTTGCAGCACATTGGCCAACACGCCTGATTTGTAGATGCCATCCTGTGCAGGATCATCTTCACCGGCGTCAATCTGGCTCGACAATAGGATTTGCTTATCGTCCTGCATCACCTCTTCAAGCGCGCGGACAGATTTTTCGCGCCCGACGAACAGCGGCACAATCATATGTGGGAACACCACGATATCGCGCAGCGGCAGCACGGGGTAGGATGAACTCAACGGTTCTTGCATAGTCACTTCCTTTATTGGCAAGACGCCCGGCCCCGTTACACGGCAGCAATGGGTGTCTCCTATTGGTATAAATATGTGGGGTGATATCCGGCGTTTTCAACCAGCCACACATTTGTTTCGCGCAGATTGCCTGCCCTCGCACGACGCTGCAAGGTCACAATAGCGCGATAGCCACAATAATAGAGTAAAACAGTTACAATACCCCCAACGTCTACCGTTCGAGCATCAACATATACGAACTTGTTGCCGGGCCGCGCGCCGATTGCATGAGGCCCACGATAAAATCATGGTCAATTGGAATCATCACCATTTGATCGTAACCACCATCTTGTTCGCGGTAGGAAACAATCCGCGCGTATTCTTCAAATGGGCAGCCGAACACCTCTTCGACCTGCGTTTCAAATTCCGGCGCTGCCGTCATCACATCAGCAAGCGTAAAGTCCAATTCACCCCGGACAGGAATTTGCCAGCGCGTTTGTTCCGGAACCTGACGTGACGCTACATAAACGTCGTACCCGCCGCTTACAGAGACGAGTCGCGCCGGTAAAATCGGCGGTAACGGATCCGTATGCGGCACCAACTTTCCATTGACGACAGTATAATTACCGGTGAACGTCAACGACCAGTCGTCCCCAGCCAATTGATCACCTAAAAGCAATTGCCGCCCATCGGCACCGATCTTGCAGGCCGATTCCAAGTCTTCTTCCCCCTCGGGAAGAGGGTCATGCAATAACACCATCATATCATATTCATTTTTTGTCAGCACATCTATGAGATCGCTGTAGCCACCACCGCTCTCTTCAACAGCATCCATTTTGTCGAGCAGCGAGTCTTCCGTAGCACCCCATTCTTCTTCGGTCATCGCATCGATTTCGGGATAATCGGTGAGATCAATATCCTCGGCATAAAGCTGACCACCCCAGGCGACGGCGACAGTAAGAGCCAAGAAAGAACGTAAAGAGAGCATCGTAAAATCCTTTATATAAATAAGGTCATTCCAACACGTCTTTTCACGGATTTCTAGTATTATGTCCTCTTACCCGGTCCCAAACCCACGCTTGTTGGCGCGTATGCGCCATTTGAATCGCCCGTAATCCGCCCATAATGCGTGCACTTGCGGCAATTGCGTGATTCTCTGCCTAGCGCTGAACGTAAGCGGGGCGTCCGCATGATTAAGATACCCACGCACCACTGCGCGTATAATTGCGAATTCGGTCTTGATGTCCAAGAACCGGGCGACATAGGCCCGCCCGTTTTGCGCAATTTCTTTGCATTTTTGAGGGTTGCTGCGACACCAATCGTAAATATCGTTCAAATCTGACAGGTCTGTGTTTACAGGAACGTAGTGCTCCCACGCTTTCAATTCACCTTCCAAAAGCCAAGTTTCGCAGCGAGGTTTAGGCATGATGATCGTCGATTGTGACCCCAACATCCACTTGAGCCCGGTCGCCACGTCATTGCCCTCAAGACATAACAGAAACTTGGATTCAAGCTGTTCGGCCATCGTGAGCCGTGCGCCCATACGCGCCTGCACGGCGGCCAAAGGGAATGATCTGTTTGCGTCTGTGTGTTGGGTGAGTTTTGTAAACTTTGCATCAATCCCATCGGCCAGTTCTGGCAAATGGGCCAAATAATAGCGCGGTGAAAGTGGATTGTTTTGGTCGGTCGCATCAAAGCAACCTGTGGTGACACCGCGCCACAGCAAACGGTCGTCTTTTTGTTCAAACGGACGGTCGTTGGCGGCCAAGTTCCCAACGCTTGACCAATGGCGCATCCAGTTGAGCGGCAAGACCACACCATGATCGCCACGATCGCAAACAGCCCGCGATTTTATGATTGTTGGAACCTGTATCCGCTGATCATTGTCTTTCGCAAGTATACGGCATTGCGCGAACGGTGCTGACATCGCAAAATAAAGTTGGGCTTGGCGATAATAGCAACCGTACCTCTGCCCTATCCCGTCTGGATAAACATGTTTCGCCCTTTCGCACACATCAATTTCGCGTTCTAACGCACCGATGTTGATGCTTTCGTCTGCGGGAACCGCGTCAGCTGCGATCTTTTCGGCAACACCACCCAAATAGAGGCTGATCCGATCTTCGGCGAAACCTGAAAGTCCCAACGTAAGCTTGCCCCAATACTATAGCGGTTCAATATCGCCTTGCGCCCGTCCTGCGTGAAAATCGGCCTCCCATGCGGCAAACGTACCAGCGGCAATGGCATCGCGCATACCCTGCATGATGTCTTGGAAGTAATGCAGGTTGTGCCATGTCAGCAGCATGCCGCTGATCATTTCTTGGGCGCGGAACACGTGGTGCAGATAAGCACGCGAGTAATTCCGGCATGCGGGGCACGTGCAGTTTTCATCCAAAGGTCGCGGGTCATCTGCGTGGCGCGCGTTTTTGATGTTCAACACCCCACGTCGGGTAAAGATTTGACCGGTACGGCCAGACCGGCTGGGTAGCACGCAATCCATCATATCGATGCCCCGTTTCACCGCGCCAACAATATCATCTGGCTTGCCAACACCCATCAGATAGCGCGGTTTATCTGTGGGCAATTGATCTGGCGCGAAATTCAACACATTGAACATAGCCTCTTGGCCTTCACCAACGGCAAGCCCGCCAACCGCGTAACCATCAAATTCAATGTCGCGCAGGGCCGCGGCGCTTTCAGCACGCAGGTCTTCTTCAAGCCCGCCTTGCTGAATACCAAACAGCGCATATCCGGGGCGATCCCCAAAGGCATCGCGCGACCGCTGCGCCCACCGCATCGACATTTGCATGCTTTCATTGATCCGCTTGCGATCCGCCGGTAGCGCGGGGCATTCATCGAAGCACATCACAATATCAGAACCGAGCAGCTTTTGAATTTCCATTGACCGCTCTGGAGTCAGTTCGTGTTTGGACCCATCAATATGGGACCGAAAGGTGACCCCTTTTTCGGACATTTTACGCAGATCGGACAGAGACATCACCTGAAACCCGCCGCTATCGGTAAGGATCGGCTTGTCCCAATTCATGAACTTGTGCAGCCCGCCAAGATTGGCGATGCGTTCTGCGGTGGGGCGCAACATGAGGTGATAGGTGTTGCCCAGCAAGATATCAGCACCCGTCGCCGCGACGCTTTCTGGCATCATGGCTTTGACGGTGGCGGCGGTTCCAACGGGCATAAAGGCAGGCGTGCGAATTTCGCCACGCGGGGTCGAAATCACCCCGGTGCGAGCCTTGCCATCCGTGGCATTGAGCGAAAATGAAAATGGTTTTGTCATGCCCTGTCTTTCACCGATCTTGCGGCGATTGCCAAGGGGGCTTGCTCAATTCATCGCGGCGTTATGCCTCTGCGCACAAGCGCTTTTGAAGCCGACCACGGTCTTTACCTTATTCGCACCAATCCCTATATGTTTGCTCAGGTTTGCAAGGAAACGACGTCATGACTGACACCACTGCCCCGCTTGAAGGTGCGCCAATGATCGCGCCATCGACAACAGATCATCCACTGTATGAAGATATCGTGCAAGCGTGCCGGTCCGTATATGACCCTGAAATTCCAGTGAATATTTATGATCTTGGGCTGATCTACACGATTGATATCAAAGAAGATAACGCTGTTCTTGTGACTATGACGCTGACCGCGCCGGGCTGTCCGGTTGCGGGTGAAATGCCCGGCTGGGTCGCCGATGCAATTGAGCCGCTGCCCGGCATCAAACATGTTGACGTTGAAATGACGTTTGAACCGCAGTGGGGCATGGAAATGATGTCTGATGAAGCCCGGCTTGAGCTAGGTTTTATGTAATCACCACAATATCGCACCCAATTAAGGATGCAAAGCAACAAGCGCACCCTATATTTGTTGCATAATGGAAATCGCACCCTATAATAGGTGCATGATTACTGCCCAAAACCAGATTGCAGTCCTCACGGGCGATATAATCAGCTCTACTGCGCTGGGTGCGGCGCAGCTCGACACTATCTTTGCAACGCTCGAATCCTGCGCCGACGCGCAGGCCGTTTGGGTTGGCGGGCCGCTCAGGTTTACACGTCATCGCGGAGACGGATGGCAAGTTGCCCTAAATAATCCCAAATACGCATTGCGCTCAGCGCTCACATTTCGCGCAGCCTTACGGGCATGTGCCCCCCAATTCGATAGCTACATTGCCATTGCAACCGGGACGACCCCCGCCAATCTATCAAACGATTTAAACACAGAAAGCAGCGCAGCCTTCATCGCATCAGGGCAATTGCTGGACCAATTGAAAAAGCCCAAATCCAAAAGCGCGATTGGCCATGCGGAAGCAGGCGCGATCGGTGCAGTGGCAATTCTTGCCGATCATTTGTCACAAGACTGGACGCAGGCGCAAGCAGCCGCCATACTGCAAAAGATTACACCGAATACATCTATTTCATATACGCAAATTGCCCAGAATTTAGGGAAGTCACGCCAGGTCGTGACAAAATCACTCGACGCTGCGGGCTATCATGTGCTCGCCCATGCTTTGACTACATTAGAAAGCGATTTTGCTTAATGTTTGAAACACTTGCTGCTTTGTTTTTTGCACATATCCTTGCGGATTACGTGCTGCAAACCGAACGCATGGTTATGACCAAAGACCGCCCGTTCACGCTCTTGACGCATACAGCCGCCGTCTATGTCACTGCGGGTCTCGCGCTTGGGTCGCTTGACTGGTGGATTGCCGTTTTGGCAGCCATTCATTTGCTGATCGATATCGGCAAAACACTATGGGTCAAAAATCACGATGACGGGGTAAAGCCGCATCTTATTGACCAATGCGCGCATCTGATCACGATTGGGGTGATTGCCGCCAGCGCCCCGGACCTTTGGGAAAACGGGATCTGGGCTGCAAAAACAACAGGTTGGGGCCCACAGGCCATGCTGCTGATCGCCGGGGCAATCTATACCACCCGCGCGGGCGGTTTCGCCGTGGGAAAGCTAATGGGCCCTTTCGCGGCTGGTGCCCCTGCAGAAAGCCTGCCGGCTGGCGGCATGATGATTGGGCAGTTGGAACGCGGGTTGATCTATTTAATGTTCATCGCGGGGCTTCCCGCTGGGATCGGTTTTTTGATCGCGGCCAAGTCGATTTTGCGATTTGATGCGGTGTCAAAAAACGCCAAGGCCGAATATGTCATCATCGGCACACTGGCGTCATTTAGCTGGGCGATTGCGATTTCAATCCTGACACTTGCGATCAACAATGGGTTAAACGGCGCGCCGCTTCTTGAGATCATGCCCAACAGCAATTAAGTTAGCCGCAAAGGAGAACAGACATGTTCAACATTCCAGGCAAACAAGCGGTCAACGTGACCCCAAAGGCTGCGGCGAAAATTGCGGCTCTGATGGAAAAAGATGGCCATCAAGGGCTGCGGATTGGCGTCAAAAAAGGCGGTTGCGCGGGTATGGAATATACGATGGATTATGTCACCGAAGTCGACCCGCTTGATGAGGTGGTTGAACTTGACGGCGCGCGCGTGATGATCGCGCCGATGGCACAAATGTTCCTTTTCGGCACCGAGATCGACTATGAAACCTCGCTGCTTGAATCTGGGTTCAAGTTCCGCAATCCCAATGTGGTGGATGCCTGCGGCTGCGGTGAATCGATCAAATTTGACGACGCGCTTTCTGCTAAGACCTAAGCTTTGTTCAGGTGAACATAGGTTTCACTATACCGTTTATCGAGATGTTCGCGCGCGCGCGTCACCTCACCTGATCCAATAGGTGCCACATTGGCATCGTGGTTCGGGTTAAAGAACAGCGGCACAGAAATACGCGCATGATCTGGCCCAATCACGCGGTGCGGGGTGGCTTTGATCCGACCATTTGTCCACATCTCAAGCATCTCACCAAAGTTAATCACGAATTCGCCCGGTGCAGCGCTGACAGGAATCCAGCCACCGCCCCTGCGCCGAACTTCCAGCCCGGGTGACCCATCCGTGGCAAGCAAGGTCAGACAGCCGTAATCTGTATGCGTGGCGATGCCAAAATCATTCTCTCCCGCCCAATCGGGGCGCTCTGGGTAATAGTTCCCCCGCAAAAGCGCCATTGGCCTGTCAAACAGCGGACGAAAATACGTACCGTCTTCGCCCGAAGCATCTGCAATAGCGCAAAGCAAATCCAACGCGAAATCTGTCGCTCGGCTATAGTAGTCACGTAAGGTTTGCGCAAAGCCCGCAGGCATCTTTGGCCAAAGATTTGGCGCATAACATGACAACTGTGTCAGCGGATCGCCTGCAGGCAATTCAAGCCCGCAATCAAACACCTGTTTGTAATCAGGGTTCGCATCAGGATCGACCTGTTCAGAGCCCGGCGCCCCCCACCCCCGGTTTGATCCTGTTTTCGCCATATCAAACGGGGTCTTAGCGGCCATCGGTAATTCAAAAAAATCTTGATAGTCGGCAAGAACTGCCTGCATTTTTTCAGAACTGATAGGCGTGTTATACACCGTCATAAAGCCAACCCCAGTTGCGGCATCGCGCACAGCGTCACATGCTGCCGGATCTCCGGCCAAAAGTGCAGCCGCGTCAATCCGTGGAATTTCGATATCAGACATGGGACCCCTTCCGATCTACGCCGCCGCTTGATAGCAAGAACCAACCGCAGACAAAAGGATGTGTATATGCCGCGTAAACTTGCCGCTGGAAACTGGAAGATGAACGGGCTTCGTGCCAATCTGACAGAGATCGAAACCCTGGCCGAACGGCACGCGGATTCGCAGGTCGATATCCTGATCTGCCCGCCCGCCCCTTTGATCGCTTCCTGCCAAGGGACCTTGCTTGAGATAGGCGGCCAAGATTGCCATGCCGCCGTATCTGGGGCGCATACGGGTGATATCAGTGCGCAAATGCTTGCCGATGTTGGGGCAACCTATGTGATCATCGGCCATTCTGAACGCCGCGCGGATCACGGTGAAACCGATGCAATCGTCGCGGCGAAATCCGAAGCCGCCTATGCCACGGGGCTGACCGCCGTGATCTGTTTGGGCGAAACACTGGAAGAACGCGAAGCTGGCACCACCCTGTCTGTCATCGACACGCAATTGGCAGGATCTGTTCCCGACACAGCGGCTGCGCACAACACGGTTATCGCTTATGAACCCGTCTGGGCCATTGGTACCGGAAAGGTGCCGACGCTTGATCAAATCGCAGAAGTCCACGCACATATCCGTTCCCGTCTGGTCGCGCGCTTTAGCGAAGGCGCAAAGATGCGGATCTTGTACGGTGGGTCTGTCAAAGGCAGCAATGCGCCCGATATCTTTGGCGTACCGCATGTCGATGGGGCCTTGGTTGGGGGTGCGAGCCTCAAGGCAGACGATTTCAGCGAAATCATCACAGCACTTGAAAACAGCAAATGATTTTCATGGCAAGCGACGGAAATACGGGCTGATTGCGTTTAATATCGCAATTAGCCATTTGCTGATTCATTCAAAAGATCGGAACCAAAATGCGTCTTCATACCGCCCTGCGCGCGACATTGCTGCTTTGCAGCCCTGCCTTTGCTGAAACAGATGCTGAAAGGCTCGCAGAGATCGCGCAATTCTTTGAAAACGCCACCGTCATCAGCGGCCCAACTATCGTCGATTGCACGTTATCAGGCGGGACCGAGACAAGCTGTTTTTCAATCACCGTCAAGCCTGATCCGCAAGACTCTACCCCCGGCCCTTGGTGCCCAACATCCATTAACGATACTGCCGAGGCCGGCGGTATTTGGCTAAAGGACGGCACTGTGCATGATGTTGACGGTGCATTCATCACCGATCTATCGACGCTATATGGTGACGACACCTGGCAGCTTTATGATGAGGCAACAGGTGCCGTGCGCGTGACCGACACCCAAGATGCGTGCGAAGCCGCCGCCCGCCCCGATGTAGCGGAAGAGTATCAGAATTATTGTGTGCAATGTCTGCCTGAATATATGGATGAAGAAGCATCCATGACCTATGTGATCCCGCTGACACCCCATGTCAGCACACGTAACAACCCGACCAATTTTGCGGGATCTGGGATTGCGGCGAACGGCGTGCGGCTAGATGGACCAGCCCCGGTTGATGCCATTCTTGCGGCCCACACCATTGCCCCATTCGATGATTGCGGCGGCCACGTGAACACGCATGTCGGTTACCACTACCACGTCGCAACCGATTGTATTGAAGGCACGCAAGCCGAAGGATCAGACGCTGTACAAATTGGTATCGCGATGGATGGCTACGGCATCTATAGCCACTTGCTGCTTGATAGTTCAGCGCCCGAAGATCTTGATAGCTGCAACGGTCACATCGGCCCGGATGGGTATCACTACCACGCAGGCGCACCCGGATCGAACGCGATCGTCGGATGCCTGAAGGCCGAAGCAGGTTGCGCCTCTGAAAACGCCGATCAGACCTGCGACGCATCAGCGCGACCACCACGCCCCTAAGTGTCGTAATTGCAACTATCCCAAGGCCCGTAGAACATCAGCGTACAACCTGGCAACAGGTCGACGACAATGTCATCAGGGCCTTGGTCATCTACGTCCTCGTCACGTACGACGAGCCCAAAATCATGGCCATAAAACTGTACCGAAAACGGTTTGACCCAAATTTGCTCAGAACACGATGCATCAATTTTTCGACGCAACCGAGTAACTACGTCAGCCGGCGCAATATAGTCGGGCTCACTCCGAAGACCTTGATCAACGACTTCGCTAGAAAGTAGTTCCCCTTCGCTATCAAAGATGTATGCGCCGACAAAATCGCGGGTGCCACCAATCTCTGACACAAGGTGCTGTGTAATCCAAAACCCATTGCCCTGAGCCGTGTATCCGACGTCTTGAAGGTGATAGTCGTCAGGAACAAGCAGAACTTTAAATGCGCTTTCACCAGCATTAACTGGCCGAGCACCGCTGTCTTTATCTCGCTGAAGTCGCGTAGCTTTTGTCAGCCACCAAAAGAATCTACGCACACTTCCTCCAAAACAAGTCCGTGGTTCGGCTTCGAAACGAAGCTCTTCACGTATTTTGCGTATACCTCTTAATGAAGTATACAAAAAACCGCCGAAGGATATCTCCTCCGGCGGCTTTCTTGTTTTTCATACCTTGCATGGCTAGTTCACGATGATCTCTGGCCCCATAAACAGGGTCGGCAGATAGGTGGATATCGCCGGGATGTAGGTCACCATGATCAAGAACACGAACAAAACGGCCAGGAATGGCAGTGCCGCGCGCACAACGGCCATGACAGGCATGCCAGCGACGCCGGACGTCACGAACAGGTTCAACCCGACTGGCGGCGTGATCATCCCGATCTCCATGTTGACCACCATGATGATGCCCAGATGGATCGGATCAATGCCAAGCTGAATGGCGATCGGGAACACCAGTGGTGCCACAATCACGATAAGCCCTGATGGTTCCATGAACTGCCCGCCGATCAGCAGGATCACGTTGACCATGATCAAGAAGGTAATCGGCCCCATGCCCGCGCTCAGCATCGCATCTGCGATATGCTGCGGAATTTGTTCATCTGTTAGCACGTGTTTCAGCAACAACGCGTTGGCGATGATGAACATCAAGGTGATGGTCAGTTTACCGCCTTCAAACACCGTATCGCGAGTGTCCTTATGGAAGAACGCCGTGATCAGGGTCCAAGGCTTTTTGAACAGGCTGCTACGCGCGCTGGCCTGATCAGACGGTTCCCCAACGGGCAATGTTCCGTCAGGCTCATGCGCCGCCAGCGGCCCCATATCGCGGTAGATGAACGATGCGACGATAAAGGCATAGACTGCAGCCACCGCAGCGGCCTCTGTCGGGGTGAATGCGCCACCTTGCCAATAAAACAGGCTTTCACCTTCTGCGAACTGGATCCAAGGGTGACCATAAATGCCGCCCATGATGATCAAGATCAGCAACAAGCCCCAAGCGGCGTCACGGAAGCTGACCCAAATTTCGCCCCAGCCACGCCATTCGCCCTTTGGCATATTTTTGATGCGCGCCATGATGTAGATGGTGATCATCAACATGACACCAGCCATGATGCCTGGAATAACGCCGGCCAAGAACATGCGGCCGACGGACACATCAGTGGCGGATGCATAGACAACCATCACGATGGAAGGGGGGATCAGAATACCCAAGGTACCCGCGTTACAGATCACACCAGCCGCGAATTCTTTGGTGTAGCCAACCTGACGCATCGCGGCGATCACGATGGACCCAATGGCCACAACAGTCGCAGGCGACGACCCCGACAGCGCGGCAAACATCATACAAGCCAGAACGCCCGCAATCGCCAAACCGCCCTGTAAATGGCCGACACAGGCAATTGCAAAACGGATGATCCGTTTGGCCACCCCGCCCGTCGACATAAACGACGAAGCCAGAATAAAAAACGGGATCGCTAGCAGCGTGTAGTGCCCGGCCATCGCCTGATACATCGTCTGCGCGACCTGCGCGAGCGAGGTATCAGAGAACAGCAATTGGAACATGATCGACGAGAAACCAAGTGCGACAGCAATCGGCACACCCAGCATCAGCAAGCCGATGATCATAATAAAAAGAAGTGCGACTTCCATGACTTAGTCTTCCTTATTCATAGCGGCCACTTGTTCAACGGCGTCTTCGGCTTCGTGACTGACGATCAATGATCCCTCGCCCGCGCGGTATATCCGCAAGGTGGCTTCGATCACGCGAATGACCATCAACAGCACCCCAAAAGGCAGAATAAAATACGGCACAAACCGTGGCATTTTTTCATAGGCCTCACCCATGTTAAATGTCGCTTCGAGCCACCCTTGCAGGAATGGAATGGGGATTTGTTCGGTTTCATACCAGCCTTGGTCGCGGCTATCGGCGAACCCTGTCGGGAACCAATGACCTGACGTGGCGTTGAACCCGGCGAATGGCGCCCAATAATCCCAAGCACCTTTGAGCAGCAAGAGCAGATAGACCAATGTCACCGCCGCGCCGATCAATGCCATCGCAAGTTGGGCTGGTTTGCTTACCAGTGCGAGCACGGCGTCAACGCCCAAATGCATCGTGACCTTGAATCCGTAGGAAATCCCAAAGATCACAAGCCATGCAAATAGAATGAGCGTCAATTCGAGCCCCCAGATCAGCTGCGAACTAAATGCATAGCGCAACACAACATTGGCGAAGGTCACCAGCGTCATAAGCCCCAAAAGCAGCGCAATAACAGTTTCTTCAAGTTCGTGGATAGCGCGCGAGATTGGCCCCGAAGGCGTGTACTTGGCAGACATCTGGTCCCCCTATTTCGTTGCTAGGTATGAATACGGCGGGCGCAGTGACGCCCGCCGTCTGGTTTCAAAGGATCAATACGATCCCGAAACGCAACATCGTTTATTGTGAGAACTCTGCGTTAATCGCCTGAGCTGCATCAATATTTTCTTGGCCAACGTCATCCAAGAACTGCGCCCATACTGGCTCCATCACGGCGACCCATGCTGCGCGCTGCTCTGGTGTCAGTTCGCGGATCACGCCGCCTGCATCCAAAACAGCTTGACGGTTGTCAGCGTCAACTTCGCCGATGGCTGCGTTACGCGTCGCAGTTACTTCGGTGAAAATCGTCATGAACTGATCACGTGTATCTGCGTCGAGGCTATCAAGCCAATCAACGGAGGCCACAACCATATAGTCCAACAAACCGTGATTGGTTTCAGTCACGCCGTCTTGAACTTCAAAAAACTTCTGGCCGTAGACGTTAGACCAAGTGTTTTCTTGACCATCGACAACGCCAGTTTGCAGCGCACCGTAAACTTCAGAGAATGCCATCGGCTGTGGTGACGCACCCAGAGCTTCGACCTGTGCAACCAACACGTCAGATGTCTGTACGCGGAATTTCAGGCCTTCCGCGTCGGATGGGTCAAGCAATGGAACGTTCGCTGAGAACTGCTTCAGGCCGTTGTGCCAGAAACCAAGCCCTTGCAGACCGCGACGCTGCATTGAATCCAGCATTGCAACACCAGTTTCAGATGATTGGAACGCGTCAACCGCTTCCATGTTCACAAACATGAATGGCAGATCAAAAATGCGGAATTGCTTAGTGAACGTTTCGAACTTGGACAGTGACGGTGCAGCAAGCTGAACATCGCCCTGAAGCATTGCTTCAAGAACTTGGTCATCGTTGTACAAGGTCGAGTTCGGGAACACTTCCATACACATCGTGCCGTCCATCTCAGCATTCACACGCTCAGCCAAAAGCGTCGCAGCGATGCCTTTGGGGTGGCGGTCGGTATTGGTCACGTGGCTGAATTTCACAACGATTTCGCCATCATCACAGCCCATTGGGTCAGCAGATGCAGATGTCGCGATAACAGACATCGCAGCCATAACGGCTGCGGATTTCAAAAATGTCATTGTTTCTCCTCCCTAGAGAATATCCGTCGCTTAGCAGATTCAAAGCGATTAAGGTAACAGACCCCGTCATTCCCCGCCCCACAAGCATGTTTTAAATAAATTAAATATGAAGCGTAGTAATTTGAAATTGAACAATTTTTATGCAACATTAAAACAACTCACGTTTCCGCGAGCGGTTTTTCACACAAAAATTTCGCAACTAAGTGCGAAAAACCACACACATTCATGCCGCTGGGTAGAGATTCTAAGAACCGCGATAATCTTCGGCGCGCAGCTTATGTTTGGTGAGCTTATCGTAAAACGTTTTACGCGGCAATTTCAGCTCTTTGACCACATCTGTGACGCGCCCATGATGCCGTTGCAGCGCTGCGATCAACAGCGAGCGTTCGACCTGCGCCATTTGCGCAGATAGCCCACCAGTGATCTCGTCCTCCTCATCGTCAAGACCAAGCGCAAATCGCATGGCTGCGTTCATCAATGCGCGCGCATTCCCCGGCCAGTCTTGTGCCACGAGGCGCGCGGTTGTCTCGGCAGTGATTTCACGCGGTTCAAGATTGGCCTGCTCGCAAGCCAGTGACACATAGTGCTGAAACAACACGGGGATATCCTCGGGGCGTTCGCGCAAGGACGGGACCCGCACCCGCATCAAATCCAACCGATAGAACAGTTCTGGGTTAAACTGCCCTGCTGCCATTGCGTCGGACAGGCTGCGCGTTGTGCCTGCAACGATCCGCGCGATACCGCCCTCTTCTAATCGGTCCAACAAGGCCAGTTGCAGCGCCGGGCTCAGGCTCATGATTTCATCAAGGTAAAGCGTCCCCTGCCCGGCCTCGGCGATCGCCGCGTCCAGCCCGACAGCATCAAGCGAAGCGGCCGCCCGTTTGATAAAGGGCCGCGCCGCCGCTTTCGACAAAAGGTGAATGACCTCGGCCATCTTTGGCGTCCCTGAACCGGGCTCTCCGATTATCAAAACCTCTGTGCCCGCACGGGCCGCTGCGCGCGCTTGGTTGCGCAAGTCATCTGATAGCTGCGAGCGCCCAACCAACATGCGCGAAGCAGCGTCGCCTGCTTCTAGCTCTGACTTGAGCCTACGGTTTTCCAACACCAGCGCGCGCGCCATTTGCGCCCGCGCAACCACCGCGACAAAATCTTGTGGAGCACAGGGTTTTTCTAAGAAATCATAAGCGCCCGCCGACATTGCGCGCACGGCCATCGGGATATCGGCCTCTCCAGTCAGCAAAATCACGGGCAGTTCAGGATCGATTTCACGCACATAGTCCAACAGGTGAAACCCATCGCGTCCCGGCATCCGGATATCGGACACAATCACCCCAGCAAAGCTGCGTGTCAGTTTGTCTTTGGCTTCGACGAATGACCCAGCAAGCGTCGGATCCAAATCCGCAAGCTCAAGCGTCTGGCCCAATGCTTCGCGGATATCGCGGTCATCATCGACAAGTAGCACACGTTTAGTCATCGGGTCTCCTTTTGCGGGACACTATCAAGTTCAACGGTAAACACGGCACCGCCCTGCGGGTGGTTGCGGCCCCGGATCATGCCCCCAAAGCTTTGGACAAGCCCGTATGAAATCGACAAGCCCAACCCCATACCTTCTGCGGCGCCAACGGCCTTGGTGGTATAAAACGGATCGAAAATCCTTTCAGGCTCTGTAATCCCCGGTCCGGTATCGCGCACCGATACTTTGGTCCGGTTATCTGTCGCCTCAATCGCAATGGTGATTGCCTTTTGCGGGCTGTCTTCCATCGCGTCCATTCCATTTGAAACAAGATTCAAGATCACCTGTTGCAAGCGGACTTCCCCGCCGCGCACAATCATACGATTGCCCGGACGCGTCCAATTCACCGCAATCTGGTCTTGGCTTGCACGCGGCGTGACGATTTCAAGCACCGCATCAACCACCGCTACGATATCAACATCTTTGGGCGGTTCGACCTCTTGGCGGGCAAAAGCGCGCAGATTGCTGATAATCCGGCCCATCCGGCGTGCAAGTTCGGAAATACGCCCCAAATTTTGCTCTGCGACATCGGTTTTCCCACGGTCAAGAAACCCTTGCGCATTCTCTGCAAACGACCGGATCGCTGTCAGCGGTTGGTTCAACTCATGGCTGATCCCTGCAGACATTTGCCCCAACGCGGCAAGCTTGCCGGCCTGCACCAGATCATCTTGCGCTTTTTTTAACCGGGTTTCGGTCGCGGTGCGTTCAATAATTTCATTGCGCAAATTCGCGTTCACGGCGCGTAACTCTGCTGTGCGGTCGCGCACCCGCCGCTCCAACCGCACGTTCAGCGCTGCCAAGGTCCTCCGCCGTAAGGTCGCAAAAAATAGCAGCAATCCAAAGGCCAAACACACCACCGCCACCACCGCCGCCTGAAGCGCCGCGAGCTGGCGCGCCGGGGCGACATCAACCAACACTTCGCCCGTCATCCCGATGATCGGTAAGTCCAAAGTCAAATGTAGGGCGTTTTGCGGCAGATAGCGCCCACCATCGACCTGCCAAACCTCGACTCCGCCGATCATTTGCGACTGGTACCCCACAAATTCAGAGAGTTGTGGATAGCGTTCGCGTAGATTGGGCAGCGCGCCTTGCACCCGAAAAATCAGCTCTGATCGGTTTGATAAGAAGACCACGCCTTGGTCATCGGTAAAGAACAAAGCTGGACGCGCACCGCGCCAGACAGATTCGACAGCATTGGCATCCGCATAGACCAAAAGCACCCCCACCACCGGCCCGGCATCCGAAAAGACTGGGGTCGCAAAAATGAACGTCCGGCGGGCATAGCTTTGGCTATAGGAAAAACTGAATCCGATCGCGCCATCCATCGCCCGCTCAAAGTAATCCGTGGCACGATGCCCGCCAGCCGGGGCCCCTTGTGTCGCCAGCAGGTTTTCACCGGTTGGACCAATCAGCATGATATCAAGTGCCCCGGTCTTATCCGCGATTTCTTGCAACACCTGCTGAACATCGTCGGCATGGGTATCGCCCGTCAAAGCCGCGCGGACCTGCGGATGATCAGAGGTCAGCACTGCCAGTTCGCGAAAACGGCGCAATTCCCCGGTCAAACTGTCAGAAGCCAGCGCCAAATCGGCCCTTGCGCGCTGTTCAAGCGACCCAAGGGCCGCGCCATAACCGTACCACCAAACCCCGCCCGCAAAGCCAAACACCGCCGCCAAATAGGCAGCAACAACGACAATATGGGGGCGGCGAGCGAATTTCATGACTGGCAACTTATCCAGACCCTCTTGCAAAGGCCAGACAGGCGGGTCAAACCTTCGCTATGCAACGCTTTTCTCAATCCCCGACAGACCCCGCTTTTGTCCAAGACCCCTACCCGTTTTATGATCAAACCCGCGCGGGTGGCGACTTTTTTTGGTGGGAAGACTATGACATGGCTTGCGCGGTGTCACATAGCGCAGTGCATGCGGTGTTGCGCAATCGCAAAATGGGGCGCGAATGCCCGGCAGAACTTGCGCCCGATATCCCCGCCGCTTTGCAGCCGTTTTACGACGTCGAAGCACACTCCATGCTCGAGTTGGAAGGCGAAAAGCATAAGCGCTTGCGCGCGTTGGTTTTGCGGGCTTTCACCAGTCGCACAATAGCCGCACTTGGTCCTGATATCCGGCAATTATGCCATGACTTAATCGATCAATTCCCAAACGGGCCGTTCGACCTCCTGACCGCCTATGCGCAGCCCGTGCCGGTCGTTGTGATTTCACGCTTGCTGGGTGTTCCTGAAAACCGCGCAGATGATTTGCTACGCTGGTCGAACGCGATGGTTTCTATGTACCAGGCCCGCCGCACCCCCGAGATCGAAGCCGCGGCCATCGCCGCCACCAATGATTTCACTGCGTTTATGCGCAGCTATATCGCACTCAGACGCCAAAGCCCGAGAGATGACCTGATCTCTACCCTTATCGCGGCAGAGGAAGACGGTGAAAAACTGTCCGAAGACGAATTGATTACCACTTGCATTCTCTTGCTCAATGCGGGCCATGAGGCGACGGTCCACACGCTCGGCAATGGCGTAAAAACGCTACTTGAGCGTAAAATCCGTAATATATCAGAGCCTTGCGTCGAGGAAATCATCCGTTTTGACCCACCGCTGCACATGTTTACCCGCTGGGTTTATGACGATGTCACAATTGGCGATCAAACGTTCAAACGTGGCGATCAGATTGCATGTCTTTTAGGTGCCGGAAACCGTGACCCAGAAGCTTACGACAATCCCAACACCTTTGATCCGAACCGTAAGGGCCCGCAAAATACCAGCTTTGGGGGCGGCATTCATTTTTGTGTCGGCGCACCGCTGGCGCGGCTTGAATTAAAGATCGCGCTTGAGGTGCTGTTTGAACGTTGCCCAGATCTGCAACTGGCCACAGTCCCACAATACGGCGACGTGTTTCATTTTCACGGGCTAGAGCGATTAATGGTGACGCAAAGCGCATAAAAAAGCCCGCGCGAGAATACCCGCGCAGGCAATTATGTCTTATGTGACGAAATTAGAATGCGAACGACAGCCCAGCCTTAATCGCCAGATTGGAATCGGTTCCGACCATTTCGCAATCTCCGCCATCAAAGCCCGATGGACCGCCACAACCCTGAACAGGATCTTGCGCATAATCACCCTCAGCAGAAGTAAAGTAGAGCGTTTCGAGTTTCACGCTCATGGTATCTGACAGCGCGTGCTCTACCCCAAGCCCAACAACCGCACCCACGCGTGTATCGCTCAGGTCGAAGCTGCTAGTGTTTGGTGATGGAAGGTAGGCGTGTTCCAATTCAGATTGAACGAAGCCCAAGCCTGCCGTTGTGTAAAATAGCGTATTGCCAGATGCGATACCCGCACGGCCACGCAGGGTCGCCATCGCTGTGATCGCTGATGAAACTTCACGGTATCCGGTAGCGGTTTGCGCTTCATCGTTTGAATAAGCTGCAATATCCGCCACTGCACCATAGACAAATGCCCCATTTTGCCAGTTATAGCCGACGTGACCGCCAACCCCGGCGCCAAGCGACACAACATCAAACGACCCGCCACTTTCATAGTAATCCGGATCTTGCACGCTGCCTTCATTTGCCAACGCAATCAGATCAGCCCCATAGTAGCCACCTGACCAATCATGTGACGGTGCCATAGCACCAGCCCCCGTATTGCGCCCGCCTTCGCCAAAGTAATAGTTCACCCCTGCAGAAACCGTGGTCAAATCAGCAGTACCATAGAGCCCATCATCGGTTGAATCGCTGTCATCTTGCCCATCAAAGAGCGTATAAGTCCCCTCAGCGGTCCACGAAATACGATCTGTAACGAACTGTTCAACCCCAGCACCAACGGTAAGCCCAGTGTACGTGCCGCTTGTATCCGCATAATTGAGGTTTTCAACATCTGCAGCGGTAACCCCACCCAGAACATAAAGCATGGTATCACCGACGGCCATACCTGCACGGGCGCGAATGCTCGCCGTCTGCTCAATGCCGGTCTCTAAGGTGCCATAGGAATTGTCATAGCTTTCGGACAAACCTGCGAAGGAAAGCTGCGTCTCAACCCCAACAACAGTCGCGCCAAGCTGCCAGTTATAACCGCCAGAAAGCGCAGCAAGGCCGCCCGTATTTCCAACATCATAAGTGCTCCCCCCCATAAAAAAATCGATATCACTTGTCGATATATCAGCAAAAGACCCGCCGAGGCGCGCACCGCCATAGGCACCCGCAAAATTCGCAGGTGACCCGGCTTGCGGCTGCGCAGCGCCGGTCGCGCTTACATCGCCCAGTTTGTAGTTCACCGCGAATGTTAGTTCATCCACCTTATCATTGATCCGTAGTGGAAACCCATTGGGGTTCACGCTGGTGTTTTCGCCGAACAAGCTAGAGGTAAATGCACCGCTAACCGAAAGCCGTTCATTGATGGCTTGTTCAAGCCCAAAGCCAAGGACGACCCCAACTTTGCCATCCCCAAGATCAGGCCAAGTGTCGGGCACGTCATTATACTCGGTCCATGAACGTTCAAAATTCGCGTATGCCAAACCCGCAGAAGTATAAATCACTGTATCGCCAACAGCATGACCAACCCGGCCTTGCAGTTTTACCATCACATCGAGATCATTTTGCATCTGAACATCCGAAGCATAGATCGTTTCTTCAGAGTTGCTCAGAACACCGATATCCGCCTGAACGCCCATCAGCGTGTTCTGTGTAACGGTATTGTATCCAAGACTAACACCGGCTGACCCACCAAGCGACAGTAGGTCAATTGTGCTCCCATACCAGTCATAGTCGACATCTTCATATGTAGCCGAATGTTGCGAAAGGCCGATTTGACCGCCGACATACCAGCCATTCCAGTCGTGTTGCAATCTTGTGCAGACACTGACGCCGCAGTTTGCGAAACTCCGGTTAGCCCGCTCCTTCGCCTAAGGTAGGTGGCGAAAGACTTGCAGTCTTTACATGAAAGGCCATGCCTTGCCGAAACCCGGCGATCGTCCTAGTTTCCAGCCATGGTATCTAACCTTACATATTTTGAGCTGGGGTGGCGTGCGCGAGGCGCGCCCTATGGCAAGACACAGGAGTGGTGGCCCCCGCCCTGCGGTTGATTGTGCACGTTCAATCAACTTTTCAAAATAGATAGGTACTTAGATGACCATACAATCACTTTCGGCTGCGGCCGACGGGCTTTACGTCGCGTGGAGCGACGGGAACACCACGACCTACCCGACAATTTGGCTACGCGATAACTGTCCGTCCGGGTTCCATCCGCAAACCCACGAGCGGGTCCTTGATTTGCTTGCACTCGATGTGTCCCCCATCCTGTCAGGCGCGCAATTGGGCGAAGGAAACGTCACCCTGCGCTATGCCGATGGCCACATCAGCAACATCCCCGTGAAACTGCTGCACGACCATCGTCCCGGACAGCGCGCGCATGACCCCGCAGCAATACAACCGCAGTTATGGCGCGCTGAAATGACCGCATCATCTTTGCCACGTCATGGGGCGGCTGAAATTCTTGCGCAAGATCAATCGCTCCAATCATGGATGCAAGAAACTGCCCGCTATGGCATCGCAATGATTGACCAGCTTGAAAACCGCACCAGCGCAGGCACGGATGTGGCCAAGCGGATTGGTTTTCTGCGCAAAACGAACTTTGGCACCACTTTTGAGGTGGTCAATAAACCCGATCCCAATAACCTCGCTTATACTTCTGTGGCGTTGCCCTTGCATACAGATTTGCCAAACCAAGAGGTCCCACCGGGCTATCAATTCCTGCATTGCCTCGCGAATGAGGCAACGGGCGGCGGTTCCATCTTTGCGGATGGGTTCGCGATGGCCGAAGATTTGCGGTCAGAAGACCCCGAAGCCTTTCAACTACTTTGTGACGTGCCTATTCCGTTTCGCTTTAGCGACCAAACCGCAGATATTCGCGTGTATGAACCCGTGATCACCTTGGACAATGCGGGTGCTGTAGTTGAAATCAGGTACAATGCGCATTTGGCCGGGGTCTTTGATATGCCCTCCGAGGTCATGGCCGACTACTATCGCGCCTACCGCGCCTTCATGGCCAAGACACGCGATCCTAAATACCGGCTCACGTTGCGCTTACAGGCTGGTGAAATGGTGGTGTTCGACAATCGCCGAGTCCTGCACGGCCGCGATGCGTTTGATCCTTCAACAGGGTTCCGGCACTTGCACGGGTGCTACGTAGACCGCGGCGAATTTACCTCGCGTCTGCGATTGCTTGCCACATAGCGACACATCTTTAGCGCCCTTCGACCACCCCGAGGGGCGCATCCGCTAAAGCGGCAGCGCCACTGTCGATTTGATCTCTTCCATCGACAAGAGCGCGGTGACGTTATGCACTTTCACCTCAGAAATTAGCGCCTGATAGAAAATATCGTAGGCACGGGCGTTTTTGACCCGGACTTTGAGGATGTAATCGATGTCGCCCGCCAGCCTGTGCGCTTCTTGCACTTCGGGGCGTGATTTCAACGCCTTGAGGAACTTCCCCTGCCAGTCCGCATCATGCTCGGATGTGCGGATCAAGACAAAGAAACAAGCCTCAAACCCCAGCGCTTCGGCATCCAGCATTACCGTTTGTTGGCCTATAATCCCCGCCTCACGCATTTTGCGAATGCGATTCCAAACGGGGGTCTTAGATGACCCAACATTCTTAGCGATTTCGTCCAATGACTGCGCTGCGTCGGCCTGTAAAGCCGCCAAAATTTTCCGATCTGTCGCATCAATCCGTACCGACATTCTTAATTCTCCGCATTCATAGGACGGGCGGTCCAAATTCGCGGGCAACCGGAACAACTTTCCTTAACTGCCCTGTAGGGGGCGTAAATAGCAGAACAATATTCTATATTAAACCCATCAAATCAGAGGTTCGCTATGCAGCACTTTCCAATCTTCCTTGCCGTCGCCGGCCAAACCATTGTCCTTTCGGGTGGTGGCGATGCGGCTATGGCAAAGCTGCGCCTTTTGTTTAAAACCGAAGCCAAGCTGGTCGTGATCACCCCGTCCCCCAACCCCGAGATCACCCGTTGGGCGGCACAAGGCAAACTGAGCTTGATCGCCCGCACAATGCAATCTGGTGACGCCGTAGGGGCTGCCCTGTTTTATGGCGCGAACGAAGATGATGCTGAGGACGCCCGTGTCGCAGCGATCGCCACCACCGAAGGGGCGCTGGTCAATATTGTCGATAACCTTGCTGACAGCCAGTTCATCACCCCTGCTATCGTTGACCGTGATCCAGTTACCGTCGCCATTGGCACCGAAGGGGCCGCCCCTGTGCTGGCCCGCGCGATCAAAGCGGATCTTGAAACACGTCTCCCGCAGTCACTTGGCACCCTCGCCCGCATCGGCAAGACCTTCCGTCACGCAGTAGATGTACTGCCTTTGGGGCGCAAGCGCCGTGACTTTTGGGCGTCGTTCTATTTTGGTAGCGGGCCAAAGGCGCTTGAAGAAAACGGCGCAGCTGCAATCATTCCAACCTTAGAAACGCTGCTAGACCAGCAAATCATGGCCTCTGACGTTGCGGGTCATGTTGACCTTGTCGGCGCAGGCCCCGGTGATCCAGAACTGCTAACGCTGAAAGCGCGCAATGCCATTGATAAAGCCGATGTCGTCATCCACGACCGTTTGGTCACATCTGAAATTCTTGAACTCGCACGCCGCGAAGCGATCATCATTGATGCGGGCAAAGAAGGTTTCGGCCCGTCTATGGACCAAAGCCATATCGATGCGCTGATCGTAGAACATGCGCAAAACGGTCACCAAGTTGTACGCCTTAAGGCAGGTGACCCCACCGTGTTTGGCCGTCTTGACGAAGAAATCGCCGCACTTGAAACCGCTGATATCAGTTATAGCATCATTCCGGGGATCACGGCGGCCTCGGCTGCCGTGGCGAGCATCGGTCAAAGCCTGACAAAACGCGGCCGCAATTCGGCTGTGCGACTGATCACCGGTCATGACACCAAAGGCTATGCAGATCACGATTGGGCTGCGCTAGCCGCACCCGGCGAAGTCGCTGCCATCTATATGGGCAAGAAATCAGCACGCTTTATTCAAGGTCGCCTGTTGATGCATGGCGCGGACATAGCAACCCCCGTGACGATCATCGAAAACGTCAGCCGCACCGACCAACGGATCATCGCCACCACATTGGGCGCGCTTGAACCTACCATGTCTAACGCCAATCTGACTGGCCCCGCCATCACGTTTTACGGTCTCGCTCCACGCGATGCCGCAACCCAATCGCTGAGCCTCAAGGAGTTCGCATAATGCCCCGTGCTTTTACCCCCAAAGTCATCACCGCCAACGCGCTGATCGCAGGTGACGCCGTCTGGTTCACCGCCGACAACCGCTGGAGCCCAAGCATCAGCGAGGCCGAGTTTATCACCGACGAAGCCCACGCTGATCTGCGCCTGCTCGAAGCGCAAGCCCGCCAAGATGAAATCGCAGGCGCCTATTTGGCCGATGCCAAGGACGGGCCAAACGGCCCCGAAGCCACCCACTTTCGTGAAGAATTCCGCACCCGCGGCCCTTCAAACTATGCCCACGGCAAACAGGTAGAGCTTTAATCATGTATGCATATAACGACTTCGACGAAGCTTTTGTCCGCGAGCGCGTTGCGCAATTCCGTGGCCAAGTTGAACGCCGGATCGACGGATCACTGACCGAAGATGAATTCAAACCTTTGCGTTTGATGAATGGTCTGTATCTGCAATTACACGCCTATATGCTGCGCGTGGCGGTGCCTTATGGCACGCTCAACCCGACGCAGATGCGCCAGCTAGCTTATATTGCGGACCGCTGGGACAAAGGGTACGGCCATTTCACCACGCGCCAAAACATCCAGTACAATTGGCCAAAATTGGACGATGTGCCTGATATGCTCGAAGCATTGGCAGATGTTGAAATGCACGCGCTGCAAACCTCGGGCAACACGATCCGCAACGTGACTGCAGATCATTTTGCAGGCGCCGCTGCTGATGAAATCGAAGACCCACGCCCAGTAGCCGAATTGCTGCGTCAGTGGTCCACCGACCATCCAGAATTCCAGTTCTTGCCACGCAAGTTCAAAATCGCCGTCAGCGGTGCCAAACATGACCGCGCGGTGACCCGTGCGCATGATATCGGTGTGCGCATGGTGCATAATGAAGCGGGCGAAGCGGGTTATGAAATTATCGTCGGTGGTGGGCTGGGCCGCACGCCGATGGTCGGTAAAGTCCTGCGCGCCTTCTTGCCACGCGAAGACCTGCTTGCCTATTGCGAGGCCGTCGTCAGCGTCTACAATCTGCTCGGGCGTCGCGACAATAAATACAAAGCCCGCATCAAAATCACCGTGCATGAGAATGGCCTTGAGAAGATGCAAGAGCTAGTCGAAGCCCGTTTCGAAGATATCCGCAAAGGCTTTAGCGGCTTTGACCAAGAGCTGCTCAAGCAGATCGAGACCGCATTTGCGCCACCTGCATATGTGTCAAAATCATCAGCGAACTATGAGGCCGCGCGCCTAGCCAATCCCGCATTCCGGTCATGGTCCGACACCAATATCGCGGCACATAAGGCACCGGGTTATGCGATCGTATCGATCAGCATCAAGAAGCATGGGCAAACCCCTGGCGATGCAACATCGCACCAGATGCGCGTTATGGCGGACTTGGCCGAAAAATACGGGCATAATGAACTGCGGGTCAGCCACGAGCAAAACGTGATCCTGCCGCATGTGCATCAAGCTGATTTGCCAGCGGTTTACGCCGCATTGCGCGAAGCGGATTTGGCGACAGCCAACATTGGCTTGGTCAGCGACATCATCGCCTGCCCCGGTATGGATTATTGCGCACTTGCGACTGCACGTTCGATCCCCATTGCCCAAGACATCGCGACCCGGTTTGACGAGCTCAAGATCGAACATGAAATCGGCGAACTGAAGATCAAGATCTCAGGCTGCATCAATGCCTGCGGGCACCACCATGTTGGGCATATTGGGATTTTGGGCTTGGACCGTGCTGGCGTGGAAAACTACCAAATCACGTTGGGCGGTGACGGCACCGAAACCACAACTATCGGCACACGTGCTGGCCCGGGCTTTAGCGCGGATGACATCGTACCGGCGATTGAACGGCTTGTGACCGGTTATCTTGACCTGCGCGAAAACGCGGATGAGACCTTCTTGCAAGCCTACCGTCGCCTTGGGATGGAACCCTTTAAGGCGATCCTTTATCCAGCCGAGGACAAAGCAAATGCCGCTTAAGGAATTCGCCGAACGTCGGAACCTGCTGCACCGCGATAGTGACGCACAAACAGTGCTGCGCCATGCGTTGGACGATGTGCAATTGGGCAAGGTCGCGATGGTGTCATCCTTTGGCGCCGAAAGCATTGTATTGTTGCACATGATCGCGCAGATCAATCCGGCTACCACCGTGATTTTTCTGGACACCGAAATGCTGTTCCCAGAAACGCTGCAATATCAAAAAGATGTCGCGGAAAAACTTGGCCTGACAGATGTGCGTATCATCACCCCTGCGCGTGACGCGGTTCTGATTGAAGATGTCGATGGGTTGCTGCATCAGGCCGATACAGACGCGTGTTGTGACTTACGCAAAACGCGTCCTTTGGCGGAAGCGTTGAAAGAATTTGACGGCTGGATTACCGGGCGCAAGCGTTATCAGAACGGCCAACGCGCAACGCTGCCGCTGTTTGAAAAAGACGCGGCCAAGATCAAGATCAACCCTTTGGCAAACTGGGGTCCCGAAGACCTTCGGGCCTATATGGACGACCACAACCTGCCCCGGCACCCGCTGGTTGCCCAAGGCTACCCATCGATTGGCTGCATGCCTTGCACCAGCCGGGTTAGCGCAGGCGAAGATCCACGCGCCGGACGCTGGCGTGACACTGAAAAAGAAGAATGCGGCATTCATTTTGAAAATGGTAAAATGATCCGCGGAGGAAAAGCAGCATGAGCGTGATTGTAACAGATAATGGGTTTGCTACTGACGATTGGACAGGTGGATTTATCGCGCGCGATGATGCCCCGGCCAATGGCGACTACTGCATTGATCTTGCATCAGATACCGCCCCCGAAACATTGGCACAGTTGACCAACGCACCGATGATCCGTATTGATTTTCCATCCTTCGCGGATGGTCGTGGCTTTACCTTAGCTGCAATGCTGCGCCGTGCAGGATATCAAGGGCGCTTGCGCGCCAAAGGCCACGTTATTGCCGACCAATACGCCATGGCGCGCCGGTCCGGTTTTGACGAGGTTGAAATTGACGACGCGCTAGCCACCCGCCAGCCAGAAGACCAATGGCTTTTCCGTGCGGATTGGCAAAATCACAACTATCAGGCTCGGATGCGCGGCTAAGCCCCTTCCCCTGATCCAAATCAACGACTACACCGGAGGGCGGCCCTATCAGGGTCGCCAATATTCATTATGACCGAGCAAAAACCCGTGACCGAAAATACAGCAAAAGCCGTGCCCGTCTTGCCTGATGCGCAGACAGTGACGGACGTCAAACACTATACCGATACTTTGTTTTCATTCCGCACCACCCGGCCCGCTTCGCTGCGTTTTCGGTCTGGTGAATTCGTGATGATCGGGTTGATGGGCGATCCCAACCCAGAAACAGGCAAACAACGCCCGTTGTTGCGCGCCTATTCCATTGCCTCCCCATCTTGGGACGAGGAAATGGAGTTCTACTCTATCAAAGTCCAAGACGGCCCGCTGACATCGAAGTTGCAGCACCTTAAGGTCGGCGATCAGATTATTTTGAAACCCAAACCTGTCGGCACATTGGTGCATGATGCGGTATTGCCCGGCAAGCGGATGTATTTCTTTGCCACAGGCACTGGATTTGCACCGTTTGCCAGCCTGTTGCGCGAACCACAAACCTATGAAGATTATGATGAAATCATCATGACCCATACCTGCCGCGAAGTGGCCGAACTGACCTATGGCCGCGATTTGATCGAAGGGTTGAAATCAGACGAGTTACTGAACGAAGTGATCGGCGACGGGTTCTGGAAGAAAATCAAATACTACCCAACCACGACACGGGAAGAGAGCCCCAAGATGGGCCGCATCACCACATTGATCGAAAACGGTGAACTCTTTGCCGATCTCGGTGTGCCTGCGCTTGATCCCGCCACGGACCGCGCGATGGTCTGTGGCTCGCTTGCATTTAACCTTGATATCAAAGCGCTGATGGAAAAAGCAGGTCTGAAAGAAGGCGCCAATTCTGAGCCAGGTGAGTTCGTCATCGAGAAAGCCTTTGTCGGCTAATGCCTTCACAAAGAATGAAAAAAGGGCCGCGTCAGAAATGACGCGGCCCTTTTTGATTGGTGGTGCTGTTAGGCTTACATGCCCAACATGCCCTTAAGCTGGTCAAGCGCTGCTTCCAGAAGCTCTGGGTTGTCCTTAGCGGCGTCCAGCGCAGTGGTGATGGTTGTCTTTTGGATAACGGACAGGTCGGACCCATCAACCAGTTCCATCACTTTATCCGCATCAAAGCCGTCTGTTGTCAGTAGGTCAGCAACGGATGCCTCTTCCATCGCCTCTTCGACAACTTCCTCTACTGCATCTACTGCAACCTCGGTGGCTTCAGCTTCAGCGGCTTCTGCTTCGGCAGCAGCGGCGGCTTCCAGTTCAGCGGCAGCAGCAGCGGCGGCTTCTGCCTCGGCAGCAGCGGCAGCTTCCAGTTCAGCGGCAGCAGCAGCGGCAGCTTCGGCTTCAGCAGCAGCGGCTTCTTCCAGTTCAGCGGCAGCAGCAGCAGCGGCTTCGGCTTCTTCAGCAGCGGCTTCTTCCAGTTCAGCGGCAGCAGCAGCGGCGGCTTCTGCCTCGGCAGCAGCGGCTTCTTCCAGTTCAGCGGCAGCAGCAGCAGCGGCTTCGGCTTCAGCAGCAGCGGCTTCTTCCAGTTCAGCGGCAGCAGCAGCGGCGGCTTCAGCTTCCGCAGCAGCGGCTTCTTCCAGTTCAGCGGCAGCAGCAGCGGCGGCTTCAGCTTGTGCGGTCGCGCCAGTCAAAACGCCGACGGCTTCTGCGGGTCCACGGCCATTGGCCGCGTATTGATAGCCAAAAAATCCAAGTACGGCCACGATGACCAAAATTGCAATCGCTCTCATTTTAATGTCCTTTCAGATCAAATTTGCGAACCTCGGGGGCCCTTAATGCGGATATGTCAGATGATACACACAAGGTGAAGCAAAAACAGGCCATAAACTATGGGATAGGCACAGTTTTGCGGGTTGAAGACCGCAGCGTCACAGTTTACTTTGCAGATCACCTAGACGGAACAATTAAAGGATAAAGACCATAGCACGCAGACCGCATAACGCCCCTCCACAACGTGACACCGGGCCACGGATCAACGACCGCATTCGCGCAAGCGAAATCCGCCTGATCGGCGCGGAGGGCGAAAACGTGGGCGTTGTTACCCCACAGCGCGCCATGGCGATGGCTGATGATGTTGGGCTCGACCTGGTGGAAATCTCGCCAAATGCGACACCACCAGTCTGCAAGATCATGGACTATGGCAAATTCAAATACGAGACTCAGAAGAAAGAAGCTGAGGCCCGTAAGAAGCAAAAGATCATCGAAATCAAAGAAGTGAAATTCCGTCCCAACACGGATAACAACGACTACGATGTGAAAATGCGGAACGTTTTCAAGTTCTTGGACAATGGCGACAAGGTGAAGATCACGCTGCGTTTTCGGGGCCGTGAAATGGCGCACCAAGAATTGGGTCGCAAGCTGCTTGAGCGCGTCGCAGAAGACACCAAAGACGCTGGCCGCGTTGAGAACTTTCCTAAGATGGAAGGTCGCCAAATGGTCATGCTGATCGGCCCATTGCCGAAGTAAGACTGCATTGGCAGCATTTAGATTGAAACGCGTGCTTTGCGAAAGGCGCGCGTTTTCTTATGTGCGTCCGCGCACTTGATCGCTTGTGGGCGCCATGCCTAAAATCGCGCATGTTCAGCTCTGCCTCCAAAGCCCAATCGCCGCGCGCGCAACGTCCTGCACCCCGCGTGCAAACCCATGCATTGGCACCAGCCGCCAATCAATCGCCACAGGTTCAGCAATTGGCAGCGTTGCAGACAATGGCAGATGATCACGTTGCTCAGCGCGTGAAAACCGTGCCGCAAGATTATGATAACGTCAGCGGCTCACCCGTCGGCATGGCCATTCGGTCGCGTCTTGGTGGCCCCCGCGAAACATGGACCGCAGACGCAATATTTAACGCGACGCAGGCCTGTTATGTTGAAAATCTTGTGCGTGGTCAGGCGCTTATGGCGCAGCTCCAGCAACGCAAGAATGATGAAACACCGGCGACAACAGGCGAAGATAACGCCGCACTATTTGATGAGAGTTATACCACACGTGTGATTCAGGACCAGCGCGGCGATCATCGCTACAGTATCGGTACAAAGGGCGGCGACAGCCACGAGACCGCTTATCAAAATGGCTACGATGTCGCGAACGCCTCTATCGAAACGGCCACGAACTATGCCGCCCGCGACCCAAACCGCGCCGCCGAAGGCCCACACTTAAACAACTCTGAAATCTTTTGGAACCAATGGGGAGCCGCCGTAGACGCCGATACACCCAAGAAATTCTTTGAATTTTCTAGTACGCATCGCGCGCGCAAGGCCGCCAAGAAACGGGCGCTAGGTACGATCACACGCATGGCCGTATCGAATTCAAGTACGATTTTGACAGTACAGCATATCCTGCCCGACAATGTGTCCTTCTCGCGCGAAGAAGCCGTGACCGAAACTTATGCGGCCGATACGGATGCGTTTGCCGCCCTTTTAGGCACCCCCAACGGGCGCGCGGTCGGGTATCTGCTGAAAGATCATTACCATGAGATGGATTTGAAAAGCTTCGGCGATGTCACAATCGACGGCGCGGCGACGTCGTTGACGTTTAACTTTTCCGACTAACCCGCCGCAACAACGGCACGTTTCGTCAATACAGCGACTAGATGCGCGCGGTAATCCGGGGTGCCGTGGATATCATCCATCATATCTTCTGCCGGGACCGTTAGCCCGTCTAATGCCTGCGCCGAAAACGCTTGCGAAAGTGCCCCTTCGGCGTCGGTCCAGCGAAACACCCCTTCCTCTGACGCCCCGGTCACGGCGACCCGCACACCATCTGCAAACCGCGCGACAAAGACACCCACAAGCGCAAAGCGCGATGCGGGCTGTGCGAATTTCGCGTAATGCGCGGCCTGTGGCAACGGAAAGCGGACTTCGGTGATAATTTCGCCCTCATCAAGCGCGGTTTCAAACATCCCGACGAAATAGTCATCCGCCGCAATCGTGCGCGCGTTGGTCACGATGGTCGCGCCGGACGCGAGTGCAGCCGCCGGGTAGCAGGCTGCGGGGTCATTATTGGCAAGCGACCCGCCGATTGTGCCGCGGTTACGCACCGCTGGATCACCGATATCCGCCGCGAGCGCGGCAAGTGCCGGATATTGCGCTGTTTGCTTGGCCAGATTGGCATGGGTTACGCCCGCACCAACACAAAGCTGCCCATCACGCACCGCGATTGATTGCAGTTCTTTAATTCCTGTCAAGCTGACCAGCACTTCGGGCATGGCCAACCGCGCCTTCAGCGTCGGAATCAACGTCTGCCCCCCTGCAAGCGGTTGCGCCTCTTCGTTTTCAAGCGCCTCAACTGCGGCGGCGATCGTCAAAGGCGATGTGATTTCAAATGGATACATTCTGTGCCCCTATTCTGCCGCGATCAGCGAAACGTCTTGGCCAGAGGCCGCAAATACCGCTCTGACGATATTGTGGTAGCCCGTGCAGCGACAAAAATTGCCTTCAAGATAGTTGCGAATTTGGTCTTCGGTCGGTTTTGGATTGTCTTGCAACAAAGCAGCCGTCGCCATGATCATCCCTGGCGTACAAAAGCCGCATTGCAACCCGTGGTGCGTCTGGAAAGCCTGCTGGATTGCATTCAATTGGCCATCCGCCATGGCTTGGCCTTCGATAGTTGCAACCTCTGCATCCTGTGCTTCGCGCGCGAACATCGTGCAAGACTTCACCGCAAGCCCATTCACATGCACCAAACAGGCACCGCATTGCGATGTATCGCAGCCAACATGGGTGCCTGTCAGACGCAAATCATCGCGCAGAAAGTCAACGAGCAATGTCTGGTCCGCAACATCGCCGGTCATGGCTGTGCCATTCACGACCATAGAGATTTGTGTCATCGTTTCCTCCGTCACGGAACTGCCTTCGATATGCGGCATGGTAGGCCTGCCGCCCTAGGTAAGCAATCAGTCAGATTTGCGCAGTATTTGGGTGACCTGGGCCATGATACTGACCGCAATTTCAGCCGGTTGCCGCCCGCCCAGATCAAGCCCGACAGGCCCATGGATACGCGCAATTTGCACCTCTGAAAAGCCGGCTTCAAGCAACCGCACCACGCGTTTTGCATGGGTCCGTTTTGATCCAAGGCTGCCAATATAAAACGCATCGCTATCAAGCGCGGTGATTAAGGCAGGGTCGTCTAGCTTTGGGTCATGTGACAAAGTCACGACCGCAGTGCGCCGATCCAGATTTAATGCACGCAAAGCGGCGTCGGGCCAATCGTCAATCAGCGTGGTTTCTGGGAACCGTTTATCGGTGGCAAAAGCCGCGCGTGGGTCAACGACGATCGGTTGGTAACCGCAGCTGCGCGCCATTGCGGCAAGCGGCTGCGCGATATGCACCGCCCCCACAATCACCAGACGCAGTGGCGGGTTATGGATGGCAACAAATGTCCGCCCGTCCTCTTCCATGCCCGACCGATCAAGCCTGAACCGATCTGCATAATGTGGCAGGCCGACTAACCTTGGCCCCGGCGTTTCAAGGTCTGTCACATAGGCGACAGGCTCGGATTCGTTGCGCAATGTGACCAAACGCTCAAGCAAATCAATCGGCAGCGCCGTACCGACAGGTTCAACCAAAACGCGGATTTCACCGCCGCAGGCCAGCCCGACGGCAAAAGCATCATCATCGCTGACCCCGAACGTCAGCACCCGGGGTTGCCCGTCGATGATCGCCTCTTGGCTTTCGAGAATGACCGCGCCTTCAACGCAGCCTCCCGAAACGGAACCTTCCATCGCGCCGTCCGCATCGATCACCAATTGGCTGCCAACCGGGCGCGGTGCCGATCCCCATGTCTGTACGACCGTCGCAATTGCCACCCCACGACCGGCGCGGTGCCATGCAAGCGCAAGTTTTGGCAAATCAGTTATCGTCTGTGTCATATGCCCCGGATGATCCTTGTTAAGAAACAGTTGTTTGAGGCCGAGCGGATATCAACAAATGCGACCTCGGGACGATCAAACAAGTCTTTGGCATATTGTGCAACTGCCGAAGCTTTGGTGATCTGCCCGGTGCCATAGATAATACGGTGATCCGCACAATATCCTTTCAACAAAAACTGGGAAGAATTGCGCAAGATTGGAGGCGTCATGTTGCCCGAGAACGGTGTGCAATCATCTGCGCAAAGAAATATCGGACCCGTTTCTGCATAGGGATGTAGATTCGGAAACGGGCGCGCTGCGCAAATCAACATTTCCGCCCCTTTGGGCACATTGTTCAAGCAACAGCGACAAGGCGTGCCGGATCCCGCGGAAATCACCCTCTCGGGCGCGTGCCCATAGGCATCAGCACCACCTGCACGCAGGTTCGCAACCGTCTTTTCATCGTAGGATTGATAAGCAATCGTCATTGGCATTTCCTTTTTCATTGTCAGAAATACATTCGTTCACAATGGGATAGCGAGCGACCCGAATGTTGCGGGTTTTTGAAACGTGCGCATCCTAGTGACGAAACGTCACAAAAATAGATGTATCTGCCGCTTGCCCGGTCAATTATGCGTGGGGTGCCACGTAAATTTGCCATATTGCGGGGCTAGTTTTGTGCGGTGCCGCGCGATTTTTAACCGCACAAGTTTACGATGAATGCCCGCCTTGGGCAGAAGGACAGAATATGGACGACAAGCAACTCACGTTTGAAACGCACCTCACCAATGCGAGCCAAAACGCTTGGCTAGGCCAAATCGACGATATCTGTGAAGATTTTGGGTTTTTTGAACAGCTTGGCGCGCGACATTGCGCCGGATTTCTAGAAGCTGGAAACAACTTGCTTGTTACATTTGAGAATGTCCCAGATGTCCGCGCCAATAACGCCATGTCAGAACCACGCGGGTTTTCTTATGCGCGCCACGACGGATGGTCGCATTTGGCGATTCTGGCCTATGAAGAAAGCTGGTTTCGCGACGAAAGTGTCTACGACTTTTTTGATCGACTGACCGATGACGCGTTTTTTGACGATTTTGAAAACATCGTCTTTTACGGTGCCAACGGTGGCGCATACGCGGCGGCCGCCTTTTCTGTCGCAGCCCCCGGGGCGACTGTCGTCGCGCTCCGCCCGCAAGCCACACTTGAAGTGGCAAGCGCCGGATGGGACACAAGATATCGAAAACATCGGCGGATGGATTTCACCGGTCGCTACGGGTATGCCCCGGACATGATTGATGGTGCGCGCGATGTCTTTGTTGCGTTTGACCCGTATCAACGGCTTGATGCCAGCCATGCGGCGCTGTTTCGCAAACCCCATGTGACACTGATCCGCTGCCCCTTAATGGGCGCTAACCTTGACCAGACGTTTGACCGTTTGGGCATCAGTGACGTCATACTGAAACTGGCCATGTCTGGCGTATTGGACAAAAAACGGTTCACGCAGCTTTTGCGGGCGCGCCGATATGACGATAAATACGCCATAAACTTGATCACAAAATTGCTTCGGCACGGTCACCCGCGTCTTGCTCTTACGATCTGTGAATACAAAATCCAGAGGAGCGAAAACCCCTATTTTACGAAAACGCGCGAAGCGCTTTCGTTCAAAAAGTCAGCTTAAAGACCGTAAACGTCGCGAAATACGTGGCGAATGATGTCGTCGCGTTTGATGCCCATTTCAGCAAGCTCAGAGTCGCTCAGCGCTTCAAGGCGGCGCACTTCGGGGCTGCGGTCTTGAGCGTCCATGATGCGGGTCATTGCGGCGACAAAACCTGAGCCGATTTTGGAAAGAATGCCAGGCTGTGATTGTGCGGCAGCAGTATCAGTAAAGAAGGCCATGTTATGTTCCTATCGGATGCGTTTCCTATGCACCCAATATACGTCACATTTATTGACCTAAAACTGCTAATGCTGCAATGCCGCATTGCAGCCACAGCATAGCACTACTCAGAAGCTTTGCGTTCCGCGATGAGCTTTTTGACGGCAGTGATGATACGCGTCGCAAAATAACCCAAAGTGCCGCCCGCCATTACCCAGAACGCTGTCCCACTATAAAAGATCGCAGATGCAATCCCCGCGGCCAGCATCGCAGCTATAAATGCAACCAGCCGCTTTTCCGTATCCGCAATGGGAATATGCGGTGTGATTCCCTTGAGCAGTGGCGCGATTAGGGTTTCAATTTGTGGGGTTACAAACCCAAAACCGGCGGCGATTAAAAATCCGAACATCTGGTCTCTCCATTTCTTTTAAAAGAGTTAACAACTTATAGCCCTATCCCTGCCCCCAACGGCAAGGGCTATCACTTCACCACTGGCCATGATCCGCACAACGGTGTAACCCAGCAACATGCCTGATAAAGACCTGACATCCCTCACGATCCGCCGCCCCGATGATTGGCACCTGCACCTGCGCGATGGCAATATGCTGCGCGCCGTGCTGCCAGAAACCGCCCGCCATTTTGGCCGCGCGATCATTATGCCCAACCTTGTGCCCCCGGTTGTGACCGCCGCACAAGCCAGCGCATACCGCGACCGGATCATGACCGCACTGCCCGCCGATATGGTGTTTGAGCCGTTGATGACGCTCTATCTGACGGAAACGACAGACCCTGCTGACGTACGTGCGGCCTTTGAAAACGGGATCGCGACAGCAGTGAAGCTATACCCTGCAGGCGCGACAACCAATTCTGCATCTGGCGTGCGTGACTTTGAAAAAGTGCGCCCCGTTCTTGAGACAATGGCAGAAATTGGCATGCCGCTTTGTGTGCATGGCGAAGTCACGGATAGCGAGATCGATATTTTTGACCGTGAAGCCGTGTTCATTGACAAGGTGCTTAAACCCCTGCGCAAAAAGGTCCCCGACCTGAAAGTCGTGATGGAACATGTCACAACAGAAGACGCCGTTAATTATGTCCGCGACAATCCCAAGAACCTCGCCGCAACAATCACGACCCATCATCTGATTATCAACCGCAACCATATGTTGGTTGGCGGGATCAAGCCGCATTACTATTGCCTGCCCGTCGCCAAACGCGAAGTACACCGCGTGGCATTGGTGCAAGCCGCCGTATCTGGCGACAAGCGGTTCTTCCTCGGCACCGATAGCGCCCCGCACACGGACCCCAACAAACTGCAAGCCTGCGGCTGCGCTGGCGTATTTTCGGCCACCAATACCCTGTCTTGCCTGGCCGAGGTTTTTGAAGCCGCGGGACAGTTGAAAAAACTCGAAGCCTTTGCATCGCTAAACGGCCCTCGGTTCTATGGGCTGCCTGTCAGCGAAGAAACGATCACCCTGCGCAAGGGCGATCCGGTACAGTACCCTACACAGATCGCCACCGATGACGGCCCTGTCACAGTTTTTGATCCCGGATTTGACCTGCACTGGCGGGTCGAGACCTGACCATCCGCCCCTCCGTGGGGAGTATTTATTGGAAAAAAGAAACCAAAGGCCCGCGCTATGACCCCAACATCATTCCCCTCCAAAGAAGAAATCGCCCGTTTAACAGCTGGTATGTTGATTGAAATTGGTGCGATTGATTTTAACGCGGCAGAGCCGTTTACCCATGCCTCGGGCAAGCAAGCCCCGACTTATGTTGATTGCCGCAAGCTGATTTCTTTTCCGCGTATCCGTGCGACGTTGATGGATTTTCTGTCTGTGACGATCATGCGCGAGGCCGGGTTTGAAACGTTTGATAACATCGCTGGCGGTGAAACTGCGGGCATCCCGTTTAGCGCATTGGTCGCGGAACGTTTGGCCCTGCCGATGACTTACGTGCGTAAAAAACCCAAAGGCTATGGCCGTAACGCCCGGATCGAAGGCGTGATGACCGAAGGTCAGCGTGTGTTGCTCGTCGAAGATTTGACCACCGATGGCGGCTCAAAGCTGTCGTTTGTGGATGCGATCCGCGACACAGGGGCAACCTGCAACGCGACAGCCGTGATCTTTTACTACGGCATTTTCGACGGTGTTGAAAAAACCTTGGGTGATCACGGGGTGCAATTGATCAGCCTGTGCACGTGGTGGGATGTCTTGGCAGAAGCCAAAGTCCGTGGGGCATATGATACCGCGACCTTGGATACGGTCGAAGCTTATCTGCGCGACCCAGCCGGTTGGAAACCTGCATAAAAATTATCCACAGCCTGTGGGTAAGTCATGCTATTTGTAGCGGCAGCTCAGAATACTGCCACTACATTTTGCAGATTCTATGTACCACCACCTGCCTACGCCAAGTTATCCCAATCGTTCCACAGAATCTGCGCTATATACAAACGCACGCCCCTGTTAGAACCCCATGATGAATTGCTGAAAGTCGACAATGAACGAGATTACAACATTCAATGCGACTGGCGTCGAAGAAACCACGCAAGAGCTGATGCCGCACTCAACCGAGGCTGAACAGCAGCTTTTGGGTGCGATCCTGACCAATAACGATATTTTTGACCGGGTTGCATCGGTTGTTGGGCCACAGCATTTCTACGACCCTGTGCATGCACGCATCTTTGAAACCGCCGCCGCGCGGATTGCCAAAAACGCATTGGCGAGCCCCGTGACGCTTAAGGCATTTCTTGAGGATGACGAAGGCCTGAAGGAACTTGGCGGGCCTGCCTATCTTGCGCGTCTCGCAGGGGCTGCGATTTCTGCCTTTGCCGCACGTGACTATGCGCAGATGATCTATGATTTTTCCGTGCGCCGCGAATTGATCAAAGTCGGCCGCGATATTTCAGACAAAGCGGGTCGTGTCGCCGTGGATTCAGAGCCCAAAGAACAAATCGTTGAGGCTGAACAAGCGCTTTATAATCTGGCGGAACAAGGCAGCTCTGACAGCGGTTTTCAGTCATTCTTGCGCGCTGTGACAGAGGCCGTGAACGTTGCCAATACCGCCTACCAACGCGAAGGCGGATTGGCCGGGATTTCAACCGGGCTAATTGATTTGGATGGAAAATTGGGGGGGCTGCACAAATCTGACCTTCTGATCCTTGCGGGGCGTCCGTCGATGGGGAAAACATCGCTGGCGACCAATATCGCCTATAACGTCGCCAAAGCTTATCAAAAGGGCAAACTGTCCGATGGGTCCGAAGGTGCAGTAGATGGCGGCGTTGTCGGCTTCTTTTCACTCGAGATGAGCGCCGAGCAGCTCGCGGGGCGTATTTTGGCCGAAGCGTCGGAGATTTCGTCGCATAAAATCCGCCAAGGTGACATGACCGAAGGCGAATTCCGCCGCTTTGTGGACGCAGCCAAGAACCTCGAATCCTGCCCGCTGTTTATCGACGACACTGCCGCGATTCCAATTTCGCAGCTATCCGCGCGTGCCCGGCGTTTGAAACGGACGCATGGGCTTGATCTGTTGATCGTCGACTATTTGCAGCTGGTGCGCGGCACCTCGGAAAACCGGGTGCAGGAGATCGGTGAAATCTCAATGGGCCTCAAGGCGATTGCGAAGGAATTAAACATCCCTGTGATCGCCCTGTCACAGCTATCGCGTCAGGTCGAAAGCCGCGAAGATAAACGCCCGCAGCTATCAGATTTGCGTGAATCTGGATCGATTGAGCAAGATGCCGATGTGGTTATGTTTGTTTATCGTGGCGAATATTACGTTGAGCGTGAAAAGCCTGATGATTCCAACATGGAAGCCATCGCCGCTTGGCAAGAAAAAATGTCGAGCTTGCACGCCAAAGCCGAAGTCATCGTCGGCAAACAACGTCACGGCCCGATTGGCACGATTGAGCTCGCCTTTACCGCCGAATTCACCCGCTTTGGCGATCTGGTGAAACCATGGCAAAGCGGCGCGGTTGAAGAGTATTAGGGATGGCACGCCCCGCGAACGACGTAATAGTTGGCATCGTCATCTACTTGAAGCGCTGTACCAGTTCTCTTGCACCAGTCATCCAATTCGGCATGTAATACAGGCCAGTATTCCCGCGCCCATTTGGGCGCACAGGTTTTCCAGTTCACCTCGCTAGGCACATAAACCGTCCGATGCCCCATCGTCATATCCAACACCAGCGTGCCACCCGGGCCGGTGACAACGAGTTCCTCCTTCCAACGAGGTTGAAATTGGAACGTCGTCAGTCTCTCGTTACGAAACAAACACGATAGATATTGTATCAGAGCAATCATTACTCTCCTGCTTCCCTTTCACAGACAAACGCAAGACTATTCATCGCAGACCCTTTTGCGCAACAATCGTTAGTCATGCCGATTGGCCCAGTTTCGAGTAGGTTATGAAATACCCTCCCTGCATGTAAAGCGGCAGAGTTTCGCCGAAATGCCTGGGCGCGGCGCGAAAAACACAGTTCCTGTCTGTTGTGTCTATCTGCGCTGTTTAAACCTCTTGCCCGCGCGCCTGCCCCCTGCCAAAAGGTCGCTATGAGTACTGGACGCCTGACAATCGATCTCGACGCCGTCGTCGCCAACTGGCGCGCTCTTGATGGCATGACCAACTGCAAAACCGCTGCGGTGGTAAAGGCGGATGCATATGGCATCGGGATCGAGAATGTCTCGAAGGCCCTGTTCAAGGCGGGCGCGCGCAAGTTTTTTGTTGCTGTCGCCGAAGAGGCTGTACCACTCCGCAAGGCGCTTGGTCCCGGTCCTGAGATTTCCGTGTTTTCTGGCCATATGCGCGGCGATACCGATCTGATCCGCGAATTGAACCTGACGCCGATGCTCAATTCCGTTGAGCAAATGACCCAGCATTTCGAAACCTTGCCCGGTCATGCCTTTGGTATCCAGCTTGATACCGGCATGAACCGTCTGGGGATGGAGCCACAGGAATGGGGTGCGCTGGCTGAGTTGATCCTGTCACAAGGCCCTAAACTGGTGATGAGCCATCTGTCTTGCGCAGATGAGCCCGACCACCCGATGAACCCCCACCAGTTAAGTGTTTTCAAACAATTGACGGACGGCATTCAAGTGCCACGTTCATTGGCGGCCACGGGTGGAATTCTACTTGGGCCTGAATATCATTTTGATCTGACCCGCCCCGGCATTGGTCTTTATGGCGGGATGCCGTTTGAACAAGCAACCCCAGTAGTAGAGCTGGAATTGCCCGTCGTACAAATCCGCGATGTGGCCGAAGGCGAGGTCGTTGGATACGGCAACAATTGGCAGGCCGAACGCCCAACGCGCGTGGCAACGGTTTCAGGCGGTTATGCGGATGGGATCATGCGCTATCTGTCGGATAAAGCGATCCTTTATCACAATGACACCCCCTGCCCGTTGATTGGCCGCGTGTCGATGGATTTGCTCACGATTGACGTAACAGATCTGACCGAAGATCCGGAACGCCTGACATTGATCGGCCCGCAGCAAACACTTGATACGTTGGCGACCAAAGCAGGTACAATCGGCTATGAAATCCTGACCCAGCTTGGTGCGCGCTATAACCGCCGGACCTATGGTAAATAGATGTTAAAGTGGTTGCGGATCGCAAATCTCGCGCTGCTGGTGCTTTTCCCAATCGCGTGGTTTGCGCCGCTCATGCGCGCGGGGCTTTTACCGCTTTTCGGGCTCAGCGAAATCAGCGTCATTACAGGAATGCAATCGCTGTGGGAAAGCGACGTGGCGCTTGCCTTGCTCGTGACCTTCTTTGCGCTTTTTGCGCCCTACCTCAAAACCATTGGGCTGGCGTTGATCCATTTTAACCTGATGCGCCGCAAGGTGCTGCCTGTGCTGTCGTGGTTGGGAAAACTGGCGATGGCCGACGTGTTTTTGGTCGCGCTATATGTCGTCGTGGTCAAAGGTGTCGGCATCGGCAAGGTTGAGACCGCATGGGGGCTATACCTGTTTACCACCTGCATCTTAGCGTCAATCGTGATTTCCGCGCTAACCGCAAAACACAACACCTAGCCAAACCCAAACAAAATCCCCCCAAATATGCCCAAACGTGTTAGGCTCTTAGCCACAACAACCAAAGGGATGGAAAATGAAGAAATTAGTCGCTGAATTTATTGGGACATTTACACTGGTCTTATTTGGCTGCGGAGCCGCCGTGATCGCAGGGGCGGATATTGGGCTGACAGGGATCAGTTTTGCTTTTGGGCTCGCGCTTATTGGGATGGCCTATGGGATTGGGCCCGTATCGGGCTGCCACATTAACCCAGCCGTTTCATTGGGTGCCGTTGCCGCGGGCCGTATGACCATTGCCGAAGCCATCCGTTATATCGTCGCGCAGTTTGCGGGCGGCATCGTCGCAGCAGCTGTCTTGTTGATGATTGCCTCGGGCAAGGCGGATTACACCGTTGCTGAAAACGGGCTAGGCCAAAACGGCTGGGGTGCGGGTTATCTTGGTGAATATAACATGACCGCAGCCTTCGTGTTCGAAGTCGTTGCAACGTTCCTGTTTATGGTCGTAATCTTGGGCGCAACCGGCAAAAGCGCACCAGCCAGCATGGCCGGGTTAGCGATTGGTCTTGCGCTTGTGGTGATCCATTTGGTTGGCATTAATGTCACGGGCGTTTCGGTAAACCCTGCCCGGTCGTTTGGGCCTGCCTTGTTTGCAGGCGCCCATGCGCTTTCGCAGGTTTGGCTATTTTTCGTCGCACCGGTGATTGGCGCGGTGGCTGCAGGGCTTTTGTTCAAATCTGGTACGCTTGACGCAGATTAATCCAATTGCTTGGCCGCGGAATGCGCGGCCAAGCAAACATCCATTGCCGTGCGCCAGAAAATGGGCCAAAAGGTGAACATGGCAAAAGAACTTAACTTCACTTGTTCCGCGTGCGGCACCTCCTTTGGCAAATGGTCAGGGCAATGCGACGCCTGCAAAGAATGGAACACAATCACAGAAAGCAAAGCGCTCTCAAGCGGCCCTAAGGGGAAATCTTTGGGCGCGATCCGTGGCACTGCAATCACGCTTACGGATCTTGATACTCAAGAAAAAGAGCCGCCGCGCACGCAAGCGGGCGTCGGCGAATTGGACCGGGTTTTGGGCGGCGGATTGGTGAAAGCTTCGGCATTACTGGTTGGCGGCGATCCGGGCATCGGGAAATCCACATTGTTGCTTCAGGCGGCTGCACGGTTCGCACGCAACGGGCTTAAGGTGATCTATATCTCAGGCGAAGAATCAAACGCGCAGGTGCAAATGCGCGCGCGTCGTCTGGGGCTTGAAAAAAGTCCGGTGATGCTCGCCTCTGAAACAAACCTGCGCGATATTTTGACGACGCTTGAGGCCGAGAAACCCGACCTCGCGATTATCGATTCGATTCAGACCATGTGGGCCGACAACGTCGATAGCGCGCCGGGATCTGTATCACAGGTGCGGTCGTCCGCGCATGAATTAACCACATTCGCCAAACGTAATGGAATGGCCGTGGTGATGGTTGGGCATGTGACCAAAGACGGCAGCATCGCGGGGCCGCGGGTTGTCGAACATATGGTCGATACCGTGCTTTATTTTGAAGGCGAACGGGGCCATCAGTTCCGCATTTTGCGGTCGGTCAAAAACCGCTTTGGCCCGGCTGACGAGATTGGCGTCTTTGAAATGACCGGCAAAGGTCTGGCCGAAGTCAAAAACCCATCGGCGCTGTTTTTGTCCGAACGCGGAAAACCGGCACCGGGCTCTGTGGTGTTTGCCGGGCTTGAAGGCACGCGCCCAATGCTGTGTGAGATCCAAGCACTTGTGGCACCTTCGCCACACAGTCAACCACGCCGATCTGTGGTCGGATGGGATGGCGGACGGCTTGCAATGATCCTTGCGGTGCTTGAATCACGCTGCGGTGTCCCCTTTGCCGGATTGGACGTTTATCTCAATGTAGCAGGGGGTTTGCGCATCACAGAGCCCGCAGCCGATCTTGCGGTGGCTGCCGCACTTGTGTCCGCGCGCGAAGACGCAGCCCTGCCTGCCGAGGCCGTGATATTCGGGGAAATCAGCCTATCGGGTGCCCTGCGTCCGGTGGTGCAGACGGAAAATAGATTGAAAGAAGCGCAAAAACTTGGTTTTACAACAGCAATAGTTCCGCAACAGGCTAAACAGCCTGCGGTGGCCGGTTTACAAATGCGTCATGCTGACGATTTGGCCGGATTTGTAGAAGAAGTATTTGGCGCCAGGTAGCGTCAGGGCAGGAGACGGACCATGGAAGGCTTCACACTTGTCGACGCAGGCGTCGCCATTATCATCCTCTTATCAGGCGTGCTGGCATATAGCCGTGGCCTGGTACGCGAGGCGATGGCGATCTTGGGTTGGGTCGGCGCGACGATTGTCGCATTTATTTTCGCAGATCAGGTGGAGCCGCTGGTGCGGCAAATCCCTGTGGTCGGCGATTTCATCGGCGATAGCTGTGAACTTGCAATCATTGCGGCCTTTGCTGCCGTCTTTGCAGTCGCACTTGTTGTTTTTGCTATTTTCACACCGCTGTTTTCAAGCGTCATTCAACGCTCTGCGCTTGGTGGCGTTGATCAGGCACTTGGATTTTTCTTCGGTGTGCTACGCGGGATTCTTTTGGTCGCTGTCGCATTCTTTGTCTACGACACTGTTTTCGCCGCGCAAGAGATTGCCGTCATTGATGACAGCCGCGCGTCACAGGTATTTGACCAGCTGACTGGCAAGATCGAAGAACAAAACCCCGAAGAAGCGCTTGGCTGGATCAAAGAACAGTACCAGCAGCTTGTTGGCTCCTGCGGTGCGCCAGTAGAATAAGGCGCTCACAGACGAGAGAAACAAAAAGCCATCGCAACCTGCGGTGGCTTTTTTCGTTGAACTGCCCGAAGTGTTGCCGGATTCGTCACGACAGCGTTTTTCGATGCAGACAAACATGATCGTTTCGTGACACCGCGCTTGCGACCGACTAAGAGAGGGGCAATCAAACCTCACTTCGGATTCGGAGCTGCCCCTTGTCCAGCCAAATGCCCCCCGCCCATCCTTTTGACGATGATAAACTGCGGGAGGAATGTGGCGTCTTTGGCGTTGTCGGCGTGACCGACGCGTCCAATTTTGTCGCTCTCGGTCTGCACGCGCTACAGCACCGCGGTCAAGAAGCTGGTGGGATCGTCACCCATGACTTCGAGACCGGGTTTAGTCAGGCCCGCCGCATGGGTCTGGTGCGCGACAACTTTACATCCTCTGATATGATGGCCAGCCTACCTGGCCCCATCGGTATTGGGCATGTGCGCTATTCCACAGCGGGCCACAAAAGCCAGCAAACTGCGATCCGTGATGTGCAGCCGTTTTTTGGTGAATTTGCGATGGGCGGTGCGGCGATTGCGCATAACGGTAACATCACCAACGCACTGGCCCTGCGCAAAGAACTGATTGAGCGCGGCTCGATCTTTCAATCCTCGTCAGACAGTGAATGTATCGTTCACCTGATGGCGCGCTCTATGGGCCGTACGATTCCGGACCGCATGGAAGAGGCCCTGCGCAAAGTCGAAGGCGCGTTTTCCATTGTCGCCATGACCCGCACCAAACTGATCGGCTGTCGTGACCCGCTGGGCGTACGCCCGCTCGTTCTTGGCAAGGTTGGTGATGGCTGGGTGCTTTCGTCTGAGACTTGCGCGCTTGATATTATCGGCGCCGAACTGGTCCGCGAAATTGAGCCCGGCGAAATGGTTGTTATCACCAAAGACGGCGTGCAAAGCCATTTCCCGTTCCGCCCTGCGAAATCACGCTTCTGTATCTTTGAACACGTGTACTTTAGCCGCCCTGATTCCACACTTGGTGGGCGTTCTGTCTATGAAACCCGCGAAAACATCGGGCGTGAATTGGCCAAAGAATCCCCCGTTGATGCCGATCTGGTCTGCCCGGTTCCCGATAGCGGCACCCCTGCAGCGATCGGCTATAGTTTGCAATCGGGTATCCCCTACGCGATGGGGATCATCCGCAACCAGTATATGGGCCGGACGTTTATTGAGCCCTCCGAGAGCATCCGCAACATGGGTGTGCGCCTGAAACTGAACGTGAACCGCGCCCTGATCAAAGGGAAGCGCGTGATTTTGGTGGACGACAGCGTTGTACGCGGCACCACCAGCCGCAAAATCAAAGAGATGATCCTCGATGCTGGCGCGGCCGAGGTACATTTCCGCATCGCGTCGCCGCCGACTGCCTGGCCTTGTTTTTACGGGGTCGACACGCCAGAGCGCGACAAGCTACTAGCTGCCAATATGAGTGCCGAAGAAATGCGTGTGCACCTTGCGGTCGATAGCCTGAAATTCATCTCGCTTGATGGGCTTTACCGCGCGGTTGGCGAAGAAAACGGGCGCGACAGTGCATGCCCCGCCTATTGCGACGCGTGTTTTTCGGGCGAATACCCTGTTCCACCCAGCGATATGATCACCAAAGGGTTCAAAGCAAATAAGATCGCTGCTGAATAATCCATGACGACGGTCATCTACCACAACGCCAATTGCAGCGCCTCGCGCAATGCATTGGCTGTCATCCGCGCCTCGGGCACTGAACCAATTGTCGTCAAGTATCTTGAAACCGGCTGGACACGCGCGCAGCTTCTGGGCCTTTTTGCCGCAGCTGGCTTTACACCATCCGAGGCCATGCGCGCCAAACGCTCCCCTGCCGCCGACTTGGGTCTGCTTGATACTGGCGTGACAGACGATCAAATTTTGGATGCGATGGTCGCACATCCGGTCCTGGTCGAACGGCCTTTCGTTTGTAGCCCTAAGGGAACAGCGCTTTGTCGCCCCCTCTCCAACCTATTGCCTCTCTTGGAAATTCCACTGAGAACGGCTGTGACAGACAGCGCAGGCAAGGTCATTTTGCAGCCTTAGCTGGCAGCCACCCCGCTCACAATGACGTTACGTACAAGGGGTTTCCTTGTCTCTGGCGTTCAGGCATAGCGCTGCGATCATCCCTATATGACGCGGTTTTCAAACATGACGACGGACACACCGACCAATGTCGCAGCCTCTGCGACGCTGCCCGATATGCTGAGCCTTCAAAATCTTGCCGTGATTGGTGTGATGATGGGGCAAGATGCGCCAGCGGCGCTGATCCGTTCGCGGCGTGGTGATATTGCGCGCGTCACCACGGGCGAAACCGCCTTTGGCGTGACCATTTCCGCCATTGACGCGGCCCAAGTCGTGCTGACCGACCGTGCTGGTACGCAGCATGTGCTGGTGGTTCCGGGTCGCTAGGACTTGACGTCGCGCACCAATCGCACCAAACCGCTGCTATGACAAAAATTGCACTTATCACCGGCGCGTCACGCGGCCTTGGCGCAGCCCTAGCCAAGGCGTTGGCCCCGACCCATCACATCATTGCCGTCGGTAAAACCGTCGGTGGGCTCGAAGAGCTGGACGACGCCATTCAGGCTGCGGGCGGTCAGGCAACGCTCGCACCAATGGACATCACCGTTGATGCGGCCATGCAGCAATTGTGCCGTGGCATTTTTGACCGTTGGGGCAAGCTGGACCTGTGGCTGCACACAGCCATTCACGCGGCCCCCTTGGCCCCTGCAGGCCATATCGGCCCAAAGGATTTGGCCAAATCAATGTCCATCAACATCGAAGCCACAGCACGGCTGATCGCCTATGCAGGGCCGTTACTTGGCGACGCAGGCAAAGCCGTGTTTTTTGACGATCCGCGTGGCGGCGATCAATTTTTTGGCTCTTACGGCGCCACCAAAGCCGCGCAAATCGCGCTCGCGCGCAGCTGGCAGGCGGAATCAGTGAAAACCGGCCCCAAGATCGACATCCTGACACCAAACCCCATGCCCACAGCCACACGCGCAAGGTTCTACCCCGGCGAAGACCGCGCACCATTGGCAAGCATTGCGGATGAGGCAGCAAGATTGTTACCTGCAATTTTGGATTAAGGTGTGCGGCGCAAGCCACCCAGTGCTTCAACTCGGAACAATGTCAGCAACGCGGGACTTAGCTGCCGTTATTGGTTGTACGCAATTTCATGTAAAATTGGCCGTCGACAACATCCAAAAGAAGATTTTGTTTTGGTTCCCACCTCCCATCTTGAATGACGAAGGTTCGCCCATCCACTTCCCAAATTGCTTCTGAAGGTAAATCAGACCTCCAATGTGCTCCCCAACTGAAGAAGTCCTTTTTCTCGGATAAAACCGTTCCGTCCGAAGCTTTTGAGGTGGACTTGACCACGTACAGAAGCACAGTGATTAGGGTCGATTCAGGCGAAGTATAGAAGTCCGCAAGAATTTTCCTCTTTGCGGCGCTTGATATCTTCACTTTGTTTCGAGGTAAAAAAGTCATGGCAAAGCTTCGCCATTCAGAGTGCTGAAGACAAGTCAAATGCGACGGCTGTGGCAGACTCCTTGGGCTCATTCCTGCCATTCGCTGCAGCAAAATAGGAACAGCGTCGATCGTCAGCATGATGTGTCAAATCTATCTGCCCCATAGCAACCCATTTCTGAGTCCTTTTCGCCACAGGATAACACCCGCCTTATTGTAGCGGTGCACACCGCTTGCCGCCCTCTAAATGCTGGCCTAGGAACGTGTTGAGACATGAAGGACAGCAGCATGCGCATACTTATTACGAACGACGACGGGATCAACGCGCCGGGCTTGCAGGTATTGACCAAAATTGCCCATGAGATTGCTGGCGAGGACGGCGAAGTTTGGACCGTCGCCCCTGCGTTTGAACAATCGGGCGTCGGCCATTGCATCAGCTATACCCACCCCACCATGATCGCGCAGCTTGAAGAGCGCCGCTTTGCCGCTGAAGGATCGCCCGCCGATTGCGTCATCGCGGGGCTTTATGATGTGATGAAAGACGCGCGCCCTGATCTGGTTTTGTCAGGCGTGAACCGGGGCAATAACGCGGCGGAAAACACGCTCTATTCCGGGACCATAGGCGGCGCGATGGAGGCCGCTTTGCAAGGCATTCCGGCAATTGCGCTATCACAATACTTCGGCCCAGAAAACGCGCAGCTTTCGGACCCGTTCGAAGCTGCGGCAACCCATGGTGCTAGCATCATCAAGACCTTGCTTGATCCAAACCTGTGGGATCAAGCCAACTATCGCCTTTTCTATAACGTGAACTTCCCGCCCGTCGCCGCCGCTGATGTCAAAGGCACGCGTGCAGCCTCGCAAGGGTTTCGCAAGGATACAAATTTCACCGCAGAGGCACAGACATCCCCCACGGGCCGCAAATTTCTTTGGGTGCGCGGCGGGGCGCAACACACGCCTACCGCCCCCGGCACGGATGCCGCAGCGAACCTAGATGGCTATATCTCAGTCACACCGATGCGCGCGGACCTGACAGATTATGATATGGTTGCGGAACTTGAGGATGTATTCTCGTGACGTTTGACGCGCCAACCAAGATGCAATTTGTCTATGCCTTGCGCAGCAAGGGCGTCACGGATGCGCGCGTTTTGACTGCGATGGAACAGGTGGACCGGGCCGCTTATGTCAAAGGGATTTTTGCCGATCGCGCCTATGAGGACATGCCGCTGCCAATTGCCAGCGGGCAAACGATCAGCCAGCCTTCGGTCGTTGGGTTGATGACCCAAGCGTTGAATATCGGGGCACGCGATAAGGTGCTCGAGATCGGCACCGGGTCTGGCTATCAGGCGGCGATCTTGTCGAAACTGGCGCGCCGCGTCTACACGGTGGAACGGTTTCGCAGCCTTGTGCATGCCGCCCGAGCGACATTTGACGAACAAGGCATCAGCAATATCACCAGTCTGACTGCCGACGGCAGCCACGGGTTGCCCGACCAAGCCCCCTTTGACCGCATCCTTTTGACCGCAGCCGCCGAAGACCCCCCCGGCCCGCTTTTGGCGCAATTGCGCGTGGGCGGCATCATGGTTTTGCCTGTTGGACAGTCTGATGCGGTACAAAGCCTGATCCGCGTCACGCGGCATGAAACCGGCTATGATTACGACGAATTACGGGCAGTCCGTTTTGTCCCCTTGCTTGAAGGGCTCGGACAAGAGTAAACATATTAAAAAGGCACGACCCCGGCAATAAGGGGCGGCTTGGCACAAGGAGCGGTATCATGGCCAATAGGCAACGCACAGTAAGACGCATTTTGATGACAGGTGTCGCGCTCGCAGCGCTCGCGGCATGCGAAGGGTTTGACGCAGATTTCCGGGATGTCGGCAACGGGTTTGATACGTCAGACTCTGTTGCGAACCTACCGAACCGGCCCCGCCCCGATGATCGGGGCGTGATTTCATATCCAACTTATCAGGTGGTAGTTGCCCGCCAAGATGACACCATTCGCGGGATTGCGATCCGGTTGGGTCTCGATGCGAATGAACTTGCCGAATACAACGGGATCGAACCTGACGTGATCTTGCGCCGCGATGAAATTATCGCCCTGCCCGGCCGCGTTGCCGAACCATCTGCGGCGACTGGGGCCACACAATCCTTTGACGTCGCCGCCGTTGCGACCACAGCGCTTGACCGCGCCGAAGCATCGGGTGGCGTAACCGCAACGCCGCTTGATCCGGCACCAGCCGCGACGCCAGCCCCCGCGGCACCCGCAGGCGCGGAACCTATCCGCCACCAAGTGGTGCGCGGCGAAACCGCCTATTCAATCTCACGGCTCTATAACGTGCCGGTCACCGCTATTGCGGAATGGAACGGGCTTGATAGCGCGTTCACCATTCGCCAAGGTCAGTATTTGCTTGTTCCCCAAGGCGGCACACGCCCGGTCGAAGCTGTCACAGCCCCCGGTGAAGGCACAGCCACCCCAATTCCGCCAAGCGCAGAAACACCCCTGCCTGACGCAACGCCAACGGCCCCGATCGCCGCGCCAGAAACGCCAGACCTGGGGACACCGGCCCCTGCCCCTGCTGCGTCAAGCGCACGCATGGTCCAGCCAGTGCCGGGCAACATCATCCGCGAATACGCGGCCGGTCGGAATGAAGGCATCGACATTGGCGCGGCCGCAGGTACCGACGTCAAAGCGGCAGATGCCGGGAATGTGGCTGCCGTGACTGCGGACACAAGTGGCGGCTCGGTGGTGGTAATTAAGCATAGCGATGGTTTGCTCACGCTTTATACCCACCTCGATAGTTTGACTGTTGAAAAAGGCGATAACGTCAGCCGTGGCCAGACAATCGGCAAGGTCCGCCCAGGTGATCCTAGCTTCTTGCACTTCGAAGTACGTCGTGGGCTGCAAAGCGTCGATCCCGCAAACTACCTGCCGTAAGCGCACAAAAAAACGTAGGGTGGATCAAGATCCACCTTACGCTAGGCGTACCCCATGGCGCCCTGCAAGATCAGTGAAATACTGCCAAGCAACGCGGCCAGACCGGCTACCGCGTGTGGCTTGCCATTCAATGGCCTCTGCTCGTAGGGTTTCATCGTCAATGTCGACAGCATACGCATCGCAATAGCCCCGGATCATCGCCAGATAATCATCTTGATCACATGGGTGAAACCCAAGCCACAGACCAAAGCGATCTGACAACGAAACTTTTTCTTCAACCGCTTCAGACGGCGAAATCGCTGAAGAGCGTTCATTTTCAATCATATCACGCGGCATCAAATGGCGACGGTTAGAGGTCGCATAAAGCACGACATTCTCAGGCCGCCCTTCGATCCCGCCATCCAAAACCGCCTTAAGCGATTTGTAATGCGCATCATCATGACCAAACGACAGGTCGTCGCAAAACATGATAAAGCGCTCGGACGCGCCGCGCAGCATGTTCAGACAGCGGCCTATGCTGGGTAGGTCTTCGCGCTGGACCTCAACAACCTTAAGGTCCGGGTAATCGGCCTGCAACGCGCCGTGGACGGCCTTCACAAGGCTCGATTTCCCCATCCCACGCGCCCCCCAAAGGAGCGCGTTATTCGCAGGCATCCCGGCTGCAAACTGGGCAGTATTTGTCATCAGCGTATCGCGTGATCGGTTCACACCAACTAGCAACTCCACTGGAACCCGGTTGACCCTTGCCACAGGCACTAAGCGATCCGGATCGGGTTGCCAAACGAAAGCGGAGGCGACTGAAAAGTCAGGGGCCTCCGCCGGTGGTGGAGACATCCGCTCTAGCGCCGCTGCAATCCGGCTCAGTGATTTCTTACTCACCTTTGGCGCCCTCATCTGCGTCGGCTGGACCTTCGCCGTGGATTTCATCGTCCCACAGCCCTTCGGCACGTAGTTTTGCTTCGCGCTTGCTTTCGACGCGGGCGACCAATTGGATCGACACTTCGTAAAGCCCGTAAACCACGACAAACAAAATGACTTGGCTGATGACATCGGGCGGGGTGGCAAGCGCCGCGACAATCAGAATGCCAACCATTGCATACTTGCGCGTGCCACGCAGACCGCGTGCCGATACTAAACCCGCCTTGCCCATAAGGGTCAACAGCACGGGCAGTTGGAAACACAGGCCAAAGGCCACGATAAATTTGATGGTCAGGTTCAGATAGGCCTTCGCAGAGCCTTGGAACAAAATACCGGCAGCTTGCGTGGCGCTATCGGCGCCGGCCTCAAGCACGCCCGGCTGTTGAAAGCCAAGGAAAAACCCGAAGGCCAGTGGTGTAATGACGTAATAGGCAAAGGCCGCGCCCAGAAAGAACATAAACGGTGAAGCGACCAAAAAGGGCAAGAATGCCCCCTGCTCGCTCTTGTACAGGCCGGGTGCCACGAAACGCCACATCTGGAAACTGATGACGGGGAATGACAACATCAACCCGCCCAGCAGCGAGATCGAAATCGCGACAAAAAAACCTTCTTCGAGCGCGATGAACTGCAGATCGCAGGCCTGTCCGCGTGACGCAAGCGCGTCGCAAAGCGGGTAGGTCAAAAAGTTGAAAACCGGGTTCCAGATTGTGAAACAAATCACCATGCTCACGATAAACGCGAGCAGCGATTTGATCATCCGTGACCGCAGTTCGGTCAAATGTTCGATCAGCGGTGCGGCGCTATTTTCGATGTCGTCTGTCGCGCTCATTTGCTATCGCTTTCCGGCGTCTCAGTTGGTTTTGCCTCGGGTGCCGCTTCGGTCTCAGCTTCGCGGGCTTGACGTTCCGTTGCGGCCTTGCCCATTGCGTCGCTCATCTTTTCTTTCATGGCTTGGCGTTCGGGCGACAGCGCGGGCTTTTCTGGGGCCTGCGTCATGCCCGTGGCTTCTTTGATCTTATCCACACCAAATTTCTGCGGGTTGGCTGCGGCGCGCACGGTTTTTTGAATTTCGCCGATGCCCGCCTCGTCGGCGGCGGACTCCATCGCGCGTGAAAACTCACGTGCCATGCCACGGGCCTTGCCCGTGAATTGCCCCAAGGTGCGGAACATTCCCGGTAAGTCCTTTGGCCCGATCACAATCAGGGCCACGATGCCAACCAGCACCATTTCGCTCCAGCCTAAACCAAACATATAAGCGCTTCCTTACGGGTGAATTAGGCTTTGTCTTTTTCTTCTTCTGGAGTCACGTCACGCGCGGCTTCGATGCTTTCTTCGATTTCTTGCTTGCCGTCATCAACACCTTTTTTGAACGCCGTAATGCCTTTGCCCACTTCGCCCATCAGGCTTGAAATTTTGCCGCGGCCAAACAGGACCAAAACGACGACAGCGATCAGTAGAAGGCCTGGAAGGCCGATATTGTTAAGCATGGTAGTCTCCTCTTGCGCATCACTTGCAGGGTGCGCTTTGCATTCTGTTCTCTAGGCATAGGCCGCATTTCACGTCAGGGAAAGCGAAAACAACCAAAACCTCCCGCACAAACACCCTTTTTTGCAAGGGATTTTTGATATTCGTGACATAAACTTGTCAGTTGCCAAAAAATTGACAATTCTTTTTGAAGGGAGAGGAATCAGTTCGACCACTCCCTTAGTTACCGATAGGGTCGGCACAAACCTTAGCCACACTTGCGAAAGACCCGATGAAAGCAAAACAACTGGTACTGCACATTGGCAGCCCGAAGACTGGCACGACAATGCTGCAGCATGCATTGGCCGACTCGGCCGACTATCTGCGCGAGCAAAGCGTCTTGTTACCTGATTGCGCGCGCGCACAGGGCGGGAACGCGATTACGCTAGGGTATGAAATTTTCAATACTTCGCTGTTTGAGCGGGACCGGGTGGCATGGCTGGGCTGCTCACATCAAGAAGCCATTGAAAGTGCCAAATCTTCATGGAAGGTGCTACAGAATGGCGCGAGAGCGGGCGAAGTCGACCAAATTCTTATCAGTGCAGAACAATTCATGTGCGCTATGCCTCCAGATGCGTTTGCCAACGCACGCAAGCACTTTGAAAGCATCGCCGATGAGACAAAGATTGTCGCATACTTGCGATCCCCGGCAGCCTTTTTCTTGTCTTTGCACCAAGAAGGGCTAAAAGTTGTTTTACCGCCCGCACGCGGGAAAAGGCCTGCGAATATGCCGCGCGATATGAACTCCGCTCTTGTTGCACAATTCAAGCGACATCTCGGCGACAATGTTTCGCTAAACGTTTACCACCGGGACACTTTACACCAATCCGATATCGTCACAGATTTTTGCAAAAGGTATCTTCCGAAGGTCGATCCTCAGCATATGACACGCAAAAATGGTTCGATGAACACGTCGATTTCGGCCGAAGCCATGGCGATCGCAATGGACCTGCGCTCGGGGCGGATTGATATCCAATCGCGGGCGGTGCCTCTCCGCAAACTTTTGATTGGTAACGACAAAGCCCTACCCAACTCCACACGACCCAAGCTTTTGAATAACGCACAACACAGTATCACCAATTGGTTTACGCCAGACTTAATCTCGCTGCGCGACCAGCATGGCGTGGTATTCCCGGATGTTGATTATGATGCGCTTGATCCTGATGATTTAGACAATGACATAATAGAGTATCAGCGGGTCGAACAAATCTGTGCAGTTGACCCCGACCGCAAGGCAGCACTCTTGCGACGGATCCAATTAAAGGCCAAGCTTCCTTTTCCCATTAGCCGTTGGGCCGCAAAATGGTGACGCTATGAAACGCGCAGATCGATTAATGCAGATCGTGCAAATCTTGCGTGATGGCACGCTCCACAAGGCGGCGGATATTTCGGCGGCAGTAGGCGTGTCACTGCGCACAATTTACCGCGACATGGAGACATTGGCGGCTTCGGGCGTGCCGATCGAGGGCGAACGCGGCATCGGCTACCGTGTTACCGCAGCGATCACCCTGCCCCCGCTAAACCTGACAATGACCGAGGTTGAAGCCTTGCACCTGGGGTTAAGCGCAGTCGGCCAGTCCGATGACGCACAATTGTCGACCGCAGCAAGGGCGCTTTTGGCCAAACTAGACGCCGTCATGCCCGAGGATCGGTCGCGCGCACCCACAGGTTACGGGTTTGCGATTTACCCGTTTGCCGATGCCGCGCGCGGGTTTCAACACCTGCCAGCGATGCGCCAAGCGATCCGCGCGCGCCAAAAGCTATCGATCACGATTAACGATGTTATACGCACGGTGCGTCCGTTACAGCTCGATTATTGGGGGCGGCTTTGGACCTGCATTGTATGGTGTGAAAAGACAAAAGACTTCAGCGAATTGCGGGTTGATCAAATCAGTGAACTACGCATTTTGCCTAGCCTGTTTGTTGACGAGCATGGGAAATCTTTGGCCGATTTTAACGCCAAGCGTGTTATTGCTGGAAGTTAACACGCCATTCCGCCAGACTACGAGTCGTTAGTGACCTAGTATTTTGGCGTTCCGAATGACTACAAATGAACTCATAATTCATATCGGGCATAGAAACACCGACTCAGTCGTGCTGCAAAACACGTTAACCGCCTCACGCAAAATTCTTGATGAATATGGGGTCTACTTTCCCAAATTTGCGACTGAAAACCGCGAAAGATTCGTGCTTGGGTACGAAACACAACTTGTCGATGAGGGCGACAAAATAGACCCGCAAAGCGTACCACAGCGCGATCATTGGGACCGCATAACATCACGCAACAACCTCTTGCCGAGCACAACAACGATCGTCAGTAACCGCGCGTTTTTTAAACAGCTTACCGCGCAAAGTGCCCCACATTTTGAAGCGGTTACAAACCATATCGCGCGTAGCAAAAAGATTGTCGCCTATTTGCGACCACCTGACACCTATTTCTTGCTGCTCTTGCAGTTGCGACTTGCGCAAAATCGCGATGTCGTAACGCCGTCACGTACCCGCATCAAAGAACGTATTGAACCCCTTGGCCAAGCTTGGAGCGGCGGCGTTTCACTGACACTATTTTCTGCGAGCGTGTTAACCGACGGCAATATTGTCGACGATTTTTTCGCGCATCACGTCCCGAATTTCGACAGGCAGCTTTTGACCCGTCCGCCCCCACCGCAGCGCCACCGGATATCAGCCGAGGCGATCGCCCTGCTAATTGACCGCCAGCACGGGCGTCTTGACGCCAACGTCGATCCCGCCGTGATGGTCGCACAGATTGTTCGCGAAGACGCACGGCTGCCCGGCGCAACGCCTGCCCGGCTGCGCGCTAATGCTGCGCGTACAATTCGCAACTGGGCGGCGCCAGACCTTGCTTGGTTACGACAGGAATATGGCATTCGGTTTCCCGAACAAGGCTATAAAGACGTCGACGGTGATGATGTGGATCTTAGCGTCATTCATTTTACGGATGGCGGGCAAATCTGCGCCTTTGACCGCGACCGCAAGGACGCCTTGTATGAAAAAGCGCTGGCGCGCGCGCGGATGCCGCGATTGGCGCGACAACTGCTAAGCCTTTGGTAGGTCTACCAGCCCAAAGCTTTGCGCAGCATGTTCAGCGCAACAAGCGTCAGGAAAACGCCAAACGTGCGTTTTAGCGGTTTCGGATCAAGCCGGTGTGCCAATGCGGCCCCCCAAGGTGCGGTGATCAAGGTCATCGCGATGATCAAAAAGAATGCGACAAAATTCACTGACCCGATTGTAAACGGGGGTGCTACCTGTTGATCGACCATCAAGAAGCCGACGACCGAAGGTACCGCGATCAAAATGCCAAACCCGGCGGCTGTCGCAACGGCCCGGTGAATAGCGACGTTAAAGAGTGACATCACAGGCACCCCAAATGATCCGCCACCAATCCCCATGAGCACGGATAGAAACCCTAGCGCGGGCGACATCGCAAGACGCGTGGCCCCTGTCGGCATCTGCGGCCCCAGCCGCCAATGGCTTTGACCAAAGGTCATGTAAAGCCCCACAACCATCGCCAAGCCCCCAAAGATGCCTTGCAACGCTGTCGAACGTAAATTGGCGGCGACAGACACACCAATCAACGCGCCGATCGCGATCCCCGGTGCCCATGTTTTAAGAATTTCCCAGTCCACTGCGCCCTTTTTATTGTGCGCCAATACTGACCGCACCGAGGTCACAATAATGGTGGCCAGCGACGTCCCCAAACACAGTTGCATCAACTGCGCGCTTTCATAGCCCATCGCGCTGAAGACGTAGTAAAACGCAGGCACCAAGACGATCCCACCGCCCACGCCAAGCAGCCCAGCCAAAACCCCAGCCACGGCACCGACGCCAAGCAATAGCGCGCCCATGGTCGCCAAAAGTGTCATGTCATCCATATCTATGCCGCCTGCGTTGTCACATGCGCAAGCGCGTCTAACACGACTTGTGGCCCTGCCCCGCTTTCATGCACGTTTTCAGAAAGATACCGCCGCCAGCCACGCGCACCCGGGCGACCTTGAAACAGCCCTAACATATGCCGGGTCACTTGCCCCAAACGCCCACCGGCCGTCAAATGCGCTTCGATATAGGGCAGCATCAGATGTACGATTTCTGCGGCGGTGCGGGTCTCGCCCATACCAAATATGCGCTGATCCGCTGTGAGCAAGATGTCACTAGGGGTATGGTAGGCAGCACGCCCGATCATCACACCGTCCAAGCCTTGATCCAGCAGTACCTGCGCCTCATCCAAGCTGCCAATGCCCCCGTTGATCGAGAGGTTTAACCCTGGAAACAACCCTTTCATCGCCAACACCAGATCATAATCCAGCGGCGGGACATCACGGTTCTCTTTTGGGCTCAGCCCCTGTAGCCAAGCCTTGCGGGCATGTACGATAAAATGATCCACGCCTGCTGCCGATACGCGCGCAAGGAAATCCGGCAAAATCTCTGTTGGATTTTGATCGTCGACACCAATCCGGCATTTGACGGTAACAGGCACATCAACCGCTTTGATCATTGCGGAAACACATGCCGCCACGAGCGCCGAATCCTCCATCAAGATCGCGCCAAAGCGCCCTGATTGCACACGGTCCGACGGGCACCCACAATTGAGGTTAATCTCATCATAGCCGTAATCCGCCGCGATACGCGCGGCCTCTGCCAATTGCGCGGGGTCAGAGCCCCCCAATTGCACGGCAACCGGATGCTCTGATGCATCAAAGCCCAGCAGACGATCACGATCCCCATGGATCACGGCAGGCGCGGTCACCATTTCCGTGTAAAGCAACGCCTGCTGCGACATAAGACGGTGCAAATACCGACAATGGCGGTCCGTCCAATCCATCATGGGAGCCACGGAAAGACGGCCTGCGCGGCGTAGATTTGCCGCTGTCATTGTACTGACCTTACCCATAATTATTCACACTGTGATCATTGAAACCTTGCGTGCAACTAGCATTTTGTCCCAGCCAACACCAGACCCGCATAATGCGACTATTCAAACCTAAAATCAGCATAAACCGGGTAGTGGTCAGACGGCCATTCATTAAGGTATTTTTGTCTAACAACAACCGGTTGCCCTACGATTCTCATGCCACCAGTTGCCCCGATATGATCGATGGCACCAAAAAGGTTTACCCCATTGTTCAAGTGATAGGTTGCCCCAGAAACCGGGACAAACGTCACACCAGCCTCCGCCAAGATGTCTTGGGTGCGTGCGCCGTGTCGTGCATTGAGGTCACCGATCAGAACAACATTTTCGCCTGCCGCGATCCAAGGCGCCATGCGGTCCGCGACAAGTTCCGCGGATAAAACGCGGTTGCTGCGGCTTTTGTATTCAAAATGGACATTGACCACGCGGACCTGGTCCCCCTCGCGTGTTTCGAACAACGCCCATGACGCAAACGCTGGCCAAGACCCATTGAACGTGCGCGCATAGATGACATCAGGCGTCTCCGAGAAAAAGAACCAGCCTTGGTCTCGCGGCGTTAACCGATCCGCCCGATAGAGGATCGGTTGCGTCGACGGGAATTCTTCCCAATCGCCCACAGCCGCCGCGCGAAAATCGGGGTTTTGTTCAAGCACCCAATCAAGCGCTAGGTTCGTGCCGCCGCCCGCCCCACGGGCAAAGCTTTCCATCTCTTGAAACGCAAATATATCCGCATCGATATCTTTAAACGCCGCATCAAATGGTGCTTTGCGACGTTCCCAATCAGCGACTGACCAAGCCCCGGTTGGGCGGCTCAGGACGATATAATGCGCGTTAAGCGTGGCAAGCCGCAGGGTGTTTGCGGGCTGTGCCGTGGCAATAGCGGACCCGGAATTGCGCAAGATTTGCACGCATGCCGTCAACGATAACATCAGCAAAGCGGCGATCAAAAAGGTAAAGAACCGTTTCACAAGAACCTCTTCGTTTGGAAAGCGGCTGTACTAGTCCAACCAGATCATGACCCCAAGATCGGCAACATTTGTGCCTGTCGCGTCAGTCATCAACAAATCACCTGCCTGCGCAAGGGCAGCATAGCTATCATTGTTATCAAGAAACCGTGACAACCCGTCGATTTTCGCGAGCGTGTGCTGATCAACGATCCCGCCAGCGGCATCGGTTGGCCCATCGCGCCCGTCGCTGCCCCCTTGTAGGCACGTGAAGTTCTGCCAGCCTCGGCGCGTGGCCTCTTGTGCAATCCGCAGCGCCAATTCTTGGTTGCGCCCGCCCGATCCCGTGCCTTTGATCATCACGGTGGTTTCGCCGCCCCAGACAGTCACCCCTTTTTTGACATTGTCGCAAATCATCTGGGCGGCAACCGCGACATCGCCTTCAATCGGGGTGGCGATCACATGCGCGCCGGGGGCGGCCTGCGCCATGGCGGCAACGCTTTGCGCGTTTGAGCCAACCAAGGTGTTGCGGGCAATGGGCAGATCTTTGGCAGGTGCATTGCGGGCCAAATGCGCGCGCACGCTGTCAGGCATGGCGTCCCAAATCCCTGCTGATTTCAGCGTATCCTCCGCCTGTGCTGCGGTGCCAATCGGACCGACCGTCGGCCCGCTTGCAATGGTGGCCAAATCATCGCCAATGACATCAGACAAGATCAGGGCCGTGACCGAATGCGGGGCCGCGTGGTGCAAAAAACCGCCCCCTTTCAAGTCAGACAGTTGTTGGCGTACAAGGTTCATCGCTGTGATATCTAGCCCGGCACCTAGTAAGGCCGCGTTCACTGCCGCCTTATCTACCAGTGAAATGCCCGCAGCCGGAGCAGGTAAAAGTGCTGACCCCCCACCTGAGATCAACGCAAGCACTGGCCCTTTTACTGCATCTAACGCGGCAATCACGGCCCGCGCCGCGTCAGCACCGTTTTGGTCCGGAACGGGATGGCCCGCCGCAAAGACCTGTGCGCCTGCGAGGTCCTGTGCGTTTTCGTAGTTTGTCACTACCAGACAGGGAATGTCGCTAAACTGATCCAATGCGGCCTTGGCCATGCGCCGCGCGGCCTTACCAACAGCGACAATCAGCGCAGGCTGCGCGACATCATCAAGGGCGCGCGCAACCGCGGCATAAGGATCTGCTGCAGCAACCCCTGCTTGAAATATCGCAACCGCTTGCTGGCGCCATTCATTCATGTGCGCTGCCCCTTTTTGTCCGTTTGTTTCGCCATCATCGCGGCCATACGTTGCACGACCTGCAATTCAGTTTCCGCCATGGGCGACGCGCTGAGCGATGGCATCGCGAGCGCAATCAAAACGCGCGGGGCCCCCGACGCCATGATGATATGGGTCGCACTATAGCGTTCAAAAAGATGCGCGATGTGATCATCCGCCAAATCCCCCAGCTTTGGGGGATCAGATCGGCGCAGCACCGGCGCCGCCTCGAATATTTGATCAAGCATCGTATCTTGCAATTGCGCAAGACTTTTACGGCTGATCATCGCGGCGCCTTCGACCAACGGGTGCCCGCGCAGATCCCGCAAGAACACGATTGGATCATGGGTTTGCGTATTGGCCAGATATTGCAAGAGCCCCAGTGATTGCTCTTCAGAGCGCAATGTCCGGGCATCGTTCAAAATCACCACAAGAAACAGCGCCGTCATCACAACCGCCCCGCTGAGCAACATGCCGTCGCGGTCCAGCTGGGCAATCTCGCCAATCAACAGCGCAACCAACACAGAGGCCAGAGCGATAACCGCAAAGTTCACGATCACAACGCGGTGCCCGATCTGCGAGCGCCCTAGCCCAATCGCCAACCAACACATGATCAAGACACCAAGGGCTGAAAACTGGATCGGCAACCCCATCGACACCATCAAGAAATCGCTTACGGCCAAGGGAATAAACAGCAAAAGCGACAAGGATATTCGTGTTACCGTGGTGTTTTCGCTTGCCGATAAGGTGGTGCGATCGCGTCGCGCAATCAGCCAGCCCGCTGTAAAGAAACCAATCAATTGAAACCCAAGCAAAAGATAAAGCCTAAGCGGGTCGATCCCTTCACCATACCAGAACGCGCTGCAAACGAACGCAACCGTACCGGCGCCGATCAAAGCTTTAACGCGGGGCGGCGCGTGACGGCGCAATAAACCTTCGGTCAACAAAAGCGCGGCAAGCGGGATAAACCCTGCGCCTAAAAGCACAAAAATGCGAAATACTTGCAGGTCTGTCAGCGCGACCAACACCCGGCCAGCAAACAGCAGCATGGTAATCCGTAGACAGAAAAGAAAGCGGCGGTTAATCGGATCGCGCCGGTCGCGGCGCTGCAAAACCATCTGCAGCGTCAGCAAGCCTAATATGGCAGCAAGCGACATGCACAATTGCGTCAGATCGGCGGCATGTTGGGTCATTCTTGCGCACCATTATGTGGCCGCAGCGTTTTCCAATGTTTGGTGCTATCGGCCCAATGCACGGCGGGCAAAACAATGCGGCGTAGCGCGACCAGACCGCCAGCTAAAAGCAGTCCAAACACAGCGGATTTGGGAACCTCGCGGCGCAGATATTGCCGCATTGCAGCCAAATCCATTTGTCCCAATTGGATCACATCATCGCCGCGCGCATAATCCAATGTGGCCGCACAAAAATCATTGTACTGCGCATCACGATGTTTGGGGGCGGCATCCCATGTTTTCTTTAGATCGTCAGACCCGCCCGTATAAGCATCTGTGATAATGAATTTTTCTTCATTGAACCCCGCCTCTGGGCCGACGCCAAACACATCGCGGTGCTGTGCCATGATTTGGCGCGCCAATAGCAAATGGTTCAAAGTACGCCTGTTCCCATTCGGCTGCGGCCAGACACCCGAAAACATTTGCGACACCATGCCCACGACGGCGGGCACTTGGGTAACGTTCGAAATCCAGACAGGTCGAAATTGCCGCCGGAAGAATATCAAAAAACACGTCAGCCCATATAGTACCCAAGACAGGTTTTTGGACCGCTCATCCGGGTCCACCATCACAAGGCCAAGATGCAGCACCTCGCTCGCGACGGGTTCCATATCAACCGCCATAATCGCCAGCGCGTTAAAGGCAATTGGGGTGCCATCCGCGCGGGTGACAAGCGTAATCACCACCTGTTTCATGCGGGTCGCATCACCCGAAAAAACACCGTAGGTCAGGCTGCCTGCTTCCAAGGTTCGTGCGGCAATAGTGCGTAAGTCTGCTGATAACGCGGCAAGCTGCGCCTCATCCATCCAAACACCGGGGCGTTCAATGATGCGCACGCGCATCTCTGGGCCTGACCGCAGGGTCACATCCAAGTATTGACGTCCAAGAGTTTTGAATAAGGTGCTGATCACGCATGAAAACCTGTGGCTATACCCCACAGATTAGGCAGCCTGCCCCAAAGGGGCAAGCGCCGTTTTTATCGCCTTACAGGTAACGGTTTACCAGATTTTCAAGCCGCTCTTGGCGACCTGAAACGGGTTCTGGATTGATGTTATTGGCCTGAACCGAACCCGCAATGCTATCCAGATCGCTATTCAGCAGGGTTTTGCCTGTGTCACTGTCCCACGCCGCATAGCGCGCGTTGCGAGCGGCCTCTAGCTTTCCATCTTCCAACATCGCAGCGGCAGCTTTGAGGCCAGCCGCACAAGCGTCCATGCCGCCGACATGTGCAAGGATCAGGTCCTCGGCATCCAGCGACTGACGGCGCAGTTTCGCGTCAAAATTTGTCCCCCCCGTGGTAAACCCGCCCGCGCGCAGGACCTCGTAATAGGCCAGCGCCATTTCGGGCACATTATTCGGGAATTGGTCGGTGTCCCAGCCAGATTGGTAATCATTGCGGTTCATGTCGATGGACCCGAAAATCCCCAATTCGCGTGCGACCGCCAATTCATGTTCAAACGAATGCCCTGCAAGGATCGCGTGACCCTGTTCGATGTTCATCTTCACTTCGCCCTCAAGGCCGAATTCCTTAAGGAACCCATAGACCGTCGCGACATCGTAATCATACTGGTGTTTGGTGGGTTCTTGCGGCTTTGGTTCGATCAAGATCGCGCCTTTGAACCCCATCTTATGTTTGTAATCGACAACCATCTGCAACATGCGTCCTGCCTGTTGGCGTTCACGGCCCATATCGGTGTTGAGCAAGGTTTCATAGCCTTCACGCCCACCCCACAGCACATAGTTTTCGCCGCCCAGTTTCATGGTGGCATCCATGCAAGTTTTGATCGTGGCCGCAGAAAACGCAAAGACATCCGGGTCTGGGTTGGTCGCTGCCCCCGACATAAAGCGGCGGTGCGAAAACAGATTGGCCGTGCCCCAAAGCAATTTCACGCCAGTCGCGTCCATCTTTTGTGCAAAGTAATCAACGATCTCTTCAAGGTTCTTTGTGTTCTCAGCAAAGCTATTGCCTTCGGGGCGCACGTCTGCATCGTGGAAACAAAAATACGGCACGTTTAGGATTTGGAACATTTCGAATGCGACATCGGCCTTCAGCTTGGCCGCCTCCATCGTGTCGCCGAACCAAGGACGGTCAAATGTTTGCCCCCCAAATGGATCACCACCCGGCCAAGCAAATGAATGCCAATAGGCCGCAGCGAACCGCAGGTGATCCTTCATAGGTTTGCCCATGACAACTTCATCCGGGTTATAGTGCCGGAACGCGTAGTCGTTATCTGTATTCTGGCCCTCATATTTGATAGCAGGGATATCTTTGAAAAAGTCGGTCATATTAGTCCTTTCAATGCGTCATAGCTGGCGCGATAACGGGCGTGGGAAGCGGCAAAGCTGTCTACCAGTTTAGGATCAGGTTCGATGATGCGGTCAATTTGGGGCGGTGTCGCGATTTCAACCCCGGCCCCTGTTGCGGCCATCAGCCCCAGCCGTGCCGCGCCAAACGCACCGCCAAAATCACCCGCAACGGGCAGTTCTACGGGTATCCCCAATGAGGTCGCAATCGCCTGCACCCAATAGTCCGATTTCGATCCGCCACCCACGGCAATCAACCGTTTGATCTGGGTGCCCGTCGATGTGAGCGCATCATAATTATCGCGAAACGCATGTGTCACGCCTTCAAGCACCGCGCGCGTCATGGCTTGCTGATCCGTCGTATGATCAAGGTGTAAGAAACTGCCACGAATGGCCGCGTCATTGTGCGGCGTACGTTCACCACCTAAGTAAGGCAGGAATATCGGCCGTCCGGGGGCTTGCAATGATCCCAACCCGCTGGTGATATCTGCCGCAGGTTTGCCAACAGATTTCGCATACCAATTGAGCGCATCAGCCGCCGCCAAAATGACCCCCATCTGGTGCCAAGTATTTGGCAAGGCGTGGCAAAACGTGTGCACCGCGCTGGCCGCATCGGGTTGATAAGCATCAGATGCCGCAAATAAAACGCCCGATGTCCCTAGCGACACGAACGCATCGCCAGCGTTCACAACGCCGACGCCAACAGCACTTGCCGCATTGTCGCCGCCGCCGCCCGCAACGACCACCCCTTTGGGCAATCCCCAGCGGCTGGATAATTCAGTGCGCAATTCGCCTGATACTTCGGACCCTTCGACAAGACGCGGCATGTGATCGCGGGTCATCCCGGTCGCAGCAAGCAAATCGTCGGACCAGTCGCGTTGCGCGACATCAAGCCAACTGGTACCTGCGGCATCAGACATTTCAGCCACGGCCTCTCCTGTTAGCCAAAGGCGTAAATAATCTTTGGGTAAAAGCACGCGTTTGATCCGTGCGAAAATATCGGGCTCGTGGCGGGCGACCCATACCAATTTTGGCGCAGTAAAGCCCGGAAACACGATATTTCCGGTCAGCGCCCGAAACTGCGGATCTGCGTCCAGCTCGGCCGCCTCTGCCGCTGCGCGCGTATCATTCCACAATATACAGGGGCGCAAAACCTCGTCTGCGGCATCAAGCAACGTCGCCCCATGCATCTGTCCCGACAACCCGATTGCACGCACAGCACCTAATGACGCCTGCGCGGACAAAGCCCGGACCGCCGCATCTGCTGCATCTAACCATGTGGCTGGCGCCTGCTCTGACCAGCCCGGCTCTGGGCGCACAGCCTCGAGCGGCGCTGTCGCCTCCGCAACAATCTCCTGCGCATCATCGATCAAGACCGCCTTGAGCCCCGATGTCCCGAGATCCAATCCAATATACATGCAGCACTCCTCCCGATCGCAGCAAGCTTCTGGCCGCAAGTTTTGGGCCGTCTCGGCGTGCTTGTCAAATTAAATTCAACAGTCGAATTAAAGGTACACAAAAATGCGGAATTTCGGTAGTTATATTGATTCCTACTTGCGGTAATTGTCGTTTTCCGCTCAATATCGCCAATAATAATTCAGGCGCAAAAGTATGTTGGACAATCACTCACCCCCAAAAGGCTGCGGACCGCTTTTACCGCTTGGCGCTGCGCAGACGAAGCCGATGCGCCAAGAGATTTTTGAACACGTCCGCGCAGCCGGGCGGGCAACACGCACCGATGTCATACAAGCCCTTGGCATTAGCGCGGGCTCCGCCACTGCCTTAACCGCCGAGATGATCAATGCCGGGCTGTTGCGCGAGGTAGAAAGTATCCCGCGCGAAACCGGTCGCGGCCGCCCCGCCGTCGCGCTTGAGGTTGTTACCGAAACACACGCAGTGATTGGCATAAAGCTGTCCGAAAAGGTGCATTCAGCCGTATTGACCGATTTTGCGGGAAACACCCGCGCGACAGCTGTGCTTGAAACTCTGGCTGGGCCAAAGCAGCTAGATGATTTGCTGGCCGAGGTCGGAAAACTGATCCATGACGTGCTTGACGCTGCGGGCACGCAACTATCTGCAGTGGCCGCCGTGGGGATTGGGCTGTCGGGTATCGTTGACCATCAGGCTGGCACTGTGCCTTGGTCCCCGCTGCTGGCACAGCGCAATTGTGATTTTGCGACTGCATTTCGGGAAAAATTTGGCCTACCAATCCATTTGGACAATGACGCCAATATGCTGACCTTGGCTGAACTTTGGTTCGGCGCGGGACGGGCGAAATCTGATTTTGCGGTCGTCACCATCGAACAGGGCGTCGGTATGGGGCTTGTGATCGACAACCGCTTGTATCGGGGTGCGCGCGGCATGGGGCTTGAATTGGGCCATACCAAGGTCCAGCTGGACGGTGCCCTGTGTCGCTGCGGGCGGCGCGGTTGCCTTGAGGCCTATCTCGCCGATTATGCGCTTGCACGCGAAGCCGCCACAGCGTTGCATCTGCAACCCCATGAAAGCCAAAGCCCTAACGCCTTGCTTGAGGCGCTGTTTACCCAAGCGAAGTCAGGTGATGAAGCGGCACAAACAATCTTTCGCCGCGCGGGCCGCTATTTGGCGGTCGGTTTGGCCAATATCGTGCAACTGTTCGATCCTGCATTGATCATCATCTCTGGTGAGCGCATGCAATATGACTATTTGTACGCAGACGAGGTCATGTCAGAAATGCACCGCCTGACATTGAATGACGGACGGGCGCCCTGCACTGTCGAAACCCACGCATGGGGGGATTTGGTCTGGGCGCGCGGGGCCACCGCACTGGCCTTGTCAGCAGTCACAGATCAGGCGATTGCAAACCTGGCCTAGTCAGGGTTCGGTATGTCCAGTCCGCTTGGCACGCTGTCCGGCACCCCCAAACGCCCGGTCAAAGCCGCCGGATCAGTCAAGGTGTCCAAAAACGCCAGTATCGCAGTAATTTGCATATCATCCATCGGCGGACCTGCGCGCAGCGCCACCTGCGCAATGGCGTCAGATGTTTCGCGCAGATCATCGACGTCAAATGCGGGCAAGCGTGCTTGACCCAGTTCATAAGTTTCCAAAGCCGACAAAGGATCCAAATGCGCTTCAACAAATGCACGCAAATCGGCATAAGCACCAGCATGCCCGTACGGAGCTGTCAGCGCGACATTGCGCAGGCTTGGCGTCCGGAACGCATATAGATCCGCCGCATCGCCTGTGACCCGGAAACGACCTTCGTCGCGCGCGTGGCTTTCAAACCGCGCGGCTTTGCCCGGTCCAATCTGCGGGCTGCCCATCGGATGAAAATCGTGATCCGTCAGAAAAGGACCCGCATGGCAGCTGACGCAGCCCGCATCACCATAAAATAGCGCCATCCCCGTAGCGGCAGGTTCTGGCAATGTGGCATCGCCACGCAAAACCGTATCAAATGGCGCCGTGTCAGAGCGCCACTCAAAGGCCATGAACACTGCAATCGCATTTGAAATATCCGTAAACGCGATCTGGTCGGCGCTCTCGATATGGTCATAGGTCGCGATAAAGTTGTCAGCATATGCGGGCAAATACGCAACCCTGCGACTGATAATATCCCACGCACCACCCTGTCCGGTCAGCACCCCGCGTCGCACCGCAGAGGCCACATCATTTTCGCTATAGTGCCCGGCCATCTCATCACCGCTTAACACCGGAAACATCGTTTGCGCCGACAATAGCGATGCAAACCCGACCGCCATATCCGCGTCTAACGGGGTACGAATACCACCCGGGCGCGTTGCATCGACTTCAATCCGCCCATCATGGAACAGGCGCGTGAATTCATATGCGCCAAGGTTAAACAGCGCCGGCGCATTGCGCGGGATGCGTTGTTCGGGCAGGTTTTGCGGATCGACAACACGCCCTGTCCCCAGCCCGCGCCCACCATCCCCAATTCCCAATGACAGCCCATCACTGGTGCCGAAGGCCGGGTGATGACAGGTGGCGCAGGCAACCTCTTGGTTGCCTGACAAAATCGGGTCATAGAACAAAAGTTGGCCCAAACGGGCCTCTTGCATATTGACCGCGACAAAGTCCGCTGCGGTGATTGGGCGTGGCAATTCCTGTGCCCGCGCAACCTGCGCACAAAAAAAACCGACGATCAAAATAGCGTATTTCATTTGGCTCCCCCCAAGGGGCAAATGGGTATCACGCCGGGCGCATCATGCAAGTGCCTGCGATTACAGATGTTTGCGAATACGGCGCAACGCGACCCAAACGCCCAGCACAACAACCGGCGTCGCCACCGCAGCCAAAGTCGTTTTGCTTATCCCCAACCCGTATTGCAAAGGCCCCGCCATATAGAGCACGAGGTTCAAAGCATAATAACTGATCGCAACAATCGACAGCCCCTCGACGGTATGCTGTAGCCGCAATTGCAAATCTGCACGCCGATCCATGCTGGTCAGCAATGCCTGATTTTGCGCAGATCTATCGACATCCACCCGTGTCCGCAGCAAATTACCTGCGCGCAATGCACGATCTGACATCGCGTTCAGCCGCTGTTGCGTTGACGTGACCGTGCGCATTGCCGGGTCATACCGGCGCATCATGAATTCACCAAAGGTCTGCCTGCCCGCGAACCGGGCTTCACGCAGAATTTGAATGCGCTGATTGACGATGGTCTCATAGGCTTGGGTCGCGCCAAAGCGAAACGATGACTGCGCAGAAATGCTCTCTAGTTCTGCCGAAACATCAAGCAATGCGTCAAGCTGTGCGGCCGCATCCGGCGTTCCCGCCCGCATATCGGCGATCAATTGCGCAAGTTTCTCATCAATGGCGCCCATCTGCGGGCCAAGGCTGCGTGCACGCAAAAGGCCTAACATTGACATCGCCTTATAGGTCTCAATTTCGCACAATCGCTGCACAACCCGCCCAACGCGCCGCTTTCCCACCGTTGGCTGCGCAAACACCGCAAATCGCATATGCCCAGCAGGATCGATGCAAAAATCACCCGCGATCACCAGCTCACCATCCAGCACCCGACTGATCGCAAGGCTTTCGGGCGCGAACCAATCGTCGGTATCGGCAATGATTTCATCATCGCCTTTAGCCGTTTCGACACGGATCAACGCCGATGTCACGCGCGTGCCAGGGGCCGCTTGCAACCAATCCTCAGGAAAAAGCTGAAACGTCGTTGCGTCAAAAGGCGTCTGTGCGACGCCAGCGCCCAAAATCGTAAAGGTCACAAATTCCGTATGGCTTTCCCATTTCAGCTGATAAGCCCCGATTTGGCCAAAGTAATGCGTCGCATCCGGTGCAGGGTGCGGCGCATCAAAACGGTCAAGCAACGCCGCCAAATGCGCCATATCAGCCGCGCGATCGCGACCCGCCGCATTTTGCGCCGGCTTCATCGCAAGAAACGCCGCGCGGCCCGGCGCTTGCACAACCGGAAACGGGCGCGCATGCAATTCATTGGCCATTTCGAGCCGTAAGGGATGATCTATTATCGGGGCCATAGGCTTACCATTTGTTCGACAACTAGCCCCAGCCTAACGCGCAGCCACACATTCGTAAAGAAAAAACCTAATATTTACATGCAGTTAGATGCACACAACGGTATACCGCCCAGTCAGCAACGCGATACATAAAGGATCGATGTCAGAACGGCATAGACCTACGCGCATATCTGGGGCAAATGTGGGCCATGGCAAATGTCGTCCTTTTCAACAAACCTTTTGGGGTTTTGTCGCAATTCACAGATGCGCGCAGCCCGTCGCCGCGCCCGACGCTGTCGGCCTATATCGATGTGCCGGGTGTCTACCCCGCTGGGCGGCTTGATCGCGATAGCGAAGGCCTACTGGTGCTGACGGATGACGGCAAATTGCAGGCCCGCATCGCCGACCCGAAACATAAGCTGACCAAAACCTATCTCGTGCAGGTCGAAGGCGCGCCAACAGATGCTGATTTGCAAGCGCTCCGTGACGGGGTGACCCTTAAAGACGGGCCCACACGCCCTGCCAAGGTGCGGTTAATCGATCCGCCGACATTGTGGGAACGTGACCCGCCCGTGCGGTTCCGCAAATCCGTGCCCGATACATGGGTTGAGATTACAATCAGCGAAGGGCGCAATCGCCAAGTGCGCCGCATGACCGCCCATATGGGGTTCCCGACCCTCCGACTGGTGCGCTGGCGGGTTGGCGACTGGACGCTTGACGGGCTCGAAAACGGACACGCGCGAAAGATACAAACATGAACACTGCTGTTGTCGCTTGCATGCGAAATGAAGCCATCTTTTTGCTTGAATGGTTGGCCTATCAGTTGGTTGTTGGTTTTGATACGGTTGCGGTTGTGACCAATGATTGCACCGATGGCACAGATACGCTGCTTGACGAAATCGCCGCATATGATCCCCGCATCATGCACATTCGCAATGATATCCAACCCGGCGAAGCCCCGCAAATCGCGGGGATGCGCAACGTATTCCAGAACAACCGGCTTATGGGGGTGGACTATCTTCTCCACTGCGATTCTGATGAATTCTTGCATGTCGATCCGGGCGATAAAAAGGTCGGCGATCTGATCAGCGCCGCCGGCCCTGCCGACTGCATCGCGCTGGCATGGCGGCCCTTTGGGGACTCGGGGATCACACGCTGGAACGGCGGGTCGGTGATTGCGCAGTTCACCCATACGACCCCGCGTTTGCGCTATGGCGCGACGATGCACAAATCGCTGTTTCGACCAAGCCGCTTTGGTAACGCAACGGACCACATGCCCAAAAGCCCTGTCGATGAAAGCGTCACAGTCGCGAATGCAAAAGGGTTTGAAATGTCACCAACCGCGATGTTTGAAACGAAGCGCGCGCGCTACGTCCCGCTTACAGACGCGCATATGACATGGGAAAACGGCTGTATTCACCACTATGCCACACGGTCGCAAGATGTGTTTTTGATGAAAAACCTGCGCGGCGATGCGATGGGTCGCGCAGATGGGCGCTATTTCTTGAACTCAAAATTCTGGAATCGCAACAATCGGAATGCGATTGAATTACCGCAGGCGCGCCAACACCTCGACGCCACACTTGCGCAGATTGATGTTTTTCGGGGTACTGGCCGGGTCGCGACGCTTGAGGCTGACGCGCTTGCGCAGTTCAAGACGTTGCGCGACGCGACATTAACGCCAGAACAGATTGCCGTTTGGACTGCCTAACGGATTTCAATTTGCGCCTGATCTGATTGCCCGTCTGCGTCGATCACAGTGAGCGACGAAAACCCGAATCCCAGTGCGGCAATATCAACCTGGTTGCGGTGCGTACGCGCCACCGGTTGACCGTTGACCAGCCATATATAGGGCGCGCGCCCATCTTGCACTTTTACTGTCGAAAACGTCGCATCCAAAACGGCCCCATTAGGTGGGAACGCAATCTGCGGCGCGTGTGCGATTGCGGCATTCCGCGTCCCGAAAAACTGCAAATGCTGTGGCAGTTGCGCGGTCGACAGCAGCAGCGTTTCATGGGGTGGCGGGCCAAGCGGTGTCGGCTGCAGCGCGATCCGCCCAAAAGCGTCAAACATCACGGGCGCTGCTAGATCACCGCCAAAGGCACCAGGCACAGGCGTGCCATCTGGCCGCCCCATCCATACACCCACCACATGCTGCCCATCGAACCCAATCGCCCAAGCATCACGGTGCCCATATGACGTGCCGGTCTTAAACGCGATCCCAGTGGCCTGCACGCCTCGCGGGCGGGGGGCTTCTTCGAGGACATGTCCGATTTGCCAGGCCGCAGCCCGGTTCATTACCACTTGCGGCACAAACCCTGCTGTGGGTGCTTCGTGCGAGCGCAAGTCAATGGCCACGCCTCCGTTTCCGATTGCCCCGTAAAGCGCGACAAGATCATGCAACGTCAGCCCCACCCCACCCAATGCAACAGCCAAGCCCGGCGCGCCACCCGGCACTTGCGGCGCTGTGCCTGCACGGCGCAACCCTGCAATCAGATGATGCGGCCCCAGCTCTTGGGTCACCGCGACAGCAGGGATGTTCAGTGAATGCTGCAAAGCGGTTCGCACCCGCAACTCACCCCGAAACAGCCCGTCAAAATTCTGCGGTTTGTAGCCGTCAAAATCCGTTGGACGGTCAGCAATCAGGGTTTCGGGGTGGATCAACCCTTGGTCGAATCCAAGCCCGTAGATCATCGGTTTCAGCGTCGATCCAGGCGAGCGTACAGCCTGCGTGAGATCAATAAACCCGCCGCGCGTATTGGCGTTGTAGGCGGCCGATCCAACACTTGCCAGAATATGCCCGCTTTGGTGATCGGCGACCATGATGGCGATTTGCACCCCATCAGAGCGCCCGCCAACTGCGCTTGCAGCCAAATCTTCGAGCGCGATTTGCAAGCGGCGGTCCAGTGTCAGATCGTGTCGGGTTTGGATTGGGTTTGCCGCCAACGCGCGATCTGCAAGATGCGGCGCATATGCGGGCAACAGATGGCGGGTCGCAGGCACCGCAAGGCGTGTCGCACTTTCATATGTCGCGGCATCAAGGAACCCGTCGGCAAGCAGCCTGTTCAAGACCGCATCGCGCGCGTAAGTCGCCGCATCTGGTGCGCGGTCAGGGCGGCGCGCTTCGGGTGATTGCGGAATGGCGATCAAAAGTGCCGATTGCGCCGGGGTTAACCTGCGTGGTGGGCGATCAAAATAGGCGTAAGACGCAGCACGCACCCCTTCGATGTTGCCACCAAAGGGCGCGTGGTTCAGGTAAAGCGTCAGGATCTCATCCTTGCTCAGATGACGCTCTAGCGCCCATGCCACGCGGGTTTGGCGCAGTTTTCCTTGCCAGCGTCCGGTGCTGCCGTCTTCAAGCAATCGCGCGACCTGCATTGTCAGTGTCGACCCACCAGATACGACTTCGCGGTGCCAGATAGCTTGCCCGGCGGCGCGCATGGCCGCGATGAAATCAACGCCGCTGTGGTCCGCAAAGCGCTTATCCTCGAACCGAATCAACATCCGCAGATAGGTCGGATCAACCTCTGTCTGATCGACAGGTAGACGCCAGCGTCCCTGCGCGTTGGTATAGACGCGCAGCAAATCACCGTTGCGGTCGCGCACTTCGGTACTTACGTCCATCGCAAGCGCAGGTAACACGGTCGCGTCAACCCAATCGTCAATCCCGTCGCGCGCCGCAGCTGCGACCCAAAGACAGATCGCTATGGCAAATAGACTGCGCATCACGGGGTAATCGTGACTTTTCCAGCATCAGTGCGGGCTCGCATTTGCGGGCGGTACATATCCTCAACCGAGGCCGCTGGGTGATAGAAATCGCCCGGTGAAACGGCCCGCACGATATAAGCCAATCGGAACGGTTCATCCGAGCGCCGATCAACCGCCGCCAAGAACCGATCACTGCGGAATTCAGCGTTTTCAGCATAGGTCGATTCTATCCAGTCAAGCGCACGAATATCGCCGCCGGACAGCAGGTTTGGATTGTCGATCTCGAACCCGGCGGGAAGCGGGTCGTTGACCATCAACCGGGCCTCTTGTCGCCCGAACGGGCGCACAGTCAACACAGTCACCAGCCGCGTGCCGACAGCCACGTCCCCAAGATTGACCTCGCGCCCTTCGGTGGTGAAATAGGTCCGTTCAATCGCATAGCCATTGCCGCCTGCTGGTTCAGGCTCGCTTGGCACCCCAAAGGTTGTGACCGTGATTTCAGTGGGCAGCACCCCTGTATTGGTAATCGTCACCGGTGCCGCACCCGTTTGCGCATCGCGCAACTGAACCACAGGCCCATCAGGTAGCAACCCATCGATGGTCAGACCTGTCGTGCGCAAATCATCGACAAGCGCATTGGCTGCAAGCAACGTCCATGCTGCTTCTTGCGTAGACACATGGCTGGCATCAGTGGCAATGCGCTGCACCAATTGGTCACGGTCAATCGCGTTGCTGCCCGCCTCAACCGCGAGTGCGAGGACGGCCGCCGTATCCCGACGGTAGGTGCCATAGTCACTGCGCCACAAACGGCGCTCTTCGGCAGCGATTCGCGCAAATAACACGCGCCCAGCACGGGCAAACATCGCATCTGCACGTGGCTGATCACCATATTGTGCCAAGGCAGCCCCAACCTGCGCGATGGCCAAAGGCGATGTAAACGCATCGGCTTTTTGATCCGCATAATAACGCAAATCACCGACGGCCGCCTCGCCTTCGCGGGCCAGCACAAACAGCGCATAGGCCAGATCAGTACCGCCTTCATCAAAGTCAGGGTAATAGTTGACCGCGTTACGCAGGTTCGCGACCGCGTTGCCATAAGCCACATCGGGCACCGCATAGCCCGCAAGCCGCGCGCGGGTCAGGAAGTCAGTGACATAGGCATCAAGCCACAGATCACCCGAGCTTGGCCGCCAGAGCCCAAAGGCCCCGTTTGCCGATTGATTAGAGGTCACTTCAGCAATCGCTTGCGTGACCCGTTCTTGGATCGTATCGCGCGTTGCAAGCCCCATCGCCGCAGCAACCCCATCCAGATACAACAGCGGCATCGCCCGCGATGTGATCTGTTCGGTGCAACCATAGGGGTAGCGATCAAGCGTATTGAGCAGCCCCGGCGCATCAAACCGCGCAAGCGGCCCAGCCGAAAGCGTCGCCTTACCGGTACCATTCACCAACCCCGCAAAGACATCATCATCAAAGATAAAGCTGCGCCCTGCCCCAAGGCTAAACCGGCTGATACGGCTGACCTCGGGATCGTTGACGACAACGGGTACATTCAACGATTTCACCAGTGCGCGCCCATCAGGCGTCGTGAGCGTGATATCGATACTATGATTACCGACGTCAAAGGCCGCGAAGGGAATTTCAAACACCTGTTTGCCGCCTTCTGCCAAAGAGAAGGAAGACGGGATTTGAGAGACAAGCCCAAGCCCATTGGCCGCAATCTGCAAGCCAATGTCGCCTGAAGGCCCGTCCGCATGGACGATTTCCAACAGCACCCGGCTTTGGTCACCCGGTGCCAAGAAACGCGGCACGCTGGCGGTTAAAACAACTGGGTCGCGCACGATCACGTCTTGTACGGCTTGGCCAACGCCTGTGTCCGACCATGCGATTGCCATCAACCGGATCGTGCCGTTGAAGGCTGGCAAATCAAAGCGCACTTGCGCTTGCCCGTTCGCATCGACAGTTACGGGGCCTGTGAAGTAGGTGACAAGTTCCTCGGTCGGTGGCGGGCTTTGCATGCCGGCAGCGGAGACAGCGTCCCCGCCCGAACGCACATTGCCCATCGCGCCGTTCAACCCGTCAATCAAACGGCCATAGACGTCGCGAATTTCAACACCTAGCTTACGTTGCCCAAAGTAGTAACCTTGCGGATCAGGCGTTTCAAAGCCCGTCAAATTCAAGATACCCAAATCAACGGCGGCCAAGGTGACGTATGCTGTTTCACCAGCGCGCACCCCATCAACCTGCACCGCAATATCCATTGGTCCGCGCGGCTGCATTGTCGTGGGTGCCTGCAAGGACACGTGCAACGCCTTATCGCCGGGATCAACCTGCGCATAGCCAAGCCCAAGCGCGCGGCTTGGGTTGCGGTTTTCAGCCACGGACATCGGTCGAATGACCGACGCACTGACATAGGCGCCTGCGCCCCATTCTTCGGTCACAGGCAAAGTAATCAAGTTTTCGCCTTCAGTCACGGGAACGGTTTTCATGCTAATCAAGCGATCCGACATCACCGTTACCACCGCTTGGCCCGCATAACGCGGCACCACACGGAACGTTGCCGTGTCACCCACTGCATATGCGGGCGCGTCAAGCGAGGCTTCAAGCAAATCTGGCGTGTCATCTGCGGATGCTGGCGCATACCAACCTGCGTAAAACTCATCAGATGCCGCGACGTAGCTACCGCCGACGGCCTCGACGACGATCTCATGCTGGCCCCATTCGACATTCGCCTCAACCCGCGTTGGCAGGGTGCCAAGCGTGGCTTCACCCGTGGCAATGCGTGTCCGGGTTGTCGTGGGTTCCCAGTGCCAGCGATCATGCAGACGGTACCATTGGTACCGGGTACGCACCTTATTGACGGTCCATTGCACCCGCATATCGGCACCCGTCATATCGGGGTTCAGCGCGATCAACTCAAATGGGGCGGTGCTGTCTTCACTGATCACCCCGTCAAACAGCGGTTTGATCCCGATCATCGGCTGATCAGGCAGTACGGGCACAGTAATCTGTCGCTCAACCGGGCGACCAGAGCCTTCTTTGACCCGCGCAGTGACCCGCAATTCGAGCGGCTGTGACGCATCAACATCGGGCAGAGCAACGGGTAGATTTGCAATCCCTTCGCCATTGGTCACGCCGCCATCAAGATAATTCAGCTGACCGTCAAAACGGGCGTCATACTGACCAAAGCGGTAGCCGGGAAACCCATCCAGGCTATTGGCGGCGTACAACAAGGCCTCGCCTTCGACATCCAAATCAGCCCCGATCGCACCAAACAGATAGCGCGCATCGACACGTAAGTTTGGCGTATCACCCAGCCGGATAGCATCCGGCAATGCCAAGTCAAAATCGATACGCTCAGGCAGGAAATCTTCGACCAATACGGTGGTTTGGGCCAATGACCCGTTATCTGCACCCGCCTGAACGCTGATCCGCCAAGTGCCGCGCGGTGCGGTCGACGCCACGGGCAACGCAAATACATGCCCGCCAGCGCGATCATCCGTCGAAATCTGGCGGCTGTATTCCACCCCGTCCGGGCGGATCAGTACCGCTGTGAGCGGAATGCCATCCAGCCCCAGTGCGGTTTGATCCCGCGTCAAGGCCGTCAGGTGGATCGTATCACCAGCGCGGTATGCACCGCGATCCGTGGCCATAAACACATCAATCGGTTGGCTTGGTTCACGCCCTTCGACGCCGCGATCAGACAGATCAAAGGCTGCATCTGTCAGTGACAAAAACGTCATATCGTCGCCCAAGGCCACGGTCACCAATGCGGGCGCATTACCACCTGTGCCGCGGGTCAGTCCCGCCGCAAACTGTGCAACACCATCGGCCCCTGTTTGCGCCTCGGCCAAGACGGCATTGCTGCGCGACACCAATGTCACCTGCGCATCAGCGATGGACAATGCGTCGCCAAGACCACGCGCAGCGACCGTCAGCCCGTCATTGCCCAAATAGGTCGCCACCCCGATATCCGATAGCACAAACCACTGTGTCGTCGTGCCGATTTCATCGCTATCGCTACTGCTACGAGCGGTGAGCGCATAAAGCCCTGCAGGTTCGTCGATCAACACGTCCCCAAGTGGCAGACGGGTCAGCATATCACGATTTAATTCTTGGGCCACATCTGCCGTGCCTGACCAGATGCTTGTCCCAATTTCAGTCGACAAATCCCCGCCGTACCGCGACACGCTCCGGTCCATCAGGCCAGATTGGATCGTGCGCATTAAGTTACGGTCGTCGATCCGGCTCAGGCTCAGATCCACTTGCGACATGTTTACAGTTTCCAGCGGGATCGCAATATCGCCCATGCGGGGCAACACATAGGCGCTGCTGGCAAACCGCAAAGACGGCGCGCGGTCGCGCACATAAAGCGTGATCTCAACAGGGTAAGTCAGCGTTTCGCCGCTCGCGGCGGGCAAGCCATTGCGCAGAATAATCCGGTAACGTTCACCGTGTTCGACCCCATCAACGCAAAGCTGCCCATCGCTAACCGTGACGACCAATTGTGTCTGTGGCAATTGCACAAACGGCGTGTAATCAGTGCCCGCATTTATCAATTCTTCGTTAAAAACGGCGCAAATACGGGGGGTTGCGCTATCACTTTCAACCTTGGTGTCGACCACCCGGAACCCATATTTTCCAATCGCTTCGTCCAGCTGCACTTCGGTTTCGCGATCAAAGCGCAACGCTTGCGCAAGCCGCAACGCGTCAATCATCCGACGACCACGCCCTGCATCTTCAAGCGCATAAGCCAGCGACATCGCCGCCGCACGCCGAGTTTGCAGATCAAGCGACCGCAAATAGGCCTTAACGTAGGCCGGCAAAGCCATACCGGTCACGCGGCTATTTGAAACACCCGCGTTCCGACCAAAAGCAATCCAGTCGTTCGCCAAATCAGTTGCCAAGGCCCGATCCCACGCCGCGCGCTGGGACTGCGTCGCATTGCGGATCGGTTGGTTCGACAGGCGGGTTAAATTCGCCGCTGCTTCGAAATCGCCGCCCCGTAAGAAATTGAGCTCGGCCATGCGCGCAGTGGCCCCGGCCAAAACCGCAGGGTCAGTCGCATAGACCCGCGCTGACAGCGCCCCCTCAAATGGCAAAAAATCGGTGACATTTGTCTTTGGGAAACACGCGTTTGAGCGTTGGTTGAACGTAAACGCCGTGCAGGCGTTATTGTTTAAACAAGCCGCCTCGCAGGCTGCGGCCGTTGTATCAAAAATTTGTGCTAAATCCGTTCCGACAAGATCAACACCGCGTTCATATATTGTCCGCGCCACCGGGACCTGCTCTTGGGCTGCGACGCCGCCTGCAAAAATGGTAGCAATCGCAAAAATAAGCGACTTCAAAGACCGAGCCATGGAATATCCTTTCTTAAAATACAATCAAAGGTTGGCACGGTACGCCCCACCAAACAAGAGCGCTTCGCTGGAATTTCGGCACCCTATTGCTGCATTGATGCTGGCGCGATCAAGTCGGCCCCCTCTTGGCGGCTGTCAAAGCGCGCCACGGCATAATGTCGCAACCGCGCCGTTTCTCCGAACCCTGCCACCGCGTCGCTTCCTGCGAGCCACGCGGCACGTTCATCTTGATCCAAGACCACGGGCATCCGGTGATGCAAATCTTTGGTATCTGCATTTGCAACACGGGTCATCATTGTACAGGTTAACATATCGCGCCAACGCGACGCCAACCCCGCAAACCAAAGCGTCGGCTCATTGCTGTGCGACAAGACAGCGTGCGGCGTCTTGCGACCCTCTGTCGTTTTCCACTCGTAATACCCACCGGCGGGGATCAGGCACCGTCCATGCCGCCAGACTGCGCGAAAGCTAGGCTTTTGCGCGGCCTCTTCGATACGTGCATTAAATGTTGTGGCCTTCCAATCCTTTAACGCGCCGTCGTGCCATGATGGCACAAGCCACCAGCGCGCCCGCAGCGCAACAAGCGGCGATTTTGCAATGATCAAAATGTCCTGTGTCGGGGCAACATTATACCGCCGTGGGCCCTGCGGCGGAACGATGACGGGGTTATTGGGAAACGGATCAACAAGCGTCTCGCTATGCTCTTGGTCAGTGCCGCGCACAGCCGGATCAATGAAGCGCCCACACATGTCACTCTCCTCGACCTCAAGACAGGAAAACCCTACTGGGCTGGCAGCTTGAGTTCAACGACGAAACAGCCTATAAAATCTCGCCGAGCGCAATGCCCCGTGCACGAACTCAAAAGTGGCAGCCAACAGAACTGGTTTGCCTTCACGCGAGCCACTAGTCTATCAGTTACTAAGCGCGCTTAAGGAATTCGGCGCAAAGCCAGTGACCTGCACGATATCAACTTGGGGGCGCCGTTGAAAAAACGACATATCTTTCTGCATATTGGACTTCCCAAGACGGGGTCATCAGCTCTGCAAGAATGCCTGACGATCAACGCCAAAGCCCTCGCCGATCAAGGCATTTCCTATCCGTTTCCAGAGAGCTTAGGGACCATTTCCTCAGGCGTGTGCACTGGAAATATGGTGCACATTATAGAACGGAAAGGTGTCCCAACCTTTCAAAATGGGGTCAACCGCACTGATCTAGTTTGGTTTGAGCAAATTATCGGCAAAGGACTCGCAGAAGCGGATTGCGACAAAGTGCTTTTCAGCTCTGAAGCCATTTCGAACCTAGACTTCGACAAGGCATCAGACATCCTTCGCAAGCTTGAACGCGAAAATAGGGTCACTCTGGTCGCCTATGTGCGTGATCCCTATGATCAAGCCATATCTGCATGGAAGCAACGCGTAAAAACGGGCAAATCGCACCATAGCCTTAGCGAACGCATTGCTCTCATCGTTTCAGGCCAATCAGACAGAGTTACCATGAATGTCGCGCGCTACATCACGACAGGCTTCGACGTGCGGATCATCAACTACGACGTTCACCGCAAAGACATCTTCGCCCCGATGTTGCGTGAAATGGGGATTGATGCGGCAAAATTCCAACGAGTCCACCCCAAGGATCGCCTTAGCAACCCATCCGTTTCCTATCGCCAAGCCAGTCAAATCATCACAACAAACAAACACATTGGATCATCGGTGCTTAAGGCGCTGTTGATTAAACGCTTTCGTGCGCAAACTGATCCCATCAAAGACCCCTATTTCAGAGAGGTCGACCGCATTCTGCTTGACTACTTATCTGGCGCAATCGCGACATTAAATGGAAAGCTGCCTGCAGACGAACAGCTACGCAATCATCCGCGTGATTATGACCAAACAAGTGACGACACATATCGTCTGGAAGACTTAACACCGCTCTTTGAGACGATACGCGAGGCCATGGAGATGGAACTGAACAGACCCAAGTTTGTGCCGAACAAGGCGCTACCAACAGGCTTTGATCCATTGGTCTACCTTCTCTTAAACCCAGATGTTGAGGCCGCCGGGGTCGACCCTGTGAAACACTATCTGAGCAATGGCCGCTACGAAGGGCGCAAATATTCTTGAGAATAGGCTAGCGGTAAATACCGGGCGTATGGGTCACCTGCGTTTTCCATCCCATTTGCGTTGGAACCGCGCCGAACAACCGTTCGAGCGCATGTAGCATCGTGCCATCATTTGCGATTGGCTCGGCCGGGTAATCGGACCATGAAAGCCCCAGTTCAACAAAAGGCCCAAGCGCACCCGACCGCGCCCAAAACATCGTGCCTACAGGGAAATTGAACGCATCGGGCAATGGCCCGCAGTTCAGCTTTGCCGCGATTTCTTTGGCCGCATCCGCATTCTTCCCCCACCCCGGAATATGTGGATCCTCTGGGTAGACCATCCCAACCTGCGCGTCCGCAGCCATTGCCATAAGGACCCGGTCAATCATTGGTCCGGCCGGCGTACCACCAAGCATATTAGAAAACGCGAGTTCAACCCAGTTGGCAACCCATGTATCATTTTTCGAAAACAAGCTTCTCTTCGTATGCACATGGCCGATCACGTCGTAGTCGCGGATCAATTGGGGGCCAAATCCCGTCAGCATCGGCCCAATATCGCGGCCAACATTGGGGAACGTCGTAATTTCGATGACCTGTCCGGCATAATTGGCAAGGGTTTCGCCCGCATGCATTGCATCGGCTTCACTACGGGTACTGACAAATAGGTCAGGCTGATGCTGGTTGATGGATAGCCGAGCAAGGATATCCGGCAGTTGGTCAATGTAGTAGGCATGCACATGCAAGGCCACCTTAAGGTCGGTCAAACCACCTTTTACTGGCTGGGCGTTGCCACCTGTGATGACCGGAAACTGCCATGCCCCTTCAGGGCAATCAAGTTGCAGGAATTTTGTATAGGGGTCGTCGCGCTCTGAAATATCCTGCGCCATGTCTTGCGCGAATAGAAGCGGGTGAAATCCGGGCTCTGGTTTGCGCGGATCAACGCCTGAATGGATTTGGCTTAGGTAAGACCGCGCCGCGCCGACGCGCGTTATCGCAGTCCCATGGGCCCCAAGACAGAATGCAGGCTGAAACCTTTGCGAGGATAAGATGGCAGCGATATTTCTGGGAGTCGCGATTTTTGGGTCGCGCTTGGCAGCGCTGCGCGCGAAACGGCGCGATGCACGTGCCGACAGAGGGAGGGCAATAAACGACAGCGCGGAGGTCACAACATACCCAACGTAATTCCATGCCAAAATCGCACCAAATCCGACCACCTGCTTCAATGATTGCTTCGGGATGCTCTCGCTCTGGGGTTGGCTGGCTTCCGGCGACGGCAGATTTGTCTGGTCTCTAGTATCCACGTATGCGCCCGCGATTAGGGTGTTAGCATTTTATTTTGATGTCGTATCACCTTAACCGCCGCCTATGCGAGAGCGAATTGCCAGGTCTTGGATGTGGGTCGGCGAAACGGAAGTCTGATTGATTGCACCTTTGCGCAACAACCTCTACCCTTTGAATTACTTTGGCTGCGTTGCTGCCAGATTATTCACGCCGTGTTAAGTAGAATTCTTTATGCCCATTCCAGCCCACCGCCTGTCAATTCCCGATCTGATCGTGGTCCAGCCAAAGCGGTTTAGCGATACGCGGGGCTACTTTGAAGAAACATGGAACAAACGCGATCTGCAGGCCGTCGGAATTTCCGCTGATTTTGTGCAAGATAACCATTCTCGGTCCGAAGCCGCCGGCACTTTGCGCGGGCTGCACTTCCAATCAACGCCGCAGGCCCAAGACAAGCTTGTACGCTGTACCAAAGGGGCGATCTACGATGTCGCCGTTGATATCCGCAAAGGGTCTCCGACGTTTGGTACTTGGGCAGGTATTGATTTGACCGCGCAAAACGGCGCACAGCTGTTTATCCCCAAAGGGTTCTTGCATGGGTTTGTGACCCGCGTGCCGCAAACCGAAGTGCAATACAAGTGTAGCGATTATTATGCTCCCGACTGCGATGGATCGGTCAGATGGGACAGTATGGGCATTGACTGGTCCCTTTCAGGCGCACCAATTCTTTCGGAAAAAGATGCCACCGCACCACCGTTTTCAGAATTCAGCTCTCCCTTCACCTATGAGCAATTCACATGAAGCTGCTGGTCACAGGCGGCGCCGGATTTATTGGGTCAGCCGTTGTGCGAGTTGCGATAGGCCGCGGACATGATGTGATCAATCTTGATGCGCTGACATATGCGGCGTGTCTCGAAAACCTGCGGTCTGTCAAAGATGCGCCCGGCTACACCTTTGCACACGCGGACATCCGAAACCGCGCTGCGCTTGACCCGATATTTGCCGAACACAGGCCAGAAGCCGTTTTGCATTTGGCCGCGGAATCCCACGTCGACCGTTCAATAGATGCACCTGCGGACTTTATCGACACGAATATGACGGGCACGTTCAACCTGTTAGAGGCCGCCAGATCCTATTGGATCAAGTCAGGCAAGCCAGACAGCTTTCGTTTCCTTCATGTTTCAACCGATGAAGTTTTTGGATCGCTTTCCGCCGATCCCGGGCAAAAATTCACCGAAAGTACGGCCTATGATCCGCGCTCTCCCTATGCTGCGTCAAAAGCGGCATCAGATCACTTGGTCCGAGCCTGGCACGCGACATATGGGCTGCCAATCGTCCTGACGAACTGTTCCAATAATTATGGCCCCTATCATTTCCCGGAAAAGCTAATTCCGGTGGTAATTTTGAGTGCTTTGGCCGGGAAAGATATTCCCGTTTACGGCACTGGCGAAAACATCCGCGATTGGCTGTTTGTCGAAGATCACGCCGACGCATTACTGCAAGTCTTGCAACGTGGCAAAATCGGCAGCAGCTACAATATCGGCGGCAATAATGAACTGCGCAATATTGATCTGATCCGCATGATCTGTGGCATACTTGATAAGAAACGCCCCTGCCCCCGAGGCACTTACGCTGATCAGATCACCCATGTCGCTGACCGCCCTGGCCATGATGCGCGCTATGCAATTGACGCGACCCGCATGCGCGAGGCACTTTGCTGGGAGCCATCGGTCTCTCTCCAAGAAGGGTTAGAGCGAACAGTGCAATGGTATCTTGATAACGAAGAGTGGTGGCGCCCTCTACTTAATCGCAAAGGCGTTGGCGCGCGGTTGGGCGTATCGCGATGAAGATTTTGGTCCTTGGAAAAACCGGCCAGGTCGCCACCGCGCTTGCGCGCAATTGCCCATCAGATGTGACCTGCATCTTTCTCGGTCGCGAAGCTGCGGATTTACTCTCTCCCGAGATCTGCAATGCAGCGATTATGGCGGCTGATGTAGATGCCGTCATCAATGCGGCGGCTTTTACCGCGGTCGATGAAGCCGAAAGCGAAGAACAAATTGCAACCGTCATCAATGCAGATGCACCCGGCGCAATGGCCACGGCTTGCGCGCAAAAAAATATCCCGTTCTTACATCTCTCAACAGATTATATCTTTGACGGCGCGGGAACCCATTCCATTCCACCAGATCAGGCAGCAAAGCCGTTGTCCGCATATGGGCGTTCGAAATTGGCCGGCGAGATTGCCATTCGAAAAAGCGGCGCGCGTCATTTTATTTTGCGCACAAGCTGGGTGTTTTCAGATCACGGGAAGAATTTTTTTCTGACCATGCAACGGCTTGGCAAAGACCGCGACACGATCAATGTCGTCGCCGATCAAATCGGTGGCCCAACTGCTGCAGGTGATATCGCCACTGCGCTCTTTCAGGCAGCACGCGCGATGGTGGACGGGCATGATGGTGGCACCTATCATTTCTGCGGCAAACCAGCAGTCAGCTGGGCCGGTTTCGCGCGCGCAATCATGGAAACTAGCGGGCTGAACTGCGCGATCCATGATATTCCATCAAGCGCCTGTCCTACCATTGCAGAACGCCCCGCAAATTCGCGACTTGATTGCACTTCACTGACCGAGGCGTTTAGTATCGTCCAGCCGGATTGGCGGAAAAGCCTCAGCGACATCATTGCCGAGCAAAGAAGCGAGGCAAAGATATGAAACGCAAGGGTATCATCTTAGCTGGTGGGACGGGTTCGCGTCTTTGGCCAACAACCATCGGTGCGTCAAAACAACTTTTGCCGGTCTATGACAAGCCGATGATTTACTACCCGCTCTCAGTTCTGATGCTCAGTGGCATACGTGAAATCGCGATCATCACAACGCCTGATGATCAGTCACAATTCCAAAGATTGATGGGCGACGGCAGTCAGTGGGGGTTACGCTTCACTTGGATCAGCCAACCCGAACCCGAAGGGCTTGCACAGGCATATATCCTTGCGAGCGAATTTCTCGCCGGTGCCCCGTCGGCCATGATACTTGGCGACAATATCTTTTTCGGCCACGGATTGCGTGACCTGCTTGCCACCGCGAATGAACGGCATAACGGAGGGACTGTCTTTGGGTATCACGTCAACGATCCTGAACGGTATGGCGTCGTGGATTTCGATCCCGACGGCAATGTCACAGAGATTGTAGAAAAACCCCAAAAGGCGCCATCGAATTACGCTGTAACAGGCCTTTATTTCCTTGATGGGCGCGCGCCTGAATTGGCCGCAAAGGTAAACCCTTCCCAGAGAGGGGAACTTGAGATTACCGACCTTCTTGAACTTTATCGTGCAGAAGGCGCGCTAGGCGTCGAGCACATGGGACGCGGTTTCGCTTGGCTGGACACGGGGACCCACAGTAGCCTGCTTGATGCAGGAAATTTCGTGCGCACGATGACTGAACGACAGGGGCTACAGGTCGGGTCGCCCGAAGAAATTGCCTATCACCTAGGTTGGATCAGCGCCGATGATCTGCGCCAACAAGCAGAAATATATCGTAAAAGCACCTATGGAAACCACCTTCTATCGATCCTCGACTAGCGTGGGGACCATGTGTTTTCTGGAACTTTCACGCGATCAATTTCTGTGATTGTTCTAAGCTCGGCAAGCGCTTCCAGATTGTCACAAAGTATGTCGCCATTATCGACGCCTTCCAAAAACCGGATCCGGCCAATACGGAACAACCGGTCGATGTTCTTTTTCAGAAATGCCGTTTGAAATATCTGCTCGGTCGCCCAACAAAACGACACATTAAACCGACGTGCGCGCACCACATCTTCAATATGTTCCAACGCATCGTCGCGCCAAGTACCGTCACGCGGTGCGGCTAGAAGGGCCACAGATTCACGCTCAAAATGGGCGTCAGAATAGGCCGCATAGCGCAGGGTCTGTTCAATAAAGCGATCAGAGCGCGTCTTTATTTCTTGCAAAAACAGCCACCGACGCGACAAAGCCCCAACTGTCAGCCCCGCGTTCTCCATAGCGCGCGAAAATCCAACCTCTCCGCGTTTGATCGTGAGTATCTTGGAATTGGTTTGCTCATACGTCGCCCAAAACTGCGCAAATGCCGGGTCATCATATGCTTTGGCGGACACCATTGTCAGATAGGATTCAATATGTTCCGCGCGTTTGCTTAAGGGGCGCGATTGCGCCATATGATTTGGGTATTCGTTGCGCGTCGGCACATGCAGCAGTAGCCCTGTCACATCACAACCAGAGCACTCTAAGCGTTCAATTACGTCACTGCCAGTCCACATTGGGAACCAAATGCTGTCATTCATTAGCGCCAGTTTTGTGGGCGAAACCTGCTGCTCTTGCAGATAGTGGATGGCGTCGCGCATGCCCCCAAAATCATAGCCGAAATTGGGACGCTCCAAGAGCCGCCAAGCCGATGTCAAAACCTGTTCGCGTGCGGAAACGCGCAACCCGCCATTTGCAACAACAATGACATTGTAGCCTTTGGTTTTCATGAATTCGCATGTCCGGATCAAAGATGCGGGCAGCTCCGCCGGCTGGAATACGAGCAAGATACAATACTTTGACGTCTGTGCTTCTGATGCGCCAGAAATACGGATATTGTCCCAGCGCACACTGTCGTATTTCTTGCGCGCGTGACATTCCAAAACCCGACGCGGCAGGTCTCTGGTCTGTGACGCAAGCCGGATCAGTTCACGCTTTAATTTCCAAACTGGTGGCAATGCACACCCTCAAAACAATCATTAGCCTGCCCCAAGACTGCACGCGCCGCACGCGTATTTGGGGTACTACCAGTTCAAATAGCCAAATAAGCCCAACAAAACAACTTGGGCTTTTAGACAGCCCGCGCGCAGTGGTCTAGGTCTGACGCCCCTCAAAGTACCCATGCCTTAGGAAATGTTTCTCTGCCGAAATACCTGCTAAAGCCACATCTCGATTCTTCCAAATGTACCGATCGGGATCAAACCCTTGCGGCAAAACTGGCGTAATCTTTGCCCGCAGCTTCGACCGCATCAATTCATCCAAATATTGACCGAGCACCCGGCTGCTGTTGACCGATTTAGGCAGTTGCAGCGACCATTGTGAAGCCAAATGCTGTCGGAAACTTTCGATCTGCTCCGCACCAAAATCGAGAATGTCCTGTCGCGTTGTGATGCGCACATAATCATTGCCAACACCTCCGCCTGCCTCATTCAGCAAGAAAACCTTTTCCCCAAAGCTTTCGAGAACTTTGTGCAATGCCATCCGGTTACCAAAGCTCCTTGCGGGCAGCGGATCGGCGCGCGCGTATGCCACATAGGTTGCGAGGATAGCTGTCGCTTCGGCACTGAGACCATGTGGCACGTTCAGCGCTTTCGCTTTTTCAATATCCAAATCAAAACGCGCGCAAAAATCATGGGTGATATCATGCCCGATAAGCGTTGCACGATCGTAAGGAACTACGCGCACATTTGCAGGGCCAAACTGCGCTTTGGAGGCAGCAATAAAGCGATCGCCACCAATTGAAATCCCCTCAATCGGTTGCTTCCAAAGCCACCGAGACTGTGAAAATTCGACAGCGCTGACTGCATCCGCAAGCGCAGACCCAAAACGTGTTTCTGGGGGGCTAACATATGCTATAACCTGCACATCATCAAACAATGCGCCGAGCCAGGCCGACAACTGACCCATGACAGAGGGCATATTGAACAGTGCAGGCGCCGAAAACAGCACACGCGGAGTCGAATGTGCCGATAACCAAGCAACAAGCCCGTCGCGGATGCCATCCCTATGCGGATGATGTCCCAGATCACGGCGCAGATCGTTTAGCGCCCACGCGCAACCATGGTAGCGCGTATCAAGGTCAGTCTGCCCCAGCCGGTCAACAAAATCCAAACAGGCATCGATTTCATGTTGTTCTAACGCGCCCGCAATCAGCGCGTTATTCACTGGGTAGCCATTGGGCATCATATGGCCCGCAGATATGCTCTGCCCGTCATCGTAGTCCTGCAATGCGAACTGAAGGCTTGTCGCGCCTGTTTGCGGCATCCCGACGTGCAACACACAGGTCCGGCCAGTGAGTATCCTTTGCGTTTTTTGCGCCGCGCTTTGCGGTTGCCAAATCCCCGGTTCAATCGCTTGCGTTGGGGTCACAATATGCATGTAACCCGCACAATCCCCCTCAGGCGCATCCAAATCCAACACAGCCTCAGACAAAAAGAAACTGCCCAACCGTTCATTGCAGTAGCAGAGAAACCGATCTTGGTAGTCAGATCGGTGAGCTGTCTCAAAGCGCGCAAGATAGGCGCGGTTCAATTTTTCGATTTTCTGAATGATATCAACGTAAATTGATACCGGGCACATGCTGAACTCTATGCCGCCGGGAATAAAAACTGGGGCGTCAAGGTATTGTGCAACCTTCCCTTGATCAACAATACCAAGCTCAACCGCCAACGCGATATAGCGGTCGAGATCCTCTAGATAATGTGCCCGCGCATATTGATCGCGCACCGAAAGCCCCACACCAAAACCGCCCGTCCAAGGCTGTGAAGTGAGAATTGGGAGAGCATGGCTTTCGGCAAGGCTGTAGGGGTTTAGCACCGCACAATCCGCAGTAGAAATCGTGCGGATACCCGGCTCAGATGCCGCATCTTGCCCATGTTGTTCAGGCGACAAAAAGCGACGGTAATGCGAAATGCATACACGATCTGTAGGCGATGCACCGACCTGCGCGAGATGGCGCAGCACGGCAAAACTGCCAAGACTACCACCTAGCCAGCAATGATCCTTCGCAAGATCCTCAACCAAATCATAGGCGTGTACAACCTGATTGGTCGCTTCAACCTTGCTCGCACCGCGCGGTCCCATTTCAACGACGACAACGCGCGGATCTAGCGCAAATCGGATCGGTTCATGGGCAAAGCAATAGTAGTGAAGCATGGCTACTACAGCGCAGAGAAGCAAATGTTTGTCAACGATTTTACGGGACCCGCCTGACCGCTGCTCTTAAGACTAAAGCGGCTGCCGCCCTCAGGCACTATCCGGTTCATCTAAGTCTCTTCGCGAGATGCAACTGCACTGGCAAGAAGACATTGGCGCTGCTTCATCAAAAAACTCATACATGAGCCGTTCGTTTGCCCCCCTAAAAGCTGCGGAACAAAAACTAGCCTGCTTTTGGTTCACATTGCCCAGGTTCCTAATCTGATCCGCTTCTTCCGCACCGCTGGTTCTTCATGCTTACATGTCCTTCAGATCAGAACGGCCCTAAATCTAACCTTGGTTAAGCTCCAAGAGGAGCGGGACAAACGGCAGTCGATCATATTTGATACGCTCGGGCGCGTCGGGTTCAGCTTCGACGTATTTGCTGTTCAGAGACACTAAGGATATTGGAAAGTCCGTCTCTTCCAGTTCCAGTTTTATCGAAAACTGGGCGACGAAGGTTCCTGCCGACTTGCGAAGATGCAGTACTTGCACGTGACCAAGGTTGCGGTCAGGGCCGTTGATTTCAAGTTCTATGCGCCTGCGTACAGCCGGCATCTTGAACAATAGTTTTGCTTTCAATGTCCAGGTTCCGGGCGCGATTGATTGAGGTTGGGCAGACACGTGAGAAAAAACAGATGGGCTTGGATCGCTGACCTGCGCGGGACGCGTAAACCTCCGCAATTGGCGCGTGTCACGTTTCGCATCTCGGCCCGATCTTCCTAAACGTGACGCCCCGTGAACAATAGCGCGCACACGGGTCTGAAAGGCCGACAGGTTTTGTGTATCACGCGCCAGTATCAAAGACGGGATATCGCGCAGCCTTGCCCGCGATGTATGTGCGCCGAAACGGCGCAGTACGTCATCAGGCAAGGGGATGTTAATCTCCGTTGCGAGGAAAGATAGCGCAATGGCTATTGGCCCGCGCAGATTTCGACCTCGCGCGATGGCATATAGCTTGTCCCAGTCAACTGTTTCGCTGTTCAGCATGCCAGCGATATCAACCAACCAGTCGCTGTGGTGGTGACCGTCCCACGCGCCATGCCCCATCGCCATCACCAAGCGTTCTTCGACTGACGGCACAAATACAGGCAGATCATAGTATGTGACTGGTAACGCGTCCCGAAGCAGTTCTGCATCAAACCGCGCGTTCGCCTGAATGTTTTGATAGGCGCAACGGTGCAGGTCGATATCGCCGAAACGACCTTTCTTAAAATTGCGCGCGCGAACACTGGACAACCTGGCCCGTAGCCCCAGCGCACTTTCGCCGCGAGTTGATTGCCAGCCATCATCAAGCAACATACACACTGCGGTTTCAAAATCCGCATCTGGCATCACGAGATCAAGATCGAACGCACTGCGTGACTTTTGCTGTGTAGGATCAAGAGCAACCCGCGCCGCGCCCTTAAGAAGGACGGGTTTTAGCCCCATCTCTACGAATTTTCGTACAGGTGGCAGATTGGCGGAAACCGCGAGACGTGATTGTGTCCAGTGCAGGCGAAGCAATCCAACAAGTCGCGGGTATTCTGCCAAGCCTTCAAGCTTGCGCCCAAAACGGGTTGTGATCGCCGCAAAGAGCCGGTGTTCAGGAAAGCTAGCATCATCGAGGTCATTTTGAGAAAGCCAAGTGGACAAAGCCTGAAGCGCGATATCTTCGTCGGGGTTTAAGGCGGCTTGCAGCAATTGCAAACGCCCGCCGTCTGGCCACGCCCAAGCAAAATTAGGAAATCGGCGTGACGGGAAACTGTTCATTTTTGTTCAGCCTGACGGCGGCGCATGATTGCCGCCCGTGCAACGGACAAGTACCCGCGATGGCTTTCGTCCTCAGCGCTGTAGGTCATGCTGCCCGGGATGATACGGCGCAACATTAGCACCTCGGGCAAAATATTCAGGGTGAAGCCAGCCACGCGTGCGCGCGCCAGCCAATCCACCATGTCACCTGCGCCACCGGGTGGGTCAATGATTGGGCCGACTTTTTCAAATGTAGGCCTATGCAGAACCATCGTTGAACGTATGATGGCGTCCCGTTCGACACCCTTCTTGCGATCATTGTCATCATGGTGAAACTGGCGCGACTTCGTGAACGAGATTGCGCTGGGACCTAGGGCCGCCAGATGCTCCAATTGTTGTTCCATTTTCTGCGGCAACCAGATGTCGTCGGCATCCAACGCGGCGATGACAGGGGCGCTTGTCAGGCTGATCGCATATGTCGTTGCCCCGCCACACCCAGTGTTTGTTTGGCTGATAACACGGGTTGCTGCGCGATGGGCTTTGGCAATTTCAACGGTGCTATCAGTCGATCCGTCATCGACAACAACAATCTCGGATGGTTGACAGGTTTGCGCCAAGATCGAATCCAGGGTTTCGACAATGGTACGCTCGGCATTGTAGGCCGGAATGACGACTGCGTAACTCATTGCGCCCAAAAGTCCCGTGGAAGTTCGACGTTGAACTCCGGCTTTACGAGGCGGCGCCAAGGTTCGCGTCTGCGCCGCACGACACTGCGCACGAGCGCTCGGTTAAACCACAATACGTTATCTTTCGAGCTGGAAGACATATTCCCTTCATGGCGCAGATAGAAGTGGCAAATTGTCGGCGTTTGCCGAAAATTCACGCCAATCTCGAAGGTCCTGAAAATGAAGTCAGTGTCTTCCGCCATTTCTAATCCTTCATCAAACTTGCCAATTTTTTCGATCAGCGGACGTCTGTATAGACAGCACGCCAAGTGAATACTGGTCAGTACAATTTGCTTCGCATCCGTTGGTACGCTGAAAGTGTCGCGATCAATTTCAAAAGTGATCAACATATCGCCGTAGGTGATTGCTACATCAGGCTCATCAAGCAGGATTTGCAGATCGGTCGTAAACCGATCGGGTGCCATAATATCGTCGGAGTCTAGGAACGTTACGAACGCTGTCTCTGGTAACAGATTCTCTAGGCCAGTATTGCGCGCGCGGGTTACACCGCCGTTTTCACGACGAACAATTCTGACGCGCGGATCTTCTGCGGCGAGGTCGGACAGGATTTGCGGCGTATCATCGGTTGATCCGTCATCGACGACCAAAACATCAAGCGGCAGGGTAGCGTCTTGCCTTAAGACGGATTCTATCGCGGGACGGATATGTTCTGCACGATTGAACACGGGAATGATCACGGTGATGGTCAATGCATTTTCCTTATGAACTGGCGCAAGACTGCGACGATTTCGTCCGGATCAGTGCCTAAATCTAGACGATAGGCAGGCAGCTGTCGCGCAATCCGACCTGCGACGGAAAATAGACGTGGACGATCACAGTAAATTTGCGTGACCCCCGATGGCGCCAGAGCAATGAACGCAGACTTAGCATCAATTTCTGTGACACTCGTTTGGTCGCCGAACGCTAGGTGCGGCAATAGTATGGCTTTCAGATCGATTTGCGGCGACAAAACGCCCCTTGTTACGTCCGGCAAATAGAATTGGTGTTTGCCCTGCCAGTTGGCCCTATTCGGGATTGCCGCTTGCCCCCACTGACCCAATCGGCGCAACCCGGCTTCATCTTGTTTCAAAGTATCGAAAACAGGGCGGGCCGTTCGTTTGGTAGCATCAACGAGCACGTAGTCATCCCCAACGCTTTGCAGCTCAGCGAAAATACCGGCAAGCACAGTTGATGATTTCCCTGCCCCACCTTTGCCCGCAAGCAAAACACCTGTACCGCCCAGTGCCAAGGTACCGCCGTGTAACAGAGACGTATCGTTAGCGCCCAGATGCCACTGCACGAAGTTGCGCAGTGGCGACCCAGCATCCCACGCAGGAAACCCGTCGCGCGTCGCCATCCACTGGATTCCGACGGCACGGTCTACGTCAAAGACTTGCCAGAAATTCAAATCATCATAAAAATGAATGCGGTAGGGCGTCGTTGAAAGAACCGCCTCAATTTCACGTTCACGAAATCGATTGGGTGGCCAGAAGAGCGTAGGGCAAAGCCGATCATCAGCGTTGATCACAGCTATGCGACATTGGCTCACGCTTGGAACGTCGCGCGTGGCTAATGCCCGTTCTGCTTGATCCAAATAGGCTGGATCGTTGGAGCCGACATGGAATGTTGACCCTGCAACATTCAGCGATCGTTTGTATGCGACAGATGCAAAGGCATCATCAAACCCCGCAAGAAGGGACTCAATTGATGTGACAACACTCCGTTCGCAGAACGATATAAGAGGTGTCTGAAGAACGGCTTCACTCATTGGATTGTTATGTGTCTTCGGGCACCTTGGGCCACCCTCGTTCTTCGTCAACATCATGAATGGGGTCTGCAAGTATGAGATCGGACAGATCATCATAGACTTCAATTAGTGGAGCGGTTGCAAAGTCTTGGACTTGCGCAGGCAGAGCCACTTCATCGCTTTCAACAATCAGACCCAGCGCAACTAATCGTGTCGCAAATGCAGCGCCATGCTTTGTTGAAACTTCAACAGGATCGTGACCTGTTTCAACCGCCATCCACAAAGCCGCCCCGGCCTCGTTGAGCCCAAAATACTGGCCAGTCTGCAGATTCAACACGACAATCTCGCCGTCAAATTCTTCGTGGACCACGTCGGGACCTACTAACTTGTAACGAGCCATGAAGCCCCCTCAATTACTTAGATTGTACGCCGGCGACAGTTCTTAGCCAAATGGCTTAATCAAAAATATCTACAATTTGGCCCACAATACCAAAGATATTGGTGACAAAAAGCCGAAAAGACAAGACTGGCTTTGTTACCTAACCCCGTGTCAAAAAACTCTAGTTTGTTGGCGCGGTGTTCGATGTATTTCCAACGTAACGTGCTCCTACCTGTTCTGGAGGAGCACTCTGCCGTTTGGCCCGTCGATTTCGGCTGTATGCTTGCGTGATTACACGTCTGTTCCAGCGAAAATAGTTTATTAAATGGAACCTGCGGGTAACACTAGAATCTCGCGTTGCCTTCGCAAACTGCCAATCAATTTCAGCTGGGTCACCAGCAGCTAAGAGCCGCCTTACCGTATCTGGGTTCTTGTTCAAAATGAAGGCAAGCAATGAGAACCCAGAAATACGCAAGTCATCCGTATGCCCCCCCGACAGCGATGTGAAAAATAGCCTGCGCGACAACGACAAAGCAATCAGATCGCTTAGCAGGTCGACGAGCGCTTCGGTCGCATCAAGTTCGTCTGTACTATGCAACGGAACGCCACCGAGGTCCGGGGTTTCTGTGACGCTTAGCAAGGTTGTCGTCGGGTGCAGAATTTTTGAAGCGCTAGATATGGCATCCGCACTGTCAGAGCAGATTAACACCTGTCGCCCCCGCAACACTGGACGCAGCCGCGTCAAAAAGGTCGCGAAATCTGTCTTGTAGTCCGAGTGGCGAATGTGGACTGCGTCAAAGTTTGCGTTCAGGTGACGCAAGTTGTTCGTAATCAGTCGGGCAAATTTCGGCACAAAGCTTAACCGATCCAGCGCCGCGAAGGACGCGGGTCCACCGCCTGCTTGCTCATAGACGATTACTTGCTCGCTGTGATCAATCGCCGCGTCAAAATTAAGCTCACGGCCAGTCTCAGTATCAACAAAATATTTGTGTTGCGGCACCCAATTCGTGGCATAAGAAGACACGCGGTGACAAATTTCCGATGGGTAAACGGACGTGGCTTCATCAAATGCCGGTATCATCTCGGAGGTCCACCCCAACACCTCGCAACCAAAACTATCTTGGGCTGTGAACACATCCTGAAACGGCAGTTTCATGCCGGAGCGCGTTGTGTCGATGATCAATACACGATTGAACTTAATAGCGTATAAGCGGCATTTCTCGATTTGGACCATAACATCGTTGAAGCCACCGCGCGGACGGCACAGCAGATAGGTCCTGTTCAGATCAAGCTTAAAGTCAGCCATGCTGCGTGTCCGCCACTTGTCGGGCGATCCATGCGTAGGTCTGTTGCAGCCCATCCGCGAGTTTGGCATTTGGAGACCAGCCAAGTCGGTCAGCGATAAGTCTATTGTCCGATGAGCGCCCACGCACACCGACGGGTCCAGGGATGTTTTGTAGCTGCACGGTCTTGCCTGCAATCTGGGCTATCAGGTCAGCCAAAGCATTGATCGAGATAAGCTCATCTGACCCGATATTAACAGGTTCCGCGACATCAGAGCGCATGAGCTTAAGCGTCCCTTCGACACATTCATCCACAAAAAGAAACGTCCGTGTCTGTTTGCCATCGCCCCAAATTTCGATTGTGTCACCGTCTTCGGCTTCAGCTACCTTGCGGCAAAGAGCGGCCGGCGCCTTTTCACGACCACCATGCCAAGTCCCGAGTGGCCCAAAGATGTTGTGATATCGCGCAATGCGGCATTCCATCCCGTAGTTACGCGCAAACGCTTGATAAAGTCGTTCTGAAATTAGCTTTTCCCAACCATAGTCACTGTCGGGGTTTGCAGGATAGGCGCTACTCTCCTCGCAATTGGGGTTTTCGGGATCCATTTGGTTCTCTTCTGGGTAAATACAGGCAGAAGAAGAGTAAAAAATCCGTTTGCTGCCAGATCGCTTGCAGGCATCCAGAACATTGATGTTGATGGACATGGAATTGTGCATGATGTCGGCATCATTGTCACCGGTGAACACAAATCCCGCGCCGCCCATGTCCGCAGCAAGTTGGTAAATCTCGTCAAATCTGGCCTCAACGGCTTCGGCTACAAAGTTTTGATCGCGTAAATCTCCAACCATGAATTCATCTGCTTGCGTGTCGCCAAATTCCGGGCGCTTCAGGTCAACGCCACGGACGTGGAGCCCTTCTGCCTTTAATGCAGACACCAGATGATTGCCAATGAAGCCGCCTGCACCACATACCAACGCCGTTTTTGTCATAGTCTGCCTTTCAATCATTTCGCCATGCGCGCTTCGGTCCAAGGGACATTACTAGGCCAACAAAGCGCCAAAATGACAATGTTGCTCGTCGGCCAACAGATGGAGGCATCAGTATTTGTAGAGCAGTTGGCGTAGCTTTTGGGGAAGCCTTGCGCGTCGGGCTGCGCGCCTGAAAAGTTCGGCTTTTCGCGCGGGATTGACCGTGCAAATCGTTTCAATCCTGTCGAATTCCAAATGTGCTCCGTCAAAATCGTTCTCATCAATGGCGCCATAGTCAATCCCTGGGAATGTTATGCCCTGCGTGTCTCGCATCCAGAACAGATCGGGTGCCCGCCAATTCAGGAGCGCTGCATTTGTCGCATCGCGCAACTTAGGAGGCGTTGGCTGTTCTAACCGCCGGTCTGCCTTGAAAACTTCTACGGCTAGGGCACGCGGATCAAACCGCCATTCGAGAGTATGCGTTGTCAAATCATGTAGAATTGCCATGGCCTCGGTGGAGTGGGTCGTGTTTATTTCGAAGTTGCGGTGATTGATCTCTGCTGGGTCAAGGGCAGGCAAATACTTTTTCACAAAGTCGGAAATGATATCGCCACCATTCAATGTCTTGCGATCAAATACATTGAGAGAAACCGGCCCATTCCAATTCTTTATCAGGGGCAATAGCGTATCACGAGCAGACGTTCGCGATGGTTGAGACGCAGTTGAAAGTCCCTTAAGCGCTTGCTGCAAATTCGACAAGTAATGGGAGTCCGGCGCACGCAGATAGGCAATGATACGCGATGTTTCGGCGACTTGATCAATCTGTTGATTGGCGGAGGTGATCACGGCCTTGCTCATTGGCCTAAACAGAACCTCACTGCTGATAAGAATTGATTTCGGCGTATCAGAGGCGACCGTTTCCAAGATATCTTGCCAAGCGCGGTCGGCCGCGCGCAAGATTTCGGTGCGGTCCATTTTTAGCCAAATTTCACGCCCCTTCGAAACTTCAGTGTGGCCGAAAAGAGAATGCGCAAGCAACACAGCATTTCCGGTTTCAGGAGGCATGTCAGGTAATAAAATACCGCGCTCTCGCAAAACATGTGCCTTCTGCTTCAATGCCCATTGAAGAGATGTCGTGCCTGTCTTTTCTTGCCCTATATGGAGCAGAAGCTCCTCCGCCTTTTTCACCAGACATCCTTAATTGCGCTAAAACTGTACTGCCCCCTTAATCAGCTTCTATGTTCCACACGGCGAAGTCTACCCCGCGGAACGCGTACGCGCGCCCTTCACCCAATCCTTGGCCATTAATGACAGTTTCAAGGAGCCAACAAATGGGACCAGCCTTTTTGACTTGCGCCATCGTGGGGAATTTCACGACGCGTGCGCAGAATGAAAACCTGCCCATCACGCCGGAAGAGATCGCAGATGACTGTCTTGCGGCGGAGGATGAAAACGCTGCGATTGTTCATTTTCATGTGCGCGATCCTCAAAGCGAACAGCCGTCCATGGACACGCAGCTTTATCGCGAAGTTGTCGAGCACGTTCGCGCGCAATCCTCGGACTTGATCATTAACCTGACAACCGGAAATGGCGGGACTGATGCAGAGCGTCGGAGTGCGCCCAGAGATCGAGTTGTTTGACAGTGGTGACATTGCAATCCTTCATCACCTGATTAGCGAAGGTGTGGTGCCCGCTGATCCGTTGTGTTCCATCGTTATGGGGGTGAACTATGGCTTTCGCCCATCACCCGAAACATTGCTTTACGCACGCAGTCAGTTGCCTACGGCTGCCACGTGGACGGGATTTGCGACCGGCAAATGGGCCTTTCCCATGGTTGCCCAATCGGCAATCGCTGGCGGCAATCTGCGGATCGGGATGGAGGACGCCGCGTACATGAACCGTGGTGTCAAAGCCCCTTCAAATGCTGCGATGGTGTCAAAAGCCGCGCGGATGGCAAAGGACTTGGGCGTTGAGCTGTTGACAGCAGCGCAGACACGCGAAAACCTGAACCTTCAGAAATCATCAGAAAGTTGACGTCATTATGCTTACCCTTTTTCACTCTCCCGGTAGCTGTTCGGATGGGATTTTTCTGCTCCTCGAAGAAGTTGGCGCTGAATACGAGGTCGAGGTTATTGACTTAAAAACCGGTGGGCAGCGCGATCCTGCTTTCTTGGCGCGCAATCCCAAAGGCAAGGTGCCGTCCTTGATGCGCGAAGACGGATCGGTTCTGACCGAGTTTCAGACCATTGCGTACTGGCTGGCGAACCACTTTGATCAGGCGGGGGTGTGGCCGGAACAACTTGAATCCCAATCTCGCACATTAGAGGCGTTGGACTTCATCGTAGGCTCCGTTCATATGCGCGGGTTTACACTCGTCAAAGTGCCGCAAAAATTTCAACTTGATGCAAAAGGCACCGAAGACTTGCGCGCATACGGGCGCAGCGAAGTTGAAAAGGGGTTGATCCAGTTGTCGCGGATGTTGGGAGATGCTCTTTATTTGCTCGGAACATTCGGGATCGCAGATGCAGCGATATTTTATGTGCTGCGTTGGGCGACGCAAGAAGGGTTTGACGTCCCGGAGAACCTACAGGATTTCCTGGCGAGAATGCAGGAAAGGCCTGCGGTGCAGCGTTTATTTGGTTAAGTCTCGGGAAGACCCCGCGCGTCCCGATCATCGGGGAGCGCGGCGATGCCAGCAGAGATTTTCGCGGCCGTTTCTTTCAAGTCAGCCGCGTATTCTTTCAGCATTTTCTCAAATGACATTGCGGAGGCGATTACAATGACTGTAAGGCAGGCAATCACTTGATCACCGGCCCAAACAAGGGCGGAAAGGCTCATGGTGTGGCTGCGAAATCCCTCGCGGCGAAATCCAAGCCCTAATGCGCGAACTTGCCCAAGCATGAAGTCGAAGTTCGGCGCACTTTGCAAATAGCCAGCCTTAAGGCGTCCGGATTTTCGTAACCCGTCAAGGATACCCAGCTTGCTGGACTGCCTTTATGCAAGCTGGTGCTGAACACAGGAACTTCCAAATCCTCAATTGAGGCGTCTCTTCATGTGAATGATCCGCCCAGACCGTTACTGCGTAGCCGCCTTTGCGCCATCAGACATTGCGCTGGGCTTGCTGGGCTTACAGAAATATGCAAGCGTTTTAGGCCCCTGAGAAGCATAGTGAGACCACGCAACCTATTGATGTTCACAGCCACATTGCTCAAGAATACTATCGCGACTATTGTGCACAGCGACAGTAACGTTGATGCTGCGAAGCATGGAAGCCGAAACAGAGTTCTCTTTTGCAGCACTGAATGGGACAGCGCGACGGCACATTCGTGTGTTTCAAATTCACCAGTTTCTCGACCGGTTCGCGATGGGGCTTACAGTGGCCGTTGTTGCTCTAGCCTTGACTGACAGAGGCATGGGCGTTTTTCAAATCTCGCTGCTTTTCGGGGTCTATTCTCTTACAACAATGACGATGGAGCTCCCGTTTGGCGGTCTCGCCGATAGCATTGGCCGCAAGCCGGTTTTTCTGACAGCGGTCCTGGCGAGCCTGATATCGCTAGCCCTTTTTCTTTCGACGACCGATTTCAACGTTCTGGCGCTTTCATTTGCATTCATTGGCTTTGGGCGGGCGCTGCGGTCGGGCACGCTTGATGCTTGGTTTGTCGAAACCTTTAAAGCCGCCGCGCCAAATGTGGATGTGCAGCCCGCATTGGCCAAAGCGCAATGGGCCAATGCCGTGGGGTTGGCCATTGGCGCAATCCTAGGGGGGCTTCTGCCCGATATTTGGGGCCCGGTCGCAAGGGATCTCGGTTTTAGTATCTATGATGTCTCCTACGCGGCAAGCTTTGCTGTGATGCTATGCGTGTTTGCTTTTACAAAGTTCGCCATTGTGGAGACGCCGCCTCCGGTGAATTTCGTCGCACTCAAACAGGGGTTCGCAAACGTTCCAACGGTGCTCAAAGACGCAGGCCTTCTCGCTCTCAGGCATCCCACACTTTCGGTCCTAATGGCATCGCTCGCGTTCTTTCTGATGGCGACAAACCCGGTCGAAGTGATCTGGCCGACCCATGCAAAACCCATGTTGGATGCGGGTTACGCAAACACTGTCATTGGTATCGTCACTGCCACCTATTTTTTCGCCATCGCTTTCGGCGCATCTCTGTCCCCGCACATCAGCCGTTTATTCAATCGACAGCACGCGCTTACGCTGGCAGCGACGTTTGCTTGTTTAGCTGGCGTTCAGATTGCATTGGCGTTGCAAGGCGGTATCGTCAGCTTTGTGGCGGTTTTCATCCTATATTCTGTGCTGCTTGGGGTGAGTGAGACACCTGCCAGCAGCATTCTGCACCGCTGTGTCGAGGACCGTCAGCGGTCGACCATGCTGTCGCTGAGATCGTTGATACAACAGTTAGGGGCCGCATTCGGTCTCGTATTTTCCGGTGCCGTCACCGAAATATATTCCACACCTATCGCATGGATTGTTGGTGCCTTGTTTCTTGTCTTCGCGGCGGTACTGGCCTTGCTGTTGATCAAACGACAGGCCTTGGAAGCCAAATAGCTGACGTTTATGAGTTGCAGTGCGTTCGTCGAAATCAGCTTAAACCAAACTAGAGATAAACTCCTTGCCCGGTGCAACGGGCATCCCTCGCACTGTTAGAGAGCGGCTTTCGCCCTTTGGCAAGGTGACAATCGCCCTGTCCAGAATCGGTGCCGTCGTTCCCCCTTGTTGCCAATCAAGGTCAAGAGTGTCGCTGCTGCCAGCCAACGAGAAATTCAGGAACGAGTAAGGTGCATCAACACTTACACCGTCGTCTTCGAAGAGAGCGCCTCTTCCGATCTCGTTTTCAGGTGCAGGGAACAGCGCTAAGACCCGGACCGTTTCGGCGGCGGGATTCGCCCGGTCTGCCCCAGCGGACAGCGGGAGAACTGTGCCTGCTCGGACAAATAGCGGCATCGATGCGAGGTCGACGTCTTTCTCGACCACCTCGCCTGGAGCATGCCACTGGCCACTGTGAAAATCCCACCAACCCGTCGTGTTGATTGGCAGACGAACACGGCGTGTCTTAGCCCCCTGTTCGACGACATTTGCCACCAAAAGATCGCGCCCCAACATGAAATCATCAGTCTCCTCCCAAGCCGCCGGATCGTTCGGGTGGTCAAGAAACACCGGACGCAACATAGGTTCGTCGTCTTGCACAGCCTGCCGCAGCAACGTGTAGAGATAAGGCAACAGTCGATAACGCAGGTTGATGGCATCGCGGATGTGACCGGTCACCTCAGGGTACATCCATGCTTCGTTCGCGCTTTGATCGTCGTTCCACGAGTGGATCGTAAAGCGTGGATGGAAGATGCCGTTTTGGACCCAGCGCACGAATAATTCCGGGTCGGGCTTTGGACCAGAAAAGCCGCCCACATCATGCCCGACATTGAACAAGCCAGACAGGCTCATCCCAAGGCCGGTACGGATATTATAGCGCAGCGTCTTCCATTCGGTGCGATTGTCGCCCGACCACGTTTGCGCATATCGCTGAATGCCGGGCGCACCAGAGCGACAGATAAGATAAGGTCGCTTATTTGGCGCATGAGCGCGTTGTGCTTCCTCGGACGCGCGGGTCATCAACACCGATTGCAGGGGTCGGATCAATGCGATGTCAATAGGATCACCGAAGCCGGTGCACTGAGCGTGACGGTCCCAAATTTCGTATTCGTTGTTGTCGTTCCAAGTGGATTCGATGCCCTTCTCAAGCAACTGCGTCGTCACGCCATCCTTCCACCAGTCAATTGCGTCGGGGTTGGTGAAATCGAGGTGTGACCCCGTATCATCCCAAAAGATCGACTGCTCTGGTTCGTCAGTTTCGCTGTCTTTGATAAACAGACCAGCCGCCGTAACCTCCTGGTACCGTGGGTGGTCGTGCAATAGGCATGGCTTGATGTTTGCAATCAAGTGCACGTTGGCTTCGCTATATTTCTTGACCAGACCTTCGACCTCAGGCACTTTTTCTTGGTTCCAGTTGAACACGTAGCGCTTGGTCCCGATTGATGTATAGCCCGACGACATCTGAAAGCTGTCGCAGGGGATGTCGTGTTCCATGACCTTGTCGACGAAGCCTTCAAGTTGCACCTGCGCATCGTCTGCATCCGTGTACGACATCGTTGAGCCGGAATAGCCAAGCGACCAGCGCGGCGGAAAGCAGGTTCCCCCCGTGAGGCGCACCTGGGATTTTACGAGGTCAAGCATTTCGGGCGCCCATCGCAGGTAGTAATCAAGGTCGCCATCTTCGGCGCGATAGGCGCGGTAGGGTAAATGGTAATTATCAAGTTCTTGACCAAGGTCGAACCGGCAGCTTGCAAGATTGTCGTAGAAGATCGACCAGACACCAGTAGTTGCAGTCTTCGTCATCGAGAACGGGATGTGTTTATAAAGCGGATCGGTGGTTTCCGAGTCGTATCCCATGGCATCAAGGTTGCGCATCTCAAAATGTCGCCCGCTTCGATCTAACGCCCCGGTTTTTTCGCCAAGACCGTGAACGGGTTCATCGGCGTAGCGACGTAAGAAATGGCTGTGTTGATGGTCCCGCAGACCAAGAAGCATGCCCCCTGTCGGACGTTCTTCTACAAAAGCTTGCCAAGCCCCATCGACATTGGCGGCCCATGACAGGTGCAGCGGGTGCGAGATTGTGAGCCTGAGCGTGCCTGTTGTCAGACTCAGCACATCGTCATTTTCAATTGTCACCTCAGGGCTTTCAAAACCCGACATCTCATCCCGGTTACGTCCCTCCCAAGGAACGTCGGTCGCTGGAGCAATGCTCCACGTTCGCGGCAATCGCCACGCACCGTCCTTTTTGAGAGACACGCGAAACAGCCGATCTTCAAGTGCAACGACTCGCAATATGTGGCGGTCTTCGATCAACAGTTCTACGCCGTTTTCCATTTGGCGGTCCAGTGTCCAAGACTTCAGGGTCTTCATACAAGGTATCCTTTCAAGGTCTCAGTGCCTTTTTGGAGAGTATCGGTGAGTGGCTGTGAAAATGAAACCGTGAGAAAAAACAACACTGGCGGCACATCTAAGGGGGGCCTATCGTGCGAAGTGACATGCCAAACAGCACTTTGCGCAATCACCTTATCCAACGGCTTGGACTGGACTCTCGAAACATGGGTTTCGCGGCACCGCGTATCGTGGAAGTTGAAGATTATCTTGGCTGGCAGATCGAACATCTGATCTTTCGAGCCGGGAATGGAACCGGCGAAGACATCCCGGCCTACTTCCTGCGCCCCCAAACGGGCCATAGGCCGGTGCCCGCGCTGGTTTACGTCCACGCCCATGGAAACAATTATCAGATCGGTGGCGTTGAACTGACGGCCGGACGACCCGCGCTGCAGGGCCCCTATGCGCCTGATTTGGTGCGCGCGGGAATTGCTGCACTCAGCTTTGATTTGCCTGCATTCGGTGCGCGCCAGCACCCGACCGAAGCCGCGCGGGCAAAGGCGCATTTGTGGCAGGGTCAGACGTTGTTTGGGCAAATGCTTGCCGAACTGATGACTGCGGTCGACTTCCTTGGGGCCCATCCTGCTGTTGCCGCTGATCGAATTGGGGCGCTCGGTTTTTCTATGGGCAGCACGCTGGCGTGGTGGCTTGCAGCACTGGACACTCGTATCCGCGCGACCTCGGCGTCGTGTTCTTTCGCGGACCTCGCCAGCTTGGTTGCGACCGGAGAACATGACAGGCACGGCATCTACATGACAGTGCCTGGGCTTTTGCCACTGGCCCGCAGCGGACAGATCGCTGGGCTGGCCGCTCCTCGGGCCTTGCAGATTTGTGTCGGCCTTCAAGATTGGTCGACACCCAAGGCAGCCTTTGACCTTGCCCGCGTCGACCTTGAACGGGCCTATCAAACTGTGAGTACTGTCGAGCAGCTGCAGTTTCATGTTGAGCCCACGTCGGGCCATGTAGTGACGACAGAGATGCGGGCGGCCGTGTTGGAGTTTCTCATGGGCGCGCTAATCGACTAACGATGCTACAGTCGTAGCGAGCATATCCAGCCCCTCGGGCGAAACATCGGGCACGCCAATCAGATCGGCCATTTGGGCTGCGGCATCGCGGAGGTCCTTTGCCTCATCAAACAGCTTGGTAATCTGTTTGGCGTTAGGATCATTAATGGCCATGTCACCGCGATGTGCCCGCAGTGCGAAGGCGATCCAGGCCGCAATTGCGTGCAATGCCTGGGAACCATCGCCCCCATTTACCATCAATGGCACGATACGTTCGCGCAGCTTCAGACTGCCGTCCGCCGCGATCTGGATCAGTTCATGGCGCATTTCGGCCACGGCAAAACGATCCATCAAGGCAGCGCGGTAGGCTGGTACTGTGTCTGCAACGGCTGGCGACAGGGTCACCTCTGCCTCATCCCAAAGCCGTTCCACACCAGCGAACAGAATCGGATCACCCATGGCTTCATGCACATATCGATGCCCGGCGAGCAGACCAGCATAGGCCAGCCACGAATGCGCAGCATTGAGTAACCTGAGTTTGCGCTTTTCAAACGGTGCAACATCGGGCACCAGTTCGGCGCCTACGCTCTCCCAATCCGGTCGCACCCCGGCGAAATCGTCCTCGATGACCCATTCCGTGAAGGCCTCTGTCATCACTGACGCCACCGCAGTTTGACCGGCGGTGGCGGCGATCTCGTCACTTAGGGTCTCGGTTGTTGCAGGGGTGATCCGATCGACCATGGTGTCGGGAAACCGATTGCCAGAATCGATGACGATGTTTGCGCTCCTAGCGAAATCGTTAACCGCTGCGGCGAGCTTTCGGCCGTTGCCAGACAGGTTGTCGCAACTCAACACGGTCACCGGACTAAGACCAGCATCCATACGCCGCGCAAGACCGTGTGCTAGCAAGCCAATGGCGCCACTCGGCGCCCCCGCAAGGTCGGCGGCGATAGCGGGATGCGTCATATCCAACCGCCCTGTCGCGGGATCAAGACAATACCCTTTTTCGGTGATCGTGAGGGTCACGACTTGGACGTCTGGATCAGCAAAGGTATTCACCACCGCCGCACTGTCGTGGCTTGCCAGAAGGACCTTGTCGTGGACCGCAATCTGTTCGACGCGCAGCCCGTCAATCCCGCGGATGCCAAGGCTATATTCGCACCCGTCTCGCAGCGCATCAAACAGCGCCTCATTGCGCATGACGATACCCGTGATCCGCCAGTCGCCTTCGGCCTGTGACGTATACCAAGCCTGATGGGCCCTATGAAAATTGCCAACCCCGAGGTGAACCATACGTGGCATGATCTAATTGCTTTCCAATCTGTAAGAGTCCACCGCAGCGTCATGGGCCAGCCATTGGCCAAGACCTGTTGCTTCGCTCTGGTTGAAGAAACCACGCTCAATCTGATCGGCAAGGTGCAACGCGACACCGCGCCGCCATAAATCATGGCGCGCGGGGATCGACAGGAAGGCGCGCGTGTCATCGTTGAATCCTGCAAGGTTATAGTACCCCGCCGTTTCGACCACGTTGTCGAAATAGCGCCGGATGCCGTTCAAGCTATCGTGGAACCACCACGGCGGCCCGATCCGCAGGCATGGCCAATGTCCGGCCATCGGTGCGAGTTCGCGTGCATATGTGCTTTCATCCAGAGTGAACACGAGCACGCGGAAACGCGGATCATTGCCAACCCGGTTTAGCAAGGCGGCCATGCCGCCGACCCAGTTGATTGCGCCCGGGATATCGGCACCCATATCTGGGCCGACTGCGTCAAACAGCGCTTGGTTCGTATTACGGCGACTACCCGCGTGGATTTGCATGACAAGGCCATCATCCGCTGACATTTGCGCCATCTCGACCAGCATGTGGCCATAATAGGCACGCGCTTCGTCTTGGCTCAATGTGCCCGCAACGGCGCCCTGATGCAGCGCGGCGATCTGGTCGCGGTCGAGCCAGCAGGTAACTAGCTCGGGCACGTCGTGGTCCGTCGCCGTCGCGCCCGCATTACGAAATGCCGCACGGCGGTCACGCAGTGCGGCAAGAAATTCTTGATAATTGCCCGTGTCACGCCCCGTCATCTCGGCCAATTCAAAAAGCGCTACGCTGTAACCCGATCGCTGAGGATTGAGCAGGTCGTCAGGACGGAATGTCGGCACGATCCGCCCCGACCAACCAGACGCCGCAATTGCCGCGTGTTCGGAAAGAGCCGATGTCGCCGGATCGGTCGTCGCCAGCAGCGAAATGTCGAACCGATCAAACAGCGCGCGTGGGCGGAAATCGGGGCTAACCAGCTTTGCCTCGATCTGGTCGTAGATTGCGTCTGCGGTTTCGGGGCTAAGAGGGGCTTCAATCTCCAAGGTATGATGAAACGTATATTCTAGCCACTGCCGGCTGGGGGTTCCGAGGAACAGATCCCAGTGTTGCATGAACAGGCCAAATACATCACGCGAGTCACGACCACGACCGTCGGGTCCGATGCCAAGATCACCAAGCGAAACGCCTTGCGAATACAGCATCCGGAAGACGTAGTGATCGGGCTGTATCAAAAGAGCCGCTGGATCGGGAAACCTGGCGTCATCGGCCCACCAGGCAGGGTCGCAATGCCCGTGGGGCGAAACGATTGGGAGATCGCGTATGCCCTCGTAAATGGACATCGCTACAGGTGGTAGCTCAGAAGTACGGGTACCGATCATGGTGCTCTTTCAAGTTTCTTCGAGATCAAAGAACGCGCTGTTCGCTGACACGGTGTCTGACAGCGTACCCAGTACCAATCGAAGGTGTTCGCGCAACTGTCGCGTGGCGTCTTCTGCGTGCCGCGCCTGCACCGCTCTTAGGATTTGATCATGTTCTTTATAAAGGCTGGCCATGTTGTCTATTTTGTCGAGTGAAAAGACTCTCAACCGATCAAGCACTGTCTTTTCGCGGACCAATGCACGCTGTATTCTGCCAAGCCCAGTCGCCTTGGCGAGGGCGAGATGAAATTGGTCATCGAGGACTTGGAACGTCGCCTTGTCACCTTCTTCAACAGCGCGGCGTTGCTTTTCAAGATTGTCAAAAAGCTCTGCTTGTGCGGCCTTGGAAAGACCGCCCTCGCATAGGTTTTCAACCACAGCCACTTCTATCGACTCACGCAAGAACTGCGCACTTGTGATCTGGTGCACCGAAAGCTTCGTTACGAACGTGCCGCGGCTGGGCCGCGTAATAATCAGGTTCTCTTCTCGCAGCATCGCGAAGGCTTCGCGCACGGGCGTCCGACTGGCCCCGAAAACCTGACCAATCTCCGTTTCAGAGATCATTTGGCCCGGAGTGAGCCGCATTGAGAATATAGCATCCTTGAGCGCTGCGGCGATTTGATCGTTCACCGGTCGCGACAAGTCCAACGCTGGGACATCATCGCCTGTTGATTCAATGCCGTTCGAGTGTCGGTTCACGAATTACTCTTTCACTCTATGGGTTCACGGGTCGTGCCTGATGTGTTGTATACCGGTATTCCGGTAACTTGACAACCAGTATACCGGCATGCAAAGTTCCTGAACAGCTGCGGGGGAGGCGTTAGCGAAGATAGGTGGTGCGCACCATAAATCGCAATCTAGCTTGACGCGGAACTGCGTCGGCTGCTTACGTTTTTTGCGTCGGGTGCATCCAGAAACTAGCCTAAAATCATTGCAAGTTTCTATCGACGCGGTCACCGTTATGATACCTGAACGAAGAACGATATCGCTTAACTTAGGAGGAGTTAGTCAAGTGAAAAAGACCCTTTTGAAAACCACCGCCATTCTGGCAGGTCTAGGTATGACGGCCTCGGCCGTTTCAGCCCAAGAAATTCGCTTTCAGTGCTATTCAGATGGCAACGAATGCGAGGTCTACGACGATCTGCTGAGCCGATTTGAGGCCGAAAATGACGGTGTCGATGTCATTGTTGACATCGTGCCTTATCAGGCGATTCTGGAAAACCTGCCGGTGCAGCTGGCAGCGGGCACTGGCCCTGATCTTGCCAAGGTCACCGATCTGGGTGGTCTGAACGAGTATTATCTTGATCTGACGCCACATGTTGATGCGACCTATTGGGAAGACTCGTTTGGCGAAACGCTGAACTGGTACCGCGTTGGTGACCGTCAGGGCATCTACGGCATGCACTCTCAGCTGACCATCACTGGCCCATTCGTGAATGCGACACTGTTTGAACAAGCAGGCGTGGACATGCCGGGTGCCGGCGCAACTTGGGATGACTGGGCGGCTGCATCCAAGGCCGTTGTTGAAGCGACTGACGCGGATTTCCCAATGGCGATGGATCGCTCCGGTCACCGTGTTGCGGGTCCGGCGATTTCCTATGGCGCAGCCTACTTTGATGCAGACGGCGTAGGGTCCTTTGATGGCTTCGAAGCCTTTGCAGAAGCCTTTGTCGGCTGGAACGAAGATGGCACAATGGCGCGCGACGTCTGGGCCAGCCAAGGTGGATCCACCTATGCGGATGCCGCACAGGAATTTATCAATGGCGAGGTAGCTTTCTACTATTCCGGTTCTTGGCAGGTTGGCCGCATGGACGAACAGGTTGGCGATTTCTTTGACTGGCAGGTCGTAGGCTCACCTTGTGGTCCAGCTGGCGCATGTTCCGGCATGCCGGGCGGTGCAGGGATTGTTGGTTTTGAAGGAACTGAGCATCCTGAAATCGTTGCTGCAATCATCGATTTCCTTGCTGCCGAGGAAAACTACGCCGAAGCTGCCGCACGTACCAAAAACCTTCCTGCACACCTTGGTGTTGCCTCTGCTGGCGTTGAATTCCAAGACGCTAGCCCAGCAGCGCAAGCCGCGCTAAACGGTTTTGCGGGCGCTCTGCCTGACGTCTCCCCAATCGCATTCGCGTATCAGGGCTATGCTGGCAACCGCGCCATGTTCGGCATCACGGTTGAGCGTCTGAGCCAAGCGATTGTTGGAGAGCTTTCGGTCGCTGACGCGATGGAACGCGCGGCATCTGATCTGGAAGCGGCATTGGCCGAAACCCAGTAAACCACTCAAGCCCCTCGCGCTGGTTTGGCGCGGGGGGTCTAACACCTGTGGGGGGGCCTCATGTTACAAGTTATCTCTCCGATCATGCGCGTGATCGAAATCCCGATGCTTGCGCTTCAGCGGATGCTGGGGATCAACAAACTCGCATGGGTCTTCTTATTCCCAAATTTGCTCCTGTTCGGTCTGTTCGCGTTCCTTCCGGTCATCCTGAACGTGGTCTATGCAACGACAGGCGGCGACAACGTGCTACTGGCTGACCGCCCTTATGTAGGGCCGCGCAACTTCGCCACCTTGATCGATTGCTCGAACTACCTTGATCCGAATTCTTGCCGCGAGGACAAATTCTGGCGCGCTGTGTGGAACACCAGTTGGTTCGTCACCTTGCAGGTCGGCATGATGGTCGCCTTTTCGCTGCTGACGGCGGTGATCCTGAACGGCGAAATTCGTGCCCGCGGTTTTTTCCGCTCTGTGTTTTTCTTTCCCGTCCTGCTGTCCCCTGTTGTTGTCGCCCTGATCTGGAAGTGGATTTTACAGCGCGAGGGGGTACTTAACGCCTTCCTCGACTGGACAGGAATCGGCGGTTTCAATTGGCTGGTGGATGCTCAATGGGCGTTCGGATGGTCGGTCTTTATCTCAGTCTGGGCCCATATGGGGTTTTACACCTTGATCTTGTTGGCTGGATTGCAAGCGATCCCCCGCGACGTCTACGACGCGGCGACGATGGACCGTGCGTCGCCTTGGCGGACTTTCCGACGCATCACACTGCCGCTTTTGGCGCCGACCATGCTGGTCGTTCTGGTGTTGGCGCTCATTAAGGGCGTCCAAACCTTCGACGAAATCTACGCCTTTACGGGCGGTGGTCCGGGCACGGCGACGACATTCATCATTCAATACATCTACGAAGAAGGCTTTGCCGGGGCACCACGCCTGTTCGGTCTCGCCGCGGCTGCATCGCTTCTGGTGGCCTTGGTGCTTATCCTTCTGACACTGGTGCAACTCTGGGCAAACAGGAAGAACGCAAATGGCTAAAGTCATCTCCTTTCTGACCGCAACACGCGGCAAAGGCCGCCTACATTGGACCGACTGGGTGTCCTACACCTATCTGGCGGTTGGCATCTTCCTGATGTTTGGTCCGGTAATCTGGCTTGTCCTTTCCAGCTTCAAGACACAGAATGAATTGGACCGGTTCCCGCCGCGTTTCCTGCCCTACGCGCAGGAAACCGTGGAACTTGATGGATTTGACGATCCGCTGATCGTCTTCACTGTTTCCGAGGCATCAGAATCCGAATTGGCCGGAGAGACCGTCGCACAAACCCGCCGCGCCGCAGGCCGCGCAGAGGTTGTGCGTCTGGATGACCCGGACACGCGCGTCCGTCTACCCGCTGTTGATTTGCAGGCGATAGAGTCCGTGTCATTCGCGACTGAAAACTACACGCAGTTGTTTGAGCGATTCAATTTCCTTCGTTTCTTATGGAACTCCACATTCATCACCGTCACGGCGACGCTTTTGATGCTGCTGGTCAACTCGATGGCTGCTTTCGCCTTGTCGAAATACGAATTTCGGGGCCGAACCACGGTACTGCTACTGGTCATTGGCACATTGATGATCCCGCAAACGGTGGTGCTGGTGCCGCTGTTCCTGATCGTGACCGAACTGGGCATGTTTAACTCGCTTTGGGGGGTGATCATTCCCGGTGCGGCAACGCCCACGGGCGTGTTCCTTCTGCGGCAATACATGATCACCATCCCGGATGAGATTTTGGACGCCGCGCGGATGGACAAAGCCTCCGAATGGAAAATCTTCTGGCGCATCATCGTGCCGCTTTCGGCACCTGCGATCGCTGTGCTGGCGATCCTCGCCATTATGTGGCGTTGGAATGACTTCCTCTGGCCGTTGATCGTGCTGACACGGACAGAAAACTTCACCCTGCAACTGGCGCTGAATTCCTTCCAGGGCGAGCTGCAAACCGACTGGGCCTCTCTTTTGGCGATGACTGTGTTGACGTTGTTGCCTATCGCTGCGGTCTTCATGTTTTTACAGAAATACATTGCCACTGGCATCGCTTCGACGGGAGGCAAATAATGGACCTGAACTTACCAAGCGTGGGTGTGCAGCTTAAAAATGCGCGCAAATCTTACGGCGACGTCGAGGTGATTAAAGGTATCAATCTCGATATCAAGCATGGCGAATTTTGCGTGTTTGTCGGGCCGTCGGGTTGCGGCAAATCCACCCTGTTGCGGATGATCTCGGGGCTTGAGCCAATTTCGGGCGGTGATATCGTGATTGGGGATGAGGTTGTCAACGACATCCCCGCCGCCGACCGAGGCCTTGCGATGGTGTTTCAATCCTATGCGCTCTATCCGCATATGACCGTAGAACAAAACCTCAGCTTCGGATTGGAAAATATCAACACGCCACGAGCCGAGATTAAAGAAAAGATCAACGCCGTCTCTGCGATGCTTCAAATTGATCAACTGTTGGGACGACGCCCCAAAGATTTGTCAGGCGGTCAACGCCAACGTGTCGCCATTGGCCGCGCTGTGGTGCGTGAACCTCGTGTTTTCTTGTTTGATGAGCCGCTGTCGAACCTTGACGCTGAATTGCGCGTCGACATGCGCGGGGAAATTTCAGCCCTGCACAAACGTCTGGGCAACACGATGATCTACGTCACGCACGATCAAGTCGAAGCCATGACAATGGCCGATAAGATCGCGGTGCTGCGTCTTGGTGAGCTAGAGCAATTTGGCGCGCCGCTTGAGTTGTTCAACAACCCGCACAACCTGTTCGTTGCAGGTTTCATCGGATCACCTAAGATGAACTTCCTTAAGGGCAAGGTAGACACGTCTGATCGGACGCTGCTGACCCTTGAAACCGGCGAACAAGTGCGCTTGCCAGACAGTGGTTTCGGCCAGCAGGCCGGCCAGTCCGTGACCCTTGGTATTCGCCCCAATGAACTTCAACCGGCAGCGGACGGCGCACTTCACCTCGAAGTCCGCGCAGTCGAACAACTCGGCTCTGACAGCTACCTGTACGGTGCGCTCAGCGATGGCACGCGTTTGACCGTCCACAATCCCGGCCAAACAGTGGTTCGTGAAGGTGAGCAGGTACCTCTGAACTTTGCAGCCGAGGCTGTGCATCTCTTCGACACCGAAACAACCCTGACCCTTCGGGACCAAACATGAGGCAGACGTGGCGCTGGTTCGGCCCTTCGGACGAAATAACGATCGACGAAATTCGCCAAACCGGCGCCGTAGGTATCGTATCAGCGCTGCACCATGTTCCGACGGGTTCAGTGTGGACGCCAGAAGAGATCGCCAAGCGCCAGCGTGAGATTGAGGGGCCGCCCGACGCGCCAAGCGGGTTGACGTGGGATGTTGTAGAAAGCTTGCCAGTCTCAGAAGCGATCAAGATCCAAAGTGAAGACTGCGTCGCGCACATCGATGCGTGGCGTACGAGCCTTCGCAATCTCGCGGCGGCAGGCCAGAAGGTGATCTGCTACAACTTTATGCCAATCCTTGATTGGACACGGACTGATTTGGCCGCTCGCATGCCCAATGGCGGCACAGCAATGGCCTTTGATCTGATCGACTTCGCCATTTTCGACCTGCACATTTTGCAGCGCAAAGAAGCTGCCGGGGAGCATTCTGCTGCGATCCAAGACGCGGCTATGGAACGGTTATCGCAGATGAGCGACGGCGCTAAAGCGGCCTTGGCGTCTAATATCGTTGCGGGGTTACCGGGGTCTAACGACCGTTGGACGTTGGATGACGTGCGCGTAAACCTTGGTACCTATTCCAAGATGTCACCTGCACTGCTGCGGCAAAACCTAATAGATTTCCTGTCCGAAGTCGCACCGCTGGCCCAAGAACTGGGTGTAAGGCTTTGTTGTCACCCTGACGACCCGCCGTTTCCCCTGCTTGGCCTGCCGCGCGTCATGTCGACCACTGACGATTATGCTACAATCCTTGATGCGGTAAATCTGCCCGCGAGCGGCGCCACGTTTTGCACAGGTTCGCTTGGCGTAGCTGATGGGTTCAACCCGGTCGAATTTATCGCCCGTCTGGGCCCGCGCATTCATTTCGCCCATCTGCGCAACACCCACCGTGCCGGCCCCTTCGACGGCAAACGGGTCAGTTTCCACGAATCCGAGCATCTCGCAGGCGACACGGATATGGTGGCGACACTCGATGCGCTTCTTGCAGAAGAGGCGCGGCGACGCGCCGCGGGTCGCGCAGACGCAGAAATTCCGATGCGACCCGACCACGGTCAGGCTCTCTTGGGGGACCTGGATCGTCCGATGATGCCCGGCTACCCGTTGATCGGGCGGATGCGTGGGCTGGCAGAACTTAGAGGTATCATGGCTGCGTTAGAGACATAGCCACGCAACCCTGTTGCACGAGCGGCGGTCTCACGTAGCATCCTTGAGGGTGCCAAGAAACAAATGGCGCCCGCTGATGGTTTTCAAACGCAGCTTATGTCCCGTTCCCCGCAGACGTTGTAGCGATTGAATATGGAGAAGAGGCGGTTGCCCCGCCACCATTTAGCTCCATAATTATGCAGCGACTTGATCATATGGCGTTTGCACCCTTGCGCCGCGCGGCCGTATCACAAGACCTCAAGTTGAGGAAGAGATCGCGACTTTGCAAGGTCGTTGGCGCGCAGCCGAAAGCAATTTGGACACCAAGCTTGTCGCCGATTTTGTAGATCGACGGTTGGATCCTTTTGATATCAGTCAACTGGCACAGGTTATTCGGACCTGCCAAGCATCACAATCAATCAGTGAAGCGGGGCGAAAGCTGTTCGCGGTATCTCGTGAAGAGCGGGCAAGTCGCAACGATGCTGATCGACTACGTAAATATCTCGCGAAATACAAGCTGTCTTGGAGCGATTTGATTGGGTCATAACGGCCCATTGCGGACATTGAATCGCTCATTAGCAGCTGCGGCGCAGCGTCTTCAAACCAGCCATTTGTCGTGATCATTAAGGACCGCAACATAAAAAGCTGATTTTTCTTAGTCCTTAGAGACCATCTTGCATGCCAATCACAACCACACCCAAGGCTAAAAGAAGTAGATATTCTCGTTGCCACGAGGCGTTGCTGCCTCGTAAGATTTCGGTTTGGCGAATTTTGGTCGGATCGAAGGTATGCCGCCCTTCATTCAGTGTCATAGCCGAGTGCGTACCTTGTAGTAACCAAATTGGTGAACGGCATTTTTTAAGAGCAGAGGCTAAATCGTAAACTTTTTCGTTTGTTTTTTGAATGTTTTCGAAGATTGCAGGGTCCAAGGAAAGGCCGTATTTGCCATCAATTAATCTCATCCGTTCACCAGCAAGTGAAAGAAAATCACTCCGACCTACGAGATCTGGAGGCAGGATCTTGTCCGCTTGGATGTTAAAATTCTCGGCCGTGTCGGCGTGAACTGCCGTTAGCTTGGCCCACAGTTTTGAGGTGTTGTCTGAACCATATGACCACTGCATCGGGAGGTCACACAAATACATCTGCTGAAAAGGTTGCCCGATGACGCTTTCGAACAAAAGCGTCATCATTGCTCCCCAACCTTGGCCAAGGGCAGCATTTTGCTGCAGTCCATGAGCTTTGATCAATGACAAAAATACGTCGACATACATACGCAGCGTATAGTCAGCATCGTTCAACCACGCGCTTTTGCCGCGCCCGGGAAAATCTATCATGACGACACGATAGCCCAAATGCGCCAAATGCGGGGCCAGTGGTATAAAATCGTCAGCACGCCCTGCTAAATCATGGAAGAGAAAGATTGCTTTCGTGGGCTTTGGGGGCGCGACAACCGAGACGTTTAAGTAGCTGTAGTTGCCACTAATTTCGACCATCAAAGGTTCGGCGTAGTATTCAAGCTGAGCGTTTGGCATTTGTCATGTCTAGCAAGTCTGTTTCAATCATTTTGATGCGTTCGGACGGTTCATGTTGGGTCCATTGCTGGCTTGCAGCGTGACTGCGTTCTACCCAATAGTCGTGATCGGTCCATAATTGTGCAAGCGCGCTAACCCACGGCAAAGCGACGCTGGGCGGCGGAATAAGCTGCGGATTCTCTCGCATTACGTTTGGCACATCAAACCGCAACGCCCCGTCGCCCAAGTGTTCGGGCAGCCCTCCGTGATTTGCGCTCACCACAGGAATGCCAAGTGAAAGTGCCTCAATCGCCGTTCGTCCACCACTTTCGTGCCAAACAGACGGCATTAGTAGAACACACGTACGCGAAAACACATCCGTCATATCAGTTTGCAAACCGATCCTGCGGATATTGCGCATCTGTGAGAACGGAAGCCCTGTTTGGTCTTCGACGTCGGTTAGATTGCTGCGACTTTCAACGACAAGAAACTTCATTGAAGGGAGCGTCGCATTCATCATTTCTGCAATGCGATAAAAGAGTGTAACGCCTTTGTGGAAAGACGGGTTGATGAATGTTACGTGACGCGCCGATTTTGAGGGGCGGGCCGCATCCAGCTGTGCGATGAATTTCCCGATAACCGTACTGTCGAGGTTTAGCCGGTCTTTGTAGAGATCATGCGTTGCGATAGAGTCGGTGAAAACTAGGTCTGCATCTCTAAACGTTTCACGCGACTTGTAGCCGGGGTTGGCAAGATAAAAAACGCTTCCTATTTTCTTTTCTTGTGCCAGCCTACGAATGCTTTTTTCATAGGGCGTAGAACCGTAAGAGATAATAGTATCAGGTAAGAATGAACCGATTACATTGCTGCATGTTTCGGTCAGGTCGTTGATCATCTCGAGGGTCGCATCAGCCGCGCGATGTGATCTAAAGGGCCGTGCGAGATGGGTGACAGGACCGTCTTGATATCGCCAAAATAGGCTGTCTGCGTCTTTTTGGAAACCGCTCCATTTCAACATCTCGACCACAGATGGTTTCTGTGCTTTGTCAAAACATGCCCCTGACACCGACATAACGTCGTGCCCACGATCAGCGAGTGCACGCAAAATAGTGCGCACAGAGATCGCGGCGCCGCTGCTGGGATCGATCAAGCAAGACAAAGAGGTAAAGAGAATGCGCAAATTAGGTCCTCTTGGCTTTACCGCAGCGGGGTCATGATGATCTTGGTTCCGTCGACCTGGCGCATGCTCGCGTCCCACCGCAGCTTGAGAGATTGGTCAGGCACGGGTTCAAGCTGCATCGTATCAAGTATAACAACAAGGGCGACAAGTGCCTCAAGATTGGCAAACCGCGCGCCGGGGCAAACCCGTTTTCCATCGCCAAAGGGGACGAAATTGCCAGCGGTTTCCTTTGCTAAACTCCCCTTTGGATGCCGTTCAAGTCGCACGTCCAATGGGTTCGGAAATACGGAACTGTCTTGCTGGACACCAATAATCGAGATCAAAACCCGCCGACCCTTAACCAATGCCCAATCACCAATTTGATCATTTTCGGCGAGGGTCCTGCTGAGCACTGGAATGGGTGGGAATATCCGCATCGCTTCGAGAAAGAATGCGTTCAGGTCCTGCAGTGCCAAAACATCAGCGGCCTCCAACCCTTCGTCCGTGGACATGCCGCGCACAGATGCACGCAGTTTGGATTGAAGGGCTGGGTCCTTGGCTAATAGAAACATTGACCATGCCAAAGAGCTGGCTGTCGTATCAAAACCAGCAAAGAGTAATGTCGCCAATTCACCGAAGATATCAACATCGGCGGGGTCGGCCTTGGCCAAGTCATTCACTAAGCCGCGGCTATTGCTTTTATCCCGTTCAGTTAAAAGTTTCGCGAAACGTGCTTGAAGATCTAGTTTCGCATCTTCCGCATCAAGTGTAAGGAACGCTTCGTCGACTCCGGAACGCGTCGGCTGTGGAAAGTTTTCCCACGAGGCCAGCCGCAAGATTTTGCGAATATCACTAATTGCCTCGGGCCCCCAATCTTCGATTGGAAATCCTAAAACCATTTTACTGACGGTCGCAGCGGCCGCGAAATCAAGTGCCTCATCAACGGCATATTCAACGCCATTGCTTTGGGTTAGTAAATTGTCGCAGGCCTCACGGAAAAAATGTTTTGTAGCTTTAAGCACTGCATTGGCATCTGTTTCGGTGATGTAGGATTGCGAATACCCACGAAGCTTTCGCCATTTATCGCCGTTGACCGTGAGCCGACTTTCACCAAAAAGCCGGGAGTAACTGCCGAAGTACTTGCAATATATTTCGGTTCGGTTGCGCAGGATCTCACGTGCCGTATCCGCGTCTTGAACAAGGTGGAAGGTTGCGCCCCCGATTTCGATATCGAGGTTCTTGCCCGGTCTGTTCTTGGCCAGATAATACAGCACGTTACACGGGCTTTGCAGCCATGTCTCTAGCAGTGGTGTGCCTTTAGTACGGATCAGTTCTATCAAGTCTATTCCTGTGAAAAAATGCGCCCTATCAAAAGGGCGCATTTGAACGTTTCAAAACGTCAGATCAACGTGGTCAAAACGTTGTTGTAAACCCGACAAAAGCACCGTGGATCAAACGTGGACTTGTGTCTTCATACCCCAAATCAGATTCACCATCTTCATCTGAGGTGACGTCGATATTCCAAAGTTGCTGCAGTTGATAGCCCACTGAAACTTTTGTAGCCGGGGAGAAATAGTAATCCACACCAAGTTGTGCGTCCAAACTTGCCGCAGTTTTGCTTTCCGTAAATCCACTGCTAAAGCCGCTGCTAAAGCCGCTCTCGCTAGCCTCGTAGGAAAAAGTATCTTTCCGCTCACCGAACAGCACCGAGGCACCGAGTTCCCCGGAAAAGCCAATCTGACCCGTTGCACCAAGCGGCGTTGGGTTCGTTGCAAACCCAATGCCAACACGCGGGCCGACCCCGAGATACTCACTCTCGGTCTTATACGATGCTTCATAACCACCGCTAACGTCTTCACGGCCCAATTTTTCTTGCTCAGAGTTACTGTAGAGTGCGCGCGCTCCATAAAACAGCCGGACGTCTGCACCTTGCATGGGCAATGAGCGACCCATTTCAAAATCCAAAGCCGCGAAGCTAAAATCATTTGACCGTACGAAGGTATCTGACCCGTCAGTTACTGTAATATCATTATCCGGAACGCCCCCGAGTGTAAGCCCAAATGACATGTCTTTACCCGGTGCCAACTGGCGCCCGAGAGATAGGCTTGCAAGATATCCTGCGTCAGAATTGGAGTCGCCGATCTTTTCTTCGAATTCATCGGGCGCGCCTGAATATTTATCGACGTATGGATTATTGAGTGACCCGTAAGCGCCTTGCACGTTCAGCGTATAGCCCGCAGGAAAAGCACCGTCTTGTGCCAAACCTTGCTGCGCGCCGCCTGCTATGAGGGCGACAGTCGATGCAGACGTCATCATTAGTTTATTATTCATAACCGTTAACCTTTATACTGAGCTGAAATCAGCCTATACTGAGTGCTGCCCTTACGTAAGTACAAAATTGTATTGTTTGGGAAAATGTGCGTCTAATTCGCACTTCCAATATTTAACACTGTATTCTTGCGCCCAGGTCGAACGACACCGTCATATCCACGTTTGAAAAATACACGTTTGCCTTTGTTAAGCTCGCGCGCACCGCGAATAAGCCGGGGTGTCATAGCTGTATCCGACGTCGCAAAAACCGTAAGTGCAGCGGCATCAATATTTTCGTCGTATAACGGTTTGAGAACAGCGCGCCCGTCCATCCATTCGGTCCCCGTCTCAACCGTGGTGTGCAGCCAACCCACATAGCCAACGACAGTATTGTCGCGCAACCCGGCCAAGTTGTGTCCGTCCCGCAATTGTGTGCGGATGACGCCGGCAATCGACGACAGTTCAAAATTGCCAAACACATCTGACTCGGCCAGAAAATCCATGACCATTCCGTACGCTTCATAGGTCGATGAAAGAGAAACGACACTACCGCCGCTGTCGTTTTTTGGGGGGGATGTCATGCAATTATCCGATCGCCATTGTGTGAATGGCTGTGATTAGTATGCAGCACTAAGAAATTGATCAAGGTGTCATTCATTTGTGTTTTGCGGCAGCCATAACACAGCCGTAAATACCGGTATGCTTGTGTTTCATATAGTGAGCCAGCAAAACGTTGCTCCAGTGTCTGCTTTATGAATGTTTGAAAGTTCAACCCTTACAGCAGCGAAAGTCTGGTTGCCGCCCAAATCCGAACAGCCCCATCACCCTTCCCTCTCGCATTCCCGGTCCCAGCTGATGTTTGTCTTAAAATCCCGCCGCAGGTTCCAGGGCGCGTTGGCCGCGCGCCAGTCGAGCTCTTCTTGCGTGAACCGTCGCGGTTCTTCGATCTCACAGAAGCCTGCTGCGTCATCGGACACCATGATCGGATCCAGACGCTTCGCACCGCGCTCAAACTGCGCGCTGTCCAACCCCAAATTAACGCGCAGCGCGCCGATGACCGATGCAGACATTGAGAAAACTCCAGTTCAAGATGTAGGGGGGGTGCGCATGGCAATGGCCGCATGAAGAAAATGCGCGGATATCTGGAAAACGGCTTTCTGGAACTCGACAATAATTGTGCGGAACGATCAATTCGTTGTGTAGCCTTGGGCAGGAAAAATTATCTCTTCGTGGGCTCCGAAGGCGGAGGTAAAGCCGCGGCAATAGCCTACACCCTGATCGAAACCGCCAAGCTCAACAACGTCGATCCGCAGGCGTGGCTAACATGGGTCCTCGCCCAAATTGCTGACCACAAAATCACACGCCTCGACGAGCTGACACCCTGGCGTTATGCCGCTCAAGCAGCATAACAGCGGCAGTAAACGTCACGCTAGAGCGCCTTTACCGGACGGGCACTATAAATCGTCAAATTCTGTCATTCCGCTCAAGGAAGGCGGAAGGTGTTGCAAAAAAAGAACTGCAAGCCAAGGTTCACTCAACATATCTTGCTATTCTCGGTCAAAAATGAGGTATATTTCTTTACCTAATAGCCTATTATTAATGAAGGTTGATAATGACTCAGTTCACACCAACAAAAGTGAGCATTGCCGCTTGTGCAGCTTTGCTGATCAGTAGCGCGCCTGCTTTCGCTGGCGGCCTAAGCAATGAAATCGTCGAGCCAGAGCCGATGGCACCAATGGCTGCAGCCGGATCAGATTACTATTTTACAGGTGCAATTGGTTCGTCTGTTGGTGGTAATTTTGAAGGTTATTTAGGTTCTTTCGATGTTGAGGGTACTTTTGATCCGTCCGCCCTTGTGCGTCTAGGTGCAGGTTATAACATATCCGAGCTGTTTCGGGTCGAAGTTGAAGTGTCTTACCGGAGACTTGCGATTGGAGACGAGTTTGAAAGAGTTTCTGCTGGTTTTTTATTGGATAGCGATGGCGAAGCAGCGACAACAACGTTCATGCTTAACGGCTTGTATGATATTGATCTACCAACATCCACTTTCGATCTTTACGTGGGCGGTGGGCTTGGCATGGCAAGTGTTGACGTCGATTTTAGGCGCGGACCAGATGGTTTGCCTCCGGGCTTTCAGTTGATCGAGGGTTCCTTCACAGCGCCTGCAGCGCAGTTGCGCCTTGGTGCGGAGCGTGAATTGGCCAACGGTATGCGCGTATTCGCAGATTACACGTATTTGTATGTAACAGAAACCGAGTTCGACGGGTATAATGACGGCTTAGGAGATGTTGAGCAAATATTCAGCCCGCTGGATAGCCACGAAATTGCAATTGGCGTGCGCTACGGTTTCTAAACCGCGGAACGAAAGCAGTTTGGTGCGCGTTCATGCGCGCCAAACCATCCGACAACCTCCAAAGGTCCAAATGCTCGCCTAAGTGTCCACTATCAATGGTGGACACTTAGATCATCCCAAAACGTTCAGGCAGAGCGGGTTCACCAAACGCTTACGTTTCCTCGTCGGTCCAATAGCAACCAATCCGCTCAGCTTTATCCAGTGTTTAGAGATGTGGTCACTGATCAGAGACATGCCACATCGCAATCCAACATAAAATTACTCATTTGGTTGTTCTGGGTGAGGAACAAGCGCATTTCCATCGGTGAAGCTATCTACCAAATGAATGTTTTCTTTCCCCTCCCAGTATGTTTCTGGAATGTGCTCGAGCACTATCATTTGGAACGATTTTTCGTCTTCAATCGACTCATTGATGAATTCGTTCAGAAGGTCGAGCGCGATCTTGACCTTGGCAACATCGGGGCTGTCTATCTCATCTTTTTTGTCGTTTTTATCTCCCCAATAGGGGCGGCTGAACTGGTCGATAATCAGGAAGGGTGCAACGTGTGGAACATCGTTTGATTGTATAATTCTGTGAAGTCCTAAAAAGAAAAACAAATGCAAGAACATATCATTTGAACTGCCCCCAATATTCTCGGTTGAGAGGGATGTCGACCTCTTCAGGTATAGGCGCTTCTCTCTATAATCAAAGTACGTTTTATACTTGGCATATTTGCCCAGAGCAGCTGCTGATGCTTGAAGATATGAATGAGTGATGTCATTCATGGTGGAGACGAAAATGCTCTTTCGTTCTTCCACAGACATCACATCCAGTGTATCAATTTGGCTTTGTAGATCATCTTGCTTGTCATTTGATGTAGCGCCGTCCTGATCAGGCTGCGGTGCATACAAATCTAGCTTGGCTTTAATCTCTCCCAAGAAAAAGAATTTCTCATTTTCGTTCGCCGCTGGTTTTGTATTTTCTGGGAGATGTGAGAGTTCTTGCTGCAACTGACGTTTTTCGTGTTCCAAATTTTTTATCAAATCAGAAATATTACTGTCGATGGGGTTCTTCACCTTAACTGCATTTTTGATCGCAGCTTGATCCATTTTCAACGCATCAAGGATTTCAGAAAAAATTGACGTTTGAACAAGAGACGTGTGCTTGTCAGAAATGAATTCAACGGCCTTGAGGCTATCGTCTGTGGCACGTAGCGAATTCTTGTATCTGGAATACTCGCTAGAAAACCTCTTGAGACCACCAATTTTCAATGAAATTTTACTGATCTCAGACGAAATTTCTCCATGCCTGCCGGCCTGCACTTCCTTCACTTTTGGAGAGATGCTCTCGACCATTTCTTTGAGAAGCGCCATGCTATCTTCTGAGCTTACGTCATCTTCGACTAGACCAAACTCTCTTGCTTTGCGTTCTAATTCCGAAGCTTGCTTCAAAAATAGCTCTTGTTTTTTTGACTTTGTGTCGCTTTCTCTCTCGAGTTTTTTGAGTTGCTTTTCTAAGTCCGTTCTTTTTTCTCGCTTGAGAATGTTTGAAACAGTATCAATTCCAACCGCGAGATCGAAGGTTCGAGGAAGTGCCTCTCGGTATCTTGACTCGTTTTGCTTATCAAAAAAGTTAGTGGTGTGCTCAATTATGTCGCCTGATATCGTGTTGAAAAGAAGGAAGTAACGAAGGGAAATCTTTGATCCTGCCTTCAACATTTTCCCGCCGTAGGAGATTTTAGTGTCCTGATCGATCTGAAACTCAGCGGAGAGTGTGCGTTTTAGCGCGGCCTCTGTATTGTTAACCACTGGAAATTTATCTGGGATTTCGCCAATTGAAGAAAAGAAATAATCACCTGACACAGCGTTTTTATCAGGTGCCTGCCTTGCGATTGTGTAGCTCTTTCCATTTATCGTGAAAGTTATTCCATACCACGCTGCATGCTCGTTGATATCAGCCTCAGATATTGAGTGCTTACTCGCAAAAAAACAGTAGTCAACGATATCGAGAACTGCGGTTTTACCAGTCAAGCTATCTCCAGTGATAACGTTGACTTTATTGGGAAGGAATTCGAGTGTTCTGCGTTTCCCATTTTCGAGCCAGATGCAAATATTCGTAAAATGGAAGTTCACAGTTCAATCCTTAGGTTCAAGTAGAGTGTTTCAATTTTTTCATCTATCAGCGCCGAAATATTGGGGGCCGCCTTATAGATTTTTTCAGCCCGCTTACCCATCTTCTTGTCGTAGTTGATAGGGGTTAGAAGTTGCAAATTCCCGTTCTCCAACGCAACGATGTCTAGTTTCCACAACAATTGGATTGCGTTAACAGATGTAACAATCTCTGAATAAAAACGTCGATTAAAGTTGGAGAAATTGGATAAGTGCTCAATGAAATATTTTTCAAAACTTAGGATACTCGTGGAACTTCTAGCTAAATGACCGAGGAGTTTTTCGTGGGAAATAATAGGCGAAATGAGTAGCACCTTAGACATAGATAATTGCTCTGCCTGCTCCAAAACAAAAGCTAAGCTAAGCGCTTCAATCGCAATGTTGTTGAATAGACTGTTTGGATTCACGTATATTTTTCCTTCCAGTCATTTCGCCAACCGATTTTTTTATCTTCGCACAGGTCATAGTATTCACCGTTGCTAAAGCGGATGTTCATTTCTTGATCTGCTATTGACAGTTTCTCACTCCTGATTTCGTCCAGAACACACTGTGCCAATTGATTGATGTCATCTCCATCGCCTAAGTGTCTGAACTTTTTGCGGTGGATATTTTCCCAAGTTGCCAGAGCATTTTCTTCAAGATCATCAGCATCGATGCTCGAGACAACTCCTTCGTTAACCCATTCGTGCAAATTAGTTTTTGCCAAAAGTTGATTGTAGAGCATCTTCAAAATGAAGTCGGTATCTCCCACCGACACATCTCCAATCTCAATCAGCTGTTTTATGAATAGCTGCTCTCCAATTTCTTTTGGTTCAGAGAAATTTGTTCGGACGACCAATTTTCCGTTTCTGGCTTTATCGAAATGGACCTGATACTTCTTCAAAAAGTCATCGTAGCTAATAATGATTTTTTGCTTTGATGCTACGAGATCAAAATTATCAGCCCTTAGCTGTGAGTCCAATGAATGGAAGACGTCGTCAACGCGATCGCTTGGAACCATGAAACCTAATATATTTTCTTTACAGTCCTCAATTATGGTTGAGCACCCTAAGTCAAAAGCGATGTTGGTGAAGAATGCCTTGGAAACCTCTTTGCTCAAAGCCAAAACGTTTTTGATGTAGTTGATAACGTCTTTGTCCTTTGTTGCGCCCTTAAGATCATTCAGCGATGTTTGGAGTTCATTATGGGTACACTCATTTTTTTGAAACGCACGTATGCTGCTTAGAACCACATTTCCAGAATTATCGGATTTGTTGCTGCATAGGAGGAAATCGGACTTTTGTGCGAACTTAAGCTGTTCTGCCTCGCCTTTTCTACCAGCATTTTTATCTGTTATCACCTCGACCCAATTTGAAGTTGTTTTCCAAAAATCCTTGTCAAGAGAGGTTAGATTCTTCGCATCACCATCTTTTTTAGTTTGGGTCGTGAACTTGAGTTGGACTAGAATTTGACGATCATTGGATAGATCGCAATGCACATCATCCATCACCTCAAGTCCAAGTGTCTCGCCCTTCTTTAGTTGAAGCAACCTATTGAGAAAATAATAATACTGGAAATCAAATCCAATAGACTTGTCTTCGGCGCTAGTCTTATCAACGTGTTGAGTGGTAGACATCTGTAGTCAATTTCTGCAAGTTAAAAACTACCTGAGACCCTTGCACAAATCGTCAAGTCGGGCAAACCTAAAGCGCGAGTGCATACACTTGAATTCAATCTTTAGGTGGCCCTCAAGTGGATATTGGTCATTTCTGTGCGCTTGGCATTATGCGCTGTGATCCCCGTAGGTACCAGTCGGATTTCATGACGTGTATTCAGAACGCGGCGCCAGCGCGGTTCGCTAACCCTTCACGAACGCGCCCATATCGAGCTAGGCCATTTCTCAATCCTCGAAGGTGTTCCGACGTTCAATCTGATTTCGAAGTCAGGCAAGTCTCAGGTTCGAGAACCTGACCTGCCGCGTGATCTTTGGGACAAAGTGGAGCGGTGTTTGGAGTTGCAGGCCGATCATGAGGCTTTGGAAGAAATGCTCGGCAACATGGATGACGTTGATTGGGCCGAATTGCGCGTCACGATTGCCAGCATCGCTTCTGTGATGGTGTTGATTGAGAAGATTGACGCGGACAACCCCAATCATAGCGAAACCCATCCCAAGGCGGCGACGCGAATATTTCAGCTACTTGGGCATGTCGACGATATGTGGTCCATTGGCACGTCGCTAAACGTTGATGATCTGCCTGATCCTAAGCGTATTCAGGAGTTTGCAAAAGAGGTGATTTTGCCTGCCTATTTCGATGCGGTTGAGATGGCAAGATCAGCCGAGGCCACAAGTTTCATCGATGATCTAGGTGATCCTGAGGTATTTTTTGCAGATATCGCGCATGCAAAACTTGGCCATTGGGACCAGTTGCAAACGGTTGGCGCGAAGGAATGGGCGGAGCTGAAAGACGCCAATGAGCAGATTTTGCCATTGGTCTATAAATTTAAGGCAGAGAACAACACGTCGATATAATGCAGAATTGCAGTTTGGCCGATATCCTTGATATCGGGTGTGCATGCGCCCTTTCGATCAAATAGTATTGTGGCGAAGGTGTTGGCGTGTGTATCAAAACAGAGATGGCGGATTTTGAACCCATGAGTGCCTTGATCATGGAATTATGACCGCTCTTCGCGTCCTTGCCACGTGGTTCCATATCAAAAGCGTATCTGATGCTTTCAATGATCGTGGATTTTCCCGCACCGCGTCCACCAACCAGAACATTCAAACCTGCATTAAGGTGAAGCTTTTGGTCACCAAGAAGCCCACCTTCCCACGAGATTGCTACCAGCCGTGCGTGGTCGGTCACTTCTGGATCAGAATTCAGACGTATTCGGCTTTCATGGTCCAAGAAACACTGCTTCAAGCCCTCAAGAGTCACATCGGACATTCTCAACAGTGTGGATGCGCCATTTTTGGCAAAGTCATCAGGACTGCTTACATCGCAGGCATTTATCAATGCTATCGGTCTATTCCGTTTATGAGCTTGATCCTTGTTCGTCGCAATTTTTTGAAGCTCATTCGGCATACCGGCCACCGTTTCCGGAATTGCGGCTACATTGAGCAAATCGGACTTCCAAGCTTTGGCTCGCGGCTTTCCTTTTAGGGTCGTAAGCAATCCACTTTTTTGTGTTACATGGGCCGCTATTGAAAGCCCCCCTTTTTCATCAATGATCTTAACAAGGTCCAGAAAGTGCTTGTTCGAAATAGGCGATGTGTCAGACGGGTCGTCGATGCCGCATGCTCCAATTGCCTGCGTCAGATCGGTTTGAGAAGTGTCGGGAGGGAATAGGCAGAGTAAATGCACGCCTTCATATGAATTGGCTTCAAAACCAAGAAAGACTGTAATCCCGTACTCGGTCAGCTTGTCTGCCAAGCTTTGACTTTCGCTGACGCGAAAATGGTCCGTAACCCCAACAACTTCAATTCCGTTCGCCTTGCAGGCTTGCGCCATCTTCTCATTGTAGTCCGCTTCATTGTCGCAACCACAGTTCTTAGAGTGGTCAAGACAATACTGGTAAGGGTTCACCTGAAATGCGCATTTGAAATATCTGCTACCGGACTGCCCCTTTAACGCGTCAACAATGCCTATAGGGGTTTGGGAGTGACCAGAAAGTGTTAATAAATTTGGATCAAGACCATTACTCATAATGTTGCAACCTGAATGTGTTTGTTTGGCTGCACAATAACCTAGGCGTGTGACCGTGTCGCGGTAAATAAACCTATTTGGCAGCTTCGCTTTCACCAGAGTTTTTAAGGCTCTCATCAGCGATTGCCTCGGCTTGAATAACGAAAATTTTGAACTCTTCCAGAGACATAGCAGCAGCCGCGCTTGACAACCTTTCGAGCAAAATTGCCTTCTTCGGGTCATCGACGACTGGATCAGTAACCCCAAGCAACACATTTGGCGTCGTACGCAGCGCAACTGCGATTTTGACCAGTGTTCCTAGGTCTGGTTCCCGCCTGTTAGATACGTAGTGCGCATAGCGCCGCTCTTCCAAACCTGACCGCCTTGCGGCTTCGGCGTTTGAAATTCCAAGCTGTTTTGCCCGTTTTTTTAGGTTCTCTGCAAATTCATCCATAGGAACATTCTGTTCCTCATAGACACACAATTCGCCACGTACTATATGTAGCCTTATGGGAACATATTGTTCCTGCATATCAAGAATTTAGGTAATTGATCAAATGCAGATAGCCCATAAAGTCGCCGCCTTGGCATCAATAGTTGTTTCTCTTGCTGCGTGCACTCCGCCAGCGACTGTGGATTTCAACGGGCACAGCGTAAAGATTAGAACTTCTTCAAATCTGGCGTCAGACAAACAGGCCGCACTTGTTCAAGCGCGGAGTATTTGCGGAAAAGTTGGGAAGCGTGCGGAATATGCCTCGACAACATATGTGCACGATTTGAACATCCAGCACTTGTTTTTGTGCATCTAAATCAACGTGATAGAGCAGTATCTTATTAGGCCAATCGTGAATGGAGATAGCCAATGTGGCTTTGGGAAATGATCAAGCTAGGCTTTTGGATCACCGTCGGAATAATTGTGGCCACAGTTGTCGTTTCCATGATGAAAGCTGGGCAAACGGAGCGCCGAGCTACGGAACTTGAAACGCGTGTAAAGTCAAAGTCGAGAAAATATCATGGGATGCCGTCTTTGCGAGGCGCAAGGGCTTGTTTTGATGATGCACCCGCAAGACAGAACCGCGATGATTGCCACTGGCGATGGCAGGACTAAGGAACTCCCATTTTCGGCATTCCTCAGCGCTGAAATCAAAGAAGATGGGCATGCAGTGACCGATACGCGCCGTAGTGGCACTTTGGGGCGCGCAGCTATTGGCGGTGTGATAAGTGGTGGGACTGGTGCGATTAGCCACATGCACGGGCTGCGCAGTAGCGTTCACGCCGCTGCGGGCGTGCTGGGCTGCCTCCGGGGATCATCAGGCTTGCTTGTCCAATTCTGACTCAACATAGGCTTCTTGCAAGCGGGCGAGTTCTTTGGTGTTGCGGCCAAGGCGCATCTTTTCACTGGGCGTCAACTGATCCATGAAATCACGCTCCAACTTCTCTTTCAAAGCTTTGTTCGCCCACGCAAGATTCCGAGTGGCAATTTCATCACCAGCAACCAATTGTTCAGCAAGCGCATACAGGGACTTGCGGTTTGCGGGGTCAATTTCGCTGGTGTCGCCTGTGATAACGTAAGTTGAAACAACCGGGTTTTGGGCGGCGAACTCTACAAGGTTGGCGATTGTGATATCTGCGAGTTTTGGGAATTTTTGCCGTACGGCCATTTCCAGAGAAATCTTGCATGAAGTCAGGCGTTCGCGCTCCTTGGAAGTCAATGCATCCCAAAACTTTTCCGTTTCGATTGCCTTGTTGCTGTATTCAAATGCCATTGGGTTGTGCCTTGCGTTGGCGGTCGTGACGCCGCTGTTTGTCGATATGGAAGAGGATGATTTCGATTTTTGGGTTGTGATTGCGGCGCTGCCGGAGTCGGGAAATTACATCTGACACAGCGAAGTGTTTGATGCCTAAGAAGCGGGCATGTGCCATTTCCTGACCACGAAATAACCGCCAAAGGGTAGTGCGGCTAACGCCGCTAGGCGCTGTTGAGATATCCGAAATAGAGATTGTGAACTGATTTACATCAGGCTTGTTCATAGGGATCACCGCCTACGGCGGCCCTCGTCAAATTGAAAGGATAAGAACGCTCCTACGGCCCCGCCGTTTCGATCTGTAGCCCCGCCACAAATACGCGTTTGAAACAAGCAGCCAGAAACGGTGCCTGATGTTCCACAACATAGCACATCCAAACTGACGAGTCTCGAATCTGGGCAGCTACGGTCGAGTATTTTTTTGGCATACGCTGCCTCACGGATAAACCAGAAGACAATCAATTCAACTGGCCCAATAGATGGCCCAACAGAACGTGCTGCTTTCGGAAAAAGTCCTTTAAAACAGCGGATTATGTGATTGAAATGGTGCCCCCACACGGACTCGAACCGCGGACCTACTGATTACAAATCAGTTGCTCTACCAGCTGAGCTATAGGGGCACTGGTGTGCAGTTTCCTGCGTCGTCTCATCGACTGAGCGGCATATAGCAGGGAGAAACTTGGCAATGCAATGGGGTTTTTGCCTCATTTGCAGAAAAAATTTTACAACCCTGTTACCGGTTTGTCCGCGCCAGTAATGCAACGGCTGCCAGCCCCACCAAAGTAATCATCAGCGCCGCGGGCGCGGCTTGGGAAATATTTTCGAGCGAAGCTTTGGCGTGCACGCGGGTGGCCAATGTTTCATAGCTAAACGGGCGCAAAAGCAGGGTCGCGGGCAGCTCTTTGACGCAATCCACAAAGACCAATAGCAGCGCCGATCCGATGGAGGCTTTGACCAGTGGCAGATGCACGGCCTTCAACGTCCCGCCTGCGCCCCGCCCAAGCGAGCGCGCTGCCATTGGCAGGCTGGGCGATACGCGCCCCAATGCGGCGTCTGCCGTGCCCTGCCCAATCGCAAAGAATCGCACGACATAAGCCAGCACGAGTGCCGCCGCAGACCCGGTAAAGATCAGCCCTGGATCGCCAAACCCCAAACGGACAAATGTATCTGCGACAACATTATCAAATTTCGCCAAAGGTACGAGAATGCCAAGCCCCAAGACCGCCCCAGGTGCCGCATAACCAATCGCCGTGACCGGCATCAACAGCGCAGGCAAGCGCTTGTGCGACAAGCGCACGCCGTAGACCATAAACACCCCGCCTAATACGGTCAAAACGGCGGCAATCCCGCCGACGGTAATCGTATGGAACAGGGCACGGCGCAGACCCGGAGCGACCCATTGCCCAGCATCAAACGCATGGGTCATCAACACACCGACAGGCAAGATAAAACCGCCAATGACGGGGATCAGACAACATAAAGTCACCGCCCAAGCGCGCCAACCATGCAGCGCCACCGCAGTGACGGGGCGTTGCCCACGTGTCGAGCCAAAAAATTTGCTTTTACGCCGGCTCATTTTTTCAAGCGTCACCAGAATAATGATCAGCACCAAAACGCAGGTCGCCAGCTGCGCGGCCCCGCCAAGGTTTCCGCCCTGCAACCAGACCGAAAAAATGCCGGTGGTCAGCGTTTGCACCGCGAAATAGTCAACCGTGCCAAAGTCATTCACTGTTTCCATCATCACCACGGCAACCCCGGCCGCAATTGCGGGCCGCGCCAGCGGAAGGCCAACCCGGTAGAACCGCCCAAAGGCCCCTGCCCCAAGCGCTTGGGCAACCTCGTAGGCCGCGCCAGATTGTTCGCGAAATGCAGCCCGCGCCAGCAGATAGACATATGGGTACAGCGCCATGCTCAGCACCAAGATGGCAGCCCCGCGTGTCCGAATGCCGGGGAACCAATAGTCATGGGCAGTTTGCCAACCCATGACCTCGCGCAGTGCGGTTTGAACGGGGCCCGCGTATTCCAAAAAATCGACCAGCGCATAGGCTCCGACATAGGCAGGGACGGCCAGTGGCATTAACAATGCCCATTGCAAAACCCGCCGCCCCGGAAATTTATACATCACGACCATCCACGCCGCCCCGGTGCCGATCATCGCCGTGAGCGCCCCGACAGCAAACATCAGCACCGCCGTGTTTGTCAGGTAGCGTGGCAACGTCGTGCGCAACAAATGGGGCCAGATATTTTCGGTCGGGGTCACGGCGAACCAGATCACCGCGACAATCGGGATCAGCACCATCACAGCGATGAAAACCGCGCCAATTGACCATGGCGATACGCGCAGGCGCTTGGGCTGTACGAGAGGTAGTTGACGTATTTGATCGGACATAAATTTGCACTATCCGAAAGCAGTTTAACTGTCCAGAAATCCCCCTATGATACCCGCAGTCAGACCAAAAGGGTGAGCCCATGCAAATTGCACATCACATCGGCGCGCATGGCATCGATGAGGATCGGTTGCTGAAATCGACCCTGCGGAATGCGGATGTATTGGTGAAAAACAGTATTGCCGCGCCCGGTCCGGGGAAATACCGCAGCCTAATTCGCACAACAATTCAAGGGCTTGACGGCGCGCAATCAGCGCCCGGCACCCGTGACGTGCTGCTTGACAGTATCGTCGAAGATGATCGCGCGCGCCGCCTACTATTGGCCAATGGCAATTTCATCTGCGTGCCCAACCGGGTTTTCGAGCACGGTGCGTTTTATCCGCAGGCAGAGCCAAAGGTACGGGCCCTGCGCAGTCTTTTTCCCGGTGATGATCTTAGCCTGTTTTTCGCGATCCGGCATCCAGCTACTTTTTTGCAAGACCTGCTGCGGCGGCCCAAGGCGACAACATTTGCGTCAATCCTGGGCATAACCCACCCCGCAGACATCCGCTGGGCTGATGTCTTGCGGCGCATACAGGCCGGTGCGCCCGACGCACAGCTCACCGTCTGGTGCGAAGAAGATACACCGCTGCTCTGGCCCCAGCTGATCCGGCGGTATACGGGTATCCCCGCCACCGCGCCGATATTGGGCGGCTTGGATGCGCTCGATGGGCTGATGCAACGCGAAGGGTTTAACGAACTGCGCGATCAGTTAAACGCGAACCCCGGTGCCTCAGAAATTGCGCGCCAAAACATGATCGCGGATTGTTGGGAAGCCCATGCAATCCCTGGCGCGGATGACGCCGAAATCGACCTGCCAGAACTTGATGCCGGGCTCGTACAGGCAATGACAGAAACCTATGAGGCCGATATCACGGAAATTTCCGCGATGGAGGGTGTCACACTGGTTTTGCCATTCACCTAAAGCCTACATACCCATCGCCGACATATACATATCCATCACGGCTTCTTCTTCGGCGATGTCATTTGCGTCGCGTTTGCGGATCGCGACAATCTTGCGCAACACCTTGGTGTCATACCCGCGCCCTTTGGCCTCTGCCATGACTTCTTTTTGGGCTTCGGCGATGTCCTTCTTTTCTGCCTCAAGGCGTTCATAACGCTCGATAAATTGGCGCAACTCGTCGCCTGCGACATTGGACACTGACTCTGTGACTTGATCGTTCATGTCTGCTCTCCTGAAAGGTTTTTCATGTCCTAGCCCCTGCCCCGCACCGCTGCAACCCTTGCATGGCATAGCTGCGCGCGTTAGTCGGGCAGAAATGCAAGGAGGCAGGTCATGGAAATCGTTGTTTGGATCGGGGCGGTCTTATCTGTCATTGGGCTTGTTGGGATTGTTTACAGCATCGTCGCCGTGACCAAAGCAAAACGCGCGAACCTGTCCGACGAAGACCTGCGCGCCCGCGTTTCAAAAATTCTGCCGATCAATTTAGGTGCGATGTTTGTCTCGATGATTGGGCTAATGGCTGTCGTCGTCGGGGTTATGCTCGGCTAGATCGGGCAGAAGACCTCGTACACACGTTCCAGAATCGGTCGTACACGCGGATCAGCCAGACGGTAGCGCATGCTGCGCCCGTCACGTTCACAAGCAACAAGCCCCTCACCGCGCAAACGCAATAGTTGCCCGGACACATAGGATTGGCTTGCGCCCAATTGTTCTTCGAGCGCGCCGACACTTTGTTCGCCCGGAACCAGTGCGCAAAGAATACGTAAACGCCCCGGGTTTGAGAGCGCCTTGAGCAAATCGGCCGCATCTGCTGCAGCTGCGTCCATTTGATCTACAATCATTTCAATCGCTTCAGTCATGTGATCAGTACTACCATAATTTTTTTAACATTCCAATATTGAAATGCTTTGGAAAGCCGATATATTGATCGCAGTAGAGAATTTGAATACCCCCTAATGTAAAGACATATTTGTCGTTGGCGTGCGAAAATCAAGCCGCGATCAACCAATGTTCAGTGCGATTAGGGCTAACCTGACAGGAAGACGACATGCATATCGACTGGATTTATGGGCTGATTGGGGGCGCAATCATTGGGATTGCAGGCGCCATTTTTCTTTTGTTTAACGCGCGGATTATGGGGGCCTCGGGAATCATAGGGGGGCTTGTTGACGGTAGCGGCAAAAGCGACTGGCAAGAACGCGCAGCCATGGTGGCCGGGTTGTTCATTGTGCCGGGCATCGTCGCGCTTTTGATGGGCGGTGCACAGACCAATGTAACGGGCAACCTTGTCGTGCTTATCGCCGCTGGTCTGCTAGTCGGCGTTGGGACGCGGCTGGCGAATGGCTGCACATCTGGCCACGGAGTTTGCGGAATTTCGCGGTTATCGCTGCGCGGGATCGTCGCGACCGGTTTTTATATCGGCGCGGGCGGGCTTAGCGTTGTGATCTTTAAACATGTCTTGGGGGTTATCTAATGCGGGTTTTGGTTTCATTCATTGTCGGCGCGACCTTTGGGGTTGGATTGCTGATCTCGGGCATGACGAACACCAATAAGGTGCAGGGATGGCTTGATATTTTTGGCGCTTGGGATCCGACGCTGGCCTTTGTGATGGGTGGTGCGATTGTGCCAATGGCGATCGCATGGCAGCTCACAAAAACGCGCAAACCCGTTTTCGCCGAAAGCTTTCCATCCCCACCCGACCCAAAGATCGGTCGCAATTTGGTGATCGGGTCAACGTTGTTTGGCGCTGGCTGGGGGTTAGCAGGTCTGTGCCCCGGGCCCGCCGTTGCATCGCTCAGCTATGGTGGAATCGGTGGGCTAACGTTCATGGCCGCGATGCTGCTGGGCATGCTGATCGCGCCGCGCGTGCGGACACGTCTGGACCAAATGGCAACGGCAAGCTAAAAGGCACTCTATGGATATTAGACAGATCAGCCCGACCTACGCGGTTTCGCCACAAATTGATGTCGCGGACATCCCGGCCATTGCGGCGGCCGGGTTCACGACCATCATCTGCAACCGCCCCGATGCCGAAGTGCCGCCCAGCCATCAGGCAAACGCAATCGAAGCCGCGGCCCTTGCGGCCGGGCTGACGTTTGTTGTCAATCCGGTTACCCATCAAGGGTTGAACATGGAAATGGTCGAAAGCCAAAATGCAGCAATGACAGCCTCTGCGGGACCGACGCTGGCCTATTGCGCCTCTGGCACCCGGTCGTCAATCGTTTGGTCATTGGGTCAAGCAGCGACAATGGCGACCGATGATATCATCGCCGCCACCGCTGCCGCTGGCTATGATTTGGCCGGGATGCGCGCGCAGCTGAACACGCTCGCCGCTGGCTAATTATCCTCGAGCGCTGGAAACCCTTCGGCTGGGGCCATCGGGAAATCCAAATCGAGGTCTGGCGTATCATCTGACATGGGCGGCACCGGTTCCTCTGCAATATCTTCCGGTGCTGCATCCATCAGATCCCCCATGCCTAAGGCTGGCGGAGGGGCCATCGGCGCCCCGTCAAGCTCTGCTAACTCTGGCATCATTTCCTCTTCGATCCGCAATGCACGCATCCCGCCGACTTGGCCTAGCTTCGCTTGCGCAATCGTCTTTCCATCGGGTGCAAGCAAACGCACTGAGTTCACTGTGCACCCCGGCAAAGGCACAATCTGCCCGACGGTCAGTGACTGCGCAGCACCTATAGGCATCTGAAACCGATGCAAATGCGCCTCCAGACGTGCTGGTGCGGCGTTAACACTGGCCTGAAACGTCGTGGACCAATTGACGCAAGCAGGCGGCGTAAGCTCTGGTTCTTGGGTGACGGTAATGACGGGCAGCGCGATGACAATATCCGCCTTGCGTTCCGCGACACCTAGATCGGTCGTCATGCGCACGACACGGTAGGGACAGTCGCGCAGGTTCAGCCCCGCCCAACGTTTGCTATCAATCTGATCATCCAGTTGGATATCATCCACCCAACCACCAAAAGATGTCCCCGCCAACGCCTGCGGCAACGCCGCAAGAAACGCTGCCAACACAGGGTCACACATGATTTTATCAGTGCCGGTTGGCGCGCGGTTTTCCGGCTTTTGTGCGCTGAGCCGCCCCATCGTTTGCATTTCAACCACGGCCGCACGCAATTCCATATCAAGCGCAGCCAGGCCAACCAGCTGACCGTCACGTGTCAACCCGATAAGCAGCAGCCCATCTTCCAGATCAGCCAACATTTCATCAAGCGGCAAGATTTGATCCGCGACCCCACCAATCGTCAGCACCAATCCGACCGTGTCATTCGCGGCCTTGGTCAGCGCCAATCGCACCGCGCGCGACGATGTGACGGGGCTGTTGCCCTTTGCTTGTTCATTTTGCCCCGCCATGCGGCGCAAAATCGATGAATGTGTGCTTTCAGTCATACGCCTGCCACAGAATACCCGGTGCCAGATTAACCAACCATTGGTTACGGTAACCCTAACACGCTGCAGGTTTTTACTTGGGCAGTGTCACCCGAAATGCAGTGCCATATTGCCCGGGCAAGTAGGTGATATCGCCGCCCAAACGGCGCATAATTTCCCGACAAATCGCAAGTCCCAGCCCGGCCCCGCCGGCCTTTGATCCATCTGCAACTCGAGAGAATTTTTCAAAGATAAGCTGTTGATTTTCAATCGCAATCCCGCTGCCATTGTCGACAAAATCGATCAAATACGTACCCTCTCGCACCAACACAGATATCTTCAGCCGCTGGTGCTCTGCATCACAGTATTTGCGCGCATTTGCGATCAGGTTAATGAAGACCTGCACCAAACGGTCAAGATCCGTGGTCACCGTCATTTGGGCCAGTTCCGGTGCGCAGACTATTTCAAGCGTATCTTCCAGCCCACTTGCCGCGCCGATCGCACGTTCGATGAGCACGCCTAAATTGCCGGTATTCACGTGCAGCATGACTTGCCCGTTCTCAAGCACCGAAAGGTCAAGCAGATCATCCAGCAGCCCCGTCAAACGGATCGCCTCATCATGGATAATCCCGGAATATCGTTTCTGATCGGACAGTGGGATATCACCATCACGCAAAATATCAGAGAATGACCGGATCGACGTCATAGGGGTGCGCAATTCATGGCTAATCTGGCTTAGAAACGCGTCCTTTTGGATGGAAAGTGCCGTCAATTTATCGTTGGCGTCGCGTAACGCGCGCGCGGTCTGTTCTTGCTCTGATGATTTGGCTTCAAGCCGGTTGGAATACTCCAAAATCTGAGCGGCTTCGTCGGCGACGGCAATCAGATCTTCGACAGATACGCCGCTACCACCGATGAGTTGGCCCACCATCGCATGGGCGGTCGCCGCGCCGACGCTCCCCGCAAGCTCTCTCTCGAGCAGCTCGACGAAATTGGGGGTCACCTCTGGCAGAAACCCGTTTTTCCCTTGCCGCGCGGCTTCGCGCTCAAAGATCGCCTGCGCCTGTTCGCTGCCCATAATACGCTGCGCCATAATCAGCAGGTCTTCGGCACCGGCGGCAGCGGTGGTCCATGCGGGCGCAGCTGCCGAATGTTCAAAGACATTCACGAATTGCGCGCCTTGCAAGCGTTCAAGCGGGGTTGGAAATGTCACCAGCGACACAAGGATAAACATTCCCGCATTCAACAGCATCGACCAGAGCAACCCATGCACAAGCGGGTCGAGCCCCACGATCCCAAACATGGCCTGCGGACGCAACCAAGACAGCCCGTATGGCCCCTGCTCCATCACTGTTTGGCCGATGAGGGATTCAGCACCGAAACTCGGCAAAAACAGCGTCCATAGCCAGAAAGCGAGCCCTGTCAAAAGCCCTGCCGCGGCCCCCAACCGACTGGCCCCACGCCAAAATACGCCGCCCAGCATGGCAGGCAGGATTTGTACTGCCCCCGAGAAGGAAACCAAACCGATTGCGGCAAGCGCCGTGCCGCCACCCGACACGCGATAATAGACCAACCCCAAGAACAGCACACCTGCGATCGACAGCCGCCGCGCGAGCAAGATAACATGACGTATATCACCCGACATCACCGCCTGTTGGCTAGGGCGCATCGAAAGCCACATCGGCACAACGATGTGGTTGGACACCATCGTTGCGAGCGCAATTGTGGCGACCATCACCATCGAGGTCGCGGACGAAAACCCACCCAGAAATGACAGCATTGCAAGCCCTTGCTTGCCCTCTTGCAGGGGCACCGTCAGCACGAAAAGATCGGGGTTGCTACCTGCGGGCAGAAGGTCCAATCCAACTACTGCGATAGGGACGACGAACAGGCTCATTAACAGCAGGTAGGTCGGAAAGGCCCAGCTTGCGATGGCAAGATGTCGTTCGTCTGCGTTTTCAACCACCAAGACCTGGAACATGCGCGGCAAACACAATAGCGCCGCGCCCGACAAAAATAACAGGCTGACCCAACGCCCCCCATTTTGATCCCAAAGAACTACGTCAGAGTTATCAATCCGCGTCATCATTTCAGCTGGGCCGCCCGCGACCCCCCAAACAACAAAGACCCCGACTGCCAACAGCGCGATCAGTTTCACCACCGCTTCTACCGCGATTGCCATGACAATCCCATGGTGGCGTTCGTTGGCATCAAGGTTTCGCGTGCCAAAGATCACGGTGAATACAAACAGACCTACGGCCACCCACATCGCTGTCGCATTTAAATCAGCATCTTGCCAAAGTTGCCCGTCTGACTGTGCAAATACCGCAAATGACAGGGTCACAGATTGCAGTTGAAGTGCGATGTAAGGCGTTGCCGCAACGACAGAAATGACGGTGACAATCACCCCGAGACTGGTTGATTTCCCAAAGCGCGACGACACAAGGTCCGCAATGGACGTGATCCGCTGAGCGCGCCCAATACGGACGAGCTTGCGCAAAATCCACCACCAGCCAATCATCATCAGCGTTGGTCCAAGATAGATCGTCACGAATTCCAGACCGGACCGCGCCGCATAGCCGACCGCGCCATAAAAGGTCCAAGCCGTACAATAAATACTGAGCGAAAGCGTGTAGATCAGCGGCGAATGCAGCCAAGTCGCATTTCCCCGCGTTGCCCGCCGTTCAGCCAAGAAGGCAACCATAAACAAGATTGCCACATAGCACAGTGAGATTGCGATGACGGTATTAACCCCTAGCATCTGCGCGCTCAGGGTTTGAAGTCAGGATCGGGTGCATCGTCGACGCGCAGCCTGCGCGCCATGATAGCGGTTACTGCAATCAATAGGACCCACACACCAAAGATATAGATCAGCGCATTCGTGTCGAGCGCATGATCGGCTGGCTCAGACGCCCATAACAATGGTATGACCAACAAAATACAGCCAAATATAGGCCAAAACCGCAGCGCATCGCGCAATCGCCGTTGACGGTAACCCGCTTGTTCAAGAAATATCTTGGACTTTAGGCCGTTGCTCATGCGTCAATCAAACTGCGTACATTGTCGCGCACATCTGCGTTTGAAAACGGTTTGGTCATGAAATGATTGGCACCAAGGCGCATTGCCAAGTCGCGGTCCTTTTCTTGTCCACGTGCGGTCAACATCATGATGGGGATGTCTTTTGTGGTTTCGGTCTCGCGGAGTTCACGCAAGATATCGAATCCGCTGCGTCCCGGCAGCATCACATCAAGAATGATCATATCGGGCGGAAACCCGATGACCTTTTGCATTGCCGTTTCCCCATCTTCATGGGTGTGCACTGTCCAGCCGTCGCGGGACAAAATAAAACTGATCGCCTCAAGAATATTCGGCTCATCCTCGATCAGAAGGACACGTTTGCCCATCTCATCAACTCCCCAATTGTCTTACTCCCCCCGAAAAGGCAGCCTCCCTAGTACCGAGTATCGGGGGATTATGGGGCGAAGTCAAAGCCCCGCTGCGGTATTGATACCAATTATCGCAGGTTCACGGCGGCTAGCACAATCAGGACGCGGGCAAATCCGACAAGAACCACCGACCGCGATTGCATCTGCTCTGCTTTCGGGCGGGTCGGCGACCACAAGCATCGTACTTTGCAAGACAGGTGTGACATCAAATTGCTGCGCGCCTTGGGGCATCGCAATCGCATAGCACATAAAGCGTGTTTGTGCGGCATCAGGCAACGATACTTCGGCGCGAACCGGCTGCGTGGGTCGGCTCAGTGCACCAAAAATCGGCCATAGCGGGCAAGCCCCGTTGCGGCGTGAATAATTAAACCCCGGCACCGACTTGAGAAAGGTCAGCGCGCCGGAGACATCTGCAATCGCAAGCCCCATCGCAGGATGCCCCCCGTCAGCAGGCAGGGTCGATAACCTGCGCAGAACCACGGCAAAATCGACGCTGAATTTTCGGGCCAGCTGTGCTGGATCGTAATCAAGTGCGCGGCACGCATCGCTAAAAACGGTTAAAGGCAAAGCCCGCGCATCCGCCATATATTGCGCAGCGTAATCGACAAATATCTGTCCCGCCGGGCCAATCAGCCCCGTGTTACGGGCAACCTCTGTTGTATCGGCCGTCCCAGCCTCAAGAGCAGAGAGATGATACCCCGTCCGCGCTAAGGCGCTTTCGACCTGTTCAAAAGGCGATTGCGCGATATCGAGCTCTGTTTCAGGAGTTTCAAGATAGGCCACCAAAGCCTCGCTGCTTGTGGCCAAACGCAAACTATCCTTATGTATATTTTCGTGAAATCGGCGCTGCCAATCTGCGTCTAGCTCCTCTTGGGTCACCAAGATCGACGCCGATGACCGGATCGACGTCACCGCCGAAATCACTTCGTGTAGAGAATTGGCGAGCTGCGGATCATGGGCAATCCGATCCGTGAGTGCAGCCATATGTTCGTCAAGTGTGGCGATCCGGCGGGCTTGGGCTACGATCAAAGCGCTCCACCCCGGAAAGCGGGCCGCAAACTCATCGGTGCGTGCGATCTCGGCTTCGGTTTCAAATGTGGCAGCTGCGCTGCGCATCTGGTCCAGTAAGTTCCGGTCGGCCCCATCTGTCAACAATGATGCATCAACGCCCAAAAGACGGGCAATATCCGTTAAAAGCTTACCGCCGATTCTGCGGCGATTGTGTTCAATCAGGTTCAGATAAGAGGGAGAAATCCCAACGGCTTCGGCTACGGAGGCTTGGCGCAGACCTTGTTCAAGCCGCTTTTCGCGGATGCGGGCTCCGGTCAGTCGTTGGGTGGGCATGGGGAATTACCTTAATGCTTTCAATTGCTTTCTGCACCTGCAGGATAACGGGTTTACACTCTCGCAAAAAAATTTGTACAGAATTTTACAAATTAAGCAAGTCGTCCCAATGGTTTGTTGCTTGAACACCGCCCACCCCCAACAATGGGAGGGTACGTACACGTACAAGCTGTAAGGTCCCTCGCGGACCAAGCAGCACAAAACCTTTAGGGAGGAAACTAATGTCAAAATCGAATTTCTCGCGTCGCGGCGTGCTGAAAACCGGTGCAATTGCCGGTGCTGGTCTTGCGCTTCCGACGTATCTACGCGCGGATTCACATGCTGGCTTTACAAACGCGCCAGGCGACAGCGAAGTCGTCCTTGGCTTCAACGTGCCACAAACAGGCCCATACGCAGACGAGGGCGCAGACGAACTGCGCGCGTATGAGCTTGCTGTTGAGCACCTGAACGGCGGCGGTGATGGCGGCATGCTGCCAACATTCTCATCACAAGTTCTGGACGGTACAGGCATTCTGGGCCGCGAAGTAAAGTATGTGACTGGTGATACTCAGACAAAGTCTGACGCTGCGCGTGCATCTGCCCGTTCGATGATCGAAAAAGACGGCGCGATCATGATCACCGGTGGATCATCATCTGGTGTGGCTGTTGCTGTACAAGCGCTTTGCCAAGAAGCTGGTGTGATCTTCATGGCGGGTCTGACCCACTCGAACGACACAACAGGTAAAGATAAGCGGGCCAATGGTTTCCGTCACTTCTTTAACTCTTACATGACCGGTGCGGCACTTGCGCCTGTTTTGGCTGCGAACTACGGCAATGACCGTAAGGCATACCACCTGACAGCTGACTATAACTGGGGCTACACGACTGAAGAAGCGATCCGCTCTTCAACGGAAGCAATCGGTTGGGAAACTGTGAACGCTGTGAAAACACCGCTGACACAGACTGACTTCTCATCTTATATCGCGCCAGTTCTGAACTCTGGTGCCGACGTTCTGGTTCTGAACCACTACGGCGGAAACATGGTGAACTCTTTGACCAACGCTGTTCAGTTTGGTCTGCGTGAAGCACAAGCCAACGGCCAGGACTTTGAAATCGTTGTTCCACTGTACTCTCGCCTCATGGCGCGTGGTGCGGGTGCTAACGTTAAAGGCATCTTTGGTTCAACCAACTGGCACTGGTCGCTGCAAGACGAAGGCTCTAAAGCATTCGTTCAGTCATTCGGCACAAAATACGGCTTCCCACCATCGCAGGCTGCGCACACAACTTACGTGCAAACGCTGCTTTATGCGGATGCGGTTACACGGGCTGGCTCGTTCAACCCATGTGCGGTTGCAGAAGCTCTCGAAGACTATGAATTCGATGGTTTGGGCAACGGTAAGACACTTTATCGTGGCGACGACCACCAGTGCTTCAAAGACGTGCTGGTTGTGAAGGGTAAAGAAAACCCTGAAAACGAATTCGATTTGCTTGAAATCGTTGAAGTCACCCCTGCGGATCAGGTCACATATGACCCGAACCACCCGCAGTTCCAAGGCGGCGCATTGGGTACTTGTAACCCAGGCGCGTAAACCACCAAAAAATTTCAGGTCACCACATCACGTGGTGGCCTGTCACATCGACAGGAAACTGCGCCCCACGGGCAGCGGTATGTCTTTTGGTATCCCGCCAACATTTAACCGATCAGAGGTCACCTCATGGACCAGTTCATACTGCAAATCCTTAACGGGCTCGATAAAGGGTCAGCTTACGCGCTTATTGCGCTTGGGCTCACGCTTATTTTTGGGACGCTTGGCGTTGTCAACTTCGCGCATGGCGCGCTCTTCATGCTCGGCTCATTCTGTGCCGTAACTCTTAGCAAATTCTTAAGCCTCAGCCACAAAGTTGTGGATGAGACACGGACCGACTTTTTGGGGAACCCCCTGCAAGTCGATGTCCCCTATGTCCATGATTGGTTCGGTGTCGCCACAGGCGATGCGATTATCGACTGGGCGGTGCCGCTGTCGATCATCTTTGCGATCCCCGTGATGATCGGTATCGGTTTCATCATGGAACGCGGGCTGATTAAGCACTTCTATAAGCGCCCACATGCGGATCAGATCCTTGTGACCTTTGGCCTTGCCATCGTGATCCAAGAGGTCGTCAAATATTACTACGGTGCGAACCCAATCCCAACCCCTGCACCAAGCGCCTTTAAAGGCAGCTATGACTTCGGGGTGTTGCTTGGATTTGACGCAAACGCCATCATCTACCCATACTGGCGTCTCGTTTACTTCTTCTTCTCACTTGTGATCATCGGCGCCGTCTTTGCCTTTTTACGGTTCACCACCTTCGGGATGGTTGTTCGTGCGGGCATGGCCGACCGTGAAACAGTTGGGCTGCTGGGTATCGACATTGATAAGCGGTTTACCATCATGTTTGGTATAGCGGCTGCCGTTGCAGGCCTCGCGGGCGTTATGTACGTCCCGATCAACCCACCAAACTACCATATGGGCATGGACTTTCTGGTGCTAAGCTTTGTGGTTGTTGTTGTTGGCGGCATGGGGTCACTCCCCGGTGCGGTCGCAGCTGGGTTCCTTTTGGGTATTCTCGAAAGCTTCGCCTCAACTGCTTGGGCGGTTAGCAACCTGCCAGGAATCAACCAGGTTATCATCTACCTGGTCGCAATTATCATTCTATTAACACGTCCGCGTGGCCTGATGGGTCGCAAAGGCGTGATGGAGGAATAAGCCAATGCTTGGTCTCGAAAAGAAAGACTTTCGGCTGCTTCTTATTGTCATTGGCCTGACACTATTTGCACCCATCATCCTGAACCCGTTTCCTGCGGGGTCAGAGATGGCCCAGTTTAACGCAGGCTACCCTGATCTGATGCAACGTTTTGTGATCTTTGGTATCTTTGCGATCGGGTTTAACATCCTGTTCGGCTTGACCGGATACCTCTCATTTGGGCACGCTGCTTTCTTGGGTGTGGGTTCATACTCTGCGGTCTGGATGTTCAAGCTGCTCAGCATGAACGTACTTCCAGCGATCGTCCTTAGCGTCATCATCGCGGGTCTGTTCTCGCTGGTCATCGGGTATATCTCGCTGCGTCGTTCTGGGATCTACTTCTCGATCCTGACGTTGGCCTTTGCGCAGATGTCATTTGCGTTAGCCTATTCGGTTCTGACACCAATCACCGGTGGTGAAACGGGTCTGCAACTGGCGCTTGATGATCCACGGATTTTAGGGGCTGCACAAACGGCCAGCGGGAACATCCCGGTCCCTGCCCTGTTCGGGCTTGAAATGCGCGCATCCTACGAGATGACGGTCGGTGCCTGGGCATTCACATTCAACGTTGGCTACTATCTGGCCGCTTTGATCCTCGTGTTGTCTTTCTACATGGCGATCCGGATCTTCCGGTCACCGTTTGGGCTGATGCTACGTGCGATTAAGTCGAACCAAACCCGGATGAGCTATACCGGTCTGAACGCGCGTCCCTATACACTTGCGGCGTTTGTTATCTCTGGCATGTATGCTGGTCTTGCGGGTGGGCTGATGGCCTCTATGGATCCGCTGGCTGGTGCTGAACGGATGCAGTGGACCGCGTCTGGTGAGGTAGTGTTGATGACGATCCTTGGCGGTGCAGGCACGTTGATTGGGCCTGTTCTTGGCGCAGGGATGATCAAATACTTTGAAAACATCTTCTCAAAGATCAACAGCCAAGTGCTGCACGAATGGTTCGGTTTCTTGCCAGATGGGCTCGAAAACTTTGTGGTCACCATCATTTACCCATTCGTGGGCAAAGGCTGGCACCTGACCCTTGGGATCGTGTTCATGCTTGTTGTGATCTTCTTGCCTGGTGGGCTTGTCCAAGGTGGACAGAAAATCGCCGCTGCTTTGCGCCGCAAGAAAACCGATGACGCCAATCCCGGCGCCACCAAACCTGCCGAATAAGGAGAAACGGATATGGGAATCCTTGAAGTCAAAGGCATCAACAAACGGTTTGGTGGCCTGCAAGCGCTCGGTGACGTGAACCTAAGCGTTGAAGAAAACACGGTGCACGCGATCATCGGGCCAAACGGCGCGGGCAAATCCACGCTGCTGAACGTCTTGGTTGGCAAACTGATCCCCGATAGCGGTTCAGTGATGTTTGACGGGCAATCGGTCTTGGGGCGTAAGCCGCATGAGATTAACCAGATGGGGATTAGCCGGGTGTTCCAAACACCCGAAATCTTCACCGATCTAACCGTGTTCGAAAACGTAATGATCCCCTGTTTTGCCAAACGTGATGGTGCATTTCGGATGCATGCGGTGGAAAGCATTTTTGCGGAAAAAGGCATTCGTGCCCAAGCCGAAGAAATGTTGGCCGATGTGAACATGTTGGAAAAACGCGACATGGTGACATCAAGCCTGTCGCGTGGTGACAAACGGCGCCTGGAAATGGCGATGTGTCTGGTCCAAGACCCCAAACTGTTGCTTCTTGATGAACCAACAGCGGGGATGGCGCGGGCCGATACAGAGAACACGATCGCCTTGCTCAAAGAAATCAGGACCAAACGTGGAATCACCATGGCCATTATTGAACACGATATGAACGTTGTGTTCTCTTTGGCCGAACGGATCACTGTTTTGGCGCAGGGCACCCCCCTTGTCGAAGACATCCCGGAAAACATCAAAGGCCACCCAAAAGTGCGCGAAGCCTATCTTGGCGAAGCGCAGGTCTAATCCTTCATCCAGCGGCCAATTTCGTTAGCGGAATTGGCCACCGGCTTTTCTTAAAAGCTTGGCACCCCGGAGAATACCATGAATAAACCTTTCAATAAAAATGCGAACAACGCCGCGACGCACCCAGCATTCCTCAGCGTTTGGGAAATCGAAGCTTACTACGGTGAAAGTTACATCGTGCAAAACGTTAGCTTCAACATCCATGAGGGTGAAATCCTCGCGCTGCTGGGGCGTAACGGCGCTGGCAAGACATCAACGCTGCGCACCATCGCGCGGCTTGATGATCCTGCCCTCACCCACGGCGAAATCTGGCTTGATCATAAGCCACTGCACGAAATGAAAAGCCACCAAGCCGCCGCAGAAGGGATCGCATTGGTTCCCGAGGATCGGCGTATCATCCCTGGCCTGACCGTGGAAGAAAACCTGCAGCTTGCACAAATTGCACCGCCAAAGGGTTGGTCACTGGAACGCATTTACGAATTGTTCCCGCGCCTCGGCGAACGCCGCAAGCAAGAAGGCGTGACGCTTTCTGGTGGTGAACAGCAAATGCTGGCAATCGCGCGTGCGCTTGCCCGCGACATTAAGGTGTTGTTACTTGACGAGCCATACGAGGGTCTGGCCCCCGTCATCGTGCAAGAAATTGCCAAGACGTTGGGCATCATTCGTGATCAGGGCATCACAACCGTGATTGTTGAACAAAACGCTGTCGCCGCGCTGAAGCTCGCGGACCGCGCGGTGATCTTGGACACGGGTACCGTTGTGTTCGACGGCTCTGCCGAAGAAGTTCTTGAGAACGACGAATTGCGGGCACAATACCTCGCAATCTAAGAAAATTCGTCAGATGTTTGAACCAGTTTTCAAGCATCTGACGTGCCTTTGTTAAGTCTTTGGTAATCTCCAGGCGCGATTCTATGCGCAAGCCGTTTTGGCAAATGCGAGGTCACTGCTATGGACATTACCCCACTCAATACCCCAAAAACTGTCGCGACAGTCGCCCCTGTCACGCCAATCCCGCAGCCCGTCGATACAAAGGTTCCGACAATAGCCGCGCTTGAACGGTCGGCAACCACGCTCTCTCAGAAACCGTTTATCGCACCAATCGTGAACGCCAAGTTAGCAGGCACCGGTTTTTCTGAAAAAGAATCCACCCTGCAAGAGCCGGAACGGGTGTTGCGCCCGTATGGCGTGCCGATGCTGCCCTATGATGACGACGACGCGCCGACCAAACCCGCACCTGAAACTGCCGCGCGCGACTTTGCGGTACAGGAGGAGGCAGCGAACGCGCCAGAGGCATCAAAAATCGCGTAACATAGCATTTTCAAATTGCTACGCTTCCCCCCCCGGCTGGCTTGCCCTATAAGAACCCTTACGCATTGTGACGTAACGTCGCAAAACCCAGCGAATTAAGGGCAACGGCCGAGGAAACGATGAGCAAACAAACCTCTCACGACAGCGATGTCAGCTTTATTCAGGCTCTTGCAGAGCTATTACGCGAAAACGATTTGACCGAATTGCAGGTTAAACGCGATTATGGTGAAAACGATAGTTTGAATGTGCGCGTCAGCCGCCAGACCCAAACAGTTGTGCAGGCCGCAGTCGCAGCGCCCGCACCAGCACTGGCCGCAGCTACAACCGTTGCCCCAGCCGCCGTTTCAGCACCAGAACCTTCAGCTGATCCAGCAAGCCACCCCGGCGCAGTGACATCGCCTATGGTTGGGACCGTCTACATGGCCGCTGAGCCCGGAGCCGCCCCGTTTGCCGCCGTCGGCGCAACAGTCAACGAAGGCGATACATTGCTCATCATCGAAGCGATGAAAACAATGAACCACATCCCCGCGCCACGCTCTGGCACGATCAAACGTATCTTGGTCGAAGACGGCGGCGCCGTCGAATTTGGCGCCCCTCTTGTGATAATCGAATAGGGGCCGCCCATGTTCGACAAAATCCTTATTGCCAACCGCGGTGAAATTGCACTGCGCGTCGTGCGCGCGTGCCGCGAAATGGGCGTGAAATCCGTCGCGGTGCATTCCACAGCCGATTCCGACGCAATGCATGTGCGCATGGCGGATGAAGCCATCTGCATCGGCCCCCCATCATCGGCACAAAGTTACCTGTCGTTCCCGGCGATCATTTCCGCCTGTGAAATCACGGGGGCGCAAGCGATCCATCCCGGCTATGGGTTCCTGTCAGAAAATGCCGCCTTTGTGCAGGCGCTCGAAGATCACGGGTTGACCTTTATTGGCCCGACAGCCGAACACATCCGCACCATGGGTGATAAAATCACCGCTAAGGACACGATGAAGGCGCTTGGCGTTCCTTGCGTGCCCGGTTCTGATGGCGGTGTGCCTACGCTGGAAGACGCGCAGCGCATCGGCGCTGAAATCGGCTATCCGGTCATCATCAAGGCCACAGCCGGTGGCGGCGGGCGCGGCATGAAAGTGGCGCAAACAGCCGCTGACATGGAGCAGGCATTTCATTCAGCGCGTGCTGAGGGCAAAGCTGCCTTTGGCAACGATGAAGTCTATATTGAAAAATATCTGACCACACCGCGCCATATTGAAATCCAAGTCTTTGGTGATGGCAAAGGCAACGCGGTGCATTTGGGCGAACGTGATTGTTCTTTGCAACGGCGCCACCAAAAGGTGCTCGAAGAAGCCCCCGGCCCCTGCATCACCCCAGAGCTACGTGCCAAAATCGGTAAAGTCTGTGCCGATGCTGTCGCCAAGATCAACTATATCGGCGCGGGGACCATCGAATTTCTTTTTGAGAACGATGAGTTCTATTTCATAGAGATGAACACGCGTTTGCAGGTCGAACACCCGGTGACAGAGGCCATCTTTGGCGTCGATCTCGTCCGTGAGCAACTTCAAGTGGCGTCTGGCCTGCCGATGTCCTTCACCCAAGATGATTTGGACATCAATGGTCACTCTATTGAGGTGCGGATCAACGCGGAAAAACTTCCGAACTTTGCGCCATGCCCCGGCACGATCACGCAATACCATGCCCCCGGTGGGCTGGGTGTGCGGATGGATAGCGCGCTTTATGACGGCTACCGTATTCCGCCCTATTACGACAGTTTGATCGGCAAATTGATCGTGCATGGCCGCGATCGCCCCGAAGCTTTGGCGCGGCTTGCCCGTGCCTTGGGCGAACTGATTGTCGATGGGGTGGACACAACAGTGCCCCTGTTCCATGCGCTATTGGCCGAAGAGGCGGTGCAGACCGGAGAATATAACATTCACTGGCTCGAGCATTGGCTCGAAGAAAACCTTAACGGCTAGATTGAAAACGCGGTCTGCAATGCGGGCCGCGTTTTTCGTGGTAGACTGATGCAAGAGTTATCCGCAGAATTATTGCTATCGGCCTATGCCCAAGGCGTGTTTCCCATGTCCGAAAGCCGGGATGATCCGGCGCTGTTTTGGGTCGACCCCAAAATGCGGGGGGTGCTACCACTTGATGGGTTTCGGATCTCACGCAGCCTTGCGAAAACGCTGCGCCGGGGCACTTTTGAAGTCAGTTTTGACACTGCATTTACCGAAGTGGTCCAAGGCTGCGCCGACCGTGACGAGACATGGATCAACGATACGATCTTTGATCTTTATACGACCCTGCACGCACAAGGCCATGCGCATTCGGTCGAGGTCTGGCAAGATAGCGTGCTTGTTGGCGGAGCGTATGGCGTCGCACTTGGCGCTGCTTTTTTTGGGGAAAGCATGTTCAGCCATGCCACAGATGCGTCCAAAGTTGCACTTGCCTATTTGGTTGACCGGTTGCGCACGGGTGGGTTCACGCTGTGCGACACCCAGTTCATCACCGAACATCTTGCCAGCCTTGGCGCGGTAGAGATCACCCGCGCAGCGTATCATGCGCAGCTTGCCAATGCGCTGACACATCCGGCGTCGTTTAGTTCATTTGATAAAGTTCCACCCGCTCAGGACGTGATACAGCGTAACGCCCAGACGTCGTAACGCTGGTGGTCCATTGCGTTCAGCGCAGGCGAAGAGGCAATCATCCACCCCAAAAACACTGGTTCCGCATCTGTACGGTAGCGGATTTCGAGACTGATAAATGCATCCCCCGCAGGGTTTTCTACAGGGTAGCGGCATTCGTTGAGGGTGACCTGCAAGAACCCAAGGCCCCCCGTTTCCCCTGATTGTAATGTCAGATCGACATGGTCGCCTGTCAGTTTGTCCAACACGCGGACAACGCCCGCGCTGGCCGTGACTGCGACCTCACTGTTTTGAGTTTGCACGGGTGCAAGTGTTTCAGCCTCCGCGTCTTCGTCCTGCAAGAGACCAGAAAGGTCGAGCCCATCATCCTGCGCAAGCACAGCCGCTGGCGTCGACAACGCCGCCAACAATGTAAATGAAAGGAGCTTCCACATGATGCAAACGCCCTATTCTGGCGTCCACGCCTCGTAATCGCTGCGATCCGCGGGGGCCGCTTTGCGGATAGACCCTGCGGGCGCATAGGCCGCAGCGGTGCCTGTCAGGTTTTCCTGATGCGGCTGTTCCCATGGCTTATGCACGATCTCCACCTCGGTTGGGGCGTCGTCCCATGTGTGGTGCAGCCAGCCGTGCCATTCTGGGGCTACGCGCGATGCTTCGTTTTCGCCGTTATAGATCACCCAACGGCGGCTATCGTCAGCGTTGCGATAAAAGATATTGCCCTGCGCGTCTTCGCCGACTTTGGTGCCATTGCGATTGGACCAAATCTGCGTGCCAAAAGACTGACCGTCCCACCAGGTAAAGATGCGTTTGATATTATGACCCAGGCTCATGTCACGTCTCCGTTTGCGTTACCCTTCCATGCCTGATTTTGGCGGAAAGGTCTAGTCTGCTTTGAGCGCCGCGCGATATGCGGTCAGCTCAATCTCAATCTTGTATTTCGGATCGACAAGCGCGCATGAAATCATCGTGGCTGCGGGCGGATTGGCGCCAAATGTCTGCGCCAGAACCGGCCAACAGGCCGAAAACTCATCGGGTTTCGGGACCATATAAGTCACACGCACAGCGTCGGCGAAACTTGCTCCAGCGGTCGTCAGCGCGTCTTCGATCACAGCAAGTGCTGCACGGCATTGCGCGACAATGTCAGGTGCTACATCATCGCCGGGAGCCACGGTGCCTGCCACATGCACCCACCCATCGGCGACAACCGCGCGGCAATATCCGACTTTATCTTCGAAAATGCCGCCCGATCTGATCCGTTTCATCTAACTAGCTGGCCGATGCTGTTTCTTTGGCTTTCTTGCCCTCGTCGTGGATCATCAGCGGGGCCACATCGGATGTGACCGCCTCTTCGTTCACGACAACCTCGGTCACAGTGTCCATGCCGGGCAAATCAAACATCGTATCAAGCAAGATGTCTTCCATGATCGACCGCAGACCACGGGCACCTGTTTTGCGTTCAATAGCGCGCGCTGCAATCGCGGAAAGCGCGTCATCCGTAAACGTCAGCTTGGTGTCTTCAAGTTCAAACAGGCGCTGGTATTGTTTGACCAATGCGTTCTTAGGCTGAGTCAGAATGATGATCAGCGCGTCCGCGTCGAGATCGGTCAGCGTCGCGATCACAGGCAAACGGCCCACAAATTCAGGAATCAGACCAAATTTCAACAAATCTTCGGGTTCGAGATCTTGGAACACCTCGCCGACACCGCGCACATCAACGTCTTGCACATCCGCACCAAAGCCCATGCTGGTGCCTTTACCGCGCTGCGCGATGATCTTGTCGAGCCCGGCAAACGCGCCGCCACAGATGAACAGGATGTTGGTCGTGTCAACCTGAAGGAATTCCTGCTGCGGGTGCTTCCGCCCCCCTTGTGGTGGGACAGAGGCAACTGTGCCTTCCATGATTTTCAAAAGCGCCTGCTGCACCCCCTCACCCGAAACATCACGGGTGATCGATGGGTTGTCAGACTTGCGGGTAATCTTATCAACTTCGTCAATATAAACGATGCCGCGCTGCGCACGTTCCACGTTATATTCAGAGGCCTGCAGCAGCTTTAGGATAATGTTTTCAACGTCTTCACCGACATAACCTGCTTCGGTCAATGTGGTGGCATCTGCCATGGTAAACGGCACATCCAAAATCCGCGCCAAAGTCTGTGCTAGCAACGTCTTACCACAGCCCGTTGGGCCGATCAGCATGATGTTGGATTTCGCCAGCTCAATATCGGATTTATCAGCGTGGTTCAGGCGCTTGTAGTGGTTATGCACCGCCACCGACAGCACGCGCTTGGCATGCATTTGGCCGATGACATAATCATCCAGAACCGTACAAATCTCAGTTGGGGTTGGAACACCATCGCCAGCCTTAAGCCCTGCGGTTTTGGTTTCCTCGCGGATAATATCCATACATAATTCAACACATTCATCGCAGATGAATACTGTTGGGCCCGCAATCAGCTTGCGCACCTCATGTTGGCTTTTGCCACAGAAGCTACAGTAAAGCGTGTTTTTGCTGTCGTTTCCGGTCGTTGTCGCCATCTCAAACCCCTTGGCCTATTGGCCCGTCAAACATAAAGTCGGGCTGCCCTATCGCAAGTTTAGGGCAGCCCGGCAAGGTCCACAATGTCAAAATGTCCCGGAATGGGTCACGTTTGCATTGTGCTTAATCTTCAGCTTTTTCGCGGTTCTCGACGATTTCATCAATCAAGCCCCAATCTTTCGCCTCTTCAGGCGACATAAAGTTGTCGCGCTCAAGGCCAGCTTCGACTTTTTTCAGCGTGTTTCCGGTGTGTTTGACGTAGATTTCGTTCAACCGTGTTTTCAGCTTTTGGGTTTCAGCCGCGTGGATCATGATGTCCGTTGCTTGGCCTTGGTACCCGCCTGATGGCTGGTGAACCATCACACGGCTATTGGGCAAAGAGAATCGCATGCCCTGATACCCGGCCGTCAGCAAAAGCGATCCCATTGACGCCGCCTGCCCGATCACCAGCGTGCTAACCTTGGGTTTGATGTATTGCATCGTATCATAAATCGACAGGCCGGATGTCACAACGCCACCGGGGCTGTTGATATACATGCTGATTTCTTTTTTCGGGTTTTCCGATTCAAGGTGCAACAGCTGCGCCACGATCAACTGGCTCATGCCGTCATGCACGGGGCCATTCACAAAAATGATCCGTTCTTTCAGCAGGCGCGAAAAAATATCATAGGCGCGTTCACCCCGGGCGGTCTGTTCAACGACCATTGGGACAAGGTTCATGTAGGTCTCGACGGGGTCTTGCATATGTAGTGCCTCACTCTTGGACAGCTCTGTCCTAATTCAAAAGTCCTGACAGAGTCTTAGTGACACGCGACAGGGGCTTCAAGGGTTGCACGAAACGTTTGACGAATCGTAAGCAATGACTTACCGTAAGTCATGACCTACCAACATGCAATCACCGCCCTCGCCGACCCCACCCGCCGTGTCATTATCGACCGCCTGCGCGCGGGCCCATTGGCTGTCGGTGCCATCGCAAACGGCATGGAGATTAGCCGCCCTGCTGTCAGCCAACATCTGCGTGTACTATCAGATGCGGGGCTCTTGACGGTCACGCCATCGGGAAACCGCAGGCTTTATGCGATCGCCCCTGACGGCGTCGACGCATTGCGCAAATATCTGGATAGCTTGTGGGATGATGCGCTCAGCGCTTTTGCCCGCGCGGCCCACGAAAAAGCAAAAGGACAATAAATGAACGATCCAATCCACAAAATCGTCAATGTGCCATTGAACCCCGGTGAAGCCTTTGCCCTTTTCACCGATGGAATCGACAGCTGGTGGCCCGGTGGGACCCATTCCGTATCCGCCAGCGACGGCAAAACCCCGCGTCAAATCGAGATTGAACCGCACAAAGGCGGCAGGATTATTGAAACCAAACAGACCGGCGAAACCTGCATCTGGGGCGAAATCATCGCCTATGATCCCGGCGCGTATCTGTCGTTCACGTGGCACCCGGGCAAAACCGAAGCCGAAGCGACAGTGGTCTCTGTCAACTTCAAAAGCACCAATGACGGCACCCAAGTCGACCTCAGCCACGGCGGCTTCGACATCCTCGGCCCGCTCGCCGATGCGGTCAGCACCAGCTATGTGACGGGTTGGGATATGGTACTGGGGTGTTTTTGTGGGGCGGTGAAAGTGATCGCATGAGCGGTGCCTTCTTCGCTAAATAAGTGTGGAACGCCACCTTTAAACCAGAATTAGCTGCACTCACCAACAGGAACAGCGCTTCGCAGGACACGGTTTTGGGTCGATAGCCCGCCACCGGGTTTCAGCGCCGTTCCCGGGCCTGAAACTACTATACGGTACTGGCAACCGGCTGTTAGGAGGTCATACAGCTCTTCCCTATTGGGGCCGACCCAAGGAATCCAAGTAGTCTCAGGCAATTCAAAACTGCCGTGATCAGAAACAACGAGGCCGCAATAGTAGAGCCATGAAGACCCTGCCGACGGCCCGCTCGACCTATGACGCCTTGGCCCCAGAAACCTCCGATCAGATCTGCATGATCGCGCCACATCATTGGACAAGATCGTTACCGTTTCGGTTTGCCGTATCACCACATTTGGCAAAATTATCACGCCTGCAAGAAGAAGACCAAGAAATGCAAGACTACGCACCAAACGTTTTTGCTGGGTCAATTGCTCTCTATTGGGAATCATCACCTAACAAACCTAAATTCTATCGACCCAATCGTTGCCGCCCATTTCCAAACTGTGCGTGGCCTACCAAAGTAAGGAAAGGGCACAACATTACGATAGAAGCCCGAACGATCACCCCACATGAAACAACGTGCCGAACAGTTTCGGGTCAAGGCTTTCGCTGGCAAATGTTTCGCCTTCGGTCAGCACGGATACCGCGTCATGGCTGTGCAGGCTTTCTTGGTGGCTGGCGATTACCCGGAAATCTGTAATCCGCGCGTCCGCTTGCATACTTTCGGTAAACAGGCGCACCGCATCTTCGACAAATATCGGATTGGCGGCGTTGAGTTCGGCAAAGGCTTGTTCGTCCTCGCGCTTGACCATCACTTGTGTCTCTGTCGGGACGGCGGCGCGCGCCGCCTCGATCAGGTCCTCGAACCAAAGACAATCGCTTTCAGGCGCGAGCAACACCGAAATCCGCGCCACGGATCGCTGCGAATGCGGCGTGGCCAACTGTCCCCGGAACTGGCGTGCATGTTCGGACAATTCAAGCGAACACGGACAAGTCGACGAATAGACATAATCGAGATGCATGATCTTTTTACGCACCCCACCGGTTTCCACCAATTCAAGCGCAATGTCGTAATATTGATAGCCTGACAGCCCAGACCGCAGGCTTTCTACCTGCATTGGAAAGGAAAAACGCATTTGGATACGTGCGTCAAAACTATCCAGATCAGCTTTATAGGCGTCTAACGCGCGTTCTATCACCTCAAAGCTAAAGGTCTCTTGGGCGTGTTTATAGAAAGTACGCATGATCCGGGACATATTGATACCCTTCTTTTCCGCGTCTAGCGATACGGTCCCTGTGACTGACGTTTCCAACGTCAGATCACCACCGTCGCGGACTTGGAACCGGATCGGCAAGCGAAAATTCGAAATTCCAACATGTTGGATTTGCTGCTTGGCCCCTTTGATCAGGCTCGATGGGCCGTTTTGCAAATCGGGCATTGTCGCACGGTAGCTTTCATCCACCTCAAACGCATCCGGGTAGGCGCGCGCAAGGGCCGGGTAGTTTGACACCTCTTGCCCCGGGATCAGACGCGACACCAGCGGATCAAGCGTAGCAACCTCTTCGGCGGTCACGTCCGCAGCCCAGCGGCGCAACACTGCCAATGCCGCTTCGGCCTCGTGGCGGGTTGGCATCTCAGCCATATCAGGCAGGTGTACATTCATTTCAGACTCTCCTTGTGCGGATGTCGCGCCGGGAAGTGCCGGTGCGCCCCCACTCTTGTTGACCATCTCTTGAAAGATACGCAGCACATCTAAATTCGGATCAGTCATGGGTTCGCCCTATTCGCATATCGCGTGTTCAGCACCGACCATAACACAGCATTCGTGTGACAACAGCAGCACTTCGCCTTAGCGCAGTTTGCGCCGAATGCAGGCAAAGGGGCGCAGCGGTCGGCGCGCCCCCTGTCCTAGTCTGCGGCCTCTGGTCAGCCTGCAATCGCGGCGCGCAAATCCCCCAACAGATCATCTGCATCTTCAAGCCCGATGCTTAGCCGGATCAGGCCCGGAGTGATGCCCAGATCGGCTTTGACCTCATCGGATAGCCGCTGATGCGTCGTGGTCGCCGGATGGGTGCTGATTGATTTGGCGTCGCCAAGGTTGTTCGAGATCGTGAATATCTCAAGCTTATTAAGCAGCGCAAAAGCCGCGTCTTTGCTGCCTGCGTCAATGGACAGCACCGTGCTGCCGGACCCCATTTGCGCCTGCGCCAGCGCGTTTTGTGCGTGACTGGCCAAACCGGGGTAGATCACATTGGTCAGATTGCCGTCAGCCTCAAGCGCGGTTGCGATCTTTAGTGCCGCATCCGCTTGTGCACGCACACGCAGTTCCAAGGTTTCCAGCCCCTTAACCATCAGCCACGCCGTAAAGGGCGACATGGAGCCGCCTGTATGCTTCATGTAGGGTTCAAGCGTGCCGCGAATGAATTCTTTGGTGCTGAGGATCACGCCACCCAAGGCACGCCCCTGCCCGTCGATGTGCTTGGTCGCCGAATAGACCACCACATCGGCGCCTTGCGCAATCGCGTCAGAGAATACCGGCGTCGCAAAGACGTTATCGATAACGACTTTGGCACCAACGGCATGGGCCAGCCCGGCGACGGCTTTGATATCAACGACTTCGAGCGTGGGGTTGGATACGCTTTCGAAGAACACAGCCTTTGTATCCGGGCGGATCGCGCTTTCCCAAGCGGCCAAATCGCAGCCGTCAACAAATGTGACCTCTACCCCGTAGCGTGTCAAAATTTCTTCAAGAATATAAAGGCATGACCCGAACAGTGCCTTGGCAGACACCACATGGTCGCCTGCGCGCAGCATCGACATGAGCGCGCCATTCACAGCCGCCATACCGGAGGCGGTCGCAAAGGCGTCTTCGGCCCCTTCAAGCGCCGCGATCCGCTCTTCGAACATCGCAACCGTCGGATTGCCATAGCGCGCATAAATAAATTCGTCATCGCCCAAGGCGACAAAGCGCGCTTCGGCATCTTCTGCAGTGTCATAAACAAAGCCTTGGGTCATGAAAATGGCTTCGCTGACTTCACCGTATTGGCTGCGCCGTGTGCCCGCATGTACTGCTTTGGTCCGTTTGCTCCAAGTCGTCATCATCATATCCTCGCGCATATGCGCATTAAAAAACCCCGACACCGGCAAAGGTATCGGGGGCATAAACCCGCAATCCCCTTTTAGCAGAATATTTAACGTGGCCCGCAATCCGGTAACAAATCGCCACAGCGACTGCATAGGCCCCGCACCCGCACAGGTCAAGAAGCGGATCGTTACACAATCGTATTCGCGCCGTCATATAGCTGTAAAAATTATACAGCAAAGCTGGGCCTATGTAACATTTGGGTTTGGGTCGAATGCATTTCGCAGTGACACAGGATCAACGACCAACTGACATTGCGGTCAAATCCGCACTTGATCGCCTATCAACAGATGGCCCCGTCGTGATTATGCTGCATGGCTACAAGTACGACCCCGATCTGCCGGAAGCTGACCCTCACCGCCAGCTCTTCTCCTTTGCCCCCCAGCCAACCGGCAAACGTACAACGTCTTTGCCCCGTCAGCTTGGCCTATGTCGTGAAGGGACACTGGCAATCGGATTTGCGTGGCGCGCGCGCGGATCTATATGGCGTGCGCATCGCAATGCCGCGCGTGCCGCAAACGACCTAGGCGTGCTGATCCGCCAGATCAGACAGCTTGCGCCGACACGGCCAATCCATATCGTCGCCCACTCGCTGGGCGCGCGCGTGGCACTTTGTGCGCTCGAACACCTGAACAAGGGCGATGTTGGGCGGGTGATCTTGATTACACCCGCAGCCTTCGAGTGCGAACTACGCAAATCCCAACAGACCCCAGCAGGCCAAACCGCCGAAATCGTCAATGTACGCTCAAAGGCGAATTTTCTGTACGATCTGTTGCTCTGGCTCGCGCTGCCGCACTGGGGGCGCACCATGTCTTTCGGGCGGCTACGTTACCAAAATTTGCTCGATATGGTCATCGACCACGATGCGACATTGACAGGACTGGAAACCGCCGGTTTTGAAATGACGCGCCCCAACGTGCGTATTTGCCATTGGTCGGGCTACCTACGTCACGACGTCTGCGCCGTCTACCAAGCACTTTTGCAGCGCCCACATGCGACGCCCCTGCCTTACTTGCAAGCGCTCATTGACGCGAAGCCGCAAAGACTGGCGCGCCGCCACTTGGGCGAGGCAACGATTCCTTAATTACAATGGGCTAGATTAAGACAACCTCCCTGTCTTAGGTGCCCCAATGCAACATCGCGCCCATCGCTACCGCACAGAATTTCCCGTGGAAATGCGCACGCCCGTCGGCGTCGTGCAAGGTCGGATCGCGGACGTAAACAATGACGGCGCGCGGATCGAACGTGTGCGGCCGATGCACCGCGGCAGCAAGGTATCGTTTAGCGTGCTGGGTCGCCCGGTGAATGCCATCGTTGTCTGGGCCGCAAGCGACCAGATCGGGATCATCTTTCGCCCAAGGCTGCACGACGATATCGTGGACACGATGCGCTATCGCCGCGATGGGCGGGTTGGTGCGCACCGCAGCGCTGTCGGCTTTGTTGAAATGCGCTAGTCTTGCGCGTCTTCGGGTTCAACAATCAGGTACTTTTGTAGCCCGATGATCTGCACCCAAATGAACAAAAATAGCGCGACGGGGAAGGCAAATGTTTCCAGTTTTACCCAAAGATCAGTGGATTGGGTGCGCCAAATGACTTCGTTTGCGACGGCCAGCGCGATGAACATGCCTGTCACGCGCTTGGTAAAAATCATCCAACCTTCGCGTTCCATCGGCAGAAATTCTTCCATGACATATTGCAAATAACTTTGGCCACGCAGCAACCCGACACCCAAAATCCCAGCCATAAACCCGTAAACAATGGTCGTCTTCATCTTAAAGAAACGTTCATCATTGAAATAAGCGGTCAACCCGCCAAAGAAGATGACCATAAAGGCCGTAAATACCTGCATCCGGCTCAGCTTGCCAGTTTGGTGCCAAAGAAGGGCCATCGCGACCAAAAGTATCGGAATGAACACCAACGCGGCCACGATAAAGCCAGAATATTCGGTCCCACCAAAAAGATAGGTCTCGTCCTTGATCTTCACGTAGATCAAAAAAAACGCAAGCGTCGGCCCTAGTTCAAGAACTTGCTTTAAGATTGGGTTGATCTGTTTTTCGGCCATTGGTGTCTCCCTTAGGCTCCCACTTCTACGATCACGGCGCCCAGTGCAACCAGTGCCATCAAAAACAAGCGGCGCGGCCCGACTTTTTCACCCAAGATAAACCATCCGATAAGGGCCGCGAAAACCGTTGATGTTTCGCGCAAGACGGCGGCCTCGCCGACTTTATCAAGCCGCGTCGCCATCATCACCCCGCCAAAACTGATCCAAGCAATCACCGCCCCCGCAAACCCGCGCCACATCAATGGCCCTATATCAATGCGGTCCGTCATCGCGCGGTACCGCAACAGGGCAAGCACGGGCATATCCAGCGATGTGACCAGAAAGAACCATGCTAAAAACGTAAACGGATCAGGTGACTGGCGAATACCGTAGGCATCATAGGTGGTGTAAACGGCCACCAAAACCCCACATAACACCGCCCAAGCCAGCCCTGATTTCAGCGCAGCCAAATCGATGGTTTCTTCTGACAGGTTGCGCAATGCAAGCAATAGAATACCGCCCGACAGGCACGCGACACCCACCCATTGCACTGCGTTAAAATGTTCGCCAAAAAACAATGACGCGGCAAAAACTGTAACCAACGGCCCCGTGCCGCGCACGACCGGGTAGACCACTGTATAGGCCGCCTTTTGATAGGCTTTGGCCATCGTAACCTTATAGGCGAAATGAACAATCACCGCGCCCACAAGGATAATCGCCGTTTTCATATTGGGCAGTGGCACAAGGAAAAACGCAACCGGCGCAGAAAGAACCGCCAACCAGCCGTCAATCGCGCCGCGTGTTAGCCACGGGTCAAACCGCCCCTTTTGCAACGCGCCAAACACCGCATGAGCGAGCGCTGACACCAAGGCGAGAATGGTAGCTAACCGTGCGCCCTCAGGCGTGCCAGCGATCGCGACCAACCATTCGGATAAAGGGTTCAAATGTCGCCCTGTTTCCATTCGAGCGCGATCGACACACCTGACATTGCAATGCCCAGCGCCGACGCGAGGTCAGCATCCCCTGAAATGTCTAAGAAAGGCACAACGGCCTGTATCCAGCCAAACCCGCGTTCAGATGTGATATCTACCAGAAGTTCCCCTTCGCGGTCCGAAACCATCCGCAAAAACGCCTGCCGGGTCGCCGTATCGACCTGAAACCGCGATACATCACGCAAAGCCTCGCCCATGCTCACGCGGTTCACTTCGGATAGGTCGACATCAAGATCATCCAATAGGAATTGGTTGATTGCGGCCTGCCCGTGCAGTTCGGTCATACGCAGCCCCGCAAGGCTTGTCTGCATGCCCGCAACATCGCTGAAATACGCGCCTTGCAACACATAGCTGACGGAAATGCCGCTGCCGTCCTCATGGCGCAGTGTCACGTCTTCAACCACCAGCATGCCCGCTTCCGGCAAATGGCGCACATGGGCTTCGGCATTATAGCGCCGCGCGCCTAGTATCAAACCTTCGAACCGCATCGCGATTGCTGCGGGGATACCTGAGCCATCTAGATATGCGTCGGCGCCCTCAATCTGAAACCCGACCCTAGACACATCGGTGCTGTCCCAACCGTCGTCAGATGTATCAATCGTACACCAGCCGCCCGGCCCAACGCGCACATCACTTGGTAATGGGGCTTCGCCGTTCACCTCGAATGGGGCCATTGCGCCAACAAACATATTCCAGCTATCTTGGCAGGCCTGCGTCGTCATGCGGTCATATGCAAATGCGGGCGATGCGGTTAAGCAAACTGCTGCAATCAGATATTTCATAGTTCGGTACCTACCAAAGCTGCTGAGAATTCTTGCGGATCAAATGGCGCAAGATCGTCGATTTGTTCGCCCACGCCAATCGCGTGAATAGGCAGGCCAAATTGATCCGCCAATGCAACCAGCACCCCGCCTTTGGCGGTGCCATCGAGTTTGGTCATGACCAGCCCCGACACATCCGCCAATTGTTGAAAGACTTTGACCTGTTGTACGGCGTTTTGCCCCGTCGTCGCATCCAATACCAAAAGCGTATTATGCGGCGCGTCGGGGTCTTTTTTACGGATGACCCGCACGATTTTAGCCAGTTCTTCCATCAGGTCAGCGCGGTTTTGCAAACGTCCAGCCGTGTCGATCATCAACAAATCCGCGCCATCGGCTTCGGCTTGTGTCATGGCGTCAAAGGCAAGGCTTGCCGGATCGGACCCTTCGGGCGCTGTCAGCACAGGCACGCCTGCGCGGTCACCCCAAACTTGCAGCTGTTCAACAGCCGCAGCCCGAAACGTATCCCCTGCCGCGATCACAACCTTTTTACCCGCCGCCTGAAACTGGCTGGCGAGTTTCCCGATGGTCGTGGTTTTCCCCGCGCCATTCACCCCAACAACCAGCACGACCTGCGGTTTTTTGGCGTAAAGCGGCATCGGGCGCGCGACGGGGTCCATAATGCGGGTAATCTCATCCACCATCAATTGCTTGATCTCTGGCACGGATAGCTTCTTACCCAACCGCCCCTCGGCCATGTTCGCCGTGACCCGCAGGGCGGTATCAACACCCATATCCGCTGTGATCAACAGCTCTTCGAGTTGTTCGAGCATGTCATCATCAAGCGTACGCCGAGCAACGGTTTCTTCGCCCCCGAACATACGGCCCAATATACCAGACTTTTTAGGCTCTTGGGCGGTTGGCTCGGCAGGGGGCGTGACTGGCGCATTTATTGTCGGCTCTGGTGACTGGGTAATGCTGGCTTCACTGCCCTCGCTCACGATGGCATCTAAGCCCTCGTCAATCTTTGACGATGAACCCGTCAGTCGGTTTTTGAGCTTTTTGAAGAACGACATACGCCCGCGCCTTTGGTAACCTATTGTTATGACCTAATCGCTTGGCGGCTAATTGAAAAGACCCGGTCAGATTTCGTCGCTAAAATGCTGCATTACCAGTTTGATCGGATTTGGGGCAGCCTGCCCCAGACCGCAGATAGACGCATCCGCCATTGTCGTGCAAAGCTCAGCTAGCAATGTCTGATCCCACTGGTCCGCCTGCATCAATTTGACCGCCTTTTCGCAGCCCGCCCGGCAGGGAGTACATTGACCGCAGCTTTCATCCTCAAAGAACCGGAGCATGTTTAGCGCTGCATCGCGTGCGCTATCTTGGTCTGACAATACAACAACTGCGGCTGATCCAATGAACGTTCCGTGCGGCTGTAAGGTATCAAAATCAAGCGGTACGTCATTTAAGGACGCTGGCAAAAGACCCGATGACGGCCCGCCCGGTTGGTAGGCTTTGAACACGTGCCCTTCGATCATCCCCCCTGCGGCTTCGATCACATCAGTGATCGTTGATCCGGCAGGCAAAAGATGTACCCCCGGCGACACCACACGGCCAGACACAGAATAGGATCGCAGCCCAGTGCGCCCATTCTTTGAAACTTTGTTGAGCACCTGCGGCCCGTCGCGGCAGATACGTGCCACCCAATGCAAAGTTTCAATATTGTGTACCAGCGTTGGCCGCCCAAAGATGCCAACCTGCGCCACAAATGGGGGACGGTGGCGTGGAATGCCGCGTTTGCCTTCGATGCTTTCGATCATCGCGCTTTCTTCGCCGCAAATATAGGCCCCCGCGCCACGGCGCAGATCGATATAACCAGGTTCCACGATGCCAGCTTGTTCCAGCGCCGCAATCTCACGGCGTAGAATTTTAAGCACCGCCGGATACTCATCGCGCATATAGATAAAACAGGTCTCAGCTTCGACGGCCCATGCGGCGATTAGCATCCCCTCAAGCATCAGATGCGGTGTCCGTTCCAAATGATACCGGTCTTTGAGCGTCCCCGGTTCGCCCTCGTCACCGTTCACGGCCAAATAACGTGGTCCGGGGTTGGCGCGTACAAAGCCCCATTTTTTGCCCGACGGGAAACCAGCACCACCCAACCCACGCAGGCCAGAGGTTAGCACCTTTTCTTGCACGTCCTCCCAGTTCCCATCCGCGCGCAATGTTTTCAGCGTGTTATATCCCCCCGCAGACACATAATCGGCGTAGGTTTCGTACACGGGCATGTGGGCGTGGGTATTATCATCCTTGATTGCTTGGGCCACCTTAGCGACGGTGGCGTGATCAATATGATGGTGACCGATTTCCAACACAGGCGCCGTATCGCAGCGCCCCATGCAGGGCGCACGCACCACACGCACTTGCGCGGGATCCATCCCATCGGTCAGGGCCGCTTGCAATTGCTGCGCGCCGGCCAATTCACACGATAGGCTATCGCAAACGCGAATAGTCAGCGCGGGCGGAGGAACCTCACCTTCTTTGACCAAATCAAAATGCGCGTAAAAACTGGCGACCTCATAGACTTCGGCCTGCGCTATCCGCAGATCTTCGGCCAAGGCACGCATATGCGCGGCAGATAAGTGGCCATAGGCATCTTGGATCAGATGCAAAAATTCGATCAGGAGATCACGGCGACGCGGTTGATCGCCAAGCAGGTCTTGTACTTGCGCCCAAGCCAGATCATCCAACTGCCGGCCCTTGGGGGTATGACGTCCCTTGCCATTACCCGATTTCCAAACGCCGCTTTGCGTGGTCTGCGTCATGTCACTGCCCCTGATAGATGTCGCGACCATATCCGGCAGTCGCGCCAACGACCATGCAAAAGCGACATTTCGCGGACAATTTCGGAGCCAATAGTTTTCGGCGTGACGCAATTCACTCTGCGTGCTACCGATTGAAAATGACCCCGCAAATGCGCCAATTCACGATCATTTCTTTGCTTCCTGGCGCGCTTATTGGGATCGCGCTGAGTTTCGGTGGTTCCTGGATACTCATCGCCCTGATCTACCTGACCGGATTTGCGCGGTTAGTTGATGCCACGGTAAAATCTGAACGGGTCGCCAGCGAATTTCCGGCGGGCACGGGGCTTTCTATTGCCCTTGCCGGGCTGCATTTTCTGCTTTTGGTAGCGACTGTTCTTGTCCTTGCAAATGGCCAGCATAGCACGTTCGAAAATATCGGGCTGTTTTTGGCAACCGGCCTGTTCATGGGGCAAATCAGTAACGCGAATGCACACGAGCTGATCCACCGCGGCAGCCGCGCCCTGCATCATTTGGGCATGTGGGTCTATATCTCTATGCTCTTTGGGCATCATACCTCGGCGCATGTCTTGGTGCATCACCGCCATGTGGCGACGATGGATGATCCGAACACATCACGCCTTGGCGAAGATTTCTACCGCTTTGCGCGGCGCGCATGGGTCGGGTCATTCATGATGGGTTACAAGGCCGAAGCGGCCCGCCCGCGGCCCGCATGGCGCAATCCTTACGTCACCTATGTCCTTGGCGCGTTTGGGTTTATGATACTCGCGCTCGTGATCAGCCCCAAAGCTCTGCTGCTTTATGTCGGGCTTTGCGCCTATGCGCAGATGCAACTTCTGATGTCGGACTACGTGCAGCACTACGGGTTGATGCGTGCCAACCAAGACATTGGCAAGCCTGAACCGGTCGGACCGCAGCACAGTTGGAACAGCCCGCGTTGGTTCACCTCTGCGATGATGCTAAATGCGACACATCATTCGGACCACCACGCACACCCCTCACGTCATTTCCCCGCACTAGCCGTGCCAACGGACGCCCCCATGCTGCCCAAACCTCTGCCCATTATGGGTGCAATTGCCTTGGTGCCCCCGCTTTGGCGGCGTATGATGGACCCGTTGGTTGAAAGATATGCAAATGCTTAGACTATTTCTTTTGTGCTGCGTTTTTGGCAGTGCCGCACAGGCACAAAGCACCATGGATGCTGCCCGCTTTGACGAACATGTCACAGGGCGGACGATCACCTATCTTTACATCCATGATGGCAGCACGGGGATCGAGCGCTATCTGTCAGGGCGCCGGGTGATGTGGTCGTCGGCAGCAGGCATTTGCCAGCATGGTGTCTGGTATGAAAGCAAAGGCGATATCTGTTTTCGTTATGACCACGACCCTGAACCAAAATGCTGGACGGTCTATGATGAACCCGCTGGGATGCGCGGGGTATATACAACGCGCGCGCCGTTTACGGTGATCCGCGAAATGGAAGGCCGCGATGATCCGTTGATCTGCAACGATCTATCGTCATGATGCCCGCGCCTCAGGTCATGACCTGCGTGATGCGATTCTTGTCGATCAAAGCAAAATCGCAACCGTCTTGAAAGTGAAGCGCGCGGGCGCAGCTGCTGCAATCAAACATCAGCCATGTTGGCCGATCGCTGTCTCGATCACCACAGCACAACACTTAGCCAATAAGCTTATTAAAAACATACGCAATATTGGCCCATTACACAGCGACCTTCACCATGATAACAATCACAAAGGTAGCCGTAGGTAGCTGGCATTAGATGCCAAAGGGTTGATCACGGACCGCGCGGATGAACCGCATGGCCAACACTTTCGCTGAACAAGTCCAAACACCGGCGCGCTACCTGATGGATTGGACCATCGCCCATAACGCCCTCATGCGGGCACGTCTACTTTGCGATGGTGCTGACGCGGCCATCGGTGAATTCAATGTCTAGGGGGCCTTTGGCATCAGCCGCGCGCGTGACAAGCCCATCCGTGCCATGCACTACCGCGTAGCCCCGCGCCAAGGTTGCCTTATAGCCCAATGTTTCATGCATCCGGACTAGCGTTGCCAGACGTGCGGTACGTTCTGTCTGCTGGCGCGTTGCGCGGTCTGACAGGCGCGTCATCGTTATAGCAAGCCGTTCGGATTGCCGCGTGATCCGATCTTCGAGCAACACAGGTGTAAGCCGTGCGCAAAGCGTTGACAGGCGCCGGCGATCTTCGGCGATGCGGCGGCTCAAAATTGCCGGGCGAAGCGACGCCTCGGACAATTGCAGACGTTTCTTGGATGCCGCTGTTTTGAGCGCGGCAGGCAATCTGTCACCAAGATGGTCCAACCGTTGCGTCGGCACATTCAGCAAACTGTCTTTGCGCGGCAGCGCGCGCCCCAAATCGCGGACGCGCTGTTGGCGTTGCGAAACGCCAGTGGTCAGCGCTCGGTTCAACCGCGCGGCTTGTTGATCGGCCCATGCTAACAGCTCTATCCGCACGGGCACCGCTAACTCTGCTGCGGCTGTTGGGGTTGGCGCGCGCATATCTGAGACAAAATCAATCAGCGTCGTGTCGGTTTCATGGCCAACTGCCGAAATCAACGGAATGTCGGACGCCGCCGCCGCACGCGCGACGATTTCTTCGTTAAAGCCCCAAAGGTCTTCGAGCGATCCACCGCCGCGCGCCACAATCAGCAATTCCGGGCGTGGCAAGGCACCTCCCGGGGTCAACTGATTAAACCCGGCAATCGCAGCGGCGACATCAGGTGCGCAGCGCTGCCCCTGCACAGCTACAGGCCAGACAAGTACTTTGCGTGGAAACCGGTCGCGCAAACGGTGCAAAATATCGCGAATAACCGCGCCGGACGGCGACGTGATCACCCCGATAATACCCGGCAAATAAGGCAAGGTTTGTTTGCGTTCAGGGGCAAACAAACCCTCAGCGGCCAAGGCTGCTTTGCGTTTTTCGAGCATTGCCATCAGCGCACCCGCGCCCGCTGGCGCGATGTCTTCGATGATCATCTGGTATTTGGACTGGCCGGGAAAAGTGGTCAGCTTACCAGTGGCGACAACTTCCATGCCCTCTTCAGGGCGATGTGCCAAGCCCTGCGCGCGGCCTTTCCAGATAACCCCTGAAAGCACCGACCGATCATCTTTGAGATCAAGATAAATATGCCCCGAACCGGGGCGCGACACGCGACCCACCTCGCCGCGCACCCGCACATGCGAAAACCCGCCCTCAATTGCCTTTTTAACGGCACCCGAAAGTTCGGATACCGAAAATTCAGGTGTATTATCCGCCGGTCCATCGTCAAACAGATCCATCAGTCATCCTTGGAGGTTGGTAATTGTACAGGTAGCGACGAATACTTCCATTGTAAAAACCCACTGATTGATATGACCATCGCGCCAAAAAACGCAAACACATAGGATGAAAATATCATCGCCAAAGCAAAGGCCGCAAACCCAATCACCCACATCAAGAACTGCGAAAACCGCATCATTCCATCGTCGGGATCTGGCCAATATTGCACCTGCGCGCGGCCGAATTCTTGGGCATAATAGTCAAGCGTGTGCTCATACGCCGGATCATCTGCAAGCGGCGGGAGGTCTTCGGCGCGGTGGATCGTGCGGCCGATGATCCGTGGACAGAAATCACGAAAATACGCCTTTTCATCCGCGATATGCAGCTGCCAGACTTGATCAACAATTGGCGAAGGCGTCAGATCTTCGCCCGTTGATCCGATCAAATACATAAAACGCCGATATTCCTCGATCACGGTGTAACACACATCGACATCATAGCCGGTGGCGTCGCGCAGCTGTTCAATGAGGGACCGCGTCAAAGGGCGCTCATGAAAACTATAGCCCTCAAGCCGATGCCAAAGCTTGCGATCACGTTTTTCCCTGTTCATGTGTCGCCTTTCGTACGCCTTGCGGTCAAAAATAACGCGGATCAACGCAAAAGGCCAAGCCCAAATCGCTGCGCACTTGTGATCGGTCGCATGCAGCCCTAAAACCAGCTCAAACATGGCATATGGGGCAGCAAATGAATATTCTGATCTTGGGTAGCGGCGGGCGCGAACATAGTTTGGCATGGGCTGTAAAACAGAATCCGAAATGTGACCGCCTAATCGTGGCACCGGGCAACGCCGGGATCGCCCAAATCGCAGAATGCGCCGATATCAACATCCTTGATGGCGGTGCCGTTGCGACATTTGCCGAAGAAAACGCGATCAGCTTTGTTATCGTCGGCCCCGAAGCCCCGCTTGCTGCGGGTGTCGCAGATCGCCTACGCACCGCCGGAATTTTGGTCTTTGGCCCCAGCAAAGCGGCTGCGCAGCTTGAAGCGTCAAAATCATTCACCAAAGCCATTTGCGATGCAGCGGGCGCGCCCACCGCAGCCTATGCGCATTTCACAGACGGTGACGCTGCCCGCGCCTATATCCGCGCCCAAGGTGCCCCAATCGTGGTCAAGGCCGATGGTCTGGCCGCGGGCAAAGGCGTGATCGTAGCGATGACAGAAGACGAAGCGCTCGCCGCTATCGACGATATGTTTGACGGCAGCTTTGGCGAAGCTGGCGCTGAGGTGGTGATCGAAGAATTCATGGAAGGCGAAGAAGCGTCCTTCTTTGTGCTTTGTGATGGCAAGACGATTTTGCCTGTCGGCACGGCCCAAGATCACAAGCGCGCCTTTGATGGTGACACAGGCCCGAACACTGGCGGGATGGGCGCCTATTCTCCTGCCCCGGTGATGACCGACGTCGTTACCCAAAAAGCGCTCGATGAAATCATTCAGCCCACGATGGACGAAATGGCCAAACGCGGCACACCGTTTCAGGGCGTGTTGTTTGTGGGGCTGATGATCAAAGACGGGCAGCCGCGGTTGGTCGAATACAACGTGCGTTTTGGTGATCCTGAATGCCAATGCCTGATGATGCGGCTTGGCGGGCAAATCCTTGACCTATTGGAAGCTTGCGCACAAGAGCGGCTTTCTGAGGTTGCGGTAAACTGGGCCGATGATCATGCATTGTCAGTAGTTATGGCCGCCAAAGGGTATCCGGGGTCATATGAAAAAGGCACCGTGATCAAAGGGCTGGAGACGCTGCCCGAAGATAGTTTCAACATGGTGTTTCACGCGGGCACTGCCGAAAAAGATGGGAAAATCACCGCGATCGGCGGGCGGGTCTTGAACATCACAGCACGTGGTGCGACCTTAGCCGAAGCCCATAAAAACGCCTATGCAATGGCGCAATCAATCGACTGGGATAAAGGATTTTATCGGTCAGATATCGGCTGGCGCGCTCTTTAGCCCCTCTGCTGGCGTATTTTTAACAAGTGTAATGTGTGATGATCAAGTTAATAAAAACGGCTACAAAAGCCCGCGCGCTCTTCGCGCCAGCTGGACTGTCAAACCGCCACAAGTGCACAGGTATCCACGTCGTATGTGGCTTTAGCAGCGCCGGCAAATCCGAATATATGCGCCACCTGATAACAAATCCGGGTCATTTTTATGGAATGACCCCGGTCTACGAGGCTATGTTTCGCACCAAAGAACGCAAAGCATTGCAGACCCGCGACCTGTTTCATCTTGATATCGCCAATGACACGCAAGCAGCTGACCCAAACTATGCACCCAATGTGAACCACCATCCGCTTGTGGCCAAAGGGCTGTTTGCTACGAAAATCACCAGCGTCGATATTCTGGTTCTGACCTCTGACACGCTTAGGGAACGCATATCAACGCGGGTCAGCGCAAGCGACGATCTAGGTCGCAAAGGGCCGAGAAAGGGCTACGATACGGTCAACAAGCTACAGATATTTGACGCCTGTCCCATCGCGGACCGCTACGCCGTTTGGTGTGACTACTTTGAAGCTATGCAAGCCGAAATTCGCTATATTCATTCCGGTAACCGCAAATACGAAAACGTTGCTGATCGCCAGACCGCCATAGACATTCTAAACAGTCACACGTCTCAATTCGTGTCTTATGTTCACCAAGATCGGCAAGTCACACCCGGACTTGTTGCAGCACCTATCGTCTAAATGTCATACGGACACCGGCCTCCAAGGCCAATGCGTGAACGTTAAAAGTGGAACGATGCACGCAACATTGCCGTGTTGAAATCGACGTCAATCCCGCTGTCGTCCATATCTTCAAAGCTATGCACCAAAAATTCACCCCCAACCGAGATGCGTTGGGTGACCATCATATCCGCGCCAACACCGTAAAATGGTGCTGTATCCGCCAAATCATAAGGCGGGCCAATGGGCTCGATATACACCTCTGCATAGGCGATACCGGCAGTCCCATAGATGAACACATTGCCCGCCATTGTACCCGCGCGCAGCTTTAGATGGGCCAAGGTGTCCATCTCGATCACGACGTCGGTGCCGCTATCCTCCAGATCAACTGACGTGGTGTTGTAGTCGATTTCAGCACCCAGCCGCATCGACCCGAAGTCACGCTGCACCCCCGCATGCACCCCGTAGATCGGGCCTTCGAAATCCGTTTCTGGTAGTACCGTCGTCTGTAGGTCAGGTGTAACATCCCCAGACACAACGCCCACCTGTACACCAGCATACCAATCAAGCGGCACAGCTACCGGTGGAAGCGGCGGTGGCACCGGGATAACCGGGTCAGAGAGCCCACCGGCAGAAACCTGGGCTGCAACAATACAACTCGTCAATAATACAGTCTTGAAAACATTCATTCCGAATCCCCTCAGGTTGTATAATAGCGTTATGACTCTCATTTTGCACAAATATTGTTTCACGCTCAACAATTATTGGATTCAGATAGGCGTACTGTCGCCGGTCTGGCTAAAATGATCAAAAACAAAGAAAAGCCACGCCCGGTAAAAGGCGTGGCATTGGCATTCAAAAGATTAAGCGCAGCCTAGAAGTGATAGGAGGCGCGCACCATCGCTGTGTTGAACTCAACATCATACCCGGTGTCATCCATATCTTCAAAGCTATGGATCAAATACTCAGCGCCGATTGAGATGGTATCAGACACCATCATATCAGCCCCAATACCGTAAAACGGAGCTGTATCAGTCATTTCGGTGGTCAGGCCAAAGGCGGTAATGCTCATATCTGCATAGGCCAAGCCAGCGGTGCCATAAACAAATGCATTGCCAATGTTTGCGCCTGCACGCAGCTTAAGATGCGCCAATGTGGACAGCTCAGATTCGACAAATTCTTCATCGTCGGCAAGATCGCTGCCAGAGGTATTATAGTCAATTTCAGCACCAAGCATCATGCCGCCAAACGCGCGTTGCACGCCGGCATGCACCCCGTAAATCGGGCCGTCTATATCAAAACTAGGCGTGTTTGTTGTCACAAACTCATTCGCCAAATCCCCTGTTAGATTCCCAGCCTGCACACCCGCATACCAATCAAGGGGCACAACCATGGGCGGTGCTGGAGGGACAACTGGAATAATTGGGTCGGATAGCCCACCTGCAAAGGCGCTCTGCGCAACAAAGGAACCTGCTAATATTACTGGTATAAAAATCTTCATATCGTATCTCCATAATAAAATGTTGGTGATATGCGGACTCTGACACGGAAATTGTTTCGCAATCAAGGTCTATGACGCGAAGATAGGCGCACTGTTGCCGGCAATCACAAGCACCTCATAACAAAGAAAAAAGCCGCGCCCGTTATGTGGGTGCGGCTTAAAATATCTTGAAGCGGGGTTTGCTTAGGCCGCGCGGCCAACCAAGACAGATGTGATTTCGTCACCGGCAACAGATTCTTCACTACCTGCTACAACCGCAAATTCGCGTGTCAGACGTTCAAGTGCAGCTTCATAAAGCTGGCGCTCGGAATAGCTTTGCTCGCGTTGGTCGTCTTGGCGGTGCAAGTCGCGCACAACCTCTGCAATCGCGATCAAATCGCCTGAGTTGATCTTTTGCTCATATTCTTGCGCGCGGCGGGACCACATTGCCTTTTTGACTTTAGCTTTGCCTTTTAGCGTCTTGATCGCTTGGGCCACGACATCAGGTGTCGCGAGCGCACGCATACCAACGTCAGTGGCTTTATGCGTTGGTACGCGCAGTGTCATTTTGTCTTTTTCAAACGCAATTACAAACATCTCTAGCTCAAAACCCGCAACTTCTTGGGTTTCGACAGACACAATTTTGCCAACGCCGTGCGCCGGATAAACAACAAATTGCTCTGGGCTAAATTCGCTTTTCTTCTTACTCATGGTTGTCCTTTCAAGACGACCCAAAAACCTATAGACGACAAAAAATCCGGCGGCGACAAAGGTCACCGTCGGGCATTGCCTGTTTCACTTTGGATCAACGTGTTCTTATCATTGAGCCCACTATATCACAAAAACGCCAACTCTAAAAGCGCCGCAATGCAGCATATATTTCGCTTTTAAAAACAGGGCCGTCGCGGCGCAATCGCGCCGAATCAGCCACCCTCGCCCGGGGCTTCGGACAGCAGCTCAAGCTTGCCAGATTTGCCGTCCATATCATCGGCTTCCGGCAGCGGATCTTTCTTGGTGATAATCACTGGCCACAGTTCTGCATATTTGCGGTTCAGTTCAACCCATTTTTCCATGTCCGGCTCTGTGTCGGGCCGGATCGCGTCAGCCGGGCATTCGGGTTCGCAGACCCCACAGTCGATGCATTCGTCAGGGTGAATCACCAACATATTTTCACCCTCGTAGAAACAATCTACGGGGCAGACTTCGACACAGTCTGTGTATTTGCAGGCGATACAATTGTCGTTGACGATGTAGGTCATAGTGGCATCCGATTATCTAACAAAGGTCTTGCTAGAATAGACTGCGCGGTCATTCAAGGTCGAAAGATGTATCGGTAGCACGATGCGTCATCATATCCCTGCGTTGCTTCTTTGTTGGGCGACCTTTTCTGTCGCCGCCCGGATTATAGGGACGGCGTTCTACGGCGGGCGACATATCATCGTATAATGCCTGCGCTTCGGGTGCGGGCCCCCGACGCGTTCCTAGGTCAAGGATTCGCACAACCTTCGTGGCATCCGCTTGTGTGAAGGTCAGCACATCCCCTGCCCCAACGCCACGCGCGGGCTTGCTTACGGGGGTTCCGTCGATGCGCACCTTGCCAGATGTGACCACCCCGGCAGCAAGGCTGCGCGATTTGAAAAACCGCGCCTGCCAGAGCCATTTATCCAGCCGGATCGTTTGCCGGGGCGCTTCGGTCAATCCTTTTTGAACCCAGCCAATGCGGCGGCAAACGGGTTATCGGGATCAATCTGCTTTTCGCGCTTGGGCTTGGCCGCAAATGTTTGTGGCTTGTTGCCACCGCCTTGCGGTTTGCCTTTGCCCTTTGGCTTCCCTTTTGGTTTGCCCCGCGGCCGATCACCTTGCGGGCGCGCAGCCCGTGCGGCACGGCCACCCCAAGTGAAGGTATAGAACACTTCCATTTCAGGCGCTGCTTCTTCGGCAGGGGCCGCTTCTGCATCGGCAACAGGCTCTACCTCTGGGGGCTCTGCATGTGTCGGCGCGGCTTCGGCATTTGGCGCGTCATCGGTGGCAACCGGCGTCGCCTTTACTTTTTCGCGCTCACTTTTTTCAGCCTTATAGCCAAGCCCGGCCATCAAATCCGCAAATTGTTCAAGCGTCATCCCCGTGATCGACAACATATCGGGATTGGCTTCGAAACCACCGCGGCTGTCTTTGTCGCGCAACATATCTGCCAGCCGTTCAAGCATATCGATGCGAATTGCGCGCTCACCGGCTGCGCGGTAACCCGACATCGCATAGAACCCCGGCACCGCGTCTTTTGCCGCAGGCACGGTGACCAGGCCCGGTGGTGGGGCTTCGGGGAATTCCTGAAGGCCCTTGGACAGTGACCACAACACCAAACGCAAACGGGTTGCGGCGGGTTTCAGCAAAAGCGGCTGAAAGATCGTGAACTGACCAAAACGCACACCGTGTTTGCGCAACGCGCCGCGCGCGTCCTGATCCAATGCTTTGACTTCGTCGGCAACTTCGCCACGCGGTATAATGCCGAACCCTTCGGCCATCCGGTAGGCGAACCCTTTTGCCGCACCAGTCAGAGTCTCATCGTTTTTCAGCGCAAGCAGGCCTTCGAAGCCAGCCGCGATCTTGCGGTCAATGAAATGCTGCAAGCGGCGCTGCACCTTTGCGGCCACATCTTCGCCAGCTTCATCATCAACAAAGGCTGCCACACCCGGCTTAAACGGATCAGACCCGGCAACCAATTTCCCAACGGCCTGATCGCCCCACATCAACCCACCTTGTTCGGTGAAATCAATCTCAGGATCCGGCGCGTTGTAAAACCGATCTGCCAGCAGATGGAACTGCGGCACCAGCGCCTGCACAGATGCCTGACGCAATGTCTTGGCCTCATCGGGGCTTCCGGCCTTGTCCATACGGAACTGGAAACCTTCTAACCGTCCGACGAATTCGCCTTCTACGGTTACTTCACCTTTGTCGTTTACGTCAGCCAAAAGGCTCTCCTTCTGTTTGAGCCGCCGAAGCAAAATGCTTGTCCGCCGGTCCACAAATCTTTGTGTGAGCGCGCCATGCAGCGCGTCTGATAGTCGGTCTTCTACAGCGCGCGTCTCGTCACGCCAATGGTTTTCGTCACGCAACCAACCGTTGCGCTGCGCAACATAGGTCCAAGTACGGATGTAAGCCAGCCGTTTCGATAGGGTATCAATGTCACCGTCCACGCGGTCAATGCGGCGCACTTGCAGACCAAACCAATTGGCGGACACATGCCCAAGCTGGTGCAGATCATTATAGATATGGGTCAAAAGACTGGCGTGTTCGCCTGCGGAAATGCCCCTGAAATCAGGCACGCGACAGACTTCCCATAGCAGTTTGACCGATGGGCCATCGCTAGCACGTGCCGCGACTTCGGTATCACCGCTGAGCGCTTTGAGCGCCTTAAGATCATCGCTTTCGCGCACGCGGGTCAACCACCGATCATCGGTGCGTTCTTCAAGCGTCGCGATCAATCGCTTGACCGATCCGAACTGTAACCGGCTGTTCCGCCAGTGTAATTTATTTACTGGGGCAAATTGGTGTTCGGTGATGGCTTCGGCGACTTCTTCGTCTAACGGCGGGGCTTCGCCTGTGACCCCAAAGGTGCCGTTTTCAATATGCCGCCCTGCCCGGCCCGCAATCTGCGCCAACTCTTGCGGCTGCAGATGCCGCATCCGGTGCCCGTCAAATTTGATCAGCGACGAAAACGCGACGTGCGAAATATCAAGGTTCAGCCCCATCCCGATGGCATCTGTCGCCACAAGATAATCAACATCGCCATTTTGGTACATTTCGACCTGCGCATTGCGTGTGCGCGGGCTCAGCGCGCCCATCACGACCGCCGCCCCTCCTTTGGTGCGGCGGAGCAATTCGGCAATTGCATAGACATTTTCAACAGAAAACCCGACGATTGCAGCGCGTGCAGGCATACGACTTATCTTTTTCGAACCCGTGTAGGTCAACTGTGACATGCGATCGCGGTACATAAATTGCGCCTCTGGCACCATCGCAGCAATCGCGCCGCGCATTGTATCGGCACCTAAAAACAAGGTTTCATGCAAGCCCCGTGCATGCAGCAATCGGTCGGTAAACACATGGCCGCGTTCGGGGGCGGCGCAAAGCTGAATTTCATCGATGGCCAGAAAATCGGCCCCCATGCCCTCGGGCATCGCTTCTACGGTGCAGACCCAATAAGCAGCACGTGGCGGAACGATTCGCTCTTCGCCCGTAATCAGCGCGACAACACCGGGGCCGCGCACCGCGACAATCCGGTCATAAACCTCGCGCGCAAGCAGACGCAGCGGCAAACCAATGATGCCCGTGCGGTGCGATAACATCCGCTGGATCGCATAATGCGTTTTGCCGGTATTCGTTGGGCCTAAAACAGCCGTGATGCGCGCGCTTGTCATGAGGGTCCTTAAATCGTGCTGGGCGCCTTACAGCGCCTCACCTTCAAGTTGCAACTGCAAGCGTGCGACCGCATCCATGGCCGGAACCGACTGCGGATTGATCGCAAGAATCATCTGATATAGCTCTAACGCATCCTCGGGGCGCTGAAGATCCTCCATAATCACGGCCAATCCATCAATTGCGCGGAATTGGCGCGGATCGATTTGCAAAACCCGCGCAATATCGTTCAACGCAGGCCCGGTAAGTCCCAATATATAATAGGCAGATGCACGTCCAAAATAGCCACCTGCAAAATGCGGCGCATGATCGATCAGCGCGGTATAATGCTCTAGTGCCGCCTGCGGATTACCATCCAAAAGCGCATCTGCCCCCCGCTGCAAAAGCAAATCCATCGCTGGTGAGCGGCTTTTGTCCCAGGTCGCGAATATTTCATCCTCAATCGCTGCATATGCGCCTGCATCTGCGGCGAGCAGGTCTTGATATAATTCGTCCAGCGTCGTTTCTTGGGCCAGCGCAGGTAAGGAAAACCCGACTGCCAAAGAAAGTGCCGTAACGATACGTTTGATGCGATGTGTCAGCGTAACCATAAAGACCAATGTAACGCAGAACGCGGCCAACACCAGAGGTCGGCCGCCACATCAACCAAGAAGGACGAAAAAATATGAGCGATGTTGTGACCGAGGCCGTAGCTGCCCTGAACGCAAAAATGGACGGCGCAGACTTTGATGGCACTGCGAAGTTTGTGATCGAAGGCGAAGGCGGCATCATCATTGATGCAGGCGGAGCACGTGCAAGTGAAGACGATGCAGACGTGTCACTGACCGCCGACACCGAAACATTTAAAGCGATCCTCGAGGGAGAGCTGAACCCAACAACCGCCTTTATGACCGGCAAGCTGTCGGTTGACGGCGACATGGGCCAAGCAATGAAGCTCGCGAGCGTATTAGGATAAACATGGAAACGGCACCGCTTTTTGACGACATTGCACATGGACCCGCAGGTGGTGCCGCCCATTGGCTGAAAACTTCTGATGGGCTGCGCATTCGCGTGGGCCATTGGAACAAATCAAATGCGCAAGGAACGGTGCTTATCTTTCCGGGGCGCACGGAATTTATTGAAAAATACGGCGTAACCGCCAAGGCGCTGCATGATCGTGGCTTTGCCTCTGTTGTTGTCGATTGGCGCGGGCAAGGCATTTCGGACCGGATGACGCCGAACCGCGCAATTGGCCATGTTGGCAGTTTTCGCGACTTTCAGTATGATGTCGCGGCGGTCATTGCCTATGCAAAAGCGCAAAACCTGCCCAAACCCTATTTCTTGATCGGCCATTCGATGGGCGGTTGCATTGGGTTGCGCGCCTTGAATGAAGGGCTTGATGTGCAGGCCGCGATGTTCTCTGCGCCGATGTGGGGCATTCAGATGTCTGTCGCGCTGCGGCCGATTGCTTGGGGGCTTTCAGCGGTGAGCCGTCAGCTCGGGTTTGACGAAACACTGGCGCCGGGCCAGTTTGAACAACCCTACGTGCTGCGCGCGGCATTTGAAGGCAACGCGCTGACCAATGATCGGGCAATGTTTGAAACATTGGGCGATCAACTGCGCAGCTATCCTGACCTTGCGCTTGGTGGGCCGTCGCTGCGCTGGCTGAACACGTCATTGCGTGAAATGCATCGTCTCAATCAACAGCCATCGCCACGAAACATTCCCTGTCTGACATTTCTGGGCAGTAATGAGGCTATCGTTGATCCAACCCGTATTCGCGCACGCATGGCGCGCTGGCCAAAAGGCGAATTGCGCCTGATCGCAGGCGGTCAGCACGAGATGCTGATGGACAGCGCAGTACAGACAGAGATGTTTGACGCAGCCGCGGCCCATTTCGAAGCGGCATCAAACGCCAAAGTCATCGCCTAGACAAGTCCCGCGCGGGGGGCTTTCAACTGCCCCTTTGCGCACCTATGTTATGCCCAAACAATGAGGTATAACATGAACATCCCCACCCCCGTATTTGATGCGAACGCCCAAGGCGGCCAAGGTTTTGGCGACCTGCCTGAATGGGATTTGACCGATCTTTACGCCAGCCCAGACGCCCCCGAATTGACCCGAGATTTGGCGTGGTTGGATACAGAATGTGCAGCATTTGCGGCGGATTACGCAGGCAAGCTTGCGACGCTTGACGCAGCAGGGCTGCTGAAAGCCGTGCAGCGCTATGAACAAATTGATGTGATTGCCGGGCGGATCATGTCCTTTGCCGGGCTGCGGTATTACCAGATCACCACAGATAGCGACCGCGCGAAATTTTTGGCCGATTGCCAAGATAAAATCACCAACGCGACCACGCCTTTGGTGTTTTACGGGTTGGAATTCAACCGTCTGGACGATGACCATCTGACAGGGCTCTTGGCTGCCAACGCTGATCTGGCACGCTATAAACCAGTCTTTGACCGCATGCGTGCAATGAAACCGCACCAATTGTCAGACGAGCTGGAGCAATTCTTGCACGATCAATCTACCGTTGGCGCCGCAGCATGGAACCGTCTGTTTGATGAAACCATGGCCGGGCTTGAATTTGACGTGGACGGCGAAACCCTCAACCTTGAGGCCACGCTAAACCTTTTGACCGAGCAGGACCGTACCAAGCGCGAGGCCGCAACCCATGCGCTGGCCGCCGTGTTCCAAGACAACATCAAGACCTTTGCGCGCGTCCACAACACGCTTGCCAAAGAAAAAGAGATCGAAGACCGCTGGCGCAAAATGCCAAGCCCACAGGCCGGGCGGCACCTGTCGAACCACGTAGAACCCGAAGTGGTCGAGGCCCTGCGAAACGCCGTTGTTGCCGCCTACCCACGCTTGTCGCACCGCTACTATGCGCTTAAGGCAAAATGGCTTGGGCTAGAGCGGATGCAGACCTGGGACCGCAACGCGCCCCTGCCGATGGAAACGACGCGCACCGTCGATTGGGACGAAGCCCGCGAGACCGTCATGACCGCCTACGCCGATTTTGACCCCAAAATGGCCGAAATCGCAGAGCCGTTCTTTGACAAAGGCTGGATTGACGCCGCCGTCAAACCCGGCAAAGCCCCCGGCGCATTTGCGCACCCGACCGTGACACCCGTGCACCCTTATGTGATGCTCAACTATCTGGGCAAACCACGCGACGTGATGACATTGGCACATGAATTGGGCCACGGCGTGCATCAGGTGCTTGCCGCTGAACAGGGTGAGCTGCTGTCATCGACCCCGCTAACATTGGCCGAAACGGCCTCTGTCTTTGGTGAGATGCTGACGTTCCAAAAACTGCTGGATGGGGCCAAAACCAAAGAAGAGCGCAAAGTCCTGCTCGCAGGTAAGGTCGAGGACATGATCAACACGGTCGTGCGCCAGATCGCGTTTTATGATTTTGAATGTAAACTGCATGCGGCCCGCGCCGAAGGCGAACTGACGCCAGATGACATCAACGCGCTGTGGATGTCGGTGCAGGCGGAATCGCTGGGCGAGGTATTCGACTTTGCACCTGGCTATGAGACCTTCTGGTCCTACATCCCGCATTTCGTGCATTCCCCTTTCTACGTCTACGCCTATGCGTTCGGCGACGGTCTGGTGAACGCGCTTTACGCGGTCTACGCCGAAGGCGATCCGGACTTTCAAACCAAATATTTCGACATGCTGCGCGCAGGAGGGTCCAAACACCACAAAGACCTGCTGGCCCCCTTCGGCCTTGACGCCTCAGATCCGAAGTTCTGGGACAAAGGCCTATCGATGATCGAAGGCTTCATCGACGAGCTAGAAGCGATGGAAGACTAAGAGATTAGAGCGGCGCAGGAAACTGCGCCGCTCTAATCAAAATCAGGTGTTCGTTATTAATTGATACAACGCTTGCTACGCGGCAAAAGCGGTCATTCGCACCTATAAGTTCAATGACCTGCTCGGCTAAGTTGGGCCGGGCTCAATTTACTTTGCATGCCTGCTTTGGCCTTCTTACCGTTGGCCGCATATTGTAGGTGTCCAAAGATTGGTGCCGTCCACCAGACCGAGGAGGGTTTGGTAGACGGATGTCGATGTACACTGGCTGCCTATCGATTGGGCCCCGGAAGCGCTGACTGCAAGTCGTCAACGGAGATACCAAGCAGATCCGCAACCGCGTTCAGGTCCGCGTCCCGTCCGCCGGCGTCTTCCATGGTTTGCCTTAGCAGGTCGGCATCCACTCCCAACGTTTCGGCAATCGCGTCAAAGTCGGGGGCGCCGCCGCCAACGTTGGCGGATCCAATACCACCAGCTGCGTTGGTCGCGAAGTTGTCATCCGCAAACACCCCGACCAGACAGGTTGGCAGATTGGGGAAGGTTGCACCTGAATGGTAATGATAGACAGGTTCTCCACCTTCTTCGGTCAGGCCGATATGGCCGCCACATTCATCAAGATCGTCGGGAACCGAACCATCGTGGTTCAATGTGCCATACATCGCAAACCCGTCGAAGGCATACCCAAACTGCGCTGTCTGGTCTTGCTCGACATTCACGCACTCTGCATCGACACCTTCGTTTTCATAGACCGCGTTCAGATCCGTGGCCGTTGCATGCCAGTGATACCAACCGCCGGGGTCGACATGGCCACCACAGGTGTCAAGCGCGGGCATATGTCCGGTATCCAGCACCGAGGGAGCATCGGCAAAGATCGGAACGCCATCCAGCCCGATCCCGACTTTCGCGACGGTGCCAAGCTTAGTCGGTTCATCTGCCATGACGGGGTTCGCAGGAATGAGGACCGTCATCTCGACCTCAGGATCGACGGTGGCCTGGATGCATTCGTTGGTCTCTGTCGGGCCTTCGGTACGGATGTCAAAGGAATAGACGTCACCATCTTCGTTGAAGAATGTGTACCCTTGTGCGTCTAGCATCCGCAGAAAACCACCATCGATCCGGTAGAGCCCGGCTTCGTCGCCGTCCCAATGCCAAATGCCCCCCGCATCGTCCAAGGTCGCAGGACAAAACGGACCGATCTCAAGGTCATCGGGCAGGTATTTCACAACGTAGCTTGCGCATTTCGCAGCATCGCCGTTTTCGAGCGTGCAATCGACGATCTCACTGGGGCTCACCAATGCATTCTCGTGCACAGAATGCTCATCGGCATGTGCGTACGCGCTGCTTGCAAACATCAAACCGCTGAGTGCGCTCAGTATTAAGATGCAGCGGTTGGATGTCGCCCGCTTGTGTGGTTCTGGGGTTGTAGACATTTTCAAGTCTCCTTTTTTAGTCACACCTGATTGATTGCATCAGCAAGGAAGTTGTGGGTACAAGGATGCCAATCAAACTAATTAGGGTCCTAACTTTATGCAGATTGTAAAACAAGGGGCAAGATTTCATTTGCTCATGCACAGTACACATCTTTTGGAGGACCGTTTGCGCGTGTTGCTAAAGCCGCTTGGCCTTCACGCTGGCCAAGCGCGTTTTATTCATGCGCTGGGGCGTATAGGAGAGGCATCCCAACGGCAGCTGTCATCCGAGTTCAACATCACCCCAGCCAGCATGAGCCAGATGACCAAGCGACTGATAAACAATGGCTATATACAGCTACGCAGAGACCCAAAAGACAAGCGCACCGCCATCTTATCGCTGACCGAAAAAGGAGAGCAACTTCTGGATGAGGTTGTCGCGATCTGGCAAGAGGTTGACCAGATCGTTGTTGATGCAATCGGCGCCGAGAACGCTGATCAGCTCTTTGCGCAAAGCGGCAACTTGCGAGATGCTTTAGGTGGAAGGGCCCCAATGGTGAATCCCAATCCGTCGCCGAAACGCCAGATCACGCGGGTCGCTCACCTTCATCGAAGCGGAAATTTGTAAATAAAGCAGCAACTGCATTACTGGGCTCACTGCGGACATTAGCTGCGCGATGCATCGAGGTCCGCCTAGGGGGACAAAGTGTGAATCCGCTGCGGTTGCACCAATTGTTGTTGTTGCTGTGATGCCCCGTCGGCTAAAACCGCACACATGTCAGGATTCACGCATTCACCCGATCCATCACCGCAGCTACGGCAGCAATACCTCAAGTCTCTCGAAGAACCCCAGGAATTCTTCTTAGAAGAAATGGTTAGTTTGGGGGGATTTTGGACAAATGACGATGGCTCGTATGGCGTCATAAATGGAACTAGCTTGGTCGAGTACTTCAGTCCTAAACCTGAAAACTCAACGAGGCTATTGCGTTCTCTACATGACCAACACGGCTTCTCAACGGCGCTGGTCAAGTCTTTTGATCGTGCCTTTGTGCAATCTTGTCATAAGCTTGGATGGCAGGGTTCTGTGGGAGGGTTTCTGTTCAGAAATCGAGAATCCGGCACTCATATAACGTTCAATAACGCCGAGATAAGCGCTGCAATACCAACCGATGTCGAACCACTTTGGGAGATCAATGAAGACTTCTTTGAAAGCCAAGGTGAGATCGCGGCTTTAGCCAGCAAGGATAAGCTTTGGACAGTCAGAGTAGACGGAGAGATCGTTGGTTGTGGGGTGTCCAACCGCTTCATTGAAGATAGCAATGCGGTGGATATTGGCATGATGGTCGCCCCAAACCTTCGTCGCAGAGGATTGGGCACACACATTGTCAGCGAAATCGCCAATAAAGCTGAGCAATCTGGTTTACGTCCGATTTGCGGATGTGGGGCCAACAACACGGCGTCGAAGGCGACCCTTGAGAAGGCTGGCTTTGTTTCAGAGCATCAACTGATTTCATTCGCCGTATGACGCCTGCGCCATCTGAAGCTGACATTCGTGCACCGTGCAGCATTCGGAAATATGGGCTCAATGCAGCCGTTCGCTGCGCATTGCTCGAAGGTCGGCTCTGCCCGCCTTTGGGTTCTGCGCGATCGAATAAGATGAAGGTCAACACCATCTGACCGTCATCTCCGTTTCTGTTACCGCACCTTCAGCGTTGCCAGTCCGATCATCGCGAGGATAAGCGAGATGATCCAGAAGCGGATCACGATTTGTGGCTCGGCCCAGCCTTTTTTCTCGTAGTGGTGATGGATCGGAGCCATCAGGAACACGCGTTTTCCGGTGCGCTTGAAATATAGCACTTGGATAATCACGCTCAGCGCTTCGGCGACGAACAACCCACCAACGATGGCCAGCACGATCTCGTGTTTTGTCGCAACCGCAATCGCGCCAAGTGCACCGCCCAAGGCCAGTGAGCCAGTGTCGCCCATAAACACGGCAGCCGGCGGCGCATTATACCACAAGAACCCTAACCCGCCCCCGATCAGCCCCGCAGAAAACACGAGGATTTCACCGGTTTGTGGCACGTAGTGTACGTCAAGATATTCGGTGAAATCAGTCCGGCCCACCGCATAGGCGATGATTCCAAATGTCGCCGCGGCGATCATCACTGGCATAATCGCAAGCCCATCTAGCCCATCAGTCAGGTTCACTGCATTCGCCGCCCCGACGATCACGATCACGCAAAATGGCACAAACAGAATACCCAAATTGATCAACGTGTCTTTAAAGACGGGTAAAGCAAGCTGATTGGTCAAATCGTCGGGGTGATAGGCCGCCGCCCAGTAACCCGCGATAGCTGCGATAAGAATACCAAGTAAAATCCGCACCTTGCCTGAAACACCAGCCGTGTTTTGCTTGGACACTTTGGCATAGTCATCCGCGAACCCAATCGCCGCAAACGACAGGGTTACAAAAAGCACCATCCAGACAAACGGATTATCCAGCCGCGCCCATAGCAGGGTCGAAAAGGTCAACGCCCCCACAATGAGTAGCCCGCCCATGGTTGGCGTGCCTGCCTTGACAAAATGCCCTTCTGGGCCGTCGTCACGGATCGGTTGGCCTTTGCCCTGTTTGCGCCGCAACACATTGATCAGCGGCGGCCCAAAGATGAACCCAAACAGCAAGGCCGTCATCAGCGCGCCGCCTGCGCGGAATGTGATGTAGCGGAACAAGTTAAAAAAATCGCCGCCATCTGAAAGTGACGTAAGCCAATAAAGCATAAAATATCCTATTCTTCTTGCGGGCGGCGATGCCCGAGTTTGCGGATGGCGTCAACGACCAGCGTCGTTTTACTACTCGCCGTGCCTTTTACCAAGACAACATCGCCCGCATCCACCAGCTTTGACACTTGCGGGGCAAGGTCAGACGCCGTTTGCGCCCATTGACCGCGTTGATGCTGCGGCAACGCACGCCAAAGCGGGTAGATCTGTGGACCAATGCAGTGAACTTGGTCGAGTTTTTGTAAATGCCCATTTGCCGCCAAATCGTGGTGTAACACTGCAGCTTGCGTATTGACCCCGCCCATATCACCTAAAATCGCGACGCGCCGCCCTTTGACATTGCGTCCGACGTTGTCGCTGGGCGTGCTTGTCGCGATGACTTCAAACGCGGTGTCCATCGTCGCTGGGTTCGCATTGGCCGCGTCGTTGATAAGGCGTAACGTTTCGCCGTCGCGGGCCGGATCAAGCACGATGTGTTCGATACTGCCGCGCCCGGCGGGCGGCGACCATCGCGCAAGATCAAGCGTGGCAGTCACCGGATCGGCGCCAATGGCAGTCACCGCAGCCAAAGCCCCAAGCGCATAAAGCGCGAATTGCCGCCCCGGCACGCCCAGTTTAAACAGGTAATCCTGCCCCATGCCCCTAGCCATCACAACCGTGACATCCGCCCCAAGCCGAACCTGCCGCAATGTCCAATCATTCCCTGGAGACCCAAAACTGATCACCTGCGTTTGCCCCATACTGGCAGGCAGTTTTTCAGTGGATAAGTCACCTGCATAACATATCGCTACACCGTCCTCCCCGAGCCCGGCAGCAATCGCCTCCGTTCCAGCAGGAGATATGTCCGCGCTTGTGAACAGCGCCACATGCGGTTGTATTGACCGCGGAAATTTTTCGATAATTTCTGACTGATCATCAGCGATTTTGAATACTGCAAAATCCGCATCTTGCGGCAATGTTGCAAGGGCAAGTGGTACATTGTGCCCTAGCGCAAGCGGCGCATGACAGCGCCCCTGTCCGGCCAACATCTCGTGCAACATCCCAACCGTCGCAGTTTTGCCGGCAGATCCGCTAACAGCCACAATTTTCGCGCGGCTGCGAAACCGGGCGGCGCGGGCCAGATCAGCAAGCGCGGCGCGCGGATCAGCGACCAAAAGCTGCGGCTGGGTAATGTCTTTATCGATGGCGCTGACAATTGCCGCAACTGCCCCGTTTGCAAAGGCTGTTTTGACCGCACCGTTCAGCGCGACAAACAGATCCCCCGGTTTGGCGGTATCAGCATCAGTACTTACGCCACACGCATCCCAACCATCTGGCCCTTGGCTGCCAATCGCCGCGACCACATCTTCACCGGTCCAAAGCGCTGTCATATCCGGCCATCCAATACGGCGACCGCCATGCTTGCCTGTTCGACATCATCAAATGGCAGCACCGTATCACCAATGGTCTGACCCGTTTCATGCCCCTTGCCCGCAATAAGTAGCGCGTCGCCGGGGCGCAGCATATCAACAGCACGTAAAATCGCCTCGGCCCGGTCACCGACTTCGGATACCTCAGCCCCATCCTCGGCAACGGCCCCTCCCAATACAGCGGCACGGATCGCGGCCGGATCTTCGGAGCGGGGGTTATCGTCAGAAACGATCACGATATCCGCGTGCTGCGCCGCCGCAGCCCCCATCAACGGTCGCTTGCCCGTATCCCGGTCCCCGCCAGCGCCGACAATCGCGATAATCCGCCCCATTACATGGGGGCGCATCGCGGTCAGCGCAGTTTTCACAGCGTCCGGCGTATGGGCGTAATCCACAAACACGGCAGCCCCATTTTCGCGGGTCGCGGCAAGCTCCATCCGCCCATGTACGGTGCCCAGATGCGCAAGCGCATCAAACACGTCCTGAGGTTCCGCACCCGCCGCAATGACCAGCCCTGCAGCCAGCAACACATTATCCGCCTGAAACCCACCGATCAGCGCAAGCCGCAAATGATGTGGCTTGCCTTGCCATTCAAACAAAACATCTTGGCCTGTCGCGTCAAAGCGTTGCCCCATCAGCCGCAAACGCGCGGCATCATTGCGTCCGACACCAATTACTTCCTGGCCACGCTCCGCGCAAATCTGCGCAACCAGCATGCCTTTTGGGTCATCAAGATTAACCACCGCCACACCATCATCGGCCAAAACGCGGGTAAACAGACCCATTTTCGCGTCAAAATACGCATCAAAGGTTTCGTGATAGTCTAGGTGGTCTTGGGTGAAGTTTGTGAACCCGGCTGCCGCTAAGACCACGCCATCAAGACGGCGCTGGTCCAACCCGTGGCTGGAAGCCTCCATCGCGACATGGGTCACGCCATTTTGCGTCGCCTGCGCCATAACACGGTGCAAGGTGATCGGTTCTGGCGTGGTATGGCGCAGCGGATGGGTCCAAGCCCCTTCGACGCCAGTGGTCCCGATATTCACGCCTGCAAGGTCCATTTCCTCCCAGATTTGACGGCAGAATGTCGAAACGGACGTTTTGCCGTTGGTCCCGGTGACGGCAACAACCGTTTGCGGGTGCGCGCCAAACCAAAGTGATGCGGTTTGCGCCAGCGCTTGGCGTGGGTCTTGTGCGACGATAACAGCAATGCCCGCATCAGCCAGCACGTCTGCGGCAATCTGTGCGCCTTTGGCATCAGTCAGAACCGCGGCGGCGCCCATATCCACTGCTTTGGCGATGAAATTGCCACCATGCACAGTGGCGCCGGGCAAAGCCGCAAAAAGATCACCGGGGGATACGTTGCGGCTGTCCACGGTCAGCCCTTTGATCTGGGCCTCGCGACCGCCTTGCGCCGTCAGCCCCAGTTCCGCCAGTGTTTTCATTGTTTGCCTCGATTAATTTGAGGTGAGTGTTACACCGACAGGCTGTGCGCTGTCCACGTGCGGGCGCAGGCCCAAAAGCGGTGCGACACGGCGGATCATTTCAGCAGCAACCGGCACAGCAGTCCACCCTGCGGTGCGGCGGTCTTCGCCCAATGTGTAGATTGTCGGCTCGTCCAAGGTCACAATCAATACATATTGCGGATCGCTTGCAGGGAACACGGATGCAAAGGTCGCGATAACCTTGTCATCGTAATAGCCGCCGCCGTTTTCGCGCGCTTTATCAGCGGTACCGGTTTTCCCCGCGACCTCATAGCCTGCGACCTCACCGAACGACGCGGTACCGCGTACAACAACTTGGCGCAGCATATGGACAGCCGTTTGCGCGACAGCATCCGACATAACACGTGGGCCCGGCTGTGGGTTGTCGACCCGCAGCAATGTTGGTTCGACCCGCAACCCGCCGTTTGCAATGGACGCATAGGCCGTCGCCAAATGCAGCGGCGAAGTTGACAGCCCGTGCCCATAAGAAATCGTCATCGCAGAAAGCTCTGACCAATTGGCCGGCAACAATGGCTTGCCTGTCGGGGCTTCGACCATCTCGACTGGCGTTGGCTGCAAGAAACCCAGCGTATTTAGGAATGCGCGCTGACGATCTGCACCGATTTGCATGGCAATACGGGCGGTCCCGACGTTCGAGGATTCAACGATGACGTCCGTGGTCGACAGTTCTGGCCCATAGTCGTGAAAATCACGGATTCGGAACCGCCCCCACGTGAGCGGCCCTTGCGTGTCGATCATCGTATTCGCGTTGACCAGCCCCAACTCCATCGCCTGCGCGACTGCAAAAATCTTAAACGTTGACCCCAATTCGTAGACACCCTGCACCGCGCGGTTAAACAGTGGGCTGTCAGATTGATCGCCCGTGGTCAGCACACGCGGGCGGTTGTTGGGGTCGAAGTCAGGCAGCGACACCATCGAAATAATCTCGCCCGTGTGGACATCCATCAAGATAGAGGTCGCGCCCTTTGCGCTCATGATCGACATGCCGCCCGCAAGCACCTCTTCAGAGGCGGCTTGCACCGTCAGATCAATCGACAATTCCAACGGCGCGCCTTCGTTCGCGGGATCACGTAAGAACCCGTCGAACTGTCGTTCTACACCTGCAACCCCGATAACCTCGGCACTAGCCACGCCTTCACGCCCATAGCTGGCCCCGCCCAAGATATGCGCCGCAATTGGCCCATTGGGGTAAAGACGCATTTCACGCGGCCCAAAGAGCAGGCCGGGGCTGCCGATGTCATGCACGGCTTGCATCTGTTCAGGGCTGATCTGGCGTCTGATCCACAAAAAACGCCGCTCGCCTGTGAAATCCTCTAGCAATTCATCCGCGTCAAGTTCCGGGAAAATTGCGGCAAGCCCAGTGGCGGCATGTTCGGGATCAATCATATCGCGCGGATGCGCATAAAGCGAATGGGTCGCAAGGTTTGTCGCCAGCATCCGCCCGTTGCGATCCACGATATCAGAACGTTGCCCAATAATCGGGTTGCCGACAGTGGCCGCACGCGGCTCCATCGGAACAGAGGAGGCAAGCGTTCCCATCCGTGCGCCGATAGTCACAAAGGCACAAAAAAACGCGAGCCCCAGCACCAACAGCCGCCCCTCAGCGCGTTGACGGGCTCTATCGTGCATTTCCGCGTGACGCTTGGCGCGAATCTCGGCCTCAATCGCGTCAGGGTTTTCACCAGATGCGCGGGCTTTAAGGATCCGTGCTAGTGGGCGCAGCGGCGTACGGGTCATAGCGCGTCATCCTCTGGCACAAAGGCACCACTTGAAAGCGTCACCGAATTCGTGATCGGCGCGATGGGCGGCAGCGGATAGATGATCTGATCGACGCGGCCAAAGGCCTCTGGCATGATGGGCAGTAGACCCAAGCGGTCAAAATTCAGCTCGGCCAAATCCGCAAGCCGGTCTGGGCGGTTCAGATAAGCCCATTCCGCACGCAACATGCCCAAGCGTTCATGCGCGGCCCCAATCTGCGCGTGTAGGTCACGGGTTTCGCGCATGGTGGCCTGCGTTTTATAGTTTTCCTGATAAGCCCAAAACGCCAGCCCCATCACCGCGAAAGCCGCCATAATAAAAAGGAATCCGCGCATCTACCGCCCCCCTCTTTGCTTTTTCATCGGCATGCCCAAATCAGCCGGATCGATATCTTGCGCTGGCGCATCCGTGCGGATCGCCACGCGTAATTTGGCTGACCGCGACCTTGGGTTTTCTTCCAGCTCTTGTGCATCAGGGCCGATCGCCTTGCGCTTTTCAATCCGAAACGCAGGCGTGATCTGTGCGGTTTCGGGCGCATAGCGATTGGCGTTGGCCGTATTGCCGGACCGCGCCTGCAAGAACCGCTTGACCATGCGGTCTTCGACAGAATGAAAGGTCACGACAGCCAACTGACCACCGGGTTTCAACGCGCGTTCCGCTGCCATCAACCCTTCGGCCAATTCGCCGTATTCGTTGTTCACGGCAATCCGCAGCGCTTGAAACGTGCGGGTCGCAGGGTGCGATTGATTTGGCTTTGCGCGCGGCAAGCATCCTTCGACAACTTTGGTCAGTTCCAATGTCGTTGTCAGCGGGCGCGCCGCAACAATCGCGCGCGCAATGCGGCGCGATGCGCGTTCTTCGCCGTAAAGGTAAATGATATCAGCAAGTTCAACTTCGTCCGCTGTGTTGCACAGATCAGCCGCTGAAGGCCCATCTTGCGACATGCGCATATCAAGCGGGCCGTCACGCATGAACGAGAATCCACGTTCGGCCAAATCAAGCTGCATCGAGCTAACCCCAAGGTCCAGCACAACACCGTCAAGGTCCGATGCATATTCGTCCAGCTTAGAAAACGTGCCCAATTGCATCTTAATCCGGTCGCCGTAAGCGCCCGCCCAGTCAGCAGCCATTTCAAACGCAAGCGGGTCGCGATCCACACCGATCACCTGACCTGCACCAGCGGCCAGCAATTCGCGGGTATACCCCCCCGCCCCAAATGTGCCGTCTAGCCAGACGCCAGAAACGGGCGAAACCGCTGCGATGAGCGGTCGAATAAGGACAGGGATGTGTGGCTTGCCGTTCGCGGGATCAGACATCATGCACCCCTATTCATCAAGCAAGCTCAGCGGATCAAAATCGTCGCCCTGCGCATCAAGCCAATCGGTCATATCATCCGCAATTTCGGCTGCGTATGTTTCGGCTTTCCAAATCTCAAAGTGATCGCCAAGACCGCTGAACTTTAATTCGCCATCTGTCAGGCCCAGCTTTTGACGCTGTTTGATCGGCATAACTGTGCGGCCGTCTTTATCAACGTCCAACTTAATGGATTGCCCAATGATCAGACGTGACAGTTTTTTCTTCTTAGCGGATCCGCGTGGTAACGCATTGATCTGATCCACAAGGGCTGTGAATTCGGCGACGGTATAGCCGTGCAACTGATTTTTCAGGTGATCGCCGTACAAAAGGTACATGCGCGGGAACAGGCCTGTGGTCCATTCTGGATCGCCAGATTCAAGCACACGACGAAAATCAGCGGGGATCGACATGCGTCCCTTACTGTCCACCTTTTGGGTGTGTTCGCCTGTGAAACTTAGACCCACTGTCCCTTGGTCCTCTTAACCTGCTACGCGCGCCGCGACATGCGGCCTTGGATGTAGAAACGGCGGATCGTGCAACTGCCACTGCGCGATCCGCCGTCCTCCCCTCGTTGGGGGAAAAGTCCGACTGCGCGTGCCACCTGGGGGATGTCTGCTCGCTCACGCGCCGGATCTGTTTTCGAAAAAGACGAAGCCTGTATGAAACCTGCTTGTGCCGGTTGGGGTTCTTTTGCCCCGATTAATTATGTGTTCGCCGTTTCCGTACACTTGTTTTGACAGGTCATTGCGATCCGATCAATAGTTTTTTGGGAATTCATGGTACTCCGTGGGGATATCCGCCTATTGCAGATCTCAACGCAGGCGAAGTATGCGCCAAAACTTCAGAAATTGTAGCGGAATGCGTAAAACAGGGCACCACATATGGTAGTGCCGCACAAAATGGTATCCGGTAAAAAATTCTATAATTTTTTTTGAGTTTTCTTCAAAAATGGCCCAGTACAGGACAGTTTTGGCCGAACCTTACTATATCTGAACCGAATCTGAGTTCGATTCCAGACATTCCCAGAGGTTCCAGATAATGGCCGCTTACCTGTGACACCCCGGCCACAGCGCCGATGGCTAGATCAGCGACTTGTACATGATGTGGGCTGCGACCATGCCCTTATCGGGATGCGCAAATGCATCTGGAATTGTCCCGAGGGTCGCAAACCCCATATCGCGCCAAAGTTTGAGCGCGTATGTATTGCTGTCGAGCACAAAGTTAAATTGCATCGCCGTGTACCCCATATCACGGGCCGCATCTTGGCTATGCGCACACATCTTACGGGCAAGCCCCTGCCCGCGCGCGGCTTCGCCGACAATATATCCGCAATTACAGATATGCGCGCCGCCGCCGGGCTGGTTCGTCTTTATATAGTAGGTGCCAACAATACCCTCGGCGGTTTCAGCGACATAGGTTGCCGCCGCCCCCATCCAATAGCTACGCGCAGCATCTTCGGTGATATGCGGATCAACCGCATAGGTCGCGCCCGCGCGAAACACATCGCGCAGCAACGGCCAGATCGCGCCCCAATCATCGCAGGTTGCGCGACGTAATGTGATCATGCCATGCCGCCCTCAATAAAGCGGCGTGCCAATGTCCGGTAGGCGTCCGCCATTGGCGTATCACCTGCGGCAATTGGGGTGCCCTCATCACCCGCAAGCCGCGTATCTAGATCGATGGGCAGCGCACCCAGCAACGGCACACCCATCTTATCCGCTTCGGCAGCCACACCACCATGCCCAAAGATATGCGATTCGTGACCGCAACTCGGGCAATGAAAGGTCGACATGTTTTCGATCAGGCCCAGAACAGGTGTCTTCAACGTGTTAAACATGTCGATCGCTTTACGCGCATCGATCAAGGCGACATCCTGCGGTGTCGAGACAACAACGGCCCCCGTCAGGTTGGTTTTCTGGCACAGCGTGAGCTGCACATCGCCAGTGCCGGGTGGCAGATCGATAATCAAAACATCCAATTCGCCCCATTCGACCTGACCCAGCATTTGCTGCAAGGCCCCCATCAACATCGGCCCGCGCCAGACGACCGCCTTATCAGGGTCAACCATCAGGCCAATCGACATGACGGTGACGCCGTGCGCCTGCAAAGGAATGATGGTTTTACCATCGGGACTGGCGGGGCGCTTATTTACGCCCATCATACGTGGCTGGCTGGGGCCATAGATATCCGCATCCAACAGGCCGACGCGGCGTCCCTCACGGGCCAAGGCGACCGCAAGGTTCGATGATACGGTTGATTTGCCAACGCCCCCCTTCCCCGACCCAATCGCAAGAATGCGGTTCACACCCGGCACGGACGCAGGGCCCGCCTGCGGGGTTGGGTGGCGACCAACCTTGAGCGAAGGGGCCTCTGGCGCCTTGGGGGCTGGGCCATGTGCGGTTAAGATGACTGAGGCAGACTGCACCCCATCCAGCGCGCGCACCAATTCTTCTGCCGCCTTGCGGATCGGCTCCATCTTAGCAGCATCCTCTGGCGTTTTGGCTTCGATCACAAAACGCACATCGCCCGATTCGACGTTTAGTGCGCGGATCATGTCGCGTGACACAAGGTTTTCACCATCCGGCAAAACCAGTCGCGCCAATTCGCCTAAAATTTCATCATGCGTAATCGCCATGTTTGACCCCGTTTTTTTTCAAACCGTCCACTTTATAGACAACTTCTGGCACGTTTTAAGCAAACCACAAGCCCAGGCGAGCAGCACCCTGCACATGTGACAGAAAAATGACGCTAGGTCAGCAATACTTATGCATTTTCTGCATGACAGCATTGCCCAATCAACCATTGTGCAGCTGCAGCATAATCCTTCATAAAGAGGACAACAAAGCGGCATGGGTCGCAAAGACGTAAACAAGACAGACGAGACGAAATCATGGCTTATCAAGTACAAACACAGTTCGCAGGCGCATCATTTGGTGCACGTTTCAACGCATTCCGCAGCGACATCGCGCAAAAATTCACCGCTTACAAAGTTTACACATCTACAGTGAACGAACTGCAAGCGCTTTCAAACCGCGAGCTGGCCGACTTGGCCATCAGCCGCTCTGAAATCAAACGTATCGCTCTCGAAGCAGCATACGGTAACTAATTTACGGATCGGGTCTGCCGCTTCCTCCCTGAAAAGGCAGATCTGTAAGACCCATTCTCTACCTCCTCCCAGAGTTTGGGTCTCATTTAAGGTGGCGACATTCACCTCCTCCCGGATGTCGCCACTTTACACCAGTTTCGGAACCGCCACCTCCTCCCGGCGGAACCGATCATACCGCAGGTCGCGCTCACCTCCTCCCGAGCAACACCTGCGAGGAAGCGCCTCGCTCTTCTCCTCCCAGAGCAGGCAGGCGCTGATCATAGAGACGGTCATGCCCACCTCCTCCCGGGCATGGCCGTTTTTTTATGTCCAAAGGCGATCGGCCGCGCCTTATGCGCGTGTATCTTTGGGCGAGCCCATCACCATATAGCTCGTGATCGCGCGCACATGCGGAACAGTACCCAAAATATCGGTATGAAACGCCTTGTAGGCCCGCAGGTCAGCAACTTCGACACGCAGCATATATTCAAACGCCCCCGCAACATTGTGACATTCGGCCACTTGATCGGCACGTGCCATCGCCCGCTCAAACCCCTCTTGCGCGGCTTTCGTATGTTCGGCCAATCCGACAGCAACATATACAACATAGGCGCGCCCGGTTTGCGCCGGATCCAGCCGCGCGCGGTAACCCTGAATGACCCCTCGGCGTTCCAAGTCTTGTACGCGCCGCAAACAAGCAGAAGGCGATAGCCCCACCTGATCGGCAAGCTGCAAATTACTGATCCGACCATCGCCAGAAAGAGCACGCAATATATTGCGGTTAGTATCGTCCAATTCCATCAATTATTGCCCATACCTACGAATAAACATACAAAAAGAAATTTCATTGCTTAAGTAGCGCTATATCATTGCGCTATGGAAATAGACATACTGACAGCGCTGATTGGCTTTGCTTTTGTGACATCCGTCACCCCCGGCCCCAATAACCTGATGTTGATGGCATCGGGCGCAAACTATGGGCTGCGCCGAACATTGCCGCATATGTTTGGGATATCATTGGGGCACGCCTTTATGGTTTTGGTCGTAGGGCTGGTTCTTTTGCAGCTTTTCGACCGTTTTCCAGCGCTAAACACGGTTCTTAAGGTGTTAAGCGTCGCCTATATGCTATGGCTGGCATGGAAAATCGCAAATGCGGCCCCGCCAGATGAAAAGGCCGCCGGAGGCAAACCCTTTACTTTTTTACAAGCAGCGGCGTTTCAATGGGTGAACCCCAAAGCTTGGTCGATGGCGATTACCGCGATCAGCGGCTATGCGCCGCAGGATAACGGGGTGCTTTATGGCACTGTGATTGTTGCTTGTGTTTTTGCGGCAGTGAACCTGCCGTCCGTGTCAATTTGGGCTTGGACTGGCGTACAGGTCCGACGCTGGCTAGGCAGCGCACGACGGCTACGGATTTTCAATGTGACCATGGCGCTGTTACTCGTCGCGTCGCTCTATCCGATTCTTTCGCACTAGAATGGCACATCATCAGCCGCATCAGCGCTGACGATAAACCGCGCCACAACATGTTTTGTACCCGCTTTGTCGAAGGCGATGACCAGCTTATCGCCGTCAATCCCGTCAACATGGCCATAGCCGAACTTTTGATGAAACACCCGGTCCCCTTGGGTAAAGGCGCTTTCGGCGGTCGCATCAATCGTGACGCTTTGCGCACGCAGCGCGTTCGGTTTTTGCCCCCGCGCCTGCAACCGTTTCCAACCCGGTGAATTATACACATCCGCAGAATGGGCTTTTTCATGCAAATCAGAGCCAACCATACCCACCCCGCTGTTCAGCCCCGATGGGGTCAACACGTCGACATGTTTGGGGGGCAATTCATCGACAAAGCGCGACGGCAATTGCGATTGCCATTGGCCGTAAACCCGTCGGTTCGACGCAAATGAGATCGCGCAAATTTCTTCGGCCCGTGTGATACCCACATAGGCAAGCCGGCGTTCTTCCTCTAATCCCTTCAGCCCGCTTTCATCCATCGACCGTTGCGACGGGAACAACCCCTCTTCCCAACCGGGTAAGAAAACAACAGGAAATTCAAGCCCCTTAGCCGCGTGCAACGTCATGATGCTGACCTTCTCGCCCTGCTCTTCGGTTTCATTTTCCATGATCAAGCTGACGTGTTCCAAGAACCCTTGCAGGTTGTCGAAATTCTCTAGCGCTTTGACCAGTTCCTTCAGGTTTTCAAGCCGCCCCGGCGCTTCGGGCGTTTTGTCGTTTTGCCAATAGCCCGTATAGCCGCTTTCGTCCAAAATCATCTCGGCCAATGCGATGTGGTCATAGGCGGGGGTGACCGCGATGAACCCGTCGTCCAAAACAGCATCGTCATCAATTGGTGGCATGCTTGTCGCATAAACGATGTCTCGCCAACGGTCTAAGTCTGCGACAAATTTCGATAGTTCTTTCAACCCCTTACCGCCCAACAGTCGATTTTGACAAACGATCCGCGCCCCTTCGACCAGCGATACGCTATTCTCGCGGGCGGTACGTTGGATTGTCTGCACGGCCTTTTCACCAAGCCCCCGTTTGGGCGTATTCACGACCCGTTCAAATGCAAGATCATCATCATGGCTAACGGCAAGCCGGAAATAAGCCATCGCATCCCTGATCTCCATCCGCTCATAAAACCGCGGGCCACCGATCACGCGGTACGGCAAGCCGATTGACAAGAACCGATCCTCAAACGCGCGCATTTGATGCGAGGCACGCACAAGGATCGCCATGCCATCAAGGCCAACTGGTGCATTCCCACGCGTGCCACGCTGCATCGCCTCAATCTCTTCGCCGATACAGCGCGCCTCTTCGTCGCCGTCCCAATATCCGGTCAAACGAACCTTTTCGCCATCGGTCCGTGATGTGAAAAGCGTCTTGCCAAGACGATCCTTATTCCCAGCAATCACGCCAGAAGCAGCCGCCAAAATATGCGGGGTAGAGCGGTAGTTTTCCTCGAGCCGCACAACATGCGCGCCCGGAAAATCAGTTTCGAACCGCAAGATATTGCCGACCTCAGCCCCACGCCAGCCATAGATCGACTGGTCATCATCGCCCACGCAGCAAATATTCTTATGCCCCTGCGCCAAAAGCCGCAGCCAGAGGTATTGGGCCACATTGGTATCTTGGTATTCGTCCACCAAGATGTAGCGGAACCAGCGTTGATATTTCTGCAAAATATCCGGGTGGGTCTGAAAAATCGTGACCATATGCAACAAGATGTCGCCAAAATCGACGGCATTCAGTTCAAGCAGACGCTTTTGATAGGCACGGTATAGCGGCACACCTTGGTGATCAAACGCAGCGCTATCGCTGGTCGGAACCTTGTCTGGCGTCCAAGCCTTGTTTTTCCACGCGTCGATAATGCCTGCCAACATACGTGGTGGCCAGCGTTTGGTGTCAATTCCCGCAGCCTCGATCAGCTGTTTCATCAAACGAATTTGATCGTCAGTGTCGAGGATCGCAAACCCAGATTTCAGCCCGACCAATTCCGCGTGACGGCGCAACTGTTTGACGCAGACCGAATGGAAAGTGCCAAGCCAGCGCATCCCCTCTTGGGCGTCGCCGATCAGTGCCCCGATCCGCAATTTCATCTCGCGCGCGGCTTTGTTGGTGAAAGTCACCGCCAATATTTCGTGTGGCTGCGCACTTCCTGTCGCAAGCAAATATGCAATCCGCGTCGTCAGCGCCTTGGTTTTTCCGGTGCCCGCCCCGGCCAGCATCAACACTGGCCCGTCCACCGTTTCAACGGCTTCGCGCTGCGCGGGGTTCAGCCCTGAGAGGTCAAAATCAGGCATCGCAGGCCGCGCCATTGCACGCTGGCTGAGCGGAACTGCAGCGGCCTCAAAGGCGTCTTCTTCGGAAAAATCATTCATTGTGTTTTCATATCGGGAAATGTCACGCAGGAAAAGCCTTGTTCTTATAATGTTCCGATCAATTCGTATCATCCGGCACATTGAGGGGATGGCACGACGCGATGTAACTGTAGCTGCAGCACAACGCGCGAAACCGTCTTTCAAGTCGCCGAAAGCTACGGTAGCCTATTCGTATGGACTTACACACAAAATACCCCGCGATTTCAGACCTCAAGACACGCGCGCGCAAACGTATTCCGCATTTTGTATGGGAATATTTGGACAGCGCCACCGGGGTCGAGGCGACCAAACTACGCAACCGCACGGCGCTTAATCAGGTGTTGCTTAAACCGTCGATTTTGCACGGCGAATTTGACCCGGACCTAAGTACTGATTTTTTGGGGCGCAGCTATCCGTTGCCGATTGGTATTGCCCCCGTGGGCATGTCTGGGCTGGTGTGGCCGGGCGCGGAACAGATGCTTGCGCGCACCGCCGCTGCCGCGCAGATCCCCTACACGCTATCGACTGTGGCCAGCCAACTGCCCGAAGACGTCGGACCCCATGCCGGTGATCAAGGTTGGTTTCAGCTGTACCCCCCGCGCGATCCTGAAATTCGCAAAGACATCCTTAATCGCGCAAAAGCATCGGGTTTTCATACGCTTGTGCTTACAGTTGACGTGCCTGTTGCCTCGCGTCGCGAACGGCAAACCCGTGGCGGCATGACCAATCCGCCCAAGCTGACACCACGGCTTGCATGGCAGGCGGCGCAATGTCCTGCCTGGCTGAACGGCATCCGCAAAACGGGCATGCCCCGGCTGCGGTTGATGGAAAGTTATTCAAATATCAAAACCGCCCTGCCCTCGACCCAGCATATTGGCTATCTTCTGCGCACTTCGCCTGATTGGGACTATTTGACCTGGTTGCGCGATCATTGGGACGGGGATTTGATCGTCAAAGGTGTCACAAACCCAGATGACGCAGCAAGGCTTTCGGACGAAGGTGTTGATGCGCTCTGGGTCAGCAACCATGCTGGGCGCCAGTTTGATGGTTGCGCTGCGACCATTGATCTGCTGCCCGGCATTCGCGCGGCGACCACCCTGCCGTTGATCTTTGATAGCGGTGTTGAAGGCGGGCTGGATGTGCTGCGCGCCATCGCCTTGGGCGCTGATTTCGTCATGCTTGGACGTGCGTTTCACTACGGTTTGGCTGCGCTTGGCGAAGCGGGTGCCGCCCATGTATTGGACATCTTGCGTCAAGACATGATCAGCAACATGGGCCAAATTGGTGCGCGCAGCCTTGCCGAAGTACGCCAGACCGCGCTATAGGCTGCGGCGATTGCGCACATGCGGGCTGGACAATTCTGCACCAGCATCCGACAATGCTGCAACTGCGAAGGGAAGAGAAATGGTCGAGTTTAACAAGATTTTAATTGCAAACCGCGGTGAAATCGCGATCCGTATCATGCGGGCTGCAAATGAAATGGGCAAAAAGACCGTCGCGGTCTATGCCGAAGAAGATAAACTTGGTCTCCACCGTTTCAAGGCCGATGAGGCCTACCGCATCGGCGAAGGCATGGGCCCGGTCGCTGCCTATCTTTCCATCGACGAAATCATCCGCGTCGCCAAAATGGCTGGCGCAGACGCAATCCACCCCGGCTATGGGCTTTTGTCGGAAAACCCCGATTTCGTAGACGCCTGCACCAATAACGGCATCACATTCATTGGCCCCAAAGCAGCCACGATGCGCCAGCTCGGCGATAAAGCCAGCGCGCGCAATGTCGCAATTGAAGCTGGTGTTCCCGTCATCCCCGCCACCGAAGTGCTGGGCGATGATATGGACAAGATCAAGAAACAAGCCGCAAAGGTCGGTTACCCGCTGATGCTCAAGGCGTCATGGGGCGGCGGTGGTCGCGGAATGCGCCCGATTATGAACGAAGGCGAGCTTGAAGAAAAAGTGCGTGAAGGTCGGCGCGAAGCAGAGGCCGCATTTGGCAACGGCGAAGGTTATCTTGAAAAGATGATCATCAAGGCCCGCCACGTCGAAGTGCAGATCATGGGCGACAGCCACGGTCAAATTTATCACCTGTGGGAACGCGATTGTTCGGTGCAGCGCCGCAACCAAAAAGTGGTCGAACGCGCCCCTGCGCCGTATTTGTCCGGCACGCAGCGCGAACAGCTTTGTAATTTGGGCAAAAAGATCTGTCAGCATGTGAACTACGAATGCGCCGGCACCGTTGAATTCTTGATGGATATGGATAACGGCGAATTCTACTTTATCGAAGTGAATCCACGCGTGCAGGTCGAGCACACCGTCACCGAAGAAGTCACCGGCATCGATATTGTGCGTGCGCAAATCCTTGTCGCTGAAGGCAAATCACTGGTCGAGGCCACAGGTTGCGCGTCGCAATACGACGTCAAATTGGATGGTCACGCATTGCAGTGCCGGGTCACGACCGAAGACCCGCAAAACAACTTTATCCCCGATTACGGCCGTATTCAGATGTACCGTTCGGCGACAGGCCCGGGCATCCGGCTTGACGGCGGGACAGCCTATTCTGGCGCTGTGATCACCCGCTACTATGACAGCCTACTGACCAAAGTGACCGCGCGCGCGCCCACCCCTGAAATGGCGATTGCCCGCATGGACCGTGCCCTTCGCGAATTCCGTATTCGCGGCGTATCCACGAACATTGCGTTTGTTGAAAACCTGCTCAAGCACCCAACTTTCCTCAGCAATGAATACCACACGAAATTCATTGATGAGACGCCGGATCTGTTCAACTTTAGCAAACGGCGTGACCGGGCCACGAAAATTCTGACCTATATCGCGGATATCACCGTGAACGGGCATCCTGAAACGGCCGGGCGCCCACGCCCTGCGGCTGACGTAAAACCGCCGAAGCCCCCCGTAAAACCAACGACAGATGTAACCCCCGGAACACGCAACATCCTTGACGATTTCGGCCCCGAAGCGGTCGCCGATTGGATGCGTGACCAAAAGCAATTGCTGATCACCGACACGACTATGCGTGACGGGCACCAATCCTTGCTGGCGACGCGGATGCGTTCGATTGATATGATCAACGCAGCCCCCGCCTATGCCGCCAATATGAACCAGCTATTCAGTGTTGAATGCTGGGGTGGCGCGACATTTGATGTGGCCTACCGGTTCTTGCAAGAATGCCCTTGGCAGCGTTTGCGCGACATCCGCGCGGTGATGCCGAACATCATGACGCAAATGCTTTTACGCGCGTCTAACGGTGTCGGGTACACGAATTACCCTGACAACGTGGTGCAAAGCTTTGTCGCCCAAGCCGCCACATCCGGTGTCGATGTGTTCCGCGTCTTTGACAGCCTGAACTGGGTTGAAAACATGCGCGTCGCGATGGACGCCGTCGGCAAGGCCGGCAAAGTGATCGAAGGCACAATTTGCTACACAGGCGATGTGCGTGACCCGGACCGTGCGAAATACGACCTGAAATACTATGTTGGCATGGCCCGCGAACTCGAAGCGGCTGGCGCACATGTTCTTGGCTTAAAAGACATGGCGGGGTTGATGAAACCAGCCGCTGCAAAAACCCTGATTGCAGCGCTTAAAGAAGAGGTTGGACTGCCAATCCACTTCCACACGCATGACACATCTGGTGCGTCAATCGCGACGATACTGGCGGCTACGGCTGCGGGCGTTGACTGTGTTGACGCCGCGATGGATTCGTTTTCCGGCAACACATCGCAACCAACTTTGGGTTCAATCGTCGAAGCCTTGCGCGGCGACGCGCGTGACACCGGTCTTGATATCGGCTCCATCCGCGAAATCAGCAACTACTTTGAACAGGTACGCGGACATTACACCGCATTTGAATCAGGTCTTCAGGCCCCGGCCTCAGAGGTATATTTGCACGAAATGCCCGGCGGCCAGTTCACCAACCTCAAGGCACAAGCACGCAGTCTTGGCCTAGAAGAGCGCTGGCACGAGGTCGCACAGACCTATGCTGATGTGAACCAAATGTTTGGTGATATTGTCAAAGTCACCCCATCGTCCAAAGTTGTGGGTGATATGGCCTTGATGATGGTCAGCCAAAACCTGACGCGCGCCCAAGTCGAAGACCCCAACACCGATGTGGTCTTCCCTGACAGCGTCGTTGACATGATGCGCGGCAGCCTTGGTCAGCCGCCCGGTGGCTGGCCAAAAGCGATCCAAGAAAAGGTGCTCAAGGGTGAAACACCCTTCACTGATCGTCCGGGCAAATCGCTACCACCTGTTGATCTTGCCGCGACAAAGGCTGAGCTGCAGGCCACTTTTGAAGATGTAATCATCGACGACGAAGATCTGAACGGCTACCTGATGTATCCAAAGGTCTTTACCGATTACACGACGCGCCACGAAATCTATGGGCCTGTCCGCACCCTACCGACGCGCACATTCTTCTATGGCATGCAGCCCGGCGAAGAAATCGCAGCGGAAATCGATCCTGGCAAGACACTTGAAATTCGGATGCAGGCCGTGTCCGAGATGAGCGAAGACGGCGAAGTCAAAGTGTTCTTTGAACTCAACGGTCAGCCCCGCGCTATCCGCGTGATGAACCGTCTGGCCGCCGCTGATAAGGTCACACGGCCCAAAGCCGAATCAGGCAACGCGAACCACATTGGCGCGCCAATGCCGGGTGTTGTGGCGACTGTTGCTGCCGTTGCAGGCAACGAAGTCAAAGAAGGCGACCTGCTACTGACCATCGAAGCAATGAAGATGGAAACAGGTATCCACGCGGAACGCGACGCGGTGATCAAAGCGGTCAACGTGCAGCCCGGCAGCCAGATCGACGCCAAAGATTTGTTGGTGGAGTTTGAGTAAGCGCAAGCTTGTGCTTGGGCTATCGCTTGGGGCGGTCATTATGACGGCCCCGGCGGCACACGCGGCCACTGATATCTGCCCTGAGACAGCACAAAGGATCGTAAACCCTGATGCCGTCCGTGATAGTTGGCAAGTTGTCCTGCGCAACGCGTTTTCTGATGATGGCCAAGTGCATACCGGGTTGGAAGCATCAATATTGATTTCAGTTGATCGCGGCGGAGCGGCGCCATGCCTTGCAGACTATTTGGTCAAAAAATTTCAGCTTTCACCCGCAGGTGAAGTCACTGCCGAAATTCAGCCGACAAACCGAGATTATCCCGTGTTTTTCTTTGATCGGGTCACCGTCGAACCGACAATGATCATTGACTGGAACTACACCGCACCGGAAACAGCGCTGCATTTCGGTAACTTTCGGATAAGAGAGACCCCCAGTGTCGCGCAAGCTTTGGGCGTCAAACTTAGCGAAACCTTGCTTCCGCCGGGATGGGAATAAGGGACACCTGACATGGCGCAAAAGCTGGCCTTACTTTCGCTGCTCGTGCCAGACTATGAGCGTGCAATCGCGTTCTACGTCGGAAAAATGGGCTTCGATCTATTGGAAGACACTGACCTAGGCGACGGAAAACGCTGGGTACGGGTCGCGCCAACCGGGGCCGACACGGCGTTCTTGCTTGCACGTGCGGTTGGCGACCAACAAGTTGCGGCCATCGGCAATCAAGGCGGCGGGCGCGTTTGGCTGTTCCTGCAAACCGATGATTTTGATCGTGACCATGCGGCGATGCTGGCCAATTCAGTGCACTTCGAAGAACAACCACGCGACGAACCCTATGGCCGCGTGGCTGTATTTTGTGATCCCTTTGGCAATCGCTGGGATTTGATTCAGTTTAACCCAGAACCTGCGTAATCGCTTTTTTCGTGGCATCAACAACCTTGTCGATCTCGGCCTCTGTAATGCAAAACGGTGGTGCAAACCCGATGATGTCACCTTGCGGCATCGCGCGTGCGATTACGCCCTGCTCTAACATTGCCGCCGCGATTTGCGGACAGATTTTATCAGCCGCATCAAAGCCTTGCTTGCTATGTTGATCCTTGACCAGTTCCACCGCGCAAAGCAGACCTTCGCCGCGCACCTCGCCTAGATTGGCATGGCCTGATAATGCGTCTTGCATGGCGCTGTTCAAATAGGCCCCCATGCGGCCCGCATTTGTAACCAAATCCAAATCATCAAGCAGCTTGAGATTCGCAACCCCAGCGGCCGCGCAAATCGGATGCGCCGAATAGGTCCAACCGTGACCAATCGGACCGTTTTCATCGGTGCCTTGTTCCAGCACTTTCCACATTTTGTCAGACACAATCGACCCCGACAGCGGCGCGTAGGCTGATGTCAGTCCCTTAGCGATGGTGATCAAATCAGGCTTTAGCCCATAATGATCAGAGCCGAACATCGTGCCTAAACGGCCAAAGCCTGTCACGACTTCGTCCGCGACCAGCAAGATGTCATATTTGTCCAACACCGCCTGAATAGCTGCCCAATAGCCTGCGGGCGGCGGTACGATCCCACCGGTGCCCAAGACGGGTTCCCCGATAAAGGCGGCAATCGTATCTGCACCTTCACGCAAAATTTGCGCCTCAAGCTGCGCGGCACAATGGGCTGAAAACTGTTCTTCGGACATGCTTTGATCTTCGCGGCGAAAGTAATAAGGCGCATCCGTGTGGATCACCTGCGCCAGCGGCAAATCGAACTTTTTGTGAAACAGCTCTAACCCCGTCAAAGAGCCAGTCATCAGGCCAGAACCATGATAACCACGCCAGCGCGAAATGATCTTCTTTTTCTCAGGCCGCCCAAGGATGTTGTTGTAATACCAGATTAATTTGATGTTGGTTTCATTCGCATCAGACCCGGATTGGCCAAAATAAACCTTCGACATATGATCCGGCGCGCGGTCCATGATCATTTTGGACAGCGTGATAGACGCCTCGGTACCGTGGCCAACATAGGAATGATAATAGGCCAATTCTTGCGCTTGTTTGGCAATCGCATCGGCGATTTCGGGATGCCCATAGCCCACATTCACACAGTAAAGCCCGGCGAATGCATCCAACAGCTGATTGCCGTCACGGTCTTGGATATGCACACCCTTCGCCCCGGTGATGACACGCGTAGGCGTTTCACCACGTGCATGCATGGCCAAATGGGTCGAAGGATGAAAGAAATTCTCGCGGTCCCACTGCTCGAGCGGATCGTTCTTTAACATTGGTCTTCCTTTGTGAGGTCAGTCGTTGTTTCAATGGCCAGCACCGCGATGCAATCGCCGGGCAATACCAGTCCGGGGTGGTGGCGCGCGGTCAGGATGCCATCCATCTGTGCCTTGATCGTGCGTGGTGGATGCCCGGTATAATGCGCGGGCCAAATATGCGCGATGTCATCGTGCTTGGACACCGTTTCGCCAAGCGTCGCGTTAAATTCGATCAGCCCGCCCGTATCCGCAAAATGAAAGCAGTCATCGCTGGGCTGCGTAAGAATACGCGATGGTGAAAGATCCATGTCGCCTTGCAAAATACCTGCGTGGATCAGCACGTTACGGATCCCTTTCCGCGCGATGCCAACCGTTTCAGGGGTCGCAGTCCCTCCGCCGCCCAATTCTGTGGTCACAAATGTTTTGCCCAGTGTTTCGGCCGCGTCGTCATACATACCCAACCCGTCAATCTCGCGCATTTCAACGCTAAACGGCGCGTTAAACGCATCGCGCGCAGCACGGCAGCGGGCCATTTGTTCGGCATCGTCCAAGATATGTGACGCTGCAAAAGGCAAGAAGTTCAGCGTCTTGCCGCCCGAATGGAAATCCAACACAATATCCGCCATCGGTAACAGCGTGCGTTGGAAATAATCCGCGATCTTGGCCGTTGGTGTGCCATCGGGCGCACCCGGAAATGCGCGATTGAGGTTCACATCGTCAACGGGCGACACGCGTGTCCCTGCCAAAAATGCGGGGTGATTCATGAAGGGGACAATGATCACCGTCCCCGTCACGTCTTCGGCACGTAACGTTTGCGCCAAGCCCAACAAGGCAATCGGCCCTTCGTATTCATCACCGTGATTGCCGCCCGTCAAAAGCGCGCAGGGTCCGGCACCGTTTTTAATCACGCTCACCGGGATTTGGATAGAGCCCCACGCGCTTTCATTGCGGCTATAAGGCAGACGAAGAAACCCGTGTTGGACACCATCAGCGTCAAGATCGACGGTCGGGGTAATTGGATTGTCGCGCATAAATTACCCTTTGACCACAAGTTCGCTTGGCGTCGCACACAGGCATTCTGCCCCGCCAGCCGTGATTAAAATCGATTCTGTGGTTTCCAAACCGCCATCATCGAGCCAAAGCGCAGGCATAAAATGAAAGGTCATCCCGGCTTCAAGAACCGTTTTATCGCCAGCACGGAACGACATCGTGCGCTCTCCCCAATCTGGGGGATAAGACAAGCCGATTGCATAGCCGCAGCGGCTGTCTTTTTCATAGCCAAGCTTTTTGAGGCGGCTGTTAAACGCATTTGCCACATCCTCGCACAATGCGCCCGGACGCGCCGCCTCAAGCCCGACAGCGGTAGCCTCTTGCACGGCGGCTTGGGCATCTAAATATTTCTGCGGCACTTTGCCCAAGAATAGCGTCCGCGACTGCGGGCAATGGTAGCGACGGTAGGTGCCTGAAATCTCAAAAAACGTGCTTTCGCCTGTTTTCAAAGGGCTGTTATCCCACGTCAGATGCGGGGCGGTCGCATCCGCGCCTGATGGGGCCATTGGCACAATCGCCGGATAATCGCCCCAATAGTCATCCACACCGGTGATGGCAGTGTGGTAAATATCTGCGATCAAATCATTTTTACGCATCCCCGGCTCAGCCTTCTCCCGGATCACCGCGTGCATCTTTTCGACAATTCGCGCCGCCGCGCGCATATAGCTGAGCTCAGTTTCTGATTTCACAGCGCGTTGCCAGTTCACCAGCGCAGTCGCATCGACCAAACCCCCCTGCCCCAATCCCGCGTGCAGCGCGTGATAAGCAGCCGCTGTGAAATAGTAATTGTCCATTTCGACACCGATCCGGCCGCCAGACAGGCCGCGCGCAACCATCACCTGCGCAAGCGCAGACATCGGATGTTTGTCAGGGTTTTGCACATATGTATCGTCGTATCCGATGATATCATCGGCCTTAAGGTAGGTTGTGCGCAGGGCCCCTGCCGCATCCATTGCGCGCCCCCACCAAATCGGATCGCCCTCAAGCAGCAGTAGAACACCTTGATGCACATAAAACGACCAACCATCATACCCAGTCAGCCACGCCATGTTGGATGGATCCGTCACAAATAGCGCGTCCATCCCACGCGCTGCCATTTCGCAACGCACCTTGTGCAATCGTGTGGCATATTCATCCGCACCAAAGGGCAAAGTATTCATAGAAATCTCCAGATTCGATACGCAATTTTAGCTTTATGACCTGCATTTTTTCTGCAATTTTTAGATAAGGACGCAGAATTCGCGCATCATTTTGAAATTGATTAAGAAATACGCCATGATTGACGCCATCGATAAAAAAATTCTGCATCATGTGCAGCGTGATAACCAACTCACCAGCGCAGAGTTGTCAGAGCGGGTTGGCCTCTCGCCCACGTCGGTGCAGCGGCGTTTGAACCGGATGCGCGACCAAAAAGTAATCGAAAACGATATTGCGGTTGTCTCGACCGCCGCGACAGGACGCCCGCTGACAATGCTCGTCTCGGTCGAACTTGAGCGTGAGCGTTCTGATATCATTGACCGTTTCAAAAAATCCGTACGCGCGTGCGCCACCGTGCAAAGCGCATACTACGTCACCGGCGAAACCGACTTTGTTTTGATCGTAACCGCGAAAGATATGGAAGACTACGAATCCTTCACCCGCGATTTTCTTTACAACAACACGGACATTAAGGGCTTTAAGACCACTGTTGTCATGGACAGGATCAAAGCTTCGTTTGAACTGCCGCTTGATTAACCAAGCGACGCCGCGCCAATTCGTCAAAAATTCGACGCGCATTGCCTTTTTCCCTTGCGCCTTGGTGAATTGCTTTATAGATCACGCCCACGAACGGAGTGCGGGCGTAGCTCAGGGGTAGAGCATAACCTTGCCAAGGTTAGGGTCGAGAGTTCGAATCTCTTCGCCCGCTCCAACAAAACAAGGCCTCTCGGCGACGAGGGGCCTTGTTTGTTATTACCCCCTGCCCCTTTACGCATTCTGTAAAACTTTTCTGCATTCAACCCTTGCGCCGCGCGTAAACTGTTTGTAAATCACTGCTCACTAACGGATGCGGGCGTAGCTCAGGGGTAGAGCATAACCTTGCCAAGGTTAGGGTCGAGAGTTCGAATCTCTTCGCCCGCTCCAGTTAGTCAGACGCAAAAGGCCACCCGATTGGGTGGCCTTTCGTCGTTCTGGAAACTTTGACGCAATGCGCTATTGCAGGCTGGTCGCGACAGCTGGGCCACCTTCACCAATAATGCTGACCTTTGCGATATGTGCTGGCGTACGCTTAAGCGGATAGACGGGACCAAATTTTGGCATATCTTCCAGCATGTTTACGACTTCATCATCGAAATCATCCAAAGCCGGTGCAATGACCGCAACATCGTCAACTTCGTAGTCTGCGACGCGATCAATTGCGGCCGCGGCAATCGGTGGCTCGTTCACATCAAACCCGTCCCAAGTGAGATCCACGGGTGCTTCTTCGGCTGCATCTTGCATTTCATTATGTGCGACACGCGCAGCGATAGCGTCTTTATTGCTGACCGATGCGACGGCCAGTTGTCCAAGCAAAGCTGCGGGCGTGCGCTGCCCAACCAATGCATGCAGGCAAGGAATAAGGTCATAAAGATCATCTGTCTGCGACCCGATCCGCTCCGTCAGTAGAATTGTGCTGATGTAAGGATTGCGTCGTTCACCCGAGAGAGCCAGCGAGTGGGTCAGTTGGCCATTAATGGTTTCATCCATGACCAAGAGATCAATCGTATCAAGCCGTACCAACGCATAGGCAACTTTATGGCTTTCAACACAAAGAACTTGAAATCCTTTTTCGATCAATACACGGGCGGTGGCGACAGCGGCATCAGCGTTGCTGCGTAAGATTAAGGCCTTCATCGGATTCTCCTGATAAATGAATGATTGCACCCACTCTAGGATTCGATTCCTTAAATTTTGCTGAAAACCCGTAAGATTTCTGTCTCAGGCTTGGCCCCTGCCCCAGTTGCCCCTATAGAACATGCACCACCACAAAAGGACGCGCAGCATGCGGACAGCCACAATCACACGCAAAACCGCCGAAACGGATATTTCGGTCACGGTGAATCTTGATGGGACCGGGGTCTATGACAATCAGACCGGCGTTGGCTTTTTTGACCATATGCTGGACCAACTGTCGCGCCATGCTTTGATTGATATGACGATCCGCGCGTCCGGCGATCTGCACATCGATGATCACCACACCGTCGAGGATGTGGGGATCGCGTTGGGCCAAGCGCTCTCGGATGCGTTGGGCGACAAACGCGGCATAAACCGGTATGGCAGCTGCCACCTCGCGATGGATGATGCACAGGTGCGATGCGCGCTTGATCTGTCTGCCCGCCCCTATCTGATCTGTAATCTTGATCTGCCCTTTGGCAAGATTGGCACGTTTGACACCGAACTGGTGCGCGAATTCTTTCAGGCGTTGTCTACGCACGGCGGGATCACCCTGCACATCGACAAACTGCACGGGTTTAACGCCCACCACATCGCCGAGGCAGCGTTCAAAGCCGTCGCCCGCGCCCTGCGCGAAGCCGCGGAAACCGACCCGCGCAAAACCGACGCGATCCCATCGACCAAGGGCGCGCTGTAAAGTTCAAGATACCGCGCGGTTGCGTGCGGTATCGCCCAACAACCACCATTCGGCGATGATCAGGTTGGGCACCCAACAGGCCCAAGCGACCATCGGGTAAAACTCTGCGAAATCGGCACCGGTCGCAAACCCAACCCCAAGGTATAATCGCAGCGTCACAGCCGCGAACGTCAGCGCGCCAGATCTGATCATCCATTGGCGATGGCGCACAATATCGCGCGCGCGGGCTGTCTGATATGCCTGTAGGGTTGCGTAAACCCAGATTACGGCCAACAGCCCAAACCCAAACATCGCGACAGGCCCCGCCTCAGTGCCAATCGCCAACCTAAGCCCGCTGATCCCTCCAATCACGCAGGCGACAACATAGCTGCGCCCCATATAACGGTGCAACTTAGGGCGTGCGCCACGCAGTCGTGCGTTGAATTGAAACGGCATCAGCATAAGTGCCACCACCGCGAACCCAATATGCCCGAACAGCGCGATCGCCCGCGCGTCATAGTGATAAGCAATATGCGGCATACCACTGGCAACACCTGGCCAGAGCAGGCGTGCCGACACGAGCCCCACCGCCAAACAAAAGAACCCGAACAAGCCGACCCCGGCCTTCGTAATGAAATTGGGCATATCACTTCCTATACCAAACTTGACACTGTCAATATCACATAACTTGACAGCGTCAAATTGCAAGTGCAAATAATCCCCATGGACCATTCCCCGACAAAACCACACCACCATGGCGCCTTGCGTGCGGCGCTCATTCAGGCGGGGATCGACATTCTGCAATCCGACGGATTGCAAGGGCTGACCCTGCGCAAATGCGCGGCGCGCGCTGGTGTCTCGCACGCGGCCCCCGCCCATCATTTCGACGGGCTGGTTGGGTTAAAGGGGGCAATCGCACATCATGGCCTTTCGCTGTTTCGCGATGCGATGCTTGCTGCGTCAGCGGGTGCCGCAGATGATCTTGCGCAGCTGAAAGGTATTTGTCGCGGTTATCTTGATTTTGCCGCGGCTCAGCCCGCCCTGTTTCGACTGATGTTTGGCTTTGAAAAACACGAGCACCGCAAAGTATCGGTCGAATTGGATGATGATCTTGCCTACGAAGTTTTGCGTCAGGCTTGCGCCCCTTTTGTACGCGATGACCTGCCCGCGCCAATCCTTGAGGCGCAGGTTTGGTCACTGATCCACGGTTATGCGACGCTGTATCTCTCTGGTAACTTTCTGCGCGAACTGCACGCACTGCCGCAACAACAAGCCTTTGAGCAGGTGATGGCAGCCTTTGACCGGATGGTGACGCGCTAAGTCTTGGCAATACACGTAAAAGCCCCTACTCACGCAGGCAAAGATTGGTACAAAAAGGACCGGCCATGCTGACCGCATTGATAGACTATGACAGCGGCAATCTGCATTCAGCGGAAAAGGCGTTTGAACGCATGGCCCGCGAGGTCGATGGCGGCAAAATCATCGTGACCTCGGATCCTGATGTGGTGGCGCGTGCGGACCGCATCGTGCTGCCCGGCGACGGGGCATTCCCACATTGCCGCGAAGAGCTGTTTGCGCGCTCTGCATTGGCCGAGGCGGTCATCGAAGCAGTCACCGTCAAAGCGCGTCCCTTTCTGGGGATTTGCGTGGGAATGCAGCTCATGGCCAGCACAGGGCACGAATATGAAGAAACCCCCGGCTTTGACTGGATCGCGGGTGACATTCGCAAAATCACGCCGACTGATCCAACACTAAAGGTACCGCATATGGGCTGGAACGATCTGGTGATCGATACCCCGCACCCAGTACTTGACGGGATCGCGACAGGTGATCACGCCTATTTTGTGCATTCCTATGCAATGCAGGTGACAAACCCCGCTGAGCGGCTGGCCCATGTGGATTACGGGGGCGATGTCACTGCGATTATTGGAAAAGACAATGTGATCGGGATGCAATTCCACCCTGAAAAAAGCCAAGAGGCGGGTTTGCGTATGATCGGAAACTTCCTAACCTGGGCGCCATAACCGATTGGAGACAGTGATGCTGACACGCCGCACAATGATCATCGCAACCGCCAGCACATTGGCGGGCTGCGGGCGCCGGAACCGTCGGGACACGGAGCAAACAGCGCGTGACATTCCACTTTACCCGAATGAAACCCCTGAACTGCGCGCCCTGATCAACAAATACGCCGACATCCACGATATTCCGGTCACATTGCTCCACCGTGTGATCGTCCGTGAAAGCACCCATAACCCCGCCGCCCGCAATGGGCCCTATTACGGGCTGATGCAAATCCTGCCGCAAACCGCACGCACGATGGGGCACCAGGGATCACCCGAAAGCCTGCTAGATGCGGAAACCAACTTGATGTACGCAGGCAAATACCTGCGCGGGGCTTGGCTGCTGTCTTACGGCGATGAAGCCACAGCTGTCAGCTGGTACGCGCGCGGCTACTATTACGAAGCGCGCGATCGTGGTATGCTGGTCGAAACGGGCCTGCGGGAAGGCTAAATTCACCGTCATTGCCGCGCAACAGATACGAACGGACAAACAAAAGATGAAATATAATCCGTTTTGGGGCGCAACATACGTTCTTTCTCTATGGGTTGGAATTCTTGCGCTTTTGGCTGTTTGGCGACAAGCACAAGTCATACTTGAATACGGTTTTTGGGGTGCTGGCATCCCATCTACGCAGACTTTCATCGCCGGTTTGTTGCTTTCCGGTCTTGCCGCAGGGCTATTGTGGGCCTTCCACAACCATCGCTACACCACCCTTCCGCTTTTTTGTGTGATGGCGGCAGGTGTTGTGGCGCCCGTTATATTTCATGGTAGTACGCAAGACCTTTTCGTTCTGAAGGGAAGCTATTACGGGGGAGTTCGCTGGATCGCCCCGGGGTGGGTACAGCTGGCTTGGGTGGCACTTGCGGTACTATCCAGCCTCGAACTCATCCACGCACGTATACAAGGTGTTTTTCGTCCAGCCAGCACGGTAGAGAATTCACAATCACCCCGCGAAATCTGGATGACCGCGCTCTATTGGCTGATCACCATCTGGTTCACGATCTTGGCGCTCAATCCGATAAGCGAGTTGGTTTTCGACCTCTTGCACCCGCTGGCAGCCCGAAGGGATGATCCGGTGCGGTTTCTTATGTCTGACATCAGAAACCTCGCGATGCCTGTCGCAATTGCACTCGCACTTTGGCTAAGATCAAATACCGCGTTGTGGCTTGTGGTTATCTCGTTTGTATCGTCCTACAGCTTTGCGCGTATCTTTGACTTAAATTCATATTGGCCCGCGCCAAACACATCCTTCTTTGACCAACCAAAGAACTTTTACCTGTCGCACCCTGTGATCAAGCTGCTTGAAATTGGGCTCGTTTATAGCGTCATGCGCGCCAAAATAATCGGACACCGCGCCTAAATCAGATCACCACAACAGGAACGCTTTAGGTGTTCACTCATATGGGAAAGGCCCCTGCGCAACGCAAGGGCCTAAGAGTAGACAACATGCTACTGAACGCGCACCCAATTTTGGCTGGCACAGATCAACCCGCCAGCCACACAACCGCGCAAACGCAGCGCATCGCCTGAAACTTCCATTTTACCGATATAGGTTTTGTTGTTTGAAGGGCGCCAGACTTGGCCCTCATATTCGCCGCCGCCTTGCGGCACCATATTGGTCACGATTTGCCGACCGATGTTTTCTGACTGATATTCGCCTTCGCTGTTAAATGTGCGCGCAAGCGTGCCGCAAATCGTCTCGCCGCATGGGGCAACTGTGACATAGGCAAACGTGCCGTCGTCAACCTCTGTCTGCCAAGTCCCAAAGGCCGCATCTTGGGCATGTGCCTGCGCGCCAAATGTCATCGCCGCGAAGATCGCGATAATCCGAGTTTTCATGTTCATTCCTCCCTAGAACTGCCCAAACCATGCCTTTGATCTATGTTTCCGATCAAGCGTGACGTTAGGTTGCTTGGCGTGAAACGTCGGGTGTGTTTGATGTGGTACGTCGGTTCTTGTGATTTGGGCCAACGGGTCGCACTATGTCATACTGCCCCAGTCCGAACACTGCGGCGGCCCCAAGGAAGGCCAATAGTGCGGGACTTTACGGCCGTTCGAATTTCAACTGCTAACGTCTGCTTTTGCTATTCTGAGCGATCGTTCGTTACTTCATGGAGCGGTCGTGCCCGTTATCTTGTGCAAGATCGCCCGCCGGGTAAGGCTTTCCGGCGACCAAATGTCCCTGATCGTGAAATATTCTTCAAAGGCGGGCACATCAGGAGGCAGAATGACCCACGGCTGCTTCGTCGATGTGAAAATATGGACGTCCGGCGAAAAAGGATCCGGGTTATCAAGCGTGCCCACACGGACAAACCGCACGACCTCTCCCAAACCACCGCGCATGCTGAGATAGTTCGTCCAGAGGGTCACATGGCAACTTGGGCACCGTGCAAACCTTTGGCCAAGACCGCTTTGCGATGGCGTCATGATCTCGGAAACTTCGCCCTTCGTCACCGTAACGCGGTCGGACTCAATCAACGCGTTGACAGCAAAAGATGCGCCGCTTTCGCGTTGGCACCAGCGGCAATGACACCCGTGAACGATCATCGGCTCAGACGCCATTTCATAGCGCACATGGCCACACGCACAGCCACCTACGAACGGTCCGATTGTTTCAGTCATGTCATTGTTCCTTCTTAAATCTGGTCGAACGTTAAATGGGGGACTGGCCTCAAAAGGGCCAAATCTCAGGAACTATGCAGAAACGATATCATCTTTCAAAGTATCCAAAAATCTCATGACCTCACTGCCTTCGGCTTCGCCGACACCCATTTCACCCGCAACGCCGACGACAATACCGATAAAGCACTTCCAATCGTTCGATGTGATTCCCATGCCCTTGTGTGCAAGCGCCATGTCGCGCCCCCGGTAATACATCTGCCCGCCGGTGGAGTTGACGAGAAAATCAATGAGTGATTGCAGGTCGCGGGCATTTGTATCCTCATTTCGGTTGAGCCAAAACCGCGCCAGTTCATCGTGCTTCTGCGCTCTTTCAACAACCTGTGTTGCAAACATCGCAAGTGCATCATAGCCGCCAAGCCTGTCGTATAGTGAAACGGTCATCTCAACCCCCCTTTTTTAAAATAGTGTCGGGCTTTCGAGGGCCCAAGCACGACGAAAAACCTTTTTTGTTGCGATCAGCCAAGCATTCACCCAGTGTTTTGAAAACTCGCGAAGTTTGAAAATGCGATTTGCAGGAATGCACGAGGAGAGTGCGCAATGAATTGGGATGACGCGCGCATATTTCTCGCGTTTGCACGGGAAGGTTCTTTTGGGGCCGCAGCCAAGCGATTGGGAGTGCAACACTCGACCATCTCGCGGCGCATTCATGCGATGGAAAGTAATCTTGCTGCGCCATTAGTTGAACGCAGCGCGCATGGGTATGTCCTGACAGGGACGGGAAAAGACCTGCGCGCATCGGCTCTCAGGATGGAGCAAGAGTTGCTGGCATTTGAAACAGCAAGTGCGGGTCAAAGCGATGTAGCCTCCGGCGAACTTAAGGTCTCGGCAATCGCAAATATGGCGTCTTCTCTCCTCATGCCCATTTTTGCCCGATTCAGCGAAGCCCATCCAAAGATTATCCTTCGGGTAGACGTCACAAATGATTCAGTGCGCCTCTCGGAAAGAGACGCAGACATCGCCCTTCGCCAAACCAATGCGCCCGCAGAAACGCTGATCGGGACGCGGCTCGCCACTGTTTCCTCTGCGGTTTACGGATCGATTAGATATTGCGAAGAGGTGAGGCAAGGGAAGGCGGTCGAACGGTGGATCGGTGTTGATTGCTGCGACTACCACAGAAACTGGACAAAAGACGCCTACCCAGCAGCAGATCATGCGTTTTGCGTTGACGAAACATCGGTCACTGCCGCGGCTCTGCGCGAGGGGCTAGGCGTTGGTTATTTGCCCTGCTTCATGGGGGATAGCGATCCGGCCCTCACCCGGTTTCGCGCACCTGAAAAGAAACACGATCTTGGTCTGTGGTGTCTCTACCATCGAGATCTGCGTGACACCAAGCGGGTATCCTTGTTTTGTGAACACATAAGGAAAGAGATCAAGCAGATTGCGCCGATCTTTGAGGGTAGCCAGTAAATCACGAACGCCACAAATCGACAAAAAAGTCAGTGATTTTCGCACGCATAGTTCGGCCTCTTCTCTGATGGGTCCATTCAATCAAAGTGCAGCAACGGAGAGTTTGGGTGCTCTTATTCCCTTCGCTACCTCTCGCGCCAAGGGCCGCATTTCGTGTTTGGAGGCATTTTGTTGGACCGTTCATCCCGCACCCACGTTGCATTTCCCCAACCGCCATGCATAAACGCGCCAATAGATATGAAAGGCCGCTGTGATGATCCTCTATCCTGCTATTGACCTCAAAGATGGGAACGCCGTGCGGCTTGTGCATGGGGATATGGACCAGACCACGGTGTTCAATGATGATCCGGCGGCACAGGCGCGTGCCTTTGTTGAGGCAGGGTGCGAATGGTTGCATTTGGTCGATCTGAACGGTGCATTTGCGGGTGAACCTGTGAACGCCGCCCCGGTTGAAGCGATCCTCAAAGCCTGCCCTGTGCCTGCCCAATTGGGCGGCGGTATCCGCGACATGGCCACGATTGAGCGTTGGTTGGACAAGGGCCTCGCACGGGTCATTCTTGGGACCGTCGCGGTTGAAAACCCTGATTTGGTACGTGAAGCGGCCAAAGCATTCCCCGGTCAGGTCGCTGTTGGGCTTGACGCGCGCAAGGGGCGCGTCGCCACGCGGGGCTGGGCCGAAGAAACCGATGTGATGGTGACCGATCTCGCCAAATCATTCGAGGACGCAGGCATTGCCGCGATTATCTATACTGACATCATGCGCGATGGCGCGATGAAAGGGCCAAATATTGACGCAACCGCCGATCTTGCGCGCGCGGTGAACATCCCGGTGATCGCGTCCGGGGGCGTATCTTCGATGGCCGATTTGACGGCTTTGAAGGCGACTGGCGTGATTTCAGGGGCGATTTCGGGGCGTGCGCTTTATGACGGGGCGCTCGATTTGGCTGACGCATTGGCAGCACTTGCGGACTAACCTGCGGCATCTCGGCACTTTTATATTCGGGTAATATCCTATTGGATCTCCCTATCCACGCAGGGGACCCGGATCATGTCAACGATCGTAAAAACAACACTTCCAAAATCGTCACAGCTCTGGGCGCTTGTACTGCCCGAAGATTTTATCGACGGCTACGCGGTACAATCCGCGCTTACACCCCAAGAAGCCGCCCGTATCGGCCTATCGATGCCCGGCTGGGCTGGAGCGTTGCTGAGGTTGCGGAACATAATCGTCAAACCTTTGGGATTGAAGACCGAAACGAGCCCGGTTGGCAGCGGTGCAATCTTTCCGATACATGTCGATACAGCTGATGAAATGATCATTGGCACCGACGATCATCATCTGAACTTTCGCATCGCGATTTTGCGCAAAGATGGAATGATCCACATGGCCACGTGGGTGCATCGCAACAACCTAATGGGGCGGATTTATCTCGCTGTCGTGATGCCGTTTCACATTCTGATCGTGCGCGGGGCTATGCGCCGGATAGCCGCTGCAACCGGCGCATAGTCATAAGTTTATTCGCCGCTCACGGCCTTGCTTGTCAGCATATTCAGCGCGCCGTTCACGCGGGTAATCACCTCTGCATCGGCGGGAATATCTAGCCCTGCAAACAGATCTTCTGCGGGGGTCCACTGCAATTGCGTCACGCCGTCAGCGTCCGCGTATGCCAAAACACGCAATGGCAAAACCGCGCCTGCGCGAATGTCTTGTTCCATTGCAAGCGTGCCCAAAGCCGGGTTTCCAAAAATCAACAATTCCGCGTCAGGCAATGACTTGCCAACGGATTCGGCACCCGCAGCATGGTCGACCCGCGCAAACACGGTCGCGCCAGCACCGTTCACGGCGGCTTCAAGCGCATCAATTGTTTCAGCGACAGTGAGCGGTGACGCTTTCATCATATCCTCGGCCATTGCAGATGTGGAAAGCCCGATCAGGGCTGTGGCAAGTATTTTTATCATTTATCTTCTCCCAAATGGTGGTTGCTGATCATACGACCTACGCTTTTGGTTGCTAACACGTCGCTCTTTTCATTTCTGCAAATTCCACCTAATGATCACAGCATGTTGAAAACACGGATCATCCCCTGCCTTGATGTCGCCGAAGGGCGTACTGTGAAAGGCGTGAATTTTGTTGACCTGATTGATGCGGGCGACCCTGTCGAACAGGCGATTGCCTATAATGCCGCGGGCGCGGATGAATTGGTGTTTCTTGACATCAAAGCCACCCATGAAAACCGCGGAACCATGTTTGACCTGGCCACGCGCACGGCGGAACAATGTTTTATGCCGTTAACGATTGGCGGCGGGGTGCGCACGCATCATGACGTGCGTGATCTGCTGCTCGCAGGGGCGGATAAGGTCAGTTTTAACTCTGCCGCTGTGGCTGACCCTAATGTTGTGGCCGAGGCCGCGATGCGCTTCGGCAGCCAATGTATTGTCGTGGCGATTGATGCCAAAACCGTAGCCCCCGGGAAATGGGAAATCTTTACCCACGGTGGCCGCAAACCTACTGGCATTGATGCCGTTGAATTCGCACGCACTGTCGTCGAAAAAGGTGCGGGTGAAATCCTGCTTACCTCGATGGACCGCGACGGGACCAAAGCGGGCTTTAACCTGCCACTGACCCGCGCGATTTCCGATGCTGTGGATGTGCCTGTTATCGCCTCTGGCGGGGTTGGCACGCTAAATCACCTTGTTGAAGGCGTGACGATGGGCGGGGCCAGCGCTGTGCTCGCAGCGTCTATCTTTCACTTTGGTACCTATACAATCGCCGAAGCCAAAGCCCATATGGCCGCAGCGGGAATTCCGGTACGCCCATGACATTAGATGATCTTTACACGCTGATCGCATCGCGCAAAGGTGCGGACCCGGAAACCAGCTGGACCGCGAAACTTTTTGCGAAAGGCCCTGAAAAGTGCGCCGAGAAATTTGGCGAAGAAGCAATCGAAGCCATTATCGAAGCCATCAAAGGCGACAAAGAAAAGCTGACATCAGAAGCCGCAGATGTCATCTTTCACCTGCTGGTGATGCTTGCTGCGAATGATGTCAGCCTTGACGATGTGGTCGCGGAATTAGCGCGCCGGCAAGGCACCTCTGGGATCGCCGAAAAAGCGGCCCGTTAAAGGCCAAGCCGCGCGATTTCAATCTTTGGGCAGCGATCTTGGATCACATCAACACCGCGCGCCTGTGCCTTTTGAGCCGCCGCGTCATGGGTGATTTCAAGCTGCATCCAGATTGTTTGCAGATCAGGCCAACGGGCAAGCGCAGCATCCACAATACCGGGCACCGCGTCTCTGTTGCGAAAGATATCAACCATATCAACTTCGTCCGGAATAGACGCCAGATCGGCATAGACCGTTTCGCCAAACAGCTTTTGTCCGGCAAGGCCGGGGTTCACACCGATCACCCGGTAGCCATTGGTCAAAAGAAACTCACCCACACGGTGACTTGGGCGTGCAGCGTTTGCAGAGGCCCCCACCAAAGCGATTACTTTCGTACGTGTGAGCACCGCGTGGATAAAATCGTCAGGATAGTCCATTATTTCTCTCTCTCGAAAAAAGCGCCCGGAAAAACCGGGCGCAAAGTTTGGAACGAGGGACAGTGATAAGGGGCACGCCTGTTCCATTGCGCGCCTTCACCTATCAACATATGCCCCAAATCAGCATCAAAAAGGGCAGATCAGCAAAACGTGATCACAGGCCTTAATCAAATAACTCCTCAAAGGCGTCCTCAATCACATCCTCTAGCTCATCGCACATCTTTGCAAACATCTTGCGTCTGAACGGCATCGCTTTTTTGGGTTTCTTCCGGCGTTTATCGGTCGTGACACGCTTGTCAGGGCGTGCAGGCGACGGCGCTGCTGCGCTGACCTGCTCTCGCGGCAAGTTCTTTAACGCACGCAACGGCGCGCCGCAGTTTGCACAACTGAGTTCATGCCGATGCTTGCCTCGCAGGCGCAATACTGCACGGGTGCCACAATAGCAGCAGGTCGCGATCTTATTTGCCGGCATCTTCCGACCTAGGCTTTCGCCGCATATAGCGCGACAGCCGCAGCATTCGACACGTTCAACGAACCAAATTCCGCTGCCGCATCAATACGCACCAACTGATCGCATGTTTCGCGCGTCTTTTCGCGTAAACCAGGACCTTCGGCCCCCATTACCAGCGCAACAGCGCGGTCCCGTTTACCCGCGACCGCCGCTTCAACGGTCGTTTCAGCTTCGCCATCCAACCCCAGCACAAGATATCCCATGCCCTGCAAGGCCGTGATTGCATCGGCCAAATTGCGGACCCGTAAATAGGGCTGACGTTCGAGTGCGCCGCTTGCGGTCTTGGCCAAGGCACCCGTTTCTGGGGCCGCATGGCGCTGCATGGCGATGACGGCGCGCGCCCCAAATACTTCGGCGGACCGCAAAATAGCACCAACGTTATGTGGGTCAGTTACACGGTCCAAAAGAACAATACGCGGCGGCTGTGGCCCATCGCCAAGCGCGATATCCTCAAGCGATCCCCAATCAAGCGCTTTCACCTCGAGTGCGGCCCCTTGGTGCACCGACTGCGGATCCAGTGGGGCTGCGAATTTGCGGGGATCCGAAATCTCGGGCTCCATCCCGCTCTTGCCGACGGCTTCGCCGAGCCGCTCGAGCGCATTGCGCGTCACCACGAGCCGCAGCTTTACGCGCTTGGGATTCTCGAGCGCATCGCGCACAGCATGCAGGCCAAAAAGCCAAACGGTTTCATTTGCGGCAGCGCGCTTGCCCTGCTCTTTCGCAATCACCCACTTTGGCTTTTTCATCTCGGTTTTCCTAATTCTGACTTGTTTCAAAGGGGCGATACCCGACAAAGTGAACTCTGTGAAGACTTGTCGCAAAATCCGTCACTTTTGCGGTTGACGGGGCATAGGGCCACAGGTAATCAGCCCCACAGTGGGCGACAGGCCGCAAGGTGTGGCAGGGGACTGTAACTCCCTCGAGGCGACTCACGCCTGGTTCGATTCCAGGGTCGCCCACCATTCACTCCATAGCGTTGATTTTTATGCGTTTTTACGCTAAAGTCAGCGCTATGAGTGCCAAATTTCGGTACCCAAACCCACATTTTCGGTACCGACATGACCCAAACCAAACCAAAATTCATGCTCGTTGAGCACGGCAGATACTTCTATCAGCGCAAAGTGCCGCTCGAATTTCAGCGGGCGGTTGGGCGAAAGAAGTGGCGTGCGCCCCTTGGTTCTGACTTCGAAATAGCCTTCGAAAAACTTAAGGAACTTCGCAACGAGCACGACGTCTTGCTTCGGGAAATCAAGGACCCCGAAATGCAGCGAGATTAGAGAGGGTATCTTTTGCCGTACTTCCAAGCGGCTGGGTCATCGTGTAGGCACGTAAATCGGAGGAAAAAAAGTTTTTGACAATTGGATCAATGGGCCGCGCTGTTGGATGGTAAATTCCGCAATTTGAAATGCCGGCGCGGACGCTGTCGGATGCACTCATCCGTCGCCAGATGGTTCGGCTGGCAAAAGGCATTCGGTGCGGGCGCCATGTGACGCCGAATGACATGCCTGTCAGGTATTTTCCGCTATGTCTGTGGGACGGAAACAAGATGGTTTCGGAAAATCGGTCCTCGGTCCCTCTGGTTTTCTCCATCAAAAACAGACGCTCGCCTCGCAGGATAATGGTCCCGTCCAAACGCGAGCGATGCAACGCCTGCGTTTCAGGGTCGCGCGCGCGGTTGAAAAAGACAGTGTTTATTCTCTGATCGGCTTCGCTTACGAACACCAGACCCACGTGAATGCGGTCTGGCCACGCCGGGGTTAAGAAGAACGTTTGGTAGGCTCCAAGGTATTTTCTTAAAACACTGAGTTCATCGACACTGTTATGTGGCAGTTGATGCGTCGTGGCGACAGCCTCGCCTATGGTGTCGCGAAAGCTTAAGTTTAGTGCGATGGGGTCATCGGTAAGCGCATCAATGGGGATTTTGAAATGCATTGCCAAACGATGTCGAACATTGCCTGACGGAAAAGACCTACCTGACAGGTATTTTTCAAACTGTTGTCGGTTTACATTGACGGCGCGGGCAACAGCCGACGCTGATTTACGGTGTTGGCACAAAAACCGCAGATTTATGGGAATGTTCGTCCGGTCTTGGAGGGATGGCATGTCAATTGTACTCTCATGCTTAAATTGGCTTAAAGTAACTTAATTTCGCTCTATGGCAATAGATCTTCGAATCCCGCAGAGTTCAAGAACGGGGACAAATGACACACGACACCACAAATTACATCGACGTGTTTGACGACATGCGGATCGAGACCCGCGATGGGGTCACTTTGTCTGCGCGCGTCTGGATGCCGCGCGGCGTCGCAGCGACACCTCTCCCCGCTATTTTAGAAATATTGCCATACCGTAAGCGTGATGGAACCGCAGCAAGGGATGCCACGACACATGCGCAATTCGCGCAACATGATTATGTGTGCCTGCGCGTTGATTTACGCGGTGCGGGCGAGTCTGAGGGACTGTTTGATGATGAATATTCCGAACAAGAGCTTTGCGATGTTGAGGATACAATCGCGTGGATCGCCGCACAGCCATGGTGCTCTGGCGCGGTTGGCATCATGGGGATTTCATGGGGCGGCTTTAATGGCTTGCAGGTTGCCGCACGACGCCCGGACGCGTTGAAAGCCGTTATTACGCTCTGCTCTAGCGTCGACCGCTACGCCGATGACATTCACTACAAAGGCGGCTGTCAGCTGACTGAGAATATCGGGTGGGCTGCAACCGCAATGTCATGGTTCTCCATGCCGCCGGACCCCAAGCTTGTCGGCGAAAGCTGGCGTGACACTTGGCTTGAGCGGCTGGAAAACACACCTTTCCTTATCAGCGATTGGCTAACCCATGCGGCGCGGGATGATTACTGGAAGCATGGCTCCGTTTGTGAAGACTTCACCCAGATTGAAGCGCCGGTGTTGAGTATCGCAGGATGGCATGACGGTTATCGGAATACGCCGACCAAATTATTGGAGGGAGATACTTCTGGGCCCGTCAAAGCGATAATAGGGCCGTGGAACCACAAATACCCGCATATAGCCGCTCCTGAACCACGTATGGATTTCGTGAACGAGGCACTGCGCTGGTGGGATCACTGGTTAAAAGGGGTGCCCAACGGCGTCGAGGCGGACCCCGATTGTCGCGTCTATGTGATGGACGGTATCGCGCCGCAAGGCAGTTATGAAGAGCGGCCGGGGAAGTGGATCGGATTGCCTGAATGGCCTGCTCCGCAGATTGCGACGAAAACCTATCAGTTGGGTGATGGGTCGCTGGGTAAGGATACCATGACCTCGCCGACCTCTGTTGAGACGCGATCAACCTGTGGCCGCGCATTTGGTGAGTATTTCCCGTTCGGCTTTGGCCCGGGAGAACTGCCTGAAGATCAACGAAACGATGATGCGCTGTCAGCTTGTTTTGAAACTGACTCGCTCTCGAAATCTATGACGATACTTGGGGCGACTGAGGCGCGATTGTCAATTTCGGCAAACCAGACCTTCGGGCAAATGGTCGTTCGGTTGTGTGATGTGGCCCCCGATGGAGCCTCGACGCTTATTACTTTTGGACTGTTGAACTTACGTTACCGTGATGGGTTTGAAACCAGTAGCGCTCTGGAGCCAGAACAGGTCTATGACATAACCCTTCAGTTGGATCAGGCTGCCTATGTGGTCCCTGAAGGCCATCGGCTGCGGTTGGCAATTTCTCCGTCTTATTGGCCCTTCATTTGGCCCGAACGCGGGGACGTCACGCTGTCGATTTCCGCAGGTAACCTACACCTCCCGACCTTACAAAGCAGTGAGGGGCTTTCGTGGACGCCACCTGTTGGCCCAGCTCCCGTGGAAGCCATCACAAAGACGGTCAAGGATGGCGAGGAACGGAAGCTTTGGGAAACAGATGGTGGCCAAGATCGCCTGACGATCTTCGGCGATCATGGCGAGGTTGAATTTATTGAACACGGCCTTCGTGTCGCAAGTGTGGTCCAAGAGGTCTGGATTGTTGATCATGATGACGTCACGACTGCTAGGGTCAAAATCGACTGGGACCGGTCGATGGCACGCGGAGATTTCGCGGTCTCGACCCGTGTTTCGATGGAAATGCACTGCGATGCGGAAGCGTATTACGTGACCGCGCACCTAACCGCGCGAGAGGGAGAACACTGTGTCTTTGAACGTGAATTTCACGACCGTGTGTGTCGTGATCCAAGCAACAACCAATGAACCAAGACTGACAGATAAGAGGTATCAAAAATGAATGATGAACTGAAATATTTAAGCAAACAGGTCGCAAAGCATCGTTTGGATCGCCGCAGCTTTATGGGCCGTGCTGGCGCATTGGGTCTCACTGCTGCGACGGCAAGTAGCTTGTTGGGCAGTGCAGTTATGGCGCAAGGGGCGATCAAGGGCGGCACGATCAAGGTCGCCATCGATGGTGGAGCCTCGACGGACAGTCTTGATCCAGCATTGGCAGCAAACTCTACGGCGACGCAAGTCAACCGGCTTTGGGGTGAACCGTTGGTAGAGCTGGATGCCGAGGGTGGCTTAGAAATGAAACTGGCTACTGCATTTGAGGCTTCTGCAGATGCGAAAACTTGGACTTTCCAGATCCGCGATGGAGTAACTTTCTCGAACGGAAAGACTCTAACGGCCGATGATGTTATGGCCACAATTGAGCGCCATGCCGGCGAGGATTCTTCCTCCGGCGCATTGGGTCTTCTGGGCAGCATCAGCGCGATGCGCACTGATGGAAATGCGTTCATCATCGAGCTAGATGGTCCCAACGCCGACCTTCCCTACTTGCTGACCGACTATCACCTGATGATCCAACCCGGTGGTGGCAAAGAAGATCCTGCCGCCGCAATTGGTACAGGCCCTTATACAATCGTCAGTGCAGAGCCCGGCGTGCGTTTTGTGGCTGAGAAGAACCCTGATTACTGGAACCCTGATCTGGGCCATGCCAGCACGATTGAGATAACCGTGATTAACGACGACACCGCCCGCGTTGCGGCGCTGCAATCTGGTCAGGTTGATATGTGTAGCCGCATTCCGCCAAAAGTCGCATCGCTTGTTGCACGTATGAATGGCGTCACTGTGCATTCTGTGCCTAGCGCGGGGCACTACGTCTTTATCATGCACGCCAACACGGCACCGTTTGACAACAAAGACCTGCGCTTGGCGTTGAAATACGCGATGAACCGAGAGGAGATGGTTGATAAGATCCTCTTTGGAAACGGCTCCATCGGGAATGACACGCCGATCAACACAAGCTATCCGCTTTTCTCCGAGATGGAACAGCGCAGCTATGATCCCGACAAAGCTGCATTTCACTTCAATGCCTCCGGGCACGAAGGCAGCGTCTTGCTACGCACATCTGACAACTCGTTCCCCGGCGCGCCAGATGCGGCGCAACTGTTCCAGCAAAGTGCAGCAGCAGCTGGGATCACGCTTGATATCAGCCGTGAACCAAGTGATGGCTACTGGTCTGAGGTCTGGAACAAGCAGCCCTTCTGCACCAGCTATTGGGGCGGCCGTGCAACGCAAGATGCGATGTATTCCACAGCCTACCTGTCCACCGCCGACTGGAATGACACACGGTTCTTCAACGAACAGTTTGACCAGCTTTTGATCGCTGCACGCGGCGAACTAGACACGGCCAAGCGCACGGGGATGTATGCTGATATGGGCACCATTGTTAGCGAAGAAGGCGGCTTGATCTGTCCGATGTTTAACAACTTCATTGATGCGACATCTGACAAGGTTGCAGGTTGGGGGCCAAGCAAAGGCTTCGATCTGATGAACTTCTATGCTCCCATGAAAATGTGGGTAGCAGGCTGATATGGGCCTCGCATTGAAATTGATTTCCCAGCGCATCGCGCTGGGGTTTCTGCTTCTTTTGGCAGTCTCGGCCCTGATCTTTGCTGGTACCGAGATTTTGCCGGGTGACGTCGCGCAGTCCATTCTTGGCCAGTCCGCGACACCTGAAAGCCTTGCCAATTTGCGCGCTGAACTCGGCCTGAGCGAACCCGCCGTGACGCGCTATTTCAGCTGGTTGGGCGGCATCGCGACAGGCGACCTAGGCACGGCCTTGACCAGTGGAACCGACATTTCATCCGCCGTCGCACAACGCCTTGGCAATACGCTGTTTCTGGCCGCCGTAGCCGCTGTGATCTCGGTTCCAATCGCAATTTTGCTTGGACTGCTGGCTGTGCGGTTCAAGGATCGCTGGCCCGACAAGCTGATATCAGCGACCACTTTGGCCTCTATTTCATTGCCAGAATTTTTCATTGGCTATCTCCTTATCCTCGTCTTTGGCGTCAAACTGGGATGGTTCCCAACTGTCGCCACCGTCTATGAAGGCATGGCTTTTGGTGACCGCCTGATGGCCGTCGTTTTACCTGCGCTGACGCTGACTTTGGTTGTCCTTGCACATATGATGCGAATGACGCGCGCTGCGATTTTGAACGTGATGCAATCCGCTTATATTGAGACGGCTGAGTTAAAGGGATTGAGCACGTTCAAAATCATTCGCAAACATGCACTGCCCAACGCAATCTCGCCTGTCGTCAATGTCGTGATGTTGAACATGGCATACCTCATCGTTGGCGTCGTCGTGGTTGAGGTAATTTTCGTCTATCCTGGCATGGGCCAATATTTGGTCGACCATGTCTCAAAACGCGATGTACCTGTGGTGCAGGCCTGCGGGATCATCTTTGCAGCGATTTACATCGGGCTGAATTTGATTGCCGATGTGGTATCCGTTTTGTCCAACCCGCGCTTGCGGCATCCCAAATAGGAGAGCGTGATGGACCTGAGAACAATTCCCATAAGTGCATGGATCGGTATCATCTCGACCAGCCTTTTTGCGTTTGCAGCAGTTTTTGCCCCTCTCATCGCCCCATATGGCATGGCTGATATTGTCGGCGGCGTTTGGGACCCGATGTCATCGGATCACTGGCTTGGCACCGATAACCTTGGGCGAGACCTACTTTCGCGCATGATCTACGGTGCGCGGACCACGCTGACGATTGCGGCGCTCGCCACCATCGTTTCATTTACCTTGGGGGCGATGCTGGGCATGACCGCAGCAGTCGCAGGGGGGTGGACCGATCAAGCCCTGTCGCGCAGCGTTGATTTACTGATGTCGATTCCAACGTTGATTTTCGCGTTGGTCGTGTTGTCAGTCCTGCCAGCAAGCATCCTGACCTTGATCCTTGTCATGGGCATATTGGACGCGACGCGCGTGTTTCGTTTGGCACGCGCAGTTGCCGTCGATGTGAATGTGATGGATTTCGTCGAAGCCGCAAAACTGCGCGGTGAAGGGCGCATGTGGATCATCACGCGTGAAATATTGCCCAATGCAATGTCGACTTTGATCGCCGAACTCGGCCTGAGGTTTATCTTCATGGTATTGTTCTTGTCGGCGCTGTCCTTCCTTGGTCTGGGTATTCAACCACCCGAGGCTGATTGGGGCGGCATGGTAAAAGAAAATAAGGATGGCATCATTTTTGGCATCCCCGCTGCTTTGATCCCAGCGGGCGCGATTGCGGTGCTCGCGATATCCGTCAATTTGATCGCGGATTGGATTTTGAACCGAGCAACTGACCTGAAAGGAGGCCGGGGTGGCAACTGAGACCTTCCTAGATATCCGTGACCTGAAAATCGGAGTGACGGTCCGTGAACCTGGCAAACCCAAACGTGACATCACCATTGTCCATGGCGTTTCAACAACGTTGGAGAAGGGCAAAGTCCTTGGTCTGATCGGTGAATCGGGCGCTGGAAAATCGACAATCGGCTTGTCTTCACTGGCTTACGGCCGCGGTGGCATCGAGATCACCGGCGGTGAGGTCTACATCAATGGTCGTGATATTCTGACTTTAAATCGCGCAGGTTTGAACGGCATGCGTGGCCATGAGGTTTGTTATGTTTCACAATCCGCTGCTGCTGGGTTTAATCCTGCGCATCGGCTCATCGATCAAGTCATTGAGGCCACGTTGGAGCACGGGTTGGCAACACGGCCTGAAGCCGAAGCGCGCGCAAAAGAGCTTTTTGCAGCACTTAGCCTGCCGGACCCTGAAAACATCGGATCCCGGTATCCGCATCAGGTTTCAGGCGGACAGTTGCAGCGCGTCATGACGGCTATGGCACTATGCCCGCAACCTGACTTAATCGTCTTTGACGAACCGACCACGGCCCTTGATGTGACCACCCAGATAGACGTCTTGGCAGCGATCAAGAACGCCATCCGTCTCACAGGGGTCGCGGCACTGTACATCACTCATGACCTTGCCGTCGTGGCACAAGTGGCTGACGAGATCATGGTGCTGCGCAACGGTAAGAAGGTCGAGCATGGCGCGACCAAGCAGATCATCGAAGCCCCTCAAGAAGACTACACCCGGTCGCTCATCTCTGTGCGGTCGATTCAACATGAGGAACAGAAAGCGACGGCCGAACCGATCATTCGGATGGAAAACATCGTAGCCGGATACAGCAAAAACCACATCGTCCTGAATGATGTCTCTGTCGATATCTACGCCGGACAAACGCTTGCGGTCGTGGGCGAAAGCGGATCGGGAAAATCTACGTTGGCAAGGGTCTTGACCGGCCTATTGCCTCCTCAATCTGGTCAGATCACTTTCGAAGGTCGGCCGCTCACGCAATCACAAGACGCCCGACCATTGGATGATCTACGCGACATTCAAATGATCTATCAGATGGCCGATACAGCGATGAACCCGCGCCAATCGGTCGGTACCATTATCGGAAGGCCGATAGAATTCTATTTCGGCATCAAAGGTAAGGCGCTGAAAGACAAGATTGCTGAGCTATTGGAAAAGATCGAACTGCCCGCAGAAATGGCAGATCGCTACCCGGCTGAGTTGTCCGGCGGGCAAAAGCAGCGGGTCTGCATTGCCCGCGCGCTTGCTGCTCAGCCCAAAGTGATCATCTGTGACGAGGTGACCAGCGCATTGGACCCCTTAGTGGCGGATGGCATTTTGAAGCTTTTGCTCGACTTGCAAGCCCGCGAAAACGTCGCTTATTTCTTCATCACACATGACCTTGCGACGGTCAAAGCCATCGCGGACTCCATTGCGGTCATGCACCTTGGCAAACTCGCACGCTACGGTCCAAAATCCGAAGTTCTGACACCACCCTTTGACGACTACACGGATCTGTTGCTGTCTTCGGTGCCCGAGATGAAACTAGGTTGGTTGGAAAATGTCATCTCAACCCGCAAAATAGAGAGCGCCGGAAACTGATAGCACATGAGAGCGGGTACAGCGACGCTATAGGTTGATCCCAAAAGTAATATGTTTGCGCAAGATGCTTGCAAAAACGGGGTTTAAGACTGAAAGCAATAGTATTTTCGGTAAACCGCCGCTGAAACGTGATTACAAATGGCCAGTCCCTCCTGCACTCTGTTTTTTGTGCTACAAAACAGCGAAAGGGCGGCTCCAGTTTAGAGACAATCTATGTGCTGAACGGCAGCGCCCGAGACCTAGGCTGCGATGCGACGAAACAAGTGCCGCGCATGCGAAGAAATGCTGCATCAGTAATAGCTGCAGGTGCACAATTCTGGGCTGTCCCGCATTGTGGTCGTTAGAACGAACTTCAGGCAAGGGCAGTAATGAGGCCTTTGCAGCGCTTCACCGACCCGTCAAAGAGCATCGTGGCACTCGTCACACAGATGCTCAAGGACGCACGGAACCAGCCACTTGCACATGCAAATGCCAAAAGAGATGATCTCAAGCGTGAGATCGACCAGACGGACAAGCAATTGGATAGCTAGCTGGATCGGATTATTGAGACGAACAACGCATCAGTGATCACGGCTTATGAGAGAATACGTCGAACGTCGCCGCGTTCTTACGCTGGCATCCCGCTTGGCACGGTGTCCTCTCTTATGATGCGTTCTCAGGTTGGTCTTCTAAACAAGCCGATCCCAGGAGCAACATTGATGGAAAACAGCTTCAAAGTGCGCGCAATCCGCAACACGGAATCTGCCGCAGCACAGGAATGGTTCCAAAAGAATGGGATGCCCCGTTTGGCAAAGCAGTGCGTGTCAGATGCGATAGATCTTGTTTGCCGTGAGAACGAGACAGATCGGCTCACACAGCATATTGAGCACTGCCGTGACAGCTGGGACGGGAAAACGAGCGAGGACTGAACTGGGCCGATTGATTGCTGAGATTTCAGAAAAACCTAAGTGCGATAGCCCAGTTTACACGTACATACCATTTTTAAAGGAGCCATCATTTTCAGACGCCGAATTTGAGTAGGTTCTAGTTGATGCAGAAGAGACCCAAGAAAAGTTCTCTATCCTACTTAGCGAAGCAGAGCCCGCAGCAGACAATTCAGATCATCTCGCAGCGGCTAATAAGTTCAAGGCGGCTTTGGAAATGAGTCCCGAGAACCCCTATTCGGATCGAACACGACATTTTCACTCTGAGGCGACACAGGCAATTTCACGATTGAAGGAACGCATGTCGACGACTAAGGGGGCGAGATGAATCCTGAGGTGGCCCATACGAACTGCCAAACTTCGCATCCGTTGAGCCCAGAAAAATCGCACTGGAAACGGATGACACCGTCATCTTAGTGAGAATTTACCAAATTTATAGTCTCGACATTCGCTGCACTCCAGAAACTATGCAAAATGGGCTCTTTACAGCCATTCGCTACACTTGCATCCCTCCGCCTCCAACATCATGCCCCATTCTGCATTGCCCAGGCGATCATTGCGCCGCGTGCGCGGGCCTGCGCGGCTTCTCCTGTGGCTGGCTTTGCATCAGTGCCATGCGCCTTATATTCAGGAATGCTGCCGGGCTTGTGGTGGGCAAAGGCAATCCAATGCACTAGCTCATGATTAAGAACCCGCCGGGCTTCATGCTCTGCCCGCAAAAACGCGCCTTGTCCTTTTAGGATACGCAAAATCTCAACGGGCGTTAGGGGTGCGCCATCCTTCTAGCATATCATCTCTGAGTTTCCTTGCTTGTTCTCGCTTCAAGTCCACCAAAGCGATCTTGTTAAGCGCTCCCAGCGAACCCTCAATACGCCTGCAAACACGCTCCAAACGGTTTAGTTGGTTGCGTCCAGTTGCCCCGCCCATGCGTTCCTTACGGTACATCTCCTTCGCATCCAGCATTGTAACCGCTGGTTCATCCGCTTCAGGCTCGACCACAGCGCGATAAAGAACAGGGTCAGCACCACGATGTATCAGCTCATCAGCAAGCACCTGACGCGCTTCGTCTTCACTCTTACGCCGCTGATACCTCTAACCAAAGCCTCGGCCTCAGCAACAGCTTCTCGCCAATGTTCAATCGGTGTGAGTTGCCCCCCTTGAGAAGCCTTGCGTTTGGCCTTCGCCACTATCTTCTCATATTCAGAAAGAAGTTTTGCATGCTCGGTGAACAGATCGGCACCGCCACGGGCCTTCATCGCCACCTGAAAAACAGACTCCCCAAGCACCTCAGCGACGGCTTTCGGGTATCGTCTACGGAACCGCTTGCGGTCCCCTGAAAGAGTATCAACGTATTTGAGCTTCATCACTAAAACCATGCGAAGTGTCCCCAATGTGTCCCAATTTGTGTCTCAGGAGGGGCTCTAATGTGATGATATGCTTGAAAAACAACACCTTCAAGAGGCGGTTCTGGTGCGGTCGGGGGGACTCGAACCCCCACGAGTGTTACCTCACAGCGACCTCAACGCTGCGCGTCTACCAATTCCGCCACGACCGCAAGTCATTAGCTGGGGCGCTTCTAGTGCAGCGTTCCCCGCTTGCCAAGTGCAAAACGTCACATTCCGCTGCCATCCGAAACCGGGGGTGACATTTTCCGCTGTGACCGCCATATCAGGCAGGACAGGAGACAAGACACGATGGTTGAGTGGATCATATCTGACGGGCTAACCGACTATGAAGCGGCGCTGGATTTCATGGAAAATCGGGTGGGTGCTATTGCGCGCGGTGAGGCCGATGAATGTATTTGGCTGTTAGAGCACCCGCCGCTTTATACGGCGGGTACGTCGGCGAAAGCTGCCGATCTTATTGATCCAAATCGGTTTCCTGTGTTTGAAGCTCGGCGTGGCGGCGAATACACCTATCATGGTCCAGGGCAGCGTGTAGTCTATGTGATGCTGGACGTAACAAAGCGTGGGCGCGATGTGCGCCAATTTGTCAAAGACCTTGAAAACTGGGTAATCGCGACGCTGGACACGTTCAACGTCAAGGGCGAAATCCGCGAAGGCCGGGTCGGTGTCTGGGTCGAGCGCCCTGAAAAACCACGCAATATCGACGGCACGATGCGCGAAGAGAAAATCGCAGCCCTCGGTATTCGGCTACGCAGGTGGGTGTCATTTCACGGCATGTCGATTAATGTCGATCCAGACCTGACCCACTTTGGCGGCATCGTCCCCTGCGGGATCAGGGATCACGGGGTCACAAGTCTTGTTGATCTTGGCTTACCCGTGACGATGAACGATCTGGATGTCGCACTGCGCCAAACGTTTGAATCAGTCATGTAGCTGTTGTGCCACATCGTCGCCTTTTGGGGCTGCGACCACTTTACAATGCGGACGCGCGGGCAGATGCACCGACGCATCAGCAAGCCAAATGCGTCACGTGACCTTAGCAAGCAACTAATACTTGCCAAGGATTACAAAATGACCATCGCACCACGGCGCACAGCGCTTTCTCTCCTGATGTGCACGGCTGCCTCTGTCAGCTATGCGCAAGACGCCACCATTACCAATTTGGACACGCTTCGCATTGAATCGCTTGAAGCCCAAGCGACGCTCGGGAACGACCAGATTACGGCAGAAGAAATCACAGACCGCAATGCGGCAACGATTGCCGACGTCTTTGCCGGTGAATCGTCAGTTACAGCCAGCGGCGGCGCGGCCATTGCCCAAAAGGTGTTCGTCAACGGGATCGAAGAAAGCCTGCTTTCCATCACCATCGATGGCGCGCGACAAAACAAATCCGCGTTCCACCATACAGGCAACGTGCTTATTGACCCTGCCCTGCTGCAATCGGTCGAGGTCAGCGCAGGTCTTGCGCCCGCCGACCAAGGCCCCAACGCCCTTGCAGGTTCAATCAACTATACGACCAAAGACGCGCGCGACCTATTGGAGGGTGATGATCCATTTGGCGGCATGAACACCCTAACCTACGGTGACAATGGGCTGGGGTTCCGTAACACGCTGACGCTTTTTGGTCAGCAAGGCGGATTTGAATATCTTGTCAGCGGAACACGTGCCAGTGGCGACGATTATGAAGACGGCGATGGCGACACCATCCTTGGGACAGGTGCCGACTTGACTGACTTTATGGCAAAGCTCGCCTATACGACTGAAGACGGAAAACGCCTGAGCTTCTCTGCGTCAGAAACCACCGACGACGGTTTGCGCGCGTCACAAAGTGGGTTCATCCGCCCCGATTTCGCCGAGGTCATTGGCCGCGATTCTGAACTTTACGAAGCCCTGTCGCAACGCACATCCTATACGCTGACATATGAAGACGAGAGCCCGTCAGGAGTGTTTTCACCCTACCTCCAATTGAGCTATAACGAGCAAGCTATGGATGTTGGCTCGCTTTATGGCGTCAACACGAGCCTGAGCGGTGTTGCGAAAAACGAATTCCAAGTGAACAACGGAACCATCACCGCCGGGTTCGACTTTTTTCACGAAACAGCCGAAGGCTATGACAACACCGTCGATCCACGCACCTCGAGCGGCAGCGAAGAATTGTCAAATGTCGGATTGTTTGTTCAAGCACGCCAAGACTTTACCAATCGCCTGTCTGCGTCTTACGGTATGCGCTACGATTTCGCATCCTTTGACGCAGCGGACGGGTCAACCTTCGAAGACGATGGTGCAAGCGTCAACGGATCGGTTGATTATGTCGTCAACGGCAACTGGACGCTGAATGCCGGGGTCGCCTCAAGTTGGGGCGGGTACGAGCTCGGCGAAGCTGCGCTTGTTAACTATGGGACAGATTGGACATATGACGGGCTGACTGCGTCACGCGCAAATGCGGCTCGCATTGGGGTGCGCTACGAGAACGGCCCATGGGCTGCAAAAGCGGCCGTGTTCAACACCGAAATCAGCGATATCAACGCGGTATTGCCTTCTTCTGGGGACCGTGGCGCAACAAACGATCTCACATCACGCGGGTTCAACGGGTCTGTCAGCTACCAAGCAGGCTGGGGCTTTGCCACGTTGAACTACACCTATGCTGATGTTGAGGTCGACGATGAGACCATCGCAACCACCGCCTATTACTTAGGTCGACCTGTCGGGCATATTTTCGGGTTGGAAGCTGCATATGATGTGACGGATGCATTAACACTCGGGGGCACAGCGCAAATTGCACTTGTCAACAAAGACACCGTCGAAGAGCTGCCAGCCTATGAGGTCGTGAATGTCTATGCCAGCTATAACCCGGCTGCGATGGATAATCTCACAGTGCGCTTTGACGTTCAAAACCTGTTTGATGCCACATATGCATCGCGCAGTTCCGATGGCCTAGATCTGTCCACACGGGTAGTCGCGCTGACAGAACCGGGTCGCACGATTAGCCTAACAGCGTCACTCAAATTCTAAAACAACGCGGTCCCGTATCACAACGGGGCCGCACAGCGTTTGCGCGATAGTTGCTTCGCTCAGGGCGAAAGGTGTAGATAGCTGACCAGTACAGACCGGAAAGCAAATCACCCATGGCCCCCCATCACGACAGTGACGCGCAGTTTAACATCGTGATTATCGGACAATCTGGGCGGCTCGCTTATGAAGCCCTGTTATTTACGGCATCCTTGCGCCATTTCTCACCCACATTCGCTGGCAAGCTGATCGTCGCGGAACCGCAGCCCGGCCCGCGCTGGGACAATGATCCGCGGATGCCGGGCGACGTCAAAGACGCGCTTATTGCGATGGGTGCCGTGATCCAACCATTTGAATCCCAGCATTTCGGCAGCAGCTACCCGCACGGCAATAAGATCGAATGCTTGGCCGCTTTGCCTGCTGGCGAACCTTTCGTCTTTTTTGACAGCGACACGATCATCACGGGCGACATGACCACCCTGCCCTTTGATTTTGCGCGTCCGTCCGCGTCCATGAAACGCACCGGAACCTGGCCCGTAGAAGAGCTCTATTGGCCGGGCTACACCGCCATCTGGAAATCGCTTTATGATCGGTTTGATTTAGATTTTGAAAGCAGTCTGGATCTGTCGCAACCAGATGAATTCTGGGAACGCTATCTTTATTTCAACGCAGGCTGGTTTTACGGTGCCGATCCGGTTTCCTTTGGGGAACGGTTTACGAAATTTGCCCTATCCGTACGCGACGATCCCCCGGCAGAGCTGGTCATCCAACCGCTCGACCCTTGGCTGGATCAAATCGTGCTGCCACTGGTGATCCATTCCTTTGGCGGCGGGCGGCCCGGCCCAGCGCTGGATGGGCTTGATGGCGACTTAAGCTGCCACTACCGGGTGCTGCCGTTGTTTTATGCCCGCGAAAGCGACGCGGCGATCAAAGCGCTCGAAACCGTCGCGGCACCGAATAAAATCAAAAAAGTGCTGAAACAATACGACCCGTTCAAACGCATGATCTTTCAAGGACGCGGCCAAAAGGTGCGCGCCATGTTCGACCAAAACAACCTGCCCCGCCATGAAAAAGCGCTGCGCAACAAAATTAAGTCCGCAGGGTTTTGGATGCGCTGACTACGTCCAATTACCTCGTCCCCGATACAACCAACTGCGTTTCGGCTTTGGCTGTTTTATACTTTTACCACCACATATTTGGTATTCCGCGGTGGCGTGCAGCTAAGGTCAGCGATGAGCCCGAAGTGCATGATGCTTTAGCTTGCGCCAATGTCGGCTTTAACGTGGAAGGACTTCTCAGAAGCGCAATCAGGTCCTGTGCTAACCATTCCAATAGGTACAATAGGGGCGTCGATCAGCACTAAATTGTTACTGGAAACATAGCCTACTAGGCTGTACCCACAAAGTTACTGATATCATCGCTGAGGTCGATATTGGCGAAGCCGCTCACCACGGTTTTCTTAACGACAGTGCGCCACGATAGACGAAGCTATGGCAACACCGGCTTGAGAACGGAGCGGCTGTTCAACACATATTTGACGTAACCTGTGATCCAAAAGGAGTGTTAACGTGCAAAAAAACTTTATGACGCGCCGATCATTGCTGACCATTGCTGCGGCAACCGCTGCGTCGGGCGTGATCAGTCCTGCAAATGCACAAGCATTTGATGCGACACCGACGATGCGGGGCGGCTCAAATAATTACCGCCCCGGAGCACCTATCGTTGAGCGCATCGGTGGTGGTGGCTTTTGGATGCGCGGCACCGTGCGACGTGCAGGCGACGGCGCCCCCCTTGCTGGTCAGCGCATCCAAGTCTGGGCCCATACGACCGAAGGGCATGAACGTGATCCCAACAGTCACGGCGCAACATTGACCGATGCGAATGGGGTTTTTCGTCTTGAAATGCCACAGATTGTACCTGCTTTTGGGCAGGCACATGCGCACCTTGCATATGACGGTGATGAATTTGAAACCGTTTTTTTGCGTCCCGTCATGGCAAGTTCAGCTGATACGAGCCTTACTGCAAACTTCGTGCTGCAACCGGTCTGATCCCTATGTGGATTTCTAACTCCACGGTTTCACGCAACACACTTGTCTGGCTGCTCTTGGTGGGCGTATTGATTGTGCCGATTACCTTTGCTGCGATGAGCCCGCAACTTCAATGGCGTGGGCCGGTTTACATTGCTGCCGGGTTCGCGGGCATTCTTGCCCTCGCGCTTTTGCTGTTGCAGCCACTGCTTGCTGCACAAAAATTGCCTGGAATTTCGCCGTATCGTAGCCGTCGCATCCACCGCTGGCTTGGCGGTGGTTTGACTGCGGCAGTTGTGGTGCATGTCGCGGCGTTATGGATCACCAGCCCCCCTGATGTCATTGATGCCCTTCTTTTTCGGTCCCCAACGTGGTTTGCTATCTGGGGTGTCGTTGCGATGTGGGGCGTCTTTGCGGCGACGTGCACGGTTATATTGCGTAACCGTTTCCGACGGCGCGTCTGGCGTCAGGCGCACACAGCCTTTGCCGTCGTGGTTGTCAGCGGAAGCATCTCGCACGCGATGCTGATCGAAGGGACAATGGAAATAGTATCCAAAGCCGTGCTCTGCGCGTCTGTCGGCATGGCCACGCTGATGGCTATTGCCTATTTACAATGCTGGGTGAACGCAAAACGGCGATGAGCTGACTATGTCACCCAAAACAGCATGCAAACCTTAGTGGACACTCAGGGAAAAGCGTCGCGCGATAACTTTGTTCCCCTACAAGTCGCCATATAAAAAGACATTTGGCCAAGCCCTCACCCGTGCGCGAACACGCCGCTTTCTCTTGCGAACCCTTTGACCTCAATCGGGTTGCCGGATGGGTCCAGGAAAAACATCGTCCATTGCTCGCCGGGTTTGCCTTGGAACCGCACGGATGGTGCGATGATGAAATCTGTTTTGCGCGCCTCGAGCCGTGCGGCCAGCGCATTCCAGTCCTCAAGCGGCAGCACCACACCGAAATGCGGCATCGGCACCATGTGGTCCCCGACTTTACCAGTCGGCGCGTTTGGGAATGGCTCTCCGAGATGCAGGCTCAGTTGATGTCCGAAAAAATCGAAATCAACCCAAGTTGGGGCCGACCGCCCCTCAACCGCGCCGAGCGCACCGGTATAAAAATCCCGCGCCACATCAAGATCAGTGACATGAAATGCAAAATGAAAGGGAACTGGCATCTGGTGGCTCCTGTGATTGACGCGCCCCGCTGGGCGGTTAATGTCTGCCTACACAAAACGCAGCGCGTTATCAAAGGGAGAGAGACATGACTGACGGTCCAAAACTGGGGTTCGACACGCTTCAAATCCACGCAGGCGCAGAGCCTGATCCAGCAACAGGCGCGCGTCAGGTGCCGATCTACCAGACAACCGCCTATGTGTTTCGTGATGCTGATCATGCGGCGAAACTGTTTAACCTCGAAGAAGTCGGCTATATCTATTCTCGTCTGACCAACCCCACGGTGGCCGCGTTGCAAACACGTATTGCAGCACTCGAAGGTGGCGCAGGCGCTGTTTGCTGCTCATCCGGTCACGCGGCCCAAATCATGGCGCTGTTTCCGTTGATGGGACCGGGGCGCAATGTTGTCGCCTCTAGCCGTCTTTACGGCGGGACGATCACCCAGTTCAGCCAGACGATCAAACGCTTTGGTTGGTCCGCGAAATTTGTCGATTTTGATGATCATGACGCTGTTGCTGCGGCGATTGACGATGACACGCGCGCCGTCTTTTGCGAAGCAATCGCCAACCCCGGTGGCCATATCAGCGACCTTGACGCGATTTCAGCGATCACGGATGCGGCTGGCATACCGCTGATCGTGGATAACACCACGGCCACCCCCTATCTGTGCAACCCCATCGCGCATGGCGCAACATTGGTCGTGCATTCGACCACAAAATACCTGACCGGCAACGGCACTGTGACAGGCGGCTGCGTTGTGGATTCAGGCAAATTTGACTGGACGGCGAATGATAAATTCCCATCTCTCAGCCAACCCGAACCCGCCTATCACGGGCTCACCTTTGCAGAAGCTTTGGGGCCAATGGCCTTTACTTTCCACTCAATCGCGATTGGGCTGCGTGATCTGGGTATGACCATGAACCCGCAAGCTGCGCACTACACATTGATGGGGATTGAGACGCTGTCCTTACGAATGGACCGCCATGTAGAAAATGCACAAAAATTGGCGCAATGGCTCGATGATGACCCGCGCGTTGACTATGTGACATATGCTGGCCTGCCCGGATCCCCCTATGCGGATTTGGTCCCAAAAATCTGCCCCAAAGGTGCCGGCGCCCTGTTCACCATCGCTGTCAAAGGCGGCTATGATGCCTGTGTGAAACTGGTTGATAGCCTTGAAATCTTTAGCCATGTGGCGAACTTAGGTGACACACGCAGCTTGATTATCCATTCGGCCAGCACCACGCACCGTCAGCTCACCCTCGAACAGCAAGAAGCGGCAGGCGCAGGGCCAAGCATCGTGCGGCTGTCCATCGGGATCGAGGACGCCAAAGACCTGATTGCCGATCTTGATCAGGCGCTCACAAAAGCGACAAGCTAACCTATCACAAACCCGTCCGCGCCCTTGGCGTGGGCGGGTTGTTGCTATAGTGTTTGGCGGCAAGGCAAAACGCATTTTGCCGCCAACATCAACATGCTAGACCCGGCCAATGACCACAAACTTCGCCCTATCGCTATCGTTCGAGGGAATCGAGCTCTTGCACCGCGCAAAACGCGGCTGGAATCGGGTGGGAACCGTTCCTGTCGACGATAGTGACCTTGATAAAACATTGGCGGAATTACGGGCAAAGGCGCTTAAAATTGCGCCCGAAGGCTTGGCAACAAAGCTGATCATCCCGATGGATCAGATCAAATATCTGGCGCTTGATAGCACGCAAACCAATTTAGACGATATTCACGCCGCGTTGGACGGGGCGACGCCTTATGATCTCAATGAACTGGTGATCGATTATGAACGTTCTGGCGGGCGCACCCATATCGCTGCTGTTGCTCGTGATACGCTGCAAGAGGCCCAAACCTTTGCCAGTGCGCATCGATTTAACCCGGTTGCCTTTGTTGCCGTGCCGGAACCGTTCACCTTCCAAAAAGAAGTTTTCTTTGGCGCGACATCTGAAGCTGCGCAAATTCTTGGGCCTGACGTCACCGTAGAACGCGACCAATTGCCCGTGATGAAGGTGGGGACGCGTGTGAAATCGCGCCTATTAATCATGGACACGCTGCCCGAAGAGATCGCAGAGGCTGAAACAGCTCTTGATCTGCCGCCGGAACCAGTGCGCCAAGCTAATGTAGAACCTGCCTCTCCGACCATAGAAACCGCCGATGCCCCCGTGGTTCCCGATCCGGTCACTGTCTGGATCGACCGCATTCTTCCCGAATACGCATCGCCAGTCGCAGCACCGCCTGCCCCCCCGGTCGTAGACGTTGCTGTTGCCTGCGAACCACCCGAAACGATTCTTTGGGTGGACCGCATTACGCCAGAATACCACCCGCCGCGCGCCCCTGAGGTCGTTGTCGAAGACGCGCCCGAAGACAAGGCCCTCGAAGAAACGGTCGCACCTGCCGCGGATACTCGTCCTGTCGTCGCACAAAATCCGGTTTACGCTGACATCAGCGGCATGGACTTGATCATCGCGGAATTTCACCCTGTGGCCAAGGTCGCGACAAAACCTGTTCTGACGGCAATCGCACCAACGATATCCGCGGCACCCGCCGCGGCTTCGCTGACCGCAACAAAACCGCAATCCACCCCACAACCGCAAACCCGTAAGAAAACGCCGATTGTGGCGCTTGGACTGGCCGCGAGCGTCGCAGCTGCTGCGGTCTTTGCGTGGTCCCAATCGGGCGGGACTGCGCCTGATGCGCCTATTGACCCGCAAACGGTAACCATCACCACCGAGACCACAGTCGAAGAAGCCCCCAACGTAATTGAGCCTGTGGCAACCGCAGATGTCGCGCCCGTTGTACCCGTGATCAATATCTTACGTATGGCGCCACCCGCGACGGGCCCGGCGTCGGTTGCTGTCCCCGCCGCACCCGCTGCCCCTGCCATCCCTGACGCGCCTGCCAAAGTCGTTGCGGCCAGCATCGGCATCCCGCCGCAGCTTGATACCGCATCTGCACAGCAAGAAACGCCGCGCGTACCGCTCGCAGCAGCCGAACCGCGCGGTCAAGTGCTTAGCCCCGCCGAAGCGCAGGCCGCATATGAAGCAACAGGTGTCTGGCAACGCGCCCCGCGCCTGTTTGACACCCCCCGCGTCCCGCAAGAGGTTGCGGTCACCCTGCCCGCGCTCATCACCGCTGGTGCGCGTCCGGCCCAGCCAGAAGGGCTCAGTGGTGATAGCTTGGCGCCGGAGCTCAGTTTCCTTGCGCCTGCAAACCCGCCCGCCGCCGATGTTGTTTTTAACATTGATGAAAACGGCCGCATCGTCCCAACCACCGAAGGTACCGTGACCCCAGAAGGGGCCATTGTTTATGCCGGGCTTCCGGATCTCACGCTGCGGGAACGCCCAGAGCTGACCGAAGACCAATTGGCGCGCATGGCTGTGCTGTCAGATGTGCCTGAGGGTGTCGTCGTCATCTTAGGCAGCCCTGAGATCGTACCACCAACGCGGCCCGACGACATTGCAACACAGTCAGAAGAAGCAGACGACAGCACGGCCACGGCAGGTGCGGTTGGGCTCGATGGGCTGCAATCTGAGCCGACAAATTTCGCGGCCTTTGCGCCGCCAGAGGGAACCGCCCGTCCACGCACACGCCCCGATGGTTTGGTACCGCCGGCCCCAATCGCTGACCCAAGCACACCTGATATCACGGCTATCCTGGAGGGGATCATTGCTGATGACGGCAACCAGCCCTTCATCGAAATGACCCCGCAAGCCGTGGGCACATCGCTACGTCCAACCGCCCGCCCACGCAATTTCGCAACCGTCGTTGCCGCCGCACGCGAACGCCAGGCCGCACAGCCAGCGCCCGCCGCAGCACCGGCAGCTGCGGCAACAGTTGCGCCACAAAACTACGCCCCCGTGCCCGGCGGCGTGGCCGTGGCCGCAACACAAGAGGATGCAATCCGGTTGCGTGATTTAAACCTTATTGGGATTTACGGACGCCCCAATGCGCCACGTGCGCTCGTCCGGCTCGGCAATGGGCGTTACGTACATGTCGAAGTGGGTAGTGATCTTGATGGCGGTCAAGTCACCGCGATCGGGGATGGGGCGCTAAACTACGTAAAACGTGGCCGCACTGTCGTGCTCGAAGTGCCCGGCGACTAGTTGGCAATGTCATCCGACGCAAGCGGCCCCAAGGCAACCTGCAATGGCTGCAAATGATCTGCAAATTTTTGCCAGCGTCGCAGCGAGGTTTTGTAAATTGGCTGGCGCACTTGCCACCGCGACGGGGTGTGGACCAATCGTTCGGTTGTGTGGAACGTCAGACAGGCATCGTCCCACGGCACCCCGATCCGGTCGATCAGAGCGCGTGATGCTGCGGCTTGATCTTCGATGATCTTCTCGTAGTGGCAATCGTAAATGCGTCCGGGTAGCACCGCGCGCCAATGCGCCATCAAATCGTCGTAAGCCTGGTAGTAGCGTCCCAACGTGGTCAAATCCTGATTATACCCGTGTTCATCGGTAAACAGTTGGGTAAAGCACGACACGCAAGTATCCATCGGGTCGCGTTTGCAGTGAATGATTTTCGCGTTTGGAAAAAGAATTGCGATGAACCCCAGCAGTTCGAAGTTATGGGGCATCTTGTCAACGACATAGACCGCATCACGGCTATGTCGTTTCAGTGTCGCAAGGTACCGCGCCGACAATTTGCGTATCTGCTTTTCAGATAGGGACGCTAGATTGCGATAAAACTGATCTGTATCTTCATCGCTAAACCCAAGCTCTCGTGCCAAGATACGTATGTCCGGCAATTCCCCCGCCCCGGCAATTTGCCCATGGCTGGCCAAGATTTGTTCGACCAATGTCGTGCCCGAACGTGGCATGCCAACAATGAACACAGGCCGAGACGTCGGATGACCAAGCCCACGCATGGATTGGATAAACGCTGCGCTGAACTTTTCTTTTATGTTCTCAAATACCGCCAAATGTTGATCCAGCGGAAAACGTTCAGCATCTTCTTGTTTACTCGCAAGAAACTGTGCAAACCCTGCGTCATATTTCTTTTGGTCAACCAAGGCCTTACCCGTAGCATAGCGCAACGCGCGTCGCGCCTTGGGCGGCAAATCCTCTGTCTCTAAAAGCGCCACCATCTGCGCGGGGATCGGATCATCTGGGGCAAATACCGATGTGTAACCTAGGCTGATCATCGCTACCACTTTGCGCACATCAGCGGCAATAGCTGTTCGGTATACCTTTGCGGCCTCATCCATGCGGCCTAATGCGACAAGCACATCCGCCCGTTCCATCGCCAAAACGATGCTTTCGGGTTCAAGCCGGAGCGCCTTTTCAAATGCATCTAGCGCGCGATGCTGCTGCCCCAAAGCCAATTCGATCCGCCCCAGAACAACCCAAGGCTTCGCAATATCAGACTGCAAGCGGATCGATTTTTGAATGCTTGATCTTGCCAGTTCTAGCTTGCTATCCAAAAGCTGCGCATTGGCGAGGTTTAGCAAATACATTGGCTGGCGCGGCGCGTATTTCACCGCATTGCGCAAACATTTCGTAGCCGCAGCGGTGTTGCCGCCTTCAAGTGCAAGCAATCCCATAAGGTTCAGCGCATCTGGTTGTTTTGGATTGCGCTGCAAGACTGACTTATAGGCCTGCTCAGCCCCCAAACGATCCCCTGCACGCTGCGCATTCATCCCGCGCGACAATAGGGATTTAATCTGCATGTCACGGCCCAAGGGCAGCTGATTTGTCTGTTTCAAAACACACCCTTTCGCCTTTGCCTTGCGACGTGCGCGACGGCCTTACCGCATACTATCGCGGCGCGCGAAAGAAACCAACGTCAGCTGCGTATTTTAGCGCCGATATCCCCCCTGCATCCCCCAAAATTTTCTACGTAACGACATCTCGCGTTGCGCATTCTAACGCGTATCGCCATATCTGAATGCATGGAAAGCTTTCTTCTTCAGGCCACGATCTACTTAGGTGCCGCCGTCATTGCGGTGCCACTTGCCGCGCGGCTGGGACTGGGATCAGTCCTCGGCTATTTGCTTGCGGGGATCGTGATTGGCCCGGTGACCGGGTTGGTCGGGACTGAATCGCAAGATATCCAGCATTTTGCCGAGTTTGGCGTCGTGATGATGCTGTTTTTGATCGGGTTAGAATTAGAACCGCGCACCCTATGGGATATGCGTAAACGGCTGATCGGATTGGGCGGGTTGCAGGTTGTTTTGACAATGCTGGCCGTGATGGGCGTAAGCATGGCGCTTGGTTATGATTGGGCTACCTCGCTTGCGATTGGGATGGTCTTTGCACTGTCATCAACCGCGATCGTCTTGCAAACGCTAACCGAGAAGAAGCTGATGCAAACGGGCGGCGGGCGGTCAACATTTTCAGTGCTTTTGACCCAAGATATCGCCGTGATCCCTATGTTGGCGCTTTTGCCGTTGCTGGCTGCGCCCGCAGTCATGACGTTTGCGCCGGATGGATCCATGCATATCGTGACCGACGATGCACATGATAGCCATGGCGCGATCAGCCTTGTCGAAGGGCTTCCCGGTTGGGGCGTGACATTGGTGACCATTGGCGCTGTTGCTGCGATTATTCTGGCCGGGGTTTTCCTGACGCGCCCCGTGTTTCGCTATATTCACCATGCGCGGTTGCGCGAAATGTACACGGCTTTGGCTTTGCTGTTGGTCGTCTCCATCGCGGTGTTGATGGGGATGGTTGGGTTATCGCCTGCTTTGGGGACGTTCTTGGCAGGTGTGGTGCTCGCCAACTCTGAATTCCGGCACGAGTTGGAAAGCGACCTTGAACCGTTCAAAGGGCTGCTCTTGGGTCTGTTTTTCATCACCGTCGGGGCTGGGATCAACTTTAGTCTCTTTTTTGCAGAACCGATGTATATTCTGACGCTGACCCTTGGAGTGATGGCGATTAAAGGGATCATCCTTTACGGGCTTGGACGCTTGTTCAAACTGAAGGGCAAAGACCAATGGCTGTTTACCCTAGGGCTCGCGCAAGCAGGTGAATTTGGTTTTGTGCTCGTCTCATTTTCATCGCAGCAAGGGGTGATGTCTGATGGGTTGGCCGGGCAGTTGCTGCTGGTGATTGCACTGTCGATGCTGATCACACCGCTGTTGTTCATCGTCTATGATCTGCTTAGCCGCACGATGACCGACCCCGACGACCCGCAACATGATGAGGTCGACGAACAAGGCGCCGTGATCATTGCCGGGATCGGGCGGTTTGGCCAAATTGTGAACCGTTTGGTGCAAAGCGCAGGCTTCAAGACTGTGGTGATCGACAGCAATCTGCAAACCGTGCAAATGATGCGCAAATTTGGGTTTCGCGGGTTCTTTGGTGATCCGACCCGCCCCGATTTGCTCAGCGCTGCCGGGTTTGATCAAGCCCGCGTGCTAGTCGTTGCCATCGATAACAAAGCTTCGGCAACCAAATTGGTCGCCTACGCCCGCAAAGCACGGCCCGATCTACATATCGTAGCACGTGCACGCGACCGCGTGCATGTGTACGAACTTTATGATGCGGGGGCGAATGATATCGTGCGCGAAATGTTTGACAGCTCACTGCGCGCAGGGCGCTACGCGCTTGAAAACCTTGGGCTCAGCGAATTTGAGGCGGCAGAGGCTGAGCAGACCTTCTACCACCACGACCGCACCACAATGCGTGAACTTGCGAGCCTCTGGAAACCCGGCGTGCCGGTCGCAGACCTGCCTGAATACGTGGCCCGTTCGCGCGAGCTGAACGCTGGCCTTGAGACTGCTTTGGCCACGCGCCAACAGAACAACGAAAACAAAGAGAACAAAGAAGACTAGCCGCCGCTTACACCGGCTTCGGCGAATGTGACCATGCCGGAATGGCAGGCAATTGCACCTTTCAACACGCCAATGGCCAACGCAGCCCCTGACCCTTCGCCAAGGCGCAAGCCAAGGTTCAGCAAAGGTGTTTTTCCAAGTGCGCGCAACAAATCCGCATGAGCGCCTTCGGCGCTTTGGTGCCCTGCGACCGCGTGATCAAGTGCGCCGTCACATGTTTTTGCCAATACCGCTGCTGCGGCACAGCAAATGAATCCGTCAAGAATAACAGGGATACGGTGATGGCGCGCGGCTGCGATTGCACCCGCCATCGCGGCCAATTCGCGACCACCGACACAGCGCAATGCATCGAGAGGAGTCTCCATATTATGCAAGGCAAGCGCTTTGACAACGACCTCAGTTTTACGGGCAAGACCTGCATCATCAACACCGGTGCCGCGCCCTGTCCAATCAGCAGCTGCGCCGCCCAACACAGCCGCAGCAACCGCCGCCGCTGATGTTGTATTGCCGATGCCCATCTCACCCGTCACCAAAAGATCGCTGGCTGGGTCAACCGCCATCCAGCCGATTTGCAGGGCGGTGACGACTTCGGCCTCAGTCATTGCCGGGCTTTGGGTGAAATCAGCCGTGGGTATGTCCAATGACAGCGCGTGAACCTGCATGCTGGCGCCAAACGCCTTAGAAAGCTGGTTGATCGCGGCACCCCCGTGTTCAAAGTTCGCCACCATCTGCGCGGTGACTTCGGACGGAAACGCCGAGACCCCTTGTGCGCAAACGCCATGATTGCCTGCAAAGATAATCACCTGCGGCGCGTCTATCTGTGGCTTAGGGTTACCGCGCCAACCCGCATACCAAATCGCCAAATCCTCTAGCCGTCCCAGCGCCCCCGGCGGTTTGGTCAATTGCCCATTGCGGTCATGGGCTGCGGATGTCGCCGCAGCATCTGCCTGCGGGGCCTTGCCCAAAATGTCGCGAAATTCGGAAAGTGTGGTGAAGGGCGCTTGCATCGGAACCTCGATATGTGAACTGTCGCCCTTATCTAACGCACGTACCGCCAATGAAAAGACGACAAAAGGGCATCTGAATGAACAATCGCGACCAAAAATTGATTGAATTTGCGGATTTGCCTGCCGCCATTGGTCTTTTGACCCGGCTGCCGGTCCCTATGTCACAAACGCGCGCCGTCGCACGCGGCGCTGCGGCGGCATGGGCCTATCCGCTGGCAGGCGCATTGATCGGTATTATTCTGGCCGCTGCGGTCTCGGTTTTCACTTGGATTGGTCTGCCAATTGGGATGGTGGCCGCGCTGGTAATCGGCGTGAATATTATCATCACCGGCGCCATGCACGAGGACGGATTAGCAGATAGTGCCGACGGGCTTTGGGGTGGTTGGGATCGCGCGCGCAGGCTTGAGATCATGAAAGACAGCCATATCGGAACCTATGGTGTGCTCGCACTGGCGCTTTCCTTATTGATCCGCTGGCTGGGGCTGAGCGCTATGATCGCGCTTGATATCTACTGGGCTGGGCTGATGGCCATTGCGGTGCTTAGTCGTGGTGGGATGGTTATACTGATGGCCGCAATGAAGAATGCGCGCGACGCCGGGCTCAGCAAAAGCGTCGGCCGCCCGACTGCTGCGACCGCATGGGCCGCCGTCGCCATTGCGGCGCTGATTGCCGCAGTGTTGGGGCAATTCGCGATGATAGTCGTAGCACCTTTTGTTGTACTGGCTTGCGGGCTCATCGCCCGCGCCAAGATCGGCGGGCAAACTGGCGATATTCTAGGGGCAACCCAACAGATCACCGAAATTACACTGCTTTTGGTGATACTGACCTAAGATTCGCAGGCCAAGGCACTGGCAAAAGAGCTGCGGTCAACATGCGGTCCGATATCGTGCGATTGGCTGCGCCCGCCCACATAGGTCGTGGCGATGATACGGGTCCAATTGGCGTTAGCCGTGATCATTTCTGGGCCCTGTCCACAATCGCGCAAGCCACCAGCGATGTTATCCTCGCCAATGCGGTGATTGGTCAGGCCCGGCAGGTCATGCACATGGGTCAATCCGCCATCTTCGAACCGCCAAATGCGCAACGTTCTTGCCAGATGTGGGCGGTCGATATAAGCGACCTCTATCGCGCCATCACCATCCAAATCCGTTGCACCAATCGGCGCAAGCCAGCGGTGCGTGCGGCCAATATACGGCGTCTGCGCAATTTTACCGTTCGCCCCATAAATCGCGAGCGCGGCACCACGCGCGATTTCCGTTTCGATCACAACGATTTCAGGTACCCCATCACCCGTCATATCCCACAAACGCGGTGCGATATCTTCAAAGACATGGGTCTCTGGCAGAGTAATTTGGTAGGTCGCGCCATCTGCCGTAAACTGCAGACCGCCCCACTCAACCGCATCGCCCAAAATTCCATGGGCATAGCGGGTTGTCGGGTCCGTGAATTCAGCCGCAGTGATCGATTGCGCATTTGTGCAAACAGGCCAAAGCGCCAAGGCAACCGCACAAAACCGCATCAGATTTGCTTTTCTGGCATTTGGACGCGCAGGCCGTCTAATGCGTCGGTCACCTTAATCTGGCAGGTCAGACGTGATTTTACGGGGTCTGGTTCATAGGCGAAATCAAGCATGTCTTCTTCCATGCCATCCTTGGCCGGCAATTTCTCGACCCACGCATCATCCACATAAACGTGACAAGTTGAGCAGGCGCAGGCCCCGCCGCAGTCAGCCTCTATGCCGGGAATGCCATTATCGCGTGCGCCTTCCATAACGCTCAGCCCGTTTGCCACATCTACGATGTGCTCTTTGCCGCCATATTCCACATAGGTAATTTTTGTCATTTTGCGTCGTCCTTCGTGCATTTCCGAACTTTAGGCCATTGTAATTCAGCTCGTGTTGTGGTGCCAGCGCAAATCAAAGGCCCGATACCTAAAACATGATCATCTGGCGCGTGCGGTTTCCCGCACACTCCGCATCTAAATCTAACATGAAGCCATTACGATCACTAAGAATTTATGAATTTGGTATAAACAACTTGCCCCCGTCGTGGCGACATAGTTTCTTAGCGGAGGACGCGGTCCGCAGTTGGCCGCGACACATAATCTGGGAGAGAACATCATGTCATTGTTTAAAGCCGCAGTTGCGGCAGGTTTTGTTTTTACCGCATCATCAGTTCAGGCCGAAGAGGCCAGTTATATTCTTGCAACCGCTTCAACCGGGGGAACCTACTACCCTGTTGGCGTTGCGCTTTCGACATTGGTCAAAGTTAAACTTGAGCCAAGCGAAAAAATCGGCATGTCCGCGATCAGCTCTGCTGGCTCTGGCGAAAACGTCCGTTTGATCCGTGAAGGCGAAGCGCAGTTCGCGATTCTTCAGGGCCTTTATGGATATTACGCTGCATCCGGCACAGGCCCTCTTGAAGAAGCAGGCCCACAAGAGCACCTGCGTTCGGTCACCATGCTGTGGCAAAACGTAGAACAATTTGTCATCGCGTCAGACGCCGTAAACACCGGCACAATGTCCGATATGGTTGCATTGACTGGCGAAGCCATGGCGCTTGGCCGTCAGAACTCTGGTACAATCGGATCAAACGCGGCACTTTTGTCAGGTCTGGGCGTCGATATCACGACCGAATATGAATTGGTCTATGGCGGCTACGGCCCATCGGCAGAAGCCCTGCAAAACGGCCAAGTCAAGGGTATCGGGACGCCCGCTGGTGTGCCAACAGGTGCTGTCAGCCAGTTGATGGCCGCCGCGGGTGACAGCGTCACCATGCTGTCATTCACAGAAGAAGAATTGGCTGCCGCTGACGCGGGCCGCGCATTGTGGACACCTTATCTGATTCCAGCCGGCACTTACCCGGGGCAAGAAGCAGACGTGAACACAATCGCACAGCCTAACTTCTTGGCAACACATGCTGATCTGCCAGAAGAAAACGTCTATCAGATCACCAAAGCGATCTATGAAAACCTGCCCTTCCTGCAGGCAATTCACCCTGCAACCAAAGTGATGGCAATCGAATCAGCCATCGCCGGTCTGCCCGTGCCGCTGCACGCTGGCGCCGTGCGGTACTACCAAGAGGTTGGGGTCGAAATCCCTGATCGCCTGATCGCAGAGTAAACTCTCTTTTGGCCCGCTGGAAACGGCGGGCCATTATTGTACCTAAGGAAATCCCATGTCCGATGAACGCCCCGCCGAGGGTCTGGCGCAGCGCGCCTTTACTGGCACGCCCAATATCGCGCTCTCCGTCCTGTGTTTCTTGATCGCTTTTGGCCACATCTATGTGGCCTTTGATCCGATCATCTCTGAGACACAGCGCAATGCCTATCACTTTGCCGGGTTTGCGTTTCTCGCGGCTGTGCTTCACCCGATGTTGGCGGGCAAAACGCGCAGCAAGGGGTTATTTACGTTCGACCTTTGCTTTGGTCTGCTAATCGCGGCCTCTGCAATCTACCTGCCCTACGCCGAACAAGGCGTTTATGATCGTGGCGTGAAATTTGTGACCTTGGACTGGGTCGCAGCCGGCCTATGTGTGATCGGCGCGATTGAATTGACCCGGCGGTTGACCGGTTGGGTAATCCCGATCCTAATTATTATCGCGCTGACCTACGTTGGGTTTTGGGGCAAATATATCGGCGGTGTGTTTTCATTCCCCGGTCTGTCATGGGAATCCATCGCGTTTCGTTCCATCTATGGCGATGACGCGATGTTCGGCACGATTGCACGTATTTCATCGACCTATGTTTTCCTATTTATCATCTTTGGCGCGTTCCTTTTGCGGTCAGGCGCGGGTGACTTCGTGATCAATATCGCGCGGGCCATTGCAGGTCGCCTTGTGGGTGGACCCGGCATTGTAGCGGTCATCGCCTCGGGGCTGACCGGTACGATTTCAGGGTCCGCTGTGGCGAATACGGCATCAACCGGGGTCATCACCATTCCGCTGATGAAAAAGGCGGGCTTTCCATCCAAATTCGCAGGCGGCGTCGAAGCCGCATCATCCACCGGGGGCCAGTTGATGCCCCCGATCATGGGGGCCGGTGCCTTTGTGATGGCCAGCTTTACGCAAATCCCCTATGAAACCATCGTCGCAGCGGCGGCACTTCCGGCGCTTTTGTATTTTCTCTCTGTCACATTCTTTGTGCGGATTGAGGCACGCCGTTTGGGCCTTAAGCCGATGGAAAACGACGGCGAAACGCTGGGAACAGCCTTCAAGAAAGGTGGCGCGAGCTTTGTCATCCCGATTGGCGGTTTGATCGGCATGTTGGTCGCGGGGTTCACCCCTGCCTATGCTGCTGTTTTTGGTATTTTGGCTGTCATCGGCTCAAGCTGGCTCACTGAAAACCGGATGGGGCCAAAAGCCGTAGCAGAAGCCATGATCATGGGCACAAAAGGCATGATCATGACGGCCGTTCTGCTTTGCGCGGTGGGTCTGGTTGTAAACGTGATTGCCACCGCAGGGATCGGCAATACCTTCAGCCTAATGATTTCTAATTGGGCCGGTGGGAACCTGTTGATCGCCATCGTTTTGGTGGCCATCGCGAGCCTCGTGCTAGGCATGGGGCTGCCAGTGACCGCGGCTTATATCGTGCTTGCCACGCTGTCGGCGCCCGCGTTGGCCGGGATGATCAGCGACCGTTTTGTGATCGAAGCGCTGGCCGCAGGCACAATGGGGGACGCCGCAAACGCAATTTTGATGTTTGGCATACCTGATCCATCAGTGCTTGCCGGACCACTTACCAGTGCTGAGGCCAGCGCAATCATCAAGACCCTCCCGCTTGAGGTCGCAGCCCCGCTGCGCGATTTGGTTGTGCCACAAGAGGTGGCCGTAGCCGCGCTTTTGTCCGCGCATATGATCATCTTTTGGCTCTCGCAAGACAGTAATGTTACGCCACCTGTGGCGCTTGCGGCATTTACCGCTGCGGCCATCGCAAAGGCGCCAG
>NZ_JACXGQ010000002.1 GCF_022096995.1 Yoonia sp. I 8.24 | reverse complement strand
CAGGCTTTGCGAGCTGGAAGCTGGCCAAGGGCCTATATATCGTACCGCTAATGATTGCTTACACCCCGTTTCTATCGGGTGATTGGGCTGTGATGATTACGATCTTCGCTTTCGGCGTGGTTGGGATCTACGCGCTCGCCGGGGCACTACAAGGGTGCCTAGAGCAACCAGTCGGAATGCCGATCCGGGCGCTGCTGTTGGTGACGGGCGCGGCCTGTGTTTGGCCTGCGCCAGTCTGGCTGCATGCAGTCGCAGCAATCATCGTGATTGGGCTGCTGATCTGGAACCGGCGCGACTTGCCGCAGGTGGCATAATATGGGGCACCGTGGCAGCTGCATGTGTGGCGCGATCTATTTTGAGATCTCGAGCGACATCACCAGCGGTGACGCCTGCCACTGCACCAGCTGCCGCAAACGGTCCGGGCATTACTGGGCATCAGTGGATGTGCCGCGTGACGCGCTGACCATTCGGGGCGCTGACCATATCAAATGGTATCAATCATCAACAAAGGTGCGGCGCGGGTTCTGTGATACCTGCGGATCAACCCTGTTTTGGGATCCAGTATTTCGCGACTGGACATCCGTCGCCATGGGCGCATTGGACAGCCCCACACAAATGCGGCTTTCGACGCACATTTATGTCAGCGAAAAAGGTGATTACTACGATATCGGCGATGGGTTGCCGCAAAACCAGACATAAAAAAGGCGGGACGCATGATGCGCCCCGCCCTTTTGTTCGTGAGTGGTTGTTTGGTTTAGTCGTCCAGCGGCAGTGCCACAAACCGTGGATCACCACCCCGGCGTACCAGCATCAGCAAGGATTTGCGCCCGCCGTCTTTGGCCTCTTGGATGCGGCTTTCAAGGTCGCTAATCTGTGCCACGGCCTGCTGCCCTGCTTCAGTGATCACATCTCCTTCAAGCAGCCCTTTTGAGGCCGCCTCAGAGGATGGGTTGATCGCAGTGATCACAAGACCCTCAGCAATATCCAAACCAAACTGATCAGTCAGCTCTGGCGTGATAGGTGACAACATCAACCCCAAGATTTCAGCGTCTTCGGGAGCGATTTCAGGCTCTTCAGATGAAGCTGGAAAAGCAACCGCTTCGGATGTTTCACGGCGGCCAAGAACCACGGTTAGCTCGTCCAATGTGCCATTGCGCAGCACAGTCACAGGAACCTCTTTGCCAACGGGCGAGTTCCCAACAATACGGACCAATTCACGGGTGTCTTCAATCGCGACGCTGTCAAAGTTCACGATCACATCGCCCGAAAGCATACCCGCATCTTCAGCAGGGCCGGCAGGTACATCTGTGACCAAAGCACCGCGCGCCATATCAAGCCCGTCGATTGCGTCGATCATATCAGGTGTCACATCTTGGATGCGCACACCCAACCAGCCGCGGCGGGTTTCACCAAATTCGATCAACTGGTCGACGACATTTGTCACAACGGCCGATGACATCGCAAAGCCGATCCCGATAGAACCGCCATTGGGTGACAAGATCGCCGTGTTCACACCAACAACCTCGCCGTCCATGTTGAACAACGGCCCGCCAGAGTTCCCCCGGTTAATCGCAGCATCTGTCTGGATGTAGTCATCATATGTGCCTTGCAGCGACCGGTTGCGCGCGGACACAATCCCAGCAGAGACAGAGAACCCCTGCCCCAACGGGTTGCCCATCGCCATGACCCAATCACCGACACGTGCGCCAACAGCGTTGCTATCGCCAAATTCGACGAATGGCAGATCATCCAGATCAACCTTTAGCACCGCAATATCCGTGTTTGGATCCGTACCGACCAGTTCAGCCGGCACACCTTCTTCGCCACCGGGGAAGAATTCGATCAAGATTTCATCTGCATCCTCGATCACGTGGTTGTTGGTGACGATATAGCCATCAGCCGAGATCACAAAACCGGACCCCAAAGCAGACGAACGCTGCGCGCCGTTACCCGGCCCGCGATCAAGATCGTTAAAGAAATCCTCAAACGGGGAGCCTTCGGGCAACAAATCACCCGGGCCTGTCCTGCCAGCAATGACTGTCGAAGTCGTGATATTGACTACCGATGGGCTAATCTGTTCGGCCAGATCCGCAAATGTTGCAGGACGTTCTTGCGCCAGCACGGCAGAGACTTGTCCCAATAAGAACAGCATTGCCAATGTGAGCATTGCCAAACCTGCCATTGACAGACGGCGCGCTTGGCCGTGACCTTGCTGGAGTGCGATTGCCTTAGATTTCACTGTGTTAACTCCTCATCTGTTAACGGACGCGCATCAGCGCAATTCTAAATACCATACTGCGCCAATGCAGGGAAAACATTCAACACAAACTATGTCACCAGCTTGTGATCTTCTGTGTGTTTTTGACGCAAAAGGGCCAGCGTTTCCGCTGGCCCCTGAAATTTCTTATTTCTTCCGTACACTTATTCGGCGACAGCATTCCCAGTATCGGACTTGAGATAGTTGAAGAACGCATTGTCTGGTGACAGCACCATCGTTGTGTTCCCACCTTGCAGTGCCGTTTGATAGGCCGTCATAGAGCGGTAGAATTCAAAGAACTCTGGGTCCGCGCCAAAAGCTTCTGCGAAAATCCGGTTGCGCTCCGCGTCAGCTTCACCACGGGTGACAAGTGCCATCCGGCGCGCTTCGGAGCTGAGTTCAACCGCTGTACGATCAGCAGAGGCCTGAATACGCTGTTGTGCCTCACGGCCACGGGCGCGCAAATCAGCGGCTTCTTCGTCACGTTCCGCGATCATACGGGCAAAGGTTGCCTTTTGGTTTTCGTCAGGAAGATCTGTGCGTTTGAGGCGCACATCAATGATCGTCAACCCAAGGTTTTCTGCCCGCGTGTTGGTCCGGTCACGAATTCGGTTCATCAACGTCACCCGATCGACTGACAAAATGTCATTTGATGTGACCGACCCCAAAACTTCACGGATACTATCGTCAAGAATTGTATCTAGCGACCGTTCCGCGCTGGCTTGCCCGCCAGAACCGACAGCTTGCCGGAACTTGGTGACGTCTTCGATACGGTAGCGCGCAAAGGCGTCAACGATGAGCGGCCGGTTATCTTGTGGAATCAGGCGAATAGGTGCCGGGTCACGCGACAAGATAAGGTCGCTATAGGGCACGACTTCGTCCAGCAGGGGGAATTTAAACGCCAGCCCTGGGTCTTCATGCACAGCAACAACGCGACCAAAACGCAGCACCAGTTTCTTTTCACGCTCATCAACGATGAACATTGAAGACAGACCGATCAGCAGCAAGACAGCCAACACAGGGAGAATAAAAATGGACCGTTTCATTAGTTTGACCCTCCTGAGCGGCGGATTTCATTCAGCGGAAGATAGGGAACAACGCCCTGCCCGCCATCGTCGTTTTCATCAAGCAAAATCATATCAACACCGCCGATGACCTGCTCGAGCGTTTCTAAATAAATTCGCTTACGGGTTACCTCGGGCGCCAGTTGGTATTGTTCAAGCACGGCTGTAAACCGCGATGCTTCACCAAGCGCGTTGTTGACGACTTCGGCACGGTAGCCTTCGGCCTGTTCGACGATCTGCGCGGCTTCACCACGCGCTTCGGCGACAACACGGTTCGCATAAGCGTCGGCCACGTTTTGCAAACGCTCCCCTTCTTGTTCGGCGTTCTGGACTTCGCTGAACGCATCGAACGGTGACCGCATTGAAACGACGCCGTTCAGGTCCGTAACTTCGACAGCGATATCAGGTGCTTGGGTTTTGTTCAGATTGACCCGCACAATGTTTACGCCACTTTTATAGTCGGTAAGTGTTTGCTGGATCAGCACTTCAAGCTGTTCACTAATTTGACCACGGTTCGTGTTCAAGATTGGCGTCAATTCTGACTGCGCAATGATTTCGCGCATTGCCGATTCCGCGACAGCACGAATGGTGGCTTCGGGATCTTCAAGAGTAAACTTAAAATCGGCAGGGTTGTCGACGTTCCAAACAACTTGGAAATCAACATCAACGATGTTTTCATCGCCCGTCAGCATAAAGCCCGCTTCTTGACCGCTATTGGATGTCCCAATCGCGATCCGACGTTCTTCGGTTACGGGAACGATTTCATATTTCACAATTGGCCACGGCGCAAAGTTCAGGCCCGGTTCACCGATTTGAGTGAATTCGCCAAGAAACAGTTCAATCGACCGTTCTTCAGGCTTCACTGTGTATGCAGACGCGTACAACCATAGTGCCGCCGCGCCAAAGATACCCAAAGCAACCATCCCGCGTGTGATTTCGGGGCCTTCGCCACCGCCACCACTGCCTGCAGGGCGATTGCCGCCGTTGTCACCACGGCCGCCCATGAGAACGCGCAATTGTTCGCGGCCTTTGTTCACCAGCTCATCTATTTCGGGGATTCCCGCGTCGTTTCCGGGTTTGCGCCCGTCATTACGGTTGCGATCTTCGTCATCTCCGCCGCCATTGTTTCCGCCGCCGCCCCATGGGCCACCTGAATTTCCTGCCATCTTGTGTCTCAGCTTCCTTTATTCATGACCCATCGTGCTGGGCTATCTTATGCCATGTGTGCCCATAAACTGCAAAATCAAGCAGTGCGGACGGGTTCTTTCATCGTTACCAGCTCTTCAGCCATTGTCGGATGGACGGCAACAGTACGATCAAAATCTTCTTTCGTCGCCCCCATCTTTACGGCGATACCTGCCAGTTGGATCATTTCGCCGGCATGATCAGCGACGATATGGCAACCAAGCACCTTGCGAGTATCGGCGCAGACGATCAGTTTCATCAACACGCGATCTTCGCGGCCCGCAAAGCTATGGTTCATCGGTTTAAATGATGAACAGTACACCTCTATCGGGCCATTTTCGGCCGCTTGTTCCTCGGTCAAACCAATGGTGCCCAATTCCGGCTGCGTGAATACAGCGGATGGGATCAAGTCATGATCGGCCGCCGTTGGATTGCCCTTAAATACGGTTTCAACAAAGGCCATCGCTTCGCGGATCGCAACGGGCGTTAGCTGCACGCGGTCAGTCACATCACCAATGGCAAAGATCGACGGTACTTTGGTTTGGCTGAATTTATCAACGATGATCTCGCCCTTGCGGCCCAATTCCACACCGACGTTTTCAAGACCAAGATTGTCCGAATTAGGCGCGCGCCCCGTTGCGAACATGACTTGGTCATACATGGTTTCACCACCACAGGTGGCTTTGACCCAGAACCCGGCGTCGCGTTTTTCCATTTCGACAATGTTCGTTCCTAGGTGCAAATCAACGCCCTTGGCGCGCATCCCATCAGCGACAAGCCCGCGCGCTTCGCCATCAAACCCGCGCAAGATTTGTTCGCCGCGATAGAACTGCGTGACCTTCACCCCGAGCCCATTCAATATCCCTGCGAATTCGGACGCGATATAGCCGCCGCCAACGATCAAGATCGATTTTGGCATCTCATCCAGATTGAATATCTCGTTCGAGGTAATCCCATGTTCTGCACCCGGCATATCGGGCACAACTGGGCGCCCACCCGTCGCGATCAGAATATGCTTTGCAGTGATGTCGCGCCCTGTCGACAGGGTGACTGTATGCGCATCTTTAATTGTCGCCCGGGCGTCAAAAATTTCAACGTCCGATCCATTCAGCAACTTGCGATAGATGCCTTCAAGGCGGTTCAGCTCTGCATCCAATTTACCGCGAAAACGCGACCAGTCGAAATCTCCGGCGGTCAAATCCCAGCCGTAGGCGCGTGCATCCTCGAACATTTCGGAATAGCCAGATGCAAATACCATCAGCTTTTTCGGCACGCAGCCACGTATCACACAGGTCCCGCCCATGCGGAATTCTTCGGCCAAAGCGACCTTTGCGCCCTGGGCTGCGGCGACACGGCCTGCACGCACGCCGCCCGACCCACCTCCGATGACAAACAAGTCATATTCAAACGTCATTTTAGGCTCCATTCGTCATCCGAGGATATTAGTCATCCAGATCGGCAAAAATATTGTCATCGTCGCGCAGATCAAACCGCACAACTTCTGCGCCATCATTGTCCATGTCGCGCACATCAACACGCCCGTCGCCATAGCCAATGATCACGACGTCACAGATATCAATGAAAAGTCCGTTTTCAACCAGACCCGGAATTTGATTGAGCGCAAGGCTCAGTTGTTGCGGGTTTCCGATGCGTTTCAGGTGCAAGTCAAAAATGAAATTACCTTCGTCAGAAACAAACGGGGCATCACCATTCATGCGCTGAGTAATTTCACGCCCCAGCACATCCATGTTGATCAGTGTTTCTTCGATCAACTTTTTCGTGATCTGCGCGCCAAAAGGGATCACCTCAACCGGGAGCGGAAAAGCACCCAATGTATCAACCTTTTTGCTGGCATCCGCGATGACAATCATCCGGTCACTTGCAGTCGCGACTACCTTTTCTTGCAAATGGGCGCCACCGCCACCTTTGATCAAGGTCAGGTCGTTGTCATATTCATCAGTGCCGTCAATCGTGACGTCCAGCCACTTGGCCTCGTCAAGCGTTACGACTTCGATCCCGACCTTCCGCGCCAATTGTGCTGTGCGGGTAGATGTTGGGACGCCTTTGATTTTCAGCCCCTCTTCGCGGACCATTTCACCAAGACATTGCACCAACCAAGCCGCAGTTGATCCTGTCCCCAGGCCCACCTTCATGCCGGTTTCGACATATTCCGTTGCTTGCTTTGCCGCGAGAAACTTTGCCCGATCAATCGGTGACAGTTCACTAGCCATCTCTACATTCCCTCAAATTCCCTCCGACGGTATAGGCAAGATACGGCCCGGGCGCGAGACCCATTTGCTGTTATTTTTCCAAGGTTTGCTACGTTTTTTGAGCCAACGTGTCGCATTTGGACAGCGTTGGGTAAAATCATACGCTAGGGTTTGCGCATGAACTCAGAATTTCGCCTCCACTATGCCCCTGACAACGCGTCGCTTTGTGTACGTATTGCGTTGCTTGAAATGAACCTGACGTTCGATCCGGTTTTGGTGAACCGCAAGCAGCGCGCACAAAAGTCAGCGCAGTTTTTGGCAATGAACCCAAATGGTTTGATCCCCGTTCTTGAAACACCGGATGGCCCGATGTTCGAAACAGCCGCGATTTTGCAGTGGCTGGCGGACCGCGAACAGGTGATGATGCCGCCGCAAGATAGCCCTGCGCGCGTGCCAGCGCTCCAATGGTTGTTTTGGCTGTCGAACACATTGCACGGCACCTTGCGTATGCTGTTCTACCCGGATCAATACGGGGCCGACGACCCAGAAAAATTGCGCCTTGTGACCCGGGCACGACTGATTGCGCAGCTTGATCTATTGGAAAATGCCACCACAGCACCGTGGCGCGACGGTGATACCCCATCGATTCATGGCTGCTATCTGGCCCCAATGCTGCGGTGGTCCGCGCTATATGGTGGGTCAACCGACTGGTTCGACCTGTCCCGCTGGCCTCATTTGCAGGCTTTTGCAAAACGCATTGAGACCCGGCCCGCAGTGATCGCAGCCGCCAAATCCGAAGGTCTGGGATCAACCCCGATCTCAGCCCCATCCCCTTGTGTGCCCCCCGAAGGAAGTGCGTTGTAATGTTCTTATCCGTCTTTGATATGTTCAAGGTGGGTGTTGGCCCTTCGTCGTCACATACGATTGGACCGATGGTCGCCGCGGCCCGGTTCCTTGACCACCTGCGTGCGCAACCATTTAAGGTCGCTGGTTTGCACGCATCGCTGCACGGCAGTCTCGCGTTCACGGGCGTCGGCCATGCGACCGATCGCGCGGTCATCCTTGGACTCGCAGGGTTTCGGGCGGATGATTATGACGCAGACAAAGCTGAGGCAGAACTGACGCGGATCAAGACAGAAAATAATGTGCAGCCAGAGGGGCTTGGCACCTTACAGTTCCACCACAAAGAGAACCTTATTTTTGATTATGGCCCGGCGCTTTCCGGTCATGCGAATGGGATGATTTTGGCTGGGACCGACGCGCAGGGCGATATACTTACCCAAGTGACTTACTATTCAATTGGGGGTGGTTTTGTTCTTACTGATGCGGAACTTGCCGCAGGAAAAGACACGGACGACGGCCCACCTGTGCCCTTTCCATTCCACAGCGCAGACGCGATGATGCAAATGGCGCAAAAATCTGGAAAATCCATCGCCCAGATGAAGCAAGCGAATGAAATGTCGCGCATGCAGGGCGCTGACCTCGATCGGGGTCTTGCCCGGATTTGGGAGGTCATGAACAATTGCATCGATCGCGGGCTGACCAACGAAGGCACCCTGCCCGGCGGACTGAACGTGCGCCGTCGTGCGAAAGGTATTTATGACGCGTTGATGGCCGAACGCGGCATGAACCTGACCGCCCCACATACGATCAACGACTATATGTCGACTTACGCGATGGCCGTGAACGAAGAAAACGCAGCGGGCGGTCAGGTCGTCACGGCCCCGACAAACGGTGCCGCAGGCGTCGTACCTGCGACGATCCGCTATTGGTTGGATCATGTTCCGGGGGCGACCAGCACGCGCGTGCCCGAATTCTTGCTAACGGCGGCGGCAATTGGTGGGTTGATCAAATTCAACGCCTCGATCTCGGGTGCGGAATGTGGGTGTCAGGCCGAGGTCGGCAGTGCCGCCGCAATGGCTGCGGCAGGACTGGCCGCTGTGATGGGCGGCAGCCCCGAACAGATCGAAAACGCCGCTGAAATCGCGCTGGAACATCACCTTGGGATGACCTGCGACCCGGTCAAAGGGTTGGTGCAAGTCCCCTGTATCGAACGCAATGGGCTGGGCGCAATCAAGGCCGTTTCAGCCGCATCGCTCGCCTTGCGCGGCGATGGCAAGCATCTTGTATCGCTAGATGTGGCCGTCGAAACCATGCGCCAGACTGGCGTGGACATGTCTGAGAAATATAAAGAAACTGCACTTGGTGGTTTGGCTGTGAATGTCCCAAACTGCTGACCGGCCATTTTTAGGTATCATGTTGATGCTGGCGTTTTGCGTGCTTGCCCCGCTTGGGGACAGCATGGCAAAACTGCTTGGCGGCGCAGTATCGCTAAGCATGCTGGTCTTTGTACGCTTTGCTGTGCAGGCGATCATACTTGTGCCGCTCGTCTGGCGCAACGGCACAGGGTTTTCACTGCCCAAGGGGACACTGCATTGGACCTTGCTGCGCACCGTGCTGCACATCGCGGGGATCGGTCTGATGTTCAGCGCGCTACGTTATCTTCCGCTCGCAGATACGCTTGCCATCGCCTTTGTGATGCCTTTCATAATGTTGCTTTTGGGGCATTTTGTGATGGACGAAGAGGTCGGCAAGCACCGTATGGTCGCCTGCTTTATCGGATTTATCGGGACCCTTTTGGTCATTCAGCCAAATTTTGTAGAAGTAGGGTTTCCTGCGTTGTTGCCACTGGGGGTCGCAGTCGTTTTTGCACTGTTCATGATGGTGACCCGAAACATCGCGCAACAGATCGACGCGGTAAAGCTGCAAGCCGTGAGCGGTTTGCAGGCCTGCGCCCTTTTGCTTCCCGTTTTAGCCTATACGGCACCTGAAATCACTGCGTTGGACAGCGGAACAATCGCCATGCTTCTTGTTCTTGGTGTCATCGGCACTTTGGCGCATTTGTTCATGACCTGGAGCCTGCGTTTTGCACCCGCCTCAACGCTTGCACCGATGCAATATCTGGAAATCCCCTTTGGCACGGCCATTGGTTGGGCCATCTTTGCTGATCTGCCGAACGGGCTGGCAACATTTGGAATTTTTATCACTATGGCCGCAGGGCTTTATGTGATTATCCGCGAAGGGCGGCTTTCTGTGCGAGCGACAAAAGCGCCGCCGGCAGCGTAATCAGCAGCGGTCCGTCTGTTTGGACTGTCACCGGACCCGCAACCTCGTTTGACGAGCTGATAAACCCGGTTGGATGCATATCTTGATCCGCGAATGACCAGCGCAATCCGGTCGCCGTCACCCGGCACGCCGCAAGCGGCATCAAGGACATTCGCGTGCCGACAGGAGGCGCTATCAGCGTTTCGCCAAGCCCTGCCACAAAGCACAGGTCAGTGTCATCAAGCAAAATCACCGCCCGTGCTTGGTAGCGTGCCAGCACGTTCAAAACCGCCAAAACATGATCCATGCGACCACCCGTGAACCCCACGGCAATGACCATAGGCGCCTCCACACGGCTCAATGCTTTTTCGAAATCTGTCGTGGATTGCTCTGTGAGCGGGTGAAGCTGCGCGGCAAATGTGGCACGGGCGTGATCAGAAATACTGTCGAGGTCTCCGATCACCACCGCGGGCGAAATCCCCGCTGCGAGCAAGTGATCAGCCCCACTGTCAACGGCGACAAATTGATCAACCATCGGTAAAATAGACGAAATTACCTGCGCAGAGACCCTTGCGCCCCCGACCAAGCAAACCGTATGGTTAAGCGAAACAATCAACGGTTCCTGCAAAGATTCAACGCCCATTCACAAACATTCCCTAAAAGGGACATAAAATGATCCTGAATGTCACCGCAACGTAAATCTAAATAAGAACACTCGTCCGCCGAGCAAACGGACTCCGAAAATCGAAGAAAGCGCTTTACCCATGACAAAGAGTACGCAGATTTTAGACGTCGCCTACGGTACATTTTCCTGCCGGCTTGAAGGTTTTGAAGATTCTGTTGAGACGATGAAAACTGTCGTTTCCTATTTTCACGACCTCGCCGGCCATGACCGTTTCATGGATGTCGAACCGCAAGCGCCTGACATGGAAACGCTCGCGCTGCTAACTGCAGAACAAGCAGGCACCGATATCGAAATCGCAGGCGAAGGTCAAAATATCACCCTACGCGCAGCTGATGACGAAGAAGATGTGGATTTGGTTGCCGAGGACGATGATCAAGACGATGGCGAGGTTGCTGAAGAAATTGAAAACGTTGCCGTCGATGATGTCGATGATGTCGATGACACACCGGAAAACGTCTTTGAAGAAGATGACGATGAAGACGATCCCATTGGTCTAAGTGACGCCGATGTCGCCGAAGATGACGAAGCCTTTGATGACGATGACTTTGGCAACATCGCGGAATCGGATGATTACGTCGAAGACCTAGAAGAGCTTGATGACGACGCGCCGCTTGCCGCTGAAACTGTCGAAACCGTAGTGGTCGACGAAGTTGACGATGAAGAGGAAGAAAGCATTGCCGCGAAGCTTCAGCGCATTCGCGCCGTTGTCGGCCGTGGCCACGTGCAAGCCCCCTCTGCCCCGGTCGCAATGGATGATGACGTTGAGAGCGATGACGAAGATGATGGCGATGATGCACCCGTAGTGAACCCGTTGGCGCAGCGGCTTGCTGACCTTGCCAAGCGCAACGCAGAGCTCGCTGCGCAGGACGAAGAAGAGAATGCAGATGGCGAAGAGCCAGATGCAGTGGAAGAATTTGCCGCCGCAGATGACGAAGTTGAAGTCGACGAAGACGACGAGGTCTTTTTAGAAGCCGATGTTTCCGCCGAAGCCGCAGACGAAGAAATGGATGACGATGCACAAGAAGACGTCGCCCATGATCCGCTGGTTCTAACAGCGGCCCCGCAAATTGACGAAGACGCGCCCGAAGAATTTGAAGAAGACGAAGCCGAGGAGGACGAGGATTCGTTTGATCTGTCAGCTGAATTGAGCGAAGTCACCCGCGAAATCGAAGCCCGCGACGCGACACGCCCCAAAAGCGCTGACCTCCCCGATAGCCCTGAAACTGCGTTTACCCGCATCCTGAACCAAACCGACGAGCATCTCAACGCGCCAGAGGGCCGCCGCCACCGCGACGCATTTGCGCAGCTTAAGGCGGCTGTTGCGGCAACCGAAGCCGCGCGCGAACTTGGCGATGACAGCCCGGCTGATGCAAAAGACAACGCGTTCCGCGAAGATCTTGGTGCACATGATGCCGAAGAAAAACCGGCCGCCCCGGCACCATTGCAATTGGTCCCATCAGCCACACCCGACGCGCCAACGGACGCCGCGGCCGAGCGGTTACGTCAGATCGCAGCCAAGGTAGAAGAAAACATGGCTCCCACATCTGGTGGGTTTGCCGAATTCGCGGCCGAACAAGGCGCAACAGAATTGGCTGATCTGCTCGAAGCGGCTGCCGCTTATATCGCCTATGTTGAAGGCGACGATGATTTCTCGCGCCCGCAAGTTATGAAGAAAGTGCAAAGCGCGTCGCAAGAAGAGGTGAGCCGCGAAGACGGTTTGCGTCAATTTGGCCGCCTGCTGCGCCAAAACAAGATCGTGAAATTGAACAACGGGCGCTTCCAAGTCGCTGAAAGCACACGGTTTCGGCCCAGCGGCACCTAAGTAACAGGACCTAGTACACAAAAAGGCGCGGGGATTATCCCGCGCCTTTTTTATTTTCATGCATCCGGATCAGATTGCCCGATCCCTTTGAACACCCATTTGACGGGGAATATCCACGCCACGCCAAGCATCACATAGATCAGTAGCTCAATCGGCTTTGAGAACCCCGGCGCGATCCCCATCATAGTGACCGCCAGCACGATATAGGCGGGCAGCCCGACCACCAGAATAAACAGCGCGAGCCGTTTGCGGGCTTTATATCCCACCGCCATCAGTCTGCGAACGGGTCGGTGACAAGGATGGTGTCTTCGCGTTCCGGCGATGTGGATACCAGCGCCACCGGGCATTCGATCAGCTCTTCGATGCGGCGCACGTATTTGATCGCCTGCGCGGGAAGATCCGCCCAAGAGCGCGCGCCCTCTGTCGATTCGGACCAGCCATCAATTTCTTCGTAGACCGGGGTACAGCGCGCCTGTTCATCGGCGGCAGTCGGCAGGTAATCCAAAGACTTACCGTCAAGCTCGTAGCCCACGCAAATTTTCAGCGTTTCAAACCCATCAAGCACGTCGAGTTTGGTCAAGGAGATCCCCGACACGCCCGATGTCGCGCATGTCTGGCGGACAAGGCAGGCATCAAACCAGCCGCAGCGGCGCTTGCGGCCTGTTGTGGTGCCAAATTCATGGCCACGCTCACCAAGACGCTGCCCATCGGCATCGTCCAGCTCTGTTGGGAAAGGGCCTTCGCCGACGCGGGTGGTGTAGGCTTTGACGATACCAAGCACAAAATCAATTGCGCCTGGCCCGACACCCACGCCCGTGGCGGCTTGGCCAGCGATGACATTGGATGAGGTCACAAACGGATAGGTCCCAAAATCAATATCCAAAAGCGCACCCTGCGCACCCTCAAACAAGATGCGCTTTCCGGCTTTGCGTTTTTCGTTCAGCACCTTCCACACCGGCGCCGCATATTGCAGAATTTCTGCTGCAACTTCACGCAGTTGCGCAAGAATGCCGTCGCGGTCAATTGGATCAAGTCCAAGCCCACGGCGCAATGCATCATGGTGCACCAAGGCCCGATCAAGCCGCAATTCCAACGTCGCCGCATCAGCCAAATCGGCAACACGGATTACGCGGCGGCCAACCTTGTCTTCATAACAGGGACCGATACCGCGCCCCGTTGTGCCAATTTTCGCAACCGAATTTTGATTTTCGCGCGCGCGATCCAATTCCCCGTGGAACGGCAGGATCAGCGGCGTATTTTCGGCGATCATCAGTGTTTCTGGGGTAATGGACACGCCCTGTGCGCGGATCGTTTCGATTTCTTTCAGCAGATGCCAAGGGTCCAGCACAACACCGTTGCCGATCACCGACAGCTTACCACCGCGCACAACACCAGAAGGAAGCGCGTGTAGTTTATAGACCTCGCCATCAACAACCAAAGTGTGACCCGCGTTGTGCCCGCCTTGAAAGCGCGCAATGACGTCGGCCCGCTCTGAAAGCCAGTCAACGATTTTGCCTTTGCCTTCATCGCCCCACTGGGCACCAACAACAACCACATTTGCCATAAGAATACGTCCTTTTTGAACTTCGTGCCCCCTATATCGTTGCAAGCCCATATGGGGAACCGCAAATTTACGCCTATCTGCTAGACAGCACGTAATCAGAACGGCATTGTTGGCCGAAATTTATACAAAGAGGCACAAATGGGCTTTATCATACGCTGGATTTTCGCATTTGGACTGCTTGCGGCCACTTATAACCCGACCCAGTGGAATTTTGTCCATTGGAGCATGACAAACTATGACACCAGCCTATCTCTCACGGTGCTATTTGGGCTGATCTTATTCGTGGGCTACATCATTTATCTGCGCGCGACGCTCCGATCTATCGGGGTTTTCGGGATGATTTTGATTCTTGCGGTTGTCGCGACATTGCTTTGGGTGATGTATGATCAGGGGCTGATTAGCTTGGACAATCCGACATTGAATACTTGGATCGCGATCGTGGCGCTTTCGATCGTTTTGGCCGTGGGCTTAAGCTGGTCAATCGTGCGTCGGCGCCTGACTGGGCAAACAGATGTGGACGATCTAGACGAATAAGCTGGTATTCAGGGGTTGCAGCAGCGGCCCGCAGCTTTTAGATACCGCGTGTTCACGTACGCCCGAAAGGCTCCTTTATGGAAAATGTCGTCCTTGTCATCCACCTGATTCTGGCTCTGAGCCTGATTGGCACTGTTCTATTGCAGCGGTCCGAAGGTGGCGGCCTTGGTATGGGTGGCGGTGGCGGTGGCGGCGCAACTGGCGGTCGCCCTGCCCCCACAGCGATGAGCAAAGTCACATGGATTTTGGCGATTGCGTTTATCTGCACATCCATTGCACTGACATTGATTTCGGCAAGCAATTCCGCAAATTCATCTGTCGTTGACCGGGTCGACACAGAAGCGACCGAAGAAACAACTGTGCCGGACCTAGGTGAAAGCCTGCTGCCGCCGTCAAACGATGACGCGCCGTTGATTCCTTCAGCCGATTAACCACAATAGATTGCCGGGCTGAAACGTTCGGCAACATGATCTAGCGTCAGCGGTTGCGCTTCGTTTCCTTTTCGGGTAAGAGTTAAATCCCGTGATGGTGCGAATTTTGACGTTCGTTTTCCTGCAATAATGTAAGTTTTCACGGGGGTCTCCTGCATATGGCGCGCTATATTTTTATTACCGGTGGCGTAGTTTCGTCGCTTGGCAAAGGGCTCGCGTCGGCAGCGCTTGGGTCGCTTTTACAAGCCCGCGGGTTTTCTGTGCGTTTGCGCAAGCTTGACCCTTATCTGAACGTTGATCCAGGCACGATGTCACCGTTTGAGCATGGCGAAGTTTTTGTGACTGACGATGGCGCCGAAACGGATCTCGACCTTGGTCATTATGAACGTTTCACGGGCGTGCCCGCACGTAATACAGATTCGGTTAGTTCGGGCCGGATTTACTCTAACGTTCTCGAAAAAGAGCGACGCGGCGACTATCTGGGCAAAACGATTCAGGTCGTTCCGCATGTCACCAATGAGATCAAAGAATTCTTAAGCGTCGGCGAAGACGAAGTTGATTTCATGCTCTGTGAGATCGGCGGCACTGTGGGCGATATCGAAGGGTTGCCCTTCTTTGAGGCCATTCGCCAGTTCAGCCACGACAAGCCGCGCGGACAATGTATTTTCATGCACCTGACCCTGCTGCCCTATCTTGCGGCCAGCGGCGAACTAAAGACAAAGCCGACGCAACACAGCGTCAAAGAACTGCAATCCATCGGCATCGCGCCCGATGTGTTGGTCTGCCGTTCTGAACATCCGATTCCGGAAAAAGAACGCGAAAAAATTGCGCTGTTCTGTAATGTGCGCAAAGAATGCGTCGTTGCGGCCTATGATCTGAAATCCATTTACGAGGCCCCGCTGGCCTATCATGAACAAGGGCTTGATCAGGCGGTTTTGGATGCGTTTGATATTTCGCCTGCGCCCGGTCCGAAATTGGATGTGTGGCACGATGTTTATGACCGTATCCACAACCCGGACGGCAAGGTCAAAATCGCGATTGTTGGCAAGTACACGCAGCTAGAGGACGCCTATAAATCAATTGCAGAGGCACTGACCCACGGCGGCATGGCCAACCGTGTGAAGGTCAAAATCGAATGGGTGGATGCTGAACTCTTTGATGAGGGTGACGCGACACCATATCTTGAAGGGTTCCACGCGATCCTTGTGCCCGGCGGATTTGGCGAACGCGGCACCGAAGGCAAAATCAAAGCTGCACAATTCGCCCGTGAAAAGAAAATCCCTTATCTTGGGATCTGTCTGGGCATGCAAATGGCTGTGGTTGAGGCCGCGCGTAATGTCGCAGGCATGGAAAAGGCCGGATCCGAAGAGTTTGACCATGAGGCAGGCAAAAAACGGTTTGAACCCGTCGTTTACCACCTTAAGGAATGGGTCCAAGGCAATCACACCGTCGCCCGCAAAGCAGGTGACGACAAAGGTGGCACCATGCGCCTAGGCGCCTATAACGCGACCCTGACCGAAGGATCGCATGTCGCGCAAATCTACGGCGACACGGCCATCGAAGAACGCCACCGTCACCGTTATGAGGTAGACACGAAATATCGCGACGCGCTTGAAAAGGTGGGTTTGCAGTTCTCTGGCATGTCACCAGACGGAAAGCTGCCCGAAATCGTGGAATGGAAAGACCACCCGTGGTTTATCGGCGTGCAATTCCACCCCGAACTGAAATCAAAACCATTTGCCCCGCACCCGCTGTTCGCCGATTTTGTGCGCGCCGCGGTCGAGGTATCGCGCCTTGTCTAATCGGAAACCGAACTGATGCTGTCGTATCAACACGGCTATCACGCGGGCAATCTGGCGGATGTGCACAAGCACGCGCTGCTTGCGTGGTCGTTGGCCTATATGACCCGCAAGGATAAGCCGCTCAGCTATCTTGAAACCCACGCGGGGCGCGGATTGTACGATACAACCGATGAAGCGGCCGTGAAAACGGGCGAAGCGGCCAAAGGCATCACAATTGCCGAAGGTTGGTTTGCACGCGATCATCCTTATGCGCAGGTCTTGGACCGGATTCGCGCCAAACATGGGGCGACCGCCTATCCCGGCTCACCGCTTGTCGCGGCAGAAAGCCTGCGGCCGATGGATGATATCCACCTATCAGAACTGCACCCGCAGGAATTTGCTGCGCTCAAGTCCGCGATGGGTCCTTACGGTGGGATTTACCGCCAGCGCGATGGATGGGAAATGGCCTTGTCGCTTTGCCCACCTGACCCACGCAGGGGGATGTTGCTGATTGACCCCTCGTTCGAGGTGAAATCAGATTACGATACGATCCCTGATACCATCGCGAAAATTCATCGCAAATGGGGCGTTGGGGTGATCATGCTTTGGTATCCGATTTTGACGGATGGGCCGCATGTACCAATGATTAAGGCGCTCAAATCCGCTATCCCAGATGGGCTTGTTTCCGAAGTTGCGTTTCCCCCTGCCCGTCCCGGTCACCGTATGGTTGGATCAGGTCTGTTCGTGGTGAATGCACCTTACGGGTTTGCCGAAGAATCCGGGCGTCTCAAAGCGCTGTTTCACAAAAACCTGAAGTCAGTTTGACTGTGCAGCCCCCAATAACTCAGCTAAGGTAAGTTATGATTTCGAAGTTCCTGCAGCGTTTGACCGCCCCCGCACCCGCCCCGCAATCTGATTCTGATGCGCGCCTTGCGCTGGGAGCTTTGCTTGTCCGTCTCGCCCGTGCCGATGGTGACTACGCCCCCGAAGAAATCGCGCAAATTGACGCTACCTTGGCGGCGCGTTTTGGATTATCAGATGAGGCAACAAAAGCCCTGCGCCTTGAATGCGAAGCTTTTGAAGCAAAGGCGCCCGACACTGTGCGCTTTACGCGCGCAATCAAAGATGCCGTCGATCTAGATCACCGTGTCGGCGTGATCGAAGCTATGTGGGCCGTAGTGATGGCCGATGGGGAACGTGACAATGCAGAAGATAGCAACATGCGCATGATCGCCTCGCTGCTCGGCGTGTCCGACAAAGACAGCAACGCCGCACGCCTGCGCGTTACCCCAGCCTAGGATTGCCCAGCCCTTCTGCAAATCGCCTATCAGTCAGGCAGTTGCCGCACAAAACGGCATTTGATGCGACGCGCCCGTTGCAAATGGTCGTGAATTAGGCCCTAATCTCGGCAACTCAATGCAAAGCGACCCATCGTGACCGACCAAGCCCCCGTTATCGAAATCCAAAACCTGCACAAAGCTTACGGCGAACTTGAGGTCCTCAGCGGCGTCGATATCAGCGCACCCGCCGGGCATGTCGTCTCTCTGATTGGGTCCTCTGGATCAGGTAAATCAACCTTGCTGCGCTGCGCCAATCTGCTCGAAGACAGTCAAGCTGGCGAAGTCCTGTTTTGCGGTGAACCCGTGATATGGAAAGGGACGGGCGAAAATCGTCACCCCGGAGACCATGCCCAGATGATCCGTATCCGCACCAACCTGTCGATGGTGTTTCAGCAGTTTAACCTTTGGGCGCATATGACGATCTTGCAAAACGTCATGGAAGCCCCTGTAACTGTCCTTAAACGTGACAAGGCCGAGGTCGAAGCCAGTGCGCGCAAATATCTTGAAAAGGTCGGGATCGGCGACAAATGCGATGCCTACCCGGCCCAGCTATCTGGCGGCCAACAACAGCGTGCAGCGATTGCGCGCGCCTTGTGTATGGAACCCAAAGCCCTGCTTTTTGACGAACCGACCAGCGCGCTTGATCCTGAGCTAGAACAAGAGGTTGTCAAAGTCATCAAAGACTTGGCCGCCGAAGGGCGCACCATGCTGATCGTAACCCACGACATGCGTTTGGCTGCTGACGTCAGCGACCATATTGTGTTCCTGCACAACGGCAAAATCGAAGAAGAAGGCCCGCCGGACACTTTGTTTGGCCAGCCCAAAACCGAACGTCTACGCGGATTTTTGTCCGCAACAGTTTCATAAACACTAACTAGGAGAGAATTGATGAAAAACCTAATCCTCAGCACAACAGCGCTGGCCCTTGTGGGCGGCATGGCAATGGCCGACGACGTTGTTCGCATGGGCACCGAAGGCGCATATGCGCCCTACAACTTCATCAACGACGACGGCGAAGTTGACGGTTTTGAAATCGATCTTGGCAATGAGCTTTGTGCGCGCGCTGAACTGACCTGTGAATGGGTCACCAACGAATGGGATAGCATCATCCCGAACCTTGTATCCGGCAACTACGACACGATCATCGCGGGCATGTCGATCACCGATGAGCGTGACGAAGTCATCGACTTTACCCAAGACTACTACCCGCCAACAGAATCTGTTTATGTTGCCTTGTCCGAAGATGCAGATCTGACCGGCATTGTTGCGGCACAAACAAGCACCATTCAGGCGGGTTATGTCGCTGAAACAGGCGCAACTTTGCTTGAGTTCGCAACAGGCGACGAAACCATCGCGGCGGTCCGCAACGGTGAAGCCGAAGCTGTGTTTGCCGATCTCGACTTCTTGCTGCCTTACACAGACGAGCCTGACCTGATGCTTGTCGGCGAAGGTGTTCCATTGGGCGGCGGAATCGGCCTTGGCATTCGTGAAAGTGACACAGAGCTGCGCGAGAAATTCGACGCGGCGATCACGTCGATGAAAGAAGACGGCTCGCTTAACGCGTTGCTGATCGAATGGTTCGGTGAAGAAACCGCGACTTACTAAGTCACATTCGCCCCAGCCCGGCGCAATTCGGGCTGGGGCAATCTTTGTAGATAGGCCGTTCCCATTTTTAGCTATTGTTCCGATCCCGCGACCCTTGAAAGGCTGTCATGGTTGTCGTGTTACCTGACCACGGGCAAGCATATGAGCATGTATTGGTCGGTCGGTACGGTCTTGCTTTTGCTCGGCATCACGGCCCCTGTCGCCTTGACCTTTGGCTTTGGCGGCGCCGCAGCCGCACGCAGCCATATCGCGCCGCTGCGCTGGATCGGCAAAACCTATATCGCGGTGGTCCGTGGTATCCCCGACATCGCGTTTTTCTTGTTTTTTGTCATCGCCTTAGATCAGGCGTTTGAATACCTACGCCACCGCGTCAAATGCCTGGACTGGGATGAACCCATCCGCCAGGGAAGTGATTTTGTGGTCTGCTCCGCCGCCAAACTGCCGCTCAGCAACGCACCGCAATGGGTGCATGAAACCTACGGGTTCTTTTTGGCGGTCCTGACCTTTGCCATCGTCTTTGGGGCCTTTGCGGCCAATGTGATGTATGGCGCCATGCAGGCGGTCCCTAAAGGGCAATTAGAGACGGCCGAAGCCTATGGCATGTCGCGCCGCCAGACCTTTTGGCGCATCTTGGTGCCACAGATGTGGGTCTTTGCCCTGCCCGGCCTGTCGAACCTTTGGATGGTCCTGATCAAAGCCACCCCTTTGTTGTTCTTACTCGGGGTCGAAGACATCGTTTATTGGGCCCGCGAATTGGGGGCATTCAAAAGCCCACGGTTCACTGATTACCCGCACCCTGAATGGCGCATGTGGTATTTTCTGGCTCTGCTGGTGTTCTACCTGTGCTTCACAAAAGTATCTGAAGTCGTCTTGGGCAAGATCATGGCCCGGCTCACCCACGGCCAAGCAACCGCCGCTGGCGAAGCACAAAGAAAGGCACGGGCATGAGCTGCTGGGACACGATCACCGCCTATGGCCTGCGCAGCATTGGGATCGGCGAACAGCTTTTGCCGCGCAGCGATTTCACACTTTGCCAACAGTTCACGCTGATTGGCTCTGGGATGCTGTGGAATATCTACTTTGGATTTTTCGCGCTTGTGCTTGGCTTTTTTCTGGCGACCGCCGTCGCCATGGGCAAGGCGTCAAATTCCTTTTGGGTCCGCAAACCCTCTGAATGGTTCATTTTCGCGTTTCGCGGATCACCCTTGTTCATCCAGTTCTTCTTTGCCTATTTTCTATTCCTATCGCTCAAGGCGCAGGTGCCGTTTTTCACGCCCCTGACCTCAGCCGCCTATGGCGCGCTATTTGTGCTATTTTTGAACACCTCGGCCTATACGGGCGAAATCTTTTATGGGGCGTTACAGTCGATCCCAAAGGGTGACACCGAAGCGGCCGATGCATACGGCCTGTCTGGCTTTGCACGGTTTCGCAAAATTATCTGGCCAACGATGCTCCGGCTTGCCTGGCCCGCCTATACAAACGAAGCGATCTTTTTGTTTCATGCAACAACGCTGGCCTTCTTTGGCGGGTTTCCGATCCTCAAACAACGCGGCGATGCGCTTTATTATGCGAACTACTTTGCGGACAAGACGTTCAACCCCTTCGTCCCCTACCCAATTCTGGCTGGGTATTTCATTTTGCTGACAATGGTCGTGATTGGGATCTTTGGATTGGTGAATACCCGGCTTAATCGTCACCTTCCGCAAGAACGACGCAAGAAACTGCGTATAAGACCCCAAATTATCCGATAATCGGCGCGGCGTAAAATCGTTCTGGTGGTGGTTCGTATCGGACTGCCGCCCGTTAGAGTGCGAGTCCCTTTTGCTTAACCTCTAGCTTTTTTCGTACCGCAAAACGCCAGCGATGTCAGGGGCATCCGGATTATCGCTGGGATGCTGGACGCCGTTGTTCACGATCACCTCAGAGAAATCAAACGGGCTGACGCCCAACAGGCAGGCGGCATTGATTCCAAATTCATTGGGATTGGATCGTCGTTTATGGTGGGTATAGATTCCGCATTTCGCACAAAAGTAGTGACGCGCTGCGTGCGTATTAAACTGATATAAGGTCAGTGCCTCCTGCCCCGCGATGAAGCGCAGCCCGTCCAGCGGGGCCGTCAGCGCCACCGCCCCGCGCATGCTGCAAAACGAACAGGTACATCGACGCGCACTTGCAAGCCCGCCTTTCAGTGTAACTTGGAACTGTACGGTGCCGCAGTGGCAGGCCGCGTCATAGGTTTCTGTGTTGCTGGCCATGATCAGTTTCCATTTGTTGTCGTCTCGGGTTTCTGACAGCATGCCCAGCAATGCCGTATCAACACAAGCGCTGGATACTCCGATGAACCCACTCTACCGCAACGATAAACCTGGCCAGTTTCCGCCAAGCTGGTACGCCGCGAGCACCGACACGCCCGCTGCGCGCCCGCCCCTAGACACAGATATGGCGGTGGATGTTTGCGTGATTGGTGCCGGGTTTACCGGGCTGTCCGCGGCGCGTGATCTTGCCGCGCGGGGCTTGGATGTTGTGGTATTGGATGCCCACCGTGTGGGGTTTGGTGCCTCTGGGCGCAACGGCGGGCAGGTCGGCAGCGGGTATAATTGGGACCAGCGCGCCTTGGCGAAATCGCTGGGCGATGACACTGCCGCAGGGCTTTGGATGCTCGCAGAGGAGGCCAAACAAGACATTCGCGATATCTGCGCTGCCCATATCCCAGAGGCACGGTTTCGGCCCGGCGTGGCACATGGGTTTTATTCGCCCAAAGAGGCCGCCCAATATATCCACGACACTGAATATCTAGCGGAAAACTACGGCTACGACCAAATCTCTGTTCTTGGCGAAGCTGACATGCGTGAACTGGTCAAATCCCCACTTTATCACGGTGGCATCTTGGACATGGGCGCGGGGCATATTCACCCTTTGCGCTATGTCATTGGGCTTGCGCGATTGGCCGAAGAAGCCGGCGCGCGTATCTTTGAATTAACCGAAGTCACAAAGATAGCCCAAGGCGACCCTGTCAGGCTCAGCACCCGCAATGGCACCGTGACCGCGCGGCATGTGATTATCGCAGGCAACGGGTATTTACCCAATATTGATCGCAAAACCGCCGCAAAGGTTATGCCAATCAACAGTTTTATCGGCGCAACCGAACCTTTGGGGGACCGCGCCGCGACCGTTCTGGCGCGTGATATTGCAGTGGCGGATAGCAAATTCGTGGTGAACTACTACCGCATGTCCGAAGACAATCGATTCTTGTTTGGCGGTCGCGAAGCCTATGGGATTGGCTTTCCTACGGATATCAACTCTGCCCTCATCCAGCGCATGACGACATTGTTTCCGCAACTCAACGGTGTCAAAATAGATTATTCTTGGGGCGGCACATTGGGTATCACCATGACCCGGCTGCCTGCCGTGCAGCGCGTCGCGCCCAATATCGTGTCGGGCGCAGGGTTTTCGGGGCATGGTGTCGCACTTTCCGGGCTGGCGGGCAAAATCATGGCAGAGGCTATCGCCGGCCAAGCCGCTCGTTTTGACACGTTATCAGCACTAAAAGTGCCAAATTTTCCTGGCGGGCCGACATTTCGCGCACCACTATTGACGCTTGCAATGACATGGTACGCGCTGCGCGACCGGCTTGGGGTGTAACTGTCATAGATTTGTAATCCCTTACATGTTAAGTATTTCCGAAATCTACTTTCGGTAAAGCTGAATATATGACCAATATCCCAAATGTTTACGCCGCAGAGCCCATTCCAGAATCGGCGATGGCCGAGGTCTCGCGCATTTTGCAATCCGGTGATTTGTTTCGCTATACCTCTGAAAACGCACCCGTTGCGCTGCTAGAGCAAGAATTCGCGGACCTGCTAGGGGCGAAATACGCGCTTGCAGTTTCTTCGTGTTCGGCTGCGTTGTTTTTGTCGCTCAAGGCGCTTGGCCTCCCGCGCGACGCCCGGGTCATGATTCCCGCATTTACATTTGGCGCGGTGCCTTCGGCAGTCGTACACGCAGATTGCCAACCCGTCCTTTGTGAATGTGGCGACAATTACCGTATCGATTTAGACGATTTCGCAGCCAAGCTGCCTGGCGTAGATGCGGTGATCATCAGCCACATGCGCGGTCATACCTCTGATATGGATGCAATTATGCAGCTCTGCGATGCAGCGGATATCCCTGTGATCGAAGACGCGGCACATTCGCTGGGCACGACTTGGCACGGCAAGAACATCGGGACGATTGGCAAGATCGGTTGCTTTAGCTTTCAGTCTTACAAGCTGCTGAACGCAGGCGAAGGTGGCATCATGATCACCGACGATCCAGATCTTATCGCGCGCGCAGTCATCATGTCAGGCGCCTATGAACATAACTGGAAAAAACACCCGGTTCTTATGGAAAGCTTTGCCAAATGGCAAAACAAGCTGCCGCTTTATAATCAACGGCTTAGCAATATGTCGGCGGCATTGGTCCGGCCCCAATTGGCTGAGCTTGCGCGCCGCGTCACGGATGGGCGGCGCAATCATGATCACGTCGCAGTGCAGCTAAACGCATCACCATGGTTGGCTGTGCCTGATTGTCTTGCGCCCGAGGTACGCGCGCCAGATTCCATTCAGTTCAATATCGTCGATATGTCCGACACCGAAGCCGCCGCATTTGTCGACGCAGCCGCAGCGGCAGGTGTGAAAATTCAAATCTTTGGTCAAAGCGCTGACAACGCCCGCGCGTTTTGGAATTGGCAGTTTATCGGGGATATCCCCAAACTGCCCCAAACCCGCGCAATGCTGATGAAAGCCTGCGATGTCCGCCTGCCCGCCCGTTTGACGCTGGCCGAATGCGATATCATCGCGCAAATCATCACAGAAGCGGCGGCGGCCGCCATGACGCCTACCCGCGCCTACGGTTAAAGCAGGCGCATCTCGTCTTGCAGCCAGGGGAAACGCTGTACAGCGGGCTGTACGATCATTTCGTTCACGAGCGGTTTAAGGCGCGCGGCCATCGTCTGGGGCATGTCTCCCAGAATATCGCGGCGCGCTGTCAGTGAAATCACCCGCGACAGCGGTGCAAATGGCATTGGTAACAAATCAACGGCATCCGCAAACCGCTGCGCGCGTAAACAGCCGAGTGGTGTCAGAATGGTCCACCCGGTCCCGCCCGCAACCATCGCCATAATCGCGTGATAGCTGTCGAGTTCAAACCGATGCGTGATCCGCAGGTTTTGCCGCGCAAGGTGCCCCGCAATCATCCGGCCCATATGGTGCCGGGTCGTGTATTGGATCAACTGCATACGGCGCAGTTGCCGGGCCACATCATCGCCATTGATTGCCCCCTTGGGAGCAGCAACAACAAATGGTTCTTCGAGCAGCGGGTGAACTTCCATCCCCGCGCTGGCCTGCCCCATATCCCCCGCCACAATAACATCAATCGCGCGGCTATCGAGCAGATCAAACAGCCGATGCGACGCGCCAGTTTCCAGCAAAAACTGGCAGTTCTTAAGATCGTCGCTCATGGCAGTGAGCAGGCCGGGGGTGACTTCGGCGTCAAAGTCTTCGATCATCCCGAGCCGGAACCGGGTCAAGCGACTAAAATCCGCCATCGCCAATTCTGCCTTGGCTTGGTCAGCCTCGTTCAGGATCGTATTGGCGCGGCGCAAAAACATTTCGCCGGCAGGGGTTAACGTGACCGGACGCGCATTCCGATTAAGCAGCGTGGTACCAATCGCCCCTTCAAGGTTGCTAAGCTGCTGGCTTACCGTCGCGGCCGAACTGCCCAACCGCCGGGCCGCGCCCGAAATAGAGGCTTCCTCGGCAGTGGCGACAAAGACTTCAACCCCCCAAAGCGTGATTTTACCTGTTGTTGTCATCTGATCCTCTTGCACCTTGCCGCTACGCTAGGGGGAAATGCGTTTGGCATCAATGAGGTCATTGTCAGGCGTTTGTGAAAGATACCGGGCGTTCGTCTGGCGCGGTTACTTACCCATTTTCGCAAGCTTTTCTTGTAACGCCGCCAGCTGATCCTTGATCTCGCCAAGGTCATCATCCTCTTTTTCAGGCACGCTACCTGTGGGCATAATCCCACCCGTCATCGCCTTAAAAAACGCAGCTTGCTGGGCTTGCATGGCTTCAAATCCCGGCATTGCAGCCATTGGGTTTGCAGCGCCCATATTATCAAGTGCCTTTGACTGCCCTTCACGCAGCATTTCAAAACTGGCTTGCAAGAAGTCAGGCACGACGGAAGCGGCTTGGCTGGTGTAACTGCGGACAAGATCCGTCAATACGCCCACGGGAAGCACGCTTTCACCGCGGCTTTCATGCTCAGCAATTATTTGCAGCAAATACTGTCGAGTCAAATCGTCGCCAGACTTCAAATCGACAATTTGCACTTCGCGCCCTTCACGAATGAACAGCGCGATATCTTCGAGCGTCACGTAATCGCTTGTCTCGGTATTGTACAAACGACGGCTCGCATAGCGCTTAATAAGAAGCGGTTTATTTGTCTCGGCCACAGCGATCACTCCCGAAATATTGCAGTGCAGAGAAGCCTATGCCGCAACTGCGCAAAAAGAAAGCATTTTAGCACTCCCCGGCTTCTGCAATAAAAAAACGGCCCGCATTGCTGCGCACCGTTCTAAGAAATCATGCCCCTAGGGAGGCAAAGGCAGATTTCGCCGTTATTACTTCTTTGTCGCTTTTTGCGCAGCGGCCGTCACTTCCGACGTCGCTTTTTTCGCAGCTGCAGTCACGTCATCAGACATGTCTTTGCCTGCAGCAAGAACGAGTTCCATCGTCTGTGTTTGTACTTTTTTCGCGATTTCAGCGAAAGCAGACATGTTTTCAGCAGCAGATTCAGCAGTTGCTGATGCAAAGTCAGTCATTGCTTTAGCGTAATCAGCAGGCTCTGCTTTGGATTTTGACATCGCTTCCATCTTGGCAATGGTGTCTTGTGTCCATTTGGCAGACAGCTCGGCAGATTTGCCAGCAGCGTCCAGAGCAACTGCGGACATCTTTTCAGCCAGCGCAGTTTGGTTTTTGAATTGCTCTTCCATCGCTTTGGTGTCGACGGGGAACGCATCTGCGACGTCTTTGAAGATCGCAGTGAAGTCTTGTGTTTTCGCAGCCATGGTATCAGCCTTTCAATTGGGGCGAGGATCGTTCCCCGCTGTGAATTTCTGATACCAATATGCATGCTGCAGCGCAGCATTTCAAGTTTTTTCTGCACTGCAGCATAAATTATTTCCGCAGGTGCGGAAAACGCAGTGCAATCTGCTACTTAGCGACGACATATGTACCGGGTGCCGCCGCCAAAACCGGATACCTTTCACCCCCTGGTTGTCGCGCATCGACTTTCTTGCCCGACTTTTTCGCGAGCCATGATTCCCAACGCGGCCACCAAGACCCATCATGTTTATCCGCAGTTTCATACCAGTCACCCGCAGTCAGCCCATTTTCTGGGTTCGTGTAGTGCCCGTATTTCTTCTTGGTTGGCGGGTTAATGATCCCCGCGACATGCCCCGATTCAGACAGAATAAATGTCTTATCCTTGGATCCCATTTTCTGAACACCGGTGTAGCTGCTTTTCCAAGCCGCGATATGATCCGTCTCGCATGCAATCGCACAAAGTGGCACGGTCACATCCTTAAGCTGTATTTTCTCACCGCAAACCTCAAAGCCTTCGTTGGCAAGACGGTCACTCTGACAAAGCCCACGCAGGTAATCCACAGCCATCGATGCGGGAAGGTTTGTCCCATCACCATTCCAATAAAGCAGGTCAAAGGCGGGCGGGGCTTTCCCCATCATATAGCTCTTGATCGCAGGCCCATAGATCAGGTCATTTGCACGCAAGTAAGAAAACGTGCGTGACATATAAAATGAATCAAGGATGCCGCTTTCCATCGCTTCGGCCTCGATCCCATCAACAAAATCATCGTTCAAGAACACGCCAACTTCACCTCGGTCCGAAAAATCGGTCAATGTTGTAAAGAACGTCGCGCTGTTCACGGACGTATCTTTGCGCTTTTTCATCACGCCAAGTGCAAGAGACAATGTTGTCCCCGCAATGCAGTAGCCCACGGCATTCACCTTTTTGACACCACAAATATCCTTGACCGCGCCGATCGCGGCCAAATAGCCCTCTTCGATGTAGTCAGTCATCGTCGTGCCACTGAAACTGGCGTCCGGGTTCACCCAAGATACAACAAAGACCGTATGCCCCTGATCGACCGCCCATTTGATCAGGCTGTTTTGCGGCTTAAGGTCCAAGATGTAGAATTTGTTGATCCAAGGCGGAAAGATAATCAAAGGTGTCGTGTGCACCTTTTCGGTTGTCGGTGCGTATTGGATCAATTCAAACAGCCGGTTCCGAAACACCACTGACCCCGGTGTCGTCGCTAGGTTCTCGCCCAACTTGAATGCCGACTTATCGGCCAATGTGACGACAAGATCGCCATTATTGGCTTCGAGGTCCGCAATCATGTTTTCCAACCCGGCAATGAGGCTTTCACCTTCGGTCTCAGCAGCAAGCGCAAGCGCCTCTGGGTTGGTTGCCAAAAAATTTGTGGGACAGGCCATATCCACGATTTGCTGGCTAAAATAGCGCAATCGACTCTTTTCATCCGAATCAAGCGCATCGATGTCCTCGACCGCTTGCTGCACTGCAGCGGCATTCATAAGGTACTGTTGTTTGATAAAATTGAAATAGGGGTTCGTGTCCCACATTTCATTCGCAAACCGCCGATCCTTTGGGGTTTCATCTGTGGCCGGCTCAAGTTTCCCCTGCACCAAAAGGTGCTGCGCCTCAACAAAATGCTTAACAGATTTGCCCCAAAATTCGACTTGGTGTTCAACCAATTTGGCCGGGTTTTGCATCATTTCGGCAAAATATCCAGTCGCCGCCTTTGTATAAAGCTCTTGGCTTGGCCCTTGCAGAGACGGCGGCACTGCGCGCCCTTGCCCCATGGCCTTAAGGAGACGTTGTGTCAGCGTTTCAATTTTGGCAATATTGGCTTCGAGCTTTGTAAAGTTCTTATCAGTGGCAGCATGCGGGTCTAAATCGTTTGTTGTCATATTAACGTTCCTATGCTTATGCTGCACGTGCAGCATGACCTGCGCGCCTAACCTGGAGATGTTACAATGAAGTATATGATGACCTATGACCTGATGGAAAGTGCGCGCAACACAAACCAATGGCTGGGGGCCACAGCGCGCGCATTTGCCTCATACCCGATGATGTCGCTGGCTGCGAACCCAGCCATAGATATGTTGATGGCATGGGGAGAGGTGACAGAGCGCACATTCGCCCGCATGGTTGTCAAACCTGATTGGAACCTCCCGCCGGTCACCTGCGAAAAAGGCAAGGACCACCCTGTGGTTATCGAAACCGTTCTTGAACGCCCCTTTGGCGATCTGATCCATTTTACCATTCCCGGTCGCGCCCCTAGCAAGCGCCGTGTCTTGGTTGTCGCGCCGATGTCAGGCCACTACGCCACATTGCTACGTAAAACCGTCATCAGTCTGCTGCCCGATTGCGATGTCTATATTACCGACTGGCACAACGCCCGCGACATTCCTGTCAGCGAAGGCAAGTTCGACGTCGAAGACTACACACTCTACCTCGTCGATTTCATGCGCGAACTGGGGTCCGACATTCACGTCGTGGCGATTTGTCAACCTGTGCCTTTGGCGCTCGCGGCGACGGCCTATTTGGCCGAAGAAGACCCCAAGGCGCAGCCGCGGTCGCTGACTTTGATCGGTGGCCCCGTCGACCCTGAGGCAAACCATACCGAAGTCACCGATTTCGGGCGCTCTGTCACAATGGGGCAGCTTGAGCAAACCATGATCCAACGCGTTGGTTTCAAATACGCAGGCGTCGGCCGCACCGTTTATCCGGGATTGCTGCAACTGGCATCGTTTATTTCGATGAACGGCGAAACCCACGCTAACGCGTTTCGCGATCAGATCATCAAAACCGCCCAAGGCGAGGCCAGCGAACACGATAAACACAACGTGTTCTATGATGAATACCTTGCTGTGATGGATATGACGGCTGAGTTTTACCTATCGACCGTAGAGCGGATTTTCAAAAACCGCGACATCGCCCGCAATGACTTTACTGTCGCAGGCCGCAAGGTTGATATGGGCAAGATCACGACGGTCGCGGTCAAGATTGTTGAAGGCGAAGAAGACGATATTTCCGCACCCGGTCAATGTCTCGCCGCGCTAGATTTGCTAACCAACCTGCCTGATAGCAAAAAGGCGTCGCACCTTGAACCGGGCGCCGGGCACTACGGCATCTTTGCGGGCGGGAGCTGGCGCAATAACATTCGCCCGCTTGTTCTAGACTTTATTGATGCCAATTCTGCCCCGACCAAAAAAGCCACAAAACCCGCCAATAAAAACGCAGCAGCCTAATTGCGTAGCATCAGCGGCCGGCGCATCCACGCGCCCAGCGCCGCTGTCACGCTTTCCGGCGCTTCGATTGTCGGCAGATACCCAGCGTCTTCGATGACCTCGAGATCACAAAAAGGGATCAGTTCAGCCATGGTTTCGTGGCGTTTTACCGGATAATGCCCATCGTGGCGGCCGCAAATGACCAAGGCGGGTTGGGTGATCTTGCGCAGTTCAGCTTGTAGGTCCTTGCGCCGCTGTAGCGCGCGCGCTTGTTTCACATAGACTTCAGGCCCAAGCGCTTTCCCCATCACCGTTAGCAGCCGGACAAAGGCAGCCTTGTCGACATTGGGCGACATCCAGGTGGAATGGATTTCATGCTGAAGCACATCCTCCCACCGCCCGGCGCGGGCCGCGATAATTTGCGGTTCGCGCAGGGCTGCCGTTTGCGGTGTCTCGGCCAGTGGGCTGGTGCTGATCAATGCAATCCGGGTGACCCGTTCGGGAGCGCGGCGCAGGATTTCCATGGCGACCATGCCGCCCATCCCCATGCCAGCCAAGGCAAATTTGGACGGTGCCCAGCTCAGAATTTGCGAGGCGATTTCTTCCATCCGCTCGCCCTTGGTCGTGGGTACGAACATCACCGCATGTTCGGACCCAAGCGCACGTATCTGCGGCTCGAAGATGCGCGCGTCGCACAGCATTGGTGGGATCATCACCAGTGTTTCACTTGGCATTTATGCGTTGACCTGTCTGCATGCCCAATCCTTTAGGCTATTGTTTTGTCAACTTTGACGCGGTCCTTCCCGTCTGGCAACCTTATTGCGTGGCTATAGCCCCAAAAGCCAAGCTGAAATCCGCTTGGCAAGCGGCACGGTTTGGTTCGGACTAAACACATCGCCCGCCATGACATGGCCGTTTTCATCGTCGCCCTGACCGGGCGTCACGATGTGTTCTGTGGTTGCTCCGCCCCAGCGCGCCATTGTTTTGCGGGTCAATTTTGGAGATACAACGTTGTCGTCTTCGTTCATCACAAACAGCCCGGGCGTCGTGATCTGCGACAGATCTACCTGGGCCGCTGCGCGCACGGCATCTGCCATCGGATACAGCGCCTCGGTCGGGTAGCTGGTTGTCCAAAAGGCGCTGTGGCCTTCGTTGATCGGCGTGAATTTGCGGGTCTTGCCGACGATGTAGCGCCCCCAGTGGCGCACGCCTGGCAAATCCAACAATGTCTGTGCAAGCCAGCTACGCAGCCCAAAATTGGGCGAGATAAACACTGCTGCTTTGGCCTGCACACCATCTGCGAGCGCCAAAGCCGCCAGTGTACATCCCGTCGAACAGCCCATCAAAATAACCTCATCTCCGATGGTTTGTGCCCGGTCCACGGCGAGCGTGACGTCACGTGTCCAGTCAGCAAGGGTCGCAGCCCCCATAGCCGCCCCGTCTTGGCCATGCCCCGTGAGCCGCGCAAACAATATATTCGCACCCCATTCCTGCGCGACAAGGTCGGGCAAGGGGCGCAATTCTGCCGGAGAGGCCGAAAATCCGTGAATATTTAGGATCACAAGTGGCGTTTTAACGGCAGGTTGATCCGCCCAAGCGATGCGCGCTTCACAGCCCGAACGTAGATTGGGCACCCGAGCCTCTGCATCGGAAAGCTCTTTTTCAACTGTTGCGATATCCATCTGTGCACCCTCAGTCATCATCGCCAGCTTTCAACACTTCTGAAACAGCATCCCCGATGAGCTTCAGACAGGTATCGTCTGAAAACCGGTGATCCGCCCCATTCACAAGGGTCAACCGCATGTCGGGCCCCTGCGCGTGATCCAACAGCCGCAGCGCCACGGTCATATCGACATCTGCATCAGCCGTACCTTGCAAAAACCGCACAGGGAACGGCAAAGACAGCGGTGTGCGCAACACCAACCGTTTGCGCCCCTCTTCGATCAAGCGCCGCGTGATGATATAGGGCTCCCCGTATTCTGAGGGTAGCGCGACCTGCCCCGCCATCAGTTCCGCCTTTTGCGCGTCCGAAAAATCGCCCCACATGCTGTCTTCGGTAAAATCAGGCGCGGCGGCAATGGTGACCATCCCGGCAATCCGTTCAGGCATGGCGCGCGCGACTTGCAGTGCAATCCAGCCGCCCATTGATGACCCGACCAGCACAAGTGGCCCGTCTATCAGGGTCAGCGCCGCACAGGCATCTTCGAACCAATCGCCGATTGCCCCGTCGGTGAATTCCCCACTGCTTTCGCCATGGCCTGAATAGTCGAACCGCAGGAATGCACGCCCTTGGTCACGTGCCCAATTTTCTAAACAAACGGCCTTTGTGCCCCCCATGTCGGACTTGAAACCGCCAAGAAAGACCACCGTGGGGCCGGTGCCTTCGGTCAGATGATAAGCAATTTGACGCCCCTGAGGCGTGACAAAAGTCGGGGTGTTTGTTCGATCATTCATGCCGTGACAGCATCACAAGCCAAGCCGCTCTGCAAGCACTATTAGGTTACCCTATTGTCACGTGATTATAAAGTAACCTATAAGCGATTCTATGGACCAGATATTCAAAGCCTTAAACGATCCAACGCGCCGCGCACTGCTTGACAGCTTGCGCCGCCAAGACGGCCAAAGCCTGAGCGATCTAGAACAAGGCCTAAGCCTGAGCCGGTTTGGTGTGATGAAGCACCTGAAGTTACTTGAAGAGTCGGGGCTGATCATCACGCGCAAGCAAGGTCGGTTCAAATACCACTATTTAAACGCCCTGCCCTTGCAGGAACTGATGGACCGTTGGGTTGCCCCGTTCTTGCAACCGCAAGCGCGTAGCCTTTCTGAACTGAAACAAAAACTTGAAAGAGATACGAAAATGGGAAAACCCGATTTTGTCATGCAGACTTTCATTCGCTGCACACAAGATGCGCTTTGGTCCGCGCTGACCGAAGCTGATCAAATGGCCGCATATCATTTTGCCTGCAACGCTGTGCAAGGCAACGCGCAGGTTGGCCAGCCCACCGCGTTTATTCTTCCCAATGGCGATGCGATGCTGCGCCAAATCACCACAGCGCTTGACCCAAAATCGCGGATTGCAATGACGTTTGAACCGCTGTTCATGGGCCCCGATGCCCCATCAAGCCACATGGTTTATTTAATCGAAGACCAAGGCGGCCAATGCAAGCTGACGATTGAACATTACGATATCGCCCCCGGCCAAGAAGGGTTTGGCGAAGGCTGGGCGCGTCTTGCGGCCTCTCTCAAATCATACCTTGAAACCGGCACCGCGCTCAAAGCCGCAATGTAACAAAGGACACGACCATGACCGATAAACCAAAATTCATGATGCAAACCTATATACGCTGCACACAAGACGCATTGTGGGATGCGCTGACAAACCCAGATGTGTTCCAGCACTATGACTTTCTGCAACAAACCGCCAAACGCGATGACGATAAGGTCACCTATATGATGCCTGACGGTTCCGTCACGCTTTACGCCCGCGACCTAGAGGTGACACCAAAGACAAAACTGGTCACCACATTTGAGCCCACATGGGAACCAGACGCGCCACCGTCAAAGATTACCTATGAAATCGCGGTAGAGGGCGATTTTTGTTGCCTGACCATATTACACGAAGACCTCAACAATGATCCGTCAGACGGCACCGGCGACGGCTGGGTGCGCAGCCTCGCTGGGCTCAAAACATGGTTGGAAACGGGTGAGCCCGCGCATTTTGGCGGCGCATACTTGATGGAAGGCATGTAGGATTGAAGGAATGGATCGGTTTGCCGCTTTGATTTACGGAATGGCAAACCCCATCGTATGGTGATGCGTTCAATACGCCATCAGGTTATTGTCGGCATCGCCCAAATGCCACTGCGCCCGACTTTGATTACGGCAAGGACGGGGTGCTGACCAATCGTGCCTGATACTGTGTTTTCGCAAGGCGGTGAAAAACTAAGGAATATCCAGCAAGTCTTGGTGTTCATTTCTCATGTCATGTCCCCCAAGAGTCACTGCTTAAAATCGTGTAGAGGAAACCGATGGTCAGTAAAATTGCGAGACCTGAAAAGAGCGTGAGGATACCCAAGACGACGGACCACACTGTGCCTTCGGCCACCAAACGCCACCCACCGACGACCAAGCTGATGGCCACCGCAACTACTATAAGAATTCCTACAATCACTCTCATTGGGTTTCCTTTCATATTCAACATTTCGCGTAACAGATCAAACTTCCCATAACAAATGAGGTAAACCACGACGACACACAAATATCGTTCGTCAGGCACTACCCGAAATTTGATATCTAGGCTTGACCCTTGCCAATCAGAACGGCATCACCCCCCCACACACATAACCCGCAACCGGGCGTTCCGTGGGCGCCAAACTGACGAGGAGCCCAATAGATGGCCCAAATCTCTCTTACTTTTCCTGACGGCAATAGCCGTGTCTATGAGGCCGGTATCACTGCCGCCGAAGTCGCCGCTGACATTTCATCAAGCCTGCGCAAAAAAGCGATCTCTGCCACGGTCAATGACCAACATTGGGATTTGCAATGGCCGATTGATGCAGACAGCCGCATCGCGATCAACACCATGAAAGACCTCGAGCCCGCGCTCGAGCTCGTCCGTCACGATCTGGCGCATATCATGGCGCGCGCGGTGCAAGAACTTTGGCCAGATGTCCAAGTGACCATTGGCCCGGTGATCAAAGACGGTTGGTATTATGACTTTGACCGCAAAGAACCGTTTACCCCTGACGATCTGGCCACCATCGAAAAGAAGATGAAGGAAATCATCAACAAACGTGATGAAGTCCGCACCGAAATTTGGGAGCGTCCCAAAGCCATCGCCTATTATGAAGAGCGCGGTGAGCCTTATAAAGTCGAACTGATCGAAAGCATTCCCGGCGATGAGCCACTGCGCATGTATTGGCATGGCGATTGGCAAGACCTGTGCCGTGGCCCGCATTTGCAGCACACTGGTCAGGTTCCCGCTGATGGGTTCAAGCTGTTGTCAATCGCAGGTGCCTATTGGCGCGGTGACAGCGACCGCCCGATGCTACAACGCATCTACGGCACCGCCTTCACGAACAAAGAGGGGCTAAAAGCCCATCTGCATATGTTGGAAGAAGCCGCCAAACGTGACCACCGCAAGCTGGGCCGCGAAATGGACCTGTTCCACATGCAAGAAGAAGCCCCCGGTCAGGTGTTCTGGCACGCCAATGGCTGGACCATCTACACACAATTGCAAGACTACATGCGCCGCAAACAACGTGCGGATGGTTATGTCGAGGTGAACACGCCGCAGGTCGTGAACCGCAAGCTCTGGGAAGAATCCGGTCACTGGGACAAATACCAAGAGAACATGTTCATCGTCGAAGTTGACGAAGATCACGCCCGCGAAAAGACAGTGAACGCACTGAAGCCGATGAACTGCCCTTGCCACGTGCAGATCTTTAACACGGGCATGAAATCTTACCGTGATCTCCCGCTGCGCATTGCTGAATTTGGCGCGTGTAACCGCTATGAGCCTTCGGGCGCGTTGCACGGGATCATGCGCGTGCGCGGGTTCACCCAAGATGACGGTCACATCTTTTGCACAATGGATCAAATTGAAGCCGAGACAAAAAAGTTCATCTCGTTCCTTGCCGAAGTCTACGCAGATTTAGGGTTTGAGAACTGGTCTGTGAAGCTATCGACCCGCCCCGAAAAGCGGATCGGCAGTGACGAGACTTGGGATATTCTTGAAAAGTCACTTGGCGAAGCCTGTACCGCTGCTGGTTATGACTATGAGTTGCTGCCCGGCGAAGGCGCATTCTACGGTCCAAAGCTTGAGTTCACGCTGACAGATGCGATTGGCCGGAACTGGCAATGTGGAACCCTGCAAGTTGACACAAACATGCCAGAGCGATTGGGCAGTTCCTATGTCGCAGCGGATGGTGAAAAGCATTGTCCGGTCATGTTACACCGCGCGACGCTCGGGTCATTTGAACGGTTCATCGGTATCTTGATCGAAGAGCACGCGGGCAAACTGCCATTCTGGCTCGCGCCGCGGCAGGTTGTCGTGGCCTCGATCATTTCAGATGCAAATGACTACGCCGCAGAGGTCGCCGCCGCCCTGCGTGCCGTCGGGGTCCGCGCCGAGGTCGACACCCGCAATGAAAAGATCAACTATAAGGTCCGCGAGCATTCTGTTGGCAAGGTGCCAGTCATCCTCGCGCTAGGAGCGCGCGAAGTCGAAGAGAAAACAGTCACCGTGCGCCGCCTTGGTGAAAACAGAACTTCTGTAACATCTCTCGATGAGATCGTCAGCGAATTGAAAAATGCGGCCACTGCACCCGATCTTTTGTAACATTCGGGCGTGATAATCTGTAACAAACCCGTCGATCCCTGTGATCGACGGGTTTTCTTTTGCCTAAAGCAGCACCTCAGATGTGAAATCTGCGCAGAAATTCACGTACACAACCCCTCACGGCAGCGTGATGCACGCCTCTGTGAATGGAATAGTAACACTCCTAGCGGCTAATCTTTGGACATCGCCGCTCACTGGCGGTGTACGAAATTTGATCCAAAACAAAGGAACGTCTCATGTCCAACACAACAAAAACAATCGTCCTCGCTTCTGCTGTAGCAACCGCTGTTGCTGGTATGGCAACAACTGCCCACGCTGCTGATGAAAAATGCTATGGTGTTTCACTGGCAGGCGAAAACGACTGTGCAGCTGGCCCAGGTACATCATGTGCGGGTACATCTTCTGTCGATTACCAAGGCAACGCATGGACACTTGTTCCAGAAGGCACATGCGCATCAATGGAACTGCCAGACATGGCTGACGGTTCTGCACGCATGGGTTCACTTGAAGCGCTTGAGCGCGACATCCCTGCATAAGCGCCCCAAGACACTGTAGGGTGGGTTAAAACCCACCCTACGCCACCATTTCAGGAGCCTGCGATGTTTGACCAATCCCATGATGCCCCGCTACCCGCCCTGCCGGGCGTTGGCTACAAACCGCAACACTATGCCGACATTATCAAAGATCCTGATCCCGTAGGTTGGCTCGAAATCCATGCTGAAAACTACATGGGCGATGGCGGTCGTCCGATCGCGCAATTGCGTCACCTTGCCGAACGGTTTCCTATTTCGGTTCACGGGGTTGGCCTTTCTATCGGATCAGAGGGCGATCTAGATCCCGACCATCTGGCTCGGTTGAAACACATTGATGACTGGCTCAACCCTGCCAGTTTTTCTGAACACCTCGCATGGTCCACACATGACAGCCACTTCTTGAACGACCTATTGCCGCTACCTTATACAGAGGCCACGCTCGCCAAGGTCGCCAGCCATATTTCCCAAGTCCAAGATACGCTTGGCCGTCAAATGCTGCTTGAAAATCCATCAAGCTATCTGGCTTTCGCTGAATCCACCTATTCTGAGCCTGATTTCTTACGCGAAATCGTCAAACGTACAGGCTGCGGTTTGTTGCTGGATGTGAACAACGTCTTTGTCAGTGCAACCAATCTTAAGACATCTCCGCAAGCCTATATTGATGCTTTCCCCGTCGACGCCGTTGGTGAAATCCACCTTGGTGGGCACGATGAAGATGAAGACGAAACAGGCGCCCCCCTGCTGATCGACAGCCACGGTAAAGCTATCGTTGATCCGGTCTGGGCACTGCTGGACTATACGCTCGCGCGGACCGGCCCAAAACCACTGTTGATCGAATGGGACAATGATGTCCCTGAATGGGGCACGCTTGCGGATGAAGCAAAGCGTGCAGCGCGCGCGCTGTCTGGTATCCCGGCATGAATGTATCCCAAGAAGCATTTCAGGCCGGGATATTGGACCCCGAACGCCCGGCCCCTACTGGCCTGTGTAACCCAGACGGCGCGCAAGCGACCAAACGCTTTGACGTCTACCGCAACAACGTTGCCGTCAGCTTGTCTGACGCGCTTGAGGCCGCGTTCCCGGTGATCCGCAAGCTTGTCGGCGATCAGTTCTTTCGTGCGATGGCAGGGGTCTATCTGCGCAAACACCCACCAAAATCCCCTCTGATGATGTTTTATGGCGAAGCGATGCCGCAATTTTTGCGCCGCTTTGGGCCTGCCCTAAGCCTTCCATATTTGCCCGATATAGCAAAATTAGAACTGGCCATGCGGCGCGCCTATCACGCAGCCGATGCGCAGACGCTAGACCCACAAGCGCTTGGCGCACTTGCGCCTGACGCCCTGCTGGCTTCGCGGTTACGGCTTGCACCCGCAGTACAGGTTGTAAAGTCAGACTTCCCGATACATGCGATCTATCTTGCCAATACGGTGCCCGAATCCCCCAAGCCCGTCATGCAACCAGAATGCGTTTTGATTACACGCGCGGGATTTGACCCACAGGTCCACCTGATCGACGCCGCCGCAGCCAAATGTATCTCAGCGCTTATTGATGGGGCGCCCTTGGCGGAGACGCTCACCGACGAAACACTCGAATTGGGCGCAACCCTTGCGCTTTTGCTCGGCCAATCTGCCGTGACCGATATCTATTGAAAGGTACTTCCATGTTATTGCCCGCAGTCTTCGACCGGATCGCTATGAAGTTAAGCCGCTTTGGCGATCAGTTGCTCCCTTTCCTCGCACGTCTCGTGTTTGCTGGGGTGCTGCTTGGCTATTTTTGGAAGTCGGGCACAACGAAATTAGGTGACGGGATATTTGGGATTTTCAGCCCATCGTCAGGCGGTTACGTCCAAATTTTTCCCCGCGCGATGGAGGCTGCGGGCTATGATATCTCTCAGCTTTCATTCTTTCACTGGGCGGTCGTATTTGGTGGGACGGTCGCTGAATTTATCCTGCCGCTGCTGATTGTGATCGGCTTGCTGACCCGTCTGGCAGCCTTTGGCATGATCGGTTTTGTCATCGTGCAATCGCTGACCGATCTTTACGGCCACGGCGGCATCGCACATGAAGGCACGCTTGGCGCGTGGTTCGACCGGGTTCCGGATGCGTTGATCTTGGACCAACGCGCGTTTTGGGTGCTATGTCTGACGATCTTGGTGGTCAAAGGGGCCGGCGCGTTTTCCGCCGACCGCTTCTTGTTCAAAAATGCGCCTTAGGCTCGTCTGGTTTGCCTGCGGCAACAGCTAAAATACCGCCAAGCCCGGCAAAACCAATCGGGAACATCGTCGCCACGTTAAAGCCAAAAGCCGCATAAAAACAAAACGCTGATAGGATCATCAAACCGCCACCCCAAAGTGCACGCGCCTTGGCCATTGCCCCACCCGCGATGGCCAAAAGCGGGGCCATGAAGCTCGCAAAGCGAATGAAACCGGGGTTGTCGAGCGCGCCAAAGACATCGCTGACCTCGGAATGGCGTTCGGTCAACTCAGCATAGACATAGCCAAACAGCCCGACAAAAATGCCCATCAAGCCCGCGATCAGGCCAAGGGTAAGTGCGGCATTGCGCATGAAATTCTCCTATTGCTTGGGTCTTACATAGGGATCATTAGCCTATGCGCCAAGGTGCATTGCCTGCGCGTCTGCTTTCCAACCGATGCTCCACTGACCATCCGCTTCGATCACAGGCCGTTTCATCAGTGTCGGGTGGGCTGCAAGCAATGCGGCGGGATCGCCCGCCTTTTCATCATCCGAAAGCCCCCGCCAGGTGGTCGAGGCCCGATTGATCGCCTTATCCCCAAACTGCGCAATGATCTGCGCGCGGTCGGCGTCTGACACACCGTCAGCGCGGACATCAATCACCTGCGGCTCAATCCCTGTGGCTTGCAATGCCTTAAGCGCCTTGCGGCAGGAGTCACATGATTTCAGACCAAAGAACCGCATTTCTCTTCTCCTTAAGACAGCAAACAGCGTTTGTGTAAGGAGGCATAAATCAGTTCCGTCGCGGCGACAATATTACGCTGCGATCTTACCGTCTGTCAGAAAAGAGGGCGCATCGTCGCCTTCCAGCTGGTCACAAGTCTGCGTAAGACGATCGAGTAAGTCCGCGCGGATTGGCGAAAACGCATTGTTTGCGTTGGCGTCTGATTTACGTGCTCTGCTTTGTTTTCTACGCATGACAATACCTGGCTGTGAAAGGGTAGCTGGGACATATTTACTGACCTACTTATAGCATGGCGGCCGGTACTTTTGATGGGAAACCCGCGCAAATCCGCCGCATGACGTAAGGTCACATCCCTTAAAAATAACGCGCTTTAATCACCCCACAACCACAGATTTCGCTCAACCTGTCCTTTAGGTTAGGACACCGCGAATCATGTCAGAGCCATACGGCACGGGCGTCTTCGTCCCAGCCCAGCGTGTATTTTGTACCATCGGTGATGATCGGGCGGGCCATCAGGGCGGGTTGCGCGGCAAGCTGATCTTCAGCCTCGCTTTCGCGCAGCCATGCGTTCAGATTACGGTAGGTTTGGGATTTGCGGTCGACCAGATTATCGCCAAATTCAGCAATCAACGGCGCCCAATCGGTTTCCGACAATGGATCAGCCCGCACATCACGAAACGTCACATCATGCCCCGCATCGCCCAGCGCGCGCAGCGCCTTTTTACAGTCAGAACATGTGGGGAGGCCGTAGAGGATCATGGGGTGCTTTCAGTTTTCTGGTCGCAACCTACTTGGCTTCAACGCGGTGCACAACATTAGGGGAGCGTTCGGACCTCGGGGTGGGTGCGAAGCGCCCTCCCCATGGGGGAGGTCCGGGCGCTGCCCGGCGATGCCGGACTGAGACCATCAGATCATTTTCCGGATCATACTATGATATGTTAGGCAAATACTGACGCCAAATTCAGTTTTGTTTGTTTCTTTCTTTATCTGAACCAAAAAGGTAGCCAGCAATAGCTCCAAGAAGGGCCGAAAGGACTTGTCCGTCAATCGAACCTGCTGCTCCCAAAATTAGTATTATTGGCAACAGGACAACAATCCCAATAGCCTTCAGATTATAGTTTCCAAGTCCATTCTTTTCGATACTAGACTTCAAGACTCGAAATCCGCCTAACAAAATAACTAACGCAACTAGTGTCACGATTACTTGATACATGTAGTTATTGATCAAATGATAGGCGATTTCTTTACCTGATGAACTTCCATTTGGAATCCACACAGACGTCTCAGTAACTTGGTTCCCGCCGCTTCCGTCTACCGCCATCTACCCAATAATCCCTTCAAACTCCCGCCACTCACCCTTCGACATCCCGGATGTCTCTTGCGTGACCTTTTCACCTTTAAGCATACGACGGACACAGTCAATCGCCTTACCCGATAGGTTCGCACCGCCCAAGCGGTAGTCTTCGAATGCGCCGTAGGCGGCTGGGACCCAGTCGGCGACGACTTTGCAGATGGCGTCGGCGTAGACCCGGATTTCATATTGCGCGTGGGCGTCGGCGCGTAGGCGCAGGAAGTGGAACAGGTTGTGCAGATCGACCTTCCAATACCATTGCGTATAAATATTGGCGGGCAGGTTCATGCGGGCAAGCTCGCGGGCCAGCCCTTGCTGTCCTTCTTGGTCGATCATTTCCGCGTAGTGATCATAGCAACGCGCCGCGTCCCCTTTGAGATATTCCAGCACGCGCGCGGCTTCTTCGCCGGTCAGCGCTTCGCCCCGGCCTTGGTTATTGATCACCGATTGCGCGGCAAGCTTATCGGCCTCGGGGATATAGAATTCGCGGTCAAGGATCGAATAGCGCGCAGAGTATTCGTTCACATTCGCCGTCCGGTGCCGGATCCATTGGCGTGCGACAAAGACGGGCAGTTTGACGTGCAGCTTGATTTCGCACATCTCGAACGGTGTCGAATGCCAGTGCCGCATCAGATAGCGGATCAGCCCGGTGTCATTTTGCACGGATTTTGTGCCCTTACCGTAAGACACCCGCGCCGCCTGACAGATCGCCGCATCATCGCCCATATAGTCGATGACCCGGATAAACCCGTGGTCCAGAACCTCGTGCGCGTTGTAAAGATGCGCTTCCATCCCCGCGGACACCGCACGCAAGGTTGGTTGAGCTGTCGCGCGCAGGGCGGCAATTTCGGCCTGTTGTTCGGGGCTTATGGGCATGTTCATCTCCGGCAGTTAGATTCGGTTTGGGTCACTATAGTGTGTGAAATCATTTCAGACACCCAAGATAGGCTAGCTGCCCATTCTAAGTTATGACATTATCCCGCAAAAACCGACGTACCGAAGGATCAAACGATGGCACTGCGTATGATTGCCGTGATGGCCTGCCTTGCCGCTGCCCCGGTGTTGGCCCAATCGACGATCGATATTCCCAACGCGCAAGCCCGCGTTATTGCGACCCGCGCCGCACAGGCTGGTGATTTCGCATTGGCGATCGAGATTGCGCAGCAATTGCTTGCCCAAGACCCCGATGACCGGACCGCGTTGATTGTAATGGCCGCCGCCGCACCGCAGGTCGGTGATTTTGATGCCGGGCAGCGCGCGGGTGCACGCGCTTGGCGTGTGTCGCAAACAGATATCCAAAAATACGAGGCAGCCCGCCTGACTGCGTTGGCCGCCGCAAATGCAGAACGGTTTACGCTCTCAACGATCTGGCTGCGGCGCGCGCTGACTGTGGCGCCCAACGATACGGAGTTTGAGCGAACGATCACCGACGCACGCGCCATATCGCGCCGCAATCGGTGGGCTACGTCGCTGGGGTTTTCGATTGTGCCATCCGATAATGTGAATGGCGGTGCCGCGGATGCGACGCTCACCGCGCCGGGCAATCCGGATGGGGTCTTGTCAGACGATGCGCTTGCTTTGGCAGGGGTCCGCGCAAGTTTGAACTTTCAAACCCGCTACCGTCTGCACACAAACGACAACAGCCGCACGATGATCGGTTTGCAATATAGCGGCGCGCGGGTGCGGTTGCAGGATGACGCCCCGCTGCCTGATGCCGCATTTGCCACCGACACCACGATCATCAGCCTATCGCATGAACGCGCCTTGCCCAAAGGCGCGATCAGTTTTAGCGCCGCTGCGGGGGCTTCAAACTATGCGCAGTCCAGTGCGGGCAACCAAGAGGTTGATTTCCAAAAATACGATATCGCGCGACTAGCTGCCACCTACCGGTACCCAGTGGGCAGTCGTTCTGAAATTGGGGTTAGCTTGCAATCTGAGCGGCTGACCTACCTGTCCGCCGCGATTGGTGTGGTTGATCGGAATACTGTCAATGCATCCTTTGCGCGGCGCCTTGAAAACGGTGATAGCTGGCGTGCCGCAATCAGCTATACCGACAGCGACAGCGCCTCTGTGAACTATCTGTCCGAAACTGTGACCCTGCAAGGCAATTACAATTGGCGCGATCCCATTGGTCCTGTCACGCTGGGCGTTGGGGCGGGCGTCACTTGGGCTGATTACCCCGCATATCGATTGCTTTTGCCTGTTACGGGTGGGCGACAGGACACAACGTTGTTTTACACCATTAATATGCAGTTCGCCGATTTATCATACGCCGGGTTCACGCCGGGCGTTTCCGTCAATCACAGCTTTTCAGACAGCAATGTCAGCAGATTTACACGCGACACGCTTGCGGTTGGCTTCACCTTAACCTCGCAATTTTAGCCCCGATGGCACGGACCGAGACATCATATTGAAGTGCGCGCCCGTTAGAAAACCAACGTGGCATTGGCATGGACCTCTGATAATTGGGCCGCGATTTCATCTTTGTAGATTGGGTTCATTACAATGATTTTGAGCTGATCACGGTTGCGCAGCTTTTCGGGCAGATAGGTTTTGCATGCGGTGCCCTGCACAAATGTGCCTGCCCGGCGCGGGTTAATGTCGATGACCCCTTCCACGATATTGGGATCAGGCAATGTGTTTAAAAACGTCGTCGCCCGCGATCCTGCGCCCCAGACAAAAACCGCATCGCCATCGGCACGAAAACTAGTCAGCCGTTCTTCCCAAGACTTAGCAAATCGCGCGGCGACGCCAGAAAAATCCGCGGTTTTGGGCTTGGGCAGCGCCCTATTTGCAGCCTGCGCGCTACGGCGCGAAAAAACGGTCAGGTGTTGGTCACTGTAATTGAACACGCAGTGATTATCCGCAAAGCCCACCCGTTCAAGCAGCGCGGTCAGGGCAAAAGCATTAAAATAATTCACATGTTCATAAATCAAATCACAATAGAGCGTTCCCTCGATCATCCGCGCTGCGTTCGGCACATGGGTGATCAAGCACCCATCATCCGCGACCCAGCCTGCCATTGTGGATAAAAACGCGAATGGATCGTCAATATGTTCAAGCGTCATACGGTTGACGACGGCACCGAATTCTTCTTGTGCGGTGGCTGGCAGAATTTGTGGAACAATCGTCGCCCGTGATGCCCCGCCTCCCCGGTAAGCCGGGTCATAACCAACCAACCGCGCAGCAGATAGCGGTGCCAGCGCATGTAAAAACTCTCCCTGCCCGCACCCGACCTCAAGAATACTTTCCAGATCACGGCCAAGTTCATGCACCCAGGCTGCGGCGGTTTCATGTAAATATGTTTGGAAATGCGCTGAATTGCTTTGCGTGCCTTCATAGGTCTGATCATAGGTCACTGCATTTGCATCGAAATCCGCATTCCACATAAATTGGCAGGCGTCACAGCCAAACAAATCGATAGAACGCCGTAAAGATGCCTGTGATTGCGCCGCAGAATGAACCAAGACACAGGCGTTCACTGGCAGTGGTGGCGTTTTGACGATGCGGCGGGTCGCGCGAGATGCACAGCACGGGCAAGCGGGCATCAAGCTACCTTTGCCAGCTGCGGCAGCGGAAGCCAGACATCAAAGCCTTGGAGTTTTGGTAGAATTTCGGCCTGCAGGTTCCAGGCAAACAAAATAATCGCATCCGGTCGATCTGCCAGCATCTCATCGGGGGCGACGATGGGGGTATTTGCAATCGGCAGAAACTTTCCGATCTTCGATGGTGCTAGGTCGGCCACACATGTCAGCGGCATTGTTAGATCACAAGCTGCCAGTAGCGACACCGTTTTCGCAGCGGCGCCATAGCCTGCCACACGCTTTCCCGAAGTCTCATCCGCGAATTGCGCGGCAGAGGTACGAAACCCATCCAGCTTTGCGCGCAATTGCGCAGGCGCCAATTTGACGCGCGGCGCGGCCTGCGCGATTGCGGCGGTTATATTTGGACTATGCGCTGCCCCCAATTCACAAAATACCCGCAAGCTTCCGCCTTGCGCGGGGACATGCAGCGCATCAACAATCCCAAACCCCGCGGCCCCGACACAGGCGGCTAAGGTCGACAGCGAAAAATGACTGTGGTGTTCATGGTAGACCATGTCAAATGCCCCGGCCTGCACCAAATCAAGCCAGGATTGCGCTTCGATCACCAGCAGCCCGCCGGGTTTGACCACGCTGCGCACTTGTTTGAGCAGCGCCGTCGGCGCGGCCATATGCGCCAAGACATTCGACATAGTGACAACATCCACCTGCCCATGTTCGCGCGTCACTTTTTCAGCCATTTGCGCATCTAAAACACCACAATACGCCGTGCAGCCTGCATCATTGGCCGCAGCAACCGGGCCCGCAGCGGGATCGATCCCGATGCAATTGATGCCCTCTTGCGCGAGCGCCAATTGTAAGGTCCCGTCATTCGACCCGATCTCAAACGCGGTTGCGCCGCGGCCCACCCGTGTTGCAATTTGCTTGGCCAGCCCAGCGGCGTGTTGGCGCACGGTTTGTGACACGCCAGAATAGTACGGGTAATCCGCACCAAATAGCGTCGCGGTTGGTAGGCTTGTGGTGTTTTGTACCAATCCACAATCGTCACATTGGCAAAGACCTAGCGGATATTGTTTTGCCTGCGCCATTGGATCAGCAAGCAGCGCATTCGCCACTGGGCTTGTTCCCATGTCCAAGATGACCTGCGTTGATCCCGTGCAGACGCGACACGCCACTTGGGTCATGCTGCACCCGCCTGTTTGAAACGGGCAAGACGCACAAAACGGTCAGCCCGCAAATCTGCGTCCAATGTGGGTATTTGCCGAAATACATCAATCGTTTGCGCGACGTGACTTTCAAAATCGTCACTATAAGAAAAGCTTGGAAAGGCGCGCAAAAATGCGGTGCCGTTTACCCGGTAGCTGCGCCGATCAGCTTGGCCATTTTCGCCTAAGAGAGGCGGCGCTGCCTGACCCGCGATTGCTGCGCGCGTCGCCGCTTCTTGAACTGTCATTTGCATATTCGGGGGCGCAATATTCCAGATCGGCGGCTTGGTGTTACCGACCGGGCGCTGCACTGCAGCCGTAACCAAAGCCCTTGCAAAGTCTTGTACAGGCATAAAGGGGCGCCAGCTTTTTCCATCACTCAAAAGCCGGATCGGGCGGCCGCATGCGGCCTCAGCACAAAGCTCATTCAACAGCAGATCTGTTCGCGGCACAGGCGACGCGCCAAAGGCTGTCGCACCGCGCAAAATGGCAACCTCGAACCCCGCATCATTGAGAGACAGAAGCGCTTTTTCTGCGCCCAATTTCGCGGCAGCGTAAGGGGTGATTGGTTTGGTTGGGCCAGTTTCATCCAATTCAATTGCACCAGATTCGCCATAGACGGAACAGGTCGAACTAAACACAAACCGGCCCACACCTGCCTGCTTCGCCAGCTGTGCGAGCGCGATCGCCGCTTTTTCATTCAGGTCGTAAGTCTCTTGTGGGTTGAGCCAGCCCATTGGATCGTTGGAATAGCCTGCAAGGTGAATGACCGCATCAACGCCTCGAAGATCCTGTACCGTCGGGGTCCGAAAGTCATCCCAATCCGCAGCAGACCGCGTGATCGGCGCAACCCTAGCATGATCAAACCATCCTGCATCTGCCGTTTTCACATTATGCCCGAGGGCTACCAACCGCCCAAGCACTACTGCCCCTACGTAACCATGGGCTCCCGTAACTAAAATCGTCACCGCGCTTACTCCGCACACTCTTAACTTTTCTCACATGACATCATAAACATGGCCATAACGTGGAGGAAAGATGTTCCCAAATTTACTTATCAGCCGGGCGCCAAGCACAAGCGCTACGTTCTTGTTTTCTTTTCTAGCTAAACACGCCGAACATGCCGTGCGGGGCACAAGCCGGATCGATCACAAAAGGCAGCATGCGCGGCTTGGGAAGTCTGAACAATTACTTGGCCCAATGGTGCCGTTTTGAGCGAGCATACACATCTGACGGGTGTCATTCTTGCAGGGGGCAAAAGCGAACGGTTTGGCGGCGTTGAAGCCCTGCCCAAACCCGCCGTGCTGATCAATGGCATCCCGCTTGTGGTTCATGCCGCGACCCAATTGATACGTGCAGGCTGTCGCCGCATCATTGTCCTTACGGGCGCAAACCACGTGCAGTTGCAAGCGGCGTTGGCCCTGCCAAGTGCTGCAGGGCGGTTGACTGTCGGGCCAGATCAAAGCGCTAAGATTACCCTACGGTTTTCGGGCAATGACACGGCCACGGGCGGCAGGTTGGCACAGCTCAGCCGCGCCGAATTGGCGGATGGCGCGCTCATTTCTTATACGGATGTTTTTGCCGACTGTGATCTTACGCAACTGCTGGATTTGCGGCGCGACACACACGCTAGCCTCGCGATGCTTGCCGTTAACCCGCGCCAACCTTGGGGTGCGCTAGAATTGCAGGGGACCCGGGTCGTTGATTTCGCCGAAAAACCGATCCGTCAGGATGAGTGGATCAACGGCGGGATTTTTGCCGCTGACGCTACACTTTTAGATGCGATTGAGACCCCGCAAGACGCACTGGAAGGCCCAGTCATGGCACGGTTGATTGCGCGCCAATCGGTTCAGGCGTTGCGCCATACCGGCTGGTGGCGTGCGGTTGATACCACCAAAGATCGGCGCATCGCGCAGACCGATGATTTTGCACGGTTCGACTATGCGCCAGATATGCGACCGCAGCTTACCCCGCGTTGATCCTACACCGTCCCCAGTTGACCTGGAAACCCTGTCGCCAGCGCCACACCGGCGCTACGCGCCATATGCCATGCCAAAGCCTGATTGCTACTGACCACAGGCTTGCCAAGCTGCGCCTCAAGATCAGTAATAATGTCGAGCGTGCGCAGGTTTGTACAAGACAGAAACACCGCATCCACATCTGCGTGCTGTCCGACGTCCAGCGCCGCAGCATGGATAGAGGCCGGATCAATACGCGCCACCCGTTGTTCAATCTCTTCGCCAAATGACAGGCTATGCGGCACTGCAAAGCCTGTCTCCACAAACGCTTGCTGGATCGGCAAGGCCACATCTGCAACATAAGGCGACACGATCCCGACAGCGCGCGTGTTCAACGCCATTAGCGCCGCGATAGAGGCGCTTAGCGGATCACAGACCGCCCGCGTTTGCGCATTTGCGGCGACCATCTGCGCGACATTCTTTGCGCCGATCAATGTCGTCCCCGAGGTGCACGCATAGCCAATCGCGTCAAACGCCACCGCAGGCGGCAAAAGCCCAACGGCTTGCGGCAAGTCCACCGCCATTTGCGTGATTGTATCACGCGTGAGCGCTGTGCCAGATGCGACCCGGCTGACATAAAGCGCAATCTCGCCTGATGGGAACAGTCGCCGAAAATCCTGCTCAATCGTTTCATCAACCTGCAACACCACCAGCCCCAGCGTTGCGGCTGTCCCGATCGGCCCTGTTAGATGGTAAGGATATGTCTTCACCTGTGGATTTCCGGCAATGCGGGCGGCGCCCGGCGTGACAAGAGCTGCGCACCCGCCGCAGTCAGAACGATGTTTTCTTCATGCACCATGATCTTGCCCGGCGCGATTTCCACCCCCGGCTCAAGCGTGAGCACCATGCCCGCGCGCAAAGGTGTGTGATCGTGCGGCGTCAGAGACGGCCATTCCGTCAGCGTGATCCCCAACCCATGCCCCAAGCGCCCGCCGCCGGGCTGCGCACCTTGGGACAGGATGCTTTGGCACATCACGTGGTGCAGTTCAGCCGCTGTCATACCGGGATGCAGCGCTGATAATGCCGCATCAGTGGCTTGATAGGCGACATCATAGGCCCGCCGCGCCGCATCATCGGGGGTGCCAATCGCAAAATTGCGATCAAAATCGCAAAAATACCCGTCACGCACCGCGCCTGTATCAAGCATCAAAATATCGCCGTCTTGTAGGGCCCGGCTAGAGGCAGGCGAGATCACATCGCCATAGCCACCCTGCCCGGCCCCGCCTGCCACATAAGACACCCAATCGGCCCCTTCGGACAGCAGCGCGATTTGAAAATCGCGGAACACCGCATCCAAGGGCCGCCCCTTTTGCGCGAATGTCGCCACCCGGTCAAACGCACGGTCAGCAATGGCGCAGCTTGCTTTGATCTTGGCGATCTCTGCTGCGGATTTGATTTCGCGTGTGCGCTGCACTGTATCCGTTGCATCGACAATCCGCCGTGGCGCGATTTTGGCTGTGCAGGCCACATAGTCCGCAAGCGGCATCCGCAGATGCGTCTCTAAGCCCATCGGGATCCCCAACGCGCCGTGCGTTGGCACCTGTTCACAAATGGCATCACATAACAGACTGACCCCATCATCAGTGGGGTTAGGCGCGTCCCATGTTCGCATATCCGTGATCCAACTGCGCCCCATCAATTCCGCCCCAATCGCCGGAATAACAGCAATGGGCGCGCCTGATGCTGGTACTAAAATATACCAAGGACGGGCCGGGCTTTCCCAAAATCGGGTCAGAAAGCCGGTGACATAGAACACATCGGCGGGCGTGGTCAAAAGCAGCGCATCTTGTCCTGCGGCGGCCATCTGGTTTTGCATCCGGGCGACGCGGGTTTCAAACTCCGCGCGTGTGAACACGCCCTCAGCCATCTTCTGGACCTTCGCTGATAATGCAAAGCACCCGCGCATCCGGCCCAAGTGCCGGACGTCGCGCCAGAACAGCTGCAACACCCGCGGCCCCTGATGGGGTCGTCGCAATCGCATGCGGCGCAAGGAACGCGACCGCATCTGCCGCCTCTTGTTCCGTCACTGTAACAAAGGTGTCCGCATCGCGGGCCAACCCCGCAAGCGCCACCATCGACGGGGTCTTGCAATCAAGCCGCCCCATTTCAGACACAGGGCCCGTGGTGGTCACCACCGCCCCCTCTTTGATACTCGCGATCAATGCGGGGGCCGCGTCGGGTTCGACCACGATGATTTCGGGCCCGTCCTCCCAAACCACACGTGCATAGGCGGCAACGGCAGCGGCCAATCCGCCGACCCCTGCTTGCAGCATAATATGGGTTGGGGGGCTATCAATTTGCGCAGCCACCTCAACGGCCATTTGCAAATAGCCTTCCATTACTTTTGTCGGCAAGGTCACATAGCCCGGCCATGACCCATCTGACAAAAGCGTGCCATCACCTGCATCTGCTGCCTGCTCTGCCGCGACCAAACTGTCTTCGTATGTGTCGCCTGCACGTTCAACTTGCGCGCCTGTCGCACGTAACCTTTCAGCAAAAGGTTCTGGCACAGTTTTGGCAAGATAGATGATCGCCTTAGCGCCAAAAACCCGGGCGCCCGCCGCAAGCGAAAGCCCGTGATTGCCTGCACTGGCGGTGATAAACACATCCCCCACAAGCGCCTGCGCCCAATTGTCATCCGTGACTTTCTCTGCGGCAAGCGCGGCAATCGCATAGGCCGCGCCAAGCGCCTTAAAACTGCCAAGTCCCATGCGCGCGCGTTCATCTTTGAGAGAGAGCGACGCGATCCCAAGCTGTGCCGCCGCCGCGTCCAAACTGCGCAAAGGCGTTGGCGCATGTGCCGGACACAACGACAAAAGCTGCGCCACTGCAGAAGCGTCATTTTTTGGAAAAAAACTCAATCCCGACATCCCTGCGCCGCGATAAGGATTCTGAAGACTATCTGACATATGCGCACTTTCGCTGAGGGGCCTTAAATCAAAAGCGTACCTTAGTCAGGAATATGCGCAATCCCTATATCCAACAGGCGGCCTACACGGCCTAAGTTGTGCAGTTTAGACGCCCGTCAAACAGGTATCCGTAGTTCTCCCTTTATAGCAGAACGTATCAGATCGGTTTTCATCCGCCACCAAGGATCCGAGGATTAGTGAACAAAGCGCGGCAACTGGGCCCACAAGACGTAGGCCCAGCCTCATCTTAAAGCGGATACCGCGCTGCGACGCTTGTAGCACGGTCGTATCTATCATGGACTGACCTGCACTTGCATCGAGCCAAATACCGTCCGAGACCCGATATCCAGCATCGATCATATAGCTCGCTGCATCAAAGCTGGCATCAATCATTTTGCCCACAGCAACGGTCACACGAAACATTTCGTTTATATGGCTGATGCTCAATAACACGACACAGGCGTGGCGCTTACGTCACGTCACCACAGTAACAAGCCATGAAAAACATCCCTAACTTGACTTCAAAAACCACCCCACTATTTGCAGGGTTGCATTATTAGTTAACTGTAAGGGTATCTCAATGAACTATAAATTTCTTTTCACATCATCACTTATCGCTTTTGGTCAAATGGCATCCGCAGGCGGCATCACCGTGCCAGTTATAGAAGCGCCTGTGATCGCTCCAACAGCGCCTGTTGCCGATTGGTCTGGTTCCTATGTCGGTGCCGATCTTGGCTTTGGGAGCGGAACCTATGGCAATGACACTGCTGGCTTCCCTGGCGATGGCGAAGACGATCTAAGCGGTGGAATTTTCGGTATTAGTCTCGGACATAACTTCCAATCCGGTAGCTGGGTCTACGGCGCAGAGTTGCAATATTTTGGTTCGACAATTGAAGGCACCGACGATTGCGGAAATCCTTCATATGAATGTGCTTTGGAAGTGAACGCGCTTTATTCTTTGCGTGGTCAGGCTGGGTATGTTCTAAATTCAGGAATGCTGATCAAAGGCAACGTTGGGATCGCCGGTGCAGATACGTTTGGTTTTGTTGATAACGGCTCAGGTGAACAAGGTTCAGACGTCACCCTATCTGGTGTAACATTCGGTGTGGCAATTGAAAAATCTATCAATGAACACCTCTCTTGGGAGGCTGGCGTTCAGCACTATGCTTTCGATGCCGAAGACTATTTAACCGACTCTGTTTACCCTGACGTTGAAACGAACATCACGACAGCGGAAATGGGTTTGAATTACCGCTTCTAAATCCATCAGGTTTCTTCGGCGAGCTCATGATCTCATATGGGCTCGCCGATACCATTTCCTAGGTTCCCTACCAGTTGCCGAGCTGGATGCGAGTTGCGCCAAAAGCCCCATCCGTGCGCGTTCATCTTTCAGCCAAAGCGACGCGATCCCAAGCTGGGCCGCAGCAGCATCCAAACTGCGCAAAGGTGTTGGCGCATGTGCCGGACACAACGACAAAAGCTGCGCCACTGCAGAAGCGGCATTTTTTGGAAAAAACTCAATCCCAGCATCCCTGCGCCGCGATAAGGATTCTCAAGGATATCTGTCATATGCGCACTTTCACTTGGGCGGGCTGGAACCAAAAACCTACCCTAGTCAGCGATTTGCGCAATCCCTATGTCCAATCAGCGGACTTCACCAAACAAACTGGACTGCCCCCGAAGGAGGCGCCCAGCACCAACCGCAAAATGATGTAACTGGGCCCGCATCGCGCAGGCCCAGTCATTTTATTACAATGGGAAGAGCGCTAGCACGCTTGAACGACGGTCATCACGGCTCAGTTGGTTAAACCGTTGGTCAACACGTGTTTGCGTTCCCGTTTCGAAGGAAATCATGGCTTGAATTTGGGTAATATCCGTTGTTTCGACGGTGGTTTGACCCGCGCTCGCATCCAGCCAGACACCATCTGTCACCTGATAGCCGGCGCCAATCGCATAGGTCTGTGCGTCAAAGTTGTCATCAAGCGATTTTTCCACAGCAGCCGTCACGCGGAACGTTTCGTTAACATCATAGCTGCCACGGGCGCCAAGCAGCGCACCGTCAAACCAGAGATTGCTATCTTTATAGTATCCGCGCGCTTGAATTGGACCTGCGTCATAGGAGGCGCTCAGTGTTGAAATCGGGTCATCAAGGTAGGTATAGGACTGCACGTCAAGGCCAAGACGCAACTCTGGTGCTGCGGCGTATTCTGCATAAAGCGATGTGAGCGCGTCATCGTCATCGATGCTGGTATAGTTCAAAGCAACGGCAAATTGATCGTTTTGGTACTGGCCGAAGACCTCGTAACCATCCCATGCCGGGATATCCCCATCAACGCCCGTAAACCCTGCGCCGAACAACATTTCCGGTGACGCCATATAGCTGGCAGAAACCGCATATTCGACGAAATCAACCGGAATGATGACATCGTGTTGGATGCTTGCAATATCTGCACTCAGCAAGAACTGACCAAACGTGTATTCAGCGACCCCTTGCACGCGGCCCGACGAACGTTCATCGTTTTCAATGTCAAAGTGAGAGTAGTCGTAGCTCAGGTGCGCATAGTTCAAGCCATCCTCGGCCGAAGCGGCACCCGCGATCAGGGCGATCATGCTTGTCAGTGTAAGTTTCTGTAACATTTGTAATATCCTTTTTTAAAATTGGTTCTTCCTATGGTCTGAACCTTAGGTTTTCGATTGACCGTGACGGTCGCAAGGGAAGGCTTAGCGCGCTGCTAGAATTGCGGCCCCCTCATGTCACTTTCCTTTGCGTTGTTCCAAATTGCATTGACGTAACCGCAACTCATCCGCGTTACAGTCGTAGGTCGTTTGAGGGTGGGGAAAGGTTCAAAGAAAGAAAGTAAATAGTTCAAAAAAGAGCACAACACGTTATTATAAATAACAATATCCCCCAAAAATAGGCCGGAAAACGACATATCGAGGGACAATACTTATCCCCAATAGCGTTGCTATTCAGGTTATTTGGCGAAATAAAGGGATGGTGCACTTGCGGAAGATTCCGTAGAACCCATTGACTCAAATGTTCTGCTTGAAAAACTTGAGGATTGGGAACGGTATTTACAGTCCGATCCTGAAGTTGCCGACAAGTTACGATCTTTGGATCTAGCTACATCTGGTGAAGCGAGCGCCACAGCCAAGGTTCCTCTGTTGCGGGGGCCACGCCCATGACGCAGCATCAGCAAAAGACACCACGGCCTGCTCCTTTCTCGCTGCGCCTGACACATGATGAACGGGTTGCTCTGGAAGCCAAGGCTGGATCAATGCCACTGGCGTCGTATATAAAGTCCGTGGTTTTGGCCTCGGAGGCCCCCACATACCGGAAGAGGCAAAAACCACCTGTTGCGGAGCAACAGCTTCTGGCGCAGGTCTTGGCAAAGCTCGGACAGACACGCACAGCGAACAACCTCAATCAAATCGCCAAAGGGCTGAACCAAGGCACACTCATCATTGATGAGGAATTGGAGGTCGATCTGAACACGGCCATCGCTGAAATCGCATGGATGCGCGTCACGTTGATGAAGGCGCTTGGGATAAAGCCATGATCTTGAAGGGGTCACAGCGGAGCGGTGCAAAATCACTGGCAGATCATCTGATGAATGACCGTGATAATGATCACGTGCAATTGCTCGATTTACGCGGGTTCATGGCAGCTGACTTGCATGGGGCATTGTCAGAGGCTCATGCCATATCAAAAGCAACCCGTTGTAAGCAGTTCATGTTTTCTCTCAGCTTAAACCCACCCCAAGATCACATCGCAACAGAAGCTGAACTGCGCAACGCCGCAGATCGCGCCGAACAGGCATTGGGCCTGAATGACCAACCCCGCGCCATCGTCGTGCATGAGAAAGAAGGACGTCGTCATGCCCATGTCGTATGGTCACGCATTGATGCTGATGAGATGAAGGCCATCAACCTTCCGCATTTCAAAATCAAACTGCGGGACCTGTCGCGTGATCTGTTTTTAGATCATGGTTGGATACTGCCGGATGGCTTGGCGACCTACGGCAACAAAAGCCCGTTGAACTTCACACTTGCAGAATGGCAGCAAGCGAAACGCCAAGGCATTGATCCAAGAGAAATCAAACAAACCTTCCAGCACGCATGGGCACGATGCGACAGTCAGATAGGTTTTAAGAACGCATTGGCTGAACGTGGATACTTCCTTGCCAAAGGTGATCGACGCGGCTTTGTGGCACTGGACGTTGACGGCAATGTCTACGCCATCGCCAAATGGACTGGGATCAAAGCAAAGGATGTTCGGGCAAAGCTAGGTTCACCTGATGTCTTGCCGTCAGTGCCCCAGACGCAGGCCGAGATACGCACCAAGGTGAGCAATCAGATACGAAGCTATATTGCCAACATAAAAGCGGGCCACAAAAAACAACTCACGCCACTGCGTGAGGAACGTACGCACCTGATCAAGGTGCATCGCATGGCACGCCAGCATTTGAACGAAGATCAAGCCCAACGATGGCGTACAGAGACTAAAATCCGTTCTGACCGTCTTAACAAGGGCTTACGCGGGTTGTTTGATCGTATCACCGGGGCGCATCGCAAAATCATCAAAGTAAATATGCACGAAGCCAAACAATGCGCGCTCCGCGATCAAACCGCACGTAGTGATCTTATTCAATCGCAAATGCAGGAACGGCAGGCCTTACAAACGCGTTTCACAAAAACACGTAAAAAGCACAAACAAGAACGGTCACATCTCGCCCAAACGATTAAGAGGTCGCTAAAACGAACAACTCATGTGCCAGATCAATCCCGTGACACGCCAAGACGGACCACCCCCGGTTTATCAATGGATCGCTGACGTCAAAGGCATTGAATGCCCCTCATTTTGTCAGCGTGACGGTTTGCAGATGCAACGATTACCCGATTTTACCCGGTGATTACCCACGCGGATCATAGCTGATCTAAGGCACATCTTACGCATGTTCATTTTTTGCAAAGGAGATGCGTGATGGAGCAAACGATAACAAATAAAATGATATGGGGTGCCATTCTTAGCATATGTGTATTGGCATTCTGCGTAACCCCCAATGAAAGTCTTGCGCTTGGGTATTTTGACCCGCGCAATCAACATTACCTCACCCGTTCTGAATGGGCTTTGCGGTTAAGCCTTTTGCGCGGGATATTGATGTGCACATCCGTCATGATGGGCTGTGCAATCGGCTGGTTCCTGTCACCACAAGCTAAGGAAACACGACTAGCCGCTGGAATATTGCTTGGGCTTGCGGTTGCGGGTCTCGCTTTGGTCAATGGTGGCGTTTTGGGCTGGAGCGCGACAGGCGTTGTCAGTCTCGTTGGGTTCTTTGCAGCCATTGGCTATTGGATCGGTCAGAGTGTAAAAAAGCTGCTTGATATTCCAACCACGTTCGGGTCCAGCCATTGGGCACGTGAAGCTGATTTGGATGACGCAGGACTATTTGGCGATGATGGCATCATCCTTGGTGAAGCGGCCAAAGGTGAAACACGTGATGTGTTTAGCTATAAAGGTGACCGACATTTGATCACAGTGGCCCCAACACGTGCATGGAAAGGTGTCTCGCATATCATTCCTAATCTGCTGATGTATCAAGGTTCCGTCTTTGTGATCGACACCAAGGGTGAGAATGCAATGATCACAGCCAATGCGCGTCGTGATATGGGGCAACGCGTTTTGGCAATTGATCCTTGGGGGATTTCTGGAGAAGAGCAAGCCTGCTTTAACCCGCTGGATTGGATTGCAAACAGTGGTATCGACGCACCAGAAAATGCCATGTTATTGGCGGATGCATTGGTCCAAAAGGCCAGCAATAACGCCGACCCGTTCTGGACATTGGAAGCCAAAGCCTTGCTGCAAGGTTTGATCCTACATGTCAGCTTTGACGAGGCATATGATGGGCTGCGCAATTTGGGCACAATGCGTGATCTCTTGCTTTATGCAGAAGATGATATGCAGGCATTGTTTCAGCAAATGGTCAATTCTCCGCATCAGATCGTTGCCAGCTGCGGCGCACGGTCATTACAAAAAGAACCAAAGCTTATGGCCAATGTGCTGGCCTCGGCACAAGCAGAAACACATTTTTTGGACAGTGATCGGATCAGAGAATGCCTGTCGCGCTCTGACTTTTCGTTTGCAGAGCTTAAAACCGACCTGATGAGCATCTATCTGATTTTGCCACCAGATCGGTTAGACAGTTTTGGGCGGTTCTTACGTTTGCTTGTGCAACAGGCTATCACAGAAAACGCCCGCCACATTGACGTTCAACCACGTAAGCCTGTCTTGTTCATTCTTGATGAAATGCCTGCGCTTGGTCGTCTGACAATGATTGAGCAAGCCTATGGTCTTATGGCGGGTTATGGCATTCAGCTTTGGGGAATATGTCAGGATTTATGCCAGCTGCGCAAAGTCTATGGCCCTGACTACGAAACATTCATCGGCAATAGCGGTGTTGTTGCCTATTTTGGATCACCTGACAAAACCAGTGCAGAGTACTTTTCGGCATTATGTGGCGTCACAACGGTCTGGAACTTGAGCAGCGCTTTGGCATCTGGCTTTAGCCAGAATACGAACGGGACCGGTAACGGCTCGCACGGTAGTTCGACAACCTACACCGACAACCGTGCCGCGACACAGCGTAAGTTGGCTTATCCTGATGAGTTGATGCGCTTACCAAAAGATCGTCAGCTCATTCTTATCGAAAACACCATGCCGATCATGGCGGCCAAAATCAGATGGTTTGAACATCCAATTACTAAAGATAAGGGCGTCAATTTACACGCTGACACATAACACAACATTTGGCCTGCCTCACTGGCAGGCCTCTTTGCAATATCCCCAATCACAGGAGGCCGTAGTATGGCCGATCCCAGAAGAGCCTTTAACCGCATCACTAACCCAGACGGCACACCGGTGCGCGACAAAGACAATACTCAACCTGTCCTGAAGCCAGCGGCACAAAACCTACGCCCTGCCCAAAATCTCGCTCCCGACGGTGCAATGGGGATCAGATCGTCCAAACAACCCGTGCAAAAACAACAAGGTACATCACTGCAAAAAGACAAACCCAAAATCCAGTTTCGTAAGGGGGCGGAAACCCCCAAGAAAATTCAGTTTCGCAAAAGCTTCAAAGGAATTAATCGCTCAAATGACAAAGATCAAAGTCGGGAAAGATAAGCCTTTACAGGCCTTTCATTTGGTAACGTCCCACCATTTTCCAATCAGTGGTAGGAGCCGTCATCGCATTTGGGGTCGATGATTAAACGTCCATCATCAATCAGTTGCTCAATCTCACTGTCTGATCCGGCGTGAACAGCATCGACCTTGGCGAGATCATCAAGTGCTTTTTTCAGAGTATGCGACATGGCCGGTCTGCCCACATGTTTCCCCCGCGCTTTAGCAGCAGCCATGCCTGCTTTGGTGCGCTCGCTGATGAGGGAGCGCTCATATTCAGCGAAGACAGCCAATTGCCCGAATATCATGCGGCCTACGGCTGTCGATGTATCAATACCTTGGGTGATGGCATGGAAATGAATGTCACGCTGTTGCAGGTCTTCGAGGATCGTCATCAAGTGCAATGTTGAGCGTCCCAGACGATCCAATTTCCAAACGGTCAGCGTATCGCCTGCATCCAAATCATCCAACATCGCTTGCAGCGCCGGGCGGTGGGTTTTGGCCCCTGATAGACCATGATCCGTGTAAAGCGTCACGCAGCCCGCAGCCATAAGCGCATCAATTTGCAAATCCTCGGATTGATCAGCATCTGAGACACGCACATATCCAATTTTTTTGCCGGATCGTCGCGTATCATCACCTGTATGGCTATCTCGTTGATCGGACTCGGTCTTTTGCACATTCCCTTTGTTCATCTGGGTATTTTGGCAGGCTGGCTGCGTCAAACAAGCTGAATCCATGGCATTTTTTCCTTGTCCAAAGGGGTCCCTTTGCAACGTCGCTTTGAGCCTCGATTTTATCGGCTATCTCCCGCGCAAAAACCTGTGGAAAACAAGTGTCTCGCGCAATCAACACCGAACTGGGTTAGGGTTACGATAAAGGGACCCCTTTTGCTGCGCGCGTATCCAAGCCGCTTCAAAATACAAAAGGGAAACCCATGCTGTCCACATTCTTCTCCCGCACGATGACGGCGTCGGCGCTCGCAATCTGCGTGGCCCTGACCAACACACCGCTGCACGCACAAACTTATATCGCACCCGATGATCAAACCGTCGCATTGCTGGCTGCTTACCTATCTGACAACACACCCAATTTCCGCGAAGATGCATTGGCCTCTCGTGAATACCGCCGCGCCAATGAATTCGATAAGCCGCAGGTGCTACAAGATGTCGAAGATAATCTGCGCACCCAATATGAACGCATCGCTGAGATTGGTGGTTTAGAGCTGCGCGTCTCGGGTAATATCGGTCAATATGATGCCGCATCTGGTGCTTACCGCATCTCAGTCTTTGAACCCGGCACTTATTTCCCATTTGCGGGTGACCACGCGCTGCATCTGGATAACGCAGCTGATTTTTATGAATGGGAACTGCCTGTTGCAGAAGCACGCCGTGTGCGTGAGCTTAGCCCGCGTGGCGGTGTAGTGCTTGAACTCTCCATCGTGCCTTTTGCGATCACGCCTAATAACCCGCACCATATCCGCACGCAGATTGTTGCGCTCAAAATGTTCGAAAGAAATTCTGGGCAACTGCTGTATGAAACCAGCCTGCCAGAAGACGCGCATAAAGATATCCAAACTGCCGCAGCCCAAACACCAGACATTATTGATCAATCACAATTAGAACTGGTGGGCGTTCACATCGGCATGCCCGTCGCTGACGCCCTAGAAGCCTTGCGCAGCGAAGGCTATGCGGTTGGAGACGATTTGAACGTCTTATATCGGTTCTCGACCTATGAGGACGGGTTAGACGAACAATTGTTGCCCTTTGGCGTCAGCCCATCCCCTGAATATATGAGAATACGGGCAGCCTTTCCGCATTCGGCGCATTTCACACCCGATCTGACATGTGGTGATGATACGCAGCTTCACAGCTGCGGCGTGGTGTATTTTGACCCATCAACGCGTGAGGTGCAAAGCATCGCATTGCTGCAAAATGCGACCAACGTCACCAAACAAGACCTCGTCAGCACCCTGTTTGAACGGTTTGGGTCTGCCTCTGATCGCTTCACGGGTTATCTTTGGAAGAACTTTGCAGCCGATCAATATGTCTGGGGCGGTGCTGCGGATGCCGAGATATACAATCACAGCTTTACCGAAATCAGCGGTCCAAACCATTGGCAGGTTGAGGCAATCATCGCCGAACCCACCACTGATCGCAAAACCGTCATTGTGCAGATCAACCAAGCGGCACCTCAAGCTGTTGTCAGCGGCAATGGCGGCATTAAGTTTTAACCCCAAGCGCATAGGAGAGCGTAAAATGACCAACAGCAATAATTCATGGAAAACTAACGGCCAGAACACCCACAAGGGTTCCACCAACCAAGGCACATATGAAGCCCAGAAAGGCTATCCAGCTTCACGGCAGCAATCTGGTGAATCATCGATCAGCTATCAAACACGCATGAACGCCTACAACACATCAAAATCATAACGGCGCGCAGGCATGACGCAAAACAATGGGCGGCAAATTTGTCGCCCATTCGTGCATTGGCATTTAGAAGCCCACTCAGCACCCCCATATTATAGGTACAGATCAAATCAATTGCGAGTAACGGATATGCCCCTGCTTGAGACCCTCACCCAGATGAAAAAGCAACTCGCGTGGATTTCTGAAAACGGAAACCGCCACCCCCTCAATGATGAAAGCCGGAAGTTCGTGCGCATTTCCGAATTACAACACCCCAAATCAGATGATTGGAAACGCGGTCAATCCGATGCCTTTAACCACCTCTGGCCGATTTACTGCCGCCTCGAAGCCCAAGCCATTGCACAAGGCCTCATCGATGCCCCCATCCAACTCGCGCCAGACGAAGAAGACGCTATTCCGTTTTGACGCCTGTTCACGATAATTCAACAGGTCCAGCGGCACACAGCTGGCGGCATCCAATCCGCGCAGGGTTAGCCCATGGGATGGTTCCATGGAAGGGCAGCTAGGGCGTGCTCAAACGGCGTGTTTTGCAACCCATTTCTCCTCGAAAACAGCGTTGTTCGATCTTCTTCTAGAACAGTAAAAAGAACTTTTTATGACAAGGCTTTACAGCGACATAGCGCAACGTTAACGATTCAATTAACAAACCTTTAATACCAAAAGTTGCTTCCATATGAACGCTAAGATTATGATAGAAGCAGTGATGGCGGCACTTGGTTGCGCGGTGTTGACCACAGCAAGCATGGCCGAAACCGCCACCACCTATCAGCTTGCTAACGGGCAGACTGTCGGTGAATTTGAAATGTTCCAAGAATGCGCCGATTGTCCTGAGATGATCGTCATGCCGCTTGGCTCGTTTATGATGGAAGCTATCCCCGGTGAATCCCGCAACCCGTTTGATATTTATGGCCCGGACGCAACAGGAACCGTGCGTGGTCCTGATGAGATCAACATTATTCCAAGCGAACATCCCCGCCATCAAGTCGTGATGGATATCCCCTATGCCATGGCTCGGAACGAGCTTACCTACGCGGAATGGATGATCTCTGTCGACGCAGGTGCTTGTTCACACAGCCCGGATATCAATGTCCGGATACCGCAAGACTACGTCGCAATTGGCCTCGATCATCCAGTGATCAACGTCTCTTATCTGGATATCCTTGAATATGTTGCGTGGCTAAATGCGCAGATCGGGGATGACGTATATCGCCTACCGACAGAGGCCGAATGGGAATATGCGGCACGCGCAGGGACAACGACGCGCTTTGCGCAGGGTGATGATCTGACTTCAGATCAAGCAAATTTTTCGGGACGGGAAACAGAACATGTAAGACGAGGGCAATCAATGCCCTACCTAGCCAACCGATACGTGCCAGTGGCGGTTGAGGAACTAGATGCTGCGAACCCGTGGGGCCTACGACATATGTCCGGAAATGTGTCAGAGTATACTTTATCCTGCTGGTCTGACGAACACCTCGGCCTGAGTACCGATAGCGCATACCTTGCAGATGCTCTCGAACAAACTGATTGCGAGCGGCGTGTTGCAAAGGGCGGAGCACACAATGGTGCAATGGATAACTTGCGCCCAGCTCGTCGAGTCCGACCTGAAAATGAAACCCGCCGAGACTTTTTTGGGTTCCGGCTCATCAGAACATTTAATGAAGAAGGATAAGAAATTATGGAAATCGATTCATTTTACTCAGTAAATTATATTGAAACGGGCGGTGACGAAGGGTTGTTTGATAATCTGAGCAACGAGTATTTAGAAAAATGGGCCGAAGTGCCCATTTTACCAAGCGTAATAGCCTCATACGATGTGAGGGCGCCTTTCAATAGGCTCTTGGCCGCTCACTTTACTTTCGCACAGAGATTTACATACATATTGGCTTGTACAGCCCAACCACGAAGGCCTCTAAAACGGTAATCTTTCAATAACAAACTTCACGTTTCGTTCCACCGGTTCATCATCCAACATATGGCGTAGCGCTTGACAAAAACAGTTTCGCGCGCCTAAGCTCAACCCATCCGTGCGCCTTTTGCTCATTGCGCACGTCTTTTTTGAAAGCTCGACTTAACGATGTGTGCTCAAGGTCAGTACTAAATGTCTTACTTCAAACAACTATTTTTTGTGATGTTACTATCCTCGTGTTCTTTTTTCGCTCCCGCATATGTGGAGGAAGCTGACACAAGAGCAACAGAGGCATACGAAACACTATCCAATATATTGGCAAAAGCAGAGCTGGGTGAGCTTTCAGACCCTGAAACCTTCGCAGCGTCAGTTGATAGTTATGCGTTAATAATCAGCAAGCTAGAAACTGCTGCATTTTCCGTGGGCGGCACTCCGACGGAGGAAACCAGTCAACCACGAGATGAGGCGCAAAGCTCCCTCAATGCGGTAATCCAGTCTTGTCTAACGTTGGTAAAACTTTTCGCCAGCGAGCATGAAACTGACGGTATTGTGGTTGGTTCGGGTACCACTCAGCCGGTCCGTATCAGCTGCGATCAGGCTGTTAAGGCCATAAGAGCAAGGCGATAAATTAAGGTGTAGTTGGGGAATGCAATGAATGTAGATTTAGAGAACTTTAGGCCCAATAGCGTTGACGAAATCATTGACGTGATTGGCGAAGAGATCGGGGCTTTGGGGCAGAAGTGGTGGAGCGTCAATTCAGCTCTCGTGAGCGGTTATCTAAAGTCTTTAGCCGAAGCAACTATTCAGACACAAATCTCGCTATCACAGAAGAAGATTACTGCAGCACAAGCTGACAGAATCATGCATATGCAAGAAGTTGCTTTTACATCGACGCTACATTTCACAAAGTATATGAATTTTGTACTTGCACAAAAAGTGTTGGACACAACATTCAAGATAATCGGGTGGGCGATTTTTAATAAGACGGGCATCAATTTATTTCCCCAGCTTGTTTCAACGTCCAGCTAGTTGATGTGATGCCTCCATTCCAGAAGAATACTTACTATCAGGTTTTACCATTAGAGCTTGGTAGGGTTCGGGCAGATTTACACGTTCATAATACTAGAGTTTCAGCATCGAGGACTCGTCAATGTCGGCGCTATGTTTCATTTTGCGGAGATAGATTTTGATGAATTTGATCAGCATTGTTGCCACTACTATGTTTGCGCTAATCGCTGGAGTGATACCTGACACGGTAAGAGCTGACTCTGTCGAATTCAATGTGCAAATATCTGACCCCTACGGCATACTCGACGGTAGTCAACTGACTTTACTCATAGAGGGCCTAGAAAGTGCTTCTCGTCAGCGGTTATTTGCAACAGAGTTAGCGCACAGTCCCCCACAAACAACTTTGAATATAAGCGAACAAAATTTCTCAGACCTGTCTAACAATCCATTGTGTTTCAGGCTTATTAACAATGATAATTACGACCTAGGTGGCATGATCCTTCGAAGTCCATGCCAAATACCAAACGCCGATAGGCGTTTTTCCCTTACTCTAAGAAAACCGGTAGACTATGGATTTGATTTCAGGCGTCGGGTGGACGCGGCGATAAGTCGACGATCTATGACCTTGGATGAATTTAGTGATTTACATGAGGCATATGTTGTATTCTTTGAAAACCAACCCAAGGAGAATATAGTACTTGCAGACGTACGGCTTTTTGCAAAACTAGTTACGTTCGTTGACAACGAGGCACCTCACATACAAGATCCGCGTTTTTTTGCGCTTGATGTATTCGATAACCCGCTATCAACCACAAGCAGCTCAGAGTACTTTTCTCAAAGAATATTTGACTTCCTAGAAACGGAACTGGGCGACAATGAAGAAATATCAATAGAGTTCGAGCGGGCAGTTGCGGAGCTATATTTTGCTTATCAAGGGGTTAGACCATTTAGGTTTACGGACCCGGGACCGGTAGACAGTTCTGAAGTCTTTTACAGAGAATTGTTTGGGCTTGTCCTGGCTTTAGACGTCTTAAAGCCAGGAGGGTTTGAGCTAGCCAGAGTTCCGCCAATTCAAAGATACTCAGAGAAGTGCCTTGAGTTGGGAACAGCAAACCCACTGGAAAGAGACAGATGTCTGTTACCGTTGTTTGAAAATTTGGACCAGATTGATCTAGCATCACATCGTGAGAGTGTCCGTCGAACGGTCGCTAGCAAGATTGCTCAGAGCTTTGATTGCCAAACATTGGATGATGTCAACTCTTCATACGTTACCGGCACCATTGAAGCATTAACGGCTGGTGGGGTTTGCACAGGCAATTTTGATCAGTGTTCTTCGACAGTAAGACAATGCATGGAGGAAATAGATGGCTAACAACTCTTCAGGGAAAAGTGGCGCTTGGGGTGCTATCAAGTCGATATTGGTGGTGCAGGCTGTCGTTTCGGCTCTAATTGCCATGGGTTTGATTGGTGGGACTATCTACGTCGCAAACGGGCTTTCTGGTGACAATGCTAGGGAGGAAGTGCTTGAAATACTGAAGTCGTGGGGTGGCGTTATTATTGGTTTCTATTTTGGAACAGCTTATACTCAAATCGCCACCTTGGTTCGCGCTCTGGAAGGTACTTCAACTGATAGTGACGAGTAGAAACTGAAAATACATTGCCTTCCCATTGAATGCTGACGTGTTGCACCTGCAACCGTCTGGCTTCCGCCAAGGAGCGGGGATGCAAGGATCAACGGTGCGGTTACGCAGGACCAGACCCCACCCTTTGATCCGCGCGGGGGGAGCCGCCCTAGTTGTCATGGGGGTATTGGGGGAGCAGACAAGCTCCCCTGATTGGGGATCAATCGGCCACAAGGATTGTGCATGGTTTGGTGCAGGTGGAGAGGTCAGCTCTCCAAACTCTGCGAGTGGGTCACAAGGGGCGGCGATACGCCCTTTGGTCGGGTTCAGCGTCGATGCGCTGACGGCATTCGACCCGCGCAGGGTTGATCTATGGGGTGCTGGGGAGAGATGAAATCTCCCCGACGAGGGATCAAACGCGATAGGTTTGCATGGTTATGAAAGGCTCAACGCCGCTCATGACCGTCGCTTAGGGGGATACAACGGGGGAGCGCAGCAACCCCCTTGTCAAGACGTGTGGTACTACCACACACATCTTGCAGCAAACCTTATGCTGGAAGGTGGCCCGAAGGGGACGTAGCGAAAACGGGTCAACGACCCACATCTCGTGCATAAAATCAGAACACCTAATGCAGGTGCTAAGCCCCATCCTACTACCGAAGTTTATGCATAGAGTATAAATACTTGACCAAACTGAGACGCTGACCTATATTAAAGTTGTGTAGTTTGTAACAATACAACCGTTGCGGTGGTGGCGGCCAAAAAAATTGAGGTTTTTGTGATAGTCGCCACGAAAGAGCGCACACATACAGATCAGGAATTAAGTGCAATGGGATTATCCCAAGTGTACAACATTTTGGCATCCAAAGATTTTATTTTCTCTGAAGACTTCCGATACTTCGTAGACACAACCATCGATAAGCTTGACGTCAGCGATGAGGATGCAGGTGATATGTTAGGTTATGATTATACCACGATCCAGCGATGGAGATCTGGAGTGTCATGCCCACATCCTTACGTTAGACATGGAATAATAAAGCACATTGCGGCAACAGCTAGCCTGACCCCAAAGTAACTGGGCGAACCTAACAGAAGAAATTCGAGAAGTAGAGAGTATCATTTAAATGATTGAATTTGGGCTTGAGAGCTTAAGCCATGCTGATCTTGCATATCAATGGCACTCAGGTTTTGCATCCAGCGATGAGAATATATCTCGGCTAGAGATGGAACAGTGCAAAGCATTAGCAGCCAATGGCAAGTTGGTTGTTGCCAAGAGAATTAATGGCACAGATATTCCCGAATTTGTCGCGGTAATATATTATGATGTTGAGAATTCCACTTGGGTACTGGGCGGCCTTATGACTGACTACAATGTTCGCGGTAAAGGTGTTGCACAAGTGTTGTGTTCATTGGCGTTGGGAAGGTTAATCGCTCTGGAAAACCCTTTTGGAAGGAGTGAACGGATAGTTTCGCATGTTGCAAGATCAAACGACCGGCCCAAAAGGCTCCTTGAATTAGCTGGGTTTCAAAAAGTTGCTTCAATGAAGAGCTCACGAGAGACAGATGAGGGTGAAGAACGGTGGATCGATGAATATGAATTGAAGAACCGTTATGTAGCTCTCGAGATGCTGAAGAAGTGGGCCGCTAACTGGAACTTACCGCTCTGTTCTTCAATTCAAAAAAGATCACTACTCACGTTGCCGCCTGGCAACAACATAGCTGACTGGCACGCGATCTTTGAGGTGCAGCAAAAATATGGCACTTAAGCTACTGAGGGAACATACTGGTTTCCAGCATAGGATAGCGCTTGCCATCATAGCAATGGTAAGCATGACCATAATATATTGTAGCGACAGTATAATTGCGACAGCGTGTCTAGCCTTCCTCTTCAATGCCTATTTGATGGCCTCAATCATCGAAATGAGTATTCGATCAAGGAAGCGGGTAACGGAGCCCATATTTTTGTCCCTGCCCAATAGGGAATATTGCTTTGCAATCTGTTTGTTTTGTATCACTTTGATGATATTGGCCTACGCCGAAATATATCTTATTTCGGCTGGTATAAAGTGTTCCGAAGCGACTATGCAGGGATGGATCGACGCCATATATTTTAGCACCGTCACCATGACCACACTCGGCTACGGAGATTGCCTACCGATAACTGACACCGCAAAGATAACCATAATCACACAGCTTTTTTCAGGCTTAATAGGTATTGCAGCGGCTCTCTCCGCTGTTGTTTCAAGATCTATTGGCTGAGCAGTCTCTGTCTTAATCGCAAAGCCATCACGCCCAAGATCGGAAAATCCCCGAAGGGTCGCGGCGTTTGGGGGACAGCATGGCTGGGCTTAGAACTAGACATATTAAACGACTAGGCACATTGTGTACCACATGTTCAAGTTGATTTTAAAAGCGACACTCACCTCAGCTTTTCTCCTGTCAGCCTGTGCGGTGACAGACCCAGTGCAAATGACGGAAATCATAGATCAAGCCAATACAACCGATCTCTGGCTAGAATATCGGCGCAGCCAGTCAGCGGTTGCACTCTCGTTGATTGAGACGGAACTGGTATCCCGAGGCGAGCTGCAGTTCGGCACGGCATATGTTGGCCAGCGAACAGCGAGCGCCTATCAGCGGTCGCTCTACACAAGGACAGGGACCACAAGCAGCGCTGACCTGCGCAACTGCTCAGACTTCGCAAGCTCGGCCGCGGCGCAAAGGTTTTTCATTCAGGCTGGCGGTCCGCTGAACGATCCGCACATTCTGGATGCTGACGGTGACGGTCTGGCATGCGAATGGGGCGTCCGCATTGCGAGGATCGCGTCCTACGCCAGACAGCAAGCCCGCTCGACCTTTGCCGCCCCTAGGCGAACCACAAGTTCCAGATGCTATGTCGGGCCGCGTGGCGGGACGTACACAATCACCGCAAGCGGCAATCGCAACTATTCGGGTTGCTAATGACAGATAGCGACCCTGCACTTACGGTCGTCGAAGCCGCGATGGCGGCTTCATCTGACACACTCCTCGCAGCACATCTTAGTGCTGAAAATGATGCTCAGGGAACGTTGCACAAACGGATCATACAATGCCCACGTCAGTGTCAAATAAGCTCTGGATAACTCACTTTTCTCCCGAATGTTCTGTTGCCGTGTTTCTGCAATGATGTCAGAATAGTTCCCAGATAAGAAAGAGGCGAGCATGTCAGAATTTTCCCGTCTTAGGCTTGAAGCAGGCCTGAGCATTCCCGAAGCTGTTGAAGCATTAGGCTACTGTGAACGAACTCTGTACCGATGGGAAAATGGTGATGCCCAACCTCGAAAGGCAGCAATCGAATTCTTGAAAAAAGCTGTTGGGGGAAAAGAAAAACCCGAGGGATCTTTCTCATTTATTGATTTATTCGCAGGTATTGGTGGTCTTCGCTTAGGGTTTGAAGAGATCGGCGGCAAGTGCGTCTTTACCTCTGAGTGGGATCGTTTCAGCGTCGAGACCTACCTCGCGAACCATAAATGTGATCACAAAGTAGCGGGCGACATAACTAAAGTGGACGTGGAAGAAATCCCATCCCATGATGTTTTACTTGCGGGTTTCCCCTGCCAGCCTTTTTCGTTGGCTGGTGTTTCTAAGAAGAATTCTCTGGGTCGAGAACATGGATTTCGGTGCGATGCTCAAGGAACCCTGTTCTTTGACGTTGCCCGAATTATCGAACACCACAGGCCGCGTGCGTTCCTTCTTGAAAATGTTAAGAATCTTTTGAGCCACGATAAGGGGCGAACATTTGAAGTAATCAAAAGAACTCTTACTGAAGAACTCGGATACACAATCGATTTTAAGGTGATCGACGCAAAAGCGTTTGTTCCTCAACATCGTGAGCGAATTTTCATCGTTGGTTTTCGTGCGGAATGTGGATTTTCCTTTGACGATCTAGAGCTGCCTGAAGTTTCGAAAGGTCCGCGTATGAGAACAATTTTGCATCCTGAAGATGGGCCTCAAGAAGCAGGTGACAAACATTTCACAGACGAACTCGGGAATGTTAGCTCTAAATATTTTCTGTCCGACAAGCTGTGGAATTACCTACAAGCGTATGCTGAGAAACATAGACTAAAGGGTAATGGATTTGGATTTGGGATGGTTACCCCAGATGATACGTGTCGGACTCTTTCGGCAAGGTATCATAAGGATGGCTCTGAGATACTAATCAGCCGTGGCTCTAAAAACCCTCGACGGTTAACACCTCGCGAATGTGCGCGGCTTATGGGCTTCGAAAAACCAGGAAAGTCTGCGTTTAAAATTCCAGTTTCAGACACTCAGGCGTATCGCCAATTTGGTAATGCTGTAGTTGTGCCAGTTGTCGCAGCGATCGCTCGTCACATGGCACCTTATATTTTGAATGAGACACAGGAACAAATTTATCAAGAAATGCTGCTCAGGGAAAATGGAATGCTCGCGTCAGAAACTGCATAGTTTCAAAAAGTCTCTTGGCAGTTCAGCTATGAGTCATGCAAAATAGGCTGAAATTTTAAGGAATCTATTTGTGATTGAAAGCATTTCTCAGCTTGTAGGAATAATGAAATTAGAGGGGGCCACGAAGTTCTACGCGAAGAAGCTTGCCCCCAACGACAATTCAAAGAACCAAGTTTATCTTGGCGGTAACTTTTCCGCCCTTAACATTATACCTCATGGCGATATTTTTTTTGATGCCAATGATACTGCGGGAAGTAAGCGCGAACGTGCAAAGGCCAAGGTTAGCTTTTTTTGGGTTGATGAAAACGGAAGGCATCATGCTCCCAATACCCAGCTAGTTCTTTATCCAAAATACCCTGAAATAAGAATGTCAGGGTTTTTGCTTGGTTGCCGTGGTGGCCCAAGTGATGTGATGACCGTACGTGATGAAGGGAGAATATTAGTTCTTGGTGCTACGCCTGCTGGCGATGTGCTTGGCTTTTCTTGCTTCGCAGATCATCCAGTTGCTGCTGCAATCCATGCCGCTGAAAATTTAGACGAAACAGGCGTGTTCGTTGAACTGCCAACAAGTGGTTCTGAAAAATCCTCGAAGCAATTGTTAATTGAAACTTTGACTGAAATTTACAGTAAGCATTGGATTTCATCTCAAAAGCTAGGTTCCGACGGAGAGAAGAGGTCCTATAGAGCTCGAAACGGTGGAGGTTATACACTTGAAGCCGAACTTGGGATAAGTCCGAACGGCTACTCTGAGCCCGATTTTCTTGGGTGGGAGATTAAGCAATACGGTGTCGCCGATTTTGAAAATTTTAGACCTAAAAGTCCAGTTACGCTCCTTACCCCTGAACCTTCGCAAGGGATTTATCGTGACGATGGTGTCGCTGAATTCATGTCGAAATTCTCCTACGCGGACAAATCTGGAAAAGAGGATCGTTTCAACTTTGGCGGGATTTATGCGCACGGAAAAGCGTCGCATAAAGATACAGGTTTGAGGTTGGAGTTGAGTGGTTATGACTTCGCTAAAGGGAAAATATCAGATGTTGACGGCGGGTTGGTTCTTCTGTCCGAGAGTGATGAGTTAGCGGCGAAATGGCCCTTTACTGGTATGATGGAGCACTGGAACAGAAAGCACGCTCAAGCTGCATACATTCCTTCTCTCTTTCGAAACCCGCCCCCAGAGTATTCTTATGGCCCAAGGGTTTTGCTGTGTGAAAAAACTGATTTTAGCCTGTTTCTTAAGGCTGTGGCGAATGGTGTCGTTTATTACGATCCTGCGATAAAAATCGAAGGAGCTTCTAGTGCCGCACCTAAGATAAAAAAGCGAAACCAATTTCGGATCAAACACACCGAACTGAAAACCATGTATCATAAAACAGAATATGTTGATCTTAGTTTAGAAGCTTAAACGCAGATGGAACGAAATTAACAGTCAGATAAGGAGCACTCCTATTCGGGCGAGTCGTTGATATTATAGGGTTTTGTACGATTTGTCGCACTGATCATTGCTCCAACATTTTTTATGCGCTCTGTGTCGATCATTTCTGTTTTTCATTCGAATTCGTAAAGCAAAGGCTAACTGAACGAGAGCTCTAACGGCCCAAAATACTTGACCTCAACAACGTCAACCACACCAATTGTTTTTGCCAATAATAGACCTATAGGTAACTCGGGAAATGAACCTAAAAGCTCCCCTGCAACTTCCATCGATGGTGATAATACAGCAAGCCTACCTTCTCCAACGTTTTGGAGGCGCAGTGTTTGGCTGGCTGCGGGAATATGCACGTTGTCTGCCCAACGTACCTTGCAATACAGAATCTGCTTTTTCCACACACGATTGTCTGCAGGTAAATAGCTTTGCCGGAACCCCAGCCACTGTTGTCTAGTTTCGGCGGTCGGCCAATCGGTTGTCTCTGTAAGTAACCGAACCTCTTCTGAGCCCAACCAATCTTTGAGCTCATGCGCATTCTCGAAACTTGCATTGGAATCCGTAATTACCTTCAGTGCACCTGTTCTGGAAGAGAAACCGGCTTGCATCAACAAGGCAGCAGAACGACATAGTGTTCCCGTCTCTAGCGCCGGTGCCAGTAATCCTACTTCGAAATCTCCCATTGTCATGCCTTCAAGAGGGTCCCCGATAATATCAGAATTTGCTTCTGCACGAACTCTGAGTGCTTCGATTCCCCATGGCAATTTGTACACTAGGGCTTCTTCGACGAACGTAAGAACCTGATTACGATCATCTCCCCCTACACCGGCCAAAGTATGTCCACGCAGCCACGCCGATAGAATGTCTTTCCATCCATCAGGCAGTGTTTTTGGAACGAATGGTTCAATGGCGAAAATGAGCTCTGCAAGTTCTGTAACCACTTCAATTGCGCGATCATCATCACCGGAAATAATTGCACCGTTAGCGGCGATGACTAACTCGTTGGCAGGTTCTGAAATTATGTCGAGATTTCGACCTGTCTTGAAGCCCACACCAGCCAAAAAATATCCTTTACGCTGGGAAGATGAGCTGTTCTCCCAGATACGATTTGCTCTCCCAACAACCCCTGCTTTTAGAGCTTGCCCAATTTCAATTTCACGACGAGCAATACTTCGCTCCCAAAGCGACGATGAAAGCACCTCGTCCAATGTCGCGGAAATTTGCCCAGCATCGAGTTCGTTATTACCAATAAGACTCAATATCGCAGTATCCAGCATTGCTAGGTCTCTGTCCCATTCTAGTTCCTTAGATCTTTTTTCCTCTTCATCCTCGATATCGGCTTCTGGAAAGTTCCAAGCCTGAGCATTGTTAAGAACGTATTCAACAAATACTTCCACTTCTGGTGAATCTAGAGCTTGATACAATCGAGCAAGCAACTCGAGAGTAATTTTTAGTAACCCACTTTCGAGATCGATTTGCGAAGCGGATGCAATCAACTCTTGCCATTGCCCCTTACGATAATCATGGCTGTCGAAAATGGGGCAAAGCACTAGCCCCTCGACGTCCACGAATGCACGTCCAGCTCGACCAATCACGTTCTTAAATTCACTTGCAGGTATTACTTCACCAATTCTGTGCAGAGACTGCATCACAACAGTGGTAGCAGTTAGGTTTAATCCTTGCGCCAATGTCGGAGAAGAAACCGTGATTTTCATACCCCCCTGACGAAGCAACGCTTCCACTTCCTTTCGATAAGGCGTTGGAAGAGAACCATGATGGATAACAATGCCCATCTTTAAGCACTTTAAAATGGCATGATCTGCGCCAAGCCATTCGGTTCCAATCGATAAGGCGCTAGCCAAATTGCCTTCGTCAACTTCCAATACCGAATCTAAGAACCCATAACCCGCAAGTTTTACGATGCTTTCCGCGGCAGTTCCAACCGACCGTTTTGTAGGGCAATAGATCAAAACAGATTGACCATCCTCCACAAGCCTCCAAGCCGTGGCTAAAACCAATTCAGCTTTGTTATGAGGAAACGAGTTCGTCCGTCGTCCGGGCTGTGGGTCTCGAGAACCAATGAAGTTTGGTACAAAAGTCTCTTCATCCCCAACCTTCAGGTTAAGTCGTGCTTGAGTGCCATTCCAGACGACATCTCCAAATCGAACTCTTGTTGGACGCCAATCAACACTGACAGCCTCGCCAGCTTGATCTCGTCGCAACCAATTCACAAAGTCATCCATCTGATCGCCAACAGGAAGTATTGCTGACAGGCACACGATGCGCCTTGTGTCCGCATCTGTTCTTTTGAGTAGACGTTGAATCTGGACTTCGTATCGAACTTCCCTTTCTCCTCGTCCAATCATATGGCCTTCATCCAGAACGACTAGGCCAACATCGTCCAAAATTGAGGGGTCGTTCCTTAATGCGAAGTCGAGTTTTTCAGGGGTAGCGACTACGATTTGTCTTTCTTTGAGTGTATCTTCTTCAAAGGAGCTAGTTCCGATGCTGCCATACAGGGCAGAAATCGACACCCCAAGGGTACCAAATGTACCCTGTAGGCCTCGTTCGGTTTGCGCGGATAGTGCTCTCAATGGCGTAACAAACACCACCCTTTTACCATCCGCAAGGCACCTCAAAATGCACAATTCAGCGATTCTTGTCTTTCCCGCGCTTGTGGGCAACGAGACAATCAAGTCGTCGCTAGTATCTACAGATCTCGTTGCGGCTAATATCTGTGAGGGCCACAACTCAATTTCTGCACGCTTTCTTGAGTAAAGAGACGCGATGTAAAGCTCTCTCATTTCGATCCATTTATTGTCCGCATTTTCTGGCACATCCAAGGGCAAAGCTGAATGGAAACTAGAATTCCACAAGTCGTCTATCAGGTGGGAGGCTACCTTAAAAACCCACCATTCATTAACCATACCGAGGTCTGCGCAAGTTTCTTCTCCCTTGGCAAGCTCGGCTTTGGCACGGGCAACTAAGTTTTCATCACCGCTCGCAAGCGCCGATAAGTAGATAGCGATTGAACGATAAAAATTCTCTTTGAGAACAACCTGCAAAACGGGCCAAATTTGACCTGACTCGTCTTCTACAAACTCTTCCTGAAATAGTGTTTCTTGTAGTGCTTCATCATTCGCTATCCCCGACGACAGAAAGGAAATGATCTCATTTTCGAGTTCATCAAGTGATCTCAAAATGAGCAGTGCTAATGCTCGTTCGATGCCAGAAAAATTTTCATCTGTCAGAGAGCTATTCAGTAGTGAAAAAGCCCTTGCCGAAAAACCGGCCAGATGGAAAGCAGAAGCAGCTAGAACTTTGTAAAACCCACGTGATGGATCATTGGGATCACCCTTCGAAAACACCGCCTCGATTGCCTCACCTGATTGCTCAAACGCGTTCAGTGTAACTGACCTGAGCTCAGTGTCAGGACGAAGCCTTAAACCAAGAGCAAGCAGCGATGTGCCATAGGATTTCAGGTCATAGGACAAGCGAGGAGAGTAATTCGGTGACCCTTCCTCTAATTCGCCGTCTTTCCAGATAATTGACCTAGCTTGTCCTCGTGCTAGCAGGCGTCCACGGTATGCCGGATCAAGAGCCGCTTCTATACTTTGTGCGAGCTGATCACTATTCATGGTTTTGCTGAACCTGTTCGTAAACGTTTAGAATAAAATCCTGATGCCCCACAAGACGAAGCCCCACTGCGTATTGATCTACAGTTCCCGCGTAGTTTGTTAGGTCGTTCGTCAAAAAATTATCTGGTGCATTTCCACTAAAGGTGAAAACTAAGTTCCTAACTTGTGCTTGGGTGAGACCCCGTTCGAGATAGTCTTCATAAATGCGATCTGACAAATCAGCATTTCCCATTTCATGCAGCCGCTCTGCCAAAAACCCAAGTGCGTGCGCTGTCGGTAGGCCATCGTCCCCATCTAGTGCCTGACGAGCTTGATCTACTGTTGCTTGGTTTAGGGATGCTCGGCTCTTAGCTTCAACTTTGAGATATTTGATGCGTACATTTGCGTCGTTATCAACTTGCACTCCAATAACATCATCGCCCCTCATCGCCTGCTGTCGATGGTCCTTCCATCGAAACCTCTTGATCGGAACATCAAAATCCATGGTTTCTTGGATATACTCAGTCGCAAAAATTTCCCCAATATCACCTGATCGCGACCTCTTTTGATCAGGCAGCAAATCAATGAGGCGTTGTGCAAGTGCATTTTTTCCATGCCGTTGAAAAATTGCGGCTATCCTATTTGGAGCAAGGTAGTGGCCTGGTACAATTTCAGCCAACCTACCAACTACGTTTCCAAGATTACCCTCGATCACATTTACAAGACGGAGATGATGTCCGTTCAACTCAGTTTCTGTGGAAGTGAAATTTTCTTCAAATTCAATCATATTCGGTTCAGTCAGTTCAAAAATTTTTACGACATAGGCTAGCTCAAGAAATTATATTAAGAACGGGTATGGATCGTACATGTGACACCTACCTCGACATTACCAATGGTTGTAACTTGTTCAACGAAAAATACAAAAGTATGCACTCATTTTGACCAACCTCAAATATGTGAATTTAGGGTACACCTCATGTTTTCTGACGTTCGAATAAGGTGGCAGCAAAAGGGGCCAATGGCAATTAGTACTCGGGACATCCAGCACAATTTTGTTGTGGAAATCAACGTTGCTGTTTTCGAGTATCTAACGCAAATTTTTCGTCAAATACCAATTAGCGGGACCTCTTCGGTGACCTTTCAGCAGTCACTTGATTGGATCATTCTACATGAAATCCAGCATGCAGAGCTTGGGCACTTCTCAATTCTCGATGGTGTCCCGACGTTCAGTCTAATTTCGAGTTCTCGCAAGTCACAGGTTCAAGAACCTGATCTGCCGCGCGAGCTTTGGGACAAGGTGGAACGGTGTTTGGAGTTGCAAGCCGATCATGAAGCTTTGGAGGAAATGCTCGGCAACATGGACAACGTTGATTGGGCCGAATTGCGTGTCACGATTGCCAGTATCGCCTCTGTGATCGTGTTGATTGAGAATATTGATAGGGACAACCCCAATCCTAGCGAAACCCATCCCAAGGCCGCGACGCGAATATTTCAGCTACTTGGACATGTGGGCGATATGTGGTCCATTGGCACGTCGCTACATGCGGACGATCTGCCCAATGCTGAACGTATTCAGGAGTTCGCAAAAGAGGTGATTTTGCCCGCCTATTATGATGCGATTGAGATGGCCAAATCAACCAAAGCCACAAATCTCATCCATGACCTCAGTGATCCTGAGATTTTCTTTGCGGATATCGCGCATGCAAAACTTGGCCACTGGGATCAGTTGCAAACGGCTGGCGCGAAGGAATGGGCGGAGCTGAAAGACGCCAATGGGCAGATTTTGCCATTGGTCTATAAATTTCAGGCAGAGAACAACACGTCAATATAATGCAGAATTGCAGTTTGGCCGATATCCTTGGTATCGGGAGTGCAAGGTAAGTCATTTGCATTTTGCGAGACAATGAAGGCAAAGCGATGCATGTCCAAATCGCTTTCTTCAGAAAGCCGTTCAATTTCACCATTCTCATCAATTGGGAAATGAGGTTCGTCACTTTGTAGCTGAAAGGTATGCGAGCTATTCGGGCCTAACGGCATCAGGTACCATTCCCCTTTGTATCGTTCAAACCCGATAGCATGCACGTGAATATCGGATCGAAGGAAAAAGCAGAACTCCTCCCCAAGTTTGAGTGTCGCATCTGGCGCATCACGATCTTTAACTTTTTTGATGAGGTTCAACTCGTCCTTGGTAAAGCGTTTGATCTGGAGTTTCCCGCGAATGCCACGCTCCTCGATATAGTTATCCCATGCGTTTGTATTCGGTTTCGGAAATAATCTGGGATCAACGGCATGCGCCGTCTCAGGATGGCGTTCAGCAATCCAAGCATGGATCAGTTTGGCCTTTGGGCGTCCAATGGCTCCGCTGCGGAAATTGGACAGATAGTCTGTGCCAACCATCAGCTTATGACCAAAGGCTTCCTCCATAACGGCCTCCACACTCAGGTCGGTGGTGTCAGCGATAGCGCGGGCGACATGATAGAGGGCTGCACGGTCGGCTTTGCTCGCTGTCTTCCAATTGTTATCCACATCAAAATCCTTGCCTCAAAACTACCCGATTTTACCTGCAACCTACGGCCATTACAGCGGTATTTTAGGATATCCAGATTTCAAAGCTAGAAAATTCACGCTTTGGGTTTTGGGAATATTATCCTATGATGTTCCACTTACGTTCTCTCGCAGTGAGAGGCAACAAAGGAGACCCCGAACCAGAGAAACGCCAAGAGGCAGAAAGAGACAGGCCATGACCGACATTCCCCCAGAGTTTAATCCCGAAACGGCCCCGCCAAGCCTGACGATTGATTGGGATGCCTATCTGCCCTTCTTCGAAGATGAGGATATCTCAGATGAAGACAAGCGCGAGTTGATTGAGGCGCTATGGTCGATTGTCATCAATTTCGTTGATCTCGGCTTTGACGTTCACCCTCTCCAGCAGGCTTGTGGAAAAGACATCTCTTTGGCTGAAGTGCCGATACGAGATGTGCTAAACTTGGACAATACAACATCAGAGCTCGAACAGTCATCAGCCCCACATCGCGATGGGTCGAGTGAAAGGAATCCGCATGCGTCAGAGTAGATACACAAAAACAGATACAGATGCTCCGAGACAAGCTTTGATCTATTGCCGCGTGTCGTCGCGGGCGCAAGAAGCGGATGGCCATGGTCTTCAGAGCCAAGAAACCCGTTGCCGTGAATTTGCGGCATCAAACGGACATGAGGTCGCTGCCGTGTTTCCAGATACGATCACGGGTGGCGGCGATTTCATGAAAAGACCCGGAATGGTGGCGCTGCTGTCATTCTTGGATGCTCAACCAGATACGCAGTTTGTCGTGATCTTCGATGATCTCAAACGCTTTGCGCGGGACACGCGGTTTCACCTTGATCTGCGTGAGGCGTTTCGTGTGCGCGGTGCGACGATTGAATGTTTGAATTTCAAGTTCGATGAGACACCTGAAGGTGAATTCATCGAAACCATCATGGCGGCTCAAGGTGCATTGGAACGTAAACAAAACGGACGGCAAGTGGCGCAGAAAATGAAAGCGCGGATGCAGTTGGGGTACTGGGTCCACAACGCACCTGTCGGCTTTCGCTATCAGACCGTCAAAGGGCATGGCAAATTGCTGAGGCCAGATGAACCACATGCAAGTACAGTGCGTGAGGCCATCGAAGGATTTGCAATTGGGCGCTTTCAAACACAGGCCGAAGTGAAGCGGTTTTTGGAATCAAAGCCTGATTACCCGCACAACAAAAACGGTAAGGTTCGTGACAAGCGGATCACAGATTTACTGACCAACCCTCTCTACGTCGGGTATGTCTGTAGTGAGGTGTATGAGCTGAACTGGCTGAAAGGCCAGCATGGCCCCCTGATCTCAATGGCGACATTTGAAAAGGTGCAACAGCGCCTTAAGACCACTGGATACGCACCTGCGCGTGCGGACATTGGCGAAGACTTCTCCCTTCGCGGTTTTGCCACCTGTGGAGACTGCGGAAGCAATCTGCGCTCTTCATGGTCAAAGGGGAAGACCAAGTACTATCCGTATTATCTGTGCCAATCCAAAGGTTGCGAAAGCTATGGGAAGTCTATCCCGCGCGATAGAATTGAAGGCGCGTTTGCCGATGTTGTCAAAACACTGGAACCGAGTCCCAAATACTTGGCATTGGCAAAAGCCATGTTCAGACGTGCGTGGGATGCACGACTAGCTCAAGCAAAAGATGCCGCGCGTTTAACCAAGCACCAGATCGCCGATGCCGAGTTACAAATCGAAGCTTTGCTCTCGCGTATTATGCAGGCCAGCAACGATGCCGTCATCGGTGCCTATGAAAACAAGATCACTGAACTGGAAAAATCGAAGGTGCTTATGGCCGAAAATCTTGCAGAAAAGGCTTCAAAACCCAAGAGGTATGAGGAATACCTAGAACTCTCCCTACAATTCATCTCAAGCCCTTGGAAAATATGGGAAAGCGGCGATGCAAGCTTACGCAGAATCGTCCTGAGATTGGGTTTTTCGGGTGGATTTTCTTACCATCGAAATGATGGACCTAGAACACCTAAAATAGCGTTACCTTTCAAGGCTTTAGGTATGATTTCAGTGGGTGGAAAAATTAATGGTGCTGCGAGGGAGAATTGAACTCCCGACCTCGTCATTACCAATGACGCGCTCTACCACTGAGCTACCGCAGCTTCCGTGAGCGGGGAATTAGACCCAAATGCGCGCTGGTGCAAGCCCTGACTGGACCCTTTTTGCGCTTATTGCTAACAGGGCTGTCATGAGCGACAAACAACAGCAGAGTAGTAAGGGCAAGACCGCCACATCCCGAGATGATCGGTTAAAGGCGGCGCTCAAGGCAAATATGGCCAAGCGCAAGGCGCAGGCCCGCGCCCGCACGGCGGGTGATGATAAAAAAGAGAAAGAGTAGACAGGCATGGATTCGATTGTTGTCAAAGGCGGCACACCGCTAAACGGAAAAATCCAGATCGCGGGGGCGAAGAACGCAGCGCTTGCATTGATGCCAGCCACCTTGCTTTCTGAGGAACCGTTAACGCTGACCAATGCGCCGCGCCTGTCTGACATCAAGACAATGACGCAGCTTTTGCAGTCTTTGGGTGTCGAAGTCACCTCTATGCAAAATGGCAAGGTGCAGGTGCTGTCGTCACACGACATGACATCGACCACTGCCGACTATGAAATTGTCCGCAAAATGCGTGCCTCTAATCTTGTTCTTGGTCCCCTTCTGGCCCGTCATCATCAGGCGGTTGTGTCCCTGCCCGGTGGTTGCGCGATTGGCGCACGCCCGATGGATCTTCACGTCTCGGGCCTCGAGGCGATGGGCGCGCAGATTGAGCTTAAAGATGGCTATCTACATGCCGTTGCCAAAGGCGGGCTGAAAGGCGCGCGCGTGCCGCTGCGTTTTGCCTCTGTGGGTGCGACGGAAAACATCCTGATGGCCGCAACATTGGCCAAGGGCACGACCGTGATTGAAAACGCCGCGCGCGAGCCTGAAATTGTCGATCTCGCCCGCTGTTTGCGCAGCATGGGCGCGCAGATTGATGGCGAAGGCACCAGCACGATCACCATTGATGGCGTTGACCGTTTGGGCGCTGCCACCCACCCGGTGGTCACTGACCGGATTGAACTGGGCACCTATATGCTCGCCCCTGTGTTCGCAGGTGGTGAGGTCGAATGCCTTGGTGGTCGGCTTGACCTGATCGAAGCCTTTGTTGAGAAACTGGATGCCGCTGGCGTGGATGTGTCAGAAACCCCGGATGGGCTGTTGGTTAAACGCCGCAGCGACCGTGCGCGCGCCGTTGACGTCACCACCGAAGTCTTCCCCGGCTTCCCAACCGATTTGCAAGCGCAGATGATGGCGATGCTGTGTACCGCGGATGGCACCTCCGTACTGGAAGAAAAGATCTTTGAAAACCGCTTCATGCATGCGCCCGAACTGATCCGTATGGGTGCAAATATCGAGGTTCACGGCGGCACCGCAACCGTCCACGGTGTCGACCGGCTTAAGGGGGCCCGCGTCATGGCGACGGACCTTCGGGCCTCTGCATCATTGATTCTGGCAGGGCTTGCCGCCGAAGGCGAAACCGTGGTCAGCCGCGTCTATCACCTTGATCGCGGCTACGAGCATATCGAAGAGAAACTGAGCGCAGTTGGTGCGCAAATTGAACGGGTATCCGAATAATGGTTGAAGACGCGCGCTTTGAAGATGGCAAAGAATCACCCTTGCGCCTCAAGGCGTTGGATGCAGATGATCTGAATGTGATCGCCGCATTGGTGCAAGATGCGGTGTTTCCGGCGGCTGAAATGCAGTGGGATCGCAAGGCACGCCGCTTTGCCCTGCTATTGAACCGCTTTCGCTGGGAAGACGCGGATAACGCACCGCGCCACGGCCATGAACGGGTACAATCCGTGCTGGTATTCGAAGATGTGATACGCGTGCAAAGCCAAGGGGTTGATAAATCCGACCCTGAAATGGTGTTCTCATTACTGTCTATCGCCTTCACCCCCGGCGAAGACGGATCTGGCCGCATTGAGCTGACCCTCGCAGGCGACGGTGCCATCGCGTTTGAGGTCGAAGCGCTCGAAGTCATCCTACGCGACGTCACCCGCCCCTACGGCGCACCATCAGGCAAGGCACCGTCGCATCCCTCCTGAATAGGGCAGCGTCAGGCAATATCGGTCCGAACATCAAGCATTTGCCCGAACCCGACATTGGACGTGGTGTGCGCTAAGGTCGGATGAGGGGGAAAGTGCCAATGTGCTGCGGTTGCGTCAACGTCTGCATTCGGGCATTCAATCTGCAGAAAACTTTAGGAATAACTACTGAGGTAAATGATGTTTCGCCGCTACAAACACTTCCTCAGTCAGGAACCGCTCAAGGCAGTTCTTTTGTACCTTGGCGTCATTGCGCTTACGGGTTTGTTGATGGGACTATCCGTACAATTCTTGGGAAGCATTGGCTGGGTCATTTACTTTGGCTTGATGCTTGCCTTGTGTGTTTGGTTCATTGTGGCCGGCTTTTTGATTGCTTTACGAGTGATTGAAGTTGGCTCTCGGTAACTTGCATCGAACCTGCTCAAAATCCAAACAGCTGCTGACGGATGCTGAAGCTGCCAAAACAAAAGCCATTCGCGGCAGCGCAAAATTTCGAAAAGTAAGCTCTTAGCGGACTTCAACTGCGATTTGAACGAACGACAGCTGATGCACCCTTCGAGAGAAGATTCAATTATTGACGAAATGCTCAATGCCATCGCACCCCACCTGATAACAATGCCGCATTGAAGCGCGCGCCGCTGCCTTGTATGTCGGCGGTGAAGGAGTGACCAATGCCACAGTTTCTGAACACATCTGACGCCGATTTCGAAAGCCGTTTTACCGCCCTTTTGGGCGCAAAGCGCGAAGATAGCCCAGATGTCGATCATATTGTGGCGGGCATTATTGCGGATGTGCGTGCGCGCGGCGATGCTGCGTTGATCGCACTGACCAGTAAATTTGATCGCCTAGATCTGACACCTGAAACCATGCGCTTTTCACCTGCTGAAATTGAGGCCGAATGCGCAAAAGTCAGCGAAGCAGATCGTGCAGCCCTCGAATTGGCCGCAACCCGCATCCGCGCCTATCACGCCCGCCAGATGCCCGCAGATGATATGTGGACCGATGACGCGGGTGCAACGCTTGGCTGGCGCTGGACACCAGTTTCGGCGGCGGGTCTTTATGTGCCGGGCGGCTTGGCCTCATATCCATCTTCGGTTTTGATGAATGCAATCCCTGCAAAGGTCGCTGGCGTGGGCCGTTTGGCCATCGTCGTGCCAACGCCCGATGGGGTCACAAACCCGCTGGTGCTGATGGCCGCAAAGATCGCTGGCGTGGACGAGATTTACCGTATCGGCGGTGCGCAGGCCGTCGCGGCACTGGCTTACGGCACCGATACAATCGCGCCTGTCGATAAGATCACCGGGCCGGGCAATGCCTTTGTCGCTGCGGCCAAGCGTAGGGTGTTTGGTAAGGTCGGCATCGACATGATCGCGGGGCCTTCTGAGATTTTGGTAATTGCCGACAAAGACAATGATCCTGATTGGATCGCGCTTGATCTTTTGTCCCAAGCCGAACACGACGAAAGCGCGCAATCGCTGCTGATCACCGATGATACCGATTTTGGGCAAGCCGTTGTTGCCGCTGTCGAAAAGCGCCTTGAAACGTTAGAACGCCGTGCAATTGCCGGGGCAAGTTGGCGTGACTTTGGCGCGTTGATTACCGTGGCCAATATGGATGAGGCCGTCGCGCTTTCTGATCGGATTGCGCCCGAGCACCTTGAGATTTGCACTGCAAACGCTGAAGAATTAGCGGGGCAAGTGATCCACGCCGGTGCGATTTTTATTGGGGGTTGGACACCCGAAGCAATCGGTGACTACATTGGGGGGCCAAACCACGTGCTGCCGACTGCCCGGTCTGCGCGGTTCTCAAGCGGGTTATCTGTTATGGATTTCATTAAGCGCACAACCCTGTCTAAAATGACGCCAAAGGCGCTTGCCGCGATTGGTCCTGCTGCCGAACGGCTTGCGCAATCCGAAAGCTTAGAGGCGCATGGGTTGTCCGTACGCGCGCGCTTGGACCGTTTGAACACAGGTGACACATGAACAAGCTGAGCCATATCACGATTGATGATTCTGGGCTGCCTGCCCCGACGCCTGAAATCGAACAAGAACGCAAAGTAGCGCTTTTTGATTTGCTGGAAGACAACAGCTTTGCGTTGCCTGACCGCAATGACCGCGCAGCGCCCGCTGGGCCCTACCGTTTGGGTCTGTCCATCAAAGAGCGGCGCCTTGTTTTTGATATCAAAACCGAAGCCGAAGATCCCGCAGGCGAATTTCACCTGTCGCTGGGGCCGTTTCGGCAAGTTGTAAAAGACTATTTCCAGATATGCGAAAGCTATTTCGACGCGGTAAAAACCATGCCACCTAGCCAAATTGAAACCATCGACATGGCACGGCGCGGTATCCACAATGAAGGCGCACGTATCTTGCAAGAACGGCTTAAGGGCAAAGCCGATGTCGACACCGACACGGCGCGCCGCCTGTTTACATTGATCTGCGTATTGCATTTCGGGGGCTGATTTGGGGGAGGTCGCCACTTTCGAACCCCTGCCGCAGTCAGTGCTGTTTTGTTGCGACTATAATTCTGTGCGTTCCCCTATGGCCGAAGGCATCATGAAAAGCCTTTATGGCACCGATTGCTATATCCAATCCGTTGGCGTCAAGAATGACCTGGAAATAGACGGCTTTGCGATTACCGTCTGCGCCGAAATTGGCGTAGAGCTGTCCCGTCACCGCGCGCGCACATTTGATGAAATGGAAGAATGGGGCGATGATCTTTCGTCGTTCGATCTGGTGCTGGCACTGTCGCCGGCCAGTCAGCGCCGCGCACTCGATCTGACCCAATTCTACCATCTAGAGGTGGAGTATTGGCCCATTCTTGATCCCACGGGGCTAGGTGATGACCGCGAAGCACGGCTCAACATGTACCGACAGACCCGCGATCAAATCAAAGAGCGGTTGATCGTGCGGTGGGGCCCCGGCGCTAGCGCTGAAACCGACTGAATTTCAGCGCTTTTGCGTTGCAAAACCGTCATATCCTCTGCCTCTTGCCGATTAGGCCTTGAAAACTTGTGGGTTCGGGCGCATTTAGACGCCGTCCGCCAGACTTTGGGCGGAAGTGAAATACAGGAGATCACATGGCCAAGGAAGAACTGCTCGAATTCCCAGGTGTCGTAATAGAACTTCTGCCAAACGCGACGTTTCGGGTCGAGCTGGAAAACGGCCATGAGATCATCGCGCATACGGCAGGAAAGATGCGCAAAAACCGCATCCGCGTTTTGGCAGGCGATAAGGTACAGGTCGAAATGACCCCTTATGATTTGACCAAAGGTCGCATCAACTATCGCTTTAAATAAGCTGATACGCATGTCTTGCGGCGGTAATCCGGTGGATGTTTTGACATATCCAAGTTGCAAAACGGTGTCCTTATGACGCTGTCGCTCGTGCTTGGCTCAGGCTCGCCCCGGCGGCTTGAGCTATTGGCGCAGCTTGGTATCACACCAAGCGACATCCGCGCCCCCGATATTGATGAAGATCCGCGCAAAGCTGAAGTGCCGCGTGACTACGTCAACCGTATCGCCGCTGAAAAAGCGGCTGCTGTGCCGATTGGCACGAATGAGATTGTGCTATGCGCTGATACCACCGTAGCGCTTGGCCGTCGGATCATGGGCAAACCTGCCGACGCAGGCGAAGCGGCCGCATTCCTATATGCCCTTTCAGGTCGTCGTCACAAGGTCATTACTTCGGTTGCGGTAAAACGCGGCGATCAAGTCTGGCAAAAAGATGTGCAATCCACCGTCGCGATGAAACGCCTCTCAGACGCCGAAGTGAACGCTTACCTCGCGTCGGATGATTGGCAAGGCAAGGCCGGCGGTTATGCCATCCAAGGCCCCGCTGGCGCGTTTATCCCGTGGATCAACGGATCATACACCGGCATTGTTGGCCTGCCACTGACCGAAACCGCCGGGCTTTTGACCGCTGCTGGTTTCCCACTGTACAAAGGTGATACATGAAGGGCCGCGCAATTATTCTAGATCATATCGGCGATGTCGAAGTTGCCGCTTATATGATTGATGGCAAGCTTGACGATCTGCTGATTGACCACCCCGACGCGCCCCGCCAAGGGGCCATCTATCGCGGTATTTGCGACCGCCCAATCAAAGGCCAAGGCGGCATGATGCTGCGCCTGCCCGAAGGTGAAACCGCATTTTTACGTGCAGGCAAAGGGCTACGCCCCGGCCAGCCGTTACTCGTGCAAGTCACTGGCCATACCGAAGACGGCAAAGCCGTCCCCGTTACCGACCGCGTGCTGTTCAAAAGCCGCTACGCGATTGTGACCCCCGGCAAACCGGGTTTGAACATCTCACGCCAAATCACCGATGAAGACACGCGCGATAACCTGATGGCCATCGCCCATAGCGTCTTTGACAGCGAACACGGGCTGATCCTACGGTCATCGTGCGAAGGGGCCGATGGTGAAGAAATCGCCGAAGATATCGTGGCGATGCTGTCACTTGCCGATGCGGTACTTGCAGATGCAAACGGCACCACCCCCGAAGCGCTGACTGAGGGTGACGGCCCACACACAATCGCTTGGCGCGAATGGGCCAGCGTCGCAACGGTCGTTACCGATGCAGGCAGTTTTGATACGCACGGCGTGCTCGATCAACTGGCGATGCTCGACGGCCCGCTGGTGCGTTTGGGCGAGGGCACAATGTACGTCGAACCCACGCGTGCGCTGGTGGCCGTCGATGTGAACACGGGCAACGACACATCGCCCGCCGCCGCGCTCAAGTCCAATCTGGCAGCAGCACGCGCCCTGCCCCGCGCCCTGCGCTTGCGCGGCCTTGCCGGCCAAATCACGGTGGATTTTGTGTCCATGTCCAAAGCCCACCGCAAACAGCTTGACCAAACGCTGCGCGCCGCCTTCCGGAATGATCCGATTGAGACATCCCTTGTCGGTTGGAGCCCCATGGGCCTGTTTGAACTCCAGCGCAAACGCGAACGCCCCCCGTTTCCCAAACAACTTTTTGCGGATCTGTGATGGCCTGTCCGATCTGCCAAAAGCCAACCGCAACCGCATTCCGCCCGTTTTGTTCAAAACGCTGCGCAGATATTGATTTGGGCAAATGGTTCAGCGGCAGCTACGCGATCCCCGCGGCCGCATCTGAGGATGATGAGGACCTCGAAAACGAACTGCGGGCTGCGGACGAAAAGAAACCACACTAAGGCGCGATTAATCGCAACTTCCCTCTGGACACCCCCTCCCCCCGCGTCTAAAACGCCGCTACCCAAGGGGTTGCAGATCGCAACACCATCCCGTGCCCGGGTAGCTCAGGGGTAGAGCAGTGGATTGAAAATCCTCGTGTCGGTGGTTCGATTCCGCCCCTGGGCACCATTTTATTGAATAATGCGCTGTTTTTGATAGATAAATTGGCCTCACACAATTTCAGCCCACCTTTTAGACCACCCTGTAAATTTACTGATTTGATGATCATCTCCCGTTTTTTGGTGCCCTGTCTTTCTCACTTGTGACCACCCTCAGCTCTAGATTTGGAATCCCCCAGAGGGATGTGAAGGCTTTGGTGCGCTGTAGTTCGGCGTAGGCGATTTGTTTTTTACTGGTGCTGGAGGCGGTGCCGGTGTTTCTGTGGCGCGGGCTGGTGCGTTCGCATTCGAGGGCGATGAAGCGGTAGCCGGTGGGGGTTTGCTCGGTGTGTGCGATGCCGTAGAGGGCATCAGGGATGATTTTGCTCGCTTGTCCATTGATGCGGATGGGCAGCGCCAGCGGGTTGCGGGCGTTGCGGGTTGTTTCAGGGGCGCGGGCGAGGATGTCATCGACGGGCATGAAGGTTCTATGGGGCGTGGCGATGGACTCAAGTTCTGTATCCAGAAGCGTGTCGATGATCATCATCGTGTGCAGGAACTGCGGGCTGAAGGAGTTGCGGCGGCGGGTCGAGAAAGTCACGGCGCGCGAGGGCAGTTGCCCGAGTTCGTCGAGGTAGCGCGTGCCTTTAGGGCTGATCTCGTAAAGCATTGGGGTGGCGCGGGCATCAAACAGAGGTGCTTGGATTTGCGGACGGTTGATGAATCCCGTTTCATGGAAGAGATCACCGAGCCGCTCGATAAAGCGTTTGGGTGATTTGGGCGATAGGATGCGGATGAGATGGTCTTGGCGCAGGTAACGGTAGCGATGCAGCCAGCGAAGGATATCTCGGTCACGTTCGGTCAATTGAAGGCGCTTGCCGGTCGGAGTGCGGGTGAACCGGTCCCGCCGTCCGAGGGGGTCTAACCCCATGGCATGGGCGACCCATCATCTTGGGCATCTTCAGCTTCGGATGTTTCAGGCTCAGCAAAATCATCCTCTTCCAAGAACCGATAGCTCGCCAGTTGTTCGAGGAGGGTCATGTGCCAATAGTCATCAGACATGGCCATGCTGTCGCCTAAAAGCTCACGGCCGCCTTGTAGCAAGAAGGTATGTCCGTTGCCGATCTTCATCCAGAACTGCCCAGTGTGCAGGTTCTGCACATCGGCCTGGGTCTTGCCGAGTATCTTGGCCATCTTGTCGTCTTCGGGCGTGCGCCCCGCGACTTTGATATTGGTGTTATTGAGAACAACGGCCTGCATTTCAGAGGACATCCCCCGCCCAACCACCTGCTGCGCTAAGGTTAGGCTGACGCCGTATTTGCGGGCCTCTTCCAAAATTTGCATCGTGGCAGGTGCGATGTAGTTTTGGCATTCATCGATGTAGAGGTTGATGGGCACGCGTTCCGCTTCCGGCGTATCAGCGCGGCGCAGCGCCAAGCCTTGAATAGACGCAACAACCAACCGCCCGAAGGCTTCGCTGGCTTCATCGCCAAGCCGCCCCTTGGAGAGATTAAAGAGGATGATCTTGCCCTCATTGATCGCCCCTTCCAGATCGAGCGTCACCTGACTGTTGACCATCTCATCAAAGGCTAAGGTGTTGAACAGGCTTTGCAGTTTTCTGGAGATCGCACTTTTGGAGGGCCTGAGGCTTGGATCACCCACAAAATCATAGGCGAAAAAATCCCGTATGGCGCGGCGTTTAGATTTTTTGCCCAGCTCAATCAGCTCAGCATTGAGGTTATCATTCATGAAGCGTTGCAGGTCCGCCAGGGTTGAGCCCGGGCGGTCGATCAACGTCAGCAGACAGGGCATCAAGACGGTGCGCATGTTCACCGTCAGGCTATCCCCGCCCGAGCCTTTGAGAAGCTGCTCAAAAGCATTCACGAGCTGCTGCGCGATGACTTCCTTTTGCTGCATGGTTGTGCCCTGTGGCACAATCAGCGGGTTGAACGGCGGGATGTGATCATCGCTCAGATACGGATCGATGTAGACCAGCCGATCATCCATCTCGAACATCTGCCACCGGGCCACTTGCAGCGCCAAATCGCCATGGGGATCGATGACCACCGTTGCCTCGCCCTCACGCTGGAAAGCGGCATGGATGAGCTGTTTGAGCAGTTCCGTTTTACCCGACCCCGATCCACCAGTAATATAGGTATGGCGGCGCAGCTCATCGATCATCGGCGTCACCGATAAATCATGAAGAAGGGCATGGATCAGTTTGGGATCGCGCATGTTGAGATACTCAAGATACCCTGCACGGTCTTTCGTGTGCAGGTTGGGATTATAGGCGCGCACAAGGTCCAAGGTCATGGGATCATACTGCATCTGGAGCTTGTGCTGCGCCTCTTTGATCTTATCGGCCTTCTTCCAATCAGCGGAGGGATTATAGCCGCTCTTCTTTTCGATGATCCTGGCCGCGATCTTGTCTTCAACAGGATTGCCTAGCCGCCCGAGCTCAGAGGGCATGTCTTGTTCTGTATCAAACAGTTTGGCCGTAAGCCGGGGCGCAGCAGTGATGGCTGATATATATTGATCATAGCTCAGAAGCTGAATTTGACGTTCCAGCATCTGCGCATATCTGACGCCTTTTTCCTGATCCGCCTCATGGATTTGATCATAGAAACGTGCGATCCGATCAGACACGATAGGATCGATCACCTCATCGCAATGGATGATCTGAACCCAGCCAATGCTGCGGACATCCGTGTGCACGAGATTAAGCTGACCCAGCCCATATTGTAGATAATCCTCAAGCCGCATGGGCACCCCGCCGCACATACACAAAGACACGTCGAAGACGTGTATAAATCACGGTTCAATCTATGATTGCAGCCTAAACCCATAGCTGCTCATAAGGAAACAAGGTTTCTCATTTTTACAAAATCATTCGGGGATACGGTATCCCCACGTCTATCCCCATAGAAAATGGAGAGCAGCGACTTCAGTCGTTCGTAATTCGAGAAGCGAGAGCGTCAATGACAAAGGCAGGCGGGTCGTTGTGTTCGAGCCTCTCTATCCGTCGAAGCGGAGCGTTGTGGTATTCGCCTCCCAGTTCAGCTGTTATCATCGCATCGGAAGATCTTCGGTAATATGACTCAGCGGCTACTAAATCGCTCTCCGCCCAATAAACGTCACCTAAATTGAAGAGTGTAACACCAATACCAAGATCATTATCCAATGCTTCGAAAATGCTCAAAGCCTCCAGCAAAAAAGGTTTAGCCTCACCAAATCTTCCCTGCTTGAGAAGTAAATCAGCATTGTTGTTCAATGTGTCCGCCAATGATCGGCTGGCGGCAAGTCTGCGCTTTATCACCAACGCTCTACGAAGGTACGTTTCTGCTCTCCCAAAATCCGCTAGATCCTTATAGCAGTTTCCAGTGTTTGAATATGACCTAGCAACTAAGTCCCTGTTGGAAATCTGCGCTTGGTAGCGCAATGCAACTAAATAATATTGATCTAGAGCAATTGCGCAGCTCGCGGCACGTTGTTCGACATCGTTTGTTGCCCTCCCTATCTCATACTCCACTGCACCTAAGTTGACCATCGCGACGAACCAGTTCTCTGAACCTTCAACAGACAGCTCAATGGCTTGCACCAAGTGAGCTCTGGCTTCATCAAAATCGCCTAAATCCTTGTTGATGTAGCCTAGAGGGATAAGAAAATTCGGGTTCCCAGGATCAAGCTCATTTGCTCGACTGTACGCTAAAAATGCGGCTTCTGTGTTCGAAATTTCCTCGTAAACATACCCCAAATTACCATAAGCTGTAGCAGATGGTCGGAGCATTAGGACAGCCTCTAGTCTTCCTGCCGCAATTTCCAACTCATTGCTGTCGGATGAACTCCGAGCAATCTTTGTCATTTCGAGGGCAGTTGAAATTGAATCTATCGAGGAACTTAATCGACTTTCTTCAAGAGACTTGTAAATTGCCGCAAAGACAATCAAAGTCAGTGCGCAGATAGCCAACAAAATGACGATTAAATTGTTCTTTTGACGAGAGTGTCGAAGGTATGATTCTGGCGACAGGCCACCTTTTGGAATAATGCGGTATTCGAGCTCCAGTGCTTTCAACCGGTCAGTTTCAGGTAGGCTTTCGAGCCGATCTCCAATTAGCTTTAGGCGGTTGTTTCTCCACAGGTTGATACCCCATATAACAGCCACGGTCAGATATGCGACAAGCGCGTAAAAGCTCGTACCGATTGATTGCAAAGCAGCTAAAAATGTCCCAATGTCCATAAAAATCTCCAAACAGATATATAGTTCAGACTATTTGAAGCGGAGCGTAAGTCTAGTCCCTATGGTTGAACGTGTCCGGCTCAGAAGTTTGCGATGACGAACCGTCCCTAAAGAAAAAGGACCGCCCTTTCAGGCGGCCCTTTCGCTCTCACGAGGAAGAGCTGATCTGTTGATCACGTTCGGCGACGCGCCGTTGGATCCAGTCCTGCACTTCACCCTCAAGCCATCCCACGCGATTATGGCCAAGCTTTACCCTCTTGGGGAATGCGCCAGCGGCCTCAAGACGCGCAATGTGTTGGGGCGAGTATAGCACCATTTCCGACACTTGCCGTTTGCTCAACATTTTCATCACAATACTCCTCATAAGGAGCATCATGATGCCCGTTGGGGTTAAACCCTAGGGTGTGGGGAGCTTAGCCGCATAGGGACGTTAGGATAAAACACTGCGGCGCAGCCTGTTATTGCGGACATTGTTTTAGCGGCTTTGTCATCTTTCCAATTTGTTTTAGAAACGCGAAAGGCCAGCGCGTTTGCACTGGCCTTTCGTTGTTTTACGATTGGTCGCCCTTAGGTGCTTACCACGTGAACTCGACGGTTTGCGCCGCGTCGATTGACCCATCAACGTTTGCCCCTACTGACGCGCGGCTGACACCCGCACGGTTAAGAATTGGCGCTGTGTGGGCGAGGTTGACGGAGGCTGTATGCGTGTCGCCGACCCGGTCGTAGTCAAGCGTGACATCCCATACGGCCATCGTATCTTCATCGTCCGCGGTCTCATAAGACAGCGATGCACCATAGCCGCAGTCACCATCTTCGTCGCCAGAGATTGAACAGAACAAACGTGGTGTCAGTTCCAATTCGCCATTGTGCACGGTCCGGATCAAGTCAACTTCGACGAATAGCCGACCGTAGCGTCCCGGATCGATATCAAGATCAACATCGTCGATCGATATTTCGGACCCAAGGGCAACCGCGTAGGCAAGATCAATGCCAACCCGCGGCGCCACTGTCAGTGTGTCATACACGCGCTCTCCACCGACGGCACCACCGACGAACAGGCCGCCATATGTGTAATGACCATCCGCTTCGGTACCCGCGACAACATCAAAGAAGTGACGGCCGACCGCAGCACTGCCGTAGTAGCTCAGCAGCAACCCACCTTCTGTGCGGTTTGCACCATAAAGACCGGCATGGATACCAACCCCGACGATCTCACCAGTGACGTCTGGGTCGACAATATCTGTCTTGGACAGGTAGCCCTCGATGAATTGGCCGAACAGGCGACCATTGGCTTGACGGTCACGTGACCCACCAAAGCTCAGGCGACCGGTTGTGCTCTCGTCCTCTGTGTGGATCACGCTCAGATCGGCCCAAATCGTCCGGTACGCACCGGTGGTACAATCGTACCCTTCGGATGCAAACCGACCTGTCAGGTTACTGCCAGAATCGTTTGCCGACCCATTCAATGTGCGGCTCGTTTGGTTGCCCTCTCCGCAACGGCCAGTCCCCGCAGCATAACCATCTTCGCCACCGACCAGAATGAACTCAACCCGGCGGTTCAGCGCTTGGCCTTCTTCTGTGGCGTTGGTCGCGATTGGGTGCGCTTCACCGAACCCTTGTGCTTGCAACCGGTCCGTATCGATCCCGCGTTCGACAAGAGCGTCCAGCACGGCATTTACGCGGTTTTGGCTCAGGACGATGTTGTAAGCGTCGCTTGCATCTGAATCGGTGTGCCCGGCAATGATAAAGTCTGCTGACTGACACTGCTGCAGCAGATGTGCGATCTCATCAATGATGCGTTGGTTTGCAGCATCGATAAAGTACTTGTCGTTGGCAAATTTGATTGGTTGATCCTGCAACAGATCGTTGATTTGCTGGCCACAAGAATGCCCGACCAGACGATCAGCGGCACGCGCCGAGATGTCTGACGCACTGCGCGAGATTAGCTCAGTTGTGTTTTGCAGGTCTTCTGTCAAAACGCGTTCCAACGCCTCTTGATCAAACACCGAAGCCGACCCGATGACAGCAATATCATATGGGGCTTCGTCGGCATCATCATTGGGCAGATCGATGTCAAAGCCAAACGCGCCTTCGTCAAGCGGGGTGAAGGTCACGGTAAAGGTGGTTGTCTCACCAGGTGCCAAGACCAGATCGCCAGGGTTCACGACTGTCACGCCACCGTCCAAATTTGTCTCACCCGAGATCGTTGGGTTTTCCAGCGTCAGCGTATCTGTCCCTGTGTTCGTGACCGTGTAGGTGATCGTTTGCTCTTCGCCTGCGATCGGTTCGCCAACGTCGTCTTCACCACCATCGGGCATTGCACCGCTCACGGATGAGGTCACATCGATTTCCGCCGCCCCTTCGGACGTGCCTTCGACGGCAATGTTGTAAACACTTTCGTCCTCATCATCTTGCGCGTCGTCATTTGGGAGCGTGATGTCAAAATCATAGGCGCCATCAAATTCAGGCGTGAAGGTGACGGTGAACGTCGCGGTTTCACCCGGCTCTAATGATGTGTCGCTCAGCGCACTAAAGGTCACACCCGCATCATCATCTGTGATGTTGGTGGTCGACCCAGCGTCAAGCGTTGGCTCTTGCAAGGTGAGCGTATCCAAACCATCGTTCGTGATTGTATAGGTGATCGTCTGTTCAACACCCGCCGTCGACTGGGGCTGCGTGTCTGTGCCACCATCAGCAATAGCAACATCGCCATTGGATGTCTCGACCGAGATTTCCGGCGCAACGACAGGTATGGTGACCACAGTCGGCTCATCCGCATCATTGCCAGATGTCCCGTCCGTATCTGTGGTCGCAGGCGCGCTCACTTGTGTCGGCACGGCTGTTGAACCATCGGCACCACCTTGTGGGATCTCTGGTTCCGAACCTGTGTCACTATCATCCGTCACCGGATCAAGTTCGTCATCATTTTCGTCAAACAACGGCACTGTGTCGCCAGCAACAAGAACGATGTCACCCGCATCATCAACCGCGACTGCCGTCGATGTAATCGTGGGTTGGGTTGCAAGATCGCCGCTATCACCCGGCTGAATGACATATTCCGCCGTCGCAACAACAACAGGACCTTCGCCAACGTCAAGCGTGATATTTTCGATACCAGTATCGTCATACGTCACACCAGCAGCCGTCAAACCGCTCAGACCATTGTCGTCAATCTCAAGATCAGCAAGACCCGTGTCACCCGTGTTCTCGGCTGTGTATTCATACAAAATCGTATCGCCAGCATTGCCAAAAATACCGTCGCCATTGGTATCTTCAATACCCGTCACCGTCTGCACCAGCTCAATCGCAGGATCAGGATCAGTGAACGTGACCGTAACCGTGGCTTCGTTGGAGGTATCTCCGTCTTCATCGTCGACAGTGTACGACACGGGGGTCGGATCACCCGTATAGCCAGTCTCGGGCGTGAACGTCACTGTACCATCGCTGTTTACGGTCCATTCGCCTTCGCCGGGTACTGTCAACGTTTTGCTGTCAGTCGATAGGGTCGCGTCAAATGGCATTCCTGTCGTCGTAAATACCACGGTATCAGTGTCCAAATCTGTGTCACCAACGGTATCATTGTCTAAGATGTCGATGTTTTCGACAGCGAGGCCGGATGTTTGATCCTCTATCAGATCGTTGTTAGCCACCGGTTCTGCAATAACAACATAAGTCTCTGTATCAGCTGAGTTGGCTGATAACATAAAGTTATCAAAAATAACATCAGCCCCGATAACGCCACCTGTGCCAGTCATGACAACGGTCATAACAGCATCCGTCTGTGTCGCCGCAGTTGTGAACGTGTTGTTAAAAGTCGTCCAGGGTGTTTGCCCGGGCAACAAACCCGTATTAGAGATTTCGTCAGCGGCGGTTGGTGTTGTGCCAGCATCATCGCTTAGGCGCACACTAAATTCAGGGAAAACATTGTCTGCATTGGCGTTACAAACTCTAGAAAAACCAGTATAAACGTTGCCCGCATCATAGCTAACACTGTATTCTGTATTTGCCAAAAGACCCGTGATTGTCGCCGTGATAAACGTTTGGTTTGGGTCTGTCGTCGCACTTTGCGCATCGTACATTGCAAAATATCCGGACCCCGGATTATCCTGATCGTCTAAGCTTAAGTATATGCCATCACATGATGCCTCATTTGCTGCATTGGCGCGTTCGACCGCATCCGTGCTTTGTACAATTGCATATTCACCTGGGGTAATCTGTGTCGCGCCTGTTCCATCCACAAATGTAAAGCTCGTCCCGCTCCCCAAGCTTGTCGAACTGAATTCGGACGCTCCCGATCCAAACGTACCGTTATCTAAGGCGGTAAATTGGTTACCTGATGTTGCTTGGGCAAAGGTCAGATTGTACGATCCTGAGGTGCTTGTCGTAAAAGTAACGCCAGCGGTAATATCAGACGCAGGAATAAACCACACGGTGTCGTCTGTAATGTCCTGCACACCGGCAGTCAAAACAGCATCGGAAGGAAAACCCGATACGACCACATCGTTCACTGTGTTGTTAAGTTGAGGTACTATCAATGCGATTTGGCTGCCCGTGGTTCCGCTGTTGGCAGTTGCATCCACGGCCTGAGCCAGAGCACCGGTTGCCCCCACCGCCCAAACGGTCAATCCAGCTAAAACTGGGCCGAATTGAACTCCATTCAAAAGTGTACTTTTACCCACCAGAAATCTCCGCATCCGAAATTTAGAATCATTTTAATAAAAATAACAACGCATGTGAAATTAGGGTATGCCGCGCGTAAAGAATTTTGCCGCAGCTAAACCATGGGGTGCATTGCGGATCGCAGACACGCCTTATGCATAAGCTATTATTATCATTGTTTTTTTCGTGATTTAGAGAAATTAATCGCTACGATTTTTAGTCCCTACGGTACTGTACAAAAAGACAGGCTTCGGCGTCAATATGGTTGCGTAGATCACACAGTCTAAAGTTTTTTAGAAACACCGGACCCTATCATATGCAAAAAAATTATGCGTTCACGAAACTGAATAAAACTAGAAAAAGGTGTACACGTAAAAACAATTTACTAGAGGCCGAGCCAAAAGAATCTGCCGCGGGCTTATTGGAATTGATATCAGGCAATCTTCGTTCATTTAATTAGGTCTTTTGGTCCGCGGTTTTGAAGCAATGTCTAATGTCTATAGTGTCGGGGTTGTTCATCAGCTTCTGCCTGTCCACACGTAACGTCGAACCAATGGCATTGCCCGTGACTGTCTAATGCGCATATTTTCAGGCGACTTCAGCGCATCACAAACGGGTCTGGAATAGGTTCGTCACTGGTGCGCAGCCAAACGGCTTTGACCTTGGTATAATCAAGCGCAGCTTGAAGTCCGCCCTCGCGACCGTGCCCGCTGAGGCCGTGACCCCCAAACGGTGCCATCGGGCTCACGGCGCGATAGGTGTTGACCCAAACGATGCCAGCCCGCAGCTTGCGGATCATCCGGTGCGCACGAGTTAGGTCACGGGTGAAAACGCCCGACGCAAGGCCAAACGCAGTGTCATTGGCAAGCGCCAGCGCTTCTGCTTCGGTATCAAACCCGAGGACCGACAAGACTGGTCCGAAAAATTCATGGGTCAGGCATGGCGCGCCGTGCGCGTTCGAGCAATCGAGGATCGTTGGCGGGAAGAATATGCCGTCACGTTTGAGCGGCGCACCGCCTGCGACAACAACAGCCCCCGCTTCGACGGATTGTGCGATAAGTTGCACCGCAGTATCGCGTTGTGCATTCGTGCAGAGCGGGCCAACTTCGGTGGTCATGTCATCGGGTGCGCCGATCACCACGGCCTCAGCCTTTTCCTTAAGGCGGGCCAGAAACGCATCTTTGATCTTGTTAGAGATTATCAGCCGCGACCCCGCGACACAGCTTTGACCTGTGGCCGCAAAAATGCCCGACACTTGGGCGTTTACTGCGCTGTCGATATCGGCGTCTTCGAACACGATGAACGGTGATTTTCCACCAAGTTCCAGCGAAGTCGATGCGAGGTTTTCTGCCGAGTTACGCACGATATACTTAGCGGTTTCCGGCCCACCGGTGAAGGCGATGTGATCAACTTTTGGATGGCTTGTTAAAACCGCGCCGCACTCGGCCGCAAAGCCAGTTATGACGTTCAAAACGCCATTTGGGAAACCCGCCTGGTCGAAAATGCGTGCGAATTCCAGCATTGGTGCGGGCGCTTCTTCGGACGCTTTCAAGACTACCGTGCAGCCGGCCGCAAGGGCGGGGCCGATTTTGACAGCCGAGAGGAAAAGCTGCGAGTTCCAAGGCACGATTGCGGCAACAACACCAATAGGTTCGCGGCGCAACCAGACTTCGATGTCAGGTTTATCGATCGGCAAATGCGCGCCTTCGATCTTGTCAGCCAACCCTGCATAGTAGCGGTAATAGTCGGCGACATAAGCAATCTGTGCGGATGTCTCGCGGATAATTTTGCCCGTGTCCCGCGTTTCCAACTTTGCCAGGGTGTCCGCGTTTTCAGCGATCAGGTCCGCAAGCCGCATCAGCAGTTTGCCGCGCGCTGTCGCGGTCATATCTGCCCACTCCGGCGAGAAAAAGGCGCTCTCTGCTGCCTCGACAGCGCGGCCCACATCATCGCGCCTTGCTTCGGGCATCAGCGCCCAAACCTGTCCCGTGGCTGGATCGCGGCTTTCAAATTGGGCGGCACCATCAGAGAAGCCACCGTCGATATACTGCTGGAATGTCTGCATTGGTCTTCCTTTAGGCAAACGCTGGCATAACGTCGTTGATGAACCGCAGCAGCGAAGCCCTCTTACGCTCAAAGCACATCCCGCTGTCGATCCAGAATGAATACTCATCATAGCCCATGTCTGCATACGTCTTAATCCGCGTGATTGCGTCATCGGGGGATGCGATCACATTGTCGCGCAACATGGCCTCGGCAGTGTAAAAAGGATGCGCGGCGATGTCTTCTGGTGTCAACGGCTCTATCCTGCCTTGGCTGACGTTGCGCTCGTTTTTAAACCACGCTCCGAAGTTGCAGTAGAAGCTGTTGATTTCCTCAGCGGCCTTCTGTGCATCGGCGGCGTCTGCCGCGATGTAGGTGTGGTTGAGCAGCATAATCTCTGGACGTTTAGCGTCAGGAAATTTAGCGCAGGCCTCGTTGAAGGTCTCCATCAATTTGGTGATCTCGCCGTCGCCTTGCCAGAGCGGTGTCACCTGTACGTGGCAGCCATTTGACACGGCGAACTCATGGCTGTTCGGATCACGCGCGGCCACCCAGATCGGAGGACCACCCTTCTGCATTGGCTTGGGCGAAGATGTCGTCGCAGGAAACGAATGATACGCGCCGTCTTGGGCGTAATCGCCTTGCCACAGTCCCTGAATAGCGGGGATAAGTTCGCGCATGCGTTGGCCAGCATCCCACGCGTCCATACCGGGGACCATGCGTTCGTATTCATAGGAATACGCGCCACGCGCGATGCCAAGGTCTAGGCGGCCATCTGTGATAATATCGGTCATCGCGGCCTCACCCGCCAGACGGATCGGGTGCCAAAATGGGGCAATGACTGTACCGGTGCCGAGGCGCACATTCTTGGTCTGATGCGCCAGATCCACGAGGTTGAGAAGCGGGTTCGGCGCAACAGTGAAGTCCATGCCGTGGTGTTCGCCCGTCCAGACAGCGTGCATGCCACCGGCGTCAGCGATCTTTGCTAGCTCAACAAATTCGTCATAAAGCTGCTTCTGGTCCTGATCTGGTGACAGACGCTCCATGTGAGCAAAGAGGGAAAACCGCATGAGCCTACTTCTCCTTTATAACGGGGCGCACTTCGCCGCTGTGTTGGTTGCCGTAATACATGCCAAAATTGCCAAGGGGGCTCTCGGTGGCGAACCGTTCCAGCATCGACAAGATCGCGGGATCGGAAATGCGTGCAAACCCTGATGCTGTCATCGGAACGAACCTGCCTTTTGAAGGCTCTCCTTCGGCGGTCTGACACATAAACGAAATATGTTGGTGCTTACCGCGCTCAAATACCGAATAGACGAACCCCGGCTCTGCCTTCAGTCCGGTCGATGCGATCAGCTGTGCCAAAGCAGCCGAAACGCCTTCGGATTTGACCTGCTGTTCAGGCAGCGCCAAGCCACCGTCGCCATCATCAAGCAACAAGACCTCTCCGTTCCGCTCAATCAACGCAGATACGATCAGGTTCGGGTTCGGCTCGATGGCCTCTGCCGCCGTGGATGGTGTCACGTACGCCCCACGGGCATAGCCAAGGCCGGGTGTCGCAGTGGTAGCGAAGTCCTCGACTTGGCCGATCAAGATCGTGTGGTCACCAGCATCGACGGTCTTGTGCATGCTGCAATCGAACCACGCCGTGACATCATTCAAGATTGGCGCACCGTATGGCCCTTTGTTCCAGCCAACGGTGGCAAACCTGTCTTCTACGGGCCGCGCAAATGTGTTGGACACGTCGATTTGGCTTTCGGCTAGGATATTCACGGCAAATCCAGTTGCCTTCATCAACGTTTCGAAATTCCGCGATGTATTCGCGACACAGACAAGTACCATCGGCGGATTAAGTGATACGGAGGTAAACGAATTCGCTGTAAAGCCGAGTGGCGCGTTGTTTTCGTCATGGGCCGTTACAACGGTTACGCCGGTCAAGAAGGTTCCAAAGGCGCTTCTCAGGGCGCGTGGATCAATTGTCGTCACAAAAGTTCCTTTCTGGTTTCCGGCCTTTTGAGCCACGCCAAAAGATGGGTATTCACCTGCACTGCCGCGGTAAGGTTCACCATGTGCCTGTGCCCTTCGATCACCACCGCCTGTCCTTTCTGCGCCTGTGTCGCCATGGCTTGGGACATTTCAGGCGTGGAATTACGATCGCCATCCCCCGTGAGCGCGAGAAAGGGGCAGCTAATGTTAGAAAGCTGATCCGCGTAGGTCTTGTCGCCACCCGCGAATGCAGAATAGGCCGTTCCATAGGCTGCAAGATCAACGGCGTTAAGCCAGTCAGAAACCTGCGCACGGACTTCACCGTCAATTAGTGAGGTGCCAAACCAACGCGCCAGCGGCGTCTGGATGTCTACCTTGCCACGACAAATTTCAGCTGCGCGCACAGTCACTGCCGCACTAGCTGCAACATCCCGAAGGTAGACCGCATTCAAAAGTGCAACACGTCGGGTCATATCGGGATAGGTCGCCGCATACCCCCCTGCGATCAAGGCACCCATTGAATGCCCTGCAAGATTAACAGGCCCGAGGTCTAACGTTGTGATGACATCATCCAACCACGCAACATATCCGGACAACGTGCTGCCTTGGGGCAAGGGATCGCTGCCGCCATGTCCGGGTAGGTCGAAGGCGATAACGCGATTACCGCGTTGCAATGTCTCGATTTGCGGTCCCCAAGCCGCCGATTGCATACCAACACCGTGCAGCAAGATCACAGGTTCGCCCGCACCATGGGCACGGCACGAAACTGTCGCGTTCGACTTAGACAGATGCAGGGTTGTCAACGTCATGGCCCAGTTCCTTGAGGTCTTGATAGCGGTCACCGATGCGGTGATGCGGGCGACCACCGATGGAGGCCCCAAGAGCGATGAGAATTTCGTCAGCCGCAGGCGCATCAGCTACAGACGTCTGGATCGTCAGATAATGAGACCTGCGACCACCATCGTTTTTGTCCATCAGCGGGATCATCAGCGGTGCGTTCGCGGGGCCGCGTGTGTTGCAGAACGACAAGTATGATTTTGCCCCGACAGCGTTGCGATAGTGGTTGCCAAAATGCAAAGTGTGAATCAGCGCAGAGGCGTGCTCAACTTCGCCATTGAGCCCGACAATAGCCGATTTTCCGTAGCCTTCTACCTTGTCACCACCGCCAGCGGCCTCAAGCACCATATCTGTCAGCATCTCACCGAGTCCTGATGCGCAGTCACGGATGGCCGGAGAGAGGTCTTCGACGAACCCCTGACCGGCCCAAGGGTTGCGGATAACGGCCATCGCCGCGATCAGGGTCAACGGCTTTTCGGCCGTCTTACCGCCTTCAATAAGCGTGTTTTCGACGTGAAGAAGTGTCTTTCTGATTTCTGCGGGCACCGGCGGCTTCCTTTGAGTGATCGAATCTCCCAATATCTTGGTATACCATCATACCATATGTCAATATTGCTTGAGGCCACGGCGTTAGACGACTATAAATCCCAAATGAATATTGCGAAATCTAATCTGCCCAAGATCGAACATGCGCCTCAAACCCTGCGCGACATCGTGCAAGAGCGGATGCGCACGGCCATCATCGAAGGCCATTTCGCCCCTGGTGAACGGTTGATCGAGAGACCACTTTGTGATCAGCTCGGCGTAAGTCGGACGGTCGTCCGTGAGACGATCCGTTTTCTGGAAGCTGAGGGTTTGGTTGAAATCATCCCGAACCGCGGTCCGATTGTTGCCTTACTTGACTGGGATCAAGCTGTGCAAATCTATGAAATTCGCGAGCAGCTGGAAGGCTCCGCCGCTGCCGTTTGCGCGCAGCGTTACAGCGGCGACTTTGCCAAGCGACTGGGCGAGGCATTGGCGGCGCTCAACGCAACGATGGATGATTCTGAATGGATCGGCGTCATGCGGGCAACCACCCGATTTTACGAGATCATTTTCACCGAATCTGGCCATTCGATTGCTTGGGATATTGTGCAGCGTTTGAATGGACGGATCAGCCGCCTGCGCGTTCTCACGTTGTCCGCGAAAGATCGCCCGAAGCCGGGTATGAGCCATATGACCGCGATTTTTGAGGCCATTATCAGCCGCGACGCTGATGCTGCTCGGGCGGCAGTGGAGGCCCATATCCTTGATGCGTCCACGACAGCACAACGCTTTTTGCAGGACGAAACGAAAAAGGCGGCAGGCGATGTCTAAGGGATACTGGATTGCTTTTGTTACGGTGACTGACCCCGACGCATATGCTGGCTATCAAGCGCTGGCTCCCGCAGCTTTTGCTAAATACGGCGCACGATTTCTTGTGCGCGGCGGTGATGCAACACCGCTTGAGGGGGAAGCGTGGCAGCGGCACGTGGTCGTTGAATTTGAAAGCAAGGCTCAAGCCTTGGCGTGCTACAATTCACCGGAATACAGGGAGGCCCGCAGCCAACGTTCAGGCGCTTGCAAAGCCAACATCGCCATCGTTGACGGCCTGCCCGAAGCATAAATAGTCACCTAGCGAGGACACCCCATGAGTGCATTTGACGAAGATCTGTTCCTGAAAGGTTTGGAGCAACGTAAAGCAACGCTTGGTGCCGAGTATGTTGAGAAAAACCTTGCGGCGGCTGACGAATTTACACAGCCGTTTCAAGAGGCAATGACAGCTTGGTGCTGGGGCTTTGGCTGGGGCGATGACGTCATTGACGCGAAAACACGCTCGATGATGAACCTGTCGATGATCGGCGCTTTGGGCAAAATGACCGAGTGGGAACTCCACTGCCGCGGCGCTCTCAACAATGGTGTAACAAAAGAAGAAATCCGCGCGATCATCCACGTCATCGCGATATACTGCGGCGTGCCACAGGGCCTTGAATGCTTTCGTGCGGCCCGAAAAGTGCTTATTGAAGAAGGCGTAATCTGACGCCGCTCTCACCCAAACCAAAAAGCGCGGCAATCTTCTGGAAAGGTTTTCAGACGAATATCGAATACCGGAAATGGGCCCCGAAGCAAACCATGCGAAGGCATGCCGGAACAGCAGCTTCGAACAATGGCGCACTTCTTTTTATGATGGAGGTCAGCGGTTCGAGCCTGTGCGGAGAATTAGTAAAATCTGGAGATATGTGCGGCACTCAGGACATTCGCCGTAAATTTCACGCCTAAAGGGAGGTGCTAGTTCTGATACTATCTCTCGATCTTGTCTCTCAAAGCATAGTAAGCCATTCCAACTGCAATCATCAAACTTCCAACTGTCCGGCCGACAGGCAAGTTCCAATGTCGGCAGTTCTCGAATATCTCAAATTCCGAGCTGTCCCCGGTGATGCAATGCGCCGTCACCTCTGCGAGAATGTGGCTTAGGGCAATGCCATGCCCACTGTAGCCTTGGACATAGAACACGTTGGCTCCGATGCGGCCAACCTGTGGGATGCGGTTCAACACGATGCCGTCCATGCCCGACCAACTATAGTCAATTTCAACGCCCTTGAGGCGTGGAAAAGTACGTTCGAGTGCAGGGCGCAATTCGCGTGCAACGTCTTTGCTTTCGCGTCCTGAATAATTTGTGCCGCCACCAAACATAACCCGATTGTCGGCCGTTAAGCGGAAGTAATCCAAAACGAAACGCCCGTCATAAACCGCGAGGTTATGCGGGTTAATTGAGGCTGCATCTTCTTGAGAAAGCGGTGCTGTCGCCATGTTGGCCAATGAGGCCGGGAATAATTTGCCACGCAGTTTCGGCTGTTCTAGCAAATGATAGGCATTCCCGGCGAGCATGACTTTATCTGCGCGCACAGAGCCATGTTTGGTACGGACGGTTGGGTTTGCGCCATGTTCAATATTGATGACTTCGCTGTTTTCAAACACCTTCCCGCCCAGTGAAACGAGGGCCTCCGCCTGCCCCAGACAGAAATTCAACGAGTGTAGGTGCATATTTTTGCGGTTCAACAGCCCGCCAATATAGAGGTCCGTTTCGAGGTAGTCGGGCATGTTGGCCCCAGAAATCATCGTGAGGTCATCGGCCATTCCACGACGACAGCCCGTCGCATAGATGTCTTCGAGTTCGGCCAATTGCCCCTTTGTCAGCGCGGTTTGCATTTGCCCAAAACGCAAGTCGCAATCGATATTGTACTTAGCGATACGTTTTCGGATAATATCGTGACCGCGCCAGCGCAGATCCCAAACGAAATCCGCAGCCCTATCGCCTAACGTGCGGCGAAACTCGCGCTGCATCGCTTTGTCACCCGACAGGCTGCCGGTTATTTGTCCGCCATTACGGCCCGTCGCCCCCCAACCGATTTGATTTGCTTCGCACAACACCACACTTAACCCGCGCTCTGCCAGTTCAAGCGCCGTGGCAACCCCCGTGAACCCACCACCAATGATGGCAACATCTGCGGTAATGTCAGAGGTCAGTTGCGGGAACACCGTTTTGGTGTTGGCAGTCGCCGCGTAGTAAGATGAAGTGTGAGGCATAGAATATCTGCTTTATGAACGTGTTTTCTTGAAGAATGCTTCGATCTCATCTGCAAAATTGACGCGCGTTAGCGGATCATCTTGTGCCGCGGCCGCACCATCCTTGATATGTTGCGGCAGTTGCCCACCGCGCGCTTCGAGCAAATCAGCCATGAAGCCCGCTGTGAATTCGGGATGTGGTTGAATGGTCAATGCTTGGTCGCCATAGGCAAGGATTGCGTTTTCGCAAAAATCTGACGACCCCACGACTGAAGCCATTTCGGGGCGCCGGGTGACTTGATCTTGATGCCAAGCTATCATTTTCTGATCGCCGAACTGGCCACTTTCATAGGCAGTGGGGCCAACAGACCAACCGCCGTCGAATTTTTCGACCTTGCCGCCCAGCGCTTGCGCCAAAATCTGATGCCCAAAGCAGACTCCAAAAATTGGCACCCCTTGGGCAAAGGTTTCACGCAAAAACTCTTCAAGCGGCGGAATCCAATCGTGATCTTCATACGCCCCGAACCGAGAGCCCGTGATAAGCCAGCCGTCCGCGCTTTGCGGCAACTTCGGGAATTTGCCGTCAAGAACCTCGTAGGTTTCAAAATCGAAGCCACGCCCATCAAGGTAGCGTTTAAAAAACGCGTCGTAATCGCCGTATTTTTCGTTCAGGCTTTCAGGCGAACGACCTGTTTGCAGGATGCCAATTTTCATCGTGTACTTTCTATGTCCGTCCAACTTTAGCTGTTTTTGCGCCCGCCTTTTCAGCCAGAACGCATAACCAGTCATGCGCAAGATGGGCAGCGGCCAATGCGGTGATTTCAGACGTGTCGAATGGTGGCGAGACCTCAACAATATCCATCCCGACAAGGTTTAGTTCGCCAAGGCCGCGGATAATTTCAAGGCCGTGCCATGATGCCAGACCACCTGCCACAGGCGTCCCTGTTCCCGGCGCAAATGCAGGATCAAGACCGTCAATGTCAAAGCTGACATAAACGGGTGCATCGCCAGCACGTTTTTTGGCAATATCAATTGCAGCATGAATACCGTGGCGATGAATCCAAGGGCTGCTGAGAATCTCAAACCCATGATCGCTATCGTTGTAGGTGCGCAAACCGATTTGCGTGGATTTTGCGGGGTCGATAATGCCATCAACGGTGGCCCGCGCAAACATTGTGCCGTGGTCAATCGCTACACCGTCATCTTCCCATGTATCGCAATGAGCGTCGATCTGAATTAGCGCAATGGGTCCGTGTTTTTCTGCGTGGGCTTTGATGAGCGGATAAGCAATTGAATGATCCCCGCCCAACGTTAGAAGCTTAGTCCCGGCGGCGATGATTTCTGCCGCTTGGTTCTGAATTGCTGGCAGCACCGTTTCAGGGTGATGTGGGTCAAGCATCACATCCCCAAAATCGACCACGTTAAGCGTGTCAAACGGATCAAACCCCCATGGAAACGCCTTAAGTTCAGCCAGTTGGACAGAGGCTGCACGAATTGCGCGCGGCCCCAACCGCGTGCCCGGCCGGTAGGTGACCGCATTGTCAAAGGGGACACCCATGACAGCCACATCGACGCCATCTAGGTCACGACTGTAGCAACGGCGCAAAAAGCTTACCGCCCCGCCATATGTCATTTCATGCCAACGGCCCTTGAGGTCCGTTTTTAGAAACGCTTGATCACCATTGCCCAACATTTTGCCCTCACAGTCCGAATCTGTCTTTGATGTCGTAGTACCAAGACCCAATTATTGAATAGGGCACGCGGAACATGCGACCACCGGGAAATGGGATATAAGGCACTTTTTCAAATACGTCGTAGCGGCTTGCGTCGCCTGAAATGGCTTCGGCCAAAATCCGACCAAATGTATGCGATCCAGTAACGCCATGCCCCGAATAACCGTGCGCAAAGTACGTGTTGTTATTAAGACGGCCCATTTGTGGCACGCGGCTAAATGATAAAGCGAAATTGCCGCTCCAAGCGTGCGCAATTTTGACATTCGCAAGTTCAGGGAAAACTTTGCTCAGATTTTTACGCAGCTTGGCTTCGATATCACGCGGATCAGCCCCGCCATAGACGGTCCCACCACCAAACAGCAGACGATTGTCAGCAGACAGGCGGTAGTAGTCCAAAATATACCGAATATCTTCGACGCAAGTGTCCGTTGGAAGCAGACGGTTGGCCTGCTCATCGGAAAGCTGTTCAGTCGCCATAACTTGTGTGGACACTGGCATAACACGAGACGTCAATTTGGGCACAACTTTACCAAGGTAAGCGTTACCACACAGGACAACTGTCTTGCTTGTGATCGTGCCCGTTTCCGTTTTCACCACGGGACGCGCGGCTTCGTAATTCACATCTATCACACGCGACATTTCAAAAATTGTGCCACCGTTCTTTTCAAACGCGTCCGCCTCACCCAAGGCAAAGTTCAAAGGGTGCATATGCCCCCCGGAATGATCAATCATCCCACCCGCGTACATATCTGATCCGACGTAGTCTTTGATCTTGTCTTTGGACACCATTTCTTGCGTGTTCAGACCGTAGCCTTGCCATAGCGCCAAACGCTCCTCAAGCTCGCGCATATGCGCATCAGTGCAGGCGGTGAACAGGTTTGTTGGCTTGTAGTCACATTGGATGTCGTAGGTTTTGATACGGTCGCGAATAATATCGCCCCCCTCCATAACCAAGCCTGCGACAAAGTTTGCAGTGTCCTGGCCATAGCGACGTTTGATGGTCTGCAAGGATGCGTTCAAACCGTTGACGACCTGTCCGCCGTTGCGGCCAGATGCCCCCCAACCAATACGCGCACCTTCGACAATCGCGACGTTGTGGCCTTGTTCGGCGAGGTGCAAGGCCGTGGAAAGGCCCGAATAACCCGCACCGACAACGCAGACATCAAATGTTTGATCGCCCTTAAGCGCGGGGCGCAATGTCCGGGTATTTGCAGATGCCGCATAATAGCTTGTTGTGTGGTCCCCATTGCCTGCGTAGGCGTACGCTGCAGTCATCAAACTGTCTCCAAGTAGGTGTGATATTCAGCATCGGGTACAATGCTAAGGAAGTGTTGCAGTTCTTGTTGTTTTGCTTGCGCAAATAGCCGCACCATTTGCGGGCCGAGCACGTCAGCCATAGTTTTACCCTGTTCAAATGCAGCAATTGCCGACAACCAGTCCAAAGGAAGACTAGGCGCATCTGCATCGTAAGCGTTCCCGGTGACGGGAGCTGCCGGCTCCAGCTGCGCATCAATGCCGTTCAAGGCACTTCCAAGAATTGCCGCAAGTACTAAATACGGGTTTGAATCTGCACCAGCGACCCGGTGTTCGATGCGGCGTGCCGCATTTGGCCCACCTGGAATTCGGATCGCACATGTCCGGTTCTCATACCCCCACGCGGCACTGGTGGGTGCGTGCGAATTGGGGCGCATGCGGCGATAGCTGTTTTGATGGGGTGCAAAAAGCAACGTGCTTTCATGCATCGCGCTTAGCAATCCTGCCACTGCGAACCGCAAAGTATCAGACCCCACGTCGGTCCCATCGTCAAAGACATTATTCCCATCCGAATCCAGCATCGAAAAGTGCACATGCATGCCATTGCCCGGCTGATCACCGAATGGTTTCGCCATAAACGTGGCACAAAACCCGTGCTTGCGCGCTGTATCTTTCACAACATTCTTAAACAAAAGCGCGTCATCCGCGGCCTTCAGAGGGTCTGCCGTATGCAACAAATTGATCTCAAATTGTCCCGCGCCACCTTCGGAAATCGCGGCATCTGCGGGAATATTTTGGATACGGCACGCCGCATATACATCATCCAAAAATGCATTCAGCGACGCCAATTCCGCGACCGAAAGTACGTTCCCCTTTGTTGTTGGCGCAAGGGCGTTTGGCAGCGTCGGCGGAACCGCCACACCATTCGTCACTGTGGTCAAATAAAATTCAAGCTCGGTCGCGACAACGGCCGTAAGCCCCTTATTTTTCAAGCGCTTCACCACCTTGACAAGCGCTTGGCGCGGATCAGTTGCCATAGGTGTGCCATCTTCCAAAGTCAGCATCACCTGAAACATCGCCGAGGCATTTTCATCCTCGGATTGTCCGATAATACCGCGTTCAGTGACGTTGCAAACACCATCGCCATCGCCACTTTCAAAGACAAGCTCGCTGGCTTCAATGTCATGTCCCCAGATATCGACAGTACACGCCGATTGCGGCATCCGCATACCGCCAGAAAGAAGCTTATCAAGTTGCGAAAGAGGGACCCGTTTGCCGCGCAGAACACCATTGATATCGCAAAGCCCGATAATGATCGCGTTGACTTCAGGGTGCTCGGCCAGCCAATCTTGGGCGTTTTGGAATGTCACGATGTATGTCCTTCTATGGAACGTGGAATCTCTGCGCAGGGGCTCGGGCATCTATTTAAATGCGGCATCGTCATAGGATCCTCACAGTTTGTCGCGCATCGAAAACCACAGCATCGCAAGGATCAGCAGTGGTTGGCGCATGAGCGTGCCACCCGGAAATTTCGGGGACGGAATTTGTGACATGATGTCAAATCGTTCGGCCTGCCCTGCGATCGCCTCAGCAGCGATTTGGCCTGATAGGGTGCCAAGAGCGACGCCCTGGCCGGAAAAACCCGACATGCTCAGGACATTTCCAGCACCGTAGCGCGCGTAGTGTGGCAACCGATTCATGGTGATCCCCAACGTACCTCCCCACGCATAATCGATCTTCGCGTCTTGCAACTGCGGGAAAATATCGGTCATTGGTTTGCGCACTTGGGCTGCGATGTCTTTTGGGAACTTGTAACTATAGCTTTCGGTGCCGCCAAACAGCATGCGGTTATCATCACTAAAGCGGAAGTAATTCACCACAAATTTCGTGTCCGCCACCGCGATGTTCTTTGCCAAAACCTTGGCGCGATCCGCGTCGGACAAGGGTTCTGTTGCGACGATATAATTGTTGATGGGCATCACGCGACGCGTCACGTCAGCGTCTAAATTTCCGATATATCCATTGCACGCCATAACGACATATTTCGCAGAAATCCGCGCAGCATCCGTTTTCACGACAGCCGTCGGTCCGTGCTGGATCGATCTTACATGGCTGTTTTCATGAAGCTTTACGCCAGCCTTCTGCGCCATTCGTGCGAGACCTAGCGCAAATTGCAACGGGTCGATATGCCCCGAACGGGTGTCAAAACTTCCACCGTGATATGCTTGCGATTGAACCAGCTCTTGCATCTCTTGCTTGTCCAAAAATGAAATATGTTCATACCCGTATTTCGTGTTCATCTTCTCGACGTAATCGCGGGAATGCGGGACATAGCGTGCGCGATGATCGGCGTGGGCAATGCCGGGGTGAAAATCAGCGTGAACCAAGTCGGATTGCGACAAATCACGCACGCATTCGACTGCTTGCATACCAATTTCCCACAATGCGCGCGCGCGATCTTCGCCAAACATGTCTTCCAGTTCATCCTGGTCGACACGTTGCCCCTGCCCGACTTGTCCGCCGTTGCGGCCGGACGCACCAAACCCGATGCGCTGCGCCTCAAGCAAGCGTACAGAATAACCTTTTTGCGCCAAATGCAGGGCGGTCGAAAGACCCGTAAACCCACCGCCAATGACACAGACATCGCAGTTTAGATCGCCTTGGACCGCATCACAGTCCGCAATAGCCGTGATATTGCTGGCGTAGAACGACGGAGGATAAGTTCCCTCCTTATCGTTCACAGAAAGGAGATTCATTAGACGTTCAACAGCAGGTGCTGCCGTTCCCATGGTGAAATCTCGCGCTGGTACTCTTCGTTTTCAGCGCGCTTCAAGTCTAAGAACAATTGGCAGAACTCTGTTCCCAAGACATCCCACAGCGCATCTGCATCTTCAAATAAGTTCAGCGCAGCGTTCAGGCCCGGCGGCAAAGCATCTTCTGTTTCCCATACCTCGTTGACGGCTTCAGGGCGCGGCAACGTCTTGTTTTTCATACCAAGATATCCGCAAGCCAAGGATGCTGCTATCGCCAGATAAGGATTGCAATCCATGCCGATCACGCGATTTTCTAGGCGGCGGGCGTCCGGCCCAGAATGCGGCACGCGCAAACCAGTTGTCCGGTTATCGGCAGCCCATTCAAGATTAGCTGGGGCGCTTTGGCCATCCACGGTGATCCGGCGATATGAATTCACATAAGGCGCCAGCAATGGCACAGCCTGCATCAGGTATTTTTGCGAGCCACCGATGAAATGCGTGAATGCTTCTGTCGCATTGCCATCCGCATCAGAGAATATGTTTTTACCTGTTTTTGTGTCCAAAATGGACTGATGAATATGCATGGCACTTCCCGGTTCATCCCGCATCGGCTTGGCCATGAAGGTGGCATAGATACCATTTTTTAGTGCCGCTTCCCGAATGGTGCGCTTAAAAATGAACACCTGATCCGCGAGGGCAAGTGGATCGCCGTGCAACAGATTGATCTCAATCTGCCCTGCCCCGCCCTCTTGAATCACCGTATCAATCTCGAGCCCCTGTGCCTCGGCAAAGTCGTAAATCGTGTCGATAACCGGCCCGTATTCATCAACGGCCGCCATCGAATAGACTTGGCTGCTAGAGCGTTTTCGGCCGGTGCGCCCAACCGGCGCCTCAATCGGTTCATTTGGATCGACATTTGGTGTTGTCAGGTAGAACTCTAATTCCGGGGCAACAACAGCGGTCAGACCTTCCGCAGCATAGAAATCCAAAATCCGACGCAGCACGTTGCGCGGCGCTATCGCAAGATTTTCGCCTTCGCGCGTCTTCATATCACAAATAATTTGAACTGACGGATCGTCGCCCCATGGAATTGCCGTGGCCGTTCCCATATCCGGCACAAGCATGACATCTTTCTCAAGCCATTGATTTTCGATTTCCATATCCACGTATTCACCTGAAATCGTCTGGTAAAACAGCGAGATAGGCAGAAAGAACGCTTCATCAGGTTTGAATTTATGCGCGGGCATAGCTTTGCCGCGTGACGTGCCGGCGATATCGGGAATGATAATTTCCACCTCATCGATCCGGCGGTCTCCGAGGTACTCTTGAAAATGGTCCGGCAGCTCAGAAATCCATGACGCTGTGGTCGACTTTGTATCACGTCTATTCATTGGTTCTTACCTAAATTTTGATCAAATTTATCTGCGAGAGGTTGACCCGCAAGCATAATCCCCTGCTCGAGGTCTTCCTGCATTGCCGCCGCCGCCGCCTCAGGGTTTCCATCTAAAAACGCCTGCAAAATTGCGTCGTGTTTATCGGGCAGGTTCGCCGTGCCATATCGACCACAAACTACGCGCAGGCTGGGTCCGACCTGCAACCAAAGCGACTGCGCAATACGCGTCAGAATCGGGGAATTTGCGTGGGCATAAATATTGAAATGAAATGCTTTGTTGCGCTCCAAGTACCCATTAACATCACCGACATTGATCGCGAGATCCACCTCTCGGTCAATTTCATACAGCTCTTTAACATGTTGCTTTGTAATTGATTTTGCGGCCCTTTTTGCCAACTCAGGCTCAACCTTCAACCGCATGAAATAAATATCATCAAGCTGATCTTGCGTGAGGGTCGGGACAATAACGCGACGGTTCCCCAAGGTCTCCAGCGCGCTTTCAGATGTCAAACGTCGAATCGCTTCGCGAACAGGCGTCATTCCAACGCCAAGAATTTCGGCCAACCCCTGAATGGTCATAGGTTGCCCCGGTGCAAATTCTCCCAATAGAATTCTATCGCGCAACGTTGCGTAGACGGCTTGGTGCTCCGGCATTTTTTTGTCAATTTGCATAAATTTTAACCAATCGTCGCTATCGGATCTCAGTTTCTTCTCATCAATATTTGCAAAAAACTTGCTATTGTCAAACTTTTGATCAAAAGTTTTTTCAATCAACAAGGAGAAATCAATGAAACTGTTTACCACCCTTTCGACGATTGCGCTTTGCGCTATCGCCCAATCGGCGCTCGCGGAAGAAGTGCGCATCTATAACTGGTCCGATTATATCGACGAAGATCTCTTGGATCAGTTCGAAGCGGAAACTGGTATCGAAGTCATCTATGATGTGTTCGACAGTAACGAAGTTCTTGAAACTAAAATGCTTGCTGGTAGCTCCGGCTACGACATCGTTGTGCCAACGGGCGACTTTTTGCAGCGTCAGATTCAGGCGGGCGCGTTCCAGCAGCTTGATCTGAGCAAATTGCCAAACCATAGCAACGTATGGGACCTGATCGAAGCGCGCACAGCCCAGTACGATCCTGACAATGCCTATTCGATCAACTACATGTGGGGCACCACCGGCATTGGCGTGAACGTCAACAAAGTGGCCGAAGTCCTTGGTGATGACGCCCAGATCGGTTCACTCGATTTGATTTTCAATCCAGAGAACATGGAAAAGCTTGCCGAATGCGGCGTCTATTTCTTGGATGCGCCGACCGAAGTCATCCCAGCGGCATTGGCGTATTTGGGTGAAGCGCCTGACAGCCAAGACCCTGATGTGCTTGCATTGGCAGAGCCACTTTTGACGGCCGTCGCACCCTATGTTGCAAAGTATAACAGCTCTGAATATATCAATGCGCTCGCGAACGGCGACATCTGTGTCGCCTTCGGTTGGTCAGGTGACGTTCTTCAAGCGCGTGACCGTGCAGACGAGGCAGAGAATGGCGTTGAGATCGCTTACAACGCCCCATCTGAAGGCGCCCTGATGTGGTTCGACCAGATGGCCATTCCCGTCGACGCGCCAAACCCTGACGCCGCGCACGCATTCCTGAACTTCATTTTGGATGCTGAAAACATGGCTGCCGCGTCGAACTATGTTTACTACGCAAACGGAAACCTTGCCTCTCAAGAATTCTTGTTTGAGGACGTGATCGATGATCCTGCGATCTACCCAGATGAGGCGACGCTCGAAAACCTTTATACAGCGACCCCATACGAGCCACGCGTTCAACGTACCGTAACGCGCATGTGGACCAAGGTTAAGTCCGGGACATAATACCCCCCTTAACACGCACTGATGAAGTTATCGCATGGAGGAGAACCTCCATGCGTATTCGACAGGATTTTATAATGAATACTGACGCCCCCTTCGCCCCTTGGGAAGATGAGACTGCGACGCCTCTCATCAAGTTTTCAAATGTGACCAAACAATATGGTACATTTACAGCGATTGATGATGTCGATCTCAAAATCTATCCCAAAGAATTTTTTGCCCTGCTCGGTCCATCGGGTTGCGGCAAAACAACCTTGATGCGGATGCTCGGTGGATTTGAAACTGTTACCGAAGGGAGCATCACGATTGATGGCGTCGATATGGATGGCATTCCACCGAACAAGCGCGTCGTGAATATGATGTTCCAGTCTTATGCATTATTCCCGCATCTTACCGTTGCGGAAAACCTCGCCTTCGGATTGAAGCGATCCGATATGCCCAAATCGGAAATTGATGGCCGCGTCGAAGAGATGCTGCGCCTCGTCCAGCTCAAGAAATTCGCAAGCCGCAAGCCGCACCAAATGTCTGGTGGGCAACGCCAACGTGTCGCGCTTGCACGTGCATTGGCCAAAGCGCCCAAATTATTGCTCCTGGATGAACCTCTTGGCGCGCTTGACAAGAAGCTACGTCGAGAAACGCAATTCGAGTTGATGGATATTCAAGAGAAGACCGGCACCACATTTGTGATCGTGACCCATGACCAAGAAGAGGCCATGACAGTGGCAAGCCGCATCGCAGTGATGGATCACGGAAAACTGAAACAAATCGACACCCCCGACCGGATCTATGAAGCACCCAATTCACTCTATGTTGCGGACTTTATCGGCGACGTAAATATCATCGAAGGTCAGGTTACCAAATCAGAAGGCGAGGCTGCCGAATTGTCATGGGGCGAGGGAAAACCCGCCATACGCGGCATGGCCGGTGAAAGCCTGACCGCGGCAACATCCGGCGCATTTGCGGTACGCCCCGAGAAAGTCGCTATCTTTTCCGACGAACCGATGGACCGCCATAACCGCGTCAATGGGACCGTCGAGGACATTGCATATCTCGGAAACATGTCGACCTATTACGTGCGACTTGAGAATGGTTCATTGATCAAATCTCAGGTTGCAAATAATCGCCGCATTGCGCGTCGCGCAATCACTTGGGGCGACAGTGTTTGGCTCTCATGGACGGATACCGCCGGTATCGTCCTCGCATCGTAGGGGGCACCATGAATATCGCACGCCGCCTTCTTATCACCGTACCATATGCATGGCTCGTAGCCTTGTTTTTGGTGCCCTTTTTGATCGTTTTCAAGATTTCGCTATCAGATTACGCGATCTCAATTCCGCCTTACACCCCAACCCTAGAGCTAGAAGAAGGTTGGCCTGGGTTTCGGGCTTTTTGGGCGGGTCTCGACTTTGAAAACTTTGTCTTTCTGTCCGAAGACTCTCTTTACATCAAAGCCTATTGGTCCAGTCTCAAGATTGCCGTGCTCGCAACGTTTTTCACGCTGCTCATTGGTTTTCCTTTTGCCTATGCGATCGCAAACGCGCCACAAGAATGGCGTCCTAGCCTTTTGCTGCTGATCATTCTGCCTTTCTGGACAAGCTTTTTGATCCGCATTTATGCGCTCATCGGCATCATTTCCAACGAAGGCTTCTTAAACCAATTTCTGATGTGGACAGGTATTATCTCTGATCCGCTGGTGATCATGAATACCAATACCGCTGTCTATATTGGCATCGTCTACACTTACCTGCCGTTTATGGTCTTACCGATCTACGCCACGCTCGAAAAGCTCGATGGTTCTTTGCTAGAAGCGGCGCAGGATTTGGGCTGCACACGCACAAGCGCCTTTTGGTCGGTCACCATACATTTGGCGAAGCCGGGCATCATCGCGGGTTGTTTTCTCGTCTTCATCCCTGCGTTGGGCGAATTTGTGATCCCTTCCCTCCTGGGCGGTTCACGCACCTTGATGATTGGTAAGGTTCTATGGGAAGAATTCTTTTCAAACCGTGATTGGCCATTGGCTTCGGCGGTGGCGGTCATTCTTCTCCTCGTCTTGATCATCCCCATCATCTTGTTCCAACGAAACGAGCAAAAACATCGGGAGCAAAACAAATGAGAAAGCCATCATGGTTTAACGTTGTCTCACTCACGCTCGGTTTTGCGTTCTTGTATATCCCCATGATCATCTTGGTCATTTATAGCTTCAATGAATCAAAGCTCGTTGCCGTTTGGGGGGGCTTTTCGACCAAATGGTACGGCGAGCTCATGCAAAACGAAGCATTCCTCGACGCGGCTTGGGTCACACTGAAGGTCGGGGTTATCTCGTCTACCATCGCGACCGTCTTGGGCACTATGGCAGCCTTTGTGTTGGTACGTGCTGGCCGGTTCCGCGGGCGCACATTGTTTTCTGGCATGATCTACGCCCCACTTGTGATGCCCGAAGTCATAACAGGCCTGTCTTTGCTGCTGCTCTTCATAGCTGTTGGCATGGACCGGGGCGTCGCGACGATTGTATTGGCGCACGCTACGTTTTCAATGTGTTACGTGTCCGTCGTTGTCTCATCGCGCATGGCATCGTTTGACGAAAGCTTGGAAGAAGCGGCGCTTGATTTGGGCTGCACGCCTTGGGACGCGTTTAAATCCGTGACCCTGCCGATTATCGCGCCTGCTGTCGCCTCCGGCTGGCTACTGGCTTTTACATTGTCGCTTGATGATCTGGTGATCGCATCGTTCACGGCGGGCCCATCGGCCACAACGTTGCCGATCAAGATATATTCTTCCGTGCGGCTCGGTGTCAGCCCCGAAATTAACGCCCTGTCGACGTTGATCATCGGACTGGTGACGATCGGTGTGCTCGTGGCGTCCATCACTTCAAAGCGCGCGATTCAAAAACAAAAGCGCGATGAGCTTCTCGCGGTCCACTAGGTATCAACCAACACATGTTGGCTGGGGATTCGCCTGCAGCGTTTATCGCGCCACTGACACCGCTAGAATGTTGGTGGCGTGCACGCGCTGATGATCACAGTCTCAACGGGGCCAACTTGTCGAAACCGGTGTGGGCTTGTGCTTGGAAAGAAATATGCGTCGCCCGGCCCCAAGATTTTTCGCATATCGCCTACGGTAACTTCGACACGTCCGGAAATGACGATGCCTCCCTCTTCGCCTGCGTGTTCGTACATGACCCGTCCTGTATCGGCATTCAGCGGATAGGTTTCTTTAAGTATTTGTAGGTTTCTACCGAGCGAGCTAGCGCCGATTTGCTTAAGTGACAGGGATTTTGTGCCAATCTCTGTTAACTCTTCGGCTGCATAAAAGACGTTGGTTTCAAGTTCTGGTTCAAAATCGAAGAACTCCGACAAGCCAATCGGGATACCTTCTAAGATGCGCTTTAATGACCCCACTGAAGGGCTCGTCTTTCCAGATTCCATCAAAGAAATTGTCGCGCTTGCAACATTCGTCTTTTTTGCGAGTGCCCTTTGCGACAAGCCCGCACGAAGCCTGAGAGAACGCAGGCGTTGACCGAGCTGGGCGTTTTCTGAGAAATCCGTGTTCGACATGATTAAAATTCCAATCACTCCTGATTTAAGTCATTATATTTCAATACCTTATAATCACAAAGATACAGACTATTCGGTAAATAATAAACAATTTATCGTTCTTATATCTGGTTTTGTATTGGCCAAGACGCGCTAGTCATAGGAAGTGAAAAGAATGTTGAACGCAGACGTAAGTAAACGCAAAGACGGCGCGATCGCGCGTGGCGTTGGAATGATGACGCAAGTTTTCGCAGATCGCGCGGAAAATTCAGAAATCTGGGACATCGAAGGCACGCGCTACATCGACTTTGCCGCAGGTATTGCTGTCGTGAACACCGGGCACCGCCACCCAAAGGTGATAGACGCCGTCAAAGCCCAGCTAGATCGGTTCACGCATACCTGTCATCAGGTCGTCCCCTATGAAAACTACGTCTCATTGGCCGAGCGCCTCAATGCGCTTGTTCCCGGTGATTTTGAAAAGAAAACAGTCTTTGTCACCACAGGTGCAGAAGCGGCCGAGAATGCAGTCAAAATCGCACGCGCTGCGACGGGTCGCTCTGCTGTCATCGCGTTTTCTGGTGGTTTTCATGGCCGTACGTTCATGGGCATGGCGCTTACTGGAAAAGTGGTGCCGTACAAAAAGGGCTTCGGAAGCATGCCCGGCGATGTATTTCACGCTCCCTTTCCAGTCCCGATACATGGTGTAACGGTTGAGGATTCAATCGCTGCTTTGGACAAGCTGTTTAAAGCCGATGTTGACCCTGACCGCGTCGCGGCAATCATCATTGAACCTGTACAAGGCGAAGGTGGATTCTATGACGCCCCGCGCGCATTGATGGTACATTTGCGCAAACTTTGTGACGAACACGGCATCCTGTTGATCGCAGACGAGGTGCAAACGGGGTTTGCACGGACAGGCAAAATGTTCGCGATGGAACACCACGATGTAGTCGCTGATCTGACAACGATGGCCAAAGGGCTTGGTGGCGGGTTCCCAATCGCGGCGGTTACGGGGCGCGCAACGGTTATGGATGCGGCAAACCCGGGCGGTCTTGGCGGAACTTATGGTGGCAGCCCTATGGGGATTGCTGCCGCGCATGCGGTTTTGGACATTATTGACGAAGAAAACCTATGCGATCGCGCAAACGCACTTGGATCACGCTTAAAGCAGCGGCTTGAAAGCTTGCGCGCCGATATTCCTGAAATTGCGGATATCCGCGGTCTTGGATTTATGACAGCGGTAGAGTTCAACCTGCCCGACGGTGTTACACCCAATGCCGATTTCACGAATGCCGTAAAAGCGCATGCATTGAAGAAAAACCTGATTTTGTTGACCTGCGGGGTATATGGCAATGTCGTTCGTTTCCTTGCGCCAATCACCATCCAAGATGACGTTTTCGCAGAGGCACTTGATATCATCGAGGCCTCCATTCGTGCCGCCCGTGCAGATGTGAGTGAATAATATGATCTCTACAAAACTCGCAGGAATGTTGAAAAATCCAGCACTGCTCTTGGATGCCGGTTTTATTGACGGTGAATGGCTGACGGTTGCCGAAGGTGGTAAATGCTTTGACGTTCTGAACCCATCAACAGCTGAGACGCTCGCTTCGCTTCCCGACATGGGGCTGACGGAAACCAATCGTGCGATTGATGCTGCCTATGTCGCCCAAACCGCATGGGCAAAGCGGACAGGCAAAGAACGCGGAAACATCTTGCGTCGTCTGTTTGATCTGATGGTTGCAAATGCCGACGACCTCGCAGTTATCCTCACGGCTGAAATGGGCAAACCATTGCCAGAGGCGAAAGGCGAGATCCTATATGGCGCGAGCTACGTCGAATGGTTCGCCGAAGAAGCAAAGCGTATCTACGGCGACATCATCCCGGGCCACCAACCTGACAAGAGAATTATGGTTTTGAAACAACCTGTTGGTGTCGTCGCATCGATCACACCTTGGAATTTCCCGAATGCCATGATGACGCGCAAGCTGGCACCGGCACTTGCCGTGGGATGTTCATTCGTCGCCAAACCAGCAGAGCTGACCCCGCTGTCCGCCCTTGCCATGGCGTACCTCGCGCAAGAGGCTGGTATCCCCGACGGATTGTTCAATGTTATTACGACAACGCAAAGTGCGATGGTTGGTCAAGCATTCAGTTCCAATAGCAAAGTACGCAAGCTTACCTTCACCGGGTCCACAAATGTGGGTAAAATCCTGATGCGCCAATCTGCGGATCAGGTTCAGAAAACATCGATGGAACTTGGCGGCAATGCACCGTTTATCGTCTTTGACGATGCTGATCTGGATACCGCAGTCGAAGGCGCGATGATTTCTAAATACCGTAACAATGGGCAAACCTGTGTCTGCGCTAACCGCATTTATGTGCAGTCAGGCGTCTACAATGCATTTGCCGAAAAACTTGCGGTGGCTGTTCGTGCCGTGAAGGTTGGCGACGGGTTTGATGACGGCGTTGCAGCGGGCCCATTAATCAATTTGCAGGCCGTTTCGAAGGTCGAAGATCATATCGCGGACGCCAAAGCCAAAGGTGCGTCAGTGCTGGTTGGCGGCAAACGGCATGAACTTGGCGGAACCTTCTTTGAACCGACGATCCTCAGTGGGGTTCGCAAAGACATGACAATCGCCTCCGAAGAGACTTTCGGCCCTGTGGCCCCGCTCTTTAAGTTCGATTCCGTTGACGATGTTATTGAGCAGGCAAACGATACAGAATTTGGACTGGCGTCCTATTTCTACGCCAAGGACCTGTCGCGCGTCTGGAAGGTGGCCGAAGCATTAGAATATGGAATGGTAGGCGTGAACACGGGTTTGATTTCAACAGAGGTCGCACCATTCGGTGGCATCAAGCAATCAGGTCAGGGCCGAGAAGGGTCAAAATATGGCACTGAAGATTACCTAGAGATCAAATACGTCTGTCTGGGTGGAATTGAGTAACCGCACCCATCGATTAAATAAGCCACGCGTTTGGCTGCCGAGCGGCACCGTCTGGAAATTCTCCAATTGATTGGGACGTCACGTGGATTTGTCATGCCCCCTCAAGATGACCTGCTTTTGTCTTTGAGCCACGGCAGCACAGCAGAAAAATCTGTCCCTAATCCGCCCTCAGCATTCACAAACCTTGCATAAAGATCGCGAGCCATCGCGCCCATCGGCGTTTCAGCATCACAAGATGCCGCCGCATCTTGGCTAAGCCCCAAGTCCTTGAGCATCAATTCCGATGCAAATCCGGGCTTGTAATCATTGTCTGCTGGGCTTTGTGGCCCAACGCCCGGGGCGGGGCAATAGGCGTTCATCGTCCAGCTATACCCCGAAGACGTAGACACAACATCGTACATTGCCTGTCGATCCAGACCAAGCTTGTCAGCAAGCGCGAACGCCTCGCAGGTGCCAAGCATTGTTATCCCAAGGATCATATTGTTACATATTTTCGCGGCCTGCCCCGCGCCTGTCGCGCCGCAATGTACGGCCTTCTGACCCATAATATCAAACAGCGGTTTCGTCGTAGCAAACGCCGCGTCATCACCGCCGACCATAAAGGTCAGCGTGCCATCGGCCGCCCCTTTGATGCCACCTGACACCGGTGCATCCAAGGCCCCAAGACCTGCAGCATTCGCATCAGCCCCTACTGCGCGAGCGCTGTCGACATCAACCGTCGAACAATCAATAAACACACCGCCCTTTGGCAGCGCCGCGATCACCTCTGCTGCGACATTGCGCAGGATCGCGCCGTTGGGCAGCATCGTGATCGCGACGTCAGCATCTGCGCAGGCTTGTGCAATCGAATCCGCCATGGCCAATCCTTCCGGCACAGCGACAGGATCAACGCCAACCACATCATGCCCCGCACGGGCCAAATTGACGGCCATGGGACCGCCCATGTTTCCAAGTCCAATAAATGCAATCTTCATGTTGGTTCTCCTGTTTCGGTCCAATCGTTGGCGCCAAGGCTTTCGATCATCTGGTCGATGTCCGCACGGGGCACATCGAAACCGCTGTGGTGCCATTTTGGTGCGAAATCGCGGTCTATAATCTGCGCACGAATACCCTCGAGAAAATCACCTTGTTTTTGTGCGCGGTAAGAAAAGCGGTACTCGCGTTCAAGCGCATCACTTAAATCCCCGGATCGCGCCGCGCGGATCAGTTCGAGGCCACATGCCATCGCGAGGGGCGATCCCTTGGCCAGTCGTTTGCTCGTTTCCTCAGCGAATTGCGAATGGGATTCAGCAAGGTTCACGCCAATCTCAGAAAGCGTCGCACCACCAAACAAAGCATCTATTTCAGACTGCTGGCTTTCCAAATCACCTTTTTGCACGGGTTGTGCCATCTTGGTGATCTTGGCGATGCTCCCTGTTTTAGCAAGGTCGTCAATCAAATCCACCCAGTCATCTTGCGAGACAAAGTAATCTGCAAATCCAGCAAAGATCGCATCAAAAGGCCCCATGCGCGTTCCGGTTAACCCAAGATAGGTTCCAACCTCACCCGCCGCGCGCCCAAGAATGAAAGTTCCGCCGACATCTGGTACGAGGCCAATACCACATTCGGGCATGGCAACTTTTGTGGTCTCGCTCACAATCCGGTGGGATGCATGGCACGCAACTCCAACGCCGCCGCCCATGACAAATCCCTGCATAAAGACCACCACCGGTTTTGGGAATTGCGCGATTTTGAGATTCATTTGGTATTCTTGGTGCCAGAACGCCCGCCCAAATGCAAAATCTCCAGCCGACCCTTTTTCATAAAGCTCTGCTATGTCACCGCCTGCGCAGAATGCTTTGGTGCCAGCCGCATCAATGACAAGCAACGCGATGTCTGGGTCGTCGCGCCATCTGTCTAAGGCATCTTCTATTGCAATCGACATCTCTGATGTTAGCGCATTCAGCGCTTCAGGTCGGTTCAATGTGATCCGCCCTGCGTGCCCGTCAGTGCGGATGATAATGTCTTTTTTCGTCATCAATCAGCCACCAGCCTGCATTTTGATATCGCGCGCAATAACGAGACGTTGAATTTCGCTCGTGCCTTCGTAGATTTGGCAGATACGGGCATCTCTGTATATCCGTTCAAGCGGATGGTCCGCTAAAAATCCGTATCCCCCTAAAATCTGGATCGCTTGGCTACAGACTTTTTCAGCAAGCTCAGATGTGAACAGCTTCGCCATGGACGCTTCTTTGAGGCAGGGCAAACCCGCATCCTTTAGCGCCGCCGCATAGAACACCATCTGGCGGCCTGCCGCGATCTGCGTGTCCATATCAGCCAGTTGAAATGATATGGCTTGTTGATCAAAAATCGGCTTCCCAAACGCCTGGCGATCCATCGCGTAATCACGTGCATATTCAAACGCACTGCGCGCCATCCCAACGGCCTGTGCCGCGATCCCGATCCGACCGCTTTCCAAATTTGCGAGAGCGATTTTGTACCCCTGCCCTTCTTCACCCAGCAGATTTTCTGTTGGAATGCGCAGGTTTTCAAATGCGATCTGGCAAGTGTCGGATGAATTAATCCCCAACTTATCTTCGACCCGAACGACTTCATACCCCGGAGTGTCCGTTTCGACGATGAATGCCGAAATACCGCGTTTTCCGGCCGCTTTGTCGGTCACTGCAAAAACGATGATCATGTGACCGTTTTTACCCGAGGTGATAAACTGTTTGGCCCCGTTTAGTACCCAATTATCCCCATCACGCACGGCAGTCGTCCTTAGGTTCGACGCGTCAGACCCAGCCTGCGGTTCTGTCAGCGCGAAACCTCCGATCCATTCGCCCGATGCGAGCTTGGGGAGGTATTTTTGTTTTTGGGCATCGGTTCCGTAATCACGGATTGGGCCGCAACCAACGGAACTGTGGACCGACATAATCGTCGAACAAGCCCCGTCCCCCGCTGCAATTTCCTCGACCACGCTGGCGTAGCTTACAAAATCCGCATCAAAGCCGCCGTATTCTTCGGGCACTTGCATGCCAAGAAAACCAAGTTCACCCATCATAGCGAGTTCATCTTTCGGGAACCGCGCGTTGCGGTCACGTTCTTGCGCACCCGGCCAAAGTTCAGCCTTAGCGAATTGGCGCGCCATATCGCGGATCGCGGTTTGCGTTTCATCAAGGATCATGTCGTCTCCATCAATTCTAGTGCGATGGCCGTAGCCTCACCACCACCAATACAAATCGCGACCATGCCGCGTTGGACATTGCGGGATCTTTTCTGGTTGTGAATTCTTGGGTTGTTCATCAGATCGAATAGCGACTGTCGCCCGACGCGATGAAACTATAACTGAGGCACTACGTGCGCCCAAACCAGAGGCCGCGCCTGAAACTACTATCGCTTTATTTTGCATATCATCTTCCCAAGTTGGCGGAATGATAGCTCTTGCTTTGCTTGCATACAGTATCACATTGTGTTCCAATGATGAGACAAAAAGACAGTCAGAAAAACCGCCGTATGGTCGCGCCAATTTTCGTCAACGAAGCGCTCGCTTGTGGCGATGCAGCAGGCGTTGACATCACGACCCTTCTGAAAGACGCTGCCGTAAGCGCTGATGACCTAAATCAATTGGACACGGATGGGTTTGCGCGCATTTGGCTCGCGCTATCCGCTACTTTGTCTGATGAATTTTTTAGCCTTGGGGTGCGGCCAATGCGACCAGGCAGCACGACCCTGCTGGGGCATGCGATCCGTCAGGCTAAGACACTCGAAGTGGCTGTACAGCGAACCCTACGGTTCTTGCGGGTTGTTTTGGATGAACCATACGGCACGTTGGAAACAAACAAGAGCGACTGTAAAATCACCATCGCGGAAACGAACCCATCGCAACACGTGTTTACCTATCGCGCGTTCTTTCTCATTCTCCACGGCTTTAATTGCTGGGTCGCCAAAGAACGTATCCCGATAAAATCCATTTCCTTTCCCTGCCCCGAGCCGGAAGGCGCCAATGACTACGTTGATTTTTTTGGGGTCCCAGTAACGTTTGACGCGCCAGTTGCCAGCCTCGTTTTTGATCGGAAGTTCTTAGGCCGCAAAGTTGATCGCAGCGAAGGCGACTTAAAAACTTTTTTACGCAGTCTCCCCGAGGCGTTTTTGCGGGGGTACAAAGACACGGGCGGGTTAAAGCACATCATCATCGAAACTTGCCTGAAAGGCCCTGCCGAAGATTGGCCCGATGCGGTTGCAGTGGCCGCTCGACTAGGCATGTCGCGATCCAGCTTGCACCGGCAGCTGAAGGCCGAAGGGCACAGCTTAACCCAGCTCAAAGACGAACAGCGCCGCAACCGAGCGACCGTATTACTATCCAGAACAGACCTACCGATATCCGACGTTTCAGCTGCAGTAGGATATGCCGAAGAAAGCGCGTTTTTTCGTGCATTCCATCGCTGGTACGCGGCAACCCCGAACCAATTTCGCAGTGCCGGACTGCCGCCCTCCCTCGTCGACGGATAGATCCTATTTTGCGGCAAACTTGGGTTTGCGTTTTTCCAAAAAGGCAGACATGCCTTCTATTTGGTCTTAAGTTCCAAACAGGGAAGCCTCCCTAAAACTCGCCCGCCAATACATGATTGAGATTGGTCAGCCCGAACGCACGCGTTTCATTTCCCGCCGCCAAAGCTACCACCGAAATACATTGGGTGCCTTGGGCACCGGCGGCAACCTAAGGCGACGAGAGCCCTTTGATCCAGTCATGGTGTCCGCCAGCCGCATAGATGCATGCTTCGAATATCGCGGCCGCGCAGATCAGGAAAGCCCGTATGAATATGGTCAGCGCGTCGCCAATGGACTTGAAAAGGAACTGTTGCGGATCGGCCCAGAGACTGTGATCGGCTTTCTCGCTGAACCTGTGGTTGACCGCCCGCGCGGCGCAGATGGGTGAGTACCTTGGCACCGCGTTGAAAGAGTCGTTCGCACAACACCCACACGTGGGCGACATTCGTGGGCGCGGCATGTTCCGCGGGCTAGAATTTGTCGCCGACGTAGATACGAAAGCGCCATTCGAGCCTAGCAATAAACTGGCGGCAAGGTTGAAAGCCAAAGCGATGGAGAATGGTTTGATTTGTTACCCCATGAACGGGACCATCGACGGAAAAATGGCGATCATGTCCTGCTGGCACCACCATTCATCTGCACTGAAAACCAGATTGATGAATTAATCGACAAGCTTCGCAGAAGCATTGAGGATGTGATTTGAGGCTCTGAAAAGAAACTCCGGGTAGCCCTGAAATCACATTTTACTCTGCTCCAGATCCCCGTACCGCTGTGCGATGACGCTGAGCAGCCGATCGTGCGACATTATTTCTACAACGTCGCAAATTGGGATGCCTCCTGAGGTCTCAGTTATTTTTGTGCGGCGCCCAAAGCACCCGTCAGGTGTTTCAAAAATCTGAGGTTCCGCAACGCTGACGTCTATTTTGTGATCAAGTAGGAGCTGACCAAACAAGGTAAACGTCCCGCGCAACTGGCTGACAAGCATTTCGGGCAGGTTTTCGAAAACGATGCTAAGTTCCGCGTGCAGAACGGTTTCCCCGCTTGCGACAGAGGCCAAATGCGATGTGCGCGTTAGTCTTTGATCGCGTTGCGTAATCGCCACATTATCGGCCTTCATTGCGCCGAACGTCGCGGTAAGGCGCGGTGTCATTAATCCGCGATGTGCGAGCAATCGCAAAGATAGGCTTTGCGCGCACTGCGTCTGAGTTGGCACAAATATCCCTTTGCTTTGGGTCGTTTCAGACATTTGCGGGGGCGTCGCTTTCTTAGGGATTGGTCCAACAGAACTTTACGCGGCGAAGATGCTAGGTTTTCTCGGTCGCGGCAATAGTATCGTCGCTTATGTCGCAGATTGTTTTGTTGGTAGCGACGCGATCGCCCACATGAATTGTCCTAGCGCGCCTCTCTAACAACACCGGCCGCGTCGATTGTGCGACCATGACAGGTGACAGCAGCATCGGTGTAATTGAACCAGAACCGTTCTGTGCCGGTGTCGCGAACCCGTACACCATCGGGCAGATCAAGCGTCGCGATCCCCGCCTTTTCACAAAGATCTTGCAAGAATATATGAAGCGCTGCGCCGTCAAGCCAGCCTCCCAAATAGGTTTGCTTCCCGTCGCGCATCGCCACTGCTTCACCCGTGGCCGTGTGCAGCACAGGTTCTGCCCCGCCCTCGAGCACATCGCGGTAATTGATCACATGCCCGCCCGTTGTCAGCGGGATCGGACAATCGGGGCGCAGGCTCTCGATCGCAACAACGGTCACATCCAACGATGGAATTGCGGGCGGCAACGGGGTTGGAATGCCCATTTCGGCATTGCGCGCACCCGTGCGGGGCCCGTAGACCACCTGCGCATCACTTGCGCCCAACGCGGCTTTCAAATCATCGGCCATCGCCATCATGCCTGGCACCATCACCAAACCATACCCTGCAAAATCGCGTGCGCTGGCGGGCAAAATATCAACCGACAACCCCAGACGGCGTAATCCGCGATAAACATCCAAGATCAGCCCAAAGTAACTAAGCCCCGCGCCATGCGGTTGCACCGTCCACGCGAAATCAGCGTCGTAATCAAAGATGATCGCAACAGGGGCCTGCAGCGGGGCGACATCTGACGCGTCGGCTAATTCAGCCGTGACCTGTTTCAGCTCCTCCATCACGCCCGCGTCAACGCTATCGGGGCGCAAAAGACCTGCATGCAATTGTTCTTGTGCGACGGGGGCTTGGCGCCAACGGAAATAGCAGACGGCTTCGGCGCCATGGGCAAAGGCCTCCCACGACCACAGTCGCACCATGCCGGGCAGTGGTGTCGGGTTATACGGGGCCCAATTCACCGGGCCGGGCTGTTGTTCCATCACCCACCAGCGCCCTTTCCCGACCGCGCGGTACAGATCATGGTGCAGCGCTTGAAAATCCGGGTCGCCTTGGCGGGCAAAAGCACGTTGTCGGGCAGCATCTGCGCCCACCCGGTCCTCGAGAAAACCAAGTGGGTAACTATCCCAGCTTGCAAAATCGAGATCATCGCCCACCGCGAAGTGATCAAAATCAGTGATCCGGCCCATATAGTTATGGGTGATCGGCGCATCCGTCTGCGCGCGGATCAAATCGACTTGTCGCCGGTTAAATGCAACGACTTGATCAGAGCTAAACCGCCGGAAAGCCAGACAATGGGCGGGGTTGGCCTCGGTCACGGTCAGGTTCGGCAGGTCGACCTCAGCAAAGCTGCCATAATCCATCGACCAAAACGTATTGCCCCAATCCACGTTCAATTGATCAACAGAACCATAACGCAGGGCGAGCCAATCTTGAAACGCAGCCCGCGCGGCATCGCTATACGAAATTGTCGTGTCGTGGCAGCCGTATTCATTGTCCGTCTGCCAAGCAGCCACATATGGGTTGGCGCCATAGCGGGCGGCCATCAGCCCAACAATTTTCGCGCATTCGGCCTGATAAGGTTCATGACTAAAGCAATAATGACGCCGCGATCCAAATTTACGCGGGCGACCTTCAACATCCACAGCAAGCATATCGGGATGACGTGTCAGCATCCAACGCGGCGGCGTGGCTGTCGGCGTGCCAAGCACAACTTTCAGCCCTGCATCCCCAAGTGTCTGGATCGCTTGATCGAGCCACTCCCAGCAATAATTGCCCGGCGTTGGTTCAAGCTTTGCCCATGAAAATTCGCCGATCCGCACCCAGGTCAGCCCTGCGTCAACCATACGACGTGCATCTTCGGTCCACATCTTTGAAGGCCATTGTTCTGGGTAATAGCAGGTGCCAAGCGTACGTTTCATGGTGTCTCGCAAATCTTGTTTTTTAGGCGACGGCTTGGTCATATGCCGCAACAATCGCCTGCGCCCGTTGGTGCACGTCATCAGCTGTATAGCCCGGCTTATAGATCGCGCTTCCGATACCAAAGCCAGCGGCACCAGCGCCAATCCACTCTGCAAAATTATCAGGCCCTGCCCCGCCTACCGCATAGACAGGCATATCAGCGGGCAAAACGGCCTTATAGGCCGCAAGCCCCCCTGTGCCGATCACCGAGGATGGAAAAATTTTCAGCCCATCAGCGCCAGCTTTGATCGCGGCAAAGCATTCGGTTGGGGTTAAGACACCGGGATAAGATTGCATCCCCGCAGCTTTGGTCGCGGCAATCACGTCAATATCCGCATTCGGAGAGACAATCAGCGTGCCGCCCGCCGCTTTGACATTGGCGACATCTTCTACCGTCAAAACAGTCCCTGCCCCGATGGTCACATCATCCCCCACCGCTGCAACCATCGCAGCGATAGACGCCAACGGTTCGGGTGAATTGAGCGGCACCTCAATATCTGTGATGCCTTCTTCTACCAATACAGTGCAAATTTCGACAGCTTCCGGTGGGGTAATGCCCCGCAAAATGGCGATAATATTTCTGCTCATGAGACGCACCTTGATATGTTAATAACCCGCGAGGGTTTGGAAAATGATACAGCCATTAATGGCTTTCGCGTGTGACGGGGCGCGTGTCCTTGCCGACAAGGAAATCAAGATCCGCGCCTTTATCTGCCTGAAGAACCGTATCCACATACATCTTTGCATAGCCGCGCGTGTAATGCGGCGCGTCCGGTTCCCATGCGGCGCGGCGTTCGGCCAGAACCTCGTCCGAGACCAACAAATCCAAAGCGCCAGCGCTTGCCGAAAGCCGCAGGCGGTCCCCCGTTTTCACCAGCGCAAGGTTGCCGCCCGCATTCGCTTCGGGGCTGACATGCAAAACCACCGTGCCAAAAGCCGTGCCAGACATGCGGGCGTCTGAGACCCGAACCATATCGCGCACACCTTCTTTGACCAGTTTCGCCGGGATCGGCATATTGCCGACCTCTGGCATGCCCGGATATCCCTTGGGACCACAGCCTTTGAGCACAAGGATAGTGTCGGCTGTCACGGGCAGGTCTTCGCGGTCGATATTGGCTTTCATGTCTTCGATGTTTTCAAACACAAATGCCTCGCCTTCATGTTCTAGCAGCGTTTCAGTCGCCGCAGATGGTTTGATGATGGCACCATTCGGGGCGAGATTGCCGCGTAGCACCCGCAGGCCCGCCGCAGGTTTCAGCGGGTTGTCAAAAGAGCGAATGACATCGTCATTGTAACATTCGGCCCCCTCTGCGTAGGCCATAATATCGCCGCCCATCACCGTTTGCGCGGGGCGCAATTTGTCTTTGAGTTCGGACAGGACCACAGGCATTCCACCCGCGTAACAGAAATCTTCCATCAGGTATTTGCCCGATGGCATACAGTTCACGAGCAGCGGAATTTCTGTGCCAATCTCAAAATCATCCAGCGACAAATCAATCCCCACACGGCCCGCAATCGCAAGCAAATGAATAACCGCGTTGGTCGATCCACCCACGGCGGCATTGGCTAAAATGGCGTTTTCAAATGCTTCGCGGGTCATGACTTGCGACAGCTTCAGGTCTTCTTCGACCATCTCAACAATGCGTTTTCCGGTCAGATGCGACAGTGCCATACGGCGCGCGTCTACGGCAGGAAGTGCCGCATTTGTGGGCAATGACATGCCCATCGCCTCGACGACACTGGCCATGGTCGACGCGGTCCCCATCGTCATGCAAACGCCTTTGGAACGGCTCATACCTGCTTCCGCATTCATGAAATCTTTCAGGGTCATATCACCCGCCCGCACCGCCTCTGAAAATTTCCAAACGTCAGTGCCCGACCCGATATCTTTGCCCTTGAACTTGCCGTTCAACATCGGACCAGAGCTAACAACGATGGTCGGCAAATCGACAGAAGCCGCGCCCATCAGCTGCCCCGGCGTGGTCTTGTCACAGCCCCCCAAAAGCACAACGCCATCAATGCCATATGCACGAATGCTTTCTTCAACATCCATCGCCAGCAGGTTGCGAAATAGCATAGCCGTGGGTTTCATCTGGGTTTCCCCCAGCGACATCACAGGGAATTCCACCGGAAAACCGCCCGCTTCCCAGACACCGCGTTTCACGCCTTCTGCCAGATCGCGCAGCCCAGAATTACAAGGTGTCAGTTCAGACCAAGTATTGCAGATGCCAATGATCGGACGCCCATCAAACGCATGGTCAGGAAAGCCTTGGTTTTTCATCCAACTGCGGTGAATAAACCCATCTTTATCCTGTTTCCCGTACCATGCGCGGTTGCGTTTTTCTTTGGTCATAGACGTGTTCCTTCGACGACCCACATACGCTCTGGGAACGACCAAGGGAGCGTGATGCCGTGACGCATAAGATATGCGCCTGACAGTTCCAAGGGGCGATCCTTTAGGGCTGTTGTTCCACGCGAAAGGGGTGCAATTTCAGCGCGGTTTTTGAGTGAAATACGGTAGATCGCGGCAGGGTCAAGCGCAGTCAGGCGCAAAGGCCGCGGCGCGATCTGTTTTGAGGTTGCGGATTTGCCTGCGAAAACGACAAAACGCCCACCATCTGCCGCCAGATGCTGTTCAGCAGTCACCGCCAGGTCAGCACTATCAAGCCGCAGGATGTCCGCAAAGCGCATCCAATCACGGTTATCTTTCCACCACTGTGTAACTTCGGACAGCACAGCGATTTCGCGCGCGTCCAATTCGCGCGGGTCCATCTCGAACCCCATATGGCGCTGTGCCGCAACCCACGCGCGGAACGTGATATCAAGCGTGCGCCCAGAGGTATGACAAACGCGCGGCCCCACATGGCTGCCGGTCACTGCACTGGGCAAAAACAGTGCCGCATCATGCTGGATACGCAAGCGTTCAATCGCGTCGTTGCTGTCTGACAACCAGACACGTTGGGTACGGCTGAGGATGCCAAAATCGATCCGCCCACCACCAGATGCGCAGCTTTCAATTTCCACCAGCGGGAAATCCGCACGCAGGCGCGCCAGCAGCGCATAGGTACCTTCCGCTTGCACAGCATCCGGCGCAGGCAGAACCCGATTATGATCCCATTTGATATAGTATACGTCATAATCTCCCAAAACTGCGGCAATGTGATCATAAAGGTAATCACGCACATCGGGCAGCGCCATGTTTAAAACATGTTGTTGGCGTCCTGCAATCTGATCCGCAGGGCCAAGTACCCAGTCTGGGTGGGCGCGGCAAAGGTCGCTATCTTGGTTCACCATCTCGGGTTCAAACCAAATTCCAAAGGTCATCCCAAGCCCAAGGACATGGTCAATCAACGGTGTGAGCCCATCGGGGAATTTGCGCGGATCAATGGTCCAATCACCGAGACTGGTTGTGTCGTCGTTACGCTTACCAAACCAACCATCATCAAGCACAAACCGTTCAGCCCCAAGCGCGGCTGCGCGGTCAGCGATATCGGTCAGAACCGGCAGGTCATGATCGAAATAGACGGCTTCCCAGCAGTTATAATGCACAGGGCGCGGCTGATCGGGTTTCGGCCAAGTCACAATTCGGTCGCGCACATGCCGCTGAAAACTGACAGCGCAACCGTTCATCCCGCTGTCGGAATAGGTTAGGTAAAGCGGTGCTGTTTGAAACTGCGTGCCGGGGGTGGTTTGCGTGCGGGCCGCGTGGCCAAATTGCACCTGACGGCGTCCATCCTGTAGCTCTTCGGCAATCATCGTGTGACCGCCAGACCAGCCATAGTGAAACGCGTAGCATTCGCCGCTGGTATCTGTCGCGCCCGATATGGGTATCAAAAGACCCGGAAAATGTTCGTGGCCCGAGCGCCCGGTCCGGTTTTCGCGCATATGAATGCCGGGTGTCCACGGGGTACGGTTCAGTTGGAACTCGTCGCACCAACGCCCAGAGACATCAATCATATCGATAGATTGCTGTGGCGCAGGCATCACGGGTGCGGCAAGCCAATGCAGTTGCACCGGGATCCGCGTATCCAAGGTCGTTTGACAGGTGATCACATGCGTTTGCGCATCAACCACAAAATCAATGGTTAGCGTCAGGCCGTTAGCCGCATCCTTGCTAACCACTTTCAATCCAGCGCTTGCATCAACTTCGGTAGCGGTAAACTTTGGCAGAATGGGCGCGCCATCCCCGGCGCTTAAGATCAGCCCCGGTTGGCCTTGAAACGACCGCCCCGCTTCGGGGCAAATCGATAGATCGGGGTTCTCGTCCAACATGCCTCCTGTGATATCGATCACATGTGCGGCGCAAACCGCGTCCAGATCCTCGGTCGGCGGCAGGGGCGCACCCCAATAGACAACCTGCGGCAAACGGTCAGTTGCCACGGCTAAAACAAGCGTTTGTTGGCCATCATCAAGTCGATAAACATCCAACATCTACTTCACCGCCCCAAGCGTAAGGCCCGCGATAAAGTGCTTTTGCATCAGAAAGAACATCGCAACCGGCGGTAACGCCGCGACAATCGATCCTGCGCTCATCAGGTGATAGGCCGCACGGAACTGCGAGTTAAATTCCGTGATCCCAGCGGTAACAGGCTGCGCGCTTGGTCCTTGGGTCAGCACCACCGCCCAGAAATAGTCATTCCAGATGAAGGTAAAGATCAGCACCGCCAAAGCCGCCAGTGCAGGCTTCATCAGTGGCAGCACAACGTAAAAGAAAATCCGCCATTCTGCGACGCCTTCGACACGGGCCGCTTCGATCAGCGGAAACGGCAAAGCGCGGATAAAGTTGCGCATAAACAGCGTACAGAACCCCGTTTGGAACGCGATATGAAACAGTACAAGCCCCTGAATGCTATCATACATCCCCATGTTGATCGTCAGATCACGCACCGGCACCATCAAGATTTGGAACGGCACAAAATTGCCTGCGATGAACATGAAAAAGATGAATAGATTACCTTTGAATTTGTAGATGCCCAGCGCAAATCCGGCCATGCTTGACAGTGCAACCGCGCCTAACACCGTTGGAATTGTAATGAACATAGAGTTCAGCAAATAGCGCGGCATGTTGGATTCAAGAAACACTTTGCCGTAATTTGTGAAGCCTTCAAAACTGGACGGCCAGCCCCAATAGTTGCCGTTGGCGAAATCCGCGGCAGGCTTGATCGAAAACATCGCAACAGCGATGAGCGGCAGCAGCCACAAGATCAAGGCAAAGGGCAGCACCGCCTGATAGGTCAACTGAAACCCGCGCGACTTTTTGGCAATAGGTGTCGGAAACATCAGCGTGCCCCTTTTTCGTCGCGCCACATAGAGTACAAAAAGTATCCGATAAAGCCGAGCATGATAAAGAATAGAACGACCGCAATCGCTGACCCATACCCCATGCGGAATCCAAATTCAGACAGGGATTCCTCGAACATATAGAACGACAGCACGCGGGTTGATCCGAACGGTCCGCCGTTGGTCATAACACTGATCAAATCAAACGACCGCAGCGCCCCGATGATGGTCACAACAAAAGCGATGAACGTCGCCGGTTTGAGCTGGGGCAAGATAATGTACCACAGCATTTTATAACCTTTGGCCCCGTCCAAACGCGCCGCTTCGACCTGTTCGGGATCAACGGCGTTCAACCCGGTCAGATACAAGATCATGCAGTAAGCTGTCTGCGGCCAAAGACCCGCCGCGATAATCCCATAGGTGGCGAGGGTCGGATCGCCAAGGATGTTCACAGGCCCGGCCCCGAACACGCCCAAAATGGCGTTCAATAGGCCTTCGCGCGGCAGGTAGAACCATGAAAACACAAGCCCAACAACGACTTGAGAAATCACGAATGGAAAGAAAAACAAAGACTTATACAGGCGAATTCCACGCACTGTTTGGTTCAAAAACAGGGCAATAAACAACCCCGCAGGCACAGCCAAAAGATAAAGCGCTAACCATTTGAGGTTGTTCCAAAACGAGGTTTCGAACTTGCGGTCGATATTCTGTTCGCCGATCCCCAAAAGCCGTTCATAGTTGGCCGTCCCAATATATGTCTTTTCGCCCAAACCGTCCCACTGATGGAAACTGATCCAAAAGCTTTGGCCAATTGGGATGATCACATAGACCGCAAAGAACAGCATTGCTGGCAGCAAAAAGAGCCAAGGGGTCAGCGCGATTTCATTGCGCTTGTACCAGCTTCGCGATGTGGGGGTCACAGTTGACATGTCGGGGCCTTTACGCAGGTTAACGCATGCGACAACCAGAGTTTGGTTCGCGAATACGTTAAGGGCAAATGTGCCCCCCACCAAAGCGGGAGGCACAAATTCAGATTATTGGTAAATACGCTGACGCGCTTCTTCGAGACGCGCGAGGATGTCGTCCAGATTGTCGGGGAACACCATGAACTCTTGCAGGCCTTCCATGCCAACGCTGGCCATTTCCGCGGGAAAATCGCGGTCAAAGAACTGCGCGACGCCGCCTTGGGCATTGGTTGACAGCATTGCAAAGCCTTGCTCGAGGAATTCATCCGCATCCACACCTGATTCTGCGTTGATTGGCAGTTGGCCAAGCGCATCACCAGAGTTGATTTCGGTCTGCACGTTTGCCGATGTCACGTATTGCAGGAACGCGCGGGCGTTGTCCTTATTTTCCGCACCAGATGGGATGTGGAATGTATCAGTCGGTGCATCTTCACCTTGTGGGTAGTCGCCGATCAGCGGGAATTGATAGAAATCGATCTGCGCGTCGGTTAGACCCGCTTCGCGCATCGCGGCAACTGCAAAGTTCCCCATCAGGTAAGATGTCGCTTCGCCGTCGATCATGAAGTTCAGCGCTTCTTGCCAAGAGTATGACTGGTGATCGGCGATAAAGCCGCCCATGTCGATCAGCTTGCGCCAGTTCGCGAATGTTTCACGGACGCGCGGATCTGTCCATTCAACTTCGCCACGTGCGAGCTGCATGTGGAAATCAAAGCCGTTCGTGCGCATGTTCATATAGTCGAACCAGCCGCCAGCTGTCCAAAGGAACTTTGTCCCGATTGCGTAACACGCGCGGCCTGAATCAACGATGACTTGGCAGTTCGCAATTTCTTCGTCGAAGGTGACCGGCTCTGACAGGCCCAATTCGTTAAAGATGTCTTCGCGGTAATATACGCCCCACTGATAGTAGGTGTACGGTACACCGTATTGCTTGCCATCAAGCGTCAGCGCGCCTTGGACCGCATCCAGCCCCGGCAGGTCGCCGTCCGCGTACATGTCTGAAATATCTTCGAACAGACCTGCCTCCACGTATGGGCCCATACGGTTGGCCGCATACCAGTTCACGACATCCGGTGGGTTTGCGCCCAATGCGTTGCGGATCTGTGTTTTCCACGCTTCGCGGTCAACAACGGTCAGTTCGATGTTGAGCTCTGGATGCATCTCTTGGAAACCAGCAACCAGACCTTCCATCACCGCGCGTGGCGCAGGGTTAGACATGTCCGATGTGATTTTCAGATCGCCAGATAATTGGTGGCCGTCCGCGAATACCGCTGACGCTGCCATACCTAGCGCAGCCACCGCCGCGCACGAGGTTTTCAAAATGGAATGCATGGTTTCCTCCCTACTGCTTCCGTTGCAATGTATTGTCTCATTATATGAGACGTCGTTTTGCATATTGATACTAAACCGCGACTCGGTTACCGTTGTCAACAGTCAGCTGCGCGTTTACGGCAATGTCGAACGCTCGATTGGCAAAGGGAGACGCGACAAATGGGGAGGAAAACCATGGGCGTTGTGACCGGTGACGGCACAGTCGGCAAAGCACTCACCGTGCTTGATCAGGTAGCGGGTATGGGCCGCCCTGTTCGCATGCGCGAATTGCTTGAGACCTCCGAATTCCCGAAACCCACGCTTTACCGTCTGCTGCAAACCCTGACCAATCAGGGTATGCTCACCTATGATACCGAGGCGCAAACCTATGCGCCCGGTATCCGCCTTGTCCGTTTAGCCCATGTGGCGTGGTCGCAGGCATCGCTTGCGCCAATTGCCCGCCCGCATGTCGACGCGCTCGCCGCTAATCTGCGTGAGGCAGTGCATGTCGCCCAAATCGATAGCGGCCAAGTTGTTTTTGTCGATAAGCGCCAAGCAAGCACAAAGTTTTCAACACTCGCCCAAGCCGGGCAAGTCGCCCCCGCCTATTGCACAGGCGTTGGCAAAGCGATCCTCGCGTTTTTGCCCGAAGAAGATTTGGAACATGCGCTGCTCCAACAAGCGTTCCACCGCTACACGCCTGCAACCCACACGAGCGCCGACACCCTGCGCGCGGAGCTTGAAACGATCCGCGCCGAAGGCATCGCCTTTGACCGTGAAGAACACGCGGCGGGCATCATCAGTATAGCCGCGCCCATATTGACACCCGGCCAACGCGTCGTCGGATCGATTTCCATCGCGACGGCCACCAACCGTCATTCGTTAGAGGGGCTCAAGGCATTCCGTCCTGCTTTGACCGAATGCGCCCAAAAAATCGGAGCCGAGGCGCAGTCTTGGCAGCCCCCATCACTTCCCTAGTTGAAAGGAACGATCCATGTCAGGCGTAGTCATGAAGGATGTCATCAAACGATATGGTGATGTCCAAGTCATTCACGGTATCGATCTTGAAATCAACGACGGTGAATTCTGCGTTTTTGTTGGCCCATCAGGCTGTGGCAAATCTACACTCTTGCGTATGGTCGCCGGGCTTGAGCAAACCACCGAAGGCGCCATGGCGATTGGCCCGCGCGATGTGACCCAAATGGACCCGGCCGAACGTGGCGTCGCGATGGTGTTCCAGACCTATGCGCTTTATCCGCATATGACAGTGCGCGACAACATGGGCTTTGGCCTAAAAATGAACGGACACCCCAAGGCTGAAATCGCTGAAAAAGTCGCCGAAGCCACACGCATTCTCAAGCTCGAAGACTATCTAGATCGCAAACCAGCCGCCCTATCGGGGGGGCAGCGTCAACGCGTGTCAATTGGACGTGCGATTGTACGCGGCCCCGAGGTGTTTTTGTTCGATGAACCGCTGTCGAACCTTGACGCCGAGCTGCGTGTTGAAATGCGCGTCGAAATCGCCCGTCTGCACAAAGAAATCGGCGCGACGATGATCTATGTGACCCATGACCAAGTAGAGGCAATGACCCTTGCCGATAAGATCGTTGTGCTGCGTGCCGGGCGGATTGAACAGGTTGGCGCCCCACTGGATCTGTACCGCGATCCTGACAATAAATTTGTAGCTGGCTTTATTGGATCACCTGCGATGAACTTTCTAGATGGCGTGTCCACTGGCGACGCTGTGACGCTCAATGATATCGCTGGCACCTATGCCCTGCCCGTCACGATCCCCACAGAGGGAATTGAGGTCAGCGTCGGTATTCGCCCAGAACATGTTGAAATCGATCCCAGCGGTGACACCCATACGGTTGAATTGACCGAAGCCCTGGGCGGCGTGTCCTATGTGCATTTGAAATCTGACTCGGGCGCGAAAATCATTGTCGAAGAACGCGGTGATGAGAGGTCCCGCGCAGGCATCCGCGTAGGTATTTCCTTCCCTCTTGAGCGCGCGATGCTGTTTGATCGCAAGACAGAGCAACGTATCCGATAATCGCATCGCCCCACCGCGCAAACAGTGGGGCGAACGCATTTCAGAACGACTTGCTACCCGTCATCGTAACCTGCGCATAAGCGGCAAGATGGCTATCCGCAGATGAAAGCCCGCCCTCATTATTTTAGGGCGCGTTTAGCGCAAAGCGGCACGGTCGTTCCTACAGTTGATCCTGCGCGCGATCGAAATTTGCGCATACCGTCAGCAAGTTTGTGCGGCTGTTTACGTCAAATTAAGAGGAGACCCGGCATAAGTCAGTCGAAGCCAAAAGATGTGCCGATTGATGCAATGAATGGATCGCCTCTACGATGACAACAAATGCCCCCCCCTATCAGCTCGCAGCGGTGATGACGCCAGAAGACTGCGAAAAGCTGCATGATTACCTTAACACAGCCTATGAATCTGCAATCATGGTCAAGTGTGACGCTGTCACCCGTCTGCCGGGACTGGCTGCCCAGCTCTTAGTGATGGCGCAAAAATCTTGGCAGCAACGTGGATTCGGCTTTGCGCTCAGCGACATCAGCCCCGCATGTGCAGATAGCCTTAAAACATTAGGATTACAGCAATTTCTAGCGCAAGAAGGTGCCGCAGAATGAAAACACGTATTCTCGCAATTGACGATTCACGCACGATCCGAAGCTTACTAACGATGGCGCTCGAAAAAGCCGGGTTCGACGTCACCACCGCCGTTGATGGCGTCGATGGTGTGCAAAAATTCCGCGATTCTGATGCGGACCTTGTCATCACTGATGTGAATATGCCCAACAAAGACGGGTTTGGCGTGATCGACGATATCCGCGGCGGTGAAAAAAACCGGGCAGTCCCCGTGCTCGTGCTTACCACTGAAAGCGGGGCCGCACTTAAGGAACGCGCGCGCGCTGCTGGCGCAACAGGCTGGATCGTCAAACCGTTTGATGACGACGCATTGGTATCCGTCATTCGCCGCCTGACTGGAGCATAAGATGGCTACTGACCCTTCAATTCTGGACACATTTTTCGAAGAATGCGAGGACCTTATCGTCGCGTTGACAGAAGGTCTGACCGAAATGCGCGACGGCGCGGAGGACGATGAAACGGTCAACGCCGTATTCCGTGCAGTGCATTCGATCAAAGGCGCGGCCGGGGCGTTTGCGCTTGATGAATTGGTGGGGTTTGCACATAAATTCGAAACCGTTCTGGATGAACTACGTTCCAATCGCCTAACAACGGACGAAAACCTGTTACGGGTCCTACAACGCGCCGGGGATGTGCTGGCCGATTTGGTCGAAGCCGCGCGCGACAATATTCCCGCGAACCGCGATCAGGTCGATCCGGTGCTCAATGAACTACAAGCATTTTTGGGAGACGAAGACGATCAACCCGAAGAAGAGTTTGTATTTGAGGCGATGACGCTCGATTTCGACAATGCCGAAGAGCAAAGTGGCTATCGGGTTTCATTTAGGCCCAGTCACGAGTTTTACGCCTGTGGCCATGACCCCGAACTTTTGATCAAAGCCCTCAACGAACTTGGGTCCGCGACAACAAGCGTCGATGATACTGCCTTACCCGACGACTTTGGCGATTTCGATTGGGAAAGTGGCTATTTGACATGGACCATTGAGATCGAAGACCTCGCAACCGACCTTGGCATTCTTGAGATTTTTCAATTTGTCGACGATCTGTGCGATCTTAAGATTTCGCCGCGAGATACGCCACTTACCCCCGGCGCGGCCCCGGCCATCGAACTCGAAGATCTCCCAGATATCGTGCAAACCACGCCGATTGAGGTCGCCCCAAAGGATGAGCATCCCCCAGCTGACACGCCGCCCGTAGAAGCACCTAGCACTGGACCGAAAGCGGATGCCAAACCAGCCAAACGCAACGCAATCAGCCTGCGCGTTGACCCCGAAAGGGTCGACAGGCTGATCAACGCAGTGGGCGAGCTTATCATCAATCAATCAGTCATCTCTCAACGACTTGAAAAAGCTGCGATCCCGAATTCCTCTGATCTTTTTGCTGATTTGGATGATTACAAATTGCTCGCGCGTGAAATTCAAGAAGGCGTCATGGCCATCCGCGCACAGCCCGTAAAACCTCTTTTCCAACGCATGTTACGGATCGCGCGCGAGGCCGCTGATGGCACCGGTAAAGACGTGGCCATTGTGACACATGGCGAAAACACTGAAGTCGACAAAACCGTTGTTGAACGGCTTGCTGACCCGCTCACACATATGATCCGCAATGCAATTGACCATGGAATTGAAGCGCCCGAACAACGCAAAGCCGCCGGTAAGCCTGCCCAAGGGGTTCTCACGCTCACCGCAAGCCAACGTTCTGGCAGCATCGTCATCGAGATTGCCGATGACGGGGCTGGGCTCAACAGGACCCGCATTCGCGCGATCGCTGTTGAAAAAGGGCTCATTCCGGCCGACGCGACGCTTAGCGAACAAGAAATTGATCAACTGCTTTTTGCGCCCGGGTTTTCGACGGCAACTGAGATCACCAATTTATCGGGCCGCGGCGTCGGGATGGACGTCGTCAAAACAGCAATTACGACGTTGGGTGGCCGGGTCGCAATCAGCAGCGTACCGGGCAAGGGCACGACGTTCTCAATCACCCTACCACTAACATTGGCCGTCATGGATGGCATGATCATCAACGTCGGCGGGCAAACCATGGTTGTGCCGATTTCCAGCATCCTCGAATCAATTCGGCCCAATACGTCGGACATTTCACGGATCGGGTTGCACGGAGAGTTGTTGCGTATCCGCGGGGAATATGTGCCCATCGTGGATTTGGCAGATCGGCTGGGGCATCCGCCTGATAAGCGCACAATGACGGACCGTGTCCTCCTCTTGATTCAGACTGAGACCGTCCCGCAATGTGCGCTTGCGGTCGACGACATCTTTGACCAACGACAAGTCGTCGTCAAAAGCATGCAGGGAAATTATGGGGCGATTTCGGGCATTTCCGGCGCGACAATCTTGGGTGATGGTAAAATTGCCCTGATCATTGACCCCGACGCAATTGCGCTCAATGCAGCGCCACGTAATTTTGAAGAGGAGGCACTCCATGTCGCAGCAAGTTGAAGCCCCACAAGCCAAGCAACTTGAATTCGTTACGCTTGTTGCTGGCGGTCAGAATTTTTGCGTTGAGATTACGCAAATTCGCGAGATTCGACGCTGGACCCCTGTGACGATCCTGCCGCACTCACCCTTCCACGTCTTAGGGGTGATCAATCTGCGCGGCGCGGTCATCCCAATTATCGATCTCGCGGTCAAGCTCGGCTTTGAGAAAATTCAACCGACAGAGCGCCATGTTATCATCATTACCGCAATAGAAGATCGCATCGTCGGGCTTTTGGTGGAATCTGTGTCTGAAATTCTTGGGGTGAGTGCGGATATGGTGCGCGAAACGCCCCGCGGTCCCGAAGACCCCGCAACACGTGCAATTCAGGGTATCATTCCCGTCGATGACGACATGACCAAAATCATTAACCTCGGTGCACTGATGCCGAGCCTCGATCCGGTGGCAGCATGACATCAACCGCTCACCAAACGATGGCGAGCTTGCAGCCGGCAGAGTTCGCGTTTTCTGATGCGGATTTCGGCCAAATCGCTAGCTTGGCTCAGGAAAAATATGGCCTAAACCTACAATCTTCGAAAAAGGCTTTGGTGTATTCACGTCTCGCCAAACGGCTTCGCCAGCTTAAGATGAGCACATTTGCCGACTACTATGCACTACTCAGCCAGCCGCAAGAACAAAATGAACACTCACATTTTTTGTCAGCACTCACGACAAATGTGACCCATTTTTTTCGCGAGGAACACCATTTCAGCTACCTGCAGAATACGGTGATGCCAAAACTTGTTACCAAGGCAAAGGCCGGACAGAGCGTGCGCCTTTGGTCATCGGCCTGCTCATCTGGTCAAGAAGCATATTGTATGGCGGCAATCGTCAATGCAGTGTGCCCTGAATTTGCAAGCCTAGATATCAAAATTCTTGCCACAGATATTGACCCCAAGATCGTCGCACAGGCGAAACAGGGTATCTACCCAGATACGCAACGAACCGCTATTCCAGCAGCGTTTCGCGATACAATGATTGCCGCAAATACGGCATCAGACGGGTCAATCACGATGCACCGAAAACTTAAAAGCCTCATTTCATTTGCCGAACTGAACTTGATCGGAGCCTGGCCAATGCGAAAAGAGTTCGATGTTATTTTCTGTCGCAATGTCGCGATTTACTTTGATCCTGCTACCCAGCATCGGCTTTGGGCGCGTTTTCATGATTTGCTGGCACCAGACGGGCACATGATGATCGGGCACTCTGAACGTCTCGGTGGCCCAACAGCCAAAAAGTTTCGCAACGTCGACATCACAACCTACCAAAAATCCACCGGGCACGCCCCGCTCTTGGACGAAAAGAAAGAATAAGACATGAGCCTCAAAGACTCGCTACGCGTTATGATCGTTGATGATATGGGGGTCAGTCGTGGGCTGTTGGTCCAAGCCATTGAAGAGATGGGCATTTGGAAAAACCAAGCAGAAAACGACGGCCGCGCCGCACTGGCCAAACTGATCGCGGATCCAGTGCATCTGGTCCTGTCCGACTACAACATGCCCGGCATGGATGGGTTGGAATTGCTCAAAGCATTGCGCCAAAACCGCTCCACAGCACGCGTCGGTTTCATACTTGTTACCGGAAACCCAACCGCGGATTTAGTGACCAAGGGAAAGGCACTTGGGGTCAATAATATTATCAAAAAACCGTTCACAACGGCGAGCATGAAACAATGTATCGAAAGCGTCGTTGGCCGCCTATGACAGAGCAGGTTCAACAAATGGACCGCCACGATCTTAAGGCTGTTCTCAAAAACACAAGCGCTGCGATGCGTGAGTTGGGACAAACATTGACCCAACTCGAAGAGGCGCTACTTGACGATATGATGGCCGGGACCAGCATCGTACAAAACAGGCCAGCGATGCAGACCATCGATTTCTTGATGCAATCTATTGAGGAGCTTGCATTGATGTTTGATCGTATGGAGGCGCACGAACATGTCTCTGGTGAGGTGGATTATTTCGATGTAATCGCGCCAATCCGGTTGCAACGCATTCGCGAACACATCGCGGGTCGGCGCGCGCGATATGCGCAAATCGGTGAACATCCAAATACCGATGGCATCTCAATGTTTTAACATTTCGGCAAAGGGCCAAGGCCACATGCAAACCAATGTCCAGACCGCCCCCGTTTTATGCCACCGGCGGCGCCACGCAGCATCCGAATGGCCCCACGGCTGGAGCAAGCAATGGTATCAATAAATGCGCCGTTCGGCAGGCGTCCTGCGGCCAAAAATGAAACGACACAAAACTTTATTCTGTTGGGTTCGTCAACCGGAGGCGTCGATGCGTTGATACAAATCTTACGTCATTTTGGCTCGGATTGCCCGCCGACGTTGATCGTGCAGCACACTGGCAACCAGTTTGCGCAAAGTCTGATTAGGCTTCTGGACGGTGCGACACGGGCCAAAGTTGTCGCCGCGCAAGATGGCGCAATGCTGGAACGCGGACTGGTCTATCTGTCGCCAAGCACCGAACAACATCTTTGTCTTGCCGAAAATCTTCCCTTGCGCATTGCACTAAACAAAAACCCACCGCGAACGAGCCACCGCCCTTCCGTTGACGCCTTGTTTGAATCTGCGGTTCCACATGCGGCAAATGCAACTGCGGCCATTCTGACAGGTATGGGCAAAGACGGCGCACAGGGGCTTCTTTCTTTGCGCCAAGCGGGTGCACAAACGGTCGGCCAAGACGAAAGCACATCCATTGTTTATGGAATGCCGCGGGTCGCACATGCTTTGGGCGGAGTCGCGCGCGCTCTGCCGATCACCGAAATTGGGCCCGCTCTGCTACGTGCGGCAATACAAAGGACCTAAAATGAATGTGACCCGCGCCCCTGATCAATCGCATCAAACTATCACAGTGATCCAAGGCGATTTTGCTGTCTCTGCGGATCCAAACGTCGTGTTGTCCACCGTCTTGGGATCCTGTGTCGCGGTGTGCCTGTATGACCAAACGGCCAGCGTTGGCGGCATGAACCATTTTCTGTTGGCCAGCAGTTCTGACACCGGGTCGAAAGACCTGCGCTATGGCGTCAATGCAATGGAGCTACTCATTAACCGCGTTTTGCGCGCGGGCGGCGACCGTGGATCACTACAAGCAAAGATATTTGGTGGCGCTAAAATGACAACCCATGCAGGGGATATCGGACGCAATAACGCCGATTTTGCGCTGGATTTTTTGACGCGCGAAGGCATCCCATGCGTGTCCCAAAGCCTTGGCGGCGATCAGGCCCGTCGCGTACAGTTTACCCCGACAACGGGTGCCGCGCGCCAATTGCAAATCGCTGGACCAGCGCCTGCGCTTGAACCGGTTCGGACACCCTCACGCGAAGCGCCAGACATTACGCTATTTTAGGATTGAGATCCGAATGCCTGCAAACGCTTGAGCAAAGATGATGTGTCCCAACGTCCGCCGCCAAGTTTCTGCACGTCCTTATAGAACTGATCGACCAAGGCGGTGACAGGTAAGCTCGCACCATTTTCATCTGCCGTGTCCAAGCAGATCCCGAGATCCTTGCGCATCCAATCAACCGCGAACCCGTGGTCGAATTGATCGTCCAGCATGGTTTCATAGCGGTTGGCCATCTGCCAGCTTCCAGCTGCGCCTTGGCTGATAACTTCGACGACCGCGCGCCCATCGAGCCCTGCTTTTTGTGCAAAATGCAGGGCTTCTGACAGGCCTTGAACAAGGCCGGCAATCGCAATTTGATTGCACATCTTCGTCATCTGACCGGCCCCGCTGGCACCGATCCGGCGGCAAATACCGGCATAGGCGGCAAGCACGGGTTCCACGCTGTCAAAGCTGTCTTGCGCGCCACCGCACATCAACGAGAGAACGCCATTTTCAGCCCCCGCTTGCCCGCCCGAAACTGGCGCGTCGACGAATGCGATGCCTAACGCGGCGGCCGCGTCGTGCAATTCGCGCGTTACCGCAGCCGAAACAGTGGTATGATCGACAAAAGTTGTCCCCGCTGCCATGCCCGCGAACGCACCATCCGCACCAAGACAAACAGACCGCAGATCATCGTCATTGCCAACACATGACATCACAATGTCTGCGCCATCGGCTGCAGCGCGCGGTGTTGCGGCCATTTGGCCACCATGCGCGGTCACCCATTTTTCGGCCTTGGCCGCCGTTCGGTTATATACCGTGACGGCGTGCCCTGCTGCTTGCAGATGCCCCGCCATGGGAAACCCCATCACGCCAAGTCCTAAAAATGCGAGTTTAGCCATCGATCCACGTCCTTTTATTGCGGCGCGTTGGCGTTACTCGGCGATCTCCCATGCGATCGTGAAGGCGGCCAGCGCGTCTCCGATGACTTTTTCCTCCACATCGGCAGGTTTTGCAATACGTGCAATCAGCCCACGTTTTTTGTGTTCGGTCACGATTTCAACAGTGGCACCTGTCTCGGCCAGGGCTTCGTTATAAATCCGCGTGATCGCAAGTTTACGCAGGTCTGGCTTAAAGATTTTTCCGACCGCTGTTTTTGGCAGTTCATCCAAAATCTCAAGATGCTTGGGGAATGCCGCACGTTCGTGGATATGCTCTTTGGAAAAGGCGATCAGCTCGTCCGAGGCAATCTCAGCCCCATCAACCAATTCAACATAGGCACAGGGGATTTCGCCTGCATGTGCGTCCGGTTGACCAATCGCGCCAGCAAAGGCCACCGCTGGGTGCCCGGCAAGCGCCTCTTCGATCTCAGCGGGGTCGATGTTGTGACCGCCGCGAATGATCAGATCCTTCGCCCGGCCCGTAATCCACATATAGCCATCTGGGTCGATCCGCCCTAAGTCACCCGTGCGCAAATACTGCGTTTCAGATTTATCACCGGGATAGTACAGGTTCTCGTTTTTATCAGCCTCGGTGTAGGTTTCGCCCATCGAAACGCCCGGGCTGGATACGCAAATTTCGCCAATTTCGTCGGGTTCAACCTCTTGGCCCGTCGCAACCGAGATGATTTTGATATCCGTGTGCGGGAACGGTAGACCGGTTGAACCCACCCGTTTTTCGCCCGCTGGCGGGTTGATCGCGACAAGGCATGTCGCCTCGGTCAATCCGTAACCTTCACAAATTGTGATCCCAGCGGCTGCTTCAAACCGTTTGTATAGCTCAAGCGGCAAGGGGGCTGACCCGCAAAACGCCAAGCGCAACGTCGAAATATCGGCATCGACTGGGCGCTGCATCAATGCCGACATCGCCGTAGGAACGGTGATCATAAAGGTGACTTTGTGCTTTTCGACCAGCTTCCAGAAATTATCGAAAACGCCCTCGCCGCGGTAGCCCTGCGGCGTCGGGAACACAACTTCGGCCCCCGATCCAAGCGACGCGCCAAGCGACACGGTCGTCGCGAAAACGTGGAAAAGCGGCAGTGGACAGATTTGCACATCTTGTTCCGTGAACAGCAATCGCGCGCCCAGCCAAGCGTTATAGATGATCCCGGAATAGCGGTGCTGCACGACCTTTGGCATGCCGGTCGTGCCGCCAGTGTGGAAATAGGCCGCAACCCGGTCCCCTTCGCTATCCGCAAAGGCGAGCGTTTTGGGCTGTTTCGCCATCTCAGTGTGAAAGCTTAGCACGCGCGCGTCGTGGTTTGTTGGGTTTTTCGGCCGAATAAGCGGCACGATAAATTTCTTAATCCCGGTCAGATAGCGGAGCAAATCCACTTCCAGAACGGTTTTGACATTAGGCGCAAAGCGCACGGCTTCTGCCGCCTTTTGGGCCACATCAGTTTTGGGGAAAGCTTTGAGCGTGACCAGCACCTTGGCGTTGGTTTCACGCAAAATTGCGGAAATTTGCTCTGCATCAAGCAGCGGGTTAATCGGGTTCACGATGCCTGCAACCTGTCCGCCCAAGATCGTCAAGATGGCTTCAGTGGCATTGGGCAGCAAGAATGCAACAACATCCGTTTCGCCCACACCCAGCGACCGAAACAAGTTCGCGGCCTGCGCGGTTTGCGCGCGCAATTCGTTCCACGACAATGTTTCGCATTTTGAATCCGGGTCCGACAGCAGGCTATAGCTCACCGCGTTGCGTTCCCCAAATTTGTCAGCAGTCTGATTGAGCAGCGCAAACGTGGTCTTAGGCAGATCGCGATCTTCCCATGGCATTTCTTGTTCGATCGCATTGCGATCAGCGACATTTGCATAAGCCATGTCGGTTCTCCTCCCCTAAAAGTATGCGCGACCTAGCATCTAAGCGCGCGACGTCTGAAGAATAACGTGGGCAAATCCGTAGCATAGCGCAAGTCTGACGCTACGATATTTCCGTATTATTCGGCTGTGCCGCCTTCTGTGAACTGCAATTTTGCCAAACGCGCGTACAGCCCACCTTGCGCGACAAGGCTATCGTGTGTGCCTTGGGCGACGATCTTGCCTTCTTCGAACACGATGATGCGGTCGGCTTTCTTCACCGTCGCCAGACGGTGCGCAACGATGAGTGTCGTGCGCGTCTTCGCCAATTCGTCGACCGCAACTTGCACCGCATGTTCGCTTTCGGCATCAAGCGCACTTGTCGCCTCGTCCAGCAGCAAGATCGGTGCGTCACGCAAAATCGCACGAGCAATCGCGATCCGCTGCTTTTGCCCGCCCGACAGCATCACGCCCCGTTCGCCAACATAGCTGTCATAGCCATCTGGCAGGGCGCTCAGAAAATCATGCGCAGCGGCGGCTTTAGCTGCTTCAACAACTTCGCCGTCCGTGGCGTTCGGACGACCGAAGCGGATGTTTTCGCGCGCGGTATCCGCAAAGATCATCGGGTCTTGTGGGACCAAGGCGATATGTTGGCGGAACGCGGTGCGTTCCATATCGCGCAAATCCTGCCCATCGATACGCACCGCCCCGACCTGCGGGTCATAGAACCGCTGCACCATATGGATCATCGTACTTTTGCCCGCACCAGACGGGCCGACAAGTGCGACCGTTTCGCCAGGTTTGATATCAAGATCAACCCCATGAAGCGCAGGAATATCGGCGCGCGAAGGATAACTAAAGTGTACATCATCGAACACCAATCCGCCTTTGACGGGTGTCACCACGGCGTCAGGTTCCGCAGGGTCCTGCACGGTATCCTCAATGGTTAGCAACTCGACTAAGCGTTCTGTTGCCCCTGCAGCGCGCTGCAATTCCCCCCAGACTTCGGATAGCGCTGCAACCGCGCCGCCGACCATGATCGTGTAGATCATGAATTGCACCAGACCGCCTTCGGTGGTTTCGCCAGCCCGTACATCTTGCGACCCCATGCGTAAGAACATGACAATTGCAGAAAAGACCATAAAGATCACAAGCGCTGTCAGCATAGACCGGGTAAAAATCCGGCGCCGGGCCGAACGATAGCTCAGCTCTGTCACATCATCGAACTTGGCGCGGCTTAGGTCTTCGTGGGTAAAGGCCTGCACAGTTTGCGCTGCAAGCAATTGTTCAGACGCGCCCCCGCTCGATTCCGCGATCAAATCTTGGTTTTCTTTGGATTGGCTGCGCACGCGCCGCCCCAAAATCACCATTGGAATCAAAACAACCGGGATCGGCCACAGCACCATGACGCTCATCTTGACCGATGTCAGCATCATCAGCACCACACCGCCCAGGAAAATCAAAACGTTACGCAGCGCGATGGATGCAGAGCTACCCACCACCGACAGGATCAGCGTGGTATCGGTGGTAATCCGGCTCAGCACCTCACCAGTCATAACACGTTCGTAAAATGCAGGGCTCATCCCGATCATGCGGGCAAAAACCGCTTTGCGAATATCCGCAACGATCCGCTCACCAAGCCTTGTGACCAAAAAATAACGTAGCGCCGTCCCGACCGCCAAAAGCCCGGCGAATGTCATCATCGTCCTGAAATGCCCGGCCAACATCGCGCCGTCATCAGCGCCAAAGTTATCGACAATCAAGCGCGCAGCGATTGGCAGAAACAGCGAAATCGACGCGGTGAAAATAAGCGCCAGCCCCGCGCTGATCACATTTAACCGGTAAGGCTTTAGAAACGGCCATAGCGCCTTGAGCGCGCTCACCTTCTTACCGGGGTCGCGGTCTAAACCAATTTTGGGGGGTCTTGCCATTACTGTCTCAATCTATTGCTTGTCGCAGACATAAAACCGCACCAGCCGTTTCACAAGGCGGCGATACACATAAGCATCATACAAGTTTGAAAAGAATGTGGAGCGGGCGAGGGGAATCGAACCCCTATCATCAGATTGGAAATCTGAGGTCTTACCATTACACAACGCCCGCGACCAAGAGGACCATTAAATCACCCAAGATTGGAGGTCAACATGTACGTTTCAAGTATTGGTTAGTTACGCGCGAGAACCGCAATATTGGGCGGGAAGATTCTTAGTAGGTAGGGCGGGAAGCGGACCTTCGCTGCGGGTGCGAACAACTTCGTCGTCGGCTTCAAACCTGAAATTGAGATATACTATTAAGGGCTAAGAAAAATCAGCTTTTTATGTTGCGGTCCTTAATGATCACGACATGCTGCGATCTCGACAAATGGCTGGTTTGAATTCACCTTTGATTGGAGGTCAAGATAGGTGTTTAAGCATGTTGGGCAATTGCGCTTGCGTCAATCGACGATCGTTTTTGACAGATCGACGTCAGTTTCTGGGTCCAGCACCAAATCAAAAAACTGAGTGTTTCTTTTCAGCCGGTCTTCATCCCAATTCCACCATTCGATGGCCGTGAGTTGCTTGCGCACGTTTTCGCAAAAGCGGTAGCGCATATGCCGCGCTGCAGATCCCGCAACAATAGAATAGGGTGCGACATCTTTTGTAACGACGGATCCGGCGGCAAGAATTGCGCCGTCTCCGACTGTGACGCCAGACATGACCGACACGTTATCGCCAATCCACACGTTGTTGCCAATTGTTATGGGTCCTTTTGTATCGCCGGCAACGCTCGCGCCCACTTCGGTTTGCAGCCATATTTGAAGGTTAATTACCTGTGGGTGGTGGCTTGTCGAAAAAAGGCGACACTCATCTCCAATCGCACAATACCGCCCGATATAAACCTGTCCCCGCACCTTAAGACGACCGTTGATTGAACTGTGGTAGCCGACATGCAAACGCCCTTTGACATTCCAATTATCAACTGGGCCACGGATTTTTCCTGCGACTTTTTCATTTTTGTTCAGTGGGTTATAGAATTTTTTCACTGCGTACTGGCCCCGTTCGTCAATCATCAGTTTATCCTGAAAAGTCTGATGAATAATTAACAACCCAAAGTTGCTGCGCAATGGTTAATTTAACTTTTTAGTGGGACGCCGAGGCGCCTGTGCGCTGTGCGGCAATGCTTGACAGATCAGTGCGATAGCTTGCGTGCGTAAAATGGGTTTGAGGCCGCCAACTACAACAACAAGATCTTTAGCGCTCAGATCAACGACCAAGCTTCCTAGAAGGGATCGCTCTATCCTTGCTCAGTACCGCGTGGGAATGGGTCACCCCTGATCCACACCTAACTCGCGCCTTTCCATTCCTCGGGCGTAACGTAGATGATGTTGTCGTTAATGCTGACCATCACGTCACCGTCTTGGATATTGACCTGCATCTTCATTGAACGGCTGGCGAGGCTCCCCAAGGCGCTGATGTCTGCTTCGATCAGGTTAATGACCCGCAGGTTGTCAAAACGGGTGGTCTTGTTTTGCAGTTTCTCCCACCAAATTTCTGCTGTCTTGCCGCCATAGCAATAGACGATCACATCGTTTGCCTTGCCGCAAGACTGCCGAATGATCTTCTCGCTCGGCAGGCCCAGCGCCACCCACAGTTCCAACTCTCCGCTCAGGCTTTTTTGCCAAATGTCAGGCTCATCATCTGTTGAAATGCCCTTGGTCATTTCCAACTGTTCATGCCCATTCAACGCAAAGGCTAGCAGCCGCAGCATCAATCGCTCATCCGTCTCAGAGGGGTGTTTGGCGACCGTCAAATTGTGGGTCTCGTAGTAGTGACGATCCATATCGGCGACGGAAAGTTCAACTTTATAGATCGTAGCTTTTTGCGCCATGGTTTGCCCCAGAATTGCGAAGATTGGTTTGCTTACGGCGTCCAGCGCAATTGTGAAAGGCGCAAACGTCACAGAGGCTATGGGATCGTCAGTGTTTCAAAGTCGGCGGCGGCATATGTCACTTCAAATTATAATAAATAATGATGGTACAAAAAAAACGCGCCGCCAGAAACCTAGCGGCGCGCTTAATTTCAAATCGTTCGCTTTACTTTACGGTAATGCGGCCGTCTGTGTAGGGCACATATGGTGCGTTAGCAGCCAAGAATTCAGCAGTGACATCTGCAAGGTCGGGGCCGTAGTCATAGGCGTCGGATGCGTCTTTGAACATCGCATAGCCATCACCGCCGTTGCGGACGTAGTTGTTGGAAACCAGCCCGTATGTCGCGGCTAGGTCAATGGCTTCGCCACCGACCATTACGTCAGAGATCCGGCTGCCTGCTTCGGCGGCGGGATCTACTGTAAATGTCATCCCAGCAACCTGTGGGAAACGGCCAGCGCCTTCTTCCATTTGGCTTACGCCGTTTTCAAGTGCTGCAACTACGGTTTCGCCAGTGACAAAGAAGGTCGACAGCGTGTTTTGGAATGGCAACACACCCAAGACTTCGCCCATGGTGATTTCGCCCGCATCGATGGATGACCGCAAGCCACCCCCGTTTTGGATCGCGATTGAAATCCCTTGATCCGCAACACGGTCAAGCATCGCATCCGCAACAAGCGTCCCCATTGAACATTCCATCGCGCGGCACACCGTGCGGTCACCATCGATGGCTTCTGATGTTTCCGCGACCAATCGGGTCTTCATCTCTTCGATTGGCCCAGCCAGTTCAGCGACACGTGCAACGCTGGCTTCGTCTTCTGCAACTGACGCATCCAACAGGATCGTGTCACCCGTCGCAGAGATCACGTTACCTTCATCGTCAAACGTCAGCACCAGATGGCCGACGTATTTCGAATAGGCATAAGCCTGCACCACAGGCACGTCACCAACCATGGTTGGATAGGCCATTGCACCTTCTTCGGTATTCGAGAATTTGGTATGCGAGTGACCACCGATCACAGCATCAATCCCTGCAACTTGTGCCGCGATCTCCATATCACGGTTAATGCCAACATGGGTCAGCGCGATAATCATATCGACGCCTTCGGCCTCAAGTGCCGCGACATCCGCGCTCAGGCTTTCGACTTCGTCAGTAAAGATCACCGCGTCAGACGGGCTGGACGTTTCAGCAGTATCAACCGCAAGCGCGGAAATGATGCCGATCTTCTGGCCGCCAACTTCAAAAACAGCGTGGTTATCAACCTGCCCTGCCAGCACATTCGACTGAGAAACATCGATATTGCCTGAAATCACAGGAAATTCGACCGCATCGGTCAGTTTGCGCAGGCCTTCATCGCCATCATCAAATTCGTGGTTCCCAACGGCCATCGCGTCATAACCGATCAGGCTCATGAACTCGGCTTCGACGTCACCCTTATATGTGGTGTACATCAAGCTACCTTGATATTGGTCGCCTGCGTCCAGAACCAGTAGGTTTTCACCGGCAAGCTCTTCGCGCAACTCGTTGATTTTTGTGACCACACGCGCCACGCCGCCAAAGCATTCGCCAGCTGCGTTGTCTTCTGCACCACAGGTCGAATCATATTTGCTGATCGGTTCGATCCGGCTGTGCAAATCGTTGGTGTGGATGATGTGCAGCGAATAGTCGGCTGCAGCCGCCCCCGCCGTCAGTGCAAACGCACAGGTTGTTGTCATAATACGTGAAATCATTGTTTCAGTCCCCAGGTTGGAATGGACGCAGCTTGCCGCTGGCAATGTACAGAGTCAAATATCTTTGCGAGAATGCCTCCTTACCGCAACGTTAACCTCGCGGATATCGGCGTCTCGAACAGATGCTTGACCAATTTGTGTGCAACCTGCATGACAACCCTATGCAAATTTACAAAATATTCCGGGCTCAGGAATGGGCCGATCTGCAAGCCAATGGCGAAACCCAAGGCGCGCCGATTGATGTGACCGATGGCTATGTACATTTTTCGACAGCTGAAACAGTTGCCGAGACGGCGACGAAATATTTCGCAGGCGTTGAGGGGCTCGTGCTGCTTGCTGTTGAAGCTGATGCGCTTGACCTTCTTAAATGGGAACCCGCGCGCGCAGGCGTGTTATTTCCTCATCTTTACCGTAACTTGCGTATGGATGACATTCTTTGGGATGCGCCGTTGCCGCTAGTTGACGGCGTGCATCAATTCCCGGATTTGACATGAAACTGCTAGAAACAATCGGCCTTAAGGCATTCGCAAAACTCGATTCTGAAACGGCGCATGGGCTTGCGCTCAGGGCGCTCAATACTGGGTTTGGCCCACGTGGCGGCCCCTATACAACGGACCGTTTACGGACATCTGTTGCCGGCCTTGACCTGCCGAACCCTGTTGGGCTGGCCGCGGGTTTTGACAAAAACGCGACCGCGCTTGCCGCGCTCGGGCGCACTGGTTTTGGGTTTCTTGAGGTCGGCGCAGCAACGCCCCGCCCGCAACCTGGCAACCCAACACCGCGTCTCTTTCGCCTGACGGAAGACCGCGCTGCGATTAACCGTTTTGGGTTCAATAACGAAGGTATGGATGCCATCGGCGCACGGTTGGCAAAACGCCCAACGGGACACATTTTGGGCCTGAACCTTGGCGCAAACAAAGACAGTTCCGACCGTGCAGCGGATTTCGCAACAGTACTCACCCATTGCGGCCCGCATGTGGATTTCGCAACTGTAAACGTGTCATCACCCAACACCGAAAAACTGCGCGACCTACAAGGCAAAGCTGCTCTTGCCGCGCTCCTTTCCGGCGTGATGGAGGCCCGCGCAGCGCTGACAACGCAAATCCCCGTATTTCTGAAAATCGCACCTGATCTGACCGGCGATGAATTGGCCGAAGTCGCTGAGGTCGCCAATGCATCGGGCATTTCTGCAATCATTGCGACGAACACCACGCTTGATCGTATCGGCCTGCACGGGCCGCATGCCGCTGAAAAGGGCGGGCTTTCGGGGCAGCCCTTGTTTGAAAAGTCGACGCGCACGCTCGCCCTTCTGTCCGGCATGACCGATCTGCCGATTATCGGTGTTGGTGGTGTAGGCAGTGCCGAACAAGCCTATCAGAAAATCCGTGCGGGTGCGTCCGCAGTGCAGCTCTATACCGCTTTGGTCTATGGTGGCGTTTCGCTGGTGGATGAAATCACGCGCGGCTTAGATGATTTGCTTGTGCGTGACGGGTTTGCGAATGTGGCTGACGCCGTGGGATCAGGTCGGGCTGATTGGCTCTGACGCGGCTTCCAGCGCGGGGTACTTCGCAGCCAGCGTCGCGCCCCGCACAATAAAGCTAATCAAAAACCCGATCCAAAGCCCGTGATTGCCGAACATCTGCATCAACGGAATGACAATGGCAAAGTAGACGATCGTCGAAAGGATCATCATGTTGCGCATATCTTTGGTACGCGTGGCCCCAATAAATATCCCATCCATCATCCAAGCAACGACGCCCACGATGGGGGCGGCCACCATATAGGGCAGATAGGTCGCTGCGGCCTCTTGTACCGGAATATTTTTGGCCATGATTGCGATGACCGTGGTCCCAAAGACGGCAAAACACATCGCCAAAACGATGCCGACCACCCCACCCCACAACGTGGTGAGCAAAGCACTGCGCCGCAACGCGCTGCGTGACCGCGCACCCAGCGCATTCCCAACAAGCGCCTCGGCAGCGACAGCGAAACCATCCATCGCGTAAGCAGTAACTTCGAGAAATTGCAGCAAAATATGGTTCGCGGCCAGCTGTACTTCGCCGAAACTCGCGCCAAAGAATAGGAAACTGACGAATATCGCCTGAAGCAGGACTGAGCGGATCATGATGTCCGAATTCACGGCGGCCATATTGACCAGACGCGCACGGTCCAGCACACGCGTCCAGTCGCGCCAGTCAGGAACTTTAAACGCCGCGCGACACAGCCAGAGCCCCAGAACAACCCCTGCCCATTCGGCAATAAACGTGGCCCAAGCCACCCCTGGCACGCCCCAATCAAATTGCAGGACAAACAAAAGGTCGAGCCCAATATTGACGCCATTCATCAATAATTGGATCGCGAAAACCGCGCCCGTGCGTTCCTGCCCGATCAGCCAGCCGGTAATACCATAAAGCGCGATCATCGCAGGTGCCGACCATACCCGGATCGCCATATATTGCCGGGCGAATCCCTCGACCTCTGGTGTGGCCGGGGACACGCGGAACGCCCCAGCGAACAGCAAGGTCTGTAGCGCGATAATCACAAAGCCCGCACCAAGCCCAATGATGAGCGACCGGGTCAGCAGTGCCGCGACCTCGGGTTGGTTCTTTGCACCTACGGCCTGCGCGGTCAGCCCCGATGTCCCCATCCGCAAGAACCCAAAGATCCAATAGATCGCCGTAAGGATGATCGCGCCAATCCCTACCGCCCCAATTGGTGCGGCCTCGCCCATTTGGCCGACAACGCCCGTATCAACGACACCAAGAATCGGCACGGTTGCGTTGGAAAGAACGATCGGCACCGCAATGGTCAAAACCCGGCGATGGGTTAACCGGGCGGCGTCAGACATCGCGTTGCGGCATAAGAAAGTGCCCGGTTGCTTGGGCAAACAGACGGGTACGATTATCCTGCCAGGCTTCGACGTTAACCGACGCATAGCGGCGGCCGGATCGGGTAACACGTGCGCGTGCATAGGCATCACGGGGCAAGCCCGTACGCAGGTAATCAACAGTGAAATCGATGGTTTTAGGCAGCACGACACGCGGGGCATCTTCGGTGATTTTGCCCGCTTCCATATCTTCCCAGGTCATCGACCATGTCAGTTCCATGATCGCGGTGACCTCTAGAAATGCCGCCGTGACCCCGCCATGCAATGCGGGCAACATCGGGTTGCCGATCAGCTTTTCATCATAAGGTAAAACACCTGTAAGCTCATCGCCGCGCCGATCAATTTCGATACCAAGGAATTGGATATAGGGCACGCCCGCGACCAGTCTTTGCAAGGCAGCATCGCGGCGTTGTTTGACAATCTGTACAGGTTCAGGCCGTCTCATGTCGGGGCCCTTTCTACTGTGAACGCGCCTGTGGCTGTGGCGACGGGGCGTTCAAAATCATTGTCATAGGCCGTGGCACGCACAAAAGCGACGGAGCGCGCAATATGATAGCATTCGGCGCGTGTGGTGATCTGATCGCCCGGGGTGGCCGCGCGCATGTAATCGATCCGCAGATCGAGCGTCGCAGTCGCGATAGGGGCCTCTGGATGGACCATAACGGCTGCCCCACTGCAGGTATCCATCAGGGCAGACACCGCCCCACCATGGATGACCCCCGTCTCAGGGTCGCCAACCAGCCGCGCGTCATAGGGCATGGTAATCTCTGCGCGGGCATCGCCAACCTGCGTCAACTTCATCCCCAAGACTTTCGCATGGGGAATTGCTTCGATGAATTGGCGTGCGATCTCTGTGCGATCTTTGGGCTGTTCATCCGCCATAGGGATTCCTTGCATGTGACTGTCTGCAATTGTTGACGGGCTGCGCCCCATCCGCAAGAGCAGATTGTTAGCTTACGTAACAGACCCCGTTGCCCGACCGGCAAACAACCGTTACGCTAGAAGAAGGGAGATCGCGATGCCGGACAAACGCCTTTCATTCAAAGAGACGTGCGCACAATTCGATGTGACGCCGCGGACGCTGCGTTATTATGAATATATTGAACTACTGACGCCAGACAAAGAAGGGCGTTCCCGCTTCTACGGCCCGAAAGAGCTTGCGCGGATGACCCTCATTTTGCGTGGACGACGGTTTGGCTTTTCGCTTGAAGATATCCGGCAATGGCTGATGATTTACGAAAACGAAGGCACACAAGCGCAAATGCGCGAGTGGGTTTCACTTGCAGATCGGCAAATGGTTGAACTGACCGAACAACGCAAACAGCTTGACGAAACTTTGGCCGAACTCAGCGCGCTGCGCGACACAACGGCCAAGACACTCGGCTAACCCTGGTCGCGACAGTCAGATTAATTTGATCGTTACGCCATTACCTGCCTAAATGCTGCAAAGCAGACGTTCGTGCAGATCGCAGCGAATGTCGGCTATTCCTAGCATACCCAAAACTTACCAAATTTCTGAGTTTTGAGCGGGCTTTGTGACAGCGAGGCATGAACCGCTTTCAAGCCGTGCCAAAAAGATGTGTCTTTGGGGGAAACCCAAATTTGCGGGAATAGTCGCGACTGAAATGCGTGGGGCTTTCGTAACCGACTTCAAACCCTACGGATGACACAGAGTGCCCCCCACCCATGAGCAGTTCGCGCGCTGCGATCAATCGTAAATCTTTTTGATATTGTAACGGTGTTGTACCGGTTACGGACTTAAAATGCTCGTGAAAGGAAGATTGGCTCATTCCGGCGATCTCTGCGAGTTCGGTCACGATGAGCTGTTCGCGAAATTTACTTTTGATCCGTAAAATGGCTCTAGCAATCCGGCTGGCATGGCTGTCGACCGAAAGAAGGTTTCTCAGCATTCCGCCGATCGGCGACATAAGGAGGCGAAAGTGAATTTCCTTTGCAATCATCGGGCCTAGCACCTGTGCGTCTAACGTTGCGTCCATCAGGGCAAGATATCGCGCCATTGGCAGCATATAGGCCGGATCTGCGCGGGTTGCCGATAGTGCGCTCGCAGAGGTTTCTTCCCGAACCGCGTCGCCGACCTGTTCGTAAAGGCTGCGCAGGATTGCCAAATCCAAAGAAAAAACCAACGCGCGATATGGCACCTCTTGGCTCGCTTCGAGGATCTTTGCTGTGACGGGCAAGTCGTGGCTCACGAGAAACGCATCGCCCGGGGACAGAGAAACGGACCTCTGCCCGATGTGAATCTCTTTACGCCCTTGTAGGATTAGGCAGATGAATGGATTGTAGAGAGCCGCCTCAAAAGCACTGACGTGTTCGCGCCGAAAGACATGCGCAGCCTCTAATTGGTTTTCTGATCTACCCTTTTGAAAAATCTCAAACTTTCTCGACAATCGGTGTAATTCTTCATGCGGCAAAGCTTTCTCCTTTAAGGCAGCCTATAAGACACAAAGCAAAAAATCATATAGAAATACGAAACTCCGTAGAAATGTGCATGTCTTATAGAGGATCAGGCAGGAACATGCGCGGCTTAGTCTCTAGGTTCTTTTCCATCAGAACTCAGGAGTAAACATGACACATTCTAACATGATGAAAACCACGTGCCTCGCGGCCACGTTTTTTGCTGTGGCTTTCAATGGGCCATTGTTGGCCCAAATCTCTGCCCAAGACCCAAACATGGCTTGCGATGCCACCTTGGCGCATGGGAGCATTGCCCAGCTTAGTGCAACTCACGCCACGATACATACATCCGTTCTTATCGACGCCGCTCCGGCGGATGTTTGGGCCACGCTGACCGATTTCGAGACCATGTCAGACTGGAGCACCGGCACATTGCAGGGCATAGACGGTGACATTCAGGACGGCGGTAGCGTGGTGGTCACGTTCCTCTTCGGGACCGACGACGCAGGAAACCCGATCTCCAATGAAATCCCTCACTCGCTGATCCTCGATGAAGGCAAGATGTTCGGCTGGTCCGATCCCTTTCCGGCGGATATCGGCGGGGGTCGTGACAATCATGTCTATGCGGTCCAGCCCTGCGGCGAAAAAACCTTGTTTATCCAATCGGATGAAGTCATCGACAATCCCTACGCCGCAAATTTTGTGACACAATTTCTCGCTGGGTATCAACTATTCAATGCAGAACTTAAGGCCGCTGTAGAGAATTAACCCACCCCTTACGGCAGCGCGTTTCCCTCGAAACGAGGTTGTAATCCGCGCTGCCCCCTACTCTCATCGCATTCTGAAAAACGTCTTCTCTGTGCCTGCTGTACTCCGAAGCGGGCACTGGTGCTTGCGCAACACATTCACCGTTTGTCCCGCACTGCTAACTTTGACACAGAGCCTCGCAAGGTCCGGTTGGGTAAAAAAGCTCTTAACGTAGGTCCATTTTAAAAATTCTCTGCCAGATATTTTATTGCGCATTCCCCTGCGTCACCTTCGCTTACCTTTCGTCAGCTTTAAAATGACGCCACGTTTCGTTTACGTTAACGTCACCTTTACTTGTAAGGTAAGACCCATATCCGCAGGTGCATGGCAGCCCATGTCACTAAGGAACGAGTATGATGACGACAGAAATGATGAACATCCGCGAAATGTGCGACGCCTTTGATGTAACCCCGCGTACGCTACGTTTCTACGAATCAAAGGAACTTTTGTTCCCAACCCGCGAGGGCCAAAAACGGCTTTTCTCGAAACGAGACCGCGCGCGTTTAAAACTGATTCTACGCGGTAAACGCTTTGGCTTCAGCCTCGAAGAAATCCGCCAATTGCTTGACCTATACCACATGGATGACGGCCAAGAAGAACAGCTATCCAAAACCTATGTCACCGCTGAACGTCACCTTGCCGACATGGAAGCACAACGCGCCGAATTGGACGAGGCGATATCAGAATTGAAAGAACAAATGGCTTGGGGGGCGGCAAAGCTTGCCGAACTTGGCCAACACAAACACGACGCGGCCTAAACAACCGCGCATTACGCCTTTAGGGAGAGAGACGACAATGCCAATTTACAACGCACCGACCAAAGACCAACAGTTTGTCCTGCATGATTTGTTGAAAGTCAGCGAACAAGACATTCCGGGCTACGAAGACCTGGATCGTGATTTTACCGGTGCTGTCCTTGAAGAATCCGGCAAAGTCGCCACGGCTGTTTTGCACCCGCTGAATGTCGTGGGCGACAAAGAAGGCTGCGTTCTTGAAAATGGCGTTGTGCGGACACCCACCGGGTTTAAGGCTGCGTTCGAACAGATGAAAGAAGGCGGCTGGACCGCGATGGATTGCGATCCCGACTATGGCGGCCAAGGCCTGCCTTACGTGATGAACTGCGCCGCATTGGAACCATTTGTGTCCGCCAACATGGCGTTCAACATGTACCAAGGCCTGACCCACGGTGCATATTCTGCGATCCATGCGCACGGCACCGATGAACAGAAACAAAAATTCCTGCCAAAAATGGTATCCTGCGAATGGACCGGCACGATGAACCTGACCGAGCCGCATTGCGGCACCGATCTGGGCCTGATGCGGACCAAAGCAGCCCCGCAGGCGGACGGCAGCTATAAGATTTCCGGCCAAAAGATCTTTATCTCTGCGGGTGATCACGATCTGGCGGATAACATCATCCACCTTGTCCTTGCCAAAATCGAAGGCGGCCCTGAAGGCATCAAAGGTGTGTCGCTGTTTATCGTTCCCAAAGTGATGGTGAACGATGACGGGTCACTGGGCGACCGCAACGGCGTCAGCGTCGGCTCCATCGAAGAGAAAATGGGCATCCACGGCAATTCTACCTGCGTGATGAACTATGACGGCGCGACCGGCTATCTGCTGGGCACCGAACATAAAGGCATGCGCGCGATGTTCACGATGATGAACGAAGCCCGCATCGGCGTTGGCCTACAAGGCTATGCGCAGGCCGAAAGCGCCTATCAAAATGCTGTCGCCTACTCCAATGACCGCCTGCAAGGGCGTGCGGTAACAGGTGCGGAAAACCCCGATGGCCCGGCTGATCCGCTGATGGTGCACCCTGATATTCGCCGCAACCTGATGGATCAGAAATCATTCGTCGAAGGCGCGCGCGCGTTTACGCTTTGGGGGGCAAACCTGATCGACCGCGCACACCGCAACGGGGACAAAGATGCTGATGGGCTCGTGTCCTTGCTGACACCTGTGATCAAAGGGTTCCAAACCGACAAGGGTTTTGAATACGCCATTGCAGCGCAGCAGGTTTACGGCGGTCACGGATATATCGAAGAATGGGGCATGTCCCAATACGCCCGCGACGCCCGGATCGCGATGATCTACGAAGGGGCCAACGGCGTGCAGGCGCTTGACCTCGTGGGGCGCAAATTGGCCCAAGACGGCGGCAAACACGTCATGGCTTTCTTTGAGATGATTAAGACATTCATCAAAGAAAATGAAGGCAATGAAGTGTTGAAAGCCGACTTCCTTGATCCATTGAAAGCGGCCAGCAAAGACCTGCAAGCGGCGGGGATGTATTTCATGCAAAACGGCATGAAGAACCCGAACCACGCGTTGGCTGGGTCTTACGACTTTATGCATATGCTCGGGCATGTTTGCTTTGGTCTGATGTGGGCGAAAATGGCCAAGGCCGCGATGGAAGCACTAGAAGGCGGCGCATCTGACACCGCGTTCTATGAAACTAAAATCGCAACGGGCCGCTACTACATGGCGCGTCAATTGCCTGCCACAACCATGCACCTCGCCCGGATCAACACTGGGGCAGATACGGTCATGGCGCTGGATGCTGCAAACTTCTAAGGTCGTAGGGGACGCCGCGTTTTTGCGGCGCCCCCATCCGATGATCCATCATGGACATCGGGCATATAGGTTGGGAGGCCTGCACAATGACCATGAAATTGCATTGCTTTGGCGAAAGCGGCCATTCGTACAAAGTTGCGATGGCCCTATCGATGATGGACATCGACTGGGACCCCGTTTTTATTGATTTCTTCAACGGCGGATCGCGCAGCCCAGAATACCGCGACCTCAACATCATGGGCGAAGCCCCCGTGTTGCAAGACGGTGATCTGACGCTGACGCAATCGGGGGTGATCCTCGATTATCTCAGCTCAAAAACCGGCAAAATGGGCGGGCGCTCTGCTGATGCGCGCCGCGAAGTGTTGCGCTGGATGTTCTTTGATAACCACAAAGTATCTAGCATCGCGGGCATTCTACGGTTCCAGATGAATTTTCTGCCCGAAGAAAAACGCAGTGCCGATGTGATCGCGTTCCTGTCAGCCCGCCTCGCTGGCGCGCTTAAGACAATGGACGATCAACTGACCAACCATGCGTGGCTGGCAGGCGATGATATCACCATCGCGGATCTATCCTGTGCCGGCTACCTGTTTTACCCCGAAGCGTTCAACTTTGATCGCAACGACTACCCCCATATCGACCGCTGGTTGGACGCCATCGCTGCCCAACCCGGTTGGAAACCACCCTATGAATTGATGCAGCCTGCCTTTGCGGCGCCTGCGTAAACCGGAGGAAACTATGACCGAAGCCTATATCTATGACGCCGTGCGCACCCCGCGCGGCAAAGGCCGCAAGGACGGCAGCCTGCACGAGGTGACGTCCGCGCGGCTTTCTGCTGGCGTTCTGAATGCGCTCAAAGAGCGGAACAATCTCGAAGGCCACGCCGTTGAGGATGTGATTTGGGGCAATGTGACCCAAGTGGCTGAACAAGGCGGTTGCCTTGCGCGGACGGCTGTTTTGGCTTCGGAACTTGATCAATCCATTCCCGGACTTGCGATCAACCGTTTCTGTGCATCTGGCATGGAAGCGGTCAATCTGGCCGCGAACCAAGTCAAAGGCGGCGCTGGGTCCGCCTATATCGCAGGTGGCGTCGAAATGATGGGCCGCGTGGCCATGGGGTCTGACGGTGCGGCTATTGCCGTTGATCCTTCCATTGCGATGGACACATATTTCGTCCCACAAGGGATTTCCGCCGATATCATCGCCACCGAATACGGGTTCACCCGTGAAATGGCCGATCAGCTCGCGATGGAAAGCCAAAAACGCGCGGCGGCTGCTTGGGAAGACAACCGTTTTGCCAAATCCATTGTGCCTGTGACAGACATCAACGGCCTGCCTATTTTGGACCGCGACGAATACATGCGCCCCGGCACCGATATGCAATCGCTTGGCGGTTTGAACCCTGCGTTCCAAGCCATGGGCGAGGTTATGCCCGGCTTTGATAAAGTCGCGCTGATGAAATACCCACATCTGGAAAAGATCAATCACATCCACCATGCTGGGAACTCCTCGGGCATCGTGGACGGTGCGGCTGGCGTATTAATCGGGTCCAAAGAATACGGCGAAGCGATGGGGATCAAACCGCGCGCGGTGATCCGGGCGACCGCCAAAATCGGCACCGACCCAACAATCATGCTGACCGGCCCTGTGCCCGTGACCGAAAAGATCATGCAAGACAGCGGCATGTCCATCAGCGACATCGACCTGTTTGAAGTGAACGAAGCCTTCGCATCTGTTGTGTTGCGGTTCATGCAGGCCTTTGACGTCGATGACAGCAAGGTCAATGTGAACGGCGGATCAATCGCGATGGGTCACCCCCTGGGGGCCACGGGCGCGATCATCATCGGCACATTGCTGGACGAGCTAGAGCGCACCGGCAAAGGCACAGGACTTGCCACGCTTTGCATCGCATCCGGCATGGGTGCAGCCACAATCATTGAACGCGTGTAAGGGGCCCGGATTATGACTGACTTTACAATGAAAACGGACGCAGACGGCGTCGCAATCATCACTTGGGACGTGCAGGGTAAATCCATGAACGTCATGACGCTTGAGGCATGGCCAGTGCTTGATGGCTTAATCGACGACGCGCTTGCTGATGACGCGGTCAAAGGCATCGTGGTCACATCTGGCAAAGACACATTTGCAGGCGGCATGGACCTCAACGTGATCGCCAAGATGAAAGAAAGCGCGGGCGACAACCCCGCCAAGGGCCTGTTCGATGGGCTGATGGAAAGCCATGCAATCTTGCGCAAAATTGAACGCGCGGGCATGGACCCCAAGACCAACAAAGGCGGCAAGCCTATCGCCGCCGCCCTGCCCGGCACTGCGCTTGGCATTGGTTTGGAAATCCCGCTGGCCTGTCACCGCATCTTTGCCGCTGACAACCCCAAAGCCAAAATCGGCCTGCCCGAAATCATGGTCGGTATCTTTCCAGGCATGGGCGGCACGACACGGTTGTCGCGCAAGCTTGGCGCGATGGGGGCCTCTCCGCTTTTGCTTGAAGGTAAATTGAACGACCCGAAAAAAGCCAAGGCCGCAGGTGTCGTTGATGAGGTGGTGCCAGCTGATGAACTGCTCGCCGCCGCCAAAGCATGGGTGCTGTCTGAACCAAAGATCGTCAAACCTTGGGATGAAAAAGGCTATAAAATGCCGGGCGGTGCGCCCTACCACCCTGCTGGTTTCATGACCTTTGTTGGGGCCTCTGCGATGGTCAACGGCAAGACCCAAGGTGCATTCCCCGCAGCCAAGGCCCTGCTGTCGGCAGTCTACGAAGGCGCATTGGTGCCATTTGACACCGCGCTCAAAATCGAGGCACGCTGGTTCACCAACGTGCTGATGAACCCATCATCATCTGCAATGATCCGCAGCCTTTTCATCAACAAAGAAGCGCTTGAAAAAGGGGCCAACCGCCCTGCTATTGCAGACCAAAAGGTGCAGAAGGTCGGCGTGATTGGCGCTGGTATGATGGGCGCAGGCATCGCGCTTGTGTCCGCTCTGGCAGGCATCCAAGTCGTCTTGATCGACAATACGCAAGAGGCCGCGGACAAAGGCAAAGCCTATACCACCGCGCATCTTGATAAAGGCATCGCCCGCAAGAAAACCACGCCAGAGAAAAAAGAAACAGTGCTTGGCCTGATCAACGCGACCACAGACTACGCGGCGCTGGCTGGTTGTGATCTGATCGTCGAAGCCGTATTCGAAGATGTGAGCGTAAAGGCCGAGGTGACCAAAAAAGTTCAAGCCGTTGTTGGACCAGATTGCATCTTTGCAACCAACACATCGACCCTGCCGATCACCGAATTGGCCAAAGCATCCAACGACGCAGAGAAGTTCATCGGTATCCACTTCTTTAGCCCCGTTGATAAAATGCTGTTGGTCGAGATCATCAAAGGCAAGAAAACCGGCGAAGTGGCCGTGGCCAAAGCGCTCGATTTCGTGCGTCAGATCCGCAAAACACCGATTGTCGTCAATGACGAACGGTTCTTCTATGCGAACCGCTGCATCATTCCTTATATCAACGAAGGTATTCGGATGGTGAAAGAAGGCGTGGAGCCCGCGCTGATCGAAAACGCTGCAAAGCTGCTCGGCATGCCTTTAGGTCCGCTGCAACTGGTTGATGAAACCTCTGTTGATCTGGGTGTCAAAATTGCCAAGGCCACGCGCGCTGCGATGGGTGACGATTATCCGGACGGCGAAGTTGATGAGGTTCTGTTTTGGATGTTCGACCAAAAACGTCTGGGCCGTAAGTCCAACAGTGGTTTCTACGAATACGACGCCAAGGGCAAACGGACTGGCTTGTGGGACGGCCTCGCGGCGCAATACCCGGTCGCAGATGACCAACCAGATCTGACAACCGTGCAGCACCGTCTGATGTTCGCGCAGGTTCTCGAAGCTGTTCGCGCGCTTGAAGAAAACGTGCTTGAAGACATCCGCGAAGGCGATGTCGGCGCGATCCTTGGCTGGGGCTTTGCGCCGTGGTCTGGGGGGCCGTTTAGCTGGCTTGATATCATCGGCGCACCCTATGCGGCCGAACGCTGTGATCAGTTGGCCGAAGAATTCGGCGCACGGTTCACAACCCCTGCCCTGTTGCGTGAAATGGCTGACAAGAACCAAGAGTTCTACAAACGTTTTGCGGCAACTGCAAAAGCCGCCTAAAACACCGGTGCATCCCGTTCAGACGGGATGCACCCCCCATGTCGATTACTGACATGACAATCCCGCGTCCCCGCGATAAGTTCGACGGAAAAGGGCGGTTGGGGCAATGACAGCACTTGAAAAATATGAGCGGCTGGAATGCGACGGGCTTTGGCGCGCAGATAAGGAAGCGCAGCGCCGCGATGTTGTTGTGTCTTTTGGCAACGCCACGCTGGTTATTGCCGATGGCGCCGGACGCCCGTTGACCCATTGGTCCCTGCCCGCGCTTGAACGGCAAAACCCCGGAGAAATACCCGCGATCTACACCCCCGGCGAAGACGCTGAAGAAACGGTTGAAATCGCCGACGCGCTGATGATCGACGCGATCAATGCTATCCAAAAGGCACTCGAAAAATCGCGCCCCAAACCCGGAAAGCTACGTTTATTCATGAGCTTGGGTACGGTGGCCGCGGCAGCTGCGCTCGCGATTTTTTGGCTACCGGGCGCGCTGTCACGCCAAACACTTGCCGTTGTACCTGCCGCAAAACGCGTAGAAATAGGCGCGACGCTTTTGGGATACATGCAAGAGACAACCGGCGCGCCCTGCAATGAGCCGCGCGCGAATATGGCGGCTGCAACCCTTGCCAAGCGCCTATTCGGGACTGACACGCAGACCCGGATTATTGTCGTACCGTATCTCGAACAGGGTGCGGTGGCTATACCGGGAAAATTAGTCGTGATCGACTACAGGCTTTTGCAGCAGGCTGATGATCCTGCGGCCATCGCTGGGTTCATCGTGGCCAGCCGGGCGTCGATGCATGAAAATGATCCGCTCGAAACCCTACTACACAGCGCAGGGCTTGGTGTGACTTTCAAGCTCCTCACCACCGGTGAAATCCCTGCGCAGGTCTTGGCACAAAATGCGCAATCCATCGTCAACGCGCCCGCAACCGTTGCGGATGTGGACGCCATCCATACGGGCTTTGTTAACGCACAAATTCCGCTCGCCCCCTATTTGACCCTGCTCGATCAGGCGACCGGGAATATGCCCGACATCGGGCCAGATGGGCTAGAAGGACAGGCGCTGCCCGCCATTATGACGGACAGCGCATGGGTCAGCTTGCAGAATATCTGCAACATTTAAACTTACTTGGTGCCGAACATCCGGTCGCCCGCGTCGCCCAAGCCGGGAACGATATAACCTTTTTCATTCAGCTTTTCATCAATGGCTGCCGTGATAATCGGCACATCGGGGTGTGCTTCTTTCATCCGGGCAATGCCTTCGGGGGATGCGAGCAAGCACAAGAAACGAATGTTTTGCGCGCCTGCCTTTTTCAACAGATCAATCGCGGCCACGGATGAATTACCCGTGGCAAGCATTGGGTCCACGGCAATTACCAAACGATCTTCAAGCTCGGTTGGGACCTTGAAGTAATATTGCACAGGTTCCAACGTTTCTTCGTCGCGGTACAACCCAACAAAGCCAACCCGCGCTGACGGGATCAATTCGAGCACCCCATCCAGCAGCCCGTTACCCGCACGCAAAATCGACACCAGTGCCAACTTCTTACCATCAATCACCGGTGCATCCATCGTTTGCAACGGAGTTTCAATCTGACGTGTTGTCATCGGCAGGCCGCGCGTCACCTCATAGGCCAAAAGTTGCGAAATCTCGCGCAAAAGCTGGCGAAAGCTTGCGGTAGACGTATCTTTTTGGCGCATCAGCGTCAGTTTGTGCTGCACAAGCGGGTGGGTCACATGGGTCACGTGATCAGTCATCTTTTGGCTCCAGTCGTTTCGCCACACGGGCGCGGGTTTGTTCGTCGCAAAATGCGGCATCAAGGGCGGCTTTATTCAGCGCCCGAAAATCATCTGTGTCCCAGTCAAATGTCTGGGCAAGCATCGCGTATTCATCAGTCATCGTGGTGTGGAAAAACGGCGGATCATCCGTGGACACGGTCACCAACACGCCTGTTTCACGCAGTTTTGCAATTGGGTGCGCATCCCATCCCGACACGGCTTTTAGAACTACGTTCGAGCCAGGGCAAACCTCAAGCACGATGCCTTTATCGGCGATTTCATCCATCAGTGCAGGGTCTTCGATTGCGCCGATCCCATGGCCGATCCGTTCAACTTTCAAGTCGCGAATGGTTTCGGCGACCATCGACGGGCCACCCCATTCACCTGCATGCGCGGTCAGCTGCAACCCAGCCTCGCGGGCCATGTCGAAACTATAGGCATAATCACTGGGACGGCCCACCATTTCACCGCCCGCCATGCCGTAACCGGTAATAAAATCACCTTTGGTTTCCGCCGCACAGGCCGCAGCGACTTTGCATTGATCCGGGCCAAAATGCCGGATGCCTGTCACGATCCCGCGCAGGGTGATCCCCATTGTGCGTTCAGCCTCGTCCGCGGCATCCTGCATTGCTGCCAGATAGTCGCGCCACGCGGCCAGATCACCGCCACCGCAAAAATCAGGCGACACGAATGTTTCCATATAGACCACGCCATGCGCGGCCGTTTCTTCGAGAACAGCCAGCGTCAAACGGCGAAAATCCTCGGGGGATTGCAGCGGCGCGCAAGCCGCCTCATAAACCTTCAGGAAATGATCAAAATCCCGAAACGCATAGCCGCCGTCGGCGTCAAAGATACGCGAGATGTCGATATTCTTTTCGCGCGCAAGCCCAGCGATAAAGGACGGCGGCGCGCAGCCTTCAAGGTGAGTGTGCAGCTCAACTTTGGGAATGTCTTTAAAATTCATAAGAAACTTTCCCCTTCTCCGTTATAATCTACATTCAAATGCGCGGCGATCGTTGCTGCAACATCAACAAAATTCAATTGGCCCAACGCGCGGGCGCCAAGCCCATGCACCAAAACAGGAACCTGTTCGCGGGTGTGATCCGTACCCGGCCAAGTCGGGTCATTGCCATGATCTGCGGTCACGATCAACAGATCATCAGGGCGCAGACGCGGCAATAATTGCCCAAGCTGCGCATCGAACCATTCCAGGTGCTTGGCGTAACCTTTGGGATCGCGGCGGTGCCCGTATTCACTGTCAAACTCAACCAGATTGGCAAAGATAAACGCCCCGTCTTCGGCTGTGTTCACCAAATCCGCGATATGCCCCATCAGTGCATCGTCGCGTCCTTTGCGCAGATCATCAATCCCGCGCATCGAAAAAATATCGCCGATCTTGCCAACCGCATAGGTCTTGCGCCCCGCGGCGTGCGCATAGTCGCAAATCGTCGGCGCGGGCGGCGCGATCGCGTAATCTTTGCGGCTGGCTGTGCGGGTAAACGCCCCTTCTTCGCCCACAAAAGGCCGCGCGATGACACGCCCGACTTTCATCGCGTGCAGGACAGGCGCGATGTCAGCGCAAAGTTTCAATAAGCGTTCAAGCCCAAAGTGTTCTTCATGCGCGGCAATCTGCAACACGGAATCGGCAGATGTATAGCAAATCGGCCAGCCGGATTTCAGATGCGCGGCACCTTCGCGCGCAATGATTTCGGTGCCCGAGGCATGGCAATTCCCCAAAATCCCTTCGGTGCCCGCCGCCGCACAAACCTGCGCGACCAGTTCATCAGGGAAAGCAGGGCTTTGATCAGGGAACACATGCCAGTCCCATGGCACAGGCACACCCGCCAGTTCCCAATGGCCCGATGGGGTGTCTTTGCCGTTGGACACCTCGCGCGCGGCACCCCAAGCACCCGTAGGCGCGGCGTCTAGCCCCGGCGCAACATCGCCCGAGGCCAGCGTGACCGCTGCCCCAAGTCCCAACGCATCCATAACCGGCACATGCAACCCGGCAGTTTCGGCAATATGCGCAACCGTATTGGCGCCAGTATCGGGCAGATCCCCGTTAAAGAACTGATCCGCATCTGGCGCGCCGCCAATGCCAACGCTGTCAATAACGACCAAAAATGCGCGTGCCATCATGTGATCCTTTCAATGATAAGTGGGCCGGGGCTTACGGCATCACCAATGGTGACCGCCGCCAACACTGCGGCGATTGCGGCTTCTGCATCCGCGTCGCTGGCCGCATGGACCATGCACAGCGGATCACCTTTAGAAACCGCCCGCCCCAGCCCGACCATATCGGTTAGCCCGACTGCGGGGTTGATCTTATCTGTCTCAACACGGCGGCCACCGCCCAAGGCCACCACCGCGAGCCCCAAGGCTTCGCCATTGATTGCGGAAACATGGCCTGTGACCGGCGCAGGTACCGGTGTTTCGACCCGTGCTTTGGGCAAATGCGTGTGCCAATCATCGGCCATATCAGGTGGGCCACCCAAAGCGGCCACCATTTGGCTGAATTTCTCCATCGCAGCCCCAGAACTGATCGCAGCTTCGATCTGCGCCTTTGCATCCTTGACCCCGCGCATCGTAAGCAAGGTTTCACACAAAGACACCGCCAATTCATACAAGCGGGGCGCGGCGGCGATATTGCCAGACAGAACCTCCATGCAGACCGCGACCTCAAGCGCATTGCCAAGCGCAGGCGCAAGCGGCGCGTTCATATCGGTGATCAGGCTTACTGTTTTGCAGCCTGCACCATTGCTGGTGTCGGTCAATGCATGCGCCAAAGCCCGTGCTTCATCCGGGGTTTTCATAAATGCGCCTGACCCGCATTTTACGTCCAAAATCAAGCCTTCTAACCCCGCCGCCAGCTTCTTGGCCAGAATGGAAGCTGTGATCAGATCGACGCTTTCAACGGTCGCAGTCACATCGCGGATTGCGTAAAGGCGTTTGTCGGCGGGGGCAATTTGGCCCGTCGCGCCGACAATCGCACAGCCAACGTCGCGGGTGATTTTGCGCAAGCGTGGTTCATCCACATCAACGGATAGGCCGGGGATGGATTCGAGCTTGTCCAGCGTCCCGCCCGTATGCCCCAACCCGCGCCCGGAAACCATCGGAACGTAAACGCCGCACGCCGCCAACACAGGGGCAAGGATCAGCGATACGCAATCGCCCACGCCCCCCGTAGAATGCTTATCTAACACAGGCCCCGGCAGATCCCATGCCAGCACATCGCCACTGTCGCGCATGCCTTTGGTTAACGCCACACGGCCCGCATCAGACAAACCGTTCAAACAGACGGCCATCGCAAAGGCACCCGCCTGCGCATCGCTGACAGCGCCATTCGCCAGACCCGTCGCAATCCACGCCAGTTGCGCTTCGCTTGGGGTGTTCTTGCGGCGCACCGCAGCAATGATCGCGCGTGCATCCATATTATGCGCGGCTCATATAGGCAGCATCAAAACTGCCCGGCAGTAATTCCGCCACAGTTGTTTGCGCGGTCAAACCGTCGACGGTGGTCATTGTCACGACGACATCACCATCCGCGAATTCCGCGATTTTCTGACGGCAGCCGCCACAACAGCTAACGGGTTGCGGGCTATCGGCGATCACTGTGATTTCGGCGATCCGCGTTTCGCCAGCAGCAATCATTGCCGCAATGGCCCCGGCTTCGGCACAGGTGCCCTCGGGGTAGGCGACATTTTCGACATTGCAGCCAACATAGACCGCACCAGAGGTGGCCCGGATCGCAGCGCCAACCTTAAAATTCGAATAGGGCGCATGCGCATTTTCCCGCACGGCGCGGGCGGCTTCAATAAGGGTCATTTTTGTCTCCGGTGTTGATCGACCCAGATTGATCTTTGCGCCTCGCAGATGCAAGTGTGATCCGCGATATCAGCCAGTTTGCACCGACGTAAAACGCCCGGGCAGGCTCACCTCGAGCAGTTCAAGATCATCCGACGGGTCGCCATAACGTGTTGCCATCCCCGGCGGGATCACAAAGGCATCGCCGGCCGTCAGTGCCTGCGGATCGCGGGTTTCGCCTTCCATGGTCATTTCGCCCCGCATCACAAAGGTAAAATGAATATCGGCGTCATGTTTCGTCCAAACGGGGTCACCCTGCCCGCGTCGAATGACCTGCACGCCCGCAACATCTTTGGTATTGGTCGCGATGGTGGTGTCACGCGCAATAAAACCGGGCAATTGCGCCGGGCCCCATTCTGCGCCTTCCGCTTGACTAAACACAAATTTTTGTCCCTGCCATTCCCGGTCAGGGCGCAAATGCGGTGTTGGGAGGGTCATATCGTGGTCGATTTCAGTGATATGCTCGGCAGGCACGCCGATCTCGATCACCTCAATCCCTTCGGATGCCTCAAGCACCCGGTGGCGGATTTCAGGCGGCTGAATAAAGCAATCGCCAGCGGTCAAACGGATCGGTGGACCTTGGTCCTCGTAAACCACATCCACCCAGCCACGATAACAAAAGATCAGCTGAAACCCGACGCGATGAAAATGCACCATATCAGGCACCGGACCGCCGTTAGGAATACGGATATGGCTCGCTATAATCGACCCGCCAAGGCGATTGGGAATCAGATCGCGATAATGCATGCCCGCGCGCCCAATCACCCAGGGTGCTTGATCCGCAAGACGGCGCACAACAAACGCGTGATGCGTTTCAGGCATCTCTAGCGGCGGATTCAACGGGTGTACCGTGACGCGCGCGCCACCCGGCGCGGTCAGGTCAGTAGCACCATCGGCAAAACCCGGATCATCGGTCAAAATACGCAATTGCCCCGCAGGGCCATCCGCCTGCGTCAACCGCACAGAAAGCCCGTGACCCGAAAACACAGCGGTAACAGGGTTATCCGCGGGAAAAATCATATCCAACCGCATCCCAAGCACCTTGCCAAAAAAACCAAGGTCTGCGCGTAGGTCGGTCGTGGTCAAACAGGCCTCTGCCCGCGTTTGAAAAGTATTGTTCATACGGTGATCGTGGCGGGCGTAGTGGCGATTTGCAATACAATGATTTGCCAAATGCCCCCAATCTATGTTTAACCGAAACCAGTTAGATTCCGTGGGGCACGGCGATAGTTTAACATTAAACTATATTTGGAGAATGTGATGACAGACAACGCAAACGACAGCACGCGACAGGCGGCGCTCGACTATCATCAGTTCCCAAAACCCGGCAAGCTTGAGATACGTGCAACTAAACCGCTGGCAAACGGGCGCGACCTGTCCCGTGCCTATTCCCCCGGCGTTGCCGAAGCTTGCCTTGAGATCAAAACCAACCCAGACACCGCACGCGATTACACAACACGTGGCAACCTTGTTGGCGTCGTGACCAACGGGACAGCCGTTCTGGGCCTTGGTAACATCGGCGGATTGGCGTCGAAACCTGTCATGGAAGGCAAGGCGGTTCTGTTCAAAAAGTTCGCCAATATCGACTGTTTTGATATCGAACTGAATGAGCCCGACCCTGAAAAGCTCGCGGATATCGTCTGCGCGCTTGAACCAACATTTGGCGCCGTTAACCTTGAGGATATCAAAGCGCCTGATTGCTTTATCGTTGAAAAGATCTGCCGCGAGCGGATGAATATCCCCGTCTTTCACGACGACCAACACGGCACCGCCATTGTGGTAGGGGCCGCAGCAACAAATGCGCTACGCGTCGCGGGTAAGAAATTTGAAGACATCAAAATCGTCAGCACTGGCGGTGGTGCAGCGGGCATTGCTTGCTTGAATATGCTGCTGAAACTCGGCGTGAAACGCGAAAATGTCTGGCTGTGTGATATCGAAGGTCTTGTCTACAACGGCCGCGAAAAAGACATGACCCCGCAAAAAGCTGAATACGCCCAAGGCACCAGCCCTGCCACATTGGACGATGTGATCGCAGGCGCGGATATGTTCCTTGGCCTGTCTGGCCCCGGCGTTCTAAAGCCCGAAATGGTCGCTAAAATGACCGATGCGCCGGTTATCTTTGCGCTCGCCAACCCCACCCCAGAAATCAGCCCCGCTGACGCGCGGGCCGTCAAACCAGATGCAATCATCGCCACCGGGCGCAGCGATTTCCCGAACCAAGTCAATAACGTACTGTGTTTCCCGTTTATCTTTCGTGGCGCGCTTGATGTGGGCGCCACCGATATCAATGACCAGATGAAAATTGCTTGCATCGAAGGAATCGCAGCACTTGCACGCGAAACAACCAGCGCCGAAGCCGCTGCCGCGTATCACGGTGAAAAGCTCACCTTTGGGGCAGACTACCTGATCCCGAAACCGTTTGACCCGCGCCTGATGGGGGTCGTCGCCAGCTCTGTCGCAAAGGCGGCAATGCAAACCGGCATCGCCACCCGCCCCATTGCTGACATGGAGGCTTACAAGGCCAATTTGGACGGCTCGGTCTTTAAGTCGGCAATGATCATGCGCCCCGTGTTCGAGGCTGCGCGTAGCACCACCCGTAGCATTGTCTTTGCCGAAGGAGAGGATGAACGCGTGCTGCGGGCGTCCCAAGCGATCATGGAAGAAACCACGGATACGCCGATCTTGATCGGCCGTCCTGATGTGATCGCGCAACGCTGCGAACGCGCGGGGCTAAAAATCCGTCCCGGCGTCGATTTCAGCATTGTTAACCCCGAAAACGATCCGCGTTACCGCGACTATTGGGAAACCTATCACAAGCTGATGGCGCGCAAAGGGGTCACCCCTGATCTGGCCAAGGCAATCATGCGCACCAATACCACAGCCATTGGCGCGGTCATGGTGCAACGCGGCGAGGCCGACAGCCTGATTTGCGGCACCTTTGGTCAATTCTTGTGGCACTTGAACTATGTCACGCAGATTTTGGGCGATCAGGTGCTACACCCGGTCGGCGCGCTGTCATTGATGATTTTGGAAGATGGGCCGCTTTTTGTTGCCGACACGCAAGTCCACGCAGAGCCAACCCCTGCCCAAATCGCCGAAACTGTCATTGGCGCCGCCCGCCATGTACGTCGCTTTGGACTAGAGCCCAAAATCGCGCTCTGTTCGCATAGTCAATTTGGCAATCTCGATTGTGACACAGGCCGCCGGATGCGCGCAGCGATGGAAATCCTAGACAGCGCGCCGCGCGATTTTGCTTACGAAGGGGAAATGCATATCGATGCCGCGCTTGATGTGAATTTGCGCAACCGCGTTTTCCCCGATGCCCACCTGCCGGGCGCCGCCAATGTTCTGATTTTCGCCAATACGGACGCGGCTTCGGGTGTGCGTAACATTTTGAAAATGAAGGGCGGCGGGCTCGAAGTTGGGCCAATCCTAATGGGGATGGGCAATCGCTGTCATATTGTCACACCCTCGATCACACCGCGCGGTTTGCTGAATATGTCGGCGCTCGCGGGAACACCTGTGGCACATTATGGTTGAAAAAACAAATACTTAAGGGACATGAACCGCAAAGTAAATTATTTTACGGATCAGTCATCGCAGGCGCAACGCGCGCTTGCCCGCAGCCGGCCCAAGGCGTAACACTTTCTCTCAGGTTGTTTTGGGAGGAACACAATGGGTTACGCGGACGTATATGCGGCTTGGAAAGCCGATCCAGAAGCATTCTGGATGGAGCAGGCCAAGGCCATCGATTGGGACACGCCGCCGTCACGCGCGCTGAACGATGATAACGCACCGCTGTATGAATGGTTTTCTGATGCAAAGGTGAACACCTGCTATAACGCGGTAGACCGCCATGTCGAAAATGGCCGCGGCGAGCAAACCGCGATCATCTATGACAGCCCGATCACCCATACCAAGCGCGAAATCTCTTATATTGAGCTACGCAACCGGGTGGCCAGCCTTGCAGGTGCGCTGCGTGCCAAGGGCGTTAAAAAGGGTGACCGCGTCATCATCTACATGCCGATGATACCCGAAGCGCTTGAGGCGATGCTTGCTTGCGCGCGCCTTGGAGCGATCCATTCTGTGGTTTTTGGCGGCTTTGCCGCAAACGAACTTGCCGTGCGCATTGATGACGCGAAACCCAAAGCGATCATCGCAGCCTCCTGCGGCATGGAGCCGGGCCGCGTTGTGCACTACAAACCACTTGTTGATGGCGCGATTGAACTGGCCGAGCATAAGCCTGATTTTTGTGTGGTTTTCCAGCGCGAACAAGAAGTTGCCGAATTGATCCCTGGCCGTGACTATAACTGGCACGGCTTCCAATACGGCGTGGCACCCGCCGAATGTGTCCCTGTCGAAGGCAACCACCCTGCCTATATCCTTTATACGTCCGGCACGACCGGCGCGCCCAAGGGCGTCGTGCGCCACACGGCCGGGCATCTGGTTGCGCTGAACTGGACCATGAAAAACATCTATAACGTCGACCCCGGCGATGTGTTCTGGGCCGCGTCAGATGTGGGCTGGGTCGTGGGCCACAGCTACATTTGTTACGCCCCGCTGATCCACGGCAACACAACGATCGTTTTCGAAGGCAAGCCCATCGGCACCCCCGATGCGGGCACATTCTGGCGCGTCATCGAAGAACATAATGTAAAATCATTCTTTACCGCCCCCACCGCGTTCCGTGCAGTCAAACGCGAAGACCCGAAGGGTGAATACGTCAAGAAATACGATCTCAGCTGTCTTGATCAGGTGTTCTTGGCCGGAGAGCGCGCCGATCCTGACACTATCGTCTGGGCGCAGAATCAACTGCAAAAGCCGATCATAGACCATTGGTGGCAGACAGAACTGGGCTATCCCGGCGTCTGTAACCCTGTGGGCATCGAATTACTACCTGTCAAACTGGGCTCCCCGTCGGTGCCGCTGCCCGGTTACGACATGAAAATCCTCGACGATGAAGGCAATGAACTCCCCCCCGGTGAGCTGGGCGCGATTGTCACGCCCCTGCCCCTGCCGCCTGGCACATTCCCGACCCTGTGGAACGCCGAAGACCGCTTTCAGTCGAGCTACCTTGAAACCTTCCCCGGCTACTACGAGACCGGCGACGCAGGCATGATCGACGAAGACGGGTATCTGTATATCATGGCGCGCACCGATGACGTGATCAACGTCGCGGGCCACCGCCTGTCAACCGGCGCTATGGAAGAAGTATTGGCAAACCATCCCGATGTCGGTGAATGCGCCGTCATCGGCGTGACAGATCAGCTCAAAGGGCAATTGCCGCTTGGGTTTATCTGCCTCAACAACGGCTGTGACCGCCCACACGACGAGGTGATCAAAGAGGTCGTCGCCTCTGTGCGCAACACCATCGGCCCCGTCGCCGCATTTAAACTGGTGACTGTCGTTGACCGGCTTCCCAAAACCCGGTCCGGCAAAATCTTGCGCGCAACAATGGTCAAAATCGCCGACAACGCGGAATTCAAAATGCCCGCAACCATCGACGACCCGGCGATCTTGGATGAAATCCGCGCGGCGCTCAAACCAATGGGCTACGCTGGGGGCTAGGCCAACGACAAATTAACGATCCGGCCATCGCGCGACGACGCTTCGATGGCCGTGACCAGATGATGGGATGCCAATGCTTGGCGCCCCGTCACCATAGGGGCTGTGCCTGCGCGCACTGCATCGACAAAGTCCCGGATAATCGCTTGATGCCAGTCGTGTTTGGCCACTGCTGGTCCATTGTCAGATGCCCCCCCCGCGACGACGACCTCATGGTCGTTGCGGTCCCCGCGCCAGAACACATCCAAGCTCCCCGTGCCGATGCGCAATGTCGCGCGCGCGTAGTGCAAAGTGATCGTTTCAACGCCATGGGGATAGCTGGCCGTGCTCGCGATCAATGATCCAACCGCCCCATTTGCAAATCGCAGCCCAGCGACAGCCATATCTTCGGCTTCCATATTATGCAGGGCGGTTGTCGCCACCATACCCTGAACGCTTGACACAGCGCCCGTGAAGCTAAGCGCCAGATCGATCGTATGGATCGCTTGGGTAAGCAGCACCCCGCCCCCATCGCGCGCATATGTACCGCGCCCTAGCTCATCATAATAGGATTGATCACGCCAAAGCGGGACTGCAATTTCGACATGGGCCAGCTTGCCCAGATCGCCACTCGCCAGCAGTTTCATTGCCGCAATTGTGGGTGCACGCGCGCGGTGCTGGAACAAGATACCCAGCGAGACACCTGCATTTTCGCAAATCTCAACGACCTCCTGTGCCTCTGCACTGTTTCGGGCGACTGGCTTTTCAAGCAAGATGTGTTTACCCGCGCTTGCCAACGCCGTAATCAAATCAATCCGGACCGAGGGCGGGGTCGCGACAATAGCAATATGAATATCAGGATTTTCCGTGATCGCCGTTAGATCAGAGGTAAACAATGGCGCGGTGCCTGCGTAAGTCTCAGCAAGATACGCCGCATTCTCTGGATGACGCGACAAGACCGCATCCAAGCGCAACAGGTCACGCAGGCCCGATAGGGCCGCAACATGTGTCGGTGCAATCATCCCCGCACCGATCAGAGCAACGCCAAGGCGCGCAGGTAGTTCAGGTTTTGTCATGCTTCCCCCAACTCCTAGTATACCAGAGCAGAGCGGGCCGTGAGACGCAAGCAACAAAAAAGCCCGCCGCAGTTTCCTGCGACGGGCTAGATTTTGCAACGCTTAAAGCGGGTGACTTATTCGTCGCCGCCTTTAAGGGCCGCACCAAGGATATCACCCAAGGATGCGCCAGAGTCAGACGAACCGAACTGTTCAACTGCTTCTTTTTCTTCAGCGATTTCACGTGCTTTGATCGACAGACCCAGTTTACGTGTCTTGCTGTCGATGTTGGTGACGCGGACGTCGACCTTATCACCAACGCCGAAACGCTCTGGACGCTGCTCTGCACGGTCACGTGACAGGTCTGAACGACGGATAAAGGATTTTGCACCTTCATAGTCGACTTCGATGCCGCCATCTTCGATCTTGGTCACTTCAACAGTGATGATCGAACCGCGCTTCACGCCGCCAACAGCTTCTGCGAACGGATCACCGTCCAACGCTTTGATGGACAGAGAGATACGCTCTTTTTCAACGTCAACTTCAGCAACTTTGGCTTTGACAACGTCACCTTTGCGGAAATCGCCGATGACGTCTTCGCCGCGGCCTTCCCATGTCAGGTCAGACAGGTGAACCATGCCGTCGATGTCGCCTTCGAGGCCAATGAACAGACCGAATTCGGTGATGTTTTTGACTTCGCCTTCGACTTCAGTGCCTTCTGGGTGTGTCTCAGCAAAGACTTCCCATGGATTGCGCTGTGTTTGTTTCAGGCCAAGTGAAACGCGACGCTTGGCTGAATCGATTTCCAGAACCATGACTTCGACTTCTTGCGAGGTCGACACGATTTTGCCTGGGTGTACGTTTTTCTTTGTCCAAGACATTTCTGAAACGTGTACAAGACCTTCAACACCGGCTTCCAGCTCAACGAATGCGCCGTAATCAGTGATGTTAGTCACGCGACCCTGGTGTACAGAACCAAGGCTGAATTTCGCTTCGACAGCATCCCACGGATCTTCTTGCAGCTGCTTCATGCCAAGGCTGATACGGTGGGTTTCTTTGTTGATCTTGATGACCTGCACCTTGATCGTCTCACCAATTGTCAGGATCTCGGATGGGTGGTTAACCCGGCGCCATGCCATGTCAGTCACGTGCAACAGACCGTCAACACCGCCCAAATCAACAAACGCACCGTATTCGGTGATGTTCTTGACGACGCCGTCAACTTCTTGGCCTTCAGTCAGGTTGCCGATAACTTCGGCGCGCTGTTCGGCACGTGATTCTTCAAGGATCGCACGACGCGATACAACGATGTTCCCGCGACGGCGGTCCATCTTCAGGATCTGGAACGGCTGCTTAAGACCCATCAATGGGCCGGCGTCACGCACAGGGCGTACGTCAACTTGTGAACCTGGCAAGAACGCAACCGCGCCGCCAAGATCAACAGTGAAACCACCTTTGACGCGGCCAAAGATAGCCCCATCAACGCGCAGTTCATCAGCGTATGCTTTTTCCAGACGATCCCAAGCTTCCTCACGGCGCGCCATCTCACGAGAGATAACAGCTTCGCCACGGGCGTTCTCAACTTGGCGCAAGAACACTTCTACAGTGTCGCCAACAGCCAGTTCAGCGTCTTCACCTGGGTTTGCAAATTCTTTCAGATCAACGCGGCCTTCCATTTTGTAGCCGACGTCGATGATCGCTTGGCCAGCCTCGATAGAGATGACTTTGCCTTTGACAACAGACCCTTCGGCCGGTGTGTCCATTTCGAAGCTTTCGTTCAAGAGTGCTTCAAACTCTTCCATTGTATTAGCCATGTGGCGTCGTTTTCCTAACGTTTTGGTTTTATACGGGCCGTGCGGTTGTCTCCGCCGGTCTTTGGATTTCGGTTGGTCTGGGCACCTTCGCGAACATAAAACAACAGGGCCGGTTCAACACCGACCCCGCTCAAGTCTCACGCCCGCACCTGTTTCGATGCTTAGACAGGGCGGCGTATAGGCGTGTTTTGGTATGTTTGCAAGGAGTTTTGACCGGGCATCCCCACCATAGCACACCGCGCGCGCACAGAACGGCGGGTGCTGCATTTTGCATTCGCAAAGGGATGTGGGGTAACGCGCACGTACGCAGTAAAGAGCCCAAAGTACCCGTTACATTTGCACCCCAATTGCCAAAACTACGATTTGGCAGCGCCCGAACCGCCCCCACGGGGCGGGCGCTTCTCGCCCACCCCTCGGCTCGGACGCGGTATTTTAGTCAACGGGCGGCAATGTCAGCACAGCGCCGCTATTTGGTCTCCAACCTTGAGAGCCCTGCCCAAGGCAATTAGTCCTTTTTACGGCCCAAACGGTTCTTGATGAATACAAACGGGACTAACAACAAGAACCACGCCTTTTTCAGGATCAACAGCAACGTCACCAACAGACCACCTGCGGCTTTGCTATATTTAAGCCCCGCAATCCCCGCCAGTACACCAACAGCACCAACCGCAGCAACCTTGTCACCCGATGCAAACGAAGCATAGGCTTCATTAGCCGTCGGGACATATTGGTCAAGCACGCGAATAATCATCGCTTCGACTTCTTCCGGCATCATTGTGGCGGCTTCCGGAATGATCAGAAATTCGATATGGCCGCGTCGGTCAAACACAGTCGCATTGATATTGACGTTTTTTGATCCGCCCCAGATCGCACCGGTCGCATAATACATAAACCCGCGCTCTTTGTTCAATGTCGGCTGAACGACCCAACCGTCAAAGGTGATGTTCACACCAAGCGCGGCACCCTGCTGGACAAAGCTCTGGCGTAGCCCTTCTTCGATCTGGGCAACGACTTCGGCCTTTTCATCCGATTCCCAGTCATCAAATGCGACGTACCCGTCAGAATTCGGCTTGAAGACAACCGTCGCATAGACATCATCGAACTGAAAGAAAACGAACCCATCGACGTGAGCGCAGCTGGTCCAGCCCCAATCTTGCATGACATACTGACAGGCGTCACCCGACACCAGAGTCACGGATTGGTCGGATGCCGGCGTGACATTTCCGCGTGATACGCTCAGGGGTTCTGTAAAAGGGAGCGGATTAATCTCCTGTGCGGGCAAAATCGCAGGGGCGCCAGAAAAAATAAAGATGGACGCCGCCATGAACACAATCTGTTCACGCAAAAAATATGCTAGCTGTTTCAAAGCGCAACCCCGATTAGTAAAATGCTAATTATTCTCCATCCCTGGATGCACTCCCCTTGTCCGGCTCGCAAGGGAAATCAAGTGATGTTTCCTATCTATATCGGGATAGGGGCATCACAGACACAGGTGCTAAACCGGACAAATGGCGCATAATTGCGCCATTCACCGTGTTCAATTGGCATTACATATTGTCGAGCGGCACCAGTGTCGCGGCGGCGTCAACGTACATGCCGACGACCGTGTTCATATTGGCCATCGTGACATTCAATTGCTGGAATTTCACTGTGTTATCATCAAGGTCCAGCGAATTGCCCGCCAAAACCTCTGTCACATAAGGTTTTGCGCCGTTCCAATCATCCTGCACCCCACCCAGACCTGTTGAGATCGTATCATTTGGTGGCGGGAGCACCCCTACGACAGGCAATCCGTATTGCAATGCATCCAGCGAGTTTTCAAAAATCCGCATCGTTGTTTCAAGGTCTGCGACAGTCACGGTCGTTTCGAAATCACCCTCTAGAATACAAGATTCTTTGGACATTTTTTGCGTCAGCATGCGCTGCCGCCCCGAAATGTCGACCAAAACCAAAGCTGCAAATGTTGTCGCATTCGGGTTGGAATATTGTTGCACGAGCCGTTCAACCAACAATTGGGCCGCACGCAACACGGGCAAGTTTTCATTCAGCACATAATTGCGCTCCGCCTCGGTCGCTGTGCCGTTCGCGACTGCTTCGGCAGCCGTTCTCAGCGGCTCCCACAAGGTGCGCAGCTCCGCGATAAGTGTCAGTGTCTGACCATTCGTTTCAGGTAGTTGAATGTTCAGATCGGCGTCCCCGAATTCAAGCCCGGTCAGGATTTTTTCAAACTCTTCCGTTGCCGCCACCAGCAAGGCCGCCGATCCCTCTACATCAATACCGCGCGAAAAGTGGCATGCCGCCGATGGAACCCGCTGTGACAACATCCGCAATTTTCCGGAAAAATTGATTCGTTGCTCCGCATTTTCCTCGATGACTGGGGCGCTCTGGCTGAGCGCGATGCTGGGCACGATAGTTGCCGGATATGCAGCTGTAAGTAGAAACGCAAATTTCAGGCACTTAGGAATCATAATCAACTTTCTGTCTTTATTTTTAGGGAATGACTGCGCGGTCGGTGCGCCATATGACATTCGGTTCGTTCGGTTTTACATCGGAGTCTCACGCATTCGCGGGAATCCTCAAAACAGCTTATAGTTATGAATATGTTTGATTTATGTCAAATTCCAGAAAACGCAAAAGCTCACAAACTTGACCGTTATTTATGCGCCAAATCGACCGAATGACCGCTTATTGTGCGCTAAAAAATCTTTACTACCCATCAGCATAAAACACAATCCAAGGAAGAGCATGTGTTTAAAGTAAGTGCCGCACACGCGCGGTTCTATGAGGCCGATTTGCGAGCCCCGAACCATACACCCGTGCAAATTAACAAATACCCAATGCCGACCGCACAGCTTCAATTGCCGCAGCGATGGCCTGCTCAATCGTCATATCTGACGTGTCAATTTCTACCGCATCATCTGCTGCGACCAGCGGTGCTTCCGCACGGTTACGATCACGTGCATCACGGATTTTGACATCTGCCAGTACCTGGTCAAGGGTGATTTCCATACCCTTACCCACCAGTTCGTTGAAGCGTCGCTCGGCCCGGCATTCTGCTGAGGCCGTCACAAAGAGCTTCACAGGCGCATCTGGGCAAATCACTGTGCCGATATCGCGCCCATCCAAAACAGCCCCGCCATCACGAGCCGCAAAGTTGCGCTGAAACGCGACAAGCGCGCTGCGCACCTCAGCGATCACAGCGATTTCGCTTGCGGCCTGTGCGGCGGCTGGGGTGCGCAGGCCGTCGTCTTCCAGATCACGCGGATCAAGCATCTGCGCCGCCGCAACTGGATCAGCGCCAGCACGCACCTTAGCCCCCACGGCACGGTACAAAAGCCCGGTATCAAGATGTGCAAAGCCGAAATGCGCAGCGACGGCCTTGCTAATCGTGCCTTTGCCTGCGGCGGCAGGCCCGTCTATAGCGACGGTAATGATCATGCGTTTGCGCGCACGACTTGCGCGCCAAGCCCCGCCATCAGCGGCTCAAAAATCGGGAATGATGTCGCAATAGGCGATCCATCATCGACGGACATCGGCTTTTGCGTCGCCATCCCCATCACCATAAAGGCCATTGCAATCCGGTGATCCAACACGCTGGCCACCGTCACCCCACCGGGTACATTGCCGTGCCCTAGCCCGGTAACTTTCCACCAATCGGGGCCTTCATCGACGGTGACGCCAGCGGCGCGCAGACCTTTGGCCATCGCGTCGATCCGGTCGCTTTCTTTGACGCGCAATTCCTTGACACCCTGCATATCAGTGACGCCTTGCGCAAAGGACGCAACCACCGAAAGCACGGGATATTCGTCGATCATGCTCGCGGCACGGGCGGGCGGCACTGCGATCCCTTTGAGATCAGGGGAATATTTCGCGCGCAAATCGGCAACCGGTTCGCCGCCTTCTTCGCGCATGTTTTCATAAGTCAGGTCCGCGCCCATCTCGATCAGCGTCGTGAACAGCCCGGCGCGGGTCGGGTTCAACCCAATATTGGGGACCAGTACGTCAGAACCGGGCGTAATGATCGCAGCACAGACCGGGAAAGCCGCCGACGACGGGTCGCGCGGCACAACAATGGTTTGCCCCCGCAATTCAGGCTGCCCATCCAAGGTAATCACACGGCCTTCTGCGGTGTCTTCAACCGTCAATGTCGCGCCAAACCCTTGCAACATGCGTTCCGTGTGGTCGCGCGTCGCTTCTTTTTCGATGACAACGGTTTGACCCGGCGCATTCAGCCCTGCGAGCAGAACAGCCGATTTCACCTGCGCAGAGGGGACAGGCACAGTGTAACGCACTGGCACCGGATCAACGGCCCCAACAAGCGTCATTGGCAGGCGTCCGCCTTCGCGACCAACGGTTTGTGTCCCAAACAGTGCAAGCGGGTCAGTCACACGCCCCATCGGACGCCCGTTCAACGACGCATCGCCGGTGAATGTCACGGTGATCGGGGATGTCGCCATTGCGCCCATGATCAAGCGCACGCCGGTGCCTGAATTGCCGCAATCAATCACATTCTCGGGCTCTGCAAAACCGCCAACGCCAACGCCCTGAACTGACCATTCACCGCCGCCGTGATCTGTCACTGTCGCCCCAAAAGCACGCATCGCCTTGGCTGTGTCCAGCACATCCTCGCCTTCCAGCAGTCCCGTCACCCGTGTTTCACCGACGGACAACGCCCCCAAAATCAACGAGCGGTGCGAAATGGACTTATCGCCGGGCACATTGGCCTCACCCTTTAACGGGCCGCAAGGGCGGGATGTCATGGGAATGGGGGTACCGTGGCCGGACATAGTGTATTCCTTTATTCTTCAAGGGGCGGTTTACCGCAGGGCCGCAACAGGGTCTATGTCAGATCCGCCGGAAAGTCAGGTAATGGGGGGTACGCCCTTCGCGCAGGGCTTTTTGCTCGTAGCGGGTCGAAATCCAATCGCCCCAGGGATCGCGCCAATCTGCGGGCCCTTTGGCCAGCCATTCGAACCCTTGCGGCGGGACCTCTTCAAGCGTTTGGCGCACATAGTCTTTGATATCCGTCGCAACGCGCAATTCTGCACCCGGTTTCATCACGCGGTGCAGCGGGGCCAAATGTTCTGGCGTCACAAAGCGACGGCGGTGATGTCGTTTCTTTGGCCAAGGGTCTGGATAGTTCAGGAAAACTTTGCTCAGGCTATTGTCAGGCAAGACGTCAAACAGATCCCGCACATCGCCCGGATGGACGCGCAGATTGTCGACATCCGCCTTACGAATTTTGCCCAACAGCATCGCCACGCCGTTGATAAACGGCTCGCAGCCAATCAACCCGATATCGGGGTAAGTTTGTGCCATATGAACCAGATGTTCACCGCCGCCAAAGCCGATCTCAAGCCAGATATCTTTCCCCGGAAACACCGCATTCAGATCAAGCGGATCGCGGTCCGGGTTTTCTTCCCAGCTGATCGCGCCGGGCGACAGCGGGATCAGATCGTTTTCAAGATAGTCTTGCTGGCTACTACGGATCGTCTTGCCCCGAAAACGGCCATAGAAATTGCGCCACGGGGCGCCCGAAGGGTGTCTGTCGTTTTCCATGGCGCTGCCATAGCAAGCCGCCGCGCGCTGCGCAATTGGTTCAGTCGCGCAATACGCCTGCCTCTTCAAGTTGGCGGCGGGTCGGATACCACATGTTTGACCGCTCGCGCTTTGTTTCGATCGCAAACACTGGGTCAACACCGCGTGCGACCAGATAAGAGAGCTGGTTATGCATCTCGGTCTGTACATCGCGGTAAAGCCATTGCCCAAAATCAAATGGATTGTCCCAGTTTTCATCGAGATGCCAATATTTATAATATTCACGCAACCCATCCGCGTTCCACGCGTTTTGATGAAATCCGATCGCACTGCCGCGGTCCATTTCGCGGCTTTCGCCAGCCAGAAACAGGGTCACACAAGCGCTGCTACATTCGCCCGAGACGCGCGTATCCAAACGATAATCCATCGCGATCCGCGCCATTTGTTCGCCCGCCCAAACAGAGCCGCCCGTACTGGTCAGCCGCAGCAGCTTTGTGTTTGGGTGCTCAGCCAAGATATCAGAGAACCCCTCGACGTCAGTGCTGTCCATTTCGGCATACTGGTCTGGCGGCACGTTGTTTGTATTGTAAACAAGCGTCGTGCCATCGACAAAGAACTTACCAATCGGCGCATCATCACTCACCGGTAGTTTTTGGGCCATGACGGGGCCAGAAGCCCCCAGGCATATGACAACAAAAACGCGAAACAATTTCATAGCACTCTCCCAAGACTTGCTTGATTTGAACTGTATTCGCGCAGAATCCTCAACCCCTTAGGTTAGAAAAAACGACAGAACGGCCCCGCGAGGGTATCTTGTTTCGAAACGGCGGTATGCGGGGCTTTCCTGCCGTTCACGGCGGCTGCACCAATGTCCGCTTTATGGAGTTTCCGCACTACTATTGGTAGAGAAACGAAGTACGACCAAAAGGGCGTTTGAATCTTCGTCGTGTCGCGGTGCCACTAGAAAAAGCAAGCCAATTGGGATCAGTTCAGTAAGATGAATGGTCAACGACTATTGGCAATTATCTTCTATAAAGTTGTTCAGAAAATCTATCTCGGCTTGATAGGCTTTTGCCTCTTCCTGCCCTTCATCGGCGATAGAATGACTACCTACAATCCCCCGAGCAAAGCATGCTCTACGGTGTACAGCTTCGTGTACTACAGTCACTTCGTGTTCGAGGCCCGGGTAACAGGAAGCCCTATGCGCATCGGTATATGTTATCACACACGTCTCAGTATCGGTTTCTGCTGCAGTGAGTGTGCCAGTGTCTAAACCAGCAGACTCGCTATCGACCACCTTTTCACCGTTGGGAAAGTGCGATTCAACAGCGGTTTTCACGGCCTCTTCATGGGTCATATCTTGGCCGATCATCAAGGCGATAACATCGTCGTAAACAATCGCGTCCCAATGCTCTTCAGCGACACCATCCGGACGGTCATAATATTCGGGGTTTGCATAAGCGCTTCGGAATTTTTCAGCCGCAGCCGTTTGTTCGGCTATCCAATCTGCAAGATTGTCCTTGCAGGTGCATTCATACTTGGTGCGTTCCGCGAGTGGTTCTATAGATTGCAAAAAGACTTGAAACTCTACTGTACCCCCATTGGGAAGAGCGGGGACAACCAGATTGTTCATTCCGGTGGCCTGATGGGAGTTACCAATAATCCATTCCCAGTTCATCGTCCCATAGTTCGCTACGGCGGCTGATCCAGTGTAGATTGCACCATCTTCGCTTGTCCAATCTGCTGGTGACATCTCTGCCGATATCAGGCCAATGTTTGGGGCGTGAAATTCGAAAGTGAAGTTCGAGTTATTGCATCCATTGATTTTGACTTCTCCAAAGCCCCTTTCGTTTGATGGCGGCGTTGGTATCCTCAGTTGACCATGTGTTGGGTGAAAACATCGACAAGGCCTCCCGACACTTGGTCTATGGTCCAAGTGCCGTCAATCACGGGGGCGGGGCACTGTCGTTGTTGCTGGGCCGATACGGGCAGAGCCAATATTGCGGCGATGCAGAATGTAAGTGAGCTATATTTTAAAATTTTCATTGTTTCCCTATGCACTATCTATTCAAAAAATTTAGTAACGATTACAGCTTCGTCTCGCCAAAATTGGCACGAAGTCAAAATACACTGTCACGACAATGATGGACGTATTTTGTTTTAAGGCTAGAGCTTTAAGCGATCTCTGTCACAGGCTTTGTTGTCCAAATCGGGTGAAGAGCGATCCTCCGCTTGTCCCGACTTAATTAAGGTACGATTGCGCTTCAAGTATTAGCCCGGACCTTGGTGCATGGATGATACTTGAAGCGCAATCATACCTTATATTTTTGGATCAGCGGGTATAAAGTGCCGCTGATCGCGCCCTTGCAAGCATATGATCAGCAGCACTTCCTTTTCGCGACGGCACTTTTTTGTCTAGCGCCGCGTAGGTTTAGACAGCGCGTTTTAGCGCCTCGACCAAATCGGTGCGTTCCCAGCTAAACCCACCGTCCGCGTCTGGCGCCCGGCCAAAGTGACCGTAAGCCGCTGTGCGTTCAAAGATCGGTTTGTTCAAGCTCAGGTGTTGCCGGATCCCGCGCGGTGTCAAGTCCATGACCTGCGCGATGGCGCGCTCGATCTCCGCAGGAGCCACCTCGCCTGTGCCATGGGTATCAGCATAGATCGACAGCGGCTTGGCGACACCAATCGCATAAGAGAGTTGGATCGTGCAGCGATCCGCCATGCCCGAAGCGACCACGTTTTTCGCCAAATAACGCGCGGCATAAGCGGCAGAGCGGTCAACCTTTGTCGGGTCTTTACCTGAAAATGCGCCACCACCATGTGGGGCGGCACCACCGTAAGTATCCACGATGATTTTGCGCCCGGTTAGTCCGGCATCCCCATCAGGGCCACCGATGACAAATTTACCTGTTGGGTTCACCCACCATTCGGTTTTCGGCGTGATGAAACCAGCGGGCAGTACCTCGCGGATGTAGGGCTCTACGATTGCGCGGATATCGTCGCTTGATTGATCTTCGTCGCGGTGCTGCGTGGACAGCACGATTGATGTGACCTCAACCGGTTTGCCGTCTTCGTAGCGCACGGAAACTTGGCTTTTGGCGTCCGGGCGCAACGTTGGCTGTTCGCCAGATTTACGCACCTCGGCCAAACGGCGCAGCATCGCATGGGCGTATTGGATCGGCGCAGGCATCAATGCATCGGTTTCGGTTGTCGCGTAGCCAAACATGATACCCTGATCACCAGCACCTTCGTCTTTGTCGACGGCGGCATCAACACCCTGGGCGATATGCGCGGATTGTTCATGCAAGAGGTTGGTGATCTTGCAGGTGGCGTGGTGAAATTTGTCCTGCTCATAGCCGATGTCTTTGATGCAGGCGCGCGCGATATCTTCGACGCGGCCCATATAATCTTTCAGCTTTGACTGATCTGTCAGCCCAACTTCGCCGCCAATCACGACACGGTTTGTCGTTGCAAATGTTTCGCAAGCAACCCGCGCCTCAGGTTCTTCCGCCAAAAACGCGTCTAGAATTGCATCAGAAATGCGGTCGCACACCTTATCCGGGTGCCCCTCGGAAACGGATTCCGAAGTGAAGGTGTAGTTTTTTCGTGCCATGAGAAGTGCTCCATTGAATATATCCGCCACGTCAGGAAGCCGTTGTGGCAGTACTAGCGTCGGGTCTATGCCCCGCCTCAGGTGAGGTCAATCGCTATCGCGCCTTTGCGTCAGATAACAACCCAACGTTAACAACATGAGTATGCCAAACAACAGCCAGTCGCTGAAACGACTGTAAAGGGTTGCTGCCCCCGTTGTTGGCAGCGCGACATCAAGCGCACCGTCGCTGTTCAACGGCAGTGACGCGATGATCCGCCCAAAAGGATCAATCATCGCGCTCACACCGGTATTGGCGACCCGCACCATCGGTAGCCCTTGTTCAATGGCGCGTAACCGCGCCTGCGCAAGGTGCTGATAGGGACCAGCGGCCTCCCCGAACCATGCATCATTTGTGATCAAAAGCAGCAAACGCGGACGCGCGCCACCATCGCCGATTTCTTCGGCAAAAATGCCTTCGTAGCAGATCAGCGGAATCGCGTCGCCGATCCCCGGCAGGTTGATACGCGGCGGCGCGGTTCCCGCGGCAAACCCCGCCCCGTCGCTTGCCGCCAGCCCACGAATGCCAAATTGTCCAAGCAAATCACCACCGGGGATGTATTCCCCAAATGGCACAAGATGGCGTTTGTCATAGGTACTGCGCAGCGTCCCACCCTGCCCCATCACAACAAGGCTGTTGTGGTAATGCAGGTTTTCGCTCCGTCGCTGAATACCAAAGACCAAGGGCGCACCGCGCGCGGCCTCAGCCATCAGCACGAGATCCCCATGTACATAATTCAGCAGGTACGGCACCGCCGTTTCCGGCCAGACAATCAGATCGGGGCGCGCGCCCTGCCCGGTCATCGTGATCATGCGGTTTAAAAACACGTCACGATACGCAGGGTCCCATTTCTGGTCCTGCGGCGCATTTGGCTGGACCAGCCGCACTATGGGCGCATTTGCATCGGCAGGTTCGAACGGCGAAGGCACGGCCCAAGCGCCCAATCCAATCAAACCCAATAGCATCCCCCCACCAGCGATCCGCACTTGCCCAAACAGCGCGTAAACGGCCCATGCCGCGCCAATCGTGAACAGGGTTAATAGATGCGGGCCACCAATAGCAGCCAATTGCGCAAGTGGTGTCGGCACCCAAATGTGGCCCAACAACGCCCAAGGAAATCCGGTAAGCACATGCGCGCGTGCCAGCTCCGCCCAGACAAGCGCAAGTGCGATGCCGCCAACCGCGCGCGGCGCAACGCGTGCCCCAATATAGGCAAAACCGCCCCAAAATAGTGCCGCCCCTGCGGCCATGGATGTGATCGCAAATGGGGCCATCCAGCCATGGTTGGCGGCATCGACCAAAAACGGCTCAATTATCCAGCGCAAGGACACGGCAAAATAGCCGACCCCAAACGCCCAGACTTGAAACGCGGCGCTGCGCGAGTTTTGGTCCAGCACCAAAAACAGCGCGGCCAAGGCCAAGATCGTCAGAAACCACAGATCCTGTGGGGCTTGACCAAGCCCGGCGACTGCACCGCCCAGCGCCAACATGCAAAATCTTGCCCAGCGCGGTAGGCGCGCAAAGCCCAGGCGCACGCTAGGCGTCCTGGGCGTTCGGCAGGCGCACACGCAAGCGTTTGATCCGGCGTGGGTCCGCATCGACGACTTCGAATTCAGGGCCGTCAGGATGCACGATCACTTCGCCACGCGCGGGCAAATGCCCTGATAACATCGTCACAAGACCACCAAGCGTGTCAATTTCTTCTTCATCGATCTCTTCGTGGGCTGTCAGTTTCATGCCAATCTCGGCCTCGAAATCTTCGAGCTCTGTGCGGGCCTGCGCCATATAGACACCCGGTTTTTCCATGAGCCAGCTTTTGGCTTCGTGGATATCGTGTTCATCTTCGATGTCGCCGACGACCTGTTCGATCAGATCTTCGATTGTGACCAGCCCATCCGTGCCACCGTATTCGTCAATCACAAGCGCCATATGAATGCGTTCAGCCTGCATTTTTTGCAGCAGAACACCCAATGGCATTGACGGCGGGACAAACAGCAGCGGCCGCGCGGTTTCGCGCAGATCCAATTCAGGGGTCTCCCCGTTGAAGCCGTGACGCAGCGCAAAGTCCTTAAGGTTCACGATGCCGACAGGCGTGTCCAATGTCCCGTCATAAAGCGGCAATCGCGTCAGCCCGCTGTCACGAAACACTTTGACCAAATCATCTTTGGAAATGCCCAATGGAACGGCGACAATGTCGGTTTTGGGAACGGCAACATCTTCGACCCGCTTGCGCCGCAGGTTCAACATTCCCAACACAGATTGTGGTGTATAGCTGACCTCGTTTGGCGCATCATCGTGCACCTCGGGCATCGCCTGTGGCTGAAAAACATAGCGCAGCCGGGTCCAAAACCCTGGAGCCGTCACGTTTTGATCCATTTGCGCGCTTTGCGCTGCGATAGATGGACCGTCGTTGGAGTCGCCCATTTCGTCCTTACCTATGCGGGCAAAATCGCCCTAATCTTCCCTATATGGGTCACAAACACCCAGTTTGCCAAGTATCTCGACCTCTAATCGTTCCATCAAGGTGGCGTCTTTGTCACGTTCGTGATCATAGCCGAGCAAATGCAACGTCCCATGCACAAGTAAATGAAGGGTATGATCCTGCATCGACTTGCCCGCCTCTTGCGCCTCGCGGGTGCAGGTTTCAAAGGCAATCGCGATATCGCCCAGCTCTGTATCCATCGGTAAATCGGGTGCGTCGGGCGTGTCGCCGTCCACTTCTGCGCCGCGCTCATCAGAGGGCCAGCTGAGTACATTGGTCGCCGTTTCTTTATCGCGAAAGTCAGCGTTCAGAACGGCAATCCGTGCGTCGTCACACGCCAGCAGGCTGATCTCAAACGCATCAGGATTATAACCCAAATGCACCAAAGCGGCGTCACTAGCGCGCGTCGCGAGAGCATCGATCCCATCCCAACGCGTGTCTTCGATAATACAGTCTATTGTCACGACGCCTCGTCGGCCTCGTAAGCTTCAATGATTGCAGCAACCAGCGGGTGGCGCACGACGTCTTTAGAGGTGAAATAGTTAAAGCTGACCTTCGGAATATGTGTCAGCAGTCGTTCAGCATCTCGCAGTCCAGAGCTAACCCCACGCGGCAAATCGATCTGTGTGCGGTCGCCGGTGATCACCATGCGTGAACCTTCGCCAAGGCGGGTCAGGAACATCTTCATCTGCATGGTCGTGGCGTTCTGGGCTTCGTCAAGCACAACAAAGGCGTTCGACAATGTCCGTCCACGCATAAAGGCCAAAGGTGCGATTTCGATCACCTTTTCCTCCATCATTTTTGCGGCCTGTTTGCCCGGTAAAAAGTCATTCAGCGCATCATAAAGCGGCTGCATATAAGGATCGACTTTGTCTTTCATATCACCCGGCAGATACCCAAGTTTTTCACCTGCTTCGACGGCAGGTCGCGATAGAATGATCTTATCAACATGCCCAGAAATCAGCATATTCACACCGACAGCCACAGCCAGATAGGTTTTGCCTGTCCCGGCGGGGCCGATGCCAAAGGCCAGCTCTTTGTCGAACAGTGATTTGACATAAGCCTTTTGCGCATCGGTGCGCGGTTCAATCAGTTTCTTGCGCGTCTTAATCTCAACCCGCGCATTTTCACCTTTGAACATTTCCGTTTGCTCAGTTGGCCCTGCGGGACCACGGATCGTTTCCGGACCCATGCGCAATTCGCGGTCAATATCACCGGGATCCAAACTGCGCCCAGCCTCAAGCCGCCCATAAAGCGATTTGAGCACCTCTTGTGCGGTCTCGCGCGCGGCACTACCGCCCAACACATCAAGCTGGTTACCGCGGCGCAGGATCTGCACACCCAAACTGTTTTCTATGGTCGTCAAATTGCGGTCAAATTCGCCGCAAAGGTCAATCAATAAAAAGTTGTCAGGAAATTCTAGCGTAACTTCGGTGACAATATCGTCGGCGAGGGTCGGTGCTCCAGTGGCCAAATGGCTCTCCTTTGAATCGGTATAAATCCAGCTTGGCAAGGGAATGCTGTGGGTGCAAGAACAGATCAAAGGTTGTCACGTGAATGACATCAAAAAGGTGGGCCTAAGCGAATATTTGCACATATTTGGTAAATTCGCCGCAGTTTAAGATCCGTCAGGATCGCCGAGTTAAAGCAGCTCACCTTTGAGCGAATTCGCCGCGTCATCAACGATCTTGACCTTACGCACGGTGCCGATCACATCAAGCGGGGCCTCGGCGAAGACGGCGTGTAGGTATTCGGATTTACCGATCATTTGTCCGGCTTCACGGCCTGACTTTTCGAACAAGACGTTGACTTCACGGCCAATCATGGAGGCTTGTGTCGCCTGTTGTTGTTCGCGCAGCAAACCTTGCAAACGCTGCAAACGTTCATTCATCACGTCTTCAGGGAGCTGTGGTTTTTCGGCGGCCGGGGTGCCGGGGCGGGTGGAATATTTGAATGAATAGGCCTGCCCGTAATGTACATCGCGCACCAGCTGCATCGTATCTTCGAAATCTTCATCCGTCTCACCGGGGAAACCGACGATGAAATCACCTGACAACAGCAAATCCGGACGGGCAGCGCGAATCCGTTCGATCAGACGCAAATAGCTTTCGGCAGTGTGTTTGCGGTTCATTGCCTTCAGGATACGGTCAGAGCCAGATTGCACGGGTAAATGCAGGTAAGGCATCAGCTTTTCACACGTGCCATGCGCATCAATCAGCGCATCATCCATGTCGTTGGGGTGGCTTGTGGTAAAACGAATACGTTCCAGACCATCAACCTTATCAAGGTCCCAAATCAAACCGGCCAAACCACCTGCGTGCCCATGATAGGCATTCACGTTTTGACCCAGCAGCGTGATTTCGCGCACGCCCGATGCGACTAATTCTTGTGCTTCGCGGATAATCCGGTCAGAGGCGCGCGATACTTCGGCGCCGCGTGTATAGGGAACCACGCAAAAGGCGCAGAACTTGTCGCAGCCTTCCTGCACCGTCAAAAACGCCGTCGGGCCGCGCTTGGCTTTGCTACGCGCCTTGAGCGTGTCGAATTTATCATCGTCGGGGAAATCGGTATCAAGCGCCTTGGCCCCGGTCTGCACCGCATCATCCATCGCTGGCAGACGGTGATAGCTTTGCGGACCGACGACCAAATCCACCATTGGCGCGCGGCGCATGATTTCTTCGCCCTCGGCCTGCGCAACGCAGCCTGCGATCCCGATTTTCAGATTGGGGTTTTCAGCCTTCAGCGGCTTCATACGCCCCAATTCAGAATAGACCTTTTCCGCCGCTTTTTCGCGGATGTGGCAGGTATTAAGCAGAATCATATCTGCGTCTTCGGGGGTCTTGGTTTCTACATAACCTTTGCCGCCCAGCGCTTCGGCCATGCGTTCGCTGTCATAGACGTTCATCTGGCAGCCGTAGGTCTTGATAAATAGCTTCTTGGGCGCGGACATGTGCAGGCCTTGGATAGGGGTGGTTTAGACGCGTCATAGCGGCTTGGCCGATTGCTTGCAATGCGGGGCGATTTGGCACAGTTTACCCCGACCCTATCCGGACAGGCGATTGATGCACTACCCCGACCTCCCTTCCCTGATTTCAGACGCAAAAACGACGTTGGCGCGCGGGCCAATTGCCTTGATCCTCGTTGAAGATGACATTGAGATCGCGGGTACAATCACCCATCACCTTAAGCTCGGGTTTCGACAATTGGTGCTCTTTTGTCCGCTCGACGTTCAAATACCCGATGATCTGGCCGCGAATGTCCACCGGGTCGATTTTGATGTCACCGCCGAGGGCGCGCTTGCGAAGATAAACAACGCAATCATCAAAGCCGCACCGGAACAGTGGATATATTACTGCTATAACGCCGAATACCTGATGTTTCCCTTCTGCGAAACCCGCAGTATTGGCGAATTACTGACCTTCATGACAGAAGAGCGCCGCGACAGCGTGATGTCCTACACCATCGATCTTTACGCGCGCGACCTGACGCAAACGCCCACTGCGGTCGCCCCGCAAGCCGCCTATTTTGACCGCAGCGGGTATTTTGCCTTGGCCCGCCAAGACGACGAAGGGAATGCGCAAGAGCGCCAAATGAACATCCACGGCGGTCTGCGGTGGCGGTTCGAAGAGCATATTGCCAAAGCGCGACAGCGACTTGATCGGGGCTCGCTGTACCGCACGGTGCCAGGGTTGCAAATGGCCGCGGACGGGTCTTTTTCAGAGCCAGAGCACAACACGGTCTCTTGCCCTTGGCACAATAACCTGACGGTCGCGACTGCCTCTTTTCGAACGGCAAAGGCGCTTCGCCGCAATCCCGGCAGCAGGCACGTGATTGATACATTTCACGGAGCACAATCCGAAAGCTTTAGCTGGTCATCACAACAGCTTTTGGATTTAGGCTTGATTGAACCGGGGCAATGGTTCTAGCCCCGCGTGGATCAAGATCCACCCTACGTTTGCAAATCGACGCATAGGGCCAATCAGATGGCTTATCGACTAGCCCAGCGGTTACAGGGGCAGTGATGATAAGATGATCATGCAAGTCGTAATCCGTCTGATCTCGGATCACATGCTCCCAAAATCGGCGCTGCCAGATACCTTTCTCACCGGGGCATAATTTGGACTGCGGCTGTTTGGCGGGGGCCGGGCAATGGCGCGAAAAGGTCGATTTTATCAATCGCCAACGTTTGGAATAGTCGGCGTCGTCGGGCGGTAACGTCCAAATCATATGCAGCTTGTTTGGCAAGATTACTGCCGCATTGATCTCAAACGGCCAGCGCTGCATGCAAAGACTGGTTACGCTTCGCAAAAGATCGATCCGATCGACCAATAGCGTGGAACCTGCGTCACGCAACTGGACAGAAAAGAAATAGGTGCCACCGGGCACATAGCGTCTGCGATAACTTGACATCGCCCGACATTGGCACGGTATTGGTTAAGTTTAGGTGAAATCCGTAGGGTGGATCTTGATCCACCACCGCCTAAGCGCCGGTTGTCGGTCGCTGCACCTTTTGACGCGCCAATTTTACCAATGCGATATCGGCTTTCCCCTTGACGAGCCATGACAGGCCAAACGCCCAAATCCCAATCGCTTCGAACCAGAACACCAGATTATAGCTAACCACGGCTGCCTTTGGCGCGCCACTGCCAAGTATTTTTACCGCAGAGGCAACAGCGATCCCAACCAACGAGGCCACGATAACCCAGCCGCAAAATAGGTAAATCCGCTTGCGTGCCGGTTTTGCTGTGCGCGTAAATTTATTCAGGCAGAACACTGCCAAACAGCTAAAAAATACCAGCGCGGACGTATAGTGAAACATCGGGCTGATGCTAATGCCGACCATCTGTTGGGTCATTGTCGCGATCTCGGCGGTAGGGCTTTCATTCGGAAACAGCGCCACACCAAAAGCCGAGACCCCAGCGACCGTACCCAGCCAATCATCGTCGATCATATCGCCTGACCGCCGCCCATAGCCGCGGTAGCAGATCAGAAAGACTCCAATGGCGCAGAGCGTTCCCACAAAAATATCTCGGTAAGTCGTGTGATAAAAATCGCTGATCGAGGGTTCAAGGTGCCGCACATCAAATAGCCCGCCCATGATTAGCACCAGCGGCAAACCCATGCCCAGCAGCCCCAGCGCCGTGCGCACCCGGTGATAAGATTGCACCATGTCTCTGTGTTGTTCATGCGGCATACCAATAACTTTCATCTAAAAAATTATAGTATCTATGCGAGAGCTTGATCAAACACGCAAGCGTGACGAAAGCTGCCCCTATTTGCGGCGTAGCCGGATCACAACATCCACGGATGCGATTTCAGCACCGTCTGGCGCATGCGGCACCCGCGCGATTTCCAGCTGCTCAGCCGGTGCATCGGTCAAATGCCCTGTGTCTTCCCAATAAAAATGTGGGTGGTCGGTCATATTGGTATCGAAATAGCTTTTAGCACCGTCAACCGTGATTTCGCGCATCAATCCAACATCACAAAACGCGCGCAGCGTGTTGTAAACCGTCGCCAATGATACTTTTTCGCCTGCAGTAGAAGCCGCATCAAACAGGCTTTCAGCAGTCACGTGGCGGTCCTGCCCATCGCCAACCAATAGGTTGGCAAGCGTCATCCGTTGCCGCGTTGGGCGCAATCCCGCCCCCGAAAGCCAGTCTGTGCTGCGCTGAATAGTGATATCTGTCATGGCTGCCTGCTTCTTGCTGCCCCCTATATAGGACTGAAATATCATGTTTCACAATGGAAATTCGACATTCAGTGGTCTGACTTGCCCTTACAAAGCTCCAAGTGATAAAGGTTGCCTAACGAAGCAGACAACAATGAGACCAGACAAATGGCCGATTACCCCACGAGTTTTGACAAAGACGACCTGCTGAAATGCGCCCGCGGCGAATTATTTGGCCCCGGAAACGCGCAACTTCCCGCCCCGCCGATGCTGATGATGGACCGTATCACCGAAGTATCCGGCGATGGCGGCGCGCATGGCAAAGGGCATATCGTCGCCGAATTCGACATCACACCTGACCTGTGGTTCTTTGATTGCCACTTCCCCGGCAACCCGATCATGCCCGGCTGCTTGGGGCTTGACGGCCTATGGCAGTTGACCGGATTTAACCTTGGCTGGCGCGGCTGGCAGGGGCGCGGATACGCACTTGGCGTGGGCGAAGTTAAGCTGACCGGCATGGTCCGCCCCGAGCGCAAAATGCTAACCTATAAAATCGACTTTACCAAAGCGATCCAAACCCGCCGCCTGACAATGGGCGTCGCCGACGGTATCGTCGAAGCCGACGGCGAAGTGATCTATCAAGTCAAAGACATGAAAGTCGCACTGTCTGAGAGTTAAAGACTGGGCTTCACGCCGATTTAAACGATCGGCGTGAAGCGCGCTCGGGAATACGCGAAAGCACATTATCCGGGCAATACTGTATTCCATTTCAAATCTATGATTGTCATATTTCGGGGGCGCGTTCCAGAAACGGTCGTTTTTGACAGGGTGTCGGAGGTATGCGGTGCGGACGAAGCGACGCTCCGGCAGAACAGTTTGAACGACCGCTTAAGGGCGACTCAACCTTCAGACCCATTTGTGCTACGACGCCATCATAAATCAAAAATAAATAGGTTCTATTCAATGAAACTCTTGCTTCTTGGTCTCTGCCTAACATTCATTGCCACCCTGACGTCTGCACAAAATTCGGATGATATTTGGATTGCGATTGAGCCATGTAGCGATCAATCATCGACGTTCGAAAACCGTCTGGCTGCATGTAATGCCGCCCTGTTAATTGACGATCCAACCGAACTAGCTCTTCAAGAGAGGGCATCACTTTACATGCAAATGGGGCGCATTGACGAAGCACTGAATGACCTAAATGAAGCGGTGGTACGTACTGAGCAAGCAAAAGGAGGAGAGTTTTGGATGGGAACTCTTTCCGCGCTTTTGAACCGGACGGTTTTCTATCTGGAAACATCTCAAATTGAATTAGCCTTGGGTGATATGGAAAGAATTCTAACTGAGAGTTCGCCGCCAATTATTGCTTCAATACAGAAAGACTTGCAACATTTAGGAACGTTGACCGGTGAAGCTGACGGTACCTTTGACGCGCGGACAATGACGGCGATCGAAATCTGCTTTCGTGACCAAATGTGTTACGAAAACTGGTAGTTTATTCTTAGAAAGTGGACATCCAAATACCACGTAGCATCCGTGGCTCTGGGCTCGAACCGGACCTTAGGCGGATCGCAGCAATGGTGTCAAAAAACCCCGTTCAAAACTCACGCGGTTGTTGGAGGTTTTTGGCGTAGCTACGCCAGCTAGCATTCGCAGCATGTTTAGGAATAAAGTTCGTAGCGACCTTCACCCGCCCAGCTGTGTCCGCATTGCTTGATAGATCACGGCTGTCGCAACGTTTGCGAGGTTGAGGGACCGCACCCGTTTATCGAGCATTGGCAGGCTCAGCGTGCGGTCTTCCATACCGGTGAGTATCTCGGGAGGTAGCCCCGCGGATTCACAGCCAAACACCAAATACCCATCTTCTTGATAATCAGCGCTATAGACAGTTTGCGCGCCGTGTTCTTCAAAAAAGAACATGCTTTCGGGGCGCGGGTTACGCGCATCCATAAAGCTTTGCCAAGTGTCATACTCGGTCAGGTTGACGTGTTTCCAATAATCTGTTCCCGCCCGCCGCACCGCTTTTTCATCAAGCGAGAACCCGTAAGGTTTGATCAAGATCAGCTCGAGGTTCAGCGCAACACATGTCCGCCCGATAGCGCCCGTATTGTATGGAATTTCGGGCGTCACTAAAACAATTTTCATGTGCGGGTCGGACATCGGATCAATCGGCTTTCATAACGGAAATATTGTGAAAATGTGTATTATCGGCCTTCAAGGAATGCGTACGCCTCAAGCAGCGCGTTCGCCAATCCGTCGAAAAAGCCCGGTGTACTGACATCAATCAATCCAGATGTTTTGCGGTTTTCATCGACCACGACGTCTGCGACCGGAATAACCGTAAACGGTGTGACTTTGGCAGCAAGCAATTCGCGGTAGCTTGCGCCTGTGCCGTGCTTCAGCACGTTCACCGCAAGATAGTGTTTGTGAATACGGTCCGCGAGATCAGGATGTTTGGCATCCAACAGCGCGGCCTTAAGTTTGCGCGAAAATGGTCCGCGCTTGAAATGGTGCTGCATGCGCGCCTCGAACAAGGTAAAGGCATCGACTGCGGCCAATTCAAGTGCTGCCGTTGCTGCGCGTAGATCTGCGGTTTGGGCTTCGGTCCCGTTTTGGGCAGCCCCGATACGATCTTCAAAGATCTTAGCATCGGCCTGCGCCGCGACAATCAGCTCTGGCAGGCTTTGTGAATTTTCCATTTTTCGGTCTCCGTTAATCCCACCCTCCCTTAAGCTAAGCGGCGCGGAATGATAGGGGGTGACGCGATTTCGTTCACCGCCACCCCGCTCGACCATACCTGCTTGCCCCCGCCCCCACTGCTGCCGTACAAAGCGGTAAGAACTTAAAGGGAGTGCGCCTATGCGTCGCGTCGTCGTCACAGGTTTGGGGATTGTATCCCCGATTGGGAATAACGCCGAAGAGGTGAAGGCCTCTCTTATGGCTGGCAAATCCGGGATCGAAGCATCGCCTGAGATGGCCGAGCACGGGTTCCGCAGCCAAATCGCAGGCACCGTCAAAATCGACATAAAAGAGCATGTGGATAAGCGCGCGCTGCGGTTCATGGGGCCGGGTGCGGCCTATGCCTATATCGCGATGGGCCAAGCCATCGCGGATGCTGGGCTTGATGAAGACACGGTATCTAACGTGCGTACAGGTCTGGTTGCTGGCTCCGGTGGCCCATCCACATCTGCAATGTTTGCAGCCCACAATGTCGTCAAAGACACCGGTGCCACAAAACGCATCGGGCCCTTTGCCGTGCCTAAATGCATGTCCTCGACAATCTCAGCGAACCTGTCGACCCAGTATAAAATCAAAGGCATCAACTATTCGATCACCTCGGCCTGTTCGACCAGCCTGCACTGCATCGGTAACGCAGCTGAACAAATCATGATGGGCAAACAAGACGTGATGTTTGCGGGCGGCGGCGAAGAATTGGATTGGACCCTGTCCTGCCTGTTTGACGCGATGGGCGCGATGTCTTCAAAATTCAACGATACCCCTGAAAAGGCATCCCGTGCCTTTGACGCCAACCGCGATGGGTTTGTCATCGCCGGTGGCGGCGCAATGCTGGTGCTAGAAAGCCTTGAGCACGCGCAAGCACGCGGCGCGAAAATCTATGCCGAAGTCACAGGTTACGCGGCCACATCCGATGGCCACGACATGGTTGCCCCATCGGGTGAAGGCGGCGAACGCGCGATGCGTCTGGCCCTGGAAACTTTGCCAGAAGGCCGCAAAGTCAGCTATATCAACGCGCATGGCACATCGACGCCTGTGGGCGACGTCGGCGAGATCGAAGCCGTACGCCGCGTCTTTGGCGAAGGCAACACACCACCTGTGTCTTCCACAAAATCCATGACGGGTCACAGCCAAGGGGCCACTGGTGCCTCTGAAGCCGTCTATTGTCTGCTGATGCTCCAAGACGACTTCATCACCCCATCTATCAACGTTGAAACCCTTGACCCGGCGCTCGCCCCCGCGGAAATCGCGACCGACCTGGTCGAGAACGCCGGGCTTGATACTGTCATGACCAACTCTTTTGGGTTTGGCGGGACCAACGGCTCAATGTTGCTTTCGAAATTCAAAGGTTAAGCTATGACAATTTCTTTGCAGGGAAAACGCGGCCTCATCATGGGTGTCGCGAACGAAAGATCAATCGCTTGGGGTATTGCCAAAGCAATGTCCGAAGCCGGGGCCGAACTGGCGTTCAGTTACCAAGGCGAAGCATTTGGCAAACGGCTTGAACCGCTGGCGGCCTCTGTCGGATCCGATATGTTGGTCGATGTGGACGTGACTGATGACGCCAGCATGGACGCCGCTTTTGACATGATCGCGCAAAAATGGGGCAAATTGGATTTCGTTGTCCATGCGATTGCCTATTCTGACAAGAACGAATTGGCGGGCAGGTTCACCGACACAAGCCGCGCGAACTTCCAAAACTCGCTCACGATTTCGTGCTATTCTTTCGTAGATGTCGCTAAACGCGCCTCTGCGCTGATGCCCGACGGCGGCACATTGCTGACCCTGACCTACCAAGGGTCCAACCGCGTTACCCCGTTCTACAACGTCATGGGCGTCGCAAAAGCCGCATTGGAAAGCGCCACGCGCTATCTAGCAAATGATCTGGGCCCGCAAGGCATTCGCGTCAACGCAATCAGCCCCGGCCCGATGAAAACCCTTGCGGGTGCAGCCATCGCAGGTGCGCGACGTACCTATAAACATACTGAGCAAAACGCGCCCGCGCGTGAAAATGCAAGCCTCGCAGCGGTGGGTGGCACGGCCGTTTATCTTGCCTCTGACGCGGGCGCGTTTACATCGGGCGAAATTATTCGCGTTGATGGCGGTTTCCACGTCTTGGGCATGCCCCAGCCTGAAAACCTCGTGATGCCGGTAACGGATAAATAAACACAATCACAGGGCGATAGCGGCTATCGTTATCGCCCCTACTGATCTACACTTTTGCAGATTGAACGATATTTTTTGCAAAAGGCATTGGCATGGACAGCACCGCACATTTTCGGATCGATGGAAACTATGACGCGCAAACCTACTGGGAACGCGTCAAACGCAGCGAAGTCTTCTTAGGTCTTGATCGCGATCATATGCGGGCCTCGCAGGAAAAAATCGCGGGGGCAACTGTAGGCGTCGCCGGACTTGGTGGTGTTGGCGGTGCGGTGGCAATGCTTTTGGCGCGGCTTGGCGTGCGACATCTAAAAATCGCCGATCCAGACGCCTTTGACACCAGCAATATAAACCGACAGCTTGGGGCCGCACCCGGCACTGTGGGCGCCTCCAAAGCCGGCACAATTGCGAACATGATCCATGAGACCGCGCCAGATGTGACGCTTGATGTGTACCCGGCCGGGTTATCGGTCGAAAACGCGGCGGATTTCGTCGCGGGTTGCGACCTGCTGATCGACTGCATTGATTTCTACACGATTGCCGAACGTTATGCCCTGCACCAAGCCTTTCGTGCCAGCCCCACCTGTATGGGATGCTTGTCGTCCAAGATGGTTGGCTACGGCGCGAACCTCTATCTGTTCACCCAAGACGGGCTCAGCCTCGAAGATTTTTACGGCATAGCACCCGGCACCGAAATGACCCCAGAGCTGATGGATAAGCTGGTGCGCCTACAGGCCGCGTTCTTGCCACGGTTCCCCAGTCTTGGGGTGATCTATGAATGGATGCAAGAGGTCGGCACCGCGCCAATGATCGCGACGACACCGCCATTGACGCACTATTTGGTGGGCTCACGCGCAGCGCTCATGCTCGCGGGGTTGGATCAACCGCCCTATTGCGATGCGCTACCGCCGATGCCCAGTTATCTTTGGGTGGATGCGACGCGCGGGCAATGCGGGATCTATGAATTCACCGGCGCATTCGCCAACCCTGACGAACACGCCGCGTTTTTTGGAAAGGCCCCGGATTAAGCCGCGTCGATCCCGACCATTTCGATGGCAAAGATCAGGTCTTTGCCAGCCAAGGCATGGTTTGCATCCAGCGTGACTTCGGTTTCAGTCACTTCGGCGACGGTGACCTGCATCACCTGACCTTGGGGCGTTTGCATTTGCAACTGCGTGCCCAGATCAAGCGGGATGTTGTCGGGGATTTCACCGCGCGGCACAGATTGGCGGGCGTCCGGGTTGGTTTCGCCGTAGGCTTGGGCGCAGGGCACTTCAACCGTCTTTTTGTCACCCACTGCCATCCCTGGAATTGCGACATCAAGACCGGGGATAATCTGGCCTGAACCGACCACAAATTCCAAAGGGTCGCGCCCGTCCGAGCTGTCGAATGTTTCACCGGTTTTGAGGGTCCCGGTGTAATGGATACGGACGGTATCACCTGATTTTGCTTGGCTCATCGCTTGTTCTTTCGGCTAGATTTCCTAAAATTCACGGCAAGCTACGCGCCTGTGCCCCAAGTTGCAAATCGCTTTCGCTCTTTCCGTTGCGCCAAGCCCATGACACGATGTCCAAAAGCGGGAGAATCCGATGACGATAACAACCTGTGTATTTGATGCCTACGGGACCCTTTTCGACGTCAATGCGGCCACGCAAGCCGCCGCCCGCGAACCCGCCCATGCGCAACTTGCCGATGTGTGGCCCGCGATTGCCCGTGATTGGCGCGCAAAGCAGTTGGAATATAGCTGGCTGCGCGCGGTGGCAGACCAGCACTGCGATTTTTGGCAAGTGACCCAAGACGGGCTGGATTGGGCGCTTGAAGCAAGTGGCATCACTAACGAAGCGACCCGCAAACGCCTGCTTGATCTTTATTGGGAACTGCAAGCCTACCCCGAGGCCCCGCAAGTCTTGACCGACCTACGCGCCGCAGGGATGAAAACCGCGATCTTGTCTAACGGCAGCCCGGAAATGCTGAACGCGGCGGTGCAATCGGCACAGATTGACCCGTTGCTGGATGCCACTCTCTCTGTCCAAGACGTGGGCATATTCAAACCCTCCGCCCGCGTTTACGACATGGTTGGCAACAGTTTTGGCTGTGCCAAGGAAGACGTTCTTTTCGTGTCCTCAAACGGTTGGGATGCGGCGGGGGCTGCGGGATATGGGTTTCAGACAGCATGGGTTAATCGCGCAGGCGCGCCCGTGGATCGGCTGTATGCCGCACCACACCATATCGTGTCTGACCTCACTGCCATTCCGGGGCTGGTCTGATGCCACATTTCACGTCTCAAGATGGGCTAACGTTGCATTACACAGATCAAGGCACTGGATTGCCTGTCATCGCTTTGGCGGGGCTTACCCGCAATGGGGCTGACTTTGATCATATCGCGCCGACGTGGCCGACCCGGCTAATCCGGCCTGATTACCGGGGGCGCGGGCAGTCGGATTGGGCGGATCCCGCAACCTACACAATCCCGCACGAGGCCGCAGATGTCTTGACCCTGATGAACCACCTTAACATCGACAAAGCGGCCATACTGGGCACATCGCGCGGCGGGCTCATTGCGATGACCCTTGCGATTACTGCCAAAGATCGGTTGCTGGGCGTTGCGCTGAATGACATTGGGCCCGAACTGAAGCCCGGGGGTCTGTCGGTCATCATGGATTACATCGGGCGCAACCCCGCACAAAAGACCTATGCCCAAGCCGCTGCTGCGCGCGCGCACCTATGGACCACCTTTGAAAACGTGCCCATGGACCGCTGGATGGCAGAGGTGAAAGCGCATTACGAAGAAACCCCCGAAGGATTGATCATACGCTACGATCCGAAACTGCGGGATGCGGTTATCGCCAGCGGCGCACAGCCAATGCCGGATCTTTGGCCGCTTTTTGATGCGTTTGACGGGTTGCCATTGGCGTTGATCCGCGGCGTGAACTCCGATCTTTTGTCGGCTGAAACCGCTGATGAAATGTCCCGTCGTCGCCCTGATATGATCCGCGCGGACATCCCCGGACGCGGGCATGTTCCCTTTTTAGACGAACCACAATCGCTGACTGCCTTGCATGCATGGCTGGAGAAAATGACATGAATATAGACATGATCCGCGCTGCGGCCCAACGTATCGACGGCCATGCGCGACGCACGCCAATCCTATCCTCACCGTTCTTAGACGACATCGCGGGACGACGTGTGTTCGTAAAGGCGGAATGCCTGCAACACACAGGATCCTTCAAATTTCGCGGCGCTTGGTCGGCCGTTTCCATGCTGCCCCCTGACCAGATCAAAGCAGGGGTGATCGCATTTTCAAGCGGCAACCACGCGCAAGGCATTGCGCTGGCGGCACAAAAGCATGGCGCGCCAGCGGTCATCATCATGCCGTCAAATGCCCCTGCAATCAAAATCGCCAATACACGGGCGCTTGGTGCAGAGGTCGTGCTATATGACCGTTCAACCGAAGATCGCGATGAAATTGGCGACCGGCTTGCGGCTGAGCGCGGATTGACGTTGATCAAACCCTTCGATGAGCCGCTTGTGATCGCAGGCCAAGGCACCTGCGGGCTTGAGATTGCACAAGAGCTGGGCAATTTATCGGCGGAAGTCGCTGTGTGCTGCGGCGGTGGCGGGTTGACATCAGGGGTCGCAATGGCATTGGCCGCAGACGCGCCAAACATGCGGGTACGCCCTGTGGAACCGGTAGGTTTTGATGACGCAACCCGTTCGCTTATCAGCGGTAAGATAGAACGGAACGCACAATTGGACGGCTCGCTTTGTGATGCGATTGTAACACCGCAACCGGGCAATTTGACCTTTCCAATTATGCAAGAATACTGCGGCCCCGGCCTTGCAGTGACCGACGACGAATGCTTGCGCGCGATGGGCCTCGCATTTGCCCGATTAAAAATCGTGATCGAACCCGGCGGTGTGGCCGCTTTGGCCGCCGCACTTTATCACCCTGACGCATTTACTGGTGACGCGGTTGTCGCCATTGCGACCGGTGGAAACGTTGATCCGGCTATATTTGCACGTGCCTTGGAGACGCTGTCATGACCCGATTCACCATCGCCAGCTTTAACGTCAAAAACCTGATCGAAGCGGATCAAGAATACTATAAATTCGAACAATACACCCCCGAGGAATACGCGTGGAAACGCGCGTGGCTTGCGGATCAATTACTGACCATGAACGCGGATATCGTCGGGTTTCAGGAAATCTTCAGCGAAGAATCCCTACGCGATGTCGTGATTGAAACTGATGAGTTAGGCATGGCAGCCAACGCGGCCAATATCCCCGATCGGTCAAAACGCTATGCACGAAAGGCCATTTTCCGCAAACTTGCCTATGAACCCTACACGGAATCCGCGCTGGCATTTGCCCCCAACAGCTTTGACGGCGGCCCCGGCGCGCGCCGGCCGGGCGTTGCGATCCTGTCGCGGTTTGGCTTTGTTGGCACCCCCGAAGTTATCCAAGACCTGCCAGAGCCGCTTGATATTCCCTTCAGCGACATTGATGGCACCGATGGGGGCAGCTATCAGGTCAAGCGCCTGTCGCGTCCAATCCTTAAGGTGCGCATTCCGATTGGCGATACAGTCGTGACCGTGTTCAACTGCCATTTGAAATCAAAGCTCGGCGAACTGCCCCGGCCCGAAGGTGCCGCCTTTCCGCCTGCAGCGGATTTGGTGAACTATGACCCTGCGGCCCGTGCGATGGGATCGCTGCGTGCCGCCCTGCGCCGCATGGCCGAAGCATGGGTTTTGCGCAAAGCAATCCTCGAAGAACTTGAGGCGGGCAATCCCGTCATAGTCTTAGGCGATTTCAACGATAGCGAAACCGCCGTTTCATCCGAAATCATCACTGGCGAGGCGCCGTTTAAAAACTATGCATGGATGCGTCGCCACGACGCCCAAACGAGCCGTGACCGCTATTCCGACGAACAAAACGAAGTGATCCAAGAAAAGATCAGCAGAGTGCGTTTGTTTTCAGCAGAGAAACTATTCGTGCGTAAATCATTGCGCGATATGGTCTATACCTCGGCCTTTGGGGGTGTCTTTGAAAGCATCGACCAAATTTTGATGTCGCGCCACTTCCACCCTGAATTCGATGGCAAGCTCGGTGAAATGGAATATTTTAGTGCGCTTAACGATCACCTAACGGACGGGTCCCACCCCGAGGCGCCGTATAACAAGCTCGCCTCTGATCACGGGCAGATCATGGCGCATATGGTTTTGGGTGCTCCTGATGGATGAACTGACGCAAATTGATCGCGACGGCGTGAAGCTGAACGTCTTTGCTGATGGCCCCGCTGATGCGCCTGCAATCGTCTTTGCCAATTCGCTGGGTACCGACCTGCGGCTGTGGGATGGGATTATCCCACTGTTGCCAAAGGGTCTGCGGGTGATCCGCTATGACATGCGCGGCCACGGGCAATCGGATGTGCCTGCTGGGCCCTATACGATGGGCCAATTGGTCAGTGATGCAGAAGCCGTTTGCGATGCCTTCGCGCTGCGTGACGTGTTGTTTGTTGGCTTATCTGTTGGTGGGATGGTGGCACAGGGTTTAGCGATCAAACGCCCTGATCTGGTCCGTGCGCTTGTGCTGTCCAATACGGCGGCGAAAATTGGCAACAAGAACCTGTGGCAAGATCGGATCGACACTGTATCGTCGAAAGGGCTAGATGCCATGGCGGATGAGGTCATGAAGCGCTGGTTTTCACCGACATTCTACGCCTCTAACGCAATGCTCGCATGGCGCGACATGTTGGTGGCCACCCCGATCAACGGGTATGTTGGGATTTGCCATGCGATTGCGGGCACTGATTTCTATACGCCAACAAGCGGGCTGCGCATCCCAACGCTTGGCATCGCCGGATCAGAAGATGGGGCAACGCCGCCTGATTTGGTCCGCGAAACCATCGACCTGATTCCGGGCTCAAAATTTGAACTGATGCGCCGTGTCGGACACCTGCCTTGCGCCGAAAACCCGGTTGGCTATGCGTCCCTGCTCAACACGTTCATTCAAGATATCGGGCATGGCTGAGTTTTTATTGATCCACGGATCCTGTCATGGGGCCTGGTGCTGGGACGATCTTATCCCACACTTGCAGGCCGCCGGACACAGCGCCCGCGCGATTGATTTGCCGTCGCACGGCGATGATACCACTGATCCCGCAGACGTTACGCTTGACCTTTACGCCAGCGCAATTGTTGCCGCAATCGACACACCTGTCGTGTTGGTTGGGCATTCGATGGCCGGCTACCCCATTACCCAAGCAGCGAATTTGGCCCCTGAAAAGATCAGCAAGCTGATCTATCTTTGTGCCTATGCGCCGATGATCGGACAGTCTACGGCCCAGATGCGGCAGATGGCGGACACCCAGCCATTGCACGACGCGATCATTGTCGCAGCTGACCGGGTGACGTTCTCCATTGACCCGACCAAGGCCACCGAAAAGTTCTATCATGATGTTGACCCAGCGCGCGCGGCTTGGGCCGTAGGGCAGCTTGGGCCGCAACCTATTTTACCGCAAGAGACTGCGATCACGCAGATCCCCAATGTGCCACGCCACTATATCCGCTGTACTAATGACAAGACGATCCCGCCTGCATTTCAGACGAAAATGACCGCCGGTTGGGCTGCCGAAATGGTCACGCAATTGCCGACATCGCATTCGCCATTTCTATCAGCCCCCGCCGCTTTGGCTACTGCGCTGATCAACGCCTTGTAGATTAAAATCACCCCTTGCAATGGGACGCAGGGCGTCCAATTGTGCCCTCATGAAAAGCAATCTTCCACTCACCTTTATCCTGATCACCGTCGTGATCGACGCCATGGGGATAGGGTTGATCATGCCCGTGATGCCCGAATTGATCCAAGAGGTCGAAGGGCGCGATCTGGCGATGGCCGCCGTTTGGGGCGGTGTGCTCACAACAATATTTGCCGCGATGCAGTTTCTATTTGGCCCGACCATCGGCAGCCTATCTGACCGTTGCGGGCGGCGGCCTGTGTTACTGTGGTCCCTCGTATTCATGGCGTTCGACTATGTGTTGATGGCTGTTGCGGGGACAATTTGGCTGCTGGTGATTGGGCGCTTGATCGGCGGGATCACTGCGGCCACGCAATCGACCGCATCCGCCTATGTCGCTGATATTTCGACGCCGGAACAAAAGGCCGTCAACTTTGGCCGGATCGGCGCGGCGTTTGGGATCGGGTTTGTCTTTGGCCCGATGCTGGGCGGCGTATTGGCCGAATTTGGGACGCGCGCACCATTTTGGGCAGCGGCCATATTGGCAGGGACAAATGCGATCTTTGGCTATTTTGTGCTGCCTGAAACGGTCACCGACAAGATTCGACGCAAATTCGAATGGCGGCGCGCTAACCCCTTGGGTGCATTCAAGAGCATCGGCTCCCTGCCCGGCCTGAAACGGCTGATGCTGATCCAATTTGTCTATACCATCGCCTTTTTTGTCTACCCCGGGGTCTGGGCCTATTTTGGGGTCGCGCGATTTGACTGGGGACCGGGAATGATTGGGCTGTCGCTTGGGATCTTTGGAATTGGGATCGCCGTGGTGCAAGGCCTACTGATGAGACCCATTCTGGACCGGATTGGCGAACGCAAAGCCGTGATCCTAGGGCTATCAATCGACATCTTAGCCTTTGGCGTGCTCGGGTTCATAACTAGCGGCTGGCTGGCGCTTGCATTGATCCCGCTTACTGCGCTTGGATCCATCGCGGGACCCGCCCTGCAAGGGATCATGTCGCGCACGGCATCGGACGACCAACAAGGCGAGCTGCAAGGTCTGGTCGCCTCCATTGCAGCAGTGGCCACGATTATTGCGCCGCTGTTGGTGACGCAGACCTTCTACTACTTCACCAGCGACACAGCACCCGTCTATATGCCCGGCGCGCCGTTCTTGGTGTCAGCATTCTTAACCGTTGGCTGCGTTCTTTTGTTTGTACAAACACCACGACCGACGCGAATACGCACGTATTAGGCTTTTCATCGCGTTTCCCCCTTGCTACGGTGAACTACGTTCAGATGAGGGTACTATGGCTGGAAAAGTTGCTTTGCGCCGCGCGGCATTGCGCGAAGATCTTATTAACATTGCGCAGCGACGGATCGCGGCAGACGGGCTATCAGCGCTGCGCGCGCGCGATCTTGCGGCCGAGGCAGGGTGCGCCTTGGGGGCAATCTATAACGTCTTTGGCGATCTGAATGATCTGGTGCTAGCCGTCAACGCGCGCACATTTCACCATTTAGGGGCTGATGTGGCTGCTGCCCTAGCCGATGCACCACAAGATCCGGTGGATCAACTGGTTGTCATGGCACAAGCCTATCACCATTTTGCAGCCGCACATCTGCACAGCTGGCGCGCGCTATTCGATGTAGAACGCGCGCCCGACACCCCCGCCCCCGATTGGTATCTGCTCGAGATGGGGCAGCTATTCACCTATATCTCTGATCCGCTTGCTGTGATTTTCCCGGCGCGCGATCCGCAAGAATTGGTACTTTTGACACGTGCGCTGTTTTCTTCCGTGCACGGAATCGTGCTTTTGGCGCTAGATGGGGCCAGCGCGGGCGTACCATCCGACGATATCGACCGAATGATCGCCCTTGTTTTAAGGCAATTCGCGGCCTCCGCATAATTTTTTGAACTATGTTCAATGTTTTTCTTGACCCCAAACGCAGGGCTCGCTATCACTTCTACATGAACAACGTTCAATAATAAGGATGATAGCAATGTTTAAGACACTCGCGACCTTGATAAACGGACAGAATGCGCGCGCCGAAGACCGTGTACGTGACGCATTCGCAATTGAACTCATTGATCAAAAAATCCGTGAATCCGAAGGCAGCCTGCGCGCTGCAAAATCAACTTTGGCCAGCCTGATCCAGCGTCAGCGGGCAGAGGAAAAACAGCATAACGCCCTGCGCGCCCGGATCAGCGATCTGACCACACGGGCCCAAGAAGCCTTGGAAAGCGACCGTGAAGATATGGCCGCAGAAGCCGCCCGTGCCATCGCGACGATGGAAAACGAATTGACGGTGAGGGCCGAGACATTGAACCGTCTGGACCAAAAGGTGCTGCGTTTGCGGTCATCCATTGAAACCGGACACCGCCGGATTATCGATCTCAAACAAGGTGCGATCCAAGCCCGTGCTGTCCGTCGCGAACAATCGATCCAAATGCAGATGGTCAAAACCGGTGCAACTCACGGCAGCGTCGAAGAGGCCGAAGAGCTTATCCAGCGCGTTTTGGGCCGTGACGACCCGTTTGAGCGCACAGAAATTCTGGCCGATATCAATCACGAACTTGAAGGTGGCACGATCACCGACCGTATGGCTGACGCCGGGTTTGGCGGGGCCACACGATCAACCGCAGATGATGTCTTGGCGCGGCTCAAGTCATCAAAGAAATAACAAAACCAATTCACGTAACTCAATAAGGATTAGATAAAATGGCACATAATAAATCAGACAACACATTGATTATGTTTGTAAACGGCGCAGGTGTTGCGGTCGCTTATGGGATGCTGGGAATCTCGCTTTGGCTTTCACCTGATGTTCCACTGTCCACCAAAGGCTTTTGGGCGATGTCGGTGATGATGCTGACACTGGCGCTGGTGAACTTTGTGAAATACCGTTTTGACGACAAAATGTCCGAAGACCGTATCCAGCGGATCGAGGACGCGAAAAACGAAAAATTGCTGTCAGACTACGTCGGTGAAACATCCTAAATGTCTCCTCCCTGCCCGCGCAATTGCATGGGCAGGGAAATTCGCTTTTCAACACAAACGATATATACCAAGGTTGGCCTTATGATATTTTTACGCCGTTTCGCGGCCCGGATCGTGGGCCATGCCATCCGAATTTTCGCGCGCGCAATCACGGCTGTGCGTGCTGACTGGCAAGGGATCGAACCCCTGCCGCGCCAACGCGTCTATTTCGCCAATCACACAAGCAACGGCGACATGCCGATGATTTGGGCCTCATTGCCGCCAGCCCTCCGCCGTGAAGTCCGCCCCGTTGCCGCGGCGGACTATTGGCTGAAAAACAAGCTGCGTGCCTTTGTCGGCCCTGAAGTGTTCAACTGCGTGCTCGTCGATCGCCGCCCAGAGGTCAAAGATAAGCCGATGGATAAGATCATTGCCGCCTTGGACGAAGGGGCGTCGTTGATCATCTTTCCCGAAGGCAATCGCAACATGACCGAAGACCCGCTTTTGCCGTTCAAGGCAGGGCTTTACAATATGGGACTGGCCCGCCCTGATATTGATTTGGTGCCCACGTGGGTCGCCAATCTCAATACGATCATGCCCAAAGGCGAGGTGATCCCACTGCCGCTGATTTGCACCGTCACATTTGGTGCGCCTATCCATGTCAAAGCCGGCGAAGACAAGGACGCATTCCTTGCGCGCGCATCCTCTGCCTTGGTTGCACTCGCACCAGAGGTGACCCCATGAGCCCCACAACCGTTGATATTTTACTGCTCGCCTTTGGCAGTTTTGGCATTCTGATTGGGCTAACATTTATCGGTGAAGTCTTGCGCGCCCGCCAAACTCCCGGCACCACGAACCCGGTGCTTGAGACATTTATGACCCGCATTCAAAGCTGGTGGGGCATGGTCGCATTTGTCGGTGGCGCGCTGCTTTTGGGGAAAGTCGGCGTGATGATCTTGTTCGCCTTTTGCTCATTCGCGGCGTTGCGCGAGTTTTTGACGCTGACGGCTAAAGCACAGGCTGACCACAAATCGCTCGCGCTCGCATTTTTCGTGGTGCTGCCGTTGCAATATGTCTTTGTCGGCATGGGCTGGACCGGGATGTATACGGTTTTTATTCCGGTTTACGCGTTTTTACTTTTGCCAATCATGTCGGCATTACGCGGCAATGCAGATCGGTTCTTGGTAAGAGTGGCCGAGACACAATGGGCGCTGATGATTGCGGTTTTTTGTGTCAGCCACGTACCCGCATTGATCAATCTAGACCTAGGCCAAAGCAGCGACCGTTCCGTCCTGATGATCGCCTTTTTGGTCATGGTCGTGCAGTTCGGTGATTTGCTCGAATATTTCTTTGGGCGGCGGATCGGGCGTCACAAAATCGCCCCCGGACTGTCGCCTAAAACCCGCGAAGGCATGTTTTGTGGTGTCATATCCGCGATGTGTATCGGGGCATTGCTGCATTGGATTACACCCTTTGGCATTTTGGGTGCTGCGGGCATGGCGGGGGCTGCATCACTTGTCGGCATGTTAGGCAGTCTTGTCTTTGCCGCCATCAAACGCGATCGCGGCGTCAAGGATTGGTCGCATCTGATCCCCGGCCAAGGCGGGTTTGTTGATCAATTGGACAGCGTGATCTTTGCCGCTCCGATCTTTTATCATCTAACCGCATATTTCTATGGGTGACGCAAAAACTGCGGCAGTTTCGATAGGTTTTTCGCAACCAACGTGCCCGGCCCGCCGATACGGTGCCGACGGATCGCACGGTAATCTTCACGGCTTTTGCGAATGAGCTGTTTGAGCGACCCATTGCTGACCCCGCCGACCTGCATCTGCACCATCACTTGCGGCAGATAGGCCAGCCGTAAATCTGCCGACAGATAGCGCAGCATCGCCTCGTAATCGCCCGCGATACGAAATTCGGCGTCATATGGTCCCATTTTTTCGAACACTTGGCGGCGCAGATACAGCGTCGGATGCGGCGGCATCCACCCCCATTTCAGACGGTCCTTATGGTATCTGCCCGCTTTCCAATGTCGCACCACCTGGCCAGATCCATCTGCCGCCACATATTGCAAATCGCCGTAAACGCCATCAACCGCAGGATCCGCTAGCGCCTGAGCCACAGCGGGCAACACATTCGGCCCCGCGAGCTGATCATCCGCATGCAGCAATCCAATTACCTCTCCCGTGGCGCGCGCGATGCCCGCGTTGATTGCTTCGTAGATGCCCCCGTCAGGGGCCGAAACGACCTTGGGCGTGATCCGGCGATGTGTCTGCAAAATCGCCAAAGTGTCATCGGTCGATCCACCATCTTGGACCAGATGTTCGATGTCAGCGTGGGTCTGACCCGCTAAGCTGTCGAGCATTCTAGGCAAGGTCTGCGCGCCATTCATCACGGCTGTCACCACCGATATTTTCATGACGCCCCTGCCCCCAGATCAATGCCAAGCACCGCCAGAATTGCTGCTTTTGGGTCATCTCCTGAGATCGCCATATGGCGGCGGATCTCGGCAAGTTTTGCGTCGACCAAATAGCGGTACCAAAATCCTTGCAGCACGTGAAATGCCCGCGCCTGTCGTCCATCCAAAAAACCAAGCCGCAAGATATATCGGTAAAAGAAATACAGACCTGCACGCAACCCGCCGGGCAGGCGCGCGTAAATCTGGTCTTTGATCCAGCGTTTCACTGCCGCCTGCTGCCGCCCACGCAATCCACCGATGTTTTCTTGCGGCATAAAGCGGTGCGTGCGATTCAAGATGTCTACGACCTCGCGGCTGGCATAAGCATTGTGTTTGGCGACCCACCAATCAAGGCTTTTGTGATTGTCGTCGATGATCATCCCCGACAGCGCGGCCTTTGGCCCAGTGACAACGATATGTTCATCCATCCACCGATTTTCGCAATGCCCAGCCCCCGTGCGAAACAGGCGCAACACCTGAATAGGAAAAACACCGCCCCAGCGCACGGGTTGCCCCATGAAACACATGCTGCGGCGCACATAAATGCCGTTCACCTCGGGCAGACCCGCGCTGATTTGGGCCGCCAACTCAGGGCTGACGACCTCATCTGCATCCAGCCGGAGTACCCACCCCGGCGCGTCAGATATGTGTTGTAACGCCCAATTAAATTGCGTCGCGTAATTGATCCAAGGATGGTGCAGCACCGTCGCCCCAGCATCGCGCGCCAGCATCACCGTGTCGTCTGATGAACCGCTATCGACCACAATAATCTGTGTCGCAATCGCCTGAACCGATGCAATAGCCCGCGTGATATGCAGGCTTTCGTCTTTGGTTAAGATAATGACGGTGAGCGCGGTCATTTCATTAACCTGATTTGCACGGGGTTTCCGACACCCATATGGCCCTTTGGCAAATCTTTCATGGCCACGGCCCGCGCGCCCAAAATGGCCCGCGCGCCAATACGCACGCCAGGCCCAACAAAGGCGTCAGCGCACACCCATGCGTCATCACCTATCCAAATTTCCGGGGTGATCAAGGGGCGGTGCGGCTGACGCCAATCATGGCTTCCCGCACATAGATGCGCATATTGCGAGACCGTCGCGCGCGCACCGATATGAATTTCACCTAAGGCATAAAGAATGGCGTGCGCACCAACGGCCGCCTGATCATCGATACGCAGACGCCACGGCATGGTGATCCGCACGCTTGGGTAAATATGCACGCCGCGCCCGATCTGCGCCCCAAAGGCCCGCAAAAGAAAAACCCGCCATCCCCAAAGTGGCCGGGGACTCCACCAGAATATCGGCGATACAAGCGCCCACATCACGCGGCGCAGCTGGATGGTAAATCCGTATTTTTGCGCGTTGCGATTTTCACTGACATCAACATGGGTCATCATACAGGCACCGCCGTGGTACGCCGGACGGCGGCCTGTTGATAAAATTCCACAAAACGCGCGATCATGGCTGTGGATGAAAACTCTTGCTGCATCCACGCGCGCCCGCGTACCCCCATCGCCCCAAGATCACGCCCCAATAATCCGTTGATTTCTTGCGCTAAATCAGAGGCCTTCAAATCAATGCAGGCCCCACACCCGATGCTATCAAGCCGCTGCCACGGTGTTTGGGTTGTGGTCAAAACGGGCACGCCGTGGGCCAGCGCTTCGGCGATGGCGATGCCAAAGTTTTCGGAATGGCTGGGCAACACAAATAGATCAGCATCGGCAAACGCTCGCTCTTTTGCAACGCCATCCGCATGCCCGTGAAAGTGGATGCGTGGGCCACATTCCTGCTTGAGCTGCGCGATATAGGCGGCATCCCCCGTGCCATAAACATCCAAATGAACGTGCGCGGGAAGCCCTGCCATCGCCGCGCACAGCAGGTCCAAGCCTTTTTTGGGATGCAATCGCCCCAAAAACAAGAGCCTGCTTGACCTGCGGGTCGACCGCGGCGCGGCTGGTGGGATCGCGACGCTATTGGGGATCATCACGGTACGTATCTCCCCCATGCGCTGTGTGCTTTGACGCGCCTCTGCATCGCTGGTCACATGTAGCGTCACGTCTGCACCGCGCAAAAATTGAGCCAGATATTCAAACAGCTGTTTTGTGTGGCGGCGGGGCGCGTCGGACCAATCAGCGGTGGCTTGCAACGCGCCACGCGGCGACCAAATCAACGGTTTGCCTAGCGCGCGGGCGCAGGCCAAGGCAGGCAATGTCGGGAAACTATAGGTTCCGGTCAGATGCACGACGTCAGCCCAAGCGACCGCCTGCGGCAAGCGTGCCAACAGCCCCGGCGCAATCGCATGACCCGCAATCCGGCGCGTATATCTGACCGGATATGGCAGCGGTTCGGGCGTCACACGCGTTTGCCGGTCGGGCCCAGCCGCATCAGTTGTCAGCACCTGCAACGCAACCCCCGGCTGCTGTGCAACCCCATCACAGATCGCCTTTGTTGACCAAATGGGGCCACCCCAATAGGTCGCGGGGTAAAAGGAGGGGCTGATATGCAAAATCTTCATTCTGCTGCCTGCGCCATTGGAAGCCGCTGCCCGATCACACGGGCCGGATTACCTGCGACCACGGTATTTGCAGCAACATTTGTGGCCACCACCGCGCCGGCACCGATCACCGCGCCACGCCCAATCTGGGTACATTGCGGCAAGATCACCGCCCGCATCCCAATCCAAACATCGGCACCAATTTCCTTGGCGCGCGGCTGTGGGGGAGCGTGCGGGTCAAGCCCATGGTCATGTGTATAGATCACCGCATCTTCGGAAATCATAGATCCATCGCCAATGCGCAACCCGCCGGTGATGTCCAAATGCACGTTGCGGTTTACCTGCACGTGATCGCCGATATGCAGACTTGTGCCTGGCAGTTCAGAAGAAGCGTTGCAGCCTTTCCAAAAATAGCAGTTCTTGCCGACCCGCACGCCGCGCGGGTCAGCGAAACGAACACCGGACTGAAACCGCGACCCTTTGCCAACAGATTTCAACGTCGCGACGTGTATCTGTGTTGCACAAATGATCCCGAAGCGGCGATAAACTGCCCCCGCTGCGCGGCCAAGCCAGTAAGCTGCAATCAATGGGTTAAGCCGCATAAGACACCCCAGATTTGGGCATAAGGCAGGGCCTAAATCGGGGCCTAAATCGGGGCACAAACAGCGCAACCATCAAGACCAACAAGACAGATTGCGCCGCCGCCCCGACAATAAATGCGCTAAACGACGACTGCAGCGTGGCCTGCACAAAGGGATAAAATAGCATCGGATACAGCAAGTATGTTCCGTGGCGCAACACCTGCGCGGGGTTTAGCAAGATTTCTTCGCCCTTGCGGTAAATTGCGCCCAACACAGGCGCGACACCCAACCCGAACCAACCAAAGTTGATAAACGCCTCACCGGGGCCGGTCACGTTAAACGCGCCGCCGGTGTAAGTTTGCATAATTTCGCGCTTGAAATAGACGCCCAAATCAATGGCCGGCTTGTCCAGCCAAATCGCGCGCGGCACCCAGCCGAACAGCCACCACGTATAACTTTCTCCATGGAGGAGTTGTTCGAATTCAGTGCGGTCCGTGACCATCACTGCAACGTTCAAATCCAGAAAATAGGTCGATCCAACAATCTGTTGAAACAATGACACCTGCGCCCCGTGAAACCGCAAATGGGTCATATAGACCGATACCACCATCACCGTAGATAGGCCCAAAATGGTTAAGAAAACCGTCCGCGCGGCGATCCGCCCGCCCAATAACGCATGGGTCGCAAACGCGTAGACAAGCAGCTCTATCAGCTCAAATCTGTCGCCAGAAATCACAGCAATGCCAATAAGCAAAACACCCACAATGGCGGCCTGCACCATCACCCGGCGCGCGCGCAGCACGATCCCATTGGAGAGCAGCAGCACAAAGGCAAATTTGGGGATGATAAAGAACGTCTTAATCCCCGCCAGCGTGGCCCCCACGCCTGCGTCATTCACATTGATCTGCTTTGTCGCGTTTAACCCGGCAAGCAATGCGGGATCAAACAATCCGACTCCGCGCGCGCGCAAGACAAGCGCAAATGTCATTGCCGCAAATGTAAATGCCCCGGCAAAAAGCCAGTCGCGGCGGCAGATTTGTGATGCTATTAAACGCGCTGCCTCTTGAGATTGCGCATGGCTTACCGGACGGGCAAAGGCGATGTATCCGACGCAAATCAGTATGACAAACAGGCCCAGGTAGAGCGCACCGCGCAACTGCGCTGAGGGCGAGGGCGTAAATTGCTGAAAGAACGCCAAATCGGGGGCGACCCCATAGGCTGCTGCCTTGAACAAGAAACCAAGCCCGCAAAAATACCCCAGCAAATGCATCGGCGACACATAGGGGGCACAACCCATCCGCTGCCCGATGACCAATGGCAGCAGGGTGCAGATCAGCGCGAGCGCAATGATCAAGGCCGCTTCCATCAGCGTCCCAATGCGAATGCGGAAGTATCGACCCCGACCCGCTGCCAGATCATCCACCACAATAGCGCGCTGCCGCATGTAATCGCCCCGACATAGGCCAAAGCATTTTCAAACGGTCCCGCGACAAATGCCGCCAGACCAAGATAGGCAAGCAGGCTCACCGCGCGCGAAATGGCAGATAGGTGCGCCATGCCGCACAGCGTCGCGACGGTGAAACCTGACGCAAACACAACCTGCAAAACCGCGCCGCCAAGAAGGGCAGCAAAGACCGCAGGTGCCCTTGTCGGCAAGAAAGGTAGCACCATGACCCCCAAGAGAAACAAAGCAAACCCAGGAAAAAGCGCAATCCGGTTGCCCAATTTACTGGCCGCACGCAGCCCGGCGGGATCGCGCGCCGCATAGCTTTTTGACACCGCATTTGCGCTGACCCAAGTCGCCACACTGACAGGAAGCGCCACAAGGTTGGCCACTCGACGCAACACCACATAGGTCCCAATTTGTGCTGGCGAAAGTATCGCCCCGCCGACAATAATATCCACCTGCGACAGCCCAACCCCCAAGACCGATGTCCCCCAAAGCGACGGCGATACGCCCGGTATGGGATAGGATGCATCGATAATTTCACCCCGGTGCGGGCGTTGCCAAGCCCAGATTATGGCAACAATCGCAAAGCCCCCCAACCAAACCACCGCAAACGACAAGTACTGATCTGTCATCAATGCGGCCAAGCCAAGACCAACTTGCGGGCCGCAATCCCGGAGTACCATCGACATGTTGACGCTGCCCAAGGCGCGCATCAGGCTTGCCAGACAGGTCAACAGGTTGATGGCAAACGCCGCCCCAAAAATGGAAACCCAAGGTAGCAAAGGTAAAAACAGCGGGCAAATCAGAACGCCGATCACGGCCACTGCCGCGGGCAACGTGACCATATGCAACAGCAGACCTGCGGGCGACACCCCGCCACCATCCGTTAAGGCGCGCAACAAAAGAAGCGGGCCGCCCAATGACACGACCGGCGCCGCAACAAGAGCGATCCCCCAAACGACCGCAAGTGACCCAAATGCATCGAACCCAAGCCAGTAGGCCAACCAAATCATAACTCCGAAATTGACAGCAACAATCGCGGCACGCGCGGCCATTGGTAATGTGGCCTTTGCACTGATCAGAGTGCTCAACTTTGTTCCAAACATATCCGCACCCCATCGCGGCCCGTTAACTTTGCCGTGCTTTCGTTTAGTCGTCGTTCATTGAGATTAATTTTCAGTTAACCCTGATGTGATCAATTGGTGCCTATCGTTGCAGGACAAAAGGCACTGACATTTATGACAAATCGTAGTTTTGACAGAGTCGCGGGCCGGGCTGACCTTCGCTTAGGTGCCTATCAACCCGTTGCGCCGATTAACGTCGCGGGCCTGTTACTTGGCCTTTGGCGCGGTAAATGGATCATTATTTTCACGGTGATCTGCGCCGTTATCCTCGCGGGATATTATGCGTTTGCGCGCGCTGTTCCTTCCTATGCAGCGACCACAACGCTTAAACTCGAACTCGCGGATCCGCAGCTTAGTGATCCCGCATTTTCGGAAATCAGCCCGACGCGCCTAAACACCGAAGCGGCCGTTTTGCAGTCCCGGCATATCCTTGAACAGGTTATCGACACGCTGGAACTTGAAAGCGATCCCGAGTTCAATCGCTACCTGTTGCCCGCCACCCCCTTGTCGATCAATGGAATCCGTGATCGTGCCCGCGCGCTGATCTTGGGGCAACCCGCGCCCGAAATTTCACAAAGCGATCTGCGCGACAAGACGATTGAAAACCTGTCAAACATGCTGCGGACGGGACCAGAACACGGCACCTATCTATTGACGGTAACCGCCACGACAACAAGCCCGCTCAAATCCCAAACCATCGCCAACGCGGTCGCCGAAGCATATCTCGCGGATCAGCTGCGCGCCCGTGTTACCGAAACAGATGCCTCTGTCGCACGGTTAACGCAGCGTGTTTCACAATTGCAGCAAGACTTGCAGGCCAAAGAAGCCGCGATCAATGCAATGCTCTCGGCCGGGCAGATGACGGATGAAACCCTGTTTGATCGGCTCAGCCATCAGCTCAACGATGCCAATCAGCGTCTGGACGAAGCCCAGAAATCCCCCGATAATGCCACGCAAATCGCCGCATTACAGGCGCTTCAAGACCGGCTAGGTGCGGAGTTAGCAACACAATCCGAAGGGCTTATCCAACTGCAACAGTTGCGCCGCGAAGCACAAAGTACCCGCGTGCTTTATACAACGCTTTTAGCGCAATTGCAGCAGGTCCAAATTGCCCATGACAGCGACACCCCAACGGCCCGCGTCCTATCTGCGGCCACACCGGGGCGCTATGTGGCGCCGCGCAAGACCTATATCCTCGCGATTGCCGCATTGCTGGGGGCGGCTTTGGGTGCTGCATATGTGCTTTTGCAAAGGCAGCGCCATATCCAAAGCGATACCCTTGCGGGTCAGGCAGATTGGCCTGTTGTCGCGCATCTGCCCGCGACTGCTGCCCCCAAATTCGACGGATCTGCGCTGCACTGCCCAGCGCAAAACGCAGCAAACCAATTGCGCACAGCCGTTCTATCACACAAATCAGCCGCCCCCGCGCAGGTCATTATGGTCACATCCTGCCGGGCCGAAGATGGGCATACCCAGGCCGCAGATGTTCTAGCGCAATCGCTTGCGCGGCTCGAACGATCAGTGCTGCTGATCGCGGCTGAGAGCATGCCGCAATCAAGCCCGTGCAATAACACCCCGACCATCAGGGATATCATTGCATCAGGCGACCCAATCGCAACGCCAGACCATCAAGAAGGGGTCACGCGCATGCGCGCTTCCGCCCCCTCAGAATGCCCGGCGGACCTTTTCAGTAGGCCCGCATTCATACAGTTCTTGAACGCTGCGCGCACCCTCTACGACCATGTCATCATTGTCGCCGCGCCCATTTGTCGGTTTCCCGACGCGGCTATAATCGCCCCGCAAAGCGACGTCGTGGTCATCGCTCTGCAAGACCGCAAAACGCGCACCCGCGATTGGGAATCTGCGCAAACCGCGCTTCGCCAAATTGCCGCGAAACAACAGCCCTTGATTGTGCTCACCAATTGAATTCAGTCAATCGTATAGAGCCGCCCATCAACATGCACACGCGCACCGCCATCGCGGGTCACTGGGCGAATGGTCTGTGACAATGCCCCTGCCTCTCCAAGCGGAATGGTAAACATGATCCCCTTGTCAAACGATCCTTCACCAAATTCTGCAAATGAGACATCCGTCAGGGTCGCAAATGCGCCCAAAGACCAGCCATTTTCAAACCGCCGCGAAAGGGTCAGCGTTCCGCCCCAGTCTTTGGCCAAATAGCGCCCTGCGTCCACCTGCACATGATAACCGCCGCCCGCGTCCCAGTAAAATGATCCGTGTCCGCTCAGCACTTGATAATTGCGCAGCCGAAAATCGCTTTCGTAGCCGCGCTGTTGCAACGCATTCAATTCGACGCCTAAGGCAACCGCGTTACCGGGGGGGTGCCAAAGCGCTTCAGCGGATGCGCCCGCATACATTTCTTCAAGCAAACCGAGCGTCAACCGCGTGGCGACGTTAGGATACGGCTGTTCATACCAAGCAAGCGTTAGGCTATTCAGGTCCAGATCACCCTCACGGCTGTATTTGGCAAAATCGCTACGGACATGTGGCAGCACACTATCGGATTCGCGGGTTATTCTATGCAAATTTCCCGCAATATGTTGGCGCAAATCCCCAGCCGCAGTGACACCCGGTGCAATCCGCCATTCCCCAGTCAGCGCAAGCCCAAAATCAGCACGCAGCGGCGCATCAGGGTCAAACAAGCTGGGCACAATATAGGGTTTGATCTGCCAGTCGAACGGGCCCGCCTGTTGCACCGAAGGCGGGCGTAAAACAGGTGCTGACTTTGGATTGTATCCGTAGCTGGCGCTCAGACCAAATTCGCTGCCGTAGAGATACTGCGCCGATAGCTGAAGATCAGGGCGCGGCCAATAGCTCAGCCCAAGGTTCCATGGGCTTTGATGGTCGAACGCGCTGCCATTTTCAGCCCTATAGCCATCAGATGAGTATTCAAGAATGACCGTCACATCATCATGCGGCTGGTATGTGAGCCCACCAAACACCGCGGTATCACCATGAAACAGCGCAGCGGTGGTAACGGCCCCACCCTCTCCGATTGGGACATCGGGGCGGTCGCCCAGCGCACCCCCAAGCGGATGGGGAAAACCGCCGTGGCTTGCCAGCCGTCCCCAGCCGAGCCCAATCGTGCCGCTGATCTGAGGCGAGAGTGCTTTGGTTCCCACAATATATTCACCCGCATAGATCCCCGTGCCGACAAAATCATTTACCCCAATCGCAACCGCAGGCCGGTGCGTCGTTTCGTCGAACAGCCGGTAGTGCAGGCCAAAGCTGCGGTCAAAAATCTGATCGTAGGAGCGGCCATCTATATCATGCAGGTTCTTCAACTGGGCATACCGTAGGCTGACTGACATCCGATCAGACAGCTGAAATGTCGCGCTGCCCCGCGATTGGCTGGCAAACGTCGCAACGGAAAAAGCCAGCTCTGCATCAGGGGCAGAGCTGGCCACCGGCATGTCGATCAGACCCGGCATACCGTAAGTATTATAGTGTTGCGCCTGTCCGGCGATCGGCCAAATGGCTATCAAAACCCATAAAACAAAATACCGCATAAGCGACCGCTTTCACCAATGGCGATGGCCTCCCCTAGGGCACGCGCAGAACATGCCGGCTGTAAAAGCCCAAGGCATCCCCCGTTCCAAAAGAAAACGAGCCTGCATTTACATAGGTCTTTGCCATCCAATCCAACCCGCCGCTTGCGGTGCTGGCGTCCAGATTAGGCCGCAAAATAGTGTCAAAACCATTAAGCACGTTGCCCGTTACAGCCGTTGACCCGGCTTCAATGCCATAGGAGACTGAATTTAAGCCAAATTCCCCGGTGATCCCAATCCGCGAAACACCCGCGATATCAATATTCGCAGGGTTCACGCCATCGTAGACATGCAGGTCAATGGCCGTGGTCCCGGCTGGTAAAACCTGTTCGAAGACAAGGTTTTGGCTTTCACCATCCCAATGTACAAATGGCGCCATTCCAACATAGGCCCACGCAAAATTTGCTTGGGCACCTGTGCCAATCACTGTGATATCATGGCGGGCCTCGCCAGGCGTGATACGACGAAGCAATTGACATTCACCGATATCGCCGCCTTCGGCCCGCTGCCAAGTCGTGTTTTCAGTGATTGTGACAGTTGTGCCGACTGACAGTCCGTTTGTACCCTGCGCAGGTGTCCATACCGCGCCATCAAGCAAGATGCTCCGCGAGATCAGGCTTTCATTGCCATGCGTTTGCCCACCCAAAATAGTGGTATTTCCAGCAATCGAAAATTCGGCCGCATATTCGCGTTCTGACGCATAATCAATTGCAACGAGCTTTGGATAGCTCGGACGATTATCTGCGCGCCAATCCACCCCCCCATCTGAAGCAATGCCCCCGGAGTGCGAAGGTGCGGTCATGCCGCTGGTCCCCGTCGCGCGCGCCGTATAAAAAACCCCGCCGTGCTGGACTTCATCGCCCATTGTATAGGCCGTTGATGCCACCCAAGAAGGCGGCAAAATGCGCGGGTCGTCTAAGCTGCCTGTGATCCCAACGGCCTCGATCATCAAGTTATTGCCGCCGGGGCTGGCTGCACCACCATTGGAAAGGCTCACCAAATGGCTACCTGTCAAACCGCTGGCGACTTTGACTGCCTGCCTGCGGTCCAAATCGACGGCCGTGTAAGTCGAGAACGCTTTAAACCCCAGCCCTGCGGGATCAACAATTTCATTGACTAAACTTTGCGCGCCGTCAATGTCCACGCGACAATAACCGCCGCCTGTGCGCCCGGTGAAATAGACCCAAAGATCATAGGGCGCAGCACGGTCCACCGTCACCGATGCTGTAGGGGTCAGCGACGATGTGCTGATCGCCCGGTTGCCTGTATAGCTTCCCTGCAAGCCTGAACCAGAGGATTGCAACTGCGACCATGATCCGGTTAGCGCAAGATCGCCAATCGGGTAGATATTGTGCAGCTCTGTCAGTAACGTTTCACGCCATGAATAACGGTTGCCCGCATCGGTTGCGTCCAATCGCATTGCGGCGGCGACACCTACGCCGACCTCGGTCCAGATTGTCAGCCCGCCAGCGGGCGCCTGTGCAAGTGCCACATGCGTCCCCTCTCCGCGTGCAAAGAACCCCGCCAAAGGCTGTGAAGGTGCGGATGCGGTAGAAGCGGGCGAAAGTTCAAGACCGATCACGTCAGTACCACGCGATCAACTGGGCTGTTGTGCCCGTGTCCAGTACCCGCAGGGGCCGGATGCTCAGCACCGCGCCCGCTGTCAGATCATAGCTAACGACCACGCCGTCTTTGTCTTGCAGTACCGCCGTACCGCCCGCGTTGACGAAAATCGCGCGGGGGCGCACTGGCAGGTCAGCCGCATCATCCGGGGAAATTGGGAAATGTGACACCGCAGGCGATGTCAGGTTGACGTAATCAGAATCAAATGGGTCAGACATGGAATGCTCCGGTTAATAAGACCCAACCATGCCTAGACAGGGAACCTTACTAAGCCGTGCGCCCACCGCACGTTGCACGTCGCAACGGTGCTACGCGCCGCGCCGCGCCGCGACCACTGCCAAGGTGCGCCAAGCAATATGCAGATCAAAACCAAAGCTCGCATGATCAAGATAATACAAATCCGCAGCGACACGGCGGCGCATCGCATCGGCATCGTCGATATAGCCCAATTCGGTTTGTGCGTAACCGCTGATCCCGGGCAACACAGCTTGGCGTGCCGCATAGCCAGGGATCACATTTATATAGACCCGCGCATGATCATAACAGTCAGGGCGCGGCCCGATCAGGCTCATCTCAGCGCGCAAAACATTGATGATCTGCGGCAGCTCATCAATGCGGGAAGACCTTAGAAACCGCCCCAAGGGCGTCACGCGATCCGTATCGAGCGGGTCAAAAGCGCCGCGTGTCTGATCCGCCACGCGCATTGTCCGGAACTTAATCATGGTAAAAGGTTTGCAGTCCTGCCCCATGCGTTCTTGCACAAAAAAAAGTGGCCCCGCGTTAAGAAATGGGTTCAGCAATAAAAGGACCCCCGCGCAAACAGCAAGCGGCCCCAATAGCAGCAATGCAACCGTGCGATCGAAAATAAACTTTGTGCGCGGAATAGCGGCTCTATTAGGCCGATCAGCCCTTGCAACAAAGGCTGTGTCATTGTGAAAATCGAACATCGCGGCTCACCATTTACCAAGTGCAGTTTTGCAACCGCTTCGGAGAGTAAACCTGCGGGTTCATAGTTAAGCATTGTTTAATGCCAGCCGAAAAAACTGTGTGTTTTGTATGGGGCGAGGCGAAATACAGGTCTTTTCTGTTAACCACCCCGCATATTGGGCTCTAGAGGGCGCAATCAGTCCTTAACCTGTATGCGTTTAATTCTAATGGTCGCCCCAAGCCATGGAGCCCCAATGCCCAAATTTTTGCATGCCGTTCAATTCATAAAGACCGCGATTGTCGTCTTGGTGATTGGCGGCGGGCCCGTTCTGGCACAAGACCGCGCGGCTTTGATCATCCAAAATGATCGCGGGGGCGCAATTGGGGAACGTCTGCTGGCGGTTGCGCAGGCCAATGCCGACCGCACCCGTATCGAGCTGCGCGGGCGCATTTGCTATTCATCTTGCACGCTTTATCTGGGGGCCGACAATCTTTGCATCAGCGCTGACACCGTGTTTGGGTTTCATGGCCCCAGCCGCCACGGGCGCCCCTTGCCACCAGATGAATTTGAGCATTGGTCACAGGTTATGGCCGCACAATACCGTGTCCCGCTGCGCGGATGGTTTTTGGAAACGGCGCGACACCGGATCACGGGATATTACCGATTGTCCGGTACCCAGCTGATCAACATGGGCTACGCCCCCTGCTAATGCGTATGCGGTGTGGTATTCCCCGCCACCACCATAGAGGCAACAAGGCTCAGCACCGGGCCAAACCCACCCAGCGCAGGCACGAAAGCGGTCGCATCTTCATTGCACGTCACCACAATCCGGCCCTGCGCATCATAGGCGGCATTTGCAACGCCATAAGGCGTACAGGCCGCCTGTACCTGCGGAATTGCGATCAGGTCATCGCGCGTATCCGCAATGCCTGCCCCAGCATAAAAGGTCACACAGCATGCCCCCAAAACGAATAAAATTCTCATCAATTTTCCCCTTAATTACGGTCAGTTAGACCACCACACCGGGAAAAAGTTCTATTGCATGAGCCTTTAATATTTCATGAAACGGGGACGGTCAGTTGAAAAGAGGCAAGCACCGCGTCGTGATCTGACAACGGCCGACCATTTGTATCAACGCTTTGTAGGATATGCGCGTCATAACCGGTGAGACCTCGGCAACAGAACCAATCAAGCTTCATCGTTCGTTCGGGGTGCGGGGTGATCAGACTAGGGCGGGTCGTGAACCCGTCAGCGTTTGCATCCCAATGGTAACCACGCGCCCGCGCTGTCGCGAACAGGGTTTCTGCGCGCCAATCAAAATCAGGCGGCATGTGATTGCCCGTGTTCAGATCCCCGCCGATCACCACAGCAAGCCCTGGTGCAAAATCATCAATCGCATCCAAAAGCCGGACCATCTGCATATCACGGTGCGCCGGCCCCGCATTGCTTTCCAGATGGGTCGAGACAAAACAAACATCTTGGCCGTCAACTTTGATCACAGCAGCGATCGCCATCCGCCCGCCAAGCCGCGGTTGCCCCGGATCAGCTGCGTTTGCATCCGGGGCAAACCAATGCCCGTGATCGTCAAGCCGGATCAATTTCAAACGCTCAAACGGTGCCGATGACATAATGCCATTGCCGTGCCAGCCATCGGCGTTGAAATCATCCGCGCAATAGGCGCGTTCCGTGGCACCGCCAAGATCAAGCTCGTGAAATTCGACCCCGTAAGCATAGCCCATGCCCAAATGCGCAGCCATATCAGCCATCGTATTGCGCTGCGAAGTGCGCGCCATGCCTTTGTCGGCCTCTGAAATCAGAATGACTTGGGGCGCGTATGGACGCAGGTGATCTGCGGTTGGCACCGGGAACAGACAGCGTTCAACGTTCCATGCAGCGACCGTCACTGGGCCGGTGATCTGGTCGGCGGCCTGTCCCCCAACTTCGATCTGGTTCATCGCGGGGATCGCGGCCATCAAGGCGCGGTGCGCTTCGGGCGTGGTGGGCGCACTTAGAATTTGCGCGCGTTCTTCAGCCGTGACGCGGGTGAGTTTGGGCAGCGTTTTTGTCATAGGCGCTGCCCGGTCTGCGCGTCAAACAGGTGTAAAGCATCAGGCGCAAAATCAAGCATCAGATCATCCGCCAAAGCGGCATCATCATTGGGCGCATTGACTACAAAATCTTGCCCCGCAACTGTTCCATGCAAAAGGCGGCTCGCGCCAAGTTCTTCAACTAAAGTCAGCTTAAAGGGGATTGTTCCCCCTTGTGTGACGGCGACCTGTTCGGGGCGAATGCCCACAGTGACATCCCCATCAGCGCAAGATAGCCCAAGAGCGACACCGCCGATTTGCACCTGCCCGCCGACCGATTGCGCCGAAAGCAAGTTCATCGGCGGCGCGCCCATAAACGATGCCACAAAGGTCGACGCCGGTTTGCGGTAAATTTCCGACGGCGTGCCGATCTGCTCAATCCTGCCTGCATTCAACACAAAAATGCGGTCTGCCATTGTCATAGCTTCGACCTGATCATGGGTCACATACATGGCCGTCACGTTCAAACGCCGTTGCAAGTTCCGAATTTCCACACGCATTTGGTGACGCAGCTTGGCGTCCAAATTTGACAAAGGTTCGTCAAACAAAAACAAGGCCGGATCGCGCACAATCGCCCGGCCCATGGCCACGCGCTGGCGTTGCCCACCGGACAGCTGGCTTGGGCGCCGGTCAAGCAAAGCCGTCAGGCTTAGCATTTCGGCGGCTTCGTCTACCTTGGCGACAATCTGTTCCTTGCTCGCGCCACGGTTTTTCAACCCGTAGGCCATGTTTTTGGCCACGCTCATATGCGGGTAAAGCGCATAGTTTTGGAACACCATTGCGATGTCGCGCTCGGCGGGATCAAGGTTATTCACCAAGCGCGCTCCAATGTGCAGGTCGCCCGTTGTGATGTCTTCAAGCCCTGCCACCATGCGCAACAAGGTGGATTTGCCACAGCCCGACGGGCCAACAAGAACGATCAATTCGCCATCGGCGATGTCAAAGCTGGCAGGATGCACAGCCTGGGCCCCATTGGGGTATGTTTTCGAAATATCGGTAACGCTTACGGTTGCCATCTTGGTCTTCCTACTTCTCGGATTCGACGAGGCCCTTAACGAACCAGCTCTGGAAAAATATCACGATCAAGACGGGCGGTAACATTGCGATAATCGCAAGCGCCCAGGCTTGACCGTACTCGGGGATCGTATTGCCCTCATAGACGGATTGGGTGATCTGCTTGATCCCACGCACCAATGTGAACAGGCTTTCATCTGTCGTGATCAGGGTTGGCCACAGATATTGGTTCCAGCCGTAGACGAACATGATGATAAAGATCGCGGCAATCATCGTGCGCGACAGCGGGACAAGAATATCAATGAAAAACTTGCCCGGCCCAGCACCATCTATGCGCGCCGCTTCGACCAGTTCTTCGGGCACGGATAAAAAGAACTGCCGAAAGAAGAACGTACCCGTGGCCGACGCCAATAGTGGCACGATCAGACCCGCATAGGTATTGGCCATACCAAGCCCAGTGACCACCTCGTAAGAGGGCAGGATGCGCACCTCGAGCGGCAGCAAGATTGTCGTGAAGATGATCCAAAATGCAAAGGTCGCAAACCGGAGACGGAAATAGACGATCGCATAGGCGGCGGCCATCGACAGCACGATCTTACCAATAGCGAACCCGATCCCAAGGATCAGCGAGTTGATCAACATTTTGGTGCCGTCGATCTGTTCGGTAAACCCACCTTTTTCAAACATGGCCGTGTAAAAGTTTACGCCCATCTGGTCACCAAAACCAAATTTCAGCCCTTCGCGCGACAAGGTGATATTGTCGTGACTGGTGGTCGTTAACGCCAGATAGACTGGAAACAACATCACCAATGCACCGATCACCAAGATCGCGTGATCTACGACTGTGCTCAGGCGGAGAGGCTTTTTGTTGTGTGAGATTTTTGTCATGTCAGCCCCTCAGGTATAGTGAATGCGGCGTTCAAGCATGCGGAACTGCATCACCGTGAGCGCCAAAACAAGGACCATCAAGACAACCGATTGCGCAGATGACCCGCCCAAATCGCTGCCACGGAACCCATCAGTATAGACCTTGTAAACAAGGGTAATCGGGTTGGACGCGGGGTTGCCCTTCACCATGATATCAATCACGCCAAAGGTGTCGAACAACGCGTAGGTGATATTGATGATCAGCAAGAAAAACGCGGTCGGAGCCAACAGCGGAAAGGTGATATCCCAAAACCGTCGCGTGCCTGATTTATTGTCAATCAGCGCAGCTTCACGCACGGCCACCGGGATCGACTGAAGCCCCGAGAGCAAAAAGATAAAGTTCACCGGGATTTGTTTCCAAACAGAGACGACAATCATCGCGAATGCGGTGTCGTTATAGTTCAGCCCGATTTGCAGATTATAGCCGAAAAAGGCGAAAAGATCCGTGATCGGTCCGATGTTTTGATCAAACAAAAGCGCGCCCAAGAAACCAGCAACGGGCGGTGCGATCGCATAGACCCACATCAACAAGGTGCGATAGGTTTTCGCGCCGCGAACGACTTTGTCAGCTTTTACCGCCAGCAAAAGCGCGGTTCCAAGCGACAAGACCGTGACGATTACGGTGAAAAATACCGTGAAACCCGCGACTTTGGCGTATTCCGACGATGTCGCCAGCCGTGTATAGTTGTTTGCCCCAACGAAATTGGACCCAAAACCAAATGGGTCTTGCAAGAAAAACGATGAATAGATCGCTTCCCATGCGGGCCAATAGAAGAAAACAGCGATGATAACCAGTTGCGGCAACAACAGTGCCACTGGCATCAAAGGCTGCGAGAACGCCGCACGTTTCATGTCGAATTCCTGATATGCGAGAATGCAAATAGCGGCCGCATTGCTGCGACCGCCGATGGTGATGAAGAGCGCTTAGTTTTGCGTTTGTGCAAAACGTGCCAGCAGCTCGTCGGATTCTTCTTTGATGGCTGCGAACGCATCCTCAAGCGATGTGTCGCCAGTCAGGTAGCGTGTGTATTCGCGGTTCATCACGTCACGTACCTGCACATAGAAACCCATGCGGTAACCGCGTGTCCATTCGCCAGCAGGCAATGACAATTGCTGAATGCCAACTTCGGCTGCGGGGAAACGGTCGTAGTGACCATCTTCTTTTGCAACGTCGTAAGCCGCTTCAGTGATCGGCACATAACCGGTCTCTTTGTGCCACATGTATTGCGTTTCTGGTGACGTCAGGAAGCGGAAGAATTCAGCAGTTGCTTTGTTTTCTTCTTCAGGCTGACCAGACATCGCGAACAGGGCTGCGCCACCAATAAAGGTTTGTGTTGGCTCTGTTGTGATAGATTCCCAATATGGCAGGTAAGTTGCTGAGAATTCAAATTCAGCTGTCTGTTGCAGACCACCAAATGATCCTGAAGACCCAAGCCACATGCCAACTTCGCCTTGCTGGAATGGCGTCGCGTTGTCGTCCCAGCTTGCGCCGTAGAAACCTGCATAGCCGTTATCGATCCACCCTTTGAAGGCTTCAAAATGGTCGCGAATTTCTGGCGCATCCATGTTGATTGTCACGTCAGCTGAATCGTACCCATTGTTTGCAGAGGCAAACGGCAGGTTGTGACGTGAAAAGAAGTTCTCTGTAAAGATCCATGGCATGTGTGACTGTGAGAGCGGTACATAGCCAGCCTCGAGCAGCGCAGGGGCTGTCACGTCTTGGAATTCTTCCCAAGTGATAGGTGCGGTTACGCCAGCAGCTTCGAGCGCGTCAACGTTGAAATACATGATGGGCGAAGACGAGTTGAACGGCATGCCGATCATTTTGCCATCGCTGTCCGCATAGAAGTAACGCACGCCAGAAATGTAGTCTTCGATGTCGAATGCGATGCCATTATCAACCAGCAAATCTTGGACTGGGATCGTCGCGCCTTTTGCGCCAATCACAGTGGCTGCGCCCGCATCAAACACCTGCAAGATGTTCGGCTGTTCGCCCGCGCGGAATGCGGCGATGCCAGCGGTCAGAGTTTCTTCATAGCTGCCCTTGAAGACAGGTGTGATGACGTAGTCGCTTTGGCTCGCGTTAAACTCTGTCGCGATCTTGTTCACGGTTTCGCCTAGGCTGCCGCCCATAGCGTGCCACCATTCGATTTCAGTTTGGGCCGCGACCGGACCTGCAAGCGCAGCGGTCATCGCTCCAGCGATAATTACGGATGTCGTTTTCATACTTTGCTTCCCTATTTTTAAAGGGCGCAGTAGCCCCTTATCAGCAGGGGTCAGGTATGGGACCTGACACACAGTTTTGTGCCAGTTCTATGAACTATTTGTAAATAAAAACAAAATCCTATCGTGTGCGTCAAAGCCGACGGTGAAGTCATGATGGCCGACGCGGCGCTAGTGGCGCTTGCCCCGCGGCACCCAATCCAGAACACCGCGCGTTGCACTGCCTTCTTGGGCGACAGCCTTTAGTGTTTGCGCCTCTACTTCTTGCACACGTATAGCCTCTTGTGCGGCCTCTTGTGCGATGCGCGCTTCTTCGGCCAAACGCGCCTCTTCCGCCAAGCGGGCGGCCTCTGCGGCGGCACGTGCCTCTTCTTGGCGCCGGCGTTCATCAGATTCGCGGCTTTCGCGATTGAACTCTTCGATCCACTCAGGGCGCGAAACTTTTTTCACCGGCGTTACGCCAGTCAGCACGGTCTTTTCGCGGCTCTTTTTAGGCGCGCTATAAACGTGCTTATTGGTTTCCGCGATCAGTTCGGTCAGTGTTTTGCTCAGACTGCGCGCTTCGGGAATTTTGACGAATTTGACTTTACTGTCGTCGCGTTCGATCAGCTTGAGCCATTCCGACGCTGATTGCACGCGATCTCTTGGCGCGACCTGCATGGCTTTATCGATGGCCTCAAGAAAGGCCCGATCGTATTGGGGGAACCGCCCGACAAGTGGAACGCACGGATCGGGATCATTATTGGTCAACGCGGCGACACGGGTCTGGCTATTTGGCGGGGATTCACCAGAAATCAGATGATACATCGTGGCACCCAGCGCATATAGATCGCTGGACGGCCCTTGCTTGCCACCAGCAATGTAAAACTCATGCGGTGAATACCCATCCTTAACCACGAGCATTGTCGACGCTTTCGTCGGCGCCTTGCTCGCATCTTCGCGGGCAGCACCAAAATCGATCAAGGTCGGGCTGCCCCATTTATCAAGCAAGATATTATCTGGGGAAATATCGCGGTGCAGCAGGTCGTTCTTATGCACGAGGTCCATTGCATCAAGCATCTTCACCACAATTTCGCGCACTTGATCGGGGCTCAGCAGGGCGCTGTCATCGTCGTCATCAATGATATCCATCAAGTCGCGCCCATGGATCAGGTCAAGCACCATATAGGCGGTTTCATTTTCCTCGAAGACTTGGTGCACGCTGACAATATTGGGATGACGTAGCTTTGCGATGCTGCGCGCCTCGCGCATGAACATTTTAACGCTCTTATGATAATGCTCCGCAAAACGAGGAGAATTCACACGCACTTGGTTCCCAAAACGGAAACTCACCGCGTCTGGAAAGCATTCTTTTATGACGACGCCGCGTTCCAGATAGATATCGCGGACCAAATAGGTAATGCCGAACCCGCCACTACCAATCTGCCGGTCGATCTTGAACTTGCCTCCAAGCAAATCTGACCCGACAGGCAAAGCTTGCCCCTGGTCTTCATAGACCTCTGCAGAATCGATGATGCGGGTTTCTTCCATAGGACGTCCTAGGTTTCAGCTGGTAAAGAGAAACAAGGTACTAAATCATGGAACTTGGGTTCATTGGAACCGATTTTACAACAATGTCAAGGCACTCACGCCGGATAAACGGTACGACCAATAGTAACTATGGCCCCTATTTTTCAACGTCACGCCGCCATTTCGCTGCAAATCCCTGTCCGAACAAAGCCCTAGCCAAAAGAAAAAGGTCAGCAATTAAGGCATTCCGCCGCCTCCGGCTACCGTGACGTCATCTTTGATGGACATCAAAATTCTTGCACATATCAATAGGGCAAAATATTTAATGTTTTCTAAACATCCGAGCGATCACAGAGGGCTACTCTTGGGCTAGAAGCCCTATTATTACATTCTCTGCGAGAGAATCAGCGCGGTTTCGTAGCAAGAATTGGCGAGCCGTGGAGGACTCGAACCCCCGACCTGAGAATTAGAAGTTCCCTGCTCTAATCCAGCTGAGCTAACGGCCCGCACCTAAGAGCGTTGTATCGGTCAATTCCCCTTGCTTTGTCAACGTGCTAACGGCAAGGATATCGGCCAATAACCGGCCCCGGTGACGACTGCTATTTTGCTTCGTTTACCGCGATTTGCGCCATTGCCATAATCGCATCGCGCGACGACGCGACCGCAATAAAGCGGCCGTTATGGCAAAACTTTGCGCCCGGAACGCCGCTCGCATCCTCAAGCGCCTTATCCGTCAACCCCGCCCATGCTGCAGGCAGATCGGCGCGTTGGTCAAACGTGTCGTTCGACAGCTTGATCCCGCCAAGCGTCCAATCATCACCGCGCGGCGTCACCACAAACAACATATGGTCTGCCCCGGCAGCATCCAGTGCTGACCGGTAAGGCATACCCATTGGCAATTCCAATATCGGCGATGTGCCCGCTTTTGCGATCGCGTCCTGCACAAGCGCGCGTGCGCGCGCCTTCGCTGCAAGGTTACGTATTGTGGCCTCAACAAATGCCCCGGCGATGGGCATTGCTGCATGAAATGCGTCATCGTCAGCCGTTGGCGATGGGTCGTCAAAGACAGGTTTTAGGCTTCCCAGCAATGACGGCAGCGTCAGTATCGATAAAGGCCCTGCGACAGATGGTTCCATCGCACCGTTATCCAGCAGATCAATTGGCAACACAAATTTGCTATCAAATGCGGCATGGACTTCGGCGATATCATCCACCGGCACATCAAGTCTTGCCAGATAATCCTGCCCATAATGCGCCCAAATCAGACCAAAAGAACTATAGGGCTGGTCATCTTCGCGCAGGGGGTTGGGCCGTTGGTGGTGGTCAAAAATTTGACGGTCAGGGTCATAATTGCCACCGACGTCGTAGATGATTTTGTTGGTGGCAGGCGTCAGCGTCTGCTTGTCCCGGCTACGCACTATCTGCGCGTCGGGAAACAAGCGGGATAGAATGACCGACGACAGTAGTTCATCCGCGTGAAAACCACCGGAATGGGTGACAAGTTGCGTAATCGTCATGCGAGATGGCTCCGGAGCGTCAGAAATCTATGATGCAGAGGCTATAGAACGCGCGGGGCGCATTCGCGACACCTAATGTGTCCAAGCACCGCGACGGTTCGTCGCGAAATTCTCGGCGTAGCCGCTTGGGCGGATATTCATTTTGCGCGGCTTGGGGTCCTGTACGACAGCATCAATCCCATGCTCTTGTGCATAGGCAAGCGCGGCTTCTTTCGTATCAAATGTCAGACGCACTTGTGCTTGTGTATCAGACGATGACGTCCAACCCATCAACGGGTCGACCTCGCGTGCGCTCTCGGCGACATGCTCTAGAACCCATGACTTAGTCTTTGCAGTGCCGGAAGACATAGCCGTTTTGGCTGGTCGAAAAATACGTGCGCGCATTGTGAAACTCCTTGCGCGGCACTTATCCCGAAGTTGGTGCGTCTTGGCAAGATCGTTGCACGAGAATTTCCGCCTTTGACGGGGCTAATTGCAAGTTCACATCTAAATACAACAGGGGGGCTGGTCGTGATCTCAGCTGCGTCACGCCTTCGCGCCCGAAATCACCACGGCTAAATATGTGTACAAAACGTAAACATTTTATCGATCAGGGTTGAAAACAGTGTCAAAAAGATCGACTTATGATGGGTAGAACCGAGGTGATAAAACCGTGACCACGCAAGCATCCGAACCACAGCCAGCCGTGTTTTTGGCCAACCCAGCACCCGATGTGAAAACCCGCGAAAAGCTGGAAGGCGGTCAACGCTTTGTCCTGCAAACCGAATTCGCACCGGCAGGGGACCAACCCACCGCAATCAAAGAGCTATCGCAAGGCATCTTGGACGGCGAACGTGATCAGGTCCTGCTAGGCGCAACCGGCACCGGTAAGACCTTCACGATGGCAAAGCTGATCGAAGAAACGCAGCGCCCTGCCATCATCCTAGCCCCGAACAAGACGCTTGCGGCGCAGCTCTATGGCGAATTCAAAGGCTTTTTTCCGGATAATGCGGTCGAATATTTTGTCAGCTACTACGATTACTACCAACCCGAGGCTTATGTCGCCCGCTCGGATACATTCATCGAAAAAGAAAGCCAAATTAACGAACAGATCGACCGGATGCGCCACTCGGCGACGCGCGCATTGTTAGAACGCGATGATGTGATTATCGTGGCGTCCGTGTCGTGTATTTACGGGATCGGGTCGGTCGAAACCTATGGGGCGATGACCCAAGATATTCATGTTGGCAACATGTACGACCAACGCCAGATCATCGCCGATTTGATTGCACAACAGTACCGCCGCAACGACGCAGCATTTCAGCGCGGCACATTTCGGGTGCGCGGCGACAGTCTTGAAATCTGGCCAGCCCACCTAGACGATTGCGCGTGGAAGCTATCGTTTTTTGGCGAAGAACTGGAAAGTATCACCGCCTTTGACCCGCTGACGGGTACAAAAACCGACACGCTTGATCAGGTCCGTATCTATGCCAACAGCCACTATGTGACGCCAAAACCGACGATGCAGCAGGCGATTATCGGGATCAAAAAGGAACTGCGTTTGCAGCTTGATCGGCTCACGGCCAACGGAAAGCTGCTCGAGGCGCAGCGGCTCGAACAACGCTGCAATTTCGATCTTGAGATGCTCGAAGCCACCGGCGTTTGCAACGGGATCGAAAACTATTCGCGCTATCTGACGGGCCGCGCGCCCGGCGAGCCCCCCCCCACCCTGTTCGAATTCATTCCCGACAATGCCATCGTTTTTGCGGATGAAAGCCACGTCTCTGTGCCGCAAATTGGCGGCATGTATAAGGGTGACTTTCGGCGCAAGTCCGTATTGGCCGAACATGGGTTCCGGTTGCCATCTTGCATGGATAACCGCCCGCTCAAATTCGAAGAATGGGACGCGATGCGCCCGCAGTCGGTGTTCGTCTCGGCCACCCCAGCCGCTTGGGAAATGGAGCAAACGGGCGGCGTGTTCACTGAACAGATCATCCGGCCAACGGGGCTGATCGATCCGAAAATCGAAATCCGTCCGGTCGAGATGCAGGTTGACGATCTGTTGGACGAAGTGCGCAAAGTATCCGCTGAGGGCTACCGCACGCTGTGCACAACGCTGACCAAACGCATGGCCGAAGACCTGACCGAATACATGCACGAACAGGGCATCCGCGTGCGCTATATGCACTCTGATATTGATACGATTGAGCGGATCGAAATCCTACGCGACCTGCGGCTCGGCGCCTTTGATGTGCTGATCGGGATTAACCTCTTGCGCGAAGGGTTGGACATCCCCGAATGCGGGCTTGTCGCGATTTTGGACGCAGATAAAGAAGGGTTCTTGCGGTCAGAAACCAGCCTTGTGCAAACCATCGGCCGCGCCGCACGCAACGCCGAAGGGCGCGTGATCATGTACGCGGATAAGATCACCGGGTCGATGGACCGCGCAATGAAAGAAACCGAACGCCGGCGCGCAAAACAAATGGCCTATAACCTTGAGCATGGGATCACACCCACCACGGTGAAAAAGAACGTCGAGGATATCTTAGCTGGGCTTTATAAGGGCGACGTGGACATGAACCGGGTCACGGCCAAGGTCGATAACCCCGCGCATGGTGGCAATCTCGAGGCCGTGCTTGATGGGCTACGCGCCGACATGCGCAAGGCCGCAGAGAACCTCGAATTCGAAGAGGCCGCGCGCCTACGTGATGAGGTTAAGCGGCTTGAAACAGTCGAACTGACCATCGCCGACGACCCGCTGGCGCGGCAACAAGCCGTGGATAAAGCCGTCGACGACGCACAAAAATCATCAGGGCGCAGCACAGGCGGGCGACCGGGACAACGTGGGGGCAAGTCGGGGTATGGGGGGAAGCGGTGACGCACTTGCCTCATTCTTAACTTGAAATTCATACCGATCAGGTTTAGATGCACCTTAAAGGTTCCTCCCCGATGACAAGAACCCAAGGGGTTCTCCATTTGGTAGTCGGGGAGGTCAAAATCAATAGTAGTTCCTCGTTCCAGTTTTGAAGATGTCGAATTCGCTTCTAACTAATTTTTTAATTTGATCATAGGCAACACTGTCGCCCCTCTCCCATTTCCGAAAAACGGCCCAGTTCAAGTAATCCGCTATCTGCAACCCATAATGCGAACGTGACGCATGGTGCATAATTTTGTAAGGAGTTGTGGAGGGAAGCATTGCAGACAATACCAGTTTTAGCGCCTTCTCGACTGCGCGACGCTTCTTATTAACTGGAATCGTATCGGTAATAATGACTAGTTCGGAAATTCCAGTGGGAGCATTCTCCAATATATAGCGCAGAAGATAGCCTAGCATCTTAGGGTAAAATTTTTCTGGCGACTGAAGAGCGGTTCCCGTCTTTCGCTTCTTAACAATAACTGAATCCACCGAATTTTCCTGCAATTCAATAGACAACAAGTTGAACATCTTTTTACGAACATATCCGTTGTCGTCAGCACAGTGGAAAAATTCCATTTCGATACGCGGCTTAATCAACTTTTCAATCAGATCATATTTGTAGGTGTCAAGTTTAGTATGCAACTTAAACGGTCTAAACATGCTCACGCCAGTAAGAGTGAAATACTCTGTTCCGGCATTTGAAAAGTCCAAATTTCCGCCTTCATCAAGAAAAATATATAATGTAGACAATCGTACTCGGTCCCTTCACACAACTAGACTACGATATAGCGCGAATTTCTCGCTCCCACCACCTCAGATTGAATTAACAAACTATCGCCCCAACCCCAACAAAATAACACTCCCCTGCTGCCAGCGGCCTTTGACCAGAAACCCTTTGTCTCGGAGCTTGGGGAAATCTTGTTTCCAGTCGAGGAACCGATCATTGGTGACGACCCGCATGTCATCCTCGGCTGCGTGTTTGAGCAAGATAGGATCGGCGGGTGTGCCGCTGGGTACGAGCGTGACATCATCAGCGGGCAATCCCAATTCCGCAGCCATTGCCTGATCGTTCGCGCGTTTTTTCGACAATTTATACCCGACGTTGGCGTCAAAATAGACGATAGGTTCATACCCGCGTTCTTTCAGCGCCCCAATCACCCGCTGCAATACCATGAGTGACGGATCGCCGCCCCAATGCATCACATTTGACCCATCAACGACAATCGGTTTACCGACACGTGCGCGCGGGGTTGGTTCTTTTGCTGTCCCGCGCCGGAACCATTTGCGCACCTGCCAGATATAACCGACGGCAAGCGCGGCAAAGGCGCCGAAAATCAGCTTCCCAAGCCCATCCATCACGCGCGCCTTTTCGCCCCCTTCGGGCAACACAACCGCGCAAGCAACCAGTGCAATCAGCGCGCAAATCAATAAACCTCGTAGGAACCACATAGAATCGCCTTTGTTTTCGTGCCTTCTGTGTATCGGGGGTAATTTCCACAACCAAAAGGCAACATCGGGACGATTTTATGACCCGGCCAGCCCTTTCAGGATCGGGCAGTCGGGGCGATTATCGCCGGCGCAGTCCTCGACCAACTCGGCCAATGTATCCCGCATCCCCATCAACCCGGCGATTTTCGCATCTATCGCGGTAAGATGTTCACGCGCAATCGCGCGCACATCTGCGCTGGCGCGTGTGTTGTCTTCCCATAGAGCCAACAGGTTGCGGCAATCTTCAATCGCAAAGCCCAAGGCCCGCGCCCGCCCCAAAAACGCCAGTTTATGCGCATCGCTTTGCGCGAAATCCCGGTATCCATTAGCCTTGCGTGCGGGGGTCACGAGCCCGATGTCCTCATAGTAGCGGATCGTTTTCGCGGGTAGCCCTGTTTGTGTCGCGACCTCAGAAATATTCATCTATGTTCCTTTCACCCTGCGCAACCGCAGCGCGTTTGTCACCACAAGCACGCTTGATAAAGCCATCGCCCCCGCCGCGAGCCCCGGTGAAAGAAGCAACCCGAAAATCGGGAACAGCGCCCCCGCCGCGACGGGCACTAACAGTACATTATACCCAAACGCCCATAGCAGGTTTTGTCGAATATTCACCATCGTCGCCGCGCTCACCGTCAGCCCGTTAAGTACCCCCGCTGGGTCCCCCGACATTAAGACGACATCCGCGCTTTGCACCGCGACATCGGTGCCCGTGCCAATTGCAATTCCAACCTGCGCTGCGGCCAACGCAGGCGCGTCATTGATCCCATCACCGACAAAGGCCACCTTTGCACCGCCCGCCTGCAATTGCCTGACGACGTCAACTTTGCCTGCGGGAAGCACCTCGGCAAAGATATCCGTGATGCCCAATTGCGCGCCAATGGTCTTGGCGGTTCGGTCGGTGTCCCCGGTGATCAGCACGACCCGTTTCCCCATCGCTTGCAAGCGCATGACGGTGGCTTTTGCAGTCGGGCGCAGTTGATCAGACACGGCGATGACACCCGCAGCTTTGCCGTCGATTGCCACCATGATTGGTGTTTTGCCCGCCTGCGCGTGGTTTTGCGCGACCTGCCTGAGAGATGCCAGATCAATCCCTTCGCGGATCAACAGCCTTTCGGCCCCAATCACGATAACTAGCCCATCGACCTTGCCCTGCAACCCATATCCGGGGATTGCACTAAATTCAGTCGCAACGGGCAATGGCGTTTGCGCGGACCCGATAATGGCTGATGCCAGCGGGTGCTCAGACAGGGTTTCGACCGCGGCCACCTTGCGCAAGAAAACGTCCTTTTTGCCAGACAACACATCAACGTCGGTCAGGGTCGGCCGCCCTATTGTCAGTGTGCCCGTCTTGTCAAAGGCCACGGTATCTATACCCGCAAGCGCCTGAAGCGCATCGCCTTGCCGGAACAACACGCCCAAATCCGCGGCGCGCCCGGTGCCCACCATGATCGACATCGGCACCGCCAACCCCATCGCGCAGGGGCAGGCAATGATAAGCACACTGACCCCGGCAACCAATGCATGCGCCAGCACAGGTGCAGGCCCAAACACAAACCAAAGCAAGACCGTCACCGCAGCAATCCCCATGATCGCGGGCACAAACCAGACCGTGATTTTAGTCACCAAATCTTGGACCGGTAGCCGCGCATCCTGTGCGTCTTCGACCATCGCGATAATCCGCGACAACATGGTCTCAGCACCTACGGCAGTGGCCCGAATTTGCAGCGCGCCAGTGCCATTGATGGTGCCGCCAACGACGGTATCGCCTTCGGACTTCGCGACGGGTACGGGCTCACCCGTGACCATGCTTTCATCAATATGCGACGCACCTTGCGTCACCACGCCATCGGTTGGGATCTGTGTGCCGGGGCGCAAAATGATAATATCGCCGGTGACAAGCTCTGACAAAGGCAGTGCTATTTCTTGGCCTGCCCGCACCACGGTTGCCGTATCAGGGCGCAAGGCGATCAGCCGTTCAATCGCCGCACCCGTCTGCCCTTTGGCCCGCGCCTCTAGCCAGCGGCCCAGCAGGATTAACGTCACGATCACGGCGGCTGCCTCAAAGTAGACGGCGCGCGCCGCTGTGGGCAAAAGCCCCGGTGCAAAGAGGGCGAGGGTGGAGTAGGTCCACGCCGCCCCTGCCCCCATCACAACAAGCGCATTCATATCAGGGGCACGCCGCCATAGCGCAGGCAGGCCTTTGGTGAAAAACACCCGGCCGGGTCCGATCAAAACCAAAGTGGCAAGCACAAACTGTATGACCCAGCTTTCCTGCGTACCAATCGTCCGTGCGATCAGATGGTGCATGGCAGGGACAAGATGCCCCCCCATTTCCAGCGTGAAAACTGGGGCGGTCAGGCATGCCGCAATCACAAACTGTCGAAAAATATCCTGCGCGGTTTGCCCGTGATCAGGCACAACAGGTGCGTGATCAATCACCGGCTCCGCCGGGTAGCCCGCTTGTGTAATCACTGCAGCGATAGCATCAGGGGCAAGTGCGCTTGCGACTGTCGCCGTGCTTGTCGCCAAATTGACATGCACCCCAGTTATTCCATCTGCCCGGGCGAGCGCTGTTTCCACCCGCCCCGCGCAGCCTGCGCAGCTCATCCCAGTGATTTGGAACTTTTGCTCTGCCACCTGCCCCATCGTGAACCCTTTGATTACTCTCGGGTGTTACTTAGGGGTTCCAGTGACAGGAAGGTCAAGCGCCTAATTCAAAAACCTCATCGGGGAAGTATTTCGCAAGTCGGATGTCTGCCGTGCGGGCGTGCCCTTCCATGCCTTCGATCCGCGAAATCCGTGCCGTAGCTTCGGCGACAGGACGCGCGGCATTCCGGGTGGCACGTTGCCACGTCACTGTTTTCATGAATTTCCCAACGGACAGTCCGCCCGTATAACGCGCCGCCCCCGAAGTAGGCAGCACATGGTTCGGCCCGGCAGCCTTATCACCGAATGCAACGGTGGTTTCCTCGCCTAAGAACAGCGAGCCATAGGTGGTCAACTGGGTCAGCCACCAGTCAAGATCGGTGCATTGCACTGTCAGGTGCTCGGGCGCATATTCATCCGATATGGCAGCCATCTCAGCGCGATCAGCGCAAAGAACCACCTCTGCATAGTCACGCCATGCTGCTTCGGCGCTTGCGCTGTTGATTTCGGGTAAGGCGGCGATCAACGCGGGGATGCGGGCGATCACGTCTTCGGCCAGCGTACGGCAATCTGTGACCAGCCATACAGGTGAATTCGGCCCATGTTCGGCCTGTCCGACCAAATCGGCCGCGACAATCGCGGGGTCTGCCGTTTCGTCCGCCAGAACAAGTGAATCAGTCGGTCCAGCGACCATATCAATGCCAACCTCGCCAAATAAAATCCGTTTGGCTTCGGCAACAAAGTGGTTTCCCGGCCCGACAAGTACATCAGCGCGCGGCAAGCCAAACAGACCTTTGGCCATTGCAGCAACCGCTTGCACCCCGCCCATATTCAAGATCACATCAGCACCGCAAAGATCCATCGCAAACAAGATTGCAGGAGGAATGCCATCCGCCTCTGACGGTGGCGAACAGGCCGTGACATGTTTTACCCCAGCGGCCTTGGCCGTTGTGATCGTCATCATCGCACTGGCGATATGCGCATAGCGCCCACCGGGCACGTAACACCCAGCAGCCCCTACTGGAATTTGCCGTTGTCCAGCAACAAGACCGGGCAGAATTTCAATCTGGGTGTCGACAATCGTTTCGCGTTGGGCCTGCGCAAATTTCAAGATATTCGCATGTGCAAAGCGGATATCGGCTTTTGTCTGTTCCGGCACAAGTGCGATGGCGCGATCCAACTCTGCGCGCGTGACAATGACGTCGCCATCCCATTTATCAAAACGCTTGGCCATCGCGATGGCGGCCTCTTCGCCACCTGTCGCGATCTCGTCCAGCAATGCCTGCACGATTGGTGTCACATCGGCATGATCAGATTGTGCGGTATGCGTTGCGCGCTTGAGATACTCGGCCATATCAATTCCCTTTGAAAACATTGCATTGATTTGGCGCTACAAAAGGCAAAAGGCAAAGGACGATCTGCCCTTTGCCTTCCTTGTTTTACTTCGCTGAAATGCGCGTTCGGAAAGGCTTAACCTTTGCCTTTCCACGGCACCAGAACACGTTCGACCCAGCGCATCAGCATGTCGATGCTAAACCCGATGATGCCGATCAAAATGATCCCCATCAAAACGATGTCCGTGCTTTGGAATTTTGAGGCGACCATGATCATCATACCGGCACCTTTTTCAGCGGCGACAAGTTCGGCCGCAACAACCGTCCCCCAGCAAACCCCCATCGCAACGCGGGCTCCGGTAAAGATTTCGGGCAGTGAATTAGGGATAATCACGTGACGCATAATCTGCCACTTTGACGCGCCCAAGCTATAGGCCGCATGTACCTTTGAGATACGCACGCCAGAAACGCCGGACCGGGCTGCGATCGCCATGATCCAAAGCGCGGCGAGGAACAGCAAGATAATCTTACCCACTTCGCCAATACCAGCCCAGATGATGACCAAAGGGATCAACGCAAGCGGCGGAACCGGGCGCATGAATTCCACGATTGGATCAAACCACCCCCGGAACCAATTTGACAGACCCATCGCATACCCAAGCGGAATACCGACCAGCGCACCAAGGAAGAAGCCGACAACAACCCGGAACAATGAATAACCCAAATGCTCCATCAAGGTTGAGTTGCGGAACCCATCGGTCGCAATTTCGGTCATCCGTGACCAAACGGCTTCTGGCGCGGGAAGCCAAATCGGTTCCATCTGGATACCTGTCGAAGGCATGATGTTCAAAGTTCCCTTAGCGGACATCGCCACCGTGCCAAAACCGACATCGACAGATCCCTCTGGGGCGATGGCTTCGCCGTTGACGGCAGTGATAAACGTATCTTCATCACGGCCCATTTCATCATTTTCATCGACCCGGAACAGCGCGCTGCGATAGCTGGCAATCGCGATTGAATCGTCCTTGGCGATACCGTCACCTGGGGCAACTTCGGGGGCGACAACATCTTCAGTCACCGGGTGCACGACAACAGACACTGTCGCATCATCGCTTTGGCCATCAGGGGTTGTGATCGTATAGGTAAAGGTCCCTTCACCCGTAAACGCGCCGGGCGCGTGCATGAACCCGGGCAAAAGCTTGGATCCCGTAAATGCGGCCCAAAACACAAAGATCAAAACAACAGAGACAACGGAAGCAACCGTGTTGGAGGTTACGGCGCTTTCATCCCCAAAGGTCACAGTTTTGAGTGACCCATAGTCATGCTTGGGTGTCAAAAGCCGCTTTATCCCGCTCCAAATGAACATAGTAAGCAAAATTAAGAGCACATAGGCAAGGATATAGGGGGCGGCCTTAAAAAGGGTCGTCAACACGGCCCAGAGCTCTCCGCCGAGATCTGCAAGTAGGTTCATTGTGCGTCCTCCGTCCGACCCATAATTTCTTCTTCCATATCCCAAATCATGCTTAGAATTTCTTCGCGGGTTTCACCAAATTTGGGGTGTTTTTTGACCTCACGCAGGTCTTGGTTCACGCCCATTTCCGCAAACGGCAGGTTATATTCACGGTGAATACGACCCGGCCGCGGCGCCATCACGATGAGCCGCTCGCCCAATAACAGAGCTTCTTCAACAGAGTGGGTGATCAAGATGATCGTCTTACCCGTCTCTTTCCACAGCTTCAGAACCAACCCTTGCATTTTTTCGCGGGTCAACGCGTCAAGCGCGCCCAATGGTTCATCCATCAAGATGACGTCGGGATCATTGGCCAAACAGCGCGCCAATGAAACACGCTGCTGCATGCCGCCTGACAGCTCGTACACCGCTTTTTCTTTGAAATCTTGCAGCCCGACCACATCAAGCAAGTGATCAACGATTTCGGCTTTTTCCGCCTTGGGCATCCCTTTCATGGATGGACCAAAGCCCACATTTTCACGCACGTTCATCCATTCAAATAACGCGCCCTGCTGGAACACCATACCGCGTTCGGCGCCCGGCCCCGTAACCGTTTTGCCATTCAGCACGATCTTTCCGTCTGTCGGCGCCAGAAAGCCCGCAACGATATTGAGCAACGTCGTCTTCCCGCAGCCTGATGGGCCAAGAACAGACAATAGTTCGCCGGCCTTCAGGTCCAGCGACACATCCTTGAGCGCCTGCACCGATGATCCGTTTGGTAGATCAAAGCGCATCGACAGCTTATCTATTTGTAACCCCGACATGTCCCACTCCAATAGTTTTCGAAAAAGCGCTGACCCCGCCACAGCGAACTCAGGAGCTTTCTCGAAAATTATTGCCCCGGCGCAGGGTATGCCCCGCGCCGGGATCAAGAATTACATGTCGCCGACTGTCGCCAATGGCCCCGTGTTCACATTGCCTGCATAGCTATCAAGCGCAGAGTCGATGGAGCCAGAGTCAACAAACACGTCTGCGACGCCTTTCATGAAGGTTGGTGCAGCCGCACCCAACCACGCGTCTGACAATTGCTCTTCTACGGATGGGAACACGAATGTTGCCATTGTTTCGGCTGTTGCATCTTCATCCATACCCGCGTCATTCGCGATCACTGGCAGCATTGCTTCAACGCCAGACCCATCGTTCCATGCCGCGTTTGCTTCGGCGGTCACAGCCAAGAATTTCGCAACCAGCTCTGGGTTTTCGGCGACAAAGCTTGCAGGGGCAGATGTGACATCAAACACCAAAATGCCTAGCTCTTCTTTTTCCGCGCCTGTCAGCAGCACGTTGCCATATTCAGTCATGCGGCGCAGTGAGCCACCCCAACCGCAGGCCATGTCAACGGCACCCTGTGCCAATGCAGCTGCGCCATCTGGCGGTGCCATATCAACGATGTCGAGCGAAGCAAGATCAACACCGAAGTGTTCCATCTGGCGCAAGAAACCGTAGTGTGCAGCGGTCCCCAATGGCACGGCGACTTTCTTGCCTGCCAATTCGTCGGCGCTATCTTTGTCGATTTCCAACGTAGAGGCGACAACGCAGTTGTCGTTTTCAGCATAGGACACAGCGACGTCCAGAATTTGCAAATCTTGCCCCGCAGAGGCCGCAACTACAAATGGTGGCACCCCTTGGCTGACAGAGATTTGCACATCGCCAGACGCCATGGCTGCTGACATCGCAGTGCCGGCATCAAAGCTGACCCAGTTAACCGTCATGCCCAGCGCTTCGTCATATGTGCCGTTCACTTTTGCGTATTGGTAAGGCATCGGCCATTCAAGGAAATAACCAACGGTAATTTCTTGGGCAGCAACGCTTGTCGCGCCCATCATCAATGTGGCGCTCGCGGCGGCCCCCATCAGTACAGTCTTAAGTTTCATAATCGTCTCCCGTGTTGCGACCCGTATATCGGGCCATACATTGGGCAAGGTTGTCCCTGCCTCGATTGGTTGAACTGAACATGTTTCGCGCGGTGTTCCTACCCCAGCGCATCAGCTCTTTATCTTGACCAAGTTTGGCCGCATGAACCCCACCGCCTAAAAAAACCGCGATAGGTTAAGCAGAGCCAAAGAAATTCATGTCCTCGCGTCAACTAAAACAAGCGAGCAAAACTTTGACTAACCGGTCAGAAAAATGGGGTAGGAATTCAATATTTTATAATAACTTCAATATCTTTAAGTTCATTCACATACTTCACATCGACGGCAACCCGCCCCTATTGGACCTACGCATCTGTATATTTTGGACCTATCTACGCTGCACATCCTGTTGAAAAACTGCATTTAATTGCAGCAGTACCGTACAAGATTCGGCCTGCGCGCTTTCTCTTACACAAATGGAGCCTCCGACATGGACACCAGTAATTTCACGAACGATCCCGGCCATGTAATCGAGGCTGACCGCGCCCACGTCTGGCATCACCTGAGCCAAAACAAGGTCTATGAGACTGTCGATCCCCGCATCATCGTCGAAGGCAAAGGGCTCAACGTTTGGGACATAACCGGGAAAGAATACGTCGATGCCGTCTCTGGTGGCGTTTGGACAACGAACGTAGGCTATGGCCGCGAACGAATCGGCAAAGCTGTTGGTGACGCAATTACAAAGATGTGTTTCTTTAGCGGTGGTGCCGGAACTATTCCGGGTGCGCAATTTGCCGAAATGCTGATTGCCAAAATGCCGGGTATGGACCGTGTCTACTATGCGAACTCGGGATCTGAGGCGAACGAAAAAGCGTTTAAAATGGTCCGCCAGATCAGCCACAAACACTACGGCGGCAAGAAATACAAAATTCTGTATCGCGACCGCGATTACCATGGCACCACGCTCGGCGCACTGTCGGCGGGAGGCCAGGATGAACGCAACGCGCAATATGGCCCCTTCGCACCAGGCTTCGTGCGCGTGCCACATTGTCTTGAATACCGCGCAGAAAACGGCTTGACCGGCGAAGCTTATGGCGCGGCTGCCGCCCAAGCCATTGAAGACGTAATTCTGCGCGAAGGCGCAGATACCGTTGGCGCGCTTTGCTTAGAGCCGATCACCGCTGGTGGCGGCATCATCGTGCCCCCCAAAGGCTATTGGGACCGCGTGCAAGAGATTTGCAAAAAATACGACATCTTGCTGCACATCGACGAGGTTGTCTGCGGCATCGGTCGGACAGGCAAATGGTTTGGATATCAACAGTTTGGCGTGCAGCCAGACATTGTTACGATGGCCAAAGGCGTGGCCTCGGGCTATGCGGCGATTTCGTGCTGTGTCACCACAAATGCGGTCTTTGATCAGTTCAAAGATGACACCGATAAAATGAGCTACTTCCGCGATATTTCGACATTTGGCGGCTGCACGGGCGGTCCCGCCGCTGCGATCGAAAACATGAAGATCATCGAAGAAGAAGACCTGCTTGGGAATTCAACCGTGATGGGCGAACATTTTCAGAACAATTTGCACGGGCTGATGGAAACCCACAAGTGGATCGGAGACGTGCGCGGTATGGGGCTGTTTGCCGGGATCGAACTGGTCACCGACCGCGACACCAAAGAACCGGTCGGCGAGCCTGAGGTCGCGGCCATTGTGGCTGATTGCATCAATCAAGGCGTGATGATCGGCAGCACAAACCGATCAGTACCAGGCTACAACAACGCGCTTTTGTTTGCGCCAGCGCTGATCGCCACCAAAGATGATCTCAACCGCATCTCCGAGGCCGTCGGCCACGCGATCAAGCGCGTCTTGGGCTAAATAGAAAGGCCCGGAGCAATAAACTCCGGGCCTTACCACCGTAACAGTCATTATTCCCGTGAGTGGTGCGACTGTTATCCGCGGTCGGGCGCGGCGGGGCGGTAATTTTGCATGACTTGATCCAATGATTGCGCCGTGATCGACGCATTGCCTTGCTGCAAGCAACTGGCCATCTCAGTCATACGTGTTTCGTGTTCTTCGCGGCTTGGGCGTTCAGGGCGTTCACCACCTGCTTGGGCCCGATTAGGTGAACAACTTTCAAGGAGCTCAACCGATACCCCAAGATCGCCGGCCAATTCAGCAGGCTGTGGGCCGCGACCTCCCCCACCGTCTTGAGCAGTCACAACAGTTGGGGCGATTAAACTAAGTGCGACAATCATTGTGGCTTTGGGTAGCATCTTCATCATGTTCTCCGCTTTGGTTAGGCCTCTAGAACGCATGACCGAATTGTTTCCGTCGCAAAAAAGTTTTTGAGCATTAGTTTTTTTGTCCGGCCTCTTTCGGCTTTTCAAAAACCTCCTTGTATTCCCCCGACGAGTAGGTCCAATTGAGGCCAGCGTTAGGACCAATCATGCCAATTTCTGTCGAAACCTTCTTTTTAGATCCATCCTCTGTTGGGACGTTGCAAGCCCGTGTCCAACAGATGGTTGCGCAGGGCATCCTTGCTGGACGGTTTCGGGCGGGTGAACGCCTACCGTCGTCACGTAAGATGGCCACGCATTTGGGCGTCAGCCGGATCACTGTGACCTTGGCCTATACCGAATTGGTCGCGGATGATTACCTGACTTCGCGCGGGCGGTCTGGGTATTTTGTGTCTGACAATGCGCCCGAACCTCCCGCATTTCCGGCCAAACGCGCGCAGCTCGGCACTGTCGATTGGAACCGTGCAATCGGCCAAAAATTCACCCCCGGCTTGAACCTAGATAAGCCCAGCGATTGGGCCAAATACCGCTATCCATTTATCTACGGCCAAGCAGATAAAACGCTGTTTGATGCAGCCAATTGGCGGTTGTGTGCGCTACGCGCATTGGGAATGCGCGATTTTAGCGCCCTGACGGCTGACTATTATGATGGTGATGATCCACAATTGGTCGAATTTATCGCCCGCCAGACGTTACCCCGCCGCGGTATTCTGGCAAATAACGACGAAATTTTGGTAACAATGGGCGCGCAAAATGCGCTTTGGCTGGCTGCGCAAGTGCTTTTGAACAGCCGCCGTTTGGCTGCGATTGAGGACCCCTGCTACCCCGCCCTGCGCAATATTTTGGACCAGTCGCGGTGCCAATACACTGCCGTTCCCGTTGACGGTGACGGGCTGCCTCCTGATGCGTTACCACCGGAAACAGATGTGGTTTTCGCAACACCCAGCCACCAATGCCCGACGACATCAACCATGTCAGTGGATCGGCGCAAAGCACTCCTGCGCAAAGCAGAAGAAGATGATTTTCTAATCGTCGAGGATGATTATGAATTTGAGATGTCGTTCCTCAAACCGGCCTCCCCCTCGCTTAAATCACTTGATCAGAATGGACGGGTGATTTACGTCGGATCATTCTCAAAATCGCTCTTTCCGGGGCTGCGTTTGGGGTATCTTGTTGGCCCGGCACCATTCATCCGCGAAGCACGCGCGCTGCGCGCCACCGTGCTGCGCCACCCCCCCGGCCATATCCAGCGCACGGTCAGCTATTACCTGTCGCTTGGGCATTACGATGCGTTGATCAGGCGCATGGGCAAGGCCTATCACCACCGGCGCGAGGTCATGGATGTCGCCCTCAAAAACCACGGGCTCACGGTTGCCGGGCACGGCACCTATGGCGGGTCGGCAGTATGGCTGCGCACCCCGAACGGGCTTGATACAACGCAATTGGCGCATCAGTTGCGCGACGATAGTGTGTTGATTGAACCGGGTGCGGCATTTTTTGCGTCTGATACCCCGCCGACTGATTATTTCCGTCTTGCCTATTCATCCATTCCCGCGGTGCAAATTGCACCCGGCGTTGCGTTGATTGCGCAGGCCATTGCCAATGCATAACGCCGATGCCACCAATTTGGCACTAAGAACCCAAACCAACTGGCCCTACTGAAATGAAAGGCCAGTTTCTAATGTGGCGCAAGAATATCGCGCGCGCAAAGCCCAAAACCTAAAGGACCTACCCCCATGAAAATGACCACCGAAGAAGCATTCGTCAAAACCCTGCAAATGCACGGGATACAACATGCTTTTGGGATCATCGGCTCTGCAATGATGCCCATTTCGGATATCTTTCCCAAAGCGGGAATCATGTTCTGGGATTGCGCGCATGAAGGATCAGCCGGGATGATGGCCGATGGCTACTCCCGCGTGACTGGCGAAATGTCGATGATGATCGCGCAAAACGGCCCCGGCATTACCAACTTTGTGACTGCTGTAAAAACCGCCTATTGGAACCACACGCCGCTGCTGCTGGTGACGCCGCAAGCTGCAAACAAAACCATCGGTCAAGGCGGCTTTCAAGAAGTCGAGCAAATGAAATTGTTCGAAGATATGGTCGCCTACCAAGAAGAAGTGCGTGACCCGACACGTATCGCCGAAGTTCTGAGCCGTGTGATCATGAAAGCAAAGCGCGCCTCTGCGCCTGCGCAAATCAACATCCCGCGCGATTTCTGGACCCAGGTGGTCGATATCGATCTGCCAATGATCGTGGACTTTGAACGCCCCGCAGGCGGCGAAACCGCCATCGCAAATGCAGCTGAACTCCTGTCCAACGCAAAATTCCCTGTGATCCTCAATGGTGCGGGCGTTGTTCTTGCCGAAGGCGGTATCGACGCATCCAAGGCACTGGCCGAGCGGCTCGATGCACCTGTTTGTGTTGGTTATCAGCACAATGACGCCTTCCCCGGCACGCACCCGCTGTTTGCAGGGCCTTTGGGCTACAACGGGTCTAAGGCCGGTATGGAGCTCATCAGCAAAGCTGACGTTGTTCTAGCACTTGGCACCCGGTTGAACCCGTTTTCGACCCTGCCCGGTTACGGGATCGATTACTGGCCCAAAGACGCCAAAGTTATTCAAGTCGACATCAACCCTGACCGCATTGGCCTGACCAAAACCGTCAGCGTAGGCATCGTGGCTGATGCTGCCAAAGCCGCAAACGGCATTTTGGCGCAGCTTTCTGACGATGCGGGTGACGCAGGGCGCGCAGATCGCAAGGCCCTGATCGGCAACCTGAAATCCGCATGGGCGCAAGAACTGACCAGCCTTGACCATGAACAGGATGATCCGGGCACCACATGGAACGAACGCGCGCGCGCCGCCCGTCCCGATTGGATGAGCCCGCGCAAAGCATGGCGCGCGATCCAAGCCGCAATGCCAGAAAATGCGATCATCAGCTCTGACATTGGCAACAACTGCGCCATCGGCAACGCTTACCCATCCTTCCCGACGGGCCGCAAATATCTTGCGCCGGGTCTGTTCGGTCCTTGTGGTTACGGTTTGCCCGCGATTGTTGGTGCAAAAATCGGCCAACCAGATGTGCCCGTGATTGGTTTTGCAGGTGACGGCGCGTTTGGGATTTCCGTGAACGAACTGACAGCGATCGGCCGCGACGAATGGCCCGCCATCACGCAAATCGTGTTCCGCAACTACCAATGGGGTGCGGAAAAGCGGAACTCGACCCTTTGGTTCGACGACAACTTTGTTGGCACCGAGCTGGACATGAAAGTGTCTTATGCAGGTATCGCCCAAGCCTGTGGCCTCAAAGGCGTGCAAGCCAAAACGATGGATGAGCTGACAGAAATCTTGAACCAAGCGATCAAAGATCAGATGGAAAACAACGAAACCACGTTGATCGAAGTCATCTTGAACCAAGAACTGGGCGAACCCTTCCGCCGCGACGCAATGAAGAAACCAGTGCGCGTCGCGGGCGTTTCTTCGGACGATATGGCATCCGGGTAGGCTTTGCCATTTGACCTCAACCTTACCACAGCGGCGGCCCTTGCAATTGCATTGTTGGGGGCCGCCTATGTGCGCGGCTATTCAGGGTTTGGCTTTTCAGCCATTTTCATTGCCTTCGCGGCCCTCGTGACCAACCCTTTGCCGTTGATCCCAGTGGTCTTTGCCAGTGAAATCGCCATGACTGCGTTTCAGGCACGTGGCATTCGCGGGCAAGTCGATTGGCGCCGGGTTTTTCCTTTGCTGATTGGCGCTGGCGCCATCCTCCCCTTTGCGATCAAGGTGATGATTGCATTTGATGTCGCGACAGTGCGCATGGCGGTATCTGGAATCATATTTGTTCTCGCGCTTGTCCTATTTGTAGGGTTCGCCCTGCGAAAATCCGTTGGCATGGCGGGACATGGTGTCGTTGGTCTTGTGTCCGGCATCTGCAACAGCGCGGGCGTCGGTGGATTGCCCGTGGCGACGTTTCTAACCGCGCAACCGATCCCTGCGCCGCGGTTTCGCGCAACAATGATCGTCTATCTCACTGGCCTTGATATCATCTCACTCCCATTGATGTGGCACGGTGGGTTGATCGGTCCGGAAAGTTTCACTGCGCTGGCCTTCGCTTTTCCGGTACTTGGTCTGGGCGTTTGGCTTGGCGGGCGGCAATTTACATCGGCAAGCCCGGAAAGCTTTCGCCGTTTTGCAGTTTTTCTCTTGCTGATTTTGTCGACGCTTGGCCTACTACGGCCATTATTGACATAAAGGCATCCTCCCAATGACCCTTCCTTTTCCATTTCTGGCCCCTGAAAATGCGCCCTGTCCCGCAGGCTTGCTTGCCAAGGCGCAAGCCCTGCCCGCCCCCAAAGTAGCGCTGGTGAATGCAGGGGCTGTGAACCCGTTGCAAGGTATCCGCGAGGCCGCAGAACTGGGACTCGCCGACCCGGTTTTGATCGGAGATATAGATAAAATCAAACAGACCGCAGATGACATCGGCTGGGATATCAGCGGCTACCGCATTGAACATGCGCCGCATGAAACCGCCGCTGGACGCGCCGCCGATCTTGCCCGCAGCGGCGAGGTGAACAGCATCATGAAAGGGCAAATTCACACCTCAACTTTTCTTAAGGGGTTGCTGCCATCCGCCGCTGGTCTGCGCGAAAAAGGGACCCGATGCGGTCATGTATTTCACATCACGCGCGCCGGGTCAGAGCGGCCACTATTTCTGACCGACGCGGCATTAAACGTAAACCCAAGCGTCGACACCCGCAAAGCCTGCCTTGCACATGCTGTGCGGCTTGCAGAGATCTTGGGTGATACAAATGTCAAAGCGGGCATTCTTTCCCCAACCGAAGACCCGATCCCATCCATCCCCAACACGGTCGAAGCCGCCGAAATCGCAGCCTGGGCCAAGGACGCATTTCCCAATGCCACCGTGCAAGGCCCAATGGCGCTTGATCTAATCTTCAGCGCCGCTGCCGCCCGTGCAAAAAACTACGAATCCGATGTGTCGGGCGACACCGACATTATGCTGTCGCCCAACATCACATCCGGCAACGCGTTGTTCAAAATGATGGTGCTGGGCATGGGCTGCTGCGCAGGCGGGTTGGTCATGGGGTTGAAGGTGCCGGTTCTATTGACGTCGCGCAGCCAGCAAGCACCTGCGCGCATTTGTTCAGCGGCTCTTGGTGCAATCGTGGCGGCGGCATCATGATCCTTGTTATCAACGCTGGGTCATCATCGCTAAAGGTCAGCCTGTTTCAACCTGACCTGACGCAGATCGCAGATGGGATCGTCAGCGACATTGGCGCGGATGCGACTCTGAAACTTGATGGGCAAGCATCACCTGTGGACGCGCCCGACCATGCAACTGCGCTGGCCGAAATGATGGCCGCGCTTGATGCCGCAGGTCATAAAACCACAGATATTACAGCCGTAGCACACCGCGTTGTGCATGGGGGTACATATTTTTCGGAACCCGCGCGCGTTACACCGCAGGTCGTAGACGCAATCCGCGCCTGCATTCCGCTTGCGCCGCTCCATAACCCGGTGAACCTGATCGGGATCGAGACGCTCGCAGCGTCCCACCCTCATCTGCCGCAGTTTGTCAGCTTTGACACTGCGTTTCATGCCAGCAACCCCGATATTGCCACCCGCTATGCCATCCCTGACGCGCAGTTTGACGCGGGCATTCAACGCTATGGGTTTCACGGGTCATCTTATGCCAGCATGGTGCATGAATTTGGCGCCGCCCTGCCAGACCGTTTGTTGGCGCTCCATCTTGGGAATGGAGCCAGTCTTTGCGCAATCAAAGGCGGTCAATCCGTCGCCAGTTCAATGGGCTACTCCCCGATGTCTGGGCTTGTAATGGGAACCCGCTGTGGTGAAATCGACGGCGCGGCGGTGCTGCGGATCGCGGATAAGCTTGGCATCGCGGGCGCGGATAAGCTGCTGAACAAGCAAAGCGGGCTAAAGGGCCTTGCTGGCGATAATAATATGAAGACCTTGATGGAACGCGATGACGACGCCGCACGTTTCGCAGTAGATCACTTTTGCTATTGGGCCGCACGTCAGGCCGGATCAGCTATTGTCGCAATGGGCGGTTTAGACGCGGTCGCGTTCACCGGGGGGATCGGCGAAAACGCCGCACCCATTCGCGACAAAATCATGGCGCATCTTACCTGTTTTGGCGCGGTGCCCGTTCATGTGATTGCAGCCGACGAGGAAAAACAGATCGCGCGTGACGCGCGATTACTTATGGGGGACTAGCCGACATGCCAAAAGACCAACCCAACCTTGATACATCACCGACCGTATCAGATGAGGTCCGTCAAACGACCTGTTACATGTGCGCCTGCCGATGCGGCATAAATGTACACATGAAGCATGGGAAGGTCGCCTATATCGAAGGCAACAAAGATCACCCGGTGAACAAAGGGGTCCTATGTGCCAAAGGGTCTGCCGGGATCATGCAGCACAATGCGCCGTCGCGATTGCGCGCGCCGCTCAAACGGGTTGGGCCGCGCGGGTCAGGCGAATATGAAGAAATCAGCTGGGAAGAGGCGCTGGAAACCGCTGTCTCTTGGCTCAAACCGATCCGCGACACAGCACCTGAGAAGCTCGCCTTCTTTACCGGGCGCGATCAATCGCAAAGCTTCACCAGCTTTTGGGCGCAAGGCTTTGGCACCCCCAATTACGCTGCGCACGGCGGGTTTTGTTCGGTCAATATGGCTGCGGCCGGCATCTATACGATGGGCGGCGCGTTTTGGGAGTTTGGTCAACCGGATTGGGATCATACCAAACTGTTTATGCTGTTTGGCGTTGCCGAAGATCACGACAGCAACCCGATTAAAATGGGCATTGGCAAGATCAAGGAACGTGGTGCCCGCATGATGAGCGTGAACCCGATCCGCACCGGCTATAACGCGGTCGCGGATGATTGGATTGGGATCACACCGGGTACAGACGGGCTGTTTATTCTGGCACTTGTGCATTGCTTGATGAAGGCGGGTAAGGTCGATCTGGACTATCTCGCACGCTTCACAAATGCATCCGTGCTGATCGACCAAGACCCGAAGTCGGAACAATACGGGCTTTTCTTGCGCGACAAAAACGGGCAACCGCAAGTCATCGACCGCCGCACCGGCAAACTCGCGCCGTGGAACGGGCAAGGCGTTGATCCCGATCTCGCAGGCAGTCACCGCGCGCACGGCGTCACCCACCGTGCGGTCTTTCACATGATGGCCGAACGCTATCTGTCTGATGAATACGCCCCCGAAGCTGTCGCCGACCGTTGCGGCATCTCTGCTCAGCGCATCCATGCGATCGCCGCTGATCTAGCGCGCGTGGCTTTTGACGAGGCCATCACACTGGACCGCGCATGGACAGACTTTCGCGGCGTAAAACATAAGCAAATGATCGGCCGCCCTGTGTCATTCCACGCAATGCGCGGGATTTCGGCGCATGCCAACGGGTTCCAAACCTGCCGCGCGCTGCACATGCTACAGATCATCCTTGGCACAGTCGAAACGCCGGGCGGTATGCGGTTCAAACCGCCCTATCCCAAACCTGCGACAGCTCACCCGAAACCGCACTGCAAGGTTGCTCCGGGCCAGCCGCTTGATGGGCCCCATTTGGGCTATGTCCAAGGACCAGAGGATCTGTGCCTGACTGAGGCAGGCGATCCCGCACGCATCGACAAAGCCTATACTTGGGAAAACCCGATGTCTGCCCACGGGCTGATGCATATGGTGATTTCCAATGCGCATGCGGGCGATCCCTATAAGATCGACACGCTGTTCATGTATATGGCCAATATGGCGTGGAATTCATCGATGAATGTCGGCGGCGTGCATGAGATGCTGACCGACACAGATGAGAACGGCGATTACGTGATCCCACGGATCATTTATTCAGATGCCTATTCATCAGAAATGGTGGCCTATGCCGATCTGATTTTGCCGGACACAACCTATCTGGAACGCCACGATTGCATTTCTTTGCTGGACCGTCCGATTTGCGAGGCAGACGGCATCGCCGACGCAATCCGCTGGCCCGTGGTCGCACCTGACCGCGATGTGCGCGGGTTCCAATCGGTGCTTTGCGATCTTGGCGCGCGACTGGACCTGCCCGGGTTTGTGAATGAAGATGGCAGCGCGAAGTACAAAGACTACGCCGATTATATCACCAACCACATCCGGCGTCCCGGCATTGGCCCGCTTGCCGGTTTCCGTGATGGCGGCGATGGGCGCGGTGATGTGAACCCTGACCAACTACAAAACTACATCGACAATGGCGGCTATTGGCTGAGCCATGTGCCCGAAGACGCCGCCTATTATAAGCCGTTCAACATGGGCTATCAGGATTGGGCCGTGAAAATGGGCTGCTATGATGTGGTGCAACCCTATATTTTCCAACTTTACGTCGAACCAATGCGCAAATTCCAAGCCGCTGCCGAAGGCACCGGGTTGCGCCAGCCCCCCGAGCACCTGCGCGCGCAAGTTCAAAAAACGATGGACCCGCTGCCAATTTGGTACCCCTCCGCGGAAGACGCGGCCGAGGAATACCCCCTCCACGCGCTCACCCAGCGCCCGATGGCGATGTATCATTCATGGGGATCGCAGAACGCGTGGCTGCGCCAAATCCACGGGGTAAACCCGCTTTATGTGCCGACCAAAATATGGGAGGCTAACGGGTTCGCAGACGGCGATTGGGCCAAGGTCACATCCCCGCATGGCACCATCACCGTGCCCGTCGCGCATCAGGCCAGCCTGAACGAAAACACAATCTGGACGTGGAACGCGATTGGCAAACGCAAAGGGGCTTGGGCGCTGGACAACGACGCGCCCGAGGCCACCAAAGGGTTCTTGCTCAATCACCTGATCCACGAATTGATGCCCCCCAAAGGCGACGGGCTACGCTGGGCGAACTCAGACCCGATCACAGGCCAAGCCGCGTGGTTTGATCTGCGTGTAAAGATCGAAAAGACCGCCACGCCCAAAGAAGTCCAACCCGAAATGCCAGCGATGAAATCGGCGGTGCCTGAGGCCGCAAGGTCGTTACGTTGGAAGGTTGGCAAATGACCCGCTGGAATCCTGTCAATTGGTTCGGGTCCAAATCGTCGACATCCTCGGCCACAAAAAACACTGACAGTAACTGGGGTGAGTATAAAGGCGAAGGCATTTGGTGCATCTGCCCTGACTGCAACGCCCCACATGAAGTAGAGGATGAAACCTTCCTCAACGAAGTTCAAAGCGCGTGCTTTGAAATCTCACAGACGACTAAAAAGCTGTACGATGACTTTCACTTTGGTGTCGAAACTGGACGATGGGACATCGACCCTGAAAACGGCCTATTCATCAAAACCGCCCCCGACGGACGCAAAGCAAGCGGCCCTTATGCCGTTGTTGGCTCCTGGAACGAGAAAACGCATTCTTGGTTATGGTCTTGGGAAATGGACGAAAGCTGGATGCCTCACGCATCGACAGTTGCTGCACTCCGCCTACAGGAACGGGGGCAGAAAAAGGGGTGGGACATCACCGCTGCCAGACATTTGCTAGTGAATGAACATGAAACATGGCATCTGACAAACCTCGCGGCCAAAACAGCAGGATTCCAAGGTACATACCGAGCAAAGGTTAACGATCTCAACCATCACTATTTCATAATCGACCAGCTTGAGTGGGAGCCAATGCAATGAGCAACTTAAAGGTTTTGATTCTTATCGCGGCATTTGTCACCCTGACAACCAGCAGCTTCATTTGGTTCATCGCGACGTGGGACGCCACCAAAGAACAACCGATTGGCCAGCTTACGCCAGCACAGATCGAAAGGGCCACGCTATGACCCAACTTCCTCCACCCTCCGCCAAAAAACTTGGGCTTGTGATCGACCTTGATACTTGCGTTGGTTGCCATGCCTGCGTGATTTCATGCAAAGGATGGAACACCGAAAACTACGGCGCGCCCCTGTCTGATCAAGATCCTTATGGCGGCGATCCGTCGGGGACATTCCTCAACCGCGTGCATTCCTTTGAGGTCCAGCCAGAAGAGGCCCCCGCGCAGCTGATCCATTTTCCAAAATCCTGCCTGCACTGCGAAGACGCGCCTTGCGTCACCGTCTGCCCTACCGGCGCCAGTTACAAACGCGTCGAAGACGGGATCGTTCTGGTCAATGAAAGTGACTGTATTGGCTGCGGGCTGTGCGCTTGGGCCTGCCCGTATGGTGCACGCGAATTGGATGCCGATGCGGGGGTGATGAAGAAATGCACGCTTTGCGTTGATCGCATTTACAACGAAAACCTCCCCGAAGAAGACCGCGAACCTGCCTGCGTGCGGACCTGCCCAGCAGGCGCGCGGCATTTCGGAGATTTGGGCGACGAAGATAGCGATGTTTCCAAGCTAGTCGCAGAACGCGGCGGCTTTGATCTGATGCCGGAACTTGGCACCAAGCCCGTCAACAAATACCTACCACCGCGCCCCAAGGACGTGGCAACCCCCTGCGCACCGCTGGAAACCGTGGCAGAAGACGGCCAAGGTTTCGCAGCCTGGCTTGACCGTGCGCTCTCAGCCCTACCCGGAGGTAAGTCCTAATGCATCCTGCACCTTCCGTTATCATCTTCACGACGTTTTCAGGGCTCGGCTTTGGGCTGCTGTTTTGGCTTGGGCTTGGGGTGATCGCACCCACCGGTTTTGCTGCGTTCATCTGGTTCGCCATTGCCTATCTTTGCGCTGTCGGCGGGTTGCTCGCCTCGACATTCCACCTTGGGCACCCCGAACGCGCGCTCAAGGCGTTTAGCCAATGGAAAACAAGTTGGCTGAGCCGCGAAGGGATCGCCGCCGTGGTGACCCTGATCGTGATGGCGATTTATGGCGCCGGATTGGTCTTTGCCGCCACACCGTTTGCAATATTGGGTTGGGTCGGCGCATTGGGCGCACTTGCCACGGTGTTCACGACATCAATGATCTACACGCAGCTTAAAACAGTCCCGCGTTGGCACCAGCCGACAACGCCGCTGCTGTTCCTTTTGCTCTCACTTGGCGGTGGGGCTTTGCTTGCAGGTCAAGTATCCCTCTCTGTCGTCCTTTTGATTGTAGCGGCCGCCGTGCAGCTTTTTGCATGGTATACTGGGGACAAACGGTTTGCGCAGTCTGGAACTGATATGCAAACTGCAACTGGACTTGGCGACATTGGCACCGTGCGCGCGTTTGAGCCGCCACATACTGGGACCAATTACCTGATGCGTGAATTCATCTATGTTGTTGGCCGCAAACATGCGCAAAAACTGCAAGCGATCGCATTGGTCCTTGGGTTTATCATGCCGATCATTCTACTCTTGATCCCGTTCAGCCATATCTTTGCCGCGCTCGCTGTGCTCAGCCATGTTGCGGGCGTCCTTACCCTGCGTTGGTTATTTTTTGCACAGGCCGAACATGTGGTCGGGCTGTACTACGGGCAGCGCTGATGCAAACCGCGCTTTAACTTCATGCCCCCATGTTCTACCACCCATGCAACACATCAGGGAGGGCAAAGCATGACCATCAAAGCCGATTGGATCGCCGTTGATTGGGGTACCAGCAATATGCGCGCTTGGGCCATGTCTGGTTCTGGTACGGTATTGGCTGAAGGGTCCAGCGACAAAGGCATGGGGCGGCTGACGCCAACAGAATTTGAACCCACTTTGCTTGAGGTCGCAAGCGAGTGGATCGACGGCCCAACCACGGTGATGGCCTGCGGCATGGTCGGCGCAAAACAAGGCTGGATCGAAGCCCCCTACGCCGCCGTTCCCTGCGCTGCGATGGGTGGCAACCTCGTTACAGCGCCGACACAAAACCCTGACCTCTCCGTCCATATCATTCCCGGCGTAAAGCAAGCGTCCCCTGCCGATGTCATGCGCGGCGAAGAGACCCAGATCGCTGGTTTTTTGGCCCGCAACCCCGGTTGGGACGGTGTGATCTGCCTGCCCGGCACCCATACGAAATGGGTCCATATCAGCGCCGATGAAATCGTCAGTTTCCAAACCTTCATGACCGGGGAATTGTTTGAAGTAATTGGCAAGCACACGGTGCTGCGCCATTCCGTGACCAGCAACGATTGGGATCAAGCTGCCTTTGATAGCGGGCTGTCCGATGGGATGGCCCGCCCGGAACGGATCGCCGCGCAGCTGTTTTCACTGCGCGCACAAGGGTTGCTTGATGGGCTGGGCAATGACGCAGCACGCGCGCGGCTTTCGGGGCTATTAATCGGAGCCGAATTGGCCGCAGCGAAGCCCTATTGGCTGGGTCAGCAGATTGCCGTGATCGGCGCGGGTGGTCTTTCGAAACTTTATGTTGACGCTTTAGCCGCACAATCGGCCCCAGCAACCCAAGTCAATGGCACCGCGATTACCCTTGCCGGGCTGACCGCCGCCTACCGCGCGCACAAAAGTGATGGCATTGAGGGATCTAGACAATGATTTTTGACGACACGAAATGCCAACTTGGTGAAGGCCCGCTTTGGCACCCTACCCGCAATCAATTCTTTTGGTTCGATATTCTTAATAACCGTCTGCACACCAAGGGCCAGCATTGGGATTTTGATACGTTTGTCAGTGCCGCAGGTTGGATCGATAGCGACACGCTGATGATCGCCTCAGCCACGGCGTTGCTACAGTTTGACATAACCACCGGCGCACATGTTGAAATTTGCCCGCTAGAAGCTGACAACCCGATCACACGGTCAAACGACGGGCGCGCCGACCCACAGGGTGGTTTCTGGATTGGGACGATGGGGATCAACGCCGACGACGGTGCAGGCGCGATCTACCGCTATTATAAGGGCGAGCTGCGCCAAATTCTCGCGCCGATCACGATTTCAAACGCGATCTGTTTTGCCCCGGATGGCAAGACCGCCTATTTCACCGACACGCCGACGCAATTGGTCATGCAAGTCAGCTTGGACGCCGACGGCTGGCCAAATGCAGCGCCGACCGTCTATCTTGATCTGCGCGGCACGGATGAACGCCCCGATGGCGCTGTCATCGATCAGAACGGCAATATGTGGAACGCGCAATGGGGGCTGGGCCGGATCGCCGGCTACACCGCAGATGGCAGATTTTTGAAAGCCTACGATTTTCCCGCGACGCAAACCACCTGCCCAGCCTTTGGTGGCGCAGATCGTAATATTCTGTTCTGTACCTCTGCTGCAGTCGGATTGACCGAAGGGGCCGATCACGGAAAGACTTTTCAAGTCACGACAGATATACGCGGCCAAGCAGAACACCGGGTGATCCTGTGATGGCGCATTTTGGGACAACAAGACGCGGCGATCCCGTCGAAAAAGTCACGCTGCGCGCGGGCGGCTTACAGGTCAGCATCCTCACGCTGGGTGCGATTGTGCAAGACGTGCGGCTGGACGGTGTGGATCATGGGCTGACCCTTGGCTCGGATGAACTGTCCGACTATGAAACTAGCATGGGCTATCACGGCGCACTTGTGGGCCCTATCGCGAACCGGATCAGCAATGGGCGCGTGCGCCTTGATGGGATGATGTACGAGCTTGAGCGCAACGACGGCGCAGGACACCTGCATTCGGGCAGCGACGGGACGCACCGCCAAATCTGGGCTGTCAGCCAGCAAAGCGAGAACAGCGTGACACTGACACTTGATCTGGCTGACGGGGTAAACGGCCTACCCGGACGCCGCCAGATAACCGCGACATTTACTGTGGCTGCGCCTGCAAGCCTGACGCTGGACATTACCGGAACCACCGACGCTAAAACTTTGATGAATTTTGCCAATCACAGCTATTGGAACCTTGATAGGCGCGAAACTTGGGAAGGCCACACGCTCCAAATCGCCGCGGATCGATATTTGCCCACCGATACCGCAAGCGCCCCAACCGGAGAGATTTGTGACGTCAATGGCACCGATATGGATTTTCAGGCCGCGCGGGTCGTTGAGAAAGACGCCCCGGCGCTCGACCATAATTTCTGCCTCTCAAATGCCGCGAAACTGCAAGACATGTTGATACTTACCGGTGAAAGCGGTGTCGCGATGTCGGTGGCAACGACTGCGCCTGGCATTCAGGTCTACGATGGACGTGGTGCAAGCAGGCCCGGCAAAACGACCTACGAGGGGCTCGCAATTGAGCCGCAGCACTGGCCAGACGCGCCGAACCATCGCGGATTTCCAAGCATTGCGGTGACGCCAGATGCGCCTTACCGCCAGACATCACGTTGGACATTCACAGCTTAACTGCCGCGATAGGTCGAAAAGCTGAAGGGCGAAACCAAAAGCGGCACATGGTAGTGTGAGGCAGGGTCATTGATGCCAAAGCGGATCGGGATTTCATCTAGAAAACTGATGTTTTCATCGCGCGCAAAATAGGCACCTGCCTGAAACAGCAATTCATATTTTCCGATCGCAAATGCATCAGCGGGTAAGATCGGGCCATCTGTACGCCCGTCATCATTTGTGACCATGGTGATCAGATGGTCACGCGTGCCCCCGTCCAGCCGAAACAAATCAACGGTCATCCCCGCAGCAGGCAGCCCGCTGGCCGTATCAAGCACATGTGTTGTTAAAAATCCGGTCATCGCGCGCCCCTTGTTGCTGCACCCGATGGTGCAAAAACCAACCCAGATTGTCACGCGGTTTTCATGCGAAGTGGCAAGGATATCAGAAAACCCGAAAAACCGCCCAGAATCGGTTTGACACCCTGCGCGCCATTGCGTAATCGGTCCTTCGTGATCAGGCGCGGTAGCTCAGTTGGTTAGAGCGATCGACTCATAATCGATAGGTCGGGAGTTCAAGTCTCCCCCACGCCACCACATCTTTCCCAATATGTATTGTTGCTTTCGCAAACGCCGCTTTCGCGTTACGCAGTGCGACGACGCGCCATGGGAGAGAACGATGTCAGAAGTATTGGAACAAATCGCCGCCGTGATTGGTGCTGACCGTGTTTTTTCAGGTACGGATACGGCACCTTACGCAACGGATTGGACGGGCCAATATACAGGCGACCCTTTGGCCGTACTGCGCCCTGCGAATACAGCCGAAGTCTCGGCCATCATGAAAATTGCGCATGCAACAGGCACGCCCGTGGTGCCTGTGTCCGGGCATACAGGATTGACCGGTGCGACATTGGCGACAGATGCGCTGGTTCTATCAGTAGACCGGTTAAACACAATCGACGCAATTGACGTCGCCGGGCGTTCAGCCACAGTTGGCGCCGGCGTGATCTTATCCAAACTGCATGACGCCGCTGATGCGCATGATCTGATCTTTCCGCTGACATTTGGCGCACGCGGCTCTGCGATGATCGGGGGCGTCTTGTCGACAAACGCAGGTGGCTCAAACGTTGTCCGTTACGGCAATACCCGCGATCTTTGTTTAGGGATTGAAGTCGTGATGGCTGATGGCCGGATCATGAACCTGATGAGCGCACTGCACAAAGACAACTCCGGCCTCAACCTGCGCCATCTGATGATCGGGGCCGAAGGTACGTTGGGTATTATCACCGCCGCCGTGATGAAGCTCAAACCCAAGCCACGCGCCTACGCGACTGCGATGATCGCTCTGCCATCATTGGAGGATGCGCTGTCGCTCTTGCACGAAATGCAAGACAGCACTGGCGGCGCGGTCGAGGCGTTTGAATATATGCCGCGTAGCTATATCGACAAGCACATGTCGGTCATACCAGATGCAAAACCACCCTTTGAAGATGCTTATGACGTCAATATTTTGATCGAAGTCGGTGCAACGGCGCAGCGTGATGCGACTCCGGGGACTGACGGTCAGGTCCCTGTCGTGGCGCAGCTAGAAGAAACACTAGGGACGATGCTGGAAGAAGGCCGTGTATTGGACGCCGTGATTGCCCAGAACGAAGCGCAGCGTGCGCAGATGTGGCAACGCCGCGAAGACGCGGGCGAGGTTATGACCCGCGGCACCCCATTCGTGAACACAGATGTAGCGGTGCCCTTGGACAAAGTCGCGACCTTTGAACGCGCGATCACCCCGCGCCTAAAGGCAATCGATCCGAATTGTTACGAGGTCATCGTTTCCCATCTTGGCGATGGAAATATTCACCACACGACATTTGTTGGCAAAAATGGCCCCGATGCGATGAAGGCCATGGTCGAAGCCGTCGAAGATGTCGTGCAAGAGCTTGGCGGATCATTTAGCGCCGAACATGGGGTGGGCATATCCAAGCTTGACACGATGCGCCGCCGCAAAGACCCTGTTGCGCTTGATGCAATGCGCGCGATTAAGGCAGCGCTTGACCCGAAGAATATTCTGAATCCCGGCAAGGTCATTCCAGCCGCCGATTAAGACGTAAAGAACCCCGGTCCAGCGCGCGACAGCAAACGCAGCGCCATCGCGTTCCCCATATCTGGGCCGCTTGCGATGGGGCCTGTGGCCTCATCCGTCAGAACACGTGCGCCATCTTCGCTGAGGATTTCGCCGCGCAGCCGCAACTGATCCCCGTCAATTTCTGCGAGCGCCCCGATCGGCGTTTCGCATGATCCATCAAGGCGGCCCAAGAACGCGCGCTCTGCCGCGACGCGGGCACCAGTGGGCGCATCATGGATCGCGGCCAGTAGTGCGGCTGCGCGCGTGTCATCGCCCCGCCGTTCAATCCCAATCGCCCCTTGGGCAATCGCAGGTAACATATCATCTGCTGAGATCGGCGTATAAGGCACGTCATCCATGCCCAACCGCCGCAGCCCCGCCGTCGCTAAAAACGTCGCATCGGCGACGCCATCAGCCAGCTTTTTCAAACGTGTCTGCACATTGCCGCGAAACTCAACGACCTTGAGCATCGGAAAGCGCGCGGCCAATTGCGCGCGGCGCCGTGTCGATGATGTCCCTACAACCGCCCCATCGGGCAGATCCGACAGGCTTTTGTATTTCAATGACACAAACGCATCACGCACATCTTCGCGCGGCAAGAACACATCCATCACCAACCCGGCGGGATGCACCACAGGCATATCCTTGGTCGAATGCACCGCAATATCAATCCCACCGTCTAGCAGCGCCTCTTCGATTTCGCGGGTAAACAGCCCTTTACCATCAATTTCACGCAGCGGCTTATCTTGGATAAGATCGCCGGTGACTTTGATCACGCAAATATCGAACGCCTCTTGCGGCAAGTCCCAAGCGGCCATGAGCCTATCGCGGGTCTCGTGGGCTTGGGCCATTGCCAGCGGCGAACCACGGGTTCCGATTTTAAAGCTCTGGGCGGGTGTGGGCATATCAACTGTCATGCAAGGTTGTTAGCGACCGCGATCTCGCTTGACAATAAGTCATGCAATTGGGACCACCTTCCTCAGTAAAAGGACGATCATATGACGCAGCAAAAAACCATCCTTCGGGCCCTTGCGGGTGAAACATTGCCAACCCCACCCATCTGGATGATGCGTCAGGCCGGGCGATACCTGCCAGAATACAAAGCAACGCGTGCGCAGGCGGGCGACTTTTTGTCGCTGTGTTACAACCCTGAACTCGCCGCCGAGGTCACTTTGCAGCCAATCCGACGTTACGGATTTGATGCCGCGATCCTTTTTGCTGATATTTTGCTTTTGCCACAGGCTTTGGGCGCTGACCTTTGGTTTGTCACCGGCGAAGGGCCGCGTCTGTCAACGATCACCACAGCGGATGAGTTGGCGCAGCTCAAACCCTTGGACGCAATTGATGAGACGCTGAACCCGATCTATGAAACTGTGAAAATCTTGGCACAAGAACTGCCCAAGGAAACCACCTTGATTGGCTTCGCGGGCGCACCTTGGACAGTTGCCACCTATATGATCGCGGGCAAAGGCACCCCCGACCAAGGTCCCGCCCATGCGCTTTTGACAGAAAACCGACCCGTGTTTGAAGGGCTGATCGACAGGATTACAGACGGCACGATCGCCTATCTGTCTAAACAGATCGAGGCAGGCGCTGAAGTCGTCAAACTGTTCGATAGCTGGGCAGGGTCGCTCAAAGATCAAGATTTCATCGATTTCTCGGTCAAACCGATGCAGCGCATCATTGCCGCGCTCAAGGCAAAGCATCCCGGCATTCCGGTCATCGCATTTCCACGTGGCGCAGGTACACGCAACATCGGGATGCATGCGGCAACGGGTGCTGATTGTATCGCGCTTGATGATGGGGTCGATGCGGCATGGGCGGCCCAGAACGTGCAGGTAGATGGCTGCGTCCAAGGCAATCTCAAATCGTCGCATATGGTGACTGGCGGTGCTGATCTGGTGTCTGAGACACGGCGCATTTGTGACGCCTTCGCCGATGGTCCACATATTTTCAACCTTGGGCACGGGATCACACCAGACGCCAGCCCTGACAATGTGCAGCTGATGATCGATACTGTGCGCGGTGGCTAGGCTGCGCATGCCTCTGACGCTGCGGCTGGCGTTTCACGCCATCCGCGCCGCTTGGGTCGGGTTGATTCTGTTCATTGTCGCTTGGATTTGGCTTGTTCCGGCGACACCGATGGAGCGCGATGCGCTCTCTGCCCCAATCGGGACAAGCCGCCCCGAGGGGTTGACCGCAATGCGGGTTGCGCGCGCGATGGTCCATTTCGCCCCGGAACGCGCGGCAAAACTGCTGAGCGACGCGTCAAATGGCGAAATTTCCCCGGAATTGGCAGGGATGCTGCTAAGGCAGGTTGCGTCGGGCACACCGCAGTCCCCGACAGCTGCGCCGACAACAGCGGCTCCGCCCGCGCTTGGCGATGACATTGATGGGCCGAAGTTTATCAGCCGGGACTAAACGTTGTTGTCCACCCAAACCAAAGCGCAACCGCGACAAGGGCCAGCGCCAATGCGCGCCGGATTATGCGGCTGTATGTTTCGTTCTCAAGTAGGTTTTGCGCGGTTCCGGCAAGGGTGACAATTCCGGCGTGAATAGCCGTCGCCACCACGACAAAAACGGCAGATAGCGCGAGGGTTTGCGTCATGACGGGCGCATTCGTCTGGATAAAGCTTGGCAAGATCGCGACGTAAAATACCGCCGCCTTAGGGTTCAGCAAATTCGTGATCAGGCCACGCCGAAAATACGTGCGCGCAGCCACACCGGTCGCGACTTTTTGTACGGGTTCTGCGGCGTCACGCCACCCGTCCCAAGCCAGCCATAACATATAGACGACACCACCAAACCGCAGCGCCTGAAACAAAAGCGGCGAGGCATTGATCGCGGCGGCCAATCCCAGTGCCGCTGCCACCCCGACCACGGCCAAGCCAACCGCAACGCCAGCAACCGCCGCATAGCCGAGCCTGCGCCCTTGGCTCGCGGCGACAACAGCAAGGTAGACCATGTTCGGCCCCGGCGTCAGCTCGATCAGCATCGCCGTGCCTGCAAAGGCCAACAAGACCGCTGGGTCAATCGCAGCTAGACCCATTTGGCCATCGGCGGCAGGCTCATCAGTACCGCGTTTGCGTCATGACCTGTCGCGAGTCCAAATTTGGTACCACGGTCGTAGACAAGGTTGTATTCGGCATAAAGCCCGCGATGCACCAACTGCGCATCTTTATCCGCCTCGGTCCAAACCGTATTACGGCGCTTGTCGACAAGCGGCACATAGGCGGGCAAAAATGCGCGACCGATGTCTTGGGTCAGTGCAAAATCGGCCTCCCAATCGCCGGTACAACGATCATCCATGAAGATCCCCCCAACCCCGCGCGCGCGGTGGCGGTGCGGGATATAGAAATACTCATCCGCCCATGCCTTTAGCTCCGGGTAAAGATCGGCGCCATGAGGATCAAGATGTGCCTTTTGTTCGGCGTGAAAATGCGCGGTATCTTCATCATATTCAATGCATGGGTTCAGATCAGACCCGCCGCCGAACCACCAGGCATGTGGGGTCCAGAACATCCGCGTGTTCATATGAACGGCAGGCGCATGTGGGTTTTGCATATGCGCCACGAGCGAAATGCCAGAGGCCCAGAACCGCGGATCGCTATCCATGCCGGGGACGCCACGCGCCGCCATAGATTTTTGCGCGGCTTCGCCGAGCTGCCCATAGACGGTCGATACGTTTACGCCGACTTTTTCAAACACGCGCCCACCGCGCATGACCGACATCAACCCGCCGCCAGCATCCGCACCATCATCAGAAGCACGGGTGGTTTGCGTGACCTCAAACCGGCCTGCAGGTGCATCACTGGCGTGGCGATCTTCAAGACTTTCGAAGGCCGCAACGATGTCATCGCGCAAGCAGCGAAACCAAGCCGAAGCTGTTTGCTTTTGTGTATCAAAAACCTGTGACATAATCGCCCTCACGTGCTGTGCTATTGCATAACACTCTATCTTAGCTTCTTTGGTATATATCAATCACGAACGCAGATTTTACTGTATCATTCCGGAGACCACCATGCGCCGCGCCTTATTCATATTACCTTTGATTGCCCTCACTGCCTGCGCCACCCCACGCGAACAATGTATCAATGATGCCAACCGCGAAGTGCGCGTATTGACCCATTTGGTCAATGAAACGCGCGGGAACTTAGCGCGTGGCTACGCAATTGCTGAATCAACCGACGTGCGCACGCTGGTGCGGACATGTCGCGGACGTGATGCCAACGATGAAATCTTTACTTACCCTTGCAATGAAACCGAAACCTTCACGACGACACGCCCCGTTTCAATTGATCTAGATGCTGAACAAGTTAAACTTGCCCAACTTGAACGCCGTCTGTCGCAGGCTCAGGCCAATGCCAACACATCAATTTCGCAATGTATTGCGATCCACCCAGAATAATCAGTGACACGACACCGCGGCCGGATCCAACAGGGTGCGGCCGCCATCGACGGTGATAATCTGCCCGGTGACAAAACTAGACGCATCAGAGGCCAGATATTGCACCGCATCCGATACCTCGCTTGGGCTTGCGATCCGGTGCAGCGGCGTATTGTCCACAATGGCTTCACGGGTTTCATCGCAACCTTTGAGAGATCCCTTCAGGCTCGCGCTCATTACGCTGCCAAAGGCGACAGCGTTCACGCGGATGCCGTGCGGCGCAAAGGCAACCGCAAGCGACCGGGTCATCTGGTCCAACGCTGCAGAGCTGACAGAATAGGCCAGCAATTCGGGATGTGTGCGGCGCGCAGCGATAGAACTGATATTTACAATTGATCCAATCGGGCCTGCCGGGCCGTCTTCAGCCTGTTTAATCATCTTACGGGCAACCGCTTGGCTGACCCTGAGGGCCGTCATCGTGTTTTGCTGCAGCAGCTCTTCGACACTGTTGTCATCGGGATCAAGCGGATCAGTCTGCGTCACCTGCCGCGAGGCGTTCACCAAGATATCCACCCGTTCAAACGCATCAATCGTGGCCGACAGCAAATTCTTGATCGTCAGTTTTTTGCGCAGATCACCTGCGAAAATGCGTACATTTTCTTCTTTTTCAGCCGCTTCGCCAACTTCATGGCACAGCGTCTTTTCATCCATATCTGCAAAAACGACGTTTGCGCCGCCTTGCACGAAATGCCGCCCAATCGCGAGCCCGACCCCATTGGCCGCCCCTGTAACGATCACTGTCTTACCAGCAATTGAATATGACATCGCGTTTCTCCTGTGCCGCTAGTGCTGCGGCCGATTGGCATGAAAGACTTTGAATGCACCATTACTGGCAATCATGTCCACATTGCGGAAACATTCAGACAAGGTGGTCTCATAGGGCAAATGCCGGTTTGCAACCATCCAAAGCTTGCCATGCGGGGCAAGCAGACGGGCCGCAGACTGAATAAACATCCGCCCAAGCGACGGATCAGACGCGCGCCCAACATGAAACGGTGGGTTCATGACAATCCCATCAAACGCAGGTTTGGCCTGAAACTGCGTGGCGTCGCCCCAATGAAATGTGACGCGCGGGTCGGTGACGTTCAATTTGGCACAAGCAACGGAAAGGGACTCGGCTTCGATCAAATCAAGCGATTGCACGCCTGCGCGGTCCAACACAGGTGCGGCAAGATATCCCCAGCCGGCACCCAAATCGGCCATGCGCGCTGGCAACTTGGACGGCAAGGCGTTCGCAAGCAAGGCAGAGCCGGCATCAACCGCGCCATCAGAGAACACCCCAGCAGACGTGAAATACCCGTGCCCCGCTTTGGCGGGCGGCGGGGCTGTCCAATCGGTAAATTTATCCGTGGCAGCAAACCAAAAAATCCGCCCGTGCCCTTTGGTGATCGATGGCAGCGCGCCCAACCGTTTGCGGCATTCTTTGAAGACGCTATCGATTCCATCCGTCTTTTGCCCATCGACGACAACGATATCAGCATTGGCACAGGCGGCAGCGACCATTGCACGGGCAAGCGCCTTGGCACGCGGAACGACAACGATCGCTACGGCAACCTTGGTCAATTCTTGCGCAACCGGATAGCCCGCGTTTTCCCACGCTGTATAATCGGGATAAAACCCGTGCACGATTTGTACCCGTTCGCGCGACAAGGCCGATACATCATAGGTGGTGGTTGGACGCATGATCGCGATATCGCCTTCGGGCAGCGACAAAAGACCGTCATCAAGGGCGGTGGTAAGACGAGACTGTGACATTTTTGTACGAATAACGCTGGTGCGTTACTCTTTCTCCATCGTGCATTGCAAAGGGTGCTGATGACGCTGCGCAAAATCCATCACTTGCGCGACTTTGGTCTCTGCGATCTCGTGACTAAAGACGCCAACAACCGCAATCCCCTTCTTGTGGACAGTCAACATAATTTCAAATGACTGCGCATGCGACAGGCCAAAAAACCGTTCCAAGACCTGTACAACGAATTCCATAGGGGTGAAATCATCGTTTAATATCATAACCTTATACATCGGTGGACGTTTTGTCTTTGGTTTGGTCTCAAGCGCCACGCCAAAATCGCCGTCGTCACCGTCATCCGGTTTATCCGCCATCATGTAGAAATCAGTCCGCATTACATCGCCCTGTTTGGTAAGCCCCATATATAAGGCACCTTGCGCGGGTGAAAACCCCCCAGTGCATTTCGTGCAATCGCGCATCTAGTGAGCCCGACCAATAGCACCACTAAATGTGCCAATTCGCACATTATGATCACATGAAAAGTCTTTGAATTTAGGGTATTTTCCGAATTCACAAGCTGTGCTAGCGTCACTTCATAATAATAAGGTCACCGAAAAAATTCGGGGCCAGAGGCAGTAAAAAAAGAGGCAAGCGACGTGGCAAGTCGTCCGGGACAATTGGCCCTAAAGGGGCTGTATCTATTCGCATTCTTGATCGTAACTTTGTTTGCGCCCATCAGCGCAATCGCGGCCCCCTATGCCGCGATGGTGATGGACGCGCGCACCGGCGAGGTTTTGCATTCACGCAACGCCGATACCCGGCTGCATCCGGCATCGCTGACCAAGATGATGACACTATACATCGCATTCCAAGCATTGGAGCGCGGTGAAATCACGCTCGACACCGAAGTTCGGATCAGCCGCAACGCGGCCTCTGAACCGCCGTCGAAGTTGGGTGTACAAGCGGGACAAACCATCCGTCTGCGGTACTTGCTGCGTGCGGCTGCGGTGAAATCAGCCAATGATGCGGCCACCGCCATTGGCGAGGCCATCGCCGGATCAGAAGAAGCCTTTGCCACAAGGATGAACCGCACTGCCCAAGCCATGGGCATGCGCAATACGACGTTCGTGAACGCACATGGTTTGACACAAACCGGGCATATGTCGACCGCGCGCGATATGTCCGTGTTGGGCCGTCACATGATCTATGATTTTCCACAATATTATAACCTGTTTTCACGCCGCACAGCCGATGCAGGTATTGCCACTGTACGCCATACAAACCGCCGTTGGCTTGATAGCTACGAAGGCGGCGACGGCATCAAAACCGGCTACACCCGCGCTGCTGGCTTTAACCTTGTTGCCTCTGCGCAGCGCGGTCAGGAACGTGTAATCGTAACTATGTTTGGCGGATCATCCACCACCGCACGCAACGCCCGTGTGACTGAATTGATGGATATGGGCTTTAACCGTGCACCATCACGCGCCACAATCCGGCGCCCCAATCCACCCGCTGCAATGTTAACCGCAGCACCAGTCCAGCGCCAAACAGCGGTCCGTGTTTCCGGGCTGGTGAGCCGCAGCTTGCGCCCTGTCGCACGTCCGCGCCCCGAAGCACCTGCCCCCGAGGCAGAGGTGCTTGTCGCCACGGCAGATGCCGCGATCATCGATGATGTTCTGAACGACGTGATTAACGCCGCCTTGCTTGAAGCGATGGAAGCGCCCGAACCTGCACCCGCCGCCACGGCCCAGGCAGCAGCCCCCACCGCGCCAGCGCCGCAGACGCTTATTGCTGCGGATACGCCAACCGTCACGCCGCATCTGCGGCCAGCAAGCATCAGCGGCACCACTGTTGCCGCGGCCCCAGCAGTAGAACCCGCCGTGGTCACCGCAGAGGCGGAACCCGAAGTGGTCACCCGCATCTCGACCTCTGGCGGACGGCATTGGGGCGTGAACGTTGGCCGGTATAACAGCCGCTATGACGCAGAACGGGTACTGCTCCGCGTTGCGCTTAACGAAATGAGCACGCTGGACGGGGCTTTGCGCCGTGTTGTGCAGCGTTCTGGTGGGTTTGACGCGAACTTCATGGGGCTCAGCCGCGAAGGCGCTGACCTTGCGTGCCGCAGGCTGCAAGCGCGCGGCACGACATGTTTCATGATCGGATCAGAAGGCTAACGCCCAGCAGGACGCCGTTTGCAGCGGCGTCCTTTAGCGGCAGTATTCGCCTGTGTGCAACGCGCCATCATTTGTTACGGTCTGCGTCTCAAAGTTATAGCAGCCTTCGGTTTCTGAGGGCGCGTAACGGATAAAATACGCTTCGCCTTTATAACTGTAGTCCATGCTGCGCTGACCACCCGCACCCTCAGAGAATACAAGCCCTTCTACACCACCTTGTGGTGGGCGACCGGGTGCCGCCCCGCCGCCACCCTCTGTGACAATCGGGCTGACACGTGGCAACCTGTCAAAATCGGCTACCTCGCCCATCAGACACTGCACAATATAGGGGGCATCTGCCGAGGTATGATAGCGATATCCGAAGGTGCCATCGGTCTGCCCATTACAAACGTCGAGATCGCCTTGCGCGATCACTGAGCCATCTGGGTTCGTATCACCGTAGATGGGAAAGCCATCGAAACCCCAGCCAATGATCGCATCAGGACCTGCATTCTCCATCTGCGCAATCATGCAAACGGGGGACGCATGGTAATGGTAATCATCGCCGCGCCCTGCATGGCCGCCACAAACATCGAGCTGCCCAGTCTGCACGGTATCGTGCTGGGCTTGATGATGGGCCAGATCAGCCTGTGTCATCTCACCGCCACCCGTATAGTCGTAAATCGGCACCCCATTCACCGCAACACCAAGCGCCGCATCGCGCGTCAGCGGTGTGTCGCCCAAAACGGGCGTAAGGATAACTGGGGCAGCATAATCTGCCGGGATAGGCACCTGTTCATTCGTGCCAGTGATTCCTGTCATCAGATCATGATCAGGATAGGTATCTGAGGTAATCAGCGCGTGGCTGTCCGAACATGTCACCGTGACACTGTCATCAAACCCCGCCTCTGCGACCGTGTCCACGACGGCTGTACAATGATCCTCATGGGCGTGTGCAGCGGTTGCCGTGCCGACGGTCAAACACGCCGCCGCGATCATGACGCCAGAGCGGCTCATTCGACCGTCAAACGGCATAGAACTGTGTTGCTTTGTTCAAGATCAGGGCCCCAAATAAGTTCAGCCGTCTCATCCCAGTTGATTTCATCATAGCCCATTTTGGGATCGACAGCGTTTTCGCTAAAAACATCCGCCTGGGGCCAATCGCTTGCATCAAATCCGGCGAGGTCCCAACCAGCGGGCTCGTTCGACGATTCAAATCCACATACGCCTTCGCCCGCAACAGGGTTGGCTTCGGTCTCGCAGGATTTATCAAGCGGGGCTGTATGGATCACCAGGCACTGCCATTCAGCATTGCTGACCGCAACCGTGTCGCCTGCCGCATCCATGATCTGCACAATAACGCCGCCATCCCCCATCTGCTGCCGACGTGTGCCGATATATTCGAGTCCCGTATCGTTTTCTTTGAAATCTTTCGCGACCAGCCCAATCGTGAAAGGGAGCTCGGCTTCAAAGGTAAAACTCTCGGCGTTGAAAGAACGTTCGGTGGTGATCGGAACGCTGTCTTCGGCGACTTGCACGCCATCAATCCGCATTTCAAACCAATTGTCGGCCCAAACATCCGCGCTGTAAGATTCCGCAAAAAGCGCCCCGGTCGAAAGCGGGATCAAAGCGAGGGGATAAATAAATTTGCGCATAGCGGGCTCCTTTTGAGTAATACCTTCCCTCTTTAACGGGAAAACCGCGATTTTCCGACGCAAATGTTTTTCAAACAACCTTCCCTTCAAACGCCGCGGCCATGAGCGCACGGGTGTATTCAGATTGCGGGTTTTCAAAGATCGCTTGCGCATCCCCGGTTTCAACGACATCGCCCTGTTTCATCACCATCACTTTGTGTGACAGTGCGCGCACAACTTTGAGATCGTGGCTGATAAACAGATAAGCCAACCCATATTTTTGCTGCAAGTCTCGGAGCAACTGCACGATTTGCACCTGCACCGTCATATCCAAAGCACTGGTCGGTTCGTCGAGGATCAATAGCTTGGGTCGTAAAATCATTGCACGGGCAATGGCGATCCGCTGACGTTGGCCACCAGAAAATTCATGCGGGTAGCGGTCCATCGTGGCCGGGTCCAACCCCACCTCTTGCATGATCTCATGGACCATATCGCGGCGATTGCGGCCCGGATCAACGCCATGCACGCCCAAGCCCTCGGCGATGATTTCCGCCACGGTCATGCGCGGACTTAACGATCCGTAAGGGTCTTGGAACACAATCTGCATATCGCTGCGCAGTGGGCGCATCTGTTTGGGGCTGTACGCGTGGATATCCGTGCCTTGGAACGCAATCTTTCCTTCGGAGCGGATCAGCCGCATCACGGCCAGCGCGAGCGTGGTTTTGCCTGACCCGCTTTCGCCGACAACACCCAAGGTTTCGCCCGCACGGATGGTCAATGTCGCCGCGTTCACCGCTTTGACATGGTCGACAGTGCGTCGCAAAAGCCCCGCATGGATCGGAAACCAGATACGCGTTTGTTCCGTCTCTAAGACGACAGGCGCGTTTTCAGGGACTTGCGCAGGCTGTCCCGTCGATTCAGCCGCCAAAAGCGATTGCGTATAAGGATGCTGCGGGTTTGCGAAAATCTCAGCCGTTGGGCCAGCTTCGACGATCTCCCCGTCTTTCATCACACAAACCCGGTCCGCAATTTTGCGTACGATCGTCAAGTCATGGGTGATGAACAGCATCGACATGCCTTCATCGCGCTTGAGTTCAGCCAGTAGTTCCAAAATCTGCGCCTGAATGGTGACATCAAGCGCGGTGGTGGGTTCATCCGCGATCAGCAAATCCGGCCCGTTCGCGAGCGCCATCGCAATCATCACCCGCTGGCGTTGCCCGCCCGACAGCTGATGCGGATAAGCGTTCAGGCGGCTTTCGGCATTGCGAATACCGACGCGTTCCAGCAATTGCAAAATCCGGTCGCGCACGGCTGGCCCACGGATGCCTTGGTGCAGTTCAATGCTTTCGCCCAGTTGTTTTTCAAGCGTGTGCAACGGGTTGAGCGAGGTCATCGGTTCTTGGAAGATAAAGCTGATGTCGTTACCACGAACGGCCCGCAGCGCACGTTCATCCGCGCCGACCATTTCTGCGCCACCGTATGTGATCGATCCGGCCATGACCGCGCTTTCGTCAAGCAGCTGTACCGTTGACAAGGCCGTCACCGATTTGCCCGACCCGGATTCACCAACCAGAGCAACAGTTTCACCTTTGTGCACCTGAAACGACACGCCACGCACAGCATGGGTCACACCGCCGTCTTGGCGAAACGCCACACGTAGGTCGCGGACATCTAAAACAGTGCTCATTTTACCGCCCCGCTATCGCCGCCAAAGGGCAGATCAGCCGTATCAACCTTACCATCTGCAACAAATGTTTTACGCGGATCAAACGCATCGCGGACGCCTTCAAAGATAAACACCAGTAGCGACAGCATCACCGCAAATGTGAAAAACGCGGTAAAACCCAGCCAAGGGGCTTGCAGATTTTGTTTGGCTTGTAGGGTCATTTCGCCGAGTGACGGCGCGGAGGACGGCAAGCCGAAACCGAGAAAATCAAGTGACGCCAACGTCGCAATCGCACCCGTCACCAAAAATGGCAACATTGTCACCGTGGCGACCATCGCGTTGGGCAGCATGTGCCGGAACATGATCGTACGGTCACGCACCCCCAAGGCCTTGGCGGCGCGTACATATTCCAGATTGCGGGCGCGTAAGAATTCGGCGCGCACAACACCCACCAGCGTAGGCCAGCCAAATAGCACGGTTAAGAACACCAGCAGCCAAAAACTGCGGCCCAAGATCGCAAACACAATGATGATCACATAAAGCGATGGGGTTCCGGTCCAAATTTCGATAAACCGTTGAAAAATAAGGTCAGTCCAGCCACCAAAATACCCCTGCACGGCGCCAGCAATGATACCCAAGACAGACGACGCAATTGTCACCATCAGGGCAAAGGCAATCGACAAGCGGAAACCATAGATGACCCGCGCCACGACATCACGTTTGGTGTCATCTGTGCCGAGCCAATTGTCGGCGCTTGGCGGTGCTGGGGCAACGCCAGCGACATCGACAATCGTGTCATAGGAATAGCGGATCGGTGGCCAGATCATCCAGCCCTTAGCAAAATCGCCTTCAACTGTGTCACCATTTGCCACAGCATCGGTCAACGCCTCCGGTGTGTCGAAACAGGCGTCCAGCCCGCCCGTGACAATCAAGCATTCGACTTCCGCATCCTTATAGGCGGCTTCGGTCGGAAAATCGCCACCGAAATCGCGCTCTGAGTAGAAGTTGAAAATCGGCATGTGCAGTTCGCCGCGGTAGCTGACCACGATGGGTTTATCATTGGCAACGAATTCAGCCATCAATGACACACCGAACAAAATGCCAAAGATAATCAACGACCAAACCGCACGACGGTTGCGTTTGAAATTGCGCCAGCGGCGTTGGTTTAGGGGCGACAACATCTTCATCCGCGGGCCTCAAAATCAATCCGGGGATCCACAAACACATAGGTCAAATCGGTGATGATCCCCACCACAAGCCCAATCAGGGAAAAGGCAAATAGGGTCCCAAAGACCACCGGATAATCGCGCGCGACCGCTGCCTCAAAGCCCAAGCGCCCTAGCCCATCAAGCGAAAACAGTGTTTCGATGATCAGCGACCCGCCAAAGAACACGCCGATAAACAATGCGGGAAAGCCCGAAATCACGATCAGCATCGCGTTGCGAAAGACGTGGCCATATAGGATTTTGCGCTCTGACAGACCTTTGGCCTTGGCGGTGATGACGTATTGTTTTTTGATTTCATCCAAGAAGCTGTTCTTGGTGAGCAAGGTCAGCGTCGCAAAGGCCGAAATGGTCGAAGCAAAAACTGGCAAGGCGATGTGCCACAGGTAATCGATCACTTTGCCGATCAGGCTAAGCTGATCAAAGTCGGTCGATGTGAGCCCACGCAGCGGAAATAGGCGCCAATATGACCCGCCTGCGAACAGCACGACCAACAAGATCGCAAACAAGAAACCGGGGATCGCGTAGCCAATGATGATCGCCCCCGATGTCCATGTGTCAAAGGCTGATCCATCGCGCACCGCTTTTTTGATGCCCAGCGGGATCGACACGAAATAGGCGATCAACGTCGACCAAAGCCCCAGCGTGATCGAGACCGGCATCTTTTCCATCACCAAATCAAACACGCTGATCGACCGGAAATAGCTTTCACCGAAGTCAAATCGCATATAGTTCCAGATCATGTTCAGGAACCGTTCCAACGGCGGTTTATCAAACCCAAACTCGCGCTCAAGCTCGGCGATAAATTCGGGCGGCAACCCGCGTCCGCCGACATATTCGCTCTCGGATTCGCCGCCAAAATCGGCGTCGCCCCCGCCGCCCGCGATGCCCTCAAAAACATCGCCATTGCCTTCGAGGTTGGCAAGGATCTGTTCAATCGGCCCACCGGGAACAAATTGGATTAAGGCAAAGTTGACAATCATAATCCCCAGCAAGGTGGGAATGATCAGCAAAAGCCGTCGTAAGATATAGGCGCCCATGTCAGAGAACTACTGAAACGCGCCAGCGGCAGCAAGCGCATCCGCTTTGTCTTGATTGATCCACCAGTAATCCAGATAGCCAAGGCCGAATTCGGGCAGGTTTTCAGGGTGTTCGTACATGTCGTAATATGCGACCCAATTTTTACCTAAATACCATGTCGGCACGATGAAATATTCATAGCGCATAACCCGATCAATTGCACGAACGGCCGCAGACATTTCTTCGTAATCCTCGGCCCCGGTGACAAATTTTGCTAATTCTTCAAAGGCTTCTGAACAATACCCCGCCGGATTAAAAACATCGTCCTTATCGTCACAGCCGAATTTCTGTTCGATACCCCGCCCTTCGACAAGACCGTTCACATAGTAGCCGAACATCATGTCGAAATCGTTTTCTTGCGTGCGGGCTTGATATTGCGAGGGGTCAACGCGGTTGTATGTGATATTCACCCCAAGCCGTTGCAGATTTTCGATATAGGGGTTGATGATCCGGTCAAAGCTTTGACGCGTTTCCAAAAATTCGATGTCGAGCGTATCGCCATTTGCATCGCGCAGCAGCCCATCATCGCCAGACGTGAACCCGGCCGCTTCCATCAACACAAGCGCCTGACGCAGGTTGTTTCGGTCCAACGCGCGTGTTCCGCTTTCGTGTGGCAGTAACGCATCTTGGGTAAAAATCTCTGTTGGAAGAAATTCACGCACCGTTTCTAGCATTTCCAATTCGCGCCCTTCGGGGAGGCCAGCCGCCTTGAGCCGGTCGTTTTCCCAAAAGCTTTCGCGCTGCTGGAACAGCCCGTATTGCAAATTGGTGTTGGTCCAGTTGAAGTTAAACATCAGCCCCAGCGCCCGGCGGACATTGCGGTCTTGGAGCTTTTCGCGGCGCAAGTTGAAGACAAATCCAGTGGCTGCGGGCAACGTCCCGTCGTCAAGCGTATCCCGCACGACCCACCCATTGTCGATCGCCGGGAATTCATAAGAGGTCGCCCAGTTCAGCGAACTATTTTCGCGGCGGAACGTGAATTCACCCGCCTTAAAGGCCTCAAACGCGGCCGAGGTATCAGCGAAATATTCAATCCGGATCGAATCGTAATTGCCACGGCCGACATTGATTGGCACGTCTTGCCCCCAATAGTCAGGATTGCGCACATAGGTCAGCTGGCGGCCGGGATCGATTGTGCCGACCATATATTCGCCCGTGCCCGGCGATGTTTCCATCCGGGCTTCATCCAGACGCGCGCCCGTTTCTTCGAACCATGCTTTGGACATCACGATTTGGCTGGCCATTTGCGACACGCGCCCCCGTTCGGGCGCGTCATCCGCAAAGGTGAATTTCACCGTGTAATCATCAATCGCTTCATAGGCTTCGACCAGTTGCACAATCCCCGCGCGGTAGGATGGTGTTGCCTGTTCGCGCAATAATTCATGGGTATAGATCACATCATGCGCAGTCATCGGCGTGCCATTCGAGAACGTCACATCATCACGCAGGTGGAAAATGACCCAAGACTGATCTTCGGGGTATTCCAGCGTTGTGCACAGCAGGCAATATTCTGACCCGACCTCATCTTCGGTGCCCGTCATGATCCGTTCGTAAATCATCGACGACATCGCACCCGGCGATCCGCTGAGCGTCGCGAATGGGTTCATATTATCAAACGTGCCGCTGGCAGAAATACTGACCTCGCCGCCGATAGGCGCATTAGGATTCACATAGTCGAGATGCGTGAAATCAGCCGCATATTTCAACGTGCCGTATTCGTTGTACCCATGGCTTTGGATGACCGTATCGTGACTTTCGGCGCGCAAGGTATTCGCACCAAACACCGTCGCAAGCCCGACAATACCGCCAGCAAGTAACCGCGCTAACGTTGCGGATTCATCTGCAGGTTTCAAGGCAATAGCCTTTGCTTGGGTGCGGTTTGGCATCATTGTCTCCGATAGCAATCAGTTGCCGCAAGGCTACGTGACACTCTGGTAAACATTCAAGTTGAGATTGCGTGATCACGCCGTGTTCAACAGTATTTCCCAACAAAAAAGGCCGCCCCAAGCTGGAACGGCCTCTGCATTGTGCATTCTCATGCAGGATTAGTCGTCAAGACTATCCAAATAGGCGATCAGGTTCGCGCGATCTTCGATCTTGCGTACGCCGTTAAAGTTCATCGCTGTTCCCGGTGCAAAACCACTAGGGCGTTCGAGGAAGTCGTTGAGGTGATCCGCGTTCCAAACATCAGCAACCGCAACAAGCGAGCCAGAATAGCCAAATCCGTCTTCGGCACCAACGGTACGGCCAACAACACCATAAAGCGATGGGCCAATGCCGTGCTCACCAGGCTCTACAGAGTGGCAAGCTTTACAAGGGCGAAATTCGCCTTCGCCGTCAGCCGCACTCGCAGATGCCATGATGACTGAAAAGTCGACTTCTTCGACAACTTCTTCGCTGTGATCGTCGCCTTCGACTTCGATGATGTAGGCTTGTTCGTGGTGGTCGCCGTGGCCGCCCCCGGTAGCGTAAATCAAATCAGCGGCCCAGCCGCCCAGCAAGAATACAAGAAACGTCCCGCAAAGGCCGCCGATTACTTTCGTCAAAGTCATTGTGTCGAACATGTCGCGTTCCATTCAGTTCACAGATTTATCGCTATCTATCCGCTTCCCATACCCGGTTGCAAGGTATACTGCCGCGACCAATCGCCCATTTTTGAACTCTGTCGTCGGGAGGGGACGCATATGACCCAAAAAATCGCATTCCAAGGCGAGCTTGGCGCCTATGGCCACCAAGCCTGTGCAGACGCGCGCCCTGAATTTGATCCCCTGCCCTGCCCGACATTTGATGATGCGATTGAAGCCGTGCGCAGTGGTGCGGCCGATCTTGGCATGATTGCTGTTGAAAATTCCACCTATGGTCGGGTTGCTGACGTGCATTCGCTTTTGCCCGAAAGCGGTTTACATATCGTTGATGAAACCTTTGTCCGCGTCCATGTGAACCTTTTGGGTAAAAAAGCGGCAAAACTATCCGACATCAAAGAAGCGCACGGGCATCCGGTTATTTTGCCACAATGTGGGGTTTTCTTGCGTGAAAATAACATCGTCGGCCATACGAGCACCGACAATGCCCGCGCCGCACGTGAAGTCGCCGCAGGCGATGACATCACGGTAGCAGCGCTCGCGTCTGAATTGGCCGCAGAAATCTACGACCTCAAGGTCGTCGCCCGCCACATCGAAGATCACGACCGTAACACAACGCGTTTCTTGATCATGGCGCGTGAACCCGATACCCGCAGGCGCGGTAAATACGGCATGGTAACGAGCTTCGTTTTTCGCGTCCGCAACATTCCGGCCGCACTGTATAAAGCGATGGGTGGCTTTGCGACCAATGGGGTCAACATGACCAAGCTCGAAAGCTATATGGTTGATGGCACTTTCACCGCGACGCAGTTCTACGCCGAAATCGAAGGGCATACTGACGACCACAATGTCCAACTTGCGTTTGAAGAGCTGGACTATTTCACAGATAAACTGCACGTGATGGGTGTTTATCCAGCCGCCGCACGGCGGCACGAAAAATAGCTATTGCCCCTTACGGTAGGCGTCTTCGGTTTCTTCAGAAAATTCAAGGACACGCGCGCGGAACCGTTTGGAGAGCTTCGCCTTCGCCAGTTTCATTGATTGCAGGATAAGCCGTGAGGTCATTGATTTTGCGCGCAAATCCAACCCAACGATGATCCGTGTGCGATTCGGGGAGAGCGCAACAAGCTCAACCTCTGTGGTAAAAGTCATCCCATCTGACGCACCCAAAACCTGATAGAAATTTGGGTCATCAAGCGTGGACAATGTCGCATCAAGCGCGCGATTTCGGCCCCGGAACTTGAAAGCGACCTGCCATTGTGACCCCGGTTTAACCGGGCCGTCGTCACCCCGCGTGACCTGCACACCATGCCGCAACGCGCGTCGTTCAAACGCCGCAAAATCGCTGACGCGCGCAAACGTATCGGCGATCGGAACTTCAATATCCTCGCGTGTGCTAAATTTCATCTGCTGCGCCTTTTACGACTATCTTAGATTAGATTGGTTAATCAAATCGATCCGCCAACCAATTTTCTAGCAAAAAATGTGCAATTGCACCTTTGCGGGCGGGCAAGATTTCGGGGTGCTGCCCAGCAAATACCTGCGCAACCTCTTCGCGGGTCACCCAACGCGCATCTTCGATCTCGGATGGGTCGATCGTAATCTCAGTACTGGTGGCATCGCCCGCGCATCCAAACATCAATGACGCCGGAAACGGCCAAGGTTGACTGGCCAAATACCGCACTTCACCAACGCTTACCCCTGCTTCTTCAAGCACTTCGCGGCGCACGGCGGCTTCAATTGTCTCGCCGGGTTCAACAAAGCCCGCGAGCAAAGAATACATGCCTTCGGGCCAGCCCGGTGACCGCCCCAACAAGACAGAATTCCCATGCGTAATCAGCATGATCACAACCGGGTCTGTGCGCGGAAAATGATGCCCACCGCAAGCTGGACAATCGCGCTGCCAACCGCCCATCGCCATTTGGCTTTCGTGGCCGCAGATTGCGCAAAACCGGTGTGATTTATGCCAACCAAGCACCGCACGCGCTGTCGCCGCCAATTCAGCATCACGCGGGTTTAGCCGCGTCATAATCGCCCGCAGTTCAACAAATTGCGCGTCCTCTACCGCCGGGTGTTCCTGCTGCGAGGCATCAAGAAAACTGTCCAGTGATTCGCCGCCGTAGGCCTGCGGGGTCCACGCCGACAGGTCCGCGGCAAAGGTGGGCCCCGTTTCTTGGCCCAAGAAAATCATATCCGGGCTTGCATCGGTTAGGATCGGATGGCCAGGCGAAACACGGATCAATGTGCCTTCGCCCACCAACGGTTTGCCGCGCCAAAGCAAAATAATCTGCGCATCATCTTGCTGCGCGAGCACGCCGGCCTGCGTGCGCAACTGTGCTGCGCGGTCAAGCCCGGACCCTCCGAATGTCACTGTCTCTGCAATTCTCATGCCCCTGAAATGGCATGCGCACCCAGAAAGTTCAAACGCTTCTATCGACCAGCCCGCATTGCCACGCTGACCGCTTGCACTGCCCGCCCTTGCGCCTTATATAGAGGGGGAGAGGTTGGCGCGGGCGAGTGCCTCGCCAACCTGGTCAGGTCCGGAAGGAAGCAGCCACAACGAGCCCCACTTGGGTCGATGTCCAACCTCTCACCTCAGTGGTTTTACGCAAGTAATATCACGTCACGCGACAGAGTGAAATCATGAAGTGATTTGGCGGAATCGCAACGCTATGACCCACAAGGAGGACAATTATGTTTGTGTTATCGTCTCTCCCGGTTTGGGTGCGCTGAAGATATTCCGTTCCCTCGTCCGGTTCCCACTGATAGCCTATGCCTATCAGCCAACGCATTGCCTTTGACGAGGACATTCCATTGACAGACCTTACCCGCGACGCCCTTGGCTGGTCGCCCTTCTTTATGTCTCAGCTTGATATAGACGAGCTTGAAACCTTAACACCCGCCCGCATTGCCACCGTTCACAGAGACCGCGTTGTCGGATTTTCCGAGATAGGGAGCCTTGAACTGACGCTTGATCCTCAAATCACTACCGCCGAAGTGGCGGTGGGTGATTGGGTGCTCGCCGCCCCTGCACAACATCGCCTGACCCGGGTGCTAGAGCGTAAGACTGAACTGTCACGCAGCACCGAATTTCACACGGGCGATAAACAGTTGATCGCGGCCAACCTTGACACATTGTTCATTACAAGTTCGTGCAACAATGATTTCAACGTGGCACGGCTAGAACGCTACCTCGCGTTAGCGCATGACGCGATGGTGACGCCGGTGATTTTGCTGACCAAAGCGGATCAATGTGACGATCCTGACGCCTACGTTGATCAGGCGCGTGCCTTGGGGCGCGGGCTAGAGGTGATCGCGCTAGATGCGAAAACGCAAGACGTCGCCGCGATACTCGCCCCTTGGTGCGGCAAGGGGCAAACGGTTGCACTGGCAGGATCATCAGGCGTCGGGAAGACCACCGTGGCGAATGCGCTCACCGGTGGGCAGGCTGCCACCCAAGGTATTCGCGAAGATGACGCACGCGGGCGGCACACCACCACGGGGCGGTCGCTTCATGCGATTCCCTCAGGTGGTTGGCTCATCGATACGCCGGGGATGCGCGGGTTGGGATTGGCCGAAGCCGCCTTTGGCATCGATGCGACATTCCCCGAAATCTCGGAACTCGTGAACCAATGCAAATTCCGCGATTGCGCGCATGAAAGTGAGCCGGGCTGCGCCGTTCAAGCGGCCATTGCGGCGAGGGATATTGACCCCGAACGCCTGCGTCGGTTCAAGAAGCTCAAACGTGAAAACACCCATGCGACCGAAACAATCGCGCAATCGCGCGAGCGGGCCAAGAAATTCGCTAAGGGTGTAAAGCGGGCAATCAAGAAAAAGGGGCGCTGATCGGCGATGGGCAATCAAATAATCGCACTATTGGCCTCTGCGGACGAAAACTATGCTGTGCCGATGGCGGTCGCACTGCATTCTGCGCTTTTCCATCTTTCAAAAACGGCACGCGCCGAAGTGTTTATCGCCGATAGCGGGATTACACCCGCGACGAAGGCGCGCTGCGCAAAAACCCTGCGCGCGGCGCATCCGAATATGGATCTCCATTGGTATCGGCCCGACCTGTCAGAGTTTGCAGGAATTGATGGCGGGCACCTGACTGAGGCCACGTTCAGCCGCATTTTTGTCAGTGAAATCGTCCCAGAAGACATCGACCGCGTGCTTTATATTGATTGCGATGTGGTCGTGGGGGACGATATTTCGAAACTTTGGGACATCGACATGACAGGCACGGCATTTATGTGCGCGCTTGATGGGCCAGGCGATACCTTTGACATGTATATCCGCGACAAGTTTCCAGAGGTTATAGCGCCACCTGAAACACCGTATTTCAACTCTGGCGTCATGCTCGTTAACCTGCCTGAATGGCGCAGACGCGAAATTATGATCAAAGCGCGTGACTTTATTTCGCGGCACGGGCATGCACTGACCCATATGGATCAATGTGCACTTAACGCCGTAGGTGTCGGGGCTTGGAAGCCGCTTGATGATTGGTGGAATACGCAGGTCGCCTTTAACCTTGGCCGCACGTTGCCCGGCTACGGCATATTGCACTATACTACCCACAAACCATGGGTGCGCAGCGCGCAAACCGCGATGGCTGATCAATATTTTCAAGCCTACCGACGCGCGCGGATTGAGGGGCCTATCATCGATTGGATCAAGACGACTGAGTTAGCTACGGCTCAGGCTTATTGTCATTGGAAAAAACGTGCCGCGCATCGCAGCAGACGTCGGCTGAACCGTTGGATGGGGAACAGCGCTTAACCCTGATACGCCCAAGCAAGCTGCGCCTCAGTCTCAACCGCGCAGGGGCGGATATCACGCAAGCGCGCCAAGGCTGCATCCGGATTTTCACCGGCAGCGATCATCATGCGCAACACCAACATGCCTGACCGCCCGCAGCCGCCCTTGCAATGCACCAACACCCGTTGCCCCAGCGCTAATGGTCTCAAAAGATGCGCAGATACATCGGCCCAATTCATCTGTTCGGGAACACCGAAGTCGGGTACAGGATGGTGCAACCACGGGATGTTATTTTGGGCAAGCCGCGCACCCAAATCGCCTGCGCCGCAGGCGTCCAGTTCTGCTTGCGCGGTCAAGCTACACACGACCGCAGGGCCCCAATCCAACATGTTTTGCACATCGGCCAGATAATCCCCCTGCGCGCCCGGCGCGGGGCAAAGCGCGATGCGCCCAGCCCCCAACGCCAGTTCAAAGATCGCAAAACTAGACAATCCCGTGCTCCACCACTTGTCCGGGATAGGCTTGCGCCCAATCTGCGAGACGTGCCGCGACCGCGGGGTTTCCAGCATGCTTTATCGCTTTGCGTGGCAGGGCAACACCATGCGAGAGCGCCAGATCAAGACAGGCGATGTGGTCGCGAGTTCTATGATCTGGGCAGTTTTCGGACCCGTGAATGATGGTCGTCAGCAACGTCCCGCCAAAGCCATTCACAAAACTTAGATCCGCCCCGAGTTTCAAGAAATATTGCATGGTTTCGGGTAAACCCTGCCAACCCGCTGATTGCACAGGGGTCACACCTTGGGCATCTGGCAGGTCCCAGGGCACACCGATCGCAACAAGCGCCTTCAGATGATCCACTCTATCCGGTGCAAACATGACCTCATGCAAGAGATAGGTAAAGGCAGGCGCGATCTTAGCGGGGTCAACCCAGCGCCCTGCGATATCGTTCCCATCGGCACAATCAGCCAAGAGCTGTTCGACCTTAGACAACGTGCCTATCTCGGAAGTCGCATTTGCAAGTGCCCTGTTCCCAAAAACGCGTGCTGCGGCATAGCTGCTTGCACCTTGATACATCGCGTCTGGATTGGCACCTGCGCGCAACAAAAGCGCGACCATCTCAGCCGAGGATCCACGCCGCGCCGCGTGGTGCAGGGCTGGCATGGTCTCATCTGGTTGTGCGCCCGCCGCGAGCAGCATTTGCACCGCCTCTAGATTGTCAAAATCCATCGCCCGCAGCAACGCATTTGTGCACGCGGGGTTCGCCCCATATTCCAGCAACAAAGCCAGCCCATCAAGATGCCCCAGTTCGGTCGCATGATACAGGCTTTCGCCATCATCGGGGTTCGCACCCTGCGCCAGCAACCATCGCGCAAGCGGCATATTCCCCGCATGGCCCAGCGCACCGTAGAGCGCAGAAAGCAAATGCGGATCACCGGTCTGCGCGGCGTAGCCATCGTTGACATCGGCACCCGCCTCTAACAGCAGATCTGCAATCGCCAACATATCCGCTTCTTTATGAGGCCAAACCGACAGCATCTTGGAAAACGCAAGGTGCAGGATCGGGCGGCGCGGCCCAAGCTTATGTGTCGCGATCTGCGGATCAGCGGCAAGCATGTCACGCACGCCGTCCAGATCATATAGCGCAACCATCAACCCAAAGGCACCCGCCGCAAGATCAGGGGTGTCGCCCATGAGCTGTTCCACGACGCTGGTTTGCCCGTGATAAAGCGCGATTTTTAAACGTTGTTGTTTGGTCGCGCGATCCACGCCTTGGGTTTCCACCGCCGCTTTCAACTGCGGCCAGGTCCCAAAGTCGTTTTCACGCGCAATCACATGTAAAAAGTCAGCCCGTTTCAGCGCGCCTGTACGTGGCCGCAATGAATCAATGCGTGCGATCGCGGCACGGTCACCGGATTGATAGCGTTTTTGTAGGGTTTTCGCCTGTTGACGCAGTGCGTCTAATGTATCGGTCATTGGCTTCCTCACCAGTTCGGCCCGACAGTTCGCTGCTTCGGGCAAATGAGAAAGACCACATCTGTGGGTCGTTCAAGTCTAACGGGTGCTCTGCGCTTTCCGCGAACCAAGGATGCCGCCCGATATCGGCAAGATCAGGTTAGCGGGCGGAAGTGGGAGGTGCAAGGCGAGAGTCCAAGCCCATCGCCAGCATCACGCAATACTATCGTTCTTGCGGTAAGGTACCACGTAGCCGAAGGCTGAGCTCATCGACTTGTTCACGCGACCACTTCGATTGTTTTCTCTGGCTGCTAGCGGGTTGGTGCGACAAGCCAAGCTTCAGCTCATTCCTGTAAGCCTTTTGGGGGCGAATGGGTCGGTTGACGAAACCGCCACCACAGGTCGCACAGACATTATGTAGAATGTTCTCAACGCATTCCGCACAATAGGTGCATTCGTAACTACATATACGCGCCTCGATTGACTCAGGTGGCAAATCTTTGTCGCACCACTCGCAATTTGGTCTCAGTTCAAGCATTGTCACTCTCGTTTTCGATGTCCATCATGTTTAATAAGAACATCATTTCGCACAAAGCAATGACACAGTTTTCACCACTCTTTGGCCAGCCCCTCACCCAACAACCCGAATAAACCCTGCAAGCCCTGTCTTTTGGTGCTCAATCACATGGCAGTGAAACGCCCAGTCGCCGGGGTTGTCCATGACCATGGCGATCTCAATCGTCTCGTCGCGTAGCAGCAGCGCGGTGTCGGTCCAATTGGATGGCAGGTACCGTTTGTTGGAAGAAATGGGGCGGAAAGTCATGCCATGCAGGTGGATAGGATGGTCATTGGGGCTTTCATTGCGCAATCGCAGCACCACGCTTTCGCCCTTTTGGAAGGTCGCCAATGCTGGGGTGTTTTCAGCGGCGTCGCCTTGCCACGGTGTCCGGTTGATCGACCAGAACGAATAGCCAAGCGACCCGCACAACCCATCCACGGGCGGCCCGCCTTCGGGGGTCCAGCCAAAGACAAATTCTTCAACACGTGGCGCCGTCAGGTCAGGTTCGGTCACAGGGTTGGGCAGCAGTTGCGGTGCAGCTGCAAGCACCCGCCCAAGGGGCGCACCCACGCTGCGCAATTGTGCCAAAGCACGCGGCGCACCGGGTGCGTCGGTCAGAACAGTCACCAGCGCCCCTTCGACTGCAGGCATTTTCACGACAATCTCAGCCCGTTGACCGGGTGATAGGACCAGCGGCGTTTCGACGCTTGGGAACGGCACCCCCTCGCGCAGCGGATGCCCATCCATTGCGATCACTTCGCCCGCAGCCCCCTCCAAAATCAATTTATAGATCCGGGTTGTGTCGGTGGCAGCAAGCCGCAGACGGACGAGCCCGCCTGTCGGCACATCATGCCGATCAAGCTGGCTCCAATTGGCTGTCATAACAGTCCCAAATGTCCCTGATCGCGCCGCACCGCGCGGGGTCCAAAGATCAATGAATTCACCTGCACTGTTCAACCGAAAATCACGCAGATTCAAAACAACCTCTGCATCAAAATCAAGCGGATCGGCCTCGTCCACGATCAACACACCCGTCATCCCACGCGCCATTTGATCCATGGTCATGCAGTGCGGATGATACCAATACGTGCCCGCGTCCGTGGGGGTAAAGGCGTAGCGAAACGTTTCATCTTGGGCGATCGGGAATTGCGTCAGGTAAGGGACGCCGTCCATCGCATTTGGCACCCGCAACCCATGCCAATGCATCGCCGTATAATCCGGGGTGGCGTTGGTCACATCAATCGCGAAAGGTTGCCCTTGTGCCATACGAATGACAGGTGGCGGCGCATCTGCATAGGCCGAGACCATCGCCTGCGTCGGTTGATCTAGTACCACGTAGCTTGCGGGTTGAATGGTCAGGCTTTGTACTTGTGCAGAGGCTTGGCGCGGCCATAACCCCGCAGCCCCGATTGCCCCGGCACCCATTGCCCCCATAAATCCACGTCGTGAAATAGTCATCTGTGACATACCTTGTTTCCGTCTTCCTCACATATGCCCCGCCTGCGCCCAAAGCAAAAGCAGCAATGCCCCCTAGTCAAAGCGGTGGACCTTCGCACCCTGCCCGCTTAGGCTGGCGTCGACAGAATCCACACGCCAAAGGCCATCATGACCGACACACCCGCCTATCAAGTGCTCGCACGCAAATACCGGCCCGAGACCTTTGTCGACTTGGTTGGTCAAGACGCGATGGTGCGCACGCTCAAGAACGCCTTTGCGGCGGATCGGATCGCCCAAGCCTTTATCATGACGGGTATTCGCGGCACTGGGAAAACCACGACAGCGCGGATTATCGCCAAGGGCATGAACTGTGTCGGGCTGGACGGCACTGGCGGGCCTACAACCGAACCTTGCGGGCAATGCGAACATTGCACGGCAATCATGGAAGGGCGTCATGTCGATGTGATGGAAATGGATGCCGCCTCGCGCACTGGTGTTGGTGATATCCGCGAAATCATCGATTCTGTGCATTACCGCGCGGCCTCTGCCCGCTATAAGATTTATATCATCGATGAGGTCCACATGCTGTCCAAGAACGCGTTCAACGCGCTCTTGAAGACACTTGAAGAACCGCCCGCGCACGTCAAATTCATCTTTGCCACAACCGAAATCAGGCAGGTGCCAGTGACTGTTCTGTCACGCTGTCAACGGTTTGACCTGCGCCGGATCGAACCCGAAGTGCAAATCGCGCTGCTGCGCAAAATTGCCGATGGCGAAGAGGCACAGATCAGCGATGACGCCTTGGCGCTGATCACCCGCGCCGCCGAAGGGTCAGCGCGCGATGCAACGTCACTGCTGGATCAGGCAATCAGTCACGGCGCTGGCGAAACCACCGCCGATCAAGTGCGCGCGATGCTCGGGCTTGCGGACCGTGGCCGGGTGCTCGATCTGTTTGATATGATCTTGCGCGGACAAGCCGCCGAGGCGCTGACTGAACTTTCGGGGCAATATGCCGATGGGGCCGATCCCATGGCGGTGCTGCGTGATCTGGCCGAGGTCTGCCATTGGGTGAGCGTGATTAAAATCACACCCGAAGCCGCCGAAGACCCCACCATCAGCCCCGATGAGCGCACACGTGGCCAAGCGATGGCTGCGGATCTGCCGATGCGCGTCATGTCGCGGATGTGGCAGATGCTGCTTAAGGCATTGGAAGAGGTCGCGATGGCCCCCAACGCGATGATGGCCGCTGAAATGGCTGTGATCCGTCTGACACATGTTGCCGACCTGCCCACACCGGACGAATTGGTACGCAAACTGCAAAACGCAACACCGCCCCCCGGTGGCGGCCCATCAGGTGGACGCCCCGCCCCTACGGGTGGCACGACCACAGCAATGTCGCAAACCCCGGCCCCGACACATAGCGGGCCAAGCGGCCCCTCTGCATCAGGCGCACAAACTGCCGTCGCGCTAGCGCCCGACGCATTGCAACACTACGTGCGGTTCGAAGATGTCATTGAACTGATCCGCACCCACCGCGATGTGAAGCTTTTAGTCGAAGTCGAAACTGGTCTGCGTCTGGTCAACTACCAACCGGGCCGGATCACCGTGAACCCGACACAGGATGCGGCCAAAGATTTGCTCGGGCGGCTGGGTTCGCGGCTGCAATCTTGGACAGGGACCCGCTGGGTTGTCTCTGCGACGGCCGAAGAAGGCGCACCCACAATCGCCGAAGTGCGCGACGCCGACGAAAACGCCCTGCGCGCGTCGGTCCAAGAACACCCGCTGGTCCAAGCCGTGATCCAAGCCTTCCCCAAAGCCAAAATCAGTAAAATCCAAACCGAGGCCGACAAAGCCCAAGACGCGTTTGAGGACGCATTGCCAGAGGTGGACGACGAATGGGATCCCTTCGACGAGGATTAAGCCGTGCGTTGCCAATTGGCCGCGTAGCCCCTATCTGAAGCCTAACAATACAGGAGACAGCGTGATGCTCAAAGGATTAGGTGGTCTTGGCGATATGGCCAAGATGATGAAACAAGCCCAAGAAATGCAGGGCAAAGTGGCCCAGATGCAAGAGGACCTTGAAAACGTCATGGTCGAAGGCGTCAGCGGCGCGGGGCTTGTCAAAGCAACCGCAACGGCCAAGGGCGAACTCAAGGGTTTGGATATTGATCCATCCATCTTTAACGGCGACGAAAAAGAAGTTGTCGAAGACCTGATTTTGGCCGCGATCAAAGACGCGCAATCCAAAGCCGCAGAACGCAGCCAGCGCGAGATGGCGAAAATGGCCGAAGACATGGGGCTACCGGCGGGAATGAACCTCCCATTCTAGCGGGGGGGGCAACCGGAATGACCAACGGCACCGATGATCTCGATAATCTGATCGCGCTTATGGCAAAGCTGCCGGGGCTTGGCCCCCGGTCAGCCCGGCGTGCGGTATTGCATTTGATCAAGAAGCGTAGCCTTGTGCTGATCCCGCTGGCCGAGGCCATGCACCGCGTTGGATCGACGGTGCGCGAATGTTTGAATTGCGGCAATATTTGCACCGCCGATATCTGCGAAATTTGCCAATCCGAGAAACGCAATATCGGCCAGATTGCCGTGGTCGAAGACGTTGCCGATCTTTGGGCGATGGAACGGTCACAGGTGTTCAAAGGCCGCTATCATGTGCTGGGCGGGACGCTTTCGGCGCTGGATGCGGTCGGGCCAGACGAATTACGCATTCCGAAACTCTTGGACCGGGTCAAATCCGAAAATATCACCGAAGTGATCCTTGCGCTTGGGGCGACGATCGACGGTCAAACAACGGCGCATTATATCGCGGATCAACTGCCGGGCATCACGGTCACATCATTGGCGCAGGGCGTGCCTGTCGGGGGCGAATTAGATTACCTCGACGATGGCACAATTACGGCTGCGCTGAACGCGCGCAAAGCGCTTTAGCCGCGCGGCAACTTTCCGATCAGATCAAACGCAACGCCTATAATTGTAAGAACTTATTGGTCTATAATCTGGAACAAAACACGTGTCCGCTGCCCGCGATACAGGTAAAGCGCCATACCCACTATGCCTTACAAAAACTGACCGGTGACATTATCGCTGATGCCGCGTCATTAGGCGCCGCGTATTCATTTTCAACCATCCCCTGAACAAACGCATTTCGACGTGCGCGTAACTCGTCTGCTCTTGCGTCCCACACTGTCGAAGGTGATCTGATATGAATAAGCAGAATAGCCGCATCAGCGAGGGTAAGTTCCTCTGCACGTTTTCCAAAGCATAAATTCGCGGCTAATTCCCAACCTTGAATCTGCGACGTGATGTATGCGCGCTCAAGCGCAAAAGCCGTCATTTGCACTTCACCTGCGAACAATCGCCCTCGAATATAGGTTAGGAGTGTCTCAGGTTGGGGCATCCCCGGTCCGCGTGAAACAACATGGTCACTTACAGCGATAGAAACGGCGTAAGAGCTTAACCGTTCAAATTTTGCGGCCGCTAAGAGCGCATTGGGTATCTTGGATGGCTCTGCTTCAGAAAACACATTTCTCGGGACGCCAGTAGGTACAACAGCAACACCAACCACGATCACTAGCAAGGTCATCACAAAGAAAACGCGCATTCACAGAGTGCTCCGATGGGTTCAGGGCCTCGTGCCGATTTCGAATGAGGCAGGTTTGACGCTTTCCATATTATACCAGACATTCACCACTTGTGCAGCGCTCTCTCAATTTGAGCTAAAAGCCAATTCCGGAGCGGACGCGTGACGTTTCCCAATGTCCAATAAATATACAAAAGGCGTGCAACCTTTATTGGTCACACGCCATTAAGGCCCACGAGCTTCTAGCGATCAATCGTCCGTGTCGTCGCTATCTGGCAGGTTAAAGAAACTGTCCGCATCTGACACATCGCGTGGATCTGCACCGCTGTCTTCTTCATCGTCGCGCGGGTCTGACAGGCTGAATGTTTCCAGACCTGACAGGGCCGCCGGCATTTTCGGCTCTGGCTCCATACCCAATGATTGCTCTGTGCTGACGAGCTTGCGACGTTCGTCATCAGACATTGCCCCGCCTTCTGACGCCTTTTTCGCATTGGCTTTTTGTACAGCCGCGTCAAGTTCAGACTGTTTACACAGGCCCAAGGCAACCGGATCAATCGGTTCGATGTTGTTGATGTTCCAATGTGTCCGCTCACGGATCGCTTGGATTGTCGGCTTGGTCGTGCCGACCAATTTGCTGACCTGCGCGTCGGACAATTCAGGGTGGAATTTCACCAACCAATAGATGGACGCCGGGCGATCCTGGCGTTTTGACAGCGGCGTATAGCGCGGTCCACGGCGTTTTTCCTCACCAGCAGATGCTGGGTTATACAAGAGTTTCAGCTTGTGCAGCGGGCTGGCTTCGGCCTTGTCGATTTCTTCTTGGGTCAGTTGCTTGTTCGCGATCGGATCAAACCCTTTCACGCCCACGGCCACGTCGCCATCGGCGATCCCTTGGACCTCCAATTCGTGCAGGTCGCAAAAGTCAGCGATCTGCTTGAATGTCATGGTCGTATTGTCGCAAAGCCAAACAGCCGTCGCTTTGGCCATAATCGGTGTATTGGACATCTTTCATCTCCTGCGTATTTTCAGACAAGCGTATCCTGCGCCCTTAAACTGGGCAGACTGTCGTTACAGCCGGGTTCGCATTGTCGGGGAACTTGAACCCTATATAGTGTCGCAAACAGATTTAGGAAAGATCAAAATGCGCAGGCTTTTCGCCCTTTTACTCGCTATGTCCAGCCCCGCCCAAGCCGAGGGCGTCGCAGGCGAATTTGATTACTACGTTATGGCCCTGTCCTGGTCTGCCAATTGGTGCGCCCGCGAAGGTGACGCGCGTGGGGCAGAGCAATGCGATGATGCGGCAGATTTTGATTGGATCCTGCACGGGCTTTGGCCGCAATATGAAACTGGCTACCCATCTTATTGTCGCACTGGACACAGCGCGCCATCGCGACGGCAAACCGCTGAAATGACCGACATCATGGGCAGTTCCGGACTTGCCTGGCATCAATGGCGCAAACATGGGGTCTGCACCGGGTTAAGCGCGCAAGACTACTACGCTTTGTCGCGGGCTGCCTTTGCCACCGTCACCCGGCCGCCCGTCTTTCGCACGATAGATCGCGATATTACGGTTCCCGCACATGTGATTGAAGAGGCCTTCCTTGCCGACAACCCGGATATGGCGTCAGATCAGATCACGATCACCTGCAAGAATGGGTATATCCAAGAAGCGCGCATTTGCCTGACCCGTGATTTAGAGTTGCGGACCTGCGGTGCTGATGTCATCCTCGATTGCGCAATGACCGACGCGTATTTCACCCCCATGCGCTAAAACAAAAAAGGCGCCCGATTGGGGCGCCGATTTTAGGGTATCATGCGCGCTTAGGTCGTAGGAAGCGCTGGTTCTTGTTCGGTCATCATTGTGGTACCGTCTTTGAGAACAATCTCGCCGCGTTCATCTTGACACCGTGGCGTACCATCGCGGTTCAAGCGCGGCGACATATATCCTTCAAGGCCGTCATCGACATACCAATGCTGACAGCCATCAGGATCGATCCAGATGTTTGCAACACCATCGACCAATGGCCCACCATCGTATCCACCGTCAGTGATTCCGTTCCCCTCACCAGTTGTCTCGCAGCCCGCCAGCGCGGTTGCGGCTGCCACCATAGCCAGTATCCGGACAGTCATTTTATTCTTCATCTTTACCCTCATGACGGCACTACCTGCCGCACATTCATACAACAGGCACAATTTAGATTCCATGAATGGCTTAGCATGTCACAAAAACGCTATCTAGTCTTTGGTCCGATCACGCTAGATGCCCGCAGCAAACCGCCAGCGTCAGCGGGCTGCTTGGCATCGTAAGCCCCGCGATCACATCAAAGTGGTGTTTGACTGGATCAACATAAATTTCGCACCCCCAATGCTGTGCAAGGCGCTGCGATTGCTCAATAAAGACAGGGCGTTCGTCGGACCCCACCCAAACGGTTACTGGGCATTCTGGTGCTGGCATATATACCGGGCTTTGCGCGCGCGCCTCCTGCGCGCCCAGCCGCAGATCAGCGTTCATTGAGGTGTTAAGCAATGGTGTCAAATCTGCAACGGGTGAGATCGGGACAATACCCGCAAGCCGTGTTTTCCAAGCAGCATTCGGTCCGATTGCGCCCAAACGCGCAACCAACTGACCACCCGCCGAATGCCCTGTCAGCCGAATCGGACCAGATACCCTTTGGGCAATCACGTTGACCGCTGTGGCGACCTGGTCGCCAATTTGGGTGATGGTGGCTTGCGGACATAGATCATAGGACACAATCGCCACTGCCCAGCCCTGTGCAAGTGACCCTGCCGCCAGGTGCGACCAATAGGATTTGTCGAACATCCGCCAATAACCCCCGTGCACAAAAACGACTACGCCGCGTGCAAGCCGCGCAGGGTGAAACAGATCGAACCGCGCGCGCGGCCCTTCGCCATATGCGATATCCAACGCGCACAACGCGTTTGCGCGAAACTGTGCGGCTTCTTCCGCCCATCTATCGGGATAGCGCGCGCCATCCGGGATATGGGCGGCGTTCGCATATGCATCGTCTAATTCCATCAGCCCCCCTTTACGCGCCCGCCGCAGACAGGTCAGATAGCACGAAACATGACGGAGCCTACCATGCTTGATAAATCAACCAATCTAAAATCTATGCTTACACGCCCTGATCTGCTTTGCGAGGCAGCGTTTTTCGCGGGCGATTGGGTTTTGGCCCAAGGGCGCGCAAGTTTCGACGTCATCAACCCGGCACGTGGCGATGTGATCGCAAGCGTGCCGGACCTGACCCGCGCAGAGGTCAACAGCACCATTGCAGCCGCTGAAAAAGCTCAAAAATCATGGGCGGCCCGCGCCGCCAAAGAACGCGCGCAAATTCTGCGGAAATGGTTTGATCTACTGATGGCACACCAAGAAGATCTTGCCATCATCATGACGGCCGAACAGGGCAAACCGCTGGCTGAAGCCCGCGGCGAAGTTGCTTATGGCGCATCCTTCATCGAATGGTTCGGTGAAGAGGCCAAGCGCATTTACGGCGAAACCATTCCCGGCCATATGCCCGACAAACGGATCACCGTGATCAAACAACCCATCGGTGTCGCCGCCGGGATCACTCCTTGGAATTTTCCCAATGCGATGATCGCGCGCAAGGTCGCCCCCGCGCTGGCCGCCGGATGCGCGTTCGTTGTACGCCCCGCATCACAAACCCCGCTTTCCGCGCTCGCGATGGCGAAACTTGCTGAAGAAGCAGGCGTGCCAAAGGGGCTGTTTTCGGTAGTCACCTCTGACGATGCCGATGGCATCGGCAAAGAGTTTTGCGAAAACCCAATTGTCCGCAAACTGACCTTTACCGGATCAACCCAAGTCGGGCGCATTCTGCTACGCCAAGCCGCCGATCAGGTGATGAAATGCAGTATGGAACTGGGCGGCAACGCGCCGTTTATCGTCTTTGATGATGCCGATCTTGATGCTGCCGTCGAAGGTGCCATCGCCTGCAAGTTCCGGAACAACGGGCAAACCTGCGTCTGCGCTAACCGGATTTACGTACAAAAAGGGGTCTACGACACCTTCGCCGCAAAATTCACCGCCGCCGTCAAAGCGCTGCGCGTTGGTGACGGACTGGCAGACGGCACGTCCCTAGGCCCACTGATAGAAGCCAAAGCCATTGATAAAGTGCAAAACCATCTCGACGATGCGCGCGCCAAAGGAGCAACTGTTTTGACAGGCGGCAAACCTCATGATCTGGGCGGTTTGTTCTTTGAGCCAACCATCATTAGCAACGCCACCAAAGACATGACCGTTACCACCGATGAAACCTTTGGCCCCTTCGCACCGCTATTCATGTTCGAAGACGAAGACGACGTAATTTTCCAAGCCAACGACACGATTTTTGGGTTGGCCTCGTATTTCTACGCCAAGGACCTGTCGCGCGTGACCAAAGTCGCCGAAGCGCTGGAATACGGGATTGTCGGAGTGAACACCGGGATCATTTCAACCGAAGTCGCCCCCTTTGGCGGCGTCAAACAATCTGGTCTCGGCCGCGAAGGATCATCGCATGGGATCGAAGACTACCTCGAGATGAAATATATTTGTACGCAGGTGTAAATAAAGCAATGACTTAAATGCCTGCATCACGACTTACGTAAAGGCATTCCATTCTCTCAAAACCGATATCGCTGCGCGGACACGTTAATAAGGCAGACATGAGTGCGCCGCGCAGCGAATGACGGATTGAGCCCATCTTGACCGATGCTGCGCTTCGCACGAACGGCAGGTTTTCAGAATATCTTCGGCTTTGTTAAAAACAACCATTGACCATGACGTTAGCGTCAAGGTGCTAGACGTGCCTTTCGTAGAATTCACGATTCGCACTCAGGAGAACACGCGACATGACAATGAACACCACGGATGGGCTACACGCCAAAGTACAAGACCTGATGAAATATGGAGTCAGCGCAAACATAGCAGAACTGGATAACATCTACCACGAAGACCTCGTTGTGATGAATTTGGGTATCGACGGACGCCTGATGAGTTTGAAAAAGCAAGAAGTCCTAGGGATGCTGAAGGAGATGTTCAAAGAAGAAGTTCCTGAGGATCATATGTGGTCCAAGATCCACAGTCTGACCGCGAGCGGAGACCGTGGTCATGTGCTTATCTCCCGAAAGATTCCTTTGGGTGGTCCCAAGATGCATATTGACCTGAGCATTGACTTCGTATTCGAAGATGACCGCTGGCAGGTGATGCGAGAAGTAAATTTCAGCCGACCTGATACAGAAATGGCCTGATTTTTCGCGGCCCGGATGACTGATTGAAGCCATCCGGGCCGCCCTTGATTTACATCCACAACACTTACATATGGTGAAATGCTGATGGAGGATTGGGTATGCAAGCAAAGGAAGCTGCGGAACGATTGGGGATAACCCAGCGGATGTTGCGTCACTACGAGCAAGAAGGCCTTTTAGACGTCAGTCGAACGCGAAATGGCTATCGTAGATATAGTGATGCCGACCTGCGAAGAGCTGGCCGCATCCGCGATCTTATTGCGACCGGTTTCTCGACCCGTGAAATCCGCGCCATGAGCGAGTGCCTTTCGGATGAAACTACTGGCCCTTGCGAGGGCGGCATTGAGAAGTTGACCGAAAAGCTTGAAAATATTGATCGGCTCAGAGCGGAACTCGACGAAAAACGCTCCGCTGTCCTCGACAGGTTGGCGAATTTGCGAAATGGCCTGTCCACCCTAAGCGGCCATTGAGTTGTTTCATAGTAAATTCCGCTTTGCCCCGCAAAACAGACATCAGTGCGCTATGCGGGGCGTATAAGATTTCGTTGTAAGGGACGCTATAGGCTGGGGATTATCTGACACTAACAGCTTAGTTCATCCTATTCCGTCCGACAGGATATCAACAACTTCGCAAAATAGTGATAATCCCGCCAAGGATTGACGTTTCGTCCGCGTCCAACCAATTGTGATGCGTATGACAACCAGTGATGAAGATCTCGCGGCTGCGGCTGCAAATGGTGATGGGCAGGCTTTTGCAAGCCTGCTGGATCGGCACTATGATCGGCTGTTTGCCTTTTGCTTTCGGCTGACCGGTGCGCGGGCCGAGGCCGAAGATTTGACGCAAGACATCTGCGCCGCCCTGCCCGCGAAACTGGCCAGCTACCAACGCCGCGCAAAAGTCACCACATGGCTCTACCGCGTTGCAATTAACGCCGCCCACGATCGCCGCCGCAAGCGCGCGACATATATGAAGGCCACAACAGGTTGGGGCGATTGGGAGATCGCTAGGGTAGAAACGAACAAAGACATGGCGGAACAAATTGACTGGCTGACCGCCGCGATGAACCAATTGAACGAACACCTGCGCGACACGCTTGCGCTTGTGCTTGATGACATGACCCACGCCCAAACCGCCGAGATTTTAGGCGTGTCCGAAGGCACGATTAGCTGGCGCATATCCGAAGCCAAAAAAGCACTGCGCGCAATCAAAGAAAAGGAGGACGCGCTATGACCGACGACCTCGATGATCTCAAATCCATGATGGATGTCGCGACACCGCGCGCTGATGCCGCGCGCCGTGCAGAGAATCTCGCACTTGCACAGAAAAACTTTGACGATCTCCAAGGATCACGCGCGCAGCCGCGTCCCACCCCTGTAACCGGGCGTAATCGCCTTTGGACAGGAGTAAAAAATATGCTGAATTCACTGACATCAAAAGCGGCGCTGACTACAACGACGGCCATCGTAGCCTGCGGGTTTCTGGTGCTGACACCAGCGGGCCAAGACCTGTTGAACCCTAACAATCGTGATTTCTACCCAACGCCGATACCAGCGCCCGAGCCAGAGAATAGCGCCGCGCAAAGCGACGACAACATCCCGATCAATGAAATTGAACAAATCGATACGCCACGCGCGGATGCCTCCGCACGCGATCTGACTGACAACGTTGCCGAGCCTATGTCGGAGGAACCAGCACTTACCGCTGACTTAGATATGGGATCATCCGTTGATGTGGCAGCAGTACATGACGGCCTCAAAGAGCATTGGGAAGCGTTGGATACCGAGCAGTTAGGTACCCTGGACGTTGGCGGTCTTGTGGCTGCGGGCGATATGTCTCCTGAACCTATCGAGCAATCAGACGCCGCTGGATCGCCCGAAATTTTGCGCGGAGATTTTAATGCTACACTTGATGACATGACAATGGCCGCACCCGAAGCCCCAGTCATGGCCGAGGCTCTCAGCCGTGCGGCTCCGGCGAGATCGGGCGTATCATTTTCTGGCACAGCAACACTGGGCTATAGTGGGCCTGACGAAGCAAGTACACCGAACACAGACCGCCATGCACTATTGCTAAACACCGAAACCTACGCCAACGCGGCAACAAACCCGCTGAAAATCACCTCTGACGATCCGGTTTCGAGCTTTTCTATCGATGTCGACACGGCATCCTATTCTGTCGTGCGCTCGTCCCTATCACGCGGTCATCTACCCCCCGCAGATGCGGTGCGGATTGAAGAAATGGTGAACTATTTCCCCTATGCCTACCCTGCCCCCGAAGATGACAGCCCGTTCCGCACGACCGTTTCCAGCTTTGAAACGCCATGGAACCCAGACACGCAATTGGTGCATATCGCGCTGCAAGGGCAGATGCCTGCGCTTGATGATCGGCCACCGCTGAACCTTGTGTTTTTGATCGACACGTCAGGATCAATGAACCAGCCAGAAAAACTGCCGCTGCTGAAACAATCATTCCGGATCATGCTGGATCAACTGCGCCCAGAGGATCAGATCGCAATTGTCGAATATGCGGGCAGCGCCGGGCAGGTGCTCGCGCCCACGGCGGCCTTTGACCGCGCGACGATCTTGGAAGCGCTGCAGTCGCTAGGCGCAGGTGGATCGACCAATGGGCAAGGCGGGTTGGAACAGGCCTATGCCGTAGCCGACACGATGGCCGAAGATGGCGAGGTGAGCCGCGTGATCCTTGCCACGGATGGGGATTTTAACGTCGGGATCAACAATCCCGATGCGCTCAAAGACTTTATCGCGGACAAGCGCGACACGGGCACCTATCTATCCGTTCTTGGCTTTGGACGCGGCAATCTGGATGACGCGACGATGCAGGCGCTCGCCCAAAACGGCAACGGCACGGCGGCCTTTATCGATACATTGTCCGAGGCGCAAAAGGTGCTGGTGGATCAGCTCTCTGGCGCGCTCTTCCCGATTGCGGGCGACGTTAAAGTGCAGGTTGAATTCAACCCGGCCCAAGTCGCCGAATACCGGTTAATCGGCTATGAGACCCGCGCGCTGAACCGCGAGGATTTCAACAATGACCGGGTTGATGCCGGGGAACTCGGCGCGGGTCACACGGTCACCGCGATCTATGAAATCACCCCCGTGGGCAGCCCCGCGCAACTGTCTGATCCGCTCCGCTATGCACCCAACACCGTTGCGGAGACATCGGATGAATTGGGCTTTGTCAAACTGCGCTATAAGGCACCCGGCGAAGACACCAGCCAGTTGATCGAAACCGCGATCACGGGGACAAGTATCCCCGGTACAGAGGCCAATTTCGCCGCCGCCATCGCGGGTTTCGGGCAATTGCTGCGCGACGACACTTACCTTGGCGACTGGGGCTACAGCGACGCCATCGCACTGGCCAACGCCAACCGCGGGGACGATGATTTCGGCTACCGGACCGAGGCCGTGCAACTCATGCGGCTTGCACAAAGCCTGTCGGAATAATCGCGGTTCCGTCCCACCCTGCGGTTGTGTAGGGTGGGGCGAAATAAGTTTTCCGAACGAACTTGATTGATCAGAGTAATCAAATGCGCATTAGTTCCATTTTATTTACAGCAATGCTACTTTCGTCTTCAGCAACGGCTCAAGATACGCCGCAGCATTTTGAACACCCAGCCAACCGCTTGGTATTTTTTGAAGTTGGTGGTCAATCCGTGGCCTACTGGCCCGAACGCATCACGGCGCAATTCATCGGGATCACGAACCTTAGGGTACAACAGCGCGTGCTTGCAGATACAATTTATTACGGCAACGCCGCGAATACCGAAATCAATATTCTTGGCTTTCCAAACACAATGTTCGCCGAATCTTTGCCTATCTCGAATGACGCCAATTTTGTGGTTTTTATCTACGATCTTGAGGACGAATCCGCTTTAAAAAGTGGCGACTTCCGTCACCTTGGATTAGGCACATCATTTGATAGGGCTGAACCCAACAACGATCAAGGCTATGGATATGGGGGCATGAACGATGGCCGTGCTGAGTGTTTCTATGCGGTGTTCTTTAACGCAGAGGGCGGGCTTGAAGCCTTCGCACTAGCGATATCATCAAGCAGTTCAGAAGAAGACGCGTTGAGATGTGTAAGAGACGGGGTTCCGACCGGATTTGGATTTAACCCATACATCTCAGAGTACCATTTCGAACTAGACGAAGGCACCGATGAGGTAACGACATTCTACGATAGAAGCGAATTCACGCTTGGCCTAATGGCGGCTAGCTTCTGCCGCAACGAGGTCGATGATAATTCGATTTCATGCATCGCAGAATTGATCCATTCGACTTATATGGGCCATAGTCAGCTATTGGATAAATATGCGCGATGATACTATCGCACTCGCCAACGCCACCCGCGGAGACGCCGAATGGGTAGATTGTGTCTACTTCTATCTGCCGCGCTCACAACGCCAGCTACTCTAGCGGCCTTTGACGTTTCGGACCCAATGTGTCCACCGCAATGGGCTGAATATGTGCAGCAAGTTCGACTCAACCTAGCAACACACGAACTGCAAGAACCAATCGTGTTTGTTTCTCGAAACGGCGATGCCTATGATTGCCTTGGTCTCGGGCTCGATCAAGCGTTTCTAGCGCAGGTAGAAATGTGGGAAAAATCGCTGCCGTTTGACCGTACGCGACCGCTGGGTGAAGACCATCGCAATTGGCCGGTAAATATCTGCACATCTGGGACTACCCAATGGCCAGGCTTCAGCTACCGCTCAGTATCCCTTCCTACCCAACAGGACATTCTTGAATATGAAATGTGCAAGACCAGAATAATGTCGGTCTTTTCGCGGCTTGGCGGAGAATAGCGCCAACCGCAAGGACACCAGCGACCGGACCGAGGCAGTGCAACTCATGCGGCTCGCGCAAAGCCTGCCAGAATAATCCCGGTTCCGCCCCGCCCTGCGGTTGTGTAGAGTCGGGCGGAATTTGATTTCAAGGAATTGCAATGAGCGATGTTGATACAATAAGTTTTAAGGAAACCTTTATTACAGTCTTGCGAGGCAGAAAGCGCGAGATAACTCTCGTTGTCGTTGGCTGTTTACTGTATTGGCTCTTGTTCTCCCTTGGTCATATTATGGAGAAGCCAAGTCGTTACAAGAACATTGCGACTACTCTTGTTATTCTTGCGCCAATCGTTGAAGTTCTTTGGATTTATAGAGAGGCGCGTAAAATTTTCAGAGCCGATAACGTCGGCTAAGCCGTAGCAATAGACAGAACGCGCAGTCTAAATTTAACAGTAAGGCATAGCGATAAACACCTACATCTAACCGCTCACCGCTCGTACGCCTTACACGCCATAAAGTCCTTGAGCGTTTGGCCTTTGGTCGGGCGGAATGTCCCTGCGTCTTCAACCGCGACGATCCGGTCGAGCCGGAACATTCGGAAGTCATCGCGCAATTCACACCAGCAAACGGCGGTCCAGACTTTGCCCCAGAACCAGACCCCGAGCGGGCGGACGGTGCGAGTGCTGGCGGCGCCTTTTTCATCTTCGTAGCTGATGGTCAGGCGCGTGTGGGTTTCAGAGGCCTCTTCAAACTGATCGATATGATCGCGCCAGCTGCCACCGTGCCAAGGGGCAGCCACGGTATGCACGTTGACTTGGCCGATTTTGCGCCGGGCCGCGTCGGGAAGGACGGTGTCGATTTTGACCAAGGCTTCTTGGGCTGCGGCGGACATTTTGGTGCCGCCCCATGTCTGTAATATCCGCGCGCCTGCGACCAGGGCTACGATTTCTTCCTCAGAAAACATCAGCGGCGGCAGGTCATAGCCGTCGCGCATCAGGTAACCAACGCCTGCCTCGCCATCAATCGGCACACCGGACCCGATAAGGTGCGCGATGTCACGGTAAATCGTGCGCTTTGTCACCTCGAGCCGTTCGGCCAATTGCGCCGCCGTGGTGAGCCGACCACCCCGCAGATACTGAAGTATCTGAAAAAGACGGTCGGCCCTACGCATTATGACGCGGGCTCAAACAGGCCAAGCGAATTGCCGTCCAAATCTTTGGCATAGGCAAAACGACCCGGAGGGATTGAGATCGCTGGGCTGACAACTTCGCCGCCCGCCGCCTGACAGCGTTCAATCGCAGCTTCGAGCGTATCCGGGACGGCAAGGTGGATTGTATTTCCCCCATCTGCAGCGGGTTTGCCCGGATAAAGATGCCCGCCAACTGCGGTCATATCCGACCCGAAATTCGCCATCGGATTTGGCCCCGAATTATCGATGCTCATCTCAAATCCAAAGACGTCGCTGTAAAATGCCACCGACTTATCCATGTCTGTCACCGGGATTTCTGTCCACACGACCATTGCATTACTTCCCATCGTTCATCTCCTTGTTTGCGATGTTGATGGCATCTTTAACCATACCCCTACTGACAGCGTTATGTCAGCAGGTTTTCAGTATCTAAAATAAGATGCGGCTCACCGTCGGATGTGCGTTCTTTTGAGAACCCATCGGGGCCAATTGTCCCCGTAATCCGGCTGCGCATGTTGTGAAAGCGTGCAAATCGCACGGTATCCACAGGGGTATCAAGCTTGATTTCAAGACGCATCCACCCCGGTTCTTGCGGCGTGGCGCTGATCACCTCGCCCGCAAACGCCTGCGACAAGTAGCGCCCAGTCACGCGCGTCCCCGCTGAAATTGTAGCTGGGGCCACGTCACGGATGGCTGCATGAAAACTGTTCCAATCCCGGAACCCGTGATCCCTGGCGATTTGTTCAAGCGCTTGTGCGTGGCTCCTACCTGATGCCCCGGCACGCAATGCCTTCGCCATTGTTTTCGCCTTGTGCAGCGATGGAAGTTGTCCGGTCATTGTGTGACCTCCTGAATATGTGTCGGGCGCCGCAACGCGACGACCGCAATTGTGAGTAAAAGAAGCAAGATTTCCGCGAATGGCCCCGCGTACCAGATGCCCGGTTCGCCAAAGAATTTCGGCAATAAAAATGTCAGCGGGATCGCAAAGAGATAGGGTTTAGATAGGCCCAAGATCGCGGCGCGCGTGGCATCCCCGATGGTTTGGAAATAGCTCGCCACCATCATCAACGGTCCCATCAGGAAGAACACAATCGCCATGATTGGGATGATCCGCGCAACCTCTGCGATGACATCTGGATCATCCACAAAAGCCGCCCCAATTTGCACGGTAAAGCTGGTCACGATGATCTGCACAATCACGCAATAGACAAGTGATGTAGCCAAAGCGATCTGCAGCGACCTTGCTGACCGCGCCCATAGCCCAGCCCCATAACTGTTGCCTGTGATCGATTGCATCGCAAACGACAGCCCCAACATCGGCAGATAGGTAAACGTCACGACCCGCGTGATGATCCCATAGGCCGTGACCGTATCCGCATAATGCGCGGTTTGTACCAATTGTAGCGCGGCCATAATCGCCGCAGATCCAAGCGCGAACCCTGTGAAATTCAGGCTTTGCGGTGCGCCAAGGGCCAGCATCCGCACCCAACCATGAAACCACGATGACTGGCCAAGCGCCGTGAATTGAAGCGACGTTTTCCCGCGCAACCGAAACGTCGCGATGATCGCAAAGGCAAGCAATTGCGCCAGCCCCGTGCCATAGGCAGACCCGGCAACACCCATATTCAGCTTTGCGATCAGCACATAGTTGAACGCGATATTGGCGAGCGACACGAGCAAGCTCATCGCGGCCATGAACCCGACCCGGCCTTCGTTGCGTAGCGCGTCCGAATTGACCGACAGGACAAACATCAATGGCGTGAAAGACACCGTGATCCGCAGATATGTCAGCCCCATTTGCGCAAGCACAGGGTCAGATGCAGCAGAAAGGTTGGCAATGGTTGCCCCGAATAACCCCGACAGCGCGATCAAAATCCCCGCGACCACCAGTGCGAACCCATGCGCACCTGTGAAAATTTCGCGGGCTTGCACAATGCGCCCACCGCCCAAATGCCGCGCAAGAATGCTCGACATGCCGCTCGACACCAAAGTGGCGCAAGCGGCGATCAACATGTAGATCGGGAACATTAATGTCACCGCAGCCAAGGCTTGCGGCCCAACGTAATGGCCAAGAAACAGCGCATCCGCGACTGTCAGCGCACCGTTCATCCCCATCACAAAGATGATTGGCAGCGCGGTTTTGATATATAATCTGCCCAAAGAGTCAGACAGGTATTTATTTTGGGGAATGTCAGACATGCCCATACTCCATAATCCGAAGATCGCGTCGTTTTAGGATAGGTACCCGCATTACCATCCGCGCGAAAATGCGGAAAGGAAGTATGAAATCTTATGCTAAACTTCACCAAGACAGATGTCAGCGGGTGGCGGGCGTTAGCGGCCTTTACGTTGATTAGCGCCCGCTTTTGCTTGGGTCAAGCAAGCCACTGACATCCTGCTGCCGTTTCCCCGCGCGGTTGATATTCGCCGCAGACCCAGCCGTGGTATCCGTCTGCACTTAGCTGATCAAAGAATGCGGGATAATTGATATCACTTGCGTCAGGTTCTGACCGGTCCGGCGTTTGCGCGACTTGCACATGGGCCGTGATTGGGCACATGCGTTTCCAAGTCGCTAACACATCGCCTGTGATCTTCGCCGCGTGATACGCATCAAACAAAAGACGTAAATTGGGCGCACCAACTGCGGCGATCACCTTTGCCGCCAGATCGTAATCGCGCATAAAATATCCGGGCATATCGCCTTGGTTGATCGGTTCAATCAGCAGGCTTTGCTTGGGCACCTGCGCCGCGGCCCACGCGAGATTTTCGATATAGGCGGCTTCGGCCTCGGGCCCATCTGCCACGCCAGCCATAATGTGCAAATGCTGCGCGCCAAGCGTTTTCGCATAGCGGGCAGCCCGCATGAAATCGCGCTGAAATCGAGATTGCAACGCGGGCACGGCTGCCCATCCGGGTTCCCCACCCGTGTAGTTCGGCGGCGGGCAGTTGATCGACACCATTTTTAGATCATACCGTGCCAATTGGTTCACGATATCTTGCGCATTCACATCATAAGGGAACTGCACCTCAACCCCGTCAAAGCCCGCATCCTTTGCAGCGCCAAAACGTTGCATGAACGGCAGCTCGGCAAACAACCATGTCAGATTGGCGCAATATTTGGGCATCAAGAAAACCTCATGTGGGGGGGCGGATTATCCCAGATCTTTGGCCAAAATGATGGGAAAGAACGCACCGTTCGAACGCACGCCAAACCACTGCTGCCCGTCATGTGTCGCCACTTCTCCGATCTCGACAAGGCGGTAGAAAGACTTGCGGTCAATTAACGCCTCTAGCTCTGCGCGGATCAAAATATAGGGGCTGGGTTCGCCGGTGTCAGGGTCATTTTCGACGCGGATCGGATGGTCAGGCCCCGCGGTCGCCGTGTCCCCCACATTTGTCTCAAAGACCAACGCATCCCCCACCCGGTTGAAATCCACCGCAACAAACGGCGCGTCATCTACGGTGATCGTCACCTTTTCAACAGGCGTCACCAATACATAATCGTCGCCGTCTTTGCGCAGAATCGTCGAAAAAAGGCGTGCCAGCTCGGGCCGCCCAATCGGCGTGCCCATATAAAACCACGTGCCATCGCGTGCGATGCGCATATCAAGCGGTCCACAATCGGGCGGATTCCACAAATGCACCGGCGGCAAGCCGCCTTTTTGGGCGGCGCGGGCACTTTCGGCGATGCTTTGGGCGTTTGGGGTCACACTCTTTTGTGTTGTCATTGTTTTTGCCATTGGGATTTATGTGAATATCTGTTGGTATAGCTGATAACGTTTATCCGGAGGAAAGTCATGGCCGATCACGCCGATCTTGTTGTCCAAATTGAAAATCTGGGCGCAAAGCTGCAAGAAGCACGCAGCAGTATTTCGGCCCGTTTTATCGGCCAAACGCGGGTGGTTGATTTGACCCTGACTGCGCTGATCTGCGGCGGGCACGCTGTTTTGATCGGCCTGCCCGGTCTTGGAAAAACCATGCTTGTCGATACGCTTTCAACTGTGATGGGGCTTAACGGCAATCGTATCCAGTTTACGCCCGACCTGATGCCTGCGGATATTTTGGGGTCTGAAGTGCTAGAAACCTCTGATGATGGCACCCGCAACTTTCGCTTTATCGAAGGCCCGATTTTCTGCCAGCTATTGATGGCCGATGAGATTAACCGCGCCTCGCCGCGCACCCAATCTGCGCTGCTGCAAGCGATGCAAGAAAAAGAAGTGTCAATCGCTGGCGAACACCGCCCGCTTGGCGCGCCGTTTCACGTGCTCGCGACGCAAAACCCGATTGAGCAAGAAGGCACCTACCCGCTGCCCGAGGCGCAACTCGACCGTTTTCTTGTCCAGATTGATGTTCCCTACCCCGACCGCGCGACAGAACGTGACATTTTGATCGCCACCACCGGCGTGGCCGAGGCCGAGGCGACCGCCGTCTTCACCGCCGCCGAACTGTTGGACGCGCAGACATTGTTACGTCGCATGCCGGTTGGCGATAATATCGTCGAAATGATCCTTGACCTTGTGCGCGCCTGCCGCCCTGACGCCGACGCGCCCGATGTGATCCGCCAAAATGTCAGCTGGGGCCCCGGCCCGCGCGCCGCGCAAGCCTTGATGCTGACCGTGCGTGCGCAAGCGCTGCTTGATGGGCGCTTGGCACCTTCGGCCGAAGATGTGCTTGCAATGGCTGTGCCTGTGCTAGAGCACCGGATGGCGCTGTCATTTGCGGCACGTGCGCGTGGCGAAAACATCGCAGATATCATCACCCGCGTGGCCGCCGACGTGACCAAGGTCTCTGCCGCCGCATGATCACCCCGCTCGCCCTTCGCGCTGAGGCCCAAGCCCTCTCAGCCCCGCTGCCGGCACTTTTGGCCGAGGCAGAGCATCTGGCGACCACCGTTTTGCTGGGCGACCACGGGCGGCGGCGGGCAGGCGTGGGCGATACGTTTTGGCAATACCGCCCAGCGCAACCATCGGATGCAGCGCGCAGTATCGATTGGCGCCGATCAGCCCGGTCAGATGCAAATTTCGTGCAAGATAAAGAATGGCAGATCGCGCAATCGATTCTGCTCTGGGTCGATCAGGCGGCGTCGATGCAGTTTCATTCAGATGAACTGCCAAGCAAGGGCGCGCGTGCGCGGCTTCTTGGGTTGGCCACCACGATTTTGATGATACGCGGCGGTGAACGGGTCGGTTTGACCGGGCTGCGCCTGCCCCCTCGGCGTGGTGAGGCGCAAATCACGCAGATGGCACAAATCCTATCAGAACAGAGCGACGTCGATTACGGCGCGCCCGAAACCCAAGGGATGCTGCCACATTCGCGCGCCTTGCTCATTGGCGATTTCATGGGCGATGTCGCTCCCGTCGAAGAAGCCTTGATGCGTGCCGCAGATCGCGGCGTGGGCGGTGCATTGTTACAGGTGCTTGACCCGCAAGAAGAAGAGTTTCCCTTTGACGGGCGTACTGTGTTCACATCGATGACGGGCGCATTGGAACATGAAACGATGAAGGCCGGCGATCTTAAGGCGCGCTACCTTGATCGGTTGGCGGAACGTAAAGATCGTCTTGCGATGCTCGCCCGCACAACCGGCTGGCAATTTAGCACGCACCATACCGGACAATCGGCGACGGCCGCGCTCCTTTGGCTTTATGGCGCGCTGGAGCGGCAGGCATGATGGCGCTGGGTCCCATCGGGTTTACAGCACCTTGGTTGCTGGTCGCGCTTGCCGCATTGCCAATTCTTTGGGTGCTTTTGCGCGCGGTGCCACCTGCACCGATCCGGCGACAGTTTCCGGGCGTCGCGCTTTTGTTGGGTCTGGCCGACAAAGACAGCCAATCTGATCGGACGCCTTGGTGGCTTCTTTTGCTGCGCCTTTCCGCAATGGCCGCAATAATTATTGGGTTCGCCGGGCCCGTTTTGAACCCACAAGCCGCGCGCGGTGGTAACGGTGATCTCGTGATCGCGGTGGACGGCACATGGGCTGGGGCTGCGCGTTGGGCGCAACACATGTCACGCGTTGACACATTGCTGTCAGAAGCCGCTGTCGCGGATCGCCGTGTCGCTGTGGTGGTCTTGACCGATCTGCCCGCAGGCGGCCTGCCCTTCGCCGCCCCAAGTGACTGGCAAAACCGACTGCCAAATCTGATCCCGCAACCTTGGCAACCAATTGATCCGGCATCCTATTTCGATACCCAATCAGGGGTATTTGAAACCTATTGGCTTTCAGACGGGATCGATTTTGATGGGCGCGACGCGCTGCTTACGCGTTTCGAAAATGTGGGCAGCGTGACCGTCTTTCAAACGCCGCAACAGACCATCGGCATACGCCCTGCAACCTTTGAGGATGGCGAAGTGATCGTCAGTGCCACGCGCACGCCAGTTGGTGCCGCTTTTGAGACGCAAATCACCGCCACAGGCCGCGACCCTGCAGGCGTTGAGCGGCCACTTGCCACCGTCCCGCTCAGCTTTGCCGCAGGTGAATCCGACGCGCAAACCCCGATGATCCTTCCCCCCGAATTACGCAACCGTATCACGCGGTTTTCAGTCGATGGGACCAAATCAGCGGGCGCTGTAAGCCTGACAGATGACGCGCTCAAACGGCGCGAAGTTGCTTTGATCGCACAGAACGACGCCCGCGAGGGGCTCGAACTTTTGTCGCCACTTTATTACCTGCGCGAAGCGCTCGAACCCACCGCCGATCTGATCGACGGCACTATTTCCGACATCCTTCTTGCCAACCCGGATGTGATCATTCTGGCGGATGTGGCGACCCTCAGCGAGACCGAAACGGACGCATTGCTGGAATGGATGGACGGTGGCGGCATGTTGCTGCGTTTTGCTGGGCCCGCGGCTTGCCGCGAGCGATTTGGGCCGCAGTTCAGAGGATCCGCTTTTGCCCGTGCGCTTGCGGTCTGGTGGGCGCACCGTTGGCGGCGCAATGAGCTGGGGAGAGCCCAAGGCCCTTGCCCCATTCGACGCTGACAGCCCATTTTTCGGCCTGCCCGTGCCCGACGATGTCAGCGTCACAAGCCAAGTCATGGCGCAACCCGATCCGACGCTGGCCGCAAGGGTCATTGCAGAACTGGCCGACGGTACCCCGCTGGTCACGCGTAAACGGGTCGGCGACGGCCAAGTTATCTTATTCCATGTGACGGCAAATGCAGAATGGTCCAGCCTGCCCCTATCAGGTCTATTTGTGCAAATGCTGGAACGCATGGCGGTATCGACCCGCCCATCCACGCCCGAAGCCGCAGAATTGGCAGGCACAACATGGTTGCCAAGCAAGGTTTTAGATGCCTACGGCCAGCTTGAGGACGCAAGCACACTGCCGGGCGTGGCAGGCGAAACCTTGGCGACCGCAGTGCCCGGGCCCGACTTGCTGCCCGGCCTCTATGCAGGCGCTGAGCGGCAATTGGCTGTGAATGTCATCGGTCCCGACACTGTCTTGGCCCCCGCGAGCTGGCCGTCGCATATCGCGGTTGAAGGCATGACTGCTCTCCGCGAAACTGCGCTCAAAGGCTGGTTGCTCACGGCCGCACTTTTGCTGTTGATAATCGATGTGATCGCATCGCTCGCCGTTGGCGGCCGTTTACGCGGGCCCCGCGCGGATGTGGCCGCTTTGCTTGCGCTCCTCGTCCTTGCAGCCCCAGACGTACAGGCCCAAACTGACGATGCATTTGCCTTGCGCGCAACCTCACAAGTGGTGTTAGGGCATGTTATCACTGGCAACGAAAGCGTCGACGAAGTCGCCCACGCAGGTCTTTTGGGCCTGTCACAAACGCTGTTCCGGCGCACTTCAATTGAACCTTCCGCGCCCTTGGCCGTTAATTTGGAGACCGACGAGCTCGCGTTCTTTCCGTTTCTTTACTGGCCGATCACAGCTGATCAAGCGCTGCCATCGCAAGCGGCCTACACAAAGCTGAATCGCTATCTACGATCCGGCGGGATGATCATGTTTGACACGCGCGACGCTGATACCGCACGGTTCGGGTCGGGGTCGCCTGAAGGACGCAAGCTGCAAGCCATCGCGCGCTCACTGGATATTCCAGCGCTTGAGCCCGTCCCCTCTGACCACGTGCTAACGCGCACATTTTACTTGCTGCAAGATTTCCCCGGACGCTACGCAAGCCGCGATATCTGGGTCGAAGCCGCCCCAATTAACGCAGTTCAAACCGAAGGTATGCCATTTCGCAACCTCAACGATGGTGTGACCCCTGTCATCATCGGCGGCAATAATTGGGCGGCCGCATGGGCCGTGACGCAAAACGGCGCCGCCATGCTACCAGTCGGGCGCGGGCAAGCCGGTGAACAGCAGCGCGAAATCGCCTTTAGATTTGGCGTCAATGTGATCATGCATGTGCTGACTGGGAACTATAAATCTGACCAAGTCCATGTGCCGGACCTGCTAGATCGGTTGGGCCAATGACACAAACACTAATCTTTAACCCGCTTACCCCAATGCCTGCGCTGATCGGCATCGCGGCTTTTGTGGCGCTCGGCATTGCCTTTGCGCTTTGGCGGGGGCTGCCGGGGCGGTGGCTTCGCGGGGTGGCAGCAATTGTACTACTTTGCGCCATAGCGGGGCCATCCGTGCAGCAAGAAGACCGCGCCCCACTATCCGATATTGTTTTGGCCGTTATCGACGAAAGCGCGAGCCAAAGGATTGCGGATCGCCCTTCGCAAAATGATGCAGCGCTCGCGAATATTACAGCGCAGATTGCCCGACTTGATAACACAGAACTGCGGGTCGTTCGGGTTGCCGATGGTGAAGATGACATCGGCACCGCGCTGATGACCGCCACGACCCAAGCGTTGTCCGAAGAACCGCAAGGCCGCGTCGCAGGCGTGATCTTGATCAGTGACGGGCGGTTGCACGATATTGAACGCGCCCCGCGCCTGCCCGCGCCAATGCATCTGTTGTTGACCGGACAACCAGATGATTGGGATCGGCGGCTTGTGGTATCGCAAGCGCCTGCGTTTGCGATCTTGGGCGAACAGGTCACCCTGACATTGCGCATCGATGATCAAGGGGCCGCACCCGCGACCCAAGCGGTTGACCTGTCGATCGCTGTCGATGGCGACCCTGCGATCAGCCTGCCCATTCCCGTCGGGCAAGACATTGAAATCCCATTTGAATTGCCTCACGGCGGCATGAATGTCGTGCAGTTTTCAATCCCCGAAGCCGAAGGCGAGCTAACCGCGCGCAACAATGTCGCCGTTGTGCAAATCAACGGTGTGCGTGATCGCTTGCGTGTGCTTTTGGTATCAGGTGAACCACACGCAGGCGAACGCACGTGGCGCAACCTGCTTAAGTCGGATCAGACCGTTGATCTGGTGCATTTCACCATCCTACGCCCCCCTGAGAAACAAGATGGGGTGCCGGTAAATGAATTGTCTTTGATCGCCTTTCCCACCCGCGAATTGTTTTTGGAAAAGATCGATGATTTTGATCTCATTATCTTTGATCGCTATCGCCGTCGCGGGATTCTTCCGGGTGATTATTTCAACAACATCCGCGAATATGTCGAACAAGGAGGCGCGGTTCTGGTGTCGTCTGGCCCGGAATATGGCGGCGCGGAAAGCATCTATCGATCACCGCTGGGGCAAATTCTGCCCGGCGCGCCCACCGCGCGTGTCTTCGAAGAAGGCTTTACCCCGCAAATTACCGACATCGGCCAGCGTCACCCCGTGACCGAAGGGCTTGCAGAACTCGCACCAAATCCCACAGGCGACGGCCCGGGTTGGGGGCGTTGGTTCCGGTTGGTTGATGTGCTCGTACCGCAGGACGCTACGACCGTCATGTCGGGGCTTGATAATCGCCCGTTACTTGTTCTGAACCGCATTGGTGAAGGCCGTGTGTCACTGATCGCGTCAGACCACAGTTGGCTATGGGATCGCGGGTTTGAAGGGGGCGGGCCACAGTTGGAATTGCTGCGCCGTCTTGCACATTGGATGATGAAAGAACCCGAGCTTGAAGAGGAGTCTCTGTGGGTAGAGCCAAGCGGCCAAACCATGCGGATCATTCGGCGCACGCTGAATGAAAGCATCGATGATGTCACCGTCACCCACCCCGACGGGACGCAGACCGTATTGTCGTTGGAACAGGTCTCACCGGGGCGGTTTGAAACGCTATGGAATGGTCCCGAAATCGGGCTGTACCGTTTGGATGATGGAACCGAAACAACGGTGATTGCACTTGGCCCAGCAGCACCGCGCGAATTTGAACAAACGATTGCCTCGAACGAAACGCTTGACCCTGTGCTGACCGCATCCGGTGGCGGCACCCTGATGATTTCGGATGGCGATATTAGTATCCGCACGGTCCGCGCTGGACGCCCCGCAAACGGGCGCGGCTGGATCGGGATCACACCGCGCGGCGCTTATCAAACCGCGGATATCAGCATCACGCCTATATTGCCTGCTTGGGCGTGGCTATTGTTAGCCGCAATGCTGAGTATTGGTGCATGGCTACGCGAAGGGCGGCGTTAGTCGTCTAACGCAACTTCGAACAGCTCTTCAGACCAGCCATCAACGCTACACCGGGTGCGGATAAACACGGATGTTGCACCTTCAGGGATCACGATCCCACTTTGTGAGCGCGTAAATGGCTGTTCATTGACATGCGGGTGCGCCAATTCACGAAACCCGAGCCGGTTGCCGTTCGCATCAAGCACTTCCCAACCGTCGGCATAGTGGTCCCAACCCGTGTCAGGGTGCAGGATTGAAACGGACACGCGGTCGCCAGAAATGGTGACATCAGCGACTTGGGGCGGATCGGCCAATGCGGCGGATGCTGCGAAAATGGGAATCAGTGCATATTTCATCATGTCGTCTCGTTTAGCAGAATACTGCGCGGAACTGATGCAAATTCGCGTGACCAGACGATGCCCAAGGCAATTATCGTCGCGCCAATCAGTGCAAATGCCCCCAACAACCACGCAAGCGCCGCCAATGCAAAATACATCGCCCGCAGCCCGCGGTTAAAATTAACGCCCGCACGAATGTTGAGCTCAGCCGCCTGTGCCGCGCGTGGATAAGCGATCGGGTCGTCGGGGTCGTTGGGCACAGCGGACATGACAACCGCACAATAGCCAAACACGCGGTTTGACCAAACGAATTTCAGAAACGCATTGGCCAAAAACAAAACCACAAGCCCCAGCTTTAACTGCCACACAACAACCGGCAGTGGCGCGTCTGTGACCTCGAGCGCCACGCCGCGTAACGGATCAGTATTCCCGATCAGTGCAAGCACACCGCCAATTGCAAGCAAACAGGTTGATGCGAAAAACGATGTGCTTTGACGCAGACTTGCAAGGATTTGGCTGTCATAGATACGAGGATTCCGGGTCACAAACACCTTCATCCATTCGCGCCGGTGCGCGGACATCAACACAGTTACCGACGGGCGCTTGCCGCCTGGGCGATCAATCAACGATCCGATCACAAGCCAGCCCACCACGATAAATGCCGCCGCGCCCCAATCCCACAGGGTCAAAAGCCCAAGATGTTCAAATAATTCCATAGGTCTTGTTTAGCCAGTCGGCTACCCACTTGCCATATGGAAAAATTGGTAATATATTTTTACCAAATACGGAGAACCGCCATGGAAATGCCAGCCCCGAATGCCAGCGTCCTATCACGCAAGGATCAAATTGTTAGCCGTTTGCAGGCCGTTTTGCCTGCGAACGCGGTAATTTCCGATGTGACCGAAACCCGCGCCTATGAATGCGATGCATTGACCGCTTACCGCTGCCCGCCGCTTTGTGCTGTGTTGCCTGCAAATACCCAAGAGGTCGCGGCGGTCATGAAAATTTGCCACGATATGGGCGTGCCCGTCGTTCCGCGCGGTTCGGGCACATCGCTTGCTGGGGGGGCGCTACCGACCGCCGATTGCGTGATCCTTGGCGTGGCCAAGATGAACGGCGTGATCGAAACCAACTATCCAGACCGCTATATCACGGTGCAGACAGGCCGGACCAATCTGTCGGTCACGGGCGCTGTCGAGGAAGATGGGTTCTTCTACGCGCCTGATCCGTCTAGCCAATTGGCCTGCGCCATTGCAGGAAATATCGCGATGAATTCGGGCGGTGCGCATTGTCTCAAATACGGGGTGACCACGAATAACCTGCTGGGCGTGACGATGGTCATGATGGATGGCAGTATTGTGGACATCGGGGGCGCGCATATGGATGCGGGCGGGTTGGATTTGCTTGGCGTCATTTGCGGCTCCGAAGGGCAGCTTGGCGTTGTGACCGAAGCCACTCTGCGCATTCTGCCCAAACCCGAAGGCGCACGTCCTGTGCTGATGGGATATGACAGCAACGAGGTCGCAGGCCAGGTTGTCACAGACATTATCAAAGCAGGCGTTTTACCTGTAGCGATCGAATTCATGGACCGCCCCTGTATCGAAGCGACCGAAGCTTTCGCCAAGGCGGGCTATCCGATGTGCGAGGCGCTGCTGATTGTCGAGGTCGAAGGATCAGATGCGGAAATCGACGCGCAACTGGCCTTGATCATGGACATTGCCGCCAAACATAACCCGGTTGAATTGCGCGAAGCCAAATCAGCGGATGAGGCGGCACGCATTTGGTTGGGCCGCAAATCGGCCTTTGGTGCGATGGGGCAGATCAATGATTACATGTGCCTTGATGGCACGATCCCGGTGTCGCAACTGCCCTATGTGCTGCGCCGGATCGGCGAGATGTCCAAGGAGTACGGGCTGGGCGTCGGCAATGTGTTCCACGCGGGCGATGGCAATATGCACCCGCTGATCTTGTTCGATGCCAATAAGCCCGGCGATCTTGAACTTTGCGAGACATTTGGCGCCGATATCTTGAAACTCTGCGTCGAAGTGGGCGGTTGCCTGACCGGTGAACATGGTGTGGGGATCGAAAAACGTGACCTGATGAACGTGCAATATGACCCCGCAGATCTAGAGGCGCAGATGGCCGTCAAAGATGTGTTCGACCCTGCTTGGCTGTTGAACGCGGCCAAAGTGTTCCCGCTAGATAGTTCTGAAGCCCGCCGCGCGGCCGGAGATCACTGATATGACACCCCAGACCGAACAAGACCTTTCTGACCTGATCAAAGGTGCCGATGCCCCCTTAAGTATTCGGGGCGGCGGCACGCGCAGCTATGCCCATGTTGCGGGCGACACTGTTGATATGCGCGCCATGTCGGGCATCACGCTTTATGAACCGGGTGCAATGACCATCGTCGCCAAAGCTGGCACGCCTTTGACTGACATCAACGCAGCCCTTGCCGCAGAAAACCAAAGGCTCGCGTTTGAGCCAATGGACCATCGCGCATTGCTCGGCACTAAGGGCGCGCCAACAATTGGCGGCATTGTTGCCGGCAATATTTCGGGACCGCGCCGCATATCTGTTGGGGCGTGCCGCGATTTCTTGCTGGGTGTGCGCTTTGTTGATGGAGCGGGCAATATCGTCAAAAACGGTGGCCGCGTGATGAAAAACGTAACCGGCTATGATCTCGTGAAGCTGATGTCGGGCGCCTACGGCACATTGGGTGTGTTGACAGAAGTGTCGTTGAAGGTGCTGCCAAACGTCGCCCAAACGGCTTGCGTGATGTTGCACGGGTTGGACGATGCGCGCGCGATCAAAGCGATGTCAGCCGCACTTGGCTCTCCGTTCGAGGTTACGGGTGCAGCACATCTGCCGCAAAGCATGCAAGGCGATCCGATCACCATGATCCGGATTGAAGGGTTCGACGCGTCGGTCAAATACCGCGCAGACCGCCTGCGCGACCTGTTGAAACCATTCGGTGAAGCCACGCTGCAAATTGGCGAAACGGACAATGGTTACGGCACGCAGAAAGGTTGGGCATGGGTGCGCGATGTGACTGCGTTCTCAGATCAGCCCGGAGATGTCTGGCGCATATCTGTCAAACCGTCTGACGCTGCCGATATTGTGGCCAAGTTAGATGCAAACGCCGTACAATATGATTGGGGCGGCGGGCTGATTTGGGCGTTAACCGATGGCGGAGATCTTCGCGCGAAATTAGGTGACTTCAAAGGGCATGCAACACGCATTCGCGGTGCGGGGGACGCGCCGGTGTTCCACCCCGAATCAACACCTATCGCAACGATCAGCGCCGGATTACGCGCCAAATTCGACCCCCGCAATATTCTCAACAAAGGGTTGATGGCCTGATGCAAACCACATTCACACCAGAACAGCTCACCGATCCGGGAACAGCGCGGGCCAATGAAATTCTGCGTGCCTGTGTGCATTGCGGATTTTGCACGGCGACCTGTCCGACATACCAAGTGCTTGGTGACGAATTAGATAGCCCCCGTGGGCGGATATACCTGATCAAAGATATGCTGGAAAATAACCGCAAGCCTGATGCGAAAACGGTCAAACATATTGACCGTTGCCTGTCTTGTCTGGCCTGCATGACCACCTGCCCATCTGGTGTGCATTATATGCATTTGGTTGACCATGCCCGCGCCTATATCGAAGAACATTACAACCGCCCTTGGTCTGATCGGGCGCTGCGGTGGGTGCTCGCGCGCATATTGCCCTATCCGACGCGGTTTCGTGTGGCACTGCTTGGCGCGAAAATCGCACGCCCCTTTGCACGGTTTTTGCCTGACCCGCGCCTGCGCGCGATGATCGCCATGGCCCCAAAGACCATCCCCCCCGTGAGCCGCAACGACGACCCGCAGGTCTTTCCGGCGCAGGCCAAAAAGATGCGCGTCGCGCTGATGACAGGGTGCGCGCAAAAGGCGCTTAACACTGACATCAACGATGCGACCATCCGATTGCTCACACGTATGGGCGCCGAGGTTGTGGTGGCGAGCGGCGCAGGCTGCTGTGGTGCGCTGACCCATCACATGGGCAAAGAAGGTGAAAGCCACGCAGCGGCGGCCAAGAACATTCGCGCATGGGTGCGTGAAATGGATCAAGGGCTCGACGCCATTGTAATCAATACCTCTGGCTGCGGCACCACAGTCAAAGACTACGGACATATGTTCCGCAATGACCCTTTGGCCGCTGATGCTGCACGGGTCAGTGCGATTGCGATGGATATCTCAGAGGTGTTGATGCAACTGGACCTGCCCAAAGGCGATGATAAAAACACCAAAGTAGCCTATCACGCGGCCTGTTCGCTACAACATGGGCAACAGATCAAAACCCATCCGAAAACGCTTCTCAAAAACGCCGGGTTTACTGTTTTGGAACCCGCGGACAGCCATCTGTGCTGCGGATCGGCGGGCACGTATAATCTGATGCAGCCCGAAATTTCAGCGCAGCTAAAATCACGTAAAGTCGACACGCTCGAAGCGCTGAGGCCTGATATCATCGCCGCAGGCAATATTGGCTGCATGGTGCAAATTGGCAGCGCCACCCAAGTGCCAATTGTACATACGGTCGAACTGCTTGATTGGGCGACAGGCGGGCCAAAACCGCCAGCGCTTGATACCGAAAGAAATACGAAAATGAAGGTGCCAATCCTGCGCTAATGCCATATTCCTGCCGCAACTCTGCGGGAAGCTAGATCAAACGGTAAGGACGACATGCGGCATTTTCTGATCATTGCAATTTGGCTCTTTGCGGCCGCGCTGCCGGTGCACGCCGAAGAAACAGAGCTCGTCAGCCTGGAAACCCGCCAAGACAGCCAAGGTTGGGAGGCCGTTGGCCGACTTGATATTGCAGGCAAAGGGTTTTGTACCGCCGCCTTGATCCGGGAAAGCCTGATCCTAACGGCGGCACACTGTCTGTATGATGAGGATGGATCGCCGATCGACAGCGATCGATTCGAATTTCTGGCGGGGCTGCGCGACGGGCGCGCCTCCGCGACGCGCGCGATTAGACGTGCCATCCCGCATCCAGACTACGATCCAAACGGCGATACATTCGCGCCGCTCGAAGTCGCCGTGGATATTGCTGTTCTTGAACTTGAACGCCCGATCCAAAACACGCGGATACGGCCATATTTAATCGCCACCCGGCCGCTGACCGGTGATGAAATTGGGGTTGTGTCCTATGGGCGCGGGCGCGAAAATCTGCCCAGCCTGCAAGAGGTCTGTAGCGTCTTGGGGCGTCAAACCGGCGTGATTGTGATGACCTGCGATGTCGACTTTGGGTCCAGTGGTGCGCCAGTGTTCACCGTGCGCGATGGGGAAACCCGGATTGCCTCTGTTGTCTCTGCAATGGCGCAGATTGATGGGCAGAAAGTGTCGCTTGGCACCTCGCTTGACGGGCCGCTTTCAGTCCTTATGGCGCATTTTTCAACCATCGGTCCGGCGCTTCCCGGCGGCACACAGCGCATCATTTCAATCGGCGAACGCAATGATACGGGCGCCAAGTTCATTAGCGTGAACTAGGGGCTTGAAAGCCTAAATCAGCATCCCCACATCAAATGTACCAAGGCGCCAATGATGGGTCTTGGACAAACCGGCCTGTCCCATTGGGAAGGCTTCACACTTGTTATCGCTTGATAAAGGATGACCTATTATGCGTAGTTTTGACCTAACACCCCTCTACCGTGCCACCGTTGGTTTCGACCAAATCGCTGATCTTATGGATCGCGCAATCTCCAGCGACGCCGGCACCAACAGCTACCCCCCATACAATATCGAAAAGATCGCTGACGACGGTTGGCGCATTTCAATTGCGGTCGCCGGGTTTAGTGACGATGATCTCGCAATTGAAGTCAAAGACCGCTCGCTCCATGTCACCGCACGCAAGGCCGAAGACGAGGCCGAGCGCAAATACCTACACCGGGGCATTGCCACCCGCGCGTTTGAACGCCGGTTCCACCTTGCGGATCATGTGCGTGTGACGGGCGCCAGCCATGAAAACGGCATGCTGCACATCGACCTGACCCGCGAAGTCCCAGAAGCGCTCAAACCGCGCCGGATCGAAATCGCGGCAGGCGGCAAAAAGGACGCCAATCTCGTAGATGCGAAATCAGTGAACTAAACGAATTCGCTCCCGGCGCGGAAACGCGCCGGGAGCGATGTTTTTGCAGACTCAGCGAAGGGCAGGTTTGAGCACAAACCTACCTCAAGAGTTCTAGAAAAACGCAGCAACGTCGTCCCAATTATCAACGCGCTTGTACCGCTTCTCATCTCGATTTTTGGGTGCAGAGAATACAATGCCCTGGCCTCGCAAGCGTTCGAAGTGGCGCGGTGTATCATCGATGAGATAATCAACATCAGTTACGTACTTCTCTCCGCAAAAAACGATGTTTAGAGGATTGAAAAACGGTAAGTGCTCAGAAATCCATTTGAATTTATGCGACATGCAAGCTGGGTGTTCCATCGCCGCGGTCACTATGAAGACATCGTGCTTTTTTACCAGCGTCTCAAGCACGTCGATGGCTTTAGGAAGTGCATCTAGGGTTGCAAAGAACGAGCCCTCATTTAGCATTTCAACCATCTTTTGGTTTTGACTGTCGGTCAATAGTGACTGAATTGGCATATCCCGTTTTTCATGAGCGGGTATGTCGTAAGATGTTTCAGCCCACAATCTTAGGCTACCGTAGGTGTCACAGATCACATCATCCATATCGAAGCCGATCCGAGTACGATCCATGTCTGTGTTCCTAAATTGTGATTGCTTAATAATGGGTTAACAAAGTACTGCTGGATCGACAAGATGGGCTTTCTGCATGACTGCTCAGTCCGCAAAGCCGACCTAGCTGCTAAATCAGCATCAATGCGCCTCGGCCCAGTTCGCCCCCTGCCCTGCGTCTACAGATAGCTTCACATCAAGCTTCACCGCTGGATCACTGGCGTTTTCCATCACGTCGCGTGCCGCGTCGATCAGGGTTTCGGCGCTGCCTGCATCGACCTCAAAGATCAATTCATCGTGGACTTGAAGAAGCATTTTGGCGGGCAGGCCTGCAATCGCATCCGGCATCCGGATCATCGCGCGGCGGATCACATCGGCGGCTGTCCCTTGGATCGGCGCGTTGATTGCAGCGCGCTTGGCGAACCCTGCGTGAGGTCCCTTAGCATTGATTTCGGGCGTGTTGATTTTGCGCCCAAACAGCGTTTGCACATAGCTATGCTCTTTGGCAAAGGCGACCGTGTCATCCATATAGGTACGAATGCCCGGGAAACGTTCAAAGTAGCGGTCAATGAACCCTTGGGCCTCGCCACGCGGAATACGCAGGTTGCGCGCCAGACCAAAGCCGGAAATCCCGTAGATCACACCAAAGTTAATCGCCTTGGCCTGCCTGCGAATATCCGGCGTCATTTCCTCCAAAGGCACATCAAACATTTCAGACGCGGTCATGGCGTGAATATCGATCCCATCGCGGAACGCTTGTTTGAGCGCATCAATCCCAGCGACATGCGCCAGAATACGCAGCTCAATTTGGCTATAGTCGAGGCTGACAAGGACATTCCCGGGTGCCGCGACAAAGGCTTCGCGGATGCGCCGCCCTTCCTCAGAACGCACAGGAATGTTTTGCAGGTTCGGGTCCGTCGACGCGAGCCGCCCTGTGTTCGCGCCCGCGATCACATAGGATGTATGCACGCGCCCTGTGTCAGGGTTGATGTGCTCTTGCAGCGCGTCTGTATAGGTCGATTTCAGCTTTGATAGCTGACGCCAATCCAGAATGCGGCGCGGCAAGTCATGGATCGTAGCGAGATCTTCGAGCACTGTCGCACCGGTCGAATAGGCCCCGGTTTTCCCTTTGGATGGGGCCTTACCATCTGGCATTTCCAGCCCCATTTCGTCGAACATGATCTCGCCCAGCTGTTTCGGCGATCCGACGTTGAACTTATGGCCAACTATTTCGTAGATATCATCTTCGAGCCCGGCCATTTTCTGCGCAAACGCATTTGACATGCGTGACAGCGTATCGCGGTCAACCTGCACACCATGCATTTCCATCTGCGCGAGCACCGGCACCAAGGGGCGTTCTAGTGTTTCATAAACGGTCGTGACCTGTATGGCGTGCAATTGCGGTTTGAACTGCTGCCATAGACGCAGGGTGATATCGGCATCTTCGGCGGCGTATTTGACGGCCTCATCAACGGGCACGCGGTCAAAGGTAATCGCAGATTTTCCAGTGCCCAACAGCGGTTTGATCGGAATCGGCGTATGGTCAAGATACCGCTCTGAAAGCACATCCATCCCGTGATTGTGCACGCCTGCGTTCATCGCATAAGACATCAGCATCGTGTCATCAATCGGCGCGACAGTGATCCCCTGACGCGCAAAAATCTTGGCGTCGTATTTCATGTTTTGGCCAATCTTTAGGATCGACGCATCCTCAAGCACGGGCTTGAGCATCGCCAGACATGTGCCTATATCCATCTGCCCTTCGGCCACATCATCAGAGCCAAACAGATCATCGGCTGCGGCTGCCTTGTGGGTCAACGGGATATAGCAGGCCTGCCCAGCCTCGACGCACAATGAAATACCAACCAGATCAACGATCATCTCGTTCAGGCCCGTGGTCTCTGTGTCGACAGCAACATAGCCGCGCGCATAAATCCGGTCGATCCAGACCTGCAAAGCGGCCGCATCCGATACGCATTCATAGGTTTCGGGCGCAAATGGCACGGCTTCTGGGGCTGCAACCTCGGCTGTTTGTGCCGTTGGGGTCGCGATTCTGGGGGCTTGCGCGCCCAGTTTGTCCGCGACACGTTTGACGATCGTGCGGAATTCCATTTCTGCCAAGAAGCCAAGCAAGGTTTCCGCATCAGGTGTGCGCACCTCTAGGCTATCAAGATCGAACGGCAGCTCCATGTCGCAATCCAGCTGCACAAGCCGTTTGGACAGCTCAATCTGCGCGCGGTTGTCGATCAGGCTTTGACGTCGCTTGGGTTGTTTAATTTCGCCCGCCCGGTCGAGCAGCGTTTCCAGATCACCATATTCATTGATCAAAAGCGCGGCTGTCTTGATCCCAATGCCCGGCGCGCCCGGCACGTTATCAACGGAATCACCTGCAAGCGCCTGCACATCCACAACACGTTCAGGCCCGACGCCAAATTTTTCAACCACGCCGTCATTGTCGATGCGCTTGTTCTTCATCGGGTCGAGCATCTCAACCCCGCCACCGACCAGCTGCATCAGGTCTTTATCCGAGGATAGGATCGTCACACGCCCGCCCGCATCGCGCGCCTGATGGGCGAGGGTCGCGATAATATCATCGGCTTCGAACCCTTCGATTTCTTCGCAGGCGATGTTGAACGCCCGCGTCGCATCGCGCGTCAGCGGCATCTGTGGGCGTAAATCTTCGGGCATCGCGTCGCGGTTTGCCTTATATAGATCATACATTTCATTGCGGAACGTATGGCTACCCTTGTCAAAAATCACCGCCACATGGGTCGCGGCATCTGGCCCCGTGTTTGTTTCCACATAGCGTTGCAACATATTCACAAAGCCCGACACAGCCCCAACAGGCAATCCATCAGATTTGCGCGTCAACGGCGGAAGTGCATGATAGGCACGAAAAATGAACGCCGAGCCGTCGATCAAATGCAGGTGGCAACCTTTGCCGAATTGCGTTGTCATGGGTTGGCTCCTTACGATCAGTTCACGTTCGGTTCTGCCACGATCAGCCTCGGTTCGCCAGTGATCTTTAGCGGGTTTATGGGAGAGACCAGATAAACGGCGTCCACAGGCCGACACGCACCCCTGCACCGCGCAGCACGTCGCCAACCCACACATTACAGGTGCGCAACAAGTGAAAGCGCCCCGTCGCCGGGTAGAACCGATCAGTCGCGTTAAAGCCGGGATGATCGATAGGGTTATCAGACGCAAACCCCGCGCTGATTGCGTCAAGCAAAGTGGCGAACTGATCAGGGCTCAACTGCAACCGCGTCACGTCCAAGTCTGCGCGCAGCGGCCCTGCCAAATCAACGCGCATCACGGCATGATCGCCGGTCACCGCGCGCCACACAGGCCGCAGGCTCAGGTCAGTATAATCGCCAGTTGTCGTATAAAAATCGCGCGCGCCCCAACCAACGCTGACCCACGACACATCAGGGTGATTGATCGGCATGCCTGCGGCCGCCAAAAACCCAAACCTGTCGCGAACCTGCGCCGTCGCGGGAATTAAAATGTCGGTGTGGATTGGCCCGGCGAAAAGACCAATTTCGATACCGCCCTCGTCTGGTGGCTTACTGCCTGTGCGGACCATCCCGCCAACTGTCCCAGCCAAAAGATAGATCAGTGGCAGTAAGACGATAATAAGGGCAAAACGCCGAATTACACTTTACCTTCGTAATCCGCATGCACGATTTTTGCATCGCAATAGGGGCATTCGACATAGCCGACCTCATGCGGGATTTGCAGCCAGACACGCGGGTGACCAAGCCCACCTTCGCCGCCATCACAGGCAATGCGCCAGTCGTTAACAATCCGGGTCTCTGGGGCTGGCGTGGTCATATTGTCACCTGTGTGCTTGCTGCTGGCCGCAGTGGGCCTTAGATCACGTGATACATACCGCACGAGACGCGCAGGGGAAAGACCAGCATGACCGACAACGCCATAGAAATTTCCGGGCTTAAGAAAACCTATGCCGCCACCGGACGCAGCCCCGGCAAAGAGGCGTTGAAAGGGGTAGATTTGAATATCCCACGCGGGTCCATTTTCGGACTTTTGGGGCCAAACGGTGCTGGAAAATCAACCCTTATCAATATTTTAGCCGGTTTGGTTGTCAAATCGGCAGGCAGCGTCAAGATTTGGGGCTTTGACCAAGACACAAACCCACGCCAATCGCGCGCCTCGATTGGAATTATGCCGCAAGAACCGCATCTTGACCCGTTTTTCACACCCGCCGGGTCGCTCGATGTTCAAGCAGGTCTTTATGGCGTGCCAAAATCGCAGCGCAGAACGGCAGAGATTCTAGATTTGATCGGATTGACCGATAAGGCAGACGCCTACTCGAGATCGCTATCTGGTGGGATGCGGCGGCGGTTGCTATTGGGCAAGGCGCTCGTGCATTCACCGCAAATTCTTGTGTTGGATGAGCCGACAGCAGGCGTCGATATCGCGCTGCGCAATATGCTGTGGCAAAATGTGCGCAAGCTCAATGATGAGGGAATGACCGTGATCCTGACGACCCATTATCTCGAAGAAGCAGAAGCCATGTGCGACGATATCGCGATCATCAACCATGGCGAAGTGGTTGCACGTGACAGCACTTCAAACCTCATTGGGCACCTTGATCGCAAAACGCTGGTGATCACGCCAGATGGGCCCGCAGAATTGCCGGAACTGCCGCCGGAAATCGCTGGCAAAAAGCACCACAACGGCATGTTAAGTTTCACCTACCAAAGCGCGACAACCCCTGCCGATGCGGTGTTGCACATTCTGCGCGAGGCCGGGATCACGATCAAAGACGTAAAGACCCAAGAGGCCCATCTTGAGGACGTGTTTCTATCGCTCACATCCGCAAAATAGCTTAGGTCAATCATATTTAGCGAAGCGCAATCGCCACCGGACTCAATCCAACAACATGCGGCCCAGCTGTTGCCCGCCGAGAATGTGCATATGATAGTGCGGCACATCTTGAACGCCATGCACGCGGGTGTTCGAAATGCCCCGGAATCCTTCGTCAAGCTGCATCAGATCGCACACAGCGGCGACCGCGTGAAAAAAACCGGCCTGTTCAGTCGCGGACGCGTCACGGGCAAAGTGATCAAGGCTCATATATGGCCCCTTCGGGATCACCAGTACATGCACGGCGGCCTGCGGTTGAATGTCATGAAACGCCAAAGCGTGATCGTTTTCAAAGACGGTCTTGTTGGGAATTTCGCCACGTAAAATCTTGGCGAAAATATTCTGGTCGTCGTATGCGTAATCCATGGGGGCCTCAATCAACAAAAAGATGGGGGGTTTCGGCAAGAACGCACGCAGTATCCATATCTACGCGCAAGAATTGGGCAAGGGCAGCCGCATTTTCAGCGACTGTTGCGGTTTCACTGATCCGCGACGCACCTACAAAGTCGGCGTCGCGGATACTGTCACGCTCGTGCAGGATATCGTTGCGAATAGTAGGCAGAAGCCGTGCGACGGTTGCATCACTGCTTTGTGCGCCAGCCAGTCCAACGCGTTTCGCATGGCCCGCCAAATAGTCATCATCGAACTCACAGGCAATTTCGAGCAAACGTACGTCGGCACGGTCCGAGAAAAAGTCACGCATCAATTCGATGTCTGCTGTATCAAGGCAAATCACCAACCGATCGCTTTTGTTGTGATCAAACAACATCCGCAAAAATGCGCGGCGATGCCGACCACGTTTTTGCACAGTCGTTTCGATCCCACCAAGATCCGGCAGCGGCGTTGCGTCTTCACTGAATAAATAGTCGACCGCTGGAATATCGGTATGTGCCCGGATTCCAGCGGCCAAACGTTTGGCGACATGCCATTTCTTACAAGCCACTATGAGCAGCTCGCGATTGCGCCCCAGCGTGGTTTCACGTTCCCAAAACCGTGGCGTAAACCGGCGCCCAATGCGCCCTCGGCCGGTTAGGAATTGAAACAGCCGCCGCCCCTCGTCGGTGATCACGAAATCCGTCCGGTCACTCACATAGAGCGCGCCGAGCTCGGATCTCAGATTGGCAGCCTCGGCACTGATTTTGCGCGCGAATAAGCCGCTTTGTCCCAGTAACAGATCGTAGTGGTCATTATAAAACGTCACAGGCATGCCGTAATCGGTGAACATCAAAAATGTGAGCGTGCGGTTTTCGATCTCATTCCCAGGTACCAGATGGCGCACAAGCGTTTGAAAAAATGTCTCATCGGGGATCCAAGTCGTGCGGAAAAAACGCATCACGTCTTTGCGGGCTCGGGTGAAATCAAGTAGTGCCTCAACGGTGCGCCGCCGCAGACACCACCATTGACTGCCGATCATGATTTGCACGCCTTTAGGCGTATCGCGCGTGATCCCAAATTTCTGTTGCAACGCCAATGACGTGTAAAACCGCTTTTTCTGCGTGCGCTCATTAAAATGATGACGGTAAATCAGACGCTCTTCGCGGAACCCCGTTTTGATCCAATCGCTGTCAAAGAAATCATAGCTTTCGATAAAATCACGGTCATGTTGGTCCAAAAACTGATGCGCATATTGAGCGGATTTGATCGGCATGCAATCACCCGACACCATGTAGAAATGGCTCGCACGCGGGAATGCTTCAACTGCCGCTTCAACGGCATGAAGGGTCGCCTGCACAAGGCTCCATTCGCCCCACCCGCATTTGATCCGGCGCTTGGCGAAGACCACGTTTGGGTTATCGACCAAGACCGTCTGAATGGTCGCAAAATCCTCAGCATCGGCCGAGGCATCAAAATGGATTGCGATATAATCGCCAGCCGCTGTCAATTGCTGCGCTTGCTGCACAATCGCATCAGGGTTCTTGTGGCAAAGAAGGATAAAGGCGATTCTTGCCATCTGTGGTGGGTGCCCCCTGCGGACAAATTGATGTTTCCGGCAACTTGCCGTGATCAGACATTGAATAAACGGTGTTTCTTTGCTCTTAAAGGAAAAACGACGGCGAGTTTACGTAAAGGAGACCACAATTGGCGAGTTTTCCCGGAACCTGGATGACCACCAGCGAAAGCGTCGTCTACCGCGTTGTCCCTAAATGCGCCTGTTCTACCATCGGGCAAATCATGTATTATTCCGATCACGGAAATTTTTTTGACGGCGATATCCATGATGCAAAATCAGGTCTGCACAAATGGGCATTGGACGACAGCAAGGATCTGATCACCAAAAACGTGACCGCGCATCAAAGCTATGCGTTTACCTGTGTCCGCAATCCATACACGCGTATTCTATCGTCATTCTTTGACAAAATCTGCGGCATTCAGCGCAACGGCAAATACTATCGCGGCAATCTTGTGCCCCTACTGACCCAAAAATACGGGATCGAAGTTGGCGATCCGGACACCGGATTTGAATTCGACCAGATCAAAAGCTTCCGTCGCTTTCTATTGTTCGCGCGCGACACCATCCGCTGGCGCCGCCCGATGGACCCAGACATTCACTGGTCAGCCATGTCTGGCCATATCGCGACTTACATCGTAAACGGCGGTCGCTACGACAATATTTTTTGGACCGAAAAGTTTAACGAGGGCATGCAGTCCGTACTGGATGATATCGAAACGCCGCATGCGATTGATCTTGAGACGATCCCGCGGTTCAATGAAAGCGAGGGCCACGGCCCCAAACGCGCGCATCCTGTTGCAGACTATTTCGACGACCTGTCGATGCATCTGGTCTATGAGATGTACAAAAAAGACTTCCGCATCTTCAAATACGATTTTGAAAATCCAGCCAATAAAATGCCGATTGGTGAGATTGACCTTGATGAGGTCCATGCGAAGCTTGGCCAGTGACGACGCTCCCGATTGCGCAATTCACGCGATCAGATCGCAGAGCTAGGTAAGCGCCGCTCGCACCCGCAATATCGGGCCATGCTTCAAACCGACCTATTGAAGCGCGACTTGCCAACGGCCGTCTTGATCTTCGATATCGTACGCGTAGCGACTGCTGTTGCAGACCACAGTTAAGCCCGTGAAGACGACTGCTGGCCGCATTTCCGAAATGCTGTCACAGGGATGACCGCTCGCGCGGATTATTCCAACCGCGGGGTCGACCATCCAAAGCAATGTGCTGTTTGGCATTTCTGCCGCAGCGGCGATAACCGCGCCGGGTTCAATCTGAACGTGCTGGGCCTGGGCGGAATGACCCGCAATAAATAGGGCTGGGATAAGTGCGTGGATTGCGTATTTGAACATTGTGCTGACTCCATCAAACATATTGATATTACCGACAGCACTTTATGGCAGACTTGTGTCTAAAGGTTGTCACAAATTTGAATAATTCAACTTATAGGTGTTTTTCATTTTCAACCTACTGTGTACTGACATTTGCCGACACTCTATGATTTGATAGTTTTTTGCCATCACTAGACCGACAAAACAATACAATTGCTTCGTTTCAAATCGCAAAGTGAGCCTCCTTGGGAACATCCGGAACGCACCTCAAGGAACTCTATTTAAAGTGGTGCCCGCGGCCGGACTCGAACCGGCACGGCCATACAGCCGGGAGATTTTAAGTCTCATGTGTCTACCATTCCACCACGCGGGCACGGTGCTATTCCTATGCGGACATGTCGCGCGGGGCAAGCGGTGAAAGCCCTTCTTCTTTGACGGCTTGCATCGCAACATAGGTCGATGTGTTCGCTACATGCGGCAACGTCGAAATTTTCTCTGCTAAAACAGCGCGGTACCCCATCATTCCCGAAGTCCGCACTTTCAGCAAATAGTCGAACGCGCCTGCAATCAAATGGCATTGTTCGACCTCTGGGACCCGCATGACCGCCTTATTAAATGCGGCCAAGGCATTTTCGCGTGTGTCAGTCAATTTCACCTCAACAAAGGCGACATGGTCGCGGCCCAAGCGAATGGGGTCAAACAATGCGCGGTAACCGCGAATAATGCCGCTATCTTCAAGCCGTTTAAGCCGCGCCTGAGTCGGTGATTTCGACAAGCCGATTCGTCGTGATAGCTCGGTGACGCTTACCCGCCCCTCTATCGCAAGAACGTCAAGTATTTTTCGGTCGAACTGATCTATATCTGAACTCATATTGGCCGCCATATAATTTATCTTCAGGTTAATCGCCTCTCATTTGTTAAATTACCAACCAAATCGACTTCTCGCAATGGCTTAAGCTTTCCCTGCCGACAAGGAGCACGCAAATGTCACAAAACGATTCCGATCTACGCCGCCAAATAGACATAGCAATGTACCGCAATGAAGCCGATACACTTGCATCATTGGTGCAAGCCGCAGCGCTTACACAGGAAGATCGCGCGCGTATTAGCGCAAGTGCCGCTGACCTTGTCCGCGAGATCCGTAACAGCGCCGAACCCGGCCTGATGGAAGTCTTTCTTGCCGAATACGGCCTGTCAACAGATGAGGGAATCGCCCTGATGTGTCTGGCAGAAGCATTGTTGCGGGTCCCAGACGCGGAAACCATCGACGCGCTGATCGAAGATAAAATTGCGCCATCTGATTGGGGCAAGCATCTGGGCCATTCGGCGTCACCGTTGGTAAATGCCTCAACTTGGGCACTGATGTTGACCGGTCGCGTATTGGATGACGAAAAGCCCGGCATTACGCGCCACTTGCGCAGTGCCGTCAAACGTTTGGGCGAACCTGTCATCCGCACTGCCGTCGCACGCGCGATGCGTGAAATGGGGCGTCAATTCGTTTTGGGGGAAGACATCACCAAAGCAATGAAACGGGCCGCGGGCATGCAAGAAAAAGGCTTTACTTATAGCTATGACATGCTCGGCGAAGCGGCCTGCACCGAGGCTGACGCCCGCGCCTATCATCTTGCATATTCGCGGGCGATATCAGCGATTGCAGATCATTGCACCCATGACAGCGTGGCCCAAAACCCCGGTATTTCGGTAAAACTATCCGCTTTGCATCCGCGCTACGAAGTTGCGCAAAAAGATCGTGTAATGGTCGAACTTGTGCCCCGCATGCGTGCGCTGGCTTTGCTCGCGAAATCCGCGGGCATGGGGTTCAACATTGACGCAGAAGAAGCCGACCGCCTGTCCCTGTCGCTGGATGTGATCGCGGCCGTGCTGGCAGAACCTGCGCTGGCAGGATGGGACGGGTTCGGCGTGGTTGTACAGGCGTACGGTCAACGGGCATCATTGGTGATCGACCATTTGCATGCTCTGGCGACGCAATTGGATCGCAAGATCATGGTCCGTCTTGTCAAAGGCGCCTATTGGGATGCGGAAATTAAGCGCGCACAGGTCGAAGGCATGAATGGCTTTCCTGTTTTCACGGCCAAACAGCACACGGATATCAGCTATATCAGTAATGCGCGCAAATTGCTGGGCATGACCGATCGTATTTACCCGCAGTTCGCGACACATAACGCGCATACGGTGGCGGCGGTGCTGGATTTGGCAAGCACAATGGGAAAATCTGCGAACACCTTCGAATTCCAACGCCTACACGGCATGGGTGAGACCCTCCACACGCTTGTTCTGAACGCGCAAGGCACCCGTTGCCGGATTTATGCCCCTGTTGGCGCACACGAAGACCTGCTGGCTTATCTGGTCCGTCGTTTGCTTGAAAACGGCGCGAACTCTAGCTTTGTGAACCAAATCGTTGACGAAGATGTTGCCCCTGAAACTGTCGCAGCCTGCCCATTTGACGCTATCGGCACCGGCGTCGTGCTGCCCAAAGGGCCCGATATTTTCCAGCCGGCGCGGGTCAATTCAAAGGGGTGGGACCTGACCCATCGCCCCACGCTGGACGATCTAAATGCCGCGCGCACATCATTTCAATCTGCGGTGTTCAACGGGCATCCAATCCTTGCCGATGCGGTGGATGGGAAAAGCGCGGTGCAGCCCGTCATCAACCCCGCGCGCGTTGGCGATATTGTCGGTCAAGTCGTACCCGCAGGCCCCGCCGCGATCAACGCCGCGCTGACTGCGGCAGCTCCGTGGACGGCTGATTCTGCGACCCGTGCAGCAGCCCTCACCGCAGTAGCCGATGCCTACGAGGCCAACGCAGCGGAGCTATTCGCCATTCTCGCGCGCGAAGCTGGCAAAGCCATGCCTGACGTTGTTGCGGAACTCCGCGAAGCGGTTGATTTCTTGCGCTACTACGCCACCCAAGCCAGCGACGACAATCAGGCATGTGGCGTGTGGACTTGTATCAGCCCGTGGAACTTTCCGCTGGCGATTTTCACTGGGCAAATTGCAGCAGCACTGGCGGCTGGCAATGCGGTCCTTGCGAAACCTGCCGAGCAAACGCCATTAATCGCGACCCGTGCGATTGAATTGATGCATGCGGCTGGCGTACCCGTCACTGCGCTGCAACTTTTACCCGGTGACGGTGCGGTGGGGGCAGCGCTGACATCAGATGCGCGCGTGAATGGCGTGGCCTTTACCGGGTCTACCGCAACAGCCCTCAAAATTCGCGCGACGATGGCTGCGAACTGCGCCCCCGGCACGCCGTTAATCGCGGAAACTGGCGGGCTGAATGCGATGATTGTCGACAGCACCGCCCTGCCTGAACATGCGGTGCGCGACATCGTCAACGGGGCGTTCCGGTCGGCAGGCCAGCGTTGTTCCGCCCTGCGCTGTCTATATGTTCAAGAAGACATCGCCGCACCATTGCTTAAGATGCTGAAAGGCGCGATGGATGAATTGGTTGTGGGTGATCCGTGGCTGCTCGCGACCGATCTTGGTCCAGTCATCGACAAAGCTGCGCAGCAGATCATCGCCGATCATATTGCAACCGCCCACGCCGACGGTCGGTTGATCCACCAAATCAGCGCCCCAACATCTGACGGACATTTCATCGCGCCAACGGCCATTCGCGTGGACAGCATTGCCGAGATGACCCGCGAGATATTTGGCCCCGTGCTGCATGTCGCGACCTTTAAAGCAGATGAACTAGACGCCGTGATCGATACGATCAACGCAACCGGCTACGGTCTGACCTTCGGCTTACACACCCGGATTGATGACAGGGTGCAGACCATCGTTGAACGCGTTGAGGCTGGCAATATCTATGTGAACCGCGACCAAATTGGGGCGGTTGTCGGCAGCCAACCTTTTGGCGGCGAGGGGCTTTCTGGCACTGGACCTAAAGCAGGTGGCCCACACTACCTGCCGCGCTTTACGGCGAATTCTGCGCCCTTGGTGGAAGGGGAATGGGCAGGCAACGCAGATATGGGTGGCATACAAACAAAGCTCAACGCGTTACAAAATGACGCCCCACGCCCCGCGACAGACCTTCCCGGCCCAACTGGCGAATCCAACCGCCACAGCCTGCGCGCGCGCGGCCCGGTTCTGTGTATGGGGCCAGGTGAAGCCACGGCACAGGCGCAAGTCGCGGCCGTAAATGCATTGGGCGGGATCGGAATCAGCGCCGAAGGCCAAATTGCGCCCGAGGCGCTCGCAACGCTGGACCCAATCGCAGGCGTGCTATGGTGGGGCGATGCCGACACGGGGCGTGCGATTGAAACCGCACTGTCAAAGCGGAGCGGCCCTATTACCGCGCTCATCACTGGTATGCCTGACACCGCGCATGTGATGCACGAACGCCATGTATGCATTGATACAACCGCAGCAGGGGGCAATGCCGCGCTTTTGGCGGCTGTCGCAGATCAAGCAACCGCTTGACCCCGCGCCTGACATAAATCACGGTCGCGGCATGATTTTACCATTCCGCGACCACAACCCGTCGACCCGCGTGCCCTACGTCACGATCGCGCTTATTCTTTTGAATATCCTGATCTTTGTTGGCAGCTACGCATTGCAAACCGATCGGGAAATTAACCGCATCTTTGCGGAATACGGGCTGATCCCTGCGCGGCTTTACGCGGGCGACGGGCTGACGACACCAATCAGTTCCATGTTTTTGCACAGCGGCTTTATGCATCTGGCAGGCAATATGCTGTTTTTGTGGATCTACGGGGATAACCTTGAAGATAAGCTTGGCCATGTGCCGTTCTTGATTTTCTATCTGCTTTGCGGGATCGCAGCGGGGCTGGCGCAATATGCGTCACAACCGCTGTCACTGGTGCCAATGGTCGGTGCATCGGGGGCGATTGCGGGCGTGATGGGGGGCTATATCCTGCTGTTCCCTAAGGCCCGCGTCGATGTCTTCGTGTTCTTCATTGTCTTTTTTCGCATCTTCCCATTACCCGCATGGGTCACGCTTGGGTTCTGGTTTGGTGTGCAAATCTTTAACGGTCTGAACAGCGCCGCGGGCGGTGGCGGCGTGGCGCATTGGGCGCATGCTGGCGGGTTTGTCGCCGGGTTTGTCCTGATGCTACCGTTTTGGTTCATGATCGGCAGCACTGGGTTTTGGAAACGCACAGAGGGGCATCCGGATCACCCGGAAACCCAATATAAGCGCAGCAATATTCCGGTGGTGAAACGTTAAGCCTTGCGGACAACTTTTGCGAAGCTGTCAAAAATCGGCTCGTTTGAGCAAATGACTTCGCCGTCTGCCAAGATATCACCGTCCGGGCGGATAGGTTCGATCATTGCGCCCGCTTCGCGCGCGATGATCAGGCCTGCGGCGATATCCCAGATATGCAATTTGCGTTCCCAAAAACCATCATAGCGGCCCGCAGCCACATAGGCCAAATCAAGCGCTGCAGCCCCAAAGCGACGCACACCCGCACAGGCAGGTAAAATACGTGCGAGGTCTTGCAGGGTTTCTGGCAGGTCAGCACGGCCCGCAAACGGCAGCCCTGTCGCAAAGATGCTTTCGATCATCCGGTGACGGCCAGACACGCGCATGCGGCCTTCGTTCAGCCAAGCACCGCCGCCTTTTTCCGCATAGAACATTTCGTCTTTAGCAGGGTCATAAACAACGCCAGCGACGATCTGACCTTTATGTTCCAGCGCGATAGAGACAGCCCAGTGCGGCAACCCGTGCAAGAAATTTGTGGTGCCATCAAGCGGATCAACGATCCAACGACGGGTCGGATCAGCGCCTTCGATTTCTTTGCCTTCTTCACCCAAGAACCCATAGGTCGGGCGGGCGTGCAGCAATTCTTCGCGAATGGTTTCTTCGGCGGTCCGGTCGGCACGGCTAACAAAATCGCCGGGGCCTTTGGCGCTGACCTGCAATTGTTCAACTTCACCAAAGTCTTTGAGCAATGCGCGCCCCGCTTTACGGGCGGTTTTCATCATCACGTTCAGGTTTGCGCTGCCAGCCATTGGACTTCTCCGGGTTCGGGATCAAGCGCGGCGTATAGGCCGTCATGACGCGCAGAACAAGGGGCAATGCCGCAATTCAGCAAACCCGTTAGCGGCGTTGCAGTTTAACAGCTTCTTGTTTTGCCAAGCGGATCAAATGCGCCATAAATGGACGGTGCGTATCATCAGACCGCGTCGCCGCATAAAGACGTTTTGTGATCCCTGTCTTGGTCAGCGGCCGCGTTACATAGTCCGAGTTAAACCGCACTTGGCTCACCACCCAATCGGGCAACACAGCCACACCACGGTTTGATGCAACGAGCAACAATATCACTGCCGTCAGCTCAACCTGACGGACTGATCCAGGTTCTATTTTAGCGGGGATCAAGAGCTCTGAAAAGACATCCAGACGCGCCCGGTCAACCGGATAGGTGATCAAGGTTTCGCCACGAAAATCTTCAGCCTCGATCACCTCTTTTTGTGCGAGCGGATGCATCTTAGACGCCACAAACACGGGTTCATAGTCGAAAAGCGGTGTAAAATCCGTCTCGGGCAGATCTTCGGGGTCGGATGAGACCACCAGATCGACTTCCTCTTTACGCAGGGCAGGCAACGCATCAAAAGCAAGTCCCGGCCGGATATCAACGTCAACCTCTGGCCAAGCTTTGCGGAACTGTTCAAGCACGGGAAACAGCCATTCAAAACAGGCATGGCATTCGATCGCGATATGCAAACGCCCTGCGCTGCCCTGAATCAGCCCTGAAAACTCGGCTTCAAGCGCTGCGACCTGCGGGAGGATGTTTTCTGCGGCTGCAAGCATCCGCATACCCGCCGCAGAAAGCTTGAGCGGCTTTGACCGGCGCACAAAAAGTTCCACACCCGCCTGATCTTCGATCCCTTTGATCTGATGGCTCAGCGCGCTTTGCGTGATGTGCAATTGTTCCGCCGCGCGGGCCAGCCCCCCGGTATCATGGATGGCTTTGATGGTCCGTAAATGCCGGAATTCGATATGCATATGAACCGCCCTCATGATCGTGGTGAAAGTTATGAATTTGCCTCATGTTAATAAAGCTGCGATACAACCAGCACAAGAGAGAGGTCCGCCCATGTCAAATACAACTGTTTCATTCGAATTCTTCCCGCCCAAATCGCTCGCGGCATCGTTCCGGCTTTGGGATTGCGTGAACACGCTCGCTCCTCTTGATCCAACATTTGTATCCGTGACCTACGGTGCAGGCGGCACAACCCGCAAATTGACGCACGAGGCTGTGGGCACGATTCACAAGACCAGCGGATTGAACGTGGCGGCGCATTTGACGTGTGTCGACGCGACCAAAACAGAAACGCTAGAAATCGCCGAAGGCTACGCCCAAGAAGGTGTGCGCGAAATCGTGGCCCTGCGTGGCGATGCCCCCAAAGGGGCGGATGGGTTCACCGCCCATGCCGAAGGGTTTGCCAGCTCGGTTGAATTGATTGGCGCGCTTGCGGACACGGGTAAATTCAACATCCGCGTCGGCGCCTACCCTGAAAAACACCCCGAAGCCGCAGACCAAGCCGCTGACATCGCCTTTCTCAAGCGCAAAATCGATGCAGGCGCGACATCAGCGATCACGCAGTTTTTCTTTGAGGCCGATACGTTCTTCCGGTTCCGCGATGCCTGTGCAAAGGCAGGTATCGACGCCCCTATCCTGCCCGGAATCTTGCCGATTGAAAACTGGGCTGGTACCCAACGTTTTGCTAAAATGTGCGGCACCACGATCCCGCAGGTCGTCACGGACGCCTTTGAAAATGCGACGCGCGACGGCACAACGGATCTATTGGCAACAGCACTCGCTACAGAACTATGCGATGACCTGCGCCAAGGCGGCGTTGATCACATGCATTTCTATACGCTCAACCGTCCTGAACTAACCCGCGACGTTTGCCATGCGCTTGGCGTGACCCCAAAAGCGAGCTTGCAGAACGTCGCCTAAGCCGTCAGCCTTTGGCCAAACAATGCCCGAGGCCCTGATGACAACTACGACCTATACCCTGCCCGACCGCGACCGTATGCTATCCATGTCGGGGTTGGATTATCTTCAAACAATGCTTACCGAACCCGGTCTAGGCGCGCCGATTGCGCGGGGGATGAATTACCAGCTCGATACCGTTGCTCTGGGTAAAGTGACATTTCGCGCTCGCCCAGAGTATCAGCACACAAATCCAATGGGCGGTGTGCATGGCGGCTGGTATGGCACCTTGCTTGACAGTTGTATGGCCTGCGCGGTGATGACCGCTGTGCCAAAGGGTGCGGTTTATACAACCCTTGAGTATAAGGTGAACCTGATCCGCGCGATCCCTATTGGCATGGAAATCATTGCCACCGGGGTTTTAGATCACGCGGGACGGTCGACCGGGGTTTCGCATGGCGAAATCAGAGGCGTAGCGGATGGCAAGCTCTATGCAACCGGGTCAACCACCTGCCTGATCATGCAGATTAACCCCAGCTGACGCGGCGGGCGTGACAGTGTCATGCAAACGTTCTGAGGTGCACCGCCCGACCACGCGTTTGCGGCGCGCCAGAAACACCTTTGACCAGCCGCGCCAATGGCCAATCGACGGGGCATCCACGTCTTGCGCGAACCGTGCGCGCCAACCGTCGGGCAAAGGCACGCCGCAATCTGACAGCCGATCAAGCATCCAAACCAATGGTATATTCGCCAAAGGTCGCGCCTGCGGGTGATCGCCCACCTGCCCGCCAATATCCGCGTGGTTTCCGCGAAACCAGACCTGTTCCATATGCCCAGTCCAATCGGCCGGTCGCTGCCACATCACCGGCGCGTAGGCCAAGCGGCGTTCATCCAGCGCCAGCGCATGGAACCCGTTCAACACATGTGCGCCCAACGCATGGTTGTGAAACCCATGCTGTGTCGGCGTCCAACGCCACAATATTGGCAGTCGTACGCCCAGCGCTTTCACCGTATCCCAAACGGCCACGGCTTCGATTTGCACAGCATCATGGCAGTAAATCTCGCGAAACCGCGTCGCCACTGGACGCGTATCACCGTTGCGGTAGTGCCTATAGGCTTGGCGCACCCCGCGCACTGTCGCATGGTCTGGTTTGAGCAGCCCAATCCCGTCAATCACCCCCGCAAGCGAACGCACAGCATAGGCACCACGAGAATAGCCAACCAGAATGATCTTATCGCCGGGCCGATACCGTGATGCGATCACGCCATAAGCACGTTTTATTTGACGGTTAATCCCCTTGCCCGTAATCACATCCCATGTCCCCGACCAGTCGCGCCATTGAATACCCGCCTCGTAGTAGACGGTCAGGTTTGCACGCGCACTTACCTCGTTGAGCAGCTTAAATGTGAGCCCGGCATTGGTTTCGCATCCTGGTTCTAATGACGAGCGTGTACCATCAAGCACCACGACGTGGGTCGCAGGCCCCCGCCCGCGAATGCCCCCTTCTTCGGTGCGTGCACGCCGCCCGAAAAGCCCAAAAAACCAATCACGCAGCTGCACTGTTTTCCTTTGCCTCTGCGATGGTTTTCCAGACCCGGTGCGGCGTGAACGGCATATCAACCTGCCGCACACCCACATCCCAGAGCGCATCCACAACCGCATTCGCCACGGCCGCCAGCGCCCCTACGGTGCCTGCTTCGCCACAGCCTTTCATCCCCATCGGGTTGTTCAGTGAAGGCGTGCTTTCGGTCGCAAAACGGATCATCGGAATGTCATCCGCGCGCGGCATCCCGTAATCCATGAATGTTGCGGTCAACAACTGCCCGGATTCGTCAAACACCACCCGTTCTGTCAGCGCCTGCCCGATCCCCTGGGCCACACCGCCGTGTACTTGGCCTTCTGCCAGCATCGGGTTGATCAAATTCCCGAAATCATCGACCACTGAGTAGCGATCAACGGCGACAACGCCAGTTTCAGGGTCAATCTCGACCTCTGCAATATGGGCCCCATTTGGAAAGCTCCGGTTTTCGAGATCAATTGTCGCCGTATGCGTCAACAAATCCTCGCGCCCCGCATCACGGGCCATTTCGGCGACTTCAAGCATCGTTGGTGTCAGGTTTGATCCCGCGACCCGGAACCTTTCATCATCAAAGCTGATGACAGCGGCGTCAACGCCTTGGTCGGTCGCAAGAAACGCGCGGAACGCGTCGATGATCACCCCAACCGTTGCCAAAGTCGCGGTGTTTTGCACCGTCACCGAACGTGACCCACCTGTGCCGCCACCTTTGGCGATTTGGTCGCTATCGCCTTGCACGACGGTAATCTGATCCGCAGGGATCCCCGTTTGATCTGCAAGAAATTGTGCATAGACGGTTTCATGTCCTTGCCCATTGGATTGGGTGCCCACGAATATAAGCGCGCCATCATCTGTGAATGCGACCTTTGTGGTTTCTTCGGTGTCGCCCAAAATGCTTTCGATATAGTAACAAAGCCCCTGCCCACGCAGCAGCCCCTTGGCCGCGCTTGCGGCTTTACGGGTGGCGAACCCGTCGCGATCAGACTCAAACGCGGCCCGGTGCAGCACCTTTGCGAAATCACCCACGTCATAGGTCACGCCGGTGACCGATGTGTATGGGAACTGGTCAGGCTGAATGAAATTCTTTTCGCGCAGGGCCCATGGGTCAACGCCCATTTGACGCGCGGCTTCGTCCATCACGCGTTCTAGCACAAAGATTGCTTCGGGGCGCCCCGCACCACGATATGCATCCACAGGCGTCGTGTTCGTGAACACGCCGACGCAGCCCATATAGGCTGTTTGCACATCGTAGGTGCCCATCATGACCTTGGAAAACAATTCGGTCTGGATCGGCTGCGCGTAGCCCGAATTATAGGCACCCATATTCGCGATCGTATCAAGATGATAGGCCACGATGCGGTGGTTTTCATCAAAGGCCAGTGTCGCCTTTGTGGTCAAATCACGGCCCGCATTATCGGATAACATCGCCTCTGTCCGCTCGGACATCCAACGCACGGGTCGGTCCAACACACGCGCAGCATGGGCGACCGCGAAATATTCGGGATAGCGCATGCCTTTCATCCCGAAGCCGCCACCGACGTCAGGGTTCGTCACACGAATATCAGCTTTATCCATCCCAAAGTGCATCGCCAGATCATTTTTGAGCCCCCACACCCCTTGCCCACCAAAGGCCAGATGCAAACGGCCATCTGTGATTTCCGCGAAACATCCGCGCGGCTCCATTGCGTTCACGATGATGCGGTTATCGGCAACATCCGCCGTGACCACATGCGCGGCAGCGGCAATCGCCGCTTTGGTCGCGTCTTCATCGCCTAGCCCAAAATCGAATGCTTGGTTATTGGGGGCCTCAGCATGGATCGCATCGCCACCAACGTCTAAATCCACATGTACGGGTAGATCATCAATCTCAAGGCCGACGGCCTCGGCAGCGTCTTTAGCTTCGATCAGACTATCCGCGACAATCATGGTAATCGCCTCGCCGACGTGGCGCACGCGCCCTTGCGCGAGTATCGGTCGCACAGGTTTTGCGCCGCGCGTGCCATCGCGATTTTTGGCAACTGCTGCTCCAAGACCAATTTTGACGCCTGCCGCGATCAGGTCATCCACGGTGACAATCAGCTGCACACCGGGCATATCCCGCGCGTCGTCAAGATCAAGCGCGGCAATCACACCATGTGCAACGGATGACCGCAAAAAATATGCGTAAAGCGCGTTCTGCGGCGCGATATCATCAATATAGCGGCCATGTCCGGTCACGAACCGCACATCTTCGACCCGCGTTACCGATTGGCTTTTGCCGAATTTTTCCATCCGCTTGATCCCGATTTTGGCGTTCTGCGCACTACCCTAAACACGCATCGTGCGATGTCCATAGACAGGTTTGTGTGAAAAAAAATTCAAATCTCGGGATTAAAACCCGGCCCCCAACCATTGGTATAGTAACTGACCGGATAGGCCGGCAGCGACACCAAACAAAACCGGAGTATTTTTATGAAACTTTCTATTCTTGCTTTGACAACAATCGTAGGTCTTGCCGCATGTGATGACGCGTATGCAGCGGGCCATGCAAGTGCGCCAGCTATCGACACAAACGGCATTCTTACAAATGCAGACGGCATGAGCCTGTATACATTTGACCCAGACACGACCACGACATCCGCATGTAACGGCGGGTGTGCCGTCAACTGGCCGCCACTGGCTGCAGCAGCGGATGCGACAGCATCAGACGCGTTTACTGTGATCACCCGTGATGATGGTAGCATGCAGTGGGCCTATGACGGCCAACCGTTGTACCTTTGGGTGAATGACCGCGCTCCGGGTGACATAACGGGCGACGGCGTCGGCGGTAATTGGCATCTTGCGCGCCCTTAAACACAAACGTCTTTACGAGTTGCATCTTTACGCGTTGCGTCCCGGCCGCTACGGTCGGCCGGGAAAGCAATCGGGCACGGATACCCCTCGCACATATGAGCAACTTCCAGCAGCAAATCTCGGACTGCCTGCCCGATCTATGGCGCTATGCTTTTGCATTAACGCGTAACCGTGACGCAGCGGATGATCTATTGCAGGATGCGGTTGAACGGGCATGGCGCAAACGCGCGATGTGGGAACCTACAGGCACAGTCAAATCTTGGGCGATGAAAGTACTGCTCAACACGTATCGCACACAACTGCGTGCACCGGCCCGCCGCCATGTAACCGCCCCGCTAGATGATATCGCGCAAACAGTGCCTGCCATCGATACGTTGGCAGACCAACTGGCGCTCGCGGAAACCGCACGCGCCATGGCAACCTTGCCCGAAGATCAGCGCGAAGCCCTGTTAAGCGTCGTCGTTGGTGGGCTCAGCTACAAAGAAGCGGCCGCAACATTGGATATTCCCATCGGGACGCTTATGTCACGTTTGGGGCGTGCACGCGCCGCACTCAAGGCGGCAATGCAACCAGTTGAAAGCCCAGTATCATGAGCGCGTTGAACGATAAAATCACAGCCGACATGCTGCACGCCTTTGTGGACGGGCAGTTGGATGATGCGGATATGGCCTTGGTCGAGGCCTATTTGAACGAAAACCCCGACGCGCTGGACGATGTAACCGCGTGGGAACAACAAAACGATGCGATCAATGCGCTTTATCCCGCGCGCGATATTCCACCCGTGATGCCAGTATTCCCTGCGGAACCGGCCAACATCAATGCACCGACCGGGCTGTCATGGTCCGCCATCGCCGCGTCCGTTGCAATGTTGGCCGTAGGCGTGACCGGAGGCTGGATCGCACGCGGCAACCAAACCGACCCCGTCTTGATGGCCAACCTTGTCCAAGAAGCCGTGCAAGCCCACGCCATTTACAGCATCGATCCGCACCGTCCGGTTGAGGTCGCGGCCTCTGACGAGGAAACCCTGATCCGCTGGCTGTCCAACCGGGTCGGCGAACCGTTGCAGGCCCCAGACCTGACCTCAAACGGCTTTACGCTAGTCGGCGGACGTTTAGTGTCGGCCACAGAAGGTCCCGCCGCGCAGTTCATGTATGAAGATGCATCCGGCAAGCGCATCACCCTGTTCGCCGTGCAGGGGGCCACCGGGCAGTTAGCATCGTTTAACTACAACCAGACTGGCGACACGGGCAGTTTCTACTGGGAAGACGCAAACTTGAGCTATGCCATTGTCGGTGATGTCGACCGCGATGCGCTGAACCAATTGGCCGTCAGTATCTATAACCAGCTATAGCCCCTTTCCCTTGGCCCAGCCATTAGGTATTCGGTCACAAAGAATATTGGGAACGTGACAATGGCCATGGACAAGACATTCGACGCAAAAACTGCCGAAGCACGCATCTATGAGATGTGGGAAAACGCGGGCGCGTTCAAAGCGGGCGCAAACGCCAGCCGCGATGAAACATTCGCGATCATGTTGCCGCCACCCAATGTCACAGGCCATTTGCACGTCGGCCATGCGTTCAACCACACCATCATGGACATGCTGACGCGCTGGAAACGGATGCAAGGGTATGACACGCTTTGGCAGCCGGGGCTGGACCACGCAGGCATCGCCACGCAGTTGATGGTTGAAAAAGAACTGGCTTCAACTGGCCAGCCTAAACGCACGGAACTTGGCCGCGAAAAATTCCTTGAAAAGGTCTGGGAATGGAAAGGCGAAAAAGGCGGCATGATCGAACAGCAGGCGCGGCGTCTGGGTGACAGTATGGATTGGACGCGGTCCGCGTTCACCATGTCCGGCGCGTCCAGCGCCCCCGCGTCTGAAAAACCCGGCAACTTCCATGATGCTGTGCTCAAGGTGTTTGTCGAACTTTATAACCAAGGCAAAATCTACCGCGGCAAACGTCTGGTCAACTGGGACCCGCATTTTGAAACCGCGATTTCCGATCTTGAGGTCGAAAACATCGAAGTCGACGGCCACATGTGGCACTTCAAATACCCGCTCGCGGGTGGCGAAACATACGAGTACGTCGAAAAAGACGAAGACGGCAACGTCACCCTGCGCGAGACCCGCGATTATATCTCTATCGCCACAACCCGGCCTGAAACCATGTTGGGTGACGGCGCGGTTGCGGTGCATAAAGACGACGAACGCTATGCCCCGATTGTTGGCAAACTGTGCGAAATTCCTGTCGGCCCCAAGGAACAGCGCCGCCTGATCCCGATCATCACCGACCCTTACCCTGATATGAATTTCGGATCGGGTGCGGTGAAAATCACCGGCGCGCATGATTTCAACGACTACGAAGTCGCCAAGCGCGGCGGCATTCCGATGTATTCCTTGATGGATACGAAAGGCGCGATGCGCGCAGACGGCGCGCCCTATGTGGAAGAAGCCGCAACCGCCCAAGCCATCGCCAACGGCGAACAAAAATTCGACGAGGCGATGATCGCCGCGATGAATATGGTCCCCGAGGAATACCGCGGGTTGGACCGTTTTGATGCGCGCGAAAAGGTCGTTGAAGACATCACGTCTGAAGGCAACGCCGTCATGCACGATGTGACCCGCACTGAAAAAGACGAAGACGGCAATAAGGTCGAAGTGACCGAGACCGTACCATTCGTCGAAGCCAAGAAAATCATGCAGCCCTTCGGCGACCGGTCAAAAGTCGTAATCGAGCCTGCGCTCACGGACCAATGGTTCGTCGACACCGATAAAATCGTCGGCCCTGCACTGGATTCCGTGAAAGAAGGCCGCACCAAAATCATGCCTGAATCAGGCGAAAAGGTCTTTTATCACTGGCTGGAAAACATCGAACCTTGGTGCATCTCGCGCCAACTCTGGTGGGGACACCAAATCCCGGTTTGGTATGGGCCGGACCTGTCACAGATTGAATCGGCTATTGGGGGAAACACATTCGAGGGAACAGAAGAGGCCATAGCGAAACTCAAAGAACTCTTGGGCGTCGCCGATCCTATCAACTTTTGCGCAAGCAACGAGACCGAAGCTAAGGCGAAGGCGCAGTCGGTGCTTGATGATGCTTGGCATCCATTTAATGCGGGACAAATTATCTTCGTTGAAGACGCCACTGCGGCAAGGGAAGAGATGATCGCAGGCTTGGAGAACGACAAGATCGTCTACCCATTGTACCGCGACCCGGATGTCCTCGACACATGGTTCTCCTCCGGCCTCTGGCCATTTGGTACGCTCGGCTGGCCCGAAGATAACGACGCGATGAAATATTTCCCCGGTGACGTGTTGATCACCGGCCAAGACATCCTGTTCTTCTGGGTCGCGCGCATGATGATGATGTCGCAAGCCGTTTTGAAAGACGACCCGTTCCACACCGTCTATCTGCACCAGCTTGTGCGCGACGCGAAGGGCGAAAAAATGTCCAAGACCAAGGGCAACGTCATCGACCCGCTGGACATGATCAACGAATACGGCGCGGATGCGCTGCGGTTCTCAAACGCGCAGATGGCGGCACTTGGTGGCGTGTTGAAAATTTCCGAGGACCGGATCAAAGGGTATCGGAATTTCGGCACCAAGCTTTGGAACGCGTTCAGCTTTGCCGATCACTATGAAATCGCTTATCCGGGTGATCCGGCAGTCCCCGTAGCCACGCAAACGCTGAACAAATGGATCATCGGCGAAACCGGTAAAGTCCGTGAAGAGGTCGATGCAGCGCTGGAATCCTACCGTTTCAACGACGCCGCCAACGCGCTGTATGCGTTCACATGGGGCAAGGTCTGCGACTGGTATCTGGAATTCTCAAAACCGATCCTGCAAGGCGAAGACGCCGCCGCCAAAGCAGAGACAGAGCAAACCTTGCGCTGGGTTCTGGACCAATGCCTGATCCTGTTGCACCCGATCATGCCGTTCATCACCGAAGAGCTGTGGGGCCTTGCGGACAGCCGCGCCAAAATGCTGGTGCACGCCGATTGGCCGACCTACACGGCAGCGGAACTGGTTGACGCTGACGCAGACCGCGAAATGAACTGGGTGATCGACCTGATCGACAACACCCGCTCTGCCCGCGCGCAAAGCCACGTGCCCGCAGGCGCCAAGGTGCCGCTGGTGGTCACAGGGCTTGACGCAAAAGGCCAATCCGCTTGGGACAACAACCATGTGCTGATCCAACGGCTTGCGCGGATCGAAAGCCTTACAGCTGTCGACGCCTTCCCAAAGGGCTGCGTCACGATCCCAATGGACGGCGGCACATTCGGTCTACCGCTTGCCGATCTGATCGACGTGCCCGAAGAAATCGCACGGCTTGAAAAAACACTGCAAAAGCTGGCCAAAGAATTGGGCGGTCTGCGCGGACGGCTCAACAACCCCAAATTCGTGGCCTCCGCCCCGGATGAGGTTGTCGCCGAAGCGAAAGAGAACCTAGCCTTACGCGAAGGCGAAGAAGCGCAGATCAAGGCGGCAATCGCGCGGTTGAAAGAGATTGGGTGAAACTAAAAGTGCTCGCCGAAATGTGGCGAGCACTTTCAAATCGACCGGTGTAGAAATGAATTCTCGAACCCTCCTGTCAACTGTGGTGTTAGTACTTTTTTCAGCTTCGAGTGGCGCAGCACTGGCTCAATACCGAGGAGGTTTTGACGATCCATCCTCTGATGGGATCGTCTATGAAGAAATTCATGACGTGGAACTCAGATCACATCCAAAGATATTGGTACATCCTTACGAAATAGTCATTCCCGACACCCAGTTTGGAGAAATGGTTATTTGTCAGCTTTACGATTCAGATGACTTGGTTGTCGCATCCGAGCATGACAACACGGGCAACGGTGAGACTAGGTTGTTTTTTACTTACAAATTACCCGTCACTTCAGCGCGCTGCTTCGAGATCATTGTTCCGCTGTGGATCGACAGCTAATTCTGTATCTTCGTTCAATAGGTTCAAAAGTATCTGGAATACAGCTGTACCTAGCGCACCACCCGCTCAACCGCCCGCATCATGCCTAGCCCTTTATCGTAGACCAACGTCAATACCCTGCGGCCACCAGTCTTGCTGGCGATCTGCGGGGCGGCGCGCATGGCGACGGCTGCGCCTGTGCTTGCGAGGAACCCGCGGCGTGATAACTTCATCCTATACCCTCTTGTTGCGAATGATTCTCAGATAATCACGATTGCATTGGTTTCAAGCCCCGGCTTATCTAGCGCCCATGACAAAACCTGCACTGACCCGCCTCGCCCAATCGTTGCCCGCCTCTGTTCCTTTCGTCGGCCCCGAGGCCGCAGAGCGCGCGAACGGTAAGCCGTTCATCGCCCGTCTTGGTGCGAATGAAAACACATTCGGCCCCTCTCCGCGCGCGATTGCCGCGATGCAAAAAGCCGCGTCAGAGGTCTGGATGTACGCCGACCCAGAAAGCCATGACTTACGCGCAGCCTTGGCCGCGCATCACGGCGTGGCACCCGAAAACATTATGGTTGGCGAAGGGATTGATACGCTCTTGGGCGTTCTCGTACGGCTATACGTGGGGCAAGACGACCCGGTTGTCACCTCCGACGGGGCCTACCCGACCTTCAACTACCACGTCGCGGGTTTTGGCGGGGTCCTGCACAAAGTGCCCTATGTCAACGACCATGAAGACCCTGCATCCCTGATCGCAAAGGCCCGCAAGGTCGACGCCAAGCTGATCTATATCGCCAATCCCGATAACCCGCTGGGCACATGGCACAGCGCGAATGTGATCGACCAGATGATCGCAAATACGCCCGACGGGGCGCTGCTGGTCTTGGACGAAGCCTATATCGAGATGGCGCCCGCAGGCACCGCACCCACAATGCAGATCGACAATCCAAACCTGATCCGCATGCGGACCTTTTCCAAGGCACATGGGATGGCGGGCGCACGCGTAGGCTACGCCATTGGCGCGACAGAGGTGATTGACGCCTTTAACAAAGTGCGCAATCATTTTGGCATGGGGCGGATATCGCAGGCGGGGGCATTGGCCGCGTTGGAAGATCAGGACTGGCTTGCAAATGTCACGACTGAAATCGCGCGATCACGCGCCCGCATCACGCAAATCGCAAGTGACAACGGGCTGGCAAGCCTGCCGTCGGCCACTAACTTTGTCGCCGTTGATTGCGGACAAGACGGCGATTTCGCCCGGCGCCTGCTGGCGGCCCTGATCGCCGAAGGCATTTTCGTGCGCATGCCCTTCGTCGCCCCACAAGACCGCTGCATCAGGGTCAGCTGCGGCACATCTGCGGAGATGGATGCGTTTGCAGATGCCCTACCAAAGGCATTGGAGGTGGCGCGGTGCTAGTCTTATGATTCAGCGCGGTTCTTTTGCCGCGCTTCATACTCTTTCCAGACATGCATTCTCCCTTTTTGACGCGCGTCAGCAAGCCATAGTTTTTTACGCACATCAGAGACCTCATGGGACGCGTAACGACCACCCGAAAATTTTGGCCAGTCAATCGCCAGCCCTTGTTTGACCATTTCTTCAGATAGATCGCGGCCATCTTCGAGATAGCAGCGCGCAACGTTGCGCCCATAGGCATCGGTTTCACTTATATCCGCGCGAATAACGTGTCCCTTGCACATATTAACTAACGCCCATTTGGCTTTTTTGCCATAAGGGTGGTTCATTTCAGGTGCATCAATTCCGTAGAGGCGTATTTGCTTTTTCTGAATGACCACAGTGTCGCCATCAACAACATAAGCCTTCCCACGTAAAGTATATCCGGGTGATACTTTATGCGCCGTTTTCGCCTGAAATGGGGCGCTATTTTTTACGGGCCGCACTTTGGGCGGCACCCTGCGCGAACTGGGTGGCGGGCCATGTTTATCTTTGCGACCCGCCAATATCCAAAAGAACGCCGCGCACAATCCGATTGCTAGTAAAACTTCCAACTCACTACCCCTCGCTGAACAAGCACGTCACAAATGAAGCGTACCCAGTTCAACTCAAAATAGCAAAATGAAGCTGTACCTCACTTAAGCGGTCGCAATCACCTCTGACGCCGCATCAAGTGCGCCGCGCCCGTGTGGAATGTTGAGTGCTTTAAGCCCTGCATCAATCGTGCCCAGCGCGCCCATGATCATATGCCCGCTTAGGTGCCCCATGTGGCCGATACGGAAGTAATCTTCTTCGGGGTCACGCCCCAAGCCGATGCCAAGCGTCAGCCCGCATTTCTCTTCGGTCCAGCGGCGCAGGTCCTTTGCCGCGGATGATCCCATTGCAACCGATGTTACGGCATGGGACCGCTGCGCAGGATCGGCCACGTTCAGCGCCATCGGCCCATCAACACCCCAGACGTCAATCGCGGCCCATACGGCTTGCGCGATTTTAGCGTGCCGCGCAAAGACGGCCTCGCGCCCTTCGGCCTTGATCAGGTCAAGTGCTGCGCGCAACCCGTACAGGTGGTGCGTTGGCGCGGTGCCTGCAAAATACTGATAGTAGACCTCTGGTTTGATGCGCGGGCGCCAATCCCAATAGCGGGATACCGTGGCGCTTTGTGCCGCTTCTGCCTTGTCGTTAAAAAACACAAAGCTGATCCCGGCAGGCGTCATCAGCCCTTTTTGGCAGGCCGACACCATGACATCGACACCCCAAGCATCCATTTCAAACCGGTCGCATCCTAACGACGCGATAAAATCGGCCATCAAAAGCGCAGAATGCCCAGCGTGGTCCATCACCGCCCGCAGCCCAGCGATATCATTTTTGATGCTTGTTGACGTATCAACATGAACGACCATGACTGCTTTGATCCGGCCAGCGGTATCGGCGGCAAGGACCTCTTCGACGCGGGCCAAATCGATGGCCGCTTGCGCACCAAAATCCATGATCTCGACCTGCGCGCCAACGCCTGCGGCCATTTCCCCCCAACCGATCCCAAAGCGACCGGTTGCAAGAACAAGCACGGTATCGCCGGGGGCCACGACATTGGCCAGAGCGGCCTCCCAGGCGGCGTGCCCGTTGCCGATGTATATCGCGACATTGTGGTCGGTCATCGCAACATATTTCAGATCGGGGATCAAGCTAGCCGTCAGATCGTGCAATTCGCCTTCATAGATATTGGGCGACGCGCGGTGCATCGCTTGCAAAACAGAATCAGGAATCACCGAGGGACCGGGAATCGCCAGATATTGGCGACCGTAAGACAGAGACATGGGAGTGCTTTCGATAGTGGTTACCGGCTGACAGTACGCCCAAGTTAGGCCGCGTCAAGTCTAGCGAACTTGCCCCGCCCCCCTATTTAAGATTAGACGTGCATGAACATGATCTAAAGGACACGCGATGGCCGCGCCTCTCCCCCCGGTAGACCCTAGCAAATCGCAATCCACACTCACATTGTTCTGGTGGCTGTGGAAGGATTATCTACGCCCTCACAAATGGCTTTTGGTGGCTGCGATTTTTTTCATGGTGATCGAAGGTTCCATGCTCGCGGTGATTCCGCGGATGATCCTGCCAATGTTTGATGATGTGTTCACTGCGGGCGATGTAACCGCCCTGTACTTTGTCGCATTTGGGGTGTTGGGCATCTTTATTGTCCGCGCAATTACGTCCAGTGCACAGAAATTGTTAATGGCGCTTATCGTGCAACTGACCGCGGCGAGTATGCGTAAACATCTGCTGCGCCATATGATGACGCTTGACAGCGCATTTTACGCGGTTCACCCCCCGGGCCAACTCATTGAGCGGGTCCAAGGCGATGTTAGCTCGATCAATTCTATCTGGAGCGGGATTATCACCGCTCTTGGTCGCGACTTGGTGTCACTTATTGGCTTGTTTGGCTTTGCGATGTGGCTCGACTGGCGATGGACGTTGATCGCCGTCGTCGGCATACCGATACTGGTGATGCCCTCGCTGATGGTGCAATCTTATATCCGCCAACGCGCGCGCCACGCGCGTGAAATCGCTGGAAGGATTTCGACCCGTTTGGACGAAGTATTCCACGGTATCAACCCGATCAAGCTGAACGCGCTCGAAGAATATCAAGGCAATCGCTACAGTCGCTTGATCAAAGAGGCCATCAAAGCCAACGTCCGCACTGCTGCAGGGCAAGCCACCGTTCCTGCGCTTATCGATGTGATGACCGGGATCGGGTTTATGGGCGTGATGCTATATGGCGGCACCGAGATCATGGCGGGCGAAAAGACCAATGGTGAGTTTATGGCATTCTTTACGTCAATGTCGCTCGCATTTGACCCGCTGCGCCGCCTTGGCGCAATGAGCGGTCAATGGCAAATGGCCGCCGCCAGCGTGGAGCGGCTTCAGCAGGTGTTGAACCTCAAACCATCGATTGTATCGCCAATGGCCCCCGCAACTATCACTTCGGGCTGCCCTGAAATTGTGCTTGATGACGTGAATATGCACTACGGCGAGTTGCCAGTGCTGCGCGGAACGGGTTTCGTCGCCAAGGCAGGAAAAACCACCGCGCTTGTCGGGGCATCCGGCGCGGGAAAAAGCACAATCTTTAACGTGTTGACCCGGCTTGTTGAACCCACATCGGGCAGTGTCACCATCGCCGGAACTGAGATCAAAGATTTTGATCTCGCGGATCTACGCGGGCAATTCTCGGTTGTCGCCCAAGACGCGGCACTTTTTGATGAAACCTTGCGCGATAACATTCTGTTGGGCCGCGAAGACGTGTCGGACGAGCACCTAAAAGCGGTTCTTGATGCGGCGCATATCAGTGACTTCTTGCCCATGCTGCCAAATGGGTTGGACAGCCCCGCAGGTCCGCGCGGATCGAACCTGTCGGGCGGTCAACGGCAACGTGTCGCTATTGCGCGCGCGCTATTGCGCGACACGCCGATTTTGCTGCTCGACGAAGCAACAAGTGCGCTGGACACCAAATCAGAGGCCATTGTCCAATCAGCGCTTGAACAGCTTTCCACCGGGCGCACAACACTGGTGATTGCCCACCGCCTATCAACCGTGCGTAACGCGGATTCTATCGTGGTGATGGATCATGGTCGTGCTGTTGATCAAGGCACCCATGACGAGCTGATCGCGCGCGGCGGCATCTACGCAGACCTGTACCACTTACAATTCTCTCAAGAGAAAAGCGAAGATCATGACTGACCGCACTATATTATCCATCGGCGGGGCTGATCGCGTGTCATTCTTGCAAGGGCTGATCACCAATGACGTGGAAAAAGCCACCGGCGGCATCATCTACGCCGCGCTTTTGACCCCGCAGGGGAAATACATCGCGGATTTCTTTGTGATCGGACAAGAAGATCGGCTGCTGATCGATGTCGCGAAAAGCCACGCGCCGACGCTCGCGCAACGCCTGATGATGTACCGCTTGCGCGCGGCCGTAACGATTGAAGAAACCACATTGATCGTATCTCGCGGGACTGGCCCCGCCCCTGAAAACGCATTGCAAGACCCCCGGCATCCCGACTTGGGCTGGCGCACCTATAGTGAGACGGACGTCAGCGATGCCACCGATTGGGACAGCTTGCGTGTCGCCCATGTAATCCCGGAAACCGGGATCGAACTGACACCAGAGACGTATATTCTCGAGGCCAGATTTGAGCAGCTCAATGGCGTTGATTTCAAAAAAGGCTGCTATGTCGGCCAAGAGATCATCGCCCGGATGAAGCATAAGACCACGCTGCGCAAAGGGCTGGCACAGGTTCGCATTGATGGTGCCGCCCCCATAGGGACAGAGATCGTAAATGCCGATGGCAAAACCGTTGGAACGCTTTTCACACAGTCTGGGGGTTACGCCCTGGCTTATCTACGCTTTGACCGCGCCATTGGTCCTTTGACAGCCGCGACAGCCAAGATTACGCCTTAACCGCAAGCGCCGTATCCAATAGGGCTACCCCAAGCTTGGCAACTTTGTTGATGCGGCCCTCGCCGCTAATCACAAACGCGACCGCATCTTTCTCAGGCACAAGCGCCAAAAGCCCGTACCACAGACGGTTAGATCCATCATGCCCCCAAGCGACATAATCGGTCCCTGGGATTTGAAACCGCATTAGCCCCGCCCCATAGTCACCGTCGCCGGTATCCATCATGCGCTGAACGCTAGTAGCCTCGAGCAAATCGGTTTCGCCACGCTGTGCTGTCAGCAAGAACCGCCCCCAGATCAACATATCAGGAATCGACAGATGCATACGCCCGGCGGGCGAGAAAAGCGGAGGGTTGTCTGCCATGCGTGCATCAGGCGCGACGGGGCGTCTAAAAAGCCCCAGAAAGGATCGGTGTCCACAAAGATCAGAGGGTGGTCCAATCCCAACTGACGCCAGACCAAGGGGCGCAACGATACGATTACGCAGCAGGTCTTCCCATGATTGTCCAGACACTGCTTCCAGCACATGGGCCGCGAAGATATACCCAATATTCGAGTATCGAAATGTGCCGGGCTTTGGGGGCAATGGGGCGCGCCAACACGCCGACAAAAATTGGTAATGATTAAGCGCCTCGTTATAAAGCGCCCGCATGCTTGCCCGGTCCGGGTTCGGGCGTAGACCCGCCTTATGCGACAGAACTTGGGTCAGTGTGATCTCTCGCCAACTCGGATCCATGTCCGCCGCGTCATCGGACAGGTACGCTATCACCGGCGCATCAAGGTCGATCAACCCATCTTGGGCCAGCATGAACGCCAGCGCCGCAGTAAATGTCTTTGTAATCGACCCGATGTGCCAGGCGGCGTCAACAGACACGGGGGTCGCGTCAGCCGTGCTATGGGTGCCGCCCACATAAATTTGCGGGGCATCGTCGCCTTGCTGAAACCCAAAACCGGCGGATACCAACCCGCTTTGCGCAAAGCATTGGTCAAACGCTTTGGCCAAGGGTTGCAAACAAAATGTCGTTTCGCGGAGAACCGTATCTTTTTCCACGACAGCCCTTTCTGCTAATGCGTGCCCAAAAATGGGAATTCTTCATCGCGAAAACAAAAAAGACCGCCAAATTGGCGGCCTTTGATCTGTCGCTCGCCTAGCGTTTTAAGCACGCTCAACGTATTCGAAAATCTCGGTGTTGACGACGATGCTTTCGTCTTGGCCAACAAATGGCGGGATCATCACGCGCACACCATTGTCCAATGTCGCAGGCTTAAAGCTGTTGGCAGCGGTTTGCCCTTTAACCACCGGTTCTGTTTCGGCAATCTTGCAGACGACCTTTTGCGGCAAGGTCACGTTCAATGCTTCTTCACCGTAATATTCGATTTTGACGGTCATGCCATCCTGCAAAAACGGACGACGGTCCCCAAGAATATCCGCAGGCAATGCAATCTGGTCATAGGTTTGCGTGTCCATAAACGTCAGCATCTCATCAGCTTCGAACAAGAATTGTTGGTCTTTCTGTTCAAGCGTGACGCGCTCAACCTTATCGGCAGAGCGGAAGCGCTCATTCAACTTACGGCCGTCGCGCAGGTTTTTCAGTTCCACCTGTGCAAAAGCGCCGCCCTTACCCGGCTTCACGTGATCGATTTTTACAGCTGCCCAAAGACCGCCTTCATGTTCCAAAACATTGCCGGGCCGGATTTCATTACCGTTAATTTTAGGCATCTAAGACTTCACTTCGCGATTAGAAAGGTTGATTGGTGTTCAACAAGGCCTATATATCGTGGGCAGTGAGCTGGCAAGATCAGGCGAACGGCACCCCAAGCTATGCAAAAAATGCATAGCTGCCATTCCAAAAGAGAACCCCCGAATCGGGTTCAAACATGCATATTGCCCCTCACTCGGGAACTACAAGAGCAAAAAAAAGGAAGCATGATGAGAGATTTCGTCGACGGTACCGCCTTCAACAACGAACAAGGTAACCGTGCACGCAAATTATTCGCCGCTGTTGTGCTTGCTGCGCTTGATGATGCGATTGCCGATGACAAGAAATATGGCAACGGCCCCGAACAAATCGCCCGCTGGGCACGTTCACGCGACGGGCGCGAAGTCCTGTCTTGCGCAGGTATTGACCCGAACGAGCGCGTTGTCAGCGGCTTGATGGACTTTGTTGGCAAGGGTGTGCGCACCTCTGTTGCCCTGTCCCGAGAAGAAAGCGAACGCCGCAACGCGGCCGAACAGGAAGCACGCGCTGCCTAGCCAATACACCTGTCTAGGTAAACGTTTTATGAACACGCGGCCCTTTGGGGCTGCGTTTTCGTTTGTGGCTTTCCCCGGCATTTCTCTGACCCTATTGTCGCGGTGAAAGTGGGGCGCAATGACCAAAGCAATCATGATCCAAGGGGCCGGGTCTAACGTCGGCAAATCCATGCTGGTTGCAGGCATCGCACGCGCCTGTGTCAAACGCGGGCTGTCTGTCGCGCCGTTTAAACCTCAAAACATGTCTAACAATGCTGCCGTCACCGCTGATGGTGGTGAAATCGGGCGCGCGCAGGCGCTACAGGCGCTTGCATGCGGGTTGGAACCGATGGTGGACATGAACCCTGTATTACTGAAACCTGAGACCGACACCGGCGCACAGGTAATCGTGCAGGGCAAGCGCTTTGCCACGCTCAAGGCGCGCGATTACGGCAGCCAAAAGGCCCAGCTCATGCCAGCAGTGCTACAAAGCTTTGCACGCATCGGCGCGGGGCGTGATCTGGTCATTGTCGAAGGCGCAGGCAGCCCCGCTGAGGTGAACCTACGCAAAGGCGACATCGCGAATATGGGGTTTGCGGATGCGGCGGGCGTTCCCGTTGTTTTGGTGGGCGATATTGATCGCGGCGGGGTCATTGCGCAATTGGTTGGCACCCATGTGGTTTTGCCCGAAGACGACCGCGCCCGGATCAAAGGATTTGCCGTCAATAAATTCCGTGGCGACACCAGCCTGTTTGCCGAAGGCATGACCACAATCGCTGCCCGCACGGGCTGGGCCGATCTCGGGGTGATCCCATGGTTTGCAGATGCTTGGCGTCTGCCCGCCGAAGACGTCATGGATATCGCCAGCCGCAAAGGGGATGGGATCAAAATCGCGGTGCCGCGTTTGAACCGAATTGCCAATTTTGATGATCTTGATCCGCTTTCGGCAACGCCCGGCGTCAGCGTCGAAATTATCGAACCTGGACGCCCCCTGCCCGGTGATGCCGATCTGGTCATTATTCCCGGCTCTAAATCCACGATCGCAGACTTGGAAGACTTTCGGGCGCAAGGCTGGGACATCGATCTGCAAGCCCACGTTAGGCGCGGCGGACAAGTCTTAGGGATTTGCGGCGGCTATCAGATGTTGGGCACCGACATCGTTGACGAAGACGGCATCGAAGGCCCGCCTTGCCGGGTCAAAGGGCTGGGCTTACTTGGCGTCAAGACCGTCATGAAACAGCACAAACGGCTCGCGCTGTCCCAGGCCATCTATCTGCCCACCGGCGATACCGTCCACGGCTATGAAATCCACATCGGTGAAACCAAAGGCCCTGATAGCGCACGCGCATGGCTATCGCTTGAGGGGCGCGCGGAAGGCGCCGCATCCCCAAACGGCCAGATCAAAGGGTGCTATATGCATGGTTTATTTGCAGCCGATCAGTTCCGCGCCGCCTTTTTAGCGGATCTGGGAAAGCCGATCGAACACCACAACTATACGCAGGACCTTGATCGCACGCTCGACGCGCTTGCAGGCCATCTTGAAACACATATGGATTTGGATCGGTTGATTGATCTTGCGGGCCCGATCTAGTCGAGCCCCTTGCTCACCAAAACACGGTTGATTTCACGGCGCACCAATTTGCGGACGTTGCGGGTGATCCGTTCACCCAATTCGCCGCTTAACTCTTGGTGTACGATTTCAACAACCAAGCCACGCAATGCCTCTTCATCGATCCCAACAGCAGGGCTGTCCGTATCAGCGATATCTTGCTCAAGGCCCAGTGCTTCGCGCATGATTGGCGAATATTCTGCCAGCGTGGACGAATCAACAAGGCGCGACTGAAACGCCGCTGCCGCCCATTCGGTTTCATCAAGGTTTTCGCCTTCGTCAGCTTCCCAGTCTTCAGCTTGCGAAGTGACCGCTGCTTCAAGTTCAGCAATCGTCGCCTCTAGCCCGGCGCGCTCGGTCCGTTTGGCTGTTTCCAGTACGAGGATCTTGCTAACCTCGTCTGCGTGGCGAAACGTGGGTTCATCTTCTATGTCGGTTGTAACCGTGGCTGGCGCTGCTTCTGGCGCATCTTCGGCCGTATCAACGCGAAGCGCAGGCGTCAGAACCAAACGCTCAACGACGCTGCTCGGTGCAGGTTCTTCGCCTGTACGAACAGACACAAGACTGCGCACAGACTTCAGCAATGCGTCGTCAACATTTCCTGTGCGTGCCGTGTTGGACATGTCGTAACCCTCGTTCCATATCTACACCTAAAAAGTTAACTGATTACGAGTCGTTAAACAACTATTAGCTTATTCTTCGCCGATCGCGCGCAACACGCGGTCTAGTGACCGACCTTGTTCGGACAATAGAGCCGGAGAATCTTTAACCAAATTGTAATATTCGGTCGGATCATATTGCTGTACCGGAAGCTGCAAATGCTCTGCGGTCAACAGTCCCATTGCGGCCAAAACCGCATAAGATGCAATCACCTCATCTGCTTGACTCGAAATCCGGCTGGCTTGCGCATCCAGAAGCTCTTGCTCGGCGTTCAACACCTCAAGCGTGGTGCGTGATCCCAAGGTCGCCTCTTCGCGCACACCTTCAAACGCGACGCGCGCGGCGCTAATCTGCTGATCGGACGAAAGCCGCGAAGCCTGTGCGATCTGCAGCGATGCATAGCTGTTGCCAACCTGCTGCTCCACGGCGGCCGTTGTGACATAAAGACCCGCGCGGGCAGCGTCACGATTCGCGATCAATTGGCGCATCACGCTTGCAATTTGCCCACCGTAATAGATGGGACCGCCGATGCTCAGCTCTATTGTTCCGCCATTAGTGCCTTCTTCATCCGTGTAGATCGACCCTTCTAGGTCAACAGTCGGCATTACGGCAACTTCGCCGCGACGGATGTTCAGTTCTGCTGCGGCGACCGAATGCTGCACTTCAAGCACGCTGGGATGATTACGCACCGCAAATTCTTTTGCCTGTGTGACAGTTTGCGATACGGGGGCTGCGGATACCGCAGGCGCACTTCCCGGCATATGGCCGATTGCCGCGTTGTATTCTTCCATCGACTGTACCAAGGCACCCTGTGCAGCAGCCAGCAGGCTGCGTGCCGCGGCTAGCCGCGCCTCGGCAGATGCGACGTCCGTGCGCGTGACTTCACCGACATCAAACCGATCTTGGGCAGCGCGATATTCTTGTGTAATCACACGCACGTTGCTTTCACGAAGCTGCACAAATTCTTGGTTGCGCCGCACATCCATATAGGCCTGCACAGCGCGTAATAGCACATCTTGCCCGATGCCCCGTAATGTCTGGCGCGTGCTGAGCACCAATTCTTTTTGGGCGTCGATAGAGAGCCGGTTCAATCCGCCATCATATAGGGTCAAGCTGCCGCTGATTGCGGCCAGTCCCGAATTGGTGATTATGCGGTCCGAGCCCGTCAAGGACCCGCTGGCCGTGCTTGACGCGGAAAGAGACCAGGCGATCACGGGCATTGTTGCGGCAACAGCCTGTGCCACATCTTCATCAGCGGCCCGCAACAGCGCCCTGTTTTGTTCAAGCAGACCCGAATTGTTGTAAGCAGCGGTCAGCGCCGCCGATAGCGTTTCTGCGCTGGCGACGGATCCGAAAACAATTGAAGCCACAACTGCGAGCGCAGCAAACCGATTGCGTTTCTTCATGGGTTCTTACTCACTTTATTTGTCGCGCATCGCGCCCGAATGTATGAAACGCGCTAAAGCGCGAATTCCGCCGTTTTTTCAAAGCCCGCAACAACAGGCGCGCTCGCATTAAATGCAAACCGCCAGTTCATGACGCCGTCCAACTTATAGCCAACGCGCACGACACCAAGGCTGCCCTCAGCGAAAATACACGCGATCCGTCCGCCTTCACGTAGTTGCGCGATCACCGCATCAGGCACAGTTTCAACCGCGCCTTGCACGATGATAATATCGTAAGGGCCGGATTTTTCGGAGCCAGCCGCCGATGCGCCAGACATCACAGCCGCATTGTCGATCCCTTGGGCAGATAGCAAGGTTTGCGCCTCTTCAGCGCGGGTTTCATCATCTTCGACGCCCACAACAAAGTCGCACATATGGGCCAAAATCGCGGTGGAATACCCCAGCCCGCAGGCCAAATCCAAGGCCACATGCTGTGGTTGGATATCCAGCACATCAAGCATTTTTCCGAATGTGCGTGCCTCAAGCAAGGTACGCCCGCCGCCGATGTCCAGATTTTCACCGACATATGCCGCTTCGCGCATACTGTCCGGGACGAATTTTTCGCGCGGCACAGCCAACATCGCATCAATGATCGGGAACTTGGTCACATCAGAAGGGCGCACCTGCGTGTCGACCATCATTGTGCGGCGGGAGGTATAGTCTGTCACGATCTAAACTCTTTCGTTCAGTTTGTTTTGTATTTCATGCCACACAAGGGCGTCCACGGCAACGATTGATCTAGTCATGCATGTGGATCAAAGCAAGCGCACCACCCGATCTTTATCGCACATTATACACCGACCGGCACAATATGATTGTCCCAAGCAAGCGAACTGCCAGCCCCGAGGTGCAGCGCGCCTTGATCAATCTGCCCCAACTGGCCTTGCCCGTTGGTGATGATAAACCCGGTACCGCGCGCGGCAACCCCGCCCGCATCCGGCGCTATGATTTGATAGCTGAGCGCATTTGACGCGACGTCATACACTTGCGTGACCCCGCCAACTGGCGAAGTCACCGCGATATGCTTGCCCCCCCGCGAAAACGCGATACTACCAACGTAGCCACGCAACTGACGGCTTTGCGCGTCTGGGGCCGTCAGCAGGTTGATCGCCTCACCTTGCCGATGCAACCCGGCCAATACATTCTGCTCACCATCGCCTTGCCACTGCATCCCAAAGGCGACCTGCCCATCCGCGATATCAATATGGCGGATCGAGTTTTTGTGTAGGTCATGGGAAAGCGCGACGCTATCAACGATCTGCCCGTCTTGGATATAGGTCAGATTCGGGGCCATCGTCGCGATATTAAGCTTGGTGCGCCCACTATCAGGATGGGTATCAATCCCGCCATTTGCGATGACTAAAGTATCCGTGCCCGGCATTCGTTTGATTTCATGTGGGCCGACACCGCCGCTCGCGAATTCATCAACCCGGCGGTAGCCCGCCTGCACATCCCAAACACCAACCCGGCCTTGCCCAGCCTCAAAGTCATTTTCCGTCGTGAATAGCCAATGGCCGTCCGCCGAAAACGCGCCGTGCCCGTAAAAATGACGCCCCTCAGGGGCGGACATGTTGGATTTTTCCATGCCTGTCACACAGTCGATCACAATCGCAAATGTGCCGGGGCGGCGGGCAAAGGCGACGGCCTCTGGCCGTGTGGGATGGGCCGCCGCGGCGTGCCCACGAGCGGGCAAGGGAATTTGAAACAAGACATCATTCGCCGCGCCAATACCGCACAACACATATGATCCATCCGGCAATGCCCCAGCCGAAAGGTACTGCGGCGATCCTGCATCCGCCCAAGTTGGTTTTGGCACCAATCCTGTCGCCAAAAGCCCCGCCAAAAATCGCCGTCTGCTGGTCATTTTAATCGCCATCCAACGCATTAAACCCCGCCACAACGCCCAGTTTTGGCCCAAGCTCATTGCGCACCACCGTGCGGATCGCCGAGATTTCTTGCTGAAGAACTTCGATAACAAATCGCCCGGACGGGTCAGAAACCCCTGCGAACGCGGGATCATCGATCCGCGCGATCCGGTCTTGCGCCCGATCAAACGCATTCTCCATCGCGGTGTGGACCTGTACATCATCGGCGGACAGAACAAGCGCCAATTCACGCAGCGCCGCAAGCGAAAGCGTGACATGGCGCTGGGATCGCTGGGATCGCCAAACCTCGGCCCGTGTTGGACGCGGGCGATCAAATGTCCCTAAGGGGCGACCAAGCCGCGTGTCACCCAGAAACTCAAGCCCCGTTGAAACCGCCTTAAACAGCTCTTGTGCGGCTTCTTCGTCACTCCTGTAAATGCCCGTGTCAGAGGGGTGGCGTAAAAGATCGGCGTAGCTATCACGCCATTCCGCATCAATCGCTTGGGTGAGTATGGCAATATCCGCCGTGACCGTCTGGATCAGCGCGCAGCGATAACTGTCACTACCCGCCGTTGCGACCGCATCATCATAGAGTAGAAACTCAAGCGCGTAGAACCCGCGCGCTGCAATTGAAACATCTGCATAGGCAGCCGCATCCAACCCAATCGGGTCTTCGTCACTGATCAAGCCTAACAATGACCGCGGGGTCACCCCGCGACTGTCGGGCCAAAACGCCAATGCAAACGCGCGATCATCAACCTCTGACGGCCCAAAACGCATGTGGCTGACCCCGATCCAGGCATCAAATGCGTCACCATAAGCTGCCGTAAGCACAGGTGACGCCGCATCGCAATCATCCTGCGCCACATCTGCAAGGACCTGTGATTGCGCAGCAAGCCGCGCGTATCCGGGCAAGACATGCGTATCGAGCGCCACAGAGGTCAAATCAGACAGTGATTGCGCAGGTGCCCCGGTCGCCACCAAGGTTACCGAAAATGCTAACAATAGTCGTTTCATAGGCTCTCCAGGAATGCGATCAGATCGTCGCGGTCGTGCTTGGACATTTCAATCACCGTATCACGCATAGCCTGTGCTTCCCCCCCATGCCAGAGGATCGCTTCCATCAGGTTGCGCGCGCGGCCGTCGTGCAAGAAATTGCTGTGGCCGCTGACCTGTTCAGTCAACCCGATCCCCCAAAGCGGCGGCGTGCGCCATTCGGTCCCGGTTGCGCGGGCTTCGGGGCGATGATCAGCCAGCCCCTCGCCCATGTCATGCAGCAACATATCGGAATATGGCCAGATCAATTGAAAGCTTTGCGCGGTTTCGGGTTCCTGACGGTGGGTTACGAAACTTGGTATGTGGCAGGAAATGCAGCCCGTTTGATAGAATAGTTCCTTGCCGCGCAAGACCTGCGGATCACCAACATCCCGGCGCGCGGGGACGCCAAGGTTACTGCTGTAGAATGTGATCAAATCCATCCCCGTGGCGTCAACTTCGGTAACGCGGGCATCGCCATCGCCGTGCGGCGCGGTCAGGCAATCTTGCTGCGCAGGCGTGCATTCGCCCGCACCATTTGGGAAAAGTGGCGAAGAAATCCCGATATCGCCCGAAAAAGCGGCTGCCGATTGATGACGCACCGTTGGCGTCCCTGCCTTTAGCCCGAAACGCCCGAGCATAGGTTGATCAAACTCCAGTGACCAAACGATGTTTGCGCGCCCTGATATGCCGTCACCATCCGCATCATCAGGGTCCGCGTTTGCTAAAATATCCGCAGCTGGGATCGCCTCGAGCAGACCCAGCCCGATCATCTGCGGCGCAACGCGGGGGCTGAGCATCGCATCAGGATGCATGGGGCCATAGCCAAGGTCTGCGGCCGTATAGGTCGGCGCGCGCAGGGAAACGGTTTCGCCGCCCGCCAATGTGATCGGTTGCTCAGTATAAGTCACATCCAGCCGATACTCTGCCGGGTGCCCCTGCACGGCAAAATCTTGCAACTGGCGCCCATAGGTCGGGTCCGGCAAAGTAGCGATATAGCCTTCAATATCCGCCGTTTTTGCATCAAACCCACCGGGAATTGAGACACGTAGAAACAGCGAAACAGCACTATCTTCCGCATTCGCGGGCGCATGCCCACGGCCATCTTTGATATGGCAGCGCTGGCAAGACCGCGCATTGTATAGCGGCCCTAGCCCGTCAGAGGCCAGCGTGGACGACGGCGAAGAGGCCCAAAGCTTGCGGAAAAAACCGTTGCCCACTTTAAAGGTAAGCTCGTCCTCAAAACTGATGTTGCCCGATGGCTGCGAAAATGCATTTGCGTCATTGCGTGCACGCACGGTTGCCGCCCCACCTGGGTTTTCCTCAAACGCTGACGGTGCCGTGAAATCAGTGGTCGGCGTTGTAACTGCGTCAATGCGCGCTTGTTCTGCAGCAGTGCGCGGCACAATGTTCAGATGCGGCTCATCTAGAACGTCTGCATAGACCGCGATTGGCAAGCAAATGAGAGCCAGCCTTAGAATATTTGCACGATTTCGCACGGGGTGTCTTTCTTGCTCGGAATATTTCCGATAGTTATAGTCAGAATACAAAATGCGCGAGTCACTTTTTATGGCAAACCTGATGTTAAGCTGCGACATGATGGCACGACCTGTGGCACAAGACACGCCACCCCAGCACGATATGACCGCGCCTTGGCGCGATGTGCTGAACACGTTGCGCGTGATTGCGTTGGAGTGCCGGGTTGCCGCTCAAATGGATTTGTTTAAGGCCTGCGCGCTACTATCCACCCAGCCAGAAACCGCGCGCGATGCGCATGCGCGTGCGTTGATCAAAGGTTTGCGTCAGGCCACTTCGCGGGCAACGACGTTCTTTCGGCCCGGAACAACTGAGATCTCGTTTGATGAAGCATGGCTTGTACAAGCGCTCAGCGCGATCAAACGCGGTGATGGCGATAGCTTCGCGTTTTTGATCCGGTCGCGCGTGCCCCGCGAACACCAACGAAATATCGGCTTTCTGATCCGCGGCATTTCCGAGCAATTCTCTCAAGTTTAGAATAATTCTAAAAACCTCTTGGCTTTCAGGATTAGTGGTGTAAATAAGGTGGTAAGCAAGCCAGCTTTTCGCCAGCCAGCACCAATTCTCATATTTTCAGGAGGGTCTGACATGACTCAAACGGCTATCACGCTGAGCACGGACGCCAAAGCAGCCATCGCAGAAGCACTGAACCAAACTGTTGCTGAAACCGCTGTCACGACGATGCTTGCGCAAAATTTTCACTGGAACGTGACAGGTATGGCATTCGGCCCGCTGCACGATCTGTTCCAAAAAATGTACGAAGATCACTTCGTCGCCCAAGACGATCTTGCTGAACGGATCAAAGCCATCGACGCACATGCCGAAGGCACGCTGTCCGGCATGATCAAACGCTCAAAGGTTTCCGAATTCGAAGGCACTGCTTCGGCAGAAGAAATGATCAAAATGATGCTTGAGGCCCAAGAAACGCTGGCAGCAACATTGGCCGGATGTGGCGAACTTGCAGCGTCACATGGTGATACGTTGACCGAAGATCTGTGCATAGCGCGCGGCCAAACGCATGAAAAATTCGCGTGGTTCCTGCGGTCGCACTTGGCCTAACCATCACCAAAAAATCTGATTTAAAAGGGCGCTTTTGCGCCTTTTTTCTTGCACTTTTTTGCATAGGCAATCCGCCATCCGTCATACTTACCCATGGCGTCTTGCTGCGTCATCAGCATCGTCACGAACCCGGCCCGCCTGCTGTCTTTTTTGAGCCCTTTAAAGATAGATTTTTGTGATTTGGTCATGGAACAACCAATACAGTGCCCTTCGCGTTTGAACTTACACACATCGATACAGGGGCTTGGTGTCTTTGGCATGTTGGCTCCGAAAAATAGGGCGGCACCCCTTGCAGAGTACCGCCCCAGACTAATCTGATTTAAACAGCGCTTCTATTCGAAAACAGCTTCTGGTGAATCGAGGCTGTCAGAACCTTCAAATTCGATTTGATCAACGCCAAGTGCAGCAACCACACGTTCAAACGACCGTGTTTGGTCGATCAGACCGTTGACGCCACCCATAACAAGTTCTTCACCGGCTGCGTTGCCGCGTTCCAGCATTTGGTCGTATGCAAAGCCAGCTTCGGCAGCCGATTTGATCCGGCCAAGTCCCAACATAGTTGCAGACAGTTTTGTTTGCACTTCAGTGTCCAATGCAGCGTCTGTTTCTGCGACCAAGTCAGACAGTGATGGGCCAGAAACCAATGTGCCGTCAACGCGGATATATTCACCCAAATAGACGTTTTGGATGCCCAAACCATCGTAGTAATGGCTGTTGTGCGTGTTGTCAGAGAAACAATCATGCTCTTCTTCTGGGTCGTTCAGCATCAGGCCAAGACGCATACGTTCGCCAGCTGTTTCACCGTAAGACAACGACCCCATGCCGGTCAGGATCGCAGAGATACCTGTGGCGTCTGTCTCTGTCAGTTCTGCACGTGCAGCGCCGCCGTCGACCCATTGTGCGGTCATCCATTCTAGATCAGACACCAGCAAATCAGTTGCCGCTTTCAGGTACTCCGCGCGACGGTCACAGTTGCCATTGGTGCAGTCTTCGCCAGCAGCGTAGTCTGTCCAAGGACGGTTGCCCGCGCCAGCAGCGTGGCCGTTCAGATCTTGGCCCCACAGCAGGAATTCAATCGCGTGATAACCAGTTGCCACGTTTGATTCGACGCCATCTGCTTCATGCAGGGTCTCAGCCAAAAGCGCGGGCGTGATCGCAGCCGCGTCGACGTCTGTACCGGACAATGTGAATGCTGGGCTTGCGACAACGTTCAAAGCCGCAAAGTGGTTTTCGTCAGTCGCGCCACCATAGGACAGGTCAACATAGTCGATTAGGCCCTCGTCGAGCGGCCAAGCGTTCACTTTGCCTTCCCAATCGTCAACAATCGCGTTGCCGAAACGGAAAACTTCGGTTTGTTGGTAAGGCACACGTGCCGCAAGCCAAGCCGATTTTGCAGCCTGAAGCGCCTCTGCGGATGGATCAGCGATCAAAGCGTCCACAGCGGCTTGCAATGCAACTGCCGTGATGCGTGAATCGTCGTAGCCTGCCGCTGCGATATCGGCATATGTGTTCAACACATCAGCCTTTTCTACAGCCAATGCCGGGGTCGCGATGCACAGGCCAAGCGCCGTTGAAAGAAGATAGTTGCGGGTCATGTGAGATTTCCTCTGGGTCGGTAGATCAGTTTGCTTGCCTGCGTGGCGCTGGCGTGAGTGGTACGTCTTACCTGAGCAATTCAATCAACAATGTCAATCCGAGTTTTTTACTCGGAATAAGAAAACTGACAAAAAAAGCCGGACGCATCGCTGCACCCGGCCCTAAATCGGTTTCGTATGGCGGCTTTAGATTAGCCCGTGATCAGAAAACAGCGCGCTCAAGTCTGCTTCGGGCCGCGCGCCGATGTGGCTGATGACTTCGGACGCGGCGACGTTGCCCATCTTACCGCAGGTCTCTAGGTCGTAACCGTTTGTCAGCCCCCAAAGGAACGCACCTGCAAACAAATCGCCTGCGCCCGTGGCATCAACGATCTGCGTGGGAACAGCCGGCACTTGCCAACGCTGCCCATCCGCCAAGACATGCACACCATTTTCGCTATCCGTACAGGCGACAATTGCGACCTCGGCCGCGGCTTTATCCAAGGCCGCATCAAAATCATCGGTTTGATACATGGAAAGCATTTCCGCGCGGTTACAGAACAGCAGATCCACATGATCCTTGATCATGGCACGAAACGCATCGCGGTGACGATCAATACAGAACGGGTCGGACAGGGTGATCGATACTTTGCCCCCTGCCCCTTTGCAGGCGTCAATCGCCTTGGCAAAGGCCGCATGGCTATCTGGTCCGTCAAAACGGTACCCTTCCAGATAAATCCATTCGGCTTCGGCCATTTGGGCAACATCAATGTCGTCTGGCGACAAGAATTCAGTGACCCCGAGATAGGTGTTCATTGACCGTTCACCATCGGGCGTGACGATCACAATGCAGCGGCCTGTTTCGGCATCTTCAGTTTTTGGGGCCAAGGTCGTTTCATACACGGCGCCCTGCGCGCGCAAATCATGTGCAAAAATGGCACCCAATTGGTCGTCTTTGACTTTGCCAACATAGGCCGTCCGCCCGCCCAAGTGGGCAATCCCCGCGATGGTGTTCGCCGCTGATCCGCCGCTGATTTCTTTGGCGGGACCGACCTGCGCGTAAAGCGACACAGCCCGGTCCATATCGATCAATTGCATGATGCCTTTACCGATCCCCGCCTCTTCAAGAAACGCGTCTTCGGCACGGGCCAAGACATCGACCATTGCATTGCCGATGCCGACAACTTGAAACTTTTTCATAGGTTTTTATCCTCGAATAAACAGAGATCACGGATCAAACAGGCCGCGCATTTGGGTTTTCTGGCGACGCATGTATAGCGCCCGTGAAGAATCATCCAGTGGTGCGCATGCTGCTGGAAGTCAGCGGGGATATGATCCTCAATCGCGCGTTCAACCGCATCGACATCTTTGCCAACAGCCACACCACTCCGGTTTCCAAAGCGAAAGATATGCGTGTCAACCGCCTGTGCGGGTTGATGCCACCACATATTTAAAACAACATTAGCCGTTTTGCGGCCAACACCTGGCAATGATTGCAAGGCAGCGCGCGAATTGGGCACCACGCCGCCGAAATCATCGACCAGAATTTGGCTCATCTTAATGACGTTTTTCGCCTTTTGACGAAACAGCCCGATGGTTTTGATGTGCTCAGTCACGCCGTCCAGTCCAAGATCAAGCATCTTTTGTGGCGTATCCGCAATTTTGAACAGTTCGCGCGTCGCCTTATTGACCCCAACATCTGTGGCCTGCGCCGAAAGCGCCACGGCAACCACCAACGTATAGACGTTCACGTGCTCAAGCTCGCCCTCGGGTTCGGGTTCGGCCGTATGAAAGCGCGTAAAAATCTCGCGGATCGTGTGATAATCTAGCTGTTTAACCATGGCTCGGGTATGCCTTGCCGCGCCCAGAGGGGCAAGGCGCAGATGCGCAATATTCGGGTCGCGTTCGGCGGGTATCCTCCCTAGATTAACAAGCATGGAATACAACGAACCCTACCACTATCAGGTCATGCGCCGCGCGATTGATGCAATCGACGCCGCTGGTGACACGCAGCTAAGCCTCGCAGAACTCGCGGCCGAAATGCAAATGAGCCCCGCGCATTTTCAACGCCTGTTTTCGACATGGGTGGGGGTATCACCCAAACGCTACCAGCAATATTTGACGCTTGGCCACGCAAAAACTTTGCTACGCGACCGGTTCACCATGCTTGATACCGCGCATTCGGTCGGGCTGTCAGGCAGCGGGCGTTTGCATGATCTGTTTGTCCGATGGGAAGCCATGAGCCCCGGCGATTACGCGCAAGGCGGTGCAGGTCTCATGATCTATTGGGGCTGGTTTGACAGCCTCTTTGGGCCTGCTTTGGTGATGGGAACAGATCGCGGGATATGTGGGCTGGCTTTTGCTGGCGAAACAGGACCCGACGCTGCGATGAAGGATATGGTATCACGCTGGCCGAACGCGAGGTTTTTAGAAAATGCAGACGCCCTGCGCACTTGGGCCACTGCCGCGCTTGGCATGACAGGCGAAACCCAACTGCATATGATCGGTGCCCCGTTTCAGTTGAAAGTATGGGAAGCCCTGCTGCGCATCCCAACAGGCCATGTCACCACCTATTCCGAAATCGCGCAATCTATCGGCAACCCCAAAGCGGTGCGCGCCGTCGGCACAGCCGTTGGGCGCAACCCTGTCAGCCTGCTGATCCCCTGCCACCGCGCATTGCGCAAATCCGGCGCACTTGGCGGATATCACTGGGGCCTCCCGGTAAAACGCGCGATCCTCGCGTGGGAATCAGCGCGGGCGGATGTTGATTTCTAAAATGGTTAATTGGATCTTCAGCGTTTCGGCAAACACCTATGCGACGCGAGGCGATTAACAAACGAAGGTCCGCTATGCGGACAAAACTGCCGTTCGCAATCAAAGGTACTTGCTCAAAAGCGTTCCGTGGAACTACAGAAGTATAAGACGAAAGTGACCTGCTCGGAGCGCAGCAAATAGAAGATCATTTGGCCGAGAATGTCATCGTGCCTTCCGATAAATCGCTTCGGCGGCGCGTAATTCAAAAGAGTTGAGTCCTCGTCCAATTGTGCCCAATCGTTAATGATATCGTCTAGGCGATCCATGATTTTGAACGCCAAATATGACCGCATATTTTCCGCGATCTGCTCATCACCAACAAAAGGATCGACCAACAAGAGCGACTTAAGGTCTTGTTCTAGTTGCCCCATTGTCTCCCGAAAATTACTGTCAGGTCTCACGGTCATTCCCGCCAAGTGCGAGAAGCTAGTTTGAATGACGTCTGGAACATCGTGGTCATATGGCGCGTTTAGGACAAACGCTTCTGCGAAGTCGGAGCGTCGATCCTGATTTAGGTAACTGATGCCATCCAAGAAGCCGCCAAGAGACGCGACCCTCGCTACATAGGAAGATATTGAAGCTTCGTTGTTCATAAGAGGCGGCTTACTAGAGCTGTCGATCAATTACAGAAGTGGTATACACGTCCATTTGCTGCGGCTGCAAGCACAAGCACTCTGGGCTCGAATCCGTCATTCGCTGCATTCTTCTCGAAAGTCTGGTTTTGAGCCGTAGCTTTGCCTAAGAAAACATGGTCTACCGCAACGCGATTCCAAATGCGTTTCTAAAATTCGTCAACTCAACTCCTCTCCAAAACAGGCGGAACCTGTCCGAATAGGCCACCGCTATTGGATAACACTGGCAATCACCGCATAAGCTGGGCTATCCAGAACGCGCAATTTGCGCACCCATATCGAATGGAAAACAAAACGATGATTATTTCAAAACTTCCTCTTGCGATCGCGGCTTCGGCTTTGATGTTTGTCACCGCGTGTGACGGCACCGCACCCAATGGCAACCAAAACGCCCAGCAAGGCGCGTTGATCGGTGCTGCTGCGGGTGCTGCGGCTGGCCTATTGACCAACCGTGACCGCTCTAACGCGGATCGCAACCGCGCTGCCCTTTTGACTGCAGCGGCTGGCGCCGGCATTGGCGCAGCTATTGGCAACAACATGGACCGCCAAGCAGAAGAGCTCCGTGCGAGCCTTGGCAACGGTGTTGGCGTTACACGTCAGGGCGATAATTTGATCGTAACCCTGTCCCAAGACATCTTGTTCGCGACCGACAGCACCGCAGTATCTGGCGCGTCACAAAACGACCTGCGCATTGTCGCGCAATCGCTGAACAACTACCCTGATACAACAGTGAACGTGGTCGGTCACACCGATAACACGGGTGACGCAAGCTATAACTTCGGCCTGTCACAACGCCGCGCCCAAGCGGTTGCCGCAGTCTTGCGCAGCGGCGGTGTATCATCGTCACGTATTCGCGCTATTGGTGCGGGTGAAGATCAGCCAATCGCGTCAAACCTGAACGCAACTGGCCGCGCAGCGAACCGCCGCGTTGAGATCATTATCACGCCAAGCTAAGCGCGCGTTCATCGCAATTGGAAAAGGGGTCGCATCGTTGCGGCCCCTTTTTCGTTGTGAAATCGCCCGGCCGGTCATATAAATTGACCAATTCATCAGGGGCCGCGCCAATGCCATTCGAACCGGTACAACAAGAAAAACTATCGCATGGCGTCATTCGCCAAATCGAGGGGTTGATCCTGCGTGGCATCTTGCGCCCCGGTGAACGGTTACCGTCTGAACGCGAATTGAGCGACCGCATGGGCGTGTCCCGCCCTTCTCTGCGTGAAGCCTTGGCCGATCTTCAGTCTCGTGGCCTGCTGACGTCTAAGGCCGGTGCCGGCGTCTATGTCGCCGATGTGCTTGGCTCTGCTTTTGCCCCGGCGCTTGTGAAACTGTTTTCCACCCATGTTGAGGCCGTATTTGACTACATCTCTTTTCGCCGCGACATGGAGGGGCTTGCCGCTGAACGTGCGGCCCGTCTTGCCAGCGACACTGATCTTGCCTTGATCAACACCATTTTCAAAAAAATGGAAGTCGCCCATGAAAAGCGGAATCCAGCGGATGAGGCTTATCTTGATGCGGATTTCCACCTGTCGATCATCGAGGCCAGCCATAATATCATTATGCTGCATATGATGCGGTCGATGTATGAGTTGCTGCGCGAAGGCGTGTTCTACAACCGCTCTGTCATGTTCAAACAACGCACCACCCGCGACACTTTGCTGGACCAGCACCGCGCGATTAATGACGCGTTGCAGGCCCGCGATCCAGCGGCTGCGCGGACCGCAGTAGAGGCGCATTTGAATTATGTCGAAGGGTCGCTTTCTGACCAACAGAAATCGGACCGCAATGAAAGCTTTGCGCAAAAGCGGCTTGATCACGAAGTGTCGCGCTGATCCGCACGCACCAAACGCGCCCATAGCCATACAGAAACCAAAGTCTGGATCATGATCCCGATTAACGCAAAGTGGTGCACAATCCCCGCCATTTGACTGGCGTAAACCAACATATCCCAGACCCCATGCCAGATGATCACAACCCACAACGTGCCTGACGCAATCGCGATTGGAGCAAGGAAGATCCCTACAAGAAAGGCAAAGCCCATTTGCTGAAGGGTGATCAATACCGGTTGGCCGCCGATCCCAATTATCCCATGCATCAACGCAAAGAGCACAGCGCTCAGCAGCATCGCGCCAAACAAGGGTAACCGCGTCATTGCAGCACGCAACAGGACACCGCGAAACATGATTTCTTCGGTCACTCCGATGAGCAGCGGTACTGCAATTAACAGCAGCACCATCCGCGGCGGCATCGCGATCCCGCTTAGTTGCGGCAAGAGTGCGCCCAGCATCAGCGCCATCACCGCAATCGATGGCAGCAGCCAGATCGCCCCGGCCGGACGAAACCGCCCAAACCCAACAGAGCGCCAACCAAACGAACGTAGCACGACCACGCAGAGCAAAAACAGCGCGATTTGCACAGGTAGGAGCGCCATCAAAACGGCGCCCGTATCGGACGGTGCTTGACCAATACGAAAATGCAGCACTGTCGCAATAACAAGGATAGCGTAATAGGCGGCGACCGCTAAAAGCGCCCGATAAAGACCTGTCATCGTGTTGTTTCCGCGATCAGCATTGCCAAATTGTTTCGGGGCCGCACATGACTGTCAACGAAAAAGCCCGGATGCTGGCAGGCACCCGGGCTTTTCAATCAGTTATGTGATGTCGCTTAGTGCAGCTTGTCGGCGACAGTCGCGATTGAATCGTCGATCAATGCGCCGGCAGATTTTGCGTCCATCTGCTTGGCAATCACGTCCTTGGCCGCGGCAACAGCGACGACAACGGCTTGGTCGCGTACGTCTTTGATGGCTGCGGCCTGGGCGCTTGCAATTTGCTCTTCAGCGGCTGCAAGACGACGTGTGATTGACGTTGCAATGTCGGCCTTGGCTTCGGCGGCGGCATTGGTCGCTTCGTCCTTGGCAGAAGCGACGATGCGTTCCGCTTGCTCGGCGACTTCTTTTTGCTTGCGCTCATATGAGGCCAACAAAGATTGTGCTTCTTCGCGCAGTGCTTTGGCTTCGTCCAACTCGGACTTAATCGCGACCGCACGCTTATCAAGCATGCCACCGACAGAGCTAGGAACCTTGAGATACAGCATGATGCCGACCAAGATCAAAAAGGCGATGAGAACGACGAAATCTGTATTTCTTAAAGAAAAGAAACCATATTCGCCGCCAGCGGCGAGTGCAGGCGATGCGCTCAGGGCGAGGAGTGCGGTAAATATAAAGCGCATGGTCTACCCTTTCATCCGAGCTGACACCGCAGCGGTGATTGTTTTTGCGTCGGCTGTTCCGCCCATTGCTGCAACCAATTCCTTGGCTGTTGCTTTGGCGACTTCAGTGACTGATTTAACAGCGCCGTCGCGAATTTCGGCAATCGCCGTTTCACTTTCGGCTGCTTTTTCAGCAATCTGCGCGTCGGCTTTTGCAAGCTCAACGTCCAGCTCTGCTTGAATTTCTGCTTTGGCTTCAGCAACGATCTGCTGGGCCTGTGCACGTGCATCAACAAGCGCCTTGTCATAAGCAGCTTCGGCTTCGGCAGCTTTGCTCTTAAGCTCTTCTGCTGCGGCAAGGTCGTTTGTGATTGTGCCCGAACGCTCTGCAAGAACCGCAGCGATGCGGGGCAGTGCGATGCGTGACATCACAAAGAATGTTGCAGCCAGTGCAACAAGAAGCCAGAAAATCTGGTGTGGAATCCATTCACCGCAAAGCTGCGGCATACCGATGGCACCGCCGTGCGAGTCCAAGCATGCGCTTGCTACGGTTTCGTGTGTGTCTGTTGCCATCGTGGCCCCCGAATACCTTGTGATTTTACTGGTTGGCGCAGATCACTGCACCAACCAGACGTAAGGATAACGGCTTGTTCTTAAGCGAACTTCAGCAGAAGCGCGACGAGGAACGAGAAGATCCCCAGAGCTTCGGCGAATGCGAGGCCGATAAACAGTGTCGCTGTCTGCGAAGCAGCAGCTGATGGGTTGCGCAATGCGCCTGCGAGGTAGTTACCTGCAACGTTGCCTACGCCGATGGCTGCAATGCCTGAACCAATTGCTGCCAGACCGGCACCGATGCTTGCGATATCGCCTTCCATGAGAATTCTCCTTACGATTGGAAGTTTAGTAAAGGGCAGGACATCCCACCCTTGTGGTGATTAGTGTGCGGGATGAAGCGCGTCTTTTAGATAGACACACGTCAAGATCGTGAAAACATACGCCTGAATACCGGCCACTAGGATTTCAAGCCCGTAGATGGCGACAATACCAAGGATCGCTGCAGGGCTTGCCAATGTCAGCGCGGCGAAGCCTGCGAAAACTTTGATCACAACGTGACCCGCTGTGATGTTACCAGCCAGACGAATGGACAGGCTGACCGGACGCACGAAGTAAGAGATAACTTCGATGATCGCGATGATCGGGCGCAAGAAGCCCGGCGCGTCTTTCATCCAGAACAAGCCCAAGAAGGCCGCGCCATGTTTGACAAAGCCAAGAACCGTGATGGCGATAAAGACACCAAAACCAAGAACCGCTGTAATCGCGATCATGGATGTCGGGCTGTATGACATTGGCAGTAGCGCCAAGTAGTTGGCGAACAACACAAACACGAACAATGTCATGATATAGGGGAAGTATTTGACAGCATCTTTGCCGGTCACGTCTTCGATCATCTTGTAAACGAAGCCGTACATCAGCTCGCCTACGGACTGCATACGCGATGGAACGATGCCCCGACCGCGGCTACCCAAAACGAAAACGCCGACAACAGCAAGCACAAGAATAGCCAGCCACAATGTTAGGTTAGATGGCGTGTACCAGTGTACCGCACCGTTGCCAAACAATGACGTGGGAATAAACTGATCCAACGGATGAAAGACCAGACCACCTTCGGAAGCTGCTTCTGTTTCAGTCGCCACTTGCGTCACCCTCTTCTTCCGCAGCTTGTTGCTGCTTCGTTTGTACTTCTTTGGCGGACCGCATCATGGTGAGAACACCAGCCGCGAGGCCAAACAATATGAACAGCACCAGAAAAATTGGCATGGTCCCAAACAAGGTATCCAGCCCATATCCGATGCCAAAGCCGATCCCAAGACCAGCCACGAGCTCTATCACCATCCGCCACGCAAGCTGCGCTTGGGAGTAGTGTTCTTCTGAATGGTCCTTGACTTGCTCTGGCGCTTTGAGCGCTGCGATCTTTGCATCTAGTGCCTTTAGGCGTTCTGAATGGTCCGGATCAGGCATTTCAAGGTCCCTCGGAAGGTTGGCCATGGTTTAGGTCTGCGACGTCACAGAGTCAAGCAATCGTGAGCACGCACTATCATACTGTATTTAAATAAGAATCTATAAATTTGGGTGCGTCAATTTGCGCCGCCTGAGGCAATCCGCCTGCAAACAACATTCAACCAATTGGTTGACGTTTCGCAAGGTTCACGCTTAATCGCGCTATGAGCAGCAAACTTGACCTCGCCTTTTCAGCCCTTGCCGACCCCACCCGCCGGAGCATCCTCGCGATGTTGCTCGAAGATGACATGGCCGTCACAGATGTGGCCGACCCGTTTGAAATGTCGCTCGCTGCGATTTCAAAACATCTCGGCGTGCTCACAGCGGCGGGGCTGATCAGTCAGGAAAAGCGCGGCCGGGTGAAATGGTGCAAACTCGAACCAGATGCGTTGCGCGAAGCCTCCGTTTGGATGCAAGCCTTTGGACAGATGGGAGCGATCGACCTAGACGCATTTGAGGTGTTCTTGACAAATGAGTTGAACGACAGCTAGTCGCGCAGCAGCATCACCAGTGCCACGACGGTCAGACCAAGCCCGACCAAGACCAGCGCAGGTGGCGCCGCATGGCCCAGCGCAATATCCCAGACAATCACCCATGATGGAGTCAGATAGGTATAGGCCATGACCTTGGAACTTGGCAGCCGCAACGCCGCGAACTGCAGCAGCGTAAAGGTCATCGCGCTGGCCACGACAGCCGTATAGATAATTGCAACCCAGACAACATCAGGCAGATGCATCCAATCAGTCGCCATCAGGTCGCGCCATCCGACGGTGGTTAGGATCGTCGCACCCGCCAATAGCGTCCCAAAAGTAAAGACCAAGGTTGGTTCGCCTCGGTTCAACTTACGCACTAAGGGCGTGTAAAGTGCATGCGAGACGCAGCCCCAGAAATAGATCACTTCGCCTATGCCGATTTCAAATCGTAGCATCGCGGCAATATCTGCCCGAAAAATCACCCAGACCGCGCCGGCGGCCCCAATCGCAAGCGCGAGCGCCATGCGTCCGGTCAAAACCTGCCGTAGTAACAGCCAGCCAAAAGCTGCGGATAGAATGGGGGTCAGTGTAAACACGGCCGCCGCACTGACTGGGGCTGCTGTTTTCAACCCTTCGAACATCAGCACAAAATAGGTGGTAAAGAAGACCGCGAGCATCACATAACGCCAAGGGGCGCGCAAAGCGCTGCGCGGGATTCCTGTTGTGACCAAGGCGGCGACGCCGATAATGGCGCAAGCGATCCAAAACCGCACGGCATTCAAGGCAAGCGGCGCAATATCATTTGCCGCAAGCGCGCCCAGCGAAAACGATCCGGCAATCAGGACGGAAAACAGCAGCATCGCAAGATGCCCAGCACGTGTTGGTGTCATGCGTTGGAAAGACCTTCTATTTCGTTCTTTAGGTAGGTCAAAAATGCTTGCACTTTGGCAGTGCGATGCAAATCAACATGCGTCACCAACCAAAGACTGGTTTCCCATTCCTCATGTGGCGCAATAATCTCTGTGAGCCCAAGATCACGGTCTAATAAATGGCGCTGCACAAAGCCGATGCCCGCCCCGGCCAAAACAGCATCACGCATGTGTCGGTTTTCGCTGGCAAGATAGACTATCCGATTGGTCGGGATATTCTCGCGCATCCATTTTGCAAAAGGCGCGCGACTTTTTTCATCGTCATGACCGACAAAATAATGGTCTTTGAACGCAGCAATATCCTCTGGCAGTCCGTGTTGCGCGACATATGATTCCGATGCGACAAGCGCCATGCCCTGCGTAACAAAAGGTTGTACCACATTGTCGGGCTCGTCAGGCATCCGGCCTGCGCGGATCGCAACATGTGCCTCGCCGTATTCAAGCCGAAACACGCGGTCGCCCGTGCGGAACCGCACTCGCACCTCAGGATGGCTGGTTTGAAACCCAATAAGAATTGGCGTCAGGATATCAGACATCATTTCAAGCGAGGTGACGACCAAATCGCCTGACACGCCCTCGCCCTGCCCTTTGATCCGGCCCGCAAGCTGCGTGAACTGATCATCCGTGGCTTGTGCGACTTGTAAAAGATCTTGCCCAGCTTCCGTTGCCGTATAGCCCCGCGCATGGCGTTGGAACAATTTCACACCCAACCGCTGTTCGAGCGCATCAATGTGTCGGATTACAGTCGCGTGGTGCACCCCAAGCGAATCTGCGGCCCCGCTTACGGTGCCTTTGCGCGCGACCTGATAGGCTGTACGAATTTCGTCCCAATTATCCATCGGATGTCCTGTGCGCTGATTAACAAAGCCTGTTCACAATTGGACGTTTTGTTCGAATTTGCAAGCGTATACGTTTCAACCATCGCAATGCGCACCAAAGGAAAACCTATGACAACTGTGCTTCACATTACCGCCTCTGGCATTTCTGACGGCTCTATCAGCCGCGCCGCCACCGCCAAGATCATCGCAGACCTCGCGCCATCAAAAATCATCACACGTGATTTGGCAATCACCCCAATGCCGCAGGTGAACAGCCAATGGATCAACGCACGACTGGTCCCAGCCGAGGATCGCACCGTCGCCGACACGGCATCGCTTGCCCTGTCGGACATTTTGATCGCCGAGATCGCGACCGCAGATGTCATCGTGATCGGCATGCCGATCTACAACTTCGGGATGCCCGCCGCGCTTAAGGCATGGGTGGACCTGATCGCACGCCCCGGCGTGACCTTCACCTACACCGAAAACGGTCCAATTGGCTTGATGACCGGAAAGAAGGCCATTGTCGCCGTGGCCTCGGGTGGAACCCAAGTGGACGCACCGATTGACTTTGCAACACCACACCTGCGCCAAATCATGCGTTTCGTGGGAATTGACGATATTACAGTCCATACAGCCAAGGATTTGTTGCCGACCGCCGCCTAAGCGCGGGCTTTGCGCTGCGCGGGATGTTGACTCGGACCGCGCGGCAGCATAAACGCCACCCAACACCCGGATAGCGCCAGCTTTCCGGTCCCCGACTTCTAGGGGATCGCCCTCCGTCAGCGCGTTGCGCCCACGGGGGCGCACTGCATTGGGTAATGCCCACGGGGGCGCTACTGCTTTAAGCTTTGCGTTCCTATATACGCGAGGCAACCGAAACGACGCGAGGGGCCAAGGCCTATGTTTGAGAATCTATCCGACCGCCTATCAGGCGTCTTTGACAAGCTCACCAAACAGGGTGCGCTTTCTGACGACGATGTCAAAACCGCACTGCGCGAAGTGCGTGTGGCCCTACTTGAGGCCGACGTTTCACTGCCTGTCGCCCGTGACTTTGTCAAAGCTGTCCAAGAAAAGGCAACCGGCCAAGCCGTCACCAAATCGATCACCCCCGGCCAACAGGTCGTTAAGATCGTCCATGACGAGCTGCAACATGTGTTGACCGGCTCCGAAGACCCCGGTGCGTTGAAAATCGACAGCCCCCCTGCCCCGATCCTGATGGTCGGTCTGCAAGGGTCGGGTAAAACCACGACCACGGCAAAGCTGGCCAAACGTTTGAAAGAACGCGAAGGCAAGCGCGTGTTGATGGCATCATTGGATGTGAACCGCCCGGCGGCGATGGAACAGCTGCAAATCTTGGGCGCGCAAATCGGCGTCGATACATTGCCCATCGTCAAAGGCGAAGACCCGGTTGCGATCGCCAAACGCGCCAAGACCCAAGCCAGCCTTGGCGGCTATGACGTCTATATGCTCGATACCGCAGGCCGCCTGCATATTGACCAAGAATTGATTGCCCAGGCGGCCGCTGTGCGTGATATCGCCAACCCACGCGAAACCTTGTTGGTCGTCGATGGCCTGACCGGGCAAGACGCGGTAAATGTCGCCCAAGAATTCGACGATAAAATCGGCGTCTCTGGCGTAGTCCTGACCCGGATGGACGGTGACGGGCGCGGTGGTGCCGCGCTGTCGATGCGCGCAATCACCGGCAAACCGATCCGCTTTGTCGGTGTCGGTGAAAAGCTCGACGCGATTGAAACCTTTGAACCTGAACGGATTGCTGGCCGCATTCTCGGCATGGGCGACATCGTTGCGCTGGTCGAAAAAGCGCAAGAAACCATCGAAGCCGAACAAGCTGAACGCATGATGAAGCGGTTCCAAAAGGGCCGCTTCAACATGAACGACCTGAAAATGCAGCTCGAACAGATGATGAAAATGGGCGGCATGGAAGGTATGATGGGCATGATGCCCGGTGCGGCCAAAATGGGCAAACAGATGGCTGCGGCTGGCATGGATGACAGCATCCTCAAGCGCCAGATCGCGCTGATCAATTCGATGACCAAAAAAGAACGCGCCAACCCTGATCTGCTGGCCGCCTCGCGCAAAAAGCGGATCGCCAAAGGCGCGGGCCTTGAGGTGTCAGAGCTGAACAAGCTGGTCAAACAGCACCGCCAGATGGCCGATATGATGAAAAAGATGGGCAAAGGCGGGATGCTGAAACAAGCCATGAAAGGCATGTTCGGCAAAGGAGGCGGCATTCCCGGTGGCGGCGCAATGCCCGATATGAACGATCCCAAAGCGATGGAAGAAGCCGCCAAGGCGCTTGGCGCGAAAATGCCGGGCGGTCTGCCCGGATTGGGCGGCGGTATGGGTCTACCACCCGGCCTTTCTGGATTCGGGAAAAAGAAGTAAACTATGACCCCTGCGCCCACCCTTTCTACTGCACGTTTGACCCTGCGCGGCCCTGAAAAGCGTGACCTAGCGACCTTTACCGCTTGGGCGACGGGGTCTGCGCGCATGGAAACTTTGGGCGGCCCCGTATCAAAGCGCGATGCGTGGCGTGGTTTTTTGTCGGGAATCGGCCATTGGAATTGGCACGGGTACGGCTTCTTTACCGTCACCGAAAATGCCACGGGCATGGCCACCGGACGCGTTGGCATCTTAAACCACGTCGACTGGCCCCAACCCGAAATGGCGTGGCACATGTTTGATGGGTTCGAAGGCAAATCCTATGCATTTGAGGCGGCCTGCGCTGTGCGTGAATGGGCGGGCCAAGTGTTAGGGCTAGAGCCGCTGATCTCGCTGATTGCGCCGAACAACACGCGGTCTTTGGCATTGGCCACGCGGCTTGGCGCCGTAGAAGAACGCCGCGATACAATCGACGGTGAAAAGGTCATCATCATGCGCCACTTGCGCTTTGACGACCCGCGTGCCACCGCCCAAGCTGCGGGGGCAATCACATGATCCCAACCCTGTATACAGACCGGTTGGTCCTACGCCCCTATGCGCGCGACGACTTTGATACATATGCCGCGTTCTTGGGCAGTGATCGGGCCATTCACATGGACGGGCCAATCGGCAAAGGCAAAGCATGGGATTGGTTCGCTAACGATATCGCGACTTGGGCACTCTATGGTTTTGGGCCGCTGGTAATCACTGAAAATGGTCAATTCGCGGGAAGCACAGGGCTGATCCATCCGCCCCACTTTCCAGAACCCGAATGCGGCTGGTTCTTATTCGACGGGTTTACCGGACGCGGGATCGCAAAAGAGGCTGCGCGCGCGATGATCGATTACACCTTCGCGACAACGTCTCTTCAAAGCATTGTCAGCTATATCGGCCGAGAGAACACCGGGTCTTTGCGCGTGGCGCAATCGCTTGGCGCGGTTCACGATCCCGATGCAGCCACACCCAACAATGATGGCTGTCTTGTCTACCGCCACGCCCGCCACATCAAAGGAGCATCCAATGTCTGACGCAATCACCCGCGCCGCGCAGGTCCTTAAGGGACACCGCGATAGCATCGACCGTTTGGATGCAATCCTTGTCTATACTTTGGGCGAGCGGTTCAAACACACCCAAGCCGTCGGCAAATTGAAAGCCGAACACGACCTTCCGCCATCCGATCCGACCCGCGAAGAGCATCAGATCGCACGGCTAACCGACCTTGCAAACCGGGCTGATCTCGACCCGGAATTTGCCAAGAAATTCTTGAATTTCATTATTCAAGAAGTGATCCAACACCACAAACAACACCAATCGTAGGGTGGATTTCAATCCACCCAACCCCTGCCATTTATAGGAGAACTACACCATGGCTATGAAAATTCGTCTCGCACGCGGCGGCTCTAAGAAACGTCCTCACTACGCAATCGTTGCGGCTGACAGCCGTATGCCACGCGATGGCCGTTTCATCGAAAAGCTGGGCACATATAACCCAATGTTGCCAAAAGACAGCGAAGACCGCGTGAAAATGGATATCGACCGCGTGAAATACTGGTTGTCTGAAGGCGCACAGCCAACTGATCGCGTATCACGTATGCTCGAAGCTGCTGGTGAGCTGCCGAAGAAAGACCGCTCTAACCCTAAAAAGGGTACGCCAGGCAAAGCGGCGCAAGCCCGCGCTGAAGAAAAAGCAGAAAAAGCAAAAGCCGCTGAAGAAGCCGCAAACGCACCTGCAGAAGAAGCAGCACCTGCTGAAGAGTAAGACGCCTTTCGTTGCCCGGCCTTTGCGCCGGGCAACACCCTCTCCCCTTAGGGAAACCCCATGTTTCGATTGCTTCGTCTTGTGATTTTCACGGCAGCTGCCTTTATAGCGGGTGTGTTGACCGAACGCAGCAATGCGCAGGCCAATTGCGAAACCGCAGACGGAAACTGGACCCAACAAATGTGCATAAGATCGGATATTCCACATGACTGACCGCGTTATTGTTGGCTCGCTTGGCGGCTCTTTTGGCGTCAAAGGCGAAATCCGTCTGAAATCCTTTTGCGCGGACCCCGCTGCAATTGCCGATTACACCCCGCTTTATACCGAAGATGGCCGCGCCTTTGCACAGATGGTGCTGACCGGCCAACTTAAGAACGGCTTCACCGCCCGCGTTGACGGCGTCACCACCAAAGAAGAAGCCGACGCGCTGCGTAATGTCAGCCTTTACGCCGACCGCGATGTGCTCCCATCCCTGCCTGACGATGAGTATTACTATGCCGATCTGATCGGCCTGACCGTGCTGGATACAGGCGGCGCGACATTGGGCACCGTTAAGAATGTCATGGACCATGGCGCGGGTGATCTGCTTGAACTGATCGTGCCGGGGCAATCTGACACGATCCTACTGCCCTTCACAAAGGCCGCCGTGCCCACCGTTGATCTCTCTGCGAGCCGTATCATCGCGGACCCGCCCGAAGGGCTGTTTACTCAATCGGATCAAGATACCGCTGAATAAGCGCGCGTAGCTTTTCCCGACGCCCCGCATTACGGGCGTAACGCAACATTGCACGGTACAAATACCAACCAAAGAAGTAGCGCAAAACCGTTGTGACCTCTGCCTCTGGCAAGCCTGCGGCTTGCACAAATGACGCGATCTGCGTCGCCGCAATTTCGTGGTCAGATTTCAACGCTATGTGATGCAAAAAATGCGCCAATTCGCGCGCCAGCGGCGCTTTGGCCGCCGTGCCCGTGTCAAACCCGTAAAGCACGCCGTCATTGACCCGAAAATTATGCGGCGCAAAATCACCATGCCCCGCAACCCGACAAATCCTGGCACCTTTGAGCGCGTGGGTCTGAAACCGCAGGTCTTCGCGCAACTCTTGCGCCAACGCCCAATCATCTCCTTCCAATCCATTGCGAGGGATCATCTTTAGCTTCTTTTGCCAATACATCGCCGAAAGATGTGCCTCAGCGCGGCGCCTACCAACGTATGTCGCATGCCAACGTCCCGCTTGGTCCAATAGCGCCCCATGATAAGGCACCCCCGGCACGCGCGACACGACCAGAACCCCATGCTGCGGGTCTGCGGCAATGAGCTGATTAATCTGGCAATCGCCCGCGCACATCTGCGGGCCGACCAATGCCAGATCGCTCTGCATCTTCGCCACAAGATCAGGCGCGTTCGGTCGCGCGATATGGCGCACAACGACCTGTTCACCTTGATAAACTGCCGCGAAAACGCCTGTGTGGGCTTTTGCACCCAGCAAAGCGCCACGCGTGATTTGCCGCAGCAACGCGCTCTGCGCCTGCGCCGCATCCCAGCGCGCGATCGCGGCCTCTTGTTCGGCGCTGCGATCCAGCAATCTGTTGAAATCTGTGCTCATCCATTACCCCTCTGGCCAATGTTGCCCCTTTCCCAGAACGGTGTCATCCCCTAGAACCTGCCTATGTCTGAACAAACGCCCCCCAAACCCGCTGGCAAAGCTGCTGGCCGCATTTCCATCCGACCCACGCTGAAACCCCGTGAGCTGATGACCGATACGCCTGAACTTGCCGGATCATGGACCGCGCAAATTTTGACGCTGTTTCCGCAGGCCTTTCCTGGGGTTCTGGGCGAAAGCCTGACCGGAAAAGCGTTACAAGACGGGCGTTGGCAAATGCAAACCTATGATCTGCGCGAATATGGCATCGGCAAACATCGCAACGTCGATGATACCCCGGCTGGTGGTGGCGCAGGAATGGTGCTACGCGCTGATGTGCTAGAGGCCGCGATCAAGGATGCGCGCGCCGGAGCCAAAGGCGTGATGCCGATGGTTTACCTCAGCCCGCGCGGACAGCGGTTTGACCAGAACATGGCCCGCAACTGGGCGCGCACAGATGGGGTCACAATGCTGTGTGGACGGTTTGAGGGCGTCGATGAGCGCATCTTGCAGCATTTTGGCATCCAAGAGGTGTCGCTTGGTGACTTTGTCATGACCGGCGGCGAAATCGCCGCCCAAGCCATGATCGACGCCACCGTGCGGCTACTACCCGGCGTGTTAGGCAATGCCGAAAGCGCCGTCGAGGAAAGCCATTCCAACGGCCTACTCGAACACCCGCAATACACCAAACCCGCCGAATGGCAGGGCCACGCGATCCCCGAGGTGCTGCTTTCCGGCAACCACGCAAAGATTGCGGAATGGCGGCGCGAAATGTCTGAGAAGATCACACAGGAGCGGCGGCCGGATTTGTGGGAAAAGTTTGGCAAGACGAACGGATAGGGCGGCGAGAAATCCATCTTAGCGATCTTTCGAAAAGATTGAACCAGCCACATTGGAGAATTCAGTGATTACCATCGCGATCAACGTTTTAGCGGCTATTTTCTTTTTTAGGGCTTCGAAAATTTACACGAATTGGAATGAAGATGTCAGACAGCCATTCCTTGCTGAGTCCATCGGACACATCTACCGAAGGCTGGGACTGAGATATTTTCATCGAAACAGAAATGTCATTGTCGCACTTACATATCTCGTTTGTTCCATAGAAGCGACATTCGGCGCAATCGACGCGGCAATTTGCTACGTTATCTGATTAGGCTCACCGCATCAGCTTTGTGTAAACGCTCCCCCTTGATCACCCCTCCTTATCATCCTATACGCAGCCATTCCCGGTCGGCTTGCTGATTCCGGGTGTTGGTTTATGGCACCATCTGGGTTTTGAGCGGGTCTGCGTTGATCCTTAACTCACCAGTTGGACCGGACAACCACAAAAAACAATGATGACGCATCTCTGGCGGGCGCAAAGGCGGACCCGGTAACGACACAGAGCTCTGAGCCACGCAAACAAACATTGCGGATAACCGCAAGCATTTCAAAGGAGCCGTCAGATGGATCTGATTGCACAACTCGAAGCGGAGCAAGTTGCTGCGCTGGGGAAAGAAATCCCCGATTTTAAAGCGGGTGACACCATCCGCGTTGGTTACAAAGTGACCGAAGGTACACGTACCCGTGTGCAAAACTACGAAGGCGTCTGCATCGCCCGTAAGAACGGCAAAGGCATTGCTGGTTCGTTCACTGTTCGCAAAATTTCTTTTGGTGAAGGCGTGGAACGTGTGTTCCCACTGCATTCAACAAACATCGACAACATCACCGTGGTTCGCCGTGGTCGCGTACGTCGCGCGAAACTTTACTACCTGCGTTCGCGCCGTGGTAAATCCGCACGTATCGCCGAAGTCACCAACTACAAAGCGCCTAAGGGCGCCCAAGCGTAAGGATTGCTGTCATGAAAAAAGATATCCATCCCGACTACCACATGATCGAAGTCAAAATGACCGACGGTTCTGTGGTTCAGATGAAATCCACATGGGGCAAAGAGGGCGACCAAATGGCGCTCGACATCGACCCATCAGTCCACCCAGCATGGAACGGCGGCTCAACCCGTCTGATGGATGCTGGCGGTCGTGTTTCTAAGTTCAAAAACAAATACGCTGGTCTGGGCTTCTAAGACTAATGCGGGGATATTTTCCCGCTTTGCGAATTTTCTGCGCCAGCCCTTTTTGGGCTGGCGTTTTGCTTTTGTCTGGGTCGATGTCCTATGCGGGCCCTGAAATTGGCATCAGCTTCCCGCCTGTTTCAGCAGCGGAACATCGTGCCTTTACGACCAATGCCTTACGCCCCATTGGCGTGACCCATATTCGTTTTGCAGACAATTGGCGGCGCCGCGGTTTACAGCCAGACTTTGCCCCGCTCCAACGGCGCATGACCGCGTTGCGTCAAGCTGGCTTTACAATCTTGCTTACTGTCCAAAGCGACGGCCCAGACGCTGCCTGTGCCGCACGCAACACCCATTCATGTTTGATCACCGAAGACGCCCCACTTGAGGTCTATCTCGAAGGACTGTTGACCGCCGTCGGCGATGACCTTGACGCGATTCAGTTTGGGAACGAATGGGACAACCAATTTGTTGGCACCGCTGAGGAATTTCTGGCCCTGCATCAACGGTTTGCAAGTGTCGTGCGGCGCAACCGCCCCGACTTGCCAATCGTTCTTGGCGGCGTGACCGGCCGTGCAGCCTATGCCCAAGTGCATTGCGTTGATCAGGCCCCTGTCTCTATTCCGGGGATCGACCTCGAGGGCCTATCAACCGATTTTTGCATCGGTGACGCTGACCGCAATCGACGAACGATTTCAGACGTGCGTTATGTTCTCGGGCACGCAGATTACGATATTGCGGACATACATCTGGATGACGTGAACGATCTTTGGTTGCCCGCGACCCGCTGGATCTCTTCTGTCGCTGGCGGACGTCCTATTTGGGTCACCGAATTTGGTGGTCCCGCCCCAGACTTAGAACCGCAAGACCCCGCATATCAAGCGCAACGGCTTGCCCGGTACCTCACCGCGATTGCAAACCTTCCCATTGCGCGTGCATATTATTTTAAGCTGACAGATGATGATACGTCGGTCCATGATCGTTCCGGCCTTTATGATCGGCGCGGCCAACCGAAACTCGCATTGGACGTGTTTACCGATTTCATAACCGGCGACGCGTACAATTAGTCTAAAGGGCAAAACCATGCACCACCCACTGAGCAGTCTGATTGACCAGATTGTCCAAAATGCGGAAAAGCGGGGCGATTTAGATAATCTAGCAGGCGCTGGCAAACCGCTGCCCGCCGTTGATCGCCCACAGGATGCCGTGCTGAACCGGATCATGGCTGAGGCGGATGCAAAATCGCCGGTTGTCATCTTGCGTCAACAAATTCTCGCATCGCAAGAGCGTCTCAAAACGCTGACCGCTGAGGCCGCGCGTAAAGAGGAAATGCTCGTCCTGTCCGAACTGCACACCAAGCTCGCGCTTGAAATGGAAGCTTTTCGTAAATACGGGTAGCCGCCCCGAGATCATCCCGAGACGGCTGCTGTTCCTAGGCTGCGCGCGAACGCCCGCCAGCACCGCCGCCATTGCGCCGACGCCCACCACCGGGCTTGCCGCCGCCGGGTTTACCACCACCTGCATGGCGCGCACCGCCGCCACCGCCGCCGCGACGTCCACCGCCACCACCGCCGTTGGGACGTTTCTTTTGGCCTGGCTTAATCTCCCACGGACGCCCAGAGGCGACGGGGATCGTTTCCTTCATCACCTTTTCGATGTCCTGCAATTCTATCATCTCGTCTGGTGCAACCAATGCAATCGCGCACCCTTCTGCCCCTGCGCGTGCCGTCCGGCCAATGCGGTGGACATAGTTATCAGCAACATTGGGCATATCGTAGTTATAGACGTGGCGCACATCGGGAATATCGATCCCACGGGCGGCAACGTCCGTCGCAACAAGCACACGTACCTTGCCTGCCTTAAACGCCGTGATCGCCCGATCACGTTGGCCTTGGCTTTTGTTGCCGTGGATGGATGCGGCGGCAAAGCCCTTTTTCTCAAGCACTTTGTACAGTTTTTCGCAGCCATGCTTGGTACGGCCAAACACCAGCGCCAATTCATCGCGGTGCTTATCCAGCAGTTCGACTAGCAAATCCGTTTTGGCCGCTTGGGCCACGAAATGTACGGATTGCGCGATTTTCTTGGCCGCCTGCCCCGGAGGGTTCACCTGCACGCGCACCGCATCTTTGAGGTAGGTCGACGCCAATTCAGACATCAGTTTTGGCATCGTCGCCGAGAACATCATCGTTTGACGATCTTTCGCCAAAAGCGGCGCGATCTGACGCAATGCATGGATAAAGCCCATGTCGAGCATTTGGTCAGCTTCGTCCAAAACAAGGTAAATCGTTTCGTCCAAACGCACTGCGCGGCGATCGATCAAATCGATCAAGCGGCCAGGCGTTGCAACCAGCAGATCCACGCCAGCAGCAAGGCGTTTGGTTTGCGCCGAAATCCCGGCACCACCAACCACAAGCGCGACTTTCAAATGGCTACCTTTGGTATAAGCGGTAAGGTTTTCGGAAATCTGTTTGGCTAATTCACGTGTCGGTGCAAGGATCAAACCACGCGCTGTTTTTGGGCTTGGCTTTACGCCCGCCTTCATCAGCGCGTTGATCATCGGCAGACCAAAAGCCGCCGTTTTCCCGGTGCCCGTTTGGGCAAGCCCCATAACGTCGCGGCCATTCATGGCATGCGGAATAGCTTGGGTTTGAATCGGGGTGGGATCGGTGATCCCTTGTTCTTTGAGAACATTTACAAGACGGGGCGCAAGCCCCAGCATATCAAAATCCATGTGATGGATATCCTATCTGTTCAGCGGGCCCTATCGGCCCGCACAAAAATATGGGCACGCAGCCGAACGCCGCAGTGCCAAAGCAAGGTTGCGCCATATGCTGACAGCCTGAACCGCATCGTCCGGGCGCCGATTTGGCGCGGGACCCCTGCGTGATGTGGGAACCTGGAAGTTAACGATGCCTTGCGAATGACTGTGCGTCTCGCTCTGCTCACGCGGCAGCTTGCATCGGTTGGTGTGCACATGCGCTTTACTTGGGCGTCTGTCAAGGGCGGCGTGACAGGTGTACCCCTCACAGCACGAATATCTGAGATTCACGTGCACCATCACTTCCCCTGTGACCAACCACCGCATATAGTGTGCGAAAGCATATTCTGTGGGGATAGATTGCGTGGCACATATTATTGTCGTAGGAAATGAAAAAGGCGGCGCGGGAAAATCCACCGTGTCGATGCATGTTGCGACAGCCTTGGCGCGCATGGGCCACCGGGTGGGGACGCTTGACCTTGACCTAAGGCAAAAAACCCTGGGACGCTATATCACAAACCGCAATCAGTTCTTGACCCAAAAGGGGTTAGACCTGCCATCGCCGAGCTATCATGAACTGCCAGAAATTGATCAAACCAGTCTCAAACCGGGCGAAAATGCGTTTGATCACCGATTATCAATGGCTGTGTCACAAATGGAAGCAGACAATGACTTTATTTTGATCGACTGTCCGGGATCACATACGCGGCTTAGCCAAGTCGCGCATAGCCTTGCTGATACGCTGATTACACCACTCAATGATAGCTTTGTTGACTTCGATTTGCTGGCACATGTGGATAGTGACGGCGATGAAATTACCGGGCCGTCAGTCTATTCTGAAATGGTCTGGAACGCGCGTCAGTTGCGCGCGCAAGCCGGGTTAAAGCCGATTGATTGGGTGGTTGTCCGCAACCGGATGGGCGCGCAAGCGATGGTAAACAAAGAAAAAATGCAGCGGGCCATTACCAAATTGGCCAAACGTGTTGGATTCCGCACGGCCCCCGGTTTCAACGAGCGGGTCATTTTCCGTGAACTGTTCCCACGCGGGCTGACCCTGTTGGATCTACGCGACATTGGGGTCAAGGGGATGAACATCTCAAACGTGGCGGCCCGCCAAGAGCTGCGCGAGTTGATCAAGGCGCTCGACCTCCCCGGTGTAACGCCTAACTTCTAAATTTCACAAAGAAACGCTTTCGTAATCAAGTTTTGCGACCTAAGTATTCTTGTGAGTATTGGGAGAACTTGTTGTGCAGAAAATAATTGCGCTACAGCGTTATACGACGATTGCAGCCGTCGCTGTTTTGACGGTCATCACATTTGTTATCGGGTTCTGGTTCTCGTGGGTGTTTATCCTATGCGCCGTGTTCGGGGCACTGACCATCGTAGGCATCCGCGATATGCGCCAAGATCGTCATTCAATCTTACGCAATTATCCGGTTCTGGGGCATCTCCGCTTCTTATTTGAATCGATCCGCCCTGAAATTCGGCAGTACCTGATCGAAGGCGATCAAGAAGAACAGCCCTTTAGCCGCGAACAGCGCTCGCTTGTTTATCAGCGCAGCAAAGGCGCAGAAGACAAACGCCCATTTGGGACCACTGAAAAAGTATATGAGGCAGGCTATTCGTGGCTGACACATTCGGTACAGCCTGTGCACTTCTCAGATACGGATTTTCGGGTGAAGGTGGGCGGTCCTGACTGCAAACAGCCCTACAGCGCTTCGCTATACAATATTTCGGCGATGAGCTTTGGCTCGCTCTCGGCCAACGCCATTCAAGCTTTGAATACAGGCGCTAAAATTGGCGGATTTGCACATGACACTGGCGAAGGCGGGATCAGCCGCTACCACCGCGAACCCGGTGGTGATCTGATCTACGAAATCGGGTCCGGCTATTTCGGCTGCCGCAACGATGATGGCACATTTAACGCTGAAAAATTTGCGAAACAGGCCAGTGCCGATCAGGTCAAAATGATCGAAATTAAGCTCAGCCAAGGTGCAAAACCCGGTCACGGTGGGATGCTGCCCGCGTCTAAGATTACCCCTGAAATCGCCGAAGCCCGCGACATTCCGATGGGCGTAGATTGCGTGTCGCCATCTGCGCATAGCGCGTTTTCATCGCCGCTTGAATTGATGGAATTCATCGGCGTATTACGCGAAAGATCAGGTGGCAAACCGGTTGGATTTAAGCTGTGCATCGGCCACCGCCGTGAATTCATGTGCATGGTGAAAGCCATGCTTGAGACCGGGATCATTCCGGATTTCATCGTCGTTGACGGCACCGAAGGCGGCACCGGCGCCGCCCCGCTTGAGTTCTCGAACCATGTCGGGATGCCAATGGTCGAAGGGCTGACGTTTGTGCACAACACCCTGCGCGGCGCAGGTATCCGCGATCATGTTAAGGTTGGTGCGGCGGGCAAGATCGTCAGCGCATTCGACATCGCACGCGCCTTGTCGCTGGGTGCAGATTGGTGCAACTCTGCACGCGGTTACATGTTCGCGATTGGCTGCATTCAGGCACAGGCCTGTCATACCAACCACTGCCCCGTTGGCGTCACGACCCAAGATCCCCTGCGCCAGCAAGCGTTGAATGTTGGCGACAAGGCGAAACGTGTGGCACGTTTCCATGAAAACACGCTTAAGGCACTGGGTGAAATGGCAGGGGCCGCTGGGCTCAGCAACCCTTGCGATTTTCTCCCCTACCATTTCATGACACGGCGCGGTGACGGTCAAATGACCGAAGCCAACGATGTTTACAAATATCTGCCCGTCGGGTTCTTGCTGGATGAGAGCAGCGATGAGGTCATCTACAAGGAACGCTGGGCGCGGGCGAGCGCAGATAGTTTCGCCCCCCCCGAAGATCGCGTTTAGGGCTATTTTTTAACGTCGCCCTGTCGGGGCGGCGTTTGCCCGAGTGCGCGCATGAACAGACTGACACGCGGGGCAGCGCCCGTCACGCTCCGCGAACGGTTGCGCAATACTGGTGTATTTTCAGAAGTCCCCCGGCTTTCGCGCAGCACGATATAAAGCCCGCTGGCGATAATAATGCTGGCACCGACGCCCGTATAAATATCAGGCGTTTCATCGAAAAACAGCATTCCAAAAACCGTCGCCCAAATAATTTGGCTGTACTGCATCGGCGCGATGATCGCTGCCTCACCCGCGCGATAGGCCAAAATAACCAAGAAACTTGCAATCCAGGCGAACAATGCGATCACCCCAAGCATCCCAAGATGTTCAATCGGCATCGGCTTGTAGAAAAACGGCAAGGCGCATCCCATCAACACAAAATTCGCAACCATCGGGTAGATCATCATCACAATCGGGCGCTCCTCTGACCCGATTTTACGCACGATAATTGAAGCTACAGCACCCCCCACTGCAGAAACCAGCGCAGCGAGATGCCCAAGTGTCAAGTCCGTCTGACCGGGGCGCAAGACCACCATGACCCCCGCCAAACCAAATAATACAGCCAACCAACGCCGCAGCCTAACCGTTTCACCAAGGACAGGGATGGCAAGCAAGGTGATCAAAAGCGGGGTCGCGAATAGAATCGCATAGACCTGCGCCAAAGGTAGGACCGAAAACGCATAGAATGCGCAGACTCCCGTCACTGTTGCCGCCCCCGTCCGTAACGCCATCCACCACGGGTGTACTGGCAGCAATGTCCCAGGCGTGGTGTCACGCATCAGCATCACAGTGGCCAGCGGAAAGCTGAGCAAGACACTAAAGAATACGATTTGGAACGGTGCATAGGTCGCACCAAGCACTTTGATGATCACATCATGCGTCGCGAAGACCGCAAAGGCGATCAGCGCAAAAATTGCGCCTTTGACATTGGGTGACATCGCGGCCCTTTCCGGCATTGCTTGGCACAGACAAAAAGAAATTGCCCGCCCCTGTCAAGATCAGCCCATATGGGCATCAATCGACGGGGACGGGCAAACGCCTCTCCAAACCCGCGTGGGCTTTGGGCTATGTGCCGTGCATTACAGTGACGCGTCGAGCGCTTCCAAGATCACATCGCCCATTTCAGTGGTCGAAAGCGGCGTGCCGCCTTCTGGCCCCATTAGATCGCCTGTGCGGGCACCATTCGCCAAGACGGTTTCGATCGCCGCTTCAAGGCGATCCGCCTCTGCGCCCATGTCAAAGGAATAGCGCAGCGCCATGGCAAAGGACAAAATGCAAGCAATCGGGTTCGCTTTGCCTTGGCCCGTGATGTCAGGCGCAGACCCGTGGACCGGTTCATACATCGCTTTTGGGCGCCCGTTTGCCATTGGCACACCCAAGGAAGCAGATGGCAACATGCCAAGCGAGCCGGTCAACATCGCCGCGCAATCTGACAAAATATCGCCAAACAGGTTGTCGGTGTAGATCACGTCGAACTGTTTAGGTGCGCGCACCAGCTGCATGGCGCCGTTGTCAGCGTACATGTGAGACAGCTCAACTTCGGGGAAATCGGCATGTACTTCGGTCACGACATCGCGCCACAAAATACCCGATTCCATCACGTTGGCTTTTTCCATCGAACACAAACGTTTATCGCGCTTCATGGCCAGTTCAAACGCCGCACGCGCGCCGCGTTCAATCTCGGCTTCGGTGTAGCGCTGTGTGTTGATGCCCACACGCAAATTGTCTTCCATATGGATGCCACGGGGTTCACCAAAGTAAACGCCAGAGGTCAATTCGCGCACAATCATGATATCCAGACCCGAAACCAACTCAGGCTTCAGCGAAGAAAAATCAGCAAGCGCGTCAAAGCACTGCGCCGGGCGCAGGTTCGCAAAAAGGTCCATTTCTTTGCGCAGGCGCAGCAGGCCGCGTTCTGGCTTTACGCTGAAATCAAGATCGTCGTATTTCGGGCCGCCCACGGCGCCCAAAAGAACGGCGTCAACTTCTTGCGCTTTGGCCATTGTGTCGTCGTGCAGCGGCACGCCATGTTTGTCATAGGCTGCGCCGCCGACAAGGTCCTCGGACACGTCAAACGTCACGCCGCGTTTGTCACCGAACCAGCCGATGACGCGCTTCACCTCGTCCATAACTTCGGGGCCGATGCCGTCACCGGCGAGGATCAAAAGGGAGGGGTTTGCCATATGTCTGGTCCTTGGTTGCATAAGTTGCACGAGGCCTAGCCTGCCCATACCAAATGTTCAAGATACCAAGGGCCGCAAGCCTTGTTCTAACAGATCCCAAACGCGTCTTATCCGCGGGGTCTGACGCATCACTGCATGGGCAGTTAGCCATACTGGCAACTTGGGTAGCGGAAAGCCGACGTCTATCGCCGCGACCGCTGGATCCCGATCCCCAATGGCCGCCTGCGCAAATCCGATCCCGCATCCCGCCTTTACAAGCGCCCAATAGATCGCATGATGATCACAGCGCGTTTTAAAGAAATGGCGACCCACCTCGACCCCCGCTGCGCGAAACCCGGCAATAATTCTATCATCATGGTCATAGCCAACAAAGTGATGATCGCGGACGTCATTCACGCTGCGCGGTTGCCCATGTGTTTGTATATACGTCTTCGCGGCGAACATCCGCAATTCCAGGTCACCCAAATGCTTGGTCACCAAGTCAAGCTGCGTGGGGCGATACATACGAATTGCAATATCGGCCTCGCGGAAGAGCAGATTATGACTATCATCCGTTGGGGCAATCTCAATCTCGATTTCTGGCTCTTGCTTGCGGATGTGCGCGACAATTTTTGGAAGATGGTCTGCTGCAACCGCCACACTTGCAGAAATACGCACCGTGCCAGCCAAGCGGGCCTGCTGCCCCGCCGCAGTAAGCCCAATCTGTTGCACCGCCGCGCGCATGGCCCGTGCTGGCGCGACCAAATCGGCCCCGGTGCGTGTCAATGAAAATCCCCGCGGTTGGCGGTGAAATAAATCCGCACCTAGCTGTGCCTCAAGGGTTTTGATTTGCCTGCCCAATGTCGGTTGGCTTGCTCCTACTGTACGCGCCGCCGAAGACAGGCTCCCGGTTTCGGCAACCGCCAAAAACGCCTGCACCAAAGACCAATCTAGATTTTCAATCGGTTTATCCATTCATTATTGAATACATAATAACAATAATTAGACAATTCATTTTCATCAATGAATGGGTATTTTCGCGTTATCCAAATCAGGAGAGATAGATGACACAGACCGTACTCATTCTTGGTGGCAACGGTAAAATCGGCCGCCACGCGACCACAACTTTCGAAAACGCAGGGTGGATTGTCCGCCAATTCGACCGAAAAACTGATGATATGACCCGTGCTGCTATGGGCGCGGACGTCATTGTCAACGGGTTGAACCCGCCCAACTATCACAACTGGTCACAGCTCATCCCTCAGATAACTGCGCAGGTTATCACAGCCGCAAAGGCCAGCGGGGCAACGGTGATTGTTCCGGCCAATCTCTATAACTTTGGCGATAATCCTGGCACGCTTGATGAAAACACCCCACACCGCCCAAACACGCGCAAAGGTGAAATTAGGGTCGCAATGGAAAAAACATATGCTGAATCTGGCGTGCAAACGATCATGCTACGCGCTGGAAACTTTATCGACCCCAACGGCAATGGTGATATCATGAGTGTCGCAACCATGCGCAACATTCGCAAAAGTAAACTGACGAGCATGGGACCACCCGCAACGTTGCAAGCCTATTGCTACACACCTGATTGGGCCCGCGCGGCGGTCATGCTCGCCGAACGACGCCATCAGTTGGAGACCTTTGAAGATATCCCGTTTCCCGGGCACGCGTTCACAAACGATCAGTTAAAGGACGCGCTCGACACTCACGTTGGTCGATCCTTTAAACTGACTACATTTCCGTGGTGGGTGATGCGACTATTGTCACCCGTTTGGGAGCTTGCGCGCGAAATGAAAGAAATGCGTTATCTCTACGCCATGCCCCATCAAGTTTCGGCGACGAAGTTCAACAGAATTTTGCCGGATTTCAGGGCCACGGATATTGCAACTGTCATGTATGCGGGCTTACCGCGCGATATCTACCCAGACGAGCCAATGAGGGCCCGCACCCAAGTTCCGGTCCAGCAGTGATGGGTCATCAGGCGCAGGCATGGCAACCCCTGCGTCAACCAGTCTCCAATCTTGCGAGGGCAGCACATAACTGACCCGCAGCGCCCCCAAAGCGGGCCGATCAGACCAAGCGGCGGTGGCGATTCCAGGCAAGGGGTCTTGCAGCCGCGGATCGGCCAAAAATGCGACCATCGCGGGCCGCATTCCTTCGCCCGCAAACGGGTCAAGGTTGGCGTTGCCCGCGATCACAAAGCTGTTGGGCGGCGGGCCGTAAACCCCGTCCAAGACCTGCGACCACAGGCGCAGCTCGTCCCGATTACGCAGCCCATTGCGATCCTCGGGGCCATCAAAGACCGGGGGCGTCGCCGCGAAAGCCAATACATGCACAGGGCCGTCGGCCAAAATGACTGGCACAATCCAATGGCTGGTTGACGAAAGCCGCTGAACCGCTGCAACTTCTGTAGGCATGGGCGGCAATGTCGCGCCGGGCACGTCGCGCCATAGAATATCTGATAAATCCGTCACGTCCCCGAGCGGAAATTGCGACAAGATTGCGATTCCGCCGTCGCCAGAAAACGTACCGTATCCTTGCGCGTCGCGCGCCTCGCCCAAACGATTGTTCCCATCAAGATCCTGTCCTGTCGGCATGCCAGCATTTGAGGGGCCCGCAAATTGATATGCAAAATCAGCCCCCAACAAGCCTGCAAAAGCCGCGAGCGCAAGACCGTCACGGTCGTAGTCAATATCGGTCAGCACAAGCACGTCAGGATCGATGTCAGTGATCACCTGCGCAATTGCCGCGATTTGCGGGGCTTCGCCTTTTTGGATGTCACGCAACAATAGACCGGGACCCGCGCGGCTTAGCGGGGCCGCATATGTCGCTATGCGGAACGATTCCGCAAGGCTCGCCTGGGGCGAACCAATCAGAATTAGCCCATATAATGTCCAGATGAGGCCGCCCGTTCTGATGCCGCGTGTCGTTGCATACGGATCATTTGCGCGACACGGCTGAGTGCGACGCCGCGCATCAAAATACTTGCAGGCAAAAAGGCCCATGCGGCAACCATCCAAAGCAGCGTATGCGTATCATCCAAACGAACGGGCGTGCCAAAGCTCGCAAAGAGTTTGAGCACAGCCGGGACCAAGAATGGCAACAAGAACCCTAATATAACGTTAATGCGACCGTCACGCTCCAGCCGTTCGACAACATCACCGCCCGCAGAATTGAAGGTTGGTAAATTCACCCAAACATTAAATGGCCCCTCGCGGCGCGGCCATTGTTGCAACCTTAAAACGATCACAAACCAAATGATAGCAAAGGCTGAAATCATATAGCTCAGCCCCGCCCCGTCGCGCACACGCGCCACCATCTGTGCAGATGTATCTTCCGGCAACATCAAAACCATGAGCCGCACAGGCGAATAAGGAAAATCAGCCGCAGCACCGATGCCGGCCCCCGCCTGCTGAAAAAGCTCAGTGACCCCCGAGGGACTGACATAACCCCGAAACACCATCGACAGGCACAGAACTGTTGCAAATAGGGTTGTGAAACGCACGCGATTGAATGGCGGTGCTTCGCGAAATTCAATGATACTAGGACTGGCAGAACTATATTCAGCGATCGTAAAGATTGCAGCGAAAATAGCAAAAAGCACAACGATTTGAAGATTGTCCTGCGCGTCGCGCGGCAACAGAAGCGCGGGCATCACGACAAGTATCACGACCATAAAGGCACGTATGATTGCACCTGATAGGCGGGTAAACACGCTGATCAATCCCCTCATAGATCTAGCGACTAAATCTCGCTACGTATTGTACGCAGATTGCATTTTATTATGCAACTTCAACATAGTATCTATCCGAAGTACATGCGGATATTTTTTAAAGCCTCAGTCCCAATGGGCATTCATGTAAGAAGCCCCTAAAAACCACATTATCCACGAAGTGTCACGAATTTGAGAAATTATGCAATGAAATTCATACATTGTCTCTAAAATAGAAAAAGGCCGCGATGCTTCGCGGCCTTTTTCAAAACATCTAAAAGCGGGTCACACCCAAGGGCGCTCTGCGGCTGCTTTGGCTTCAAAGCTGTCAATCGCGGCCACTTTTTCAAGCGACAACCCGATGTCATCAAGACCGTTGAGCAGGCAGTGTTTCTTGAATGCATCAACTTCAAAGGTAAACACATCGCCATCTGATGACGTGATGGTTTGGGCTTCGAGATCGACTTCGATCCGCGCGTTCGATCCCTTTTCGGCGTCTTTCATCAACACATCAACCTGCTCTTGTGGCAGTGCAATTGGCAAGATGCCGTTTTTGAAGCAGTTGTTATAGAAGATGTCCGCGAATGATGTTGAGATCACACAAGTGATCCCGAAATCTGCGATCGCCCAAGGCGCGTGTTCGCGCGATGACCCGCAGCCAAAGTTATCGCCCGCAACCAGAATTTGCGCGTCACGATACTGCGGCTTGTTGAGCACAAAATCAGCGATTTCAGTGCCGTCACGGTCAAAGCGCATTTCGTCAAACAGGTTCGCGCCAAGGCCCGAGCGTTTGATGGTTTTCAAAAACTGCTTTGGAATAATCATATCCGTGTCGATGTTGACCAATGGCAGCGGCGCGGCGATGCCGCTCAGTGTGGTGAATTTTTCCATTAGTTCATCTCCCGAATATCGGTCAGGTGACCAGTGATTGCAGCGGCTGCGGCCATTGCAGGTGACATCAGGTGTGTGCGCCCCTGGTAGCCTTGGCGGCCTTCAAAGTTACGATTGGATGTCGATGCACAGCGTTCGCCGGGTGCCAATTGGTCAGGGTTCATCGCAAGGCACATGGAACAGCCCGCAAGCCGCCATTCAAATCCCGCGTCGATAAAGATTTGCGCGATGCCTTCTTGTTCGGCTTGCGCGCGCACCAGACCAGAGCCGGGTACGACCATTGCGCGCATCCCCTCTTTGATCTTTTTGCCTTTCAGCACAGCGGCCGCGGCGCGGAAATCTTCGATCCGGCCGTTGGTGCAAGAGCCAATAAACACGGTGTCGATTTTGATGTCGGACAGTTTTTGACCAACTTCTAGGCCCATATAGTCGATTGAACGCTGCACAGCCCCGGCTTTGCCGCCTTCAAAGCTGCTTGGATCAGGGACCACATCGGTGATCGGCAAAACATCTTCGGGCGAGGTGCCCCAAGTGACCAGTGGTGCGATATCTTCGCCTCGGATGGTCAGGACTTTATCGAAATGGGCGCCTTCGTCAGTGTAAAGCGTTTTCCAATATTCCAACGCCGCGTCCCAATCCGCACCTTTTGGCGCATGTGGGCGGCCCTTGCAGTAGGCGTATGTGGTCTCATCAGGTGCGATCAGGCCCGCGCGTGCGCCGCCTTCGATGGCCATGTTACAGACCGTCATCCGACCTTCCATCGACAGGCTTTGGATGGCTTCACCGCAATACTCAATCACGTAGCCAGTTCCGCCAGCGGTGCCCGTTTCGCCGATCACGGCCATGGTGATGTCTTTGGCGGTCACACCGGGCGCAAGTTTGCCGGTGATTTCAACCTTCATGTTTTTGGACTTTTTCTGGATCAGCGTTTGCGTGGCCAGAACATGTTCTACTTCAGATGTCCCGATCCCATGTGCCAATGACCCAAATGCACCGTGGGTCGCCGTGTGGCTGTCCCCACAAACGACCGTCATGCCCGGCAAGGTCCACCCCTGTTCGGGGCCAACAATGTGCACAACGCCCTGACGGACATCGGACACAGGGTAATAGTGCAGGCCAAACTCTTTGGCGTTTGTATCAAGTGCGGCAACCTGAATACGGCTGTCTTCGGTCATTGTGGCCGCATTCGCACGGTCCAGCGTGGTCGGCACGTTGTGATCAGGCACCGCGATCGTCTTTTCTGGCGCACGTACTGTGCGGCCAGCCATGCGCAAGCCTTCAAAGGCCTGCGGGCTGGTCACTTCGTGAACCAAGTGGCGGTCAATATAAAGCAAGCATGTGCCGTCGTCAGCTTCGTGTGCGACATGCGCATCCCAGATTTTATCATAGAGCGTTTTGGGGGACATTGTCCTCTCCCGTATCAAATTTTCAGATGTCTTCAGGCGTGCGGAATTGGCAAGGGAGTTACCCCTTAGCTAGTATCGTGCAGCTCGCACCGTAGAACCGCCAAGGCAGCCGGGCACGGTCATCCATGTCAAAAACCTGTTTCATAACGGGTCAAATACACATGGACGCACCATCTCGCAAGGGTCAGGCGGTCAAAATCAAGCGATTGCAGCCATTGTCGCCTCTGCATCGAAGAGGTCAGCTTCTTCGGTTGAAACAACCGAGACATTCGTCGCGTCAAGCTGATCCGTTGTAACACCTTTCAAGAAAGCAACCGCACCTTCGAAATCACCGGGGACATCACCAGAACCCGTATAAACGGCTTCGACCAGAACGCCATTCACCCCATCGACCGTCGTTTGCGTCATCGTGACATCGACATCCGGTAATGTACCGCCCTCTGGCACATGATCCAACGTCAATGTAAGCGTATCCCGGCCCGGATCAAAATCTTCGATGGTCGCAGAGGTCAATTGATCATCGGTGACATTGGCCAGCACATAGAAATCATCGCCATCGCCCGCGCCCGCAGTCAATGAGGCTGAACCGGTCACGAGAACCAGATTGTCTGACCCATCCTCACCGTCAGCCGTGCCATCGCCGCCCCAAATATAAATTGTATCATCGCCTTCGCCGCCAGTGATCGTATCTGTCGCCTGCAACGCGGGGACAATCACGCCACCTTCGTCGCGTGAATCATACCCGCCAAAAATTGTATCGTCGCCATCTTGACCGCCCAGACGGTCAGATCCGTATCCGCCGTCAATAAAGTCGTCACCATCGCCGCCAAACACGCGGTCGCCGCCAACTTGGCCATACAGCTCGTCATTGCCGGGGCTGCCAATGATCCAATCGCGCCCGTCACCACCATAAACGACATCGTCGCCTTCGCCCGGACGAATTTCGTCGTCCCCCGCACCGCCATCGATTATATCGTCGCCTGCCCATGTGCGGATGATGTCGTCACCGTCGGTGCCCGAAATTTCGTCAGCGCCACTTGTGCCAGTGATTTCGCCGTCTGTTTCATCATCTTCATCGTCTTCTACCGACAACATGATCACGCCAAAGGTCGCCAGCAATACGGCCAAAGTAATATACATAAAAACACCCTATAGGTTGAATAACTTTATGCTTTTGTTAACCTTACGCTTGTCACACAGCAAGCCTTAACATTGCTCCGCTTGCCCGACCGCCCATGGCGTGCAAGACTGGTGCGAAACGTGGTAGATTAACATGGCAGGGCATAGCGACGGACCAGAAACAACGGACAGCCTTTCGGGGGATGCGCAGTTGGAGCAGGTTCTTACAATTGGAAGCGATCTATTTGACTATGTCAGCAAATTTGCCGACGGATTTATCCGCCCGTGGAACATCTATCAGCTTGGGATCGCGCTTGGGCTTTTTGTCTTGGCGCATTTGCTGCGCGCAGCGCTAGGGCCGCGGATCAGGGCGTGGATGGCCGCGCGAGAAAACTGGCCGAAATGGCGCATTCGTATTCTCGTGGTGATCAACCAACGGCTGCGCGCGATCTTTTTTGTGGCGCTGATTTGGCTCACCATATTTGTGATGCGAGAGGTCACATGGAACAGCCGCAGTTACCTGCTGAGCATTATTGGCACGCTCGCATTTGCTTGGCTGGCTGTCGCATTCGCAACCCGGCTGATCAAAAGCCCGCTTTTGCGCAAGACTGTCCGCTACGGCGCTTGGGCATACGTCAGCCTGCGTATCTTGGGGCTGCTTGCGCCCACCGAGCGTTTGCTGGACGGGGCCGGATTCACCATTGGTGAAATGCGCTTTTCTCTGCTCTTGCTCGTGCAATCGCTGGTCATTCTCGGCGTGCTCATCAGCCTTGCACGACTATTTACCGCGACAACAGCCAATCGGGTGCGGGCCAACCCTGACATCAGCCCATCGATGCAAGTCCTTATTATTAAGGGCTTGCAAGTCGCCATCTACAGCGCTGCCTTCTATTTTGGCGTGCAGGCACTTGGCATTGACCTAACCGGGCTTGCAGTGCTTTCGGGCGCGATTGGTGTGGGCCTTGGCTTTGGTTTGCAAAAAGTCGTGTCGAACCTTGTGTCAGGCGTGATCATCTTGCTGGATAAATCCATCAAACCGGGTGACGTGATCAGCCTTGGCGAAACCTTTGGCTGGATCAACGCGCTGGGTGCGCGCTACGTGTCTGTTGTCACCCGTGACGGCAAAGAATACCTGATCCCCAACGAAGATCTGATCACCGGACAAGTGGTGAACTGGTCGCATTCCAACGATTTTGTGCGGCTCGATATCAGTTTCGGAACGTCATACACGGACAACCCGCATGAGGTCCGCAAGATCGCCATTGCGGCTGCACAAAGCGTCGACCGGGTGCTGACCTCGCGGCCCACCGTCTGCCATATCGTTGGATTTGGGGACAGTTCAGTCGATTACATCCTACGTTTCTGGATCACCGACCCAACAGGCGGGCTGACCAATATCCGTGGCAACGTGTTCCTCGCACTTTGGGATGCCTTTGCCGAAAACAACATCAGCATCCCGTTCCCGCAGCGCGAGGTTAGGGTGTTGGACAACGAGCAAGTAAATTTTGAGATCAATCAATAAGAGTAAGACGAGTATGACAACCCAAGACTATGTAATTACCTATAGATCCGTACCTAACGTCAGCTTTCCAACATCCGCAGGCATGAAACGCTATCTTGAAACAGAAGCGGCAATTTGGTCAGGTTTTTTGGATGAGGTTCGCGTCGCGACCGTCGTGACCGAGACAGTATTTGGTCGCGGCAAGCAGACAGTCGGTGCCATGGTGGACGCCTTCAAAAAGCTAGATGAGCTTCTCGATAACCCTAAGTTATTCAACAACATAACTCAGCGACAATCCAATGGTATCTTGCCACCTCCACCGTCGAGCAGCATCGAGGCGCAGCTCATATTCGGCCTAGTTAAGATGAAACGCAGCGCCGACGCTCTAAGCGCTTACTTACAATTTACCCTCGGTCACAGCAATGAAATCGCTCACGATAATAGAAGCAGAATACGCGAGCACCTTACGAAAGGTGAAACGTTCATCGCTGCTGCCTATGCGAGCGCAGCGCTTCCGTTTCAACAGCTAACCGATACGAACGTTGCGAGCGCCACGCAAACAGCAAATGCACATATGGTGGCATTACAAGATGAAGTTCTCAAAGCCCAGAAAGCTAACGCCGAGAATGAATCCGCGCTTGAACGCCAGAACGAAAAATTCGGGGAAATGCTGCAGCTCTTCCACACTCACCTAAAGCTAAAGGCACCTGCTGAATTATGGGAAAGCCGCGCTACCCTACACGATAGAAAGTCAAAATGGGCGTTATGGGGGTTCATCGCTACTACAATTTTCGCGATCCTTGCGGGGGCAGGCATTCCATTCTTAGCCGGCGACTACATTGCCGATAGTTTCTATATGCAAGCATGCGATACGTGTGTTCGCGAATTTTCGGCCAAGGGTCCCGTAACCGTATCTGGGATGCTGATCATTATGTCTTTGTTGATGTGGGCGATACGGCTGCAATACCGCGTGTATCTCAGCGAAAGGCATCTTGCATTGGACGCAAGTGAGAAGAACGCATTTGTCCGAACTTATCTCGCGATGCGCGAAGGTGACGATGTCGGATCCGATAATGAGGCCATCGTTCTCGCCTCTCTATTCCGGCCAACACAAGACGGAATTATCAAAGATGACGAAAGCGGCTTTGATCTATCTGCTACCGCATTGCTGGCGAAACAACTTGGCCGAAATGGACAATAGCACTCCACCCCATGAAAAGTCATCTCACCAACACAAAAGGCCGCGCAAAGCGTCGACCGGGTGCTGACGTCGCGCCCAACCGTCTGCCATATCGTTGGATTTGGAGACAGCTCAGTCGATTACATCCTACGTTTTTGGATCACCGACCCAACCGGCGGGCTGACCAACATCCGCGGCAATGTATTTCTTGCCCTTTGGGATGCATTCGCAGCAAACAACATCAGCATCCCCTTCCCGCAGCGCGAGGTGAAACTACTCGACCCTGAATAGTCACGATTAATAATTAATCTATTCAAGATTGATCGCGGCGAGTTCACGCCGACAACTGGTATCGGAAAAGATCCGCGTTGCTTGCGCCAGTAAGATGGTGATCTGCTTAAGGTCAGAGGATTCTTTGGGGACGCAAGAATACAATGAACATAATCAAAGCACTGATCTTTGTCGGCCTGTTGGCGGGCGGATACATTTTTTTTCAAACGACGCAACCCGGCGACTTGACCGCATTTGTCGCGTCCGCGAATGTTGAACCCCCTATCGACGCCGAAACGGAAACCATCGAAGCCGTCGCCGAAGTTGCCGCTGAAAGTGAAGAAGAGTTTGAGCTAGCGCCGATTGATCAGCTCTATCTTAACGACCTTGTAGCCAATGGGCAGCGTGATGTCGCCTTTGAATTTGCGTTTGAAATGGGCGATGAGCTGACCGAAGCCGATTTTACTGCCATCCAAGGTGTCGGGGCTAATATTGGCGAAGGTCGACGGTTCAGCCGATTCCCGCGCGCGGATTTAAACGGACCGGGTGAATGGGCCACGCATTTCCCGGCCCGCGAAGGCGGCGCAAATTCGACGCAGTGTATTGGTTGCCACAACGCACCATTGGCCAATGGTGCCGGGGGGATCGCGTTAAACGTGGTACTGGACCCCGCGCACACAGGCGATCCGTCACAGTACCTAGAACGCAACACAACACCGTTATTTGCGCTGGCTATCCCGCAACGATTGGCCGAAGAAATGAGCCTCGATCTGTACCTGCAGCGCGAGGCAGGACGGATGCAGGCCTGCACACAAGGCAGTGCAACGACAGTGCTGATCACCAAGGGCGTCACCTTCGGCACGCTGGAATTCACACGGACGAGCGAAGCGCCATGTTCTGTCGCCATCAATACCGCAGGCCTGTCTGGGGTGGACGATGATCTTGTAGTCAAACCCTTTGGCTGGAAAGGCAACGAAGCAACCCTGCGCAGCTTTACCCGTGGGGCTGCCCATAATGAAATGGGCCTGCAAGGAGTTGAAATGGTTGGCGACGCTGACGGCGATTTCGACGGCGTCACAAATGAACTAAGTGTTGGCGACCTCACCGCATTGACGATCTATATGGCCGCACTGGAACGGCCCACCAGCTTAATAGAGCTTGCCGATATCGGCCAAGTGACTTTGGCCGCGGACGATCGGACGGCAATCATGGCAGGGCAGGAACATTTTGTAACGGTCGGCTGCAACAGCTGCCACACCCAAGAAATGGTCCTGAACGATCCGACGTTTCGTGAACCAAGCCAAACCCCCGGTTTCTACGACGTCGCATTCCCAGATGGCTCATATCCAGCGGATCGGGGGCTGCGCCCTGATGTGGTGATGTCGTTCGACATGCTTTCAGACCCGCCAAACAATCAGGTCACGCTGGCATCAGGCGAGGCTTATCATCTGGGCGCGGTCAAAAGCGACGCATCGGGGCGCGGTGTGGTGAATTGGTATACCGATTTGAAACGCCACGATATGGGCCCAGACCTCGCTGACCCATCTGCCCCCTTAGGGATCGGTGCCGAAATGTTCATGACGCGCTCGCTTGCCAGCGTTGGTTCAACTGGGCCATGGTTGCACGACGGACGCGCCACCACGTTGAATGAAGCAATCTTGCTGCATGGCGGAGAAGGCGCACAAAGCCGCGATGCCTACGCCGCACTCCCCACTGAGAACCAAGAAGAGCTCATCGCATTTTTAGAAAACCTTGTGATCCACAGCACCGAAGAGGAAGAGCACTAAGGCGCGCTACATCTCAAAACGCAAAAACGGCCCGGCTTTAAATCAAAGCCGGGCCGTTTTTGCGTTTATCGATCTCGAAAAATCATCTTCAGTTAGGCTGCTGGAAAGTGCCTTTGAGGTCGAGCAAGGCTACGCACTCGCGGTTCTTCAATGACCCCACAAACGCGAACGCATATTGGAGTGTTGTCACTTGCAATTTCCGCTTTAAGTAGCGAAAATTTCATATACTTTTCTGCTCCATAGGTCGACAAAATGAAACTGTATTACTTTCTTACCGTCATAATTTGTTCAATAGTTTTTGCGAAAGCCGCCACGGCCGAAAACGCACCTATTGCAGGTTTGGACGCGCCCGAATTTGTTGCCGCCGTGGATAGCTGGCTTGCCGGCGATGACCTTATCGCATTGGAAGCACTGGCAGCACTGGCACATGCGGAAAATCCAGCGGCGCAAATACTGTTATCAGGGATTGCATCCAGAGGAGGCTTTCATTCCCATGTAACTGCGGATCTGGAACGCGCTGACCGCATCGCACTCCTTAGAGCGCCGGGCGGCCTTTCGGGAAAATCGTGGCTGACATTTGCAGAGGATACCGAGCCATTGGCAACTGCGCTCCTCCAGGTCACGCAGATCGGAGAAAAGGCGCCCGCAATATCTGCCCTCATCAGCGCGGGCGAAACAGAGGCCGCGCTTCTTGCGGCCCAATCCATGCTGTACCAAGGCGAGGCAGACGCGCTAATCGAAGCCCTCCAAGGCATGGACGCGCTGCTCCCACCCGAAGTCGACGTGCTGCTGATTTGGGCTCTTTTTCAGTCAAATAGTGGAAATGCCGGTCGATATGCTGGATCGGCGCGTGTTGCGACAAGCATTTTTGACGATGATAGTTTCGAGCAATCAGAGATGGTTTGGGTGCCACCTGCGCCACGTGAAATTCGAGAAGATAGTGAACGCCTTTCTGACGTCATGCGATTGGGTCGCCAAATTACTTCATGGACACCGATAACTCAGTTTTGCGACAACCATTGCGGGTCAACTTCTGAAACCTGTATCGCCGTTGGCGCTAGTATGCTTTCTGCGATGGGTCCATTCGCCATGCGAAGCCCACGGACGAGCATCATACCGAATGAAACCTATTGGAACAGTCCCCGCGCCGGAGCTGACCTTGCACGCAATATTGTAGACCTTCGTAGATATGAAGAAGGCACATTTGATAGCATCAACGCGTGTTTTATAGATGAAATGAGCGCACTACAGGCCGAACACGGCTATGGTCGATAGCTTATTGAAATACGGCTCAGCTGCTTCTCTCCAAAACCAAAAGGCCGCGCAAACAATTTGCGCGGCCTTTCTGATTTCATCGAATTCAGGTGCTAACCTTTATTCATCCGGTTTTCGATCAGGTCATCGACCACGGATGGATCGGCCAGCGTCGAAATATCGCCCAAAGTCGCGTGATCGTTTTCAGCGATCTTACGCAGGATACGGCGCATGATTTTGCCAGAGCGTGTTTTTGGCAGGCCGGGCGCCCATTGGATCAGATCAGGTTTGGCAATGGGGCCGATCTCAGCGCGCACCCACACTTCAAGCTCTTTACGCAGTTCTGGTGATGGTTCCGCATCCGACATCAGGGTGACATAGGCGTAGATGCCCTGCCCTTTGATGGCGTGTGGGTAGCCAACAACTGCGGCTTCGGCGACCTTCGCATGGGCGACAAGCGCGCTTTCGACTTCGGCGGTCCCCATCCGGTGACCAGAGACGTTGATCACGTCATCAACGCGGCCGGTGATCCAGTAATACCCATCTTCGTCGCGCTTACAGCCGTCACCCGTAAAGTAGTAACCTTTGTAATCGCTGAAATAGGTTTTCTCGAACCGCTCATGATCGCCCCAAACGGTACGCATTTGGGCAGGCCAGCTATCCTTCATACACAGCACACCTTCGGCGGCGGTATCGTGGATTTCTTCGCCCGAAGTGGGTTCCAAGATTACGGGCTGCACGCCAAAGAATGGGGTTGTCGCTGATCCCGGTTTGGTCGCGGTTGCGCCCGGCAACGGTGTCAACAGGTGACCGCCGGTTTCAGTCTGCCACCATGTGTCAACGATCGGCACGATGCCTTTGCCCACAACATCATTGTACCAATTCCAAGCTTCTGGGTTAATCGGCTCACCCACTGTGCCCAGCACCTTAAGGTCAGAGAGGTCGTATTTCTCAACGAACTCTGTGCCTTGCCCCATCAATGCGCGGATCGCGGTGGGGGCGGTGTAGAATTGATTGACCTTGTGCTTTTCGCAAACCTGCCAAAACCGGCCAGCGTCTGGGTATGTTGGCACACCTTCAAACATCACTGTGGTCGCGCCGTTGGCCAATGGCCCATAGACGATATAGCTGTGCCCCGTGACCCAGCCTACATCAGCGGTACACCAGAACACGTCACCATCATGGTAGTCGAATGTGTATTGCTGCGTCATTGACGCATAGACGAGATATCCACCGGAGGAGTGCACAACACCTTTGGGCTGCCCAGTAGAGCCGGATGTGTAAAGGATGAAAAGTGGATCTTCGGCGTTCATCTCAGTCGGTGGGCAGTCTGCGCTGACCTTCTCTTCCATCTCGTGTAGCCAGTAATCGCCGTCCCCACGCCAAGCAATTTGCTGGCCTGTGCGTTTGACAACAAGGCATTTCACATCGTGATAGTCATGCAGCAAGGCTTGGTTCACGCTGTCTTTCAGATTGGTCACGCGGCCACCGCGCGGCGCGCCGTCGGACGTAATCACAACTTTTGCGTCACAGGCATTGACCCGCGCGCCCAAAGCTTCGGCAGAGAAGCCTGCGAACACGATTGAGTGGATCGCCCCGATCCGCGCACAGGCCAGCATCGCATAGGCGGCCTCGGGGATCATTGGCAGATAGAGCACAACGCGGTCGCCCTTAGTGACGCCCATTTCTTTGAGCACATTCGCCATTTTGCAGGTGCGTGCGTGCAGTTCTTTAAAAGTGATGTGCTGCGCTTCATCATCGGGGCTATCGGGTTCCCAGATGATCGCGGTTTGATCACCACGGGTTTCAAGATGGCGGTCGATACAGTTGGCGGCGACGTTCAGCGTGCCGTCTTCGAACCATTTGATGTCGATGTTACCCGGCTCAAAGCTGGTGTTCTTAACCTTTGTAAATGGTTTGATCCATTCCAAACGCTTGCCGTGTTCGGCCCAAAAACCTTCGGGGTCTGAAATTGATTGCGCGTACATCGCGTCATAGGTCGCCTTATCTGCATGCGCATTGGCAGCCATTTCCGCTGACGGCGGATACATCTTGGATGTTTGATCGGTCATGGTATCTCCCCCCGAGTGACGTGTTTTTTGACCCAAGCCCACGGCCGAGTCCCTCCGCCGCATATCATGATCACAATGGTCCGGAATCCAAGGCTTCTGGCCAGCCCGATGTGCAATTTGTCAATCTTGACACCCGCGAGGCGTGCGTTTTGTAATATTTTTGACAAATACCTTCACGCGCGCGTTCCGTTTTCAAGTCTTGTTAATCTTAATCAGAAATTAACCACCACAACGCAGGCTCGGCACAGGTAAAAGGTCGCGCATGCGTTTATTGGTTACGGTCATATCTACGATCTTATGCGCCGCGCCGCTTTGTGCCGGGCCATGGGCGCGTGAGAAAGGTCAGCTGTTCTTCGCAAGCGGCGGAAGCTTTGTGCTTTCGGAAGACCCAAACGCACCGGTGAATTTCGATCCGACTTTCTATGGCGAATATGGGCTGAACGGCACAGTCACCCTAGGCATCGATTACTATGCGACAGTGCTCGAAGGCACCCAATCCGCCATAGCCTTTGCCAGCTTTCCTATCGGGCAGCCTGCGGGAAATAATGTTTTCGGGGCGCAACTCGGGTTAGGCGGGCGTATGGATGCATTCGGGGGCATTGAATATCTGACGCGCGGCGGAGTGTCGTGGGGGCGCGGGCTGGATCGTGGGTGGCTAACTGTTGATACTAGCGCAACTTACGGCACGATTGACCAAGCTTGGCTTGCGAAGGCGGACCTCACATGGGGCCACCATTTCAACGACCACTGGACAGTCATGGCGCAATTGCAGACCGGACAAGGTGGCGACGATGATACCTATGCCAAAATCAACCCCGCGGTGGTTTTCCACATCAATGACCACACCTCAATCAGCTTAGGCGCCGTACAAACGTTGACCAACGATCAAGATACGGCGATCAGAGTGGATATATGGACAACCGCTACAATCCCCCGATTTCGCGCAGAAGAGTAATCACCGCTTCAACGCCCTGCCCGTTGCGCAGGCTTGCGAAAACAACGGGAAGATCGCCCCGCATCCTGGCAGCATCGTGCGCCATGACGTCAAGCGATGCACCGACATACGGCGCAAGATCGGTTTTATTGATCACAAGAATATCGGAGCGCGTAATTGCCGGGCCACCCTTGCGCGGGATTTCTTCGCCTGCGGCCACATCGATCACATAGATCGTCACATCGGCCAGTTCAGGGCTAAAGGTCGCAGACAGGTTATCGCCACCGCTTTCGATCAACACAAGTTCAAGGTCGGCGTGACGGCCGCGCATTTCAGCGATAGCTGCAAGGTTGATCGACGCATCCTCGCGGATCGCCGTATGCGGGCAGCCACCTGTTTCAACGCCCATAACTCGGTCAGCAGGCAGGATTTGCATCCGCATCAAGGCTTCTGCGTCTTCTTGGGTGTAGATGTCATTGGTAATGACACCAAGGCTAACCTGATCCTTCAGCGCCTTGGCGAGCGCCGCTGTCAGTGTGGTCTTTCCGGCCCCGACAGGCCCCCCAATTCCAACGCGCAATGGTCCGTGCGGTGACATGATAGTGACTTTCTACTTAGGATCTAAAAATGCGCGGGCTTTGGGTTTCATGCTGCATTGAGGCAATATCAACGGCAAAGCTTGATGATCCAATCGTACCCAAATCAGATTGCGCTGCTTGCATGCCAATATCGCGACAGATCGGCGCGAGTGCTGCCAAAATGCGCTGCCCTTCGGTTTGACCTAAGGGCATCAGCCGCTGCGCGGCCTGCACCAGATTGCTGGCAAAGCATTGCAGCCAAACCTGCGCTGTTTGCTCAGCAGGCAACCCCATGAGCCCAGCAGCGCGCCCAACGGCCACTGGGTACGCCATATCCGGCAGGTCCAAATGCCAGACGGCACGGGTTGTTGCAGCGAATGCCGCCCCTTGCTGCATGGTCTCCATCCGACGTTCTTGCGATGGGGCCAATACCGCGGCAAGAGCTGCGACTTCGGTCACATCATCCGCGCCATGTGCCACACAAAGCAAAATCCCGTCTGTACGCCCGGCCCCATGGGTCAGCACATCAGACAACCAGTCTTGCAAGCCTTGCGGATCTGTCACATCGCCGCGTTGCACAGCACGTTCCAACCCATGCGACCATGCAAACGCACCAATCGGATAGGCGGGTGACAGCCATTGGGTTAGCGTTAAAAGATGATCAATGTGCATGAGAATGGCTGTGATCGTGGCCCATGGTACGACCATGGCCATATGCCCCGCCTTCGGGGGTAAAGGGCCCGTCAAAATCAATCACCGCCGCACCTAATTGCTCCAACATAGTGCGCATTACTTTTTCACGCTGCACGACCAACGCATCAGGCAAGATTGCACAGGGCGCGTGGCGATTGCCGATATGCCAGCCAAGCCGCACCAAATCGCCTGTGATCCGCATCAGCGGTTCATCCGCAGCCGTGACACCGATTTCACGGCCGTCATCCAGCACGAATACATGGCCCGCATCAACTGATGTCGTCTGAGCAAGATCAACCAAAAACGGCTCTCCGCCCGTTGTCACCAACCGTTTGCGCCGCAAAAGCCGTGCATCATAGGTGAGCGAAACACTATCGGCGACAGGGCCGTGTGCGTGACGATGTGTGTGATGGGCAACCGCCTGCATGTCTATTTTTCAACCCTCGCAATCCCGGTGACCTCATAGACATCCATCTCGTCCGTTTCGACATCCAAATAAGTGGCAAGATACCCGATGCCCAGCTCTGGCAGGTAATGTATTCCCTCTTCATAAGGGTACCCATCACCGGATGATGCAAGCGTGCCCGCAATCATATCATATGTGCAATCGCCATATGTCCGCTGCTCAAGAGCACCCCAGCGCGCGACCACTTTATCGTCATACGTACCCGCGCTGTCGGTCACTGTCATACGCCCTAAAAAGACCGCGCCCGGTTCAGGGATCGGCATCTCATCGGGGAGAATGCTGAACACATAGTCTATCCGCGTATCCAGCGCGGGAACCCCGTCGGCGATCTCAACAAATTCGAGCAAATAAACGCCTCGCCCTAAAAGCGCGCGCGAGACATAGCCATCCGAATAGGTGCTGGTCAACGCAACCTGATCTGTGGACAGCATTTGATAGGTCTCGGACACGTCCGGACCCATTTCGAACGTGATCCCTGCCGCCAAATCAGCCGCCACCGGGCAATCCGCCCAAGCGGGGCCCGCCAATGCAGCAAGGCCAAATAGATATTTCATCATAACGATCCCCTTTGGTTTTGCCAAAAGGTAGCGTAATTTTATCTGCGCGTCGTTAGCCGATATACAAAACGCGTCGCGGTCAGCGGTAAGCGCAGCGTTTCGCGCACACCGACTTTGACCAATTCGGTCGCCATTTCGCGGTTCGTGATCATTGTGTTGTCTGTCTGGAAAGCCATATCGTGCCTCATTCAAAGCGATGGATTCCTCCCTAAGGCCCACGTTAAAATGCTGCATCGCAGCAATCAAGCCCCCCAGACGTAACGTCACCCAAATCAAAACAGGAAATACCGCTGCGCCATTGGCAATTCTTTCGCCGGTTCACAGGTGAGCAATTCACCATCAGCGCGCACTTCGTATGTTTCGGGGTTTACTTCCATATGTGGCATCGCATCGTTCAGTTTCAGATCGCGCTTGCCGATCCCACGGGTGTTGGACACGGGCAGAGTTTGTTTCGCCAGCCCCAGCTTATCACGCAACCCGTCGTCTTGGGCCGCTGCACTGACAAAGGTCACTGCGGAATTTTCAACCGACCGGCCGTAGGCACCAAACATCGGGCGCGTGTAAACGGGTTGCGGCGTCGGAATGGACGCATTCGGATCGCCCATCTGTGCCGCGACAATCGTGCCACCCATCAGAATCATTTCAGGCTTCACGCCAAAGAACGCGGGGTTCCACAGCACTAGATCCGCACGTTTGCCCACCTCGATTGAGCCAACATGCGCCGAAATCCCATGCGCAATGGCAGGGTTAATTGTATATTTCGCGATATAACGGCGCACACGCATGTTGTCGTTATCACCGGTTTCCTCGGGCAGGCTACCGCGCTGTTTCTTCATTTTATCAGCCGTTTGCCACGTGCGGATCAGCACTTCACCGACGCGACCCATCGCCTGACTGTCGGAGGCGATAATCGAAAACGCGCCCATATCGTGCAGGATATCTTCGGCGGCGATCGTTTCGCGGCGGATACGACTTTCGGCAAAAGCGACATCTTCGGGGATGGATTTATCCAGATGGTGACAGACCATCAGCATGTCGAGATGTTCATCAACCGTATTGACTGTAAACGGCCGCGTTGGGTTGGTGGAAGAGGGCAAAACATGCGCCTCACCACAAATCTTAATGATATCTGGCGCGTGCCCACCACCGGCACCTTCGGTATGGAAGGCGTGGATCGTGCGGCCCTTCATCGCGCCCACGGTGTTTTCGACAAAGCCAGATTCGTTGAGCGTATCGGTATGGATCATGACCTGCACATCCATCGCATCAGCGACAGACAGGCAATTATCGATAGCCGCCGGGGTGGTCCCCCAATCCTCGTGCAGCTTCAAACAGGATGCGCCGCCCAACACTTGTTCTTCCAATGCGGCAGGTAAAGACGCATTCCCCTTACCCGCAAAGGCAAGGTTCATCGGGAAGGCGTCAGCCGATTGCATCATCCGACCCAGATGCCAAGGCCCCGGCGTACATGTCGTCGCCAGCGTCCCATGCGCCGGGCCAGTGCCGCCGCCAATCATCGTGGTCAGGCCGGAATGCAACGCGTCTTCAATCTGCTGCGGACAGATAAAGTGGATGTGGCTATCGATGCCGCCCGCGGTCAGAATGCGGCCCTCGCCTGCAATCGCCTCGGTTCCGGGGCCCACAATGATATCCACGCCCGGTTGAGTATCTGGATTGCCTGCCTTACCGATGGCAACGATCACGCCGCCCTTTAGGCCAACATCCGCCTTGATGATACCGGTCCAATCCACGATCAGCGCATTTGTGATAACGGTATCAACGGCCCCTTCAGCGCGGGTCGCCTGCGATTGCCCCATACCGTCGCGAATGACTTTACCACCGCCGAACTTGACCTCTTCACCATAATACAAAGCGTTGCCACCCGACCCGCCAGTGACAGCTGCACCCGCAGCTTCGGCGGTCAAATCGCGCTCAACTTCGATAATCAAATCCGTATCGGCAAGCCGAACCTTATCGCCCACTGTGGGCCCAAACATGGCCGCATAGTCACGGCGCGAAATTACTGCTGGCATCTTAAAGGTCCCCCATCACGTTTGCATTAAACCCAAACACGCGGCGCGCGCCGGACATGGGGATCAGTGATACTTCGCGGCGCTGCCCCGGTTCAAACCGTACGGCAGTCCCTGCGGCGATATCCAAACGCAGACCGTGGGCCGCTGCACGGTCAAAATCCAAGGCTGGATTGGTTTCTGCAAAATGAAAATGCGATCCAACCTGCACGGGGCGGTCGCCCGTATTTGCGACCTCCATCACCACAACGTCGGCGCCAGCATTCAACGTAATATCGCCATCTGCGACGATCAATTCACCGGGTTTCATTGCGCTACCCCCCTCATCATCTTGCTATAAGTACTCAAAAAATCAACGGATCGGGTCATGCACTGTCACCAATTTTGTTCCATCGGGAAAGGTTGCTTCGACTTGTACTTCGTGGATCATCTCGGCGATGCCATCCATGACCTGATCGCGGGTGATCACTGCGGCACCCGCCTGCATCATATCGGCCACGGACCGCCCATCGCGCGCGCCTTCGACAACGGCATCGGTGATCAGCGCAATCGCTTCGGGGTAGTTCAGCTTGACGCCACGAGCCAGACGCTTGCGCGCAACCTCAGCCGCCATAGCGATCAATAGTTTATCTTTTTCACGCGGAGTGAGTTGCATGGTCTATAGTCTCCAAACACGGGGGATCGGCGCGCATGACAGCGCCTCAACAACAGGAATAAGAATGCGGCGCAGCGCAAAGCCATCTTCGGCCAAAAGCCGTACCAAAAGCAAATCATCAGCAATCAGACTTGCGCCACAGGTTTCAGGAAGGTCGAGCTTTTGCGCGCAGCGTTGGGCCTGTGGCCCGGCCAAGACCACGGTCGCCATCGCCCCGGCACCGCCTGCGATCGCACGGCGTTGTAGGTGGGATTTGACGTCGCCAATCAATCGCAGCGCATCCGCAAAAACCAACTGATCCGCGCGCCAGATGCGCCAGTGATCTGTGAAATGCAGGTTCCGCACATCTTCACCCATTGCCGGGCGGCCAAAGATGACGGGCTCAACGATCAATGCCGTCGCGTCAGCGGCCAGATGCACATGCATCTGCCGATCAAGCGCCGCACTTTCGAACAGGATGGTTTCTTGGGGTATCCAATCAATGCGACCGCCAGATCCGACGTTCAAAACGACCTTTGACTGCGCGATCTGACCGGGGTGCGCGCGATAGCCGCGTTCGGCCGCTTGCGACGCCAAGGTGATATGCGCGCCCGCGTTTGCGGTCACATCAAATTGCATTTGGTCGCCACCTGTCAGACCGCCCGCCGTGTTCAAAAACACAGCGTCCAGTGCATCGCCGCGCACACGCGGAAACAACGCCTTGAGCGATCCTTCTTGCCGTAAATCGGCGATCACCGTCTCGGCCCCACGGCGTTTTGCGGTCAATGCCAATGCGCCCTTTGCGCGCGGGCCAGTTGGCACGGCGTCGGCTGCGTTTATTTGGGCGGCATAGGTAATGGGCTGGCCTCGACGATTGATCTTTCGCCGTTCAAACTGCCAAAAATCACGCGGTAGTTTCCAGCAAAACGCCGCGAAAACGCACAAATTTTGACGCGGAATCACCCGACCGCCCAAAAATGCGGCAGCACGGCATCCTAAACGCAATAGGGGCGCAAAACTGCGCCCCCTGAAACCCTTTGATATCACGTCATCAATAGGGGTTGTCCATCCGCACCTGATAGCGTGCACGCCCTTTGACGGCGGTGCCCCAATTCAGATGCACCGTACGATTGTCAGCCCCCTGACCGCCCTCGGCCCAAGGCAACTCATGAATACGTGTGCCTGCGCTATTGGTGATCGCCCCATCGGGCAGCACACTATCCACATAAAGCGCGTGACCCTCGAACGGCAGCGCCGCGCCTGTGTCCACGACCCATGTCAGTGCCTCGGTGGCTTGGTCATGTTCCAAGGTCACAGGGTTCGACACAGGTTCATGCACATTGTGGAACGTATTGCCCCGAAATTCGAGCCCGCGCGTCCGGCCATAATCAAGATCAGCAAAGGTCGTATCAACCCGTTCGACCCGGTCAATTTGCCCATTTGATGAACGGAACACATTCCCTAGCACCGCGAATCCGTTAATGTAATGCCCCGGACCGTAAGGTTTTATCACAATAAAATTCGCCCAAGATGCGACATCGCTAGTCAAGAAAATATTGCCCGTAATCGTCAGCCCGCCGAAGGAAAACTGCGCGCCAAGTGCCGGGTCACTGCTGTGTTCATTGGTCCATTCAATGAAATTATTGTCGCAGTAGTTGCCAGTGAAAATGGTTTTGGGGTTCGGTGATGTGATGATCACCCCACCCTTGCGCACGCCCAAAATCTCATCGTCACCATGAAACCAATGGTTGGCTGTAATCAACGAACCAGACCCCGACAAAATACAAAAATGCTTGAACCGGTTTACCCGGTTATCGCGGATTTTCACATCATTTGCGTTGGCATTGAACCCGATGCTGACCCGGGCTGCGACGGGCAAGGATTGCTCGTCTGAAATAAACTGACAGCGGTCAATCATCATCCCCTGACACCCGCGCCCCGGCGATGTCAGCCCACGATCTTTGGGCTTATTCACGAAGCAATCACGCAAGTGAAACGTCAACCCAGCCGGGGCAAGCATGATCCCACTCGCGATACCAGCCCCCTGAAATTCGATGTCATCCAACACGAATTGGTTCAGCTTATCGTAGCCCGAAAAATCCAACAGGTATTTGAACCGGGTGAAGGTGAAGTTTTGGCTACCTTCCGCATCATATAGCGGTGCGCTCAGCGTGAGGCTTTGCCCAGGCACATCGACAGCGCTCACATAAATTTCGCGCCCGACACCGTTGCCCGTGACCAACGCCCCCACCGGGATGTTGGCGATATCAACGACATTGGTCAGTTCCAAATCGTTCGCGGCAGCGTAGCTAGCTGTTGAGGTGAAAATTTCCGTGTCCCAGGCTGCCCCTGACACGGGCTGAAACTGCCCATTACGCACCACCCGCCGGGTCGCATATTCTAGCCGCGTCGGGTCGCAGGCTTGCATATCTACGGGTTCGGTCAAAGCTACCCGGCGCCCACAAAGATCGAGCGATTCGTGATCGGCAAAGTTGATCAGCGCCTGATAGGCTTTCTTGAATGCCAGTTCTTCGTTCTGAAACGCATCCAGATAAGCATCATAATTATAGCCACGTTGCATAATAAATCGGTAGGTCGGGTCTTGTATGACCCGGCCTTCGAACTTCACATGGTTTTCCATTGTGACGTCGCTTTGCAGTAGGTAATCCCCCGGTGGCACCATCACAGTGCGCCCCGATGCGGCGGCATCTGCGGCCTCAAACGCAGCGCTGTCATCGGCGACACCGTCGCCCTTTGCGCCGTAATCCAGCACATCAACAATCGCCAGCAGATCGCGGGTAAACACGGCGCTGACGTCTTCGATTTGGATATCGTCAACCCTGACAACACCCCCTGTCGCCCCGGTCAAATCAATCCCAAGATGCCCGTAATCGGCGCCTGTCCACTGCATATCCACGCCTGTCCGGTCGCCTGTGCCGATGATGGCCGTGATCTCAACCACTTCGCCATATGTCGTCAGCTGCACCTCGGGGCCATAAGTGGGCAGGCCCGCCGCAGCAGCGCCCCCGGTCACCCCCGCCCAGCCAGACACGCGCACCCCTGGCAACGGGCCGGAAATCGCTTTGACTTTGGCCGTGACCCGCAGATAGCAACCCGGCAGAATTGGGGTTTCAGTCATATAGCGCACGCGCGCTATCGGATCGACCTTGAGAATCTCAAGGCAGCCTGCAAAATCGGCGTCCGCGGCGACAAACACGCCTGAACCGCTGATCGCATAGGTGTCTGACCCTGGCGTCCCCTCGCCGCTGGACCAAACACCAAGCCCCGCCGAGAACGGCAGCGGTTGAAATACAATTCCGTCTGTAATCGCTTTATTCATTGGAAAACCTTCTCTGGCAGCGCGTGCAAATTGGTCCCGCGTCATGCGGCACCGCTGCCAAAGAGGTACGTGAAACTGCTAAAGCGGCTCTGACACCACCGTCACGGTGGGGCGCGCAACGCGAAAAGGCCGGGCATGAACCCGGCCTTTGGAAACAGCATAATATAAAGCTTAGGCGCTCAGCTGCGCCTCGATCAGCTTGATGGTTTCTTCAACGCCGTAAAGCGCAATAAACCCACCAAAACGTGGGCCTTGGGACGCACCAAGAAGCACCTCGTAAAGCGCTGTGAACCAATTGCGCAGCGGGTCAAACTCATGCTCTTTGCCAACGGCAAACACCATGGTTTGCAAGGCTTCGGCGTCCAGCCCGCCATCCCAGACTTTGAGCCGCGCAACCATATCTTCCATCGCGGCGCGTTCTTGATCTGTCGGGGTGCGGTAGACCTTGGTCGGCTTCACAAAGTCATTGTAATAGCTGACTGCAAAGCCTGCGGCCTGATCCATCTGCGGGTTATTTTCTGCCGATGCCTCGGGCGCATAGCGCTGGATAAAGCCCCAAAGCGTCTCTTTGTCTTCGGCCCCAGAAACAGAAGCGAGGTTCAAAAGCATTGCAAACGGCACGACCATATCAGAGTCAGGTACGTCTTGTCCGTGGATATGGAACACTGGATTGTTCAGTTTTCCCTTGTCATCTTGACCGGCATAAGCGCGCAGCTGTTGGTGATATTCATCTACCGCCTTTGGGATCACATCAAAATGCATCCGCTTGGCTGTTTTAGGCTTAAGGTACATGAAATACGACAGGCTCTCGGTCGAGGCATAAGTCAGCCATTCGTCGATCGTTAGGCCGTTACCGGATGTCTTGGAAATCTTATGGCCTTCGGAATCGAGGAACAATTCATAGGTATAGTTTTCCGGCGGGCGCCCACCGAGCGCACGGCAAATCCCACCGTAGATCGCAGTGTTCGTCGCGTGATCCTTGCCGTACATCTCAAAATCGACGCCAAGCGCAGCCCACCGCGCGCCGAAATCAGGTTTCCACTGCAATTTGCAGTTCCCGCCGGTCACGGGCATCGTCACGTCAGTGCCGTCCACATCGGTGAACGTGATATTGCCGTCCTTGGTGACTTCTTTCATCGGGACATAAAGCACCTGCCCCGTGGTCGGACTGATCGGCAAAAAGATCGAATACGTCTGGCGGCGTTCTTCGCGCAGAGATTTGAGCATGATCGCCATCACGTCATCGTATTTTTCAGCTGCTTTCAGCAGGATCGCGTCCATCTTGCCCGATTGGTAATATTCGGTCGAAGAGGCGAATTCATATTCGAACCCGAAGGTGTCCAAAAAGTTATTCAGACGCGCATTCATATGGTCGCCAAAGCTGCCATGCGTCCCAAAGGGATCAGGCACGGCGGTCAGCGGCTTTTGCATAAACGGCTCTAACATTGCAGGGTCCGGCACATTGCCCGGAATTTTACGCATCCCGTCCATATCGTCCGAGAAGCACAATAGTTTTGTCGGGATGTCAGAAATCATTTCAAACGCGCGGCGTACCATCGTTGTGCGCCCGACTTCGCCAAAAGTTCCAATATGCGGCAAGCCAGACGGGCCATAACCTGTTTCAAACAGCACATACCCTTTTTCAGGGTCCTTCTTTTCATACCGTTTGAGCACACGGCGCGCCTCTTCAAAGGGCCAAGCCTTGGATGTCATCGCCGCGTCGCGCATCATATTGGTCATATTATTTCTCATGTCTAATCGGTGCCCCCGTGGCACCATTGTTTGCGCTCTCCCTATTGCGACAGGGGGGCTGCGTCAATAAATGGGTCACATAGATAAAGGAAACAGCATGAACGATGACGCCCCGATGACAGCCCAAGACGCGCTTGCCGCGTTGATGATTGCGGTCTCTGCTTCGGATGAAAACATCCGAACGTCGGAATTGGTAAAAATCAGCAACGCGATTAACATGCTCCCCGTGTTTGCAGGTTACGATCCTGAACGTTTGCCGCGCATGTCCAAAATGGTGTTTGACCTGTTAGAAGCCGAAGACGGGCTTGAAGCTCTATTTGGTCTGATCCGCGATGCGCTGCCCGAGCGCCTATTTGAAACCGCCTATGCGCTGTCTTGTGATGTGGCCGCTGCGGACGGGCTGATTGACGAACAAGAGGGCCGTATGCTTGAAGAAATTCGTGAAGAGCTGGCTCTTGACCGGCTCCATGCCGCCGCCATTGAACGCGGCGCACGCGCGCGCCACCTGACGATCTAAACGCCGCTTGTCCAATGGCGCAAAAGCCGGTGCTGTAAATCGCGTGCTTTGCGGTTCCAACGCCGCGCACCGGTGGGGCGTTCACCACCTTCAAGCTTGCCGATTTCGCGGGCCGCCATATCAGACGCGAATATGACGAATGCCAATTGGCGTCCATCCTTGGCGCGTAAATAGCCCGCCAAGTTTGAAACGAAATTCAACGTGCCCGTTTTTGCCTGCACAGCGCCTTGCAGTGCCGCAATCGCGTCACCCGCATTGTCGCGCACCGGAATGTCTTTCATAATCGGGTGCAAGGTTTGCGCGACATCAGGTGCTGTCAAAAATTGCGCCATATCCGCAGGTGTAATACGCGCGCTATCCCCGAGCCCCGAATGGTCCGCAAACTGCGGGCCAATCCCGCCAGCGCGTCGCCCGGCCCAACGCGCCATGCGTGCAGACGATGCCCGCAAGCCCCATTTTTGACCGGTCTGCGCGGTTGTCGCGGCCAATCCCGCGGCCTCGGCCGTGATATTTGTCGAATACCGCATCATCGCGCGCATCATTTCGGTCAAAGGTTCGCTTTGGATTGCGGCCACTTGGGTTGCGTCTGCAGGGATTGCTTCGATTTCCTTTGGCGCGCTTAGCCGAATGCCGTGACTGCGCGCGAACGTCGCAAACACTTCGCCTGCATAGAGCGCCGGGTGGCGTACGGGCAACCAACGCGAACCCGCATTGTTCAACGCAGTGCGCGCAACCGTCCACTGATCAACCTGCCCAAGGTCACGGTAAGTGAACACCGGGTCATCGCGATCCGCGATCCTTATCCGGGAGGTCGTGACCACCGGGCGATAATTATCGCTGCGCGCATCCATAAAGGTTGCATAGTCGCCACCTTCGCGTTTCCACTCAAAATGCACCCGGTTGAAATTCAAATTCAGACCCGAGATTGTCGGGTTGTAGCCTAAATGATCAAGCTGGCTGTCGTCGATTTCATCCAAATTCGTTAGGGCATCGTCCCAGACGCAAAAATCGCCGGTAACTTGGGTGATCCCTGCCGCACGCAAACGCTGCGCAAGATCAGCCAGCTGATCAGTGACAAGGTTCGGATCGCCGCCGCCCGCCAAAATCAAATTACCATCTAAAATGCCACCAGAAATGCTGCCATCTGCAAAAACAACGGTCTCAAACTGATATTGCGGCCCGAGGTGTTCCAGCGCGTATAGTGCAGTAAATGCTTTAGCGACACTTGCAGGCGGCTGATGCATATCCGCGCCGTAGGATTCCAGTATGGCGCCAGTCTGCGCGTCAGCAAGCACGGCGCCAACATCACCGCTTAGCCCAGACGTCGCGATGAGCGGCACAAGCATATTGTCTGAAAACGGGCGTACGATGGGGCGGCGCGACGTTGACGGCGCATCGGCCCATGTCGCCGTCGCGCAGCTTGACGCGGCCCCCACTAACATTGCACGGCGGGTCAAATGCATCACCATTCCCCACGCGCACGGATCGCCGATGATGACGTATCTGACATCGGCACATTCACAAATGACCACGCAGGTGCCGGCAACCGCCCGATAATATGGCTGGCGCGACTAGGCACTTTTGACTGCGCATAGACCTTGGCGGCCATCGACAGGCGCGCCGCGATCCGATCGCCGGGGCGCGCGATCACACCAATGGGCACATTTTCGATGATCCAACGCCAATCCTGCCAGCGATGAAACTGCGCGAGGTTATCTGCGCCCATCAGCCAAACGAACCGGACCCCGGGGTAACGTTTGCGCAGCGCGTGCAAAGTTTGGGCAGTGTAACGGGTGCCAAGCTTGGATTCGATTCCGGTAATTTTGACGCGCGGATGCTGCATCAACGCGCGGCTGGCTTGGATACGGTCGCCCAATGGCGCAGGCCCGTTTTCCTTGAGTGGATTGCCCGGGCTAACAAGCCACCAAACATGATCCAGCCCGAACCGCTTAAGCGCGGCTTTGGTAATGTGCACATGCCCCGCATGCGGCGGATCAAACGAGCCGCCAAGCAACCCGATCACTTGCCCCGGTTTCGCGGCTGGAAATCCGTCCACAATATTTTCTCCGTCAAACCAAGGATCACACGACACACATTATGCCAAAACCAGCATATTCGGTTGTTTTAGACCGATTTTTCTTACAAGCAAAGCGCCATTGTTTACATGGTGGCGCCAACGAACATGCACCTTGATTAATGAGAACACGACCGCTGAAATTATGTGCACATAACCGCGCTTAGATCACTTTCGGCGCTCTGCCGCACCCTTGGATTGCTCGGCCGAAGCCGCCCATAGATTGATCTGCTCTTCATCAGCATATTGATCAATGAGCGCCAATTCTTCGGGGGTGAAGTCAAGGTTGGCCACAGCACCGACGCAATCCTCTACTTGGGAAGGTTTGGACGCGCCGATCAGGGCTGTTGTGATACCGCCCCCGCGCAAGACCCATGCAATCGCCATTTGCGCCAATGTCTGGCCGCGATTTTCGGCAATTTCGTTCAGTTTGCGGATATTTTCAATCGCACGGTCAGTCAGCATCGTTGGAAACAGCGATTTGCCTTGGCTGGCGCGGCTGTCATCGGGGATGCCGCCCAGATATTTCTTGGTCAGCATACCTTGGGCCAGCGGGGTAAATGCAATCGATCCGACGCCCAAATCTTGCAACGTATCTTTCAGACCATCGCGTTCGACCCAGCGATTCAGCATATTGTAGGATGGCTGATGGATTAGGCACGGTGTGCCTAGATCGTTCAAAATCGCGACGGCTTCGCGGGTGCGTTCGGTATTATAAGACGAAATCCCCGCATAAAGCGCGCGACCTGATCGCACGATATAATCCAGCGCACCCATCGTTTCTTCGAGCGGCGTGTCGGGATCAAACCGATGGGAATAAAAGATATCAACATAATCAAGCCCCATCCGCTTAAGCGACTGATCACATGATGACACCAGATATTTGCGGCTTCCCCATTCGCCATAAGGGCCCGCCCACATCCCGTATCCGGCCTTTGAACTGATGATCAGCTCATCACGGTAGCCTTTAAAATCTTCTGCCAAGATCGACCCAAACGCATGTTCGGCTGATCCCGGAGGCGGACCATAATTGTTAGCCAAATCAAAATGGGTGATTCCATTGTCAAATGCAGTCCGGCAAATCGCCTGTTTGGTCTCATGGGGGGTGTCATGGCCAAAATTGTGCCAAAGCCCAAGCGAGATAGCTGGTAGTTTCACGCCAGAGTTTCCGCAGCGGCGGTAAACCATTTTTTCATAACGGTTTTCGGCTGGTACATATGTCATAGACTTTCCTCCCCTACATCGATTTCGACGCAAGCGACCATGCGCCAAACCCGATGTCAACGGGGTAGTCAGGAATACCCGACCCCACAACAACCCCTGCGTGTGCTACAATCACCCTGTCGCATCCTATTTTCAGCGACGGCAACTTTAATCAAAAAGGAGTGTTCTTATGGCACGTTTTGCAATCGACCTTGGTGAAATGCCAATGTCAAAGGAAGACCAACTTCAACTCCAGAATGAACTGCAATCGGTCGCGCTAAAACACGTTGCGCGGCTGGGGTATGACAAACCTTTTGCAGTCAAATTCCCACGCGAATGGTGGGGGATTATTCTGCACCCCGACCTTGATCGCCTTGGCGATATCGAAGCCGAGATCGGGAAACGGTTGGGTGCATTCTAATGGGGTGCCCTGAAAAGGGCGTTCCGGGACTCACCAGCACTGGGGCAGACCGCACTTGCCCCAGTGCGCGTTGCGAACCGGGAGCCACATTGCTGGGCGTCAAAGGGGAAGACGGGCGGGTCAACCATCTGCGAACGGCAATGCCAATTGATGCTCATTTCGTGGAGGCTGCACGGCAAGCAGGCCCGCCCGAACAACGCATGCGGTTTGCATCGGGCTGTGCCACGACGGGATGCAGCCAATGGACCGGAAGCAGATGTGGTGTGATTGATCGGGTGCTGACGCATCTCGAAAACATGGATCTGCCTACCCAAAACGGGCTTCCCGCATGCCCAATTCGCGCGACATGCCGTTGGTTTGACCAAACGGGTGCGACGGCCTGCCATGCATGCACCTATGTGACCACCGACAACGCCCCGGCGCATATTTAATAATCATCTGGCCTGTCAAAGTGCGGCAGGCCAGATAGTCCCAAAATTACAAATTGTGACGGGTACAATCGCGTACTTTTCATAGCTCAAAAGCCGTGTAACAGTGCGGCCATGACACAGCTTTTGACCCGTAACGGCACGCCCGTTTCCGACCTCACCTTTGGTACGATGCAATTTGGCGGCACAGCCGACGCTGACGCGAGCCGCGCGATGTTTGATGCCGCATGTACTGCTGGCGTGAATCAGTTTGATACGGCGGTCGGCTATACAGGTGGCGCGTCGGAAACGCTGCTTGGACCTATGATCAAAGCAGCCCGTGATGACCTGTTTGTTGCAAGCAAGGTTGGATATGTCGGCGGGGCGGGACGCAAAAACATACTTGAACAATTCGACCGTAGCCGTGCGCAATTGAACGAAGATGCCATCGATCTTTTGTATCTGCACCGTTTTGATCCTGATACCGCGCTTTTGGACACGTTCAGTACGCTGGCAGAGCTGCAAGCCAAAGGGTTGATCCGCTATATCGGCGTGTCGAACTACGCCGCTTGGCAGGTTATGAAAGCTCAAGGTATCGCCCAAACGCTTGGCACGAAAATTGACGCGGTCCAGCCGATGTATAGCCTTGTGAAACGCCAGTCCGAGGTCGAAATCATCCCGGTAGCACAAGACCAAGACATAACAGTTGTGCCTTACTCACCACTTGGCGGCGGTTTGCTGACCGGGAAATACGCCGCGGGTGGCAGCGGGCGTTTGACCGAAGATTCGCGCTATAAAGCCCGCTACAATCAGCCATGGATGCATGACACCGCACGTGAACTGTCTGCGCTTTCCGCCGATCTGGGCACTGATCCTGCGACCCTTGCGGTGGCGTGGGTCAAGACCCACCCTACGGCCCCGCGCCCGATCATTTCTGCGCGTTCCGTCACGCAGCTTGCCCCATCACTGGCCGCCCAAAGCTATGACATGGACGACGCGCTCTATGACCAAATCACCGCGCTGAGTGTTACACCCGCCCCCGCAACTGACCGATTGGAAGAGGCATGATTGATTTTCTGATAATCGGTGGCGGTATCGCTGGAATTTCCGCAGCGGCGCGCCTGTCAGAACTGGGCAGCGTCACGGTTTTAGAGAGCGAAAGCGCACTGGCCTACCATGCCTCGGGTCGCTCGGCGGCACTGTTTGAACGCAACTACGGCAAGCCTGCGACCATCGCGTTAAACGCGGCCTCGTATGATTTTCACAAAGACGCAGATGTTCTCAGCCCACGCGGGTTGATGTTGCTTGGGTCCGCAAATGACCAAGCCGCGTTTGATGCAGATTTTGCACAGATGGGGCTTAATCGCCTGACCATCGATGAAGCCGCCGCACATTTCCCGATCTTGGACCGCGACGTTGTTACCCAAGTGGGCTACGATGACCGCGCCCAAGACATCGACACCGACAAACTGGTCCAGACATTCGCGCGGACAGCCCGCGCGAATGGCGCGAACATCGTTACTAAAGCCGCAGTCACCGCAATTACCCGCCACAACAACGGCTGGGCAGTGACCACGGCATCTGAGACTTATGACACAACGGCGATCATCAACGCCGCGGGTGGCTGGGTCGACGAAATCGCTGTAATGGCCGGGATCACACAGCTTGGTTTCACGCCGCTGCGCCGATCAATGGCGCGCATCCCAGCGCCTGATGGCACGGACGTCAGCAGGTGGCCGATGGTGTTTGCCGCAGGCGAAACTTGGTATTCAAAGCCAGACGCAGGCGCGCTGATCGTGTCCCCGGCGGACGAAGACCTGGTGACCCCACATGATGTATACGCCGACGATATGGTGCTTGCCGAGGGGCTCGCGCGGTTCGAAGAGAACGTCACGATGTCCGTGACCCGATTACTTGCGTCTTGGGCCGGGATGCGCACATTTGCACCCGACCGGACATTGGTTTTAGGCCCCGATGCGCGCGACCCCAGCTTTGTTTGGTGCGCCGGGCAAGGCGGCTACGGGATGCAATCATCGCCCGCAGCAAGCCAACTTTTGGCCGATACCATTGCGGGCAGAACGCCCGAAATCCCGGCCGAAGCCGTCGCGGCGCTCTCGCCCGCGCGCTTTTCCTGAAAGAAGCCAAATGACCGAACACCAAAACCCACAGGGGCAGCCAATTGGCGCCCCGGTCGCTGATTGGACAGGATGCCCAGCGATCCCAAGAACACCGATGCATGGGCAGTTTTGCGATCTGGTGCCACTTGAGGCGCCGCATAGCGCTGATCTGTTTGCTGCGTTTGATGCGGATACGACAGGAACGCTTTGGACCTACATGCCTGTCGGCCCGTTTGCGACCGAAAATGACTATGCCACGTGGGTTGCGGCGGCACAAAACAGTGCGGACCCATTATTTTTTACAATTATCGCGAAAGACAGCGGAAAGCCCGTCGGCGTGGCCAGCTTCCTGCGCATCGATCCCGCAAATGGTGTGGTCGAGGTCGGTTTCATCACCTTTGCGCCTGCGCTGCAACGCACCCCTGCCGCGACCGAAGCCATGTATCTGATGATGAAACGCGCCTTCGATTTAGGTTATCGGCGGTATGAATGGAAATGCGATGCGCTCAATGCACCATCACGTAACGCGGCTGCGCGGCTTGGTTTTTGCTATGATGGGTTGTTTAAGCAGGCTGTTGTGTACAAAGGTCGCAATCGCGACACCGCATGGTTTTCGGTGCTTGATCAGGACTGGGCGCGCATTGACAAGGCGTTTCAAAATTGGCTTGATCCAGCGAACTTTGATACAAACGGCCAGCAGATCAATGCGCTGAAGGCGCGCATATAGCGCGCCCTCAATTCTTTAACCATCGATACGAATGGTTGCGTTTTTGGGATCATACGGGCTGTCTTCGACGATCTCAGCAGGCCATAATTTATCAAACATCTTGACCTGTAGCTTTGTCCCCACAGCGTCTCCGCCCGGTTTGACGTACCCCATCCCAATCGATTTCCCGAAAGCGACGGAATAGCCACCAGATGTCAGACGCCCAACGCGGGTCCCATCCATGTCATACAGCGCCTCGCGGCCCCATGGATCAGCGTCGTCCGGCCCATCAATCAGCAGGGTCACGCAGGTGGACCGGATGCCAATCTTTTCCATCGCGGCTTTGCCGTGGAAATCTTTGGAAAGATCAACGAACCGTGGCAGGTCCGCCTCAAGTGGGGTCGCGTCGCGGCCCAGTTCTGTCCCAAAGGCCCGGTATGATTTTTCTTGACGGAGCCAGTTTTGCGCACGCGCGCCGACCAGCTTCATGCCGTGCTCTGCGCCTGCTTTTTCCAGCAGATCAAACAGGTAGTTCTGCATTTCCATTGGGTGATGCAATTCCCAGCCCAATTCGCCCGTATAGGCCACGCGGATCGCATTGACCGGACACATGCCCAATTCAATTTGGCGCGCAGATAGCCACGGGAACCGTTTGTTCGACAGCGCTGTTTCAGGATCCGCATCGCAGATCACCGCTTTCAGCACATCGCGTGCTTTGGGTCCGGCGATGGCAAAGACGCCCCATTGGGTGGTGACATCTTGGACTTCGATCCGGCCAAATTCGGCTTCCTTGTCTTCGATCGCTTTGTGCAGGTAATCGGAATCATAGGCCGTCCATGCCCCGGCAGAGACAAGATAGAATTCATCATCCTTTAGGCGCACAATTGTGTATTCTGTGCGCGTCGTGCCCGCGGACGAAAGCGCATAGGTCAGGTTGATCCGGCCAACCTTAGGCAGTTTATTGGTCGTGAACCAATTAAGGAAGCCTTCGGCGCCCGGCCCTTTGACGATGTGTTTGGTAAAGGCGGTTGCGTCGATCAGGCCAACACCTTCGCGGATCGACTTTGCTTCGTCCACAGCATGCTGCCACCAGCCGCCACGACGGAACGAATTGGTTTCTTCGTCGTAGTTTTGCGGCGCATCAAGCGGACCGTAGTAGTTCGGCCGTTCCCAGCCATTCACCTGCCCAAATTGCGCGCCACGTTTGGCTTGGCGGTCATAGGCAGGCGCTGTGCGCAGCGGGCGGGCTGCTGGGCGTTCTTCGTCTGGCCAGTGCAATTTCAAAAGGAACGGATAGGTTTCTTCGTTCTTGGCGGTCGCATATTCCGACGTCATCCAATTGCCATAGCGTTTGGGGTCGAGGGACGCCATGTCGATCTCTGCTTCGCCTTCGACCATCATTTGCGCAAGGTAGTATCCTGCACCACCGCCAGCCGTGATCCCGAATGAGAACCCTTCCGCCAGCCACATATTGCGCAGCCCCGGTGCTGGACCGATCAGCGGGTTGCCGTCAGGCGTGTAGCAAATCGGACCGTTGAAATCATCCTTTAGCCCGACTTCTTCGGTAGATGGAATACGGTGGATAAAGTCCATGTATTCCTGTTCGATCCGTTCAAGGTTCAGTGGGAACAGATCCGCGCGGAAACTATCGGGGACCCCATAGCGGAAACGCGACGGCGCGCCGTCTTCATAAGGCCCAAGAATCCAGCCACCGCGTTCTTCGCGCACGTACCAGCGTGCATCAACATCACGCAAAACAGGATGTTCGCCGTGCTGTTTGCGCCATTCAACAAGGGCGGGATCTGGTTCGGTGACGATGAACTGGTGCTCAACGGGGATCGCGGGGGTTTTGATCCCCAACAGTTTGGCCGTGCGCTGTGCGTGGTTGCCCGTTGCGGTCACGACATGTTCGGCATGGATCACAATCTGTTCGTCGGACGCAATCAAATTGCCGCCCTTTTCAACCATTTTAGTGCAGGTCACATCCCAGTGGTCGCCCGTCCAGTGGTAGCCATCAACCTGCCAGCGTCGTTCAATCGTGACACCGCGTTGACGGGCCCCTTTGGCCATCGCCATCGTTACGTCAGCTGGGTTGATGTAGCCGTCAGTCGGGTGAAAAATCGCGCCGACCAAATCTTCGGTGCGCACCAACGGCCAGCGTTCGCGGATTTGATCAGGGGTCATCCATTCGTAAGGGATATCAACAGTTTCCGCTGTCGATGCGTAAAGCATGTATTCATCCATACGTGCCTGAGACTGCGCCATCCGCAGGTTACCGACAACGGAAAAGCCAGGGTTCAGCCCCGTTTCTTCTTCGAGCGTTTTATAGAACTTAATCGAATAATCATGGATGTGGCTAGATGCGTAGGACATATTGAAATATGGCAGCAGGCCCGCGGCATGCCATGTGGAGCCCGACGTGAGTTCATCACGTTCCAGCAACATGACGTCATCCCACCCTGCCTTTGCCAAGTGATATGCGATTGATGTCCCAACGGCCCCGCCACCGACGACCAATGCTTTGACATGCGTTTTCATAAGCCCGAATCCCTTTTCATCGTGTTGCATTCAGATTGCGCCGAACCGCCCAATATTGAGCGAACCATCCGACCTCTCATCATACAATTACGACAATATGAAAAAAAATGCTATTTTTTCATTTAGAATTCTACAAATTAATTTCCGTCAACCGTACAGCGACGGATGCCGTTCTCAATCCGGCAATTTTCGGACTGAAGAATGGTGTTCGCACCCTGCGTTCCAGTCGCTTGTCCCGTCTCGGGACCCGTATCTATTGCAGCCTCGGCACCGGTTTCGGGAAGTTGCAGAATAAGCGCGATAACATCATCAGCCACATCCGGTGATCCGGTCAGATAGTCAGCAAGATCTGCTTGGCTGCTCTCGGGATTGATGATTTTGCCCAAGATGTAATGTTCGTGATCATTCCACGTCCGATCGCTTGCACGCATGCGGGCCGCAAAGTACCGCGCAGCATTTTCTTGTGACCCATCATCAAGCAATTCAAATAGCGGTAGCGGAATTTGCGCGATGTCATCTGGGTACAGCGCGATCAGGCTTTCCCAATCCGCAATTTCATCCGCCTTGATCCGCGCCAAAACATCCATCCAAGGTTCGCCAAGGTCTTCGCCGTTTTCAAGCATTCCCGCTGCCACAAAGGCAAGTGAAGGCGGCGGAGCTGTCGATGCCAAAGGCTGCTGGTCGGGTGTCACAACGCCCGAAGATTGGTCAAACGCCGGATCAGGCGTATCCAGCAAACCATGCGCGCGCGCGAAATCGACCTGCATCAATGCATTCACCACAGCCGCGTCGCTAGCATTGGTAGTCACAGTAACGTCAAGCACCTCATCAATTTCTTGATCTCCAAAGCGCATTTGGAAACGGCGGTAATTCACAGGTTCAGGAATATCAGAATCGGGTGTCGTCGACACCCGCGGCTTTACGATCAGGGTGATCCCGTGAATTGTCGCAACATCAACGTCAAGATTGGGCGGGGGTGGACCAGCAGAAGCCTGAGACATTTGCGCGAGAATATTGTTCCGAGGCGGGCGGTGTGGCGCGAATTCCATGCGCATGACCACGCTTTCTTGACCATTCAAAAATGACCAAACGGCCCCTTTCAGCGGATCGCCGTTCACATCATCAAGCCCGCGCAAAATGCGTTGTGTGGTTGTCGCGGGCGCATCTGACGCAGTTAGCGGCTCTCCGACGATGGCTTCGCCATGCGATGTTTCATAGGGGACCGCCTCCCAACCATCGGGGGCACTGACCTCGATACTGACCAAGCGCTGTTGGAAAACATGTTCGTCCCAAACAATCTTAAAGGTAAAGACAATCGCCGCTGCAACAACCAGCATCAACAGCCCAATAAGCGGCATCATCAATCGCATCGCGACCCATCCCTTAATCTGAATTTCTTTGGCAACGCTAACGCTATAGCATTGCGGGCACAACCAAATCGGGCGGGCGATGCCCATCGGCAAAGGTTTTGATGTTCACAATCACCTTCTCGCCCATCTCAATGCGCCCTTCGACAGTTGCCGACCCCATATGCGGTAGCAAAATCGCGTTAGGCAATTCTTTCAGACGCGGGTTAATTTCACTTCCCCGCTCAAACACATCCAACCCGGCACCCACAATTTCGCCAGCCCGCAGCATCCGTGTCAGCGCATTTTCGTCGATCACCTCTCCGCGCGACGTATTCACAACGACCGCGTCGGGTTTCATCAGTTTCAGACGCCGTGCGTTCATCAAGTGGAAGGTTGAAGGCGTGTGCGGGCAGTTGATCGAAATGACATCCATCCGCGCCACCATCTGATCGAGACTTTCCCAATAGGTGGCATCCAATGCCTCTTCTATTTCTGGGCGTAGGCGCTTGCGGTTGTGGTAATGCACCTGCATGCCAAAAGCCGTCGCACGGCGCGCCACCGCCTGCCCAATCCGCCCCATCCCGAGAATGCCCAAGCGGCGCCCGCGTATGCGTCCGCCCATCATCGCGGTAGGCGACCAGCCTTGCCAATCGTTTGATTGCGCCAACCGGAGCCCTTCAGCCAACCGACGCGTGACACCCAAAATCAGCGCCATGACCATATCGGCCGTATCTTCGGTGACCACGCCCGGCGTGTTCGAAACATGAATGCCACGTTCGCGCGCTGTGGCCACATCAATATTGTCGACACCGGCCCCATAGTTCGCGATCAACCGCAAATTTGGCCCCGCACGCGCCAGTAATTTAGCATCAATTTGATCAGTAATCGTCGCGACCAAAACTTCGGTCGTGGCCATTGCGGCAGCCAGTTCATCTTGGGTCATTGGCGTGTCTTCATCGCGCAGGGTCACGTCGAACAATTCTTTCATCCGCGTTTCAACAACGTCGGGTAACCGTCGCGTCACAACAACACTTATACGCTTGCCTGGCATGGGGCGCCTCCCGTGGCTTTCCAAATTCTGCATTCCGTGTCAGGTTGCGCCAAAGGGACGCGCAGCACAAGAACCGCGCGCCATATTTTGAGCAGTTGTAAGGTAAACGATGGGTAATTTGCTGCGATGGCTTCGGGTGTTTCATCTGGCTGTGCTTGTGTGCGGTTTCAGCGCCGGTTTGCTGACCGCGCAAGAGGCAAATGATGCCCCCGCGCTAGGCCCCGAAACCAACTTGCCGCTGCCGCGATTTGTCTCGCTCAAGGCATCCGAGGCAAACGTGCGGCGCGGTCCATCACTGTCTCACCGGATCGACTGGGTATTTCAACGCCGGAACATGCCCCTGCAAGTGATCGCCGAATACGGTCATTGGCGCCGGGTGATTGATCGCGACGGCCAAGGCGGCTGGGTGCATTACACGATGCTATCAGGCGTCCGTACCGTGTTGATCAGCGGCGATGATACACCGCTGCGCGCGACCCCTTCCGAGGATGCGGGCACACGTGCCGTCCTTGAACACGGGGTCATCGCACGCTTGGGCGATTGCACCCCGACATGGTGCGAAATCAGCGCGGGCGGCTACGACGGCTGGGCCCCAAAAACGATGATCTGGGGCGTGTCTGATGTGGAAATCAGGGATTAAGCCGCGCTTGCGATCATGCCGGAAACCGCCTAGCACTCGAACATGCCTGATACCCACTCCACCCGCCTGAACCTTTCTGCCGGATTGCTTTCCGTCGCGGTTGCATTGGTCTTGGTGATCGCCAAACTTTGGGCGCTTGGGCAAACTGGGTCGCTGTCAATCGCGGCGACCTTGGCAGATAGTGCGATGGATTTGATGATGTCGCTCGGCGGGCTCGCCGCAATTGCTTATGCTGCCAAACCCGCCGATGACGATCATAATTTTGGCCATACCTCGGCCGAGGATTTGGCGGCCCTTGGGCAATCTCTTTTTATTCTGATTTCTGCGGGTGTGATTGCCACAGCCGCGATTTTGCGGCTACTTGATGACAGCGTCACCTTGCCCGAACACGAAGCCCAAGGGATCGGGGTGATGGTGTTTTCAATCGTGGTCACGCTTGGGCTCGTGATTTGGCAGCGGCGGGTCGCGGCAAAGACAGGCAATAAAGTCGTACAAGCCGACAGCCTGCACTACCTTGGCGATCTGATCCCTAATATAGGGGCGATCCTCGCTCTTTGGGCCTCTGCCAGTTTGGGGCTTGCGCAGATTGATAGCGTGGTCGCACTGGGCGCGGCAGCCCTATTGGCTGTTGGGGCGCTCCGGATCGGGAAAACCGCGTGGGATGCGCTGATGGATCGGCAAGCCGACCCCACGATGATCCGCGGCATTTGCGCAATTGCCGATGCCTACGAAGGTATCGAAGGCTATCACGACCTTAAAACCCGCGTTGCAGGTAGCCGGGTGTTTGTGAATATGCATATCGAACTTGATGGCACGCAATCACTCAGTGACGCGCACGCAAAAGGGGCCGCACTCCGCCGGGCGATTGTGGCCGCCTATCCGCAAGCAGATGTGCTGATCCACAAAGACCCAATTGGGGTCGCAAAACACCCCGACGATCCGCGCCCGTAAGGTGGATCTTGATCCACCCTACGCTGACCCTGCCAATCCACGCCCTTTCAGAAGGGCATCCACCCCCGGCAAACGCCCCCGGAACGCGACATAAAGGTCTGCGGCGTCCACTGACCCACCTGACGACAGCACAGTTTCTTCCAAACGCTTTGCCGTGTCCGGGTCAAACGGATCACCCGCCTCTTCAAATGCGTCAAACGCATCAGCGTCCATGACCTCGGACCACATGTAGCTATAATAGCCGCTGGAATAGCCGTCGCCTGCAAACACATGTGCAAAATGCGGGGTGGCGTGGCGCATGCGGATCGCATGCGGCATGCCGATTTGTTCCAAAACCTGCGCTTGTTTCTGCATCGGATCAGCCGGGGCCGGGCCATTGTGAAACGCCAGATCGACCAGCGCCGAGGCCACATATTCCACCGTCTGAAACCCCATATCATAGGTTGCAGCGCCTAGCATGCGGTCCAACAAATCCTGCGGCATCGGCACACCCGTATCCGCATGGGTCGCAAACTCTGCAAGCACCTCTGGCACCTCCAGCCAATGCTCGTATAGCTGGCTGGGCAGTTCCACAAAATCGCGGGCCACCGATGTGCCACTAATGCTTTCATAGGTCACATCCGACAACATCTGATGCAGCGCATGGCCAAATTCATGAAACAAGGTCCGCGCGTCATCATAAGACAACAACGCAGGCTTACCTTCCTCAGGCTTTGCAAAATTGCAGACGTTTACGACATGCGGGCGGATATCGCCGCCAATCCGCGTTTGCACCCGCATCGCCGAACACCACGCACCCGATCGTTTTGCCCCGCGCGCGAAATAGTCACCGATGAACACCGCGACATGCGCGCCGTTACGCGTGACCTCCCACATACGGACATCGGGATGATAGGTCGGCCCTTCAAGCGGCGCAAATTCCAGCCCGAACAGCCGCGTCGCGCATGAAAAGGCCGCTTCGATCATCCGGTCAAGTTGCAGGTAGGGCTTTAGCTCAGCCTCGTCCAAATCATGCAATTCCTTGCGGCGTTTTTCGGCATAATAGCGCCAATCCCATGGCTCCAATGGCCCCTCAAAACCATCAGCATGCAACATCTGTGTCAACACTTTGGCGTCAGCTTCGGCGGCCGCTTTGGCAGGTGCCCAGACCTGCATCAACAGATCATTCACTGCGGCGGGCGTGCCAGCCATTTCGGTTTCCAGTTTGAAGTTGGCAAAGTTATCATAGCCAAGCAGCTTTGCGCGTGTTTCGCGCAGCTTAAGCGTCTCAGCCGCCAGCGCACGGTTATCGGTCTCACCGCCGTTGGCGCCACGCGCGCCCCAAGCCTCATAGGCTTTTTCACGCAGATCGCGCCGATCCGAGAACTGCAAGAACGGCACAATCAAGGAACGTGACAGCGTCACAACGGGACCGCCTGCCGCTTTTTCAACACCTGCGGCATTGGCCGTTGCGATCACAAAATCAGGCAGGCCTGTCAGATCATCTGGCCCCAAAGGCAAGAACCAGCTGCGTTCATCCGCTAGTAGGTTTTGCATGAAATCCGTGCCCAAGACAGAAAGCCGCGACTTGGCATCGCGCAGCGCGGTCGCATCATCCCCGGACAATTGCGCCCCGGAGCGGACAAACCCACGGTGCGTCAACATGAGCACGCGTTGTTGTTCATCCGTCAGATCAAGCGTTTCACGCTGATCCCACAGGGTTTTTACACGCGCAAAAAGCGCGGTATTCTCAGACACTTCAGAGGCGTATGCGCTCAGCTTTGGTGCAAATTCACGCTGCAATTCTTCGCGCGCGGCGTTGCTGTCTGCCCCTGCCAGCGCATAAAACGCACCCAACACGCGACCTAGCAATTCATCAGCCGTTTCCAATGCGGTGATCGTGTTGTCAAATGTGGGCACATCAGCGTTTTGCGCAATTGCCGCGATATTGTCGCGCGATTGTTGCAAGGCGACGTCAACGGCTGGCGCAAAATCAGCATCGGCAATTTGGTCGAACGGGGGCAATCCAAAGGGGGTGTCCCAAGTGGTCAGCAACGGGTTGGTCATGGTGATCTCCTTTACCGGATAGATATGCTGTGCAGCACATAATTACGAGCGCTGACGCATACGTTTTTCAAATCGGCGTAGCACAATCGACAGGCTGATTGTCATCGTCAGATAAACCAAGGCGACCACATTATAGGTTTCGAAATAACGGAAATTTCCCGCCGCGGTGACCTTGCCCAGTTGCGTCACATCTGTCACGCCAAGCACGGAAACAAGGCTCGAATCCTTGAGCATCGCGACGAAGTCATTGCCAAGCGGGGGGAGGATTGTGCGCAAGGCTTGCGGGAACACGATATGCCGGAACCGCTGCCAGCGGTTCATACCAAGCGCCTCTGCAGCCTCAATTTGTCCAATATCAACGGATTGCAGCCCGGCGCGAAAAACCTCAGCCAAGAAGGACGCATAGGCCAGCGTCAGCGCGATAATCGCGCGCCAGAGCAGCGAAAAATCACGCGTGCGGATCGGGTCAGCCTCGATCATCTCAGCCACCCAATTCCACGCCATCACCAACCCCGGCGCCAGAACAAAGGCCACGTAAAGCAGCAGCACAATAATCGGCACGCCGCGCATAATTTCGATATAAAACCGTGCAATCTGGCGCAAGATGATTGACCGCGACAAGGCCGCCAGCGCCAGTGCAAGCCCCAGAAAACAGGCCATCGCGTAGGCAATTAACGTGACATAAACCGTCACCCACATCCCTTTGCGCAATGTACTCAGCACCTTGGAATAGGTGTCATCCGTAAAGACCTGCCAAAACAAGTAAAGGCCGATCGCGATTACTGCGACCAGCCAGTAAGGAAAATCCGCTTTGCCCATGGGTTTAGGGTGCAACGCGAAAAACCCTGCGCTTATTCGCCAAGCTTATAGTCAAGGAACCAACGCGTATTGAGCACGTTAATCGTGCCGTCAGCCGCCATATCCGCAATTGCTGCGTTAATCGGACCAACCAGATCAGAGCCTTTGGGGAAAATAAAACCAAAATCTTCGGTCCCGAGCTTTTCACCGATAATCTTCAACCCGCCGTCAGAGGCTTCGACATAGCCGTTCCCAGCGGTGCCATCGGTCAAGATCAAATCGACATCGCCGACGCGCAACGCCTGCACGGTTGCCCCAAATGTTTCCATTAGTTGAATACGCAGGTTGGCTTCATCGCCGTCCAGCACATCGTAAACGCCGACATAAAACGGCGTCGTGCCGGGTTGTGCGGCCATCAAAAGATCATCATCAGCGGCAAAGCCCGCGGCATCGTCGAACCGATCCTCATCACCACGCACCAGCATCACCATTTCAGAGGTCATATAGCTGTCCGAAAAATCAACGATCTCGGCGCGGTCTTCGCGGATGGTGATCCCGGTCATGCCGATATCATATTGCGCGCCGGACACCGCTGGAATCATCGCGTCCCAGCTGATGTTTTCATAGGTGATCGTGGCGTTCAAGCGTGCGGCAATCTCGGCCATCGCGTCATATTCCCAGCCCACAGCATTGCCGTCAGTATCGATAAATTGCAGCGGCGGGTATGCGTTTTCAGTGACGACAACGATCTCGCGCCCGTCCAGATCGGGCAGATGACCATCGGCCAGCGCCGGTGTTGCACAAAGAGCCAAAGCAAGTGTCGCGACCGTTTTCATCAGAGTCTCCAATCTGTTTGATTTGAAAAGCAGCCTAGGCCCGTCAGCCCAGAACCTGCAAGCCCCTGCCACCGCATGCGGCGCAATCTGCGCGCGGCTTGATCGCAATGATCCGCGTTTGCGCATAAAGCGCATCATAAATCAGCAACCGTCCCGCCAATCCATCGCCTGCACCGGTGATTTTCTTAACCGCTTCGACCGCCATCATCGCGCCGATCACGCCGGGCAATGGGCCGATCACCCCAGCTTCGGCGCAGCTAGGTACCAATGCAGGGTCCGGCGCCGTTGGGAAAATACAGGCGTAGCAAGGGCCGCCCGACGATGGATCATAAAGGCTGATCTGTCCTTCCCACTGCGTCAGCGCAGCCGCTATCAGTGGCTTACCCAGCGCTACAGCCGTGCGATTAACCAGATAGCGCGTATCAAAATTATCGGTGCCATCCAGGATCAGATCATATTCCGCGAACAGCTCCGCCGCGACATCCTCATTTAGGCGGCGGTGATAGGGGTTCACCGTGACAAACGGGTTTTGCGCGCGCATGGCGTCGGCTGCGGAATGCACTTTGGGCATCCCGATATCGCGGTCTTGGTGGATGACTTGTCGTTGCAGGTTCGTGTTTTCGACCAGATCATCATCGATTACGCCAATGGTACCGACCCCAGCTGCCGCCAGATATTGCAGCGCTGGCGCCCCAAGCCCCCCTGCCCCGACGACCAAAACACGGGCATCGCGCAGCGCCTTTTGTCCCGGTCCGCCGACCTCGCGTAGCATGATATGGCGGGCGTAGCGGTTCAATTCGGTTTCGGAAAAGCTGTCAGGGGTTTGCGCAGGTGTTTCATGTTCCGGCGCGCGCGCCTTCAACCGGCCCAGTAAATTCCGATAGCCCGCGACCAATATACCGAACACCACAAACAAAGCCCAAAACCGGGCATCGCCGCCCGTGGCCATGCGCAGTGGATGTCCATCGGGCAACACAAGATGCACCAAAATCACGGCGCTGATCAAAACCGCCAGCATCACCCAGCGCACCCGCATCGGGGCGCCCATCAACGTTGTGATCGCCCAAAGCGCCAACGCCATTGAGCCAACCATCATCATAGGCCGGTAGACCCAAACCCACCCGCACCGCGTGTGGTCAGATCAAGCATCGCAACAGGCTTGAACTTCGCTTGCACAACGGGGGCCACGACCATCTGTGCGATGCGCATCCCGTGCTGAATGGTGAAATAGTCTTGGCCCCAGTTGATCAGAATAATCCCAACAGGCCCGCGATAATCACTATCAATCGTGCCCGGGCTATTTACCAAGCCGATCCCATGTTTCAGTGCAAGACCTGATCGCGGTCTGATCTGCACTTCGAACCCTTGCGGGATGGCCATACGCAATCCCGTTGGCACCAATGTGCGGCGTCCCGGCGGCAATTCAATCGCACGTTTATCCGCTAGGTTCGCTCGTAGATCAGCGCCCGCAGCGCCGGGAGTTTCGTAGGACGGCAGACCAAGGCCAACATCGGCCCCCTCATCCCATTGGATTGCAATTTCTGGGGTCACGTGATGGCCTTTGCGATACGGTCGGCCAATGCGGCAGCAGTGGCATCTTTCGACATGCGCGGCCAATCCTCTGCACCGTCAGCGGTGATCAAGGTCACATCGTTTTCCGATCCGCCCATAATGCCTGTTTCGGGGGATACATCATTGGCCAAAATCCAGTCACAACCCTTGCGCAACCGTTTGGCGGTCGCATTGGCAATGACATCATCGGTTTCAGCGGCAAAGCCCACAACCAAAGCAGGACGACCTGATTTGAGCTTCGACACGGTTGCCAGAATGTCGGGGTTTTCCGCAAATTCGAGATGCGGCAGCCCGGATTTATCTTTCTTAATCTTACTGTCACCCGCATTGCTCACATGCCAATCCGCAACGGCAGCGGCAAAAACCGCGGCATCTGCGTCGGGGGCTGCGTTGACGGCATCCAGCATTTGTTTGGCGGTTTGCACAGCTACGACGCTAACACCTGCAGGTGGGGCAACATCCGCCGGGCCCGTCACAAACGTCACATCTGCGCCCAGCGCGACCAGCGCCTTTGCAATGGCGGTGCCCTGCGCACCTGACGATCTATTCGCAATATAGCGCACCGGATCAATCGGTTCATGCGTTGGGCCGGAGGTGACGAGGATATGTTTACCCTTCAGCGGCCCATCTGACAAAGCGGCATCAATTGCGGCTATAATATCAGGGGTTTCGGCCAAACGCCCCGGTCCAAACTCGCCACAGGCCATTGCGCCCTCATCTGGGCCAACGACTAGTACGCCATCATTTTGCAAGGTCGCCAGATTGCGCTGCGTCGCCGGATGATCCCACATGCGGACATTCATTGAAGGCGCGACCAAGACGCATTTATCCGTGGCTAACAACAGCGTCGACGCCAAATCATTCGCCAGCCCTTGCGCCATTTTCGCCATCAAATCCGCAGTCGCCGGGGCCACAACGATCAGATCGGCCGCGCGCGACAATTCGATATGGCCCATCTCGGCCTCGTCGGTCAGGTCAAACAGATCCTGGTACACTTTGCTTGCCGATAGGGCCGAAAGGCTAAGCGGGGTGACAAATTCAGCACCAGCGTTGGTCAATACCGGTGTGACATGCGCGCCTTGTTCACGCAATCTGCGCAGCAAATCCAGCGCCTTAAAAGCCGCGACACCGCCGCCGACGATCAGCAAAATATGTTTGTCCGCCAGCATGGCAAGTCTCCGATAGCGTAATGGTGTGAACTTAGGTCAGTTCGGTGCCATGCACAATGACGCGCCCGCATCGTCATAAACCCGTGCGCTTGGACCTAAAGCCGTGCTAGTGCGGTGGCGATACGGGTCAATAAAGGTGCACAGCGATGCTGCCCAAACTTACACTTGTTCTTGGTGGCGCCGCCTCTGGCAAATCGGCTTTTGCCGAAAGCCTTGTGCTCGACGCAGGAATGCAGAAAATCTATATCGCGACGGCGCAGGTCTATGACGATGAAATGGCCGATAAAGTTGCGCGACACCGCGATCAGCGCGGTGAAAACTGGACGACCATCGAAGAACCAATTGCGGTTGTAGATGCGCTGAACACGGTCACCAAAGACGCCGCTGTGTTGATCGATTGCGCGACACTTTGGCTGACCAACCTTGTTATTGGCGAACACGACGTCACGCAGCAAACCGCCGCGTTGCTGGCCGCGATTGACGCCTGCCGCGCGCCCATCGTGATTGTATCAAACGAGGTCGGCCAAGGGATCGTGCCCGACAACGCTCTGTCCCGCCGCTTCCGTAATGCCCAAGGCCAGTTGAACCAAGATATCGCCGCCAACGCAGATCTTGTTGTGGCGGTGATGGCTGGATTGCCGATGGTGCTCAAAGGGCAGTTGCCGTGACCCGGCTATGGTGGGTGCGTCACGGACCAACCCACGAAAAAAACTTTGTCGGTTGGCGTGATGTGCCTGCGGATCTATCTGATCAAGCCCTGATCGACCGGGTTGCAGATCACTTGCCGGTCGACGCATTGGTGATCGCCTCTGATCTCATCCGCGCATCAGCCACGGCCGATGCGATCGGGCGGAACCGCACCCGATTGCCTGACCACCCTGACCTGCGCGAATTTAATTTCGGAGCCTGGGACGGGTTGCATTTTTCACAGGTCGCGGCACGTGACCCCGACCTGAGCCGCGCATTTTGGGAAACCCCCGGCGATCTTTGCGCGCCAGATGGCGAAAGCTGGAACGCGGTTGCAGCACGCGTGAACGCGGTCGTTGATGATTTGATAGCGCGTCACATGGGCCAAGACATCATCATTACTGCTCATATCGGCGTGATCATGACGCAAATCCAGCGGGCAAGCGGCAGCACCGCGTATGAGGCAATGGGACATCACATTGATAACTTGTCGATCACCCAAATGTCGTATGGGCCGCAGGGGTGGACGCTTGGAGCGATTAATCACATTGCGTGATGGGATACGTCACATATTGTCGTTTTGCGAAATGACGATGGCGCGCTAGCGTCACACTATGACATATCAACTTTACATCGGTGATCGCACCTTTAGCAGCTGGTCGCTTCGCGGCTGGCTAATGCTCGAAAAATTCGGGCTGGATTATAACACCAATATCGTTGGGCTTTACGCGGGCACATACCGCGAAGAACTGGCACATCTTGCACCGGCGCGCACGGTGCCTGCGATGCAAACACCTGAAGGTTATGTATTGACCGATAGCTTGGCGATGGGCGAAACGCTGGTTGAGCGGCACCCAGACGTAAACCTTTACCCGCGCGACGGCGCAGCGCGTGCATTGGCGCGCACCATTACCCACGAAATGCACTCTGGGTTTATGGCGCTACGCGATGCCTGCCCGAATATGATCACCCATGTCTGGGACGGTTTTGAACCATCTGATGCGGTGCTTGCCGACGTCGCGCGCGTCGAAGAGCTTTGGGCGCTGGCACGGTCGCGGCACGGGCAAAATGGACCTTGGCTATTTGGTGACTATTCACTGGCCGACGTGTTTTATGCACCGGTCGCGCTGCGTATGACCACATATGATTTACCCGCGAGCCCGACAGCACAGGCCTATATCGATGCACATCTGTCGGATCCCGCGTTTTTGGCATGGCGCGCAGCGTCGCAATCCGAAAGCTATGATCCGTGGCCTTATCCGATGGATCTTGGCCGCAAACCTTGGCCCGGCGACGAATCTTAACCATTCGTAAACCACGACCACGTAACCGTTAACCAAAAGCGGAGCGTGGTCATGGTCGCACAGGCCTATACAGTTGCATTTGAAGGGATTGATGCCCGGTTAGTCGAGGTGCAATGCGCCGTTAGCCCGGGCATCCCTGCCTTTTCAATCGTTGGGCTACCCGACAAAGCGGTGTCAGAAGCGCGCGAAAGGGTCCGCGCGGCCCTGACCGCCATGGCCATTGCGTTGCCGTCCAAACGGATCACCGTCAACCTATCCCCTGCAGACCTGCCCAAAGAAGGATCACATTTCGACCTGCCGATTGCGCTCGCGCTTCTTGCGGCGCTTGAAATCATCCCGTCTGATCAAGCGGCCCAAACCGTGGCCTTGGGGGAATTATCGCTGGATGGAACACTCGTGCCCGTGGTTGGTGCGCTGCCCGCAGCGATGGCCGCCGCCGAAGACGACCGGACGCTTTTATGCCCGCACGCCTGCGGGCCAGAGGCCGCTTGGGTCGGGGCAACAAATGTGATCGCGCCGCGCACATTGGCAGATGTGGTCCGGCATTTCACCGGGCAATCGGTGCTCGCACCATCTGAACCGGGCGAAGTGCACCGCCCCGCAAATATGCGCGACCTGTCAGAGGTTAAAGGCCAAGAACGCGCCAAGCGCGCGCTTGAAATTGCAGCGGCCGGGCGTCACCATCTGATCATGGTTGGATCACCCGGATCGGGAAAATCCATGCTCGCCGCGCGCATTCCGGGTATTCTACCGCCGCTTACCCCCGTCGAAGCCTTAGAGACATCGATGATCCATTCGCTGTCAGGCCTGCTGGACGAAGGCGGCATTAACCGCGAATGCCCGTTCCGCGAACCGCATCACACCGCATCCATGGCCGCAATCGTCGGGGGCGGACGCACGGCCAAACCCGGTGAAATCAGCCTTGCCCACAACGGCGTATTGTTCATGGACGAATTCCCCGAATTTGCGCGCACCGTGCTCGAAACCCTGCGCCAGCCGATTGAAACAGGCGAGGTGGTCGTGGCCCGCGCCAATGCGCATGTGCGTTACCCCTGCCGATTTATGCTCGTCGCGGCTGCAAACCCCTGCAAATGCGGATACCTGTCTGACCCCGCCCGCGCCTGCACACGAGTGCCGCTATGTGGCGATGACTATTTGGGGCGGATATCTGGGCCGTTGATGGACCGGTTTGATCTACGGATCGAAGTCCCGCCCGTCGCGTTCACTGACCTCGATTTACCTCAAGATGGCGATAGTTCCGAAACCATCGCCGCACGCGTCGCAGCGGCGCGCGACGTGCAATCAGCGCGGTTTTCGGGGCATAGCAAAATGCGCGTAAACGCGGACGCCGAAGGCAACGTGCTTGAAGAAATCGCAACCCCTGACGCTGACGGGCGTGACTTGTTGCTCAAAGTCGCGGAACGATTTGGTCTATCTGCGCGCGGCTACCACCGGGTGCTGCGGGTCGCGCGCACCATCGCCGATTTGGATGGATCAAGCGAGGTACGTAAACCTCATGTGGCCGAGGCGGTTAGCTACCGGCTCTCGCTCTCGAAAGATGCGTGAACAAAGCGCGCCATTTGCGTCAAAGCTGCGCGCGCTTGTGGAATATATCCGACAAACATTTGCCAAACATGCGGGACGTCCTCCCAAATCTTAAGCGTTGCAGCGCCCGCCAAAACATCTGCCATTCGCACTGCATCATCACGCAAAGCTTCGCCGCTTCCGACCTGAATCAGAACAGGCGGCGCGCGCTCAATCCTCGCAAATAGCGGCGACGCACGCGGATCGTGGCGGTCCGCACCACAAAGATATCGATCGACGACTTCGTCCATTCGGGACACCGGCAGCAACACTTCGGATTTGGTCTGCAAGCTGGGGCCGCTTAGCGTCAAATCCGTCCAAGGGGACATCGCGAATGCGGCGCGCGGGTGGTCACCTTGCGCGATCAGATGCGTGAGCAACGCCAACATTAATCCGCCACCAGCGCTGTCACCACCAAGTACAATATCTTTGGGACGATACCCTTTGGCGATCAGCGCGTCCCACGCGGCAACCGCATCGTCAAACGCAGCAGGAAACGGGGCATCTTGCAGTAATCTGTAATCGGGGGCGCAAACGCGCACCCCTGTCAGTTTTGAAATATGGCCAAGCAACCCGCGATAGGCTGTTCCACTTCCAACGAAATAGGCGCCGCCGTGAAAATATAGGATGACGCGCCGGGGTTCCACCGGGCCGACGCTGACCCAATGAAGGGTCAAATTACCTAGCGCCTCTTGCAGGTGACAAATCAGCGGCGGCCCCGGAAAAAGCCGAGGCCCAATAAGATCAAATGTCCATTTTGCCCGCGTCGGCGACTTTGACAGCCCAAGCATGGGCCGCACAAAAACGCGCAACCCAAGATTAAGCAATCTTAATCGCAAATCAGTTGGCCTTTCGTGCCTCGATGGCTTGCCAGATTTTTTCTGCTATATTGACGCCGTCAAAGCGTTCGAGCTCTTGTATGCCTGTAGGCGAGGTCACGTTGATTTCAGTGAGCCAATCACCGATCACATCAATGCCTACAAAAACTTGGCCTTTTTCGCGCAAAAGCGGGCCAATTTTGGCGCAGATTTCGCGGTCACGATCGGTCAGGTCAACCTTCTCGGGGCGCCCACCGACATGCATGTTAGAGCGCGTTTCGCCTTTTGCAGGCACGCGATTGATCGCGCCAACTGGTTCGCCATCTACGAGAATGACGCGTTTATCGCCCTTGCTAACCGCAGGCAGGAATTTCTGCATGATCAGTGGTTCGCGGTTAATCCCGCTAAATAGTTCGTGCAATGAGGCAAGGTTGCTATCAGCATGCGCAAGCTTAAACACCCCCGCGCCGCCATTGCCATAAAGTGGTTTCAGGATGACATCGCCATGTTCTTCGCGAAACCCGCGCAACGTCTCAAGATCACGTGCGATCATGGTCGGTGGCGTGAGGTCAGGGAAGTCCAACACCAGCAGTTTTTCGGGATAATTGCGCACCCAAAACGGGTCGTTGACCACAAGCGTTTTCGGGTGAACCATATCCAAAATATGCGTCGTCGTGATATAGCCCATGTCAAATGGCGGATCTTGGCGTAGCCAAACCACGTCAAAATCAGCCAAATCCACGGTCTGTTCGTCGCCTAAAATCGCGTGATCGCCTTTAACGCGCTGCACCGTGAATGGCCAGCCACGCGCCGTGACACGCCCCTGATCATAAGCCAATTTATCAGGGGTATAGTAAAACAACGTATGGCCGCGTGCTTGTGCCTCTTCGGCGATCCGAAACGTGCTGTCGGCGTCGATATCGATCGGGCCGATCGGGTCCATTTGGAAAGCGATTTTCAGCGACATGGGGCAACCTCTATGCATCTAGTGTTGCCTGATACATGGCGCAGGCCCCGGCCTAGTGCAATGGGCAGTCATGTTTCCATGAATGCGTTTTCAATCACTTTCACGCAACCAACCGCATCGACCAACGCCAAATCAAAGCGCACATCAGTGAGTTGCCCACGCGGTTCGCCGGCCAAAAATTCAGCAGCGCTGCCACAAATGCGGTCCATTTGTTTGCGGTTTAGCCGGGTCGCCGCGCGCGCGAAACTACGGCTTTTCTTGACTTCGACAAAAACAACCGTGTCGCCGTCACGACAAATCAAATCAATTTCACCGCTTTGACCGCGCCAGCGTTCACCGGCAACCCGGTGATTGCGCCGCAAATAGTCGCGCGCGACAATCGCTTCAGCCGCAAGCCCTGCGTGATATCCGGTTTGCCCCGTCATTCATCATCCTTCATGCCAAGGGCGGTCTGGTAAACCTGCCTGCGCGGCAACCCCAACGCACCAGCCACAACCGTCGCTGCGTCTTTCACGCGCATCGTTTGCATCGCTTCGCGCAGCGCGTCTTCGACGTCCAATTCGGCCACATCTGTCGCCCCGGCGCGCCCAACCAACACAACCAATTCGCCTTTTACCGCACGTCCATCAAAAGCATCGGCTAATTCTGCCAGTGTCCCGCGTTGCGTTTCTTCAAATTTCTTTGTCAGTTCACGACAAACGACGGCCTGCCGATCCCCACCCAAAACATCGCGCAAATTCCCTAACATTTCACCAACGCGTTTGGGGCTTTCATAAAAAACCAACGTAAACGGGACATCCCGAAGCGCCGCAATTTCGGTTTCGCGCTGCTGTTTCGCCGCCGGCAGAAATCCAACGAACGCGAATCGGTCGGTTGGCAGCCCCGAAACGGTAAGCGCCGCCAAAACCGCCGAGGCGCCCGGTGCCGCTGTCACAAAAAGCCCCGCGGCAATAGCGGCGACGCCCAGTTCATAACCCGGATCGGCCACCAGTGGCGTTCCCGCCTCAGAGACGTAAGCGACTGATTTACCGCCCTGAATATCGCTCACCAACCGCGCGACCGCACCTTCGCCACTGTGGTCATGAAAGGCCACAACCTTGCGCCCATTCAGCGGCACACCGTGGATTTCCATCAGCTTGCGGGCTGTACGTGTGTCTTCGGCGGCAATCAAATCCGCGCTGGTAAGGATATCGAGCCCACGCAACGTCATGTCGCGTGCGGACCCGATAGGCGTGGCGACAAAATACAGTCCGGCAGAGAGTGGCTTGTTAACGAAATTCATATCTAGACCCGCGTGTCCCCTGCTTTATGATGGCGGTCAAATGGCGTTGCCACCAATTCAGACCAGCGCCCGATCCTGGAGGGATACCGCAAATGTTCGCCCGATACAGTAGTGCACGTCAGCTTGTTGCACGTTTTTTCGCTTTCACCGCTTTGCTTTGGCTGGCGGCCTGTGACGTCACCATCGATCCGAACGCCAATGTTGGGCAAGACATCGACCCAAGTGATCCGGTGCCTGTGGCCCTTTTGGTGCCACGTGGGTCTGGCACGGGCAGCGATGATTTCCTTGCGCAGAACCTCGAAAATGCCGCGCGCCTTGCAATCGCGGATCTAGAGGGCGCGACAATTGAACTGCGTGTCTATGATACCGCTGGCGATCCAACAACTGCGGCGGCGGCAGCTGTGACGGCTGTCAATGATGGCGCCAAAATCATCCTTGGGCCGCTTTATAGCGAAGCGGCGAATGCGGTTGGCGTGGCCGTCGCGGGGCGCAATGTGAACGTTTTGTCGTTTTCAAACACGACCAGCATCGCAGGCGGTAACGTGTTCGTACTGGGGGCAACCTTTGAAAATACGGCCAACCGCCTAGTACAATATGGCACCCGCACCGGGATCAGCCGCTATCTAATTGCTTACGGCGATGACGCTGCTGGGCAAATCGGGAGCCAAGCCATTGCGCGGGCTGTCCAAAATAACGGCGGTCAAGTTGTCGGCATGGAAAGCTACCCACTGTCGCAGCAAGGCATCTTTACATCGACCCGGCGCATTGTCGCAAGCGTGCGTAGTTCTGGGGCGCAGGCCGTGTTCACCACCGCTGGGGCCACGGCTGATCTTCCGATTATCGCAACCGCATTGCCTGACGCCGGTATGAGCGACAACGTGAACTTTATCGGGCTGACGCGCTGGGATACGGTACCACAGCTTTATGCGCTGCCGGGCGTTCAAGGCGGGCTATTTGCCATGCCTGACCAATCTACGGCGACGTTGTTTGCAAATCGCTATTCAGCAACCTACGGCCAAGCCCCGCACCCGCTAGCAGGTCTTGCATATGATGGCATCGCAGCGATCGGCGCGCTTGTCGCGGCCGGCAATACTGAGGCTCTGACCAAGGCCGCACTCACCAGTCCGCAGGGATTCCGTGGCACATCGGGTGTCTTCCGTTTGCTGCCAAACGGGCTTAACCAACGCGCATTGGCCATCGCAACCATTCAAGAAAATCAGGTGATCGTCCTTGAACAAGCCCCACGCAGTTTTGGCAACGCCGGTCTCTGACCACGCGGCCAAGCCCCATCAAAATACGCCGGATAGTTTGATCTGTCCGGCGTCTACTATTTTTGACCACGCCCAAGTCAGCGCCGACCTGACCGAGGCAAACAACGATGCGCAATCCGAAAAGGACGTGCGCGCTGCAACTGTGGGCATTTTATCGGCGGCGCGCAACAAAGGCCGCGCGGCGATTGCCGAAGCGTTTCACGCGCAGCCCTTTGCGTCGCGCGCAACAACGCAGGCCTATAGCTGGCTCACCGATCAAATCGTGAAACTGGTGCTTGAGGTGTCAACAGAGCGGTTGCACCCGCTGCCCAACCCGACCCAAGGCGAAAAACTATCACTGATCGCAGTTGGCGGGTACGGGCGCGGCGAAATGGCGCCTGAATCAGACGTCGATCTCTTGTTCTTGACGCCGTACAAAATGACCCCTTGGGCCGAAAGCGTGATCGAAACCATGCTTTACATATTGTGGGACCTGAAACTGAAGGTTGGGCATGCCAGCCGCACCGTCAAAGATTGCGTGCGCTTGGCCCGCGAAGATTACACAATCCGCACCTCGCTGGTTGAATATCGCTATATCGCGGGCGATGCCCCCCTAGCAGAGCACTTGGGTGAACAGCTTTGGGAAGACCTGTTTAAGAACACCGCCGGCGAATTTATCGAAGCCAAGCTTGCGGAACGCACAGAGCGCCATCGCAAGCAAGGTGGACAACGCTATGTTGTTGAACCAAACGTCAAAGAAGGCAAAGGCGGCCTGCGCGACCTGCAATCTTTGTACTGGATCAGTAAGTATATCTACGACGTCAAAAAAGCGTCCGACCTTGTCGATCTCGGCGTTTTTTCAACGGAAGAGTTCGAAACATTCGTCACTGCCGCCGACTTCCTTTGGGCCGTGCGCAGCCACATGCACCTGATCACCAAGCGCGCCACGGATCAGTTGACCTTTGATCTTCAGGTCGAGGTCGCGAATGCGATGGGCTACACCGATCATGGCGGACGTCGCGCGGTTGAACATTTCATGCAGGCCTATTTCCGACAGGCCAACCGCGTCGGCGAGTTGACACGCATCTTTTTGACCGCACTTGAAGCCACCCACTCGAAACCTGAACCAGTATTGTTACGGCTGTTTGGGCGTCGCAAAAAAGCCAAAGCCCCCTACGCCATCAAACAAAACCGCCTCACGATCGCAGATGAGGACGCTTTTTTCGCAGACAAACTAAACATGTTGCGGATGTTCGAAGAAGCCCTGCGTACGGGCACATTGCTCCACCCTGATGTGATGCGGTTGATCGCGGCCAATCTCGAAATGATCGACGATGATTTACGCCAAAACCGAGAAGCGCGCCGGATTTTCCTTGATCTCTTACTCAAGCACGGGAACCCCGAACGCGCGCTGCGCCGGATGAATGAACTTGGGGTGCTTGACGCCTTCATTCCTGAGTTTGCGCCAATCGTCGCGATGATGCAGTTCAATATGTATCATCACTACACCGTCGACGAGCATACGATCCAATGTATCTCTAATCTTGCGCAGATCGAACGCAACGAACTGATAGAAGAACTCCCGGTCGCCTCGGGGATATTGGAACGGGGTGTAAATCGTAAGGTGTTGTATATCGCGCTTTTGCTGCACGATATCGGCAAGGGGCAGAAAGAAGATCATTCTATTCTCGGGGCGCAGATTGCCCGCAAAGTGGCCCCAAGGCTGGGGCTGAACAAAAAGGAATGCGAGACCGTCGAATGGCTGATCCGCTATCATCTGCTGATGTCGGATGTGGCGCAGAAACGCGATATTTCGGAACCACGCACAGTGCGCGGTTTTGCCAAAGCGGTGAAATCCGTCGAGCGGCTTGATCTTTTGACGGTGCTGACGGTCTGCGATATCCGCGGTGTTGGGCCGGGCACATGGAACAACTGGAAAGCCGTACTGATCCGCAACCTCTATAAGGCGACCAAAAGTGCGCTCCAAAACGGGCTTGAGGATTTGAACCGCGAAACCCGCGAGACAGAAGCAAAGCGCGCCCTGCGCGCAGCGCTCGCGGATTGGCCCGCAAAAGACATCAAAACCGAAATCGCGCGCCACTATGGCCCCTATTGGCAGGGCATGCCTTTGGCCAGCCATGTGACTTTCGCCAAGCTTCTACGTGGCATTTCGGACAATGAATTGCGGCTTGATCTGATGCTTGACGAAGACCGCGACGCCACGCGTACCTGTTTTGCGATGGTGGATCATCCGGGGGTGTTTAGCCGAATGACTGGTGCACTGGCTTTGGTTGGCGCAAATGTCGTCGACGCGAGCAGCTACACGTCGAAAGACGGTTTCGTAACGGCCGTGTTTTGGATTCAAGACAACGACGGCAACCCCTATGAGGAATCGCGATTGCCGCGATTGCAGCAGATGATTTCTAAGACCCTGAGCGGGGACATCGTTGCGCGTGATGCATTGGTCAGCAAAGATAAAATCAAGAAACGCGAACGTGCCTTTAAGGTCCCGACCAATATTACCTTCGACAATGATGGGTCCGAAATTTACACGATCATCGAAGTTGAATCGCGTGACCGTCCCGGCTTGCTTTATGACCTGACGCGGACCTTGGCCAATAGCTATGTCTATATCGCCTCCGCCGTGATCGCGACCTACGGCGAACAGGTTGTTGATACATTCTATGTCAAAGACATGGTTGGGTTAAAGTTCTACTCCGACGCAAAACGCGCAACTTTAGAACGCAAGCTGCGCGAAGCCATCGAACAAGGCGCAGAGCGGGCGCATAAATGAAGCCTATCCGCCTCATGTCCGGTTTTTTCACCGTCGGCATATGGACGCTGGCGAGCCGGCTGTTGGGCTTTGTTCGCGACATCATGATTGCGGCCTTTCTTGGTACCGGCCCCGTGGCCGAGGCCTTCTTGGTCGCGTTTTCATTGCCCAATCTGTTTCGCCGGTTCTTCGCCGAAGGCGCGTTTAACATGGCGTTTGTGCCAATGTTTTCCAAAAAACTTGAAGGCGACGACGGCGCGCATCAGTTCGCCCAGGACGCCTTTGTCGGGATGACAGTCTTACTCACCGGGTTCACGATCCTTGGCATTATCTTCATGCCCTTGCTGGTCACCGCAATGGCCAGCGGTTTTATCGGAGATGCCCGGTTTGATCTGGCGGTGGCCTACGGGCGCTTTGCGTTTCCCTATATCTTATTCATCTCATTGGCGGCGCTTTTGTCGGGCGTTTTAAACGCAACTGGCCGCTTTATGGCTGCCGCTGCGGCCCCCGTCTTGCTGAATGTAATCTTTTTGATCGCCATCATCGGGACGGCCTTGTGGGGCTCTAGCACGCAAGAGGCGCAAAGCCACGAAGTAGGCAATGCACTTGCCATGGCGGTGCCCGTTGCTGGCATCGCACAGATGGCATTGGTCTGGTGGGCAGCGGCACGCGCGGGATTCCCACTGCGGCTGCGACGCCCAAAGATGACACCTGAATTGAAACGCCTTGCGATCATCGCCGCCCCTGCCGCACTTGCGGGTGGGGTCGTGCAAATCAATCTGTTGGTTGGCCGCCAAGTCGCCAGTTTTTTTGACGGCGCCGTTGCCTGGCTGAACTATGCGGATCGGCTGTATCAACTGCCGCTTGGCGTTGTGGGCATCGCGATTGGTGTTGTCTTGCTGCCTGATCTGTCCCGCCGTTTGCGTGCGGGCGACACCGAAGGGGGGCAAAACGCGTTTAACCGGGCCTGTGAAATCAGCCTCGCACTGACCATCCCTGCAGCTGTCGCCCTCATGGTGATCCCATATCCGCTGGTCAGCGTCCTATTTGAACGTGGCGCATTTGACGCAACAGATACCGCAGCGACCGCCATTGCCGTCGCAATCTACGGGTTGGGGCTGCCCGCGTTCGTGATGCAAAAGACGCTCAACCCGCTGTTTTTCGCCCGTGAAGACACCAAACGCCCGTTCTACTATGCGCTGGTTGCACTTGTGTTGAATGCGGCGCTCGCGATTGGGTTGGCCCCTTACATCGGCTATATCGCCGCCGCCATTGGGACCACGTTGACCGGCTGGGCGACGGTGCTGCTCTTGTGGAACGGTGCGCGCGATATGGATGGAGCAGCGCGGTTTGATGCGCGGTTCAAACGGCGGCTTCCGCGCATTTTAATTGCTTCACTCGGGATGGGTGCCATTCTTTGGGCAATGGCTGCACTACTATCCCCATGTTTCGCAATCGCGACCCTACGCTACGGCGCCCTGTTGGCCTTGGTTCTCAGCGGGATCATCAGCTACTTTGGAATTGGGCACTTGGTTGGCGCGTTCAAGCTCGCAGAATTCAAACGCAGCTTGCGCCGCTAGGATCGCTGCCGCATCCGACGCAAGAATGCCGCCCAACCACCAGGCGCCAGCAACAGTGACAGGCCAAACCCAACGACAAAGGCGCTCAACTCCGCGATCCAGCCATAGCCAGTGTCAAAGATCAGCCCAAACACCAACTGCAAACCAAGCAATACAGCAATCAAGCGAAACGCCTTCAACTGGTTTTCGCCCATCGCCTTAAGATCTAGCCAAAGCGCATAAGTATAAGCCCCGATCAGCCCGTAAACAGGCGGAAAGCCCCCAATCAATCGGTAGTTGTTTGGGGCGATCAATCCAAACGCGATAGCCCCCACAATTGCGGTGACACCATAAAGCAGAAGGATTTTAACCCCGCCGTAAAACTCAGCCGTGAACTTACCCAAGGCCAATGTCAGTGCCGCACAAAACGCCATCTGCGTGAGACCCCTGTTAATAAAAGGGTAGGTTACAAACCTCGCAAGCAAAGAAGCAGAATAATCATTGTTTATCATCAAACGATCCAAGACCCCACTTGAAAAGCCATAGTCTTGCTGTGCCGCCAAACGCCAGCCAACACCGCGTTGCCCGCCGACGATCCCTACATCAGCAAGCTGTAAAACGGCCTCGACCCCAATAATCGCCAGTGCCAACACAATGATGATGGGCGGAATCGCATTGATTGGACTTTCGGGTTTCATCATATAGCCTTGAGATGTTGAAGTTGACGGGTCTGTCTGGCATGGGTATGCGACCCCTGCCCTGAAATCCAGCCCGGACATTTGCACAATGACAGATACAACATTCACGCCCCGCGTTTTCTCTGGGATCAAACCCTCTGGCGGGCTGACGCTTGGCAACTATCTGGGCGCGATCAAACGGTTTGTGGGCATGCAGGGCCAGATGGAAACCATCTATTGCGTGGTCGATATGCATGCGATCACCGTCTGGCAGGACCCTAGAGAGCTGGCGCATATGACCCGCGAGGTCGCCGCCGGCTATCTAGCCGCCGGGCTTGATCCGTCACAATCAATCTTGTTCAACCAAAGCCAAGTCGCCGCCCACGCAGAACTGGGATGGATTTTTAACTGCGTGGCGCGTGTCGGCTGGATGAACCGCATGACCCAGTTCAAAGACAAGGCCGGTAGCAACGCTGAAAAAGTGTCGCTGGGGCTCTATGCCTATCCGTCATTGATGGCTGCAGATATTTTGCTGTATCACGCGACACATGTGCCCGTTGGCGAAGACCAAAAGCAGCATGTTGAACTGACCCGTGATATCGCGGCCAAGTTTAATCACGACTATAAGGTTGAATTCTTCCCAACGACGGAACCGGTCATCGAAGGCCCTGCCATGCGGATCATGAACCTGCGTGACGGCACCAAAAAGATGTCGAAATCAGGCGAAAGCGACATGGAACGCATCAACATGACCGATGATGCAGATAAGATCGCCAAGAAATTCAAGAAAGCGAAAACCGATCCTGAGCCACTGCCCGAAACCGTCGAAGGTTTGGCCAGCCGCCCGGAGGCCCGCAATCTGGTCGAAATCTACGCAGCTTTGGACGACACAACCCCCGAAGCCGTCATCGCGCAATATCCCGGCGCTGGTTGGGGCACATTCAAACCCGCGCTGGCCGATTTGGCGGTCGCAAAGCTCGCGCCGATTTCCGAAGAAATGGCACGGCTGATGGATGACCCTGCTGAAATCGACCGCACCTTGGCCGCTGGTGCCGATAAGGCGCGCGCCATCGCTGAACCGATTCTCAAACAAACCTATGATATTGTTGGACTATTGCGCGGATAGGCCGCTGTCACAAAAATGAATCGCGGCATGGCGACCATGATGGCGCGCAGCAACGATTCGCCATGCGCCCCCGGCCCCGCGCGTCACGTCCCGCCCCTTGTTGGACGCCTTGGTCAAGACGGCGTTCGATGTCCCCCCGGCATCGGACGCCAATTCTGACGGCCCCGTTCAAAACCGTTGCCACTATGCATGCAATGCGCCAATATCCCCGGAACGGGAGAATACTGAACATGCGTAAGTTCTTGGTTGTACTTGATGATAGTCGCGAATGCCTGAATGCGATGCGTTTTGCGGCGATGCGTGCCTCGTCGACGGGCGGTGGCGTTGCAATCCTGTCGGTTATCCCCCCGGATGAGTTTAACCATTGGATTGGCGTTGCTGAAATCATGCGCGCTGAGACCCGCGAACGCATCGAAGTCCATTACGAGGTCTTTGCCAAATGGATGCGTGATCGTCAAAATGTGCACCCCGAATTGATTATCCGCGAAGGCGAACCGATCGTAGAGATCATCAACCAAGTCACCGAAGACCCTGAAATCGGTGTTTTGGTCTTGGGCGCGGGCACCGATAATAAAGGCCCCGGTCCCCTGGTCACGCAGCTCACCCGTCAATCCGGCAGCCTGCCGATCCCGATCACCATTGTGCCGGGCGATCTGTCCAAAGAGCGGCTTGAGGCCATTACCTAGTTTAGAACTGTTCCAAACCTTGACACGGGCGGGGCCAAGGCGCATATCGTAACCCTGACAAAAAAGGTTTGCCCGATGTTCATTCAGACAGAATCTACGCCCAACCCCGCAACACTGAAATTCTTGCCCGGCCAGAACGTGCTGGACGCAGGCACCGCAGATTTTCCAAGCGTCGAAGCCGCCGAGAATTCTCCGCTTGCGAAGCGCATCTTTGCGGCAGGCCAAGTAACTGGCGTGTTCTTTGGCAATGATTTTGTGACAGTGACCAAAGCCGATAGCGTCGAATGGGACCATATCAAACCCGGTATTCTTGGCGCGATCATGGAACACTACCAATCCGGTCAACCTGTCATGGCCGACGACCATGCCCCTGCCAGCGGTCACGCCGACCATACCGGTGAAGACGGTGAAATCGTCGATCAGATCAAAGAACTGCTGGATACCCGCGTGCGCCCTGCAGTGGCCCAAGATGGTGGCGACATTACATTTCACGGCTTTGACCGCGGCATCGTTTATCTGCATATGCAAGGCGCCTGCGCAGGCTGCCCATCGTCTACCTTAACGTTGAAAATGGGGATCGAAAACCTGCTGCGCCACTATATTCCAGAGGTCGTAGAGGTGCGCCCCGTTGCCGCCTAAGCCAACAATCATTGCTTTTGATACATCGGCGGCGCATTGCGCCGCCGCTTTGTTGTTGGGCGACCGTGTTATCACCCGCATCGATGAGATGGCCAAAGGCCAAGCTGAACATTTGATGCTGATGGTGAACGAAGTATTAGCTGCCGAAGGGCGCACATGGGCAGATATCGATGCCATAGGTGTTGGCATCGGCCCGGGCAATTTCACAGGCATTCGGATTAGCGTGGCCGCCGCGCGTGGGCTGTCGCTAGGTCTTGGGAAACCCGCGATTGGCGTTTCGACGCTTGAGGCCCAAGTTTATGGCCTTTCTGGTGTTGTGGCGTCATGTCTGCGCGCACCGCGTGAACGCGTTTATATGCAAGGGTTCTGCAATGGCCCGACGACAAAGCCCGCGCTGTGCGATATGCGCGCCGATGATATGCCGCTGCTGCCAGCTAAGGCTGAGCCGCAGATCTGTGGCGATGCCGCAAACGAAGTCGGCGCGCTGATGGGATGGCAACCCGTTGCTGCACAAGCGCCCTATATCGTCGGGATCGCCAAACTGGCGCGCGCGCGGATGCATTCGCATACCACGCGCCCCGCGCCGCTTTATCTGCGGCCCGCGGATGCCGCGCCGCCGCGTGACCCTGCACCAAAAATTCTAACATGACACCGCATGCGCTTGCCCAGCTTCATGCTGCTGCGTTTACACAAACGCGCGCGTGGTCCGAGGCAGAGTTCACAACCCTGCTACAACAGCCCGGCGCGATTCTCTCAGCGCAGGAATTCTGCTTTGCCTTGCTGCGCGTGACATTGGACGAAGCCGAAGTGCTGACAATTGCGACGGCCCCGGATCAGCGGCGTAAAGGGCATGCCGCACGTATCCTTTCACAGGTCGAAGCATCTGCCCAAAAATCAGGCGCAACCACCGTATTTCTCGAAGTGGCCGAGGACAACCACGCGGCAATATCCCTTTATACAAAGGCTGGTTATGCCCAAGTGGGGCGGCGCCCGAATTATTATACGCCCAAAGATGGGGCACCTATTGCCGCGCTCGTGCTACAAAAACAATTTTAGCGCGACTAACCCGGCGTAACCCCCTGATTTCGCCCCCATCGCATCGGCAATGATCGTTCAATCATTGAAAAACCTGTTGATCTTCCGTGTTAGTCAGGGCCTTATCTGTTGATGGACCGACGCTAAGATCGGCTCGACATATTCAAAGAGGCGGCGCATCGCGCCAAAAATGCCTCACATAACGACTTGGGAGACCATAAATGACCCTTACACAAAAACTCTTTGGCGCTGCGGCGACCATCGCTTTGACAGCTGGTGCGGCTGCCGCTGATCCCGCGATCCTGTTCGATCTGGGCGGTAAGTTCGACAAATCCTTTAACGAAAGCGCGTATAATGGCGCAGAGCGTTGGGCAGCCGAAACTGGCGGCACATACGCAGAAGTTGAAATCCAATCTGACGCGCAGCGCGAACAAGCGATCCGTCGCTTTGCTGAATCTGGCGCGAACCCAATCGTGATGGCAGGCTTTTCATGGGCAACACCATTGGCTGAAGTTGCCGCAGATTACCCAGACACCGCATTTACCATCATCGACATGGTTGTTGATGCGCCGAACGTCCGTTCAGTTGTGTTTAACGAACACGAAGGATCATACCTTGTGGGGATGATGGCAGCGTTGACGTCTGAAACTGACACTGTGTCATTCATCGGCGGCATGGACATTCCGCTGATCCGCAAATTCGCATGTGGCTACGCCCAAGGCGCGTTGGCGGCAAACCCTGATGTCACAGTGATTGCAAACATGACAGGCACAACACCCGCGGCTTGGAACGATCCGGTAAAAGGATCAGAGCTGACACTTGCACAAATCAGCCAAGGTTCTGACGTTGTCTTTGCGGCCGCTGGCGGCACAGGCGTTGGTGTTTTGCAGACAGCTGCAGACGAAGGCATCCTATCAATCGGTGTTGACGCGAACCAAAACCACCTGCACCCAGGCATGGTTCTGACATCAATGATGAAGCGCGTGGACCTCGCGGTTTATGACGCAATGTCAGATGGCCCAGACATGGAAACTGGTTTTAACGTGATGAGCGTGACAAACCACGGTGTTGGTTTTGCAATGGACGCGAACAACGAAAACATCGTTGGCTATGACGTGCTTGCAGCGGCTTATGCAGCCGCTGCTGCAATCGAATCTGGCGAATTAGCTGTTCATGATTACTCAAGCGACGAAACCTGCCCTGCGCTTGATTTCTAAGCAAACACATTAAGCTATACATATTCGGGGCCGCGCGGCTACAGTTGCGCGGCCCTTCCTATTTCCAGACAGGTATCTCATGACCGACACTGCCCCAGCGATTGAACTCAGAGGTATCTCCAAAGCCTTTGGCCCCGTGCAAGCCAACAAGGACATCTCGATCCGCGTGATGCCGGGCACGATCCACGGGATCATCGGAGAAAATGGCGCAGGCAAATCAACGCTGATGTCGATCCTATATGGGTTTTACAAAGCGGATGCTGGCGAGGTTTTTATCGCGGGCGAAAAGAAAAATATCACCGATAGCCAGGCGGCCATTGCTGCGGGCATTGGTATGGTGTTCCAGCACTTTAAACTGGTTGAAAATTTTACGGTTCTTGAAAATGTCGTGCTGGGCGCCGAAGATTCCGGGCTGCTGAAGCCGTCACTGGCGCGCGCACGCCGCGAACTCAAAAGCCTTGCCGAGGAATACGAGCTAAACGTCGACCCCGACGCGGTCATCCAAGACGTGGGCGTCGGCACACAGCAGCGGGTTGAGATCCTTAAGGCGCTGTATCGCAAGGCCGATATTCTGATCTTAGACGAACCAACCGGCGTGTTGACCCCGGCCGAGGCGGACCACCTGTTCCGTATCTTAGAAAACCTGCGCCGCGAGGGTAAGACCATCATCTTGATTACGCATAAGCTGCGCGAAATCATGGAAATCACTGATACAGTCAGCGTCATGCGGCGCGGCGAAATGACGGCCACTGTCAAAACATCTGAGACCAACCCACCACATCTGGCCGAGCTGATGGTTGGGCGCAAAGTGCTGCTGCGCGTCGACAAAGCCCCGGCGCAAATCGGCCGCAAAATCCTAGAGGTCAAAGACCTCAATGTGACCGACGACAAAGGTGTGCACCGCGTGAAAGGTGTCAGCTTTGACGTCCATGCGGGCGAAATTCTGGGCATCGCGGGTGTCGCAGGCAATGGGCAATCTGAATTGCTCGAAGTGCTCGGTGGTTATGAAAACGCCACGGGCAGCATCGTGATGAACGGCGAGGCGATTGACCTGACAGGCGCGAAGTCAGACGGCCAAAGCCGCCGCGCGCGTGGCATCGCCCATGTGCCCGAAGATCGGCAACGCGAAGGGCTGATCATGGACTTTCACGCATGGGAAAACACCGGGTTTGGCTACCACCATGACGCCGCCTATCAAAAGAACGCGCTGTTCATGGATAATGCCGCGCTTAAACGTGATACCGAAGAAAAGATGGCCCGTTTTGACGTGCGTCCACCCGATCCGAACCTTGCCGCCAAAAGCTTTTCGGGCGGCAACCAGCAAAAAATCGTGCTGGCGCGCGAGATTGAGCGCAACCCAGATTTGCTGTTGATCGGCCAACCGACGCGCGGCGTGGACATCGGCGCGATTGAATTCATTCACCAACAAATTGTTGCACTTCGGGATCAGGGTAAGGCTATTTTGCTTGTTTCCGTAGAGTTAGAAGAGATTTTGTCGCTCTCTGACCGGATTGCTGTTATGTTTGACGGAAAAATAATGGGCGAGCGGATGCCTCAAAACACAGACGAAAAAGAACTCGGCCTACTTATGGCCGGGATGACAGGAGGCGATTCCTGATGGACGCGATGCCAAAATGGGCGGACGTGATCCTAATCCCTGTGATTTCGATCTTGCTTGCCGCCATTCTTTCTGCGCTGGTTATTCTTGCAATTGGTGAAAACCCTTGGGCTGCGCTGAAGTTAATGGTCAGTGGTGCGCTCGGATCCACCTATGGCTGGGGTTATACAATCTATTACGCCACCAACTTTATCTTTACCGGCCTTGCCGTTGCGATTGCCGCACAAGCGAAGATGTTCAACATCGGTGGTGAAGGTCAGGCGCTATTGGGCGGTTTGGGCGTTGCGATCATCTGTCTTTACATCCCTTGGCCCCATTGGACGATCGCACTGCTTGGCGCCGCTTTAGGGGCTGCACTGTTCGGCGCAGCTTGGGCGGCGATCCCGGCGTTCTTGCAGGCCAAACGTGGTAGCCACATCGTGATTACAACAATCATGTTCAACTTTATCGCCGCAGCTTTGCTAAACTACTTCCTCATCGGTGCACTGAAGGCACCGGGCATGGAACCTGCGACCGCAAAATTCCCAGAACCTACGCATCTGCCCTCCTTCCAAGACATGTTTAACTTTGGCGAAACCACGTTTTTCCGTGGTGCACCCGCGAATGTGACATTCTTTGTGGCCATTGCGGCATGTGTATTTGTTTGGGCCTTGGTCTGGCGCACGCGTTTGGGCTACGAAATTCGGTCATTTGGGGAATCTGAAACTGCCGCGAAATACGCGGGCATTAACCCCACAAAAATCATCATGGTCACCATGTTAATCTCTGGCGCGCTTGCCGGAATGATGGCCATCAACAACGTACAGGGCGAGGCCGAACGGCTGGTCCTGAACGCAGCAGAGGGCGCTGGCTTTATTGGCATCGCCGTCGCGCTCATGGGTCGCAACCATCCTTTCGGGGTATTGTTGGCGGCCCTTCTTTTCGGCTTTCTATATCAAGGCGGCGCAGAACTCGCCCTATGGACGTCGATCCCTCGTGAGTTGATCATCGTAATACAGGCATTGGTGATCCTCTTTACGGGTGCACTAGACAATATGGTGCGTATGCCGCTCGCGCGGCTATTTCTATCATTGAGGAGAGCATAAAAATGATGGCAGGACCTTTTAAAATAGGTGTCGATGACGACACCGGCGCAGATCTGGGCTTTGTGCTCAGCTGTCTTGCGTTAGGAATGATCACGATGGAGGAGCTACATATGTGGATCCATCACGTGATTGCACAAACACCCGGTGGCGACGTGCCGCCACATTTGGTGGCACTGCTTGCGCTACAAAAACCCGCAAGCGTCTTCCGCCCGAACGAGGCCGTGATGCGCCGCATCCCACATGACCCGTTCATCAACGATGACCGCTTTGACGCGATGCTGGGGCTGCAGTTCTTTTTGCGCCGCGACAAAACCCAAGCCGTCGACATTTCCCAAGCTGAGGCCGAAGATGCCCTGCGCCGGAACCCGGAAGTTGCGGATCGCTTCTTTGCGCTCTTCCCCTTCTTGATGGAGAAAGTTGCCTAAATGGATCTCGCGACCCTCTTGCAGATGCTAGACGCAACCCTGCGTCTAGCAACCCCGCTTTTGCTAGCTTGTTTGGCTGGTCTTTACTCCGAGCGGGCCGGAATTTTTGATATCGGGTTAGAGGGTAAGATGCTCGCCGCTGCTTTTTTATCGGCGGCAATTGCGTCGGTCACGGGCAACGTTTGGCTGGGGCTTGTTGCCGGGATTGGCGCGTCGATGGCGCTATCGCTGATCCATGGTTTGGCTTCGATCACGTTTCGGGGCAACCAATTGATTTCCGGGGTCGCGATCAACTTTTTGGCGGCTGGGTTGACCGTTGTCGTTGCACAAAGCTGGTTCAGCCAAGGCGGGCGTACACCGCAGCTATCTGGCGATGCGCGGTTCGAACCGATTACGCTGCCCTTTGCAGAGCAACTGCGCGAAGTCCCATTTCTTGGTCCCATATATTACGAACTAATTTCAGGTCACACGATCCTTGTCTATCTGGCTCTTTTGCTTGTGCCAGTGACATGGTGGGTGCTTTACCGTACCCGCTTTGGCCTGCGACTACGCGCGGTTGGTGAAAACCCTGCCGCGGTGGATACCGCTGGGGTATCTGTCGTGGGATTGCGGTTCGCTGCCGTGGCGATTTGTGGTGTTCTTTGCGGCATTGCCGGCGCTTACCTAGCAACTGCACTGCAAGCCGGTTTCACCAAAGACATGAGCGCAGGGCGCGGCTATATCGCGCTGGCCGCATTGATCTTTGCGAAATGGCGTCCTTGGTATGCGCTGTCTTCATGCATCTTGTTTGGCTTCCTGCAAGCAATGGCCCTGCGGTCCGATGTGGTTGAAGAGGTCATTGGCTTTGCGCTCAACGGACAACTTTTGGACGTGTTGCCATTCATCTTGGTCGTTGTGTTGACAGGCTTTGTCGGTAAGGCAACAGGCCCCAAAGCAGGTGGGCAGGCCTATGTCAAAGAACGCTGATACACTTGCGGCACAAATTCGCGCGCTTGCGGGTGACGCGCCCGTGCGTGTCGGCCTGATCCTTGGCTCTGGCCTTGGGCATATTGCCGATGCGGTTGACGGCGTGGCGATCCCTTATCGTGATTTACCGGGGTTTCCACATGCAGGCGTCTCGGGGCACAATCCGAACCTTGTGATCGGCGATCTTGAAGGCATGCGGGTCGCGGTCTTTGGTGGTCGCGCGCATTACTATGAAAACGGCACGGCGGATGCGATGCGCCTGCCGCTTGAGGTACTGTGCGCCCTTGGTGCAGAGCAAATGATCGCAACCAATGCCGCCGGATCTATGTTACCGGACATGCCCACCGGATCGATCATGTGCTTGTCTGACCATATCAATTTTTCTGGGTTAAACCCCCTCATCGGCGAACCGACAGACGCGCGGTTTGTACCGATGAAAGATGCCTATGATCCGGACATCCGCAAAGCCCTACGTGCGGCGGCTGACGCCGCAGGTGTCGATATGGCTGATGGGGTCTACGCATGGTATTCCGGCCCATCTTTTGAAACGCCTGCCGAAATTCGTGCGATTAAACTGCTAGGGGCCGATGCGGTCGGCATGTCCACCGTTCCCGAAGTGATCCTCGCCCGGTTCTTAGGACTGAAAGCCGCCGCGATTTCCACGATCACCAACATGGCCGCCGGAATGAGTGACGAATCTATCAGCCATGAACACACCAAGGCCATGGCCCCCATTGGTGCCGCCAAACTTGAAAAGGTTTTGCGCGGATATTTACGCGGATTGGTTTAAGTCCAGAACCTTATAGCTGTTAGCGCCAACGCGGCAATTCCGCACCGCCAGCCCATTATCTGAACCCGACGGTTTGACAGCCGCGCATGAAACCTGTTTTTGTTAGCCTGCAAACACCCGGAACAGTTCATGCAAGTTTACCTTCCCATCGCCGAAATCTCGGTGAACGCCTTCCTTCTTTTGGGGATCGGCGGGCTTGTCGGGATTTTGTCAGGGATGTTTGGCGTAGGCGGTGGTTTTTTGATTACGCCGCTGTTGTTTTTTATCGGCATCCCCCCTGCGGTCGCAGTTGCGACGAGCACGAACCAAGTTGTCGCTTCGTCGTTTTCTGCGCTTCTCGCGCATCTTAAGCGCAAAACCGTTGATATGAAGATGGGGACGGTGCTGCTTGTTGGCGGGCTTGCTGGCTCTGCGCTTGGGGTCCTGTTGTTTAATTTCTTGCGTTCCCTTGGCCAAGTCGACCTGCTTGTGCAGCTTTGTTATGTGCTCTTTCTTGGCGTGATTGGCGCGCTGATGTTTGTGGAAAGCTTGAACGCTATCCGCCGCGCCAACCGCCCCGGTGCCCGCGTCGTGCGGCGCAAGCACAACTGGGTCCACAACCTACCGTTCAAGATGAAATTTCGGGTCTCGGGCCTGTATATTTCAGTTGTCCCTCCCTTGCTAGTTGGTGTCTTGGTCGGCGTTCTCGCCGCGATTATGGGCGTCGGCGGAGGGTTCATCATGGTCCCCGCGATGATCTATTTGCTGGGTATGCCGACCAAGGTTGTGATTGGGACATCGCTGTTCCAAATCATCTTTGTCGCTGGCTTTACCACTGTGCTACACGCCACGACCAACCATACGGTTGATGTGGTCTTGGCGCTATTGCTGCTAATTGGCGGCGTGGTCGGTGCGCAATTTGGCACCCGTTGGGGTGTGCGGATGAAGGCAGAGCAATTGCGCATTCTGTTGGCCACACTCGTCTTGGGCGTTTGTATCAAGCTGGCCATTGATTTGCTTATTCAGCCAACTGAATTGTATTCGCTAACAGCGGGGGCACTATGATCCGGTTGATCATGTTTATGATTTTGCTGGCACTCCCCGCATCTGCGGACGAAGAAATCGTGCTTGGCCTGTCACACGATCAGGTCGCGATTACAGCCACCTTTGAGGGGTCCAATATCCTTGTGTTCGGTGCGGTTAGGCGTGAAACGCCGATCCCCGACAAAAGCGAGTTGGGCGTCATCGTCACCATCGCAGGCCCCGACATGCCTGTTGATATTTGGCGCAAAGACCGACGGGCAGGTATTTGGATCAACACCGATGAGGTCGAAGTCGACGCTGCCCCGTCATTTTATGCCGTCGCCACATCGGCGCCAATGCGCGATGTGCTGCACCATGTCGAAGACCTACAATACCGGATCACCGCGCCCCGCAAAATTCGGGCCATCGGTGGGCAGGTCAGTGATAGCGTCGCCTTTATGAATGCGCTGATCCGCATTCGTACCGATGAAGGGCTTTATCAGCGGCTTGAGGGGGCGGTCGATCTTGAACAAGATACGTTGTTTCGCACCGCGATTACCCTGCCCGCGAACCTGACCGAAGGCATCTATGAGGCGCGGATATTCTTGACCCGCAATGGGCGAGTTATCGATGAATATATCACCGAAATTCCGGTTCAAAAAGTAGGGCTGGAACGTTGGCTCTATAACCTCGCGCACAATCAATCGCTGATCTACGCATTGATGTCGCTTGCGATTGCGGTTGGGGCAGGATGGGGCGCATCAGCCGTCTTTGGGATGATCCGGCGCTAGCCGCGCTTAAACTTCTTCGCTGACCAACGTGAAGGGCGCGTCGGGTACCGTCAAATCATCGACACGTAGCGTGCCTTCGGGGCGGGCCAAGCGGTTGCGCACCACCCAGCGCAATTGGTTTTCTGCACGGGTGATCGCAACATAGGCAAGCCGTTTCCACAGGGGTTGCCCGGCTTCGACCCGACCCATGCGGCTGGCAATTTCGATGTCAGGTGCGAATACTTGCACCGTATCCCATTGCGACCCTTGCGCCTTATGGATCGTCACTGCAGCGCCGTGCAAGAACGTCGCCCCCATCCGCGCGGCAAAGGGGATAAACGGTTCCTCGTCACCCTCTTGTTCAATCTTCACGATGCTCGCCGCGCTGACTTGCGGGTCTTCGGCACCCATCACATGCAGGCGCGAAAAGCCGGGTTTGCGGCCCGGCCCAAGGTAGATCACTTGCGCACCTTTGATCAGGCCACGGGCCTCAAGATCAAGGCGCTTTTTGCGGTGCTTCAGCGGCAGTTCAATCCCGTCACAAATCAACGGCTCACCCGCGAGTAATTCATCACCTGGCGCACCAAACGCCGCGCGAAAGGCATGGATCAACCGGATACGTGTCGCGTTGCGCCAAACCAGGCAGGGCGAACGGGCCATCAAATCCGCTTCGACACGTTGGGCCATCACCACACGTTCGTCAATCTTTGCGGCCTCTGCAACCATCCGTTCAAACGCATAAAAATCCACCATCGGGTCGGCCAACGCATGGGCCAGATCAAGAATCGGGTTGCCCGCATCTTGACGGTGGATGCGGTTCAAGACCTGCACCCGTTTGGCCGGCAGGGTTTCAAACACCATCCCGCCAGATGATTTCACCGGGGGGAGCTGCGCTGGATCACCAAACAGAATGAGCGTCGGAAAAATTTCTTGCAGGTCTTCGAACTGCTTTTCATCCAACATGGAGCTTTCATCGACGAACCCTATGTCCAACGGGTCTTCGCGGCGTTTCCATCCGGTAATAAAATCACTGCCACGCAACCCCGCAGCCGCCAGTGCTGCCGGGACAGAGCTATTGACCTGATAGGACGCATAGGCGCGGTCCAGTGCCACATCTGTCAACCCTTCAATCTCAGGGCGGTCCCCCTGCCCGGCTAGCCATTCGGCGATTTTTTCGTATTCCGGATCATACATCGGTGTGTACAATATCCGGTGAATGGTGGTCGCCGGAACGCCCCGGTTGCGCAACACGCTGGCGGCTTTGTTTGTTGGCGCCAAGATCGCCAAAGTGCGCCGATCTTTGCGCTTGCGCCCTTCCCAATCGCCCGACACCACATCAACGCCGGCTTCTTCAAGCGCCTTGTATAGCTGGGCGAGCAACATGGTTTTGCCAGACCCGGCCTTACCGATAACCGCCATGACAGAGGATTTTTCTGATGCGGGCGGCGTCAGCAGGCTGTCGTCCAAATCCACACCCGATTGGCGTAGTGCGGCTGCGACGTTATCCCAAGCCTCGGCCTGATCGTCAGAGAATGTAATGGCTGGTGCGTTCATGCCGCGACACTACCTGCGCGATCGCGGGCGTGCCAGTGGATTACGCCACCTTTTGCATCGCCTGAATAGATTGACCAAACGATAGATCAAACCAGGCTTCGGATTGGTCCGACGTGACCTGCGCACGGCGCAAAACGCGCGCACGATCTTCGGGACGGAAAGGCCAAAGACCGACGCTGATTTTATCGCGGCCTGTTCCAGCGCTGCCCAATACCTCTGGCGAGGCGCCGATCATACTATAGATGCGTACCATACGTGGATCAAAGACGCCCAGAAGATGCGTTAACGAAAACGCGCGCATCAATTCGCCACCTGCAAGCATCATTGCCGCTGCGACACGGGGGGTGGCCTGTTGACCAAGGACAAAGCGCGTGCACTCCCAGATATATGGGCTTTCGATCCGTTCGCCGTTCAATAGGTTTGAAAAATGATCATTGACCATCGTGCGTTCGCTCGTTGGTAAAAACCGCATCGATCCACCATGGGTGCCATCCGCGTTTTCCCAGATTACATAGAGCGGGTTCATCGCATCATATTCGTCGTGTTCTTCGCCGTTTTCATCAACGGACACCGCCCAGCGGAGCCGCTCCGCAAATTGCTCGGCCCGATCACGGTGCATTGTGTGCTTCAAAACTGGTCGCCGGGCCAAGTCATTCCCGTAGATATAGCGCAACATAGAAAATTCCCCTTCAGCATGATTGGATAGCTCAAGGGTAAGGGCGCGTGCGCGGGCAGTTCGTTAATCGCGCGTGCGCGATATTAATGGTTTGTTAACAAATTGCTGCACCGCAGCGTTATTCGTCTTCGCGACCGGGCCAACCGCCGCTGGCCTCGCGGGCGGCACCGCCGACAACGATTAGCCCTTCACCAACCGCGCGTGCGACTGCATGGGTGGTGTTAAGCGCACCAAGCTTAAACCGGGCGCTTTCAATATAGGCGCGCAAAGTATGCTCAGAAATATTCAGCAATTCAGCAACTTGCGCGCGGCCATGCCCCATTCCAAGAAATGTCAGCGCCTCAACTTCGCGGGGGGACAGCTGACGTATCGGTTCTGGTCGTCGCTGCGCAGCAAGGGCCAGCACCTTTCTGTTCATAAAATGCGCGATCAATATCCATTCACGTTGATTCGCATGAACGAAATCATCCCAGCTTGCGTCATCGGTTGTGTGTGATGTGGTCAACAAAGCCAGTTGCCCATTGGGCCCGCGGATTGGGAATGAAAAACCTTGATTGCCAACACCATGCGCAATCGCATCTTTTCGGAACGCTTTTGCCGCACGCGATGACCAATCTAGTTGACGCCAGTCAACAGGGTGAAATCTTTGGAAGCACCCGATGATAACAGGGTCGATACGGATATAATCATTTTCGACATAGTGTTGGACCCAAACGGGATCATAGGTGCCAAACCCGTATTGCTCACCATCTGCACTTAGCCAATGATAGACCATGTGATCCACTGCGAAGATATCGCGCAGCTGCACGGTTAAATCTTGGATTTGTTCAAGCGTTTCCGCTTGTTCCAACGTTTGCAGAAAGCTGTTCAGTTCCAGTGTTTTCCCCTTGCGCTAAAAAATGCGCACTCTCGATCATACGGCTCATTTCAACCCTAGCGGAAGCTGCCGCATTTTCAAGCTGCGCTTCTAAAACGGAAAGCTGATGTGTTTGCGCGTATCGCTGCAGATCGGTGATAACATCGAGAATCCATTCGTGGCCCATTTATCGATTCCTTAACTAATTACAAAGTTGTTTCTTTCTGCAAGAACAACACGATAACTATTAATTATTTATCCACAGGCGCAAACCCCCCAATTATGGGGGGTTTGGACAGATTTCACATTAACTCAGCATAATTAGGCGCCAAGTACATTGCAGCGTCATAGGGATGAGATCCATCTATGCGTGTGCAATCAATCTCGTTCGATCGCGTCATCAAGCGAACGCAGCCCGGTTTTTGGTGCTTGGATCAACACAGCCATGTTGCCGGGTTTATGTTCATTGCGGCGCATCTTTGCATGGGCCTCTGGCAGTTCTGCCCAAGTGAAGACTTCGGACATGCACGGGTCCAAACGACGTTCAATCATAAGCTTATTGGCCGCGCTCGCCTGTTGCAGGTTCGCAAAGTGGCTGCCCTGAAGACGCTTTTGGTGCATCCACATGTAACGCACGTCGAACGTCAGGTTATACCCGGTTGTCCCCGCACAGATCACAACCATGCCACCACGTTTACAAACAAATGTGGACACGGGGAACGTGGCCTCGCCGGGGTGTTCGAACACCATATCGACGTTGTTGCCTTTTCCAGTGATTTCCCAAATCGCTTTGCCGAATTTACGTGTTTCATTAAACCACGTCTTATATTCGGGCGTATTCACGGTTGGCATCTGCCCCCAGCAATTAAAGTCATTGCGGTTAATGACCCCTTTTGCGCCCAATGACATAACAAAATCACGCTTTGTTTCATCACTTATAACACCAATCGCATTCGCGCCTGCGGTATTGATCAACTGAATAGCATAAGATCCCAGCCCGCCTGATGCGCCCCAAACCAAAACGTTTTGGCCGGGTTTCAACTCGTGCGGGTGGTGACCGAACAACATGCGGTAAGCGGTCGCAAGCGTCAGCGTATAACAGGCGCTCTCCTCCCATGTCTGGTGCTTTGGGCGGGCCATCAATTGCTGCGACTGCACGCACGTGAACTGCGCAAAGGAGCCATCGGGGGTTTCATAGCCCCAAATCCGCTGGCTTTCGGAATACATCGGATCGCCGCCGTTGCAATGTTCGTCGTCGCCATCATCTTGGTTGCAGTGAATGACAACTTCATCGCCGACCTTCCAGCGTTTGACCTTGTCGCCAACGGCCCAAACGATGCCGGACGCATCGGACCCGGCAATATGGAAATCTGCGCCATGGACATCAAACGGGCTGATCGGAATACCCAGACCGGCCCAAACGCCGTTGTAGTTCACACCAGCCGCCATCACGAGAACAAGCACCTCGTGGCTATCGGGCTTTGGGGTATCGACCGTCTCTACTTGGAACGCCTCAAGGGGCTCACCGTGCCGTTCACGGCGGATCGTCCACGCGTACATTTGATCGGGCACATGCCCAAGCGGTGGAATTTCACCGACTTCATAAAGCGCCTTTTGCGGGGCTGCTGCGGGGGCATTCAGATCTAGGGCCATGTCGGTCTCCATCACATAAGGTCACGTTTTGCTGCGCCGCAGAATCAGCGGCCTATGTGATGGATAATATTGACTGCGCAACTTTACAACTGCTCAATGTACATTTTTGTAACTTTATGTCCGCCGCGTCGCAGCGTAACTTAGTAGAAAGTCACGGCAGAGACCTGACAGACGTTAACATTGTTGCGTACGACGCTGCTTCCGTCCCGGAATTCTGCTTTCAAATCAAACATGCAAGCCCCCGTACCATCGTCGAAATCGATGTTGATGGAGCTACCGTTCGCCAAAATAGACGATCCGAGGATGTCTTCTTCCCATGAATTTGTGCTGGTGCGCGATCCGTAGAACCGCCAAATCGTGTAGCCCGTGTTGTTCACAATCAGCACATTGCGGTTCATTCCGCTGGATGCGGTGCTTGTTTCAACGCAGCCAGAGGCGCCCAATGCGACCGTCGCCGCCAGAGCAAAAGATTTAAAATGAAATGCCATACCGTTTACTCCCTCGTTAAACGCGGCCCAAACTGGCCACGAAACAAAGGTAAACACCGCGATTGATTCGGATCAATCCCTAGGGTGCCGCAACGTCAGCGTCAAAGTGATGCGCAATAGTGTTTGCGTAATATGCAAGAATTGCTTGGCCAGTTTCCGTGATTTCGATGGTGTCGCCAGCAATATTGATAGCCCCGCGGACGGCAAGCCGGTCCAACGCATCGGATGCAATCTGATCCGCAGGGCGTCGCGGCAGAGGCATTCGTTTTGGTTTGAGCTGAGTAAGTTTTTTCACGATCACCGCCTCGAGCGCAGCTCTGTCGGCGACGTTATCATGGACCAACGCATGCGCAACCAACGGCACGCCCAATACCGGGACCGCCCTCATGATCCGCTTCTTTAGTTCCTCAGCGACGGCCGTGGTGATCTCATTGGCAGGGGCCGTTGTGTGATACTCAGATAGCTTCAGTGGATCACCAAAGCTGACCGAGGCAGTTCCGAATGTCCGAAACTGGCGCGTGATCCGCAACCAAACATGTCGCCCTACCCGGCGCAGCACATGCATGAAAGGTGGCCGAAACCGCCGTGTCCCTGACTGATCAGCAGCGATGAGAAACGTATCTTCAAGCACCCGGTCATAGTTCAGGGCGACGGGTACGAAAATAACTTCGCGCGCGTCCGGGTCAAAATCATCTATGATATAATTGAGCAGCCCAACACGAGGCTGTGCCATCCGCCCATCAAGGCTCAGCCCACCTTCGGGAAATACCGCTTGGCTCACGCCGCCGCGCGTGGCCATCTGCACATAGCGCGCAAGCACCTGACGATAAAGCGCACCACGCGATTTACGTCGGATAAAATAGGCCCCCATCGCGCGGATGATCGGCGAAAGCGGCCACACCCGCGCCCATTCCCCCACCGCATAAGACAGCGCACCCGCATTGGCCGCAAGATAAGTGACCAGCACATAATCCATATTACTGCGATGATTAATCACAAAGACGACCGCAGCATCGGGGTCTATCTCAGCCAATTGTTTGCGATCAAATGTTCCCAGACGAATGCGGTACAGCGATTTCGACAGCCAGCGCGCCAACCGAATTCCATAGCTAAAATAAGCTGTCGCTGAAAAGGACGGAACAATCTCGCGGGCGTAGCCCTTGGCTTTTTCAAAGGCGACGTTTTCGGGGACATTCTCTTTGCGGGCGTATTCCACGATCGCACGAGTCACTTCGGGGTCATAGATCAATCGCTGGATCATGTCATAGCGCCGGGCGAGCTTGAACGGCTCAATTGGGCGCTGAAGCCGTTTATTCACCCGCGCGATGACGCGTTCGGCCCGTTTACGAAAAAACCAACGCACCGATGGAAATAGGAAATGCGACGCAAACGTCACCCCCGCAAACAGGACAATTAGGACGAAAGCCCACAATGGCATTGAAACAGTTTGCGTCATCGCGTGAACCTGACAGGGAAATGCGCCGACGTAAATCCCGTCATGCCGCAACGCAGCGAATTGACAACATCACAAAATACCGGATAGTAACCCATAAACGTAACATTATTTCAAAGGGACCCGACATGTCGCACGCGCAAAAAGATCGCCCATGGCTTTTCCGGACCTACGCAGGCCATTCAACTGCGGCCGCATCCAATGCGCTTTACCGGGGCAACCTTGCCAAAGGGCAGACCGGGCTTTCCGTCGCCTTTGATCTGCCAACCCAGACCGGATATGACAGCGATCACGTGCTGGCCAAAGGCGAAGTAGGCAAAGTCGGCGTACCTGTCAGCCATTTGGGTGATATGCGCGCACTGTTCAATGACATTCCGCTTGACCAAATGAACACGTCGATGACGATCAACGCCACCGCGCCTTGGTTGCTCTCGCTTTATATTGCCGTCGCCGAAGAACAAGGTGCAGATATTTCCGCGCTACAAGGCACCGTGCAAAACGACATCATCAAAGAATACCTGTCGCGTGGCACCTATATCTGCCCGCCGGAACCTTCTTTGCGGATGATCACCGATGTCGCCGCATATACCCGCGAGCATCTTCCTAAATGGAACCCAATGAACGTCTGTTCCTACCATCTACAAGAAGCCGGTGCGACACCCGAAGAAGAGCTCGCTTTTGCTTTAGCAACCGCGACGGCCGTTCTGGATGACCTCAAAGACAAAGTACCCACCGCTGACTTCCCAGCGATGGTGGGCCGTATTTCGTTCTTTGTGAATGCGGGCATCCGCTTTGTCACCGAGCTGTGCAAAATGCGCGCTTTTGTCGAGCTGTGGGATGAAATCTGCGCGACCCGCTACGGGGTGGAGGACGCAAAATATCGCCGGTTCCGCTATGGGGTGCAGGTGAACTCCCTTGGCCTGACCGAACAGCAGCCTGAAAACAACGTCTATCGCATTTTGCTTGAGACGCTCGCCGTGACATTGTCAAAGAATGCCCGCGCCCGCGCGGTGCAGTTACCTGCTTGGAACGAAGCGCTTGGCCTGCCGCGCCCTTGGGACCAGCAATGGTCGCTGCGGATGCAACAAATTCTGGCCTATGAAACGGATCTGTTGGAATTCGACGATCTCTTTGACGGCAACCCGGCCATTGACCGCAAGGTCGGCGCGCTCAAAGAAGGGGCGCGCGCAGAACTGGCGCAAATCGACGGGATGGGCGGCGCGGTTGGCGCGATTGGCTACATGAAATCACGGTTGGTCGAAAGCAACGCCGCGCGGATCGCAAGCATCGAAGACGGGCGCACCACCGTTGTCGGCGTCAATAAATGGCAAGCAGGCGAACCCTCACCGCTGACCGCGGGCGATGACGCGATTATGGTTGCCGACCCCGAAGCAGAGGCCGATCAGCTGGACCGTCTGCGTGCATGGAAAACTGACCGCGATAATGCTGCGGTTAAAACTGCACTCGCCGCGCTGCGTACTGCCGCCACAGACGGCAGCAACATGATGCCCCCGTCCATTGCCTGCGCGCGTGCAGGCGTGACAACAGGCGAATGGGCCGATGTGATCCGCAGCGTCTTTGGCCAATACCGGGCGCCAACCGGGGTCAGCGCGAACCAATCCAACCGGACTGAGGGGCTTGATGATCTTCGTGAGCAGGTCAATTTGGTCAGTTCCGCACTGGGACGACGTATGAAATTTTTGGTCGGCAAACCTGGTCTTGATGGGCATTCTAACGGCGCCGAACAAATCGCAACCCGTGCGCGCGATTGCGGCATGGATATTAGCTATGAAGGTATTCGCCTGACGCCCGATGAGATTGTCGCAGCCGCGCGCGAGAACGAGGCGCATGTCATTGGACTGTCGATCCTATCGGGATCGCATGTGCCATTGGTTCATGATGTGATGACAAAGCTTGCCGCCGCCAATCTAACCCATATTCCCGTCATTGCGGGCGGCATTATCCCTGACGATGACGCCATTTCGCTGCGGGAAATGGGCGTCGCGAAAGTATATACGCCGAAAGATTTCGAATTGAACAAGATCATGGGTGATATTGTTCAATTGGTCGACCCGCGCGAGAAACCTTAAGCTGACTGAAATCTAACTTCGGGTCTCCCGCTTTGCGCGTGTTCGGCATAGTCTGACGCAAAAGCAAAAGGAGACCTGACATGACCATCCACATCGGCGCTGAAAAAGGCGACATTGCCCCTACCGTCTTGATGCCGGGCGATCCGTATCGCGCGAAATGGGCGGCGGAAACGTTCCTAACAGATGCGCGCTGCATCAATCAGGTGCGTGGAATGCTGGGGTTTACCGGCACATGGAACGGCCATCCGGTCACAATCCAAGGGTCGGGCATGGGCATGCCGTCACTGTCGATCTACGCCAATGAATTGATCAAAGATTACGACGCGCAAACGCTGATCCGCATCGGGTCATGCGGCGGGATGCAAGAGAATGTCGGCATTCGCGACGTGATCTTGGCAATGACGGCATCAACGCTTTCAACCCCATCTAGCGGCATCTTCAAAGAATTGAACTTTGCCCCATGCGCGGATTACGGATTGCTTGCCGCAGCCCATCGCGCGGCCATGGCCAAAGACGTACCCACACATGTTGGCGGCATCTATTCATCTGATGTGTTCTATGACGAACGCCCAGATCTGAACGAACAAATGGTGCGTCATGGGATTCTAGGCGTCGAAATGGAAGCGGCCGAGCTATACAACCTTGCGGCCCGCCACGGGCGGCGCGCGCTTGCGGTTCTCACCGTCAGCGATCACCTCATCACCCATGAGGCCCTGCCTGCCGAAGACCGCGAAAAATCCTTTGGGGATATGGTTGAAATCGCGCTTGAGGCGGCTTTTACCTAAGTACCATGGCTGCGGTCATATCTGTTCATAACAGGCGGCACCCACTCATCTAGGGTGCCGTCTTGGGGGCGCAGCACTTCCATATCAAGCGGATAGCACGCAGCCGCATCGCTTGAATGTTCAGCACTGCAATCGCCGCCCGGACAAGCGCTGAGCACGGCAAGCAGGTCGATTTCCGCAAACAGTTCGATATAATCGCCGGGGCGCACGGGGCTGGCTTTCATAAAATACTGCCCGGTATCGCGGGTAAACCCGGTACACATGAATACATTCAACACATCATGCACCAGCGGTTCAGCGGCGTCTAACCCCTGGCCCATATGCGCGGCCAAGGCGCGGGTCAGGTTGGAATGGCAACAATGGTGATACTGCGCGCCAGACAATAAATTCCCGGTGTAAGGATCACAACGCGTCCCAATCACATCATGCACAGAGCCGCCAAATGCATCCATTCCGTACCAATCTAACGTATCATGCGTCACCGTTGCCATTGGGCGCAGCGTCGGAAACGACGACCACAACCGGTCGCCTGTGGTCACATGCGTGCCATGCAGCGCGCGGGTTTTACCGGAATAGAAACGCTCTGTCAGGTCATTGGCATTAAACAAGTTCAAATCACCAACCTGCGGGCCATCAACCGAATGAATACGCAAGAAATGCCCGGCAGGCACTTTGATTACCGCTGCATCACGTGGCGCGACAGTCACCCGCGACAGGGGTGTTAACCTGTCGCGGGCGGCTTGATATAGCGCCATATCGGCGGCGGGTAACGTATCCGTCGGATAGCATATGACCGGCGGGACCGCGCGGCGCGCATCGGCATCTTTAGGTGGAGTCATCAGGTACCTCTGTATGCGGCAGGGGCTGCGCGGTTTTGGCGCGCATCCAAGGTCGCGCTTTCTTGCCTTCTACCCCATACCATTCTTCGTCTTTCGTCGCGATCATAGTGGCGGCAATTGCCATAAACGCAAGGGTCGCGCCAAACATGAGCGCGTAATCCGCACTCCGCAGGATTAAATACAGCACCGCATAGAGAACCACGAGCAAAGCGCCCATTATCCATGCCCGATTACCAAGCTTCAGACCGACAAACGCGTAAAATGTGATCAACGCGGTCGTCACAGCGGCCGACAGCAGATATGCGGCGCCAAAGCCGATCTGTTCAGCATAGGCAACCATCAACAAAACGAATGTCGACTGCGCAAGACCAATCAATATGTATTGCACCGGGTGCGCCGGGCGGGCCTGACGTTTTTCGATTAACAACACTGTCAAAAACGTCAATGAGATAAAGAGCAGCCCATAACGCGCTGCGCGGTAAGCTTGCTGATAAAAATCATTGGGTTGATAAAAACGCACGCCAAAGCTTCGCTGTGCGGCGTTATCAATTTGATCGCTACGGGAAACTTGTGGAAGGGGGCGTGCAAGCCCTGGGATTGTCCACTGCGCGTGAAAACCCGCTTCTGATATCTCGGAGCTATCAGGTAAGAACGCACCAGAAAAACTTGGATGTGGCCAATCGCTCGACATGGTTATCGTATTTGACCAACCAACAGGTGCGACATACAGGCTCCTTGCGCCATTAAATTCAAGGACGAGTTCATAGGTTAGCGCCTCTTGCGGGTCACCGACTGCGGCCATCACACCAGATGACGACAGCCGTGGCCGAAGGGGCACGTCGTGACCATCGACGGACAATATCGCAGCACCGCGCAGCGCACGATTGGATGTTAATCCGACCTCGAGGCGCGCCAGTTGCCATAAAATCGTATCCTGATCATCTACGTTGGCATCAAGCCCATCAACCGAGAAATCAAAAGAAAGCCTGCTGTTCGCACGATAAACCGGGACTTCAAAAAGCCCCCGTTTTCGGATTTCGCTCACTGTCGAAAAATCCACTGCAAAGTTTTCAGGCAACAGCACAAGCGACTGGCGGCGGCGTATTTCGATTTCGGAGTAAGTTTCTGTCCGAACCTCACCGTCATCTCCTCTTATCTCACGTTGTTTTTCGACCTCAACGGGGCCTTCAACAGGAATGACAAGCTGCGGCCCCGATATGGTCTGTGGCCCGCCCCATTCGCTACTCACGCTGCGCAGGCTTTCGCGCGCATATCTTGCGCGGCTATCGACAATTTCGCCCGCAAAAAACAATGGAATAAACATAAGTAGGGCAAGAAGCCCCACGACAAAAAACCGCATTCCTGTTGACCGCATTTTATGATCTCTTTTTCAATTCATGTATGCGCGTTTACTAAACAAAAGCCCCCGCAAAATTGCGAGGGCTTTTCGTGAGTTTATGTGCAGGGCGTCACTGGCAACGTGACCAGGAAAGGTTAAACGACGCGTTCGACCATCATGCCTTTGATATGCGCAATCGCCTTGGCTGGGTTCAGCCCCTTTGGACAGGTCTTGGCGCAGTTCATGATCGTGTGGCAGCGGTACAGTTTAAATGGGTCTTCAAGATCATCCAAACGTTCGCCTGTTGCCTCATCCCGGCTATCAATGATCCAGCGGTACGCGTGCAAGAGCGCAGCCGGCCCAAGGTAGCGGTCGCTGTTCCACCAGTAGGATGGGCAGGATGTTGAGCAAGACGCGCACATCACGCATTCATACAGGCCATCAAGCTTTTTGCGGTCTTCGATTGACTGTTTCCATTCCTTGGCGGGGCGGTTCGTTTTTGTTTCCAGCCATGGCATGATTGAGGCGTGCTGCGCATAGAAATGGGTCAGGTCAGGGATCAAATCCTTGATGACAGGCATATGCGGCAGCGGATAGATTTTCACATCGCCCTTAATCTCATCCAGCCCGTAGATACACGCCAGCGTGTTCACCCCGTCGATCATCATCGCACATGACCCACAGATACCTTCGCGACATGAGCGGCGGAACGTGAGGGTTGGATCAATTTCGTTTTTGATCTTGATCAGAACGTCCAGCACCATCGGGCCGCAGGTGTCCATATCGACGAAATATGTGTCGAGTTGCGGGTTCTTCCCGTCATCTGGATTCCAACGATAAATCTGCACCTTGCGCAGATTGGTCGCGCCTTCAGGCTTTGGCCACGTTTTTCCCACCGTCATGCGGGAATTCTTAGGGAGTGTCAGTTGCACCATCGCGATGTTCCTTCCGTCACGGGCTATATTGCCCGAAAATTCTTACAATGACCGCAGCCGCGCGGGGCGGATCGGCATTTCGCCCGTCAAATCAATGACGCAGCTTTCGTATACTTCTTGCGGGTCACGTCCGCGCAGCAGATCGGCGGACAAGCCGATACTGATACCGGTTGAAACACCTGTGTCGCTATTTACACCAACGCTGACCCCACCAGTGGGGGCTTGGGCGGCACGCGCACGTTCTTCGCAACGTTGGGCTGCTTCCTCGGGCGTAGGCGGCGTTGCCGCGCAGGCACCCACAAGGCACATGGCCAAAATTGCGAAACTGCCCCGCCACACGCGCATCAGCCAAACACCGACAAAAGATCGCCAACACCCAATGTATCGTCCGCGATGCATGAAATCGTATCCGGACGCCCGGCAATTTCGACCACCAGATCCGTTGTCGCAGAGGTCGTGCCAACAACAGCAGCCTGTGCGATTTCAACGATTTCGCTGCTGGATGCGTTGTCGATAATACAATCGGTCACCGGTGTCGCATCGACCCCAGGGAACTTGCTCTCGACGACGCCATTCACCACAGTTTTTGCGCTGCTGCGCGCGATTTGGTCGACGCTATCAGACGCGTCAAGACACCCAGACAGGCCAAAGGCTGTCGCAGCAATCAATCCATATTTCCACATTAGAACGTCCTTTCTTTGGGCGCGATTTTCGCTTCGGAAATTCCGCCCTGCTTTTCGGTTGTCAGTGGGGTCGTGATGACAGGACGGTGGCTGAGCTTGACGCTATTGCCGTCAACGTGGCTGATTGTGTGCACCCGCCAGTTTTCATCGTCACGCGTTGCGTAGTCTTCATGCGCGTGGGCGCCACGGCTTTCCTTGCGGGCCTCAGCGCCAACGATTGTTGCCAAAGCGTTTGGCATCAGGTTGGTCAGTTCCAGTGTTTCCATCAGGTCAGAGTTCCAAACCAGGCTGCGATCAGTGACCTTGAGGTCATCCATCTTACCCGCAATCGCCGTCATTTTCTCAACACCTTCGGCCAGAGTTTTGTCGGTGCGGAACACCGCAGCGTCTGCCTGCATCGCCTTTTGCATCTCAAGGCGCAGATCAGCCGTGGCAATGTTGCCTTTGGCGTGGCGCAGCCCGTCAAAACGATCAAAACACGCATCAACAGATGGCTGGTTCAATGTTGGGTTTGGCGCGTTGCGATCAACCACTTCGCCTGCACGAATTGCAGCCGCGCGGCCAAACACCACAAGATCAATCAGCGAATTCGACCCAAGACGGTTCGCACCATGCACAGAGGCACAGCCAGCTTCGCCAACGGCCATCAGGCCCGGCACAACAGCGTTTGGATCTTTGGCAGTGGGGTTCAGCACCTCACCGTAATAGTTGGTTGGGATACCGCCCATGTTATAGTGCACTGTCGGCAGAACCGGGATCGGCTCTTTGGTCACGTCAACACCGGCAAAAATCTTGGCCGATTCAGAAATACCCGGCAGACGTTCTGCCAGCGCTTCGGATGGGAGGTGGTTGAGGTTGAGGTGAATATGATCACCGCCTGCGCCCACACCGCGCCCTTCGCGAATTTCCATTGTCATACAGCGGCTGACATAATCACGCGGAGCAAGGTCTTTGTAGTTCGGGGCGTACCGCTCCATAAACCGTTCACCTTCAGAGTTGGTGAGATACCCACCTTCGCCGCGCGCGCCTTCGGTGATCAGACAGCCAGCGCCGTAAATACCGGTTGGGTGGAATTGCACGAATTCCATGTCCTGAAGTGGCAGCCCCTGACGCGCCACCATACCGCCGCCGTCACCTGTACAGGTGTGTGCAGACGTGGCTGAGAAATAGGCGCGGCCATAGCCGCCGGTCGCGAGCACAACAGTTTTTGCGTTGAACACATGCATCGTGCCATCGTCAAGCTTCCATGCGATGACGCCTTGGCAGACGCCATCTTCGGACATGATCAAATCAAGCGCGAAATATTCGATGTAGAATTCAGCCTGCTGTTTCAGCGATTGCCCATAAAGCGTGTGCAAAATCGCGTGACCGGTCCGGTCAGCAGCGGCACAGGTCCGTTGCACGGGCGGGCCTTCGCCAAATTCGGTGGTGTGGCCGCCAAATGGACGCTGGTAAATCTTGCCTTCTTCAGTACGCGAGAATGGCACACCGTAGTGCTCTAGCTCGTATACCGCTTTGGGGGCTTCGCGTGCGAGATATTCCATCGCATCTGTGTCACCCAACCAGTCAGACCCTTTCACAGTATCATACATATGCCACTGCCAGCTATCGGGGCCCATGTTCCCCAGCGAAGCAGCGATACCACCTTGCGCCGCAACTGTGTGCGAGCGGGTTGGAAACACCTTTGAGATACAGGCTGTCCGCAGCCCTTGTTCCGCCAGACCCAGCGTCGCGCGCAGACCAGCACCACCAGCACCGACAACGATCGCGTCATAGGTGTGGGTTTCGTATTCGTATGCAGCCATTGTTTTGTTGCTCCGCTAAATTAAAGGGCGATGCGCACAATTGCGAAAATCGCAAAGGCAGCAGCAGAATAAGACAGGCAGTTCACACCGATGATCAAACCTTTGCGGGTCAACCCGCCGGTGTAATCTTCGATGGTGGACCGGGCGCCATGGGCAAAATGGTTAAACCCAACCAGCATGGTCAAGATCGCAATCATCGCCGGGAACGGACGTTGATAATAGGCGATCACTTCGGAATAGGGCGACCCAAGGATCGCCCCGAATGAAAAGATAAACATAATCACAAGCGGCAGCAGTGCCACAGAGGTGACCATCATATGCCAATGATGTTCGGTACCAGTTTTCGCAGAGCCAAGCCCCGCAGCGCGTTTACGGTCAGTGATAAAACCCATGATCCGTCTCCCTTACAGTACGACGACGACAAAGATCGTCAGCAAAACGGACCCAACCAACGCGGCCTGCGCGTATAATTCGGATTCATCGACTTCAAGCATCCGACCTGAATCCCAGATCAAGTGACGAATGCCGAACAGCATGTGATAAAACATCGCCCATGTTGACAGGAACAAGATCAAATCGCCAAACCAGCTGGTCAAAAAACCATTTGCAGTTGCAAATGCGTCCGGGCCAGATGCGGCAGCAACAAACCACCAAACAATCAACAATGATGCGACAAGCAACGAGAGCCCGGTAATCCGCGTAAAGATTGACGTCATCGACGTCCACTGTGGGCGGTAATATTGCCCGATCATGAACGGTGACAGAGGACGGTTGTCCTGTTTATTGTCGGCCATGAATGTTCCCTTCTTTGGCTTGGCTGCCATTTCGGTTGCGCCTTTGGCTCTTTTTTGCACCAATTCAAGCCAAGAGTCACGCAAAGTAAGATGGATAAACAGTGAATAATTGACGCAATTTTGGAAAAAGTCAGCTTTTGTGATCACACATTTTTTCCATGTGATCACAAAATAAAAGATGAGTTATTTTGTCAGAATTAATTTCAACAAGCTGTATCATATCTCCAGCAACGCACCCAAGATAGCTAAGGATATCGATCGCTGCATAGCGAACGGCAGGTTTGAGCCTAACTTTACCGGATGCTACAGGACATTCGAATGGCTGTTTCATGAGCACACACCTGAGTTTAGCTGTCAGGATCTGGACGGCACGGAAGATGTGCCCTGACCTTACTCTATGCCAACGAGCGTCAATCGGTTGCTTTCAAACCCGCGTCGACAATCTGTGGCGTCGTGCAATAAATCGGCAAACAAGAGTTCCAAGGCAGTCATGCCAACCCCTTCAAACCGCATGTCATCACATTCACCATTATTGGCAAATTCACTTGCATTGTCACCAAAGTCGATCACGTTACCATCAATGCCGCGCAACCTCACGTTTCCCGCCTCGTACTGCATGCGGCAGTCTTGCGCGTCATGCATCATATCCGGTTGGGCAAAGTATGTCCCAAAGGCCAGTTCTCCCATGCCGGGTCCGACGAAGCGCGGGTCGTCACATCTTCCATCCTTGGCCCATTCACTTGCGTTGTCACCAAAATCAACCTGCTGCGCCAAAAGCGCATGCGGTACGATCAAGAGAAAAAAAACTGATGAGAACAGGCGTAACAACATTGACATGACTCCCAAAAAATTTCGGTGACACTGGAAATGCTTAAGCCCCAAAACAGGTTTGTCCCGTTACGCAGCCTTTCAGATTCGTCGCGCAATTTTTGCGTCAGCCTAGGATGGCAGTCAAGGGCTGGCTACATTTCTTTGGGCGGTTAATTTGACATCCAAAGCTGCCACTCCCTTAGCTACATCGAGTGTACGTTTTGTCCCCGCAGCGCAGACATTGGCAAGAATAACGGTGACGGTCCGCCCTGGCAGCGAACCCACGTCGCCCCAGTTGTTAGGACAACTCGTTCATTCCGGCATCAACGCCCAATAATCCAAATCAAGCAGCACATCGGGGTCATACTTCCCATCATCCGTGCGCAGAACACCCGCCACGCCCTTGGTCGCAACCAGCCTTAGCCGGATCGCGCCGACGCCCGGTGCGGGTGTTTCGGCGATATCCAGGACCTCGGTCCACGCCCGCACTGTATCGCCCGCAAAACAGGGATTCGCATGCGCGCCGCCATTCAGCGCCACAATCATTTGCGCATTGGCCAACCCGTTAAACGACAGCGCCCGCGCCATAGAAATCACGTGACCACCGTAGATCAGTCGTTTTCCATCGGGGCGGTTGGTTGCGTCGAAATGCACCTTGGCGGTGTTCTGCCAAAGCCGGGTCGCAAGCATATGCTCGGCCTCTTCAATGGTGACACCGTCCACATGGTCGATGACTTCGCCCACCGCATAGTCTGATAGGCGGTGGGGTTCCCCCGCCAGCGCGAAGTCATAGGCGCTAAAATCAAGCCCCTCTGGGATCACCAGATCATCCGCCGCAACGGCGCTGTTCAGCGCAGGGATCACCGTTTCAGGCGCGGGACCGTCCCCGCGTTTGCGCACCATGACCCAACGCACGTAGGACATCAGCACTTCGCCATGCTGATTGCGCCCGGTTGTGCGCACCCAAACCACACCGCTTTTGCCGTTCGAATTCTGCTTGACCCCGATCACCTCGGATGTTGCCGTGATCGTATCACCCGGCCACAGCGACGTTTCCCAGCGACCCTCGGCATAGCCGAGATTGGCAACCGCGTTCAGCGACACATCAGGAACCGTTTTCCCAAAAACCGTGTGAAAGGTCACAAGATCATCGAGCGGGCTAAAGGGCAACCCGCAGTTCTGCGCGAATTGATCCGACGAATGTAACGCGTGGCGCGCCGGGTAAAGCGCGTGATATAGGGCGCGTTCACCCATCTTGATCGTGCGCGGCACGGCATGGGTGATCACAGCACCAACGGCGTAATCCTCGAAAAAGCGGCCTGCGTTTGTCTTGCTCATTGCTGGCCCAACTTCATGTCCGGTGTGTAGGGCGTGTCGATATCTTTGGTCACGGCCTGCCCGCAGCGCATCACACCATTGGCTTGGTCAAACGCATAGGTTGGGCCGCCGTGCAATTCCCAGCCTTTTGATAGGGCCAAAGACACTTTGTGGCAAAACGCAGATGTGTCGTCTTCAGTGAGCAAGCGGTAGATTTTCATGTCTTATCCAAACGGGTTATAGCCCAGCGCCACATGCACGCCCGCCACGACGGCAAAGACGACAAGAGTGGCGATCAAGGCGGTGATCTCTTTTTTCACGGGCACGGCTGGGCCCGGTGTCCAATCAGGTTGCGCACGGTTGATCAGCTGCACTTCGGAGCTTGCCCAAACAAGCAACCCACCAAACAAAACAAACGATGGGGTGTCGCCATTGACGATCAAATGCGCAAGCGCCCAGATCATCACGGCGGTCAACTGAGGATGGCGGATGTATTGGGTGATCCGGGCTTTTGATCCAGAGGCCGCAAAAAGGTAAAATGCAAGCAGCATCAACAGGTTGTTGATCCCTACCAGCGCCGGGGTCCGGCCCCAATAATAGGTACCTTGTGCCATACGGTAACCAATAACCATCAAGACCAACCCGACAACAGCACCAATGGCCACAACCATTTTGCCCCGGTCACCAAATTTGGCGCGATGTGTCGGCGCCAGCCGTTTCCAAAAATGCACCCCAACCCAAAGGGCAAGGCCGAGTAGCAAGAATATCATGAAGTCTCCAATGCGGTGATGGCGTCAGCTTTGGCCAACGTCGCCCGCGCGGTGACAATATGCAAGTTCTCAACGATGCGTCCGTCAACCACAGCCACCCCCTGCCCTTCGGCGGCGGCGGCGTCAAAGGCGGCGATCTGGCGGCGCGCCAAATCGATATCTTCCGCGCTCGGTCCAAAGGCCGCATTGGTAATCGCGACTTGGGCGGGGTGGATCAATGTCTTACCATCAAACCCCATATCGCGCCCTTGCGCACATTCGGCTTGCAACCCTTCGTCATCTTTGAATGCGTTATAGACACCATCCAGCACCACAATACCCGCGGCTTTCGCGGCCAGCACGCACAGTTGGAGCGAAGTGATCATCGCCCCCCGCCCGCGCGCGTTGAGGTCTTTGGCCAGATCATTCGTACCCAGCACAAACCCCGCCATGCGCGGATGGGCCGCGATACTAGCGGCATTTAAAATCCCTTGTGGCGTTTCCATCATCGCCCAGATCGGCAGGTCTGGCACCAACCCGGCCAACGCATCCAGATCAGCGGTGCTATTCACCTTGGGCAATAGGATCGCGTCGCAGTCCATATTTGCAATCGCAGCCGCATCATCCGCGCCCCACTCTGTATCCAGCCCGTTCATCCGCACGATTTTCAAACGCGGACCATATCCGCCCTGCGCCAATGCATCCGCCAAGGTACTGCGCGCTTCAACCTTCGCATCAGGTGCTACAGCATCTTCAAGATCAAATAAGATCACATCCACAGGCAAACTGCGCGCCTTATCAAGCGCACGCGGTTTTGAGCCGGGAATATAAAGGGCCGAACGAAAAGGGCGGGTCTGCATGATGTCTCCTCGCAATAAAATTGCGCATACATGGCCAGAACTTGAATGATAGTTCAAGTGAAAATATGCCGCAGCGCGGCAATTCATCAGTGACGTGTAGATTTGGCAGCTATTGAGAAGCGAAGGGTACTCATGCCTGCGTCCCAAAAAATCATCGCGAATCCTCCACTACTATTTTGTTACATTTCTCTAAGAATACGAAAGCCCACAAAGCGCGACCTTCGGTTTTGTGATCTATTTCCACGGTTGGCGGGGCGCGCATATTCTGCACTGGCACCGAACCTCCCACCTTTGACGACGAGTTCACACTGTTCTGTTTCTGATGCGGCAGCCGCATAAGCGCTTGTTGTTGGTAGGCCGAGGTGCCGTTCAGTAATGCACGACATTGTTAGCTCGGCAATATTCCCTGCGGCATGGCGCACTCCCCATGCATTGGCTGCTTCCAGCTCATCGACAGGCACTGGTATTGGTCGGTTGTTTGGATCACCGAAGTGAGTGCCATTCTCCGAATAGAATATTCCAATATTTGCTTGATCGACCGTCAGGGTGTCGCCCTGACCATATACCGTTGTTGCACCACCGCGCGCCAAGTATTCCCATTCTGCCTCGGTGGGGAGACGGTATGCATGCGTCCCGACCACGCTGTTCAGCCAGGTGACATATTCAAGCATATCGAAATAGGATACATCCATGACCGGGTGGCGCGGATCATCGGCATAACGTTTGCCTTGCCGTGTGAGAATTTCGGGGTCCGGCGTATGGGTGCACCCACCATCCGTAACACACGCCAAAAATTCTGCACGTGTGACCTCATTGCGCCCTACAGCGATTGGGATATCAACAACAACCTCATGTTCTGGTCCTTCACTCGGGAGGCCCAGAACCTCGTCCTGCGCAGGGTCGTTGTTCCATAAAAGGTATAGCGCCGCAGATTGCTCTAGCGGCGCCCCCATAGCAAATTTTTCCATTGGCAGAACAATCATCTCGGGGCAATCGGTGCATTCTTGGAACATCTCGAGTTCGCCGACAGTTTGCCCATCGGTAAGCTGATAGGTGGGGGCGGTTTCGGCTATGCCGACCGTGCCAAGCGCCGCACATCCGAGCGCTCGTAGAAATATCTTGGTCATCACGTTCATATGAGGGGTAACCTTCTGGTAGTGGGCCATCCACCCTAGAACCGCTAACATTGCGCCACCCCACCGTAAAGCGATGGATAGCGCGGCTAGGCTAGCGCCACCCAAATCAGCCGCGCGCCTGTCAGCACCAGCAAGACATAGGTCAGCCCAAAGAATAGCCGTTCGGGCACCACGTCATGGGCGCGCACCCCAATCCATCCGCCCAACAGTGCAAACGGGGCCAGTGCGAGACTGCCCATGAGCGTGTCCCAAGTGAAGACCCCTAAAAACGCATAGGGCAGCACTTTCATCCAGTTTACGGCCCAAAAAGTGACCACCATTGTCGCTTGATACGTTGTTTTGCTAAGCCCTTGCGACAGCAAATAGACAGTTGCCGGCGGCCCACCTGCATGGCTTATGAAGCTGGTAAACCCACCCACAAACCCCGCCCCACGTGCAAAGTTTTGCGAAAACGGGGCATCGCCGATCTTGAGCCACCCAAGCGAGCGGCTAAACTGAAAGACCACGAAAGCAAGACAGACGCACCCAATCAGCAGTCGGACAAAATCGGCGTCAACGACCGTATAGACCCACACCGCAAAGATGATCCCAGGCAAAGCGCCCTGGATCAACCCCTTGGCCGATGGCCAATCCCATTTGCGCCAATAGGCTTTCATCGTCGCGACATCGACCAACATGTAAAGGGGAAGGATAATCCCAAGCGCAGCCCCCGGAGGCACGACCAGCGCCAGAATCGCACCGCCCACAAAGGCGACACCACCACCGAATCCGCCCCGTGAGATACCCGCGAAGACCATCGCAGGAATGCCCGCCGCGAAAAAATGCCAATCAAGCTCGAACACGGTCATGCCTCTTAAATACCTTGGTTTCACCCTTTGTTAGCGCCTAACAGGATAGTGAACCACAATACAATATGGGATGCCGCGATGCGGCACTCTTGCACAGGCGCGTGCAAAAGCTTACCCAATGTCGCAAATCGAACCACCAAAGGATCCATTTCAATGGCCAGACCCAAGATTGCTCTCATCGGCGCCGGACAAATCGGCGGCACGCTTGCACACCTCGCTGCGATCAAAGAACTCGGCGATGTCACATTGCTTGACCTCAACGACGGCGCAGCAAAAGGCAAGGCGCTCGACCTTGCTGAAGCCGGCCCGTCCGAGGGTTTTGACGCCGAAATGGCGGGGACAGCGGATTACGCTGATATCGCAGGCGCCGATGTTTGCATCGTGACTGCGGGTGTTGCGCGTAAGCCCGGCATGAGCCGCGATGATCTTTTGGGCATCAACCTTAAAGTGATGAAAGCTGTTGGCGAAGGCATCGCTGCACACGCGCCAAACGCATTTGTGATCTGCATCACAAACCCGCTTGACGCGATGGTTTGGGCGCTGCGCGAATTCTCTGGCCTGCCCCACAACAAAGTTTGCGGCATGGCTGGCGTTCTGGATTCTGCACGTTTCCGTCACTTCCTTGCGGATGAATTCAAAGTTTCCATGCGCGACGTGACTGCATTCGTTCTGGGTGGCCACGGCGACACAATGGTCCCACTGACACGCTACTCCACCGTCGCAGGCATCCCATTGCCTGATCTGGTCGACATGGGCTGGACAACGCAAGACAAGCTTGACGCGATCGTGCAGCGTACACGTGACGGCGGCGCTGAAATCGTTGGCCTGCTGAAAACAGGGTCTGCGTTCTACGCCCCAGCGACATCCGCCATTGAAATGGCAGAAGCCTACCTCAAGGACCAAAAACGCGTACTGCCAGCTGCGGCCCACGTTGAAGGCGCTTACGGGCTGGACGGTTTCTATGTTGGCGTGCCAACAGTAATCGGCGCTGGCGGCGTTGAGCGCGTTGTCGAAATTAAAATGAACAAAGACGAACAAGCCATGTTCGACAAATCTGTCGACGCGGTCAAAGGCCTGGTCGCTGCTTGTAAAGACATCGACGGTTCACTGGCCTAAGCGCCATATCGCATCGTTTACACTAGGGCGCCCCTCGGGGCGCCCTTTTGCGTTTCGTATAGCTGACACTACCGCGAATCCCTCTATTTAGCTAAGTTCCGCGCGAACAACTTAGGTGACATCAAATTTGTGATCACAGCGTAAAAACGTGTGATCACAAATGTTCGATTATGCCCATATTTTTCATTTTTCAGTTACAAAACATTCATTCCTTGTGGTTTAGATAGGTCAACCGAAGCCAAATTGGACATGTCCCTATGAACATCCACGAATATCAGGCCAAAGCACTCTTGCGCAGCTACGGCGCGCCAGTTTCTGACGGCCGCCCAGTCACACGTGCAGAAGACGCAAAAACCGCTGCTGGCGAACTTGATGGCCCGCTTTGGGTTGTGAAGGCGCAGATCCACGCAGGTGGGCGCGGCAAAGGCAAATTCAAAGAAGCTGACGCAGGCGAAGCAGGCGGTGTCCGTCTTGCCAAATCAGTTGAAGAAGCTGCCGAAGAAGCCAAAAAGATGCTGGGCCGCACATTGGTCACGCACCAAACTGGTCCCGTCGGCAAAGTTGTGAACCGCATCTACATCGAAGACGGTTCCGGCATTGAGACTGAAATGTACCTTGCGCTGCTCGTTGATCGCGCGACAAGCCGGATTGGCTTTGTTGTTTCGACCGAAGGCGGGATGGACATCGAAGAAGTTGCCGAAAACACCCCTGAAAAAATCCTGAACTTCACGGTTGATCCTGCAACTGGCTATCAGGCGTTCCACGGCCGCCGCGTTGCGTTCGCACTTGGCCTGAATGGCCCGCAAACAAAGCAATGCGTCAAACTTATGGGCCAGCTTTATACAGCCTTCGTCGAAAAAGACATGGAAATGCTGGAAATCAACCCATTGATCGTCACCGACGGCGGCGCCCTCAAAGTGTTGGATGCCAAAGTTTCTTTCGACGGCAACGCGATCTACCGCCACGCGGATATTGCGGCGCTGCGCGACGAAACCGAAGAAGACCCCAAAGAATTGGCCGCATCAAAGTTCGACCTGAACTACATCGCCCTTGAAGGCGAAATCGGCTGCATGGTGAACGGCGCTGGCCTCGCGATGGCCACAATGGACATCATCAAACTTTACGGCGCAGAACCAGCCAACTTCCTCGATGTTGGTGGCGGCGCGACCAAAGAAAAAGTAACCGAGGCGTTCAAGATCATCACATCTGATCCTAACGTTAAGGGCATCCTTGTGAACATCTTTGGCGGCATCATGCGTTGCGATGTCATCGCCGAAGGGGTGATCGCCGCTGTCAAAGAAGTCGGCCTGCAAGTACCACTGGTTGTCCGCCTCGAAGGGACAAACGTTGAAAAAGGCAAAGAGATCATCAACAACTCCGACGTTGACGTGATCGCTGCTGACGATCTCAAAGACGGCGCCGAAAAAATCGTGAAGGCGGTTAAGGGGTGATGCTGCAGCTATTAAAACCTGCTGGCATTGCGGTCTTCGCAACGGTTGGTCTTGGCGGTTGCATGGAAGCACCCGTCGAGGCGGCTGTTGAAGCTGCGCCAGAAGCAGACGCACCTGCTCAGGCTACGCAGCCTGCGACAAGCTCTGGCAACGCAAAGGCTACAGAAGCCATCAATCAATGCTTGGACAATCTACCTGGGCATAATGCAACGCGTACGTATTTGCGCACCAACGGTTTCCGCCACGAAGGTAAATATACCGGGGTAGATTTCTATACGGCGTATAACCGTTCCATTATCGTCGGGCTAACCCGTGGTTCCGAAGCACCTTATTGCTTTGTCGGACGCAACAACCTGCGTGACGACGAAGCAGTTCTTGTAGCGTCAAACGCAATGCGTGCGAAATATGGCGATAGCTTCGGCGAATTCGACACCTCATCTGATAGCGAATTTATTGCAGCATTTTATGGCGAACGCCCGGACGGCGTCGGCGTCGTCGCTGCAGTACGCAACCAATTTGCAGTCGCGGGTGTATATCGTGGTTCGATTATTGTCGTTCACGAATACATTGCTCCTGATCAATAGAAAGAGACCATCACTATGGCCATTCTCGTAAACGAAAACACCAAAGTCATCTGTCAGGGCCTTACTGGTTCGCAGGGGACATTCCACTCTGAACAAGCAATTGCTTATGGCACAAAAATGGTTGGCGGCGTGACACCCGGCAAAGGCGGCCAAACCCATTTGGACCTGCCGATCTTTAACTCGGTCCACGAAGCCAAGCACGTCACCGAAGCCAACGCATCGGTCATCTACGTGCCACCGCCGTTCGCAGCGGATTCAATCCTCGAAGCGATCGACGCTGAAATGGAACTGATCATCTGTATCACCGAAGGCATCCCTGTGCTGGACATGATGCGCGTGAAAAAGGCGCTCGAAGGCTCTGCCTCACGCCTGATCGGGCCAAACTGCCCCGGCGTGATCACACCTGACGCTTGCAAGATCGGCATCATGCCGGGCCACATCCACAAACGTGGTTCCGTTGGTGTTGTGTCGCGGTCCGGCACATTGACATATGAAGCCGTGAAACAGACATCGGATTCTGGTCTTGGTCAGTCAACCGCTGTCGGCATCGGTGGCGACCCCATCAAAGGGACAGAGCACATCGACGTGCTGGACATGTTCTTGGATGATGACGAAACGCATTCAATGATCATGATCGGTGAAATCGGTGGTTCTGCAGAAGAAGAAGCCGCTGAATTCCTGGCTGATCAGCGCAAAAAAGGCCGCTGGAAACCAACTGCTGGCTTTATCGCTGGCCGCACGGCACCTCCGGGCCGCCGCATGGGTCACGCTGGCGCGATTGTTGCCGGTGGTAAAGGCGATGCGGAAAGCAAAATCGAAGCCATGAAATCTGCTGGCATCATCGTCGCAGACAGCCCAGCCACACTTGGCGAAGCTGTGCTCAAGGCAATCGGCTAAATGACTGGGCGGGGTTCGCTCCGCCCTTTCCCTGCCGCGTCAGGGGAAAGTAATGTAGGGAATTCGATTAGAATGACACTCGTTGAAGCGACCAAGTCATGCTTTGCAAAATACCTGACGTTCTCAGGTCGCGCCCCACGTTCGGAATTTTGGAAATTCATTCTCTTCATGTTGCTCGGTTTGTTTACCTGCCTTCTCGTAAATAGCATGATTTTCGGCCCAGAGTTTCAATACCTCCACGAAACCGATGAAAATGGCTTCCTAACGGGTCGAACCTCAGTTCGAAAATTCCACTCTAGCGGCTTCGTTGGTAACATTTTTCTCCTTGGAACTCTAATTCCTTGGCTCAGCGTCACTTGGCGCAGAATGCACGATAGCGGGCGCGCTGGTTTCCTGCCGTTTCTACCGATCCTTGGTTGGGTAGCACTCATTTTTGCAATTACAATTGCGCATATGGGTTTTTCCAATTTTGCAGATGCGATGCGAACAACGGGCAGAGCAAATACACAGGTTTCGGGAACTGTCGGTCTAATTGCGTTTGTAACTCTAATTCTCAGTGTGACCATCAATATCTATTGGCTAAACCAAGCTTCCGATCCCCAAACAAACAAATACGGCCCCAACCCAACTGAGGTTCTCTCATGAACGATCAATCACCTAACGACATTCTTCACGCCTCATCGTTCCTGCAGGGGCACAATGCGGAATATGTAGAACAGCTTTATGCGCGCTATGCCGACAACCCAAATGCGGTTGACGAAAGCTGGCGTGAATTCTTCAAGGCGCTGGGTGATGCCCCGACGGACGCAAAGGCAGAGGCCGCAGGCCCGTCTTGGGGTCGTATGGATTGGCCCCCGGTTCCAAATGATGACCTGACATCCGCGCTTGATGGCCAATGGCCAGCCGAGCCCGAAGCTGCAGGCAAAAAGATCAAAGCGAAAGCCGCCGAAAAAGGCGTGTCACTGGACGAAAATCAAGTCCGCAATGCCGTGCTGGACAGCATCCGCGCGTTGATGATCATCCGCGCCTACCGTATTCGCGGGCATTTGATTGCGGACCTTGACCCGCTTGGCATGCGTGAAAACGTGCCCCACCCAGAGCTTGATCCGAAATCTTACGGCTTTACCGCCGCCGACATGGATCGCCCGATTTTTATCGATAATGTGCTCGGCCTTGAGGTCGCGACGATGAACGAGATCATGGCGATCGTGCAACGCACCTATTGCGGCACATTTGCTTTGCAATACATGCATATTTCCAACCCCGAAGAAGCGGGTTGGTTGAAAGAGCGCATCGAAGGTTACGGGAAAGAAATCACCTTTACCCAAAATGGCCGCAAAGCGATTTTGAACAGCCTTGTGCAGGCAGAAGGTTTTGAAAAATTCTTGCACGTCAAATACATGGGTACCAAGCGTTTTGGTCTTGATGGTGGCGAAAGCCTGATCCCCGCGATGGAGCAGATCATCAAGCGCGGCGGTCAGTTGGGGCTAGATGAGATCATCATCGGCATGCCGCACCGTGGTCGTCTCTCCGTTCTTGCGAACGTGATGGAAAAACCCTACCGCGCGATCTTTAACGAATTCCAAGGCGGATCGTTCAAACCCGAAGATGTCGATGGGTCCGGCGATGTGAAATACCACCTTGGCGCATCATCCGACCGCAGCTTTGACGACAATAGCGTGCACCTGTCACTGACAGCGAACCCGTCCCACCTAGAGGCCGTGAACCCCGTTGTTTTGGGCAAGGTCCGCGCAAAGCAAGACCAAAAAAACGACGTGGATCGTACGCGCGTCATGGCAATCTTGTTGCACGGCGATGCGGCCTTTGCTGGCCAAGGCGTTGTTGCCGAAGGGTTCGGCCTGTCCGGCCTCAAGGGTCACAAAACAGGCGGCACGATGCATATCGTAGTCAACAACCAAATTGGTTTCACCACCGCGCCGCACTTCTCGCGCAGCTCGCCCTATCCGACTGACATCGCGCTGATGGTCGAAGCCCCAATTTTCCACGTCAACGGCGATGACCCAGAGGCCGTTGTTCACGCCGCACGCGTCGCGACTGAGTTCCGCCAGAAGTTCCACAAAGATGTGGTTCTTGATATCATTTGCTACCGCCGCTTTGGTCACAACGAAGGCGATGAGCCGATGTTCACCAACCCGGTGATGTACAAAAAGATCAAAAAGCAAAAAACCACGCTGACGCTTTACACCGAACGTCTGGTCAAAGACGGGCTTATCCCCGAAGGCGAAATCGAAGATATGAAGGCCGCGTTCCAAGCGCACCTGAATACGGAATTCGAAAACGGTAAAACCTTTAAACCCAACAAGGCCGACTGGCTTGATGGGAAATGGTCACATCTGGATCGCCAAAAGGATGATTATCAACGCGGTGCCACCGCGATTGATGAAAAGACATTCCAAGAAATCGGGCGTGGTCTGACAACTGTGCCGGATGGTTTCCCTGTCCACAAAACCGTGAACCGCATTTTGGGTGCCAAATCTAAAATGTTCGAATCCGGCGAAGGGTTCGATTGGGCCACGGGTGAAGCGCTCGCATTTGGGTCACTCGCAACCGAAGGCTACCCTGTGCGCCTGTCTGGCCAAGACAGTACCCGCGGTACATTCAGCCAACGTCACTCTGGCCTGATTAACCAAGAAAACGAAGATCGCTATTACCCGCTGAACAATATCCGCGAGGGGCAGGCGCACTACGAAGTGATCGACAGCATGCTGTCGGAATATGCGGTGCTTGGCTTTGAATACGGCTACTCGCTCGCTGAACCAAATGCGCTGACCCTATGGGAAGCCCAATTTGGTGATTTTGCCAACGGCGCGCAGATCATGTTCGATCAGTTTATTTCTTCCGGTGAAAGCAAATGGTTGCGGATGTCAGGCCTCGTCTGTCTTTTGCCGCATGGTTACGAAGGACAAGGGCCAGAGCATTCGAGCGCGCGACTGGAGCGGTTCTTGACCATGTGTGGTGGTGACAACTGGATCGTTGCGAATTGTACAACGCCTGCGAACTATTTCCACATTCTGCGTCGCCAGTTGCACCGCAGCTACCGCAAGCCATTGATCATGATGACGCCAAAATCGCTTTTGCGTCACAAAATGGCGGTGTCTAAGGCTGACGAATTCACCACCGGATCAAGCTTCCACCGCGTATTGTGGGATGATGCCCAGCAAGGAAACTCTGAAACAAAACTTGTTGCAGACGACAAAATCAAACGCGTCGTGATGTGTTCGGGCAAGGTCTACTATGATCTGCTCGAAGAACGTGACGCGCGCGGCATCGATGATGTCTACATCTTGCGGTTCGAACAGTTCTACCCGTTCCCAGCCCAATCGGCCATGAACGAACTGACCCGGTTCAAAAATGCAGACATGGTCTGGTGCCAAGAAGAGCCTAAAAACCAAGGTGCATGGTCATTTATGGAGCCCAATATCGAATGGGTCCTGTCCCGCACCAAAGCCAAAACAACACGCCCCGTCTATGCAGGGCGCGCAGCCTCGGCTTCCCCGGCGACGGGCCTTGCAAGCAAACACAAAGCAGAACAAGCGGCGCTCGTTGACGACGCCCTGACTATCAAAGGAACAAAGTAATGAGCACCGAAGTCCGCGTACCAACGCTTGGCGAATCCGTCACCGAAGCGACAGTTGCCACATGGTTCAAACAGCCCGGCGACGCCGTGGCCGTTGATGAGATGCTGTGTGAACTTGAAACAGACAAAGTCACCGTCGAAGTGCCATCACCCGTCGCAGGCACATTGTCAGAAATCGTCGCCGCTGAAGGCGACACAGTTGGCGTTGATGCGCTGCTTGCGCAAATCGCCGCAGGCGATGCGGCCCCAGCACCCAAAGCCGAAGCACCCGAAGCGGCCCCTGCCCCAGCGGCCGCACCAGCAGCCAAAGACGTTGAAGACGCCCCATCCGCGAAAAAGCTAATGGCAGAAAACAACCTGTCCAACGTCGCAGGCACCGGCAAAGACGGCCGCGTCATGAAAGAAGACGTGTTGAACGCATTGGCAACACCTGCGCCCGCTGCCCCAGCCGCACCGCGCGCACCAGTCGCCGCCAATCAGGTCGACCGCGAAGAGCGTGTCAAAATGACCCGCCTGCGCCAAACCATCGCTAAGCGCCTGAAAGAAAGCCAAAACACCGCCGCGATGTTGACCACCTATAACGAGGTCGACATGACAGAGGTCATGGCCCTACGGAACCAGTACAAAGACCTGTTCTTGAAAAAGCACGGCGTCAAACTGGGTTTCATGTCTTTCTTTACCAAGGCATGTATCCACGCGCTGAATGAAGTGCCTGATGTGAACGCAGAAATCGACGGCACCGACGTTGTCTATAAAAACTACGTCAACATGGGTATCGCTGCAGGCACGCCCACTGGCCTTGTGGTTCCCGTGATCAACGACGCCGACCAAATGTCATTCGCAGACATCGAAAAGGCCATCGCTGAAAAGGGTGCCAAAGCCCGCGACAGCAAACTGTCCATGGCAGAAATGCAGGGCGGCACGTTCACTATTTCGAACGGTGGTGTCTACGGCTCGCTGATGTCCTCACCGATCCTGAACCCGCCACAGTCCGGCATCCTCGGTATGCACAAAATCCAAGACCGCCCAATGGCGATCAACGGTGAAGTTGTGATCCGCCCGATGATGTACCTCGCACTGTCCTACGACCACCGGATCGTTGACGGCAAAGGCGCTGTGACATTCCTCGTACGCGTCAAAGAAGCGCTCGAAGACCCACGCCGTCTGTTGATGGATCTATAAGCCACATGCACGCAACACCGAGCAGCGCCCCGAGGTCGGGGCGCTGCCCATGCAAGCACGGGCTGAATAGATTTCAACCAAGTGAAGGAAATACTATGAAAGCCTTGGAAAAAAACGCAGCAGTAATTTCCGTAATACTAGCGAAGCTCCTCGACATCGGCATCAATGACGACTTCGTCGATGACACGGACATTGACGTAGACAATGATCTTCGCGATATGGTTAAGCCCTGTATGGAATGGCTCGCTAACGAGGGTTTAGTAAGGTGGGCAAATACAGCGCATTCATCGAGCGGCGCTACCTGGGTCGGTCCAGTGCTTACCAGTCGAGGTATTGCAATAATGGGTGCCCGACTTGAGGTTGATGGCCAGACCGTAACAATAGCCGAGTATGTGACCCACCCGAGTAAAACCAAAGGTAGCTTCACAGTTATTGGTGATTTTCTTGGCAGCGCTCTCGGTGGTTACACAAAATCCATGATGTCATAAAATGCCCCCTGAACTCACCGTCCTCGCCCTCGCGGCTCTGCTTCAAGCTATCCAGTTTTGCCTGATGGCGATTCCGGCCAATATCGAACTTGGCCCCGGCAAAACGGCAAGCCCACGTGACCCGCAGCGGCTGAATAAACCGTTAATGGATCAAGCCAGCGTTGGCACGGGTCGCCTGTTCCGCGCGATGAATAACCACTTTGAGGCGTTAATCTTATTCACCATTGCCGTGGTCGTGATCACGCTGGGTGACAAGGGGACCGGGTTCAGCGCGATTTGCGCTTGGGTCTATCTAGGTGCCCGTATTCTTTATGTCCCCGCATATTATTTTGGCTGGACGCCTTGGCGCTCGCTGATTTGGTTTGTGGGGTTTCTCTCGACCATGCTCATGATAATCTCGGCGCTGTTCTAGACGCCGACCAAAAACCGACATTTGTCCGACATAAGTCCGACAGCTAAGAAATCTAAAGGAGACACCATGTCCAGCTATGACGTTATTGTAATCGGTGCCGGCCCCGGCGGCTATGTCAGTGCAATCCGTTCTGCCCAATTGGGGATGAAAGTGGCCGTGGTTGAAGGCCGTGAAACGCTTGGCGGCACTTGCCTGAACGTGGGCTGCATCCCGTCCAAAGCGCTGTTACACGCGACGCACATGTTGCACGAAGCAGAACATAACTTTGCGGATATGGGCCTGAAGGGCAAAGCCCCATCGGTCGATTGGAAGCAGATGCTATCCTACAAAGATAACGTTGTTGGCCAAAACACCGGCGGTATCGAATACCTGTTCAAAAAGAACAAGATCGACTGGATCAAAGGCTGGGCAACCATCCCAAGTGTTGGCAAAGTTCAGGTCGGTGACGACACATATGACGCCAAAAACATCATCATCGCATCCGGGTCCGAGGCATCTGTCCTGCCGGGGATCGAGATCGATGAAAAGACCGTCGTGACATCCACAGGCGCGCTGACACTGAACAAAGTGCCTAAATCCCTTGTCGTCATTGGTGCGGGTGTCATCGGGCTTGAGCTTGGGTCAGTCTATGCCCGTCTTGGCGCCGAGGTAACAGTGATCGAATTCTTGGATGCAATCACCCCAGGTATGGACGCCGAAATTGCGCGTCAGTTCCAAAAAATGCTGACCAAGCAAGGCCTAAAATTCAAACTGGGCGCGGCGGTTCAAGGCGTCGAAGTTAAGAATAATAAGGCCACTGTCAGCTATCAGCTGCGCAAAGACGAAAGCGAACACACAATTACCGCTGACACCGTTTTGGTCGCAACAGGTCGCAAGCCTTTCACCACCGGATTGGGGCTTGATGCACTTGGTGTTGAATTGTCAGAACGCGGTCAGATTAAAACCGACGCGAACTATGCGACAAACGTGCCTGGCATCTACGCAATTGGTGACACGATTGCCGGCCCCATGCTTGCCCATAAGGCCGAGGATGAAGGCATGGCCGTCGCAGAAGGCATCGCAGGTCAAAAGCCGCATGTGAACTATGGCGTGATCCCGGGCGTGATTTACACCCACCCCGAGGTCAGCAATGTCGGTGAAACCGAAGAAAGCCTCAAGGCGGCTGGCCGCGCGTATAAGGTCGGGAAATTCCCGTTCTTGGGCAACGCCCGCGCAAAAGCCAACTTTGCTGGTGATGGCTTCGTCAAGCTACTGGTTGACGCACAGACAGACCGTATATTGGGTGCACATATCATTGGGCCGATGGCAGGTGATCTGATCCATGAAATCTGTGTTGCTATGGAGTTCGGCGCCGCTGCCGAAGACATCGCACGCACCTGCCACGCGCACCCGACCTACTCCGAAGCCGTCCGCGAGGCCGCTTTGGCCTGTGGTGACGGCGCAATCCACGTTTAACACTTTGGTGCGCCGATTGTTGGTCGGCGCGCCAGTTGCGAAATTCTATTGATCCGAATCTAAAGACAATTCTCGGAAAAATGGTTAACCTTGCAGCGCTATTAGGCATCTGCGACCATATATCCGCCACATTTTTGCACCCAATCCATGTTTTAAGGCGTCAACGTTTTGTGAGAGCCGAAATGAATTATCTCTTAGTTGCCCTTTTCCTTGTTTTCTCCTTTGGCTCTGCTGCGCAGGCCCAAACCGAAATTGTCACGCGTGCACCGGGTCTCGAGTTTGTGACCGACACCCGGATTCCCGGCGCCGATGAAGCCATGATGTCGCTTTGCTATGTCACCGATGATTTGGTCGTTTTCGGCATTGTCTTAACCAGCGATGTGCAGGGGTATGCATTGGCCAGCGACGGCTGCGAAACCAGCTATGACCAGCTTTATTCCGAAGACAAGATAGTCGCAGCGCAGGCCCTAGGCCTTATTCCAGCTGAGATAAACCCGGTAGCGGGCAATGATTGGAAACATAAGCTCGGCATTTATGGGCTGCTGCTTTCGGGGTGTTTAGGGCTCATTGCGGTGATCATCCGCCGTGTCAAATCCCTGCTTGGCTATGACCTGCGCGGGCCAATGCGCAAGAAAGCCGCCATTCGAATTTTGTCTGCGATGTGCCACATGGCGAAATGCGATGGCATCGTAGATTCGATTGAACTCACACATATCCGCAAAACCATTCGTCGCCTGACCGGGCGGAATTACCCGACCTCAGAGGTGATCCAAATGGTTGATTCGATTGATATGTCGGCGGGCCTAGACGAACATCACTTTATCGCCTTTGGCAAAGGTTTGCGCGACCGTGAAAAAGATTTGATGATGCAGGGTATTTTGTCAGTGGCAATCGCGAGCGGACGCTTGATCCCAGTGGAACATGCCTTTGCAACGGAATTGGCCTATGGGCTGGGCATCCCCGGCGAGGATTTCCGCCGCCTGCTAGATCTCGTCTATGCATCCGAAGAGGCCGCTTAGGTCTTAAGCATCCGCAAACCCTGCGTCGCATCTGTGCGCACCGCAAGCCGCAAGCCCGGTTCATCCCCTGCCTTCAGCGCCGCCAAAATCAGCTTGTGATGATAGGGCGGCTCTGTCCGGTTCAACCGCCCATAAAGTGCGCACATTGTCGGCCCCAACTGCAACCAAACTGTTTCCGTCATCGCCAACATCGCAGGTGCCTGCGCGCGCAGGTACAGCGTGCGATGAAATTCAAGGTTCATTCGAATATAGCCGGACGAATCGTGGCGCGCGATCATCTGGCTCACGCCGTTGTTGATGGATTCAAGCCGGTCGATCAGCGCAAAATGGGCACGCGGCAAGGCACGCGACGCTAGTTCTGGCTCAAGTAACGCCCGCAATGTCGCAAGCTCTTCGATCCGGTCGTTGGATAGTGCCGGCGTCGACACGCGCCCCGAAGACGAAAGAAACAAGGCCCCTTCGGCCACAAGGCGGCGCACGGCTTCGCGCGCGGGGGTCATCGAAACATCGTAGTCATGCCCAATCCCGCGCAGGGTCAACGCCTCGCCGGGGGCGATTTCGCCGTGCATGATGCGCGTACGCAATGCACGGTACACCCGTTCATGGGCGGCAATCGTTGGGTCGGTGGGGCGTGGTTGGATCATAATCCCAATATGTGATCACAAACTGGGCTGCGGTCAATCGTCGAATTGAATACGGTGCAGCTGATCCCCGTTTTCTCGCAGCCAAACCCGGTGAATTTCATAATCCGGGCATAGCCCTGCCACGACCGCCCAGAACGCGGGCGCATGGTTCATTTCGCGCAAGTGCGCGACCTCATGTGCAGCAACATAGTCCAACACCGCTGGTGGGGCCAAAATAAGCCGCCAAGCATACATCAACGCCCCAGCGCTACTGCACGACCCCCAACGCGATCGCGTATCGCGTATGGTCAACCGCGTATAGGTCACCCCCAACTGCGCCGCATAAGCATCAGAGGCCGCAGCTAGCGCATCGCGTGCAAGCACCTTGAGCGCGGCTTGCAGGGCAGCCCCGTTCAGCTTGGCCCCGTTTGGCACCCAAATGGCATCCTGTTTGATTTGCAAACGTGGCACATCAGCATGGCGGATCGGTACCTCTTGACCGCGTAACAACATGGCCCCACCGACAGCGGCGCGCACCACTGGACTGAGTTGTGCAAGGTGCCCGCGTAGCCAATCTTCTTGCGCGCGCAAGAATGCAAAGGCCTCGCGGTCGGGGGTGCGCGCCGGCATTGTCAGCGTCACACGCCCGTCCAGCCGAGACACACGCAATGATAATCGACGCGCCTGCGCAGAACGGCGTAAATCTACCGCAATCGAGGGGTTGCCTTCAAGCGTATGACGGCCCATATCCAACTACTCATGATTTATGTGTCAAAGGCTTTGACACGCCTGCCTGCTTATGGCAGTTGGCACCGATCACCCGCAAGGGTTAGACAAGAATTTGAAGGGATAGCCTATGCCTAAGGAAGAATGGGGCACAAAGCGTGTTTGCCCTGAAACCGGCAAACGCTTTTACGACCTGAACGCGACACCAATCATTAGCCCATACACAGGCAATGAAGTGGCGGTCGATACGTCCAAAACCCGGACCATGGTCGCAGACGCCGAAGACGCGCAATCTGCGAAAGCCAAAGAGGCTGACGACGCAGAAGATCTGGTACTCGATGACGATGATGATTCTGATGACGTTGATCTGGGCGATGATGTGCTCGAAGATGACGATGACGAAGATACAGTGTCACTCGACGAACTGGCTGACGTCGCGACAAACGACGACGAGTAATTTTACCTGTTCCGGGCGCGATTTTACACTTGATCTCGCCCGGTTCGCTGCATAGACAGCACCTCGCAACATATGTTGCACCCGATGACAGCGTCATCATGATGGGGCCTTAGCTCAGCTGGGAGAGCGCCTGCATGGCATGCAGGAGGTCAGCGGTTCGATCCCGCTAGGCTCCACCAATAACTTTTCCTACCCGAAATCGCATTCACATAATTACGCGCGCGCTTAATGTGTTTTGACAGAACTTTAGGCATCCGATCCGCTGCATACCCTTATGTATGTGCCGTGAACTGACTAAATTTCTCATAACTCATCATATTCTCTTACCTCAAATTTAAACCAGCCACGTATTTGACATCCTTGGCCGGCCCCGACACAGTTCTCAATGTATCGAAATTGATTGGGGCTTTGGGTGTCACTGCCACGTGTATCATTGCAGGCGTTGGACGCTTTTGAACGGGTTGCGCGCACCGGGTCCATCCAAGCTGCGGCCGCTGAAATGGGCCTGTCGATTTCATCAATATCGCACCAGATTGCCCGGCTTGAAGATCAGATAGGCACGGTCTTGTTTGACCGCACGTCGCGTCCGTTTGTGCTGACCCGGGAAGGGCATCAGGCGCTTCAACATTTGTCGAAAGGCTTGCATCACATTCGGCGTGCGGCGGATGCCACGGTGATTTCGGGCCTGCTGCACGCCCGATCCTTACGCATCGGTATGATCGACGAATTTGAAAGCAACGTGACCCCCGCGCTGGCGACCTTCTTGGCCAAAGAAATGCCTAAAGCAACACTATCGATCCGCAATATCCCAAGCCATCAAGCCACTGATCTTTTACAAAAGGGAGAGATTGATCTTGCTGTTGTCGCCGAAAGCGATGATGCCGCGATGGGTGTCACACGCTTGCGTCTTATGCGTGATCCCTTTGTGTTGGCCCTGCCTGATGGGCACAATGATGCGCCAGCGGATATCGTTCGGGGGCGCGCACAGCTGGATTTCCTGCGCTTCAACCCAAACCATTTAATCGGCAAACAAATCGCTGCACATCTGGCCCGCAATCAGATCGATCTGCCGCGCCGCTTAGATTTTGACAGCGTGCAATCAATCATGGCGATTATTGCAGGCGGGGCGGGATGGTCGATCATCACGCCTGTCGGCTTTGTGCGGTCGCAACGGTTTGCGCAAAACACGCAGTTACACCCGCTACCGCTCCCAGCATTTTCGCGACGCATAGCGCTTGTTGCGCGCGATACCATTGATATCCCCACCCGCGAAGCCGTCGCGACATTGCTGCGTCAAATCATGCGGCGCGAGATCATCCAACCCGCCTGCGCCGCCTACCCTTGGCTGACAGAGCCGTTGGATATCTCGGAACTTAGTTTCGAATAATACGAAACTGTTGTTTCAAGATTGACCCTTTGATCCGTTGCGCTTTGATAGGGGAAATACCCATATATCACGGATAAATCGACATGAGAGACCAAGCACGCGTTGTTGTTATTGGCGGCGGGATCGCCGGCTGTTCAGCCCTGTATCACCTGACCCAGGAAGGCTGGACCGACGTGATGCTGATTGAACGTGACGAACTCACATCAGGCACAACGTGGCACTCTGCTGCGCAGGTCACCAACTTCGGCATGACCCAGACGATGGTTGGGCTGAAAACGCATTCGATCAACCTGTATAAAGAGCTGCGCGACGACCCAGAGTATCCTGTTGGCTATAACTACGGCGATGGCGGCATTCGTCTGGCCAACACTGCGGAACAGATGGACGGTTATCGGCATTTCGCGTCAGTGGCCGCAGGCATGGGTGTCGAATTTGAAGTTATCGACGCCGAAGAATGCGCCCGCCGTCACCCGCTCATTTCAACCGACAACCTTTTGGGCGGTTTGTGGGACCCAACCGATGGTCACATTGACCCTGCACAGCTCTGTCAGGCATTGGCGCGCCGCGCCCGCCTTGCCGGGGCCGAGGTCAACCGCCACACACCCGTCACCGGCCTGACCCAACACGCCGATAGCACATGGACCGTCCACACGGAAAAGGGCGATGTGAAATGTGAAATCGTGGTGAACGCGGGCGGCTATCGCTGTAATGAAATCGGCGCGATGATGGGTGTGCAGCACCCTGTTGCCTCGATGGAACACCAGTATTTCCTGACCGAAGACATCCCGGCCATCGCTGAGGCTGGTCACCGGATTCCCCTGCTGCGTTGTCCAATTAGCGACTATTACAGCCGCCAAGAAAAAGGCGGGCTTCTGCTCGGTTTCTATGAACAAGATTGCCGGACATGGGGCATGGATGGGATCGACCCACATTTCACCAATGCCCTGTGCCCTGATGATCTTGAGCGTGTGACCGATGTGCTTGAGGGGGCGTTTGAACGGATGCCCGCCTTGATGGAAACGGGCATCCGCGAAATCGTCAACGGCCCCATCACCTACACCATCGACGGTGCGCCGCTTGTTGGGCCTATCCCGGGCAAACGAAATGCGTATTGCATCATTGGTCTGCGTGCGGGGCTAGGTGAAGGCGGTGGCCACGGCTGGCTGCTCGCCCAGCAGATCGTGCACGGCGAAGCCCAATATGACACTTGGGTCATTGATCCGCGCCGCTTTACCGGTCACGCGACAGTTGAGCTCACCGCGCTCAAAGCGATCGAAGATTACCAAAACGAATTCCGCTTTCACTTCCCGCATGAACATCGCCCCGCCGGGCGCCCGATGAAAACGACGCCATTGACCACAGTACTCGTGGCGGAAGGTGCCGAGATGGGCACTGTCAACGGATGGGAGCGCGTCGACTACATCAAGCCGACCCCTGATTTTAAAGAAACGCTCGGTTTTCGCTTTAACGAGGTGCATGATGTCGTCGCGGCAGAGGTCAAAGCCGTTTCAACCGGCGTGGGCATGACCGAAGTTTCTGGCTTCAACCGCTTTGAGCTGACGGGCCACGACGTGCATAGTTTCCTTGACCGCATGTTCTGTGGCACCGTCACAAAACGAGCAGGCCGTGTTGGGCTTGGGTATCTTCTGAACGACCATGGCCTGCTGAAGGGCGAGGCCACAGTGGCCAACCTGCCCGCCTCTGATCGTGGTCCAGAACGGGTGTGGTATGGTTCTGCCGCCGCGTCTGAATTCCACGATATGGATTGGTTGCAAAGCCATCTACGCGCCGATGAAGATGTCACCATTACATCCCTCACCAACAGCCAAACTATCCTTGTGCTGGCGGGGCCAAAAGCGCGTGATGTTCTTGCTGCGGCGTCACGCGGCGATTGGTCACGCGAGGCGTTCCCTTGGCTGTCGGTGCGCGAAACCCATATCGGGATCGCCCCTGCGACGGTGCTTGGCGTGAGCTTCTCGGGCGAGTTGGCCTATGAAATCCACGTCCCCAATGAAAACCTTCATGCCGCCTATGCCGCATTGCGCAAAGCAGGTCAGGCGCATGATCTGCGTCTCTTTGGTGCGCGGGCCGTCGATTCCATGCGCGTCGAAAAGGGGTTCTTGCACTGGAAAGCCGATATTTTGACCGAATTCGACCCTTTCGAGACGGCGCTGGATCGGTTTGTCAAACTCGACAAAGGTGACTTTATTGGCAAGGCAGCTTTGCTCAAACGCGTTAAAGACGGGCCGCAGGTTAAACTGGTCACACTGGCGATCGACACCGAAGATGCCCCCGCCCATGGCGGCGCGTCCGTCTGGTACGATGGGGCAATTGTCGGCACTGTCACATCAGGTGACTGGGGGCATCGCACGGGGCTCAATCTGGCCTATGCCTTTGTGAACCCCGATCTGGCGCAGGTCGATACCGCGCTGACGGTTGACGTCATCGGCGCACCGGTGAGCGCCCGCGTGATTGCAACAGGCCCTTATGATCCAAGCTACGCGCGTATGCGGGCTTAATCGACGGAGGCTGCGATCAATTCCATAACCGATGGTCCGATATCTGCAACGATCAACCCCACACCAGTGGGGTTGGGATGCAGCCCATCTGACTGCACAAATTCGGCCAACGCCGCGGGGGTATCAACCACCGCGCGGATCCCCGCCAAAAAATCAGGGTAAAGCGGAACATCGTATTTTGCCGCGAGCGTCACATAGTTTTGCTCAAACGCTGCCTCATATTCCGCACCATAGTTCGCCCCCACATCAAGCCCGACCAACAACATGCCGACGCCCGCCGCCTGCCCTGCGGCCAGAATTGCATCAAGATTTTCAAAACTCACTGCGGGATCAATCCCGCGCAAATAATCATTCCCGCCAAGCGCAACGATCATCGCATCAACATCCGGCGTTAGGGTCCAATCCACCCGGCTGCGCCCGCCCGCCGTCGTATCCCCAGACACGCCAGCATTGATCAGCCGAACATCCGCCCCCTGCCCGTCCAGCCACGCCTGCAATTGCGGCACAAAGCCATCATCTTGCTGCAAGCCATACCCCGCAGTCAGACTATCCCCGAGTGCCGCGATTGTGACGGTTTGGGCCTGAACAGAACTTGTTGTTAGCAAAACAGCAGTAGTAAGGTTGCGAAATGCGCCGCGCGCGCCATATCCAAAAGACATGATCTGACCAAAGGCCCCACGCATGACCGACCCTGTTTTTTCTATTTCTGGCACCAACCTATCCCTCGACGGAAATGCAGGGCGCGTCGACATCTTGCATGATATCTCGTTGGATATCGCAGCGGGCGAAACATTGGGGCTTATCGGGCCTAGCGGATCGGGCAAATCGTCTCTCCTTATGCTTTTGGGCGGGCTGGAACAGGCCACATCTGGAAGCATCATGGCGCTTGGCCAAGAGCTGACAACAATGACCGAAGACCAGTTGGCCCGCTTTCGCAGTGACAATATGGGGGTGGTGTTCCAATCTTTCCACCTGATCCCGACAATGACTGCACTTGAAAATGTCGCAACCCCGCTCGAATTAGCTGGCGCGGGCGATGCATTCTGCCGCGCACAGGCAGAATTAGAGGCCGTCGGCCTTGGCGACCGGATCAACCATTACCCCAGTCAAATGTCAGGCGGCGAACAGCAACGCGTCGCACTTGCGCGCGCCTCGGCACCGCGTCCGCGTATTTTGCTTGCGGATGAACCGACGGGCAATCTTGATGAAACCAATGGGCAAGCGATCATGGATCTGCTGTTTGATTTGCGCGACAAACACGGCGCGACCCTGATCATGGTTACCCATGCGCCCGAACTTGCGGCGCGCTGTGACCGTGTTGTGCGTCTGCGCGGTGGTCGGATCGACACAGCAACGCAGGCCCCACAATGAGCCTGCGCATCGCTGCCCGTTTTGCCGCGCGCGAATTGCGTGGGGGCTTGCGCGGCTTTCGGGTGTTTTTGGCTTGTCTTGCGCTAGGTGTCGCAGCGATTGCGGCCGTGGGCACCGTACGCGCCGGGATCGAGGCGGGTCTCAAACGCGATGGCGCAGCCCTTTTGGGCGGCGATGCCGAGGTATCGTTTACCTACCGTTTTGCGCGCGACGCTGAACGTGATTGGCTGGAAAGCATCGCAACCCAAGTGTCCGAAACAGTTGATTTTCGATCAATGGCCGTTGTCGGTGACGCCCGTGGTTTGACCCAAATCCGGGCCGTAGATGATCTATATCCGCTGATTGGCGCTGTCACACTTGACCCACCCATGCCGCTCGCAGATGCACTTGCGGATTATGGCGCCGTGATGGAAAGGGTCTTGGTTGACCGGTTAGGGCTGACACCCGGTGATCAATTTCGGCTTGGCACCCAAAGCTTTACCCTGCGCGCGGTGTTAGATCGCTATCCTGACAATGCGGCGGGCGGTTTTGGGCTTGGGCCGCGCACAATTGTTCTGACACGCGCGCTGGAAAACTCTGGGCTGCTAACCGAAGGCACATTATTTTCAACAGAATACCGGCTAGACTTGCCCGACGGGGCCAATCTTTCTGAGCTACGCCGCGATGCCGCCCTGCAATTTCGTGACGATGGGCTGCGCTGGCGCGATAGCCGCCGGGGCGCGGGCGGGACCGCACGATTTGTCGATCGGATCGGCGCGTTCTTGATCCTTGTCGGCCTGTCAGGATTGGCAGTCGGCGGCGTCGGAGTATCCGCAGCCGTCCGCGCCTATCTCGCGACCAAAACAAATGTGATCGCCACACTGAAGACCCTAGGGGCGACACGGGCGACGATTTTCCAGACGTATTTCATTCAAATTGGGGTGCTCTCGCTTGTGGGTATCAGCATCGGATTGGTCTTGGGGGCTGTACTTCCGCTCATGTTCGCTCCTCTGATCGAAGCACGCCTGCCGATCCCCGCAGTATTTACCATATATACCACGCCCTTAATTGAGGCTGCGGTTTACGGCGTACTTGCGGCGCTTATTTTCACACTTTGGCCGCTTGCAAAGACGGATGACATCCGCGCCGCGACCCTGTTTCGCGACGCATTTGGTGGGTCCAAAACGCTACCCCCGCGCCAATATCTCAGCGTCTTGACCGCGTTGGTAATCACCCTTGTCGCTGCCGCGGTCTATTTTTCAGGCACCACATTCTTAACCCTGTGGACGGCAGGTGGGATCGCAGGGGCGCTCGCAATCCTCGTCTTTGCAGCCTTCGTGATCCGCTGGATTGCGAAACGCCTGCGTACGCCATCGCGCGGACGGCCGGCCTTACGCCTCGCGCTTGCCGCAATCGGCACCCAAGGCGGCGAAGCCACATCTGTTGTGCTCTCGCTTGGGCTTGGGTTGACGGTTTTGGCGGCGGTTGGGCAGATCGACGGCAACTTGCAAAATTCATTCACGGATGAACTGCCCAGCATCGCGCCGAGCTATTTCTTTGTCGACATCCAGCCTGATCAAATTGACGGGTTCAACGCCCGGCTTGATAGTGATCCTGCAGTCAGCAAGGTTGAAACAGCCCCGATGCTGCGCGGTGTCATCACCCGGATCAACGACCAACCGGCACAACAGGCAGCTGGGGGCCATTGGGTGGTGCGTGGCGATCGCGGAATTACCTATGCCGATGCGCAGCCAAATGGCACGGAAATTACCGCCGGTGAATGGTGGCCGGTCGGCTACGACGGCCCGCCGCAGATTAGCTTTTCACAAGAAGAAGCCGCCGAGATGGGGCTGCAACTGGGCGATACGATGACCATCAACGTGCTTGGGCGCGACATCACAGGCACTATCACCAGTTTCCGCAATGTGAGCTGGGAGGACGCCGGGATCGGCTTTGTCCTTGCGTTGAATCAAGCCGCCCTTGCAGGCGCTCCGCATAGTTGGATCGCGACCGTTTACGCAGAAGAAGAGGCCGAAGCCGCAATTTTGCACGATCTCGCATCTGCCTATCCCAACATCACTGCAATCCGTATCCGGGATGCGATTGACCAGATTATTACGCTAATCGGCGGCATCGCAGGCGCGACGCGGTATGGCGCGTTGATCACACTGATCACTGGGTTTTTGGTGTTGATTGGGGCGGCCGCGGCAGGTGAGCGCGCCCGCACCTATGAAGCCGCCGTTCTCAAGACGTTGGGTGCCACACGGGGCCGCATTTTGTTTAGCTTTGCATTGCGTTCCGCGCTGCTTGGATTAGCCGCTGGATCGGTCGCATTAGGGGCTGGAATCTTGGGCGGTTGGGCCGTTACAACATTCATCATGGAAAACACTTACAGCGTTATTTGGGGCAATGCCCTGTTGATCATTCTTGGTGGGTTGCTCGCCTCAACCTTCGCCGGGCTTGGGTTTGCATGGCGATCATTGGCGGCAAAGCCCGCCCAAGTATTAAGGGCACGCGAATGAGCGATCCGGCATTTTTCGGCTATGGTAGCCTCGTCAACTTGTCAACGCACGACTACGATGACCCGCGCCCGGCGCGGCTTAAGGGCTGGCGGCGCACATGGCAGGGCACCACGGCACATGACATCGCCTATCTGTCAGTCATTCAGGACGCAGGTAGCGAAATTGCAGGTGTAATCGCGCGTGTGCCTGGGGCCGATTGGGTCGCGCTTGATGCGCGCGAGGATGTCTACAACCGCCATAACGTGACAGATGCAGTCACCCATGATGCGCCCAGCGCGATGACGGCGGTGTATCAGGTCACACCCGATCTTTATACGTCACATACCCGGGACCACTGCATTTTGCGCAGCTATTTGGATGTTGTTGTGCAAGGCTATCATCAGATGTTTGGGGTCGATGGCGTGGCTGCGTTTTTTGACACAACCGATGCATGGGCCCCGATCATCGAAGATCGGGACGCCCCGCAATATCCGCGTCACCGCGATCTCAGCTTAGCTGAAACCGCGCTCGTGGATCATCATTTGAACAGGCTTAACCTGCTTTAGGTTTCACCTGCAGCAATGGCATCACGTCGGCCATTTCCGGACCGCGCTCCAAACCGGTGACAGCCTTGCGCAGCGGCATAAACAAGCCACGCCCTTTGCGGCCCGTCTCGGCTTTTGCTTGTGCGGTCCATTCACCCCATGTGGTCGCGGTGTAGGGCGGCTCGCCCAGCAGCTCAAACGCTTGTGCGACGAAGTCTGCATCTTCATCAGCGATCAATGGGGTCGCGCCATCGCGGAACAAAGCCCACCAAGCGGCCACATCATCCAATGTGTTGATGTTGTCGCGCACGACTTTCCAGAATGGTTCAGCCAAACCATCAGGCACACCCGCCGCAGTTATTGTTTCGGCGACGGCCTCATGACCTAGCGTCGCCAAATGGCGTGCGGTCAGTGGGCCCAAATCGTCAGCGTCGAACTTTGTCGGCGCAGAACCAAATTTGGTGATGTCAAAGCCTGCAACAACTTCGTCAATATCTGCACGCAGTTCAACCGGATCAGAAGACCCCAATCGCGCCATTAATGACAAAATCGCTTCGGGGGCGATGCCTGCCTTGCGCAAATCACGCAACGCCAATGTGCCCAGACGCTTTGATAACGCCTCGCCTTGCGGACCTGTCAGCAAAGAATGATGTGCAAAACGCGGCGGCGTGCCGCCCAGCGCGTGCATGATTTGAATTTGTGTCGCGGTGTTGGTCACGTGGTCGGACCCGCGCACAACATCCGTCATGCCCATTTCGATATCATCCACGACCGAGGCCAGCGTATACAGAATTTGACCGCCATTCTTAAACAGCACCGGATCGCTGACAGAGGCCGCATCGATTGAAATGTCCCCGATAATCCCGTCGGCCCACTCGATCCGTTCTAGATCCAGTTTAAACCGCCAGTGCGAACCGCGCTCTTCGCGCAGTGCATCTTTTTCGGCATCAGACAGCGCAAGGGCGGCCCGATCATAAACCGGCGGTTTGCCCATGTTCAGCTGTTTCTTGCGCTTGAGGTCTAATTCAACCGGGGTTTCAAAGCATTCGTACAAACGCCCCATGTCGATCAGCTTTTGTTTTGCCAACTCATAGCGGTCCATCCGCTGCGACTGACGTTCAATGCGGTCCCATTTGATACCAAGCCAAGTCAGATCTTCTTTGACGCCCTCAACATATTCTTCCTTAGAGCGTTCCGCATCTGTGTCATCGATCCGCAGCACAAACTGCCCGCCATTTTGGCGCGCAATAGCGTAGTTAAAAAGCGCTGCGCGCAGGTTGCCGATGTGCAGCCAACCGGTGGGCGAAGGGGCGAATCTGGTCGTTGTCATGGGGTCATCTCCTGTTGGCGCACTTATGACCATGCAACAGGCAAGATGTCCAGTTTAGCCTTTATGCCCCACTGTTATCACGCCAGCGGTTCACAATCGGATAGCGCCGATCAAGCCAAAACGCGCGGTGCGACAGGCGCGGACCGGGGGCGGACTGGAACCGCTTATATTCACTGATATAAATCAGATGTTCGACCCGCTTCACTGTCTCATGATCATACCCGGCAGCCACGCAATCGGCGACGGACGCTTCATCATCAACCAACATTGTGAGGATGCCATCGAGAATGTCATAGGGCGGCAGGCTGTCTTCGTCTTTTTGATCCGGGCGCAGCTCGGCTGACGGAGGTTTGTCGATAATCGCGGTTGGGATCACCTCTCCCGCAGGGCCATGCATCCAATCGCAGTGATGGGCATTCCGCCAGCGACATGTCTCAAACACACGCGTTTTATACATATCTTTGATCGGGTTATACCCACCCGCCATATCGCCATAGATCGTCGCATAGCCAACAGCGACCTCGGACTTATTGCCAGTGGTCAGCAGCATTTCGCCAAATTTATTGGACTGCGCCATCAATAACAATCCACGGATACGCGATTGAATGTTCTCTTCGGTCAAATCGGCGGGCATATCGCCAAACAAAGGTGCCAGCGCTTCGGTGACGGCCGCACGCGGGCCTGCGATATTGACGATATCATATTTGACACCCAATGCATCCGCCGCCGCCGCCGCATCGTCAAGCGAGGCCTGCGAGGTATATTCAGACGGCAACATAACACAGCGCACATTCTCAGGGCCAAGCGCGTCAGCGGCTATTGCCGCGACGATCGCACTATCGATTCCCCCCGACAGGCCCAAAAGCACCTTCTTAAAGCCAGTTTTGCGCATGTAGTCGCGCAAGCCCAGAACCATCACGTGATAGTCTTGCGCGATGTCATCGGGCATCGGCGCGAATTCGCCGGGGATTGCTTCCCATCCTGTATCTGTATGTTTGAAATCGACATGGGTGATCGCAGTTTGCAAAACTGGCATTTGCACAGCCAATTGGCCGCCACGGTTCAACACAAATGATCCACCGTCAAAGACTTGGTCATCCTGTCCGCCAACCATGTTCAAATAGACCAGCGGCACATCGTTTTCGACAACACGCGCAACCATATTGTTGAGCCGAACCGGGAATTTATTCCGAAAATAGGGCGACCCATTGGGAACGATCAAAATTTCCGCGCCAGTTTCTACCATCGCTTCAGCAACGTCAGGATACCACGCATCTTCACAAATTGGGCTGCCAAGGCGAGGGCCATCATTAACCGTGTAGGGGCCTGAAATATCATCGCTTTTGAACAGGCGCACTTCGTCAAAAACATTAAAGTTCGGTAAAAAATGTTTTTTCATGCGAGCAGAAATTTTACCGCCACGCAGGATAAAATAACAATTGTAGAGCCGCTCATTTTCGAACTGCGGCCCACCAATTGCCAAGGCCGGACCATCCGCGCAATCAGCGGCAAGCAGCATGATATGCGCCATCGCATCGGCAACAAATGCGGGCTTTTGCACAAGGTCCTGGGTCTGATAGCCAGTGATAAACATCTCTGGCAGGGCGACCATATCAGCCCCTGCGTCGCGTCCGGCGGCCCAGGCCTCGCGGGCGAGGTCTGCATTGCCTGATAAATCGCCAACGGCGGAATTTAGCTGAGCCATCGTTAGGCGGAACATTTTTGTCATAGTTTTGTCCTAATTCACAGCAATGCATGTACCAGAATAACGCGTATTGAAAAGGCGGCTGCAAAACAATGTAGGGATAATGTTCCCTTAACCGTTGTCAGAACGCAGAGCCTTACCTAAGCTGCGGTGTGAGTTAAGTGATCGGAGGACTCGAATGACTATGTTTGGATTACCAAAAACAATGGCGGTCGCCCTGCTTACTGTTGGGTTGGCGACAGGCGCGCAAGCGCAAACAGTCCAAACAAAGCAGTACGATGACGGCGGCGTCTACGAAGGCGAATTCCTTGATGGAAAGCAGCACGGTATCGGCACCTACACTTTGCCCACCGGCTATGAATACACAGGCGAATGGGTCGAAGGCGAAATTCGTGGACAAGGCGTTGCACGTTTTGCCAACGGGTCCGTCTATGAAGGCGCGTTTGTCGCGGGCAAGCCCGAAGGCCAAGGCCGAATCACATTTGCGGATGGCGGCACATTTGAAGGCGATTGGGTCGACGGCAACATCACCGGCCAAGGCATTTCAAATTACGCGAACGGGCTGACCTATGAAGGCGAGTTCCGCAACGCAATGTACCACGGTACAGGCACCATGACGAGCGAAACAGGCTATGTCTACGCAGGCGAATGGGTTAACGGCATCAAAGAAGGTGAAGGTACGATCACTTACCCTGACGGCGCTGTTTATACTGGCAACCTGACCGCTGGCGAACGCAACGGCATCGGCACAATGACGATGGCCGATGGCGTGATATATAGCGGCGAATGGGTTGACGGCCAAATTCAAGGACGCGGAACCCTGACCCAAACCAATGGCGACGTCTATGATGCCAACTTTGTCGCCAGTAAGCGCGAAGGCGAAGGCACCGTCACCTACGCCAATGGCGACGTTTATACAGGCTCCTTTGCTGATGATAAACGCCACGGCACGGGCACGCTGCAAGGCGCAGACGGGTATATCTATGTTGGTGAATGGGCCGAAGGGCGGATCGAAGGTACAGGCGAAGCCACCTACCCCGACGGGTCCGTTTATGCCGGGACATTTATGAATGATCTCGCACATGGCACGGGCACAATGACCTATCCTGACGGTTCAACCTATGAAGGCGATTGGGACAACGGCGTGATCAGCGGCTCTGGCACAGCAACCTTCGTCAATGGTCTTGTCTATGAGGGTGAATTCCTGAACGCGAAAAACCACGGCCAAGGCAAAATGACCTACACCGATGGATATACCTATGAAGGCCAATGGTCCGAAGGTCAGCGCAACGGCTTGGGGCAAGCCTCTTATGCAGACGGCACTGTCTACATTGGTGAGTTTTCGAACAACCAACGTAACGGTAAGGGCGAAATTACCCTGCCCGATGGGTTCAACTATGTCGGCGATTGGGTCGAAGGCACAATCAACGGCGAAGGTCTTGCGACCTATGCCAACGGCGATGTCTACGAAGGTGCATTTGTACGCGGCCGCCGTGAAGGCGAAGGCAAAATGACATTCGCCACCGGCCAAGAAAGCATCGGCATCTGGTCAGACGGCGCGCTCGTGTCAGAAACGACAGAGTAAAAATAATCGAAAAACAGTAAATAAGCCCGCATGCAACCAGCATCGCGGGCTTCTTTGCTCCCATTCCAAAGAGCGCGTAAAATGATTGCTTATGTTGCCGTCGGGGCCGATGATATCGCACTTGCCAAACGGTTTTATACGGCATTCCTGCCTAAGCTTGGGTATGACCTAAAAGAAGGGCCTGAAGGGCTCAGTTTTGCGTTGCCAGTCGCGCCGGGCCAATCGCCCTTGCTGCCAGACTTCTATGTAAAGCCCACCTTTGATGGGCAGCCAGCCTCGGCCGGGAATGGTGCAATGATCGCCTTTGAAGCAAACACCCAAGAATTGGTGCGGGATCTGTATGCTTCAGCGCTTTCCGCAGGTGGCGCGGATGAAGGCCGGCCCGGTTTTCGTGCATCCTACGGGGCACATTTTTATGTTGGCTATTTGCGCGACCCGCAGGGGAATAAGATCGCGTTGTTTTGTGATGACCCGACTGCGCCCGGGCGGGATGGATAAAACAGATGTTTTGCATTTGTGCCTTTTCAACGCGAAAAACCTGACTATAGTCGCCCCATGATGAACGCCCAACATATCGCGAACCCGCAGCGCCTTCCGGCGCCGTTTGCGCGTGGGCTTGACCTACTCCTAGCTCGCCTCTGAGCGCGGCCTTGTTTGGCGCGCGTGCTCAGAGGAGTTGAGATACAGCGCTAAAGCACCCCATCAGAGTTAGGAAAATCATGCAAGCTATTAACATTGCGCAAAAGCTATCGTTATTCGACAGCCATTGGGACCCCAAGGTGGTCGCCAGCTACAATAACAACGACGTCATGGTCGTAAAGTTCCAAGGTGAGTTCCCTTATCACAAGCATGACGACACCGATGACTTCTTTTTGGTCATCGAAGGTCAGGTCACGATGGACTTTGAAGGCCAAGAAAGCGTGACTTTTCACGCTGGCGAGCTTTTCATTGTCCCCAAAGGTGTCGTACATCGCCCCCGAGCCGAACACGAAGCCAAAGTGCTTTTGATCGAACCAAAAGGTGAACCGAATTCTGGCGATGCGGATCGACCCGCCGCCCCCAAAGACCATATTTGAAGGATTAATCAGATGACCAAAGACAAAGTTCTGATTTTTGACACCACATTGCGCGACGGCGAACAGTCACCCGGCGCGACCATGACCCATGCCGAAAAGCTTGAGATCGCGGAGCTGCTGGACGAGATGGGCGTCGATATTATCGAAGCTGGTTTTCCGATCGCCTCTGAGGGCGATTTCAAAGCGGTCAGCGAAATTGCAAGGCTTGCGAAGACCTCAACGATCTGTGGCTTGGCGCGTGCCAACTACAAAGATATCGACCGTTGCTGGGAAGCCGTGAAACACGCGCGGTCCCCACGTATCCACACGTTCATCGGGACATCACCGCTGCACCGCGCGATCCCGAACCTGACGATGGATGAAATGGCCCAACGGATCCATGACACGGTCACCCACGCCCGCAACCTGTGTGAAAACGTGCAATGGTCGCCAATGGATGCGACCCGCACCGAATGGGATTACCTGTGCCGCACCGTCGAGATCGCGATTAAAGCTGGTGCCACGACCATCAACATCCCCGACACCGTCGGCTATACCGCCCCTGTTGAAAGCGCCGATTTGATCCGCAATTTGATCGCGACCGTACCGGGTGCGGATGACGTGATCTTTGCGACCCACTGCCACAATGACCTTGGCATGGCGACGGCGAACTCGCTGGCGGCTGTCGAAGGCGGCGCACGTCAAATCGAATGCACGATCAACGGTTTGGGCGAACGCGCGGGCAATACAGCCCTTGAAGAAGTCGTCATGGCCCTAAAAGTGCGCGGCGACATCATGCCATTTTCAACCGAAATCGACACCACGAAGATCATGAACATCTCGCGCCGTGTTGCGGCCGTGTCGGGTTTTGCTGTGCAGTTCAACAAGGCCATCGTCGGCAAGAATGCCTTTGCGCACGAAAGCGGTATCCACCAAGATGGCATGCTGAAAAACGCCGAGACGTTTGAAATTATGCGCCCCGAAGATGTGGGGCTGTCCGGCACCTCGCTGCCATTGGGTAAACACTCTGGCCGTGCCGCTTTGCGTGCTAAGCTCAACGAGTTGGGCTTTGATGATCTCGCGGATAACCAATTAAAAGACGTCTTTGTCCGCTTCAAAGACTTGGCGGACCGTAAGAAAGAAGTCTTTGACGACGATCTGCTTGCTTTGATGCACCAAAATAGCGGCGACGAAGATCGGTTGAAGTTGAAATCCTTGCGGGTTGTCTGCGGGACCGAAGGCCCCCAAACAGCCGATATGGTCATGGAGATCGACGGCGCTGATGTTAAAACATCAGCCACGGGTGACGGCCCGGTTGATGCCACCTTTAACGCTGTTAAGGCGCTGTTCCCACATGGCGCACGTTTGCAGCTTTATCAGGTCAGCGCCGTCACCGAAGGCACCGACGCGCAAGCCACAGTATCCGTGCGAATGGAAGAAGAAGGCCGTATCGCGACAGGACAATCGGCGGATACCGACACTGTCGTCGCCAGTGCCAAGGCCTATATCAACGCCCTCAACCGCTTGCTGGTACGACGTGAAGAATCTGCGCCCGGTTATGATGTCAAAGGCGTCAGTTACAAAGATCGTTAACTTGCTTTGCGAGTCGTAATCTTGGGCGGCCCTCGGCAAAGGGCCGCCCATTTGCGTTTTGAAGACGTCCCCTCAGAACGCAAGACGCAGCCCCTGTTTGATCGCTGGAAGGGGATAATGTTGATTATTCAATATAATTTGCAAATATATCAGATACTTAAAAAGACATATGTCGAATAAGTGCAATTCAATTTACCCGCAGGTCAACTCTCAAATCTAGGGCTTCTATCCTTAGGCGCACCGCCCTATAACATCTGGGAACTTTCGCGCGGGGACGGCGCGTTCGAAAAAACATAGATACGGAAGGCCATCGAATGGCAGGCTTTGGCGGGTTATTTTCTTCAGATATGGCGATCGACTTGGGGACTGCGAACACCCTCGTTTACGTCAAAGGCAAAGGCATCATTTTGTCTGAGCCTTCGGTGGTAGCCTATCACGTCAAAGACGGTGTTAAAAAAGTGCTGGCTGTTGGTGAAGACGCGAAATTGATGCTGGGCCGCACGCCGGGCAGCATCGAAGCCATCCGCCCCATGCGCGATGGTGTTATCGCCGATTTTGATACCGCCGAAGAGATGATCAAACACTTCATCCGCAAGGTGCACCGTCGGTCGACCTTTTCAAAGCCCAAGATCATCGTCTGTGTTCCACATGGTGCGACACCGGTTGAAAAACGCGCGATCCGACAATCTGTGCTATCTGCTGGCGCCCGCCGTGCGGGCCTGATCGCGGAACCGATTGCTGCCGCGATTGGCGCAGGCATGCCGATCACTGACCCGACCGGTAACATGGTTGTCGACATCGGTGGTGGTACGACCGAGGTCGCGGTGTTGTCGCTGGGAGATATCGTTTATGCGCGCTCTGTTCGCGTCGGCGGCGACCGCATGGACGAGGCGATCATCAACTATCTGCGTCGCCAGCATAACCTGCTCATCGGCGAAGCAACGGCGGAACGGGTAAAAACATCCATCGGCACCGCCCGTATGCCTGACGATGGCCGCGGCCAATCGATGCATATCCGTGGCCGTGACCTGTTGAATGGCGTCCCTAAAGAAACTGAAATCAGTCAAGCCCAAGTTGCAGAAGCGCTCGCAGAACCCGTGCAGCAAATCTGCGAGGCTGTGATGACCGCGCTCGAAGCGACGCCACCAGATCTGGCTGCGGACATCGTGGATCGCGGCGTGATGTTGACCGGAGGCGGTGCGCTTCTTGGGCAACTTGACCTGGCATTGCGCGAACAAACGGGGCTGGCCATTTCGGTGGCCGATGAATCGCTGAACTGTGTGGCTTTGGGCACCGGGCGTGCGCTTGAGTACGAAAAACAGCTACGGCATGTTATTGATTACGACAGTTAAAACCGACCGGGGATAATTGCCCTTGGCAAAAGATAAAAACAGCGAAGACTTTATCGGCCCACTGCGCAGATTGCTGGTTGGGGTGATCCTGCTTGTGTTGTTTGGATTGTTCCTTGTGTGGCGGATTGACAGCCCACGGGTCGAACGGTTTCGCGCCGCTGCGATCGACAAATTCGTACCGTCGTTTGATTGGGCGATGGCCCCGATCACGGGTATCGGCCATCTGATCAGCGACTTTCAAAGCTATCAACAGCTTGCGGATCAAAACCAAGACCTGCGCCGCGAACTTCAGCAGATGAAAGCCTGGAAAGAGGCCGCGCTGCAGTTGGAACAAGAAAACGCTAAACTGCTTGACCTGAACAATGTCAGCATCGACCCGCAACTGACCTTTGTCACCGGGGTGGTCGTAACGGATAGCGGGTCGCCCTTTCGCCAATCAGTGCTGGTTAACGTCGGCGCGCGTGACGGGATCATCGATGGTTGGCCCACGATGGACGGCATCGGCTTGGTCGGGCGCATCGCCGGGGTTGGTCAAGAAACCAGCCGCGTCATGCTTTTGACCGACACATCAAGCCGTATTCCTGTGATCATTCAGCCCTCCGGCCAAAAGGCGATTTTGGCGGGGGATAACACGCTGAACCCGCCGCTCGAATTTCTTGAAGATACCGGATTGGTACGACCGGGCGACCGGGTTGTGTCATCGTCCGATGGTGGCGTGTTCCCATCCGATCTTTTGGTGGGTCAAGTTGCCCTTGGGACGGATCAGCGGCTGCGCGTGCGTTTATCTGCCGATTATCAACGTTTGGAATTTCTACGCGTGCTCCGCGCCCATCCACATGAGGTCATCGAAGATCCCGGCGGCCTATTGACCCCCGGCGCCGAATTTTTTGGCCCCGCCGCCTTGCCCGTCATTGCGCCGCAGCCACTGCCATCGGATGATCTCGACGATGGCTAGCCCCGCCGGACCACAGATTTGGGTTAAATGTATGACGTATGTATTGATCGCCTTTGTGATCATGGTTCTGCAATTGGTCCCGCAAAGCATGGAACCCCATATTTTAACGATTGCCTTGCCCGGCGATATGTTCGCACCTTGGCGCTTGCGCATCGTACCGCCTGATCTTTGTTTGGCTGTAACGATTGTTTGGGTCGTGCGCCGTCCCAAATTTATCCCCGTTTGGATCATCGCAGGTATTTTTTTATTAAGCGATCTGGTCTTTCAACGCCCACCTGGACTATGGGCGGGTATGGTCGTTTGGCTGACAGAAGAGTTGCGCAAACGACACCGTGATTTTCGGGCTATGCCCTTCTTAGGCGAATGGAGCAGCGTCGCGCTTGGTATGTTTGCGCTTTTTGCAACGTATCGGCTGGTGCTTGCTATATTCGCGCTGAACGTCCCGCCTTTGGGCATGGTGCTTCTTCAATTGATTTTGACAATTGCAGTCTACCCTTTTGTTGCAGTTTTCATGCATTATGTCTTCGGCATTACCCGCGTGGCACCCGGTGAAACCGGCAGCAGAGGGCAACGTGTATGAAACGACAACCGAAAGATATTATCGCGAGCAGCCGCACCATTAGCAGGCGCGCATTGGTTTTAGGCACCTCCCAAATTGCGCTGATGGCCGTGTTGGGTTGGCGTATGCGGTCAATGCAGGTTGAACATGCTGACGAGTTTCGCCTGCTCGCCGAAGAGAACCGGATCAACATTCGTCTTTTGCCGCCCGCGCGTGGGTTGGTATTTGACCGCAACGGGATCGCGATCGCAGATAACGAACAAAACTATCGGGTTGTGATGGTCCGCGAAGACGCGGGCGACGTGGGCGAGGTGCTCGCGCGGCTCACTGAAATCGTCGATATCGCCCCCGAGGATCTCAGCCGTGCCATGGAAGAAATGCAACGTCGCTCGCCTTTTGTGCCTGTCACCATCGCTGAGCGTTTGACTTGGGAAGATGTCGCAAAGATCAATCTCAATACCCCCGCCCTGCCCGGTATTTCCGCCGAAGTCGGCCAAAGCCGGGTCTACCCTTGGGGCGCTGATCTAGCGCATGTGGTGGGTTATGTCGGTCCGGTCAGCGATTACGATCTCAGCCGGATCGACGACCAAGACCCGCTTTTGCAAATTCCGAAATTTCAAATCGGCAAGACGGGCGCAGAAAACAAACTCGAACATACTTTGCGCGGCAGTGCGGGCCATCGCCGGATCGAAGTCAACGCTGTCGGCCGGGTGATGCGCGAATTGGACCGCCAAGAGGGCGACGCCGGCAAAGACGTGCAACTGACCATTGACAACCGATTGCAAACCTATGCCCAAGCTCGCTTAGATGGTGAATCCGCAGGCGTCGTTGTGATCGACCTTGAACATGGTGATTTGCGCGCGATTGCCTCGGCCCCGTCTTTTGATCCAAACCTATTTGTACGCGGGATTTCTGTAGCCGATTGGGAAGGTCTGAACGCAGATAAATATCGCCCGCTTGCTGCGAAGGCCGTGCAAGGCACTTACCCGCCCGGATCAACCTTCAAGATGATAACGGCGCTGGCCGCAATGGAAGACGGCGTCGTCACTGCAGATGAAACTGTCTACTGCCCCGGACATACCGATGTTTATGGCATCCGCTTTCACTGTTGGAAACGTGGTGGGCATGGCAATATCAACCTTCACGACAGTCTCAAGCAAAGTTGTGACTGCTATTATTATGAAATTTCTCAGCGCGTCGGTATCGACAAAATGGCTGCGATGGCGCGCAAGCTCGGGCTCGGCACGAAACATGACCTGCCGCTTTCTGCCGTGGCCTCTGGTCTTGCGCCCGATAAGGAATGGAAATCATCTGTCCGCGGCGAAGACTGGCGGATCGGGGACACGGTGAATGCGTCAATCGGGCAAGGCTATGTGCTCGCCTCGCCGCTGCAATTGGCTATCATGACCGCGCGGATCGCCACGGGGCATGAAATTACCCCTCGGCTGGTACGGTTGATTGACGGGGTTGAACAGCCTTCCGGGCGTGGCGAAAGTCTTGGCCTGAACGAAAACACATTACGCCGCATCCGCGCGGCCATGACGGATGTCTGCAACAACCGACGCGGCACAGCCTACGGGTCACGCATTTTGGCCGAAGGTTACGAAATGGCCGGGAAAAGTGGCACCAGTCAGGTCCGCCGCATCACCCCCGAAGAACGCGCCGCCGGGGTTACCCGCAACGAGGACCTGCCATGGGAACGCCGTGATCACGCACTTTTTGTCAGCTACGCGCCGCTTGATAACCCGCGCTATGCTGTCGCGGTGATCGTCGAACATGGCGGCGGTGGTTCAAGTGCTGCCGCGCCCATCGCGCGTGACGTGATTTTACAAGCGCTCTATGGTGGTGCCCCCCCGCTTGACGCCTACCCAGCAAGCCAACGCGACAAGATTGATCAACAGCAGCGCCGCATCGAAGCCCGCATCCCGATGGGTGCAAAGTCCCAGAGCCGCGCATGAGCTATCTTGCCCATAACACACAGCACGTCCCCACAGGGCTGCGCAAAATTTGGTATATCAATTGGCCGTTGGTCATGTTGATTTCGGCCGTGGCCAGTGCCGGGTTCTTGATGCTGTATTCTGTCGCGGGCGGGTCCACGTCGCCGTGGATGGAACCGCAAGTCAAACGTTTTGGCCTTGGCATGGTGTTGATGTTCATCGTGGCCATGGTCCCTATTTGGTTTTGGCGCAACATGGCGTTTGTCGCTTATGCGGTGTCGATCATCTTGCTGCTAGGCGTTGAGTTTTTTGGCGAAGTCCGTATGGGCGCGCAGCGCTGGATCGATTTGAAGTTTATGGTGTTGCAGCCGTCAGAGCTGACGAAAATCACAGTGGTGATGTTTATCGCAGCCTATTACGATTGGCTACCGTTGGAAAAAACATCACGGCCTCTCTGGGTGGCTTTGCCTGTGATCTTTATTCTTGTGCCAACGATGTTGGTTCTTAAGCAACCCGACCTTGGCACATCGCTTTTGCTGTTGTTTGGCGGCGCGACGGTGATGTTTCTGGCTGGCGTACATTGGGCCTATTTCGCGACTGTTGTCGGGGCCGGCGTGGGCGCGATCGTTGCCGTGTTCGAAAGCCGTGGCACGTCTTGGCAATTGCTTAAGGACTATCAATACCGCCGGATCGACACGTTTATTGACCCGTCCAATGACCCCCTTGGCGCTGGCTACCACATCACGCAGGCGAAAATTGCACTTGGGTCAGGCGGCTGGACCGGGCGCGGGTTTATGCAAGGGACGCAATCGCGGCTGAATTTCTTGCCCGAAAAACATACCGATTTTATCTTTACTACTTTAGCAGAGGAATTCGGTTTTGTCGGTGCCTCAACGTTATTGCTGCTCTATCTTCTGATCGTCGTTTTCTGCATCGTCTCGGCGCTTGGCAATCGTGACCGCTTTGCTGCACTTTTGACGTTGGGCATCGCCATGACGTTTTTCCTATTCTTCGCAGTCAACATGTCGATGGTTATGGGGCTGGCGCCTGTCGTCGGTGTGCCCCTTCCACTTGTCAGTTATGGTGGGTCCGCCATGCTTGTTCTTCTTGTTGCTTTCGGCCTTGTCCAAAGCGCCCACGTTCATAGGCCTCGCTAATGATCAATATTCTTTTTGCTGCGACCGACGATCTTTGGCGCGACTATGAATCCCCGCTAAAGCGCGCGCTAGAGGCTGCAGGCGTCGCGGCCAATCTGCGGCGCGATCACGGGGCAGAAGTCACGGATTATATCATCTTTGGCCCCGGCGGACCTGTCGATGACTTCACGCCATTTACCCGCTGCAAGGCAGTGTTGAACCTTTGGGCTGGCGTTGAAAAGATCACGCAAAACAAGACCCTGACCCAACCGCTTTGCCGCATGGTTGATCCGAGCCTCACGAACGCGATGGTCGAATGGGTCGTGGGCCATACGATGCGCCATCACTTGGGAATGGATGCACATATTCATGGGCAAGATGGCATTTGGCGCAACGATGTCTATCCGCCCATTGCTGCAGATCGTCCGGTAACGATCCTAGGGATCGGCGCGCTAGGTGCTGCCTGTGGACAAGCCCTGCATCAGCTTGGGTTCCCGGTGACTGGGTGGAGCAGATCGCCCAAAGATATTCCGAATATGCGCTGCCTACATGGCGACGACGGCTTGAACACGGCGCTAAGCGGTGCACAGATTGTCGTTCTCTTGTTGCCTATGACGGCGCAGACAGAAAACACCCTGAACGCCGCACGCCTCGCCATGCTTGCGCCTGGGGCCTTTATCATCAACCCCGGACGTGGCCCGCTGATAGACGATGCGGCCCTGCTCGCGGCGCTTGAAACCGGCCAAGTCGCCCATGCAACGCTTGACGTATTCCGCACAGAGCCCCTGCCGCAAGATCATGTTTTCTGGGGGCACCCGCAGATAACCGTAACCCCACATATCGCCGCCACAACGCGCCCTGATACCGCAGCGCGGGTCATTGCGGAAAATATTGCAGGCCACGAAAACGGCGCGCCCTTACAGAACCGCGTTGATCGCGGGCGCGGGTACTAATGCAGCTTGGGCGGTTTTGCCGGGTCCATTCCAGGGGCGCCGGGCACATGTGGTGTTTCGGGCTCAGGTAGATCAAAACGCAGCCCGACCTTGGCCAGATGTGCCGCAAGCGGGTCGCTGGCCCGCACAAACATCACATCCATCATCCCCGCTTCGATCCCCGAAAAGGTCAGCACTTCGCTTGCGGCGTTGGCGAGCGCCTGTTCTGCGCCCGGCGTTGCATCGATAAAGGCCAAGACATGCCCTGTCGCCCCACCCTCATAGGTTGCTGCGGCCAGATAGGCAGATTTTGCCATACCCGCCGCAATCGCGAGTTTCCGGTCAAGCCCCAGCACGACCTCTTCTGGCAGGCCGCCGGGTGCGTTGATTTCGGTCAGTCGCGCTTCGGTTTCATCGGGTGCGTGTGACAGGGTTTGCACTAACCAATCCACCGCCTCTGCCGGGATCAGCATTGCAGATGGGGCGACCTCTAGGTTCAATGCGAGCCCAACCCCCTGCCCGGCCAGCATTTGCACCAACCCGCGCCCCGGCACCCCAGCATAGGGGGCCGCACGGCCCACAAATTCCGCGAGCCGTTCTTCGCGATCGAAGACAAGCGCGAAACGCTGGTCTTCGATTTCAAATAATTCGGGAAGAACTTGGTCACCTTCGGCTTCTGCGGTAAGCAGCATGAACAGTTCGGTATCTGCAAGCCTCTCATAAAACCGCAACCGCGCTGCATCGTCTTCAGGGGCGGCTTCCATGGCCGCATGGGCCGTATCGAGATCAGTCATCTAACACGTCTTTCACTTGGGCCCGCAGTGCAGGCAGCAGGTCAGTCTCAAACCATTGGTTTTTCTTTAACCACCCGGTATTGCGCCACGACGGATGAGGCAAGGGAAACACGCGTGGTGCATAGTCGCGCCAATTGGCGACTGTCTCAGTCACACGGCCGCGGGTCTGCAAATGCCAGCGCTGCGCATGACCGCCAATAACCAACGTCAAAGGAACGTCACCAAGATGGGCCATCACCTTTTGATGCCATGTGTCGGCACAAATTTTCGGAGGAGGCAGGTCCGATCCCGCCGCATTGTACCCCGGAAAGCAAAACGCCATCGGCACAATCGCAATCTTTGCGACATCGTAAAATGCGTCATGATCAAGCCCTAGCCAATCCCGTAACCGATCACCTGAGCGGTCCCAAAACGGTTTACCCGTTTCATGCACACGCAGCCCTGGCGCTTGGCCCGCGATCAATATGCGCGGTGTGGCACAAAACCAAACGACAGGCCGCGGGTGATGCGCCGTCTGCGTCAGCGCAAATCGATTTGCACATAATTCACAGGACAATATGTCTTGCCTGAGGCCCAACTTCTCACTCTCCCCACCTAGAATTCACGAAACCGCACGCTCACAATTAGTTAATTTGTCGCTTGCTTGATGCCTTCGCACCTTTGCGGTAATTGCGGGGCAAGTAAACCGGGAGACAGCATGTACCGCGTCTGGAATTTTCTAACGAACTACTCACTATTGTTAATTTTCGGTGCGGGTATTGCGCTCGTTTGGGCGAATGTTGATCCCGCTAGTTACCACCATTTTGTTGATCTCGAACTGATCCATGATTCATGGGTTGGGCACGCCCACTATGACGCCAATGGGCAGGTCAAATATCGCTCCCTGACACTGCATTACCTTGTCAACGATGTGCTGATGGCCTTCTTCTTTGCGATTGCCGCGAAAGAAGTCTGGGAAGCCGTTATTCTAAAAAACGGCAGCCTGCGCGGAAAGAAAGCTGCGACGCCCCTGTTCGCAACACTTGGCGGCATGGTCGGCCCGATTGCAGTTTACCTTGGACTTGCACTGTTTTTGGGGTCAGAAACCTATGATGCCGTGGCCAACGGCTGGGCTATTCCAACCGCAACCGACATCGCGTTCAGCTACCTCGTTGGGCGTTTGGTGTTTGGCGCTGGCCACCCCGCTGTCCGCTTCCTACTGCTTTTGGCGATTGCCGATGATGCGGCTGGGTTGATCATTCTGGCGATCTTCTACCCGTCAGGTGAATTGGCACCGGAATGGCTGTTGCTGTCACTCTTTGCGGCCATCGCGGTATTTTACTTCTTTAACCGCCTGCCGCGCCAATTGGATCGCGGCAAAGAAATGCGCCCGAATTCAACATGGATTCGCAACAAACTGTCGTTCTGGCCATATCTGATAGCAGCCGCAGCAAGCTGGTACGGTTTTCAAGAAGCAGGTATTCACCCCGCCCTTGGCCTGCTTCCAATCGTGCCAACGATCCCACATGCAGACCGCGCGTTTGGTATTTTTGCCGAGGCAGAGCAGTACCTGACCGATCTTTTGAACCACATTGAGCATATTCTTAAACACCCGGTTGAGGTCGTGTTGTTCTTCTTTGGACTGTTGAACGCCGGAGTCGAATTTTCGTCCATTGGTTCGCCAACTTGGCTTGTCCTCGCAGGTCTGTTGATCGGGAAACCGGTTGGCATCTTGCTCTTTGGCTGGTTTGCGGCACGTCCGCTTGGGCTCGGGCTGCCAGAAGGCATGCGGATCATTGACTTGGTTGTAATCGGCTGTGTGGCCGCGATTGGCTTTACGGTATCGCTGTTTATTGCCGCCGTCGCGTTTGATAGTGCGGTGATGCTTGGCGAAGTGCCTGTGCAGGATGCTGCGAAAATGGGTGCGCTGTTTAGCTTCTTTGCTGCGGTCGTTTCACTCGCCGCTGGCAAGTTGACCAAGGTGCAAAAGCAGCACGTCTAGGGACATGCACAGATCGTGCTGTATTTCCGACGCAATTTGGCGATACTGTATCATAAGGTGTTGATCGTGACCGGGTATTAACCTTTTTCGGTCACGATCGACCAAACCCTTGTCGGGGCACCGTGGGAATAAGATGCTCGAATTTGCACAAGTCAGTAAATCGTTTTGGACAGGCACCCAGCGCAAGGTGATCCTTGACCGCGCCTCGTTCCGCGTTGAACTTGGGCATTCGCTTGGCATTCTTGCGCCAAACGGCACCGGAAAGACCACGCTGATCAATATGATGGCTGGGCTCGAAAAACCGGACGAAGGGCGCATCACCCGAAACTGCCGCATTTCGTTCCCGCTTGGGTTCATGGGCGGTGTGGTACAAAGCCTATCAGCCAATGAAAACTGTCGCTACATTGCGCGGCTCTATGGGTTGGACCCCGATTATGTCGAAGCCTATTGCCGCTGGCTTTGCGGGTTGGAAGAATATTTTGACATGCCCGTCGGGGTTTATTCCAGTGGGATGAAATCGCGGTTTTCATTTGCGTTGATGCTTGCGCTTGATTTCGACATCTATCTCATCGACGAAGGGATGCCGGGATCAACCGACGCCGAATTTAACCGCAAAGCCGGCGAAATCTTACGCGAACGCTTGGAAACCACCACGATGATCATCGTGTCGCACCAACCTGCCACGTTGGAACGCTTTGTCCGCTCGGCGGCTGTTTTGAAAAACGGTCAACTTTACCTATTTGACACCTTGGAAGAGGCAAAGGCCGCATATGAGTACTAATCCCAAGGTCAAACGGTTCCGTATCCGGCGCGGCGCGGCTTCTGCCACGCAAGCCGCGCCGCAGGAATCTGCTGTCGATACAAACCCTGACGATCTAGACGCCCAGATCGAAGCAATCCGTAACGAAGGTCTGACCGCACGCCAACTGCGAATGGCGCGCCGCGTTGCGCAAAAACGTGGGCTGACATTTACCTCTGAATTTGATGCGGTCCGCCAATTGCGTGCCGCGGGCATTGATCCGTTCCAACAAAAATCGGTACTTGAATTGGTGATGCCCGAGGGCAGCCAGAATGCAGGCGAACAAGGGCAAATCCAATTGCCGCAAAAGGTAAACCGTCGACACAGCGCGCAGGTCAGTACGCAAAACGGGCTAAAGATGAACCCGGAACATGCTGCGGAAATCCGCCAAATTCAAATCGACATCGCACGCAGACGGCGGCGCAAAATGCTGCTGATGTTCACGCGGCTCGCGTTTTTCGTGTTCCTGCCGACCTTTATGACGGGCTGGTATTTCTACACGATGGCGACCCCGATGTACGCCACAAAATCCGAAATCGTCATCCAGCAAGCACAATCGGCGTCCGCTGCACCAAGCGGCCTGTCTACCCTGTTTCAGGGCACCTCGATGGCAACGCAACAGGACAGTATTGCCGTGCAGTCCTATCTGGCCTCGCGCGAGGCATTGTTGCGTCTGGACGCCGATCACGGGTTCAAAACGCATTATAGCAACGAAAATATCGACTCTATTCAACGTCTTCCGGCCGACGCAACCAACGAAGAAACCTTTAAGCTGTACACCGACCACGTACGCATCAGCTATGATCCCACCGAAGGCATCATCAAGATGGAGGTTATCGCCGCCGATCCTGTGACCAGCTTCGAATTCTCGACCGCCCTGATTGCTTACGCCGAAGAACAGGTTGATCAGCTGACGGCGCGTTTGCGTACCGACCAAATGCGCGGCGCATTGCAAAGCTATGAAGATGCCGAAACCCGCCGCGCCGAAGCACTGGCGGTATGGCTCGCATTGCAAGAAAGCATGCAGCAAATCGATGCGGGCAGTGAATCGGGGGCCCGCATGGGCCAGATCAACGCGCTCGAAAGCGAACGCCAACAGTTAAGCCTTGTGTTGCAATCGCGCCTGAACGTCGACCGGCCGAGCGAAATTCAAGTGCAGGCGCTACGGAACCAAATCGCAAATATTGACGCGTTGATCGCAGAGTTGCGGCAAGAATTAACCGGGTCTGTGGGCGACGGCGTATCGCTCGCGGTGCGCAATACAGAACTGCGCGTGGCTGAAGAAAACTATAATTTCCAAACGGCTATGGTGCAGCAGGCACTCACCCAAATGGAAACTGCCCGGATCGAGGCAAACCGACAGGTCCGCTATCTGTCGCAAAGTGTGAACCCAGTGATCCCGGATGAGCCGGCATACCCTCGCGCATTCGAAAACACATTGCTGGCTTTGTTGATATTCTCGGGTATTTACCTTCTTATCTCTATCACTGTCTCAATTCTTCGCGAACAGGTAAGCTCTTGATGCACAACGTCGACATTGGCCCACTCACCGTCAGTAATGACGCCCCTTTGCTGCTTATCGCGGGCCCTTGCCAGCTCGAAAGCGTGGATCACGCGCAAATGATCGCCGGGCATATGGCCGAGGTTTGCGCCCGCCACGGCGCGCAATTTGTGTTCAAAGGCAGCTACGACAAGGCGAACCGCACTTCGCTAAATGGGGTGCGCGGGCTGGGCATGGATGAAGGGTTGAAGGTCATGCAATCGGTCAAAGACAGCATTGGTTGCCCGGTCCTGACAGACATTCACGCGCCCGAACATTGCGCAACCGTTGCCGAAGTCTGCGACGTCATGCAGATCCCCGCGTTCTTGTGTCGGCAAACGGACCTGTTGCTTGCGGCGGGCGAAACAGGTGCCGTCATAAACGTGAAAAAGGGTCAGTTCCTCGCGCCATGGGATATGCCCAATGTCGTGTCCAAAATCGAAAGCACGGGCAACAAACGGATCATGCTCACCGAACGCGGATCATCGTTTGGCTATAACACGCTGGTCGCCGATATGCGGTCGCTGCCCACGATGGCACGCAGCGGATATCCGGTTGTGATGGACGCGACCCATTCGGTGCAACAACCCGGCGGAATGGGCGGATCATCTGGCGGGCAGCGTGAATTTGCGCCTGTTATGGCACGCGCAGCCGTGTCGCTTGGCATCGCAGCAGTGTTTATCGAAACCCACGAAGACCCCGGCAACGCCCCTTCTGACGGACCGAATATGATCGCACTTGAAAACATGGATGCGCTGGTCAAAAGCCTGATGGGCTTTGACGCATTGGCCAAGGCTGACCCTCTACGGGTCTAAAATTTAGGGCTTTTCCCGCACGCGTCATCTTCATAGGATCGACCAAAGTTATTCTTTGGACGGATTCTATGCGCATTTTTGTATTTCTGATTTTTGCCCTGTCGTTTGCAGCACCAGCCGCAGCCCAAAGCACCGCTGGCGTCTCTCCCGATTACGAACAGCAAGACGCGGATATTGCGGTGCGCATGCGCGAAATTCTTGCTGAATTGGGCAATTATGGCGATGTGACCGTTCAGGTGAACGACGGGGTGATCACCTTACGCGGCACGACCACATCGGCAGTAGAGATCACAGCGCTTGATACCGTGGCGACTGGGATCACAGGGGTGGTCGCCGTCAAAAACCAAGTGACCGAAACCGCGGATATCGGCCGCCGATTAGACCCCGCAATTGAACGGTTCCGCGCGCGCATCGATCAGTTTATTGTGTTTTTCCCCCTCGCGTTGATCGCCGGTCTTGTCTTTTCTTTCGTGGTTTTTGTCGGCTTTTCGATCGCGCGCATGCGCCAACCATGGGAACGACTGGCCCCGAACCTGTTTATTGCCGAACTGTTCCGTCAATTGCTGCGCATCGCATTTGTGATCTTCGGGATCGTGATCGCGCTTGATATTGTGAATGCGACAGCCCTGCTTTCAACGATTTTGGGCGCCGCCGGGATCATCGGCTTGGCGCTTGGTTTTGCGGTGCGCGACACGGTCGAAAACTTTATCGCGTCAATCATGCTGTCGATAAGGCAGCCATTTCGCCCCAATGACACGGTGGAAATCAATGGCGACCAGGGCAAGGTGATCCGCCTGACCAGCCGGGCCACGATCCTCTTGTCATTCGACGGCAACCATATTCGCATTCCCAACGCTACCGTGTTCAAAAGCAGAATCATTAACTTCAGCCAGAATGCGGAGCGCCGGTTTAAATTTGCAATCAAGGTTGAACGTGACGCCGATCTAAAGGCAACCCGCGGCCTGATCGCGGACACGGTGCAGGCCCTACCGTTTACCTTGGACGAACCTGCCGCAGACACTTGGATCGAAGCCCTGCACCCCGAAGGCGTTGAACTGGTTGTGACGGGTTGGGTGAACCAAAATGAAAGCTCACTCGTGCGCGCCAAAGGCGAAGCGCTACGGCAGGTTAAATTGGCCCTTCAAGGCGCTGGCATTGTGATCCCCGACGCAACGCAAGCCATCCAAATGATCAAAGAGCCGACAAAACCCACCCTTGTTGAAAGCACCGGCGTTGAAACGGTTGCAGCCAAAGACGATGCCGCACTAACACGGATTGTCGATGCAGAACGCGGCCTTGAAAGCTCCGAAGATCTACTGCGTGAAGACAGTTTAAAAGAATAGTGGTTTTTGAAAAAAACGGGGTTGAACCCTGCCCGCCTTCGCAGTATTCACCGCTTCGCTGATGGGGTGTAGCCAAGTGGTAAGGCAACGCTTTTTGGTAGCGTGTACCGTAGGTTCGAATCCTACCACCCCAGCCATGCACTTCCATTGTGCCGTCCGGTATGAATCGCAACTTGTCCGGCGAGAAAAACAACTTATGTCGGGTAAGAATGCGACTTTGTATAATTCCTCCTGATTCTCAGATTTTTGTGTAGCCTTGCAAGCGTGTTCCGAGTTTTCGTAAAACGCCCTTGCCAACTACGCTGCGAAAGCCCTTCGCGGCCTATTGGGTGACCTTCGGTGATCTGAAATTGCGACCAAGCGGCTTCTCGGAAGCGGCCGTTAATGCATTGCGCAGCATTTCAGTATTTAACTGGTAGCCCAATGCAGCGTCGGCTGTTGCATCACCCATGTCGCTGCTGCTCTCAGTTCGTTTTTTTGCCGAGTATTGGTCTAGACTGCAGATGCGAGAAACAGGTATCCATCGTCGATGTCAGATTGCGGGGGCGCATCTGAACGCCAACGGTGAATGAAAGTTTATTGCGTTACAGGTGTCAGCGCTGGTCGTGCCCAAGTCGAGCGTATAAAGCTAGATGCCACTGGGTATTCAATCTGGTGCGTGAATAAAGTGGAGTGGCAGATGACATTTGTTACGATCGACGGAGACGATATAGGTCGGCGATTGGCCGCGTGCTATCTTTCGAATGACGTCAAAGCCTTGGAAACAACAAGGGAACTTGTTGATCTCAAAACTCAACAAATTTCGGACTTGCTCACCGAGCTTGGCTACAATGTGTTATTTTGCGCCGCAGATGGTGTTACTGCTCATTCCAAAGCCGATATTATCGATGACATGCGCCTGTATCAAATGATCAAAAACACCGTAGGTCTCGAACTTGCATTCTCGGTTGGCGTTGGCAAAACCTTGAGAGAGGCATACATCGCTCTCCTTTTTGCCAAGAGCACAGGAAAAGCTCGACTTTGTAACTTCAAATCCATGGAATCCGATGTTTAGAGTAGTTAACTTTACCTACCTGTTGCGCTACGTCGCAATCTTAACGACTGGCCTCAGCATTCTGGGCTACATGGGCGCGGAGCACTTCATGCAGAGTGATGTTCCGATTATTCGTCTTCTCAGCGTTGCGCCTTGGATCGTATTACTTGTGGTCTTAGTCATAACAACCAACACCACTTCGAGAGTCATTTGGCGAATTCTCAAAGCCTTCAACCCATCTCTTTACCCAGACTTGAATGGCGCTTGGGAAGGAGAAATCACGTTGGAAAGCGGAGTGAAGATTCCCGCAAGGGCGGTGATACGACAAAACCTCATAGAGGCTCAAATTGACTTACACACTGAAACGTCAAAATCCACTACTCTAGAGACTACACCTGTAATCGACGCGGGACAATTTAAGCTGTATTATACATACCGCTCGACACCGTCCAATGTTGACTGGTCTTCATATACTGGTTCTACGATCTTGGATGTACGCAATTCTGTCCGAAGAGCTGACGGTAAACTTGAGCTGTCGGGCTATTACTACACGGACAGGAAGACCAATGGTAGGATTAGCTTACAGCAAACGTCACCTGAGACAGATGTCGACGTTTCTTACTACTAGCCCTTTTTCTAAACGAGTTGATGATTCAGGTCAAAAGTACGTCTACTTTGAACAGGCAGGGCAAGACTGTGCAACATCGACATTCTTAAAGGGTATATTGACGGTTTGCGCGGGATCTACTTGCGCAGTGCGCAGGTCGTGCGAATAATCCTCAGAAAAAAACTCAGCAACGTGGTTCGCTGCGAGACCGGCAGCTTGCATAGAAGCTGGGACTGCAAAAGGAACGAATGCCCCTTGGGAGCAGGGTCTTATGGCTGTTTCAGTTTTCTTGGCTGTCGACTTGAGCGGATCAAAGCGCCAGCCGTTCTCAAAGTGCGGTTTGAGACAACGGTAGCACGCGCTTCCATTTTTCCAGCGTGCCAGATAGCTCTGGGCCGCAAGACCGTTGCCAAAGATCATAGTAAAGAGGGTCGGTGGAAAGCTACCAGAAGCTTTCAACGCCCCAAGTGCAAACGCATTCAGTGCATTGGAGAACTGCTCATCGCCGGTTGCATCGATCACAAGATCATAGCTTGAGATGCGGTCGAATGCCCGTTGAGCCTGTTCATAAATTGCTTCCAAATGCACATCTGGAAAATCAGCGCCAAGCTGTGCCTTAAGCGCCTCAGCCTTGTTTCGCCAAAGATGACGAGCTCCCAGAATGTGCCGGCCAAGATTTTCCGGTTTGATATCATCATGGTCGACTAGTAGTAAGTTGGCGTTTTGACCTGCCCCAAGCTGGACAAGAGATCGAGCAAGATAGCCGCCAATCGTTCCGCAACCGATGATTGCCAACCGTTGATTGGAAAGCGGTGCTGATCCGTTCAAATTTCGTGTCGTAATCTGTGCATGGGACGCATGAACACAATGGAACGTTTCAAGATTGGCCCGATGTGCTTCCTTCTTCCACACCCCGGGGATTGCGGATGGACGGAAGCCGCTTGTCTCAGATTTCTTGATCAGCGCAGTTTTTTCCGCCCGGAAACCGATCAGGGCATTTGAAGCCACGACCATTAGAGAAGGTCGATCTTTAGCTGTCCCGATGGCGGTATCGATCAAGGGTCTCGGAATCAGCACCTGAGGTTCAAGCCAGTCTGTCGCACCTTTTAGTGTCAGTGTTTCCAATGAAGGTGGGCGGATCGCGTCGACAGCATGTACGACAGATGCTTCAAACGCTTTGGTAAAGGTCCCCCCTGCATTGCCAGACCACGTCTGTAAGCGTTTTTCAGTTGATCCCGCTACCAAAATTTGGGCTTTTTTATCAAAGCTGCATATTCCGAGTACTATTCGGTTGAGGTTTTTAGGCTCATCAATGAGACAATATGGTGTCTTGCTCCAATACGCCGCAACCTCCGCCATATAGGCTGCGGTGGGATTGCCATGCAACAAATTGCTTAGCGTTGCATGCGCTTGCTGAAGGCACGAAGAGATACTGCGATCCGGTTGATAGCGATCAAGCAAAAATGTCGCCTTATCAGCGTAGCACAACGAACCGTAGCTAACCATGTGGGCTTTGAGCCGTTTCGGCAGCGACGCCCGCTTCAGGACACGAATTTTTGGTAGTTCCAGGAACTCGTAATCTACGATTTCAACTTCCAGTGATACAGAAACCGAACCGACCTTCATGTACCCTTCATACCTGTCTCGGCCAGTTCCAGGCACAAGAGAGTAGCCTTGCGCGGTGAGAACTTCTTGTACGCGCTTCCAGGACTCCATTAACCGGATGTCGTGCGTGCTGTCGTTCTGAGCGGTGCGGTTGATACGATCGCCGCTGGAGCAGAAATCTCAGGCACTTTTGTGTGGGCCTTCACCAAATCAGGACGGTTGGGGACCCGCGCACCCAAAGCTCCCTGAAGACGTTTTACAGTCAATTCTTGCAAATAATGTCCACTTAAGGCCTCGCTGACACTACCACGAAGTGCATTAGCGGCATTTTGATAGCGCGAACGTTCAAGGTCATCCCAATCGTTGAGTGCACTTGGCACATCAAGAACTGGATTCAAAATAGGCTTATCCAGCAAGCGAGGAAGGGCCCCTGCAACTTGGAGAAATGCGAGATCATCGCGCCCTTCGTCAGCAGTCACGAAGCCCTCGCGGTAGCAGTTGGCGATACATACCATTAACGCGACAGAAGACGGACCGCCCTTCTCGAATTCAAAGTCACGCCAACCCTTAAAGTAGCGGCTCTGTCGCCGAAGCTGTGGGCCATATCGTCTAAACTGCTCTTCGAACCAATCATGCAGCGAACGAGGATCCGACTGGATCCAACTGCCCTCATCGCCGTTTTCGCGAATGGCAAGCATGATGCGATCTGATGGGATGCGCAAAGTGCGATGGCGATCCATAAGCGTCATCATCCGCGACGAAGCTGTTACGAGCGTTTCACCTGCTATATCTTGAAGACTATTTTCCAACGCCTCAAAGGCGTCGTCCGGGATAGCATACAGCGGAAAGTCGATGTGCATATGTTGGTTCAGTTCGACCCGCACGCACGTATTTTTTTCCTTAATGGTCCAGCCTTCAGCATTGCAAAGAGGCCTTATTGCATCTTCAACAAGTTTGAAAAACGTCTTTGCTGCAAGGCCCGGTTCTTGGCGCGAGAGAAACGATGTCTTAACGTAAACGCCAGTATCGCGGTCACTTTGTTGTGGCGGCATTAGGGCTGGTTCGACCGCTGTGTCGTAGGCCAACCCACCCTGAAGCAAGAAACGCACCTCAAGACTAGGCGGTGACTGCTTGGCTGCACGATAAGCATTGGTGGCCAATCCCATCTGCTTTCCGTACCGCACAGCATCTTGCGCCGCACTACGGATTGCGGTTCTGAGCTTGCGGTCGGCTTGCAACAAAACGCGACGGGTACGATCTGGAAGTAAGATCGCCTGATGGTACGATTCACTCGTATTCGCGCCAACAAAAAGGGCATGTGCATTCATTGTAGACGCAGTCATCAAACAGTCCCTTTTGCAGCCTATCTTGTAGGTTTGACCCATTGTTACCATATAGATGGTGTAACTTCGTAGAATCATCAATACCAGAGGCGGTATAATTTGGCAAAGTTTGTTCCACTTACGTTCTGGGTCACGTTGGCGGTGTATCTCGCCTTGGCGCTGGTACCGTTCGCAGAACTCGCCATAAACTGGCTGAGTGAGACCTTTCCGTCGATTGGACCTGTAATCGATGGGGTTAAGACAACAAGGCTCATCGCCTCGATAGTGTCCGGAGTTGTCTCTCTATTTGTGATTTCACAAGGCTGGCGGCTAGTTTGGAAGATTCCTTATTTGAAAACTAAACTTAGCAAAGCCCTATTTTACGATCTCAATGGTGATTGGACAGCTGAGCTACAATCCAATTGGCCAATCGTTGAGAAAACTAAGGATGCAGCCCTGAATAGAGGGGATGTCTTTGATGTGTTCGACGACGAATCACTTCCCGACCTTTGTGAGCTGAGTTTTGATGTGACTATAAAGCAATCTTGGTTCAGGACCGACGTAGAGTTCTTTCCAAACGATTCTACCCCACTACTAGTGTCGAAAACTGTTTCAGTTGAATTTTTCAAGGCTGAGAACGGGACAAAGTCCATGGCCTGGGTCTTTGAGGTCAAGAATAAGAGCAAGAATGGTGCCCGCCTAGCCATCACAGATGAACAGAGTTATCTCGGTGCAGCGAAACTAAATCTCAACGAAGATGGGAGTGAGCTGGCGGGTGAATTTTGGCAAAACCGTTCCTGGCATCGCGGTCTGAACGCTGCGGGCCTGATTGTTCTAAAGCGCAAGAGATGATTGCCATATTAGCCGTTGGGCGCTGTGGATCCGATGGCAGGCTGCGGGAATTTTTGAAATCACTGTGTTCACATTAGGCTAAATGCCACTGACACTTTCGAGCTCTTGGCTGATTTCGGGCGGTAACCAGAAATGCTGCCGTCTTGTGATATTTTAATCCCCAAACCTACTTTCGCCAGTTCTTGTGCTGCCGCCGTTCGCCCACCCCCAGTCCCACTGTTGCTAATCTGAACGATTGCCCCAACTGCGAGAATTTCACCTTTATGGTTGATTACAGTTGCGCCATCAATTGAGATCAACTCTAGCCGGAGCGTGCGTTCTAAATCTTGGAAATTTCTTCCTCGAATTACGCCCCAGAGCGCTCTAGCCCTCTCGGAGCTCTTGAGGCTAATTCTGTCTGCTGATGAAACCAAAGATTGCCATTTTTCGCTTTGGCTAGAGCCTACGATGCCAATACATGCGCCCCTTCTTTCGAAGGATGCATCAAGTGCAGACTCGTAGACAGCCCCACGAATTATTGGGTCGCGGGGAACAACCATTTGCCCCAAAATTGGACTGTGCGTCAGGAAGTGCCAGCTTCCATTTCTTCTCGCAAAAAGTAGTTGACCATCGCGAAAAACTAGAATTTCTCCCTGCGTATTTAGGGCAATTCCGACCCGACCCTCGCCAGCAGTCCAACAAGCGATTGGTGCTTGCATCCAAGGACTCGCACGTGCGGAAAACCCGCCAGACTGCAAGACAAGATGGTCAATAAACCCTAATCCCGCGTCGAAAGCCAGTAAGCTGTTGTACCCGTTTGACAGAACTGCCCCAAAGTCATGCGATCCGAAAGCCCCAAACTTCTCCCCCGTACCATTTGGTCCGATGGGGTCAAAACCAACCGCGCTCGTAACAGGAACTCCTTCATAGAGGCGCTCTGCCCAACTTGCCATTTGATCAAGCAGAATAAGTACCTGCTGTTCGTGGGCAAGATCGGAGACTGCTCTTGCAACGACCCTTCTTTGAAATGTCGAAAGTAGATCGTTTCTTAATTTGCCCTTCAGTTCGTCGTTCATTGCGGCAAGAATACTGGTAAAGGCTTCCACGACCCTCAGTTCCCTTGCCGGGTCTTGCTTTTGCGCGAAAGGCTGATCTCGCCGAAATTTCAACCGATAGGTATCAGACTTGTTTACCTTGAACCCGATCGTTTGGGGATCGAGATAAGCTACGGTCGCTTCAGATGAGCTTGAACTATCAGAAATGTCATCCACCGACGCACCAGAGAACAATGGTAGAAGATACTTGTCTGCGATTTCTCTTAAGAGCTCTTCGGTCATCATTTTGGGCAACGATGAAGCCTTTCTCTTTCTTATTGCCAACTTAACGCATTCCTCTTGTTCTGTTTCGTCTCGAGCAACTAGTAGGCGGCAAGCTCGCCTCTCATGGGGCTCGAAAGGTCTCGTTTGGAACGCCGTCCCAGTGCGCGCCGTCTCGACCTTCTGATTGCTGAGGTATAATGAGGCTTGTTAGTGAAAGAGGCCGCTTGTCGCTCCTGATGCCTCGCCATTGACAAGTCTCGTCAAACGCCCAAGTTGCCTCTGGCGAAGCTTCTGGGGCGAAGTAGTGCCAGTAGATAAATGACAAAGGCTTCCCTTTAGGATCGAAGTCATTGATCGTATTCATGATCTTTTCGTAGCGGCGATGTTCAATAAGGTCGTCGCCCAGAGCCTCTAAGCCAATGTGTATGACACCTGGGCGATCAACTGGCAATTGCCGGCTTGCTTCAACAAGCTTGCGTTTGAAGTCGCGGGCCTTCTTCTCGATAGCACCTTCAGACAGACTTCGAGTACGTAGAACTATAGCTTGGTCAACCTCGTCGATGAAGTGAGGATTCTCAGCGTATTTTACTTTCTGGAGTGTGTTCAGCTCATCGTAGCGAATATAAGTGCCGGTCAACAGCTTGTTGTATATTGGGCCAGGGTAGAGGAGGTAGCCATCTTCGAGGGCCGTCTGCAAGGGTTCTAGATCAAGATCCCCGATGACACCCGAAGCGTAGTCATCGGACCATCGACTTGAATCTTTACCAGAGCGCAGGAACTCAACTACGTTCTGGAACAGGTAGTCATCAGGGACATCGCCGAGTTCGACCGAAAAATCGACGTTTGCATATATGCTACGTCCTGAGGGTACAATGAGCCGAGCGGCGGGACTCCAAAGCTCTCTTTTTCGCGCACGTTCGCTTTCGACATAGTCACCGCCTTCGAGTCGTTTGCATTCAACAGCCCAGGACGTCCCATCTACTTCAACGTCCAAGTCATAGGCCTTCGCACGCCCGGGCTCTTCAGGTTTAAAGGCAACTTTCGCACCGTCGCGGGCATAGGCCAGTGCAACTAACATCTCAAAGAGGCCCCCATTGGGTTGAGACCTGCCAGGTCCGATCAAGTCCCGAGCACGCTCTTCGAAGCCTTCGATTTGAGAGACGAGTGCTAGATTCCGTCCTATCGCGGCAAATACAGGTACTACACGGCAGCCATAGAAGACTTCATAATTTTGAGGGTGGTCAGTGAAAGACTCACCGAGAAACAAGTACCAGCCGAATAGGTCTTTAAGGCCGTAGAACCTGCCTTCGCTGCTCGGATCTTCTTGCTCACCGACCAACGAACGATAGAACCGCCACGCGGCAGCTTCGCGGCGTTCTTTCCAGTTTTCCATGCCCATGAGATCTTGGAAATATCCGACACCTGCGCTTAGATCAGGAAAATCACCATAGTGGAAAGTTTCATCTGGCAGACGCTCAAACATGTGGGGCGGAAATTCTGGAAGCAACATTCCATACATTCTCTCAAAAAAGTATCTCTAACTCTCTCTAGCTTGCCCTTTTTTGTAGGAAGCGCAAAGGATGATTGTCAGCCAGAATAGTGTAGCATCGGACGTCCGATAACGGGTCATGACAACATCAGCCTGAATCGCGAGGTCATTCCCGTGACGGGCAAACGCCTGATATATCGCTCCCCCATTTTTGAGATGCGCGCAAACCTTTCCTTTGCTCCGCACCGGAAAGCCGACGCCGCAACCAGGACAACATGGCATCATATTCCCACAAAGCTGAACGTGCTCACACCGATAGAATGTGCTACCCTCGCGCTTGGGGATTGGCTGAAGATGTCCCTGACATTCGCCGCAAGTCTGAACTTTCGCCGTTTCGATATCCGTCGTCAGCAAGCCGTATTCAGCGTCTTCCATAAGCTCTTCGACAAAGACAGATGGCTTTGCCGCTGAGCCCATTATGGTCAGCGTTTTACGTGCCCGCGTCATTGCGACGTACATGACCCGCCGCTCCTCCGCATGTTCGAATGGCTCGGCTTCGGGGGACACCATCGTCAAAAGGACGTTATGCCCGCCATGAAACATCAATCGCATACAGTGGATCGCATCTTCAGGGCGAGATCGATGTGATCAAGGGAAGCCTATGTGGCCGCGAGAGGCGGTAGTTCTTCTTCCTCTTCTTTCATGACAGTGCCTGCCCCGCGCGCGGGTACATGAGTATGGTTCGTCGAAAGGAATCAGGCGATTCTCGCACCAGACTCGGCAGCAGATTGAGCGATACGCTGCGCACCTGGTTGCGACCACAGCGCGAGTAGTTTTTCTAAGAGACTTTGTGATTGCTGGTTAGCCATCTCCACGCCAGATAGGTGCCGAGCAATCCGCGATGCTCTAATTCCTTCATTGGCTTCGAAAGCGACCCCATCTAAGTCAATTAAGTCGGAAATCACTTTTGTTGGTTGACCACGCACCAAAACCGGCGATCCATTTGAGCCAAGAATGAAGCCATCAAGACTTCGTGCTGGGACGCCCGAGTGATGTAGCGCTACAACTTGCCAACGCGGATCAAAAACTGGTGCACCGGAGCTGCCGCGCTCTGTGTCGCCAGTGTACCAACAAAAACGTTCGAGTTTCTTTGTTTCGCTGACTTGAATGAAGTGACTATTGTGGACTGTCACCGATTTCGCTCGACCGTCTGGATGGTGAATAACACTCACGGGATGACCTGGATCAATCACCTCATCCTTTTGGGATAAAACATGCCACCCAAAACTATTGATATCTGGCGCTGTGCCGGTGAAATCTTCCACCGCGCATAGTGCTAAGTCGTACTCATTGTTAACATAAAAAAATCGTTGGGGTACGAACGCGTAGTCCCTAATCTTTGAAGAAGGCCCCAACGTGTGCTCTTCGGCATCAAGCTGGAAGACACGATCACTTGCAGTCACATCTGATGGCAAAGCGTGTGCAGCTGTCATGACTATACCCAAGCCAACATGAAACCCAGTTGCATAGTCGTCTGCACCATTCCAAATCCTTCCAACAGCGCGCTTTGCTAAAAGTCCTTGCTCCAAAAACTCAATCGACAAGATGTCATCTGTCGGCCCAATAAGTCGTTCAAAAACCAAGTCTCTAGGGCGATACGAAGCTGTTTGAACAGACCCATAGCGTGTCGGTTCGCCGCTTATCCGACGAGCTACTGCCATGATTGAGCTCTCAGTCGTTCGTATGCGACCAAGGTGGCTGTCGAGGCGCTCTGCTGCACCTGCCATTCGTTTAAGCTCAGGAATAGACATTGTTCGTCCCATAAATTTAAACTTAGACGCGAAATGACACTACTGCTACACTTGATTTTATTTGCGATATTTGGAGTTATTTTATGACTGAGAAAATTTCTTATGACCGCTTCCTTGAGATGATCCGGAATCCACAAACTTCCGACGCGGAGATAGCTCCATATGTAGAATTAATATCTGTCAATGGAGCCCTAGACTTTGAAGTGAACGTAAATCCTCTCACTGTGGAAATGACAGCGGCCGATGAAGAGCTAGAGAGCGCCATGTCAATTGGAAATGGCCTTGCGAGATTTAGGAGGCGGTCTCTTTTCTTCAGCGTTGCAAAGTCACATCCAGAGCGTGCAGTGGTTGTATCCGAAGGGGATAGTTGGTTTCAATTTCCGATCTTGATCGAAGAAACAATAGACAAACTGTTACCAAACTATAACATTTGGTCGCTCGGCTCAGCCGGAGCGACCTTGGAAGAAATGACATCTGGTCCGATCAAACCTCGTGGTTTTGAATTCTTGCTAGGCTTGCGAAAACACCGAAAACAGGTAAGAGCCTTTTTGTTTTCAGGTGCTGGAAACGACGTGTTAGGTGAAGACCCAGTGAGTGGTGACTCCATGTTGGCTAGCCTGCTAAGGCCATATAACGGCGATCGCGATGACATCGAAGGCCATATAGACAAAGAGGCATTGCACGAACGTATTGAGGCGCTCGAGAGTAAGTATAGAAAGGTAATCGAGACCGTGCACTCTGAGCCGGGTCTAGAGCGACTGCCTATTCTAATCCACGGATACGACTATGCGTTTCCTTACCCTGCAGGACCGGAGGACATCCGTAACCCCGTTTACGCGAAGCGCGACCAATGGCTTGGCCGAGCCTTTCAGCAAAAAGCTATAGCGGATCCCCAGCAACGTAGAAAAATCATTATCGTATTGATTGACCGACTTTACAGTATGCTTGAAGGATTGAGAGATACACCGGGGCAAAAAAACATTCACGTGGTCGATTGTAGGGGTGCTATGCCAAGAGTCACCGATTGGAACGATGAAATTCACGGCACCTCAAAGGGGTTTTCCGAAGTAGGAAGACGTTTCGAGGCAAAGTTGAAAGAGGTCATTGGCACTGAGGGCGTTTCCTAATGAATGATATCCCTGATCCCATTCCATCCCCTCCAGGACATATCATGAGCCGGGCTGGCATCCTTGTTGGTTCGATATTGATCTTAGTCGGTGGAACGGTAATGCTGGCTCCTTTGTTGCCGTTCTGGGTCCGCAGCGATGGAGACCTAGCACTACACTTGGCGAGTTACACTGTCTTCTATTGGTTTGGACTCCTTCTTCTCTTGGCAGGGATAACTTCTCTCATTACATCGCTTATTCCGTTTGATGCTACTGGAGCAGGGAACCTAAAAATTGGCAGTTTTGAACTGCCGGTACAGATTACTGGTGCTGCGTTCTTACTGTTCTTCCTCATTCTTGGTGGAGCGTATGCAACTAATGTTTACGGACTTGATGAAGTGCAAGATCGCTATAGGCGAACTGCTGAATCTTTAAAAATTGAACAGGAGTTTCCGATACTGAAGGCACGCCATGATGCATATCAAGGCATTCTTGAAGCAAGGATCACCACAGGTTTGGCGTTGCTAAAAATGCGTGTTGAATGCCCCGATGGAGGAATCCATTGGATTAAGTGGAGCGAAGAATTGAATGAAAATGGTGTATTTGAAGGAGTAAAATGGACCGATGGGTCTGATACCACGCCGATAACAGTTTCTCGTGGGGTAGGATTTCAACTGCAGACTGCGCTCGGGGATCCAATCATTCGAACTGAGCTGGATTTGATTGGTGATGACTTGGTTGCGACGATCCGTCCGATGAGAGTTTCACTTTTTGACTATTGTGGTCGTCTAGCCGAAGAGGTCGATGCGCCAACGGTCACTACCGTCGATGCTGCTCCAAACAATCCTGACCTAACTAGACAAGCTGCTGAGATCGGAGCAAACCAATGATACTTAAAATCGCTGTGGTTTCATTTTTATTTGCCAGTTTTTCGTCCGCTGCCCATGGGCTTACTCTTGGCGATCTATTGGAAAATCGCAATATTCCCGTGCATCAAGCTATTGATGGACTGGATGAGGATGAACGGATCAAAGTTTTGTCTGAAGTGGCTCTCCGGTTGGATTCAGAAACTGTCGATATGGCAGAGCTTCTTTGCGCAGTCCGACCGTGGAGTCTTGGATCAGATGAGCGGGACTCAGACTTACAAGTTGAAATCTGGGTGCTGATGGCCAATCAGGATGATGCTGAAACTGAAGTATTCAAGTGGCTAGACTGTGCCGCCGCGAACAGAGAAGGGCTTTACCGCGCATTAGTATTAGATCCTATGTTTGACCTTCGTCAGGCTTATTGTACCGGAATTTTAGGAGGGGACGCCCTTTCCGCGAGAATTACCCTCTTGGAAAACGAAATTCGAGAGTTCAATAAAATTATTTCGGATGGTATGAACGATGCTGCAGGTGGAAGCGCGTCTATGTACTCCTACTTTCCTGTTCGCAATGAACTGCGGCTGGCGAACCTTGGTGCGGCAAGAGCCGTTTCTATTGAAGAAAGTGACCCTGCGGGTGCCCGTCAAATTTTGGAATCCGTCGCCAATCGCCTCGAAAGAGTTCAAATGGATTTAGACATTTCAGGCACAAGAAATGGGTGGCGTATACATAACGACCTCGATTTTTATGCAACGCTTTACAGGTGGTTGTCGCGAGGTTCAGGAAGCCAACTTGATTTGTCCCGATTTCGCAACCCTACGCCAGCAGCTCAAAACCCTTTTTATAAAGAAGCTATCCGGACATACGTTCCTGACAACTATCAAGATATGATCTACATTGAGCGGTTTTTGCCTGGTGCCCAGACGAACGATGCAAATGACCAAACTCAAGAATGTTCTGCTTGGAGAAGAAGGTCGTATAGTCCTGCGGCAATTTCTGAAGTGATAGCGACACGATGTACTGACTTTAACAGCTTGCGTGAGTTTGATTCTTGCATGTTGGAGTACGAAGCTGACGATTGGACATTACGTTTTTCAAACCTTCCAACACGACAAGCACGACAAGCGCTTTCTGATGCTGAAGAATTCGCGCGGCGATTGAGTGAGCCCCTCGCTCGCTTGGGCGCATCGGAGTTGACTGCAAAAATCGCCTCATTACAACAAAATTCCATAGGGCAACGCACCGTGACCGAAGCCGACGCAGAATTCACAACGTCTGAGCGTGCTGTTTTGGAGATGGCGTTTGATGATGTAACCTTTGCAGGTGTCGATCCTTATTTTCGAAGGCCAAGGTCTTACTAGCCGGGTCTGGCCCGAATTTGTTAAGTTGGGCTGCGATTGCACCTGCTAAATCCAACTGGGACATGGTAATCCCCCCATTTTTAATGGGGGGATTACCATGCCGCCAGTCATCGGCTCTCTACTTCTCAGTAAGTACCTTTTCCGAAAGCTCCTTTAACTTAGGATATCTCCAGCTATCATAGTATGTAGATCTACTACTCGGTCTAAAAAGTGTCTCGATATCTTGTTGTTTAGAAGGGTACCAAAAGTCCTCGCTCTTCAAAATTTGGCAACCAACTATCAAATATCGAAAGATTAATTCAGAACAAATAACCTGTTCTACAACAGGCCCTTCAAAACAATAATTGAATCCAAATCTTTCATTGAAGACCTCAAGAAAGTTGGTGTTGGAAATTACGCAAACAATAGCGTCTTCAAGCAATTTATCATCAACAACTTTCTCAGAAGAAACATCTCTACGCGAAAAAAGACGGAATTTTTGGACGACAGCACACTGAATGATGTTAGTAGCAATAGAAACTTTTGTTCCTATACGACCAACAATCAAAACATCCAGATTTTCTACAGAAGCATCGCCAACGTTCCTTTCCCTAGGTGAAATGCATGAAGTTAATCTGCGGGCGATCCTCCAAATGTTCTTAACAGCGCCATCTTGGAAATCGGCATCATTTTCAGCTCGCAGCATGTAATATTTACTTAATGCCAGGGCAAGCCCTTCATTGACAAATCGTTCGGACTCTAAGCCCCTTACTTCTGACCAAATCGAGCCTTTGCGCGACGCCCTACTGGACACACCATTTGACACAATTGGGGTAAAGGTTTGCGAAACTGGCATATGTATCGACCATCTTTGGAGCGGTTCAGTGCAAGATCTCGATTTATCAAGCCTTCTCGACAATCGGCTAGGCGACTGGCTCGGGGGAGAGATCTTTCCGGAAGGCATAGTCCGACCCGACAGGCTGCGTCTTCGCTCGAAACACTCATTGTAGATAACGATGGCGGCTATGCTTAGTCAAACACCAGTGGTGCAAATTCATATCTCCCGGTTCTGTAATTACCGATGCTTGCATTGTTATTCGTCATCCGGGCCACACCAGAAAGAGAGCCTGAAAATACCGGATGTGCTGGCATGGACTGCAAGCTTATTTGCTTCGGGTTATCGTCGCGTTTGCTTGTCTGGAGGAGAACCGACGCTTGCCTCCGGCTTTCTCGAATTGGCGAATGGTCTGTCAGATCAGGGTTACCGAGTGTCCATGATCACAAACGGATCGCGAGTTCAAACCGTATTGGATGCTATGAATACAGGTGCGGTTCAACACACCTCTGTCAGCTTTGACGGACCAAAAGCGCTTCACGATCAGATTCGTGCCAAAGCGGGTGCCTTCGATAGAGCTCTGTCGACGATAAAAACCCTTGCACAATCAGGGTTGTCGTGTGGCGTGGTACCACGGGATTCTTCCGTTATTGGGGGGGTATGAAGGTTACGTACTTTACCAAGCTCCGCGTCAGCAGGCGTAAAAGCGTTCTCCCCCAGCGGGATTCTCTGAACCTGTTGACTGAGCCGATTTAGTAATGTGAATGTAACGCATTGATTGCGGGCCATTTTTTTCGAAAGTGAAAACTCTCTTCGACGCCAGTCGCGTTCGACCAGATGAAACTGAAATCGGAATGTTTTCCGAGCATCTGCGGTAGCGTGGTTCTCCAAGATCGCGGCGGCGCAACAACTGGCATCATGGGCGGAAACCGGACATTCGCCGCGTATGCGAAGCTTCGTTGCATCATGTGAGAAAGCCGCCGTTCGGCAGCACGTGACACTTTCAACAACAGCGAATGGCAGGAACGAGCCCAATTTTGACCGAAGCTGTTGCATCAACAAATGTCGGCTTTGATGACCTTCGCTGTTTGGAAAGTGCATTTTGCAGAATAACTGTTGGCAGGTCTAACCCTTCGCCTTTAGATTGGGCAAAACCTTTACGGTCGCCCCACCGGAATTCCAGCCTCTTTAAAGTGAGGTGAAAGAAATCTCAGCCGTCCTGCTCGAGACCGCTCAGTCTTTTGGCACTGCTGGGGTCGACTGCGAGAGAGATACCACTAGCCTAAACGGGTTGCCCATCGAACTGCGCAAGGGTGACGCCACTCTCTTGCAATGCACGGCGAACCTCGGATGCAATGCGGACCGCTGTTGGGGTGTCACCGTGAAGACAGATCGTATCTATGCGCGTTTCGATGCGTTTGCCGCTTTGGGTGATTATGGCGCCTTCGCGGACCATTTCGGCCATGCGGAGGCCTGCCTCGTCCGGGTCATGGATCACGGCACCGGGTAGCGCGCGATCAACCAAGGTTGCGTCGTCGTTATATGCCCGATCCGCGAAAATTTCGCAGGCAACTTTGCAGCCCAAGGCAGATGCGGCCCGGTGCTGGGCCGTGCCGGCCAGAACCATGATGATAATGTCCGGCGCGACATCAAGCGCGGCTTCATAACAGGCCTTGGCCATCGCCTCATCCTCGGATGACATATTCGCCAGCGCGCCATGAAGCTTTAGGTGGCGCACTGTGCCGCCTGCAGATTTCGCCATGGCCTGCGCTGCACCTAATTGATACCGTACCAGATTTTGTAGGGAGTCAGAGGCAATGTTCATCCGTTGCCGCCCGAAGCCGTGCAGATCAGGAAAGCCCGGATGCGCGCCGATGCCGACGCCTTTTTCAGCCGCCATTTTCATTGTCGTGGCCATCACGTCCCAATCTCCCGCATGAAACCCGCAGGCGACATTGGCAGAGGTCACGATATCCAGAAGGGCTCCGTCATCGCCCATTTTCCACGCACCATAGCTTTCGCCCATATCGGCGTTTAAATCGACCATTTGTGTCATTCTATATTCCCTCAATGTCTTCGTTTCCGGCGACCATTCCGCCAATCAGATTGTACGACAGCAGATCACGCATAAGGTGCGGATCACGGATCAACGGGCGGCAGTGCTTGCCCAGCTCTGCGCGTCGTTGAGCATCAGCGTGTTCCAGCTCTACTGCCTCTTCCAGATCTACAAAACGAAACCGCAGTTCTGCCCCCGCTGGCGCCTGCGCCACGCGTGGCAGATCGCAGGGTAAAACCGTTCCGATCCGAGGGTAGCCGCCAGTTGTCTGGCATTCGACCATCAGCACAAAGGGCGTGCCATCGCCCGTGACCTGAATGTCGCCGGGCAGCACGATTTCTGACACCACGTTGCGTCCGCCTTCGATATGATACCCACCGCCATCGGGGATCAACGCCACACCCATCCTGTTTGCCCGCGCCGCGCGGTGCAGGGGTTCTGATTGCAGGCGACCCAATTCAGCCTTGCCGAAAAGGTGGGTTTGAAAACTGGGGGTAAGGCGAACCTCACCACCTTGAAAACGGTCTTCGATGTCGATCACCCTGTTTGTTTCGCGCCCTTTATCGGTGCCAATAGCCAGAGCTTCGCCATCCTGCAATAAAGCGCCAATTCCGGCAGAGAGATGCGCGGAACCCGCCCCCAAGAAAGGATCAGGCGCAAACCCGCCGCCAACATGCAAATAGCCGTAGCACCCCGCCGTGGCCGCGCCGATGGTCAAACGCGCACCGGCTGGCAGCCTGTGCGAGGCGTTCCACACCACCGTTTCACCGTCGATGGTGACGCGCATGGGCGCGCCAGTGAGAGCGATGCGAGTGTCTTCGCTCGCCTGAAATTCCCCACCTAGTGCCGCCATTTCCAGCGCAAGCGTATCAGTAGGCTGACCAAGCAACGCCGCGCCCTCGGCCAGCGCCAGCCTGTCCGATGCCCCGCCACACGACAGGCCAAGCGCCAGATGGCCGGGGCGCCCCATGTCCTGCAATGTCATGCTAGGACCGGCGCGTAAGATCGTCAGTTGTGCGCTCATTTGAGTGTCTCGTAGGTTGCACCGCCGTTGGGATCGCCGCGCATGTTGTTTAACGACCCTGCATCCGTCGCGGTGAATTGCACTTCGTCACCGGGCCGCAAAAGGATCGGATCGTCGGCATCGGGTTGGAACAGGTTGATAGCCGTCTGGCCGACGTGCTGCCAGCCGGTCGGCGCAGACACGCCAAACAATACAAATTGCCGGATCGCCACAACCAGCGCGCCTTTCGGGACGCGGTCAGTCAATTGGCTTTGGCGAGGAATATCCCAGGCCTCGGGCAATTCACCCAGATAGGGCTGACCGGGAGAAAACCCGAGCGCTTGGACACGCACGCGTGCGTTTGAAAGAGAGGTCTCCGCCTCGGCTTCGCTCATTCCCGCTGCCATCGCGGCCTGTGCCAATTGCGGGGCCAGATCGCTGCCATAAACGGTCGGAATGCTCCAAAAACGCCGCCCTTCGGGCAAGGCGGCATCAAACCAGTTGCGGTGTTTCAAAAGAGTATTGACCTTGGATTGCAGCACATCGTGCGGCAGATGCAAAGGATCAAAGCGAACGAAACAAGACACGAGCGTCGAGGATGTTTCCTCGACACCGTCCCAACCTTCGGCCTCGATCGCGGCACGAAAAGCCAATGCTGCGCGGTTGGCAGGTTCGCTGAGCCTGTCGCCAAAGCTGACAAGAAGACCGTCCACACCTCCGGTGCGGATCATGGGAAATGCATGAGAGGATTGAGTCACATCTGCTCCGGCAGGTAAGTCACGATGGATGGGAAGATCACGATTAGAGCCAACGCGACGACCATCAAAAAGAAGAAAGGAAGTGCCGCATAGGCGATCGTCAGAATATCGCGCCCGGTCAGGGATTGTAGCACAAAGAGGTTGAAACCAACCGGTGGGGTGATCTGGCTCATCTCAACAACGATCACCAGATAGATGCCAAACCACAGCGGATCAATTCCGGCCTGTTGCACCATCGGCATGATGACCGAGGCCGTCAGCACCACGACCGAAATTCCGTCAAGAAAACAGCCAAGGATCACGAAGAACACTGTTAGCGCAGCCAGCAGGGTAAATGTCGACAGACCAAGCCCACCTATCCATTCGGCAAGGATACGCGGGATGCCGGTAAAGCCCATAGCAACGGTCAGGAAAGACGCCCCCGCAAGGATGAAACCGATCATGCAAGAGGTCACAGTTGCGCCCATCAACCCCTCACCAAAACTCGCGCGGCTTAGCGTGCCGGAACTCCATGACAGGATCAGCGCCAGCACGACCCCGACAGCAGCAGCATCCGTTGGCGAGGCGATGCCAGCATAAATCGAGCCGATCACCCCGCCGATCAGCATCATAACCGGTAGCAAACGACGGGAGCGGCGCAGCTTTTCGCGAAAGCTGGCCGAGATGTCTTCCATGGGAAGGGTTTCACGGTTCAACGTGGCCCATATCGCGACATAGCCTACGAACAAGGTCACCAGCAGCAGCCCGGGCAGGACGCCGGCAACAAACAACCGCGCGATGGATTGCTCGGTCGCCACGCCATAAACGATCAGGATGATTGATGGCGGGATCAATAGCCCCAGCGTCGCCGATCCGGCCAGCGTCCCGATCACCATCTTTTCAGGATAGCCCCGTCGCGACAGTTCGGGAATAGAAAGCTTGCCAATGGTGGCGGCCGTTGCCGCCGACGATCCGGATACCGCAGCAAAGATCCCGCAGGCAAAGACATTGACGTGCAAAAGCTGCCCCGGCAGGCGGTTCATCCACGGTGAAAGGCCTGTAAACATGTCGTCGCTCAGGCGGGACCGAAACAGTATTTCTCCCATCCAGATAAACAGCGGCAACGCGGCCAAGGCCCAGGAATTCGAATGGCCCCACATGGTCGTCGCCATAACAAGACCCAGCGGCGCGTTGCTGAACAAAGCCATGGCTGCAATGCCAACACCCAACAGCGAAAGAGCAACCCAAAGCCCCGCGCCGAGGAAGGCAAAAAGAAGGACAATCAGAATGACAGAAAGGACGGCAACAGACATAGTTTGGGCTCCTATTCGCTTAGCAGGTTTTCGCCCTTGCCGTCCCAAGACGCAGGACGACCGCGCAAAAGGCCGACAAGTTCGTCAAGCAAAGCAATGGTGAGAATAGTAAGGCCAAACGCGACGGGCAGTTGCGGCAACCAAAGCGGAACGGAGACCATGCCGGACGACCGATCACCATATTCAAAAGATTCATAGACAAGCTGGAAGACGAACCAGCTTGCATAGGCGCTCATCGCCAAGGCGATCGCGACGGTGACAATTTCAAAGCCGCGCTGCGCGCGCGCCGGCAGGCGGCTCAGCAAGAGCGTAACGCGGATGTGCCCGCCTTCCCGAAGTGCATAGGCAAGCGCAAGAAAGGTCGATGCAGCTAGAAAGAATCCTGTGAAATCCGCATAGGACGGGATCGTCAGCCCTAGGCCGGTTCCGGTAATGGCAGCGGCGATCTTGTCTGCAATGTTAAGGCAGACCTGCACAAAAACGACCGCGACGATAGCCACAATGAAGGCTGCAGCCAACCCGCCAGATATACGATAAAGACTGTCTAAAGCTCGCCGCATGATCGCTTCCTTTATGGCTGATGGGGGTAGGCAGGGCGCTGTGGTGCACCCGGCCAGTTAGGTTATTGGCCGTAGGCGTTCAGCAATGCCGCACCGGCGTCGCCTGCTTCGGCGCTCCAGTTTTCCAGCATTTGCACACCAATCTCGCGCAGCTCTGTCATCAGCTCTTCTGATGGCTCGACGACAATGATGCCGTTTTCAGCCAAAACCGCAGTTTGTGCTTCGGTTTCGGCACGGCTCATCTCCCAGCCGCGGGCCTCTGCTGCTGCTGCGGCATCAAGAACAGCGGCCTGAGTGGCCTCGTCCAGACGGCGGAAAGAACGGGTGTTCACCACGACGACGTTCTTGGGAATCCAGGCCTGAATGTCGGTGTAATGGGTCAGAAAGTCCCAGGCCTTGGAATTCACGCCCGTCGAGGACGAGGTGATCATCGCCTCGACACGTCCGGTGCTGAAGGCCTGCGGAATATCCGGATTTTCGACCTGTGTGGGAGCGGCACCTGCAAGGTTGGCGAATTCTTCGAGGGTGGCGTTATAGGTGCGGAACTTCAGCCCCGCGAGGTCTTCGACCGAATTGATTTCGCCGGTGGTATAAAGCCCCTGTGGCGGCCATGGCACCGAATAGAGAACCATCATGCCCTGCTCGTCCAAAAGCTCGGAAATTACGTCTTTCTGGGCGGCCCAAAGCCGTTCTGCATCTTCGTAGTTGGTGGCAAGGAAAGGCAGCGAATCCGCGCCAAAGGCCGGATCTTCATTGGCTAGAAGCGACAGGAAAAATTCGCCAATGGGCACCTGGCCGCTGCGTACAGCCCTGCTGATTTCGGGGTGTTTAAAGAGCGACGCCGCAGAATGGACGTTGATTTCGAGAGCGCCATCTGTGGCCGCAGCCACGTCAGCGGCAAATTCGGTGATATTGACGGTGTGAAAGGTCGCGTCCGGGTAAGGTGTCGGCATGTCCCAAGTTTCGGCCTGCGCACTGATCGCCAGACTTGCTAGAGCGGCGGCAGTCCCGCCAAGAATTCGTGAAATGAGCATTTTGCTCTCCCTACTTTGTTGGATGAAAACAGGCTTGCACTATGCTTACATTTCGTCAACGTTTTATAAGTTTGATCGCCAAATTCAGTCCCGCCTGTTGATATACTGGGGAAATATTGACATCATATGCGGAAATTATCAGCGAATTGAGCATAAAGAGAGCCATAAATGACCGACATCCCCCCCGCTGACCGCCGAATCGTCTCATCCCGCCACCTCGCCCAAGGCGACGGCTGGGAGCTATCAGAGCTCGAATTCGGGCTGATCGTTGGGTTTAATGCCTTCTCGCGATGGGTCACACGCTGCATGGCTGCTGCGGGCCAGCCCGACCTGAGTCCTCTCGAAATTCTGATCCTGCATAACGTCAACCACCGGGATAAGGACAAGCGGCTCTCTGACATAAGTTTTCTGCTGAACATCGAAGACAGCCATACGGTGAATTATGCCCTGCGCAAATTGCTAAAGGCTGAATTGTTGGTTTCGGAAAAAAGAGGCAAAGAAGTATTTTATCGTACATCACCCGAAGGCATCGCCCTGTGCGAAGCTTATCGCGACGTGAGGCGGCAATGCCTGCTGAACGGTCTATCGCCCGCAGAAATGAGCGGCGCAGAACTGCGTGAACTGGCCCGAATGCTTCGCGCCTTGTCTGGCCACTATGACCAAGCCAGCCGCGCCGCCGCCACACTTTAAAATCGCCGCTCGCTCCTGCATAGAAACCGCTTCGCCCTATGTTTTCGACAGGCACGCATCCCGTTTTTCGATCATTCGTTGAACTCTCGCGCCTCCAAACCGCAGCCCTTCAGAAATCTGCGTTACGACGCTGTACTGTACGGCCCCAGGCCTTCGCCCTATGCTCTCGCTTGGTGCAGTGGATTTAGGCCAATGTCGACTTGCTCTGTCGTACAAAACTGTTTTCGCGCATCTCAGCTAACGGCTCCTTACCGGACCCGGTGCTTTTCGCAAGAGTTGTAGCCTCAAGAAAGCAGTCATTGGCTGCAAAATCTTCCAAGTCGCCTTTGTCCGCAGAGCCGACATCGATCGTCAGTTTTGCGCGATTGTCACGATGCAAGCGCGGCGAATGGCTCCTGCGAGCCAATTTTGTTGAAAAACTCTTTGCTGCATCTACAAATTTCGAAAATGTAGGAGCCTGTTCTCCAATGAGGTTTTTACACGCTGTGAAGCCGTTTAAATTCTTGCAATCTGGAATTTTGTTCTGCCAAATTTGGCCTCAATGTGCTGTATGAGAGTTTTTCATCAGAATTAACCCATTTTGACCTGTGCTGCATTCCTTACGAATGGCAGCTATATGAGGCCGAAGTGGACTGACGGTGTGACAAATCTGGCCCTATGCCTGCAGGGTGAACTGCGATCTGGTCTTGCTAAAATCCAGTAGGAAAAACGCTTATGTGCACAGACAATGGTTCAGCGATACCAACCGTGACGATTGAAAATGAACGCGTCCGGGTCACGGAATGGCGCTTTAAAATGCGTGGCGACAATACCGGCTGGCATTGTCATGAATACGACTATGTTGTCATTCCCCTATTTGACGGTGTTCTTGAGATCGACTTGGGCCAAGGCGAACGCGTGACAGCGCAGATGCAAAATGGGGTGCCCTACTTTCGCGAAATTGGTGTTGAACACGATGTTATCAATGGCAACGACTTTGAATGTGCCTTTGTCGAGGTTGAGCTGCTAGAGTCCCGAAACGATAAATCCGCCTAAACACACCCAATGGGTTCAATTTTGAGGTTCCCGTTGTTTCCTCACCTCCCAATACCTTGACCAAGCCGCCGAAACCCGCTTCCCTTGATTGAAAGCGTCGACGCTGTCGACGTCAGTTATTTTCCAACAAATATGCCTTCGAAAGGATTTGAAGACGTGCCCAAAAACACGACGACTTTTCGAGGTATCGTCTTGATGTCTCTGGCGATGCTGGGGGTCCCCGTTGTTGATGGCATCGCAAAGTATCTAAGCACGAGCTATTCGCCGCTGTTTATCGGCTGGGCGCGCTATGCCGTCGCCGCAATGATCGTGCTGCCTTTAGCCTATCGGCGCTATGGCTTCGCGTTCTTCCCCGAAAAGCAGCGATTTGCCCATTTGGTGCGGACCGCGTTCCTTGTAACGGCAATGACGCTTTATTTCCTAGCTATTGCACGGATTCCAATCGCGCTTGCGGTAAGCGCTTATTTTGTCGGGCCAATCGTCGCCACCGTTCTATCTGTCTTCTTCCTTGAAGAAACTTTGACGCTTCGCAAACTCCTTAGCCTTGCGATTGGGTTCGCTGGCGCGCTTGTCGTGTTGCAACCGTCTGGAGAGATCGAGATTGGCGTCATCATGGCCTTTGGCGCAGGGCTTTTCTTTGCGCTTTACCTAATTGCGACACGGCAGGCATCGCAACAAAGCGATCCCATAAAGACGCTCGCATTTCAGGTGGTTCTTGGCAGTATTCTGCTTGCCCCCCAAGCCGCGTTCACCTTTGCGATGCCAGCTTTGGATGTGCTTTGGTTATTTGTGGGTCTGGGCTTGTTTTCGGCCATCGCTCATCTTTTAACGATACAGGCATTTCAGCTGGCTGAAGCCTCAACACTTGCCCCGCTCGTCTATCTGGAACTGATCGGAAGCGCGATGATTGGCTTTCTTTTCTTCTCAGAGGTTCCAACCATACTGACAGTTATCGGCGCAATCCTGATTGTTCTGTCGGGTCTCATCCTGATTGAAAGAAAAACAACGGACGTTCGTAAAGGCTAGATGACAGGCAGCAAAGTCCCGCATTACCGACATCGAACGGGTCAAAATGCTGCGCACCTGCTCCAATGTCCGCTTCGGGGAAGCTGCGACGCAGCGACCAAGCACTTGGCCAATGGCCGGTTTGGGCCGTCCATAACAACCCAATCTGGACAAATCCGGCATGATACTGCAAAGCGGCTAATGACCGCGAAGAGCCCAAATCGACCGATGCTGCATGACGCTCGAATGACCACTAAGCGTGGGAAAGCGGAACTTCACTGCTAAATAACGTCGTCTTCGCTGGTATGCTGAAAGCGGTCATTGGAGAGGTTTTGCATCCGCCTTTCCCCCGCAACCGGATACGTCAGTTCAGCTCTCACGCTCCAAAAGACGTCGATTGGGTCGACGGGATTAGAACGCCGAGAAACTGGACAACTTCGCACGGGCCGCTCCAACCTTTGCCGAGCTATAGTTGCGGCACACCAGACATTGCGACGCCGTTTCGGTTGCCTCTCTTATGTGCGTGACATTGAATGCCTTGTCTAAAAAATCGCGAACCTGTCAGATGGTTGTGCAAAGGGCTCGATCAAGGCTTTGCATCGCTTCGGCCAGCTCAACCTCCGATGCAATGAAGGGCGGCGCGAGCATGACATGATCGCCACTTCGGCCATCGCGCGTTCCCGGCATCGGGTAACACGCGAGCCCTTCGGCAAAAGCCGCCTTCTTAATCTTTCCGGCGAGACCGAGACTGGGATCGAATGGCGTTTTGGTATCGCGATCCTCGACAAGTTCAATTCCCCAAAACAGCCCACGGCCGCGAATGTCGCCCACATGGGGGTGTTGTCCAAAGACCCGATTTAGCTCTCGACCCAGAAACTCGCCACGTTTGCGTACCTGCAAGACCAAATCGTTGTCCAATATTTCACTTAGGACTGCACGGCCCACCGCCGCCGCAATCGGGTGTGCAAGGTAAGTATGGCCGTGTTGAAAAAAGCCCGTCCCGTTGGCGATGGCGTCATAGATTTGAGATGTGCACAGCATTGCGCCGATGGGTTGGTAGCCAGCACCAAGGCCTTTAGCGATGCAGAGTATGTCAGGCGCGATGCCTTCGGCCTCACATGCAAATAGATGGCCCGTGCGCCCCATGCCGCACATCACTTCATCGAGGATCAAGAGAACACCGTATTGATCGCAAATCTCGCGGATGCGTTTGAAGTACCCTTCGACGGGTGGAACTGCGCCCAAAGTCGCACCGACAACAGGTTCGGCGAGAAACGCCATTACGTTTTCTGGCCCGAGGCGCAGGATTTCGGCTTCCAGTTCGTTGGCGACGCGCAGACCGTAGTCCTCAAGGCTCTCGTCGTCGCGACGCTCGGCATATTCATAGCACGGTGCAATGTGGCTAACGTCTATGAGCAGAGGCGAGAATTGCTGTTTGCGCCACTCATTGCCGCCTGCGGCCAAGGCGCCAAGGGTGTTGCCGTGATAGCTTTGACGACGGGCGATAACGTGTTTGCGGTTTGGCTCTCCATTTTCGAGGTGGAACTGGCGGGCGAGTTTCAGGGCTGCTTCCACAGCTTCGGACCCACCCGACACCAGATAGACACGGTCCAAATCGCCCGGAGCGTTGTCGATCAAGAGGTTGGCAAGATCTTCGGCGGGCTGGGTCGTGAAGAAACTGGTATGAGCGTAGGCCAGTGCGGCCGCTTGATCCTTGATGGCATGTATGACCCGCTCGTTACTGTGGCCAAGGCAGGACACAGCCGCGCCACCGGACCCGTCAAAGTAGCGCTTCCCGTTTTCATCGATCAGGAAACAACCATCGCCGTCAACCGCGGTTGGCATCGACGAATGACAATGGCGAGGGAAAATATGGGACATGTCAGTCTTCCTTCAGGGCAATGACGAATTGTTTGCTGAAGCTCCGCAGGTCATGGGCTTCGTAGAATCTATGAGCGTCGGCGCGCGTCAAACCACTGCACAATCGAATATGATCACAGTCGCTTTTACGGGCGCGATCCTTGGCGGCTTGGAGTAGCAAGCCGCCGATCCCTGCGCCGCGCGCATCCGCGGCAACATTCAGGTCATCGATATAGCAGGTCTTGCCCCAGCAAATATCATGCACAAACCGGAAGCCCAAGACGCCAATGATAATGCCGTTTTGCTCTGCCCCCAAGACGCGGTAGCCACCCTCAAGTGCTGCGTTCAGACGGGTGCGGAACGTGGTGGCGTCGAGCGTTGATCGCAAGTCCGCCAACAGTGGCACAGCCAGTTCAATATCGAGCGGATCTATGATCTTGATCATGGGGTGCCTTTCAGCCGAGCGTGTAGCGCCGAAACAGAGGCGGCGTTGTCTTCGAATGCTTGGCCTTCGCTATCAGTCAAGCTGTTCTCGAACCCGACCCGTAGATTGCCGCCCAGTTTTGCCGCCTCAACGAGGCAGGGGTGTTCTTGCGCCCCGAAGGCGCAAACCATCCAATTGCCACGCGCGGGCATCGCGTCAAGAAACGGCGATAGGTCTGATGGGGCCGAAGTTTGCCCATGCGTGTAACGACCCAAAACAAAGATGACGTCGCTTTGCTCAGGGCGGATGATGCCTTGGGCTTGTCGTTGCGCCAGCAGCACGATGTCATCCACACCATAAAGGATGTGTTGCACCTTGGTGCCGTTGTCAGCGCAAACGCCGTAAACCGCATCGGCAAGCTCGGGGGATCTGTCGATCTCGCGCACGGAAATAGACGCCCAACTGGGGCGCACAGCGGTGAGGCATTTCAGCTGCGCGGCAACGTCAAACAGGCCCGCCGCCTCGGTGGTGATTTGTACGGGCATATCCGGTAGGACGCGCGACAATTCCGCAAGCGTTTCAAGGTATCTATCCGCGTCCAGAGAATGCAAGCCCTCGTCGTCACGCACATGCAAGTGCAGGGCGTCGGCACCTGCGGCATGGCAAGCGATGGCGGTTTCGATGTTCTCTGTCACAGATATCGGTATAGCTAGGTGATCCGCCTTGCTGCGTCGCGCGCCACTTGGCGCTATCATGATGAACGGATCAGCCATCGATCAGGGTTTCATCAATGTGCCATCGGGATCAAACAGCGGCCCGAGCACGATTGTGGCTGCAAATTTTTGCCCCGCAATGTCGACATCAACGGCCGTGCCGTCCGCAACGGGCGCGTCCAGCAGGACCAGCGCCACAGGGCAACCGATACGATAGCCAAAGGATGTCGACGTGGTTAGCCCGATAATCGTATCGCCAAAATAGACGGGTTCATGACCCAGCGGTACGGCGTTTTTATCGTCGATCTTCAAGGAGGCGACGCGCCCCTCGTTATCTGTTTCGCGTTTGGCGGCCAGCGCCTCGGCGCCGATAAAGCCGCCCTTCTTGCGGGTGGCAAAATCGAGGCCTGTGTCAATCGGCGTGACGTCAGAATCGAGCTCGTGGCCCATGGCGCAGAACCCCTTTTCGATCCGCATGGACGTCTGCGCGAACATACCGGCAGGGACAGCGCCCGCGTCCGTCAAAGCGGCGTAAATCGCGGGGGCGTTTTCTGCTTTGCAGGTGATTTCCCAACCCGCCTCGCCGACATAAGACAAACGCGCCGCGCGCACGTGTTTGCCTGCGATATGGGCGGGGCCGATTTTGAAATAGCCGAGATCGTTCAGCTCTGGCGCACCGCATTCCGTCGCAATGCGCGCCGCGTCCGGCCCCATGAGGCCAAGCACGGCGTAGGCTTCGGTTGTGTCCTCTAGCTGAACATCAAAGCCGTCGCTGACCCGTTTGAAATGCGTCAGATCGCGTTTGATCGCATTGGTGCCGACAAACAGACGGTAGTGATCATCGGCAATGCGTTGCGCGGTGATGTCAGAGAGGAACGTGCCGTGCTCGTTCAGCACGGCTGAGTAGATTACCGAGCCCGGCTTGCGCGCCATGTAGCCTGCACAGCTGTGCAGCAAGAAGGCCTCGGCGTCTGGTCCGGTCACGTCGATCTTACCGAAGGATGAGGCATCAAAGATCGCCGCCTTCGTGGTGGCAGCTTCGACCTCAGCGGCGACATTGGCGTGCCAGTCGGGGCGCGTGAATGTCATCGCGGGTTCGGCGGTTCTGCCAAAATAAAGGGGGCGTTCGAAGCCGTAGAATTGCCCCATATGCGCGTTGGCGGCGCGGTATTCTTTGTCCAGCGGCAAGGCGCGCAAATCACGGGCCGTCGCCAATTGGCGCCCCGGATAAGCGATTTCATAATGCGTGCCGAGGATTTCAGGCGCGCGCGCCATCAGGTGCTCAAGCCCATTGAAAACAGGCGCAAAGCGTTTGGAGTCCGCCTCGCCCAGATCATAGGCCGTGCGGCCATGCACGATCTGATGGGCGAGGTTCATACCCGCGCCGCCACCCGATGCCATACCGACAGAGTTCATGCCGCAACCAAGGAACAGACCCTTGGTCTCAGCCGTCTCGCCCAACATGAACGTCCCGTCCGGCGTAAAACTCTCAGGACCATTCAGCAGCATCTTCACTTCTGCCGTTTCCAGAGCAGGCAAACGGTTCAAAGCATTCATCATCATGGGTTCAAAATGATCCCAATCTTCGCCCAACAGCCCGAATTCGAAGTCTGCGTTTAGGATACCCGGCTCGATAGGCTTGCCCATGGGTTCAAAACACCCGACCAGCAGCCCGCCGCTGTCATCGCGGATATAGAGGTGGTTGTCGTGGTCTGACAGCGTCGGCATATTGCCTTTAATCCCATCAATTGGCTTGGTCAGCAGGTAAAAGTGTTCGCAGGCAAGTGCCGGAACCTCGGCCCCAGCCATCGCCCCAACTTCCCGAGACCACAGCCCAGCACAAAGCGCGATCGCATCGCAGGTCACAACGCCCTTGTCGGTTTCAACGCCAGCGATGCGGCCGTTTTCCGTCATGATGCCGGTGACGCCCGTGTCCTCAAATATCTTCGCACCAAGTCCCTTGGAGGCTTTGACGAGGGCGGCGCAAACATCGGATGGCGACACACGGCCATCATCCGGCGACCAAACCGCGCCGATCACATCGTCGGCATTCATCAGCGGCCAACGCTCTTTCGCTTCGTCCACGGAAATGGAATCCACCTGCAGGCCGAATGCCTTCGCCAGTGATTCCTGACGTTTGATGTGAGTCAGGCGATCTAGGGTCGTGGCGATAGACAAAGACCCTTCTTGGATCCAGCCAACGGATTGCCCTGTTTCCTCTTCTAACTGTGCATAAAGGTCCACAGAATACTGGATCATTTTCGTCAGATTGTGTGAATGGCGCAGGGCCCGAACTTGGGCTGCCGAATGCCACGTTGTGCCGCTGGTCAGCTTGTTGCGTTCGAGCAGAATGACGTCGCTCACTCCCATTTTTGCAAGGTGATACAGGGTTGAGCACCCCATAATTCCACCACCAATGACGACAACGGAAGCGTGGGAAGGAAGCTCAGGCATTTTGGAGACTCAATATCAGTTGAAGAATATGTTGAGACTAGATTGAGCGAATTACAAATTCTGTCAATCTCCGCACAAAAAAACTAATGTTTTTTAAGTAGTCAGCGAAAAGAAGGCGATTCGGGATGGATCCCACACTGAAATCTAAAACATTATCAATACTTAAGGACACGTTGCCCGACCTGGCTCCCCGTCTTGGTGTGGTTGCAAAATACATCGTGGACAACCCTGCGGACTTCGGATTGGACCCAATTCGCGAGACGGCGCGCAAGTCTGGGGTGTCGACTTACACCTTGGTGCGCATGGCAAATCGGCTCGGCTTTACCAGCTTTGAAGAGCTGCGCGACCCGTTCCGGCATGCGCTTGTTTCGACGATCAATAGCACCGACGTACCAGACTGGATCAGCAGCCTAAGAGAAGGGTCAACCATTGGCCCAGCACAAGCCGATGCGGCAGCCAATTCCCTGAGTGTGGTCCAGCGGTCATTGGAGCGCCAGTCGGCCGAGCAAATGGAGCGTGTCGTCGACATGCTGCTAGGCGCGCGCAACACCTATCTGACGGCAGTGCGGGCGAGTTATGGTCTTGCCTATTATTTCCACTACGTCGGCCGTATGGCTTTGCCTTCATTGCAATTAATTCCGCGTCATATGAACAGCGCCATCGATGAGCTGAACGATGCAGATGAAAATGACGTTCTGGTTGCAATCACATTTACCCCATATTCAAAAGAAACAATCGAG
>NZ_JACXGQ010000001.1 GCF_022096995.1 Yoonia sp. I 8.24 | reverse complement strand
GGCTACGCCAAGTTACGCGTAAGACCGATAGTACTGCAATTGGGCAGTTGAGCGCCTTGTCTCAGGCGAATCTCTACCACAAACGCAGGCACCTGCATTAAGTCGTTTTAGTTTTAGCGAGTAAAAAAGGGGCCATAGGCCCCTTTTGTTTTTAGTCCTTATCACGAAAGTGCTTGCTGACTTTGATTTGATCCCACGCCCAGACAACCTCGGAAAGCTGTTCTTCTTGGCTGCGGTCACCGCCATTCATGTCGGGGTGCAAGACCTTAATCAGCGCTTTGTAGGCTTTGCGAATTTGTGGTTTTGACCAGCTATCTTTGGCCTCTAAAACGTCGATCGCACGGCGCTCAGTTGGCGGCAACTTACGCCCTGTTGGGGCGCCACGACCCGGATTGCGCGTAGCGTTTTCACCGAGCACTTGATGTGGGTCTTCAATGCCTAAACGCGCCCAAGCACGTTCTTCGACGCTCCGTTTCATGGGCTTTGTAGGGCGTTCCCATACACGGTCATTGGTCATCTGTGCGGCAAGCTCTGCCTCTGTCGTGGTTTCAAAGAAATTCCACTTTAGATTGTATTCGCGCACGTGCTGTTGGCAAAACCAGTGATAGTCGTCCAAAATATCAGGCGATTTGGGTGCGCGAAACTTGGCCTCTTCTTCGCAGCCTTCGTGGCTACAAATGCGCTGCGACGTTTCTGACGCACCTGATAGGCCCCTGCGCCCGCGTGGGTTTTTCTTCTTTGAACTCGACACTGACATGTCAAAACCAAAGGGATCATTCTTTTTCATGGTGTGTCTCACCTTTCCGACTCGGACAACAGACTTTAAACCCCACAGCGTGAGATTGAAGAGGGTAGAAGAAAAATAATGGCAATTCAGGCAGAAATTTGCACAGCATTGGCTGTATTTTCACCAACGGTTCTGGAAGTGATTAACGAAAGTGCGCAGCATGCGGGCCACGCAGGAGATGACGGGTCGGGCGAAAGCCATTGGCGTATTATGATCGCATCAGCACAGTTTGATGACATGTCACGCATTGCGCGCCACCGTGCTATTCATGCGGCTTTGGGGCCGGATATTATCGGCCGCATTCATGCGCTCGCGATTGATATCAAGTAGCTACGCGTCTGCGTCACCTGCGTCATCTGATACGGGTTTCACGGGTGCGACTTCTTTCACTGGTTCGACCTTCGGCGCAGGCTTGGGCGGGGCAGGGGCTGCGACAACAGGCGTAGGGGCCGGTGTGACTGGGCGTTGAGCCTTTTTGGCGCGCCGAAACACCAGCATGTTTTGATACACGGTGGTTTTGCCCATCAGACCTTCACGCTGCTCTGCGGGCAATGTGTCCGTGCGCATATAATCCCAGCCATCGTTGGACATTTTGTTCATCTTCGTCTCAAGCGCGATCGCAAACCGTTCTTCGGCTGTCCGGGCGCCCTTGGCTTTTATCCCGCGCGTTGGCGCCGGTACGACCATATATTCGTATGACATTCCGTCACCCCTTTTTTAGACCCAAAGTAATAGCGCTAACGGTTCAGATTTCCAAGTGCCCTACGCCGTGATCACGCGTCTATGATCCCAGCTTGGCTGCAACAATTTTATTGACGGCTGCTGGGTTGGCCTTGCCGCCTGTCGCTTTCATGACTTGCCCAACAAACCAGCCGGCCAATTTCGGGTTGGCCTTCGCCTTTTCGACTTGCGCGGGATTGGCTGCGATGATTTCATCAACGGCGGCTTCAATCGCGCCAGTGTCAGTGACCTGCTTCATCCCTTCGGTTTCGACGATCTCTTCTGGATCGCGGCCGGTGGTGTAACAAATCTCGAACACGTCTTTGGCGATTTTTCCTGAAATCACATCGGTTTTGATCAATGTGATGATCTGGCCCAACTGCGCGGCACTGACCGGGCTGTCGTCGACTGACTTATCATCATCTTTTTTCAAACGGCCAAACAATTCGTTGATCACCCAGTTAGCGGCCAGTTTTCCGTCGCGCCCTGCTGCCACCTGTTCGAAATAGGCGGCATTGTTGACCTCGGCGGTCAAAACAGACGCGTCGTAGTCAGACAGGCTGAAATCCGCGATAAACCGCGCCTTTTTCGCGTCAGGCAGTTCGGGAAGCGAGGCTGCGATATCGTCAACCCACCCCTGTTCAATTTCAAGTGGGAGCAAATCAGGATCGGGGAAGTAGCGGTAGTCATGCGCTTCTTCTTTGGACCGCATAGAGCGCGTTTCGTTTTTATCCGCATCATAAAGACGTGTTTCTTGTACGACCTCTTTGCCATCTTCAAGCAGCGCGATCTGGCGACGTGCCTCAACATCAATCGCGGCTTGGATAAACCGGGTCGAGTTCATGTTTTTGATTTCGCAGCGCGTGCCCAAGTGGCTAAAGTCTTGGGTTGCTTGATATTTTTCGTAGTCGCCCGGACGGCAGATGGACACGTTTACATCGGCACGCATGTTGCCGTTTTGCATGTTGCCATCGCAGGTGCCCAAATAGCGCAGGATTTGACGCAGTTTCAGCACATAGGCGGCGGCTTCTTCGGGGCCGCGAATGTCGGGGCGGCTGACGATTTCCATCAGCGCAACGCCAGTCCGGTTCAGGTCCACGAACGACATGTTTGGATCCATGTCGTGAATTGATTTGCCCGCGTCTTGTTCAAGGTGGATGCGTTCAATCCGCACGTTGCGCGCAGTGCCGTCGCCCATTTCGACCAGCACTTCGCCTTCGCCCACAATCGGGTGGTAGAGCTGCGAAATTTGGTAGCCTTGGGGCAGATCAGGGTAGAAATAGTTTTTGCGGTCAAAGGCAGATGTCAGGTTGATTTCTGCTTTCAGACCAAGCCCGGTGCGCACGGCCTGCGCGACACAGGCTTCGTTTATGACGGGCAACATCCCGGGCATGCCGGCATCAACGAAAGCCACATTGCTGTTAGGTTCTGCCCCAAACAGGGTCGATGCGCCGGAAAACAGTTTCGCTTTGGTCGCGACCTGTGCGTGTACTTCCAGCCCGATCACAAGTTCCCAGTCGTGCTTTGCGCCTGCGATTACTTTTGGGGTCGGCGTTTCATAAGTCAGGTCGAGCATCTGCGCATCCTTTGGCAAGTTTGAAAGCTGTCTAAAAGAACCGGGGCCGGGCTTCAAGACAACAAGGCTGCGATCAGTCCGCTTGCGGCCACTTTAACCAAGGACGGGATGTGGTGACCATATTTACGGCAGGCGCGTCTTTGCCGCCAAGCGCAAGCGTGGCTTTGCGCAAGAGCGCGATTCCCGCGTCGGGGTTTTTCGGGATCGCACTGGCCGAAATCGGCTCGCCAATTTCAATATGGAAGGGTTGTTTGGACTTGTTCAGCGTCTCGTGAAACAGGGTGATGTCGCGCAGGGTCGGGTGCAACGCGTCAAACAGATAAAACAGCGCCGAATTGCGCGCTTGGATGTTCACCGGGATCACCGGGATGTCGAATTTGCGTGCCAGCATTGCCGCCGATGCCATCCATGGCCGCTCGTAAAGCCGCAGCCCGCGCCGTTTGGCTAAGCGACCCGAAGGAAAAATCACTCCCATGCGCCCGGCATTGGTCGCCTTGCGCACGTAGGCCATTGTCTCGCGTGTCTTGGCATGGCAGCGTTTTTCGATCCGCCATTCAACCGGGGCGATCATTTCATCCATCTGCGGCAGCACCCGCAAGATGTCGCTATTGGCAAAGAAATACGTATCGCGCCTTACCCGCGCCAGCAAATGGTTCAAAATGATCCCATCAGCGATCCCGGTAGGGTGATTGGCAACAACCAATGCGGCCCCATGCGCTGGCAGGTGCCCTAAACCGCGTGCAGTGACCGATTGCGCCAGACGGGTGCCCATCTGATCCATGATCACGGGGGCCGGGGTCTGCGCAAAGGTTTGCGCGATTTCAAGCGTCGTGTCGTAAGACAGCATACGGTGTAACCCGGTACGCATGATCTTGGTGCCGGGGCGGTCTTTGTAAAGCCAAGGCGCGCGCTCGGCGATCAGTGGTTGAATGCGATGTTCCATCCTTGCAAATTACAAAGCGCGCGTAACGGCTGTGCGACAGAACAGCCGGGGTTAGCCTAAGATACGGGTCACCATTTCTGTGGTATCGCGCGACAGGTTTGGCGTGTCTGCAATACGTTGCAAGGCACCCCGCATTTTAACCTGTCGATCCGCATCATAGCGTTTCCACGTATCAAATGACGTAATCATTCGTGCCGTGGTTTGCGGGTTGATCGGGTCGAGCTTGATCAGCCAATCCGCCAGCAAGTCATAGCCAGCCCCTGTCGGCGCATGAAACCCTGCGGTGTTTGCCTTGAGCGCGCCAAAGACGGCCCGGAACCGGTTGGGGTTCTTCATCGTAAACGCCGGGTGCGTCGTCAGTTTGGCCGCCACGCTGGCCGCATCATCAGGGCTGGCGCAGCTGACTTGCAGTCCGAACCACTTATCCATGACAAGCCGATCGTGCTGCCATTGGGCTGCGAATGCAGGGAGCTCATCAGCGCCTTTGCCGATTTTGAGCAAAGCAGCAAGCGCTGCAATCTGCTGGGTCATATTGTCGGCCTGCGCATATTGCTGTGTCGCTTGCTTGCCGCCGTCGAGTTTTGACATCAGCGCCAAAACGCGGTTCCCCAGCGCGCGTTTGCCCGCGCTGATCGCGTCAGGAGTATAGGCGCCGGTCACTGTCATTGCAGCATAGATGCGTGGCAATGTGTCTTGCAAATGCTGGGCAATATGCACGGTCAGTGCCTCATGGGTGCGCGCGATCGCTGTCGGGTCTGGGGTGTGGCCTGCATCGACCAAGGCTTGGGCTGTGTCTTCTTGGCTGGGCAACGTCAGGACAAGTGCGCGGAAGGCCGGGTCAAGATCGTCATCGCGCAACACAGCGGCAAGCCCGTCAAGAAAAGCGCTATCAGGCGCTGTATCATCGTGCAGCATGGCAAGCAAAACATCCTGCGCCAAATTGCGCCCAGCGTCCCAGCGGTTAAATCGGTCGGTGTCATGCGCAAGAAGCAGCGCACGTTCCGCGGCGGTTTGCGGGTGGTCAAGGATCACAGGCGCCGAGAAATCGCGCAAGACCGACGGGATAGGTTTGTTTTCTAACCCTTCAAAGGTAAATGTTTGGCTTGCTTGCGTCAGCTCTAGCACTTGGGTTGCAACCAGTTCTTTTCCGGTATGATCCAGCAAGCCCATTGCCACAGGGATCAGCATTGGTGCTTTGTCCGGCTGCCCCGGCGTCAGTGGTGTGTCTTGGGACAGGGTCAGCGTATAGGTGCCATCGTTAAACGTGTCGCGCACGGTGACGCGCGGCGTGCCTGCTTGGCTATACCAAAGCGCAAATTGCGTCAGATCGCGGCCGGTCGCATCAGTGAAAACCTGTAGCCAATCTTCGATTGTGGCCGCATCGCCGTCGTGACGTTCAAAATAGAGATCAAGCGCTTTTTGATAGCTGTTATCCCCGACAAGCCGTTTCAGCATGCCAATGATTTCAGCACCTTTTTCGTAGACGGTGACGGTGTAGAAATTGTTGATCTCAACAAAGCTGGCAGGCCGGACAGGATGGGCGAGAGGGCCGCTGTCTTCGCGGAATTGATGCGCGCGCAGCACCAGCGCATCGTCGATGCGTTTCACCGCATGGCCGCGCATATCTCCGGTGAATTGCTGATCGCGGAAAACGGTCAGCCCCTCTTTGAGGCACAGTTGGAACCAATCGCGGCAGGTAATCCGGTTGCCAGTCCAGTTGTGAAAATACTCATGCGCGATGATCGCTTCGATCCGTTCGAAATTCGCATCCGTTGCGGTTTCTGGGCTGGCCAAAACAGCGGAAGAGTTGAAAATATTCAAGCCCTTGTTTTCCATCGCCCCCATATTGAAGTCATCAACCGCAACGATGTTGAAAATATCAAGGTCATAGGCGCGGCCATAGACCTCTTCATCCCATTTCATCGAGGCCTTGAGCGCACCCATCCCAAAGGCGCATTTCTTTTCATCGTCACCGGGCCGGACCCAAATATTCAGGGCGACATCGCGCCCGTCCACCGTGATGAATTGGTCAGCATGGTTCACCAGATCGCCACCAACAAGGGCAAAGAGGTAGGCGGGTTTGGGCCATGGGTCATGCCATTCGGCCCAACCGTCGCCTTTTGCGATGGGGTTGCCGTTGGACAGCAGGACGGGCAGGTCGCCTTCGACGCGCACGGTAAATACCGCCATGACATCAGGGCGGTCGGGGTAGTAGGTGATTTTGCGGAACCCTTCGGCCTCGCATTGGGTGCAATACATGCCGTTTGACATGTAAAGCCCGTCGAGCGCGGTGTTGGCTTCGGGGTTGATTTCAACTTCGGCTTCAAACACGAAAGGTGCATCAGGCACGAGGCAGGTCAGCCCGCTGGCGGTCACATCGGGGGTGATCGCTTGCCCGTCAATCGTGGCCGTGATCAAACGCAGTTTTTCGCCGTGCAAAAAGAAGTCGCGCGATTGCGCATCTGGATTGGGCCGAAAAGCGATGCGCGAAATCACCCGTGTTGTTGTCGGTGCGAGTTTGAACGTCAAATGCACGCTATCCACCAGAAATGCAGGGGCGGTGTAGTCTTTCAGGTAGATCGTTTGGGGGGCGTGGTTTGACATGGGGGGTCCTTATGCTTTGCGCCGACGTTATGCCTGCATCTGACCCGCTGCAACCTAGGTTCGGCGGTGATTATCTTGCATTTCGAATAGGTGTATTTGGCGGTCCCCTGCTAATTGGTAAAAATATATTACCGCGTTTGTTGCTTACTTGATCCAACTGTTCTAACCATATCAGATGATACACTGTTGCTGCCTGCGCGCGGCAACCGACAGGGAGAGACGCCATGACCGATCGGATCGAAAAGCACGGGTTGCAAGTCGCAACTGAACTTGCCCAATTCATTGATGAAAAGGCGCTTGTCGGGACGGGCGTCAGCGCTGATGCGTTCTGGGCCGGTTTCGCTGATCTGGTCGCAGAAATGGGGCCGCGCGGGCGCGACCTGTTGCAAAAACGCGAAGATATGCAAGCCGCATTGGATGATTGGCACGTGACCAACCGTGGCGCGGGGCATGATGCTACTGCCTATCAGGCATTTCTAGAAACCTCTGGATATCTGGTGCCCGAAGGGCCTGATTTTGCGATTGAAACGGTCAACGTCGATCCTGAAATCGCGACGCTTCCGGGGCCGCAATTGGTGGTGCCGATTACCAACGCACGCTTTGCGCTGAATGCGGCCAATGCCCGCTGGGGCAGTCTTTATGACGCGCTTTACGGCACCGATGCGCTGGGCGATTTGCCAAGTGGTAAGGGATATGACGCGGCACGTGGCGCGCGCGTGATTGCTTGGGGCCGCGCGCATCTGGATAAGGTTGCGCCGCTAGCTGGTGGGTCTTGGGTGGATATTGCGGCCCTATCCGTTGTGGATGGGGTTTTGTCACCTGCGCTCGATGATCTGCAGCAATTTGCCGGTCATAATGCAGACGCTGAGATATTTTTGCGCGCGAATGGCCTGCTGATTAAAATTGTTGTCGACCCAACCAGTCCGATTGGCAGCGCGGATGCGGCCGGTATTTCCGATATTGTGCTCGAATCCGCCCTGTCCACCATCATGGATTGCGAAGATTCCGTCGCTGCCGTGGATGCCGAAGATAAGGTCGTCGCCTACACCAACTGGCTTGGCCTGATGCGTGGTGATCTTGAAGAAGAGGTCACAAAGGGCGGTAAGACATTTACCCGCAAGCTTAACCCTGATGTGACTTATGCGGCACCCGATGGCAGCGCCCAGACACATAAGGGCCGGTCATTGATGTTGGTACGCAATGTCGGGCACCTGATGACGAACCCTGCGATCTTGGATGCTGCGGGGCGCGAGGTTGGTGAAGGCCTAATGGATGCCATGTGCACAACGTTGATTGCGATGCATGATTTGCAACGTGATGGCGGGAATTCGCTGCATGGCTCTGTCTATGTCGTGAAACCCAAGATGCACGGCCCCGAAGAAGTGGCGTTTGCCTGCGAAATTTTTGACCGGGTTGAGGCCGTGCTTGGGTTGCCGGCCAATACTGTCAAGCTCGGGATCATGGACGAAGAGCGCCGCACATCTGTAAACCTCAAGGAATGTATCCGCGCGGCCAAATCGCGCGTGGCCTTCATCAACACCGGGTTCCTTGACCGCACAGGCGATGAAATTCACACCAGCATGGAGGCCGGTCCAATGGTCCCAAAAGGCGAGATGAAGGATAGCGCTTGGATCAAATCATATGAAGATCGCAACGTTGATATTGGTTTGGCCTGCGGTTTGCAGGGCAAGGCGCAGATTGGCAAAGGCATGTGGGCGATGCCCGATTTGATGGCGGATATGCTTGTCGCGAAAGTGGGCCATCCGCAATCGGGCGCAAATTGCGCCTGGGTGCCGTCACCGACAGCGGCCACGCTGCACGCGATCCACTACCACGCCATCGATGTGATCGCCCGTCAGGACGAGATCAAAGCGGGCGGTGCGCGCGGGACTTTGGCAGATCTTTTGACTGTGCCAGTGGCCGCGAACGCCAATTGGTCCGCCGATGTGATCACCCGTGAGGTTGAGAATAACGCGCAGGGTATTTTGGGCTATGTGGTCCGTTGGATTGACCAAGGCGTTGGTTGCTCCAAAGTGCCTGACATCCATGATGTCGGATTGATGGAAGACCGGGCGACCTGCCGGATTTCGAGCCAAGCTTTGGCCAATTGGTTGCACCATGATGTGGTGTCCGAGGGGCAAGTCATGGACGCGATGCGCAAAATGGCGGCCGTGGTGGATGAGCAAAACGCAGTTGATGCGGCCTACCGTCCGATGGCCCCCAATTTCGACGGGATCGCGTTTCAAGCGGCCTGCGATCTGGTGTTTAAGGGCCGTATTCAGCCTTCTGGTTACACGGAACCTGTGTTGCATCAGCGTCGGTTGGAATTGAAAGCACAACGCAATCACTAACGCAGGTGGATCAAGATCCACCCTACGAGGAGTAAGAAACATGGCAGAGATTTCAGCAAGTAAAGCCCGTTCCATCATTCGCAAAGCGATGGCAAAGGGCGAAGAATTGGGGCTTAAGCCCCTGTCGATCGTCGTGCTTGATGCAGGCGGCCACGTGAAGGCATTTGAACGCGCCGATGGGGCGGCTCCAGGGCGTTTTGGTATCGCGCAGGGCAAAGCTTACGGTGCCGTCATGCTGGGGCTTGCGGGCACCGCCCAAATGGCGCGCGCGGAACAGCAGGGGTATTTCATGGCAGCCGTGAATGGCGTCTATGGTGGTCAGGTTGTGCCTGTGCCCGGCGGAATTCTGGTGCGTGATAAACGTGGTGCCGTTATTGGCGCAATTGGCGTGACGGGCGATACATCTGACAACGATGTGGTTGCGGGTATGGCCGGTCTTGAAGGAGCCGGGTTGATCGGCGAAGCCTAACCTCCCTTTACCGCTAAATCAAAGCCGCGCTTTTTGAAAAAGGCGCGGCTTTGTGCGTTTGTATGGCGGACCGCCAATTCGGCGGGCTGTGCATTTGGGACGGCGCGATTGTGCGCCGGCTAATCTTTTCTTGGCTGCGCCAGCGCGCTATCTAAGGTGCATAGGAGAGGTCTACCTTATGAAACCAGTCATTGGCATTATCGGCAACGCACATCTTTTGAACGATGAATATCCGGCATTTGCCGCCGGTGAAATGAACGTGCGCGCCGTCGCTGACGTGGCAGAGGGGTTACCCTTGATCGTACCCACGGGCGCAGGGATGGTTTGTCTTGATGCGTTGATGGCGCGCTGTGACGGGTTTTTGTTCACGGGTGGCCGCCCAAATGTGCACCCCGAAGAATACGGTGAGAACGAGACCCCAGCGCATGGTGAGTTTGATCGCGAACGCGATGGGATCGCGTTGCCGCTGATCCGGGCCTGTGTGGCGCGTGGGCAGCCGATCTTGGGCATCTGTCGTGGATTCCAAGAAGTAAACGTCGCGATGGGGGGCACGCTGTATCCCGAAATTCGCGATCTACCCGGGCGCGATAACCATCGCATGCCCCCCGATGGCACGTTGGATGAAAAATTTGCGCTGCGTCACAAGGTGGCATTCACGCCGGATGGCCCTTTTCAGGCGCTGATGGGGGCGCAAGACGTCATGACAAATACGCTGCACGGGCAGGGGATCAAACAGGCTGGTCCGCGTGTGGTGATCGATGGGCATGCGCCCGACGGCACGCCCGAAGCAATCTATATCGCGGATGCGCCGGGCTTTACGCTGTCTGTGCAATGGCACCCGGAATGGAACGCGGGCGATGATCCGGTGTCGCGTCCCTTGTTTGAAGCCTTTGGCGCCGCTTGTCGCGCATGGGCTGCACGTCCGGTTGCCATGGCCGTTTGACCAAAGCTGTTGCGACAACCCACCTTATGCGGCTTAAGCTGGGGGGATGTACCGCGAAACCCGTGTGAATTCTTGACACTGGTGGCCAGTCGGTTCAACGCTGCGATATGATTGATTTTCGCCCTGTTGGATATGTTATTGGTCTGCTCGTTGCGGCGCTTGGTGTGACGATGCTGGCCGCGTTGGGTGCGGATGCAATCGCGCAAAACGGGCATTGGCCGGTGTTCTTTGAAAGTGCGGTCATTACGACTTTGACCGGTGCTTTAGTGGCCATGGCTTGCGCAAACGGGCTTGCTGAGGGCTTAACGTTGCGACAGACGTTTTTGCTGACCACGCTTGTCTGGTTGACCTTGCCGATATTCGGGGCCTTGCCCTTTATGATCGGGGTGCCGCATGCCAGCTTTACCGATGCGTTCTTTGAGGCCATGTCCGGGTTAACGACGACAGGGGCGACCACATTCGACGGACTGGAAATGCTGCCCGATGGAATCAAGCTTTGGCGGGCGATCTTGCAATGGTTGGGCGGCGTTGGGATCATTGTCGTGGCGATGGTTTTCTTGCCCGAATTGCGGGTCGGCGGAATGCAGATTTTCCGATCTGAAGCATTTGATACTTTTGGTAAAATCCTGCCGCGCGCCGGGGAAATCGCCAGCAATATTGCGGTGATCTACATCGGTTTAACGGTGACTTGCGCGCTTGCCTATGGGGCGGCGGGTATGGATCCGTTTGATGCGATGGCGCATGCGATGACAACAGTTTCGACAGGTGGAATGGCCAATTACGACAGCTCGTTTGGCAATTTCGGGGCGGCGACACATTACATTGCAGTCGTATTTATGATCCTTGCGGCGCTGCCATTTGTACGCTTTGTTCAGCTTATGGCAGGGACCGCACAGCCATTGTTGCGTGACAGCCAAATCCGGGTGTTTCTAGCGATCCTCAGCATCTGCGTTTTGCTGATCACATCGTGGGTCTGGGGGCGCGAAGGCGAATTCACCGAAGTTGCATTCCGCGAAGCGCTCTTCAATGTCGTGTCGATTATGTCAGGTACGGGCTATTCCAACGCGGATTACATGACATGGGGTCCGTTCCCTGTCGTGCTGTTCTTTTTCATTGGCCTGATCGGCGGCTGTGCGGGATCAACTGCATGTTCGGTCAAAGTCTTTCGCTACCAAATCCTGTTTGCCTCGATCAAAGCACAGGTTCGCCAAATCCACTCACCACATGGCATTTTTACGCCACGGTTTGAGGGGCGGACCATCAGTGAAGACGTCATGAGTTCGGTGATGGCCTTTTTTGTGGCCTTTGTTTTACTACTCGGCGTGACGTCAGTGTTGCTCGCGATGACGGGACTCGATTTCATCACGTCGATTTCTGGGGCCGCGAGCGCAATCGCGAACATTGGTCCCGGTTTAGGGCCCGAGATTGGCCCGGCCGGGAATTTTGTGCACATCAATGATAGCGCAAAATGGGTGCTGTCCGCAGCGATGTTTATCGGACGGCTTGAGATCATGGTGGTACTGACCATTCTTTCCATCAAGTTTTGGAAAAACTGATGCCGATCGTCTAACGACTTTGCCCTTCACGTCACAACATTGACCCCGATGAGCAAAGCTGACTTTGGGATCGGCTACAGCGAATGGCGGGATTGAGCCCGAAGTGTCAGATGCAGCAAAGTGCAGGCATGACTGCTATTCACATTTCGCTAGCGCAATGATGATACCGCTCGTGTTTTACGCACCGACGTCACCCTCTGGCGTTGTGCTGCCATAGCAGCCCGAAGTCACGCCTGATCGCCTTCAACGGACAGGCGCAGAGGCCCTAATTCCTCTTGTGATTGTTGGAAAAAATTCAAGCCTTATAAGGGTATTGCGTTCCGCTCAGCAGCACGACCCAACGAGGGGAGGGCCGAAAAATAATTTATCGTCTCTGCCGCATTCTATATTCGATGGTGCGTCACGCCGGGTAGAACGTATCGCTCTTTTATGTCGGCATAAGAAGTAGGTTTAGCGTCGGCAGATGCAAGGTCACTACCATTCTCACCCTTTAGGTAGTTCCACGTATCTTGCATCTGTTGCCTAGCAGCGTTTATTTGTTCTTGATCAAGGTCAATGTCTTCTAATTGGGTACCATAAATCCCCGAAAAGTCGACCCACGTTATTTCATCTATATCCACAATGGAACGAACATAACCAAAAGCTGTGGCTTGTTGGATTTTTGTCTTCAAAGATTCTGCTGAAATAGAGTAAGCCCAAGCCATAAAGTCCACTCGATAAATTGCAAATTCGGTGGCATAAACGTAATATCGATCAATCTGAGATTCACGCCCCTCGGCCGCACCCAAAAAGGTTTGCAGGGCTTTGCTTAGCGCGTTAAAAATGCCTGCAATTACATCGTCTACGTGGCCATCGAGAAAGGAACTAATAGTCTCATCGATTACATCCGGAATACTCCCAGCGTTGTCTGATGAATAAGCGAGCGCCTGGCCTTCGCTGGCTATTATACTGGAAATAGGGATAGACTGGTCTGGACCGGTTCCAGCATCCAGTAAGAGTAATTTTATGTCACTAGCAAAGAGATCCTTTTTGGTCTCCGCCAATCCATTGAGAGCGTCTAACGCCTCTCTCTCTGCTTGGGCCAGGTCTGATGATCCGTCGATGGTATCTATTACGCTTGAAAATACAGCCATTTTTCGTTCCTGATTGCGGGTGATTAACTAAAAGTTGCACAAACACTAACAAAACAACCCACGGTTATTAAGTCGGTGTTTCAAAAGCAAGTGAATAATTTTGGTTGCTGTCGCAAACTTTTGATCCGTCGGCATAAAGGTCCCAAATCCAGCACAGGAATTAGCGACGCTTGCAGTTCAACGGACGCTCACGTAAAGGTCGGGCTTCGCATCAGTCTTCCAATCGACCATCGGGTCATTCCAAATTTCAGTTCTGTGGTTCTTCAATAAGCACTGTCAGAGTTGTCTGTTATAAATGCGGCGAACCGGATTTTGCCCGTAAGCAGACCTAAGCACAGCCGCAGCGAAAGGGCGCTTTGTCCGCAGAACAGGCATAGGAAACGGTCGCACTTATTGCTCGGCCTGGGTCACAAATGGTGTGCGTTTCTTCACCGACTACCAGCAGCTGACCAATACAGTGATATCGGCTGCGTTGCGTGTCATCTGCACTGGGCTAATCTCTGTCACTGAGTCACTGATCGTCGTCGGGATTGCGTGTGTTTCCATCAGTGCAACGATTTGTGTCGCATCAAGTGAAAAGTTGACCTCGGCGGGTAGAACTTGTGAATTGCCATCGATCCGTGGCAGCAGCATACCAATAACAGCGCCGTGGTTATCGAACACGGGACCGCCTGCATCACTTGGTTGCGGCAAAATTGACAGGCGCCCTATCCGATCATCGCCCGTCAGGCTGCGGATATCGATAACTTGTCCAAAGGTCAGGGTCGGTGCGCTCAGAACGCCATCATAGGGGTAACCCCCGACGACAACCTGATCCTGAAGGCGTGGCGTAGCAGTTTGGAAAGCGGCGGTGCCATGTGGGGTGATTTCGGTGGTTGGGCGTAAGAACGCCACACCTAATTCCACATCGCTTGCGATCACTTCGGCATCCGTTTCGCGGTCAATCGTGATGCGGTCACATTGCGCGATGACTTCAGGTGTCGTGGCGACAACACCGTCTTGGGAAACATAGAAGCCAGAGCGCGACAATGTCGGCTGACGCACCGTGAGACCGGAGACCAAATCAATGGATTGATCTTCACCGGGGGGGACGATCGCCGGATCAAGTGTGCCATCAAGACGTTCAAAGCTGGCTTTCATGATGTCGAGCACACGGGTGCGGCGTGCGTCATCGCCCGCTGGCCAAACGAGCGTAAACCCTTTGATATCGTTACCTTCTAGGCTGACCGAAGTATAGGAATGCAGATCATCGCTGATGCCTTCGATCTCAAACCCGGTGCTTGTCAGGTTGCGCGGTCCGTCTGTTGGCACGATATCCAGCACCTGCATGATTTCATACAGACCGACAAGGCGCCCCGCATCACCCGATTGCGAAATGAACAAGACTTGCGCCTGAGGTTCCGCAACACTGGGGTCAAAACGCACGAAAGGCGGCTTATATTCGGTGAAGGCGACAAGCCCTGTCGGGATTTGCATCTGGATGCCAGAGGCGTCGTCGCGCACAAGCCGTAAATCGGTGCCCTCGAGCACACTATTGTACTGTTCAAACAGTTTGGCGCGCTGGCGGGTTGTCAGAACCCCGGTAGGCTCTTCATTGTTTGCGACCTGCCAAGCTTCCATCGCAGCGCGGGTACCACGGCCAAATGATCCGTCAATGGCGGCATTGTAATGCCCGGCCCAGCGTAGTGCGACTTGCAGTTCCTCTTTCGCGGGGCGCTCCAGCGCGGCTTCGCTTGCGCGGGCCTCGGCAACGGTTTCATCACTTGGCGCGGCTAGCGGCGCTGGCGCGGCAACTTGCGTGACAGGGTCTACCGTTGCTTCCGACGTATCGGGTAGCCGCGCTGGTTCTGGCGCACGGCCCCCAATGGGCCAGTATTGCTGCTGAAAACGGCGTCCGTCTTTGACAAAGCTATCGCTTGGAATTACGCGCAGGCTCAGCAGTGTTTCCAACGCAGTTTCCGCGTTTGATTCTGTGTAGGGGCCGATAAAGATACCGTAGAACCCGTCACCCAAGTAAAAGCCGTGCACATCGTCGAGCGTGCTTGCGTATTCACGCGCGCGGGTTTGTGCGCTGGTCAATGCGGTTTGGGCTTCTACTTGAACCCAAAAATGTTCTTGTGCCGCCGCTGAAACCGTCGAAACGCTCAATAGGACAAACGCTGCAATTACTTTGATCATTTCCACTCCGAAGGCACTTTAAGACACAATACTGCATCACTGGCGCGGGATTATGTCGGGCGCAAGACTTGGCGCCATAATTTTTACACATTCCGAACATTTTTTGACAAGCCGTTGCCCAATTGACCCTTTGGGCGCAGCAGCCTATTGAACGCATAATTGTAGATGAGGGTCATCATGGCAGACAAACCACGCAGTTTTCAGGAAATTATCCTGCGGCTTCAAACTTATTGGGCCAGCAAAGGCTGTGCCATTTTGCAACCCTATGACATGGAAGTCGGCGCAGGCACGTTCCACCCGGCGACAACCCTGCGCGCGCTCGGGTCCAAAGCATGGGCCGCCGCCTATGTGCAGCCGTCACGCCGCCCGACCGATGGGCGCTATGGTGAAAACCCGAACCGTTTGCAGCATTACTACCAATATCAGGTCCTGATCAAACCCAGCCCGCCGGATTTGCAAGAACTCTACCTTGGGTCGCTCAAGGCCATCGGGATCGACGCATCCCTGCATGACATCCGCTTTGTCGAAGACGACTGGGAAAGCCCGACACTTGGCGCATGGGGGCTGGGTTGGGAAGTCTGGTGCGATGGGATGGAAGTCTCGCAGTTTACATATTTTCAACAAGTTGGCGGCTATGACTGCAAACCTGTATCCGGTGAATTGACCTACGGGCTGGAACGGCTCGCGATGTATATCTTGGGCGTGGACCACGTGATGGATATGCCATTCAACGACCCGCAATCACCAAGCCCGCTGACGTACCGCGATGTGTTCAAACAAACCGAGGAAGAATACGCGCGCTGGAACTTTGACGTGGCGGACACCGATATTCTGCTGCAACATTTCAAAGATGCCGAGGCCGAATGCCAGCGCATTCTTGAACAGCCAGCCGAAGACCCCAAAACCGGCAAACGCATCATCATGGCACACCCGGCCTATGATCAATGCATTAAAGCCAGTCATTTGTTTAACCTGCTCGACGCGCGCGGCGTGATCTCGGTCACCGAACGCCAAGCCTATATCGGTCGCGTACGGACGTTGGCCAAAGCATGCGCCGATGCATTCGTTCAAACCGAAGCCGGCGGGGCGGCAGCCTAATGTCCGGGGTTCGTATCGCAATTGTGGGGATCATCATGTCAGCATTGGTCGCGGGCGTCGCGCTTTATTACCTTCAGGTCTATGCGTATTACGTCGAAGTGGACGCCGCAGATGCGCAGGTCGAGCTGACATCTGTTGTCACAGGCGAGGCCGAGCCGATCATTTACGACAGCTTTGATGCCATCGATTCTGACAGTAGTCCAATCCGCTACCGCGCTTGTTTCACCACCGTGCTAAGCCAAGCTATGTTGACCGAAACCTATGTCATCGCGGATGAGGCGGAGCCGCGCGTCGCGCCCGGTTGGTTTGACTGTTTCGACGCTGACCAAATCGGCGCGGACCTTGAAACCGGGGACGCGATTGCGTTTTTGGGCACCGAAAACATCCACTACGGGATTGACCGCATCGTTGCCGTCTACCCCGATGGCCGCGCCTATGCGTGGCATGAAATTAACGCCTGCGGCGAGGTTGTCTTTGACGGCAATCCTGTCCCCGAAGGCTGCCCTCCAAAACCCGAAAGCCAGAACTAATGCCTGATCTGCTGATTGAACTCTTCTCCGAGGAAATCCCCGCCCGTATGCAAACGCGTGCGGCCGATGATCTGAAAAAACTGGTGACGGATGGTCTGGTCGAGGCTGGATTGACATATGCGGGCGCTGCGGCCTTTTCGACGCCGCGCCGTTTGGCATTGTCGCTTGATGGGCTGTCAGCGGAAAGCAAGGCCACCCGTGAAGAACGCAAAGGCCCCAAGGTCGGCGCGCCTGACAAAGCGATCGACGGATTTTTGCGCGGGGCAGGGGTGACACGCGAAGACCTAGAAATCCGCGACGATAAGAAGGGCCAAGTATACTTTGCCGTGATCGAAAAACCGGGCCGCTTGGCCGCCGATATCATCGCCGAAGTGCTTGAAAAAACGATCCGCAATTTCCCATGGCCGAAATCGATGCGCTGGGGTGACGGCCCGTTGAAATGGGTGCGCCCCTTACATTCAATCATCTGCATTCTGTCGGACGAGGCAGGCGCGCAGGTCGTGCCGCTTGATATCGATGGCATCACATCGGGTGACAGTACGCGCGGGCACCGTTTCCTCGCGCCGGATGCATTTAGCGTCACGGGCTTTGATGATTACGAGGCAAAGTTAAAGCGCGCCCATGTGATCTTGCGCGCCGATGAACGTGCGGAACTCATCTGGCATGACGCCACGAACCAAGCCTTTGCGCTGGGGCTTGAAGTGGTCGAGGATCGCGGATTGTTGGCAGAGGTCGCCGGGCTGGTCGAATGGCCGGTTGTGCTGTTGGGACAGATCGCCGACACCTTCCTTGGGCTGCCGCCCGAGGTGCTGCAAACGTCGATGAAAGAGCACCAGAAGTTCTTTTCCGTGCGCAACCCGAAAACAAGCCGGATTGAACGGTTTGTGACCGTCGCAAACATGGAAACCGCCGATCATGGTGCGACTATTTTGGCGGGCAACCAAAAGGTGCTGTTCGCCCGTTTGGCGGATGCAAAATTCTTTTGGGAAAACGATTTGCGTGTGGCAAAGGCGGGGATGGACCCATGGCTGGAAAGCCTGTCGAACGTGACCTTCCACAATAAGCTAGGCAGCCAAAAAGACAGGATTGAGCGCATCGCGGCACTTGCGCGCGAAATCGCACCTGCGGTTGGCGCAGACCCGGAATTGGCCGAACAAGCAGCACGTGTGGCCAAGGCCGATCTATCGTCAGAAATGGTCTATGAATTTCCTGAATTGCAAGGGTTGATGGGGCGTTACTATGCGACCGAGGCAGGACTGGACGCATCTGTCGCCGCCGCCTGCCAAGAACACTATTCCCCGCTAGGCCCATCCGACGATGTGCCAACCGCGCCTGTATCCGTAGCCGTGGCATTGGCCGATAAAATCGACACGCTGACCGGGTTTTGGGCGATTGACGAGAAACCGACCGGGTCAAAAGACCCGTTTGCGCTGCGTAGGGCTGCGCTCGGGGTTATTCGGTTGGTGCTGGAGAATTCAGTTTCGTCTAAATTACTACCTGTGTTTCAGTTAACTGTGCTGAAGCATATGGCCCGTGTGCGTGGCTCAGAGTATGCTATGATGGCCGATAAGGCGGCACTTGCTTTGATAGAGGCTGGGAAACAGAACGAAGCTGCTCGAGTTTTTGAGGCACTGCGCGCCGAGGCTGCCGACACCAGTGACGAAGAAGCGAACAAGAAGCTATTAGCGGCGATGAACGCGATGGCAGCAGACCTCCTCTCCTTCTTCCACGACCGCCTCAAAGTCTTTCTCAAGGACAAAGGTATTCGTCACGATATCATCGACGCTTGCATTGCGATGCCGGGGAATGATGATCTGACGTTATTGGTTAAACGGGCAGAGGCTTTGGCGGAAACATTGGCCACGGATGATGGTGAAAACCTTATTCAAGGGTTCAAGCGCGCCAATAACATTCTGACGCAGGCCGAAGAAAAAGACGGTGTTGAATATTCCTATGGCGCGGACATTAAATTCGCCGAAGATGACGCCGAAAAGGCGCTGTTTGCCGCCCTTGATGCCGCAGATGCAAAGATCGCGCCTGCAATGGCTGCTGAAGATTTCAGCACAGCCATGACCGCGATGGCGGCAATTCGCCCCGCAGTTGACGCATTTTTTACTGATGTGCAGGTAAACGCCGATAGCCAAGTGTTGCGTCGTAATCGCCTTAACCTCTTGTCACGTATCAGAAATCTATGCTTGTCTGTCGCTGATTTGACCAAGATAGAAGGATAGTCACAAGACTGTTAAGTTTCCTTTGCCTATTCGGTAGGCAACCCTCTATGCTGCACCGACAGTATGGGGGTTCGCCGCAGTGCAGCAAATGACAGATATCCAGCCATTGACCTTGATCACGCCCACGGCTGCGATGTCGGCGGATGTGCATGGCGGGCGGGCCAAATGCCTGCAACGGCTGATCCGCTTGGATATGCCTGTGCCTATGACGGTTGCGCTGTCTTTTGACTCTGTGCGCGAGATCGCAGTAGGGCAGATGCCGGAGATGGTGGCGTTGCTCGCCCCGTTTGGCGATGCGCCACTTTTGTCAGTGCGCCCATCCAGCCTTGATCCTGACTGGGGCGGGCCGGGTGCGATGCTGCATGTTGGCATGAATGATGCGCGCCACGCGGAATTGGTGGAACAGCTTGGCGAAGCTGAAGCGACCAAGATCTATCTGCGGTTTGTGCAGGCCTATGCGGTGCATGTGGCGCGGCTTGATCCAGACGCGTTTTATCTGCCAGACGTCGCCGATGCGGCCAGCCTAAGGGCGATGTTGGACACCTATGAGGTCGAAACAGACGAGGTGTTCCCCCAAGATGTCGGTGTACAATTGGCCGAGGTTTTGCGATCAATGGCCCGCGCATGGGATGGCACAACCGCGCGATTGCTGCGTCAGGCAAAGGGCGCCCCTATCGATGCAGGGCTGGGCCTTGTGGTGCAGGCGATGGTCTTGGGTGTCGGGCCCGACGAAAGCGGCTCTGGCGAGATTGAATTTGTTGACGCCCAATCTGGGTTGCCGCGCGTACGGGGCCGCTATCTGCCCCAAAGCAACGGCAGGCCGGGCCTGCGCGAGGCGGAAGGCGCGATTTATCTGTGCAAAGATGGTCGCGGTCCATCGCTCGAGGAATGCTGCCCTGCGGTATTCGCCCAATTGTTGGCACATGGGGCTTTGGCCCGCCAAAGGCTGCGCGAAGAGATGCAAATCAAGTTTACGTTGCGCCGTGGAGAGCTGTTTATTCTGGATGCGATCCGGGTGCAGCGGTCGTCGCGTGCCACTGTGCGGATTGCGGTTGCCTTGGCACAGGATGGCATCATCCCGCGCGAAGAGGCCGTGATGCGGGTTGAACCCGCGGCCCTGTCAGAATTGCTGCACCGTCAGGTCGACCCAAACGCCAAGCGCGATTTGATCGTGCGCGGCATTGCCGCCAGTCCGGGCGCCGCGTCAGGGCGTATTGTGTTAACTGCGGCTGAAGCCCAGGCAAGTGCTGCCCGCGGCGAAGCCTGCGTGCTTGTGCGCCGCGAAACCACCCCCGAAGATATTCGCGGCATGCATGCGGCGCAGGCTGTGCTGACCATGCGTGGCGGTGTGACCAGCCACGCGGCGGTGATCGGGCGCGGTTTGGGGCTGCCGTGCGTTGTGGGCGCGTTTGATCTGACGATTGACCGGAAGAAATCTGTGATCAGCGGCCCGGACGGGCGCAAATTTGCCAAGGGCGATGTGATTACCGTTGACGGGACCACGGGCGAAGTGCTTGCTGGCGCGCCCGCCATGCTTGAAGCTGCCCTTGATGGGGCCTTTCAGACCTTACTTGAATGGGCCGATGATTATCGTGATATCGGCGTGCGCGCGAATGCGGATACCCCTGCCGATGCCCAAGCTGCCCAGAATTTTGCTGCCGAAGGGATCGGGCTGTGTCGCACGGAACATATGTTCTTTGACGGGGATCGGTTGGGGGTCATGCGCGAAATGATTTTCGCCGAAAGCTCTGATGATCGGCGCGCGGTGCTGGATCGTTTGTTGCCGATGCAGCGTGACGATTTTGAGGCCCTGTTTACGATTATGGCAGGCAAAAGCGTTTGCGTGCGCCTGTTTGACCCGCCGCTGCATGAATTCCTACCTTCGGACAAAGCTGGCCTGCGCGATTTGGCAGAACAGCTTGCGCTGCCGCTGTCTGATGTCACCGAACGGGTGAACGCGCTGTCTGAATATAACCCGATGCTCGGCATGCGCGGTGTGCGTCTTGGGATCGCGATCCCTGAAATCTATGACATGCAAGCCCAAGCGATCTTTGAGGCGATGGTGGCAGTGGGCGAAGCAGGCGTTGATATTTCTGCAGAAATTATGATCCCGCTTGTCAGCGCGATGCGTGAAGTGGAACTTGTGAAAACCCGTGTTGATTCCGTTGCAAATGCAGTACTAAGCAAAAGCAAATCCGCGCTTAATTACCGCCTTGGCGTGATGGTTGAAACACCGCGCGCGGCCTTGCGGGCGGAAGATATCGCTGAATATGCGTCATTCCTATCGTTCGGGACAAATGATCTGACGCAGATGACCTACGGCCTGTCACGTGATGATGCGGGCCGTTTCATGTCAGCCTATGTCCAACAAGGCGTTTACGCCGAAGACCCGTTCCACACGCTGGATGTCGAAGGTGTCGGCGAACTTGTCGCGCTGGGGGCAGAGCGGGGCCGAAAAGGCCGCAAGGATGTAACCTTGTCGATTTGTGGCGAACATGCGGGCAGCCGAACGGCGATTGCGTTTTGCCGGGAACATGCGTTTGATTACGTGTCCTGTTCACCTTTCCGTGTGCCCGTCGCGCGACTCACTGCGGCGCAACTGGCGCTTACGGATCAACTTAATGCAAAATTAGCCAAATAATGTTGTTGCATTCGCTTTGAAAATGTTCTGATATTGCGTTAGATGTCGTAAGTGTCGCTATTCCGTGGCGTCTTTTGTCGCGCCCCCGTTTGAGGGGGTGGACGTGGCGATTTCTTTCCCCTAAAGACACCGACGCTTGCGTGGGGCATTGCCGCGTGGTCTCCGTGGTGGGAAAATATGACGTTTCTTAAATCAGTTTGGGTCGCGGTTGTTGCGGCATCGGTTTCCTTTAGCGCGTCAGCCGCGTTTGCGGATGAAGTTTTGGCAAGCCGCCTTGGTGCGATCCTTGGTCAAGAACGCGATGCGCTTTCTGTTGTCCCCGATAGCCGACTGAGCTTGCTGACGAGCCTCCCCCCAGCTGACGAACGTGGTGTGCAAACTCAAACTGGCGAAATCTACAACGCAGAATATCTTGCGACACAGTCCGTTGCGACGGGCGATACGCAATGGGAATGTCTGGCCGAGGCGCTATATTTTGAAGCGCGTGGCGAAAGCGTTGAGGGTCTGTTTGCCGTCGGTGAGGTGATCTTGAACCGCGTGGACAGCAGCGCCTATCCGGGAACGCTTTGCGGCGTGATTAACCAAGGAACAGGGCGTCGCTATGCTTGCCAGTTTACCTATACTTGTGATGGGCGCGCTGAAGTGATCAACGAACCACGCGCTTGGGAACGTGTGGGCAAAGTTGCGCGTATCTTGATTGATGGCGCGCCGCGCGTGCTGACTGGTGGTGCGACGCATTACCATACCAAAGCGGTGAGCCCATCTTGGGCGCAACGGTTCCCGCGCACCGCGTCAATTGGATCGCACTATTTTTACCGCCAGCCAGTGCGTACCGCGTCTAAATAGCGTCGCCATTGCTACGGCGAGTGTCGTGGCCTGCGGTTGCCCGACCCGTATTTGATCTATATGCGATCCACAATTGACGTTGATTGACGGGACGCGCCTATGACAGATGAAATCCGGCTAGCATTTGCGCATCCGAGCGAACGTGCAGAAGCCAGCAGCCAAACCCCATGTGACCGTATTTCTCTGCGCGACTATACCGTGCAGGTCGAAATCGGTGCGTTTCAGCAAGAGCGGGGGCATTTGCAGCGGGTGCGTTTCAATGTTGTCGTCGAAGTCTCGCCGCTTGGCGTGATCGACGACGATGTCGACCGTATCTTATCCTATGACAAAGTCACCGAAGCCATCGGGATCGAGCTTGAAGCTGAGCGGATCAACCTGCTTGAGACCCTCGCTGCACGTGTGGCTGAACGGATATTGCTGGAACCGCAGGCCGAACGCGTCTTTGTACGGATTGAGAAGCTGGATCGCGGCCCGTTTTCGCTTGGGGTGGAAATCATGCGCGCACGCGATGGCATCGCTGACGCGGGGCAATCCCATGTAGAGGCCCCGCATCCGCGTGTGGTCTATCTGTCTAACGGCGCTATTGCCTCGCCGCATTTGGCCGGGTGGATTGACCAGCTGTCTGATCGGGATGCCCCGTTGATTATTTGCGTCGGGTCGGCTGATGTGGCCGCGCCGCAATCGCAAAACGCGCTGGCGCAACGCCGTATTGATTTGCTCGCGATTGAACAAAACGCGTGGTTGCTCGCCAGTCGTGATCGCCGCTGTATGGTGGTGGGCACGCGGACCGAATTGGATTGGGCGATGAAGAACGATCAAATCTGTATTTGGGCGCCTTCAAAGATTGTGCTGGATGCGGTGGATGGCCCTTCGGCGAGCCCGCGTGACGCGGGGCAGCTTGTGGCGTGGTTTGCCCAAGAAATTGATGCCAAGGAACTGCTTGTTATTGGCGACGATGCGCCGACATGCTCTGTGCCGACGCGGGTGAATGACGGCCATAACAAAGTGCTGGTATGACGATCTACTACCAGCCGATTGTCCGTATGGGGGCAGATCGTGCGCTCGGCGCATATCGGCTTGCAGGGGGCGCATGTTGGTTTGATCAGGCAATTATGCGTCGCCGTGGGCAGGCGGACCAATGGATCGCAGCGGATGACATCCCGCCCGCAGTGTTGGCCCGATTGACGCGCACATCTCGCCCGATTGCAGGCATGGACATGGATCGCCCGCATTTGATGGGCATCCTGAACGTGACACCTGATAGCTTTTCTGATGGCGGGAAGTTTTGTGCCGCCGATGTTGCCGTATCCCATGCGGTTGCGATGGTGCAGGCGGGCGCGTCGATTATTGATATTGGCGGCGAAAGCACGCGTCCGGGTGCTGAAACCGTAGCTGTAGAAGTTGAAATCGCGCGCACCGCGCCTGTTATTGCGGCGATCCGCGCGCAAAGCGATCGCCCAATCTCGATTGATACACGCAAAGCACCGGTCGCACAGGCTGCGATTGCCGCAGGTGCCAATTTGGTCAATGACGTCTCTGCGCTGGCGTATGATATGGCCACCGCTGCAGTCACAGCCCAAGCCGGAGTGCCTGTCTGCCTGATGCATGCCCAAGGTGCGCCTGCCACGATGCAACAAGATCCGCGTTACGATGACGTTTTGCTAGATGTGTATGACTATCTTGCACAGCGTATCGACCATGCGGTTGCAGCCGGTATTGCGCGCGACCGCATCGTCGTTGATCCGGGGATTGGCTTTGGCAAAACGCTGGATCACAATTTGGCTTTGCTACGTGGATTATCGTTGTTTCACGCCTTGGGGTGTCCGGTACTGTTGGGCGCGTCGCGTAAAAAATTTATCGGCACGCTGGGCGGTGGGCAAGATGCCGCAGATCGCGTGCCGGGATCGGTTGCCGTGGCCTTGCACGGCGCGCGTCAAGGGGTGCAACTGCTCCGCGTTCACGATATAAGCGCCACCAAACAGGCGCTTGACCTGGAATGGGCAATCAACGGGGCAGTTTAAAACATGGCACGTAAATTTTTTGGCACGGATGGCGTGCGCGGCAAGGCAAACACCTATCCAATGACCGCCGATATGGCGTTGAAAATTGGGGCCGCCGCCGGGCGTTATTTTCGCAATGACGGCTCCAATGGGCACCGCGTCGTGATCGGCAAAGATACGCGCCTCTCTGGCTATATGTTTGAAAATGCGCTGACAGCCGGGTTGACCAGTACGGGCATGAATGTGCTGTTGCTAGGGCCTGTGCCGACACCGGCGGTTGGGCTGTTGACCACGTCGATGCGCGCAGATGTGGGGATCATGATTTCCGCGAGCCATAACCCGCATCATGACAATGGCATTAAATTCTTTGGGCCGGACGGGTTTAAGCTGTCTGATGAGGCCGAAACAGAAATCGAAGCATTGATCGAAAGCGACATCACCCCAGCGCAGGCCGAAAATATCGGTCGGGCGAAACGTGTGGATGATGGGCGGTTTCGCTATGCCGAACGGATCAAATCCACCTTCCCAAGTGGGATGCGGTTGGATGGGCTGAAGGTTGTGATTGATTGCGCCAATGGCGCCGCACACCGTGTCGCCCCCGAAGTTCTCTGGGAGCTAGGCGCCGAAGTGATCCCTGTTGGGGTGGCGCCCAACGGTTTGAATATCAATGAAAACTGCGGCTCAACGAGCCCGCAGGCGGCCGCTGCAAAAATTCTTGAAACAGGGGCCGACGTGGGTATTTGTCTTGATGGCGATGCTGACCGGGTGATGATGATCGATGAAACCGGCCAAGTGGCTGATGGCGATCAACTGATGGCGCTTTTGGCGGGGCGTTGGGCGGATCAAGGGCGGTTGAACGGCGGCACGCTGGTCGCGACGGTGATGTCGAACCTTGGGCTAGAGCGCTATCTTGATGGGCGCGGGCTTAATCTTGCGCGTACGGCGGTCGGCGACCGCTATGTGGTCGAAGCGATGCGCGCAAATGGCTGGAACCTTGGCGGAGAGCAATCGGGTCACATCGTGATGACCGATTTTGCGACAACCGGCGACGGGTTGCTTGCGGGGCTGCAATTCCTTGCCGCGATGATCGAGACGGGCAAGAAGGCGAGCGCGCTGAGCAAGAGCTTTGAAACCGTCCCGCAGATGCTCAAAAACGTGCGTTACACGGCGGGGCAAGACCCGCTTGCGGCGCAATCCGTGCAGGATGCGATTAAAGCGGCTGAAGCATCGCTGGTTGGTAAAGGGCGTCTGCTGATCCGCAAATCAGGGACCGAACCGCTGATCCGTGTGATGGCAGAATGCGAAGACGATGCGTTACTCGCGCAAACCGTCGATGGCATCGTGGCCGAAGTCGCGGCGGCCATTTAGACCGCCACGCTTTTGACGTACTAGGTTTTTGGTGCCGTGATTTCGGCCAGTAGGCTTGTAATGATATCCGGTGCCATTTTCATCGCCTTTGCGAGCCCGCCGACGAATTCCTTTTCTTTACCTGCAAAGTGTCCGTCTGCCGCAACAACAAGAAGAACGCCGCGCATCATATCAAGCTGTTCTTCTTTGCTGCATCCTTTGATTAAGGCGCTATAACCCGCATCGTTCAGGCCTGTGTTCGCAAGGTCGGTCATTTGTTTTACAGTGTCTTCAGAAAACACCTCGCCGGTCATTTGCTCTGCGACGGATTTGATCGTTGCGATCTCTGATGGATCAACGCGCCCATCAGCTTTTGCGGCGTGGCACATCGCGTCAAGAATTGCTTTTGCCCCCCGCGATCCATTTGCCATCAACGCCAATCGCTGTTTCTTGCGCGCGGCTGCTTTCGCTGCCTTGAGTGCGGCAAAGATCAATAGCAGGCCAATCGCGCCGAAACCCCAAAAGCCGCCGGCGATTTCTGCAAGCGATAGTTTTGGCACCGATGGGATATCCGTATCGATCACGCCTGCCGCTTGGGCAAGTTTAAGTCCTTCGGCGTCAAAATCATAATAGCTATCGGTCTGACAGCCGTTTTCAGCGATTGCATAGCCTTGCATCGAGCGCCAGAAGTTGACGAAAATAACGGATTTAGTTTCCACCAAGTGACACAGTGCGAGTGGTTTATCAGGGGTGCCTAATTCGGTTGGTGCAACAAACAATAGCTCTTGTGCCGTGGAATAACCACCACCGCGCCGGGCCTCGGCTTGTGTAGCGAATGAGGTTAATAGAAATGCGGCCATAAGGCCTGTGAATAAAGATCGCATAATTGGCTCCGATTGTTTCTTGAGTGCCAATTGCAGGGCGAAATAGGGCCTTAATATGACGGATTGTTGCGAATTTTGCTATATGGGTAAGAATTTCTTTAGACTTTTCCATTGGCTGACCATAAGTCCACACATGATCAGACCTAGGGCTGCGAAAAACCGCCATGGCAGGGCTTCGCTTAGGATCAGTGCGCCAAATATCATTGACCAGACAGGCACTTGGTAGTTCACCAGCGTTAAGAATATGCTGCCCGCAGACCGGATCACGGTGACACGGATCAGAGCTGCAAGAGCGGTCGGCACGATGCCCAAAAATACAATCGCCATGGTGGTTGTCGTGTCCGTCGCGCGCGGCACCCCCTCGACCATCAGCATTGCTGGGATCAGGGCGCATGCGCCGACAACCAGCAAAAGCGCGGTCATGGTGATGGGGTCGATGGGCGGGCAGCGGCGGGTCATGATGCTTGAAACAGCATATGAAAGCGCCGCAAGCAGACAGGCAATTTGCCCCAATGGCTCCATCCCGGTGCCGACCCGCAAAACCCCAGGGCCAATCAACACGGCGGCCCCCACGAACCCCAACAGTACCCCAAGACTATTGCGCAAATCCATCTTTTCATCCGTGAAAACATGTGACAGCGGCAACACAAACAGCGGTAACGCGGCCATCGAAATCCCGGCAAATGCCGAAGGAACAAATTGCTGCCCCCAGCTGAGCAAGGCAAAGGGGATTGCCGTGTTAAGCAGGCCGATCACCAGCAAATATTTGATCATCCGCGGCGTAAATTCAGGCAATGGCCTCCGCATCACCCCCATAAACGAAAGCAGCGCAAGCGCGCCCAATGTGGTGCGCGCGCAGGCGACTGTTAGCGGACCGTAGCCGCCCAACGCGATGGTCACGACCATAAACGTCCCACCCCATATCAAGCCGAGCGCAAGAATGGAGAGCCAGTTTGAAAGGCTGGGTTGGGTGGTCATTTCCGGAGGTCCGATCACAGATGTAATTGGTTGCTATCAGTGGGGGCCTGCGCGCGATCATGCAAGCCATAGTCGCGCGAAACCGTTGCGATCCGGATACGGTAGTCTGCGAATACCCCTGACCGGCCCGCAGATTGGCTTTCGCGATGGGCTTTGCTGTTGCGCCATGCTGCGACGGCATCTTCGTCTTCAAAAAACGACAGTGACAAGAGTGTGTCAGCGTTTGCGAGGCTTTGGAACCGTGTCACCGAAATGAAGCCGGGGATCTTTTCTAAAAGCGGACGCAGTTTTGCCGCATGATCCAAATAGGCCTTCTTTTGTCCCTGCGCTGGGGTAACTTCAAATATCACGGCGATCATTTTGATACCCCATGCGGAAGAGAGGCGCAGCGTAAAAATGTGCGATCTTCGCGCTGGATGAATTTTTCTTTTTGGGCGAATTCATAGTTTTCGCGCCCAAGCGGGTCAGCGCTCAGCCGTTCGCGGTAGGTCTCATATGCGGCAAGCGACGGGATATTATAGATGCCGTAGGCAAGCGTTGATGAACCTTCATGTGGGGCGTAGTAGCCGATAAGGTCGGCGCCATTGCGTGGAATGGCTTGCCCCCAATTGCGCGAATAGGTTTCGAACTGTGCCTTTTTTGTAGGGTCGATTTGGTAGCGAATGATGCAGGTCAGCATGTGTATCTCCTTTGTTGATACGCTGTTGTAGCCTGTGGATTTCCCTAGATGCTTCGGCTACGGTCGAAGTATGAAAGAAGGTCCCGACATCTCCCGCGTTGCCACGCTGATTGGCGATCCCGCCCGCGCAAATATATTGACCGCGCTGATGACGGGCGTGGCCCTGACCGCAACCGAATTGGCCGTCGAGGCCGGGGTGACACCTCAAACCGCCAGCGGCCATTTGGCCAAACTGGTTGATGGCGGGCTGCTGCAGGTGCGCAAACAGGGGCGGCACAAATACTTTGCCTTGGCGCATGGTGATGTTGCTGTGGCGCTCGAAAGCTTGATGGGGTTGGCCAGCGACATGCGGCGCACACGCACGGGCCCCAAAGATCTCGCCTTACGGCGTGCGCGTGTGTGCTATAATCACCTTGCGGGGCAAATGGGTGTAAAAATGTTCGCTAGTTTGACGCAGCGTGGATTTCTGCGGGATGATGTCGATGCGCCAGTCCTGACGGATACCGGACGCGCCTTTGTCACCGAATTTGGGGTGGACCTCGCCGCGCTGGACGCAATGCGTGCACCGCTCTGCCGAAGCTGTCTGGATTGGAGCGAACGTCGCACACATTTGGCCGGATCACTGGGGCGCGCGATGCTCGCGCGGATGGAGGAACGTCGCTGGGTTCAACGCGACAATCAGAGCCGGGCATTGATTTTCAACGCGCAAGGAACCACCGCGTTTGAGGGCGCATTCCCAGTCGAGTGATTTCATGCAAAAGGGGCCAGCGTTTCCGCCAGCCCCACGTCATCCAACATAAGTCAGATTAGTTCTTTGCTTTGTCGACCATTTTGCCTTCGGAGATCCAAGGCATCATTGCGCGCAGTTTTGCACCAACCTGTTCGATCTGGTGCTCGTCGTTGGCACGACGAGACGCTTTGATTGTTGGCTGACCAACAGCGTTTTCGAGCATGAAGTCACGCACAAATTTACCAGACTGAATGTCAGCAAGCGATTCTTTCATCGCTTTCTTCGTGGCTTCATATGGTAGGATGCGTGGGCCGGTGACGTATTGGCCGTACTCAGCTGTGTTCGAGATGGAGTAATCCATGTTCGCGATGCCGCCTTCATAGATCAGGTCAACGATCAGCTTGGTTTCGTGCAGGCATTCAAAGTAAGCCATTTCAGGCTCGTAGCCAGCTTCAACAAGTGTTTCAAAGCCCATGCGGATGAGTTCAACGATACCGCCGCACAAAACAGCTTGCTCACCAAAGAGGTCAGTTTCGCATTCCTGACGGAAGTTGGTTTCGATAATGCCGGAACGACCACCGCCGATGGCAGAGCAGTAAGACAGACCGATTTCTTGGGCTTTGCCAGATGCATCTGTGTCAACCGCGATCAGGCAAGGTACGCCGCCGCCTTTGGTGTATTCGCCGCGCACAGTGTGACCTGGGCCTTTTGGCGCCATCATGATCACGTCGATGCCTTCTTTTGGCTCAATCAGGCCAAAGTGGACGTTCAGGCCGTGCGCGAACGCAATTGCGGAACCCGGCTTGATGTTGTCGTGGACGTACTTTTTGTAGGTTTCAGCCTGCAATTCATCGGGCATTGTGAACATGATCACATCACACCAAGCAGCGGCTTCTGCGATGCCCATAACTTTCAGGCCTTCGCCTTCGGCTTTGGCTTGGCTTGGGGAGCCTTCGCGCAGCGCAACAACAAGGTTCTTTGCGCCGGAATCACGCAGGTTCAACGCATGCGCGTGACCTTGTGAACCATAGCCAAGAATAGCCACTTTTTTGTCTTTGATCAGGTTAACATCGCAATCGCGATCGTAATAAACGCGCATATCCGCATCCTTCATTAAGTTTGTCCTGCATGGTTTATGGGGCGCGTTGCAGCGAATTGCGAGCGTTGATTTTTGAGTATTTCGAGAAAAGAGAAGATTGTTATGCGTAAATTCCATATATATACATAAATCTATGCTTGATGATGTTGACCGCCGTATTCTGCGTCTTTTACAAAGTGACCCGACGCAGCCTTTGCCTGACCTTGCCGCACATGCGGGGCTCACACCTGCCCGGGTGACGCGCCGTTTGGACCGGATGCGTCAAGAGGGAGTGCTGATAGGCCAGCGGGCGATCATTGATTGGCGGGTGCTGGGCTATGCGATTGAGGTGAGCCTGCGCGTGACCTTGGACAAAACCGTGCCACGTGCATTTGATGAATTTATGGCCGCGGCGCGCAATGTGCGGGCCGTGATTGAAATGCAAACGTTTTTGGGGCGTGTCGATGTGCGGCTATCACTGATCGCCCGTGACTTGCCCGATTATCAACGGATCTACCGCGATGAAATTCTGACCCTACCACATATCGCGGACATTGAGGCCCTGATGACGGTTGCCCAAGTCAAACATGATGAAAGCCTGCCGCTATGAATTTGGATGATATTGACCGCGCGCTGTTGCGTGCCGTGGCGATCAATGCGGGTCAATCGACGACGCAGCTTGGCCAAAAACTAGGCCTGAGCCAACCCGCGACATGGCGCAGGTTGCGCAGGCTACAAGACGCAGGCGTCATTGCGGGACGGCAGTTGATGCTTGATGCCGAAAAAGTCGGCTTTGGTGTGACCGTGTTTTTGGGCGTCAAATTGGCGACAAAGGGGCGGATCAGCCTTGAGGATTTTGAACGGGCGGTGTCAGCGATCCCTGAGGTCCAGTTGGTCGAACATGTTTTGGGGCTATACGATTATCGCCTGCGCGTGGTTGCCCGTGACCTTGCAGATTTTGAACGGGTTTTGCGCCGCCGCGTTATGACGCTACCGGGTGTTGGTAACGTCGAAGCCAATGTCTTGCTGTCCGAAGAACGGCTACCGGGTCCGCTTTAGCCTCCGACGCCCAGCCCCATTTCCATCAACCTGCGCCGGACGGGCGAAAGCCCATAAAGCATCTTAATCCCTTGTGCGCGCAAATCTTGTGTGAACGCGCCGCCAGCAATTGATGCGCGGTTGAGCGCATCAATCCCTGCGATCCGCAGCTTAATGTCACTATGTCGCGCGCGCGCATATCGGTCTAGCATCGTCCGGTCACCCAATGTGTCAGGTGCCGCCAGCGCAAGATCAAGCAGGCACGCCATATCACGCAGCGACATATTTAGTCCCTGCGCGCCGATTGGTGGCATGACATGGGCCGCTTCGGCAACAAGCGCCATCCGCGGACCAGTGATTTCATCGGCGATCTGGCTAATGATGGGCCAAACGCTGCGCGGCGATGCAAGCGTTAGCGCGCCATTGATCCCGGCCGAGCGGTCGTTGGCAGCCGTTTCAAATGCGGGGACGTCCAATTGGCTTAGCCGCAACGCCTCTGGCCCGCTTTCCATCCAGACCACGGCGGAACAGGGTTTGCCATCATGATCAGGCAGAGGCACCAAGGTGAACGGGCCACCCGCGCGGTGAACTTCGGTGGATATATTGTTATGGGGTGCGTCGTGGGTGACGGCGAATGTCACGGCCTTTTGGCCATAACGTTTTACGCGGGCGGAAATGCCAGCGGCGAGACGAACCGCAGAGTTGCGCCCATCCGCGCCGACCACAAGACGCGCATCCAATTGGCGGCCATCTGAGAGGGTAACGATGGCCGAATGATCCCGCGCAAGCATGGATTTGAAACCTGTGCCGGGCATGAAATCAACATTGGGCAGCGCATCAAGCCGCGCCACCATTTCACGGCGCAGCAGCCAATTGGGCAGGTTCCAGCCAAATGGTTTGTCTGAAATATCGGAGGCATCAAAATCGCGGGTGATATGCGGCTCCGCAGCTGCGTCCACGATGCGCATGATCTGTAAGGGGGCTGCAAATTCAGCGAGCCGCACCCATAGCCCCGCGTCGTTTAGAAACTGTTGGGCGGGCTGCAGGAACGCGGTCGTGCGCAGATCAGCGCCGCGCGCGTTTTCAGCCGTCACGGGGGGCATTGGATCCGCGATTGTGACGTCGAACCCCGCTGTGCCAAAGGCGGCTGCGGCGGTCAGACCAGCGACCCCGCCGCCCGCAATGAAAATATCAGTTGATTTGCGTTTCATGCTTTAGACATAGGCCGATGCAGGCCGCCCGAAAAGGGTTAGCGCGTCACCTGCGACAAGAAAGCCGTCAGATCATCGGTGCCATGGTGGACATATGCGGCATCCAGCGGATCTGCGTGGACATGCACGGTGCGCATTCCCAAATCATGTGGGACCACAAGATTGCGCGCTTCGTCCTCGAACATGGCTGCTGTGGTCGGTATCACATCTGCGCGTGCGAATACGGTGACAAAGCTTTGTGCGTGTGGTTTGGGGGTAAGAGCCGCCTCTTCAATGCCAAATACAGCGTCAAACGCATGTGTCAGTCCACGTGCCTTGAGAACCCGCGCGGCGTGGTTGTTTGATCCATTCGTATAGACAATTTTGCGACCGGGTAGGGTGCCAATCGTTTCGGCCAGCTCTGGATCAGGCGTCAGATGCGAAATATCTATGTCGTGGACATCGGCAAGAAAATGATGCGGATCAACGTCATGTTCTTCCATCAATCCCGCCATGGTCGATCCATGGCTGTGCCAATAATCAATCGCCAATTGCGCGGCGCGACCGGCATCAAACCCTGTGACACGCATGACGTAGTCCGCAAATCGCGGATCCATCAGCCCAAACAGATCAGCCGACGGGTGATATAACGTGTTGTCGAGATCAAAAACCCACGTATCGATATGTTCAAAATGCTGCGCTACCATGCGTGGACAGTAGGCGCCTGTTTTCGGCAGCGCAATCGGTTTGGCTTGATTGCAGGGCGCGGGCAGGGGTAGTGTCAGCGGATTAAGAAAGGCCAACGCCATGCATGACCCGCGCGCGACCCAAAAAGATGCTTACGCTCTTATCCTTGAGGCAATTGATAGCCATGTCTATAAGCCCGGAGATCGTCTGGTCGAAAGCGAATTGGCCGAGCGGTTCGGTGTCTCGCGCACGCCAATTCGCGAGGCATTGCAAAGACTTGAGACTCAATCTTTGCTGGCGCGTGATGGGCGGTCGCTGATTGTTGCCTCGCTTGATCACACGCAATTGTCGGAACTTTATGTGGTGCGCGGAGAGCTTGAGGGCTTGGCTGCAAGGCTGGCCGCGCGCCATGCGGCACCCGAAGAAATTCGGGTTTTGCGCAACATGCTAGAAGAAGACAAGAAACTTGTCGGTGACCCGCTTGCGCTGAGCCGCGCCAACCGCCGGTTTCATAAACAAATTCACCTTGCCTCGCATAACCGGTTTTTGGTGCGGCAGCTTGATTTGGTTCACCGGTCGATGGCGCTTTTGGCGACAACATCGCTTGCGGCCGAAGGGCGTGGCGCGGAAACACTTGATGAACATGCTGAAATCGTTGCGGCGATCGAGGCGGGTGATGGCGATGCCGCATACCGCGCGCTGCGCGACCACATTTCTGAGGCCTTTGTTACCCGCCTGAAACTGGATGCAAAGGCGGTTGAAGCGGCGGAGTAGGCGTTTGCCAACTACTTGGGAGCAGGACCCCATGCGTGGTCTTATCCCAATAAAATGGCTTCGTGAGCAGTTCAAATATGCCCTTATAGGCGGCAAGCGCCCCAAGCGGAAAATAGAGCGTCAGGCTAAACGCCCATTTGAACAGCCAGCGCTTTTCTGCCTTGTGTAATGCGATATAAGCAACGAGCCAACCGATCACCTCGGACGAAAAGAACAGCCCTGCAAGTGTCCAAAATACCCATGATGGCAGAACGGACGAGAGAGGGTGGCCGAAGCCCAGAGCTGGCAGCCAGAATGACCACAAAAGCGGCGCGAGCACAAATTGAGAGAGGGTGCCCAGAAACAAGAGCTGCACCCCAAAAAACCGCCATGCCCCGAGATCCCGCCAAAGCCGCAGCGGATCACGCATATGCACGAGATAGGTGATCGCATAACCTTTGAGCCAGCGTGAGCGTTGTTTGACCCAAGGCCATGCGCGTCCATTTGCTTCTTCTTCGGTGACGGTGTCGATCAGGCGGGTGCGGTATCCGTGCCGGGCAAGCCTGATCCCAAGGTCGGCGTCCTCTGTGACATTGTGCGCGTCCCAACCGCCAAGCGCATGCAGCGCGTCACACTTGAAAAACAACGTTGTTCCGCCCAAGGGCAAGGCAAGCCCAAGACGCTGTAGACCGGGCAAGATCACCCGAAACCAACTTGCATATTCGATTGTAAAACAGCGGGTTAGCCAATTTGCGGATGCGTTATAATAGTCAAGCTTGCCCTGCAGGCAGACCACATCGGGGGGCGCATTGGCAAAGGCATTTGCGACCTTGTGCAGTTGATCGGGGGCGGGCGCGTCTTCGGCGTCCCAAACACCGATGATGTCTCCGCGTGCAAAATCGAGTGCGTAGTTTAATGCGCGTGGCTTGGTCTTTATGCGCCCGGTCGGTACGGTGATTGCACGGATGCCGCGCGGCAAAGTCGTGCGCCCTAATGTGGCGCGTGTGGTTTGGTCATCGGCTTCAAGGACCAGACAGATATCAAGCAACTCGCGCGGATAATCTAATGCCGAGAGACGCGCCAAAAGATGCTCTGCAATTGCGGTTTCATTGTAAAGCGGGACAAGCATAGTGATCGTGGGCAGCCGCGCGGGGATGACGCTATTGGCTGGGGCTGGGGCTTCGCGCCAGCCAATCACTGCGGCCACCAGTTTGAGCGCCGTGGTTAAGAAAAGCGTGATGACAGCCCAAGCGGTCAGCAGTGCCACAAGCAGAACGGGTGTAAAGACGGCGCAGACCAATGCGCAAATGCTGAAAACCACCCCTACTGCAAGCGCGCGCCGGGGCGCCCAATTGCGACAGCTTTCGCGATCAATCGTTTTGGTTTCCGCGCGTGCGACAAGGGTTTCTTCACAAAGTTGGCTAAGCGCGCGGTTCAAATGTTCTTCGGTGGTGATCGCCATGCGAACGCGCCCGAAGTGGCTGTGCAGCAGGGCTTGGTCTTGATGAAAGGTTTCGGGTCTAGCGGTTAAAACGACGGTTTCACTGCCAATGCTGCGCCACGGCAGTACCCCCATCTGCAGACATTTTTCAGCGCCAAAACGCGCAATCAACGTTGGGTCGGGCGCGTCCGTGACCGGGTTGATATATTGCGCGCCGCGTTCCGAGGCCTGGGCCTGTGCGACGGCATATTGCGACACACCCAATCCACGGTTGAAAACATCGGCTACAGCCATTCCGCGCTGAAACGCCGTGGTTTGCGCGCGATCAGCCATATCTGCCGTGACATGCCCACGGTAGACAAGCTCTTGGCACAGAAAACTGCGGGTTTTCGTGCTTGGGTCGGGGGATTGTCGCGTTTGTTGCTGCATGATCTAACTTTGGTCAGTGTCCAAAGCGATCATGCAGGCGGATGGTTAATGTGCCGTTAAGAAGAGCGCGGCGGCTTAGGCGTCCATTGCGGCAGCGAACCGCTCAAACAGGTAGTAACTGTCTTGCGGGCCGGGGCTTGCCTCTGGGTGGTATTGCACGCTGAATACGGGGCGGCCTGTCATCTTGATGCCGCAGTTGCTGCCATCAAAGAGCGAGACATGCGTTTCAGCCACGCCAGCAGGCAAGGTCTGTGCATCAACTGTAAACCCATGGTTCATAGAGGTAATTTCAACCTTGCCGGTTTCTTTGTCTTTGACCGGGTGGTTGGCGCCGTGATGGCCGTGGTTCATTTTGATCGTCTTTGCACCCAGTGCCAGCGCCAGCATTTGGTGGCCCAAGCAGATCCCGAAAACGGGGATATCTGCATCCAAGACACCTTTGATCATTGGGACTGCATAGGCACCTGTCGCGGCCGGATCGCCGGGACCGTTGGACAAAAAGACACCATCGGGGTTCAGGGCAAGCACGTCTTCAGCCGTGGCTGTCGCGGGCAAGACGGTCACATCGCAGCCGGCACTTGCAAGGCAGCGCAGGATATTACGCTTTGCCCCGAAATCGACGGCGACAACCTTGTGGCGGGGGGCTTCTTGTGTGCCAAACCCATCAGGCCAAGCCCAGCGCGTTTCATTCCAGCTGTAAGATTGCGCGCAGGTTACGTCCTTTGCCAGATCAAGCCCTTCGAGGCCTGCGAAATCACGGGCCTTTTGGACCAATGCGGCGATGTCAAAGTTACCATCTGGATCATAGGCAAGGGCGACATGTGGCGCGCCTTGCTGGCGAATTGCGCGGGTCAAGCGGCGCGTATCGACGCCACCCATACCGATCCGGTTGCGGCTTGATAGCCACGTCGTCAAATCTTGGGTCATCCGCCAGTTCGAAGGTTCTGTCGGGTCCCATTTTACGATCATGCCTTGGGCAATTGGGTCTGCGTGTTCATCATCTTCTGGGGTGACGCCCGTGTTGCCGATATGCGGGAAGGTAAAGGTCACAACTTGCCCTGCATATGACGGATCGGTCATGATTTCCTGATAGCCTGTCATAGCAGTGTTAAAGCAAAGCTCGGCGATTGTTTCGCCGGCAGCCCCAAATCCAACCCCGTAAAAGATCGTGCCATCCGCGAGCGCCAAGCAGGCTGTTGGTTTCTGCGTCATCCCATGTCTCCGATCAGTCAAATTGGGCCGGGTTTACGAGGGCTAGCGAGCCGGGTCAAGGCTGTATCGCAGCCTTTGAAACAAGGGGTGACGTTGGATCACATTGTCTTGTCATACGCTAACGGGCGCGGTAAGGTGGCCTTTCGTTTTATAGCTTCGTGATCGGGAAAACTCATGAACATGCGCGACCGGGTCGGTACGGCCCTTAAGGAAGCAATGAAGTCGAAGGAGGCTGACCGCCTGTCGACATTGCGGCTCATCAATGCAGCCATCAAGGATAAAGACATCGCGTTGCGGGGCACCGTCAACGAAGAAGGCGGCGTGAGCGATGACGATATTCTAGGTATTCTGGGCCGGATGGTTAAGCAGCGCCAAGAAAGCGCGCGCGCCTATGAAGAAGGTGGGCGGCTTGAGCTGGCGGAAAAAGAATTGTCGGAAATCAAAGTGATAGAAGATTTTCTTCCGCGCCAGCTATCTGAAGAAGAAGCTTTGGATGCGGTTGACGCTGCGATCAAAGAAGCAGGTGCCGATAGCATTCGCGATATGGGCAAGGTCATGGCTGTGCTTAAGGGGAAATATACAGGTCGGATGGATTTTGGCAAAGCCGGACCAGCGGTGAAAGCGCGGCTTGGCTAGCGGCGCTCCCGAAACGCGCGCCGCAACGCATCATAAAGGGCGGCACGTTCCGCAACATCAAGGAACGTGCCCAACTCCACCTCGCGGTCGCCACCACGCAGGGTGATATAGTTTTCGACAGGTCCGCCTTTGGGATGGAAATGCACGGTGACCCAATAGCGGTTCGCCTGCCATTCCAGTATTTCCCCACTGGGATTGTAGCGAGTCAAGCGCGCGGTCGTGGAATCAACCGATAGCTCTTCCAAAACTTCTCCGCGCCGATAGCTGATATGAAGCGCCCACCAAAGCCCAGCGAACATCAGTGATACGAACGGCAAGATAACCCAAAGTGCGCCTGAACCGACAATGGCAAGCATTGGCAACAAAACCAACGCAGCCGTGCCGCCCATAAAGATCACAAAATCTTTGCGCAAAAGGGATCGATAGGCCCAAAGCGACAAGCGCCAGTTTTGCACCGTAGGGCTGGGGGGAGGTGACAATTCGTAAGGCATGTTAGCTACTGTCGATACGGGCTGGGCGCGGAACCGGTAAGCCTGAGGTTTAGATTTACAAGACTATTGTGTCGCAGGTGATACTTGATGACGAGGCGCATACACTCAGGTTTGATCAACTTTTTGGTGGGTTGCGTGAAAGCCTCTTTCTGTCGCGCGCTTGCCAAAACGACGAGAATCCCGGCAATGCCTAGCGCAATCGCGTGTGTTAAAGGCGCTCGTCATCTATAAACCTCACTTGTTGCCATCGGGCGCCAAACTTCCACCGCAGCGACATCCGTTCCAGAAGCCCGCTAAGCTGTTTTGCAGGTCGGACCAGCTCAATCTTAAGCCTAGCCAATCCTAAAGGGTGAAGTTTGGAACGACCAACGCGTGCGGCTTTGCGTTCTTGCTCCAGGGTAGACAGCTCCGCTTCCTGGGGCATGTGCGGGTTGTTGGCTGCCGCCCATTGTTGCACTGCGATCGCTGGTGTGAGCTGCATATTCGAAACGCGGGGTAAAATTTTGTGGCGTGGATCAAAGATTGCAATATCTACAGGAACGCGCATTTCTGACGGGGCATTCAAAAACTCTTGCGCACAGGAACGAGAAATTATGTATCCAGCTGTGCTAACTGCTTTGGTATGGACCTTTTTAAGGACGAACGAAGTGTCACCCACCTTCTGCGGTCCCGACAGCATTGCGCCTGCTGGTAAAGTATCAATCTTTATGATGTCGGCGCTGCTAGGCACCCAGCTGAGATCAGCAAGCAAAGTTGCGGCCTTGGGTGCAAGTTTTACATCATCTTCAAAAACAACAACATGCGTGTGATCGCTGTCAACGATAGATTGCCAAGCTTTGCGGTGGCTCAGAAAGCACGCAATCTCGCCCTTGGTCAAGACGCGGTTTTCTTTTTTCTGTGGGTTTAGCGCCGCGACTTCCGTGTCTGAAAGGTGCCGTCCATCGACAGCATTTACCCGGCTGGCGGCGATATCAAGCGCTCTGAAGGTGTCTTGCATATGCTGATTGCGCGCAGGCGAACGGTCAAGATTGATATAAATACAATGTGGTGTTGTCATCAGTTGCACCTGCGAACGGAAAAATAATTTGGGGCCATAAAAACTGCAAAGGCCCCGCAATTTTGCGGGGCCTTTGGTTAGTGTTACCCGCAGCTTAATGTGCCGGTGTTTTGTCCCAGTCTTCCTGCTTTGGAAGGGTCTCAAACGTGTGCTCTGGTGGTGGGCATGGCAATGTCCATTCCAGCGTATCCGCAAATTCGTTCCATGGGTTGTTTTCTGTCACGCGCTTACCCTTGGTCAATGTGTAGACCAAGACGCCGATGAAGAAGACGAACGAAGCGAAAGACAAGAATGCACCCCAGCTGGACACAAGGTTCCATGTTGCAAAGGCGTCTGGATAGTCGATGTAACGGCGTGGCATACCCTGACGGCCCAAGAAGTGCTGTGGGAAGAAGGTCAGGTTTGCGCCGATAAACATCATCCAAAAGTGCACGTGACCCGCCCATTCCGGTGCCATACGTCCAGAGAACTTTGGCAGGTAAAAGTAGATACCTGCAAAGATCGAGAACACGGCACCCAGCGACATCACATAGTGGAAGTGCGCCACAACATAGTAGGTGTCATGGTAAACGCGGTCGACGCCAGCCTGTGACAGAACGATCCCTGTAACCCCACCAACGGTGAAGAGGAATAAGAACCCAAAGGCCCAAAGCATCGGTGTTTTCAGCTCAATCGAACCGCCCCACATGGTCGCGATCCAAGAGAAGATCTTAACCCCTGTGGGCACCGCGATGACCATCGTTGCTAGCATAAAGTAGGATTGCTGTGTCAGCGACATCCCAACGGTGTACATGTGGTGCGCCCATACGACGAACCCAAGCACACCAATCGCAACCATCGCATAAACCATCGGCAGGTAACCAAAGATTGGTTTGCGCGAGAACGTTGCGATGATGTGGCTGATGATGCCAAAGCCGGGAATAATGATGATGTACACTTCGGGGTGACCGAAGAACCACAAGATGTGCTGGTACAAAATTGGGTCGCCGCCACCTTCCGGTTGGAAGAACGTGGTGCCAAAGTTGATGTCTGTCAGCAACATTGTGATCGCGCCAGCCAGAACGGGCAGGGCCAAAAGGATCAGCCAAGCGGTAACAAAGATGGACCATGCGAACAGTGGCACCTTATGCAATGTCATGCCGGGCGCACGCATGTTCAGGAATGTCGTGATCATGTTGATCGCGCCAAGGATTGAAGAGGCACCTGAAAGGTGAACCGCAAAAATGGCCAGGGACATTGGCAGCGCGACACCGGGTTGTGTTGAAAGCGGTGGGTACAGAACCCAACCGGTCCCGGCACCAAAACCACCGTTCCCGTTCGGGGCAAGCAGCGATGCAATCCCAAGCGATGCACCGGCAACAAACATCCAGAATGACAGGTTATTCAACCGTGGGAATGCCATGTCAGGCGCGCCGATTTGTAGCGGCATCAAATAGTTACCAAAGCCACCAAAAAGGGCTGGAATAACCACGAAGAACATCATCAGAACGCCGTGATATGTGATCATCACGTTCCAAAGATCGCCGTCTGGCGTGCATGTTGCTGCGCTATCCGCGACAAAACGCGCGCCTTCAACACACATGTATTGCACACCTGGGTGCATAAGTTCGAGCCGCATATAGACGGTGAACAAGACGGATACAAACCCGAGCGCACCTGCTACAAACAGGTACAAGATCCCGATATCTTTATGATTTGTCGACATAAACCACCGGGTAAAGAACCCCCGGTCGTCGTGATGTTCATCGCCGTGGATGGCTGCATCTGCCATTGTGGCTCTCCTCGTGTTGGCTACTTTTCGACGGCCCCGATTCCGAAGAATGACGCACGTTTGGGCTGGTTCTAATCGGTTGGGTGTAAAGGAGCAATAAAAGAAGCGTGTTAGCGAGTGGGTTAAATTGGCGCAGCCTATTGTTTTTAGGCTGGCCTTAACCGTTTTGCCGCTTGCACAGAAAGACGCCCGACGCATTGCTGCGCCGGGCGTCCAATGATTTCCATCGCTTGCGGGGGTTACGCGCGCGGGCGGATCCAGATTTCAACGCGGCGGTTTTGTTCGCGCCCTTCGTCTGTTTCGTTGCACCCGACTGGTGCAATCGGCCCGATCCCAAAGCTGCGGACGGCATCGCCATCAAGGTAGCCGGGGTTATCCAATAGCAGCACATCTTTGACCGAATCTGCCCGGCGTTCAGACAGCGCGAGGTTGGCTTCGAGCGATCCGTAAGAGTCGCTGAACCCAAACACGAGGACTTCGTAGCCTTCGTATTCATTGGAGCGCACGATCTCAGAGATCCGCGAAATGTCGCTTTCGGCTTTGCTGTCCAACGTGGCGTTGCCACTAAGGAACCGCAATGATGTCGAAATGCGACGCGCGTTTGATGCTTCGTTGAAATAACTGCGCATCACGTTGTTCGATGCCCGATCAGCATCACCTGCCAGAACAGTCGAAAGCAAACGCGCACCTTGGTCTTGCATCGGAACGATTTGCAACTGCTGTGTGACCAACCCACGTGACGCGATCGATTCTTGTCCTGCGTCTGTGGGGATATATTGGCTGACGTTGCGCGCGAATTCTGACGTCGTGCCAGACGCCAGCGCGTAGTGATACCAGCGCAGTGCCAGCGGGTGCTCTTCGGTTTGGATCGCAAAATCTGAGTTATCAACAAAGATGTTGCAGGCCGTAGCGAGGTTCAGTGCTTTGACTCCATCTGCTTGCGAACGGTACAAAATACCAAACCCGGTTGGATCCGCTGCGACCGCCGCATTGAGCGCGTCAGCGGTGGCGTGGATCGTGCCGTTGCCCATCGCGTTGACCCCGGTAAAGCCCCGCGCATTCAGCTGCGCACCAAGTGATTCATTACTGGCAAGCGTGTGCAATGTAATGGCCTGCGGAGACCCGCCAAGCTGCGACCAATGCGTGATATCCCCATTGATAATCGATTGGATCGACCTGAAATCGATGACATCGATACCATTGTCTTGGCTCACCACGAAACTGATCGCGTCCAGACCGATAATCTCTTCAGTGAGAACTTCAGAGATATCAGTGACTTCACGGCCAACTGCGGCAGAAACATCTGCTGGTGTTGCCCGACCACGTGTTACAGCAAATTGGCTTTCGCCCGCGACCAACGCCTTGATGGCACCTGCTGTATCCATGGATTGCATGTTGACGCTTGAGACTTCGGCACCGCGCGCATCGCCGACCAGTAGACCGGGGAGACCGCCATTGCTGCTGAACTGTTGCGTCAGGTTGAAATCCTTGGCGGCAGTGTAATCGCCAACAATCGCGGCAACAAGGCTTGCGCCATCCGCACCGGGAACGGTCACGACAAAACGGTCACTGTCGCTTGCTGTACCGGGGCAGGCGGCCCCTTCGCAGGACGCGAATTCGCGTCGCACGGTTAGGCTGCCGGTTTCGGTTTCAAGGACGTATTCGGTGTTCGTAAAGTTTAACAAACGGCCGCTCAGCGTGATTTCACCATCGGTGCTTGTCAGGGTCACGACGTCAGTCTCAGTGACCGTGTCGCTTGCGTCAGTTGGGCATTCGGCGCCTTCGCAGGTTGCAAATTCGCGCCGGATCAGCAGTTCGCCTGTTTCTGTCTTCAGAACATAGGCGTCGTCGGTCACATCAAGCAGTTCGCCGGTCAAAGAAATCGTGCCATCGGTCGTTGTTAGAACGACGTCAGCCAGCGCCGGTGTCGCGACCATTAAGGCCGCAGACAACGCCAAGTGTGAAGCCATACTTTTTTGAAATAAACGTGCCATATCTTAACCTTCTGAGGGATACACAGAGGAAATCCCATCCACGTAGTAGTTCATTGTCAGCAAGCTACTGTCGCTCGCAGTCTCACCCGGAGCCAGCCAACCTGACCCATCTTGCAGGCGGACAGGGCCGGTGTAGGCGTGCTCTTGGCCTGAAGAGAGGCGCTGAATGACGTCTTGCGTCTGCAACACTGTGCGGCTCGGTAAGGTTTCGAGTAACGGCGCCATGGCGACCATCTGTTCGCCCAGACCGCCCCAAGTGTCCTTGGATTCCCATGTGCCATCTAAGAATTCACCAATTCGTTGCACGTAATACGGGCCCCAGTTGTTGATCATCGATGTCATGACAGCGTCGGGTGCATAGTGGCTCATGTCAGACCCTTGGCCAAAGCTGTAAATGCCCTTTTCCTGCGCTGCCTCAACCACAGCGGTGGAGACCGTGTGCTGCATCAGCACGTCGGCGCCGTTTTCGATCATCTGGCGCGCGACGGCACCTTCTTGTTCATAGTTGTACCAAGTGTTGAGCCAAGAAATGTCAAACACGATATCAGGGTTCACTGATTTTGCAGCTAGGTAGGCGGCGTTGATCCCGCGGATCACCTGTGGAATAGGATATGCGCCGACGTAACCGATACGGTTGGTCTTCGACATTGTCGCGGCCAAGAAACCTTCGACGGCACGGCCTTCGTACCAGCGGGTGTTATATGTCGCGACGTTGGCAGCGCGGATGTAGCCCGCACAGCTTTCAAAAATGACATTCGGGTTGGCTTGCGCAACTTCGATCGTCGATTTCATGTAGCCGGCTGATGTCGTAAAGATCATTTCATAGCCGTCGTCGACAAGTTCTTGGAACTTCTCTTTGTCGCCATTGCCCCATTCGGCAACCTCGTGGAACGCATCGATCTGCGCGCGATCTCCGTAAGCTGCACGCGCTTGTTCCAGCCCGCGCACGTGCTCATAATCCCATCCGACGTCGCCGCCCGGTGCAAACAGCAGCGTAAACGCGATTTTGCGTTTGTTCAGTGATTGCGCGTAGGCAGGGCTGAAGACTGTGGAGCTTACCGCAGCTGCAGTAAGGCCCATAGCCTTGCGTCTGTTAATGTCTTTCATCAACGATCTCCGACGTTTAGGAATGATTTTCTTAGCGGAGGGCTCCGCAATATTTTTTTACCAACAGGTAAAACTGGACAAAAATAAGTTCACGCTAAGGCGCTCATAAGGCGCATGTAAGCCGGTAAAATCTACCGGTTTTTATGAAATCACTAAAATTTGACACTTACCTAAATAAAAGCGCAAAAAATGAGCTGTTAACCCTTCTGGTTGTCGAATTGGCAGCGCCAATGACTGCAAAATAATTTTTATCAAATGTTCAGATTGCAAATAATTTTGCATCAAAATCTGTCGCTTACGTAGGTCCCTTGCGTCGTCGAAGGACAGTTTCTAGTGCCAACACCTAGTTTTGCGGTGCGCAGCCGAATCAATCGGAAGGCCATCTGAACGCTCATCACGACTTAGATGCTGGCCGATCAACATTTTTCCAAGCTGCTTAAACATGTCCTGTCTGGTGGACCCCGGTCGCCAGACGAGCACCACCCGACGCGGACATGCATCCGGCAGGGGGGTGAGCTGTATCTGCGCACCGCTGACAACGCCTGCATCGACGGCAAGATTAGGGAGCAGCGTGATCCCCAATCCTTCGGACACCATGGCAATCAAAGTCGTCAGGCTTGTTGCGGCAAAACTGTCTTCGGCAGTGGTAATCTGTCCGGGATAGGCCGCAAGCGCATGGCGCTGCAGGCAGTGACCTTTTTCAAGCAACATCAACTGGCCGCTTTGGTTCAGTGCTTTGGCGGCATGTGGTATTGGGGCACCTGCCGGCGTCGCCAACTGATACCCATCTTCAAACAGCGGCAATATCTCAAGCGCGCCAGTCTCAAAGGGTAAAGCAATCAGGATCAAATCCAACCGGCCTGCGTTGAGCCCCTCAATCAAGCTTTCCGTCATTTCTTCGCGCAAGAAAACGCGCAGCTTGGGAAAGGCATCTCGGATCGCGGGCAGGGCGTGTGGCAACAGGTATGGCCCGATTGTCGGAATAGCGCCTAGCTTTAAGTCACCTTCAAATGGGTTGCGATGGGCCTTTGCCAACGTTTCGATCTCGGCTGCATCCAGCAATAGTTGGCGCGCCCGATGGGTGACCTCTGTGCCAATCTGCGTGAGCATGACACTGTGGCGGGTGCGTTCAAACAATTGGACGCCTAACCGGTCCTCTAGTTCTTTGATGCCCGCGCTCAGCGTGGGTTGGGTAACAAAACACATCTCGGCGGCGCGTGAAAAATTCAGCGTGTCTGCGACTGCGGTCAGATAGCGCATTTGTCGAAGCGTAATCATTTATAGATTTCCTCTATTACCAACAGAGTTATATTCAATTTCACCTATAAGAGTCCAGCGCCTATCTATGTCTTAACGAAACGTAGACATAAGGAATGCAGACATGACTGACCAAACCCAACCCACCGGTGCCCGCCTGAATGAAGCCGCCCCTGCCTTTGACGCGCCGACCACGCATGGCCGCAAAACGCTTGAAGACTATCGCGGTAAATGGCTGGTGCTTTTCTCGCACCCAGCCGATTTCACACCGGTCTGCACCACAGAATTCATCGCCTTCGCGAAAAAGCAGGATGATTTTAATGCCCGCAATACCGAACTTTTGGGTCTATCGATCGACAGCCATTACAGCCACATCGCGTGGATGCTGAATATTAAGGAAAAGTTTGGCGTTGAGATCAAATTCCCGATCATTGCTGACCTCAATATGGCGGTGGCCCAAGCCTACGGAATGATCCAGCCGGGCGCTTCCGACACCGCAGCGGTGCGGGCAACGTTCTTGATCGATCCCGAAGGCGTGCTGCGCGCGATGGTTTACTACCCGATGACCGCAGGCCGGTCGGTGGATGAAATCTACCGGCTGCTGGTCGCCATGCAAACCGCAGATGAAAATAGCTGTGCGATGCCTGAAAACTGGAAAACTGGTGATCCAGTGATCGTGCCAACCCCAGCCACGCCAGAGGCCGCAATGGCCCGACCAGGCGAAGGGTATGATACCGTAGATTGGTATTTTTCAACCCGCGAACTTTGACGGTCAGGCGGGCCGAACTGGCCCGCCCCTACATCCAACGGTCTGCATTACGTAGCCCGACCACGCAATACCTGAAAGAGGAGACCACAATGCGTAATCCCATCGTAAAGGGCTTTTGGGACGCACCGACCGGAAGCTGGCAATATGTATTCCACGACCCCGACACCATGAAAGGGGCTATCGTCGATCCCGTGTTGGATTTCGATCCGCTGGCCGGGGCGACATCAACCAAAAACGCCGAACGTTTGTTGGACTATGTGCGCGAAACGGGCATCGATCTTGTCTGGGTTCTGGACACGCACCCGCATGCCGATCACTTTTCGGCAGCCCCTTGGATCAAGGCACAAACGGGCGCGTCCACGGCAATTGGTGAAAAGGTCACCGGGGTGCAAACGCTGTGGCAAGGTATCTATAATCTGCCTAACGATTTCCCGACGGACGGCAGCCAATGGGATCGCTTGTTTGCCGATGGCGACGTATTTATGGTAGGCAATGTGCCTGTGAAGGTGATGTTTTCGCCGGGTCATACCTTGGCGTCGATCACCTATGTTGCGGGCGATGCGGCCTTTGCTCATGACACGCTGATGATGCCCGACAGTGGCAGTTCGCGCGCGGATTTTCCGGGTGGTAGCTCGGCTGATCTCTACGCCAGTATTTCCGCGATCCTCGATTTGCCGCAAGATACGCGGGTTTTCGTGGGGCACGACTATGCCCCTGGACGCGATGACGCCTGCGAGGCGAGTGTTGCTGAACACCGGGCTGCGAATATCCATTGGAAGGACGCCCCAACCGAGGCCGAATACCGCGCGGTGCGTGACGCCCGCGATGCGACGCTGGCATTGCCCAAACTGATGTTGGCGGCTTTGCAGGTCAACATGCGCGGCGGGCGGTTGCCAGATGCCGAAGATAACGGGCGCGCGTACCTGAAGGTTCCGTTGAATTACTTCGCAAGTCGCTAAACGCGGTTACATTAACGCTGATGACGCCATTCGGTTGGCGTCATCCCACTTTGGCGTCGAAATGCCGCCACAAAAGCCGATGGGCTTGAATAGCCCAAAGTGCCCGCCAACGCAGTACTGCTTTGCCCCTGCTGCAATCCTTCAAGCGCCAGTACAAAACGCATCCTGTCCCGCCATTGCCGCCACGTCATGCCTGTTTCTTGCAAAAAAAGACGGCTGAGCGTGCGTTCGCTTGTGCCTGTTGATCGCGCAAGCTGGCTTAGGCTTGCGGACAAGCGCGGGGTTTCCATCACACGGGTCATGACGGCAGCAACACGCGGGTCACCGCTACCAGGCAGATGAAGATCTGGACGCTCTAGCCGTGTAATCTCGTCCAAGGCCACCCAGCCCAACCGCCGTAACTGTGCTTGTGGCACGGGGTCAGATTGGGTCATCCGTCGCGCAATGCCGCGCATCAGGGGCGTGGCGCGCAAAACGGTTGGCGCGGCTGGCATAACAATTGTGTCGCCAAACTTGGCGTGTAACTGAAAGGCTTGGAATTCGATTTGTGTCGCGGTCTCTACCATAGGCATTGTTCCTGCTGGCAGCCAAATGCCGAAGCGATCAGGGATAAACCACCGATCTTCGCCGACCTCGACGCGCATCAACCCATCAAAACAAAACAGCACCAGCGCTCGGGCGCTATGCGGCGCAACATCGGCACCTTTGGGGAGTAGGCCTGACCATGCGACCACGGGCAGGCGGGTACTTGGCGGAAAAACGACATCATTTGGCATTTTGTCGCTCTAGCACGCAGTTTGGGCCTGCGGTAGTGCAGGAATACGCTACATATAAGAGGCCCCGATGATCCGATTAAAAGAAACTGTTTTTGCCGTCGCGCTTGTTTTGGCGGTTTGGGCATCGATCATGCACCCGGCGGGTATGACCACAGATCAGGGAATGACCTTTGGTATCGTTCTGATCACGTTGGCACTTTGGGGCACGGGGTTGGTGCCGGGGTATGTGGCGTCGACGTTTTTGTTTGTTGCGTTGATCCTGACCGGGCTGTTCGCGCCGCAGGACGTTTTTTCCAGCTTTGCGTCGACTGCGATCTGGTTGGTCGTGGCCGGATTTGTCATTGGGGCCGCGATTACGCATTCGGGGCTTGGGGCACGGTTAGGCGCGTTGGCGCGGCCGCATCTGTCCAAAAGCTATGCCGCATTGATCGGTGGCCTGATGATATTGGGGATGGGCTTGGGTTTTGTCATGCCTTCGTCGCTTGGTCGGGCGGCCGTTCTTGTGCCTGTTGGCATGGCGCTCGCAGATGCGCTGGGCCTTGAAAAAGGCTCGTTGGGGCGCACTGGCGTTGCCGTGATCATCGCGGTTGGGACCAATATGCCAAGCTTTGCGATCCTCCCTTCAAATATTCCCAACATCATCTTGTCGGGCGTGGCCGAGCAATCATTGGGCGCGCATTTCAGCTATGCTGACTATCTATTGCTACACTATCCGATATTGGGGATCGTTAAGTCGGCTGCCATCGTCGGGCTTGTCTTGTATTTCTTTCCGGCCAGTGTCGCAGTGATCGCTGAAGCCCCAGCGCCGGTTACCGGATCCAGCCGCCGCCAATGGGTGCTTTTGGCGATCTTAATGGTGACGTTGGGCTTTTGGTCAACAGATCAGTTGCATGGGATTAATGCGGCTTGGATTGGGTTGGCGACAGCGCTGGTACTGATGGTGCCGCAACTGGGGTTTGTACCGCCGCCAGTTTTCAAAAACGCAGTCGATTTTTCGATGATCTTGTTTGTTGCAGGGGCGCTGACACTGGGCACGGTGGTGAATGCCAGCGGTTTGGGCGATATCATTGCCCATGCGGTCTTGCAGGTTTTACCATTCCAGCAGGGCAGCGATTTTTTGAATTTTATCTCGCTATCACTGCTTGGCATGGTCACGTCGCTTTTCACAACCGCGCCGGGGGCACCTGCCGTTTTGACGCCGCTTGCCCCTGAATTGGCCCAAACCACCGGGTTCACGATCAACACGGTATTAATGACGCAGGTGATTGGCTTCTCGACCGTGCTGTTTCCCTATCAGATCGGGCCTTTGATCGTTGCAATGGGGCTTGCGGGCGAAAACACGCGCCATTTGCTCAAGATTACGCTGTCGCTTTTTGTGGTTACGATACTGGTGTTGCTGCCGCTGGACTATCTTTGGTGGATGCTTTTGGGGAAATTCTGATGAAGATTGGTCGTGCAAAATTAGATTTTTAGAGGGTCCCCGGCAGTTGGTTTACACGCGCCAACCCTTTCAGGAGCCATATGCAACAGTTCAATCAGGCCGCAGTTCCCCATGACCAAATCCGCCAAGGTGACACCGTCCAATGCGTGATAGAACGCTTCAATCGCGCGTTCGATATAGCTGCGCAATCTACATGTCGCGACCAGAGGACAGGTGTTGGTGTCCGCGTCAAAACATTCTGCAAAGGGAACACCGGCTTCGAACACCCTGAAAACCTCGCCCATCGAAATCTGCGCCATGGGGCGGGCCAAACGCAACCCGCCATTGCGGCCACGCGTGGCTGTAACAAAACCGTTAATGTGCAACATGTTAACCACCTGCAAAAGGTGATTGCGCGACGCATTGCAGCGTTCGGCAATCTGCGCTGTGCGCAGAACGGTGCCTTCGTTTACGGCGCAGGCCATCAACAGGCGGGCCGCTAGATTTGTTCGGGTTGTCAGGCGCATATTGGTCTTTTCGATTTTAAATGTTAGCCGTCTATGCCACGCAAAACTGTCGACGTATTTGATCGAGATCAGATGGCTTCGGCGGACAATAGAATATCTGACATCTACGAATCAAGTTTATAGGTCGCCGCTTGCCTGCCCAAGATCTTTCAGAACCGCAAACGACCGCCAAGAAACCCGCGAAGGGTTGGTTGGCACCAGGACACCAAAATCAACGAAAAGCGGCGCGGCTTGCCGTCATCGCGAGCCTGATTTGGCCATTTCAGGCGTGGTTGGTGGCCTTTGCTTTGGGTGGGCTGTTGACCGGAGAAACCGTATCGGCGGCGTTTGTTGCCGTGGGGTTCATTGCGCTTGGCCTTCTCCGGGCTGTTTTGGGCTACATGTCCGAAAAGCATGGTGAAAAGGCTGCGATCAAGGTGATCCGCGCGGCGCGTGCCCAGATCGTTGGGCGCGAAGCAAAGCGCGCAGAGGCCTGTGATTTTTGTGGCGCGGGCAGCATTGCGGCCCTCGCGGGCGAAAAACTAGATCTGTTGGCCCCATTCATCATCCGCTATGCCCCCGCGCGGGCGCGGGTCATGGTGGTCCCGCTGGTCATTTTGGCCCTTGCCGTCTGGCAATCATGGGCCGTCGCCGTGATCTTTGTCATCTCTGGCCCGTTGATCCCTGTCTTTATGGCGCTGGTGGGCATGGCGGCAAAGGAGGCAAGCCGCGATCAAATGGCAGAGGTCGGCACCTTGAACGATCTTTTGGTCGAACGCTTGTCAGCCTTGGTCGATATCCGCCTGCTCGGGGCACAAGATGCTGTGCTGTCGGGGTTCGAAACGCAGGCCCAAGGGCTGCGTCAACGGACAATGGCAGTGCTAAGGGTCGCGTTTCTATCGTCCACCGTGTTAGAGCTTTTTGCCGCGATTGGCGTGGCGATGATTGCCGTTTACGTTGGGTTTTCTTTACTAGGGGCATTGGAATTTGGGGCTTGGGGCGGCGCGGTGACGCCGCAGGCAGGGATATTCCTGCTTTTGCTTGCGCCGGAATTTTATCAGCCCCTGCGTGATCTCGCCGCTGCTTGGCACGATAAGGCTGCGGCGGATGCGGTGCTTGAAGAACTCAGCGCTTGGGATCGCACAGATACACAATCGCTGATGGGGCTGGGTGGCCCCTCTGCGCGCCTTGATGGGCCAGCAAGCGTTGAACTGCATGGCGTGGCATTACATGGCGGGATTACCCTGAATGATTTTGATATTCGGGCCGGCGAAACGGTGGCGCTTATGGGGGCAAGCGGTACGGGAAAAACATCGACACTGCGGGCCATCGCTGGATTGGTTCAGCCGGTTTCGGGCAAGATCATGGTTGCTGGGCATCCGCTGAACAGCGAGACTGCCGATCCTTGGCGCGCGCGGATAGGTTGGATGCCACAAGCGCCGCATTTTCTAAGTGCGAGCCTGCGCTATAACCTGACGCTTGGCGATGGGGGTGACCCGACCGATGCGCTGAAACAGGCGGCTGTCATGGATGTTGTCACGGGTTTGCCCCATGGTCTGCATACGCGGCTGGGCGAAACGGGCGGCGGCCTGTCTGGCGGCGAGGCCCGACGGGTGACGCTTGCCCGCGCGATCTATAGTAAACCAGATATTATTTTGGCGGATGAACCGACCGCCGATTTGGATGCGCAAACGGCTGCCGCCGTTACCGAAGGTTTGCTGGCACAGGCCGCCAAAGGCGTCACGTTGATCGTGGCGACCCATGATGCGGCGCTTGCTGCAAAGATGGACCGGATCATCACGATTGGGGGTGCGCAATGACCGCCCTTTGGACGATTTTTAAGCTGATCTTGCGCGCGCAGCCTGCGGCGCTGTGGCGTGGCGCGGTGCTTGGGTTTGTGGTGCTTGTGATGGGGGCCGCGCTATTGGGGCTGTCGGGTTGGTTTATCACGGCTGCGGCTGCTGCGGGGCTTGCAGGTGTCGGCGCGGTCTTTGATGTGTTTCGACCCTCCGCGATGGTGCGATTCCTTGCGCTGGGCCGGGCGGCGGCGCGCTATGGCGAACGTATTTTAACCCATGACGCGACATTGCGTGCGCTCGAAGTGCTGCGAATGCGGTTGCTGGCCGGTCTGATGGTTGCGCCTTACCCACGGATGGTGCGTATCCGTGGCGCACAGGCGCTGAACCGTCTAACGGCCGATGTCGATGCGCTTGACGGGGTTTCGTTGCGGTTGGTCTTGCCTGTGATCGCAGGGCTTGTGACGCAAATATTGGCTTTTGTGATGCTGTGGTGGCTGGTGAGCCTGCCCATCGCATTGTGGATTTTTGCGGGCTATGTGATGGGCGCGCTTGTGATCGGCTGGAAAGCCACACATAAGACGGCGCGTCTGTCGCGCCGGGCAGAGGCCGCCGGGCAGGCGTTTCGCGCCCGGCTCATTGATATGATCCACGCGCGCCGCGATTTGGCCGTTCATGGGCACCTGACGGTGCAGGCGGATGATGTGGACGACGCGGACACACGCCGTTTGGCGCTGCAACTCCAACAAGAACAATTCGGGCGCGTTTCTGGTGCTGCCTTTTCAATCCTTGGCACCGTGGTTGCAGGCGGAACGCTGTGGATTGGCATCGCGATGGTGCAGGCTGGGGCGATTGCGCCCGCCTTTGCGGCGCTTGGCTTTTTTGCAGCTTTGGCTCTGGCGGAAACTGTTGCCCCGCTGCGCCGCGCGGCCAGCGACTATGGGCGCATGGCTGAAGCCGCGCGGCGCGTGGCGCGCGATGTCGCAACACCGCTGCCTGAAACTGGCGTCGCAAAGGAAACCACCGGGGCGTTGCAGATCAATGCGGTTAGTTTGACCCGCCCGCAGTCAGACGCACTAATCTTCAACGACCTGAGCCTGAACATCCAAATGGGCGAAACGGTCGCCCTGACCGGCAAAAGCGGGGCAGGCAAATCAACACTGCTTTTGGCTATCGCGGGGCTGCATCCCGTCGCGCAAGGGCAAATCAAAATCGGTGACCTGCGGGTGACAGACATGGATGAAGCATCCCTGCGCAATCACGTCACGCTCTTGCCCCAACGCAGCGTCTTGATGCGGGGCACCGTGCGCGAGGCGCTTTGCCTTGTTGCACCAGATTGCGACGACGCCGCCTTGTGGCGCGTGTTGGAAACGGTGCAATTGCGGGTATTGCTGGACCAGCGCGAAGGGCTCGACACAATGGTCGGCACCCAAGGGGATGCGCTATCGGGCGGGGAGGCGCGCCGCCTGACCTTGGCACGCGCGCTTTTACGGCGCCCAGATTTGCTTTTGTTGGATGAACCGACAGAAGGATTGGACGAAAAAACCGGGCGGGCTGTGTTGCAAGGCATCCGCGGCACGCTTCCGAACGCTGCTATCCTCATTGCTGCGCACCGCGACATAGAGACCCAATTCGCAGATCGCACTTTTGCGCTCCAATAAGTCAGATTAAAGATACCACTTATTGACTTGGATCAATGCTCGTTCTGCGCCGGGCGCTAGAACATCACCATAATGAAATTTCGGGCAGGGGATGAATCCCCCTGCGTGTTGGAGAAAAGACATGGAATTTGGGATCGTAGAGCTGTCGCGCCTGCAATTTGCAGTGACAGTGATGTATCACTTCCTCTTTGTGCCGCTGACGTTGGGTCTGTCGATCCTCGTGGCGATCATGGAAACGGTTTACGTGATGACGAACCGCCCAATCTGGCGGCAAATGACAAAATTCTGGGGCATGCTATTTGGCATTAACTTTGTGCTAGGCGTCGCGACCGGAATCACGATGGAATTCCAGTTCGGGATGAACTGGTCCTACTACAGTCACTACGTTGGTGACATCTTTGGTGCGCCGCTGGCGATTGAAGGTTTGATGGCCTTCTTCCTTGAAGCGACGTTTGTCGGGCTGTTTTTCTTTGGCTGGGACAAACTGAGTAAAGTCGCGCATTTGGTCGTGGCATGGCTTGTCGCCATTGGATCGAACTTTTCGGCGTTGTGGATTTTGATCGCGAACGGCTGGATGCAAAACCCGGTTGGCGCGGAATTTAACCCGATGACCATGCGCATGGAGATGACGAATTTTTTCGAAGTGCTGTTCAACGAAGTTGCGCAGGCCAAATTCGTTCACACTGTTTCTGCGGGTTATGTCACGGCGTCGGTCTTTGTGATTGGCGTTTCGGCTTGGTACCTGCTGCGGTCGCGCCACATTGAACTTGCGCGTCGATCATTGACAGTTGCTGCGGCCTTTGGTCTGGCCTCGGCGTTTTCGGTTGTCTTGTTGGGCGACGAATCTGGGTATTCGGCGACGCACAGTCAGAAAATGAAGCTCGCCGCGATTGAGGCCATGTGGGAAACCCATGATGCGCCAGCGCCGTTCAACCTTGTTGGTTTTCCTGACCAAGAGGCCCGCGAAACCCATTATGCCATCGAAATTCCTTGGGCGATGGGGCTGATCGGAACGCGTTCTTTGACGACAGAAATTCCGGGGATCAACGATCTTGTTGCGACTGCCGAAGACCGGATTCGTTCAGGTGTTATTGCCTATGACGCTTTGGTCGAAATCCGCGAAACCCGCGAAGCCACTGATCCCGCCATTTTGGCGCAGTTCGAAGATCATTCGGCTGATCTGGGCTTTGCCTTCTTGCTGAAACGCTATGTCGATGACCCGCGTGATGCGACAGAAGAGCAGATCATTCAGGCTTCCAACGACACGGTGCCACAGGTGTGGCCGCTGTTCTGGGCTTTCAGGATCATGGTCGGGCTTGGCTTTGGGTTTATCGCAACGATGGCGTATTTCTTCTACCGCGCCTCGTTCAAGGGGATGAACTTTCCACGGCCAGCACTGCATCTAGCGGTCTGGATGATCCCAGCCCCGTGGATTGCCGCGGAATTGGGCTGGTTTGTCGCTGAATACGGCCGCCAACCTTGGACAGTGGACGGCGTGTTACCAACCGCAATGTCGGTTAGCGCGCTTTCGATGACAGAGGTCGCCCTGACGCTTGCTGGCTTTGTGATCTTCTACACAATCTTGTTCATCGTCGAGATGGGTCTGATGCTGAAATACATCCGCAAAGGTCCTTATGAAGATGTTGAAGCAACCGAGGCTTGGAATAAGCGGCACACCGACCGGCTGTCTGGTCGTCGCAATGCCGATGCCATCACCCGCCCTGATGCAACACCTGCGGAGTAATAGAGATGATCCTGCATGACTTAATGAGCTATGAACTCTTGCGCGTGATCTGGTGGGGCCTTCTTGGGGTTTTGCTGATCGGCTTTGCACTGACGGATGGGTTTGACATGGGCGTTGGGGCGTTGCTCCCGTTTGTGGCGAAAGCGGATGTTGAACGCCGCGTGGCAATCAACACCATCGGCCCGGTTTGGGAAGGGAACCAAGTTTGGTTCATCCTTGGGGGCGGTGCGATCTTTGCCGCTTGGCCACCGCTTTATGCGCTCAGTTTTTCGGGTTTCTATCTGGCGATGTTCGTTGTTTTGGCTGCGTTTATCGTGCGCCCGGTGGCGTTCAAATACCGGTCCAAGCGTGAAGATCCGCGCTGGCGGGCGACTTGGGATTGGGCCTTGTTCGCCTCTGGCGCTGTGCCGGCCCTGCTTTTTGGTGTCGCGGTTGGCAATGTGATCCAAGGCGTGCCGTTCCATTTCACCGATGACCTGATGCCGATTTATGAGGGCGCATGGTACATGAAATTCATCGGCCTGCTTGATCCGTTTTCGATCTTGGCTGGGCTCGTGTCTTTGTCGATGCTGATCATGCACGGCTCTGCTTGGCTGACGCTTAAGGCCGAAGGCAAGGTCCAAACCCGCGCCCGTGCGATCGGATCTATCGCGGCGCTTGTCGCCGTTGGGACCTATGTGTTGGCGGGGCTTTGGCTGGCTGTTGGGGTCGACGGTTTCGCGACCGTTGGCGAAGTAGTAACTGACGGCCCATCCAACCCGCTGCATTCCGAAGTGGCACGGACAAGTAGCTGGCTTTCCGCTTATGCGGATCGCCCGTGGATCGCGATTGCGCCAATCATGGGGATCGCGGGTGGGTTGCTAACCTTCCTAGGCCTGCGTGCAGGGCGCGAAGTGTCGACGCTGTTGGTCTCGAAAATGGCCATCTTTGGGGTGATCTCTTCGGTTGGGCTGACAATGTTCCCGTTCATCATGCCGTCTTCCAGCGACCCGCAATCTTCGCTGACGGTCTGGAACAGCTCTTCGTCGCATCTGACGTTGTTCGTGATGCTGGTCGCCACGGTGATCTTTATGCCGATCATCCTGATGTACACGGCTTGGGTCTACAAAGTCTTGTGGGGCAAGGTCACCGAAGAAGATGTCACCGATAACTCTAGCTCACTTTACTGAAGAAAGGACACGCTATGTGGTATTTTGCATGGATCCTCGGGCTTCCTCTTGCTGCGATCTTCGCCGTGATGAACGCGATGTGGCTTGAAATGAAGGAAGACGAAAAGATCATCAACGATGATCAATCGCGCGAAGAGTGAAATCAACAATGGTGCCATCGGGACGCATCGCGCGTTCCCGGTGGCATCCGTTCAAACTGAGAAACTGTGGACAATTTAATGTCAGTTCCCACCCCATCACACGACAGCCCAAACAGACTTGAAAACTATCCGATCACGCTTTTTGCGATTGGGATGGGGATGATGGGGCTGACGCTTGCCCTGCACGCAGCCGAGACAAGCTATGGCGCAGGCCATGGCATTTCAACTGTTATGCTGGCGGTGTCTATCGCGATGCTGGCCGCAATTGCGGGCGGCTATACGGCTAAAGCAATATGGCACCCGCAAAAGGTCGCCGAAGAATGGCGGCATCCGGTCAAGATCGCCTTTTTTCCGGCGGTCTCAATTTCGTTTCTGTTACTTTCCACCGCCTTGGTCGATCTGGCCCCGGGCATCGCCAAACCACTGTGGATATTGGCAACTGCTTTGCAGGGTATTCTTGCGCTATGGGTGATTGCTGCATGGATAGGGCACCGGCCATTTAAACCCGCGATGATGACGCCCGCTTGGTTCATCCCGGCGGTTGGCAATGTCATTGTACCGCTTGCTGGGGTGCGTCTGGGCTATGTTGAATCTTCATGGCTGTTTTTTTCCGGCGGTTTGGTTTTTTGGGTGGTCTTGCTGACGCTGGTGATGAACCGGTTGATGTTCCACGATCCGATGCCGGGGAAAATGGTGCCAACATTAATGATCCTTGTTGCACCGCCCGCCGTCGCATTTAGCGCTTGGATGCAGTTGAACGGTGGCGCTGTTGGGCCGTTTGGTCACTTCCTTTTAAGTGCGGCCTATGTCTTTGCCTTGCTTGTCGTGACACAGGTTAGCAAATTGCGCGAACCTGCCGTTCGCCCTGTCATGGTGGGCGCTTTCGTTCCCGATTGCCGCGCTTGCAATTGCCAGCTTTGGCTATGCGCGCGTGGCTGAATCCGCTGCGCTTCAGACCATAGGTGCGGCGCTCTTGGCGCTACTGATCATTGTCGTCGCGGTCTTGATTTGGCGCACGGCTAAAGCAATCCGCGCGGGTGAAATCTGCATTCCTGATTAACTAAATTCTTAAGGATACGAAAATGAACCTACTGAAACTCCCAGCCGCGGCCGCTCTTACACTCTGTTTTGCGACGGGTGCGCAGGCCGATGACCCCAATAAGCTGATCACCATTTTGACATCACCGGAGCCACAGACACAGTTGATGGCCATGGTTTTGACTATGAACGCGATGGGCGCAGGGGCAGAGGCTGAAGTGCTGCTTTGCGGTCCTGCCGCTGACATCGCGCTTAAGGATGCGCCAGCGGCTACAACAGCGGGGCAACCTCCGCGTGATGCGAGCCCGCAGGGGCTGATGCAGATGGTTATGGCAAGCAACGATCTGAAAGTGCAGGTCTGCGCGATCTACCTGCCCGGCTTGGGCGCCGATGCTTCCGTTTTGATCGATGGTGTGACCGCCGCAGCGCCTGACGCAATGGGGGCTGCCATCGTCGCGGACGAAACGACTGTGATGAGCTTCTAAAGCATATCACTGCCGCCGCGCCAATCTGTCGTGGTGGTGCAATTAGGGGAGAAATGAGATCATGAAAGAATTATTCGAAACCACGGCCTCGCGCCGCGCCTTTATGGGTCTGTTCGCGGGCGGTGTCGCTGCCGCCGCAGTACAGCCTGCGGTCGCGCAAGCGGTTCAGACCAGCGCACGTATTGTGATTATCGGGGCAGGGGCTGCGGGCACATCGCTTGCGAACCGCTTGGTTGAACGGCTTGATGGTGCGGACATCACCATTCTCGACCCAAGTGCGACGCATTTGTACCAACCTGGCCTGTCGCTGGTCGCCGCTGGGCTGAAACCGTCCAGCTACACGGAATCCCAAACTGCTGATTGGTTGCCATCTGGCGTGTCCTTAATCACCGAGGCCGCCGCCGCAATCGACCCGGTTGCAAAAACCGTTGGCACATCTGGCGGACAGACGCTGGCGTATGATTTCTTGGTTGTAGCCCCCGGTCTGGTGCTGGACCACGATGCTATTGAAGGATTTTCGCTTGATATGGTTGGGTCCAACGGCATTGGGGCGCTTTATGCAGGCCCGCAATATGCCGCGAAAACGTGGGAAGCCGCTTCAAAATTCGCTGAAGAAGGCGGTGTTGGCCTGTTCACCCGTCCCGCGACCGAGATGAAATGCGCCGGTGCGCCGCTTAAGCACACGTTTTTGATTGATGATATCGCAAAACGGACGGCGGGCGAAGGCAAGCATGAAATTCACTATGCCGCCAATAACAATTCACTTTTTGGCGTGCCAATCGTGTCCGAAAAAGTGCGGATGCTGTTCGAAGATCGCGGCATCACCGCGCAATATAGCCATGTGCTCAAATCCGTTGACGCAGGTGCCAAAATCGCGACCTTTGCGACGCCCGAAGGCGATGCAGAAATGGAATATGATTACTTGCATGTTATTCCGCCGCAACGCGCACCTGACGTGATCCGCGAGTCTGGGCTAAGTTGGGCCGATAAATGGACCGATCAAGGCTGGGTTGAGGTTGACATGAAAACCCTGCGCCACTTGCGCTATCCCGATATATTTGCGCTGGGTGATGTGGCGGGCGTGCCAAAGGGCAAAACCGCGGCTTCGGTCAAATGGCAGGTGCCTGTGGTCGAAGATCATCTGGTCGCAGCCATCAATGGGAACGAAGGCACTGCCATCTATGACGGCTACACCTCTTGTCCGCTGATTACCCGTGTTGGGCGCGCGATGTTGATTGAATTTGATTACCGTAACAACCTGACACCATCATTCCCCGGCGTGATTGCTCCGCTCGAAGAGCTGTGGATCAGTTGGTTGATGAAAGAGGTCGCGCTTAAGGCGACATATAACGCAATGCTACGCGGCAAAGCCTGAGGAGGAGGCAAGATATGGAACAATTAACTTTTGGAACTTTGATCGCAGTCTTTGAGGAAATCTTTGGTGGTGTGCTGTTCTGGCTTATGGTCGTTGCCGCTGTTTTGGTGACGGTTGCCTATCTCTATGTGTTGGTGCGTGACAGATCTGTGTCGATGCGTAAATTTCTGTTGGCACAGCTTTCCATGCCCATTGGGGCGGTGGCCGCGGTGGTGTTTGTGCAGGTCATGACCCACTCGCAATTGCGCGATATCGGTGGACCCGTCGATCTGATTGTTGTGCTGGGAATTGCAGTAGTTGGCGCCATTGGCATGGCCATTCTTGTCTATACCGCGCAGTCTTTGCTGCGTGGAAAATCGGAATAAGTGGTTGCTACAGATAGGCGGGTGTCGCGAGATGACCCGGCTATCTGATCCTAACACCTTGCTGTTCGAGGGTGGTTTGCACCTGTGCAATGTCGACCGCCTCAAACCCGCAATTGCTTTGCACAGATAATGCGGCGGCGACGCCTGCGCCTTGGCCGACAACGGCACAGCACGCCATATTGCGCGTTGCCGCATGGGCGATCCGATCACCACCAATCGCGCGCCCGGCCACAATCAGATTCTTGACCGACTTCGGCAACAGCGCACGGTAGGGGATATGCATATACCGGCCTGTTGTTGGGATAATTAGCACGCCATAGCCGTCAATAAATTCAGGATAGATCCCAATCGTGTCGTCAAAACGCGCCTCATGGCGGACGTCCGTTTCGGTCATATTATACTGGGCATCAAGCTTGCGCGTATCTCGAATGCCGATGGACATGCCAAAATTGCGCAGCCGCGCATCGGCGCAGCCAGCCGTATATTTTTTAAGCGCGTCAATTGCATGCATTGCCTGACGGCGGCCTTCGATTTCAAATTGGGTCATGCTGTCAGGATCCGTGCCATCGCACCCCGCTAAATGGACCAAATTCATATAGGTTAGCTCACCGCTATCATGTAGCGCGCCCCAAGTGCCGCCGATTGTATTTAGGTGCGCAGGGATAACCCCGTCTTCGATCGCGCGCGCAAAGGGTTTGCCAAGGAACGGCGAAAACATATCGTCTTCCTTCCCGTCCGTCTCAACAACCCATTCGCCAGTGGACCAATCCTTATAGGTTTGCGGGTCGCGGTAGACGCCAGACAAAAAAGCGGTTTTGTCGACACCGGCAAGGTGAAACATGACACTGGCGGCTTGCATATCTTCAACTGGTGTTTTCTTTGTCGGGGCACCTGCGCGATGGGCAATGTCGGCGTCGCCAGTCGCATCGATCACACGTTTTGCCAAAATCGCTTCGCGGCCGGATTTGGATTCGACGATCACGCCCGTGATTGTATCGCCTTCCATAATTGGCGCGACAAATTGGCGGTGCAGCATGGGGTGAATACCCGCTTCTTGGACCAATGCATCGGCCACAAGTTTGAACCCCTCACTGTCGAGCTCATAGCTGAGCGATTGGCTCTCTGGGACGGCCGCGCCCATCTGCTTGGCGCGTTGTTCGAATTCCCAGCCGATCCCGCCGGCCTCTATGGTGGCTTCGTGGCGGTACCAAGCAAAGCCCTCAACCCCAACCACGGTGATATTTCCGCCAAAACACCCGAAACGTTCCAACAGGGTGACCGAGACACCACAGCGCGCAGCCGCCAATGCCGCCGCCAACCCACCGGGGCCAGAGCCAACAACAAGCACATCTGTTTCATGGATCACCGGCGTTTGGCGCGCAGGTTCAGTGATGTTTTGGACTGGCATGATCTGTCTCAATTGAAAAAGTAGGCTACGAAATCTGAGAGGGGCGCATTGATCTGCGCGTCGCGCGACGTTGCCCCGAATTGCAAAGGGGCCGCAAGCGCTAAAATACTTCAATAGATCGTCTGGCGGAATGTGTTGGTTGTTTTAAGGCAATAGGCGTGAAGCCTTGTCGTTACATTTCGACATCGAGGCGTGTTGAGGAGGCAGCTTGGACCTATCGATTTCCATATTCAACCATAGATCGTATTTTCCGGTTGTCTGTTGCTCCTGCCACAGGGTATTTTGAATTCCTACCCAAAGGGTGCCGGGCAACGAAATTTGTTAAGGTATTTTGGTCGACACTGCTCATTTTGCCAACTGAGGTAATCGCGTTAGAGGACATAGTATTGGAACAAGAAAAGAATGCAATTGACCGATTTATTGAGTTTACAAATAGCGGTCGGCATAGATCTGAGGAATTGCCTTCGGATATTGCGGAAGGCATGAACGAATGGCTCTATGAACGGGCTCAACAATACGAGTATCCCCTTCGTCCACCTTGGGAGGAAATGCCTCATATTCCTTTCGGGAGTATTGGCTGGAGAATGGGCCCCGGCGAAGATTATTGGACGGTGTTCTTGGAGTGGGCGCGTTCTCTGACGGGCGATGAGTATGTTTCATATGTCCATCTAAATAAAGAGCCTGATAGCTGGGAGGGCTTTTATGAACTCGTAAGACCTATATTTCGATCTGGAGAGTGAAACGGCCATATTGAGTTTGTTGCAGATAGCGGTAAGCAAAATTGTAGCCTAAGGTGGAAGAGGTTGAAACGTTCCATGTCAGTCCGATCGAAATACGCAATTATGGCAGCGCGACGGTCACGCCCTCACTGGTCGCCGATGGTCAGCCTGATGGGGGACTTCAATAGAGATTTAATCAAAAATTTGAAGACATGGCAAACAATGTAGAAGGATGGGAGTGACTACTAATGATTCCTGTAATGTATTGATAAAAGTAAATAATATTTCGGAACGTGATGCACGTATCATTGAAAACTTTTTGCGTATTTGTTCGGAGCAAGGAGTGCAGGTAGAACGTTGTTTTATTGGTGACGATAAAAGTTTCGCTGAAAGGCTGCCAACGTATCAACTTGAAGACTGCGAGTGTGTGCTACGTGAAGAAAATGTTTGGCATGTCTTTTACGTCGAAAAGGGCAATAAGGTCGCTAACTCTTGGCACGAGGGGTTAAGTGACGCTCTTAAACAGGTATGGATGCGGCTGACTGAAGACCCCGGCCCATGGAAATTCACCTAGGCTCTAAGCGCCTGCCTCTGCGATGGAGCATAACTACCTCTGTTCGGGGCCATTGCTGCGAAGAATGTCCTAGACGCAGGCATTCCTTCAGCGGTCGAAGGTTCTCGACCGCTGAAGGAACTCACTGGTCAATTGCTTGCGGCCTAAATCCTACAATCAACTGTCGCAGTCCAAGGGCTGCGCCTGCAAAAATGGCGGCGAAGGTGATGGGCGCGCTGAATGCCAGAACCGAAAACGCGGAGAGCCCTTGTCCAATGCTGCAGCCAACAGCGATGACCGCGCCGACCCCCATTAATCCGGCCCCTAGGATTTGCCGCCGCAATTCTCTGGGATCTTCGCAGGCTTCCCAGCGGAAATGGCCTTTTATTAGGCTACCCAAGAACGCGCCGACCCAGACCCCGGCGACAGACCCGATACCAAAGGACAACGTCTGCCCCGAAGCGGTCATGCCGTAGAGGATGATTTCGCCGACGGGCGCTGAGAATGTGTGCGATTCAACTGGCACCCCATCAAATCCCGTTTCGTGTAGATAGTTCATTCCAACCCATGCGCTGATGATTGAGACACCCACAGCAACGGCCCAAAAGACAGAAGATGTGCTGCTGCGCAGGTTGCGGCCCGAAAGGGCAGTTCCAACGATTACAAGACCGATCACGATCCCGATGAGCGCAACAGATATGCCTGTAGCGTTGCCCAGTGCATGTGCGATGCCAGGTAGCGCCTGGTCACTTTGTACCGTGGGGAACACCGCGACCCGTGCCCAAGAAAGCGGACCAGACATGGTCGCATAGGCGCTGATGCCCATGACAAGAACGATCACAAAGGATCTTAGATCGCCGCCGCCCAGCCGGGCGAGTGCACCATAGCCGCAGTTGCCGGCCATCGCCATCCCATATCCAAAAAGACCACCGCCCACGATGCTCGCCAAGGGGATCCATTGTTGCGAAAGGTAGAAAGAATGCGCCGGGTTAAACAAGCCAAACCCAACGAGGGTAAAACTACCGATCACGGCAGTCCCAATTGCGAGGACCCACATCCGCATGCGTAGATCGTTATCACCGTAGAGGTAATCTTCAATTGCCCCCAAAGTGCAGAACCGACCAAGTCGCGCAGCAAGACCAAGTAATACGCCACCAAATAGACCAACTAACGCGGCAATATTTGCCTCGCTCAATACGTCAAGCATCGGTGTCCCCCCTATGTTGGTTAGCAACACCTCCTCGCGTTGCTAATTCATGTTGACCGGCGACGCCTCCTCGCGTTGTCGATCAGTCCGTGTTGCAGAACAACTCGTACACCAGTCCGATTATTTTCCGAGACCGGTCATCATTCAAGCTATAATAAATTGTCTTGCCTTCGCGCCTTGGGCGCACGAGCCCTTCAAGCCTTAATCGGCCAAGTTGCTGGGATACGGCGGCTTGCCGGGCCGACAAAAGCGTCTCTAGCTCGGTCACAGATTTTTCGCCATTGACCAGATGGCACAAGATCATCAATCGGCCTTCGTGGCTGATTGCCTTTAGGTAGTTCGTTGCAACCGTCGCATTATCCATCATCCGATCAAGATGTTCATCGTCAAGCATGTCGTCGAAAACTGGAAGTGTCATAAGCTGATCTAGCCTTATTGGTCGCAAGAAGTGTTGCTTTCTGTTTATCGCATTGCAATTAGGATCAAAGCCAACACCGTGCAACCCCATAGGTTTTGGGCTTTTCCTTGCCGAAAACGGTCGTTTTTTTTACGATTTGCTGATTTTTAACTCAAATGAGCCCTTCTTTTTCGAGCATCATGCCGAGCAGACCCCAAAAGAAGTCCTCTTCGGGGTAACCTTCGATTCTGCTTTGTTCAACGCCATCAACAAGCAAGATGAATGTCGGCGTGAAATTCACGCGGCGCTCAAGTGTGATGTCGTCGGGTGTCGCCTCCAGAATGTTGATACGACGTAACGGGGCTGCTTGCCCTTCAGAGGTCTTTGGGTAGATCGGGCCAATTTCATTGTGCCAGCGCGCGCACCACATACATCCGGGTTCCTCGGCCATCACAAGGGTTGCTTGTGCACAAGCAGGGCCGGCAAAAAGCGCCGCTGCCAGTGGCATTGCCAGCGCAAACGAAAACAAAGCTGTAGTCAAACGATTAAACATTCAATAAACTTAATATGAATTGAGGTCGCGATCAAGGGAGGTAGGTTAATGCTTGATATTAGTTATCTAGGGGCGGCGATTGCCGGCTTGTTGTCGTTTTTCACGCCCTGCGTCCTACCAATGGTGCCGTTCTACCTGTGCTATATGGCTGGCCTATCAATGAACGAACTGCGCGCTGACACAGCAATTAGCAGCGCCGTGCAAAGACGCCTTGTCGTTTCGGCCGTGTTTTTTGCATTGGGGGTGACAACTATCTTTGTGTTGCTGGGTATGGGCGCGACTGCGATCGGCCAGACCTTTGGGGCATGGCGCGATACCCTGCGCTATGTCGCGGCAGCCGTCTTGCTTTTGTTTGGTTTGCATTTCTTAGGCGTCGTTAAAGTGCCGTTGCTTTACCGTGAGGCTAAATTCGAAAGCACGGCAGGAGCTTCGACTGTTCTTGGGGCTTATCTGATGGGACTTGCCTTTGGCTTTGGGTGGACGCCTTGCGTCGGTCCAGCCCTTGCTGCGATTCTCATGGTCGCCAGCGGCATGGGTGACATCTGGCAAGGTGGTTTGCTGCTGCTTGTCTACGGACTGTCAATGACCGCACCTTTTGTGATCGCCGCACTTTTCGCGCGCCCATTTTTGGGGTGGTTGCAGCGCAACCGCCAATACCTGAAGCACGTAGAACGCGTCATGGGCGCCATGTTGATTTTGTTCGCCGTGCTGATCGCAACCAACTCTGTCAATTACATCGCCCAATGGATGATTGAAGTCATGCCCGTATTTGGAAACTTTGGATAGGAGACGCCCCCATGATTTTTCGCAGAACACTGATTCTTGCAGCGCTCGTTATTGCTGCTCCGCTCTTTGCTGCCACGCTCGGAGATGACGGGCTGCACAAGGCCGATTGGATGCGCGAAACCTTCAAGGACTTGCGTGAAGATCTTGAAGAGGCAAACGCTGAAGGGAAGCGGTTGTTGGTGATCATTGAGCAGCGCGGATGCATCTACTGCACAAGAATGCACGAGGAGGTATTCCCGACACCTGAAATCACCGCCGCCCTGAATGACATGTATTTTGTTGTTCAGATCAACATGTTCGGTGACGTTGAGGTGACCGACTTTGACGGCACGACCTTGCCTGAAAAAGAGATGGTCCAGAGGTGGAATGCGCTATTTACGCCAACCATGATGTTCTTCCCGACAGAAGTCCCAGAGGAGGCAACGGCAACCGAAGCAGCGGTGGCTATTATGCCGGGGGCTTTTGGGCGCTGGACGACTTTGAACCTGCTCACCTGGATTGCCGATGAAGGTTACCTAGGCGACGAGAGTTTTCAGCGCTATCACGCGCGGATCATTCAAGAGCAGGGAATTATTGAGTGAAATCAATGCGTAAATATAAACATTCAAATAATTGATTTTATTGTTGCGAGTCCCGGATTGCGTGGGCTACGGTATACCGAAGATATTTGTGGTTCAGGGAGGGGTCATGAAGCGGTTACTAATCACATGTGCAGCCATTGCTACGGCAACAGTTGCATCCTCGGAGGAAGTTGCTCCTGAGGAAGTTAATTTCAGCGAATATGGTGAATTGGAAGTGTCCCTGTCAGGGGTTGCGGGTGACGCAGCTGCCGGGCTTGAGATTATGGTTTCACGCGGTAAGGGCAACTGCATTGCTTGCCACCAAGTGTCGGCTCTGGAAGAGCATCCATTTCATGGCGAAGTAGGGCCCACACTGGATGGCGTGGGTGAATATCGCACAGAGGCTGAGCTTCGTGGGATCGTCGCAAATGCCAAAATGACATTCGAAGGGTCCATTATGCCTGCGTTTTATCGCACAAGCGGCTTTATTCGTCCGGGCGATGCCTACACCGGCAAAGCTGCCGAAGGCGAACTCGCACCATTGCTGACTGCGCAAGAGATCGAAGATGTGGTCGCTTACCTGTTAACTTTGAAAGACTGATCTGTTTCGAAACAGACACCGAGGAGAAAAAATGAAACTAACACGCAGACATACGCTGATGATGGCGTTTGGGTCCGTGGTTGCAACGATGCTACCAATGAGGGCCTTTGCAGCCCTGGACGATGAAGTGGCCGCCTTTACTGGTGGTGCCGAAATGGGGTCCGAGGGCATTACACTGATCGCACCAGAGATTGCCGAGAACGGCAATACCGTGCCGATCGAGGTCAGCGCGCCCGGCGCAGAAGCCATCATCGTTTTCGCCGCTGGCAACCCGACGCCAGCCGTTGCGACATTCAACTTTGGTCCGCTTGCTGCGGCACAATCTGCCGCCACGCGTATTCGTCTTGCTGGTACGCAAGATGTGGTTGCGATTGCACGGATGCCTGACGGCAGCTTTGTAGAAGCGCGTCAGGAAGTAAAAGTGACCATCGGCGGCTGCGGCGGCTGAGTGAAGGAAAGATAAAATGGCAGAAAATGTAAAACCCCGCGTCCGCGTCCCACGCGATGCAACAGCTGGCGAAGCGATCGTTATCAAAACGCTGATCAGCCACACGATGGAATCTGGTCAACGCAAAGACGGCGACGGAAACACAATTCCACGCTCAATCATCAACCGCTTCACTTGTGAGTTCAACGGCGAGCTCGTGATTGATGTCACGCTAGAGCCTGCGATTTCGACAAATCCATACTTCGAGTTTCAAGCGACGGTTCCCGAAACTGGGACATTCGACTTCACTTGGTACGACGACGACGGTGATGTCTACACAGACAGTAAAGACATTACAGTCGGCTAACGACTAAGCGAGCGCCGGGGAGGGCCAAGTACTATGAAATCATTGCTAAAGACAGGCGTTGCAGCTGTCGCGATCTTTGCGGCAAATGTGGCTCAGGCTGACGAAGAAGCCAATCTGGTCATTAACGAAGAAATCGAGATTACGGTACGTACGGACGCACCGGCACACGCAGAAAACCTCAGTACGATCTATTCGGGCTGGGTGTTCCGCTCGGATGAAACGCAGTCTTTGCAAATGGATGACTTTGAAAATCCGGGTATGATTTTCGTCGACGATGCGATTGACACTTGGAATACTGTTGAAGGCTCCGAAGGGAATTCATGTGCATCTTGCCATGGCGAACCCGAGAGCATGGCGGGGGTGCGTGCAGTCTATCCCAAGTGGAACGATGCGGCCGAGGAAGTGCGGACCATCGCGATGCAGGTCAATGACTGCCGGACAGAGCAAATGGGCGCAGAAGAATGGAAATACGACGGGGGCGACATGTTGAACATGGAGGCTTTGTTGGCGTCCTTTTCACGTGGCTTGCCAGTTAACGTTGCAATCGACGGTCCTGTTGAAGCGATGTGGGAATTGGGGCGCGATATCTATTACACACGCTATGGCCAACTTGATCTGTCATGCGCCAATTGCCACGAAGACAACTATGGCAACAACATTCGCGCTGATCACCTGAGCCAAGGTCAGATCAACGGATTCCCGACATATCGTTTGAAAAACGCTAAGCTGAACGGTGTCCAGTCACGTTTCCGGGGTTGTGTGCGCGATACACGCGCCGAAACCTTCTCGGTTGGCTCTGAAGAGTTCATCGCACTCGAGCTTTATGTCGCATCGCGCGGCAACGGTCTGTCGGTCGAAGGACCTTCCGTCCGTAACTAATCATCCTCCCTGAACTGCCCGCACCTCATCATGGGGCGCGGGTTTTTCTCTATCTTTAAACATTCAGCTTTCAGAATGTGATGGCTGTCAATCAGGATAAATCACATGATTTCGCGTAGGGATTTCTTGCAAGCCAGCATGGCAGCATCGGCCATCGTTGGCGCATCGGGTTTCGGAAATTGGGGCAAATTGTCAGCGCAGCAGGCCTTGACCCAAAGTGATCTTTTGCAGTTTGACACATTCGGTAATGTGTCTCTCATCCACATCACGGATATTCATGCCCAGCTGAAACCAATTTGGTTCCGCGAGCCACAGATCAATCTTGGTGTAGGCTCAAATAATGGCCAAGTCCCCCATGTGACTGGCGCGGACTTCCGCAGGCTTTACGGTATCGATGACGGCAGTGCCTCGCATTATGCGCTGAGCTATGATGACTTTTCGGCCCTTGGCCAAGCCTACGGAAAAATGGGCGGCATGGACCGCGTGGCGACTGTTGTGAACAGCATTCGCTCCGACCGCCCCGATGCACTGCTTTTGGACGGTGGTGACACTTGGCACGGGTCCTACACCTGTCACAAAACGCAGGGCCAAGATGTTGTTAACGTCATGAACCTGTTGAAACCAGATGCGATGACATTCCACTGGGAATTCACGCTTGGTTCCGACCGTGTCCGCGACATCGTCGGTGATTTGCCGTTTGCCGCACTTGGCCAAAATATCTTTGACGCTGAATGGGATGAACCTGCAGAAGATTTCGCGCCGTATAAGTTCTATGAAAGCGGTGGCGTGAAAATCGCCGTGATCGGGCAGGCCTTTCCCTACATGCCTATCGCCAACCCCGGTTGGATGTTCCCAGAGTATTCCTTTGGCATTCGCGATCAGCGCATGCAAGAAATGGTTGATGAAGTGCGCGGGCAGGGGGCTGAACTGGTTGTTTGCTTGTCGCACAATGGTTTTGACGTCGACAAAAAGATGGCAGAGCGGGTGACTGGCATCGACGTAATCCTTGCAGGTCACACACATGATGCGCTGCCGGAGCCTGTTTTGATCGGCGAAACGATTGTCGTCGCGTCTGGTTCAAACGGTAAGTTTGTGAGCCGTGTTGACCTTGATGTGCGTGACGGGCGCATGATGGGTTTCCGTCACAAGCTGATCCCGATTTTCGCAGATGTGATTGAACCCGATGCAGAAGTAGCCGCAGCTATTGATGCAGAACGCGCACCGTTCCTTGACGACCTGACCGAAGTTATTGGAAAAACGGCGGACGATACGCTGCTTTATCGCCGGGGCAATTTCAACGGATCTTGGGACGATCTTATATGCGAGGCCCTGATCCAAGAGCGCGAGGCAGACATTTCGATGTCGCCTGGTGTGCGCTGGGGCCCATCCATTATGCCGGGTCAGGATATCACGCGCGAAGATCTATGGAATGTCACATCGATGAGCTATCCAAACGCTTATCGCACTGAAATGACCGGTGAATTCATTCACACGATCATGGAAGACGTAGCAGATAACCTTTTCAATACCGACCCGTATTATCAGCAGGGTGGCGACATGGTGCGCGTGGGTGGCATGGGCTACCGCATCGACATCAACAAGCCGATCGGCGAGCGGGTCACTGAGATGACATTGTTGAAAACTGGCGAAGCGATTGATCCTTCAAAGTCTTACGTCGTGGCCGGTTGGGCATCTGTCAATGAGGGCACCGAAGGTCCACCGATTTGGGACGTGGTCGAAAGCCACATTCGCAATTTGGGCACCGTGAGCGTGAAACCGAACACAAGCGTCCAAGTGGTCGGCGCATAGGAGACAATGGCAATGGATGATTTTTTTAAACCTTCCCGGCGTTCATTCTTACGCGGAAGCGCCGCGATAGCAGCGGGCACCGTTGCGGGCGCGGCCTCAGCGCAAGAGGAGGCGGACCCGCTCATCACTGAGCTGCAAGACTGGGCGTCTTATACGGGCGTAGGTGTTGACGAAACGCCATATGGCTTGCCCATTCGCTTTGAGAGCGATGTTGTCCGTCGTAACGTTGAATGGCTGACCGCGTCGCCCATTTCATCGATTAACTTTACGCCAATTCATGCGCTAGAAGGGACGATCACGCCACAGGGTTGTGCATTTGAGCGTCACCATTCAGGTGCCATCGAATTGACCAAGGACGACTACCGGTTGATGATCAACGGGCTTGTTGATGAGCCGTTGGTATTCACCTACGCTGACCTAGAACGCTTGCCACGTGAAAACCATGTGTATTTCTGCGAATGCGCGGCGAACACAGGCATGGAATGGGCGGGCGCGCAGCTGAATGGTGCGCAGTTCACGCATGGTATGATCCACAATATGGAATATACAGGCGTGCCTTTGCGGACTTTGCTGCGTGAAGCAGGCCTTGATGCGGCTGGTGATATTGCGGACAAATGGGTCTATGTCGAAGGCGCCGATGCGTCATCTAATGGCCGCTCTATCCCGATGGAAAAAGCGCTGGACGATGTTCTGGTCGCGTTCAAAGCAAATGGCGAAGCGCTGCGGATGGAACACGGGTATCCCGTGCGTCTGGTTGTTCCCGGTTGGGAAGGCAATCTATGGGTCAAATGGCTGCGCCGCGTCGAAGTCACTGATATGGCCGTTGGTAGCCGTGAAGAAACATCAAAATACACCGATGTCTACGAGGATGGCACCGCCCGTAAATGGACTTGGGTGATGGATGCGAAATCTGTGATCACGTCACCAAGCCCGCAAATGCCCATTACCCACGGTCCGGGGCCGTTGGTCATTTCTGGCCTCGCTTGGTCCGGTCATGGGCAGATCACCCGCGTTGACGTGTCAAAAGACGGCGGCATCACATGGGAAACAGCGCGCCTTGGCAAACAAGGTGATACCAAAGCGCTGACCCGCTTCTACCTAGACATCGAGTGGAATGGTGATCCGATGCTCTTACAGTCACGTGCGATGGACGAAACGGGCTATGTCCAACCTACCAAAGATCAACTCCGGGACGTGCGTGGTGAAAACGCCGTCTACCATAACAATTGCATTCAAACTTGGTTTGTGAACGCAGAAGGGGTCGCCGAGAATGTCGAAGTCTCTTAATATTTTTATACCTGCAGTATGTGGGACAGGGGTCTTGCTTGGTGCCGCTTATGGCTGGACGGCGCGCGACTACAAGGACACGGAAGTTGACGCGCTTGCGCTCCAATTGGAGCAACTTCAAGCGAGTTCAGAAGCGACCCGCGCAAATGCGCAAGAGGGTGAGGCGCAAGCGCTTCGCCTTCAGTCAGAGCTGGAAACAGCGCAGGAAATGGTAAACGCTGCAACATCCCTTACAGCTCCGGCACCGATCAGCAACGGGTCTTATGACGTTGGGCGCACCGCGCATGAAGATGAGATCGCGGCGTGGGATGTCGACGTCTTGCCCGATGGGCGTGGGCTGCCTGCAGGCAGCGGTGACGTCTATACTGGCGAGGAAGTCTTTGTCGACAAATGCGCCTCTTGCCACGGTGATTTTGCGGAAGGTGTTGGGAACTGGCCCGTGCTTGCAGGCGGTTTCGATACGCTTGCTGACGAAGACCCGGTGAAAACAGTAGGGTCCTATTGGCCGCATCTGTCGACAGCGTGGGACTATATCAACCGGTCAATGCCATTTGGCGAAGCTGGGACGCTCACGGCTGATGAAACCTATGCGATTGTCGCCTACATCATGTATTCCAACGATATGGTCGACGACGACTATGTGTTGAGCCATGAAAACTTTGCTGATGTAGAAATGCACAACAGCGGTGGATTTGTGTTCGATGATCGCCCCGAGCTTGAGTATGCGCAATGGCAGACAGAGCCGTGCATGACCAATTGCAAACCCTCGGTCGAAATCACGATGCGCGCAACCTTCTTAGACGTGACGCCCGATGACGGCGGCGATTCAGTGATGAACGATGGGTCTGCCCATGACAGCCCCGTTTTCACCGCCACGGCGGATGCCTCCAACGACGCTTCGGCTGACGACGGTGAAGCCGAAGCAAATGCAGCGCTGATCGTTGCGGGCGAAGGCGCGTTTCGTCAATGTAAGACCTGTCACGAAGTTGGCGAGGGCGCGAGCAATCGAACCGGGCCTGCCCTGAACGGCATGGTTGGCCGTACGATTGGTACCGTCGATGGGTTCCGCTATTCAGGTGTTTTCCAAGAAGCCGCAGCAGCCGGGACTGTTTGGACCGAAGAAAGCCTTGCGGAGTTTCTGACCGATCCACGCGGGATGATGGCCGGGACAAGAATGTCGTTCCGTGGCGTCCGCGACGAAGCCGATCTTGCTGGACTGATCGCATATATTCAAAGCTTTGCTGAGTGATGCGCGCTGGGCTTCTTTCTGCGGCTATGATTACCATTGCCAGCACTGCCTATGGCGACGCTGGTGGCGATCCAAAAAACGGTGAACGCCTGTTTAATCAATGCAGCGGCTGCCATCAGGTTGGCCAAGGGGCGGTTGATCGGATCGGCCCCCATTTGAATAACATCTTTGACCGTGCAGCGGGGACCGCTCAAGGTTATCGGTATTCGGATAGTTTAGAACGGGCCGCTGCCGGTGGGCTGACGTGGAATTACGAGACCCTCAATAGTTTTGTCGAAAACCCACGCGTATTGGTGTCGCGGACACGGATGAGCTTTCGCGGAATGAACGACCAGCAGGATCGCGATGATCTGTTGGCCTATTTGCGGCAATTTTCGGCAAGCCCCGAAAATATTCCAGAAGCAGCGCCAACAGCGGCGGCGGTTGATCATGAGGTCGCGCCGGAGGTTCTCGCGATTGTTGGTGACCCGGCCTATGGCGAATATCTTTCTGGTGAATGCACCGCGTGTCACCAAACGAGTGGTGCGGGTGATGGCATTCCTGCAATCACAAATTGGCCCAATGACGATTTTGTCACTGCAATGCACGCCTACAAGGTTGGCGTTCGGGCCCATCCAGTTATGCAAATGATGGCGGGGAGGCTGTCAGACGAGGAAATAGCGGCGCTAGCTGCATATTTCGAAAGCATCGAGTGATCGATGCACAATGGGAGGACGATTAATGACATTTAATAGAAGAACGTTCCTAGGCTCAGCGGCACTTACCGCGGGCCTGCTGGCCGCACCAATGGTGCGCGCGCAAGGCAAACCGCGCGTTGTGGTTGTTGGTGGTGGCGCTGGCGGTGCAACAGCCGCGCGCTATATCGCCAAAGACAGTAATGGTGAAATTGATGTCACATTGGTTGAACCAACGCGCACCTATTACACCTGCTTCTTCTCTAACCTTTATCTCGGCGGGTTCCGCACCATGCAGTCACTTGGCCATAGCTATGGCACGTTGGCGGCGGAATATGGGATTAACGTTGTACACGATTGGGCCGTTGGCGTGGACCGTGATGCAAAGACAGTCTCGTTGGCGGGCGGCGCAAGCTTGCCTTACGACCGTTTGATCTTGTCACCCGGGATCGATTTTGTTGACGGCGCCGTTGAAGGCTGGGATGTGTCATCACAAAACGCCATGCCGCACGCTTACAAAGGTGGATCGCAAACTGAACTGCTTAAGGCGCAGATCATGGCGATGCCACAGGGCGGCACCTACGCAATGGTTGCTCCACCAAACCCCTTCCGCTGCCCTCCAGGGCCTTATGAGCGTATCTCGATGGTTGCCCATATGCTTAAGGAGACAAACCCAACCGCAAAGATCTTGATCGCTGACCCGAAAGAGAATTTTTCTAAGCAGGGCCTGTTCGAAGAAGGTTGGAACGACAATTACGCTGGCATGATCGAACGTGTCGGTCCTGACTTCGGGGGGGCAGATGTCGCAGTTGACCCGGCTGCAATGACCTTGTCGATCGACGGTGACGTAAACAATGTCGATGTCTGTAATGTTATCCCAGCCATGAAAGCTGGACGGATCGCCGAAATCGCAGGCATCACTGACGGCAACTGGGCACCCGTAAATGCGGCCGATATGTCTTCCAAGATGGATGATAGTATCCATGTCTTGGGTGATGCAGCGGCACAGGGTGACATGCCGAAATCTGGCTTCGCTGCAAACAGTCAAGCGAAGGTATGTGCGAACGCTGTCCGTGGCGCGTTGACGGGATCAACAGTATTCCCTGCGCGGTTTGCAAATACCTGCTGGTCCCTGATTGACACCGACGATGGAGTGAAAGTTGGCGCGACCTACGAAGCTACCGATGAGAAAATCGCCAAAGTGGACGGTTTCATAAGCCAGACCGGCGAAAGTGATGACGTGCGTGCGGCGACTTACCAAGAATCCATCGGTTGGTACGACGGCATTACCGCCGATATGTTCGGTTAAAAAGCAGGGCGGGCTTTGATTTGTATCATCGCCCGCTTCTGGGCACTCGGATACGCTCGGACCATGGAGGAAGTGATATGAAAAATCTTTATTTTTGCACAGTTTTGAGTGTTCTGGCATCGAATGCGGCGGCCCAAGAAGCGGTGACCTACCCGTTTGCCGGAAGCTTCGACGATGCGACGTTTTCTGTCGAAAGCGCAATCATCGGGCGCGGCCTGGTGATCGACTATGTCAGCCATACGGGGGACATGCTTAATCGCACGGCGGCCGATGTTGGCAGCGATAAGGTGCTTTTTGAAGGCGCCGACATTTTTTTGTTCTGCTCCGCACAGCTTTCACGCGAAGTGATGGAAGCCGATCCGATGAATATCGCGCATTGCCCATACGGTATTTTCGTGACCGATCAAGACGGCGAAGTATCGATTGGCCACCGGGCATACCCTGACGGTGAAATGCAAAAAGTCGAACTGCTGCTGACTGAAATCATACAAGACGCAATCGGCGACTAAGGAAGAAGATGAATTACGACGGTTTTTTTGCGACAGAGCTTCAGGCGTTGCATGACGAAGGCAACTACCGCGTCTTTGCGGACCTTGAGCGGCACAGAGGTAGTTTCCCGACGGCCACTAATCACAGCGCGCAATCGCGCGAAGTGACGATCTGGTGCTCGAATGATTATTTGGGCATGGGCCAGCATCCTGACGTTATTGCAGCGATGCATACTGCCCTTGATAAGGTCGGCGCTGGGGCAGGTGGGACACGCAATATTTCCGGCACGACACATAATCACGTGTTACTAGAAGCAGAGCTTGCTGATTTGCACGGCAAAGAGGCCGCGTTGTTGTTCACCAGTGGATATGTATCAAATTGGGCTGCACTGGGTACGCTTGCGAGCAAGATACCGGACTGTCTGGTTTTGTCGGATGCGCTTAATCATGCGAGCATGATCGAGGGCATTCGTCATTCCAAAGCAGAGCGGCAGATTTGGCGCCACAATGATCTGGAACACCTTGAGACGCTGTTGGCCGCGCAGCCCATAGACCGTCCGAAATTGATTGCGTTTGAAAGCGTCTATTCAATGGATGGCGATATCGCTCCGATCGCTGAAATCTGTGATCTCGCCGATAAATACAATGCCATGACCTATCTAGACGAGGTGCATGCCGTTGGTCTTTATGGGCCCCGTGGCGGTGGCATCGCAGAACGCGAAGGTTTGATGGGTCGGATCACCGTCATCGAAGGCACGCTTGGCAAAGCCTTTGGCGTGATGGGGGGCTATATTGCGGCCTCTGCAAGCCTTTGTGATTTTGTCCGCTCTTTCGCAAGCGGTTTCATCTTTACAACGGCTTTGCCACCCGCAATCGCCGCTGGCGCGACAGCATCGATCAAGCACCTCAAGACCAGCCAGATCGAAAGGCAGCTGCAGAAAGCCAAAGTATCCGACGTGCGCGCGCGGCTCGAGGCCATTGGCATTCCACATATTGACAACCCAAGCCACATCATCCCGGTGATGGTCGGTGATCCGGTCAAGTGCAAATACCTGTCTGACATCTTGATGCGCGACTACGGGATCTACATTCAACCGATCAATTATCCGACTGTTCCAAAGGGAACAGAACGATTGCGGATCACACCTTCGCCGGTCCATTCGGCTGCGGATATTGATCATTTGGTCTCTGCCTTAGAGACGCTGTGGACCCAATGTCAGCTGGCGCGATTGCCCATGGCCGCCCAATAGATTTGATACATATCAAGGCTGTTTGCGCATGTCTTGCTATGAACCAGCCCAATGGGGGGAAGGGGCAGGCCAATGCTAGAAGACTTGATTGAAACCTACGGGAACGGCCCTGTCTTGGCTGTCGTTGGTGGTTTTGTTGGCGTGGTCTTTGGCGCAGCCGCGCAGCATTCGCGCTTTTGCCTGCGTGCAGCCACCGCCGAAGTCGCTGACGGGAAGCTGGGACCGCGCCTTTCAATCTGGTTGATTGCTTTTTCAGCGGCAGTCCTTAGTGTCCAACTCCTCATTTCTACCGATCTTTTAGATGTTTCTGAAAGCCGCCAATTGGGCACAACCGGCAGCATGTCTGGCGCGATCATTGGCGGGGTGATGTTTGGCGTCGGGATGATTTTGGCGCGCGGGTGCGCAAGCAGGTTGCTTATCCTGTCAGCTACCGGAAATTTACGTGCTATCGTAACGGGGCTTGTCCTAACATTGGTCGCACAATCGGCGTTGCGTGGCGTGCTGGCACCCGCACGTGAAAGTCTTGCGGCGATTTGGACGGTACCCGGTGGTTCAGCACGCGACCTCTTGGCGCATCTGGGTGCGACCTCTGGTTTGGTTGCGATTCCCGCGACCTTTGCCGTCATTGGCGCAGTCGTTCATGCGCGCCGCCATGCCGTTCAGACCAGCCACATAATCGCGGCATTGGCCGTTGGCATCGCTGTCGCGTTGGGTTGGCTCGGAACTTACATGGTTGCGATGAATTCCTTTGACGTGGTGGCGATTTCATCGGTGACATTTACGGGTCCATCTACGGATACGCTGATGGGCCTTGTGAATAGCAGGCATATCCCACTGGGGTTTGGCGTCGGGCTCGTGCCGGGTGTCTTTGTCGGGGCAGGGGCGATGGCCCTATTCACAGGCGAGGCTAAAATCCAACGCTTCGGTGCTGACACACCAATGGAAGTCTATTTGGTTGGCGCGGCGTTAATGGGCTTTGGCAGCATGTTGGCGGGGGGCTGCGCGGTGGGTGCAGGCATGTCCGGTGGCGCGATCTTTGCGCTGACAGCTTGGGTCGCGGTCGGCTGTATGTGGGTGGGTGCGATGGTGACCTATCGGTTGATCCACCGCATCGCACCCGTGATGGCCTAGGGCTATTCGAATTCCATCTGTTCGTACACGCGACCGGCGTTCTTTGTTGCCAGCTCTTCAAATGTATCCAAATTCGCGTATGGCGATTGATCGACGTAATAGGCCTCGGCCAAACCGCCCCCTTCATCCAGATGCGCGGCAATTTGGGCGCGCAAGTATTCTAGGTAGCCTTTGGTATAGCGCCGGACCTGATCCATATTGGTTGGGTGCCCGTGGCCGGGAATGACATATGTCGCGTTCAAGGCCTCGAACTCATTATCCCAAGTCTCGAGCCAGTCCAGCGTATAGGTATCCTCGAAGATGGGGAGCATACGTTCATGGAACGCCATGTCGCCCGCGATCACGAGATCCTGATTAGGCAGCCAGACAACAACATCCCCGGCGCTGTGCGAAGGCCCAAGATAGCGGACTTCGATGCGATACTCGCCAAGCTCGACGATGTAATCATCGCTAAATGTCTCGGTCGGACCTTGTAGAAAAGTGCCTTCTGCTTTTTCAAGATTAAGCTGCTGCATCCCTTCAAGGATACGGAATCCACGTTCTTCAAATTCCGATGCGGCATCTTCATGCGCGATGATTGGGACGTTCTGTTCGGCCCAATAGGAATTTCCAAGCATTGCATGGCCTTGGCCGTTTTCATTCACGACTAAGACAACCGGCTGATCGGTCAGGGCTTTGATTTCGTCATGTAGTGCAGCGGCCAAGACATAGGCCCCACCGCCGTTTATCACAACGACCCCTTCGCCGGTAATAATGAAGCTAAGATTGTTGTTGTGGCCGCTGTTTTCATAGGTTGGGGGGGCGGTCGCGCCAATCGCACTATAGACACCGGGGATGAACTCTACCGGGGCGCTATACAACGCTGAGCCGGGGTATTGATCGGCAATATTTTCATTTGCCGTAGCCTGAGACGCACAAACAAGAGCCAGCAACGCTGTGGTTCGATTCATGATTGCTCTCCCACAAAATAATAGCCATCGCCGCGGCGTTCAACACGACCCAATCCGCCACCCGGGAAATGAAAGCCGATCAGGCGCATTTGTGATTGGCTCAGCTGATCGAGCAAAGAAACACGTGTTTCGGCGGCGAGTGGCGCATCTTGATCGGAGCCAGACAGCCATGTTGGCTGTGCGAATGCGATGTGGTGATTTACAATGCTGTCCCCAACAATCATCACGCTTTCGCCACCGATCTGAACCTCGAACGACATGTGGCCAGGCGTGTGCCCGGGGGTCAATCGCGACAAAACGCCAGGCAGAATTTCTTGATCGTCTTCGAAAAGGGTAATCTGTTCGCTTATCTGAGATAGCCGATTTTTCGCCCCCACGGCAAACGTCACGCGCCCTTGGTCAATCGTTGAAACGGTATTGGGATCCGTCCAATAGTCCCACTCTGACCGGCCAATATGATAGGCGGCATCTGGGAACATCAAATCTCCAAAATCATCCAATACACCCCAAAGATGGTCTGGATGTGCATGGGTAAACACAACATCGGTAACATCGTAGGGATCAACGCCCAAAGCATCAAATGCGTCTAGCACTTTACCTGCCGTTGGCATGAATTCCTGACCCGCACCGACGTCAAACAACACAGTGCGATCTGCTGTGCGCAAAAGTGTAACGTTGCAATCGGGGGTGAAGGCGTCACCGGTAATGCCATATTCGGCGAGAATGGCATCCGTCCCTGCAGGTGGGGTTTCGCCCAATGAGAAGCTTCTTGGTAGCACCAGATTACCATCACTGAGCGTGTCGAGCCGCGTTTCGCCGCTATCCAAGGAACTTTGCGCCCAAGTGGTTGTCGGAAGCGCAAGTGACATCGCTGCTGCTGAAGTGCTGGAAATCATCTGTCGCCGGGAAAAAGTCATAACGGTACCTCATATTCAGTTTTTTGAATAGTATCACGAAGTTTGAGATTAGGAAGGATTCATACCCACACAAATCTGATGCCGTTTCCCAATGCTTTTTGCATGCAGTAACGCTGAAGTTGGCCGTTAGGTGGGCTGTTGGCGAATAGCTAGATTCTGTTCGTCACCGTCAAAATTACTTCTACTCCGCGAGTTTCCATACCGGGCAGCTGCAGTCTCAATGCAATATCACGAAACCATCATCAACCACGCGCCATTAAGGGGGGGGCGGGGATGCTACATCTGCCGTTAAGTATTATTGCATGATGGCGGAGGCTCAGGCAGCCGTTATGCTGTGTCGTCCAATAACAGCACGAACCATAACGCTATAAAAATATAGCGAGGCATCGCGGTTGCTGTAACATTGCGTTGCTTCGTGTTTGTCCCAATGCTACTTGTGATGGCGGGTAGGTTGGGTGGTACGTATTGTAACGGCTTGCCGCGCGTCCTGCGTGTCTTAAGGAATAGCCATGCCTAAAAAAGCAACTGAACTATCAACAGTAGAAGTTAAACGGCTCAAACATTCGGGCAAAGGTCGCAATCAAACCTTTGCGGTCGGTGGTGTTGATGGTTTGTTGTTGCAAGTGACGCCTGTGAATGGGCGGTCATGGTTGTTGCGCTGTAAAATCGGTGACAAACGGCGAAGCATCGGTTTGGGCGGTTATCCCGACGTGACATTGGCACAAGCGCGTGAACGAGCAAGAGAAGCACGGGACCTAATTTGGCAGGGAATTGACCCAATTGAACATCGGAAGGCCAACCGCGCTGCGCTGCTGACGGCGCAACGTCGTGGTTTGTTATTCGAGGATGCGATGGAACGCTATCTTGAGGGCAAGCTGCAAGAGTTTAAAAACCCAAAACACTGTAAGCAATGGCGAGCCACGCTAGACAAATATGCAATTCCGACTTTAGGTAAGATGCTCGTCGCAGATATAGATGTCTCTGACATTCAACGAACGCTGGAACCGATCTGGACGAGCAAGACAGAAACGGCGTCTCGGTTACGAGGGCGTATTGAGGGTGTCATGGCTTGGGCAAGTGTGGCGGGGCATCGGTCCGGCGACAATCCGGCGAGGTGGAAGGGCAATCTTGATGCAGTTTTGCCAAAGCCGTCCAAGCTGGCAAAGGTCGTGCATCATCCAGCTTTGGCAATGGACGACGTCGTAAGCTGGTTTTCTGATGTGCAAGGCCGTGACGGTTTCGCGTCACGTGCCTTAGAGTTTATGGCAATGGTCGCGGCGCGATCCGGTGAAGTGCGGGGAGCAGTGTGGTCTGAGCTGGATTTGGATAAAGCTGTTTGGACGATACCGTCTGAGAGAATGAAGGCGGGGTCCGAACATCGCGTTCCGTTGACACAAGAAGCTGTTGATCTGTTGAAAAGTCTGGACCGGTTTGCCGGGTCCGACTTCGTCTTTCCGGCTCCGCGCGGTGGCAAATTATCGGACGCAGCCCTATCGGCCTGCATGAAGCGAATACACGCGCGTAAGCCAAACCAATATTTAGACAGGCAATCGGGGCGTCCAGCGGTTCCTCACGGGTTGCGTAGTACGTTCCGCGATTGGGCGGCTGAACGCACAGAATATCCACGCGAGATGGCAGAAATAGCTTTGGCGCATACAGTAGGATCGGAAGTTGAACGGGCTTATCGACGCGGTGACATGGTTGAAAAACGGCGAGGCATGATGGCTGCGTGGGGGCGTTTTTTGCGTGGTGAGGTTGGCCAAAAAGTGGTGAGTATGGGAGCAGTCGGTTGATGGATTTTTCGCATTTTGATGATGGCCCCTTACGCAAAGCCAAAGAGGGTGATTTGAAGGCGCTCATTGACCGTCTTCGTGAAGAAAAATGTCTATTGCGTCAGGACGAACGAGAGTTTTTAGCGAATTTTCTTGAGGCTAAGCCAAAAAAGCGAGGGCCAAAGGGAGAAATTTCTAAATCTGATAAGAATGTTTTCGAAGCCGTTACCTACCTCGTGGAAGAACAGAATATAAAAAAACAAGCTGCCGAAATGCAGGTTGCTGAGATTGTCCGTATATCTGACCGCGCGGTAAGGAAGATTGTCAAAAAGTGCAAAGACGACCATTTTTTCTTGTTTTTCCGGGATATTGAAGCGATGGCTGAGACGTCTCTGCTGCCTGCGTACGCTACTCCATCTATGCCTAAGGCCATTAAAGCTGCGTCATGTTTCGGTAAGAAAATTGAGCCGGAACCGGAGACAGCAACAGTCCCTTATCTACTTAGGAACGAGTTTCACGACAAATAAGTTCCGACGCTTTCTTTTGCTTTTGTTGAATCTATGTGAATATTGGGGAGCATCTTGTAACAATGAGGTGCCGCCATGGCCGAAACATATCTAGCCGATACTGATCTTGCGGGACGGTACAATATCGCCCGAAATACTGTCTGGCGTTGGCATCGCGAGAATGCAAAATTTCCGCGCGCTGTCCGGCTTAGCCCTAACTGTACACGGTGGAAGCTATCCGAAATCGAGGTTTGGGAAGCTACTCAAATTGATGCAGCATGATGGTCTTTCAATATTTTCCTGACCTGACATCAGCATTAATAAGAAGCACCACTAAAATTCCACGTGTCGTTCGAATTTTACAAAACGATACGGTAGATTTTCGAGCGTATAAGCTTTTTTCTGAAAATGAGGCTAATGAAAATAGGCGTAATGACTAAATAATTTCAGTTCCAAATTCCATGTGATCCTCTTCATTCTCAGTTGCGCTACACAATTAGCTCCATGAAGCGTCCATTAAATATGATTTTCTGGATATCTTTTCGGGGGATTTGAAAATGAGAATTCAGGCGCGAAATTTTGTTTAGCAAGATGACCAAATCACGTGCGTGATCAAACATTGCGGATCGTCAGCGCGCGGCCCCAAAACTTAATCTAATCTACCTTAGCACGAAAAATTTCAAGTTTTGTCCAAGACCGCATTCGAACAGCCAAGAGCTGCCGTTAGCTAAAAGGGGCATGTAACACCCCCCTCCACGAATACGAAAGAGAAGTAAAATACATATGAACGGACAAATTTTACATAGCGGTTTTGATGGGTTGCGGTTCACAATTCAGACCGAGATCACGGTGAAATTGCGTAATAAACTGGATGAGGCAAAAATCCACGCGGAACAATCCGGTAGTGATTGTGATCTGTACTTTGGCAATCGGGTTCTTTCGGTCACTAAAAAGGGCGGGCGTAATTATAACTGTCATACCGGCCAACATGGGGCCGTTTGGATATTTCAAGACCCCGAAAATCGTATTCCGAACAACCCCGGCGTCACGGTTGACTTTCGCGCGCTTGGGTTGGCGACTGGCGGGCTTGACCACGCAGAGCTGCATTTTCGGGATATGATGGTTGCGTTTGAAATTCCTTACACCGAAAATCAGTTGCGTGTATCCCGCGTAGATTTCGCCGTAGATATTTTGGCTCCGTCATTTGAACTAGACAGGCGCGCTCTGATTACGCCGCCCGGCACTCAGATCACCGAATACGCTGGCATAGTAACAGAGGCGACGAACGGACGTGCTACAGGCTTGCGTGCCGGAGCGATCAATAGCCGCCAAATTGCGATTTACGATAAACGCGGTGAAATCATGCAAAAGGCTAAACTTGGTTGGCTGGAAATCTGGCACGCGGAGCGAAAAAAATGCGGACAACCTCTCCTCGATTTGAATAATCGTTTAGAAAGCCAAATTTGGCGATTTGAACTACGCTTGGGACAAAAGCAATTACGCGGTAAATTTGCAATGCACACGTGGCTAGACCTGCGCGACACCATTGGTGACGCCTGCAATGACGCACTGGGCCGCATGCGATATTGTGTCGTTGGGAACGACAGCAATCGTGCCCGTTGGCCCGTGCATGAGTTATGGCAGCAATTTGTCGATACTATCGGCAGCGACCTTTCCGCGCATTGTTGCGGCGTCCAGCCTGATCAGGTGATCCATGCCAACCGGAGTGCAAAAATGCGCGAATTGGATCGGCAGTTGCTTGGGTTGTTTGTTAGTCGGGCGGCTATTTCGGATGTACCTGTAGATGAGTTTTATGCGTTTATGGAACGCCATGTGGATGCGTTGCAACACTACAGCGAAGAGCACCCAAAGGCGCTAAACGAACGGCTGCAGAAAGCGAGTGGTCGGTATCAATTGACCTAATGTTGGGCTTCGTTCGTCTTGTTCTCGCTGCTAGTTGTTTTAAGCTGACGGTTACCTAGTCCACCCAGTTTGACTTTGACTATGGATTTATTGGGCAGTATCCGCCCAGATTTTTGGGCTCTTCGCCTTTCGGCTCGGGAGTAACTAGACACTTCATCTCTTTAGAGCATGGCCTTGGGTCAGTTTATGACGCAAAGGTCAAAGTCATCTGACGTTCAACATTGTGTGGAACGACACATATTTCTACCTTTTTCACAACGTTACGTCGTTGATTTTGTATCAATCCCATTTTGGCCGACGCATTACTTTTACCTTTTGCGTCTCATAGTCTTAGCTTTTGGGAAAAGCAGCCGTTATCATCAGTGTATTGAGTTTAGGTTTCAAAGGTCTGTGCAGCGGGCAATACTATTGCGATTCGCGTATTTGTTTTGTCGTGGGCGGTCTGCGGATTATCTACTTTGTGGCTGTTTCCCCATTGACATCAATTGGATAAAATAGCCTCAATTAATCCACTTGGAGCTATCAATGATCGTCCCATTGCATCACTTTTGACCGTTTCCGCCTTTACCTTTGCAATCTTCGGTTGACGTTGCTCGCCTAGATTGATCTTAGAGGAGCTAACATTTTCTTAAGGAATTTATTGATGCGTTTGAATGTCTTGGCTTCTTTGACTGTTGCGACTTTTTCTTTTGCCACCGCTGTCTTTGCTGATGTTGATGATGGAATTGCGTTTTTGGATGCGGGCGATGTCGCCTCTGCGGCGACGGAATTTGCGGCGGCTTACGAGGCTGGTGTGCCTGAGGGCGCGTTTTATCTGGGTCGTTTGTTTGAATTGGGCCTGGGGACTGAGCAAGATGAGATGCGGGCTGCGAACCTTTATAGTGCGGCGGTTGATGCGGGATCTGTTAAGGCGCAGGTGCGTTTGGGGCTGATGTATCACGAAGGTCGGGTGCTTTTGCGCGACTACGTTGAGGGATCACGCCTGTTGTGCGCAGCGGCCGAGGCGGGTGACGCGGACGGGCAATTGAACTGCGGTTTGGCCTATCAGATTGGACGCGGGCTTCCTGCGGATGACGCTAAGGCGGTGGACTATTGGCAGCGCTCTGCGGATCAAGGCAATATTTTAGCGATGAATGTGCTGGGGCAGACAGCCTTGGACGCGGGCGATATCAGTGCTGCGGGCACGCATTTTAAACAGGCGGCCGATTTGGGCAATGCGGGCGGTATGTTTGAATACGCCAAGCTGGTGTCAGAAACCCACCCTGTGGCGGCTTATTCTTATGCGAACTTAGCTGTTGTGCGCGGGCTCTCTGAGGCTGCGGTTTGGCGGGATCAATTTGAGGCGGGCTTGAGCGCTGCTGATATTGAAGCCGGGCAAGCCATGGCGCGCGCGTGGACCGAAGAACGTATCTTGGCCGAAGCCGAGTAACCACGCAGATGCGGTGGTTTATTAGCCCTATAGCAATCATCGCGGCGCAACCGGCACTGGCGCAGGGTTTTTGCCTGCCGATTGACACGATCGATGTCTCTGGTGCGACCATTATCAGTGATGCGCAGATGGCCGAGGCGGTTGCGCCGTTTGCCGGCAATTGTTTGGGTATGGAACAGATCAATGCGGCGCTTGAGGCGGTGACGTTTCTATACGTGGATCGCGGCTATATCACGGCGCGGGCCTATCTGCCGGAACAAGACATTGCGGATCGGGGCTTGGATATTACGGTTGTCGAAGGCGAACTTGCGGGCATCCGGTTTAATGGTGAGGCCCGTCCGCTTTGGGAAAAGATCGCATTTCCTGGGCTGATTGGGCAGACGGCAAACCTGCGCGATATTGAACAGGGTTTGGATATTATCCGGGGCATGCCAGCCTATACGGCGACGATGGAAATCACCGCCGGAGAGGCCGAGGGGCAGTCGATTTTAGATGTGGATGCGACCGCCGACAAACGCTGGACGGCCCGGTTTGGCATGAACAACCACGGCACGCCGGGCAGTGGCGAATATAATGCGACGGCTGATTTTACCTATGATCACCTATTGGGTTTGAATGAAACCTGGTCGTTGAACATATCGCGCGGCGCCGAGGCAAACCCGCTTGGGTCTGACACGGGCGGTGCTGCGACCTTGAACTATGGTGCGGGGCTGCGTCTGCCGTATGGGCCATGGACGTTGCAGGGAAACTACAAGCATTCTTATTATGAAACCGACACATTGGGTCCGATCACCAGCATCGGCACGGATGGCTGGACCGATACTGCTGATATCAGCCTGTCGCGTGTGGTTCATCGCAACCAAGATAGCAAAACCAGTGTGACGGGTGTCGTGAATTGGCGCGATAATGTGAACCGGATTGCCGAGATCGAAATCAACGCGTCAAGTCGTACATTGGCAAGCGCGCGTCTTGATCTTGATCATGAACGCAGCCTTTGGGGCGGCCATTTAGCGGCGCGGCTAGGATATGAGCAAGGGCTTGATGCCTTTGATGCAGAGGTTGCGGCAGATCCGCTGGTCGGTCCAAACCCGCAGTTTGCGCTGGTTGATTTTGAACTGCGGTATAATCGTGGCTGGGCACGCGAGGGCGGTAATATCAACGCGTCGACAACACTGCGGGGGCAGTGGAGCGATGACACGCTTTATGGCGCGTACCGCATGGGGCTTGGTAGTCTCTCATCGGTGCGTGGGGCAAAAACCTATGACTATGAAACCAGTGACGCCGGGCTTTTTAGCGGCGACACAGGGTTGATTTGGCGCAATGATGTGTCCTGGACGACACCGCTGCCTTTGCCGACAATGCTTGGTGCCTTACAGGTCTATGGCGGTCTTGATGCCGGGGTTGTTGAGGTGGATGACAGTGATCAAGCTAAACCGCTTGTCGGTAGCGCGGTCGGGTTGCGCACAGTGGGCAGCACGGTTGCAATTGATTTGGCTTGGCAGCAGGTTTTGACGATGCCAAACGGCGCAACACCGCCTGATGGCATTGCGCTTCTTTCTATTTCTACACATTTTTGACCTATGCATTAGGATAGCCTTTATGAAACGCCGATTGAACAAAGCGATCCATAACTTCACCAGCTGGCTCAGCATTTTCTTGATCACGGCGCAGCCGATTATGGCGCAGTCGATTGTGTCTGATGACACCGGTCCGGTGGTGATTGAATCGGCCAACGGTACCACGATGGTGATGATCAGCACGCCTGATGCAAATGGCGTGTCGCACAATACCTTTGTTGAATTTAGCGTGGGCCCAGATGGCGCGATCCTCAATAACGTCGGCGAAAACACTGCGACAACCCAGCTTGGCGGGATTGTGCAGGGCAATAGCAACCTTGCGGGTGGCACGGCCTCGGTTATCATCAACGAGGTGACCAGCACCAATCCGTCCGTCTTGAACGGCTATCTAGAGGTCGGTGGTGACCGCGCGGATGTGATTGTCGCGAACCCTTACGGGATCACCTGCGATGGCTGCGGGTTTATCAATACCGACCGGTTGACGGTCACGACGGGCAGCACGACTTATGACGGCGATACGTTCACCGGGTTCTCGGTGGATGGTGGGGCTGTCAATATTTTGGGCGGCGGGCTTGATGCGACTGATACGACGCGGTTTGACCTGATCTCGCGTCAGATCACAGTTGCAGGTGCGGTACATGGGCAGCGTATTCGTGTGATCGCGGGCCGCAATGACGTGATTTACGCCACGGGTGAGGTCACAGAAAAGGCGGATGATGGGTCGACGGCCCCGACATTGGCGATTGATTCCACGGTTGTTGGCGGCATGTATGCCAATGCGATCACGATTACCTCGACCGAAGACGGTGTTGGCGTGCGCGCGCCCACAGAAATGGCGGCAAATGCCGGTGAGATGATGATCACAGCCGATGGCCGTTTGGTCATGGGCAGCGCCAGTGCAACAGGCAGTATCACAGCAACCAGCACAACAAGTGACGTTGAAATTGAAGGCACGGTTGTTGCGACACAGAATGTGAATGTGACCACGGCCGAAGATTTGGTCTTGGCGGCGAATGCAAAATTGGTTGCAGATGTCGCGGCTGATCTGATGGTTGGGAATGATCTGACGGTCGGCACTGGCGCTGAAATTGCCAGCGGGGCAGCGCTTGATATCGATGTGACGGGCGCTGTGCAGGTTGCATCTGCGGCGGATGTGATCGCGGCGGGCAATGCGACCGTGACGGCGGCAAGCGTGACCAATGATGGCACATTGGCGTCTTCAGGTGGCACATTGGACGTGACCGCGGGCGACATCACCAACAGCGGCTTAATGTTTGGCGATAGCCTGATTGCCCTGCGCAGCGATGGGGCAATTTTAAACGATGGCGGTGAAATTGTTGCCAATGGAAATATCAACATCGGTGGGGCGACGGTCACGCGGGCGGCGAATTTTACCAATCAAAACGCGGGCCGGGTTGAGACGATTACGGGCGATATCACCATCGCCGCGACGGATTTTTTAAATACACGCGCGGCGCCCGTTGTTGATGCCGCCTATACGGTTGATCCGGACGATCTTGGTGACGCGACCTGCACGGGGGATGATTGCATCGATCCGCTTGTGTTGGCGGGGGCTGTGACGGTGACGGGTGAAGCCGCGCAGATTATCTCGGCGGGGGATATCACGCTGACGGGCGATAGCCTTGTGAACCAATACAGCCAGATCACGGCGTTTGGTGATATTGCAATCACGGCGGCATCGCTCGAAAACATCGGGGCCAATATTTACGAGCCGACAGCGGGTGATCCGGGCGCATTGACGTTCGTAGGCGCTGTGTTTGGCACGATCGAGGCCGGCGGCACGCTGAGCGCAAATGTATCAGGTTATACGCAAAACGGCGCGGCCGCAGATGATGTTGTGGTTGAGGCCGGTGCGGGTGTTGATCTTGCTGACACGGTCTCTGGCTCCATCGGCGATTCCGCACTGTTGATCGTGAACACCGATCCAACGGCCGATTTTTTGGTCGAAACCCGCGATGAATTTGTCGATCTTGATCAGTTTGTATCGTCTGACTACTTTTTGACGGCGATTGAGTACGACCCCGAACTCAAACGGTTTGGCGATGCCTATGCCGAGGCGCTGTATATCCGCAAACAGCTTTTGGCACTGCTTGGGCAGTTGATCCTGACCGCGGGCGTTGATGAACGCGCGCAAATCCAAGCGATGTATGACAATGCGATTGATGCGCAGCAAAACCTTGACCTGACGGTTGGGGTCGCACTGACGCCCGATCAAATTGGTGCGCTGACAAGCGATATTATCTGGCTTGAAGAGACCGTGATCGACGGGCAAACCGTGCTGGCACCCAAGGTCTATCTGGCCAATCCTGAAATCCGTTTGGCGGGGCTGAATGGCGCGATGATTGTCGCCCGCGAGGTCAGCTTCCGCGGTGGTGACTTTACCAACAATGGCACGCTGCGCGCGCAAGATGGGCTTGCTGTGGTGTCAACCGGAACCTTTAGCACAAGCGGCACGCTGAGTGCGCAAGATGTGTTTGTCAGCGCCGAAACCATCAATGTAGAGACCGCAGCACATCAGGTCGTAACCTTGCGCAATGGCGAAACATCGGCGTTCATGGCGGCTCTTTTGGCGAGCTTTACAGGCGACGATGCGTCTGCGCCAGAATTGGACCGCCAAGACCGCGCGGCGCGCCCGTCAACAATCGAGGCAGGCGGTACATTGGTGCTGCGCGCGAGTAATGACATCACGACCGCCGGGGCAGATATATCGGCTGGGTCCGGGGCTGCGTTTGTGGCAGGCGGTAATATCACCATCGGGGCGTTGGCCTTATCGCGCGCCAAAGGCGACGAAACAGGATCGAACCACCACCGGATCGAAAGCCTGACCCATCTGACCAGCACCATCACATCGGGTGGCGATATTACCTTGCTGTCATCGGGCGATGCGGATGGTCAAAACGACATCTTGCTCGAAGCTGCAACGCTTGAGGCCGCAGGTGCCATCAGCATGGTCGCGCGCGATGGTGATATCGTGTTGGGCGCAGTGGCGGATATGTATTTTAGCGACCGTGCAACCAGCAGCAGTTCCTTTTTTGGCTTCAAAAAGAAACAAACCCGCGATCAGGTTTTGGATATCTCGCATCAGGTGACATCCCTGAGCGGGAACGAAATCGTCGCCGTCGCAGCACAGAATTTGCAGATCGACGGGACGCGTTTTGTGGTCAGCGGCACGGCGGATGGCGATGCGGCGGCGGGTGAATTGGCGCTGATTTCTGTCAACGGCAGCACGGCGTTTAACGCGCCGGTCGATATCCGCGCTGAATCGCATTACCGCAGCAGCAGTTTGTTTTGGGGCTTGATCTCGAACAGCAAAGATCTGCGCACGCTCGCGTCGCAAGCCCAAGGTGCAAGCGCCGACACGGTAGGTGATCTGCTGATCAACTCGGGCGCTGACCTGACCATGACGGCAGTTGATTTTGATATCGACGGGCAGTTCCACACGGATGTTGCAGGCGCGACATATCTGCTGGCTGCCATTGATATGGATTACCAAGCCCTGATCCAGCACAAAGACAACGGCGTCATCATGACCGATATCCGCTCTGAGGATATGGCCGAGCGCGTGACCTATAACGGGATCGTGGCGGCGGGCGGGGTCAACTTTGACGCGGACAGCCCGATTATCTTTGCAGGGCTTCGGCATCCGCTGCTCGATAGCGCGCATCCGGCGGCTTGGGTGGCTGGCGATGATGACGGGCGGATCAATCTTGCCGGCGTCTATCTGGACGAACAAAGTGATGACGCAGACGACGATAGCGATGCGGCCGAAGAAGACCACTGGCGCGACAACACCGATTGGGCCGAGGACGACGGCACCGTCGAAAAAGTCCTCTCACCACTGCCCACAAGCGCGGACGGCGCAGAATACGCCTACATCGCAGGCCTCCTGGGACGCGACACAACAATCAACGACCCAATCACACTCGTCAGCTACGAATTCTATGAGAAAAAACAAGCGCTAAACCCGGCCTTTAGCGCACTGGTTGCAGTTGCGCTCTCAACAACGGGTGTCGGCTCGAGCGTCGCCATGTCGATTGGTCTGGGTGGCGGGGCCGCGAGCACTGCGTTTGTAAGCTCTGTCATGATGAGCACCTTAAACGGTGCCGTCTCAGGTGACCTTGATATTGAGAAAATCCTCGGCGACGCCGCATTCGCCGCCATCAGCGCAGGGATCACCGCAGAAATCAATCTCGACGCGCTGACCGGCGAGGCTGGCGGGTCTAGCTGGGTTGGCGTCACTGCGAAAAACGGATCGGCTATCTTATCGACCGACGCTATTTTAAACGGGGTCGCCAATGCGACCGTTTCTGCAGGGCTCAGCACTGTCGTCTATGACACCGACTTTGGCGATAACTTCCGGTCAAACATGCGCAGCTTTGGGATCAGCCAAGCAACAAGCGCGTTGCAGTTCGGTATTGGGGAAATCAAAGAAGGATCACAGATCGCCGACGGCAGCTTTGGCGCGGCGTTAATGCACGGCGTCGTCGGTTGCGCGGCGGCGGCGGCTTCGGATGGGGATTGTGGTTCTGGGTTTGCGACGGCCTTTGCAACTGAGATGGTCGCCGGGCAATTGTCCGCAAACTTTGATGCCGACCCCGGAATGGACGCGGGCCAGGCCGAGGCCGCACGCCTGACCTTCGAGCAAGACCGCGCGGCCCTTGTCGGCGCCGCCCTCGGCTACATCACCTCAGGCGGCAACGCCATCAACGTCAACCAAGGATCATCCATCGCAAGATCCGCCGTCACATATAACAGACAGCTGCATATCCGCGAAGCAGAATTGATTGGACTGTACGCTGGTATTTTTGCACGAGAACAGAACATTAGCGTTGAAGAAGCAACAACGTTATTGACCGCAGAAACGCTCCGTGGCGTGTCAGATGACTTTTCGTATCTTGAAGAGAACGACGCAGCTCGTTCATTCCTTGATGGCTTGAAGTATGCAGGCGAAGTAGTTGACGGCCAAACCCTATTTGGACAATTGGATCGCGGATCCGCCGAGTATCAGAACTCGACTATAAACATGGGCGATATGGTGCAAACCAACGCTCTGTTGGCCACCGCTGACCTGCATGCGTTTAACAAGGCGCTTGCACTGTCGGATGATGAGGCTAGCTGGACCTACACTGACCCGTTAGCCCCCAGCTTTTTAGGTACGGCTGTATCCGGCGCGGGCAGCGATCTGACGGTTTATGCGAGCAGCTATGAGCGGACTGATGCGGAAGGTTTTTTTGAGGCGAACCGCCTGTGGGGGAGCGTCTACACCGGGATCGGGAATTCGCTGGAGGAGCAATACCGCGCCGGCCTCATTGACAACACTGATTTCGTCTATATCGCTGATAGTGCCGAGGACTTTCGCAACATCGGTGCCGGTACCGCTCTAATCAACAAGCAAAACTTGGGCCGTCTTATTCAAGATGGGCTCGTCGGCATTGGGGAAGTGCGGGCGACGGGCCAACAATTCAATGCGGACGGTTCGCTCAACGTCTTTTGGGCGACTCATCAGGACAATATTCTGGATGCGGCTGTCGTCGGTATGATTGCTGCAGGGGGGCTCGCAGTTCGCGGAGCGATGCCTCACGGCCCAGAGATCACTGTCAGCCAGCAGGGCATTCGTATAGGTCAGGCTGAAGTGCCCGCGGGTTCAGCAATCGTCCGCGATGGCACGGTGCAGTTGAATCAGAATATTACCACCCCGGCCGGGCATACAATACCCGCAGGATCAATCGTGACGGAAAGCGGCGGGGCCATAAAGGTCGTAATGCCCGGCGGAACCGTGGTCACGGGGCGGACCGCAGAGCTCACGGGTGGCGTACCAATGATTTCGGCTACAAATACTGGACTGCCATCTAGTTATACTCGCAACGCTGATGGCACGATCAGTGGACCAGGCAATCTGAGTGGTCAGCAGGCAGTATTCCGAGAAACAGGCGATGTGACTGCCGATGGCGGCGCTATCTTGCAACGTGAGAGCGGCGGTTATTACTCGATAGATGCGAACGGCAACCAGCAGTACATCCCTGTTGCTGATCTTCCGACAAACCTGCAAACGCGGGGGGAAACCCCTTGGCAGCAATCGCAGACCTATATTCAAGATCAAGTTGGCGGTCGTGAAATTAGCTACCTGAATGGTGAGGTAGTGCCGCATGGGACGCCGGGCAGTGTACGGCCAGATGCGGTTCCTAACTGTACGCAATGCTTCGAAGTGAAGAACTACGACTTGTCCAGCACCAGCGGTCAGAACAGTTTGGTGAACACGACGGTTGAGCAGATCAACACACGTGCGACACATTTGCCCGATGGGATGCAGCAAAATATCTCGATTGATATCACTGGGCAGAACGTTTCGATTGTAACCCGTGAGGCAATTACGGATCGAATTGTGCAGAGCTCTAACGGTGCTGTTAGTTCTGGCGATATACGCTTCTTTGAAATCGAATGACTGATTGAAAGTGAATAAAGTGGGTAGTGAATACCATAAAAAATATCGATTTGGGATTATGGACCCTAGCCTGACACGCGGGATTGGATGGGTTGGTGATGTAGTCGCTTTCTTTGATGCTGTAAAATTGGCTGTGGACGAGCCAGAGCGGAACTACCCATTTTTATGGTCACTGCGTCGTAAACCAGTTTTTGGTTTGGATATGTTGCCCTTGTTTGAGGAGGCTCAAAAGATACGGCTACTTATGGAAGATGTCCCCATGACTGACGAGGTTCTTGCAAAGCTGCATTTGGATCGTGAGAATACCAAATTAAAGACGGAAGCCGCGACCTTGGCTGGCGTTTTTGAAAGAATGTTCAAAACTTTGGCGGAAGACGGGCCTGAACTTGTACGTCTTCGTATGGCGAAAGCTGATAGCGGGATCCTGGAAACTGGCTCTATACGCCTTGGTCCTGTCGAGCCGCTAGTGCCATCAAGCTTCTTTCAAAAGTTGCCTGCATCTGCGTTTGACGATGCCGATCCGCCGTTGTGGTTGCGTGATGAGATTTTTGACCAAGAGTTTTACGCTGGAAAGATTTAGCCCTACTCTTCTTCGTCCGCCTCTTCATAGACAAGCCTTTGCAACGCGAGTGTCACCACTTCGCCCATGGTTTGTTTTGTCTGTGCTGCGTAGATTTTGGCGTCCCAGAGGGTATCTTCGTTGATATTGCGGATGGGCGTTTTGTTCATTGTGATGGCCATATCGATGAGTGTCGGCTAAGTTAACGTATGGGTTTTCTGCGTCATCTTTTGGGTATTTTTGCCGCCATTGTGCTTTGCGCGTTCGGCGCCACTGCGGCCCCTGCGCTGCCGTCGTTTTCCATTCACCAAACAGCCCCTACAATGGACGCGGGCCAGGCCGAGGCCGCGCGGCAAGCTTTTGAGCAAGACCGCGCCGCCCTTGTCGGCGCCGCGCTCGGCTACATCACCTCAGGCGGCAACGCAGTCAACGTCAACCAAGGATCAGCCATCGCAAGATCCGCCGTCACATATAACAGACAGCTGCATATCCGAGAAGCAGAGCTCATTGAACGCTATGCCGATGATTTTGCTGAAGAATCTTGCCGAACAACAAACGTATGTTTGTCGCGTGATGAGGCTATTGTCATTCTGACGGCAGCCGCGCTGGCACGAGTGGATGGCGCATTTAGGGATGGTGCTATTGCTGACGGTGTAACGCCATATTTACCACAAGATTACGCTGATGCCTTTCTTGACGGGCTGGGTGCAGGTGAAACAATTGAGGGGACTGATCAAACGCTATTTGCGGCGACTGAAGAACAGTTCCGAAACCATCAGCTGAATGCCGGAACCTTGTTGGATGTAAGGCGGTACTACGACCTCGCATCATTGTACGGCAGCCATGGTCAGCGCGGTTACAATGATGCGTTCACCGTCGCGCTCGCCTCGTTGGAAGGTCAAATTGTAACATACGATTCGCCCGAAGATATGGCGATACTGCAAGCGCAGTTGCGAGAACTGCCAACAGCAGAACTTCAGGGGATTGCCGCCCAAATAGCAATCAGCGGTGAAGGTTATGGTGTTGTGCTTGCTGCCGGGACACTGCTGACTGACTTAAGCGGTCAAATTACCAACACTGAAATGGCTGACTTGGTCGCGCAGAACGCAGTAGATGCGACCGAACTTGGCGTCGCGATGATGCAAGAGATCGCAGATAAGTACGGTCGCGGCGAACCGCTGACGGACGATGAACGGTGGCTATTGACGGTGGCCGTTGGGGGTGGCATGGCCGCGACTGGGGGCCGACCCGCGTTGAACTGGCTGCGGACCGTGCAGCTGCCAAGATTTCAAAGACTAGTAGCTACAAATACAGCAGGCATCCCCGAAGGGTCTCGAGAAATCCAATCTGTCGGTGCTGCTGTAAATGCGCCTCCAGGCTTCAAGGTTTATCAAGCTCCAAACGGACAAAGGTACTTTGAATCCCCGGGTGGTTTGGTTTACGGGCCCGGCTCGCAGCATGGAGACCGCTTGACGCATGTTCTCGATCACACTCAACCGAATCCAAACAAGACTACACATACCGTTTTTAATGAGTCGGGTGACCGTGCACTTGCGCTCGTGGATGAGGCTTGGACCACGAGAGGGATCCCTGTCCCGGGCGATCCTGGCGCATATGTTGTGCCGATGGGCCGTGTGGTTGGTACAGCGGGAGAAACGAACATCCGAGTTATTGTGAAGCCCGGCACAAGTGAAATTATTTCGGCGTACCCACAATGATAGAGAATGCAATTTGTGAATGCCCACGATGCGGACAAGGGGCTGTCTTACCTGCTAGAGTTAAGAAGAACGGGCGCACAATCTATCTTTGCAACGAATGCGACGCCGTTTGGTTTTCTGTGGGAAGCATCGAATACGCGACGTTCAACTTTTTCAACTATTATATGGAGCGTTTGGGTTTGCCTGATCTCTGGTCGGAATTGGAAGTTTTAAGCGCGAGTGATCACTCCGCCGATTCCACTGGTTGATACTCTGGCGCTAAATCGAGCAATTCAACCGCCAATTGATCCATCGGTCAATGTTGCTAGTGCACAACATATTCTTTACGGAGACGGGACGGGGGAGACCATCTTTGGCCTAGCCTACCGGGAAATACACCTTTTCCAAGAAGCTGGGATGGAAATCGCCGTATGTCTACGGCCTCAGATATTGCTACCGACCCCAACCTGCTCTGGAAACCGCAAACGGGCAGTGGTGGTCTATATACGAAGTCTGGAAGGCCCGCACGTTTTGTAGTAGTCGATCAAAATGGAAATCTTCCGGTCGTTGACGGCGTTTCAATAAAGGTAATTGTTGAACCTGCGGGAACTGGGATCGTAACTTCACACGTTCAGTACTGATATGGAAAAGACAGAAAAAAAATATTATTGTTGCTAGATCAGTTTAGGACACGTCTTCCGATAGAAATCGTTGATGAGCTGTACTCTTTGACAACCCATCGAGAATGGGGGGGCGCGGTAGAGAATATGTGTGTGCAGTTATTCGAATTAGATATTACCCCTAGCGCAGATGAAATCGTCAGCATAAAGGATTTGTGTGATGAAATGAAACTAAGCGCCGACACCTGGCAGTTTTTGAGCACATAGTTACTGCCGGTTTTGTTGCGATACACTTGGTCTATTTGAGGCCCCTAGGTTTTGTATCAATATCCTTACAGCTAAACTTGGCTGACCGCAGTGCCCGGTCGGAGATGAATGATGACAGTAGAGAAATTTGATCTAAAGCTGATAAAAAAAATAGCTTTGGTGTTTGCGCTGAGCGAAAGAAGCAGACAGTCAACCGAGTACCTCCGTCTGGTATCTCTGCTAAATACAAAGGGCGGAGAGGAAATTAGCCCGGGTTGTTTTTTGATCGCAGGGGCCCATAAAATTTTCGTAAATGATTTAGGCGAATACTTAGACTTCATGGAAGATAATGATTCACTTCTAGTATTTAACGGACTTGAAATAGAAGCCGGTGCTACCTTCTGGCTCCCTCAAAAAATACGTCCAAGCATCCGTATAACAGAGTAAGGTATATTTTTGACAGCCGAACGCTATAATGTAAAATATGTGACTGTAAGGTTTCACGAAACCTTGTGCTACTCAGGTGCCGAATAACATGGCTAATTGGTCTCAAAATAAGGCGGGTAGCTGGCTCCAAGTGCGGCATGCGGTGCTTGCTATTTGCGAGAAGCCTGCAAGTTATCTTTTAGACCTCATAAATGATCTATCTTTGGACCCAGACGCTTTCGAAAGATTTATCGCTTGCGTATGCTGTGATAGCTTTTTTCAGTATGGTGAAGGGTATTTCGTACACATGCCTGCGAGTTTAGTCGAAGACTATCGTTTTAATGGTGCGGTTGAAATATCATGGGATCAGTTCGACGGACAGGAGCGCATTCAATCCATACCATTGGACACCTTCGTGCTTTGCATGAAAATTATCATTTTGTACTATGCAAGCTCAATCAATACGACATATCAACCTTGGAACAGAATCGATATGCTGGATAGAATTCTGAAAAAACACAAAGACGTAAGCACCTAGATTTACGGGCTATTTTCTCAAAATGTGATTCCTGTGATGCCAATCGCTAAGGGCAACTCAATGGTTCGACATGTCCTATTGCACTTTACAGTGCAGCTATTGATTGCTTTCTGTGAGATCTCTAAATTGTCGGCCTCGGACGGGGATTGCGGATCCAGGTTTGTGACGGCCTTTGCATCCGAGATTGTCGCGGGGCAATTATCCGCAAGCTTTGAAACCGACCCCGCAATGGACGCGGCCGAGGCCGGAGTTGACGCGACGCTCACATCGGGGCTCAGTACGGCCGTCTATGAAACCGATTTTCTTGATAGCTTTGGCGCAAGCATGCGGTCCAGCGCGATCAACCTCACGATGGCGGACCTGCAAAACGGGATCGGGGATGGGGTCACGAAAGGGCTTTACCAAGAAGGCGACCTCGCCCACGCAGCCCTACACGGGTTGGTGGGTTGCGCCGCCGCTGAAGCGCTCGACGGCAACTGCGCATCAGGCGCGCCGCAGCAGCCATCGCGCAGTCGATCTATGCAGGGATGCAAGAGGGAGGGGCACCGCAGCGCGACGCATACGGTTCTGATCATGATTTTTTTGCAGCGCACGCGGCATGGAAGGCTGACGTCGCACAGCAGGCCAATCTTATCGGCGCTTCTGTTGGGTATGTTACCTCTGGGGGCAGCGCCGCCAATGTCAACAACGGTGCATCTATCGCGCGTTCCGGCGCATTGAATAACTATCTTAAACACACTGAACTTGCGCGGGCGCGGGCGCTGTTTGATGAACGTGAGAGCCTTATAAAACAAAGAAGGCGCCTCTCCTCCTCTGCCTGCCTGTTCTGCTATGAAGAGGAGATCAGGTTACTGTCGGCGCAGCTTGACCAGATCGCGTTAGAAATTAATGAACTGCAGACCTCCTCAGCAGCCAATACGCTGGCGTTGATGGCTGCCTGTGACGTCGGCAATACGACCGAATGTCAAACCCTCCGGGACGAGGCCGCTTACTATCTGGATAACACGGACGGTTGGTTCGGCATGGAATCCCGTCTTGGACGGGTGTTTGACGTATCCGCTGGAGCGATGGAGGGCGTTGATGTCGACTGGGGCGGCAATCTCGATAGATGGCTCACAGATGCGTATGACGTGGCCGCATTAGATTCAAATGCGGACTGGGGTGTAATCGACAGCTCAGTTGCGGACTATGCGATCGCTCGCGACGGGTGGATAAACATTGGCGTTGGAACGGGTGCCGTTGCGGTGTCTGTGCTTGGGTGCATCGGCACCTCAGGCTTGGGCTGTGCCGCGATTGTTGGTGGCGCGGTACTGGCTGAAAGCAACACGATCTACGATGGCGCGGCCACGGTGATCACGGGTAGCTCCCAAGACGGATATATCAAAAACCTGCTGTTGGCTGCGGACTTTACAGATGCAGAAGCCGACCAGTATGAGCGCTGGATTGAAAACGGGCTGGCTGTTGCCACAATCGGCATTGACGGCGTTATAGTTATTCGCAGTACTAGTGGCGCGCAGCTTAATACAGGGCGGCAGACGGTTAGCGATTTTGTTGCTACAAATAGAACATTCGATTTTGTAGAAACACAGTCGGGTACTCATTTGCGCAGAACTGTTTGAATAGCCCCTAGTTTCTTAGACACTTTCTTGGTTCACATTGCGCTGTCTGTTTTCGAAGTCGACGGGCGACAGCATCCCGTTTCTGGCATGTTTGCGTTTCGGGTATAGAACATTTCGATGTAATCGAAGACGTCCTGTCTGGCTTGCTCGCGGGTTTTGTATGTGCGGCGGTGAATGCGCTCGCGCTTGAGCATTTACCCTATGGCGGGTAGGTTGTCTGGTAGGTTTGTTGGGGTGATGTTTTAAATCACAAAATCAACAGCTTAACCACGTTTGTGGCGGAGGCTCAGGGATTCGAACCCTGGGAGGACTTTCACCCTCGTCGGTTTTCAAGACCGGTGCATTCGACCACTCTGCCAAGCCTCCGTTGGGCGGTCTCTAACGGTAATGAAATGATTCGAAAAGCAACTTTTTGCATTGGGGGATTCCGCCGACAATTTTGTGATGACTCTTCCCTAAACGGCAGCGGGGCGCTATCGTTCGCGAAAGCAGGTGCCGCGTCGCGGGTTTGTCATTTTTGATGGCGAAGTTATTCGTGTAGTCACATAAAATGAATGCAGCTGGGAAAACGGCGCGATCCCCACAAATTGGTGGGGCAAAATATAGGGGCGAAAAATGACAGGTATATATTTCAGAACCGGGCGTCGTGCCCCATTTGGGATCGCATTGGTTGCCGTGCTTGGGCTTGCGGCCTGCGAAGAAGGCGGGGGCGATATGTTTGCACCGCGCGCAGAGAGTGCGGCGCAAACCGGTCCTACGCAGATGGTCCAAACAGACCGCGATGTTGAACGCCCCGATATTTTTGATGTCACGGACCGCGGGCTGTGGGACGGGCGCCCGTCGCTTGGCGGTATTTGGGTGGCACATCCCGATGTCCAAGACCCTGAGCGTGTGATCATTCGCAACACGGAAAATGGCCAGTCGGTTGTTGGTGCCTTGTTCCGGCGCGAACGTGAAAACCCAGGCCCGCTGCTGCAGGTCTCATCTGACGCCGCGACAGAGTTGGGCCTTTTGGCCGGCGCACCGACTGAGCTGAGCGTCATCGTCTTGCGGCGTGAAGAAATCGAAGTCCCCGCAGAAGTCGTCGAGGACCCGCAAGACAATGCGGTCGTCGCAAGCCTTGCCGCCCCGGTCACTGTTGCCGCAACTGCGTTGGATGACGTTCCTGCTGTGGATGTAGACGTGTCCGCTGCGGATGGCGCAGATACCCCTGCGGTCGATCCGATCGCTGGTGCCGCCGCTGCAATTGCTGCGGTGGAAGCGGCAGAAGCCACAGATGAAGTCGAAGCGCCCGCCGCTGTCGGAGGTGCGACTGCCCCATTGGCCCAAATCGGGGTCTTTAGCGTGGAAGGTAACGCCAATAACGCGGCGCAAGCAATTCGCGGCGCTGGCATCCCATCGTCGGTTGAACCGCAAGATGCGGGCGGGCGCACTGTTTGGCGGGTCGTTGCTGGGCCGGTTTCAGATGATGCGACGCTGGCGCAGCTCAAATCACTTGGCTTTGTTGATGCGTTTATCGTGGACGCGCAATAGCGCCCCTAACTTCGGAGCACAGATCAGATGACCCTTTCTCACTTTCGTTTTGCCGTGATCGCGCTTTGGTTTGGTGCGACGGCGGGCTTTGCGCAGACCTTCGAAACGACTGCGCGTGCGGCCTATGTTTTCGATCAAACTACTGGCACTGTGCTTTTGGCCAAAGACGAAGACGTGCCTTTGCCACCTGCGTCGATGTCCAAGCTGATGACAATCTATATGGCGTTTGAGGCGATCGCGGACGGCCGTCTGACGATTGACGAGGAATTGCCCGTATCTTCACATGCTGCGTCTTACACAGGGTCGTCGATGTTTTTGGATACCACTGACCGGGTGCGTGTCGAAGACCTTTTGCGCGGCGTGATCATCCTGTCCGGCAATGACGCAAGCGCGGTTTTGGCCGAAACCTTGTCGCCGGATGGAACCGAGGCGGGCTTTGCCCGGATGATGACCCAACGCGCCCAACAGATGGGCATGGAAAATTCGACCTTTGCCAATTCAAACGGCTGGCCCGCGGCCGGACATCGCATGTCTGTCGAAGACCTCGGCATTCTGGCCGATGCGCTGATCCGCGATTTCCCAACCTATTACCCGCTGTTCGCTGAACGCGAATTCGCTTTTGATGGCCGCGTGCCCAGCAATTCGCGCAACCGAAACCCGATTCTATCGCTTGGCATTGGCGCAGATGGTCTAAAAACCGGCCACACCTCCGAAGCAGGCTACGGGCTTGTCGGCTCTGCTAAACAAGGGGACCGCCGGATTATCTTTGTGCTTACCGGGCTGCCGACCGAACAGGCGCGCGCCGAAGAATCCGAGCGTCTTGTGAACTGGGCCTACCGTCAGTTTGCGCAAAAAGATGTCGTTGATGCGGGGCACCGGATTGCAACGGCGGATGTTTGGATGGGCGCGCAGACCACTGTGGGGCTGACAGTTGCCGAAGATCTGTCGATGTTGGTGCCTGTGCTGAACCAAGGCACCGTTGATGCAGAAGTTGTTTACAACGGCCCGATCCAAGCGCCGATTGCAGCGGGTGATCCGCTGGCAGAATTGGTGATCCAACTTGATGGGTTGCCTGAAAAACGTATCCCCTTGGTTGCTGACGCCGATGTGCCAGCGGGCGGGTTTACGACGCGGTTGCGGACCGCAGCGCATGTGCTTTGGACTAAGTTCGGACCGCAACCCGGTGCGGCTGACGACGCCGCATGACATCGCCTAAGTTTATTACGTTTGAGGGGATCGACGGGTCTGGTAAATCCACGCAGTCGCGCTTGTTTGCAGATCGCCTGCGTGCGCAAGGACGCGATGTGATCCTCACGCGTGAACCCGGCGGCAGCCCCGGCGCAGAAGAAATCCGCCAGCTGCTGCTGACAGGCGACACGGATCGCTGGTCGGCGGAAACTGAAATCTTGCTCTTCACCGCCGCGCGCCGAGATCATCTTGAAAAGACAATCCAACCTGCTTTGGCGGCTGGTAAAACGGTGATCTGTGACCGCTTTGCCGATAGCACGCGGGTTTATCAGGGCGCGACCCGTGGTGATTTGCGCGCGATGGTCGACAGCCTGCATACGCTGATGATTGGGCGCGAACCTGATTTGACATTTATTATCGACATGGACCCCGCGATGGCGCTGGAACGCGGGCTTGCCCGTAAATCTGGTGAAGATCGGTTCGAGGATTTTGGACTCGGTTTTCAAGAAACCCTGCGTCACGGGTTTCTGGCGCTGGCACATGTGCAACCCGACCGGTGCGTGTTGGTTGATGGCAACCGCACACCAGACCAAATTGCCAGCGAAATCGCGGCCCATCTATGAGCGATGACACGCTGCCAGAACCTGACCGGATTGACGGCGCGCCGCATCCGCGCGAAACCCGGTATTTGTTCGGCCAAGCACTGGCAGAGGCGGATTTCCTTGATGCGTTTCAATCGGGGCGGATGCATTCGGGCTGGTTGATCACGGGGCCGCGCGGCGTTGGTAAGGCGACGCTGGCGTGGAAGATCGCGACGTTTCTGTTGGCTGACGAAGGGCTGGGTCTGTTTGGCGACCCAACGCTTGATGTCGACCCCGAACATCCCGATGCGCGACTGATGCAAGCGGGCGCACATCCGCGGCTTTCTGTGATCCGCCGCCCTTGGGATGATAAGACCAAGAAACTGCGCGCTGAAATTACGGTTGATGCCGTGCGCAAGCTCAAGACCTTTTTTCAGATGTCGTCAGCAGATGGCGGACGGCGCGTTGTCATCGTGGATGCGGCGGATGAATTGAACCGCAACGCGGCCAATGCAATTCTAAAAGAACTCGAAGAGCCGCCTGCCAATACAGTGATCTTGCTCATTGCCCATCAACCTTCACGCCTTTTACCAACGATCCGGTCGCGGTGCCGGGTTTTGCGATGCAACACCTTGGGCGCTGATGATTTGCAAAAGGCATTGTCGCAAGCAGGGCACGACGCCGATAATGCAGATAGCCTTGCCCCATTAGCTGGTGGGTCAGCGGGCGACGCGATCCGACTTTTGAACCACGACGGCCTCCAGCTTTATGCGGAACTGATCCGCCTGTTTAACGGGATGCCCCGCATTGATCGGCCGATGGCGCTTAAACTTGCTGATAGTTGCACCGGACGTGCCGCAGACGTGCGCTATGGCATGGTATTGGACTTGATTGATCTGTTTTTGTCACGTGCCGCGCGCGCCGGGCTGTTGGGGCAACCCCTGACCGAAGGTGCGCCGGGTGAGGGCGCGCTGCTGGCACGCATCGCACCCAATGACCTGATGGCGCGTAATTGGGCGCAGTTGCAACAGGATCTATCCAACAGATCGCGTCATGGGCGCGCGGTGAACCTTGACCCTGCCGCGCTGATCCTTGATATCATTTTCAAGATCGAAGAAACGGCGCTTGGCGTCGCTGCCGCCTGAAAGCCACCCCAATGACACAGCCCACCATCGTCGATAGCCATTGCCATCTCGATTTCCCCGATTTTGATGCGGAACGCCCTGATGTGATCCAGCGCGCGCTGGACGCCGGGGTTGAGCGTATGGTGACGATCTGCACGCGCCTTCGGTTGGAGCCCCAAGTGCGCGCCATCGCCGAAGAATTCGCCCCTGTTTTCTATGCCGCAGGCACCCACCCGATGAGCGCCGCAGAAGAGCCACTAGCGACTGTCGATGAATTGGTGGCGCTCTCTGCGCATCCGAAATTTGTGGGCATCGGCGAAACCGGGCTCGATTATCACTACACCGCCAAAAGCATGGATATTCAGCAACAAAGCCTGCGTGTGCATATCGCTGCGGCGCGCGAAACTAAACTGCCGCTAATTATCCATGCACGGGCCGCCGACGACGATATGGCGCGTATTCTGGCCGAAGAATATGCAAACGGGGCCTATTCATGCGTGATGCATTGTTTTTCCAGCTCTGCCGCGCTTGCGACCGCAGCGCTTGATCTCGGGTTTTATTTGTCGATGTCTGGCATCGCGGCCTTTCCCAAAAGCCAAGAGCTGCGCGATATTTTCGTGGCTGCCCCTATTGACCGAATTTTGGTGGAAACCGACAGCCCCTACCTTGCGCCGCCACCGCACCGGGGCAAGCGTAATGAACCCGCGTTTTCTGCACTGACCGCAAAGGTAGGTGCCGAAGCGTTCGGCATGGATTACGCGGATTTTGCGCGGCAAACCACTGCGAATTTTGATCGGCTGTTCTGGAAAGCACGCGCATGAGCGACACTCTCACAGTGACCATTTTAGGCTGTGGATCGTCGGGCGGTGTGCCGCGTTTGGGCGGGCTGTGGGGGGATTGCGACCCGGATAACCCCAAAAACCGCAGGCAGCGGTGCTCAATTCTACTGACCCGATCAAACGGGCAGGGTGAAACGAAGGTCTTAATTGATACCTCGCCAGATCTACGGAACCAGCTGCTAGACGCAGGTGTTGGGACCTTGGACGCTGTGATTTATACCCATGCCCATGCAGACCATGTGCATGGGATCGATGACCTGCGCATGATCGTTTTTAACACGCGCGAAATGCTACCTGTTTGGGCCGATCCTGACACCGCCAAAGCGCTGCGTGATCGGTTTGGTTATATCTTTGAAACGCCTGAAGGTTCTTCTTATCCGCCGATTTGCAAGCTGCATGAGATGGACGGCGATGTCACGATCACCGGGGCAGGGGGCGCAATCACGCTCACCCCGTTTACGGTCACGCATGGCGGGATTGACGCGCTTGGGTTTAGGTTCGACGATGTGGCCTATATCCCTGATGTGTCCGCGATCCCTGATCCGGCGTGGGCCAAGCTAGATGGGCTCGCGTGTTGGATCATCGACGCGTTGCGCCGCACGCCGCACCCGTCCCATGCACACCTTGAACAAACGCTGAATTGGATAGCAGAACTGCGGCCAAAACAGGCAGTGCTGACAAATATGCATAATGATCTGGATTTCGCGGCGGTTGCCGCTGAAACCCCCGCGCATGTGCAGCCAGCCTATGATGGTATGACACTAACGTTTGACGTCACCTAACCCAAAGGACCAGCCGCATGAGCGCATTGATCGACGTTATCATGCCCGTATTCTTGGTGATCGGGTTTGGGTATCTGGCCGTCTGGAAAGGCTATTTTTCCGAAAGCGGCGTCGACGGGTTGATGAAGTTCAGCCAAGGGTTCGCGATCCCTTGTCTACTATTTACCGCGATTTCAACGTTGGATTTAGAGCAAAACTTTGACCTCGCTCTGTTAGGGTCATTCTATACAGGGGCGCTGGCGGGGTTCTTCATTGGGTTCGTGGGCGGGCGTGTCTTGTTCAAGCGTGACTGGCAAGACTGCGTGGTCTTCGGGTTCTGCGGATTGTTTTCGAACTCTTTGCTATTAGGGGTGCCGATCACGGAACGCGCCTATGGCCCCGACGCGCTTGAAGCGAACTATGCGATCATCGCCATTCATTCGCCGTTTTGTTACGGCGTTGGGATCACCGCGATGGAGATCGCGCGCAATTGGGGCGGCAGTGTTGCGGCCCTGCCGCGCAAGGTGCTCAAAGCGATGTTTAGCAACGCGTTAATTATTGGTGTCAGCCTCGGGTTCGTTGTGAACCTTGGCGGTGTGCATGTGCCACATGTCTTGAATGATGCGGTTGGATTGATTGCGCGCGCGGCCTTGCCTGCGGCGCTGTTTGGCCTTGGTGGGGTGCTGTATCACTACCGCCCCGAAGGTGACATGCGGGCGATCATGTTTGTTGTCTCGATCTCATTGGTGATGCACCCGGTCATCGTCTGGTTGTTGGCGGATTTCAACGATCTTAGCCTATCTGCTTCACGCTCTGCGGTGATGACCAGTGCGATGGCGCCGGGGATCAATGCCTATGTGTTCGCCAATATGTATGGCCGGGCCAAGCGGGTCGCAGCATCAGCGGTGCTGATGGGGACCGGGTTGTCAATTATCACGGTCTGGACCTGGTTGCATATCCTTCCCTAACGCAAAAGGCAGACCCGGATGGGTCTGCCTTTGTGCACTCATCTGTCAACGGTACTTAGGTTGGTGACATGCCGCGCAGCCGTTCCGACCGCCGCCGTAGCAGTTCAACCGTTGCCAGCAGCAAGATTGAAATGCCAACAAGAACAGTTGCCACCGCAAGGATTGTTGGGCTGATCTGTTCGCGCAGCCCTGTGAACATTTGCCAAGGCAGAGTTTTCTGGGCCGCGGCGCCAACGAATAGCACGACGACGACTTCGTCAAATGATGTGATAAAGGCGAACAGCCCACCTGAAATCACGCCGGGCAGGATCAGCGGCATCTGTACCCGAAAAAACGTAACCGTTGGTGTCGCGCCCATATTGGCCGCGGCCCGCGTCAGCGATTGATCAAACCCGACGAGCGTTGCGGTCACAGTAATAATCACGAATGGAATACCAAGTGCTGCATGTGCCAAGATCACTTTGATATAGCCCGAAAGCGATTTTGAAATCCCGAACGTGTTTTCCATCCACAGACCCATTTGGCTGTAGAAAAAGAACATGCCTGTCGCTGAAATGATCAGCGGTACAATCATCGGTGAAATCAAAATCGCCATGATCCCACGCCGGAACGGTACGTGTGATTGTGACAGACCGATGGCTGCCAATGTGCCCAATGAAACCGAGATAATCGTCGCAAAGGGCGCAATGATCAACGAGTTCTTCAGCGGGCGGATCCAGTCCTGGTTAGAAAAGAAGTCGCGGTAGTGTTTGAGCGAATAGCCTTCCGGGTCCAGCGCCAACATCTCTGGCGTGAAGGTAAAGAAGTCTTGGGCGTTGAACGACAACGGAATGATGATGATAATCGGGGCGATCAAGAAGAACAGGATCAACCCGACGATCACACGAAAGCTGTAGTACCAGATCTTTTGACCGGTGGTTGCATAGATTGGCAAGCTCATCTGATCAGCCTCCTAGTTTCACGTTGTCGATGCCGACGATCCGATCGTAGGCCCAATAAAGCGCTAGAACGATAGCCAGAAGGATTGCGCCCAGTGCGGCGGCCAAGCCCCAGTTAAGCGAGCTTGAGATGTGATAAGCGATCCGGTTCGAGATAAAGACACCTTTGGTCCCACCCACGATTTCCGGCGTGATGTAGTAGCCAATCGACAAGATGAACACGAGGATCGACCCCGCGCCAATACCTGGCACAGATTGCGGGAAATAAACGCGCCAGAAGGCAGTCCAATTGGTTGCGCCCAGTGATTTGGCCGCACGCAGGTAGCTGATCGGAATGGTCTGCATCACGGAATAAAGCGGCAAGATCATAAAGGGTAGCAAGATATGCGTCATCGCAATCACGGTACCTGTGGCGTTGTTGATCAGGGCAAGCCGGTTGTCATCGGCAATGAACCCAACCCAGACTAGCAGGTCGTTGATGACCCCTTGGTTTTGCAGCAGCACTTTCCATGCAGATGTCCGTACCAGCAAAGATGTCCAGAACGGCAGCAGCACAAGGATCATCAAAAGGTTGGCTTTGCGTGCCGGCAGATTCGCAAGCATCCAAGCGACAGGGTAGCCCAGCAAAATGCAGCTGATGGTGATGGTCATCGACATGATCATCGTGCGCAAAAACAAGGTCAGGTAGACTTGTTCGTTCTCGGGCTGCCACTCGATTCCGTCTGTGGTCTTTTGCAAATCAATCGCGTTCAAGAAATAGCCGTTCGTGTAAGCCGGGCTATAAGTATAGATGGTTTCCCAAACTTCAGGGTTTTGCCAATCGTCGTCAACATCGGTAAATGTCGCGATGACGTCTTCAGTTTCAAAGCTCGGCGCCGCAGCCGCAGCCGTGCTCACAAGACCGGCAAGCGGGCCGGGAATGTCGACGGAGGGCGAAGCAATCAAATCTTGGTAAAGCGCCAAGGATACGATGTGCCACGGTTCTTCTTCGGTGGGACTATCATTGTCTCCAGATTGGATGACGCGGGCGAAATCGGCATAGATGTCGGCAGTTTGGGGCAGCATGTCAATCGCTGTGGCTGACACGACAAAGGCGGGTTCATCTCCTTCACCGTCCCATGCGGCTTGTGCGGCAATCCAGTCGGGGTCCGCCATCAACGTGACCCATGTGGCCGGATCTTCCCATGCTGGATCAAGTGCTACCAATTGGTCCGTGTAAATTTCGCCAATATCATCAACCCGGCGGCCCGTTTTACGGAACAGCGATGAAATACCTGACAGTTCGTAGTTCAGCCGGCTGCCCAAACGTGTGTGTTCTTTAAGCTCAACCGCGACTGCCAAATCCTTGGCAAGCGCGTCAAATACCGTGGCAGGGGGAAGATCATTTTCCTGCGTGTCCCAGTCATCAAGGGCGACAACGGTGCGCGGGATGGTTTCGCTCACAATACCGTTTTCGACCGAACGGAACAGCATTTGCCCGATGGGGTAGATGAATGTCGCCAGAATAAACAGAAGAAGAGGTAAAATCAGGACCAGCGCGCGCATCTTTTGGCGGCGCAATGCGCGATTAAGGCTCGCCTTAAGTGGTGTGCCATCTGCGGCGAGGACTTGCTCTGCCATGTGTTCTAAACCCCTTCGACCAAGATGATCATGCTTGTTGCGTTTTCGCGGCGGATACGCGCGACCTCTTGGTATTCTTTGGAATAATATAGCGCCTTGGCGCTTGCGTAGTCTGGAAATTCAAAGATCACATGGCGGTCAAGCTGGGCCCCTTCGGGCACTTCGCTTGGGCCACCACGGACGATTGGTTTGCCACCGTGGGCTGCGATCATGGGCGTGTCTCGGGTAATGTATTCCTGATAAGCGTCAGGATTGTTCACCGTGATATGGCCGATGATATAGCCTTTTGGCATCTTGAATTCCCGTGGATGAAATATGCGCAAGGCAGGTTGCCCCACCTTGCGCAGATGCTAAGGCTTATTGTGCGAGCCAGCTCTGGAATTTTGCATCCAGATCGTCGCGGTAATCAGCCCACCACTCGTAGTTATACAAGAAGGTGTTTGTCGCGTTCGCAGGGTCGGTTGGCATATGTGGTGCCATGTCGATACCCAATGTTGCGTGCTGACCAACCAAAGGCGCAGATGATGCACGTGCTGGACCGTAAGAGATATATTTCGCTTGGTCAGCAAGACGCTGTGTGTCTGTCGCAAAGTAGATGTAGTCCAACGCGCGTGCTTCGCGCTCTGGGCTGAGACCCGCTGGGATGATCCAACCGTCAAGGTCGAACACTTGCGCGTCCCACAGCATGGCGACGGGCTGGTCTTGTTCTTCGATCAGGCTGAACAGACGACCATTATATGTTGTGCCCATGACGACTTCGCCGTCAGCCAACAATTGCGGGGTATCTGCACCAGCAGACCACCAAACAACGCTGTCTTTGATCGTGTCAAGCTTGGCGAATGCCTGTGCTTGGCCTTCTTCTGTTTCGAGAACGTCATAGACGTCTTCTTTTGCAACGCCGTCACAAAGCAACGCCCATTCCATGTTGTTGATTGGGCGCTTTTCAAGCGAACGCATGCCTGGATAAGCTTCAAGATCGAACATCGCGCAGATGGATGTTGGTGGCGTGTCACCAACCATATCTGTGCGGTAACCAGCAGTTGTCGAATACACGATCTGCGGGATAAAGCAGTCAGATACAAGCAGATCGCCAAAGTCGTCAGAGGCAGAAGAGCCGTCATCGCCTGGGGCAAGTTGTTCGTCAGCGTCGATTTCCAGCGCAAGGCCTTCGTCGCAAAGACGGATTGCGTCAGATGCCACAACGTCGACAACATCCCATGTGATATTGCCCGCTTCGTTCATCGCACGCAGTTTCGCAACTGCTTCGTTTGAACTTTCATCGTTGATGATGGTGACGCCAGTGTTTTCGGAATAGGGGTCGTGGTAGGCGGCCTGTTGTGATGCAGAATATGCGCCACCCCAGCTAACGATGGTCATTTCGTCGGCCATGTGGCCGTCTGCGATAGCTGTCGAACCAGCCAGCGTCAGAGCCGAAGTGGCCATGAGTGCTTTGGTCAAAGTCATTTTAGTCTCCCGTTCGTTTACCCGGATTATTACGTGCGAACCTACCTTCCGGGTGAAGGCAGGCTCTGTTTCAGCCGTTACGCATCAAGCGCGCGGCAATCTTGTGCAAGCCAGCCAATTTCGATTTGGCTGCCCGGCGTCAGGCGGACCTGATCAGGGGCATTGCGTGATTTGATCACGAAATCGTCGGTCCCGGCGACGCGCAGACGCGTCCGGAAAATGTCACCCATATAGATGAACTCTAGGACTTCAGCCTTGAGCGTATGTGCGTCGGGGCTCAGACGGGACTTGTCGAATTCAACCCGTTCTGGACGGATTGACACTTTGGTCCGCTCGCCCACTTTGCTGACATTGACAGGCATCGCATCAATAACATCGCCACTGTCGAGTTTCACAATGCAGCTATCGCCGCGCATTTCCTGCACAACACCTTCTAGCGTGTTGTTTTCGCCAATGAACTGCGCAACGAAGCTGTTTTGCGGTGCTTCATAGAGCTCATCTGGTGGGGCAAGCTGCTGAATGCGCCCGTCGTCAAATACAGCGACGCGGTCTGACATTGTCAGCGCTTCGGTTTGGTCGTGGGTCACGTAAACAACGGTGATCCCCAAATCATGGGCCAGTTTAGTGATCTCGAACTGGAGCGTTTCGCGCAATTGTTTATCAAGCGCACCTAGCGGTTCATCCATCAAAACAAGTTCAGGTTCAAACACCAAAGCGCGCGCAAGTGCGATCCGTTGTTGCTGACCACCCGAAAGCTGGGCAGGGCGGCGGCCTGCAAAATCTTGCATCTGCACCATACCAAGCGCGCGCATGACTTTTTCTTCGCGGGTCGATTTGCCAATTTTGCGCACTTCAAGCGGGAAGGACAGGTTTTCGGCAACGGTCATATGCGGGAAAAGCGCGTAGTTTTGGAACACCATGCCAATGCCGCGTTTGTGTGGTGGGATGTTGTTGATTGAAACGCCATCAAGCCGGATCGCACCATGCGTGGCCGTTTCAAACCCAGCGAGCATCATCAGGCAGGTGGTTTTGCCAGATCCTGATGGCCCTAGCATTGTTAGGAATTCGCCCTTAGGCATTGACAGGTTTAGGTCTTTTACGACCAAATTTTCACCGTCATAACTTTTTTGTACGCGTTCGAATTCTACGAACGCCGTGTCGCTCTTGGCTTCTGACAAACCAGCTCCCCCGAGGATTGGTATTTTCAAGGCCAACTAAAACGGGCCTCAGATCAATTTGCAACGCGAAAGGCGGAAAATCCAAGTATCCGGATAATGTGACTGCTTGAAGGGCGTTTTTTAGGCTTCTTTGGTTGCCCCGCGCTGTTATATTAGTCGATTTGATCGTGCTTGGCTGCGCATTTTTTGTGAATCTGGTCGGATACCGCAAATTTTTGCGGGCGCGCCGCCCCGTCAATGGGCATTTGCACAAAAAATGACAGCGTAAAAGGCTAACGTGAGAAATTACGTAGTTGCGAATTATTCTCATTTACAGTTGCGAATTATTCTCATATGCAAGTCGTAAGAGAAATTAGTGGAGCATGGAAATGCACTATCCTGTTAAGCAGATCGTTTTGGGTGGCATCGTTGCGCTGTCGGGTACTGCGGCCATCGCGGATGAAGATAAATTCAAAGCCGTGACGACGTTCACTGTGATTGCGGATATGGCGCGCAATGTGGCAGGGGATGTGGCAATTGTCGAAAGCGTCACAAGACCCGGCGCAGAAATTCACGGGTATCAGCCAACGCCGCGCGATATTATTCGTGCGCATGATGCCGATTTGATTTTGTGGAACGGGATGAACCTTGAACTGTGGTTCGCGCAGTTCTTAGATAATCTGGGTGATGTGCCCAGCGTGACGCTTACAGATGGGATCACCCCGATCAGCATTGCGGCGGGTGAATATGAAGGCAAACCAAACCCGCATGCTTGGATGAGCCTGCAAAGCGCGCTGATCTATGTCGATAACATTCGTGACGCCTTTGTTTTGCATGACCCAGAAAATGCGGAAATCTATACGGCTAACGCGGAGGCTTATAAGGCCGAGATCGCAGCGACCATCGCCCCGCTGCGCGCAGCCATTTTGGCTGTTCCCGAAGATGAGCGTTGGCTGGTGACCTGCGAAGGCGCATTTAGCTATCTTGCGCGCGATTTTGAAATGCACGAGCTTTACCTTTGGCCGATGAACGCGGATGCGCAAGGCACGCCGCAACAGGTGCGCAACGTGATTGACACGGTCCGCGAACATGACATCAGCGCGGTGTTTTGCGAAAGCACGGTCTTGCAGGCACCTGCCGAACAGGTCGCGCGTGAAACTGATGCCGATTACGCTGGCGTGCTTTATGTCGACAGCCTGACCGAAACAGACGGCCCCGTGCCGACCTATATCGACCTGCTGCGCGTCACTTCTGAAACCATCGCAAAAGGCCTAACGGAATGACAAATGGTATTGTCGCAGATGATGTGACGGTCACATACCGCAACGGGCATACCGCTTTGCGCCATGCAAGTTTCGAAATTCCCACAGGCACGATTGCGGCTTTGGTCGGGGTCAATGGCGCGGGGAAATCCACGCTGTTTAAGGCGATCATGGGGTTCGTACCCGCATCTGGTGGCAGTATCAGCGTGCTTGATATGCCGGTGAAAGAGGCCCTGCGCCAAAATATCGTGGCCTATGTTCCGCAATCCGAAGAGGTCGATTGGACCTTTCCGGTCTTGGTCGAAGACGTGGTCATGATGGGGCGCTATGGCCACATGGGTTTTTTGCGCCGCCCCAAGCAAGCCGATCAAGAGGCGGTCACCGCTGCATTGGCGCGCGTCGGCATGGTCGATTTTCGGCACCGCCAAATTGGTGAACTTTCAGGTGGCCAGCGCAAACGTGTCTTTTTGGCCCGTGCATTGGCGCAAGAAGGCAAAGTGATCTTGCTAGATGAACCCTTCACAGGTGTTGACGTGCAGACCGAAGACGCGATTATCGCGCTGCTGCGCGACATGCGCGACGAAGGTCGCGTGATGCTGGTTTCGACACATAACCTTGGGTCGGTGCCGGAATTTTGTGACCGGACGATTTTGGTCAAAGAAACGGTGCTGGCTTACGGCCCAACCGAGACCACATTTACCCGCGAGAATTTAGAACATGCATTTGGCGGGGTGCTACGGCACTTTGTCTTGGGCGGCTCTGATTTGCACGATGATGACGATAGCCGCCAAGTCACCGTGATCTCGGATGATGAACGCCCCTTTGTTGTGTATGATGAAGGCCGTGCAAAATGATCGATACATTGCTGCAACCGTTTAGCTACGCCTATATGTTCAATGCAATGTGGGTCAGCGCGTTGGTTGGCGGAGTTTGCGCATTTTTATCCGCTTATTTGATGCTCAAAGGCTGGTCCTTGATCGGGGATGCACTTTCACACGCGATCGTGCCGGGCGTCGCCGGAGCCTATATGCTTGGCCTGCCATTTGCGCTGGGGGCCTTTGCCGCGGGCGGCTTGGCCGCAGGGTCGATGCTGTTTTTAAACCAACGATCGGGCCTAAAAGAAGATACGATCATCGGGATTATCTTTACCTCTTTCTTTGGGCTTGGCCTGTTTATGGTGTCGCTTTCGCCGACGTCAGTCAGCGTTGAAACCATCACGATGGGTAATATTCTGGCGATCACCCCGTCGGACACATGGCAGTTGGCGATCATCGGGTTCGTGACTTTGGCGGTGCTTTTGGCCAAGTGGAAAGATCTGATGGTCACATTTTTTGACGAAACCCATGCACGCTCCATTGGGTTGCGTGTGGATCTGCTTAAGGCGGTGTTTTTTACACTGCTGTCCGCGTCCTGTGTGGCGGCATTGCAAACTGTTGGCGCGTTTTTGGTGATCGCGATGGTAGTGACGCCGGGGGCGACAGCCTATCTGCTGACCGACCGTTTCCCGCGCTTGCTCATGCTGAGCGTGGCGATTGGGGCAGGGACCAGCTTTGTCGGGGCCTATCTGAGCTATTTCCTCGATGGGGCGACAGGCGGGTTGATTGTGACTTTGCAAACCCTGATCTTCTTGGCGGTTTTCACTTTCGCACCTAAACACGGGTATCTCGCCGCGCGTCGCCGCGCCGCAGATGCACTAAAGGCGACGTGATGGAGAGCCTGCTTTTCCCGTTTCAATTTGCCTTTATGACCAAGGCGTTTTTGATGATGGCGATCATCGCGGTGCCGACCAGCCTGTTGTCGTGCTATCTGGTGCTAAAGGGCTGGTCATTGATGGGCGACGCGATCAGCCACGCCGTTTTGCCGGGTGTCGTGCTGGCGTATCTGTTGCATATCCCATTGATTGTCGGGGCGTTTTGCGCGGGTATGGTCTGCGCGGTAGCGACTGGGTTTCTGGCCGAGAACAGCCGGGTGAAACAAGACACCGTCATGGGGATCGTGTTTTCGGGGATGTTTGGGTTTGGCATCGTGCTTTATACGAAAATCACCACAGATGTGCATCTTGACCATATCCTGTTTGGGAACATGCTGGGGGTCAGCAAGGGCGAGCTTTGGACGGCGGGGCTGATTGCTGGGTTCGTCGGTCTGGTGGTCTTGGCCAAACGGCGTGATCTGTTGCTGCATGCGTTTGACCCGGTGCAGGCCCAAGCAGTGGGGTTGCGCGTTGGTTGGCTTCACTATGGGCTTTTGACCTTGATTTCGATGACAATCGTGGCGACGTTGTCAGCGGTTGGAATCATCCTTGCGATTGGGTTGCTGATCGCGCCGGGGGCCATCGCGTTTTTGCTGACAAATCGGTTTTCTTACATGTTGGCAATTGCGGTGGCGGTGACGATGCTTTCGGGATTCATTGGCATATACATTAGCTTTTTTATCGATAGCGCACCTGCGCCAACTGTGATTTTAGTGCTGACGATTTTGTTCATTGGCGCATTTATCCGCGCAAGCCGAAAGTCGCGTCAAGTTACGATTGCTGATTGATTTTCATTGAATGCGTGGGCGTTGCATGAAAACTTGCCCCGAGCGCAGGACAAGGTGACTTAGCATGGGTGACATATGGGAGGGGATCAGTGCTGGCTTTTGGCTGGTGGTCACTCTCGACCCCGATTTGGTTGAAATCACCCTGATGTCGCTGCGTGTGACGGTGACAGCGACCATTGTTGCGTCGTGCCTTGCGCTCCCGTTTGGGGCGTGGCTTGCGATCCGGCGGTTTCGATATCGGCGTTTTGTCATTGCGGTGCTCAACGCGCTGATGGGATTGCCGCCAGTTGTCGTTGGCTTGATTGTCTATCTAATGCTGTCGCGCTCGGGGCCATTTGGCGTGCTGGGGCTACTGTTTACGCCCACGGCAATGATCATCGCTCAAGTGATTATTGTCACGCCGCTAATCGCATCGATTGCGCATCAGGCGATCCGCGATATTTGGGCGGAATACCATGATCTGTTGATTTCCATGTCGACAAGCAAGTGGCAGCGGATTTTGACCCTGATTTGGGACGGGCGGCGCGCGTTGTTGACAGCGGCCTTGGCCGGATTTGGCCGCGCCATTGGCGAGGTGGGCGCAATCATGATTGTCGGTGGGAACATCGATCACGCGACGCGGGTATTGACCACGGCGATTGCTTTGGAAACCGGCAAAGGGGATTTTTCCTTGGCGCTTGGGTTGGGTTTTGTGTTGATAGGCTTAGCCGTCACTGTGAACATTCTGATCCATGCGATTGGGCGGACAGAAAGAGATGGTAAATGGTGACACCAATTTTGCCGCTAGTTATGTCGGGGGCGGTGGTTAAACGGCGCTCAAAGACCCTGTTGGGGCCGGTTGATCTGACCATTTCGCAAAGCGGGTTCACAATCATCATGGGGCCAAATGGGGCTGGCAAGACGACGTTACTGCGCAGCCTGCACGGGCTTGAACGTTTCGCGCAGGGGCAGCAGAGATGGCAGGTGCCGCTGCAAGAGGCACGCCGCCGCCAAGGGTTTGTGTTTCAGTCGCCAATTATGTTGCGCCGCAGTGTTTTGGAGAACCTAATCTATCCGCTGAGGCTCCGAGGCACCAAAAGGGGGAGGGCCACTGCGCTTGCGCGGGACTGGGCGCAGCGCGTGGGGCTTGACGATGCATTGGATCACCCCGCGCCACAGCTTTCGGGGGGCGAAAAACAAAAACTCGCCTTGGCGCGTGCGCTGATCCCCCAACCCGATATTGTTTTCCTTGATGAGCCTTGCGCCAATTTGGACGGGCGCGCCACACGCGAAATCGAAACCATCTTGCAAAAGGCCAACGCCGCAGGCACCCGGATCGTCATGGCGACCCATAATATCGGTCAGGCAAAAAGGTTGGCCACGGATGTTGTGTTCCTTTTGAACGGCCAAATCGCGGAACAAAGCCCGGCCCACGCCTTTTTTAACACCCCCCAAACGCCGCAAGCTGCGGCCTTACTTAGAGGAGATATCGTCGAATGATTCGTATTTTAGCCTGTGTTTTGGCACTAACAGGAACCACAGTGAGCGCGCAGACGCTCAAGGTCGCGGTAACAACCTCGTTTCACAACTCTGGCTTGTCGGACATCTTGCTACCCGCAATTGCCGAAGATACTGGGATTGAAGTGCAATTGCTCGTGGTGGGCACGGGACAAGCCCTCCGCTTGGGGGAAGCAGGCGATGTGGATGCGATTTTGGTGCATTCGCGCGCGTCCGAAGAAGCGTTTATCGCGAACGGCTATGGCACGCACCGCCGCGAAATCATGTACAATGATTTTGTATTTGTCGGGCCGAACGCAGATCCGGCTGCTGTCGCTGATGCCACAAGCGCTGCTGATGCGCTGACCCGTATCGCGCAAACAGAAGCAATTTTTGTCAGCCGCGGCGACGACAGTGGCACCCATAAAAAAGAACTCTCACTGTGGGATGCCGCTGATGTGGCGCGCGGCGGCGATTGGTATCGGCCTGTAGGGGCGGGCATGGGCGCTGCATTGAATACAGCGGCGGGCATGGATGCCTATATCATCGCCGACCGCGCAAGCTGGCTGAACTTTGGGAACAAAGCTGATCTGGACTTGTTGTTTGCAGGCGACCCCGTGCTATTCAACCAATACGCCTATATTCCCGTTGACCCGGCACTGCATCCACATGTGAAAAACGATGTCGCACTGGCGCTTGAGGACTGGCTGACCGGAGAGCATGCTGCGATGCTAATCAATGGCTATACGATCAATGGCGAGACCTTGTTCACCTTCAATGCACAAACCGGGTCTTGAATTGGTGGCGATCAAGTTTAGTCAAAATTGATCGCGCCCGCCCTCAATGTTGATGCGGATCGTCGTCGAGCGATCCGTGAATTGCGAATTGATCAAGCCCGGCGGATTGCGGTGCCACGAGGCGGTAGCTTTCTTTGACGCCCGCATCGGTCAATTCCCGGCTTACCATCAACAATGTATTGGGATCTTGATCCGCACAAAGCGCTGACATCTGCGCGATTTCTTCTTGGGCCACGCCGGTTGCCGCTGCGATATCAGGGGCACCGTAATGGCTGACAAAATGCGCGGCAAGCGCGTGGGTCAAGGCTGCCAGCTCACCGTCTTCGATTTTACTGATCGCGACGACGGTGGCCCGGCCAAAGGTCTCTAGCCCAAGCCAACCATTGGCAAACGCCTGTCTGGCCTTGCCAGATAGATCACCTTGCGACCAATTCGAAAACTCAAACCCGCCTGAAATACACCATTCGCCTGTGCGTGCAGGCGTGTGAAAAATCATTTGATCGCTTTCGTCAAAATGAATCGCGCGGGCAAAATAGCTGTCGGTCATGCGGGCTCCAGCAAGGTTGTGAGCGGGGTAAGAGTGGTTGCACCATTCGATTTACGTAGCAGGCCAAGATCAGGATCAAGCCCCAGATCAGCCCCATCTTTGTGCCACAAACCGGCAAAGGCGCTGTGGATCGCGCGCGCGCCGTCGGCGGACCATTGGTTCACCCAGATCAACGTGTGCCGCGCCCATGCTGCGACCAGATCGGCTGGGGCAATATCACTGCAACCTTCGTCATAAAGCGCGGTCACATCAGGCGTATCACCCGGCACGGCATTGGCTGACCAAAGCGGCAAACTTAGTGAGATAATCAACCAATCGGGCAGGGCGTCGGGGGTATTTGTGCTGGCTGCGGCCGTCAGGGCGCCGCAGCTTGCACCATTCACCATCAATCTGCCGTCCCATTTCAAATTGACCGCGACCTCTGGCGGGGCGAGCGCGCCAAGCGCATTCTGAAACCCAATCCCGCAGACGGGCAACATTGCCATCGCTTGGGCTAATGGCACTTCGGGGGCAAAGATGATCGCCGCCTGAAGCTCTGCACCTGAGAGGTTATAAACCAATGTGCCTGCATCGCAGCCCGCGCGCGCCATACGTTCGGCGACCGCGCTTGGCTGTTCAACCGTGGCAACCCCGTGAAACAATGGTGGCAAAAGCAGTCCGGTCATGCCGTCCCGTCAGCGATCAATTGGCGCGCGATGGTGCGAAACGCTTGGGCGGCGGGACTATCGGGTTTTGACGTCACAATGGGCGCCCCCCCATCCGCCGCCAAGCGGATATCAAGATGCAGGGGCAGCTCTGCCAGCAAAGGTACATTCAGTTTGGCCGCCTCTGCGGTTACGCCGCCATGTCCAAACGTATGTTCCTCATGGCCGCAGCTTGAACAGATATGTGTGCTCATATTTTCGATCATGCCAATGATTGGCGTGCCGAGCTGTTGAAACATATCAATACCTTTGCGCGCATCAAGCAAGGCCACGTCTTGCGGTGTCGAGACGACAATCGCGCCTGACAGATCAAATTTTTGGGCCAGCGTCATTTGCACATCGCCCGTGCCCGGCGGCAAATCAACGATCAACACATCCAGCGCGCCCCATTGCACCTGCGTCATCATTTGTTGCAAGGCACCCATCAGCATTGGCCCACGCCAGACGACGGCCTGATCGTCATTTTGCATCAATCCAATCGACATCATCGTGACGCCGTGGTTGCGCATTGGCAAAATAGTCTTGCCATCAGGCGAGGCGGGCCGTCCAGAGACACCCAGCATGCGCGGTTGCGATGGCCCGTACACATCAGCGTCAAGCAGTCCAACGCGCCTCCCTTCGGCAGCAAGCGCACAGGCCAGATTGGCCGAGACCGTCGATTTCCCGACCCCGCCCTTGCCCGATGCAATGGCCACGATCCGATCGATGCCGGGGACTTTTTGCGGGCCTTTCGGCGCGGCAGGTTTGCCGAGCTTCAAATCCGGTGGGGCGGCGGGGGTGCTATGCGCGGTCATCACAGCAGAGACAGCGCCAATGCCGGGCATCGCTTCAAGCGCCGCTTGGGCGGCGGCGCGTACCGGCTCCATTTGGGATGCCAAGGCGGGCGCCACTTCGAAGACAAAGCGCGCATTGCCCGCATCAACAGCCAAGGCCCGCACAAGTCCCGCAGCCATGATATCATCGCCTGAAACAGGGTCTGTAACCGTCTTGAGGGTCGCAATCACTGCGTCACGTGTGATGCTCACTTACGTGTCCTGCCCGGTAATTGTGCCGATGACAACATGTTCAAGATCAAGATCATCAATGCGTAATACGACCTTGGCTTCAAAGGTTTTTCCGGCGGTTTCGGCTTCACGCATTGCGGTCTCAATTGCTTGCTGGGAAGTCACCCCAACCTGTTTGAGAAACTTACGCATCGACATGTTGAAATCATCGCTCATTGGTGGTGGTCCTTGTTAATGGTCGCTGCGCTTTGACAGGTAATCATCGGTGGTGCGCACGGCGGGGCGTTCGGCCCCAGTAAACGGATTGTCTGTCGCGTGATACTGCGCCTGAATGCGGCAGCTGTCACACATTTGGATCATTTTGGCAGCGTCGGGATTGGCGAACATCGCGTGCTTACCAGCCAGCTTTTCCGTGATCTTTTCGATTGTGGATTTGACCCCAAACAGGCTGCCACAGGTAATACAGGCAAAGGGTTCCTCTTCGTTGAGCACCACCTGTGATAGCGCGCTATCGGTCAGGTTCATTCGCGGCTCAAGCGTGATTGCTTTTTCAGGGCAGATATTGCTGCACAGCCCACATTGGAGACAGGCGTCTTCTTGAAATCTGAGCTGCGGCATATCAGGGTTGTCTGCCAATGCCCCCGACGGGCACAATGACACGCATGATAGGCATAATGTGCAGGCATCGGCATCGACCAAAACCGCGCCGTAGGGGGCGGTTTCGGGCAGGGGAAGGATCGCATCTGCTTGCAAGGCTTTGGTCGCAGTGCGGGCGACTTGCCGACGGGTGCCAAGAGGCAAAATTGGGCTGGTAACCGCATCAGACGCCTGCGCGGCATATAGGTAATCAGACAGCGCATCCGGGTCAGCCATGTCCAACAGTGGCACTGCGCGTCCGCTAAGCGCTGCCGCTAAGGCGGCTTCTTGCGCGATGGTGTCGCGGTCGGATTTCGGCCCTACCAACACCAGGATATCCGCAAAACCAGCCCCAAAAGCGGCAAGCATTTCTGCATGACCGAAACCCGCAAGCGCTGACAGATCCATCGGGATCACATCCGCCGGCAGCCCCCGCCCAAACCGCGCGGCGAGCGCGATCATCTCCGTTCCGTGGAGATCGTCGTGGACCAACAGGCGTGGATTTTCACCGCCCGCGTTGCGAAACGTGCGGGCCAGCGTTTCAATATGCCGGAATATATCACCCGTCGCGGGGGCATCATAGGCAATCGCCCCTGATGGGCACAGCGCAGCACAGGCCCCACAGCCTGCGCAGATCAGCGGATCAATCGCTACATGATCGCCAACTGAGGTAATTGCGCCAGTGGGGCAAGCGTCTAAACAATTGCTACAGGCGGCTTTTTCTGCGCGCTTATGGGCGCACAAGCTGGGCTCCAGCTGCACATAAAGCGGCTTTTCAAACGTCCCGACCATCTGCGCGGCATCAAAGATGGCCTTTGCTACGGACGGCGCGTGTTTGGGGTCAGCGCGTAGGTAGCCGTCGCGCTTTTCAGGCGCGGGAAACAACGAAGGGTTGCCTGTCAGGTCAAGTATGATGTCGCAAACTGAACGCGCGCCATCTTGCGGCTCTGACCATGTAGGTGCAGCCCGACCGCCCGGGTTGCGTTCTTGGAACGCGTTGATCTGAATGGTGAAATTCGCGAGGCTTCCCTGCATATGGTGGAGGTCCCCTTTGATAACATCGAATGCAGCCTGCGGGACGGGGTCGGTCTCGCCGCTAAGGAGAACGGTAATACTTAGTGAGTTGGCTAACTGATTGGCGGCATCTAATGCTACTTCCTCAGGGCCGATTATCAGACATTGCCCCTGTGACGTGATGTCGCGCAGTTTTGGGGCGGGCTGCGGCAACAGAGCCGCCGCGGTCAAAGCGGCCATTTTGGCCGTCGTGGCGCCTGCATCATCACCGGCCCAACCGGCCCGATCACGCAGATCAAAACACTGTGGTTCTTGCACCCCAATATCAAAGGCAAGTTCTTCAAAACGCTGCTGTTCTTGCGCGCAAGCGATAAGTGCATCGCCGGCTCGCAATGCCTCTGCCGCGCTGTCAATTTCGCGCGTGCACAGCGCTGTGTGGACGCGCGAACAGGCTAATCCCGTTGCATCCGAAATGGCCGCGGCATCAATTTTCTGACTGCCCAAACAATCACATAAAATCAAATGTTTACCTATGGTCATCGCCACTACTATTCCCGGATTTGCGTCGTCTGATTTCGGTTTAACTTAGGCGCTGCGGGCCCCGGAATGAAACCCCCAAAATAATAGGCGCCATGCTGCGTCGCGGCATAACTCTGTGATAATAATGCTTTTTTTGAGATGGGTTTTGGTGCAGTCTAAGGTAAGATTCTGGAGAAGGCAGCTTTGATCCGCAACCCACATCAGTTTCAATCAATGCCAATTGGCGTTGTCGTGCGGCGCAGTCCGGGCACAACGCGATGGGTGAAATGGGCGTGGCGCGCTGTGGCTGTTTTGCCGGGCGCGGGCCCTGCTGATTGGACACAGCTACGCGATCAAGATAATACAACTGATTTTCATGCCGCCACTGTCCTGCTCGAATTGCACGGTGCCGATTGTGAAGCCTATCTGACAGCTCTGGCTGACAAAGCCCCCGCGATTTATGTGGTGATGCGCGCAAGCGGTGACGCTGATCAGCCGTTTCACATCAAACTTGCGACGGCCTCTCCTTACGAGGCGCAAGATTACGCGGACAATGGTGATGACATCGTCGAAAAAATCATGATGCCCGCAGGTGTGATTGCTTGGGTACGTGATTTCGCGGATGCACATTTCGAAGAAGAAGTATTTATCAAGCGCCGCCGGGACCGGGCGCGGATTGATGGTGCGGATGACGGCATAGGTGATGCGCGGATCACGCAGCTTACGGATGTTTACCGCGCGCCGACCCGCAAGGGAGAGCGCGCATGACCGAAGACTTCTGGACCCGTCGCAAAGCACAAGTAGCTGCCGAAGCACAGGCAGAGGCCGCAGAGAAACGCGCCGCACCGGAGTCTGATTTTTCTGAGATGTCCGATGCAGAGGTCTTGGCCGCGCTCGACCTTCCCGATCCTGATCAACTGGTTGCAGGGGATGACATCAAAGGTTTCATGCTCAGGAATGTACCCGATCATTTACGACGCCGTGCGCTGCGTAAGCTTTGGCGGCTTAACCCTGTCCTTGCCAATGTTGATGGCTTGGTCGATTACGGGCAGGATTTCACTGATAATGCGATGGTGGTCGAAAGTTTACAGACAGCCTATCAGGTCGGCAAGGGCATGATGGCGCATCTCGAAAAACTGGCAGGGCCTGCAACGCCCCTAGATCTGGATGCCCCCTCCGAGGAAGAGATCGCTGACGCCCCGATCGCGCTGGCTGAGGCTGAAGCCCCAGTGTCAGACCCAGTTGAAAACGTCGCAGAAATCGCGGTTGAAATCAGCGCCCCGCCACGCCGCCGGATGCGGTTCGATCTCGCACAAGAGGCCACCGTATGACCGCAGTTGATATTCAGATCACCATTGATGCCGAAGATCGGCTGCGCGCCGATCTTTATAATTTTTTGGGGCTACTTTTGTCGGGGCCACCTGATGAGATGCTTTTGGCGCAATCGGCGGCGCTTGCGGGGGATGACACTGATCTGGGGAAGGCGATTACGCAATTGGCGCAGGTTGCGCGCGTCACGAAACCCAAATCCGTCACGCGCGAATTTAACGCTTTGTTCATTGGATTGGGGCGCGGTGAATTACTGCCCTTTGCCAGTTACTATCTCACCGGGTTTTTAAATGAAAAGCCGCTTGCGGCTTTGCGCGCTGATATGACAGCGCGCGGGATCGCGCGCGCGCCGAATGTCTATGAGCCCGAAGACAATATCGCGTCCTTGATGGAAATGATGGGCGGGCTCATCGTTGGCCGATTTACCGGCGGGGCCGCTGATTTGGACGCGCAAAAGGCGTTCTTTAACAAGCATGTGGGGTCTTGGGCTGGGCATTTTTACGATGACCTAGCAGGGGCAAAAAATTCGGTTTTCTACGCGTCTGTGGGCGCTGTGGGGCGGGCATTTATGGACATTGAACGCGAAGCGTTTCGGATGATTGCGGAGTAATCCGCGCTAGCAAACAACAAAGGGAGACAATCCGATGGCACAGACCAAAGAGGGCGGCAACAGCCGCCGCGATTTTCTAAAACTTGGGGTGGTAGCGCCCACTGCTGCAGCCGTGGCCATTTCTGGAACGCAAGCGGCGGCACAGCCTGTCGATCTGACTTCTAATAAACTGCAAGACACGGACCATACTCGTGCTTACTTCGAAAGCGCCCGTTTTTAAGGACGTTCCTCACTAACCCAGCAAGCCCGCTTCTTGGGGCCAGCAAGGGAGATAAGATATGCTTCGGAAAAAGACCACAGGCGCAGCTACCCGCGTCGGATTTCAAACCCCATCGACCAAAGGGGCCATCGATAGGCGCACATTTTTGCGTGGGTCGGGGCTGACCATTGGTGGTTTGACCGCGATTGCCGCAACAGGTGGCACAGTGACCGCCGCCAATGCCCAAGAGGCCGTTGCAGGTGCCGTTGAAACCATCAAATCCGTTTGTACCCACTGTTCTGTCGGTTGCACCGTCATCGCAGAGGTCGATAATGGCGTTTGGGTCGGTCAAGAACCCGCATGGGACAGCCCGTTTAACCTAGGGGCGCATTGTGCCAAAGGGGCGGCGGTGCGTGAACACGCCCATGGCGAACGTCGCCTGCGCTACCCGATGAAGCGTGAAAACGGTGAATGGGTCCGGCTGAGCTGGGAACAAGCCATCGACGAAATCGGTGACGGTATGATGAATATCCGCGATGAGAGCGGCCCTGACAGCGTGTATTGGCTCGGCTCTGCAAAGCATAACAACGAACAAGCCTATCTTTTCCGCAAGTTCGCCGCCTATTGGGGCACCAATAACGTCGATCACCAAGCCCGGATTTGTCACTCTACCACTGTTGCGGGTGTGGCGAATACATGGGGCTATGGTGCGATGACCAATAGCTTCAATGATATGCACCAATCGCGTGCGATCTTTATCATTGGCGGCAACCCGGCCGAAGCGCACCCCGTGTCGCTGCAGCATATCCTGAAAGCCAAAGAGCAAAACAATGCGCCGCTGATCGTGTGCGACCCGCGTTTTACCCGGACTGCCGCACATGCGGATGAATATGTCCGCCTGCGCCCCGGCACCGATGTGGCGCTGGTCTGGGGGATTTTGTGGCATATCTTTGAAAACAGCTGGGAAGACGCTGAATTCATCCGCACCCGCGTTTGGGGGATGGATCAAATCCGTGATGAGGTTTCGCAATGGACCCCGGAAGAGGTTGAGCGGGTCACAGGTGTTCCGGGTGAACAGCTGCGCCGCGTCGCATATACTTTGGCCAACAATCGCCCCGGCACCGTGATTTGGTGCATGGGTGGAACACAGCACACCACCGGCAACAACAACACCCGTGCGTACTGTGTTTTGCAGCTTGCGCTTGGCAACATGGGCACATCTGGCGGCGGCACCAACATTTTCCGTGGCCACGACAACGTGCAAGGGGCTACAGACCTTGGCGTATTGTCACATACATTGCCCGGTTACTATGGGTTGGCCGAAGGGTCATGGAAGCATTGGGCGCGCGTTTGGGATGAAGATTATGATTGGCTGCAAGGTCAGTTCGGATCCAAAGACCTGATGGAATCCACCGGTATTCCGGTCTCGCGTTGGATTGACGGGATTTTGGAAGATGCTGAAAACATTGACCAACCTAACAATGTGCGCGCGATGGTGCTGTGGGGGCATGCGCCCAATTCACAGACACGGATGAAGGAAATGAAAACCGCGATGGAGAAGCTGGATATGCTTGTCGTCGTGGACCCATATCCGACGGTGTCCGCTGTGCTGCAAGATCGCGACGACGGCGTTTATCTGCTGCCCGCCTGTACGCAGTTTGAAACCCGCGGATCAGTGACCGCGTCCAATAGGTCAATCCAGTGGCGCGACAAAGTTGTTGAACCACTATTTGAAAGCCAACCTGATCACGTGATCATGGCAAAGTTTGTGAATAAATTTGGCTGGGCTGACCGGTTCTTCCGCAATATCGAAATGGAAGATGCAGAAACGCCCAATGTCGAAAGCGTGACCCGTGAATTTAACGGTGGCATGTGGACGGTTGGGTACACGGGCCAAAGCCCTGAGCGCATCAAATTGCACATGGAAAATCAACACACGTTTGACCGCACTACATTGCAAGCGATTGGCGGTCCTGCGGATGGCGATTACTATGGGATGCCGTGGCCCTGTTGGGGCACGCCGGAAATGGGGCACCCCGGGACACCGAACCTCTATGATATGAGCAAGCCAGTGTCGCAAGGCGGCTTGACCTTCCGTGCCCGTTTTGGGGTGGAACGTGACGGTGACAATCTTCTGGCCGAAGGCGTCTATTCTGCCGGATCCGAGATCACCGATGGCTACCCAGAATTCACCATGCAAATGCTGATGGATTTGGGTTGGGATGGTGATCTGACTGCGGATGAGCGCGCCGCGATTGACGCGGTTGCCGGGGCAGGGACCAATTGGAAAACTGATCTTTCGGGCGGTATCCAGCGGGTTGCGATCAGCCATGAATGTGCGCCATTTGGCAACGCCAAAGCGCGCGCCGTGGTTTGGACCTTCCCTGATCCAGTGCCGGTTCACCGCGAACCGCTTTATTCCGCAAGGCGTGATTTGGTGGCGGACTATCCGACCTATGAAGACCGCAAATTCTACCGTCTGCCAACGCTGTATAAGTCGATTCAGGAAAACGACTTTTCTGCCGATTATCCGATTGTGCTGACCTCTGGTCGCTTGGTCGAATATGAAGGGGGCGGGGACGAAACCCGGTCAAACCCTTGGCTGGCAGAATTGCAGCAAGACATGTTTGTCGAAATCAATCCGCGTGACGCCAATAACCTTGGGGTCCGTGATGGGGCGCAAGTCTGGGTCGAAGGCCCAGAAGGCGGCAAGGTCAAAGTGATGGCGATGGTCACAGAGCGGGTCGGATCAGGTGTCGCGTTCATGCCGTTCCACTTTGGTGGACATTTCGAGGGCGAAGACTTGCGTGGCAAATACCCGGATGGGGCCGACCCCTATGTTTTGGGTGAAAGCACAAACACCGCGCAAACCTATGGCTATGATTCAGTGACCCAGATGCAAGAGACCAAAGCGACCCTCTGCAAAATCTGGACAGCGTAAGGAGAAGTATAATGGCAAGAGCAAAGTTCCTGTGCGACGCCGAACGCTGCATCGAATGCAACGCCTGCGTCACCGCATGTAAAAATGAACACGAGGTCCCTTGGGGCATTAACCGCCGCAAGGTGGTCACGATCAACGACGGCAAACCGGGTGAACGCTCTATCTCGGTTGCCTGTATGCATTGTTCCGATGCGCCTTGTATGGCCGTTTGCCCAGTCGACTGTTTTTATCAAAGCGAAGACGGGATCGTGCTGCATTCCAAAGATCTGTGCATCGGTTGTGGCTATTGTTTTTACGCGTGCCCGTTTGGCGCACCGCAATATCCGCAGGCGGGCAACTTTGGATCGCGCGGTAAGATGGACAAATGTACCTTCTGTGCTGGCGGCCCCGAAGAAAACCACAGCACGGCCGAATTCGCCAAATATGGCCGCAACAGGATCGCCGAGGGTAAATTGCCTATCTGCGCCGAGATGTGCTCCACCAAAGCGCTATTGGCCGGTGATGGCGATACAGTGTCATCAATCTACCGCGGACGCGTCGTTGCACGCGGCTTTGGCTCTGGCGCATGGGGCTGGGGTACAGCTTACGAACAAAAGGGCGGCTAACGTCTGTTGATTGGGGCGGTCTCGGCACCGCCCTCATACTGAAATCTGTAGGGGTAAGGGTATGATCCGCGCATTTATTGCTAGTCTTATCATGTGCTTATTTGCGCTGGGCGCACAGGCGCAAGACGCAGTCGCGCCTGATCGCAGCGCAACGGGCGGGGCCCAAACCCTTGCTGATATCATGGCCCGTCAAGACGCGCAGACTGTTGATGATGCGTTCCGATCTGAAAACACGGGCGATCCAAATGCCAATACCGATAGTTCTCAGGCGCTGGGCAGCCTTGGCGGACAATCAGACCCCGATCTGTGGCGCGCGCTGCGCTATAACAATGCCGATGTGACTACTCAATCACGCGGCCCAGCAGGTAATGTGCTGATCCAAGACAGCGGTATGTGGTGGTTAAGCTTCCGTGAAGGACCGCTTTTGACCTATGGTGGCTTTCTTTTGCTGGGCACGCTGGTTTTGCTTGGCCTCTTTTATCTGCTGCGTGGGCGCATTCGGATTGATGGCGCCAAGACTGGGCGCACAGTGACGCGGTTTAAGGCGGTTGAACGGTTCGGCCACTGGCTGATGGGCGGTGCGTTTATCTTGCTGGGAATCACCGGTCTGGTGTCGTTGTTTGGGCGCAAATTCATTATTCCGACATTTGGGCATGACAGTTTTGCACTGGTCGCACTGGCTTCAAAGTGGGTGCATAACAACGTGTCATGGGCATTTATGATCGGGCTGATCATGGTGTTTTTCATGTGGGTTCTCGAAAATATCCCCAACAAACATGACCTGCGGTGGATCGCCGTCGGCGGCGGGCTGATGTCAAAGGGTGTGCATCCGCCAGCCAAGAAATTCAACGCAGGCCAAAAGGTGATCTTTTGGTCTGTCGTCCTGTTTGGGGTGTCGATCTCTGTCTCAGGGCTGTCGCTGCTGTTTCCGTTCGAGCTGCCAATGTTCGCCAAAACATTTGCCATCTTGAATGCAACTGGGCTGCCACAAATGCTCGGGGTTGATCTACCCATGGCAATGACCCCGCAAGCCGAAATGCAATACGCGCAGCTTTGGCACGCGATCATGGCCTTTGTTTTGATGGCGATTGTGATTGCGCATATCTACATCGGATCGGTCGGTATGGAAGGCGCATATGACGCGATGGGCAGCGGTGAGGTCGAAGAACAATGGGCCCGCGAGCACCACAGTCTTTGGCTCGCCGAAGTGCAAGCCGAACAATCAGACACAACGTCAGGGCAAAAGGAAAGATAGCCATGAAAACAATGCTTTTGGCCTTCGCTGCAACTGCCGTTATAGCCGTCGTAGCCTATTACGGTTTGCACGCCGCGGGTTTCGCATCTGATAGCGCTACTGCCAGTCCGGCGGTGCGTTTGTAACCCTACGTAATTTTACGCTGGCACCATTCTCCGAAATCGATATAGTTTTCCCAATTCAGGGAGGATTACATGAAAACGATTAAAGGACCCGCGCTGTTCTTAGCGCAGTTCGCAGGGGATGAAGCGCCATTCAATACTTGGGATGGCATTACAAAATGGGCGGCCGATTGCGGCTATAAGGGCGTGCAAGTGCCTAGCTGGGATGGCCGGTTTATTGATTTGGCCAAAGCCGCTAGTTCCAAAGATTATTGCGATGAATTCAAAGGGCAGGCCGCTGCAAACGGTGTTGAGGTGACAGAACTGTCCACCCACCTGCAAGGGCAGTTGGTCGCGGTAAACCCCGCATTTGACACGGCGTTTGACGGCTTTGCCGATCCATCTGTGCAAGGGAACCCCGCCGCGCGCCAAGTCTGGGCAGTCGATCAGGTTAAGAAGGCACTGTCAGCGTCTAAGAATATGGGATTGACCGAAATGGCGTCATTCTCGGGTGCTTTGGCATGGCCTTACGTTTATCCTTGGCCACAGCGCCCCGAAGGTTTGATCGACGCGGCATTTGATGAATTGGCGGCACGCTGGCGCCCTATTTTGGATCATGCCGAAGATTGCGGCGTGGATGTGTGCTATGAAATTCACCCGGGCGAAGACCTGCATGACGGCGTGACGTTTGAGATGTTCCTTGAACGCCTTGATGGCCATGCGCGCTGTAACATGCTCTATGATCCGTCGCACTATGTGCTGCAGTGCCTTGATTACATTGACAACATCGACATCTACAAGGACCGGATCAAAATGTTCCATGTCAAAGATGCCGAATTCAACCCAACCGGACGCCAAGGCGTTTATGGCGGCTATCAGTCCTGGGTGGATCGCGCAGGTCGTTTCCGCAGTCTTGGTGACGGGCAGGTCGATTTTGGTGCGATTTTTGCAAAAATGGCGGCCAATGATTTCGCTGGTTGGGCTGTGGTTGAATGGGAATGCTGCTTGAAGCACCCAGAGGACGGCGCGCGCGAAGGCGCGCAATTTGTCAAAGACCACATTATCCGCGTAACAGAGCGGGCCTTTGATGACTTTGCTGGTGGTGAAATTGACCACGCGGCGAACCGCAAAATGTTGGGGCTGTAAGATGACACAAAGACCAATCCGACTGGGCATGGTCGGCGGCGGCAACGACGCCTTTATCGGCGGGGTTCACCGCATCGCGTCACGGATCGACGGGCGGTTTCAGTTGGTGGCAGGCGCATTATCGTCCACCCCTGAAAAGGCGCAAGCGTCAGGTGCTGCATTGGGTCTGGCACCCGACCGTACCTATGATGACTTTAAGGCAATGGCGATCCGCGAGGCGCGCCTCAAAGATGGGATCGAGGCTGTCGCCATCGTCACCCCAAACCATGTGCATTACGCCGCCGCGCGTGAATTCCTGAAACGTGGCATCCATGTTATCTGCGATAAGCCGCTGACATCCACCATGGCCGACGCCAAGAAACTGGCGAAGGCCGCGGATGACAGCGATGCGCTGTTTGTGCTGACCCATAACTACACCGGCTATCCAATGATGCGCCAAGCCCGCGAAATGGTGGCGAATGGGGATCTGGGCAATATCCGTTTGGTGCAGGTCGAATATGTCCAAGATTGGCTGACCCAGCATGTTGATGCCAAACAAGCCGAATGGCGCACAGACCCGGCACGATCTGGCCTTGGTGGATCGACGGGGGATATCGGCACGCATGCGTTCAACCTTGCCAGCTTTGTCTCAGGTCTGACGCTCGAGACGCTCAGCGCTGATCTACAGTCTTTCGTGCCGGGCCGTGCTTTGGATGATAATGCGCATGTCATGATGCGGTTCGAAGGCGGCGCGCGGGGAACATTGTGGTGTTCACAAGTTGCACCGGGCAATGAAAACGGGCTGCGTTTGCGTGTGTATGGCGACAAAGGCGGGATTGAATGGGAACAAGAAAACCCAACGCAGCTTTGGTTCACACCCTTTGGCGAACCTAAACGCCTTTTGACGCGTGGCGGTGCAGGGACGGGGGCGGCTGCTGAACGTGTAACGCGTATTCCGCCGGGCCATCCAGAAGGCTATCTTGAAGGTTTCGCGACCATCTATAACGAGGCCGCGGAAGCTATCGAGGCGCATCGAGATGGCAAACAAGTCAGCAAAGACGTGCTATACCCAACGATTGAAGACGGGCTGCAAGGCATGCGTTTTGTTGACGCCTGTGTGCGTTCGTCGAAACGCGATGCCGCTTGGGTCAAACTAGCGGGCTAGCGTTTGCGCGATGTCTTCTGAAAGAACCAGCAGCGCGGCCGCTTGGGCGGTTGCGATGCTGGACAACGACTGATCTTGCATCGGTTGGCTGATGGCAAAACGATGTGCGCTATTGCGGAAACTGATCCCGTCACCACCGACAAAAAACTGCCCCGTCAGACGGAACTGCCCGTCGGCACCCGCCAACATTTGCGTCACGCGAATATCAATCGCCACATCGGGCAAGCCGACAAAGGGCCAAGGGTCGGGCCCCACATCTGTGTTCAAAATATCGCCTAAAGTATCCGAAATCACCAGCGTCACGGCGCGCTCAGGGTCATCCGCCCAAAGTACTGCTTCATTCGACGTGATCAGCCCGGTGTCGGTTTCAAACGCAATTTCCTCGGCGGCGGCATAGGTCGGCAAGGACACTGTGCGCACCATTGCGCTGCCAACCAGCGGGCGTAGTTCCATCGCAGAAGGTGCGGGCGTCAAGGCCAGCCGATCCGTCGGCGCGCCACAGGCTGACATCGCGGCAAAGGCCAGAAATGTAATCTTTTTCAGCATATTAACGTCCTGTCAGCAAAGAATTCGGGTTGCGTTGAATAGTACGCGCCAAGGCCGTCAGCGCATCGGCGGCAGATTGGATATCGCGCAGTGTCGCCATGGTTTCGGCGTTAAACCGGGACCGTTCGCCATAGCTTGTAATAACCGCTTGGGTCTGGGCGACAAGGCTGTTAGCGCGGGTCGACAGTTCCGGCAGGCCAGCAACCGCTTCTTCGACGGCCTGTGCGGCCTCATTCGCCGATGCCAACGCCGCATTGACGTTTTCAATCGCCCCACCTTCACGGACCTCAGCCAAGAACCCGCGCATTTCATCAAGTGCGGCGTTCAGCGTGCCGGGCAAGTCCTTTGTGTCGTCGCTGGCGATCAGCGCGTCGATGGAATCGAGGGTGCTGTTCACCGATGCGACCAGCGCTTCTAATTCAAGCGCGTTCGCTTTCGCGGTCAGGGCCTCAATATTGGCCGTAATCTGCGGCAGGTTTTGCGTGGCTTCTTGGATGCTGGCAACGGTCTGCCCGGCACTGGCGACAATGCCGTCAATATCGCCAACAAGGTCCAACTCGTTCGCTCGGGCGACGATGGCATCCAATTCGGCGATCACTTCGCGCAGATCAGTTGGCACGCTTTGCAGATCTTCGTTGGCAATCAACGCCCGGCTTTCGTCCAAAAGGGCGACAAGCGATTCAGGTGCGGCACGGGTGTTTTCATCATTGGCGAGCCGCTCGAGACTATCCATTAAGTCAATGGCGCCATCCATGAGTTCTTCGACCGGGAGCGCGTTGATCCGCGCGAGCACACCTTCGGCGGTGGCCGTTACATCGGAAATCTGCGAATCCGTTGTGGGGATAACTGGATAGGGGCCCTCGGTGAGCGTCATGATGGCGGGCAGGGCATCTTCGACCTGCGCAAGTTCAATGAGCAAAGTGCCTGATAGGATGTTGCCTGTGACCATACGAGCGCGCAAGCCGCGCGCGACAAAATCAGATAGGAGGGCGCTTGCATCTTCGACCGTTGACCCTTCGGGCATCCCAAGGCGCGAAGGTTCGATACCAAGCACGGCTTGCAGCCTCACTTGCGCGGTGTCTCCTTCACCAACAACGATGGCGCTCATCTCTGTGACTTCGCCGACACGGATCCCTTGAAAACGCACCTCTGCACCGGCTGTCAAACCGCTGACCGATTCTTCGAACAGTACTGCGACCTCCAACAGTTCCGCGTCCGGGTCAGTGAACAGGCTGTCGCGCGCGGTTTGCTCATCGTAGAAAATAGAAAACTGATGCCCATCATCAACGGGGGCACCGCCTGAAACAATGGTGTCAAAGGCGACGCCGCCTTCAATCAGGGACGCAATGGAATTCACATCAAGCGATACGCCCCCGGTGCCAAAGGACACGGAGAATCCGGATGTGTCCCAAAACCGGGTGCTTGTGGTAATCCGGCGGTCATAGGGGCTTTCGATAAAGGCAGAGACAAGAATTTCGCTGCCATCAAAGTTGAGTTCTGGCTTTTCAAGATAGCCGACCTCGATTCCCTTGTGCAGGACCGGTGCGCCAGCAGAAACGGTGCTGCCGTCAGTTGTGCGCAAGAAAACTCGGGTGCCGTGTTGCCCCGCAAGCGTCAAAATCGGTGCTTCGAGCCCAGTGAATTCATTCTGCGCGACATCGGCTTCTGTGTCCCAGTTCCCTTGGATATAGACGCCCGACAAAACGGTATCGAGCCCGGTAATCCCGCGTACGGATACGTCAGGCCGCACCACCCAAAACACGGCGTCGTCATCAAGATAGGGGGCGACCTCTTTGTCGATACGCGCATGCACCAGCACATCGCCAAGGCCGGGGGCAAATTCAACGGTCTCAACTGTGCCGACTACCACGTCGCGGTATTTGATGTCCGTTTCGCCCGCCGCAACACCTGCCGCATTCTCAAAACTAATGATGATTTCTGTGCCGCGCTCTGAATAGTTTTTCCAAGCCGCCCAAAGTGAGACCGCAAGCGCTAATACAGGCACAAGCCAAACCAGTGAAACGCGCTGCCAAAGCGGTCGTTTGACTGGGCGCACATCAAGGGGCGCGGGACCGGGGGAATTAGTGTCCGTCATTATATGTCCTGTCGGCATCCCAAATAAGGCGCGAGTCAAAACTTTGCGCTGAGAGCATTGTAAAAATCACTGATAGCGCAAAGCTCAGGGCAGCGATACCAGGGTTAATTGTGGCGACGGTGTTCAGCTGAACCAAGGCAGACAGGATCGCAACAACAAAAACGTCGATCATCGACCAGCGTCCAATAAATTCAACAACTTCATATGCTTTATGACGTTCATGTTGATTGTCGGACGATCTGTTTTGGACGCTCAGCGCAAGGTAAATAATTGCCACAAACTTGCCGATGGGGATCATGACAGAGGCAACAAAAACGATGAGCGCGATGCCGAATGATCCGTGATGGATCAGATCGACTACCCCGCCGACAATTGTGCTTTCAGTATGCTCCACAAGCGTATTGGTCAGCAGCATCGGGTAAATATTGGCTGGGATATAGGCGATCATGCCCGCAAGCAGAAACGCCCAAACCTTTTGCAGGCTTTGGGTGTCGCGGCTGCGCAACGGCCCATCGCAGCGTTTGCAATAGGCGGTGTTGATCACGTGCACCTGACCGCAGCGTTGACAGGTGACAAGCCCGGCCTCGCGCGCAGTGATCAATCCGGCTGATGGTCCAGTGCTTCCCAAATCGAATACCTACAAATCATTTGATCTTTCAAAACGGTGACAATCACCACTCCCGCAAATGCCCAAAATGCGGGGCCGACGGTGACCGCGGCTAGCCCTGCGACTTTGATGAGGGCCACGGTGACACCGACAATAAAAATTTCCGCCATGCTCCAAGGGCGCAGCCGCTCTGCCAATCCAAAGGCGTGTTTTGCGCCTGCGTGTGGGCGTTGATCCCGCGCAAGCGGTCCAAGCGCGTAAATCAGCGCACCCAAACGCACCAGCGGGATTATGATGATAAAGAATGCCACAGCCACCGCAAGCGGGAACGCGTAGCCATCATTAAACGCGAGCACAGCGTCAATGACCGAAGTTGTGTTGTGCAACCCATTGGCGTCAAGCGATAAAAATGGAAAACTGATCGCAGCGATCAACATTACAAACGCAGTCATCGCGAGGCTAAGTATGCGCATGATTGACGCCGATTGCGCCGTCATCATCACCGCGCCGCAGCGCTGGCAATAAGCGCGCGCATTCTCTGGCAGGTCTTGGGCCACATGCAATGTATCGCATTGGTGGCACGCGACCAAATCATCCAAAGGGGGCAGCGGTTGCGGCAAGGTGAACGCATTCCTGACAATTGATGGGGGGCTTGCCCCCCGGTGAGCGCGAAGCTATCGCGTGTAATGTAAATAGGTTAGAGCCCTTGTCCAAACAACACAACAAGCCGAGAAGTGCCGTGATGGTGACGATATTTTGCCGATCTACCCGCAATTGCGCCTATCTGTAGCCGCATGAAAGCCCATAAAATCATTCATTTTTGCGCAAAGACGATGGCCTTGCTGGGGGGGATTGTTCTTTGTGCGGTGATCGTCGTCGTATGCATCAGCGTCGCCGGCCGCGAGGCTGCCGATTTCGCGCATACGGATTATATGGGCGCGTTAGGGCGCTGGTTGCTTGAACGTGGCCTGGGGCCAATCCTGGGCGATTTTGAGCTTGTCGAGGCAGGCACGGCCTTTGCGATTTTCGCCTTTCTACCTATCACACAACTGTCGGGGTCGCATGCGCGGGTCGATGTGTTTACCGCCCGGTTGTCCGACAAAACCCAACGGCGGATTGATGCGCTTTGGGCAATTGTTATGTTGCTGGTTATGCTGTTGATCACATGGCGGCTATTTGCAGGTCTACAAGATAAGCACCGTTATGGCGACACCACATATCTGATCCAGTTTCCGATCTGGTGGGCCTATGCGGCCTGCTTTGGCGCGGCGGTTGTTGCCTGCTCTGTGAGCGCCTATTGCGCGGCGCTGCAATTGCTTGGAAAGCCCACAAATGCTGAGTGATCTTGCCCTTGGTTATCTGTCGTTCCCGGTGCTTTTGGTGCTGATATTCTTGCGCGCCCCGATCGGCTTGGCGATGTTGCTATGTGGTATCGGTGGGCTGTATTTCGCGACAGATGGCACGACCGTGTTCATGGCGCGCCTGAAATCAGAGGTCTATTCGACCTTTTCAAACTATAATTTGTCGATCATTCCGATGTTCTTGCTGATGGGGCAATTTGCGACGCTATCGGGCATGTCGCAGGCATTGTTTCGCGCCGCACAAGCCGGGCTTGGGCACCGCAAGGGCGGGATGGCGATGGCTGCCGTCGGGGCTTGCGCGGGGTTTGGTGCGATATGCGGATCGTCGCTTGCGACTGCCGCGACGATGAGCAGGGTTGCCCTGCCTGAGTTGCGTAAATTCGGCTACGCAGGCGGATTTTCGACGGCGACATTGGCGGCGGGTGGCACATTGGGGATTTTGATCCCGCCTTCGGTGATTTTGGTCATCTACGCGATGCTGACTGACCAAAACATTGCCAAACTATTTGCCGCAGCAATCATTCCCGGCATTTTGGCGGCCCTTGGATATATGATCACCATCGCGATCTACGTGCGGCGAAACCCGGAGGCTGCTGGCACGCAAGCGCCTATGCCATACGGCGCGCGCGCCAAAGCGTTTATCGCCGTTTGGCCCGTGATTGCGGTGTTCGGGCTGGTTGTGGGCGGTATCTATCAAGGCTGGTTTACCCCCACCGAAGGGGCCGCCGTTGGGGCGGCGGGCACAGGGGTAATTGCCCTTGCGTCAGGTACGCTTAGCTGGGCCGCGCTGCGCGACGCAATTTTGCAAACGGCAACGGGCAGCGGGATGATCTTTTTCATCGTGTTGGGGGCGGCATTCTATAATGGGTTTCTAGCACTTACACATGTGCCGCAAGAACTATCGCTTTGGGTGACATCGCAAGGGTTTAGCCCGTGGGTGGTGATGATCCTGATATTGCTCAGCTACCTGATCCTGGGATGCTTGATGGATAGCTTGTCGATGATCCTTTTGACGGTGCCTATACTCTGGCCTGTGATCAGTGGGTTGGATTTTGGCATGACGACAGAAGAGGTCGCGATCTGGTTCGGGATTATTGTGTTGATCGTGGTTGAGGTCGGGTTGATCACCCCGCCGGTGGGGATGAACCTGTTTATCATCAACAATATGGACCGCGATACGCCGATTACGGCGACTTACCGGGCGGTGCTTTACTTTGTTTGTTCCGACATTATCCGCGTTGCACTGCTTTTGTTGTTTCCGGCAATTACGTTGTTCTGGATCAGCTAGATGTCGGCTGCCCGTTCAATGTGAAATCGCAGGGCAATGCGTGATCAATGACGCGCTGTGCATTGGGGATGTCGTTGCCTTCTGCACGGCGGGTGGCGACCATCCGGGTGTGGTTCAGGCTGAGCCAACGGTGGATCAACCGCGCACGCAGCTCGGGCATCGCGACTTCAAGCCGGGCAGTGACATTCCATAGGGGGGGCAATTCGCGCCAAGGGTCTTCATCAAACATCAGGTAATTGCCTTCGACGATGATAAATTGCGTGTCCGCTGGGATTTTGATGGCCCCGGCAATCGACAGATCACGGGTGCGGTCGAACCGTGGGGCGTAAACATCACGGCCGGACTTCAAGGCGCGGATCAGGCGAATAAACCCATCCGAGTCAAATGTTTCAGGCGCGCCTTTGCGCAGACCCAACCCCATATCCGCAAGCACGGCATTATCAAGATGGAACCCATCCATTTCCACAACATCCGCCGAACGGCGTTGTGCGGTCAGACGGCGGGCAAGCTCAGCGGCGAGCGTTGACTTCCCGCAAGCCGGCGCGCCGGTAATTGCAACGATCTGGCGCGCGTCACCTCTTTGCAAAAGGTGATCCGCCAGCGTGTTGATATGCTGAGTCAGAGTGTCCAAAATATGTTGCCTGCTCTTGGGCTTTGCGCCGCTTTTGTCTAGCCTACTCCGAAGCTTGCACGCTGGCGAATGATATTTATGTGCGTTGCTGTGCTCCGTGGTAATCGTGCACCTGATGTTTTAGGTGTGGTTGAAGGCAAACAAGGATGGATACCGGGAATGTCGAAGCTCCTACATGTGTGGCGCGTGCTTTACGCAGTTTGGGATATGGCCGGAAAAAAGCACCTTGGGTTGATCGCTGCCGGGGTCGCGTTTTTTGGTATTTTTGGAATTTTTCCGGGCATCGCCGCAGTGATCGCGATCTTTGGGCTCTTAGCTGATCCGCTTGTGATTTCGGAACAGTTGGTTTTGATGGAAGACATTATTCCGCCGGACGCCTACCGTCTTTTGTCAACGCAAATCAATCGGTTGGTCTTGGCCCCGCCTGAAAAGCTGGGATGGGCGACTTTGGTTTCGATCGTTTTGGCGCTGTGGTCATGCCGCGCGGGCGTTGGGGCGCTGATCGGCGGGTTGAATGCGATTGCAGGGCAGCGCCAACGCAATGGGGTTTTGCAAATGCTGATCGCCTTTGCACTGACAATTGCACTGGTGTCATTGGCGCTGGTTGCGCTGACAGCCGTTGTGATCTTGCCTATCGTTTTGGCGTTTGTGCCTGTCGCAGCTTCCACAGCGTGGTTCGTCGAAGGTGCGCGCTGGCTCATCGCGCTGGGCGTGCTGATGATGGGGCTTAGCCTGTTGTATCGCTTTGGCCCGGCACGCATCGGTCCACGTGGCCGTTGGATGACCGTGGGCGCATTTGTGGTTGTGATCTTATGGGTCGCCGCATCCTTTGGCCTGTCGCTCTATTTGACCAATTTCGCCAGCTATAACGAGGTTTACGGATCCATTGGCGCCGTCATTGTTTTGCTGCTTTGGCTTTATGTCACGGCCTATTTGATCTTGCTTGGGGCTGCGTTGAATGTACAGGTCCATGGCTACGATGTGCCGCCATCGGGTGGGGACACATCGTTCTTAGATGAAACCTAGGTGACAGCCGCACGGGTTTGATAGGTGGGATCATCCCAAAGCCGGTTTTGCATGACATCCGCGACAATGTTGATCGCGCGGTTCACATCGTCTGCGTCAATAAACAGCGGGGTAAAGCCAAACCGCATGATGTCGGGCGCGCGAAAGTCGCCGACCAACCCGCGTGTGATACAGGCTTGCATTGCTGCATATCCCTGATCAAATCGAAAGGATACTTGGCTACCGCGCTGGCCTGCATCGCGCGGGCTGGCAAGTGCAAGCATGGGGCAGGCGGCTTCAACGCCCGCGATAAATTGCTCTGACAGCGCAATAGACGCCGTGCGCAAGGCCTGCATGTCCACCTGATCCCAGATATCAAGCGCAGCTTCCAAAGCGGCCATTTGCAGCACCGGTGGCGTGCCGACGCGCATACGTTCAATACCAGTTCCGGGTCTGTAATCGAGATCAAAGGCAAAGGGTGCTTCATGCCCTAACCAGCCTGATAGCGCGGGTTGGCAAGTGTCGATATGGTGCGGCGCGACATAGATGAACGCTGGCGCACCGGGGCCGCCGTTAAGGTATTTATAGGTGCAACCCACGGCGAAATCGGCGTTGCATCCCGCCACATCTACGGGCAGCGCGCCTGCCGAATGGGCGAGGTCCCAAACAGTCACAGCGCCGACCTCATGCGCTTTGGCGGTCAGCGCATCCATGTCATACATGCGCCCCGTGCGGTAATCGACCTGTGTCAGCATGACGACGGCGATTTCAGACGTAATTGCAGCGGCGATCTCTTCGGGGGCGACAACACGCAATTCATGCCCGCGCCCAAGTGAAGTGATCAACCCTTCGGCCATATAGATGTCGGAAGGAAAATTGCCGCTATCGGTCAGGATCACGCGGCGTTCTGGAACAAGATCAATGGCGGCGGCCAACGCCTGATAGACTTTGACCGACAGCGTGTCGCCCAGCACCACATGGCCGGGGCTTGCGCCGATCAACCGCCCGATACGGTCCCCCAGCGCTGTAGGCTGCGCCATCCATCCGGCCTTGTTCCAGCCGGTGATCAGCATCTGCCCCCATTCATCCGCGACAGCTGAAGCCACACGGTCTTGGGCCGCACGGGGCAGCGGGCCAAGCGAATTCCCATCGAGATAGAACATCCCTTCGGGCAGGGCGAACAGGGCTTTGGTGATCGCGAAATCCGTCACAGGCTGGCGGCCGTCGCCAATAAGGCCAATGCGGCAGGGATTGATTGCGCATAAAGCGCGGATTTAATGCCTGTCGCATAGCCGACAACCCCAGCAACAAGAACGCATGCGACAATGAAAATGGTCAATTGCGGTACGCCCAGGGCGATGCCGACAAGGATACCCGCCGCCAAAAACAGATTATATAAGCCCTGATTGAATGCGAGTACCTTGGTTTGGCTTGCCAAGTCTTGCGAGAGTCCAAATACGCGCAACCCGCGTGGCTGGTCCCAAAACTTCATCTCAAGCACGGCAATGTAGATATGGATCACTGCGACAAGCAGCACAAGAATTGTAGAAAGCATAGTGGTATCCTCTTAGGGGCAAGTTTGACCGCCCGATATTTCGAGCGTTTGGCCGTTTACGCTGCGCGCGCCATCACTACAAAGCCAAAGCGCGGCGGCTGCGATTTCACCGACGGTTAGCAATCTATTGTGGCGGTTCCCAGAGGCGAAAAGCGCGGTTGCAGCATCTTTTGTCATTTCGCGCTTTTCTTGGAGGCCCGCGATTTGATCGCGTACGATGTCAGTGTCGACATACCCGGGGCAAAGCGCATTAAACGTCACGGGGCCGCCCATGTATTCTTCGGATAAGCCGCGCATCAAACCAATGACGCCATGTTTACTGGCGGTATAGGTGACCCCGTTTTTTAATCCGCGCACCCCGGCGATAGAGCTCATCCCGATCATGCGGCCAGCCATACCTTCTGGCAGTGTAGCGAGCGCGGCTTGTATCGTTAAAAACACCCCATCAAGGTTGGTTGCCATCATCGCACGCCAGTCGGCCATGCTGGTTTTCGCAAACGAACCCGCCGTTGCGATACCCGCGTTGGCAGCACAAATCTGGACGGGCCCGCGCGCCTTCGCTGCCTGCGCGATCCCGTCGCGCACGGATGTTTCATCGGTGACATCCATGACCAGCGGATGCAGGTTTCCATGTGTCGCGGCCATCTCTCGCAATGGCGCAGACCTGCGTCCGGTGACGGTGACAGTGGCACCTTCGTGTGCAAGCGCTGTCGCAATTGCCGCCCCAATGCCGGTGCCGCCACCTGTCACAAGTGCGTGTTTCCCGTGCTGTGTCAAAATGACCTCCGTTTTGACCCAGCGTATCTTTTGATGAGAGATGGACAAGCGAAAACACGCGGGGCAAACTCCGCGCATGAAATGGATGAATATACCTCCGGTCTGGTTAGGGCTCGCGGCTGTCTTTGCATGGGGCATTGCGCGGGTGCAACCGTTTGCACTTCGTTTCGGCGGACCTGTGTTGGATTTGCTGGGTGGTTTGCTTGTTGGCGCAGGGATCGTCTTGATGTTGCTCGCCTTTATTGAAATGCGCAAGCAACACACAACGATTGTGCCGCATCGCGATGCGAGCCGGCTTGTGACCACAGGGATATTTCGGCGGTCACGCAACCCAATATACCTCGGCGATTTACTCGTGCTTGCCGGGCTTTGCCTGCGGTGGGACGCACCAATCGCGCTGGTCATGGTCGGATTATTGCAAGCCACATTGACGCAACTTTTTATTGTCCCGGAGGAGGATCGATTGCGACGCAAGTTCCGTGCGGAATATGCGCGCTATTGTCAAAATACGCGGCGTTGGCTGTAACTGTTAGCGCATAACATAAGAAAAACAGGGGTTCGGGAGTTGTAATATGCTAGTCTACCATATAGGAAACCGCCCACCGCTGACTGATAAAATAGGGGATTATCTGTGAAAATCGGCACACCAAAGGAAAGCTTTCCGGGAGAGAATAGGGTCGCGATGACCCCTGCCTCTGCCAAGGATTTGCAAAAACTCGGCTATACATGTTTGATCGAAACCGGGGCAGGCGCTGCGGCGGGCTTTGCGGATCAAACCTATGTGGACGCAGGGGTAGAGGTCGTCAAAACGGGCGCGGCATTGTTTAAGTCGGCGGATATCATTGCCAAAGTGCAGCCGCCTTCTGACGCCGAAGTCAAACGCTTGCGTGAAGATCAGACGCTGATCTCATTTTTCTACCCAGCGCAAAACGCTGCCTTGATGGAAGCCGCCAACAAAAAAGGCGCGACCGTCATTGCGATGGACATGGTGCCGCGGATTAGTCGCGCGCAAAAGATGGATGCGCTGTCCTCGATGGCGAATATCGCTGGCTACCGTGCGGTGATTGAGGCCGGGAATAATTTTGGCCGCTTCTTTACCGGGCAGATCACAGCGGCGGGTAAAGTACCCCCTGCAAAGGTTTTGGTTGTTGGTGCAGGCGTTGCAGGTTTGGCCGCAATCGGGACATCCACCAGCCTTGGCGCGATCACCTATGCGTTCGACGTGCGCCCAGAAGTGGCCGAGCAAGTTGAATCGATGGGCGCAGAATTTGTGTTCCTTGATTTTGAAGAAGAACAGCAAGACGGTGCCGCAACAGGGGGCTACGCCGCCGTATCGAGCCCTGAATTCGCGGCCGCTCAATTGGCGAAGTTCCGTGAAATCGCACCCGATATTGATATCGTGATCACCACAGCGCTGATCCCGGGCCGCGACGCACCAGAGCTTTGGACCAAAGATATGGTCGACAGCATGAAACCGGGTTCAGTGATCATTGATCTCGCGGCGGAACGCGGCGGGAACTGTAAGCTGACCGTCAAAGACGAAAAAATCGTGACTGAAAACGGTGTGACCATCATCGGCTATACCGATTTCCCAAGCCGGATGGCGGCGCAGTCTTCGACGCTTTATGCGACTAACATTCGCCACATGATGACAGATTTGACCCCTGAAAAAGACGGGCAGCCAAATCACAACATGGAAGACGATGTGATCCGGGGCGCGACTGCAACCCATAAAGGCGAGGTCACATTCCCGCCCCCCAAACCAAAGATCGCAGCCATTGCAGCCGCCCCGAAAAAAGAGGCACCCAAAGAGCTGACCGCCGAAGAAATCCGTGCCAAAGAGATTGCGGAATTCAAAGCACAGACCAAAAACCAAGTGACCTTGCTTGCGGTTGGCGCCGCAGTCCTATTGGGGGTTGGGCTTGTCGCGCCCGCCAGCTTTATGCAGCACTTTATCGTGTTTGTTTTGTCGGTGTTCGTCGGTTTCCAAGTGATTTGGAACGTGTCGCATTCGCTGCATACGCCGTTGATGGCTGTCACCAACGCGATCTCGTCGATCATCATCTTGGGGGCGTTGATGCAGATCGGGTCAGGGTCGTTCCTTGTGATCTTATTGGCTGCGCTGTCAGTCTTTATGACGGGGATCAACATCTTTGGTGGGTTCCTCGTGACACGGCGCATGCTTGCCATGTTCCAAAAGTCTTAAAGCGGAGTAAGAACAAATGGATTTCGGATTTACAACAGCGGCTTATGTGGTCGCAGCGGTCCTGTTTATTCTCTCTCTTGGGGGGCTATCAGGGCAAGAAAGCGCAAAACGCGCGGTATGGTACGGCATTGCAGGCATGGCGCTGGCGGTGTTTGCAACATTGATCGGACCGGGGGCGGGGCTTTGGCTGCTGTCACTGATCTTGATCGCCGCAGGTGGGGCGATTGGTTATATGCTGGCCACCAAAGTGCAGATGACCCAAATGCCAGAACTCGTCGCGGCGATGCACAGTCTTGTCGGGCTGGCAGCGGTGTTCGTCGGCTTTATTGCGCATTTTGAAATTGGCAATGTGCTGCACGGTGGCCATGGCGAAGATCTAGGCACATTTGCAGCTTTGATCGCGCATAAATCACCAGTCGAGATCAACATCCTGCGGGTTGAGCTATTCTTAGGCGTGTTTATCGGTGCGGTGACATTCACCGGGTCAATCATTGCTTACGGCAAACTGGCGGGCAAAGTTGATTCAGCAGCGACGAAGCTGCCGGGCGGTCACATGCTGAACGCAGGGGCCGCGGCGCTTTCTGTGATTGCGCTGGTTTGGTACTTCAACACAGGCGGTTTCTTCCCGCTCTTCGTGATGACATTGGCCGCGCTTTTCATCGGCTATCACCTGATCATGGGGATTGGCGGGGCGGATATGCCTGTCGTTGTATCCATGCTGAACAGCTATTCTGGTTGGGCCGCGGCCGCGATTGGTTTCAGCCTTGGTAATGATCTGCTGATCGTTGTCGGCGCGCTTGTCGGGTCTTCTGGCGCGATTTTGTCTTACATCATGTGTAAGGCGATGAACCGCAGCTTTGTGTCGGTGATCCTTGGCGGCTTTGGCGGCACGACCGGTCCGCAGATGGAAGTCGAAGGCGAACAGGTTGCCATTGACGCCGATGGTGTTGCCACTGCGCTGAACGAGGCGGATAGCATTGTCATCATTCCCGGCTACGGGATGGCCGTGGCACAGGCACAGGCGTCCGTTGCTGAGCTGGTGCGCAAGCTACGCGCGCAGGGCAAGAACGTGCGTTTCGCCATTCACCCTGTTGCAGGGCGTTTGCCGGGGCATATGAACGTGTTGTTGGCCGAGGCCAAAGTGCCCTATGACATCGTGATGGAGATGGATGAGATCAACGATGACTTTCCAGAGACGGACGTCGCGATCGTGATCGGGTCCAATGATATCGTAAACCCCGCCGCGCAAGACGATCCAAACAGCCCTATCGCGGGTATGCCGGTTCTGGAATGCTGGAAAGCCAAACAAGTGTTCGTGTCCAAACGCGGGCAGGGGACGGGCTATTCGGGCATCGAAAACCCGCTGTTCTTTAAGGACAACACACGGATGTTCTATGGCGATGCAAAGAAATCTCTGGACGAGCTTTTACCAAAAATCGACTAGGTTAGGTGGATCAAGATCCACCCTACGTTTGCGCCCCGCCACTTATTTGGCGGGGCGTTTCGGTTTTAGGGCGTCGCGCGCGCCGGTTGCGGCTTCGACGATCAAATAGATGCTCCGCGCGGGGTATCCCCCATGTTCCAGCATAAATGCATCTTCGTCATCCAATGCCTTCGCCTGTTTGGAGCAAGAGAACGGCACGCAGATTGTCCCGAGATTGGGTGGTTGAGTGTGCAAGTCATTCCCCTATCTTTGTTCGACCTGACACTTGTCTAGGTGTTCCGCTGATGCATATAAATGAAATGGTTTGAGGGGATCATTTCATGTATGAAAAGAGAGGGGATTGGGAAAACCTACGTCTATTCATTGCTGTTGCGCGCGCCGGTGGGCTATCTGCGGCTGCAAAACGAACTGGGCGAAGTGCCGCGACCTTGGGGCGCCGCATGCTTGAAGTCGAGCGGACGCTTAATCGTGATCTTTTTGTAAGGTATGACAGAGGCTACGAATTGACATCCGAGGGGCGTAAGCTGTTGGAAAATCTTGAGGAGGTTGAACAGCGCATCGTCAGGTTGACCGACCCTGTAGATCACGCGACGCGCCCATTGGTCAAAGTGTCCGCCGGAACTTGGACAACCTTAGCATTGATAGCTCGACTGGATAAAATTATCGGCGAACCGGTGGACATACAACTACGCTTTTTGTCCGGCGAGGAAATCCGCGACATCCCGCACCGTGAGGTTATGATCGGTTTTCGCAATCGCCGCCCAACCGAAACGAATCTTGCCGGGCGTAAATTGCTGCGCGTTTCGTTCGCCCCTTACGCGGCAACAGAAAAAACAATTCCGTGGATTAAGGTCTTGGCGGATACCCCGTCGGCCCGGTGGTTGGAAAAGACGGTCGGCAACGACGCCATTTGCGAAGTGAACGCACCGCGCAACGGTCTTGATATTGCTTTGTTGGGTAAAGGCATTGCGCTGTTGCCGACATTCATCGGGGACGCGCAGCCGACATTGCAACGGCGGGGCGCAGATATTCCGGAACTTTCACATGATCAATGGATTGTTTCGCATCAAGATGATCGGCACCTGCCCGAGGTCCGGCGGGCGATTGATCGCATGTGCGCGGTTCTTTGTGATCGGCACGGCGGGTAGCCATACGCAGATGGTCTGGAATTCCTCACTTGTCGTAGTGCCCCCTGAACGCCCACCATATCGTAACAGCCGCAGATATGGAGACATGTAATGCCCATCACCGTTGGCCCGATCACCCTGCATATGGGCCCTGATACCGTCGGGGGGCCTGATAGCCTTGAAGCGCCGATTATTGAATTTATCGGTGCCGCGCAAAAGGAGCTTCTGGTCTGTGTACAAGAGCTGGATCACCGCCCCATTGCGGATGCGTTGATTGCGGCTTCGCGCCGGGGCGTGCGTGTGCGGGCCATCATGGAGCAAGACTACTTGCGCGAAAAGAACGCCCCCGATCCTGACAGTCTGGGCGCGCAAGAGATTAACCGCGAGCTTCTCATGCGGATTTTGCGGGCAGGGGTTGATGCAAAGGCCGACTACAACCCGGCTATTTTCCACCAAAAATTTATGATCCGTGACAAGGCCTCGGTGCTGACCGGATCGACCAATTTCACAACGACAGGTGTTACCAAGAACCTCAACCATGTCTGTGTGATCCATGACGATGAAGTGGCCCGCGAATACGGGCGAGAATTTCGGCAATTGCGCCAAGGAATTTTTGGCGCGCGCAGCCTGACGACCCCCCGTAAACCGCTTGAGGGGCATAGTGTGGGCGGCATTCGGATCAAACCGCTCTTTGCTCCAGACCACATGCCCGAGATGGAATTCATCAAGCAAATGATCAAAGCGAAGGACCGGATCGATTTTGCGGTGTTCACGTTTTCACAATCATCGGGGATCGATGACGCATTGGTGAATGCCCAGCAAAAAGGGCTGGATGTGTCGGGTGTATTGGATCGCCGTCAGGCCAACCAAAAATGGGCGTCTAAGAATACGCTGACATCAGGCGGGGTGCGCCTGCATCAGAACCGGACGGGGACGGGTGTGCGTAAAATCCACCACAAACTGATGGTGATGGATGATGGGCTGACGATCTTAGGCAGCTTTAATTATACAGGGCCTGCGAACCTTGTGAACGACGAAAACATCATCGTATTGGGCGATCTTGATCTGCCCGATGGCGCTGCCCGAGACGCACAGATCGCGTTGGGCCATTATGCACGCACTGAAATCGACCGCATTATTACGCATCAGTCAGAAATCATTCCCGTTTGATCTGTTTATGCTTGAGCTGGAGTGCACTCCAGCTTGTAGGCTGAGACGAATCAAACACTCAGGCGGGAAAAATATGCTCATTGGGGACGTCGCGAAACAAAGTGGCCTCACGGTTGATACCTTGCGGTATTATGAGAAAATCGGACTGATTGCGCCGCCAATGCGCAATGACGGCGGGCGGCGCGTTTACGGCGATGATGTGCTTGGTTGGATCCGGTTTTTGGAACAATTGAACGCAACGGGGATGAAACAGGCCGACCGTATCCGCTATGCCGCGCTACGCCGACGCGGGGATGAAACCCTGACTGAACGGCGCGAGATGTTAGAGCTGCACCGCAAAACAGTCGCGGCTAAACTGGCGCTGATGCAGGATACGCTGGCGCTTATGGACCGCAAGGTCGCCGCATATCACGACATGGAACGTAAAGCGAAAGGGCATTAAAATGACGATGACTGCACTTGAAAAGGGGCGGGCGCATGTGGCCCAGATGAACCCCACGTTGGAAGAAACGCTAGCCGCGCGCTATGATCATCTGGTGCCGGGCATGGCGGAAAGCCTGATCGAATGGGCCTACGGTCGCCACTATGTTCGCGAAGGTTTGGACGTGAAAACGCGACAGCTATGTACCGTGGCCGCACTGACCGCGATGGGTGGGCAGACCACCCCGCAGTTAAAGGTCAACATCGCACACGCGCTGTCCGTTGGTGTCACGGAACAGGAAATGGCCGAGGTGATTTGGCAGATGTCAGTTTATGGCGGAATGCCTGCGGCGATCAACGGGCTGAATGCTCTGCTTGAGGTTCAAGCAGAGCAATAAGATCATTGCCCGCGAATGCGCGGGTCAAGCGCGTCGCGCAGCCCGTCACCGATGTAGTTCACCGCCAAAACGGTCAATGAAATCGCAAGCCCCGGCCAGATGACCCGTTCCGGGAATGCGGTCATCCGGTCGACGCTATCAAACAAGATTTTGCCCCATGTCGGGAAATCTGACGGGAAGCCAAGCCCAAGGAATGACAACGCACTTTCGGTGATGATCGCTGTGGCAAGCCCAAGTGTGGCGGACACCATAATCGGCGACATCACGTTTGGCAGCAAATGCCGGGTAATCATGCGGTGGGCAGGGGTCCCAATGGACCGGGCCGCCAGCACAAATTCACGTTCCTTGAGCGCCATCACATCACCGCGCACAATCCGTGCGGTCTGCATCCATGATGTAATGCCGATGCCTGTCACGATCAGAATAAAGATGCCGTTTTCAGGCCCGAATGTTGCGCGCAGCGGATCACGGAACAAAAGCATCATCACCAGCAAAAGCGGTAGGAGCGGCAGCGCCAGCACAAGATCAGTAAACCGCATCAGTAGCCCGTCAAGCCGTTTGAAATAGCCCGCCAATACACCAATCAGTGTGCCGATAAAGACTGCCAAAATCATCGCGGTCCAGCCCACGGCCAATGAGACGCGCCCCCCAGCCATAATGTTCGCCATAATATCGCGCCCAAGGTTGTCGGTACCCATTGGGCTGCCCCAACTGACCTTCGCATCGCTATCGAAGATCGCCATGTAAATGGGGCGCACGTCTTTGTTGCGGATATTTAGTTTTCCCGGATCCACGTCCCAAAGCACGGGGCCGACCGTGACGAAAAGCGTGATGAAAACAAGAAAGGCAAGCCCTGCGACCGCGCCCTTGTGGGTGCGAAACTGCGCCCAAACATCAAACCATTGATTGCGGGATTTTTCGACGGCGGTGGCGGTCATGGTCGTATCAGTCATAGCGGATCCTCGGGTCCAGAATGCCGTAAAGCACATCGGCAATCAGGTTCATCATGACGATCAGAACCGCCAGTAGGAAAGTAATGGTCATCACCATCGGAATATCGCTGCCTTGCAGGGCAATGATCAGCAATTGGCCAAGGCCGTTTACCTTAAAGATTTGCTCGGTAATGATCGCGCCACCAAAGATCGATGGGATCCCAAGCGCAATCACCGTCACAACCGGGATCATCGAATTGCGTAGCACATGTTTCAGAACGACAGTGCTTTCAGACATGCCCTTGGCACGGGCGGTGCGGACGTAGTCTTGGCCGAGGTTATCCAGCATCGAGGCGCGCATGTAGCGGCTGACTTGGGCTGTGGTTTGCAGGGCAAGTACCATGACGGGCATAATCATTTGGCGCAGTTGAAATAGGAAGCTATCCCAATCGCCCACGACGTGGGTGGTATCATAGATCGATGGCAGCCATTTGAGTTGCACCGAGAAGATTACGATCAACAGAACGCCGGAAAAGAACGGAGGCACCGAGAAGCCAATCATCGACACAAATGTGCCCGCCTGATCAAAGACTGAATATTGTCGGTAGGCGCTGATAATCCCAATGGGGAGGGCGATCAGCACACCGACCACATAAGACATGCCCACCACCCATAGGGTTTGTGGCATACGCTGCGCGATGGTTTCAAACACCGGGCTGCGGGATTGGAAACTGATGATCCGCTGTGCGCCATCTGCGAAATTGGTGCCGAAGGTGCCGTCAATCCAATACTGTGGTTCCACGATAAAGAACTGCTTTAGCCAAAGCGGGAAGCGCACGTACCACGGCTCTCCGAGGCCAAGTGCGAGCCGCATTTTTTCTTTGACTTCGGGCGGGATTGTCAGCGGCATCTGCGCCATCGGGTCACCCGGGGCAAGTTCAAGCAGCATGAAAATCACAAAAGCGATGAACAAAAGCGTCGGGATCGAAATGAGCAATCTGCGAATGGTATAGATCAGCACGGTTGGCAACGCCTTTGGTCAGAGCTTTGATATGTGACAGGGCGCGTTAAAACGCCCCGCCGGATGTTTCAGGTAGGGTGGATTTAAATCCACCCTACGCAAAGGTCTTAGCGGTTGTCGCCGATACGGTACCAATCAGCTGCGTTCCACAGCTCGGAGTCCCAAGTGTTCAGAACAACACCACCAAGGGTGTTTGCATGCGCAGAAACACGGCCACGGTCAACCAGCGGCACGATTGTCATCGTGTCTTTGGTCAGCATGTCGTTCAATGCGATTGCAATGCGGCTGCGCTCGGCTTGATCAGCAGTGGCACCCAGTTCGGCAACCATTGCGTCATAGGCTGGATCACAGAAACGGTTGATGTTTTCACCCTGCCATTGGCTTTCAGGCTTTGGCGCTTTGTCGCAAGTATAGGCGGACAAGTAAGCCTGTGGGTCTGTGCCGTCAAAGTTGTTGGCGTACATTTCAACGTCTGCGTAGAAACGCTGGAATGTGTCAGGAGACCCTGGGTCACCACCAAAGAAGACAGATGCATCAATGTTGCGCAGTTCGGTTTCAACACCGATTTCGCCCCACCATTCTTTGATCAACGCTTGGAAATCCTGACGGACGGCGTTTGTCGAAGTTTGGTAAAGGATACGCAGTTCAACACCATCTTTTTCACGGATGCCGTCGCCATTGCTGTCAACCCAGCCCGCACCTTCAAGAAGCGCTTTGGCACCTTCGATGTCTTGGACCAAGCAACCGGTGTTTTCGGTTGAAGCGTAAACTTCTGGACCGGGAACAAGGTTACATGTCGGACGACCAGCTTGACCGTAGCCGACTTCGACCAGAAGATCGCGATCGATGGCCATTGATAGCGCGCGGCGCACAGCTTCGTCACTCAGGAACGGGTGCGGTGCAGCAGCAGTTGCACGTACACCTTCTTCAAGCGCTGGAGATGGGTCTGTGAGGTTCATTTCCAGACGCTCAACCAAAGTACCAAAGGCTGATACAGGTGTACCGACGCCAGCTTCGGCCATTGATGCAATCACATCGGGTGCCAATTGCAGGTTCCAAGCGTAGTCAAATTCGCCTGTCTCCAGAACCGAACGACCTGCTGCAGTTGCGTCGCCGCCACCTTTGAAGGTCACGCTTGCAAAGGCTGGTTTGTTTGGATCACGGTAGTTTTCGTTTGCGACCAGTTGGATCACGTCATTCGTGCGGAAGTCAGTGACAACAAACGGGCCTGTGCCGATTGGGCCAAAGTTCGCATCGGTACATTCTGGGGCTTTCGCACCCATGCACTCAGCAAATTGTGCGGCTTGAATGATTGGGGATTGGCCGCCCATGAAGGGACCATATGGGTTTGGCTGTGGACCGCCGAATGTGACCTTAACAGTCAGATCGTCTAGCGCCTCGACAGTTTCAACACCTTCGAATTTAGACAGCTGTGCACAACCACCTTCTGGATCCATGCAGTATTCAGCTGTGAATACAACGTCGGCTGAGGTCAGCGGCGTGCCATCAGACCAAAGCAGGCCTTCTGTCAGCTTCCATGTGATGGAGGTCAAATCTTCTGAGACACCGCCATTTGCCACTGTTGGAATTTCGTCGACCAAATATGGAACCATCGCACCGGTCGAATCGTAGCGACCAAGGGGCTCTACGACCAAGCTGGCAGATTCCAGGTCCTTTGTCCCACCTGATAGGTATGGGTTCAGGATGGATGGGGCTTGCCAATAAATGATGTTCAGTTGACCGTCGCGGCCGCGTTCACCTTCATGCGCGTCGGCAAATGCCGCCGGCGCCAGGGAAACGGTCGCAACAGCGCCAAGCAGTGCTGTCTTGAGTTTCATAATGTCTTCTCCTTGTTGGTTGTGCTCTTATTGACCTCGGTGACCTGCCGTTTATTCGGCAGTGTCATTGTTATTCTCATAAAGATGGCAAGCCGTGAAACGGCCTGGCTGCACCTCAAAATAAGTAGGCTCTGTCGTCTTGCAAATATCCATCACCGATGGGCAGCGGGTGCAAAAGTTGCAGCCTTTTGGAGGGTTTGCGGGGGACGGAACATCCCCTTGCAAAACGATACGGTTGGACGCTTTGGCAAGACTTGGATCAGGGTCAGGAACCGCCGATAGCAATGCTTTTGTGTAGGGATGCAGCGGTTCAGCATATAGCGCCTCGCGCGGGGCAAGCTCAACAATCTTGCCCAGATACATGACCGCAACACGGGTCGCGATATGACGCACCATCGATAGGTCATGGCTGATAAACAGATAGGTCAGCCCAAATTGTTCTTGCAGGTCTTCGAGCAGGTTCACAACCTGCGCTTGGATCGACACATCGAGCGCCGCAATTGGTTCATCACAGACAATGAACTTTGGGTTCAACGCCAGCGCGCGGGCGATCCCGATGCGTTGACGTTGACCGCCTGAGAATGCTTGCGGATAACGTTTGGCAAATTGGCGGTTAAGCCCAACGGCATCCATCAATTCGCCCACTTTTTCGCGCTTTTCGAGCTCGGACAGCTTTGTGTGCTCATCCAGCGGTTCTTTGATAATCGCTTCAACGGTCATGCGCGGGTTCAAGGATGCCTGCGGGTCTTGGAACACCATCTGCATCGCCGGGCGTTTGGTGCGTAGAGCTGCTTGTGAAGTGTCTCCGATTTCATCGCCGTCGATCGTGATCTCACCGGAAGTAATATCATACAGGCGTAACACGGCGCGCCCACATGTGGACTTGCCGCAGCCCGATTCTCCGACGAGGCCTAATGTTTCGCCCTCAATCACGTCAAAGCTGACGCCATCGACGGCTTTGACTTCGCCCACGCGGCGGCGTAAAAGGCCTGCATGAATCGGAAAGTGCATTTTGAGGTCGCGCACGCTGACCAGAGGTGTGTTTTCAGTATCAAGCATCGCGCGGTTCCCCTGTGCGGGCATCATAAAAACATGCGGCGTCATGACCCGCGCCCAGATCATAGCGGGGCGGGTTTTCAACGGCACAACGGTTGAACGCCACATCACAGCGGTCGCGAAATGCACAAGACGCAGGCGCATCTTTCATGATGGGGGGCTGCCCTTCGATCACAGTCAAGCGCGCAGCACGTTCGCCCGTAATCGTCGGTATCGTTTTAAGGAGCGCGCGCGTATAGGGGTGCTGTGGGTCCGAAAACAGGACATCAACGGGCGCATGCTCAACAACCTGACCGCCATACATTACCATGACACGGTCTGCGATCCCCGCGATGACACCGAGATCATGGGTGATCCAAATCACGGCCATGCCAAGTTTGGCGCGCAAGTCCTTCATCAGCTCAAGGATCTGCGCCTGAATGGTCACATCCAGCGCGGTGGTCGGTTCATCCGCAATCAACACTTGGGGGTCACAGGCCAGCGCAATCGCGATCATCACGCGCTGGCGCATGCCGCCGGAAAACTGGTGTGGATAATCGGCTAAGCGCCGCTTTGCGTCCGGGATACCGACAAGCTCTAGCAGCTCTTGTGCGCGGGCTGCGGCTTGTTTTTTGTTCATCCCCATATGCTTGCGTAGCGGTTCCATGATCTGCATCCCGACGTTGTATACCGGGTTCAGGGAGGTCATCGGATCTTGGAACACGAAACCAATCTTGCCACCGCGCACGTCGCGCAGGGTCTTGGCATTCACATTCAGCAAATCTTTGTCGTCAAACATCACCGTCCCCCCGCGCACATCGGCGGGCGGGGTGGGCAAAAGCCCGAGCAAGGACATCATGGTCACAGATTTGCCAGAGCCGCTTTCGCCAACGACTCCCAGTAGTTCACCCGGGCGCAGCGAAAAGCTCACGTCGTTCACGGCATGCACTTCACCGGATCGCGTTTGAAACACAGTTTTAAGATTCTGGACATCCAGAACAGGCAAGGCCCCATCGGGCATATAGAACCTCCCTCGTGGTTCGGATTAATTTTTGCGCTTTTGCCGGATTTTAGGCATTGCGAATTTTTACCAAACGGTAACAGTTATTTTGGACGCCGCAAGACGTTTCGTAATTGCGTTGTGATCGAACCCGGCTCAGACATAAATTGCCACCTGATTGAACAGGTGTGCACCCAATTGGCTGCATTTGCGGCGTTGAAAGGAAAATCGATGTCATTGACAGCTCAGCAACTGATGGAACGTTTGGTCTCATACCCCACGGTCAGTACGCAAAGCAATCTAGAATTAATTGATTTTGTTGAAAAATATCTAAATGACCTTGATATTTCTACGCAGCGTGTTCCCAATGAAGACGGCACTAAAGCGGCGCTTTATGCCCATGTTGGTCCGCAAATTGACGGCGGTGTCGTGCTGTCAGGTCATACTGATGTGGTTCCTGTCACAGGCCAAAACTGGGACAGTGATCCGTTTGCAGTGATAGAGCGTGATGGCAAGATTTACGGGCGTGGCACTTGCGATATGAAAGGGTTTGATGCGCTTGCAATTTGGGCAATGACGCTGGCTGCGCAGGCAGATATCAAACGCCCGCTCCAAATTGCGCTCAGCTATGACGAAGAAATTGGCTGCACCGGCGCGCCGCCGATGATCGATCATATGGTCAGTATGGGCATGCCACGCGCAGACACAGTGATTGTTGGCGAGCCGTCGATGATGTCTGTGGTTACCGGTCACAAGGGCGGCATTGGCTACAAGATGCATTTTCACGGTTTCGAAGTGCATTCATCATTACTGCACACCGGGGTCAGCGCGATCATGATGGGTGCAAAGCTGATTGAATGGGCGAATCAAGTGAACGCAGAAAATGCGGCCAAGGCGCCGGCCGCGATAGATGCCGCGTTCGTGCCCCCCTATACGACACTGCATGTCGGCATGATCAATGGTGGCACTGCACATAACATCACCGCCAAAGACTGTACCTTCGATGTGACTTTCCGTGTCGTGCCCGGAGAAAGCAATGCCGCGTGGCGGGATCGATTCTTAGCAAAGGTTGCTGAACTCGAAGCCGAGATGAAAGAAATCCACCCAGACGCAGGGATCACTGCTGAGCAGTTTTTTGAACTCCCCGGATTGGCCCCCGAAACCGACGGGAGTGCAGAACATTTGGCACGGCAATTAACCGGGGCCAACGCGACCGAAGTCGTCAGCTATGGCACCGAGGCGGGGCATTTTCAGGCGCAGGGCTATTCCGTTGTTGTTTGTGGCCCCGGAAACATTGCACAGGCGCACCAACCAAACGAATATATTTCTGTCGCCCAATTTGAAAAAGGCGAGGCCTTTATCAAAGATCTGATCGAAAGCCTCAAACGATGAAATCATTTCCAATATCAATTAACGATCCAATCAAATATCCCGGTCCGCCACCTGCACAGGCGGATGCAGTGGTGATCGGCGGCGGTATTATTGGGGTCATGACCGGATGGGAAATCGCCAAGCAGGGGCTTAAGGTCGTTGTTCTCGAAAAGGGTCGAATCGCGGCAGAGCAATCATCGCGCAATTGGGGCTGGGTGCGGGTACAGGGGCGCGATCCTGCGGAAATCCCGATCATGCAAGAATCGGCGACGATGTGGCGGGACATGAACGATGCCATCGGCGCAGAGATCGGGTTGCGCCAAGGCGGGGTGTCGTTTCTAGCGAAAACCAAAGAAGATCTTGATCGCTACGCATCTTGGTTACCTGATGCCAAAGCCAATGGCGTTGATACGCGCGTCGTCTCTAAATCGAGCCTGACTGATGTCTTGCCCGGGGCGCATGGCGATTGGGCTGGAGCCTTGTGGACGCCCGGCGATTTACGCGCTGAGCCTTGGACTGCGGTGCCCGCGATTGCGCGTGCGGCCACGGATGCGGGGGTGACATTTGTTGAAAATTGCGCTGCGCGTTTGTTAGACCTTGAAGGGGGGCGAGTGACCGGCGTTGTGACCGAAAGCGGGTTGATCAAAACCAATTCCGTCGTTGTCGCTGGTGGCGCATGGTCATCGCTGTTTTTACGCCGTCACGGCGTCAACATCCCGCAGCTTTCCGTGCGCGCGACGGTCTCCGCGACTGCGCCTGTCGATAATGTGCACAATGGCGCAGCCGTTGATCACCAACTTGCGTTCCGTCGTCGCCAAGATGGCGGGTATACGCTAGCGCCTGCGGGTTTTCACGAATTATTTGTCGGACCTGACGCGTTTCGGGCGCTCGCGAAGTTTGCACCACAGCTGGTCAAGGATCCATTGGGCACGCGGCTGAAGGCCTTCGCGCCGAAAGGCTTTCCGGATGCATGGGGCACGGCGCGACGTTGGGCCGCAGATAAGCTGAGCCCGTTTGAGAAAATGCGCGTCCTTGATCCAAAGCCCAACGCCGCCAAGGTAAGGTTCATGGCGCGCGCGTTCCAAGAAACCTACCCTGGGCTAGACGACGTAAAAATCGAAACAGCTTGGGCTGGGATGATCGATACGATGCCCGATATTGTCCCCGTTGTTGACAGGGTCGAAACTATTCCCGGTCTGACGATTTCGACGGGAATGTGTGGGCATGGTTTTGGGATTGGGCCCGCCTTTGGACGCATCACCGCACAGCTTGCAACTGGGAAAACCCCGTCGCATGATATCACTCGGTTCAGATTGTCCCGTTTTTCTGACGGGTCCAAGCTGGTGCTTGGTCCGAACCTTTAACAAAACAACCAACTATCCGACTGGAGAGACGACATGCCCGTCAAGAATCGCTTTGCAGAGCTTCTGCCTGAAATCACTGCGTGGCGCCGAGATTTACACGAAAACCCTGAAATCCTATTTGAGACGCATCGGACATCCGCTGTTGTCGCTGAAAAACTTAAGGAATTTGGTTGCGACGAAATCGTAACCGGCATCGGGCGCACAGGCGTTGTTGGCGTGATCAAGGGCAAGACTGATACATCCGGCAAGGTGATTGGCCTGCGCGCAGATATGGATGCGCTGCCAATTCACGAGCAAACGGGGCTTGATTATAAATCCAAAACCGATGGCGCGATGCACGCCTGCGGCCATGACGGGCACACGGCCATGCTGCTTGGCGCTGCGAAGTACCTGTCGGAAACGCGTAACTTCGACGGCACTGTGGTGGTGATCTTCCAGCCCGCCGAAGAAGGCGGCGGAGGTGGCCGCGAAATGTGTGAAGATGGCATGATGGACAAGTGGAATATCCAAGAAGTCTACGGCATGCACAATTGGCCAGGCCATGAAGTCGGTGCATTTTCCATCCGCCCAGGCGCGTTCTTTGCAGCGACCGATCAATTTGATGTCACCATCGAAGGGCAGGGTGGTCACGCAGCCAAACCGCATCAAACCGTCGATTCCGTGGTGGTTGCGGCACAAGTTGTCACTGCATTACAAACCATCGCGAGCCGCAACGCTGATCCGGTCGATCAGATCGTCGTGTCTGTGACGTCCATCGAATCGTCTTCTAAGGCATTCAATGTGATCGCGCAGCGTGTGCAGATCAAAGGCACAGTGCGCACGATGTCCAAGGAAATGCGCGCCTTGGCCGAAGAGCGACTGACGGCTATTTGCGAGGGGACGGCGGCCACTTTGGGCGCAAAGGCCGACGTGACCTATTACCACGGCTACCCGTGCATGGTGAACCATGACGATCAAACTGCATTTGCTGCGGATGTGGCAAAATCAATCTCTGGCGATTGCACTGAGGCACCGTTGGTCATGGGCGGCGAAGATTTTGCATATATGCTCGAAGAGCGCCCCGGCGCTTATATCTTGGTCGGCAATGGCGATAGCGCCGACGTGCACAACCCACACTATAATTTCAACGACGACGCGATTCCGGCTGGCTGTAGCTGGTGGGCCGAAATCGTTGAAAAGCGGATGCCCGCCGCCTAATAAATCGGGGTGGATCAAGATCCACCCTACGGCTAGCCGCCTGTGTGCGACATATGGCGGCTGACCTGCCCATCAGCTTTTTGGCGCGAATAGTCAAAATCATGCCCTTTGGGCTTTTGTGCGATGGCGGCGCGAATAGCGGCATCAAGATCGGCATCCGCCTCTGAGGCACGTAGTGGCCCGCGCAGATCAGAATGCCCTTCTTGTCCCAAACAGGTATAGATTTCGCCGGTACAGGTAATCCGCACGCGGTTACAGCTTTCGCAGAAATTATGTGACAATGGCGTGATAAACCCGATCTTTTGGCCCGTGTTTTCAAGTTGGACATAGCGTGCAGGCCCGCCGGTTTTCTCAGGCAGATCAGTGATATCAGTCCGCGTTGCGAGCTGCGCGCGTAAATCTTTGAGCGACCAATATTGCCCGAACCGATCTTCGTTACCGATGTCGCCCATTGGCATGACTTCGATGAATGTCAGGTCCAGATCGCGCGACGCGCACCAATCTGTCAGGGAAAAGAGTTCATCTTCGTTAAACCCTTTGAGCGCGACGGTATTGATCTTGACCCGCAGCCCGGCCTTTTGCGCCGCATCGATACCACGCAGCACTTGGGGCAGGCGGCCCCAGCGGGTGATATCCGCAAATTTTTGGTCGTCCAGCGTATCGAGCGAGACATTCACCCGCCGCACCCCCGCCGCAAACAGATCATCCGCAAAGCGCTCCAACTGGCTACCGTTCGTGGTGATTGTCAGCTCGTGCAGTGATCCGGCATCAAGATGCCGCGACATGGCGCGAAAAAACGTCATAATGTCCCGGCGCACAAGCGGCTCCCCCCCGGTGATCCGCAGTTTGCGCACCCCAAGCCGGATGAATGCTGAGCAGAGCCGGTCCAATTCTTCGAGCGTCAGAAGTTCCTTTTTGGGCAGGAACGTCATATTTTCGGACATGCAATAGACGCAGCGAAAGTCGCACCGGTCGGTGACAGAAACGCGCAGGTATTCAATCGCGCGTGCAAAGGGGTCAATTAACGGCTGGTTCATAGGGCTAGTCTAGGGCTGCGCAACACGCTACGCAAGCACAGCGCACGATGTTGTAACATCGTCATGTGCACCATATGTTGAAGGGATGGATATCAAATTACTCCTCCCGATTGTGGCTTTGGCCGGATGTACGACACCTGCGTTTCAAGAGGTGTCGCCTCCTTCGGGCCCAGTCACGGAAACGACAGTGGTCGCGGTCGCGCCCCCGGCAAGCGCAGCCACCGTCGAAGAATTTGACACCACCAGCGCTGAAGACCGCGCCGCGGCAACAGCGCCGACGGAGAGCATAGATGTTGCGTTGGGGGTTACAATTGCATCACTTGGGCCGCCAACAGAGCCGGGGATATGGTTAAAAACCCCGCTTGTGGATGCGGTGACGCTGGGACGCGTAGGCTATGACGGAGAGTCTGTGAACCTTGAATTGCGCCCATCGGGCGGTGAAGCCGGCGCGGGCAGTCAGATCAGCCTTGCCGCAATGCGGCTGCTTGGGGTGCCGCTTACGAGCCTGCCTGAACTGACGGTCTATCGACAGTAGGGTGGATCTTGATCCACCTTACGCGGGCAACAGACGCCCAGCTTCTTTGACCGCAGATGGTTTCATATCGGCACCGTGGTGGCTGATAAAGGTGCTGACCCGCGCGGGATCGTGTTTTGACAGCTCGCGCAGCCACCAAGCGATAGCTTTTTGAATGAATTTGTCGTGATCAGTGGTGTATCCGGCCGCCCAAGCCAGCACACGGTCACGCGCTACCAATTCCGCAGGCTTGGGATTATTTTGTTTGGTCCACGGCATGGTCATCACCAAGGCGGCCCGACGGGTCCACATATGATCAGAACGGGTCCAGCTTTCAACGGTATCAAGCCGTGATGGGTCCGCAACAAGCCGTTTTTGCCCGGCAATGCAAACATGATCCGCAATTGCCCAAGCGTCAAAATCAGGCACCCATGATACGATCAAATCCCAGGCCGCCGTGTCATCGGGGCGCAGGCGTGCTTGTGTTAACAGCTTTGCTGCGGCAACGCGGGCCTCGTGGATGTTGCTTTTCCACAGGCTGTTTGCCAGCACCAGCCGCGCATCCAAATCGATATCCGCGCGCCAAGTCTTGACCAGATCATCAATCACCGGGTTCGCGACGCCCAGATAGGGACGATCCACCTTGTGATAGCGGTGCATATCTTTGGCTTTTTCAGGATCGCCAGCGGCGCGCAATGCGTCCAGGGCTTCGCGTTTTGAGGTCATTCGACAGTCACCGATTTGGCTAGGTTGCGGGGTTGGTCCACATCTGTACCCTTTGCGACCGCAGTATGGTAGGCCAATAATTGCGCCGGCACCGCATAAAGGATTGGCGCGAGGAACGGATCAATTTCTGGCATGATAATCGTGTCCCAGACGCCGTCACCCGCCTCGGCTGCGCCTTTTTGATCGGTGATCAGGAGCACCTTACCACCGCGCGCCATAACCTCTTGCATATTTGAAACCGTCTTATCAAACAGCGCGTCGCGCGGGGCCATGACGATCACCGGAACATGTTGATCGACCAAGGCAATCGGCCCATGTTTCAGCTCGCCCGAGGCATAGGCTTCGGCGTGGATATAGCTGATTTCCTTGAGCTTAAGCGCCCCTTCAAGCGCAAGCGGATACATCGCGCCGCGCCCCAAGAACAAGATATCGCGGGCCTCGGCCAATTTGGCCGCAACGCTGGCGCATTTGTCCTCAATCGCCAATGCGGTGTTCATAATACCGGGCAGGGCGCGTAGTTGTGTCAGATGTGCGGCCAAGGTGGCGTCATCTATGCGCCCGCGTGCATGCGCGGCATTCAGTGCCAAAATCGCTAGCGTGGTCAATTGGCAGGTAAAGGCTTTGGTCGAGGCCACACCGATTTCAGTGCCCGCAAGGATCGGCAAGGGCAGGTTGCTTTCGCGCGCAATAGAGCTTTCTGGGACGTTCACGACGGATACGATCTTTGCTGCTTTGCCCTCCATATAACGTAGCGCTGCTAACGTATCGGCGGTTTCGCCGGATTGGCTGACAAAAAGCGCCACGGTACCCGCTGTGACAGGCGGTTCGCGGTAGCGAAATTCCGAAGCCACATCGACTTCAACCGGGATGCCGGCGACCTGTTCGAACCAGTACTTTGCGACCAAGCAGGCATAAAATGCGGTGCCGCAGGCAACCAAGGTCATCCGTTCAACTTGGGTAAAGTCCATGCCGGGTGCGGGCAGGGTGACAGCGCTTGCGTCGCTGTTAATGTAATGGGCTAACGCGCCTTGCAACACGGTGGGCTGTTCGGCGATTTCTTTGGCCATGAAATGCTTGTAGCCGCTTTTGTCGACCGTTGCGGTGTCCAGCTGCACGGTGCGAATTTCACGCTGCGCCAGATTGCCTGCATGGTCGCGGATTTCGACACTGTCACGGGTAATGACAGCCCAATCGCCTTCTTCTAGATAGCTGATCCGATCCGTCATCGGGGCCAGCGCAATCGCGTCAGAGCCGACAAACATTTCACCCACGCCGTATCCTACCGCCAAGGGCGACCCTTTGCGTGCGGCGATCAGCAAATCATCTTCGCCATCAAATAGGAAGCACAGCGCATAGGCCCCTTCAAGCCGGGCAATCGTCTGCGCGGCTGCATCCACTGGAGAAAGCCCTTGGTCGCGGTAATATTGCGCGAGCAATGCGACGGTCTCTGTATCCGTATCGGTTTCAAACCCGATGCCTTCGGCACCTAAAAAGTCGCGTAATTCGCGAAAGTTTTCAATGATGCCATTATGCACAACCGCGACACCACCCGCGCGGTGCGGATGTGCATTGCCAACATTGGGCGCGCCGTGTGTGGCCCAACGGGTGTGGCCGATTCCGGCTTTGCCAGCGAGCGGTGTATGCACCAACATATCGGACAGGTTTACCAATTTGCCAACCGCGCGGCGACGGTCCAGCTGTAGGTTGTTCACCGTGGCAATGCCCGCGCTGTCATAGCCGCGATATTCCAACCGTTTGAGCGCCTCGACCAAAATCGGGGCGGCTTCGTGATTGCCTAATACGCCAATGATACCACACATATTATTTGCCTTTCGCCTTCAGCGCACGCAGCTTGTCGAATAGTTTGACTGCCAGTCCAGATTTGTTTTCTTGTCGTGCGCGCCCAATCGCCAGATCGCCGGCTGGAACATCACGGGTGATCACAGAGCCAGAGGCGGTCATCGCCTCAGCGCCAAGGGTGACAGGCGCGACAAGCATCGTGTTTGATCCGATAAACGCATCCGGCCCAATCGTGGTTTTATGTTTGAAGACACCGTCATAATTGCAGGTAATTGTGCCTGCGCCAATATTTGCGCGCGCGCCCACATCAGCATCACCGATATAGCTCAGGTGGTTGACCTTTGCGCCTTCTTGCACGGTCGCGTTTTTGATTTCGACAAAGTTGCCGACCTTCACACCCTCGGACAGTTCTGCACCGGGGCGCAAACGGGCGTAGGGGCCGATCACGCCTCCACGCGAAACATGGCAGCCTTCGAGATGCGAAAACGCGCGGATTGTGGTGCCAGACTCAACCGTCACGCCAGGGCCGAAAACCACATTGGGTTCGACGATAGTATCGCGCCCGATCACCGTGTCATGAGCAAAAAACACCGTGTCAGGTGCGACCAATGTGACGCCGTCCTCGGTCGCTTGTGCGCGCGCTTTGGCCTGAAATAAAGCTTCAGCACGGGCCAGTTCGGCGCGTGAATTGATGCCTAATGTCTCGGCTTCAGGGCAGCGCACAACGGTTGCGGACAGTCCGCGGTCACGTGCGATTCCAACAATATCTGTCAGATAATATTCACCCGCGGCATTGTCGTTTTCGACTGCGTCGATGAGGTCAAATAGGACATTAGAATTTGCAGCGATAACGCCACTATTACAAAGCGTTACGGCGCGTTCTTGATCGGTTGTATCTTTGAATTCAACAATGCGGTCCAACTGGTCATCTTGCAAAATTAACCGCCCATAGCGACCCGGATCAGTCGCATCAAACCCAAGCACAACGATGTCATGGGTGAGCCGCGCTGCAGACATCGCCGCAAGCGTTTCAGCGCTGATAAAGGGCGTGTCGCCATAAAGCACAATCGCGTCGCCCGCGAAATCTGAAAGCGCGTCGCGGGCTTGGGCGACGGCGTGGCCTGTGCCCAATTGTTCCGATTGCAGGGTAATTTGCACATCCGGGTCATAGGCTTTGGCCGCTTTTTCAACCGCATCCGCGCCGTGGCCTGCTACAACGACAGTATGCGCAGGTCCCAGCGCGCCGCCTGCTTTCATTGCGTGCACCAGCATCGGCGCAAAGCCGATTTCATGCAGCACTTTGGGCTGGTCGGAATTCATCCGTGTGCCCTTGCCTGCGGCCAGAATGATCAGTGCTGTGCTCATGCGCGCCTCTTTTTGGTTTTCCCGAACTTCTAACGGTGTTTTCGATTATCACAAGGTGCGAGGGCTTCACATCAGTTTTCAGCGCGTTACAGATCAATATAACAAAGTTTTAGAGGATTCTGTATGCGCACCGTGATTTTCGACCTTGATGGGACGCTGGCTGATACCAGCGGCGATTTGATCGCAGCCGCGAATGTGTGTTTTCGGGGGCTTGGCTTGGGCGATCTTTTGGACCCGGCGCAAGACGCTGCCACGGCGTTGCGCGGCGGGCGCGCGATGTTGAACCTCGGGTTTTCGCGGGTTGATGGGATCGACGCCGCAGAGGTTAATCGGCAATATCCGATCTTGCTTGAAGCCTATGCAAAAGACATCGACAGCCACACGGTCATGTACCCCGGCGCGATGGAGGCCGTCGCTGCACTATCTGCGGATGGCTACGCCGTGGGCATCGCGACCAATAAACCAGAAGCCCTAGCCGAAACCCTGCTGACCCGGTTGGGGGTGCGTGATGCGTTTGCCTCGTTGATCGGGGCAGATACGCTCGCTGTGCGCAAACCCGACCCAGAACATCATTTTGAGGCGGTTCGCCGTGCAGGGGGCGATCCTTTGCGGTCGCTGCTTGTCGGGGATACCGCGACTGACCGTGATACATCGCGCAACGCGGGCGTGCCGTCGATCTTGGTTGACTTTGGGCCCGGCGGCGATGTGGCCGCTTTGGCCCCAGAGGCCATCATCAGTGATTATGCACAACTTTCAGAAACCGTGGCGCGGTTGATCGGCTAACGGCCAGCACGCAAATAATTCAAGGACAAGCCCAGCCTATGACAGAGAATTTCACCGGCAGTTTCACCCAACAAGAGCCTATTCCAGAGGCGGGTATTGCGGCAGCAAACGCTGTAATGCAGCACGGGCGCTTGCACCGTTATAATACCGTCGACGGGGAAATCGCCGAAGCGGCCTTACTCGAAGAAGAATTCGCGGCAAGCACGGGTGCGCAATTTTGTTTGGCCGTGGCCTCTGGCGGGTATGCGATGACAACAGCGCTGCGTGCGTGCGGTGTGCAACATGGCGATCAGGTGTTGACCAATGCCTTTACTTTGGCCCCTGTGCCCGGTGCGATTGCTGCGGTGGGCGGCGTGCCAATCTATGTTGGCGTGACCGAGGATTTGGTGATTGATCTGGATGATCTTGCGGGCAAATTGGATCAGGCCAAGGTGCTCTTGCTCAGCCATATGCGCGGGCATATTTGCGATATGCGACGACTTATGGCGATGTGCAATGCGGCAGGTGTGACAGTGATCGAAGATTGCGCCCATACGATGGGCGCTCAATGGGATGGTGTGCCAAGCGGGCGCTGGGGCAAGTTTGGCTGCTATTCAACGCAGACCTACAAACATATCAACTCGGGCGAGGGCGGTTTGCTGATCTCTGATGACGCCGAAGGCATGGCGCGGGCCATTATGCTGTCAGGCAGCTATATGCTGTTTGAACGGCACCGCGCCGCGCCGCCAGCCGAGACATTCGCGCAGATTAAATATGAAACGCCGAATATCTCGGGGCGGATGGATAACCTGCGTGCGGCGATCTTGCGACCGCAGCTACGGGATTTGGCCACGCAAGCGGCACGCTGGAATGCACGCTATACCGCAGTTGAGGCGGGGCTGGTTGATACCCCCGGCTTACGATTGATCACGCGCCCCAGCGCCGAAGGTTATGTCGCCTCATCTTTCCAGTTCTTGCTGCTCGATTGGTCCGCGCCCGCCGTGGCAGACGTGATCATGCGCTGTGCGCAGCGTGGGGTTGAACTCAAATGGTTCGGCGGGGCAGAGCCTGCAGGGTTCACGTCGCGCTACGACAGCTGGCGCTACGCCCCAAGCACCCCGATGCCCGCAACCGACCGCATTTTGGCCGGGATCATTGATATGCGTTTGCCTCTGACCTTTGATTTGGATGATTGCGCGCAGATCGCTCGGATTATCCGGGCCGAGGTTAGCGCCGTGTTTCAGGCGCAAACCTAGCAAATCTACAAATCAAATTCATGCTTCGCCGCGAAATTTTTGCTCTGCTGGTTGACGCGGTTTAACTGCTCAAGACCAAGCAAAGAGATCCGGAGCAAGCGTGAGGTGCCGGTCGAGAAAGTTCTCCATGTGGACCACAACGCTCTCATCGTTGCACAAAACAACGGCGAGCTGGCCCGGCCCTTCGCGCCGGGGCACGGGGCTGACATAACCTGCACATTCTTCCGGTACGGGGCCAGAACGTGCAGTCGCCATCGGTTCGATATTATAGTGTGCGCCCGCAAAGGTACAAAACGGCACGCCCTTGAAATTGCCCGCCGTTGTCATGTGCACATGCCCAGAAATGACTTGGCGGACATGCGCGTGGCTTAGAACGGCATCGGCAAAAACCGCGTTGTCTTCTAGGATGATATAGTCGGTCTGCACGTTAAACGTTGTGATGTTGTGGTGAAGAACAATGACAACAGGGGTGTCAGGGGCTTCATCAAGGCGCGCCTTGAGCCAATCAATCTGAGACGCCTCCAAACGTCCGGCCCCGCGGAGTTCAGGGTCAGATGTGTCCAGAACAATCACCCGGTGCCCGCCTGCGTCGATGACATGATCGATACAGCCTGTCTCGGGATGTGCTTGATCTGCGCCCATAACGTCAAGAAATGTTGGCCGGTGGTCGTGATTGCCAAGCGTCAAGTGAACATTCGGTGTGAGCGGCGCGATTGCGGTCTTGAAACGCTCATAAGCCGCTGGTTCCCCATGATCCGCAAGATCACCGGCAAAGATTACAAAATCAGCGTCAGCATGGACATCGTTGACGTAGGCAACGGCCTGTTCCAAACGGTCAAGCGTGTCGAGCCCATGGCTCAATTGGTTTTCTGGGACGAGGTGAATATCAGCGAGAACAACGAATTTAAGCATTAGCCTTTTACTCCAGTCATGGTGATGCCGCGGATGAACAACCTGCGGGCAAAGAGGAACGCGATAACCATCGGCGCTGTCACAACGGTGGCAGAGGCATATGTTAGCCCATAGTCCGTGTCGAACATCGATTGGTATTGCATCATCGACAGCGTGGCTGTCATTTTGTCTTGGCTTTGGACGACGATAAGCGGCCAATAGAGATCATTCCAATGGGCCACAAAGCTGAACACGCTGAACGCCGCGATGGCCGGCACTGCGGCTGGCAAGATCAGACGTAAAATGATCTCAATCTCAGAAAAACCGTCCACGCGTGCGGCCTGAATGATGCTGTCTGGGAAGCTGCGAAAGAATTGGCGAAACAAGAAGATTGCAAAGACCGACACGATGAAGGGGAACATCATCGCGAAATATGTATCCAGCAGTCCGACACGCACAAGCCCGATATAAAGTGGGATCGAGGTCACATTGATAGGAATGGTGATCGCCGCAATGACGGTGCCAAACAGAATGGTGGATCCACGAAATTTTAGCTTTGCCAGCGCGTAAGCGGCCGGGATCGCCGTCAGAAGCTGGATTACCAGTATGCCCGTACAAACGATCATGCTGTTCATCAAAAAGATCAGATAGGGCTGATCAAAGATCACCGCATAGTAGTTTTCAAACCCTTTGAAGGTTCGCGGTATGAGCGAGAAATCCGCGTCGTAAACTTCGTCTGTTGGTTTCAGACTGGATGAGATCATCCAGATAAACGGAAACACCATGATCCAGGCGCCAATGAAAAGCAGCACCGTCGTCACGAAGCGCCCGAAGGATTTGGGTTTGATCCGATCAAACCATGTTGGGACTGAGGAAGGGGATGATATATCTGCCATGGCTCAATACTGTACGTTGCGGTCAGAGAACAGCGCTTGGACCAGCGCAAAAAGGAGGATGATTCCAAGGAAAAAGAGCGAAAGTGCCGCCGAATACCCCATGTTGAAATATTCAAACCCCTCTAGAAACGCGAGGTAGAGAAACACTTCAGAGGCACGGTCCGGTCCGCCTTGTGTGAGGATCGCGACGGTATCAAAGAGTTTGAAGGCCGTGATCGAACTGGTCACCGCGACGAACATTGCCGTCGGTCCTAGCATCGGCCAAGTAACCCGAAAAAACTTGTCGAGCGGATGGTCCGCACCATCAACCGCCGCTGCCTCGTAGAGGTTTTTGGGAATGGCGGTCAGCCCTGCAAGAAACAGCACCATATTAAACCCGATGACCGACCATAGCGAAATGATCGCCAGCGAAACCAGCACGACATCTTCATTGCCAAACCAATTGACCCGCGCGAGGCCAAGGGTTTGAAGGGTATTGTTGATCACCCCTTGGCCACTATCCATCAATGCCGACCAGACCAACGCCATTGCCGCAAGCGTTGAGGTCACTGGCAGGAAATAGAGCACCTCCAAAACCGATCGGAATTGCTTTTGCTCTTGGATAGCAATTGCGATGACAAGGCTGATGATGAAAGCGCCCGGCAAAAACATGAGCGCGTAGAAGAAGGTGTTGTTCAAAGCGTTGGCAAAGGCCTCGTCTTCGAACATCTTTTGATAGTTCTCAAAGCCGACAAACGCGTAGTCGTCGCGTACCAGCGTATAGTCGGTGAGACTGCCCAGAAAAACAAAGATGATCGGGATGATATAAATCGCAAGGATCAGCAAGGTCGCTGGCAATATCAAAAGGTAGGCGAGCCGCGTTTGCGCGCGCTGAAGTTTGGAAACAGCCACTATACCGTCTCCGCCCGCTTGGCCGTGGAAAAGTCAGGGCGCAGACGTTGCCCATCCGCCCCAAAGAACAGAAGCTGGTTTAGATTTAACTTCACATCCAGCGTGTTGCCCTGCGCAAATGTGTCAACGCCGCTGTAGGTGTCGCTCTTTTGTGCACGAATGCGCACGATGTTTTCGGGCGCATGGGCAAATGCGCCATGAATAAGAATTTCGGGGCCGAGATCCTCGACGAGGCGCTTTTCAAATTTCAACGTATGGCCGTGCGCCGCCCTATGCGCTGCTACCAAGCCGGACACATTGGGAATGCAGATTGTCTCTGGCCGTATCCCGATTTGGATGGGGCCAGTGGTGTTCAGGGCAATTGGCAGCGCTGTCTCGCCAATGATCACTTGGCCGTTTTGGCTTTCGCCGACCGTGATGTTGATCTCTGGACTGCCAATGAACTGGGCGACATCCAAGGTATCAGGATCGGCAAAAAGGTCATTTGGCGTCCCAACTTGCAGCAGGCGGCCCGTTTGCAAAAGCGCGACGCGGCTTGACATTGTCATCGCCTCGACTTGGTCATGGGTCACGTAAACAAAGGTGAGGCCAGAACTTGCGTGCAATTCAGTGATCTCAGTGCGGACCTGCACCCGAAGCTTCGCGTCAAGGTTCGACAAAGGCTCATCCATGAGAAACGTCTGCGGGTCGCGTACCAATGCGCGGCCAAGGGCCACCCGCTGACGCTGCCCCCCCGAAAGCTGAGCAGGTTTGCGGTCTAGCAGATGATCAATACGCAATTGTTTGGCGACTTTTTCAACACCGGCCCTAATTTCGGGCTGGGCGTTACGACCGGCAGGGGTAATCCTGCGCATCACTGGCAAACGCGCATAGAGCGGCAGTTTTGCCATCACTAGTGGCATCGCCATGTTTTCGCCAACGCTCATATGCGGATAAAGCGCGTAATCTTGGAACACCATCGCGATGTTGCGATCTTTTGGCGCTGCATCCAACATCGATTTTCCGTCGATCAGCACATCCCCACTATCGGGCTGTTCGAGACCTGCAATGATGCGCAGCAAGGTCGATTTTCCACACCCTGATTGCCCAACAAGCGATATGAACTCCCCATCCATCACATCCAGTGAGATACCGTGAAGAACCGAGGTGTCACCGAAGGATTTCTTGATGTTTTTTAAGGTGAGCTGCGCCATTTTTATACCATTCGACAAGAGAAGCCCCGCGCCATTTCGCGGCGCGGGGCAAAGGGATGGGCGCTTAGCGCGTCATCAGTTCCTCAGCGATGTCTTTGAGCTGAGTGGCACCTTCTTCTGGTGTTATCTCACCTTCCATCACTGCGCGGATTGTCGAAGCTTGTTCGCGCCAGATCTTTTCTGATTGCGTCCCTGGGTAGCCAGACCATGGGCCCGCGCGATCATACTGAAGAACTGGTGTCGCGTAATATGGGTTGGCCGCGTAGAAATCACCCATATAGTCAGTGCCCAGCACCTGACGGTTGGTTGGCAAATAGCCTGTGATTTCAGCCGTGATCTGTTGACCGCGTGGACCTGTCACAAACTTGATGTATTCCCATACGGCAGCGATTTTTTCGGGATCTTGCGTCGTAATGATCGCAGCGTTGCCGCCTGTTGGTAGCTTGCCGTCCTCATCGTTCCAGACCGTGAACGGGTGCGAGCGCAGATCGAACTGTTCGCCCACACGTTCTTGCATGTTGCGGGCACCCGCGGGGGAAAGACCCCACATGCCCATGCGACCTTCTGTGAACGCGGCAAACTGTGTTTCGCGGTCCAAGTCGGTGCGCAGGCCGCCCTCTTCGTGCAAACGCAGCGCCATTCGCATGGCCTCAAGCGCGTGGTCGTTTTCGTCAAAGGCAACGGATTGACCATCGGCGGACATCATGCGCCCACCTTGTTGCAAGATCAGCGTCTGGAAACCCCAGTCATCGCCGTTGATGAGCCACATGAACATTGGCAAGATGTCTTCATCTAATGCGTCGATTTTCTTGGCCGCATCAAAAAGGCCGTCCCAATCGGTCGGGAAGTTGTCTGGGTCAAGGCCAGCCTGCACGAACAAATCAGCGTTGTAGTACCATTGGATCACAGAGGCGTTGAACGGCATTCCGTATTGCGCGCCGTCCACACGACCCAAATCAAGCATCGCGTCAGAGTAGTTTTCTTCCGCCCAGCCCGCGCCTTCAGCTTCGATCAGCGTGGCCATGTCGACGATTTGGCCACGTTCAGCCAAAGCGCGCGCCAGTGATGGCAATTGGTTATATGCTTGGAATGCACAATCTGGCAGCGTGTTGGTCGCGGACCCGCGGAACAGCTTAAGATGCGTATCGCCATAGTTCTGGGCGGGGGCCGCATATTCGACGATAATATCGTCCTGCATGGCGTTGAATTCAGCCATCAGCGGTTCGTGCTGGCGTGTCAAATGGCCCGCGTTAGTCAGGCAAGTGATTGTGACCTGGGCTTCGGCCACGGTGGCAAACGCCAGCGTTGCCGCCGTCGCCGCAAAAGTAAAGCGTAGCATGTATTTGTCTCCGAGTGTTGACGTGTAAGGTTTGCGCTTGCCCGCATCCAAACCAACTGGGTGTTACAGATATTTGACGGCCGGTCGTATTGGCGGCATCGTCACGAAGGTTTCACACCAAGTGGCCAACTTGGTTGTTCTCGACCATCAATTTCACTGTATCTGTCCGCACCACGGCCTCGGTTACTTCGACAGTGGCGTTTTGAGCATCCACATTTTGTCCCAAAAGTTCGAGCACAGGCTGTGTGGGCGGTATCTCAAGCGTGAGCGCCTCGTAGGCCGTCGGCAGGCGAACTTCGATAATGGTGGAACGCCGCGCGTAATCGCTGACACCAATCCGGCGAAAAGCCTCGGGCACAGAGGGGGAGGTTGCCGAAATCGCGGCGATAATATCGGGGAACATGTGGGTGTTGAAATAGTGCCGACCGAGCGTTGTCGGCACACCATTCACATGATGCAAAAGCTCAGCAAACCCGACTTTGTCACGGGGGTTAAGGTTAAGCATTTTTGCGAGCCGCGGATCGATGCCTTTGGAGGCAAGCAGGCGCAGCGCTGCGACACGCACGTCAAAGCCAGCTTCTCTTAACCGAGATGCGAAACGGGTTTTCGCGTCGATTTGGTAAGTGATTGACTGGCCAACCACAACCGCCGCTTTCCCTTGTCGCGATGAGATAACCCCTTCGTTACCCAATCGTTCAAGCGCGCGCCGGATCGCATGGCGCCCGGTTTGATACCGCGTCGCAAGAGCCGTTTGCGACGGAAGTTTTTTGCCAACGTCAAATTGGCCTGCGGATACGTCGCTGGCTAGCTTGTGATAGACGTCTTTCCAGCATTGTGAATTCCCCATCTCGAATATCTCCTTATGCGGGGATTTACGCATGGAAATGTAACATTTGGGTGCGTCATCGATCGTTCGTTAAGCGATCAAATGGTGTGGGACAGATCATTTCAGTAGGAGAGTTTATCCACTAGCTCACAACATGGATTCTTACATCAATCCAACGGGAATTCGCGTCTCGATGCCCCATTGTCGCGGCGATTGGCCGTACATGCGTTTGAATTCTCGGCTGAACTGCGACGCACTTTCATAACCCACGTCCCAGGCCGCCTCTGACACGCTCATGCCGCCCGCGATTTTCATCGCTGCATTGTTCAGCCGCATCGATTTCACGAACTGGATGGGAGACATCGTCGTTGCCTGTTTGAACCGTCGATGAAACGCCGCGCGGCTCATGCCGACCTGCGCGGCCATCTCGTCGATTGTGACCGGCGCGTTCAGGCGGGTAGCTACATAGTCGATGGTCCGGGCGATCTCGCTACCAACACCGAAGGCACGGCGCGCTGCAAACCCGGCGTCACCCTGTAGCACCGCATAGTAAAGCTCGCGTAGCCGACCCGGGCCAAGCACTGCCATCTCGACTGGGTTGTCGAGAAGCTCAAGAAGCCGCAGCAATGCTTGCGTGAAGCCCCGGTCCCAACTCGCGAGCGCCAACCCTTGTGGTGCAGATTTTTCCGGACGCCCGATGGCGCCGGCGGCGCTTTCTAGTTCGATGGTCAGCTCGGTCATCACGCGGGAATTGAGGGCGATTTTGACACCAAGCAAGGGCGTATCGGCTGAAGCCTGCGGCGCGCCAGCCTCGACCGGCATGGTCATCGGGCTTAGCAAATATTTGCTTGTATTGTAGACATGTCTCTCACCGCCAAGAACAGCTTCTTTGGCCCCACTCAGGATGGCGACAATGGTCGGCTCGTAGACTGCTGGCACACAGGGCACCGGTGCGTCCACGTGGAAAAGCTCCACACCCGGTATCTTGGTTTCAATCAGGCCGGCCTGCGGAAGGTGACGTTCAATTAGCGCTTTGATGTGGTCTTTGCTCATGCCGATCAGTTTGCACCGATATAGGGGCTTTGCAATGGTATTGAGAGGATCAGGCAAGTATTGGATATAAATCCGCCTGTTTTTGCAAAGGTGGGAGAGTTATCTACTTGTTTGTGTTGGTGAGAAACGCGCCGACCACAAACGCGCTACAAGGAGACGTAAGATGGCAGACACAACATTTGGACCGCAAGGCTGGACCCCCGAGCGCCTCGGCGACCTCAAGGGAAAGACCTATCTCATCACGGGTGCCAATGGCGGCGCGGGCTTTCAGGCGGCGCGCACGCTGCTAAAGAAAAACGCAACGGTGGTGATGCTCAACCGCTCGCCGGAGAAATCCCAGGCGGCCATTGCAGAGCTTAAGGAAGAGCTCGGCCAAGGTGCCGACGTCAGCTTCATCCGCATGGATCTCGCATCACTGGCAAGCGTGCGCGCAGCCGCCGCTGAAATCCTGAAGTCGGTTCCCCGGATCGACGCGCTCATGTGTAATGCCGCCATCGCGCAAGTGCCGACCCAGAAGCTGACCGTCGACGGTTTTGAAAGCATGCTTGGCACCAACCACTATGGCCATTTTCTTCTGGCGGGGCTGATTTTTGAGCGGATCGAGGCAACCAAAGGCCGCATCGTGGTTGTGAGCAGCCTTGGCTACAATATGGGGATCAAGACGATCCAGTTTGACGACATAAACTGGGACAAGAACTATCACCAGAACAAGACCTACTCGCAAAGTAAGCTGGCACAAATGATGTTCGCCTACGAGCTTCAGAACAAGCTGGCCGCGGCCGGTAAGATGGATGTTCAGGTCTACGTCTGCCACCCCGGTTCGTCGAAGACTTCGTTGATCAAGACCAGCGGAGGGCGTCTGACACGGTTCGCATGGTGGCTTATGACGCTGTCGCCGATGGTGCAATCCGCCGAGAAGGGCTCTTGGCCCGAAGTGATGTGTGCCACAATGGATGGCCTCGAACAGCGCGCGCTTTATGGTCCCACTGGTCGCTTGGAAGCGGTCGGTCCGGTTGGCAAAGGTACCCTTAACCCGCACGCCTACGACAATGCAGTCATGGAACGGCTCTGGTCGGTGTCGGAAAATGCCGTTGGCTTCAAATGGACGCTGTGATCGGGACAGGTTTCTGGCCTCTGAACTAGCAATCAGAGGCCAGAAAAATGGTTAGTGTGACGGTCCCAGCCGTGACACACCACGTGCCAGATCTTGGATTTCACATAGCCGATTCCTTTCGCGGACGGCGCTTTGACAAACAACGCAGGGATAACAGGAGCGCATCGGTAACGCCTTTAACGATGACATTTGGGCGACGATCGTCGGAATCCAAATGTCAGATTTCGGTCTCATTTCTGACCGAATTGACGGGCTATTTGGGGGAAAGGGGATTCTGATGTCGTTTTCGTGGCCATCACTTATGCAAGCTACTTACCGGATTGTGCGATTGCGCCGTCTGATCGCCGCTGCGTACGTACTGGTCGCTGCTGTGTTGGCTTTTGCGGCATTGATATCTCCGGAATTGATGTCCGCAACGCGCGCTGCCAGCATTTTTATGACGATGGCCGTTTTAATATTGGGCCATGTCGCACTGTTTCCCAATGTGGCGCTTGAAACGCTTAGCCTGTCGATTGTGGGTGCTGTATTTACCGTTGTTTTGCCAGTATTGCCCGAAATTGCAGGCAATGCCTCTCCGGCGTATTATCAAGCGGCGCTTACGCTTGAGGTGGTTTTTGTCGTGCTTGTCGCGCTTGCGATGATGACGGCGCTTCAAAAACTTCTAGAAATCTGTGTCTACGCGGGACCTGTGGCGCATCTGCGCATCACAACGCATCTTGATGTCCCGTATTCAGCTGCGGTCGCCTATCAGCAATTTGGGTTGCGTCCTGAAACCCGGCGCGGGCGCGTGATGGCTGGCCCTGTGGACCCGAAAGGGTTCTTTGATGTCGCAGTCGTTTCGGAACATATGACCGACCCAGACGATCCAAGCAGTCCTTTGGTCGTGAAGCTTGACGCCAAAATTTTGTCATCTGATCCGCAAAACCACGAAACAATGTTGGTCCTGCCCAACGGTGCGGTCACAGTGACAGCACATCGGTTTGTGCCAAAAAGTGACGGGTGCCGTGTGAGCGTCACGGAAATGCCCGGCGATTTCACATACGGTATGCACGCCATGTTTTGGCTCACGGATCAACAGACGGATAACCTGGTCGAAGTTGCTGAACTGATGCAAAATGAACCATCGCGCGTGAATGGTCTTGCCCATGCGGTATCTCTCTTGTCGATTGCGGGCGTTGTTTTGTCACCGCGCCAGCCAGTGCTGGACTAGTTTCCATTCCTCATTGCCATTTTCGAACCGCAGCTTGTTGACCCGCGCTTGGGGCAGGGGTATGCAACAAAAAGCTATTATTGCGCGCTGATCATCGCGCCGTGCCACAAAGGACCCGCCATGCAGGAAATGCTTCTTGAATATCTGCCGATCTTGATTTTTCTTGGGCTGGCAATCGGGCTTGGGCTGATTTTGATTCTTGCGGCGGCGATTGTGGCTGTGCGCAATCCTGACCCTGAAAAAGTATCTGCCTATGAATGTGGCTTTAACGCTTTTGATGATGCGCGGATGAAATTTGACGTGCGCTTCTATCTGGTGTCGATCCTGTTCATCATTTTCGATCTCGAAGTCGCGTTTTTGTTCCCTTGGGCTGTAGCCTTTAAGGACATCAGCATGGTCGGCTTTTGGTCGATGATGGTGTTCTTGGGCGTGTTGACCGCAGGTTTTGCCTATGAATGGAAAAAGGGCGCGCTTGAGTGGGAGTAACACTCCCCCGAATTTGAGATTTTGGAATGCCGGTCGCCCATGCAGCCAGCATTTTTGTTGGCGGCTCCGGTGTAATTGTCGAAAATTTGCAGCGAAGGTGCGAAACACCTCTGATTGACCGCCACTGAGGCATAGTGCCGACTTGACCTTAGGGGGCACCGCGCGTAGTTCCTAACTAGCAAAAGGTAGGCGCTTGCCTGCATGGGAACTGATAAGGAAAGACGCACTTATGGGGATCGCCACCGGCCTGAATGATGCGGGCGCCGACAAGGAAGCTGCCACCCAGACCCTTAATCGCGAATTGCAGGACAAGGGTTTCCTTGTGACCAGCACCGCCGATATGATTAATTGGGCGCGCACAGGATCGTTGCACTGGATGACCTTTGGTCTTGCCTGCTGCGCGGTCGAAATGATGCACACCTCAATGCCGCGCTATGACCTTGAACGGTTTGGCACCGCGCCGCGGGCGTCGCCGCGTCAATCTGACTTGATGATCGTTGCCGGGACGCTGACCAATAAAATGGCCCCTGCGCTGCGCAAAGTGTACGACCAAATGCCTGAGCCGCGTTATGTGATCTCTATGGGGTCATGCGCGAATGGCGGCGGTTACTACCACTATAGCTATTCAGTCGTGCGTGGCTGTGACCGCATCGTGCCGGTTGATATTTATGTGCCGGGATGCCCGCCAACTGCTGAGGCCCTGCTATACGGTATTTTGCAGCTTCAGCGTAAGATTCGCCGCACCGGGACCATCGTGCGCTAAGCCGCGTGCCGAAAGGAATTATGATGACTGAAGCACTGAACGAACTTGGTACCCACCTTGAGCTTAAGCGCAACGATTGCGTTTTGTCTTGGGAGGTCACGCATGACGAGTTGACCGTGACGGTTGCACCGTCCTCGCTCGTGTCCTTTGTTGAGTTTTTGAAAACCGATCAGGCCTGTAAATTCTCAAGCCTCGTGGATATCACCGCCGTTGATTACCCAAGCCGGGCAAAACGGTTTGACGTAATTTACCATTTCCTGAGCATGTATCAGAACCAACGCATCCGTTTGCGCGTTCAGATTCGTGAAGATGAAATGATGCCGTCGATCCTGCCGGTGCACCCAAGTGCCAATTGGTTTGAGCGTGAAATCTTCGACATGTTCGGTGTTTTGTTCACCGGTCATCCAGATTTGCGCCGCATTTTAACCGATTACGGGTTCCGCGGCTACCCGCTGCGCAAAGATTTCCCGACCACGGGCTATACCGAAGTGCGCTATGACGAAGTGCAAAAGCGCGTCGTGTATGAGCCCGTGAAACTGGTCCAAGAATACCGCCAGTTCGACTTTATGTCACCGTGGGAAGGGGCCCAATACATCCTGCCCGGCGATGAGAAAAAAGAGGAGGCGCAGTAAGATGATGGACGGAAATATTCGCACAAACGCGTATGACGATGGTTCAACTGACGCGGCCACCGACGAACAGCAAATCCGGAATTTTAACATTAACTTTGGTCCGCAGCACCCGGCGGCCCACGGTGTTTTGCGTCTGGTGCTAGAGCTTGACGGCGAAATCGTAGAACGCTGCGATCCGCATATCGGCCTGCTGCACCGTGGCACCGAAAAGTTGATGGAAAGCCGCACCTATCTGCAAAACCTGCCATATTTCGACCGGTTGGATTATGTGGCCCCGATGAACCAAGAACACGCTTGGTGCCTGGCGATCGAAAAGCTGACAGGCACAGAAGTGCCGCGTCGCGCATCGCTGATCCGCGTGCTTTATTCCGAAATCGGCCGCGTGCTGAACCACCTGCTGAACGTCACCACGCAAGCGATGGATGTTGGCGCGCTGACCCCGCCGCTTTGGGGTTTTGAAGAACGTGAAAAGCTGATGGTCTTCTACGAGCGTGCCTGTGGCGCGCGTCTGCACGCAGCCTATTTCCGCCCCGGTGGTGTACACCAAGACCTGCCAGATCAACTGATCGAAGACATTGACCTTTGGGCTGTTGAATTCCCAAAGGTCCTTGCCGACATCGACGGACTATTGACGGAAAACCGGATTTTCAAACAGCGTAACGCCGACATTGGTATCGTCACCGAAGAAGACATCCAAGAATGGGGTTTCTCTGGTGTGATGGTGCGTGGATCTGGCCTTGCATGGGATTTGCGCCGCGCGGAGCCCTATGAATGCTACGACGAATTTGAGTTCCAAATTCCGGTTGGCAAAAATGGTGACTGCTACGACCGTTACCTGTGCCGCATGGAAGAAATGCGCCAGTCGACATCGATCATCCGTCAGGCCTGCGAAAAGCTGCGCCATGAAAAGGGCGACGTGATGGCGCGCGGTAAGATGACCCCGCCAACACGTGGCGAAATGAAGACATCGATGGAATCGCTGATCCACCACTTCAAACTTTATACCGAAGGGTTCCACGTTCCAGCGGGTGAAGTTTACGCCGCCGTTGAAGCCCCCAAAGGTGAATTTGGTGTGTTTTTGGTCGCTGACGGGTCCAACAAACCGTATCGCGCAAAGCTGCGCGCGCCGGGTTTCTTGCACCTGCAAGCGATGGATCACGTCGCAGGCGGCCACCAATTGGCTGACGTTGCGGCGATCATCGGGACGATGGACGTCGTGTTTGGTGAGATCGACCGCTGATGGCTATCCGATCGACATCTATTGCGCTGATCTGCTGTCTCTTGGGGGCACCAATCGGCGCGGAGGCAACTAAGGATGAATACGCTTCGATTATAGCGGCCGTTTCTGACGAAGTGCTCATTTCTACTGTGTTTGATTACATTGAATCTAAAGCTGTCGATTGCGTTGCAACACTCAATGTCGGCGGCGAAATTGCTGATAGAGAAACGGTCGAGGTCTTGACATTTGTTCTAGGTAAGCTTGCGGTCCCGGAGCTAGAGCAAGAAGCTCTTCTAGATGTACTTGATGCCCGTATGGATCAAGTTGATGATGCCTATGCTAATGAATTTTTGATGTCGCGTGTCGTAGACATTTATGAGACTGAAACGAATGCTGTGATAATACTCCCGGGCTGCGGGGTGGTAGGATCATGAGTGTTACACTTGATATTTGGCTGCTCATTCTTGGTGCCGTTGGTGGCATCGCGGGTGGTCTTGTTGCTAAGGGGCGCAGCCGCGTTTTGAAATCTGCATTGGCAGGTGCGGTGGCTGTATTTTTGGCGACGTTAATACGCGGTATGCTTTAGGCGTGCAGGAGAGAAAAACATGAAACGTTCTCTGATCGGTCTTTCATTTGTGACGCTTTCCGCCTGTTCAGGCGGGATGTTTCAAATTCCTGACTTTCGTCCCAATGCTACGCCTGCGCCCGCAGCTGTTCCTGTTGCGGCACCGATTGTGAATCCGCTTTCTGCAAAGGAACGGTTTGTGACGACGGTTGAACAAAACGGCTGCGTCGTGAACCAAAGCAACTCTGCCACCATTCTGACTGACGCGACGCTATCGCGCGAGGATTTGGCGCGCATCATGACTGAATTGCGGGCCGAAGGGCGCGGTCAAATCGCCGCTGACCAGCAATCGTTCGAACTTATTTCTGCGAATTGCCTCTGATGGAAGCTCCGAACCTCATCAACGCCGGATTGCCCGGCTTGCTGCTTATGACAGCCTTTTTTAACCCAGGTGGGATCGTTCCCACCGCCTTGTTCGTGCTGACCACATCAGCCGCCGTAATGACTGGGATACACTAATGCTACGCCGCCTATATCACGACCAGCCTGAAACATTTGCATTCACGCCAGACAACCAGAAATGGGCCGAAGCGCAGATGAAAAAATTCCCCGAAGGCCGTCAGGCCTCGGCTGTGATCCCGCTGCTTTGGCGCGCCCAAGAACAACACGGTTGGTTGACCCGCCCGGCGATTGAATATGTCGGGCAGATGCTTGATCTGGCCTACATCCGCGTCCTCGAAGTGGCTTCTTTCTATTTCATGTTCCAGCTTCAGCCTGTTGGTTCTATTGCCCATATTCAAGTTTGCGGCACATTGTCTTGCATGATTTGCGGCGCTGAAGATTTGATCGGCGTGTGTAAAGATAAGATCGCTGAAAAAGCGCATGAAGTATCGGCCGACGGCAAGTTTTCTTGGGAAGAGGTGGAATGCCTTGGATCTTGCGCGAACGCGCCAATGGCGCAGATCGGCAAGGACTATTACGAAGATCTGACCGCTGCCCGTCTCAGCGAAATCATTGATGAATTGGCCGCAGGGCAGGTGCCTGTTCCGGGTCCGCAAAACGGGCGCTTCGCTGCAGAGCCGCTCAAAGGGCTAACAACGCTGCGTGGTTTTGATAGCGGTAAGACAAAATATAACGCAAGCGTGCAAGCCGCTGTCGAAATCGGCGACACTGTAAAACGCATTGATGGCACCGAAGTTCCGCTTCTGACCCCTTGGGTCAAAGATGCCGCCGCAAAACCAACAAAACCAAAACCTGCCGCGAAACCCAAAGCCGCAAAACCTGCGGCTAAGCCCAAGGCGGCGGCTGCAAAACCTTCGGCTGCCGATGTCTCCGAAGAACAGCCGCTCACGTTGGATGCTGCGCGCGAAACAGGTGCTGATGACTTGAAAAAAATCAGCGGCGTTGGTCCAAAGCTGGAAGGCGTGTTGAACGACCTAGGTTTCTGGCATTTTGATCAGATCGCTGATTGGACCGATGCGCAGGTCGCTTGGGTCGATAGCCGTTTGAAATTCAAAGGTCGGATCATCCGTGACAATTGGATGGCGCAGGCCAAAGAACTTGCAAAAAAGTAACGATTGCGCGGTAAATGGGCGATTTGCGTAGATAAATCGCCCTTTGCACAAAAATCCCTAGGTGAATCCGTTAACGCGGGTAATTGTTTGGCAAATTGATCACCTATGGGAGTCTGCAAAATGAATGAACTCAAACCAATTACGCAGCGGATGCTGTTTATTGCTGGCGGCATTGGTGCCGTTTTTGCGATTCTTCTGCTGATTTTTAGCAAACTTGGTTTTTTTGGCGCGTTTTTTATTGGTCTGATTGTCGCTGCCGCGATCTTGTTTGCGATGATGATGGGGCTGCTTGATGCGCTTGTTGGAGAAGACGCGCCTGCCGCTGCAAGTCCCGTTGTTGATGCGCCACCAACCACGCCAGCGCCTGAACCTGAAGCCGCAACAGAACCAGAAGTGACGCCGGAACCAGAAATAACACCTGAGCCAGAGGTCAAAGCGGAACCAGAGCCCGAACCCGCGCTAGCAGCGGTGCCGGAAGTTGCAGAGGAAAACGCGCCAGAAGAGGCGCTAGAAGTCGCAGATGAAAAACCAGCAGGTTTGGATGCTGCTCGCGAAGGTGGGGCCGACGATCTGAAGAAGATCAAAGGTGTCGGTCCTAAACTTGAAATCATGCTTAACGGTATGGGGTTCTATCATTTTGATCAGATCGCGGCTTGGGGCCCGGCTGAACAAAAATGGGTTGATGAGAATTTGCCTGGATTTAAGGGTCGTGCAACGCGTGACAAATGGGTAGAACAGGCCAAGACCCTCGCGGCGGGATAAACCACCGTGTAAACCATGCGAAAGGCGGCGCCAAAGGGTGCCGTTCCACAGATGAGCAACGATTTAGACATCAAACGAGCCAAGTCAGGTCAACGCGCCGCGTTGATTCTTGCTGGAACAGGTGTTTTATGGATCGTAGCGACATGGGCAGGGTCACATTTCGGTTGGACCCAGCGCACGCGCGGGTTATTTGACCTTGCGGCGCTTGCTGGTTTCGGCTTTGCGCTGTGGCAGACATTTCAACTCTGGCGGACACGCCAGAACGACAAGGGCGAAAGCTGATGCTCAAAGACGAAGACCGTATTTTCACCAACCTATATGGTATGCACGACCGTACCTTGGCAGGCGCACAAGCACGTGGTCATTGGGATGGTACCGCCGATATCATCAAAAAAGGGCGCGATTGGATCGTGAACGAGATGAAAGCCTCTGGCCTGCGTGGCCGGGGCGGTGCGGGCTTTCCGACCGGTTTGAAATGGTCGTTCATGCCTAAAGAAAGCGACGGGCGTCCATCTTACCTTGTTGTGAACGCCGACGAATCTGAGCCGGGCACATGTAAAGACCGTGAAATCATGCGCCATGATCCGCACACGCTGGTCGAAGGCTGCTTGATCGCTTCTTTTGCGATGAACGCAAACGCCTGCTATATTTATATTCGCGGCGAATACATTCGCGAAAAAGAAGCCCTGCAAGCCGCCATCGACGAAGCTTACGCCGCAGGTTTGGTTGGCAAGAACGCTGCCAAATCCGGTTGGGATTTTGATATTTACCTGACCCACGGGGCAGGGGCCTATATTTGTGGCGAAGAAACCGCGCTGCTTGAAAGCCTTGAAGGCAAAAAGGGCATGCCGCGGATGAAGCCACCATTCCCTGCGGGTGCTGGTCTTTACGGCTGCCCGACAACTGTGAACAACGTCGAATCAATTGCTGTTGTACCGACAATCTTGCGTCGTGGTGGTGGCTGGTTCGCGGGCATTGGCCGTGCGAATAACGCAGGCACCAAACTGTTCGCGATTTCCGGTCACGTCAACAACCCCTGCGTTGTCGAAGAAGAAATGGGTATTTCTTTCGAAGAGCTGATTGAAAAGCACTGCGGTGGCATCAAAGGCGGCTGGGATAACCTTAAGGCTGTAATCCCTGGCGGGTCATCCGTGCCAAACGTGCGCGGTGAAAACATGCGCGATGCGATCATGGATTTTGACGGGCTGAAAGAAAAAGGCTCTAGCCTTGGGACCGCAGCGGTTATCGTGATGGATCAATCGACAGATATGATCAAAGCGATCTGGCGCCTGTCCAAGTTTTACAAGCACGAAAGCTGCGGTCAGTGCACACCGTGTCGCGAAGGCACCGGCTGGATGATGCGCGTTATGGAGCGTTTGGTAAAAGGTGATGCATCTGTTGAAGAAATCGATATGCTCTTCGATGTGACCAAACAGGTTGAGGGCCACACAATTTGTGCGCTTGGTGATGCGGCCGCTTGGCCAATTCAGGCTCTTATCCGGAATTTCCGGGATGAAATTGAAGACCGGATTAAACATAAACGTATTGCGGGGATTGCAGCAGAATGATGAAAACAGGCCTGATTTTTGGTGCGGCTTTGACGCTTGCCGCTTGTGCAACCGGATCGGGTGCTGCGCGCCCGTTTGATGATCCCGCAGTGCAAAAGCTCTATAACATGTCGACGCCGCAATACTATGCGACGCTGAAAGTCGCGAATGATGTTGCGCGCAACTGCGCTGATTTTCGCTATGACGCGGCCTTGGATGCTGAGCTGAACGAAAAACGCAACGAAATGGGGCGCGGTTCACTCTCTGCGATTCCTTTGCGTCTGGCGATTGAAACAGAAACCAGCGTCAGCGAACGCAGCTTTGAAGCAAAGCACGGTGTTGAAATGATCGGTCACGATCTATGTCCTGCCGCTGCGGCTGAAACGCTTGAAGGTACCGCGTTGAGCGCCCTTTTGGTACCTGTCTAGAATATCTGCGAAGACGCGATTTGTTTGGGCCGCCAGTTTCTGCGCGGCCCTTTTTATTTTTACGCGAAACCTGGCCGATCCCATAGGTTATCAAGGCACTGATATTGAATAACGGTACCGCAATGACGATCTCTGGTGCAATCAAAGGCGCATTAAGAACCGCCTAACAGGAGACGACACATGGCCAAGACCCCATTTATCATTGCCGCCGCCGCAGTTGTGTGCGGGCTTGCCGGCAATTTATCCGCGCAGACCGCGTTGCGTGACCAGCCCGATGTCCGCGACGGCATCATCTATGTCGGCATGGCCTATGAAATTTCCGAGCAGTGCAACGACATTCGCGCACGTACGTTTCGGGGTATTAATTTCCTTCAATCGCTCAAACGCCGGGCCGCCGAACTAGGTTATTCTGACGCTGAAATTGATGCCTATGTCGGGGATCGTGCCGAAAAACGTAGGCTCGAAGATATCGCGCGCGCACAGCTTGCGTTGCTTGGGGTGGTCGCTGATGATCCTGAAACATATTGCGCCGTTGGACGTGCGCAAATCGCCGCAAATACGCGCGTTGGGTGGTTGTTACGGTAAGGAGCCGAATTTGACGCGAATTTTGGCGTCTTTTTTGTCAAACTGACTGGCATCATGTTCCCGGTCGCGTTAGAACGCGGCTAACGCGGTCCCACCCCAAATTGTCGGGGAAGGCGCGCAAGGGAATAAAAAGGCACGCCATGTCTGATCTACGCAAAGTCGTCATTGATGGAACTGAGGTCGAAGTTGATGGGGCGATGACCCTCATCCAGGCCTGTGAACAGGTCGGGATCGAAGTCCCAAGGTTCTGCTATCACGAACGGCTTTCGATTGCGGGTAACTGCCGCATGTGTCTGGTTGAGGTCGTCGGCGGCCCGCCAAAGCCCACAGCCTCTTGTGCGATGCAGGTGCGTGACCTGCGCCCCGGTCCCGAAGGTCAGCCGCCCGTTGTGAAAACCAATTCGCCTATGGTCAAAAAGGCCCGTGAAGGTGTGATGGAATTCCTGCTGATCAACCACCCGCTGGATTGTCCGATTTGTGACCAAGGCGGCGAATGCGATCTGCAAGATCAGGCGATGGCCTACGGTGTTGACTTTAGCCGTTTCCGCGAGCCAAAGCGCGCGACCGATGATCTGGATCTTGGCCCACTTGTTGAAACCCATATGACGCGTTGTATTTCGTGCACACGCTGCGTGCGCTTCACGACAGAGGTCGCAGGCATCGCCCAAATGGGTCAGACGGGCCGTGGAGAAGACGCTGAAATCACCAGCTATCTGGGTGAAACGCTTGATTCGAACATGCAGGGTAACATCATTGACCTGTGTCCGGTTGGCGCACTGGTGTCGAAACCCTATGCGTTTACGGCCCGCCCTTGGGAATTAACCAAGACAGAATCAATTGATGTGATGGATGCTCTGGGCTCAAACATCCGCGTTGATACCAAAGGCCGCGAAGTGATGCGCATCTTGCCACGCAACCATGATGGCGTGAATGAAGAGTGGATTTCGGATAAAACCCGTTTTGTTTGGGATGGCCTGCGCAAGCAGCGTTTGGACACACCATACATCCGTGAAAACGGCAAATTACGTAAAGCTGGATGGGGCGAAGCCCTAACCGCCGCTGCCGCCGCGATGAACGGTAAAAAAGTCGCAGGGCTTGTCGGTGATTTGGCCCCGGTCGAGGCGACATTCGCATTAAAACAGTTGATCGAGGCTCAAGGCGGCGTGGTCGAGGCCCGTACAAACGGCGCGAAACTGCCAGCCGATAACCGCTCGGCCTATGTGGGCACCGCAGCTATCGCCGATATCGACGATGCAGAATACATCATGCTGATCGGCACCAACCCGCGCGAAGAATCGCCAGTCTTGAACGCCCGTATCCGTGCCGCTTGGTCCAAAGGGGCCAATGTCGCGCTGATCGGTGAAGCGGTCGATCTGACCTATGACTATGTGCACATGGGCAATGATCGTGACGCGCTTGTATCGCTTTCTGACCATGCATTCGGCGACATCAAAGACAAAAAATCTGTGATGATCGTGGGCCAAGGCGCGCTGAACGAGGCGGACGGCGAAGCTGTATTAAGCCAAGTGATGAAAGCAGTTGAACGCTCAAACGGCAAATTGATGGTGCTGCACGGGGCCGCGTCACGTGTTGGTGCGCTTGATGTTGGTGCTGTGACTGACGGTGGCATGGACACAATCAAAGATGCCGAGGTGATTTATAACCTTGGCGCGGATGAGGTCGACATCGCACCGGGCGCATTCGTGATCTATCAAGGGTCGCATGGGGATCGTGGTGCGCACCGCGCAGACATCATCCTGCCGGGCGCTGCCTATACCGAAGAAAACGGATTGTTTGTGAACACCGAAGGGCGTCCGCAGCTTGCACTCCGTGCTAGCTTCCCTCCGGGTGAAGCCAAAGAAAACTGGGCGATCTTGCGCGCGCTATCTGCTGAATTGGGCGCAACCTTGCCTTATGACAGCATGGCGCAACTGCGTCAGGCGATTGTGAGCGCCCACCCGCATTTGGGTCAGATTGACGAAGTCACGGAAAATGAATGGCAACCTATAGAGGCGAAAAAGCCGGGGAAAGCCGCGTTCAAGTACGCAATCACGGATTTCTACTTAACAAACCCAATCGCGCGTGCGTCCAGCTTGATGGCTGAACTCAGCGCGAATGCCAAAGCGCGGGCAACCCCCGCAGTTGCGGCTGAATAAGACGGGGTTCGCCCCATAAATTGCAGCCTTTGGGCTGGCACCAGTGGCACGACAAACACGCGCGCCGCGTCAAGATGGCACCAGTTCATGGTGTGAGGGAATAAATATGGTCGAGTTCTTCACCAATACCAACCTTGGGATCGTCCTTGTGATTTTGGCCCAGTGTTTGCTGGTTCTGGTTCCATTGCTGGTCGCTTTGGCGTTCTTGATGTATGCGGACCGCAAAATCTGGGCCGCCGTTCAGATGCGCAAAGGGCCAAACATGGTTGGTGCCTTTGGTCTGCTGCAATCCTTTGCGGATTTCTTGAAATACATCGTCAAAGAAATCGTTGTCCCTGCAGGCGCTGACAAATTTGTCTTCTTCCTTGCGCCGATGATTTCCTTTGTGCTGGCCGTGGTCGCATGGTCGGTGATCCCGTTTAACGATGGTTGGGTGCTGTCCAACATCAACGTCGCCATTCTGTTTGTCTTCGCGGTGTCCTCGCTCGAGGTTTACGGCGTGATCATGGGCGGTTGGGCGTCGAACTCTAAATACCCATTCCTTGGCTCGCTGCGCTCTGCCGCGCAGATGATTTCTTACGAAGTCTCGCTGGGCCTGATCATCATCGGTGTGATTATCTCAACCGGTTCCATGAACTTTGGCGATATCGTCGCGGCCCAAGACGGCAAGGCGGGCCTGTTCAACTGGTACTGGGTTGCGCATTTCCCGATGCTGTTCCTTTTCTTTATCTCAGCACTCGCTGAAACGAACCGGCCACCGTTCGATTTGCCCGAAGCGGAATCGGAACTGGTTGCTGGGTATCAGGTTGAATATTCATCAACACCGTTCCTGCTGTTCATGATCGGTGAATTGATGGCCGTCGTGCTGATGTGCGCGCTGATTTCACTGCTGTTCTTTGGCGGCTGGTTGTCACCAATTCCGGGCCTGCCAGATGGCATCCTGTGGATGGTGCTGAAAATGTCCGCCTGTTTCTTTGTCTTCTCAATGGTCAAGGCGATCACACCGCGCTACCGCTATGACCAACTGATGCGGATCGGCTGGAAAGTCTTCTTGCCGCTCTCACTCTTCTGGGTGGTTCTGGTGTCATTCCTCGCAAAATTCGAAGTGCTCGGCGGTTTCTGGGCGCGCTGGACAATGGGTGTTTAGTTGATCCTACGAGCGATCATAATTCGGGGAACGCTTGCAGTTTCTGCTGGGCTTGCTTTGCCCTGCATAGCTGTAGCGCAGAACTACCGTGACTATGGCCATCCTGGATTTGCAGAATCAATAGTGTCATATGTGTTCGAGACGTGCCCTTTGGCAGACGCCGAAGCTACAAAGATAGCTGATGACTTGAGAGAGATACTGACATACAGCGCTCTAGATTCGGCGGATGTTTCACACGCTAGTCTGCAGGCTGAAATGAATGGTAAGGCGTATTTGACGAATGTTATGACTGACTTAGATAAGCATGGTCAGGCACTTACGTTTGTATCTGCGTATGGGGTGGTCAAAAATCTAGGATACGGCGGCTTGCTAGTTGATGAAGAGCATCTCCAAGAGCGCGATTATCTTGAGATAGAAGCTACAGAAAGAGATTTAGCGCGCGCGACTCTTGATCTCATGGAATGTTTGTTGCCCAACGCTGAAGATGCCATTAATCCACCAACAGCGTCCGGTTTGGGCGAACAAGGTGAAGCGCTTTGGAAAACAACTGTTGCTCCGATCCATGCAAGCGTTTGCGAAATAGACTTTTATGTTCTTATGCGACGATTTGTCGACGCAGACTTTGAAAACACCGAACCCACTGAGAGGCAGGCGTTGGTGGACGAAATCATTTCTGATCACTCGCAATACCTAGATGCCGGTAACATCTCCGACAAATGCGAGGAATTCACCTAGGATGACCCAAATGGATTACACACGCGCCGTAAAGTATTTCCTGCTGCAGGATTTCTATGTCGGTTTTAAACTGGGGTTGAAGTATTTCTTCTCGCCCAAGGCGACGTTGAACTACCCGCATGAAAAGGGGCCGCTGAGCCCGCGCTTTCGTGGCGAACATGCGCTGCGCCGTTATTCGAATGGTGAAGAGCGTTGTATCGCTTGCAAACTGTGCGAGGCCGTGTGCCCCGCGCAGGCGATCACCATTGATGCGGAACCGCGCGATGATGGATCACGCCGCACCACCCGCTATGACATTGATATGACCAAATGCATCTACTGTGGTTTCTGTCAGGAAGCCTGCCCGGTGGATGCCATTGTTGAGGGGCCGAATTTCGAATTCAGCACCGAAACCCGCGAAGAACTGTATTACGACAAAGAAAAACTACTGGCGAACGGCGACCGTTGGGAATCCGAGATTGCGCGCAATCTCGAACTTGACGCACCGTACCGGTAGGGGACAAAGAAGATGGGCGCTTGGGGCGTAGGATCACTCGACAATGACGGCAGCCAAGATTGGCTGACCGATTTTGGTGAATTTGGGGCCTCTGCGGCGACCGATATTCTTGATGCGTGTTCTGACGCGATCGCCAGCGGCTATGTCGAAAGTGATATCGGGACGGGCGTGATTGCCTTGGCCGAAGTTGTCGCTGCTGCCCTTGGCAAGCCGGACGAGGATCTTGCGGATCAGTTGGAAGATCCGGTTGAAAACCACAAAGATGCTCTGTTGGATGTCGACAACGTACAAGCCCGCACCAGCGAGGCGCTTGAAGCGTTGATGGCCGACGCCGAAACATCAGAGCTTTATGATCTTTGGGCCGAGGCCGATGAGCTTGACGATTGGCTCACCCAGATGAAGACGTTGCGTGCGCGATTGGATGCTGCATGAACGATCAAAACCCTTTTGAAGCCATGATGAAGATGGGGCAAGATTGGGCCAAGTCGATGAATGTCGACATGGATGCCTTTACCCCTACCGGATTTGAAAACCTATGGCCGACCATGCCAAAGGAAACCATGGAAATGTTTTTTGGCAAAGGCGTGAACCCTGATGGGTTAGACGCCAAGACCCGGCTTTTGTTGACTCTCGCGGGGCTGACAGTGCTTGGGGCGCAAGCCGATGCGCAAATTCGCCTGACCGTGCGGCATTTGACCGAAGCGGGTGCGACAAAACAGGAAATCGCCGAAACAATCGCCCAGATGGGTATGTTTGGCGGTGTTCCTGCCATGAATAAGGCCATGCAATTGGCCAATGAAGTGTTGGAAAAGGACGAAACCGCATGAGTGTTTTCGCGTTCACATTCTATCTGTTTGCTATCTCCACGGTTGTGGGGGGATTGTTCACAGTGGTTAGCCGCAACCCTGTGCATTCGGTGCTTTGGTTGATCCTTGCATTTTTGTCAGCGGCGGGGCTGTTTGTCACGCTTGGCGCTGAATTCGTGGCAATGCTGTTGATCATCGTTTACGTCGGCGCGGTCGCGGTGCTTTTCCTCTTTGTTGTCATGATGCTGGACGTCGATTTCGCTGAACTCAAGGCGGAGATGGCGAAATATATGCCGCTCGCTTTGTTGATCGGTATCGTCATCATCATGCAGTTGGCGCTGGCCTTTGGTGTCTGGGATTTCTCTGACGGGGTATCAGCACGGGTCGCCGCACCACAAGGCGATGCAGATAACACGGCTGCTTTGGGCATGCTGATTTATGACAAATACATCATGCTGTTCCAGCTCGCAGGCCTTATCCTGCTGGTCGCGATGATTGGTGCGATTGTGCTGACGCTGCGCCACCGCGTAGACATCAAACGCCAAAACGTGATCGCGCAAATGCACCGCGATCCGGCCAAGGCAATGGAACTCAAAGACGTTAAACCGGGGCAGGGGCTGTGATGAAGATATTTTCTTTGAACGTTTTTGCCTTAGAAGGAATGACACGATGATCGGACTTGAACATTATCTCGCGGTGGCTGCGGCCCTGTTTGTCATTGGCATCTTTGGCCTGTTTTTGAACCGTAAAAACGTGATCATCCTGCTGATGAGCATCGAATTGATGCTGCTGGCAGTGAACATCAACTTTGTCGCTTTCTCAAGCTACCTTGATGACCTTGTCGGCCAAGTTTTCACTCTATTTGTTCTGACAGTTGCCGCTGCCGAAGCGGCGATTGGTCTGGCCATTCTGGTTTGTTTCTTCCGCAACCGCGGAACCATCGACGTTGAAGACGTCAACGTGATGAAGGGTTAAGGCACATGGAAACCACCATTCTATTTGCTCCGCTTGTGGGCGCGCTTATTGGCGGCTTCGGTTGGAGAATGATCGGCGAAACCGCCGCGCAGTGGGTAACCACGGGCCTGCTGTTCTTGGCTGCGTTCCTATCATGGATTGTGTTCCTGACGTTTGACGGCACCACAGAGACGATCCACATCCTGCGCTGGATCGAGAGCGGCACACTGTCGACCGATTGGTCAATCCGTATGGACCGTTTGACCGCGATCATGCTGATTGTGATCACGACAGTTTCGGCGCTCGTGCATCTGTATTCATTCGGCTACATGGCCCATGACGAACACTTTAGTGAAGGCCAGAACTACAAGGCGCGATTCTTTGCCTACCTGTCGTTCTTTACCTTTGCGATGTTGATGCTGGTGACCTCTGACAACCTCGTACAGATGTTCTTTGGCTGGGAAGGCGTGGGCGTTGCATCCTATTTGCTGATTGGTTTTTATTATAAGAAACCATCTGCGGGCGCTGCTGCGATGAAGGCCTTTGTCGTCAACCGGGTTGGCGACTTTGGTTTCGCGCTAGGTATCTTTGCGCTTTATATGATGACGGATAGCATTCGCTTTGATGATATCTTTGCAGCTGTGCCGCATCTGGCTGAACAAAACTTGCATTTCTTGTGGCGTGACTGGAATGCGGCCAACCTGATCGCGATGTTGTTGTTCATCGGCGCGATGGGCAAATCGGCGCAGTTGATTTTGCACACATGGTTGCCGGACGCGATGGAAGGGCCAACGCCTGTTTCCGCGCTGATCCACGCCGCGACCATGGTTACGGCTGGTGTCTTCCTTGTGTGCCGCATGTCACCGCTGATGGAATACGCGCCAGAAACCACTGCGTTTATCGTTTTCTTGGGTGCCACAACCGCGTTCTTCGCGGCGACCGTGGGCCTTGTGCAAAACGACATCAAACGTGTCATCGCCTATTCAACCTGTTCGCAGCTGGGCTATATGTTCGTGGCTGCCGGTGTTGGCGTCTATTCGGTCGCGATGTTCCACCTGCTGACACATGCGTTCTTTAAAGCGATGTTGTTCCTTGGTGCGGGCTCTGTGATCCACGCGATGCACCACGAACAAGACATGCGGAACTATGGCGGTCTGCGCAAAAAGATCCCCTATACGTTCTGGGCGATGATGATCGGCACCTTGGCGATTACCGGTGTTGGTATTCCGCTGACACACATCGGTTTCGCGGGCTTCTTGTCCAAAGATGCGGTGATCGAGAGCGCCTTTGCAGGCACATCCGGTGGCTATGCGTTCTGGATGCTTGTGATTGCGGCCTTCATGACCAGTTTTTACAGCTGGCGCCTGATGTTCCTGACCTTCTATGGCACGCCGCGCGGTGACAAGCATACGCATGATCACGCGCATGAAAGCCCAATGGTTATGTTGATCCCGCTGGGGGTTCTTGGGCTTGGTGCGGTGTTCTCTGGGATGCTTTGGTATAATTCATTCTTTGGGGATCACCATAAGGTCGAAACTTTCTTTGGGATTGCTGACGCGGAAATGCACGCGGATGACGGCCACGGTGAAACCGACGCGCATGGTGATGATCACGCGACCGATGACCACGCTGACGATCACGCAACGGATGCAGAGCATGCCTCAGTACCAGGTAAGGGTGCCATCTTTATGGCCGACGACAACCACGTGATGGACGATGCGCACCATGCGCCGACATGGGTCAAGGTATCGCCTTTCGTTGCGATGATCTTGGGCTTTGGCCTCGCGTTCTTGATGTATATCCGTCGTCCTGATCTGCCGGGCAAACTGGCGACGCAACAAGCACCGCTTTATCGGTTCTTGCTGAACAAATGGTACTTTGACGAGCTGTACGATCTGATCTTTGTACGGCCTGCGATGGCCATTGGGCGGTTCTTCTGGAAACGCGGAGATACGCAACTAATTGATGGTGGGATTAACGGTTTGGCCATGGGCATCATTCCATTCTTCACAAGGCTCGCCGGGCGCGCGCAGTCTGGCTATGTGTTCACCTATGCATTGGGCATGGTTATCGGGATCACGGTGCTGCTGACCATTGTGTCGATGTCAGGGGGGGCGCACTAATGAGCAATATCCTTTCGCTTACGACCTTCATCCCGCTGGGCGGGGCTATCATTCTTGCATTGCTTTTGCGTGGCGATGACGCAGCGGCGCAGAAAAACGCCAAATGGGTGGCGATGAGCACATCGCTGGTCACCTTTGTCGTATCCTTGTTTATCCTGTCGAACTTTGATCCGTCTGACACGGGTTTTCAGTTTGTTGAAGAGCGCACATGGTTGGCAGGTCTGCAATATAAGATGGGTGTTGATGGGATCAGCATCCTGTTTGTGATGCTGACCACATTCCTGATGCCACTGGTATTTGCGTCCTGCTGGAATGTGACCACACGCGTCAAAGAATACATGATCGCGTTCCTGCTTTTGGAAACATTGATGTTGGGCGTGTTCATGGCGCTCGATCTGGTTCTGTTCTATCTGTTCTTTGAGGCTGGCCTGATCCCAATGTTCTTGATCATCGGAATTTGGGGCGGCAAGAACCGGATTTACGCATCTTTCAAGTTCTTCCTCTATACGTTCCTTGGCTCTGTGCTGATGCTGGTGGCGATGGTCGCGATGTTCTATCACGCGGGCACCACCGACATCGCGCTGCTGCTGTCCCCAGAAGTCAGCTTTGCCTCCGACCCAATCACAGTGCTTGGCCTGAACATCATGGGGGGGGCGCAGACCTTGATGTGGATTGCGTTCTTTGCATCCTTTGCCGTGAAAATGCCAATGTGGCCGGTTCACACTTGGTTGCCTGACGCGCACGTGCAAGCCCCGACAGCGGGTTCTGTCGTGCTGGCGGCGATCCTGCTGAAAATGGGTGGCTACGGTTTCTTGCGGTTCAGCTTGCCAATGTTCCCAATCGGATCAGAGGTCATGGGGCCGCTGGTGCTTTGGCTGTCGGCAATCGCGATTGTATACACTTCGCTTGTCGCACTGGTCCAAGAGGACATGAAAAAGCTGATCGCCTATTCATCGGTCGCCCACATGGGGTACGTGACGATGGGGATCTTTGCCGTTAACCAACAAGGCATCGACGGCGCGATCTTCCAGATGATCAGCCACGGCTTTATCTCTGGCGCGTTGTTCCTATGTGTTGGCGTGATTTATGACCGGATGCACACCCGCGACATCGACGCCTATGGCGGTCTGGTGAACCGGATGCCGGCCTATGCGTTGATCTTTATGTTCTTTACCATGGCCAATGTTGGCCTGCCGGGGACATCTGGGTTTATCGGCGAATTCTTGGTCCTGATCGGTATCTTCCAAGTAAACACCTGGGTGGCGGCGATCGCAACAACGGGCGTTATTTTCTCGGCGGCTTATGCGCTGTGGCTGTACCGCCGGGTTGTGATGGGCGATCTGATCAAAGAAAGCCTGAAGTCGATCACAGATATGACCAAGCGCGAAAAGCTGATCTTTGTCCCACTGGTTACCATGACATTGCTGTTGGGTGTCTACCCCGCGCTGGTTCTTGATATTATCGGGCCAAGCGTCGAAGCATTGGTTGAAAATTACGAAACGGCGGTCGCGGGCTTTGCGCCTGTCACCCCAGTAGCGTCGCATTAAGGAACGGATGACATGATTTCCGCAGATATCCAAATCGTCATGCCTGAAATCCTGCTGGCTATCTATGCCATGCTGGCCTTGCTGGCGGCGGTTTACACCAACAAAGACAAATCCGCGTCCTTGCTGACATGGGTGACATCTGGGCTCTTTGTCCTTTTGGCGCTCTGGATCGGCGTGAACGGGCAGGGGACACAGACTGCTTTTGACGGCATGTTCAACGATGATGCCTTCTCGCGCTTTGCGAAGATTGCGATATTGCTATCTGCTGCGGCTGTTTTGATGATGTCCGAAGCCTATATGAAGCGCCGCGGGTTGCTGCGCTTTGAATACCCGATCCTTGTGGCCTTGTCGGTCGTGGGGATGATGGTCATGGTTTCGGCTGGCGATCTGATGGCGCTGTATATGGGGCTAGAGCTTCAATCGCTGTCACTTTACGTTGTGGCGTCGTTGCGCCGCGATAGTGTCAAATCGACCGAAGCCGGGCTAAAATACTTTGTGTTGGGCGCGCTATCATCGGGGCTGCTGCTATACGGCGCGTCCCTGACCTATGGTTTTGCGGGCACCACATTGTTCAGCGGCATCATCGAGGCGAGCGCGCATCACCCATCACTGGGGCTGCTATTCGGCATCGTGTTCTTGATCTCTGGGCTTGCGTTCAAAGTATCGGCGGCACCATTCCACATGTGGACGCCGGATGTTTACGAAGGTTCGCCAACACCTGTGACGGCTTTCTTTGCGACTGCGCCAAAATTCGCGGCGATGGCGATGTTTGCGCGGGTTGTGCATGATGCATTTGGCCACATCGTGTCCGATTGGCAGCAGATCGTAGCTTTGCTTGCGGTCGTGTCCATGTTCCTTGGCGCGGTAGCAGCGATTGGACAAAAAGACATCAAACGTCTGATGGCTTATTCATCCATTGCGCATATGGGCTTTGCTTTGATGGGCTTGGCGGCTGGCACAGTTTTGGGCGTGCAGGCGATGCTAATCTACATGGCGATCTATGTGACCATGAACATCGGCGCCTTTGCGTTTATCCTTGGGATGGAACGCGATGGCCGCCCGGTGACCTCAATCGAGAGCCTCAAGATGTATTCCAAGCGCCAGCCGCTACGCGCACTTGCGCTGCTGGTCTTGATGTTCAGCCTTGCAGGGGTGCCGCCAATGGTTGGCTTCTTTGGTAAATTCTACGTGCTGCGTGCGGCCTTTGATGCCGGTTTGGCGTGGTTGGCAGTTGCGGGTGTGATCGCTTCTGTGATCGGCGCGTTTTATTACCTGCGCATCGTCTACTACATGTACTTTGGCGAAGAAACGGAGCCATTGGATGGCAAGATGAACCCTGTTCTATGGGGCTTCTTGATGGCGGCTTCCTTGGCGATGTTGATCGGCGTGATCAACCTGTTCGGAATCGAACCGATTGCCCAAGCCGCGGCAGAAGCGCTTGTTAACTGACAATACACACGCGCATTGGCCTGATGGCTATGCGCGTGTCATTCTCGACAGCGTGGATAGCACGATGGCCGAGGCGGCACGCCGCGCGCCGACCTTAGAACACCCCACTTGGATAATGGCACATACCCAAACCGCAGGGCGCGGTCGCCGTGGGCGGCCTTGGGTGGATCCTGCGGGCAATCTGATCGCCACGCTCGTATTTAAGCCTGATTGCGCGCTCGCCGAAGCGGCCCAACGGTCATTCGTTGCCGCGAATGCGTTGGCGGCGGCGCTATCTGTCTATGTGCAACCTGAAAAACTGGCGCAAAAATGGCCTAACGACGTGTTGTTGTCTGGTGGAAAAGTCGCAGGGATATTGCTCGAAAGCAGCGGGCAGGGGCCGAAAGTTGACTGGTTGTCGATCGGCATCGGCGTGAACCTTGTCACGGTGCCGCAGGCGGTCGAAAACGCAGCCTTTGCGCCCACCAGCTTGCGGACCGCTGGCGGGTGGGATGTTGACCCGGTCGATTTCTTATCGGTACTTGCACAGGCATACGCGACCCAAGAAGAAAACCTGCGTAGCTTTGGCTTTGTGCGCATCCGCGACGACTGGCTCGCCAAGGCGGCGCGCTTGGGCGAGGTGATCACCGCCCGCACCGGGCGCGAAGAGATCACTGGGCGCTTTGATACGGTTGATCTGGACGGTAATCTTGTGTTGCAGACGACCCAAGGCGCACGTCTGATCGCGGCTGCTGACGTATATTTTTAGACGGGAGATGACCCATGCTTTTGGCGATTGACTGCGGCAATACCAATACCGTGTTCTCTATCTGGGATGGAGAAAGCTTTATCGCGACATGGCGGACCAGTACCGAATGGCAGCGCACGGCAGATCAATACTACGTCTGGCTGTCGACTTTGATGGCTGTGCAAAAGCTCGACGTTGAGATTACCGAGATGATCATCAGCTCGACTGTGCCCCGCGTTGTATTCAATCTGCGTGTCCTATCCGACCGCTATTTCAATTGTCGCCCCTTGGTGGTGGGCAAACCTGATTGCTTGCTCGCACAGCAGCCGCGCGTCGATGAAGGCACCGCTGTTGGGCCAGACCGGATTGTGAACGCGGCGGGGGCCTATGATCGTTTTGGCGGTAACCTGATCGTTGTGGATTTTGGCACGGCGACCACGTTTGACGTGGTGGACACAGACGGGGCCTATGTCGGTGGGGTAATCGCGCCGGGCGTCAATCTGAGCCTTGAAGCGCTGCACAATGCCGCCGCCGCGCTGCCCCATGTTGATATCACCATGCCGCAGCGTGTTGTGGGCACAAATACTGTGGCTTGCATGCAATCTGGTGTCTTTTGGGGTTACATCGGGCTGGTCCGCGAGATATGTGCGCGGATCAAAGCGGAGCGCGATGCCCCAATGAAAGTTATCGCAACCGGGGGGCTCGCACCCCTGTTCCAACAAGCGGACAATCTGTTCGATTCATATGACGACGATCTGACGATGCACGGGCTGACCGTGATCAATAAGTACAATAAGGAAAACACATGACCGACCGCCTGATTTACCTGCCTCTTGGGGGCGCCGGCGAGATCGGCATGAACGCTTATGTTTATGGCTATGGCGCACCGGGCAAGGAACGGTTGATCGTGGTCGATCTTGGCGTGACCTTCCCGGATATGGACGGCACGCCGGGCGTGAACCTGATCTTGCCCGATATTTCGTGGCTTGTGAAACGCAAAGCCCAGATCGAAGGCATCTTTATCACCCACGCCCACGAAGACCACGTCGGTGCCATTGGGCATTATTGGGAACAGCTTGGCGCGCCTGTCTATGCGCGCCCGTTCACGGCCAATATCGCCCGCCGTAAGCTGTCAGAACATGGTTTGCCCGATAGCGTGGTTACCGTCGTCGACGTCTACCCGCAAGTCATCGATTGTGGCCCGTTTAAAGTGTCCTATCTGCCGATCAGCCACTCTATCCCTGAAAGCGCAGGCCTGTTGATTGACAGCCCCGAAGGGCGCGTTCTGCACTCTGGTGACTTTAAGATCGATGAAACCCCAGTTGTCGGTGATCCGTGGAATGCCGCGCTTTGGGAAGAAGTGTCTAAGGACGGGGTAAAGGCGCTTGTTTGCGACAGCACCAATATCTTCTCAACCGCCGAAGGCCGGTCAGAGGCGACGATTGGCGACGCGATTGCGGACATGATGAAAGAAGCGACAGGTATGGTCGTGGCCACCACATTTGCGTCCAACATCGCGCGTTTGAAAACGCTCGCGATTGCTGCAGAAAAGGGCGGGCGCTCAGTTGTATTGCTAGGCCGCGCGATGCGCCGCATGGTCGAAGCGGCAACCGAAGTCGGCATTCTGTCTGGCTTCCCACCTGTCGTGTCGCCTGAAGATGCGCTGAATATGCCGCGTGAAAACGTGATGCTGCTGGTGACCGGATCGCAGGGCGAACGGCGCGCGGCATCTGCGCAGTTGGCGCAAGGGTCGTATTTGGGCCTGAAGTTGAAAGAAGGGGATACGTTCCTCTTTTCATCTAAAACCATCCCCGGCAATGAACGCGGCGTGATCCGGATCATGAACCAATTGTCTGAATTGGGCGTTGATGTGATTGATGACGCAGGTGGTAAATACCACACGTCAGGCCACGCAAACCGCCCCGATCTGGAAACCATGCACGAGATCGTCAAACCCCAAATCCTGATCCCCATGCACGGCGAACACCGCCATCTGCGTGAACATGTAAAGGTCGGCAATGCGAAAGGCTTGACCGGGATTGTTGCCGTCAACGGGATGATGATTGACCTGTCCGGCAATGCGCCCAAAGTCGCTGAATATATCGAAACAGGCCGTACTTATCTTGATGGTACCGTGCAAATAGGCGCAATGGACGGCATCGTACGCGACCGGATCCGCATGGCGCTGAACGGCCATATGATCGTGACGTTGATCATCGACGAAAACGACGAACCGCTGGGCGACCCTTGGGTTGAAATCTCTGGCATCGCGGAAACTGGTCGAAACAATGCGGCGCTGGTCGATGTGGTCGAACAAGACCTGAGCCAATTCGTGAACCGCGCCAACGCCAAAACGCTGCGCGACGAAGTGAAGCTGGAAAAAGAGCTGAAAACAATCGCGCGCCGCTCGGCCGCTGCTGAAATTGGTAAAAAGCCTGAGGTGACAGTGATTGTGTCGCGGCTGAGCTGATATGCGAATTCGGGCGAGGGCAGACCTCGCCCATACCGCACTCCGTGGTCATGGCAAAAGAACTAGTGATCGTCGGATATGTTGAATTTGGGTTTTTCCCAGCCGCGCAGAGATGCGGAGGTATAGTTGAAGCCTATTTGCTCTCCTGCACGTTCAAGTGAAATGCCCCAAACGGATACGCCGCGTGGTGGATAGCCCCAATATGCGGGAGCGGTTGCTGTGACGTCTCTCCAATCGTAGGCGAGATCCCAGTCAGAAGTCCATTGCTGCTCCATTTCGATATATTGCGGATAGTTTTCTGCGACATAGGCAACGAAATTCTGTTCTACGTCGATGCGTTCTTGCGGCGAAAGCATGAGCAGAACGTCAGAAATTTCACACGTATGATCCTTAATCTCTAGAACAAGCTTGCTGCTTGGATCGGCCCAGCGGTTTGTTCCTGAAAACTGTTCTAAAGGTACGAGGCCATTAAACCCGCGTACCGAATTGCCCTCGATGAATGGTGCGCAATATTGATCCCACAGCGAGATAAACCGTTGGTCACGTGGTTCATGGGTAGATAGTGCGCCACGCCCGAAGTACCCCAACGCGAATAGTGCCAAAATTATTGGCGCTATTATAAGTATTCGTTACTGGCGCGTACAGCGCATTAGCCCTTCGCACGTTCTTCAAAGCTCATCGCGATAAACGCGGGGGTATCTTCGCCCATACCGACAATCGCGGGGCCATTGTCGCGCGGCTGATTGCGTCCGCGTCCGCCGCGCTGGCGGTTTTCGCGTGGTTTGTGGTCTTGTTCTTGCTTTGGAGCTGGGGCTTTTTCGGCAACGGGGGCTGCCGGTTCCGCAGGTGTATTCTCTTCGGCCTGCTTTGGTTCAACAGGCTTACGACGCGTCCGTGTGCGTGTCCGCTTTGGTTTCTCATCCGCGTCGGCTGCCGGTGCCTTGGAGGCAGGGGCCGCTTTGACCGGGGCTTCTTGGCGTGGAATTTCTTCTTTGACCAAGGCTTCGACGTCCGCGAGGTTTTTGTCGTCGCGTCCGACGCAAATCATGATCGCGGTGCCCGTACGCCCGGCACGGCCTGTCCGGCCAATGCGGTGCACATAGTCTTCGGCGTGGCTTGGCACGTCAAAGTTAAACACATGGGTCACTGCCGGAATATCAAGCCCACGCGCAGCCACATCAGAGGCAACAAGAAAACGCAGTTTGTTATCGCGGAAGGCTTCGAGCGTCCGGGTGCGGTGTGTCTGATCCAAATCTCCGTGGATCGGTGCAGCCTCATAACCGTATTTATTCAACGACTTAGCGACGATATCGACGTCTGACTTACGGTTGCAAAAGATGATCGCGTTGGTGCAGCTATCGCCTTCGCTATCAATCAGATCACGCAGCAAGGCGCGCTTTTCTGATGGTTCTTTCGGTTTGGAAGAGCCTTTGAACAGCACGACGCTTTGTTTGATGTTGGTGTTGGTCGTGGCAGCACGCGCGACTTCGACCTTCGCCGGATTGGACAGGAACGTATTGGTGATCCGTTCAATTTCTGGGGCCATCGTCGCTGAGAAGAACAGCGTTTGGCGGGTAAACGGCGTGCGCTTAAAGATTTCTTCGATATCGGGGATAAAGCCCATGTCCAGCATGCGGTCGGCTTCATCGACGACCATGACTTTCACGTCGGTCAAGATCAGTTTGCCGCGTTCCAAATGGTCCAACAGGCGGCCCGGCGTCGCGATCAGCACATCAACACCTTTGTCGATCAGCTTGTCTTGGTCTTTGAAAGAGGTCCCACCGATCAGCAAGGCTTTGCTCAGTTTGGTGTATTTTGCATAGGCGTCAAAGTTTTCTGCAACCTGTGCCGCCAATTCGCGGGTCGGGGCCAGCACCAGTGAACGTGGCATACGTGCGCGGGCGCGTCCGCGGCCCAAAAGCGTGATCATCGGCAGGGTAAACGCGGCGGTTTTCCCGGTGCCGGTCTGCGCGATTCCAAGAACGTCGCGGCCTTCAAGTGCGGGTGCGATAGCCCCAGCTTGAATAGGTGTTGGTGTATCGTAACCTGTTTCGGCTACAGCTTTTAGAACCTTGGCATCAAGGTTCAAATCAGTGAATTTCGTCATGTGCGTCCTAAGTGTGCGGGATCGATCCGCATTTGTGAAAGGACGCATTTCCCCGAACGCCCCGGTCTTGACGGCCCGTGCCATCCCGTCTGCGGATAGCGAAATTAGGCTTTACCGTCAAGCGACGCAGCATTTACGCCACGGACAGTTGTCAGCTGTGTCTGTCTGGCACCGTCGTTTGGGGCGTTCCTATTTAGGATTCAACAATCACCGCGTTTTCAAGGATGGCGGCGTTCCAAGTTTGCGGGTCGCGTACGGGGGTCATGTCGCCGCGCAAAGTGATCCGTGTTCCTTCTTCTAATCCGCTGATCGGCGTGTCGAGCATCACTTGTACGCTTGCTCCGTGGTTTGGGTCTCCGCAAAACGGGCAAAACCCCATATCTGAAACGAGGATCAGTTCGCGCACGTCTGTGCCGGGCGTGATAGGGACGACATAGCCGGTTAAAACCATGCCCTCGCGACCGTTTTCGATCGCCGCCGGGAATGTTTTGTCGACGCGGTAGGACGTATCGGTCACGGTTTCGGTGATCGCGATCCCGCGCAGCAGGTCCCAATCATCCGATTGTGCCCATGTGACGGTCCCAGAAGTGATGAGTGCGGCGCCGAGCGCCAAAGAACTGACTTGAGCCATGTGTGTCTTCTTTTGCAGGTAGGGTAATACAATAACATTACTTGATCTGCGCGAAGATGGAATAGCTACTTTTGCGATACGCGAGAATAAGCGCATTGCCTGCGCGCATCATCCAATCCGCACGGGTAATGGCTTAGGGCTGCTTACCAGACCATCATTTCTTTAGTAGCGGTCAAAGACACATCAGGATAATCTCGCCCAACCCTGTCGATATCCCATTGCAAACGCGTCAAAAACACCGTGTCGCCGTCGTTATCTGTGGCGATGTGCTGCTTATTGGCCGCGCTGAATTTCTCAACGGCGTCTTTGTCGCCTGTCACCCAGCGGGCAGAGGTGAACTGCGATTGTTCAAACCGGACCGGTAGCCCGTATTCCAATTCGATCCGGCTGGCGAGCACTTCGAATTGCAATGCACCGACAACGCCCACGATAAAGCCTGACCCAAAGGTGGGTTTGAACACTTTCGCAGCACCTTCTTCGGCAAATTGCATCAGTGCTTTTTCAAGATGTTTGGCTTTCATCGGGTCGCCCGCGCGACATGATTGTAGCAATTCGGGCGCGAATGACGGGATGCCGGACACACGAATGTCTTCACCTTCGGTCAATGTATCACCGATGCGCAGTTGCCCGTGGTTGGGGATACCGATGATATCACCTGCCCAAGCCTCTTCAGCCAATTCGCGATCAGCGGCAAGGAACAGAACAGGGTTCGAGATCGCCATCTGCTTTTTCGCGCGCACATGGGTCAGCTTCATGCCGCGATGAAAATGCCCGGAGGCTAATCGCACAAAGGCCACGCGGTCGCGGTGTTTGGGGTCCATATTCGCCTGCACCTTGAACACGAAGCCAGCGACTTTGGGTTCTTCTGGTGCGACATCACGCGGGTGGGCCGATTGCACCTGTGGCTGCGGGCCATATGTTGCGATGCCGTCCATCAGTTCTTTGACGCCAAAGGAATTCATCGCAGAGCCAAACCAAATCGGGGTCATGGACCCGTTCAGCAGCGCCTCTGGGTCCAATGCCGGAAGCAGCTCTTTTGCCATTTCGATTTCTTCAAGGAATTTTTCAAGCAAATGCGCGGGCACATGTTCGGCGAGTTTTGGATCCTCTAGGCCGCTGATTTGGATGCTTTCGGAAATCTTGTTGCGGTCCGCCCGATCCATTAGTTCCAACTTGTCGCGCAAGATATCGTAGCAGCCGATAAACTCGCGGCCAACGCCGATCGGCCAAGAGGCCGGTGTAACGTCAATTGCAAGATTTTCTTGAATTTCGTCAATAATCTCGAACGTATCGCGGCTTTCGCGGTCCATTTTGTTACAAAAGGTCAAGATCGGCAGGTCGCGCAAACGGCAAACTTCGAACAGTTTTTGCGTTTGGCTTTCCACACCTTTGGCCCCATCGATCACCATCACCGCGGCATCCACGGCGGTCAGCGTGCGGTAGGTGTCTTCGGAAAAGTCAGAGTGACCGGGCGTGTCGACAAGGTTGAAGCGATACTGTTCAAAATCAAATGACATCGCTGACGCCGAAACCGAAATTCCGCGATCTTTTTCCATCTGCATGAAATCAGACCGCGTGCGGCGTGCTTCGCCTTTGGCGCGCACCTGTCCGGCCATTTGAATGGCGCCACCATACAAAAGGAATTTTTCGGTCAATGTCGTCTTGCCCGCATCAGGGTGCGAGATGATCGCAAAGGTGCGGCGACGGGCAATTTCAGCGGGCAGGTCAAGGCGATTTGTCATGGCGCATGCTTTATGCGGTTGGCGGGCAAAGGGCAATCCACTGCGCGTTTAACGATTGCTTTGGGTTTTGCTGTCTAGATGGGATTTATGAAATTACAGATTTTTTGTCTTGTGTTGGTTTTGTTTGCGGCGGGTTGCGGCGGCGGTGGCGGCGGTGATGATCCCGGCTCTGGGATTGATCCGCGTGTTGCCCGTTTGGATGCATTTGATGCGCAGCGCATTCGGGTATTAGGTGACGTGGAAACCGGGGCGATTGGTATGGCACCAACGCCTGACGCCGCCATTCCGGTAACAGGGGCAGCAGATTTTGATGGGTTTGCGACGATACGGGTTGAAAACCCCAGCGCGCCGCTTGTGCTTTATGGTGATACGCTTGTTACGGTTGGGTTCGATACAGGCGATGCGACAGGGGCGATGTCAGCGTTTTTTGGCACAAACGCGACGGGTGAAGTTGTTGACTATGCAGGTGAAATTGCCATCGATGCGGGGCGTATCGCGACGGATGTTTCGCTCGACTACGGCGGGGTGCTGACCGAAGGGACTAACACATTGGTGTTTGATGGCACCATGACTGGCGCCTTCTTAGGGGATCCGCTGGCTGCTTTAACCACCTCTGATCTTGAGGCCGGGGTGATCTACAATGGCGCGCTTGTAGACGCGACATTGGTCGTTGTCGCAGAAACGCCCCCGCCGCCTTAACCTTACGTTAACGATGTTGCGCGCAATTTGATGCGATGAAATATCATTGGATCATGTGGGGGATGCTGACCGCCTGTGGCGGCGGGGGCACGGGGGGCGGAACTGCTCTTGCGGGTTTTGATGGGTTGCACGATGAGGTGACCGGGCTTGGCGTGACCCCGGTTGGTGATTTGCCGACGCAAGGCAGCGCGAGCTATGCGGGGCTCATTCAGCTCGATCTGCCGATTGACGGGACAGCACAAACGTTTGAGGGCGCGTTTGACGTCACCTTGGGCTTTGACGCAGGCGGAACCCCGGTGACGGGCAGCGTGACGGATTTAGCCTCGGATGCGATATCCTTGACGGGCACATTGCAGATCGACAATGGGGCAATGAACCCTGGCGCGGTACCCAGCCTCGATTATCAGTTCACAGCGGACATCGGCGGCGCATTGGATGAAAGCGGGACGATTTACATCATTGATGGCACCGTCGCAGGCGATTTTTATGGCGCGCAATGGGAGGGGATCGCAGGGGTGGCCTTTGGCGATATCACCCAAGGCACGACTGTTGATATCTTTGATGGCACATTTGTCGGTGAGCGCACACCTTAGCCACGCGATGCGCGACGTAGCAGGTCAGCAATATCGGCGCTTGGCGTAATATCACCTTGAAATTCGTAGTCTTGCGGGTCGCGTGGGGTATGGTTCTTGGGGGTAATATTTGTCGATAGCGCGGCACGGCTGCGCTGGTCGATAAGATGCGACTCGGCGGCGATCCCTTCGGCAAAGATGATGAAGTGCTCATCGAAAATGAGCTGAAAATAGTCCACAAACCCGCCCTTGCGGCGCAAGACAGATGTGCCATCGACAAGCTTGCGGGCCTTGATCAACACCTCTGGGCGGCCCGCCCCAAGGTAGTCTGCCCTTTGGTAAACCATAAGCCGATGATCAGGGCGCAACACCAAATCGTTTTCATTGTGCAGCGCACCTTTGGTGATTACGACCGGGGCAAAACGCCCCGTGGCCCGCAATGTGCACTGCCCAATCATACGGATCGGCTGTTTACCGCTATCGCGGGTTAATATCTCATCACCAACGGCAAGGGCCTCGATGGGGCGCATCATGCCATTTCCCATCGTGATCAACGTGCCGCGCGCGAACGAGCCGCCAGCAGATTGCGCGAACCGTTTAGTGGCACTGTGGCGTTCAACCCCGATGAGCCGGTAGCCGGTAGCCGGCGTAAAATCGCCAAGCGCAAGCACATGCACAGCGGCGATGAGATCACCTGTCACCTCGACAAGTATAACCGCCTCATGCGTGCCGCCGTCTGGCGCGATCAGCGTCAGACAACAATCGATATGGACGAGGTTATCCGGCCTCGCTGCGGGCCGTAGCGTTTGCCCATCATCAAGCAACGCAAGACCAAATATGTCCGCATCCGCGCCCATCTGAAACTGGTCGTCCATCAGCAAATCATCAGCAAACGACAGTGGCTCACCAATCCGCACGCCTTCGCAGACAGTGAAATCCTCGGCGCGGTAGACGTCTATGGTCAGTTTGTGATTGGTCATGTCCCTTCAGATATACGTGACAATTTCCGAAGGGAATAGACCCGGTGTATTTGCGGTGCTAGATGTGCGCCAAGCCACGAATGGAGAAGAGTCGATGGATCTTGGAATCAAAGGTAAACGGGCGCTGGTGTGTGCCTCGTCAAAAGGTTTGGGGCGCGGTTGCGCAGAGGCGCTAGCCGAAGCGGGCGTTGACCTGGTGTTGAACGCGCGTGGGGCCGAGGCCCTAGAGGCGACCGCAGCAGAAATCCGTAGCAAATACGGTGTTGATGTCACCACTGTCGCTGCTGATGTGGCGACCGAAGAAGGGCGCGCGGCCTTGCTTGCGGCTGCAGGCGACGTTGATATCTTGGTGAACAACGCGGGTGGGCCGCCTCCGGGGATGTGGTCTGATTGGGACCGTGACGATTTTATTGCTGCTTTGGACGCCAATATGCTGGCCCCGATTGCATTGATGAAAGCATTGATGCCCGGAATGATTGACCGTGGCTGGGGCCGCGTTGTGAACATCACATCGGGGTCTGTTAAGGCGCCGATCCCGGCGCTTGGCCTGTCGAATTCAGCGCGCGCTGGGCTGACAGGTTTTGTTGCAGGCACCTCACGTCAGGTCGCGCAAAAGGGTGTAAACATCAACAACCTGTTGCCGGGAATTCATGCCACCGACCGCGCCGCGAGCCTCGATGCTGGCGTATCAAAGGCCCAAGGCATCGATATCGCAGCCGCAACTGCCCAACGCAAAGCAACAATTCCCGCGCGCCGTTACGGCACTGCGGCTGAATTTGGTGCCGCATGTGCGTTCCTTTGCTCCAATCAGGCTGGCTTTATCGTTGGTCAAAACCTTGTGGTTGACGGTGGCGCGCTGAACGCGACGATCTAATGGCACAAGGGTTTAGCCTGAAAGACCAACTGTTCAATCCTGAAACGGTTGGCCTTTTGGGTGATCACTTTGAAAAGGCGGGCGTCTTTGAAGCCGCCCCCTTTACCAGCGACGTATTGGCGCAGATGGGCCCGCTCGAACTGAAGGCGCGGATCAATTGGATCGCCGAGGTTTTGGTGCGCTACCTGCCCAACAATTTTCCGGCAGCGGCTGATGCCATTTTGGCGGCCTTACCCCCGGCGCTTGATCGAACCAAATCTGACGATGATTTTGGGCATTTCATCTACGCCCCTTTGGGTGTGGTTGTTGAAACCATGGGGATTGCAGATCACCGCGATATAAGCCTCGACTTGATTGCAGAAATCACCCAACGGTTTTCAATGGAATATTCTATTCGCGCGTTCTTGAATGCCCATGAGGCCGCGACGTTGGAACGCATGCACGATTGGGTCAGGCATGACAGCTATCACGTGCGCAGGCTCGTTTCCGAAGGGACGCGACCTAAATTGCCTTGGGGGCAGGGGATTGGGGTGAATACTGCGCAAGCCCTCCCGTTGTTGGACCAGTTGCACGCGGATAACACCCGCTTTGTCACCCGGTCAGTCGCGAACCATTTGAACGATATCAGCAAAAAAGACCCGGACGCCGTGATTGGGCGATTGTCCGATTGGCAAACCAAAGACGCGCAGACCACGCCTGAATTAAGCTATATGCGCAGACATGCTTTGCGCGGTTTGGTGAAAGCCGGGCACCCAGCGGCGATGCTGCACTTGGGATATCGGCCAGATGTGGGTGTCACAGTGACGCAACTTACCATTGCGCCCAACCCCATCCAAATTGATGAGACAGCCGCGATTTCTTTTATCGTGGAGGCGGCAGAAGATGCGCCGCTGATCATCGATTACGTCATCGACTTTGTGAAGGCGCAGGGCAAAACTTCTCCCAAAGTGTTCAAATGTAAGCAGGTGTCGGCCAAAGCGGGCGTGCCGATCATAATCAGCAAGAAACATAAGTTCAAAGGCAATGCCACGACATTTCGCCTGCATCCCGGTGCCCACCGTCTTCACGTGCAAATCAATGGGAAGATCGCCCAAACCTGCGATTTCGCTTTGCATTAGCTTGCCCTGATCAGCCGCGCTTGCTAGGTGCGGTGAACCAATGTTTCCGTCAGGGATTGCGCGCCTTATGCTGACCCCCCGCCTTGAGATCAAGAATATCGTCAAATCCTTTGGCGGGCGGCAGGTTGTCGACGACCTGAGCCTGAGCGTGATGCCGGGGCAGGTGACCTGTCTGTTGGGCCCATCGGGGTGCGGGAAATCCACGACGCTGCGCATCATTGCCGGCGTCGAGATGCAAGACAGGGGCACCATCCATGTTGATGGGCATCTCGTCTGCGATACGGTTTTTCGTGTCCCGCCAGAAGGGCGCTCAATCGGCTTGATGTTCCAGGATTTTGCGCTGTTTCCGCATCTGAGCGTCGGGCAAAATGTTGCGTTTGGGCTGCGCGGTGACCGAAACGCGGTAGCGCGTGTGCAAGAGCTTTTGCAAAAAGTCGGCATGGCCCGTTTCATCGACGACTATCCGCACCAACTGTCAGGCGGCGAACAGCAGCGTGTCGCATTGGCGCGTGCCTTGGCACCCCGCCCCCAAATGATGCTGATGGACGAACCTTTTTCGGGTCTTGATGACCGGTTGCGCGATGAAATCCGTGATGAAACGCTGGAGGTGCTCAAGGGCGAAGGCACGGCCGTGCTGCTGGTCACCCATGAACCTGGCGAAGCCATGCGCATGGCTGATGAAATTGCGCTAATGCGCGACGGCAAAATCGTGCAGCAAGGCGCACCCTATAATATCTATAACACCCCTGTGGATCGCAGGGCGGCGGCATTCTTTAGTGATATCAATGTGATCACGGGCACAGTTGAGGGCGCATTGACTGAAACACCCTTTGGGCAGTTTTTGGCCCCCGGCGTGCCAGATGGAACAGAGGTTGATATTGTGATCCGCCCGCAGCATCTGAAAATTGATTTTGATCGGGCCGGGCACGGACCAAACCCGACCGCCAGCGATGGCGCGCCTGCGCGCGGCGTGGTTGAGCGCGCGCGGTTTGTCGGCGCGTCGAGTTTGGTTTCGTTGCGGATGGATTACGATGGATCGCTTTTGCAGGCGAGTGTGCCGTCGGTCTTCTTGCCACAAATCGGCACGCCGCTCTGGATTATGATCCGTCGGGATCGGTGTTTTGTGTTTCCGCGCGATTAGCCGCAACACGTGCTGACCGTCCTCCGCGCCGCTTGGTGATTTGACTGCGTCGGCGTTCGAGTTCATCCAACACTGTCCGCCGCGCATCCGGCGTCATCTGCGACCAAGCGCCGATTTCATCAATCGTGCGCAGGCAACCGGCGCAAAGCCTGCTTTGCGGATGGATCACGCAGATTTTAATGCAGGGGCTTTCGATCTCATCGCGCGCCCAGATGTCATCGGTCATGTTGCGGCCCGCAGATTGCCCAACCGATCAAGCATCCCTTGTAAGATATAGGCCGCAGCAACGTGGTCGATGACTTCGGAACGGCGCTGGCGCGATGTATCTGCTTCGAGTAGTGCCCGTTCGGCGGCGACGGTCGATAGCCGTTCGTCCCAATAAGTGATCGGTAAATCGGTCAGCCGTTCAAGATTGCGCGCAAATGCGCGTGTCGCCTGACAACGCGGTCCCTCTGATCCGTCCATATTCATCGGCAGACCCAGCACGATTCCCGTGATTTTGCGCGCATTGGTGATTTCAAGCAGCTTGGCCGCGTCCACGCCGAATTTCTTGCGCTTGATCGTTTCTAGCGGCGTGGCCACGGATTTCATTAAATCAGACACGGCGACCCCAATGGTAACCGTGCCCAGATCAAGCCCTGCGAGCGCCCCGTATGCGGGGATTGCAGCAGCAAATTCCTGCGGTGTCTCACAGATCATTCGAGTAGCCCCGCCGTTTGTGCCGCGTCGCGTAGGATGACCATCGCATCCGCATTTGGGCCAAACACCTCTTGGGCTTCGACCCAGATCATGCGCGCGTTGTCCGTTTCCCCCAGCGCGCCGTAGGCCGCGATCAGCCGCGCCCAGTCGGATGCTGGACCGCCCTCAGAGGCCAAACGGTCCGCGAGCCCGGAAACCATCCCGTTGATCATCGCGGCGCGGTCTTCTTCGGTCATGTTTTCGGCATTGGCGATGTCAGCGGCAGAGGGGCCGCGCACTTCGGGCAAGCTGTAATCGATGCCCGCGCGGTAGGCGGCGTCTTCGATTTGCGCGCGTGCAGAGGTAACGTAAAAGCTGTTCAAATCGCCGTTCTCTGCGAAATCGCGCCACAGTTGGTAGGCGAAATCGGGGCGATCCGTCATGTTATAAAGCGACCCCAGATAGTAGCGCGCGCCGATGTTTTGCGGGTCGCGGTCAAGGATGATGCGAATGACGGCCTCGGCCTCGGGCGAGACAAACCCGTTTGCGGCGGCGACCTGAAAATCGACAAGCAGGCGCATGTCATCAATCGTGGCTTCTGCCCCATATATGTCCAGCAGATGGGCTTGCGCAGCCGCCGCTGCGGCGAAATTACGCAATTCGCCTTCGTAATAGGCGAGGCGCGACCATGCCTCAGGGTCGTCAGGGCGCATAGGCGCGATCGTGCGAAGCTGATCCATGGCGTCCATAAAATCTTGCGGCGCATCAACCGGGACCCGCGGAGGTGCGAGCGCCTCAAGCGCTGCTTGACTGGGGCGGTTTTCGCGCATCTCATCACTGGTTGCGATCCGTGTCTCTAGTGGCAGATCATCATAGCCCGGTGCGCCCAAGTACGCGTAGATGCCAAATGTCAAAGCGCAAATCGCGATGGTAATCCCCCCCATCAGTAGCGGCGATGCCCTTCCTGATTGCGGGGTTGTGGTGACAGCTTTGCTGGCCGCCAAAAGCCGTCGCGCGATTTCTACGCGCGCGCGTTCGGCTTCTGCTTCGGGCAGGATGCCACGTTCAAGGTCGCGGTCGATTTCTGAAAGCTGGGCCTTATAGACCGCGATATCGGGGTTCACCGTTTCGGTTTGGGCCGTTCGCAACAATGGCGCTGCCAGAATGCCAGCAACCCCAAGAGTTAACACCACACAAATGAGCCAGAAAATCATGCTATCCACCTAAACAACGTCACGCTGACATAACCATCACAGGCGGCTGTGGAAAGGGGGCTGCGACCACGTGGCAGGGGTGATGTCGCAAAACGGCAGCCAGACGCCGCTGAGAGTATCCTCTTGGCACCGCGATGGGTCCAGTTAGAATATAAGCTCGTCCGACAAATCAGGGAATCGATGATCGCATGAAACGTTATTCCGCCTTTGCCATCGCCCGTGAAGCTATGCGCCAACACACCGGTTGGGACCGCGCTTGGGCCAAACCCGCACCCAAGAAGAAATATGATGTGATTATCGTGGGCGCTGGGGGGCATGGGCTCGCCACTGCCTACTATCTTGGTAAGAATTTTGGCATCACAAATGTTGCGGTGCTGGAAAAAGGCTGGCTTGGCGGTGGGAACACAGGGCGCAATACGACCATTATCCGCTCGAATTACCTACAAGACCCATCCGCTGCGATCTATGAAAAGGCGCGCAGCCTGTATGAAACCATGTCGCAAGACCTGAACTACAACGTGATGTTCAGCCCGCGCGGCGTGATCATGTTGGCGCAAACCCAGCACGAAATCCGCGGCTATCAACGCACGGCACAGGCCAACGCGCTGCAAGGCGTGAAAACCGAATGGATTGGCCCGCAGCGGGTTAAAGAGCTTTGTCCGATTATGAACATTGACGGGCCGCGCTACCCTGTTTTGGGCGGGCTTTACCAAGAACGTGGTGGCACTGCGCGCCATGATGCGGTGGCGTGGGGCTATGCGCGGGCCTGTTCCGATATGGGCATGGATATTATTCAGCAATGCGAAGTCACCGGTGTGCGCAAGGAAAACGGCAAGGTTGTTGGCGTCGATACCTCTAAGGGATCGATCGATTGCGACAAGCTTGGCATGGTCGTGGCTGGGCACGCAGGCGTTGTTGCGCAAATGGCAGGTTTCCGGTTGCCGCTGGAATCTGTAGCGCTTCAGGCGCTGGTGTCTGAGCCGATCAAACCTTGCATGGATGTGGTTGTGATGGCGAACACCGTGCATGGCTATATGTCCCAATCCGACAAAGGCGAGATGGTCATCGGCGGCGGGACAGATGCGTTTAACAACTACACCCAACGCGGATCGTTCCACCATATTGAAGAAACCGTGCGCGCCTTGGTCGAAACATTCCCAATGGTATCGCGGCTAAAAATGCTGCGCCAATGGGGTGGGATCGTGGATGTGACTGGGGATCGGTCTCCCATTCTGTCCAAAACACCCATTGAAGGTGTTTTTGTGAACTGCGGCTGGGGCACGGGCGGTTTCAAAGCGATCCCCGGATCTGGCTGGGCGATGGCCGAACTCATGGCCAAAGGGCAGTCCCCGCTGACCGATGAATTCAGCATGTTCCGTTTCCGCGAAGGCAAATTCATCGACGAAAGCGTCGCAGCGGGGGTGGCACACTGATGTTAATCTTTAGCTCTACTTATTCTGAGGTTTTCCCATGCTGACACTCAAATGCCCTTATTGCGGCGTGGATGCCGATGAAACTGATCTTCATGCCGGCGGCGAAGCCCACTTAACACGTGAGGGGCCGGGCGCATCGGATGACGCGTTCGAAGACTACCTGTTCATGCGCGAAAACCCCAAAGGCGTACACTTTGAGCGCTGGCGCCATGCTTACGGCTGCGGCAAATGGTTTTTGGCGGCACGCTGCACCACAACATTGCAGGTGTTCGGCACCTATCCGGCACAAACGCTGGAACCACCACAAGATATCAAAGATGCCATATCCGCGCAGCGTCCCGGTTGGTCATGGGGGAATTTCAAATGAGCACCCGTCTCTCTGGCATGGGCCGTTTGATCAATAAAGACAAAGCGGTCTCTTTCAAATTTAACGGCAAGAACCTGCGCGGGTTTGAGGGTGATACGCTCGCCTCGGCTTTGCTGGCAAACGACCAGATGCTCATGGGGCGGTCGTTCAAATATCACCGTCCACGCGGTGTCGTCGGTGCCGGGGCAGAAGAGCCGAACGCGCTGGTTAATCTGGGTGAGGGCGGACAGTTTGAGCCAAACCAACGCGCCACGACGACCGAAGTGTTCGATGGGCTGACAGCGCAATCGCAGAACCACTGGCCGAGCCTTGAATATGATATCGGTGCAATCAATACGGCGTTCTCGCGGTTCTTGCCTGCTGGTTTTTACTACAAAATGTTCATGTATCCGCGCGCATTCTGGAAACACGTCTACGAGCCGATTATCCGAAAATCCGCCGGATTAGGCCGCGCCCCCAAAGACCGTGACACAAGCACCTATGAACATTTCCACGCCCATGTGGATGTTTTGATCGTTGGTGGTGGGATCGCCGGACTGGCCGCTGCGCGTGCTGCGGGCGAGGCAGGCGCGCGTGTGTTACTGATGGAACAAACCGCAGATTGGGGCGGTCGCGCCGTTGTGGACACACCCGTGATCGACGAAATGCCTGCCGTTGATTGGATTAAATCCACCGTGCAAGCAATTGAAAATATGCCAAATGTTGAGCTTCGTTTGCGCTGCATGGGCGCTGGGGTTTATGATCACGGCTATGCGCTTGGCTACGAGCGATTGACAGATCATACGCCTAATGTGGATGGTCCGCGCCACCGTCTTTGGCGCATCCGGGCCAAACAAATCATCACTGCGACAGGGGCGATTGAGCGTCCGCTGTCGTTTGCGGGCAATGATATTCCAGGGGTGACCTTGGCCGGTGCTGTGCGCGATTATGTGGTTAACTACGGCGTGTCGCTGGGCGACCGCACTGTTGTTGTCACCAACAATGATGACGCGTACCGCACGGCGCTGGTGCTGAAGCAGGCCGGGCTTGATATTCCCGCGATCATTGATGCGCGCCCCGATGCAGACGGTCCGCTGATTGATGAGGCCCGCGCATTGGGCATCCGGGTGGAACTGGGCAAAGGCATTGCCAAGGTCAAAGGCGGCAAACGCGTCAAATCGGTTGGGCTTTGTGCCCAAGCGGGCGAAGGGGCTGTGCTGGAAGAAATCGCATGCGATTGCGTTGCGATGTCGGGCGGTTGGTCGCCGGTTGTGCATCTTTGGTCCCATTGTGGCGGTAAACTGATTTGGGATGCCGATCAGGTGATGTTCCGCCCTGATCACGAAAAGCCACCAACTGGCGCCGATGGGCAAGCCTTTGTCATCACTGCAGGCACGGCGAATGGGCATCTGTTCACCGCCGAAGCCGTGGGCGATGGGTGGGCTGCTGGCCGTGCCGCTGCAAAGGTTGCAGGCCATGTCAAACGCGGCGCAGAAGCGCCACTGGGCGAAGACGCCGAAGAAAGTGCGATCTCGCCGGTATGGTTGATGCCACAAGGCGCAAAACATGCGTTGCGCGCAAAGGCGTGGCTTGATTTCCAAAACGACGTGAAAGTGTCTGATGTGCAATTGGCCGCGCAAGAAGGCTTTGAAAGCGTCGAACACACTAAACGCTACACCACCTTGGGGATGGCGACAGATCAGGGAAAATTAAGCAATATCAACGGTCTTGCGATTCTTTCCAAATCACTGAACGCAGATATTCCGAATGTGGGCACGACGACCTTCCGCCCGCCCTATACGCCAATTTCGATGGGCGCGATCACCGGGGCCGCGCGTGACGATCTATTCCAACCGATCCGCAAAACGCCGGTATCAGCTTGGTCCAACACCAATGGCGCTGACAACGAACCTGTTGGCCAATGGCGCAGACCCTATACCTATATTCGTGAGGGTGAGAGCGTGCATGACGCCGTGAACCGCGAAGTGCTAAACGCCCGTGAAAACGTGGGGCTGTTGGATGCGTCAACGCTGGGCAAGCTGATCGTCAAAGGGCCGGACGCGGGTAAATTCCTTGATCTGATGTATACCAACATGATGTCAACGCTGCCCGTTGGAAAATGCCGCTATGGTCTGATGTGCTCAGAGAATGGGTTCTTGATGGATGACGGTGTTGTCGTGCGCATGGATGACGACACTTGGCTGTGCCACACAACCACCGGCGGCGCCGAAAGCATTCACGCCCATATGGAAGACTGGCTGCAATGCGAATGGTGGGACATGCAGGTCTATGTCGCAAATGTCACCGAACAATACGCGCAGGTCGCGGTTGTTGGGCCGAAGGCCCGCAAACTGCTGCAAAAATTGGGCAGCGATATGGACCTATCCGCCGAAGCGCTGCCGTTCATGCAGTGGAAAGCCGGAAAAATAGGTGATTTCGACGCACGGGTGTTCCGGATCAGTTTCTCGGGCGAATTGTCCTATGAGGTTGCCGTGCCAGCCGGGCAGGGTGCTGCATTCTGGGATACGCTGATCGCGGCGGGCGAAGAATTCGACGCCATGCCATATGGCACCGAGGCCTTGCATATTCTGCGCGCCGAAAAAGGCTTTATCATGATCGGGGATGAAACCGACGGGACAGTGATCCCGCAGGATTTGAACCTCAATTGGGCGCTTTCCAAGAAGAAAGAAGATTATCTAGGCAAACGCGCGCATCTGCGCAGCCATATGGCCGATCCGAACCGCTGGAAGCTGGTGGGGCTGGAAACCGTCGATGGGTCTGTTTTGCCTGATGGGGCCTATGCAATTGATTTTGATACTGATCACTACGACAAGACGCTTGAGTGGACTGATCATCGTGATGTTGGTGCAAATGCGAATGATCAAATAGCGACTCAAGGCCGTGTGACATCAACCTATTATTCCGCAACGCTTGAGCGTGGCATCGCGATGGGTTTGGTCCACAATGGCCCCGACCGCATGGGCGAGGTGATTGAATTCAACAAGGTTGATGGCACCACGATTGCTGCCAAAATCGTTGACCCGGTATTCTATGATAAAGAAGGGGCAAAGCAAAATGTCTAATGCCGTCAGCGCCTTGAATGGCAAGATCGCCCCCGGCGAAGTCACAATTTCTGAGGCAGGCCTGCGCGGGATGATCACCCTGCGCGGGGACCTTGCGTTCAGCAAACTCAAATCAATTTGCACAGGGCTTACTGGGGTTGATTTTCCGACAAATGGCCAAGCCAATTGCGTCGGGGAAAAGGGACTGTGCTGGATGTCCCCGGATGAAGTCTTGATCCTTCTACCCTATGCGGAGGTCGACGCGGCCCTCGACACCATCGCTAAGGGAATGAAAAAGAAACACCATTTGGCTGAAAACGTATCAGACGCGCGCGCTTTGATCACGGTTGAAGGTGCATTTTCCCGCGAAGTGATCGCAAAACTCGCGCCCGTCGACCTGCACCCAGAAGCGTTTCAGCCCGGTGATTTCCGCCGCTCGCATATCGGCCAAGTGGCCGCTGCGTTTTGGATGCGTGATGCAGACACGATCGAAGTGATCTGTTTCCGTTCGGTCGCGGATTACGCGTTTGATCTCTTGGCGATGTCAGCCAAAGCGGGGCCTGTGGGCCTTTTTGACTAACGGGCCGCCACCCTATCATGCCTTGATATCACACAGGTTTCTGTCAAAATTGGTGCAAGAAATCATCGGGGTATCACATGACAAAACACGGCTATGAAGCAGGGCGGTTGAATCTTCCGTTCGTGGGGATTTCGACATTTGGCAAGAAACCCTATGTCGCGGATTGGGATCAGATTGATGCGGATGTCGCCGTGTTGGGTGCTCCGTTTGATTTTGGCACGCAGTGGCGGCCCGGCGCGCGCTTTGGTCCCCGGGCGGTCCGCGAGGCATCAACCCTGTTTAGTTTTGGCCATGCAGGGGCCTATGATTTTGAAGATGATGCGACATATCTGGCCGAGGATGTCCGGATCGTCGATATAGGCGACGCCGATATCATTCATACCAAGACAGATGAAAGTCACGCCAATATTGCTTACGGCGTCAGCAAAATTCTGGCCGCGGGCGCATTGCCTGTCACCATCGGTGGGGATCATTCGATCAACATCCCTTGTATCAACGCCTTTGCAGATGATTGTGCGAAAAACGGCGACATCCATGTGGTGCAAATTGATGCGCATTTGGATTTTGTCGATGAACGCCACGGGGTGACCGCGGGGCACGGCAATCCAATGCGCCGCGCCATTGAAAAAGATTACGTGTCGGGCATGACCCAATTGGGCATTCGCAATGTGTCATCAACCGCCAAAGAAGGCTACGCAGATGCGCGCGCACGCGGTTCTGATATTTTGTCAGTGCGCCAAGTGCGCAAGCTTGGCACGCAAGCCGTGCTTGACCGAATTCCCGCTGGTGCGCGCTATTACGTTACGATTGATATCGACGCCTTTTGCCCCTCTATCGCTCCCGGTACGGGGACACCAAGCCACGGGGGGTTCTTGTACTATGATGTGCTCGAAATCTTGCAAGGGCTAGCGCAGCGCGGCGATGTCGTGGGCATCGATCTGGTCGAAGTTGCCCCAGCCTATGACCCCACCGAAAGTACACAGGTCTTGGCTGCGCAGATTATATTGAACTTTTTGGGCTTTATCTTTCATGCCCGCAGCGCCCGCTGAACCGAAATCTAGCACTCACCTGTGTTTTGGGTGAAGTCTTCTAATACGGGGCGCGCATTTTTGACAACGCGTGACATAAAGCGGATCTGTCTTTCGCGGGTTGGGACTGCGCGTGCGGGCAGGGCCTCACTGTGGCGGGCGCGAAGGCCCGGGAAAATCAGGTCGATTTCCGCAACCGCGTCATTGCCAAGTGCCGCATTGGCGTGATCGCCCAAATACAATGTTTCTGCAGGGGTATCCTCGGCCAGCAGCACCTCGTGATCATCTAGAAGAAAATGGAAATACTCGATCTCGCGGACAGAGGTATCAACGTAAATTCCAGGCAAACCTGTCAATCGGATCGCGGCCAATAATATTTCGGCCTGCCCAAACATGCGTTGTGCGATTGGGGACCGGGCCATGATGCGGTGCTGGCGTGATACCAGTAAATCGCGGGTTGGCAGACCGTTGCCCAGCGCGCCCTGACAGATACGCACAGGCAGGAAACGCGCGTCTTCTTCGATCGCGGCAGCGTCAACGACACGGCGTCCGATCCAGCGAATGGGTTTCGGTCCGTTTTGTGTTGTCACCAATTGCCCGGCTTTCAAATCTCGGGCCATCGCATATCCGGTTGGCGTTTTGATCCGCGTTTCACCGGCAAAACAAACAAGCAGTTCAACATTATCCAATACGGCGCCAGAGCCGTCGGCATTGTCGCCGATTTCGGTGAAACGTATTGTGTAGTCACCTGCGGCCGGAAATGTCACGACATCTGAGAATTCAATATACGTCGATTGCACGTCTGGCACGATGTCTTGCGTGAATATTACGACGCCATTGCTGTCCAAAACCTCGACCTTGAAACCGTCAACGCCCAATGTCCCACTATCGCGCAGCGCATAGTCGAAATTTAAATCTGCGTCCCGCGCGCTGTCGACCGTGAATGTCTGTTCCATGACAGTCACGTTTCCGGTGCCACCATTCAGTTCGGCAACGCGGTTGTTGCCTGTCCCGGAGATGTAGACCGATGACACGCGTGTCTCAATGTCGGTGCCAGTCCAGCCAGCCGCGCTCGTATTGGTGCTATTTGAAAAGTCACCGTTGATAATTAGGTTCGTCAGTGCCATCTGTTGATCCTTCGGCATCGATAGTCTCTAGTAGGACTCTTAAACCGTTTTGCGCAGTATGAAAGGTACTCAAAAGCATAAAATAGGGGCCATATATCAATTTTTGGTCACTTTTGCTCGTTTGTTGGGCAGCGTTGTTTCATCACGGGCTTGACCTCTGCCCGCCATGTGACATGTATCACTACATAAATTCGCAACGCAGAAAGAGAGCACCATGGCTTTTGAACTTCCTGATCTTCCCTATGCACACGACGCACTTGCCGCCAAAGGCATGTCCGCTGAGACGCTCGAGTTCCACCACGACCTGCACCACAACGCCTATGTCACCAATGGCAACGCGGCGATTGCGGGTACTGAATGGGAAGGCAAGAGCCTCGAAGAGATCATCACCGGCACGTATGATGCGGCTTCGGTTGCGCAAAACGGCATCTTCAACAACATCTCTCAGCTTTGGAACCACAACCAGTTCTGGGAAATGATGGGCCCCGACGGCAACGCGATCCCAACTGAGCTGGAAAAAGCATTGGTTGAAAGCTTTGGCTCTGTCGATGAATTCAAAAAGCAGTTTTCTGCGGCGGGTGCTGGCCAGTTCGGTTCCGGCTGGTGCTGGTTGGTCAAAGACACCGACGGCGCGTTGAAAGTGACGAAAACAGAAAACGGCGTGAACCCACTGTGCTTTGGCCAAACGGCGCTGCTGGGCTGCGATGTGTGGGAACATTCCTATTACATCGATTTCCGCAACAAACGCCCTGTTTACCTGACCAACTTCTTGGACAATCTGGTGAACTGGGAAAACGTTGCGGGTCGCCTGTAACTTTCGCTTTTAAAGCTACCAAAAAGGCCCGTCGCGTATATCGCGGCGGGCCTTTGTCTTGAAAACGCCACTGCGCGTTCCTATATCTATATAGCTAGATCATTCTAACCAAACAATTTTCCGAAGCGCAGCCTCTGCGCGTCTAGCCCGTGCCGCGCCGTTTTTGCGCGCAGGCACCACCCGACACACGCAATTTTCCGTCGCTGCGCTGATCCGCGCAGTGCCCGTATCTGTGCGCCGTGTTGTAACCATTTTGAAAGGAGCTTTCTTTGCTTTTATTGCGTAGTATTCCTCTGTCTTTTTCGATCTTGTGGCGGTTCGTGCTTGTGCTGCCTTTTTGGATTGTCGCTTACACGGCGATGACGCTTTTCTTTGTGTTTGGCACATTTCCGGCGATGCTGGGCATTCCGGTGATCGGCTTTCTTGGGATCCTGGTGTTTGCGATTGTGGTCCCCATTATGTTCGCGATGATTTCGATGCATCCCTATTTGATTGGGATTAGATTTGGCCTGCGGTCGCTTGGGTTTGCGACTAAAAACTCACAACAACGGCTGTTTGCAGGGGCTGCTGGTTACGGACTGTTTGAAACGGTCACTGTGGGGGCTTTGCTTGTGGTTGTGACCAGTGTTTCGGCCTTTGTCGTTTCTGGGCAGCTCGGGATCAGCGCCGCTGATGCCCCTGATGGTCCAGTTGGTCAGCTGTCAACAGACATTGCTATGGGCACGCTGACGTTTGTGTCGTTGCTCAGCAGTCTCATCATGATGGCCATGCGCGCGGCTTTGCTGCCAGCGCTTGCAAACTTTGTGGCGGGGACAAACCCAAAGGGGATCAGTTTTTCGAACTTTGATGGTTTTGGCGCCGGTTTTGGCATCATGTTTCTATTGATGCTGATGATTACCGGGCTTACGGCGGCGACAGGGTATTTTGTCGAAGGGGTCGTGTCGTTTCTAGATTTCTCTACGGTGCTGCGTGAAAAGCTGGATGATGTTATTTTCATTTTGTCTGGTAAAAAAGATGCAGCCTTTACCCTGCGCCATGCGGTGATTGTGTCGGGGGCCATCTTGTTTGCGATTTGGGTGTTTTGTTTGCAATGCGCGGGGGCGGCATTGAGCTATGAAAGACGCACCCTACAGGCGCAGGCGGAACGCGCGGAATATGAGGCAAAAAGGGAACGTGATCAGCAAGATATCGGTGCGCTATTGCGTGCGCGTATGGCTAAAAATAATACGCGAAAATAAGGTGTTATGATGCTTGTGGCCGCGTTACATGAAGCCTCTATTCATTTCATGTGTAGACAATGAATAGGGGCCGTGAAACAGTCGCCTGAACTCTCCAATATCGGTGTGTGATGTCCATTCCAAATCTGTCGGCGATTGAAACAGCTGCCAAGCAGTTAGACGGGGTTTTGCTTGAGACGCCCGTCCTCTCATTGGCCTCGGCGCGCTGGGAAAGCGTCTTGCCTGATTGCGCAAGCGTCACGGTTAAGCTTGAGCTGTTTCAACAGGCCGGATCGTTTAAGGCGCGCGGGGCCTATCTTGGCATTCTGCAGCTTGATGCCGATCAGCGCGCCGCTGGCGTTGTCGCCGCGAGCGGTGGCAACCATGCATTGGCCGTGTCGTGGGCCGCGCAGGCGGCCGGTGTCGATGCATTGATTTGTATGCCGCGCGCGGTGGATCCATCGCGGATCGCAGGCTGCGAGGCCCTGGGCGCAACGGTGCAGCTGTATGATACGATGGCGGATGCCTTTGCGGCGATGAATGCCTGCGCAGATGTCGGGCGCACCTTGATGCATCCGTTTGAAGGCGCGCATATGACCTTGGGGGCCGCGACTTGCGGCGCGCAATATCAGCGTCAAGCGCCGCAGGTTGATACCTATGTCGTGCCCATCGGTGGCGGCGGGCTGATTTCCGGCATGGCCTGTGCGATTAAACAGCTCAAGCCCGCGGCAACCGTCATTGGGGTTGAACCCTTTGGCGCCGATAGCATGTACCAAAGCTTTGCCGCTGGGGTACCCGTGACATTGGATCGTGTTGATACGATTGCCGATAGCCTTGGGGCACCCTATGCGATGCCTTATTCATATGGTGTTGCCGCCGCGCATGTTGACCGGATCGTGCGTGTCGCAGATACAGAGATGCTGCGCGCGATGGATCATTATCAACGCAACCTGCGGATCACGGCCGAACCTGCCTGTGCTGCGTCATTGGCGGCTATTCTTGGGCCATTGCGCGATGAACTTAAGGGCCGTCATGTTGGTATCATCGCCTGCGGATCAAATATTTCGCTGACCCGATATGCAGAGTTGATGGGCGAATTGGCCCAATGACGGAAACGGGCAAGGGGATCATTGCCATCATCGCGACCTGCGTGATCTGGGGGCTATCGCCGATATATTACAAGGCCTTGTCACATGTACCTCCGCTAGAGGTGTTGTCGCACCGTGCGCTGTGGTCATTTGTATTCTTCGCTGCGATTTTGCTGATCCAAGGCCGCATGACGCAGATGTTTGCACTGCTCCGCGCGCAGAAGATGCTGATGCTGCTTGCCGCTTTGATGATTTCCGCGAATTGGTTTATCTTTATCCTATCTTCGCAAATTGACAGATCGACCGAGGCCAGCGTCGGCTATTACATCTATCCGCTTTTGTCGGTGCTGATCGGACGCTTCGCCTTGGGCGAGACCTTAAGCCCGATCAAATGGCTGGCGATTGGGCTGGTGCTCGCGGCGGTCACGGTCTTGACCGTGGGGCTTGGCACGATCCCAATTGTTGCGCTGTCGCTGGCGGGTACGTTTGCGATCTACGGGCTGATCAAAAAAGCCGTCTCGGCGGGGCCAATGTTAACCGTCGCAGCCGAGGTGACCCTTGTCTTGCCGCTCGCGATTGTCTGGTTGATCGGCGTGCATTTCGCAGGGTTCGAAGGGTTCCGCAGCGGAGCAGGTGGCGCATTTGGCGATAACCTATCCGACAGTTTGATGCTGATGTTTGCGGGGCCGATCACGTCAATTCCGCTTCTGATGTTCAGCTATGGCGCGCGCCGGGTGTCAATGGCGACAACCGGCATCGCGTTTTATATCAATCCCACTTTGCAATTCATGGTCGCGGTGCTTATCTTTGCCGAACCATTCGGCACCGTGCATATGATTGCTTTTCCGATGATATGGGGCGGGGTGATTATCTATTCCGTTACGGCCTTGCGTCAGGAAAGGGCCGCGCGCAAACGGGTTTCAAGCGCGGCGACATCGGGCACGATCGTGACATAGGACAAGATATCATCGCAAGCGAACCCTTGCGCCACGACATGTTCCAGTAGCCCCCACAACGGGTCCCAAAACCCGTCAATATTCAGCAAGACAATCGGCTTGGCGTGTAAATTCAGCTGCCGCCATGTCAGCGCTTCAAAGAATTCATCCAACGATCCTGCGCCGCCGGGTAAGACCACGACCGCGTCGGCGTTCATAAACATGACCTTTTTGCGTTCATGCATGGTTTCGGTGATGACAAAGCTATCGAGATCGCGTTTTCCGACCTCCCAATCCAACAAATGTGTGGGGATGACCCCAAAGGTTTTACCGTTCGCTGCTTGCACCGCGTTTGCGACCCGCCCCATCAGGCCTACATCGCCGGCGCCATAAACCAAACGCCACTCGTTGCGCACCAGCATTTTGCCTGTGGCTTCGGCGGCGTCTGCATAGGCGTTGGATACGCCATCGCGCGAGCCGCAATAGACGCAGACAGATTTTGGAAATGTAGACATAAGGACCCTTTTTGTGCAGCTTCACTTTGACGCCCGAATGTGGCGTGGTTACGGTGGCCTAACCATGTGCGGTGGGGGCACCGAATACAATGGCCTGTGAGGGGAAAAGACGTGACCGAAGCATCCAAATCCAAAGTTGTGCTGCTTGCGCTTGGCGCGATTGCCGTCGTCGCCGTCTGGGCAGTTAGTTTGAGGTTCGCACCTGAACGCGATGCGTCCGAATCCATCGCGCAGACGGACAGCCCAGCAGTGGCCGTCCCAGTTGAAGAGACCGCGCAAGTCTCGCCAGAAGAACCAGCAGCCCCCCAAGGTCCTCAGTTTGATACGTTTCGGGTCGAAACGGATGGGGCCATGGTGATTGCAGGCCGCGCTGATCCGGGACAAGAGATTGCGATCATGCTTGGTGGCACAGAGTTAGAGCGCGTGACGGCAGATGGCGCAGGCAATTTCGTGGCTTTGCCGATGGCGGGCGTGTCGGATGCACCGCGCAGCCTGACGCTTGTCGCGGACCCGGATGCGGCGGCGCTGCGGTCTGAAACCAGCTATATCGTGGCCCCGATTGCCGCACCTGCGCCAGTTGTGGCACAGCTTGCAGTGCCCGAATTGTCAAACCAATCGGCCGCGCCGCAGGCACCGACGGCTGCACCTGCGCAAACCAGCAATGCGACCCAGCCCGCTGCACCAGCGGCACCCGCAGCACCCGAAGTCGCTGCTGCGCCAATTGCGGCTCCCGAACCTCCGGCAGCGCCAACAGTGCTTCAGGCTGATGCGCAGGGGGTGCGTGTGGTGCAATCTGGACCAACGCTTCCCGCGCCAAATGTCGGGCTGGATGCCATTACCTATGACCCCGCAGGCGAAGTGCAATTGTCAGGCCGTGCAGTGGGCGATGGGGCGGTTCAAATTTACCTTGATAATGAACCTGTGACGACCTCACCGGTTACCGAAGGCGGCGATTGGCAAATTGATCTGCCCGAAATTGAGACCGGGATTTATACGCTGCGCGTTGATGAGGTTGATAATGCGGGCGATGTGGTATCGCGGCTGGAAACACCGTTTAAACGCGAAGAAGCGGCGGATGTGGCCGCTGTTTTGGCTGAAGAAACGGGCGCTGACGGATTTGAGGTCGCGGTGCGGACCGTACAACCCGGTGCGACGCTTTGGGCGATAGCGGAAGAAACCCTTGGTAACGGTGTCTACTATGTACAAGTCTACGAGGCGAATAGCGACCTGATCCGCGATCCAAATTTGATTTATCCGGGGCAGATTTTTCGGATGCCTGAGGTCAGCCAATAGGCAAAGGCCACTGGTAATCAGGCGAGGTGCAGCCTAAGTAGAGGGCTGCCAGCCGGAGTGCCAACATGCGTCATTTAGCGACAACATCTGCCAACCTTGATGATACCAAAGTGAAGGGTTGGGATGTCATTCGGCGCGTTGCGCCTTATCTGTGGCCGCAGTCCGAACCTTGGGTCAAACGCCGGGTCGTGCTTGCGCTGGCGATTTTGTTCACCGCTAAGCTGATCGCGGTCACAACGCCGCTTTTCTATAAACAAGCTGTCGATGCATTGGCCCCTGACGGCGCATCGCCTGCGGCCTTTCTAGGCTTTGGCGCGGTTGGGCTGACACTGTCTTACGGGATCGCGCGGCTGATGACCGTGGGCTTTCAGCAATTGCGCGACGTGGTGTTTACGCCCGTGGGGCAACGCGCGCTGCGTCAGCTTGCGCTTGAGACATTTACCCATATTCACCGCCTGTCCATGCGCTATCATATCATGCGCAAGACCGGCGGGCTCAGCCGGGTGATTGAGCGCGGTGTCAAAGGTGTGGAATTCCTCCTGCGTTTCTTACTGTTTAGCATCGGCCCGCTGATCCTTGAGCTGTTGATGATCGCTACGGTTTTATTTTTTCTGTTTGATGTCTGGTACTTGGCCGTCGTTTTTGTGACGATTTCACTGTATATTCTGTTCACCTTTAAGGTCACAGAATGGCGCGTCAAGATCCGCAAGATCATGAACGAGCAAGACACCGACGCCAACCAAAAGGCGATTGATAGCCTGTTGAACTTTGAAACCGTTAAATATTTCGGGGCCGAAAAATGGGAGGCCAATCGCTATGATGCGGCGATGGCGGAATACCAAAAGGCGGCGATCCGTACCAATTATTCGCTCGCATTCTTGAACTTTGGCCAATCCGTCTTGATCACCAGCGGCCTTGTGGCCGTGATGGTGATGGCGGCAATGGGCGTGCAGAATGGCAGCTTGACCGTCGGTGATTTCGTCATGGTGAACGCCTATATGATCCAAATCACGATGCCGCTGAATTTTCTGGGCACCGTGTACCGGGAAATTCGCCAAGCGCTGATTGATATGGGCGATATGTTTGATTTGCTCGAACAGCCCGCTGAGGTCCAGGACAAACCGAATGCGGCTGCATTGGATGTGACGGGCGGACAGGTGACATTGCAAGACGTTGCCTTTGGCTACGATGCAGCGCGTCCGATTCTGAAGGGGATCAATCTGACGGTTGAACCGGGCCAAACGGTAGCGATTGTCGGCTCTTCTGGGTCTGGGAAATCGACTATCGGACGGCTGCTGTTCCGCTTTTACGATGTAAATGGCGGCGCGATGAAAATCGACGGGCAGGACCTGCGCGATGTCACCCAAGAAAGCCTGCATGCGCAAATTGGTGTGGTGCCGCAGGACACCGTGCTGTTCAACGACACCATTCACTACAACATCGCATATGGCCGTCCCGGCGCGCGTGAGGATGAAATCATCGCGGCCGCTAAAGCGGCTAAGATCCACGATTTTGTGATCAGTTTGCCCGATGGCTATCAGACCAGCGTCGGAGAGCGCGGGTTGAAGCTTTCCGGCGGAGAAAAGCAGCGGGTGGGCATCGCGCGCACCTTGCTCAAGAACCCACCGATCCTTTTGCTGGACGAGGCGACATCAGCACTGGACACCCAGACCGAGATGGAAATTCAGGCTGAGCTGAAAGCAATGGGGCAGGGCCGGACCGTGATCACCATCGCCCACCGCCTGTCGACCATTGCGGATGCGGATCAGATTGTGGTGTTAGAAAACGGGATCATTGTCGAGCAGGGCAAGCACGATGAATTGTTGGCCAAAGCGGGGCGCTACGCGCTGTTGTGGAACCGCCAGTCCGAAGAGAATGCGGCCTAATACAGCGGTTGCAATGCGCGAAGACTGCCCCTACTGATAAGGAAACTCCACACAATATCAGGTCTACCTATGTCGATGCTTCGTGCCGCCCTAATCCTAGGGCTTCTTTCTGCTGTTGGTCCATTTGCGATTGATATGTATCTTCCTGCGTTGCCTGCAATTGCTTTGGCGCTTGATGCTGAGGTGACGACGGTACAGCTCACGCTGACATCGTATTTCGTGGCCTTTGGCTTGGCCCAGCTTTTCTACGGGCCTTGGGCCGACCAAGTTGGCCGCAAGCGGCCCCTTTATGTCGGTGTTGGGATTTTCATTTTGGGCGCCGTAGGCTGTGCATTGGCCCCAAGCATTGGCTGGCTGATTGCCGCGCGTGCGTTGCAAGGTTTGGGCGGGGCTGTGTTGATGGTCGTGCCGCGGGCGATTGTGCGCGATATGCATACGGGCACCCAAGCCACCAGATTGATGGCGATGATCATGTTGGTGATTTCTGTATCTCCGATGCTCGCGCCGTTGGTTGGGTCAGGGCTGATTGTCTTTGGGGGATGGCAGATCATATTTTGGGTGCTGGCGCTGGTTGCCATGTTGAGCCTCGTTTTGGTGGGCATGGCCTTGCCCGAAACGCTGGCATCGGAACACCGCGTACCCGTGAATATCGCGAACCTATGGGCTGGGACAAAAACATTGGTCCGCGATCCAGTGTTCATGGGGCTTACACTGATTGGCGGCTTTGGCTTTTCAAGCTTTATGGTGTTTATCGCCAGCGCTTCATTTGTTTACACCGATCAATTTGGTCTAACCCCGACAGGGTTTAGTCTGGCCTTTGCCGTGAACGCGGTTGGCTTTTTCGCGGCATCACAATTGGCTGCTCCTTTGGGAGAGAAATACGGCATTTTACCAGTGATGCGCCGCGCGGTCATTGGGTTCGCGGGGTGTGCGATTGCGCTACTACTGGTCGGATTAGCAGGATTTGCCAATCTTTACGTCGTCATCGTGGGGCTGTTTTGTGCCAATGCCTGTCTGGGACTGATTCTGCCAACCACGATGGTCGTTGCACTTGACCCGCACGGCGAAATTGCAGGCCTCGCCTCGAGCCTTGGTGGCACATTGCAGATGGTGACGGGCGGGCTGATGGTTGTTGTCACAGGGCTGTTCTTTGATGGAACAGCGGTGCCGATGGTCGCAGGTATTGCGCTTTGTTCTGTACTTGCATTGGCGACGGCGTTGCGCACATTTCGCCTGATGAGCCGCGAGACACCGAAAAACGACGGTCAAATCAGCGTGTAAATCGGATAAGCGGGCGCAGGGCGCGCCTTCTTACTTGTCCATCTGGGCCGCTTCGCGATATGAACGCGCAAAGGATGTGAAACATTCAGCGTTAAATGGGGGCCAGGGTGAGCAACTCGGACAGTTTTATCGACGAAGTCACCGATGAGGTGAAACGCGACAAGCTATATGCGCAGATGCGTAAATATGGGCCTATCGCTGTTGCATTGGTCTTGGCATTGGTCGGGGGCGCGGCATGGTCCGAGTATAAATCCGCCCAAGAGACTGCAGGCGCCCAAGCCGCAGGTGACGCACTTTATGATGCATTGGTAGAGGCCGATCCCGCAACGCGCGCCACGAGCCTAACCGCCGCACCTGTTGAAGGTGGCGCTGCGGCTGTGGCGCATATGCTTGCGGCATCTGCGCTGGTCGAAGCTGGCGATTTTGACGCGGCGGCGCGCGCATTTGCTGCGCTGTCAGCCGATGAAACTGCACCGCAGATGTATCGCGATCTTGCTGCGTTAAAGGCGGCGATGCTGCCCAATGAAGATAGCGCCGCAAAGGTCGCGGCGTTGACGCCACTGTCGCAGCCGGGTCAGCCCTATTATTTGCTTGCGATGGAACAGATCGCCTATGTGCATTTAGATACCCAAGACACAGAGGCGGCACTGGTATTGCTGCGTCAGATCGAAGAAGACGCCGCATCAACGCAGGGCTTGCGTGAGCGCGTGCAAAATATGATGATTGCCTTGGGCGAACCTTTGCCCGAGCCTGTGACACAATAGTACCCGGATTGGAACGCACCGTGATGGCAAAATCTTTCCTCGGCGCGGGGCTCGCATTGGCGTTGTTATCCGCATGTGGTGAAAAAGACGTGATCCTGCCGGGCGAACGTTTTGCCCTGCGCAACACACCTGTTTTTGAAAACACCGTGCAACCTGTGAACATGCCGCAAGCGCAGGTTAACGCTGATTGGAGCGACCGCAATGGTGGCCCCTCGCATCAGATTAACCATCCTGCGTTGGGGGCTAACCTGACGCCGCTGTTCGCCGTCTCTATCGGCGAAGGCGATAGTCGCCGGGCACGGATCACCGCTGAACCGGTGGTCGCAGGCGGTATCGTTTATACTGTTGATGCGCGTGCAACTGTTACTGCGACCACTGTGGATGGTCGCCCGGTCTGGTCCCGCGATTTGACGCCCGACCGCGCCCGTGCGCGCGATGCTTCTGGTGGGGCGGTCATGGTTGGCGGCGGTCGCGTCTATGCGACGACTGGTTTTGGTGAAATCACATCGCTTGATGCGGCTACCGGTGATGTCGTTTGGGTCCAAGATCTTGACGCGCCGGTCAATGCTTCCGCAACATTGCGCGGCGATCTGGTCTATGTTGTGGGCCGCGATAGCACGGCGTGGGCGATAGATGTCAATGATGGCCGCATCCGTTGGCAACAAAGCGGTACGCCGTCGATTGCGAACTTTGGCGGCGGGGCATCCCCGGCGGTCGCGGGGGATACCGTAATCCTGCCGTTCCCATCTGGTGAAGTCGTTGCGACATACCCTGAAGGTGGTATTCAACGTTGGAGCACGGTTGTCTCGGGCGACCGCTTGGGCAGCGCTGTGTCGCTGGTCACTGATATTGCGGGTGATCCTGTCGTCGTGGGGGACCGCGTTTATGTCGGCAACTTTGGCGGACGAATCGTTGCGCTTGATCTGAGCGATGGCAGCCGGATCTGGACTGCGGCCGAAGGCGCGCTGAGCCCGGTTTGGCCCGTCGGCAACGCGGTTTTCTTGGTCAACGACCTGAATGAATTGGTGCGGCTTGACGCGAACACAGGCGATCCTGTGTGGCGGGTGAACTTGCCGAACTTTACAACAGGCAAAACAGCGCGGCAGCGCAGCGTTTTTGCGCATTACGGCCCGATTTTGGCAGGTGGGCGGCTGATTGTGACGTCGTCAGATGGGCTTATCCGCCAATTTGATCCTGCCTCAGGGGCGCTGATCGGAACCGTTGAATTGCCCGGTGGCGCGGCCTCTGCGCCTGTTGTTGCAGGGCAGGTGCTTTATGTTGTCAGTAAAGATGGCAAATTGCATGCTTTCCGTTAGCCTCTGATTGGTGTATCGGCGGGCCTCAACATCCGTCAGGAGCCGAAAAGATGAGTTTTACCCTCGCGATTGTGGGCCGTCCGAATGTGGGCAAATCCACGCTGTTCAACCGTTTGGTTGGCAAAAAGCTGGCATTGGTCGATGACCAGCCGGGGGTAACGCGTGACTTGCGCGAAGGCGAAGGCCGGATCGCGGACCTGCGGTTTACGGTTTTGGACAGCGCCGGACTTGAAGAAGCAACCGATGACAGCCTGCAAGGCCGGATGCGCCGCCTGACTGAGCACGCCGTCGAAATGGCTGACGTCTGCCTGTTCATGATCGACGCGCGGGCAGGGGTGCTGCCTGCGGATATGGTCTTTGCCGAAATCCTGCGCAAGAAAAACGCCAACGTCATCCTTGCCGCGAACAAGGGCGAAGGCAAAGCGGCTGACGCAACCATCCTAGAGGCTTATTCGCTGGGTCTTGGTGAGCCGATCCGCATGTCCGCCGAACATGGTGAAGGTATGGGCGAGCTGATGGATATGCTGCGCCCGATCTTTGATGAACATGAAGAACGCGCAGCCGCTGACGCGCCTGAAATCGACGTTGTAGTGGGCGATGATGACGAAGACGCCCCACGTGTTCCGACGCAATCCAAACCGCTGCAAATCGCCGTGGTGGGCCGCCCGAATGCGGGCAAATCCACCCTGATTAACCAAATTATCGGCGAAGAGCGGTTGCTGACAGGGCCCGAAGCCGGGATCACCCGCGATGCGATTTCAGTCCAGCAGGATTGGGGCGGTGTGCCGATGCGGATTTTTGATACCGCGGGCATGCGTCGCAAGGCGAAGGTACAAGAAAAGCTTGAAAAACTGTCGGTTTCTGATGGTCTACGGGCCGTTAAATTTGCCGAGGTTGTTGTCGTTTTGCTTGATGTCGAAATCCCGTTTGAACAACAGGATTTGCGAATTGCCGATTTGGCCGAACGCGAGGGCCGGGCTGTGGTGATCGCAGTCAATAAATGGGACATTGAGGACGAAAAGCAGACAAAGCTGAAAGAGCTGCGTCAAAGCTTTGAACGTCTTTTGCCACAGCTGCGCGGCGCCCCCTTGGTCACCGTGTCTGCGAAAACGGGTAAGGGCGTCGATAAATTGCAACAGGCCATCATGCGCGCGCATGAGGTCTGGAACCGCCGTGTCAGCACCGCCAACTTGAACCGCTGGCTTGTAGGGATGCTTGAGCAGCACCCGCCACCCGCACCGGGCGGCAAGCGTATTAAAATGCGCTACATGACCCAAGTGAAAACCCGACCGCCCGCGTTCGTGGTGATGACATCGCACCCCGACATGATGCCCGAAAGCTATAAACGCTATCTGGTCAATGGGTTGCGTGTCGACTTTGACATGCCCGGTACGCCAATCCGGCTGTTCCTGCGTGATCAAGGCGACAAAAACCCGTATAAAGACAAGAAGTCATCACAGCCGTCACGCCTGTCTAAACACCTCAAAAAGGGTGGGTCTGACCGCTAAGGTCGGGATTTTCTGACTTGCCTCTCTTCTTTAGGATGCGCACCATCGGCGCATTCTAAAGAGGTGATTTGACATGAAACGCATTGCTATTTTTTGTGACGGCACTTGGAACCGCCATGATGCGGCCCACCCGACAAATGTTGTGCAGCTGGCGCAAGCGGTCAAACACACGGCTGACGATGGCGTTAAGCAAGAGGTGTTTTATGTGCTTGGCGTGGGCGCGGGGCGCGGATCGAATGCAATTGCACGGTTTCTGGATCGCAAGCTTGGCGGCGCGATGGGCATGGGACTGGTCGAAAACATCGAAGATGCCTACTGTGCGTTGGTTTTTTCTTATGAGCCGGGCGACGAGATTTTTATCTTTGGGTTTTCGCGGGGCGCTTATACTGCGCGCTCGCTGGCCGGGTTGATCCGATCTTGCGGTATTCCACCACGCAAACATGTGCACCGTCTGGGAGAGGCAATGGCCCGCTATCGGTCGCGCGGCGACAACACGCATCCCGATGACCCAGAAAGCTTCTTGTTCCGGTCTGATTTTGCCCCGTTTACCGCAACAAGCGAAAAAGAATGGCAATGGCGGCTCAAAACGCGGCCGGGCCTATGTGTGAACCTTGCTGTGAACTATCTGGGGGTTTGGGATACGGTTGGTGCCTTGGGGGTCCCGGGGCATTGGGTGTCGGCAAAGCTGTTCAATAAACGCCATGAATTCCATGATCAGCATCTGAGCAGCATGGTGACGTCGGCGCGCCACGCTGTTTCGATTGATGAACACCGTAAAACCTTCCCGCCTGCGCTTTGGTCTGAAAAGCTCGACGCCATGAATTTGCGTGTCCTTGGGTTGGAAAGTGATGCTGCGTTAGACCCACAGACGCGTGACGACTGGGCCTACCGGCAGGAATGGTTTCCAGGCGATCACGGATCGGTTGGCGGTGGTGGGGACCGCGTGGGGCTGTCATCGTTTTCATGCGATTGGGTCGCTAAGGGGGCAGAGCGGGTTGGGCTTGAGATGGATCAGCGTGTTCTGCAAGAGGTGCGTGACGGGCAAAATATTCGCGAGCATTTGGTGAATAAAAGCAAGCTGAACGTAATGACCCGTTTGATGATGCTCGCAAAAACGGACCGCAGAGGGCCAGGCCGCGTTGCGGATATCAGCAAGGTGGCCCGCGACCGTATCGCTTGTGACAAGGATTATCAGCCCAAGACGCTTGAAAACGTCATGCTACATCTGCAAGAGCAGATCACCAAAGATGATCTGCTCCCACCTGCTTAGGCCAATTGACCGTCAGCAGTGATTTTTGTTTTGCCGCGCAGGTAGGGGTGCAACACGGCGGGCAGATCAACTGATCCGTCTTCTTGCTGGCCGTTTTCGACCACGGCGATCAGGCAACGCCCGACGGCTAGACCTGACCCGTTCAGCGTATGCAGATATTCGGGTTTGCCGCCGCCTGTCGGTTTGAACCGTGCGTTCATCCGGCGGGCTTGGTAATCGCCAGCGACCGAGATCGACGCGATCTCGCGGTAGGCGTTTTGGCCGGGCAGCCAGACTTCGATGTCGTGTGTTTTGCGCATCCCTGCGCCCAGATCACCGGTGCACAGGACAACCGTGCGGTAAGGGATGTCTAGCTTGTCCAAAATCGCCTCGGCGCGTTTGGTCATTGCGTCATGCTCTGCGGCGCTGTCTTCTGGCTTGGTCACGCTGACCATTTCGACCTTTTCGAACTGGTGCTGGCGCAACATGCCAGATGTGTCACGCCCCGCAGACCCGGCTTCTGATCGGAAACACTGTGTGTGCGCGACATAGCGGCGGGGAAGATAGGATTCATCGACTGTCAGCCCATTGACGATATTTGTCAGCGTGACCTCAGCCGTTGGGATCAGCCACCAGCCGTTGGTGGTCTGGTAGCTGTCATCGCCGAATTTCGGCAATTGCCCGGTGCCATACATCATTTCTTCGCGCACAAGCACGGGGGTGATGGCTTCGGTTAGCCCGTGTTCGTCAACATGTGTGTCGAGCATGAATTGCGCCAATGCGCGGTGCAGCCGGGCAACGGCCCCTGACAACAGCACAAAGCGGCTGCCAGATAGTTTGGCCGCCGTTTCAAAATCCATACCCGGGCGGATGCCGGGGATGTCATAGTGTTCAACAGGCGTGAAGGCAAAATTACGTGGGCTGCCCGCGCGGTTAATCTCGACGTTATCTTCTTCGTCCGCGCCGTCGGGGATTGACGGGTCGGGCAGGTTCGGAATCGCCATCAGCAGATCAGTGAGAGCGACATCTTGGGCTTTGGCTTCGTCGTTGAGGGCGGCGATTTCGGCTTTCTTTTCGCCGACAAGCGCGCGCAGGCGCTGGAATTCATCTTCGTCACCGCGGCCTTTGGCAGCGCCCACTTCTTTGGCGGCTTTATTGGCTTCGGCCTGTGCGGTCTCAGCGGCCAAAATTTTGGCGCGGCGGGCCTCATCGATTGCCAAAATATCGGACGACGCAGGTGACATCCCACGACGAGACAGAGCTGCGTCAAAAGCAGCGGGGTTGTCACGGATGGCGCGGATATCATGCATAGCATCGGTCCTTTATTGGGTGTTTATCGTGCGCGTGATATGCCTCATCGCGCGCGGCAAGTGAACCCGTAATTGTCGGCGGCCGCTTGATAAGCTTTCAAATCGCGGTGTCGCGCCTGATATAGCCTTGCATCTGGTTGCTAATTGCTTATCTCGCCAGTAACGTGCCGCGACTTTAGGGCCCTATGGCCCCTGCGAATTAAAGGATTACGATATGAGACCTGCCGACCTGTTAATGCTCACGCTGATCTTTGGGATCATGTATTTTCTGCTTATCCGTCCGCAGCAACGCAAGATGAAAGAACACCAAGCGATGCTTGAAGCGCTGCGCCGTGGCGACCAGATCGTGACCCAAGGCGGCGTGAAGGGCAAAATTGTGAAGGTCAAAGACGACAACGAAGTTGAAGTCGAAATTGCGGCGGGCGTGAATGTCCGCATTGTGACCTCTACGATCACAACTGTTTTGAACAAAACCGAACCGGCGAAATCCTAACCGCCGAAGGGCCGCGTCATGCTGAATTTTTCCTTTACCAAACAGTTCCTGATTTGGGGCACTGTGGTTCTGGGCTTGCTGTTTGCAATGCCAAATGCGTTTTACACGCGGGTTGAAACACATAATGACGCGGTTGCGATCATCGAAGGTGGGCAGTCCAATGACGCGCTTGCCGCTGATGCGGCGCAATGGCCGGGTTTCTTGCCCTCGGGTCTTGTGAACCTCGGGCTTGATCTGCGCGGCGGTGCGCATTTGCTGGTCGAGGTGCAGCTTGCCGATGTGCAAGCCACGTACCTTGAAGGGTTCTGGCCAAACGTGCGTGACGCGCTGGCAGCCGAACGCGATACTATCGGCTTTGTAACCCGCGATGATAGTCCCGCTGATGAATTGCGCGTACGCATTTCGCAACAAGCGGGCGCCGCACGCGCACTTGAAATCGTACGTGGCTTGGGCCAACCCGTCACATCGCTGACGGGCGCTGCTGGTAGCAACTTGGATGTGTCCATCAATGGTCCTGTGCTGACAGTAAAGCTGAGCGCAGCAGAAATCGCCGCGATGAATGACCGCACGATGGCGCAAACGCTTGAGATCGTGCGCCGCCGGATCGACGAATCTGGTACACGCGAACCCACTATTCAACGCCAAGGTAGCGACCGCGTACTGATCCAAGTGCCGGGCGTGGGGTCGGCGCAAGAGGTGATCGATCTGATTGGGACCACCGCACAGCTGACGTTTAACGCTGTTCTAGGCAGCACGACCGATCCAGGGCAATCGCCGGGCACGGGCAATATTCTTGCACCAGATGCGGAAAATGAAGGGGTGTTCTATATCCTTGAAAAGCGTTCGGTTGTGACAGGCGAAGATCTTGAAAATGCGCAGCTTGATTTTGACCAAAACGGTGCACCTGCAGTGGCATTTCGGTTTAACACATCAGCGGCCCGCGATTTTGGGGATTACACGCTAGAAAACATCGGATCGCTTTTCGCGATTGTGCTGGATGGCGAAGTGATTTCTGCGCCGCGCATCAACAGCCATATTCCGGGCGGCTCTGGGATAATTTCGGGTAGTTTCTCGGTTGAAGAGGCTACGAACCTTGCGATTTTGCTACGTGCGGGGGCCTTGCCTGCGGATTTAACTGTGCTTGAAGAGCGTACAGTTGGCCCCGAGTTGGGCCAAGACAGCATCGATGCCGGTAAGGTGGCTTGTATCGTCGCAGGCATCGCGATCCTTGTGTTTATGGTGCTGAGCTATGGTCTGTTCGGTGTCTTCGCCAATATCGCGTTGATTATCAACGTTGGGCTGATTTTCGGCCTGCTGTCGATCATTGGGGCCACGCTGACCCTGCCGGGGATTGCAGGGATCGTGCTGACCATCGGGATGGCCGTGGATGCCAATGTGATCATCTTTGAACGGATCCGCGAAGAATTGAAATCGGCCAAAGGGGCCGCACGCGCGGTTGAACTGGGCTATGAAAAAGCGTTGTCATCCATCGTTGACGCGAACATCACCACGTTCATGACTGCCGTGATCTTGTTCGTCTTCGGCTCTGGTCCGGTGTCTGGCTTTGCTGTGACGCTTGGCTTTGGCATTTTGACATCGGTCTTTACGGCCATTTTTGTGACCCGCTCGCTGATCGCGATTTACTTCGCGCGTGCCCGTCCTAAGACAATCGAGGTTTAACATGCGCCTGAAACTCGTTCGCGAAAACATCAACATCGATTTCTTTAGCAAGGCCCGGATTTGGCTGGGTATCTCGTTGGTCATGATGGTCGTTGCCTTGGGGTCATTCCTGATCCAAGGGCTGGCCTTTGGGATCGATTTCCAAGGTGGGACAAGCATCCGCACCCAATCCGAAGTATCCGTTGACGTCGCCGCCTACCGGTCGGCGCTTGAACCGCTTGGCCTTGGCGATGTGTCAATTGCCGAAGTCAACGACCCAAGTTTTGACGACAATCAACACGTCGCAATGGTCCGCATTCAAGCCCAAGAGGGCGATGAGCGGATTGCTTCGGAAACAATTCAGGCAGTTCAATTTGCGCTAGGTGCTATGCTTAGCAGCCAAACGCTATTGACGGTTGAGGCGGACAGTTCGCTTCTAGAGGTTATGACTACTGCCGCGCAAGCCGAACTGGCTTCTGCAGAGGTAACTGTCCAACCGACAGGGCTTGTTATTGCTATGCCCAATGGAACAACTCTTGACCAAGTTGATGGTGTCGAGCTTGCAGTGAAATCAGCGGGAACTGTCGTTTCTGTAAAGCGTTCCTTTGACAACATTAGCTTCCCTTCCATCGAATCCGTTGGTCCCAAAGTATCAGGCGAATTGATCAACACGGCGATCTTGGCCGTGACCTTGGCCGTGGCGGCGATCCTTTTGTATATTTGGATGCGGTTCGAATGGCAGTTTGCAGTCGGTGCGGTTTTGGCATTGGTGCATGATGTTTTGCTGACCATCGGGATCTTCTCGGAATTGCAGATCAAATTTGATCTCGCGATTATCGCGGCACTACTGACCATTGTTGGCTATTCGATCAACGATACCGTGATTGTGTTTGACCGGGTGCGTGAAAACCTGCGTAAATATAAGCAAAAGGACCTCAAAGAGGTGCTGAACTTGTCAATCAACGAGACACTGGCGCGGACATTGATGACATCGGTGACAACACTGCTCGCGCTGGTTTCGCTCTACGTGCTGGGCGGGGACGTGATCCGCGGCTTTGTCTTTGCGATGATCTGGGGCGTTGTGATTGGCACCTATTCATCGATCTTTGTGGCTTCGACAGTCTTGCTGATCTTGGGCGTCAAACGCGATTGGTCTAAGAAAGACCCAAGCGCGGGCACTCGTTACGCCCATATCGATAACTAAGGATCGCCCATGCGCCTAAATGAAATCAGCTATGATAACGCGGCCCCGGTCGACGGCTATGGCGCTGGTTTCTTTCGCATAGGGGGCACCCGGTTTGATGGCCCGATTGCGGCCTTTGCAACGGGTGTTCAGCCTTGGGGCGGCTATGACGACACCGCCACATTGATTGCGCAGGCTGATACATTGGACGTGCTCTTTGTCGGCACAGGGGCCGAGATTGCACATCTGCCAACCGATTTTCGCACCGCACTTGAAGACGCTGGGATCGGGGTAGAGGCCATGGCGTCACCTGCCGCTTGCCGCACTTACAATGTGCTTTTGTCCGAAGGGCGCCGCATCGCTGTCGCCCTGATCCCCGTATGATGTTGCGCGTCACAAATGTGACCTGCGCACGCGGTGGGATTCCAGTGCTCAGCGATGTGAGCTTTGAGGTGATCGCAGGCCAGGCGCTGGTCCTGCGCGGCCCCAATGGGATCGGCAAAACGACATTGCTGCGCACGCTCGCAGGGTTGCAACCCGCCTTGGCAGGCGATGTTGACGCAGACGTGGATGATCTGGCCTATGCAAGCCATGCCGATGGGATCAAAACAGCGCTCAGCGTGACCGAAAACCTAAAATTCTGGGCTGATGTCTATGGCAATCCCGTGCCTGATACGATCTGGGAGGCCTTCGATCTGGCCGATTTGCAGGACCGTATCGCAGGCACATTGTCCGCAGGGCAAAAGCGGCGTCTTGGGCTGGCGCGGCTGGGCGTGATTGGGCGCAAAATTCTGTTTTTGGATGAACCAACGGTGTCGTTGGATGGGTTTTCAGTCAAGCTTTTTGCGAAATGGCTGCAAGATACCCATCTTGCGGGCGGCGGCATCGCAGTGATCGCCACACATATCGATCTGGGGATTGATGCGCCCGAGCTTGATTTGACCCCGTTCAAGGCTGACCTGAATTTCGGCGGTGGCGCAGACGAGGCTTTCTTGTGATCGCTTTGCTGCTGCGCGACTTACGGCTAGCGGTGCGCGCGGGCGGCGGATTTGGGCTGGGGCTCGCGTTTTTTCTGATTGTTATCATTCTGGTCCCGTTTGGGGTTGGGCCGCAGGTGGATTTGCTGACACGCATCGCGCCGGGGATATTGTGGGTTGCGTCATTGCTGGCGGCGCTTTTGTCGCTCGACCGGATATTCGCGCTCGACTTTGAGGATGGATCGCTCGGGCTCTTGGCAACCTCACCACTACCGCTTGAAGGGGCGGCGTTGATGAAGGCGCTCGCGCATTGGATCACAACCGGACTGCCGTTGACGCTCGTGGCACCTGCGCTTGGGTTCTTGTTGTCGCTGGCGCCAGAGGCTTACAGCTATCTTCTGCTTTCGCTCCTTTTGGGGACGCCCGCGCTGTCGATGATCGGCACCTTTGGTGCAGCGCTGACGGTGGGGCTGCGGCGTGGTGGTTTGCTTTTGTCGCTGCTTGTCTTGCCATTATATGTGCCCACGTTGATATTCGGGGCAGAAGCCGTGCGGCGCGGCGCTGACGGGCTGGACGCGACAGGCGCGCTGATCTTACTGGGCACGATCACCGCTGGATGCTTTGCGTTGCTGCCATTTGCGACTGCGGCCACATTACGCATGAATCTGCGTTGAAGGCGCGCATGGGGCAGGGTAGGTAAATAGTATGTCGTTTTGGGAATATGCAAATCCGAAGAAATTTATGGGCTGGACCGCACCCGTTCTTCCATATGTTTTTGGGGCGGCTGCGCTGTGCCTGACAATTGGGCTGATTTGGGGGTTCTTCTTTACGCCTGACGATTTCCGGCAAGGATCAACAGTCAAAATCATCTACCTGCATGTGCCGGCTGCGACGATGGCAACAGGCACTTGGTTCATGATGCTTGCTGCCTCGCTGATTTGGGTCGTGCGACGCCATCACGTTTCCGCACTTGCCGCGCGCGCCGCCGCGCCAATTGGACTGACGATGACATTAATCGGATTGCTGACAGGCGCGATTTGGGGACAACCGATGTGGGGCACCTATTGGGCGTGGGACCCGCGATTGACGTCATTTTTGATCCTATTCCTGTTCTACCTTGGCTATATCGCCATGTGGGAAGCGATCGAGGATCCCGACACCGCCGCCGATTTGACCTCTGTGCTGTGCATGGTGGGATCGGTCTTTGCCATCCTGTCGCGCTATGCGGTGAATTTCTGGAACCAAGGGCTGCACCAAGGCGCGTCGCTGTCGCTAGATGCCGAAGAACACGTGTCTGATGTGTTCTGGCAACCGCTGGTGATCTGTATCGTGGGGTTTGTGCTATTGTTCGTTGGTCTCGTGCTGATGCGCACCCGTACCGAAATCCGCGCCCGACGCATCCGGGCCCTAGAAGCGAGGGCGCGTCGTGCCTGATTTAGGAAAATATGCTGTTGAAGTCTTGGCCGCCTACGGGGTGAGCCTTGGGCTGTTGGCCGTGCTGATCCTGCTGAGCTGGCGGCGGTCCGTGCGTATGCGCACCGCATTGGAACGGATTGAAAACAATGGCTAAAATATCGCCGCTTGTAATTTTACCGCCGGTCATCTTTGCGGGGCTTGCGGGTATGTTTGCCGTCAGCATGATGCAGGGGAATTCTGACGAGTTGCCATCGACTTTCATCGGGCAGCAAGCGCCTGCCGTCCCATTGGAGGCGGTATCAGGCACCACGCAACTCACCGATGCGGACCTGCGGGCTGGTGAGATCACAATCGTGAATTTCTGGGCCAGCTGGTGCCCACCGTGCCGTGCTGAGCACCCAAAACTGCTAGAACTGGCCGAAGAAGGCTACCGTATCGCAGGCGTCAATTTTCGCGACCAACAGGATCACGCGTCGACATATCTGACCGATTACGAAGACCCGTTTTTCGCCACAGGGTTTGACCTGCGGGGCCGGATCGCAATTGACTGGGGCGTCACCGCGCCGCCGGAAACCTTCATCGTCGATGGGGATGGAACGGTTTTGTTCCGCTTTGTCGGGCCGCTGGTCGGGTCAGATTATGAGCAGCGGTTTTTGCCGGCGTTGATGGACGCGGTGGAGTAGACTTCCTGATCTCCATTTGGAACGTCCCACCCGGACGATAGGCCGGGTAGCGCCCGAACCGCCCCAACGGGCGGGCGCTCTGCTGCCCACCATTCGGTTCTGGCGTTACCGGTCGTGGCTGCATGGCAAGCAAGAAACCACACCCGCTTTTGTGCGTGGTTACGTCGCTTTCGCCAAGTTGCGCAGCACATAGTGCAACACGCCGCCGTTTTCGACGTACTCAATTTCGACCGCCGTATCGATCCGGCATTTGACGGTGATGTCTTTGGTTGAACCGTCGGCCATTGTGATGTTGGCGGTCAATTCTTGCAGCGGTTTAACTGTATCAAGGCCCGTGATAGTGACGGTTTCTTCGCCGGTCAGACCCAGTGTTTTGCGGGTGTCGCCGCCGGTGAATTCAAAAGGTACGACGCCCATGCCAACAAGGTTCGACCGGTGAATGCGTTCAAAGCTTTCGCAAATCACAGCCTTCACGCCGAGCAACGATGTACCTTTTGCCGCCCAATCACGGGACGACCCCGCGCCATACTGTTCACCCCCAAAGATCACGAGCGGTGTGCCAGTCGCCTGATGCGCCATTGCGGCATCAAAGATAGAGGTTTGCGCGCCGTCGGGCCCTTTTGTGTAGCCGCCTTCAACGCCGTCGAGCATTTCGTTTTTGATGCGAATATTAGCAAATGTGCCGCGCATCATGACTTCGTGGTTGCCCCGACGCGAGCCGTAAGAGTTGAATTCACGCACAGGCACCTGACGGTCGATCAGATATTGCCCTGCAGGGGTGGTGTCTTTGAACGATCCGGCGGGGCTGATGTGGTCGGTCGTGACCATATCACCCAACACCGCGAGCACTTTGGCGTTTTCAACATCGGCGATCTTGCCTGCGTCCTTAGACATGCCTTGGAAATAGGGCGGGTTTTGCACATAGGTTGAAGCAGCGGGCCAATCGTAGGTCTCTGACCCGGTTGTTTCCACGGCCTGCCATTTATCGTCGCCTTTGAAGACGTCCGCGTATTTGCTGATAAAGGCTTCGCGAGTGACTGTTTTTTCGACAATCTCGTTGATTTCGGCTGAGCTGGGCCAGATATCTTTGAGGTAAACATCATTGCCGTTTTTGTCTTGCGCGATGGGGTCTTTGGCCAGGTCGATATCCATTGTGCCTGCCAATGCATAGGCGACGACAAGCGGCGGTGACGCCAGATAGTTGGCGCGTACGTCTGGCGAAATGCGCCCTTCAAAGTTCCGGTTGCCTGACAGCACAGATGTCGCGACCAGATCGCCTGTCGCGATGGCATCCGACAGTTCTTTTTGGATCGGGCCAGAGTTGCCGATACAGGTCGTGCAGCCATATCCGACAAGGTTAAAGCCAATTTTATCAAGATCCTCTTGCAGGCCTGCGGCCTCTAGGTATTCAGACACAACTTGGCTGCCGGGGGCGAGCGATGTCTTGACCCATGGCTTACGGTCAAGCCCAAGTGCTGCGGCCTTACGAGCGACCAGCCCCGCGCCAATCATGACATATGGGTTGGATGTATTGGTGCAAGATGTGATTGACGCAATCACAACGTCGCCAGATGAAAGCGTATAATCTTCACCTGCGACAGCGACCTCTTTGTCCATCGGGCGCTGAAAGGTTTCTGCCATTTCTTTTTGGAAAGCCGTTTTTGCGTCAGTCAGGGCGACGTAATCCTGCGGCCGTTTCGGGCCGGAAATCGCAGGAACGATTGTCCCCATATCGAGATGCAATTTATCTGTGTAGATCGGGCTATAATCCGCATCGCGCCAAAATCCGTTTTCTTTGGCGTAAGCTTCGACCAAGGCGATCCGGTCTTCGTCGCGCCCAGTGTTGCGCAGGTAACGCAGCGTTTCACTATCGATTGGGAAAAAGCCACATGTCGCGCCATATTCAGGCGCCATATTGGCGATAGTCGCGCGATCCGCCAACGGCAAACGGTCCAGACCCTCGCCGAAGAATTCAACGAATTTGCCAACGACGCCCAGTTCACGCAACATTTCCACGACCTTGAGAACCAAATCGGTGCCCGTGGTGCCTTCGACCATCTCGCCGGTCAGCTCAAAACCGACGACTTCTGGGATCAGCATTGAAACCGGCTGACCAAGCATGGCCGCCTCGGCTTCGATCCCGCCGACGCCCCAACCTAGAACGGCAAGGCCGTTGACCATAGTCGTGTGCGAATCTGTCCCGACAAGCGTATCTGGATAGGCGACTTCGACGCCGTCTTGGTCGGTATCTGTCCAAACCGTCTGCGCCAGGTATTCAAGGTTAACTTGGTGACAGATCCCTGTGCCCGGCGGCACCACGCGAAAGTTGCTAAACGCGCTTTGACCCCATTTCAGGAACTGATACCGTTCCATATTGCGTTCATATTCGCGGTCGACGTTCATTTGAAACGCACGTGGGTTGCCAAATTCATCAATCATAACAGAGTGATCAATGACCAAATCCACAGGGTTGAGCGGGTTAATCTGCTGGGCGTCCCCCCCAAGTGCCACAATTCCATCGCGCATCGCGGCAAGATCAACAACAGCGGGCACGCCCGTGAAATCTTGCATCAGGACACGGGCAGGGCGGTAGGCGATTTCACGCGGGTTTTTCCCGCCATTGTCGGCCCATTCAGAAAACGCTTTGATGTCATCGACGGATACAGAAAACCCACCGTCTTCAAAACGTAGCAGGTTTTCGAGCACGACTTTCAACGCCGCCGGAAGTTTCGAAAAATCGCCTAAACCCGCGGCTTGTGCCGCTGGAATTGAGTAATAAGCAACGGATTGATCCCCAACGGTAAGGGTTTTACGGGTTTTGGCTGTATCTGCGCCGACTGTGATCGTCATGGCTATCCCTTTCATGGCGGAAGCTGTGTAAGGCTATGAAGATGATTTATGCATCATGGTGTGCTGCGATCAAGAGGGGGGCAGCGGTGATTTTTAGGCGTATACAACCATAGCGTTTTTCGGTTGTTGCAACTGAAACATACATAACAAACTGTTCGCAATTCATTGATTGGTCATTACAGCCGGGCCGGGCTACACCAAATTGCAGATAGTATCGGGATGTAGAATGTTTAGAACTTTATCGGGAATTGCGGTTTGTGGATTCATGTTGGCAGCACCAATTGCTGCGCAGGCGGAACCCGTTGTCATTGAACTCTACACGTCGCAGGGCTGTTCATCTTGCCCGCCAGCTGATGCATTGCTTCATGATTTGGCTAAGCGTAGCGATGTCATCGCATTAGCGTTGCATGTTGATTATTGGGATTACATTGGCTGGGCTGATAGCTTTGCAAACCCCGAATACACCGCGCGCCAACATGCGTATGCGCGCGCTGCACATGCCGCCACTGTCTATACCCCTCAAATGATTGTTGGCGGCGTAGACCACGTGATAGGGTCGCGGCCGATGCAGGTGATGGATCTCATACAAGCGCATAGTCAGAAAGAGTATCCGGTTTCTGTGACGCTCACGCGGGCTGATGATTATATCGAAATTTCTGCGACGGCCAGTCAAGAGGGCGATTATGTCTTTGAAATCGTGCGATATACGCCGCAGGCAAGTGTCGATATTCGTCGGGGCGAAAACGCGGGTAGACAATTGACCTATTCAAATATCGTGACGGATTTTGATCAGGTCGCGGAATGGGACGGGGCGGGCGTGATGACCATTCGTGCGGCAGCCCCAGGCGACGATCCGGTCGCAGTGTTGGTTCAGCGGGCCGGGTATGGGCCGATCGTGGGTGCAGCGCAGCTGCGCTAGGATTTCCCACGCGCTTTCCAACGCCGATGCACCCAAAACCATTGTGCCGGATCTCGTGCGATCTGCGCCTCTAGCCGTGCGGTCATTTCCGTCATCATTTGTTCGGGGCTTGCAAGGGTGATCGGGGCTTCGACCTCAACCGCGAAAGAAAGCCCGTCGGGTTGGCGAATGCCGAAATAGGGGATAACGACTGCGTTCATACGCAGCGCAATATCAGCGGCCGAGGTGGCCGTATGTGCGGGGTGCCCCAGAAACGGCAGGCTGATCCCTTTGGCTGAAACGTCAAACAGCAAAGTTCCCATTCCGCCGGATTTCAGGTGCCGCGCGAACCCCATCGTGCCGCGCCGCCCTTGTTCGAAAACGGGCCCGCCCCATGAGGTCATGGTTTTCGCGTAATGGGAGTTAAAATAGGGGTTTAGCATCGGACGGTAAAGCCCGCCAATCGTGTAGCCCATGTTGGTTAGTACCTGACGCGGGGCTTCGTGGTTGCCATAATGGGCGGTGACAAACATCACTGGGCGTTGATCGGATGCGGCCTTTTCAACCGCTGCCAAGCCCGCTCCAGTGGGTGTTGTTCCCGCCAAACGATCGGAAAACTCTTTCCATGCATAGTTTTCGATCAGCGTGCGCCCAAAATTGTCGCAGCAATCTCGTGCAATCTGTTGGCGCTGACTGACCGTCATTTCGGGGTAAATCATCGCAAGGTTTGCTTCTGCACGTTTACGGTATCCCGCGAGCGGGGCGATTGCACCGCTTAGCGCGCGCCCCATCGCAGGCACCCGTGTTTCATAGGGCAGTCGCAGCAACGTACCGATCAACCCTCGCAGAACACGGTCTGCGACCCAATCGACATTGGTGCCTTGGGAGGATTTGCGCCGAGTCATTTGCGGCCTATAAACGCGTGAGGAATCATCGGGCAAGAATAGGGCTAATCCCTAGGGCCTGTCCACGCGCTATTCATCCTCGTCGTCATCCTCGTCCGGGTCAATCAAGGTAATAACGCCGCTTTCCGCCATTTCGCGGATCGCCGTGGTGATGGCTGACATCGCTGCCTCTGCATCTGCTTTTTTGATGCGCCCCATCTCTTCGGCGTCTTCGCGCATTTGTCCGGCCATACGTTGTGACACGCTGCCAAGAATAAATTCGGCCGAGGCCACGATCGGCGCATCCCCGGCAAGGCCGGCAGCAATGGCGCGCGTCAAGACTTCGGCATCGACAGAACGAATGCAGCTGGGGATATCGGTGGGTTTGACGCGCGGCGCGATGTCTTTAAATGTAAAGATCGCTTTGCGGACATCGCTTGCGAAATCAGGGTCCGTTTCGCCCAGTGAGGTCAGCACATCTTCGCGCGTGTCCGTGATGGTCGAATTCAAGATCGCGCCCAATCGTTGCACGGGGGGTTTTTCAAACGCAGGTTTTGCAGGTTGCCCATAGTCTTGGGCCAGTGATGCGCCAATACGGCGGACGGCATCCGGCGAGATTTCAGATGTCAGCGACATTGCGTAAGTGATCCGCCTTGCCCGTTCACCCGGCGTTTGCGTTAAGACCTCTGCTGCTTTGCCAACCTGTAGTTTTGATAGGGCGATGGCGCAAATTTCGATGCTTTCGCGGGTCATGATATCCACCAGCCGTTCAATCGAAAGTTCGGCGACCGTGGGCCAATGATCACCGTTGCGTACGCTTTCCATCTGAGCGCGCAACCGTTCCGCCAAAGAGGGGCTGAGGTGATCAGACAGGGCTGCAATGGCCCCGTCGCGCGAACCCGGGGCCGACAGACCGATGGCGTCGAGCTGTGCGGTGAATTCAGCCGCGACATCCGCGACCGTATCACGATCAACCAGTTTTATGGCGCCCAACTCGTTCGTTAAAACTTCTTGAAGTGATTCGGGTAGCTGAGACAACGACAGGTTGCCCCCGTCGCTGATCATCATTTGAACGATCATTGCGGCCTTACGTCGGCGGGTTAGTGCCGAAGCGGCAGGGGTATCAAAATGCATACTCATTCCCACACTCTATGGAGTGGGGGTAAATGAAAGGTTAGAAACCCAGCTTACGATCCCGGGTGTGTGAACGAAATCGACATGTTTTTTAGGTCCTGAATGGTCTCTGGCGTTAGATGTGCTTGGTCTGCTGTCGATTTGTGTAAATAGTTGACTTTACTTTGAATAATTTCGATTTCGGCGTCGGAAAATTCCCGGTCTGCGCGTGCGCAGCCACAAATACTGATGCTATCATCAAATTTTACAGCACAAACGAGGCCATATGGCATGCCATGTTCTGAGGCTTTCTTTAGAACACCAGAAGGGTCATCAAGTTCTGACCAGCGACAGCTTCCAGTATTTTCGAATCCCCATGCAACCATTGGATCCGACATGACCAGACCGTTTTGCGAATAGTAGTCCAACCATGCTTTTGGATATGTTTGGAACATAAATTTGGGTGTTGTGTAGGCGATATGAAAACCGAGTGCATAACCAGCAGGCGCGAGTTCACCAAGTTCTTCCAGAACTTCGCTAATTTCATATTGTGTTTGCGACATGATTTAACTCGCTTTCCAGTTGCCAAGGGCTACAATATCGCAATACTACTATACGAAGTACCGCATTTTAGCATTCTACAGATAACAGTGGTGCAGCAACAAGACCTTAAAAAAATAGTTTGAGGCTCGGGGAATAAGAATGTCGACGTTGATGGGGCCAGACGAAATAGAGCAGCTTGCTCCGTCTGGGTATTATATCGCACTTCGGATTGGCTTTGCCTTTCCGATGGAGGAGGTGAATGCATTTCCTGCCGAGTGGGTGCATCACTACACAACCCAAAGGTTTATGCTTTTTGATCCGGCTGTTAGGTGGGCATTCGGCAATACCGGGATATGCCGCTGGAGCGATTTGCCGCTCGATGACCCCAAGCGTATTATTGCGCAGGCTAAGACATTTGGAATGCGTTTCGGAGTCACCGTATCCGTCTTTGATGGGAACATAGATGCCCAACGTTCGTTCGCTTCTTTTACCCGTGGGGACCGTGAGTATAGCGATCTCGAGGCGAAATTGCTCAAGGCGCTGCTTGCCCGCCGGCACAATGAGACCGCCCCACCAACGAATTTGACTCGTGCAGAACTTGAAGCATTGGGCATGGTCAAGGACGGCAAGCGGCTCAAGGAAATCGCCTTTGAGTTGAGTGTGAGCGAGGGCGCCGTGAAGCAGCGTCTTAAAAATGCAAAGCTGAAATTGGGTGCCAAAACAGGCACGCAAGCAGCGGCACTTGCGAACCAGTACGGGCTTATCTGAGTACTACCTGTCGTTTTTTTCTTACTTATATAAAATTTGACGCTAATTTGAAATAGGCACGGCCTTCGTGACAATTAGCAGATGTAATTTGGCGACTAGATCGCTTATCGGTAGAGAGAAAACACCATGGAAAATATTTCGTTCAGTTTCGCGCAGCTTCACCAGTACGGCACAGCATTTTATGAATTTCTTGCGCTGCGCAAGCAATTCTTCGTAGACCAGCTTGGCTGGCAGATTCCACACGATGACACTGTTGAGATGGATCAATATGACAACCCAAATGCACATTATTCACTGGTTTTGCGTGACGGTAAAGTCATCGGCGGGATGCGAGCGATGTCGACGACGGCTCAATGGGGTTCACATACCTATATGTTGGGCGATGCAGTTGCGGGCAAATTGATTGGTATTCCAGAAGATATTATCGACATCTCAACTGTGACACCCGATGTATGGGAAGCGACGCGCGTGGTTATTTCCGATGAGGTCACAACGCAAGCCGAGCGGGCAGAATGCTTGGGGTTGGTGCTGGATGGAGTCGTCAAACAGACAAAAGCGCACGGTGGGACCGAGATTATCGCACTGTGCCCGCCGGTATTTTCCAGAACGTTACGTCAACTTGGTTATGATGTGGAGCTTATTGGTGACTCGTATGTGAATTGCCACGATGAACGCCGCTATGTCGCGATGAGCATGCCAGCCAAACCGCGTCGTCAAAAAGCAGCCGTTGTTGCGCGCCCAGCCAAGGCGACAAGCGGTGCGCCGGTCGCCGCGGTTCATGCGCCATCTGTGAGTTAGGTATTTGTTGCGGCCGGAAAGGATGATTTCCTAACCGACCGCAAAGGCTTAGCTGTCGCCAAAGACCCGCTTAAAGATCGTTTCGACGTGTTTGGTGTGATAGCCGAGGTCGAATTTTTCTTTGATTTCATCGGCAGATAGCGCAGCAAGCACATCTGCGTCGCCTAACAGCTCGGTTTGGAAGTCTTTGCCTTGCTCCCAGACTTTCATCGCGTTGCGTTGCACTAGCTTATAGGCATCTTCGCGGCTGACACCTGCTTGGGTCAGTGCAAGAAGGACGCGCTGTGACATTACGAGCCCACGGAATTTGTTCATGTTGGCCAACATGTTGTCTGGGTAGATCACCAGCTTTTCGATGACGCCTGCTAAACGGTGCAGGGCGAAATCCAATGTGACCGTTGTGTCGGGGCCAATTGCGCGTTCCACGGACGAATGGCTGATGTCGCGTTCATGCCATAGGGCCACGTTTTCCATAGCTGGGACAACTGACATGCGCACCAAACGGGCAAGCCCTGTCAGGTTTTCGGTAAGAACAGGGTTGCGTTTGTGTGGCATCGCGGAAGATCCCTTTTGGCCCTTTGAGAAAAACTCTTCGGCTTCAAGGACTTCGGTGCGTTGCATGTGGCGCACTTCGGTTGCGATGTTTTCAATGGATGATGCGATTACGCCCAGCGTGGCAAAGAACATGGCGTGGCGGTCACGCGGGATGACTTGTGTGCTGATCGGCTCTGGGGAGAGGCCCAGTTTTTCACACACATGTTCTTCGACGGATGGGTCAATATTGGCGAATGTGCCGACCGCGCCCGAAATAGCACCCGTTGCGATTTCCGCGCGTGCGGCAACCAGACGCGCGCGGCCCCGGTCCATTTCCGCGTAGAAACGTGCAAAGGTTAGCCCCATTGTGGTTGGTTCTGCATGGATACCGTGGCTGCGGCCAATGCGGACGGTTTCTTTGTGCTCAATGGCGCGGGTTTTCAACGCAGTAAGAACGCGATCCATGCCAGACAAAAGCAGATCGGCGGCGCGTACAAGCTGCACGTTGAATGTCGTGTCAAGAACATCAGAAGATGTCATGCCTTGGTGCACAAAGCGCGCTTCGGTCGATCCGATATGTTCGGCCAGATGCGTCAGGAACGCGATCACGTCGTGCTTGGTGACGGCTTCGATTTCGTCGATGCGGGCCACATCAAATTCCACGTCCTTGGCTTTCCAAACGGCGGCAGCGCTTTCGGCAGGGATCACGCCGATCGCAGCTTGGGCGTCGCAGGCATAGGCCTCGATCTCGTACCAGATTTTGAATTTTGTGGCAGGGTCCCAGATGGCGGTCATTTCTGGGCGGGAATAGCGTGGAATCATGGGTGGCACCTTTCTTGGGGTGAGCAGCTATATTCCCCTGCGTCATAAGGGGCAGGGGACCAAGGCTCAAGGGGCAGTGTGTCGCGAACGGCATCTATGGGATGATATTGCGTAAACTCTGTATTCAGCGAACGGGCGCGGCATAGGGTGCCGATACGATTTCGACTTTCTGTGAACCGTGCTCGAAGTCTACTGTACAGGCTTAGCAACCTTAGGATGGTTAGCGTAGTACAATGCCACAAGACGACACAACCTAGGCTCGTTCGAGCCCCACAAATTTGAGAGCGAACGGCAACAACACTAAGTTTAGCCCAAACGCAAAACCGGTCCCTAAAATTTGAGAAACAATGAACGCAGGCAGTATATACACTGCACCCAACCTAATTACGTGATCCCACCGATTACCTCTAGCTTTGATTTCTCTGTCGCATTCACCGCACTTAATCGTACCAAGTGGCACGCTTACTGTCTCGTCTCCAAGCAATGTTGAAGTCGTCGAAAAAGGCAAAGGCGCTTTGCAGTTAGGGCACTGTAAGCCAGTTAACCTATGAAAGAAGCCCATTTTTTAATTTCCTTGTCGGTCGTGGATGCTCAAAGCTCCCACAAACCAAACCACATTTCGAACGTGGAGCAAACACGCTTTCATGAATTCCTTATATAAGCGACAGGTTCGAAGGAGACTTTCGCGAAGGTCCAGTTTCGGAGGCGGTAGCCGTAAGGTGGATTTAAATCCACCTTACGCGGGCGGTGCGAGCTGTGTGGTGATCACATTGGTGCGCTCAAGGCTGCGGTGGACCGGGCATTTGTCTGCGATTTCAAGCAGGCGCGCGCGCTGATCCTCTGACAGGTCGCCGGTGAGCGTGATGTGCCGATCAAAGTGATCGATTTTCGCGCCCGGCTCTGCGGCATCTGCAGCGTGTTCTTTGGCGTGGCTGACATCGACGCGCACCCCGTCCAGCGGCCATTTTTTACGCCGGGCATACATGCGGATCGTCATGGATGTGCAAGCCCCGAGCCCTGCCGCCACAAAGCCGTAGGGTGTGAACCCTTTATCGGTGCCGCCATATTTCTTTGGCTCGTCGGCAAGTGCGTGATGCGTGCCGCTTTGCACATCTTGCAAGAACCCGTCGGGGGCGGCCTCGGTGACGCGGGTGATCCCTTCGGGGGTGGCATCCAGCTGTTTGATTTCAGGGACGGGCAGGTAGCGTTTTGACCATGCGGTGATCACATCAGCGGCGTATTCAGCATCTTGATGTTTGCTAATCAGATGATCCGCATCGTCCAAAGTAACAAAGCTTTTGGGGTGTTTCGCGGCCATGAAGATATCAGCAGCGTTGTCGATGCTGACAATGCTGTCGCGCGGCGCATGTAGGACCAAAAGGGCCGTGTGGAGCTGCGCAATTGCCGGGGCAAGTTCCGCTGTGCTGATATCATCCACAAAGGCCTTACCGATCGTAAAGGGGCGTCCGCCAAGCGAGACTTGTGCCGCGCCTTGCGCCTGAATTTCAGGTAATGCCCCTGCAAAATGATGGGTGACATGCGCGGGGTCAAAAGGAGCGCCGATGGTCACGACGGCTTTGGCGGATGGGATCGCACGCGCCGCCTTTAAGATCGCAGCGCCACCTAGAGAATGGCCGATGAGCAAACTGGGCGGGAGCCCGCGTTCCGCAAGCGTTTGAGCCGCCGCAATCAAATCTGATACGTTCGATGAAAAACTGGTGTCCTCAAACGCGCCTTCCGATTGGCCGAGCCCTGTAAAGTCGAACCGCAGCACGGCCACCCCCGTCGCCGCAAGCCGAGCGGAAATGCGCCGCGCCGCGATGCTGTCTTTGGAACAGGTAAAACAATGCGCAAAAAGTGCTGTCGCGCGCGGTGTCCCTTGGGGGAGATCCAAACGCGCCGACAGCGTATCGCCTGCATGGCCCGTAAAAGTGATCCGTTCTGTGTGCATCGTCAAATCCTCGTTCCTGCGCAAACCCTGCACATTATATGGTCATCCTTTGCAATCAAAACAATTGGAATGGGTCGCAATCGCAATCAGGTGAATGAGGTTACAATGAGACAGATATGCCGGGGATTGGGCGTAGTGACGCTTTTGGCGCTATGTGTCGGGATTTTGCTTGGATTTGGAGGGCACGTGCATCCGCTGGGGGATAGTCTCGCATTGGTTCGGATGCCTCTGGGCATTGTCTGTGCGGCGGGATTAGCATTTCAAATGCCGAGGGTTTTGCGGATTTTTAGCGTTGCGGCTGCTACTCTTGCGCTGGGGACGACGGCGCCGCTGCTGGTTGCGTCGGGGGCAGAGGGTCCACTGCTGCTATATACGAAGAACCTGCTTTACCGGAATTCTGATCTACCCGCGCTGGCCGATGACATTCGCGCAAGCGCGGCGGATGTTGTGACGTTACAAGAAGTATCGCGGACAAACGGGGCGATTCTAGGTATGTTGGCGAATGACTACCCATATCAACATTTGTGCCGGTTTTCAGGTTGGAGCGGCGTCGCGGTGCTGTCAAAGACACCATTCGCGGGCACGCCGCTATGTTCAACGCATCGAGGTGTCGCTGCGGCGCGTATCGTTAAGGAGCGGCAAGCTGTCTGGGTCGCGTCCGTGCATTTGCCATGGCCTTATCCTTACGATCACGCGCGTTCGGCAACGTCCGCTTCGGATTTGCTTGCACAGCTTGAGGGGGCCATTGTGATGGGCGGCGACTTTAACATATTTCCTTGGGCGGCGTCCGTTCGCCAGTTGCGGCAGGTATCTCAGACACGATTGGCACGTCCAATACGTCCAACCTATAACTTGTACGGAGCGCCGCTTTTTCTTGACTATGTGTCCGCACCCGGCGGCGGGCGTGTGACCTATCGTGATCGGTTGGGGTCGGATCATATGGGGGTTCTGGCTGCGCTGCATCTGTCAGGCTAAAGCGCAACGAAAAAGGCACCGCCGTAGCAGTGCCTTTTCTAATCGCGTATTCTGCAGAAATTAGCAGCTGTAGTACAGCTTGTATTCCATTGGGTGTGGTGTGTGCTCGTATGCGTACACTTCTTCCCATTTCAGTTCCATGTAACCTTCGAGTTGGTCTTTGGTGAACACGTCACCTTGGATCAAGAAGTCATGGTCTGCTTCAAGGGCTTCGAGCGCTTCGCGCAAAGAGCCACAAACAGTTGGGATACCTGCGAGCTCTTCTGGTGGCAGATCGTAAAGATCTTTGTCAGATGAGGGGCCGGGATCGATTTTGTTTTTGATGCCGTCAAGGCCAGCCATCAGAAGTGCTGCGAAGCACAGGTATGGGTTGGCTGCTGGATCAGGGAAACGGGCTTCGACGCGCTTTGCTTTGGGGTTTTCCGCCCAAGGAATACGCACACAACCAGACCGGTTCGACGCAGAGTAGGCGCGCAGAACGGGGGCTTCAAAACCTGGGATCAGGCGTTTGTAGCTGTTTGTTGATGGGTTAGTGATCGCGTTCAGCGCTTTGGCGTGCTTAAGGATACCACCGATGAAGTACAGAGCTTCTTGGGACAGATCCGCGTATTTGTCGCCAGCGAAGAGCGGCTTGCCCTCTTTGAAGATCGACATGTTTACGTGCATACCCGTGCCGTTATCGCCAGCGATTGGCTTAGGCATGAATGTCGCCGATTTACCGTAAGCTTGGGCGACGTTGTGGACAACGTATTTGTACTTTTGGATTTCGTCAGCTTGATGTGTCAGCGTGCCAAAAATCAGGCCCAATTCGTGCTGGCAAGACGCCACTTCGTGGTGGTGCTTGTCAACCTTCATGCCCATGCGTTTCATGGTGGACAGCATTTCGGAGCGCATCTCTTGTGCGTCGTCCACTGGGTTTACAGGGAAATAGCCGCCCTTAATGCCCGGACGGTGACCTGTGTTGCCCATTTCATATTCGGTGTCAGAGTTCCAAGCGCCGTCGATGGCGTCAACTTGGTAGGACACTTTGTTCATGGACACTTGGAAGCGCACATCGTCGAATACAAAGAATTCAGCTTCTGGACCAAAGTAGGCCGCGTCACCGATGCCTGTTGATTTCAGGTATTCTTCGGCTTTGGCAGCGGTACCGCGTGGGTCGCGGTCGTAGGCTTCCATTGTGTCTGGTTCGACAACATCGCAGTGGATACAGATTGTTTTTTCCGCATAAAACGGATCAACATATGCGCTGCCTGCCTGTGGCATCAGTTTCATGTCTGATTTATCGATAGATTTCCAACCGGCGATGGATGAACCGTCGAACATAAAGCCTTCTTCGAGGAAGTCTTCGTCAACCAGATCAGAAACAACGGTTACGTGCTGGAGTTTCCCGCGTGGATCAGTGAAGCGGATATCGACATAGTCGGCCTCTTCATCTTTGATCAGCTTGATGACATCTTTGTTGTCCATTTTGGTACCTTTCTAAGAGTCTTTTGGTAGGTGTACGTCCGCGGGGCAGGCCCGCAGTGTGGTATTAGAGAGCTTCGTCGCCGGTTTCACCGGTGCGAATGCGAATTGCCTGTTCAATCGGCGAGACAAAAATCTTGCCATCACCAATTTTGTCGGTTTTTGCGGCGCCAACGATCGCTTCGACAGCGGCATCAACCTGATCGTCGGCAAGGACGATCTCGATTTTCACCTTTGGCAAGAAGTCCACAACATATTCTGCACCGCGGTACAGTTCTGTATGACCCTTTTGACGGCCAAAGCCTTTGACCTCGACGACGGAAAGACCTTGCACGCCGACTTCTTGCAGCGCTTCTTTCACTTCATCAAGTTTGAATGGTTTAATGATCGCTTCGATCTTTTTCATAGGCCGCGACTCCCCTAACGGTGTTTCATAGTGGTCAGAACATTTCTGTTGCATCGGGACAATTCGTGGCGAACCATAAGGTGTGTTGCAAGAGGGTAAAGAATATTAAGTGATTAAAAATTATGCAACTGTCCTGAAATTCATGCGAAATGTAAACTGGATGCCTATTCTATGACCGAAGTTTTGACCGCCGCCCAAATGCGCGCCATTGAGGCTGCTGCGATTGCCTCTGGCGACGTCACCGGGCTTGAACTGATGGAGCGCGCCGGGCGTGGCGTTGTGGCCGCCATTTTTGAAGAATGGCCAGAGCTGGCGCCGTCATGGGGGCCAACCCCCAAACCCCCGGAGTATTTTTTGCAAGATGATGAGAAGGGCAAGCAAAGGGCGGTTGTCTTATGTGGGCCCGGCAATAATGGCGGTGATGGGTTCGTTGTTGCGCGATTGTTGTTTGAGGCGGGCTGGGATGTTGAGGTGTTTTTGTATGGCGATGCTGAGAGGCTGCCGCCGGATGCGAAGGTAAATTATGAGCGGTGGTGTGAGATTGGTGAATGCGCCTGGTGGGATGATCACAAAATCGAAGACGAGTTAGATGTAGGAGACTTTGAGCTTGTGGTGGACGCGTTGTTCGGTATCGGGCTAACGCGCTCGATGCCCGCCGACACCGAAAGAACCTGGCATGCGTTTATGCCTCGGGTCTTCACTGAGCGCGTACGTCGCTATGTCGCGGTTGACACACCAAGCGGCATTTGTAGTGATAGTGGGCGCAATCTCGAGGGTGCATTCCCAACAAACCTAACGGTTACCTTCCATAGACCCAAAATCTGCCACGTACTACAGCCGTCAGCCGAGCCGATTGGAGGAGCGGTGTGGTGTGGAACGTTACGAATTGTTGATATAGGTCTGTCACAACTTAGCCCAAGTCGTTCCCTTAAATTGATTGATGCCCCTTCATTTAGCGACAAGTTACAGGGTCACAAATACTCGCACGGCCACGCATTCATCCTGTCTGGCGGTATCGGCAAGGGCGGTGCTGCCCGGCTTGCGGCGCGGGGGGCTTTGCGGATTGGAGCGGGGGCTGTGACAGTTGGCTGTCCTGAGGTGGCGTTGGTTGAGAATGCGGCGCAGTTGAATGCTGTGATGTTGACGTCTGTGAATGATGCCGCCGCGTTAGAGGTTGCTCTGGGGGATGCGCGCATCAACGCGCTTTGTGTTGGGCCGGGATTGGGGCTGGGCGCGCGGGAGGCGGCTTTGGTTGCCTCAATATTAGCAAGCGGACGTACAGCGGTTTTGGATGCGGATGCGTTGACCTTGCTTGCGCGTGACGCGGCTTTATTTGCAAAGCTGCATAAAGCATGTGTGCTGACGCCCCATGCGGGCGAATTTGCGCGGTTGTTCCCGGATATTGCAGACAAGTTGAACGCGCCGGGGACCAAGGGCCCAGCCTATTCTAAGGTGGATGCCACGCGTGACGCGGCCAAGCGGGCAGGGTGTGTGGTTCTGTTTAAGGGGCCGGATACCGTGATCGCTGATCCAACAGGCCGGTGCAGCATTAATGCATCGGTGTATGAGCGCGCCGCACCGTGGTTGGCTACCGCCGGATCGGGGGATGTTTTAGCCGGGTTCATCACGGGGCTTTTAGCACGCGGTTTTCGCCCAATGCAGGCGGCCGAAACTGGCGCATGGTTGCACACAGAATGCGCGTTGAAATTCGGGCCGGGGCTGATTGCAGAGGACCTGCCAGAGCAGCTGCCAGCAGTTCTACGCGCATTAGATGTGCCCTGATCCAAAGTTTCTGCGAAATCGTATCAAGAAAGCGCATTTTTCCTCTCGCTTCCCGGTAATAGCTTTGCTAGTAAGCGGCCAACCTTGGGGTGGCCTTGAAAACTGCCCCTAATAATCATGCGGGTGTGGCGGAATTGGTAGACGCACCAGATTTAGGTTCTGGCGCCGCGAGGCGTGGGGGTTCGAGTCCCTTCACCCGCACCATTAGTTTTATGAAGGACAGCACATGAACGTCACTGAGACCCTGAACGAAGGCCTCAAGCGCGGCTATGCGATCACCGTTACGGCGGCTGAACTCGACGCGAAGGTTGAAGAAAAGCTGAAAGAAGCGCAGCCAACCGTTGAAATGAAGGGTTTTCGTAAGGGCAAGGTACCTATGGCACTTCTGCGCAAGCAGTATGGTCAGCGTATCATGGGCGAAGCGATGCAAGAATCCATCGACGGCGCGATGAGCAAGCACCTTGAAGAAACAGGTGACCGTCCCGCGGCGCAGCCAGAAATGAAAATGGCTGATGCGGATTGGAAAGAAGGCGATGATGTTGCTGTTGACGTTTCCTACGAAAAACTGCCTGACATTGCCGACACAGATTTTGCATCTATCAAGCTAGAGCGCATGGTCGTCAAAGCGGATGAAGATTCGATTAAAGAAGCCTTGGACAACCTTGCGGCGTCTCCACAGGCTGTTTCTTACGAGCCAAAGAAAACCCAAGCGAAAAAAGACGACCAAGTCGTTCTTGATTTCGTGGGTAAAGTTGACGGCGAAGCCTTTGAAGGTGGCGCAGCCGAAGATTACCCGCTGGTGATCGGTTCCAACTCTTTCATCCCCGGCTTCGAAGACGGCCTGCTAAAGGTCAAAGCTGGCGAAGAAAAAGACATCGAAGTGACCTTCCCAGAAGATTACCAAGCGGAAAATCTTGCGGGCAAGAAAGCTGTCTTCAGCTGCACCATCAAAGAAGTGAAAGCGCCAAAAGCGCCTGAGTTGGATGATGAGCTGGCGAAGAAATTTGGTGCCGAAGATCTTGATGGTTTGAAAACTCAAATCACAGAGCGTCTCGAAGCAGAATACACTGGCGCGTCACGTGCTGTTGCAAAACGCGCGTTGCTGGATGCTTTGGATACGGCTGTTTCATTCGACTTGCCGGAATCGCTGGTCACTGCCGAAGCAAACCAAATTGCGCATCAGTTGTGGCACGAAGAAAACCCTGAGGTCGAAGGCCACGATCACCCTGAGATCGAAGCCACTGACGAGCACAAGAAACTGGCAGAGCGCCGCGTAAAACTGGGCCTGTTGTTGGCTGATATCGGTCAAAAGGCCGAAGTTCAGGTGACAGATCAGGAAATGACCCAAGCGATCATGAACCAAGCCCGCCAATACCCGGGTCAAGAACGTCAGTTCTTTGAGTTCGTGCAGCAAAACGCGCAGTTCCGTCAGCAGCTTCAAGCGCCAATGTTTGAAGATAAGGTCGTTGATCACATCTTTGAAAAGGCCGCTGTGACAGACAAAGAAGTCAGCAAAGATGATTTGCAGGCCGCTGTTGAGAAGCTCGAAGAAGAGTAAATTTCAGAACAAACTGTTTACGAAAAGGCGCCCTTTTGGGGCGTCTTTTTTTTGACTGCTCGATAGAATAATGTAACGATACCGTGAGCTGGTTGGGTTTTTACTGGCTGCAAAGATAGCTATTTCTTGGAGATTTTGATGAAAGCTTCTATTTTGGCCGCTGCTGTAACATTTTGTCTGTCTGGGGCGGCAATGGCCTGCCCAGATTATAACGCGCCACCTGCAGCCTCCTATCAAGCCACAGGAAAGCAAATGTACCAAGAGCGTACTTTTGACGTGGTTGCAGGTGGTGAAAACTATATCTGGAACTGTTCGAACGTGCGCCCGGCAACGGATACTGGTGCTGGGTATTTTACCACCGGGCCTGATTTCTCATTCCAGGTTTCAGGCATGGCTAGGTATCAATTGGTCATCAGCATGGTCAGCGAATGCGATTCTGCCCTGTTGATCAACACATCTACTGGCGGCTGGTATTACGACGATGACGACAACGGTAACCTTGACCCGCGTATCGTTTTGACGCGCCCTGTCGACGGGCGTATCGATATTTGGGCGGGCACCTATGACGGCGAATACTGCAATGCGCGTCTGTCGATGGAAACATATAACCGCTAAGGCTGTCGCATAGAATAGAAAGGCCCGGCACCCGTGATGGACGCCGGGCCTTTTTTGTTTAAAGTGCGATGCGGAACAGGGCGAAACCTGTGTCGCTATTGCCTACGGGGCTAATATCCATACCCGCAACACTATCCGCGTATTGTTCGCCAGCAGGACCAGATTCAAACATGACTGTCGTGGCGGGCATTGCCATAAACGACCAGTTTGCATCGGCGCGTGGGCTGACGGTGCCTTGGTCGACGATGTACCGCACGATAACATCGCGGTTGGTGTCTGGTCCTTCGAACACGACCGTTGACCCGTCTGCACCGGGAAAATGACCGCCACCAGAGGCCCGGTAGTTGTTCGTTGCCACGATGAAATCTTGTGCCGGATCGATCGGGGCGCCATTGAAGGAAAGGTTCACAATCCGGTTGGTGTCGGCATTGATCACTACACCTTCGCGGTCGAACATCGCTGGTTGCGACAGATCAATTTCATATGTGACCCCATCCATCACATCAAAGTTGTAGCTGGGGAAGTCAGGGTTTAGCAGGATCGCATCAGATGATCCCGGCGTGATCTGATTGAACATGCCCGCAGAGCGTTCCAACCACAGTTTCACCTGCGCCCCAGGGATTTTCACAGCGCGCACTGTATTTGGATACAGATATAGGTCTGCCACGTTCTTGATCGCTACGTCGCCGACTGGGACGTCTGTAAAATATTCTGGACCACCGCGACCGCCTGCTTTGAATGGGGCTGCCGCAGACAAAATGGGAAGCCCTTCGTAAACTGTCCCGACTATTTGTTCGCTGATGTACCATGTTTGCGCATTGGAAACGATTTGCACCGATGGATCATCCGCGACCAACGCAAAATAGCTGTGCAGGGCCGCATCGGTTTTGCCAACGGCTGTGCGCACATAAGCGAGGGTTTCGTCGTGGATGTCTTGGATTGACGCCATCACGGGGGTGAAATCTTCGGCAAGCGGGGTGATGCTGCGGTCTTCTTCGCGGCGCGAAATGGGCCGCGCCTCGGATGTATGGGAAAGCACACGCCAACCGTTTCCGTCGCGCTCTAACAAGAGATCAACTAGCCCCATATGGCTGCCCCAGAACCCGCCCATGACGCCGGGTTTGCCGTTGATGGTGCCTGCTGCCACATCGACACCCGCCCAATCATCATAATTGGATGAAGGGAACACAAGGTGGCTATGCCCGGTCAGGATCGCGTCAATTCCGTCGATGCCGGCCAATGGAATGGCTGCATTTTCCATCCCGTCGGTCTCGTCCGCTGCACCAATGCCTGAATGGCAAAGCGCGACAATGATATCGGCCCCTTGTTCTTTCATTTGGGGCACATAGGCGCGGGCGGTGGCGACGATATCACGGGCCTGTACGTTGCCCTCAAGGTGCTTACGGTCCCAGTTCATGATTTGCGGCGGTACAAACCCGATCAACCCGATTTTAATCGGATGCGCCGTGCCTGTGCCATCGGTCAAGGTGCGTTCCAGAATGGTGTAGGGGGGCAGCAATGTTGTGTCGGCGGTCGGGGTTGCGCCCATTTCTTTGACCACGTTGGCCGAAACAACGGGGAAGGCGGCGCCTGCGACAGATTTCATCAAGAAGGGTACGCCGTAGTTGAATTCATGGTTGCCCAAGGTGGACGCGTCATAGCCCAATGTGTTCATTGCTGTGATCACCGGATGCATGTCGCCTTCGGCCATGCCACGTTCATAGGCGATGTAATCGCCCATCGGGTTCCCTTGCAAGAAATCACCGTTGTCGAGCAAGAGTGAGTTCGTCGATTCTGCACGCACGCCTGCGATGATGGATGCGGTCCGCGCGAGACCGACAGTATCAACAGCCTTATCGGCATAATAATCATATGGAAAAACATGCACATGCAGGTCGGTCGTTTCCATCAAGCGCAAGTGGGCTTGGCCCGTGGCCGCATTGACTGAAAACGGATGCATCGCGATCAGCCCTGCAGAGCCTGCGAGAAAGTGACGACGATTAAGACGAAGTGTCATAAGATAATCCCCCGGATTTCTAGATGTATGATCAGTAGACATCTGCAGAGGATTCGTAACAAGGGTGTATACTGCGGCGGCCAAAACGAAAAAGGCCGCCCCATTTCTGGAGCGGCCCAATTCAATGCAAATTAGCGGGGATGACTTATGCGTCGTCTTCGCTTGCTGCTGGTGCTTCTTCGTCGTCGCCGAATTCGTCAGCGGCTGAACCGATATCGTCGAACAGTTCCTGAATTTCAAATTCAGCAGCTGCTTCTTCTTCGGCGGCCAGTTCTGCGATAGATTTACCGGCTGCTTGCAGCTCGGCTTCTTCGGCAGAACGTGCAACGTTCAGTGAAATCGTTGCAGCAACTTCTGGGTGCAGGTTGACGGTGACGTCGTGCAGCCCCAGGTATTTGATTGTTGCAGACAGAACGACTTGTTTCTTGTCGACAGTAAAGCCAGCTTCAGTTGCAACTTCGGCAGCGTCACGTGTTGTGACAGAGCCGTAAAGCGCACCCGCATCAGACGCAGAGCGAATGATGATGAAGGTTTCGCCGTCCAGCTTTTCAGCCAGCGCTTCTGCTTCTTTTTTGCTTTCAAGGTTGCGTGTTTCAAGCTGTGCTTTTTCAGCTTCGAAACGCGCAAGGTTGGCCGCGTTTACGCGCAGCGCTTTGCCTTGTGGCAGCAAAAAGTTACGTGCGTAGCCTTCTTTAACAGAAACAACTTCGCCCATCTGACCCAGTTTGGCCACGCGCTCCAGTAGAATGATATCCATGTGTCGGTGTCCTTACTTTACTGCGTATGGCAGCAGGGCAAGGAAACGCGCGCGTTTGATCGCCTGGGCGAGCTTACGCTGGTTCTTGGCGCCAACAGCTGTGATACGGGCTGGAACGATTTTGCCGCGCTCAGAGATGTAGCGCTGCAAAAGGCGAGTGTCTTTGTAGTCGATCTTTGGCGCGTTTTCGCCTTCAAACGGATCGGACTTACGACGACGGAAAAATGGTTTAGTAGCCATGATTGTGGTCCTTATCTAAGATCTGATTAGCGGCGCTCGCGGCGTTCGCCACGTTCTTCGCGTTTCTGCATCTGAACAGATGGGCCTTCTTCATGTGCGTCGACTTTGATTGTCAGCACACGCATGACATCATCATGCAGACGCATCAGGCGTTCCATTTCTTGGATCGCAGCAACCGGCGCATCGGTGCGCAGCAGGGCGTAGTGACCCTTGCGGTTTTTGTTGATCTTATAGGCCATCGTTTTGACGCCCCAATATTCGTTTTCCAGCAACTTGCCGTCGTTGTCAGCAAGAACAGAACCGAAGTGTTCGATAAGGGCTTCTGCTTGCGAGTTGGAAAGATCCTGACGCGCAATCATGACATGCTCGTATAGCGGCATGCGTTCTCCATTCATTTATCAGCGCATTTCAAAGTATGGGGCAGTGACCCTTTCTGCACCCCATCCACGAGAGACTGCGCAGTTCAATATCCACAGAAAGGTTGCGGCCTTATACAGGGGTGGGCCCATGATGCAAGCCGCATATCCCTGTTTTTCTTGGGCTGCCGTCTGTTTTTGGATTTTTGCTGTTCTGCCATGCGATGGCCGCTTTTTTGCCCTGATCACTTTCTATTTATTTTGTGAAAACAGTATTCACGTCGCGTCACCGCGGCTATCTTCGTGAGAAAACGCAAAGACGGGCAGAGACAAATGACAAAATCACCGCAATTTTCAGTTGAAGACACGTTTTGGGGCTATCAAATTCAATCTGGCCGCGCGCCAGCCATGGGTCTCGTGATGGCGCAGTCGTTTTCGTATTTTTTCGGCGCATGCTTTATGATTGCCGCCGTCAGTATTGTTGGGGCGCCTATTTTGTTCTCAGGCGAGGGCGTGGGTGTTATGCGTATCGTCGCCGCGGTCCTATTTGCCGCAGCGGCATTTTATTTGCTGTGGTTCGCGAGCCGTGGATCGCAAACGGAGATTCACGTTGACACGAGCGTTGGTGAAATCCGTCAGGTGATCAGCAACCGCGCAGGCAAGCCGACCACAGTCGGGGCCTACGGGTTTGATACAATTGGCGGCGTGCATATCATTGATGGGCTTGACCCAATGTCGCTTTTGGTACTGCAATATCGCGATACTGATAAACAGGTTAGCGTGGCTGAAGGGCTCGAGGCGCAGCTTATCCCGCTGCGTGACAGGTTGGCCCATGACCTAATGGTTGGCGCAGGTGTAGCTGCGTAGGGATAGCTTGCGTGTATTGCTGAACACAATTTGTTCAGAATTGCCGGATTGCTTTGTGCGGCAATTCGCCGTCAGTTGTGTGGGTATCAAACCTTCAACTGGAGCCACCAATGAAAAACCTTCTTTGCGCGACTGCGTTACTTATGGCCGCTGCGGCACCTGCACTGGCCGCCCCTGAAACCTATGTTCTGGACGCAAGTCATAGCCAGATCGTGTTTACCTATAATCACCTTGGCTATTCGACCGGGATGGGCATGTTTTCGGGTTTCGAAGGCGAGATCGCTTTTGACCAAGAAGACCCCGCTGCATCCAGCGTCAACGTTTCATTTCCTGTGCGCAGCATGTTGACGGGCTGGGAAGCCCGCTTTGATCACTTCATGGCGGGTGATTTTTTCGATGCTGCAGATGATGAAATGGTGACATTTACCTCAACAGGTATCGAAGTTACTGGTGACAACACTGCCCTGATCATAGGTGATCTGACATTAAATGATGTGACAAAATCCGTCGTCCTTGACGCGACGTTGAACCAAGTGGGTACACACCCGATGGCCAATAAAGCATGGGCCGGGTTTGACGCGACAACGACATTGCTGCGTTCAGACTTTGGTGTTGGTGCCTTTGCACCGCACGTCAGTGACGAAGTGTCTGTCACGCTCTCTATCGAGGCAATGAAAGCGGAATAAACCCCGCCTTTTTGTACCCATGTAACCCGCGTCCTGTTTTCAGGGCGCGGGTTTCTTTTTGTCTAGCGTGTCGCAGTCAGCATGATTGTGACCGCGACATCAAAGCCAAGATTGCTTTCGTCCGCCATGCTTTGACCAATCGCAAAGTCACGCCGATCAAGCGCCAGCGATCCAGCCATTTCCGCAGTGTCCCCCTGCAGGTCCAACGCAAAGGGCATGCTGACGGGAAGGGTGATGTCTTTGATCGTCAAGGTGCCGGTCGCCAAATATGTTGGACCATCAGCGGTGATGTCCGCATCAAATGTCGCTGTCGGGAACACATCGGCATCAAAGAAATCAGCACCCATGGCTTGGCCGCTGACCGACCCCAGATTGAGCGAGCCAATCGCAATTGTTGTCGTCACTGTGCCGAGCGTGCCGGTCGCGCTTTCATCGAACTGAATCGCGGCGGTCCACTCGTCAAATTGTCCCTGAACTGGATTGCCAAGCTGCGTGATACCGATCCCAAGCGTGCCCTGTGTCACGACCCATTCTGACGCGACCTCTGTCAGGGCCTCGCCATTGCTGTGGCTCTCGTGCGACATAAGCCCGCCCATCGCAGCCCCACCTGCGCCAAGCAGATAAATTGCAACCGCGATGAAAGGGGCGGCGCGCTGCGGATCTGGGGCACCCGTGTCAGGCAATTGGACATTGCCGAACCACATCCGTTTTAGGGTGACATCTTTGTCGATGATCTGATGTTTTAGCGCGCCTGCGACATGCAAGAGGATCGAGAGCACCAAGACTTTGCTCCAGACCCAATGCAGCCCGGCAAACACTTCGGCAAGAGATTCGTCCTTTGGAATAAAGGGTAAGTCTTGGCCAATGGGCAGCCAAATAGGCGCGAATCCAGTGGTCGCCGCATGGTGCAGCCAGCCAGACAGGGGCATCACTACCAAAGCGATATACAGCATCCAATGCACGATATGCGCGATCGATGTTTCCACCCGCCGTTCGGGGTGCAGGTCACCGGGTTTCTTTTGGGTCAACGCCCAAAGAATACGGCATAGCGCCACGATAAATATGAGGATGCCGAGCGTCTTATGCGCGGAAAACAGCGGCACCTTTAATGATGCATCAAGCGCCAGCCGATCCGCAATCAGCCCAAGGGGGATCACCGTGATGATCAGCAAGGCGGTTATCCAATGAAAGACTTTGCTCACAGCTCCATAAGCGTTGTGCGAATTTGTTGCCGCCATCGTAACCCCCTTCAATGTAGTTCCGGGAAGGCTAGCAGGGAGAAAGATTCGCGCAAACTGCGGATTCTGTGTGCCTACGCATGATCCCATGTGCATCTGCTATCATGTGACGGGTTGCTTGTGCGTCCGCGCGCCGCAGGGTAAGCCTACCCGCCAATGGGAATGAATTATGGAGAGGTCTCATGCGCGCATTCGTATTTCCGGGCCAAGGGGCACAGACAATCGGGATGGGGAAGGCATTAGCCGATGCCTATCCGGCCGCGAAAGCGATTTTCGACGAGGTCGACGATGCCTTGGGCGAAAACCTGTCGGGGATGATCTGGGAAGGCGATATCGCTGATTTGACCCTGACTGCAAATGCGCAGCCCGCACTGATGGCAACGTCACTGGCGGCCATGCGTGCGCTTGAAGCCGAAGGTGTTGAGATCACAGCCGCGCAATTCGTCGCAGGGCATTCATTGGGTGAATATTCAGCGCTTGCTGCCGCTGGGGCTTTTTCGGTGGCGGATACGGCGCGCCTGTTGCGCTTGCGCGGCACAGCCATGCAAGAGGCGGTGCCTGTGGGGGTTGGCGCGATGGCGGCGATCCTTGGGTTGGATTTTGATGCAGTTGCCGCAATCGCCGCAGAAGCGTCCCAAGGCGAAGTTTGTCAGGCCGCCAACGATAACGATCCGGGGCAGGTAGTGGTATCTGGCCATAAGGCTGCTGTTGAACGTGCGACTGTATTGGCCAAAGAAAAGGGCGCGAAGCGCGCGCTTTTGCTCCCGGTGAGCGCGCCATTCCACTGTGCATTGATGGCACCAGCCGCGGAAAAAATGGCGCAGGCATTGGCGGACGTAACAATCAATGCCCCGGCTGTGCCATTGGTCGCCAATGTGATCGCAAGCAGTGCGACTGATCCTGATTCAATTCGGGCGCTTTTGGTGGATCAGGTTACCGGCTCTGTGCGTTGGCGCGAAAGCGTGGGCTATATGGCTGCGCAGGGTGTCACAGAAATCTTTGAAATTGGTGCTGGTAAAGCGCTGTGTGGCATGGTGAAACGTGTTGACAGAAGCCTGACGGCGACAGCGGTTGGGACGCCCGAAAATGTGACCGCTGCGGTCGCTGCAATGACTGCGTGAAGGAAAAGAAATGTTTGATTTGAACGGAAAGAATGTCCTGATCACAGGGGCTTCAGGTGGTATCGGTGGCGCAATTGCAAAAACATTGCATGCGGCTGGCGCAACCGTTGCTTTGTCTGGCACGCGGGTTGCCCCGCTTGAAGCCTTGGCTGCAGAACTAGGCGCGCGCGCCCATGTACTGCCCTGTAACCTGAGCGATGCAGAAGCCGTGACAGCCCTGCCCAAACAGGCGGCGGACGCGATGGGATCCGTTGATATTTTGGTCAACAATGCAGGAATCACCCGCGACAACATCTTTATGCGGATGTCGGACGACGAATGGTCTTCTGTGCTTGATGTGAACCTGACGTCGACTATGCGTCTGTGCAAAGGCGTGATCCGTGGTATGATGAAATCTCGCTGGGGGCGCATTGTGAACATCTCATCCGTTGTCGGCGCGACAGGGAACCCGGGGCAGGCCAATTATGCCGCGTCAAAAGCGGGTGTTGTCGGCATGTCGAAGTCAATCGCCTATGAGGTCGCGAGCCGCGGGATCACCGTGAACTGCGTGGCACCCGGTTTTATTACCACAGCGATGACCGATAAGCTGACAGATGATCAAAAAACGGGCATTCTGACACAGGTGCCCGCGGGCCGGATGGGCGACGCAGACGAGATCGCAGCGGCGGTTTTGTATCTTTCTAGCCAAGAAGCCGCTTATGTGACCGGGACAACCTTGCATGTGAACGGCGGGATGGCCATGCTCTAGGGGCGGGTATGAAACCGTTTGCGAAAGCGGAATTCTCTGCTATAGGCCACCCAGATTTGCCGAAAAGCGCATGTGACGTCACGTCGGATGTTTGTGGCGCAGATCGGTGAAACCCCGTAAGGGGAAAGTATAAGTCGGGCGTCAGCCCAAATTAGAACGGGCATAAGCCCAGAAAGACATGAGGAATTTGACATGAGCGACGTTGCAGACCGCGTACGCAAGATCGTAGTAGAGCATCTTGGTGTTGAAGAAGATAAAGTAACAGAAACAGCGTCTTTCATCGACGATCTTGGCGCAGACAGCCTTGATACGGTTGAGCTGGTTATGGCTTTTGAAGAAGAATTCGGGATCGAAATCCCTGATGATGCAGCCGAAACGATCCAAACCTTTGGTGACGCGGTAAAATTCATCAACGGCGCACAGTAACTTAACTGTTGTTTGCGTTAAACGGCGTCCCTTTGGGGCGCCGTTTTCGTTTTTGCGCTTTGCTGCGTGCGGACGAATTTGTTCACCTGACGCGCGTGCATTGGCGGGCTCAGAAGAATGCCGCTAAAGTTCGGATTGGTCCATTGGATGGTGCCACTGACCCGTTGATCTCCAATATCCACTATGATTTTTGTCCCTAGCATGGGCGGTTGCGATGGATCGTGCTGTAGCTTTATGCCAGCGCCGCTAATATCAAGTAAAACACCGAAATGTTTGCCATCGTTCACCTGATATTGGGTCTGATAGTGGATGCGGTACCGCTTCGTACGCCGTTGATTGCGCGCCTGCCATCGCATCGCAAAGAACGTTGCAATCATAAATGCGATCAGCCCCAAAACAGCGAGCAAGACCCGATCGCGCGAGAGCGTGAAGTTGAGAGGCACACCTGATAGGTTTGTGCCATCGTCGTCGCTGGGCGGCCCTTGTAATATCTGTTGAGGCGGGGCGCAGCGCAATTCGGGCAAGCGATTGGCAATATCATTTAATTGACGAATGGCGTTGCGTGATTTGAGAAAAGTCATAGCGGTGGGCAGGCTTTGCCGTTCAAAAACGTGCAGAAATTCCTGCGTTTGATCAAGAAACCCCTCAAAGGCGGCGGCGTTTTGCGGCCCAACGATTGCCAGCATATCATAGGTCGATGTGCGGGCTATGCCACGCGACAAAAACTGGATTTCTACTCCCAAATTCGTGTCGTTTTCGGCCTGAGATATCCGGTGCTCAACACTGTGCATCATGTCGAGTAGCGCAATCACCTCGCAATTCGCGTAGGCGGGCTGTACGCACCACACAGGCGCAATGACACGAATAAATATGCGAAAACCGCGAACCATTAAAACTTCCAATGCTGGATTTAATGAGGTTAAGCGATAGAGCGTTAATAAAGGTTAAAGCAAAACGGCGGCGTATTTCGCACGTTCATGAGCGGTTTGAGCGCGGGTTGGCAGCCCTATGCGGATTTCGGAACTGTAGCCAAACTAAAAGGGCAGCTGACAGAGCGATTGCGATTAAGATGTGGCGCAGCGTGAATACGGATGTGACGACGGAACGCGCGACAAGAAATTCGATGTCAATTTGATCAGAGGTAACAATTGGGAAGGGGGCGGCACCTGCAATTTCGGCTGCCGAACACCGCATGTCGCCCAAATAGACGCCAACGCTGGTATGGTTTGCACTGACTGCAGGGTGTTGCAGAATGCGTGTCGCGGTGGCGGGTTCGTCAATGCTGACTTCAAGCGCGAGCTTTTTGGCGTAGTAGATAAAATAAAGAAACGCGGCACCTTTGTCTGTCGATGGGCCCGCTTGTAGCCCATCTGTCACTGATGCCCCACTGAGTTGACGTGCTTGGTTGGACAAATACCGAATCTCAGAACTATAAAGCGGCGAATTCGGATTTCGCATCAGCCGTGTTTCGACGCTGTGTAGTTTATCAAGCGTATCGATCACACCGCAGTTAGCGTGGGCCGCAAAAGCAGCCCAGATCAAGACGGATGCAAGCATCCACCGATGAAAAAATGCGTTCATTTCACGTTCACCGCTTGGAAACCCAGCAATTCTATGTCGGACTTCGTTAACTTGACGTGAACATCTGGCGCGTCACCGCTTGATTCCGCGCATGCTCTTGCCCCTGCACGACTGGCTGGGTTATCACTGCACCAAATACGCCAATCAGGTGAGGGCAGAATAATATGCGTCGCGTCGTAGTTACAGGGCTGGGGTTGGTCACACCCCTAGCAGATGGTGTCGAAAAATCATGGGAACGTATCCTTGCGGGCCAATCAGGTGCGGGAACAATTACGGGGTTCGATCCCAGTAAATTGACCACCCAATACGCCTGCGAAGTGCCGCTGGGCGATGGCACAGATGGCACGTTTAATGCCGATAAATACATGGAACCAAAGGAACAGCGGAAAGTTGATACCTTTATTCTGTTCGGGATGGCCGCCGCGCAGCAGGCGATCGAGGATTCAGGCTGGATGCCCGAAGACCGTGAAGGTCAAGAGCGTACAGGCGTGATGATGGGCTCTGGGATTGGCGGGTTGAACTCAATCGCTAATACCGCCGTGATGATGGCGGAAAAAGGCCCACGTCGCGTGTCGCCGTTCTTTGTGCCCGGTGCGCTGATCAACCTGATTTCGGGTCAGGTGTCGATAAAATACGGGTTCCGCGGTCCAAACCACGCTGTTGTGACGGCTTGTTCAACGGGTGCGCACGCGATTGGTGATGCGTCACGTCTGATCCAGCATGGTGATGCGGATGTGATGGTTGCTGGTGGTGCAGAGGCCGCGATTTGTGAAATCGGTATGGCGGGTTTTAACGCCTGTAAGGCACTGAGCACAAAGCATAATGATGATCCACAAAATGCCAGCCGCCCGTGGGACGAAGACCGCGATGGGTTTGTCATGGGCGAGGGTGCCGGGATGGTCGTTCTTGAAGAATACGAACACGCCGTGGCGCGTGGTGCGCATATCTATGCCGAAGTGCTGGGTTACGGGCTGAGCGGCGACGCGCATCACATCACAGCCCCGCCACCCGACCACGAAGGTGCAGAGCGTGCGATGCGCGCGGCTTGTCGCAATGCGGGGATTGACCCTGCACAAATCGACTACGTCAACGCGCACGGCACGTCGACAATGGCCGACACCATTGAATTGGGCGCTGTTGAGCGGCTTGTGGGGCCAGAGGCCGCAGCAAAGCTAACCATGTCTTCGACAAAATCCGCTACCGGGCACCTTTTGGGCGCTGCGGGCGCGATTGAGGCTATTTTCTCGATTCTTGCGATCCGGGATCAAGTGGCCCCGCCAACGATCAATTTGGACAATCCGGCGGTTGAAACGGCGGTTGACCTTTGTGCCAATTCAAAACGCGAACGGAAAATTGACATTGCTTTGTCGAACTCGTTCGGATTTGGCGGCACGAATGCCAGTGTTGTGTTCGGAAAGGTCAGCTAATGTGGCGCCATATTGCGTCTAACTTTATGACGCTGATCATCGTCGGCCTGTTTCTTTTGGTCGGTGGGATCGGCTGGGGTGTGACGCAATATACGGCACCCGGCCCATTGGTGCAGCCAATCTGTTTTGAGGTCAGTAGCGGATCCAACATGTCGCGTGTTGCACGCGAATTGTCAGAACGCGATGCGATTTCATCCACATTTATCTTTGAAACGGGTGCGGATTATTCGGATAAAGCAGGTTTGCTGAAGGCAGGCCGTTTCTTGGTGCCAGAAGCCGCACCAATGGAAGAAATTGTCGATATTGTCACGCGTGGCGGGGCCAATACATGTGGGGTGGGCATCGTTTACCGCATTGGTATCAACCGGATGCAAATTCAGGTGCGTGAACTCGATCCTGAAACGAGTAGTTTTGTTGATCTCGTTAGCTTTAATCCAGATGAGGTAGAAACGCCCGCGCAATACGTTGAAGCGCGCGACGCGACCGGAACCGAATTTAGTGTTGTCGTTGCCGAGGGTGTGACCAGTTGGCAAATTGTGAATGAACTGAGCGCGATTGATGTTTTGACCGCTGACGTGCGCGAAGCGCCCGCCGAAGGGTCGCTTGCCCCCGGCAGCTATCCAATCGTCACAGAGATGCGCGCATCTGAAATCGTCGCGCAGATGACTGAGCGCCAGACCGAAATTCTCGCGACGGCTTGGGCGGAACGTGCGGAAGGGCTGCCATTAGCCTCGCCTGAAGAAGCGTTGATCTTGGCAAGTATTGTTGAAAAAGAAACAGGTGTTGCCGCAGAACGCCGGCAGGTTGCCAGTGTCTTTATCAACCGTCTAAATCAAGGCATGAAACTGCAAACAGACCCGACCGTGATTTATGGGATCACGCAGGGCGAAGGCATCTTGGGCCGTGGTCTGCGGCAAAGCGAACTGCGGGGCGAGACGCCTTGGAACACTTATGTGATCCCCGCCTTGCCGCCGACCCCAATTGCCAACCCGGGCCGCGCCAGTATTGAAGCGGCGCTCAACCCCGATAGCACGCCGTTCATTTTCTTTGTGGCGGATGGTACCGGCGGGCACGCATTTGCGACGACATTGGACGAACATAACAGCAATGTTGCGCGCTGGCGCGAAATCGAGGCAGAGCAGGGCGCGGACAATTAAAGCCTTGTAAAGGTTAACTATTTATCAGTCGAGGGTGCGTCTTAGCACCTTCGGCTGATTGACTTATGGGGCTTTGCATGCCTATAGTCATCTTGCTAGAAGGTGCACGCACCTCTCGGTGACACGGAAGCCTAACTTAGGCAAAACCATCATGAACAATTTAGACGATCAGGGGCAGGATGCCCTTGATACCGCCTCGGCCCGCGTGGCCGAGATTGCAGAGTTGTATTTATCAGTCCGAAATCTACTGCGGCAAATGATTGCGGAAATTGAAACCGCGACCGCCACCCCCCCCAAAGCCATTGTGACCAAGCTCAGTGATTTACAATCCGCGCACCTCAAGGTGCTCGCGGCAGAGGAGGCGTTTCATGCCCAACAACAAGCCAGCCAACCTGACGCCACCATCGATTATGACGCCTTGCGCGATGACATCGGGGGCCAGCTTGATCGCATCCGCGCCACGCTTGACGCAGATTGAGTTTATCGATGGGCTGACCGAGGCGCAGGTCGCAGCGCTGCCCTATATGTTTGCGTTTTGGGCCTTGCCGCATCAATTGCCGCCTAGTGGTGATTGGCGCACTTGGGTGATTTTGGGCGGGCGCGGGGCAGGTAAAACCCGTGCAGGCGCTGAATGGGTCCGCAGCATGGTCGAAGGGCCGCGCCCAACGGTCCCCGGCCGCGCGCGCCGTCTGGCGATTGTCGCGGAAACCATGGATCAGGCGCGTGAGGTCATGGTGTTTGGCGAAAGCGGTATCATGGCGGTCTGCCCGCCGGACCGCCGCCCCGATTGGGTCGCCACCCGGCGATTGTTGGTGTGGCCCAATGGCGCGCAGGCACAGTTGTTTTCGGCGCATGAACCTGAATCCTTGCGCGGTCCGCAGTTTGATGCCGTTTGGGCCGATGAATTGGCGAAATGGCGCAAAGCGGGCGACACATGGGATATGTTGCAGTTTGGGTTACGCCTAGGGGATCACCCGCAAGCCTGCGTGACCACAACACCGCGCCGCACGGCCGCGCTGCGCGATTTACTGGCGCTAGAATCCACGGTGCAAACCCATGCGCCCACCCAAGCCAATCGCGCGAACCTTGCGCAAAGCTTTATCGCCGAGATCGAAGCGCGTTATGCGGGCACCGCATTGGGGCGCCAAGAAATCGACGGTGCGCTGCTGGAAGATGTCGAAGGCGCGCTTTGGCGGGCGGATCAACTTGCGGGGCGACAGGTGGATCAACATCCGACATGTACCCGCGTTGTGGTGGCGATTGATCCGCCGGGGACGTCGCATAAGGGATCGGATGAATGCGGGATCGTCGTGGCGGGTGTCGTGACAGATGGTCCGCCGCAGGATTGGCGGGCCTATGTTCTTGCCGATCTGTCAATGTCAGCGGCGCGGCCAACAGATTGGGCCCGCGCGGCGATTGATGCGATGGATCGTTTCGGCGCGGATCGCCTTGTGGCTGAGGTGAACCAAGGTGGCGATATGGTTGAAGCGGTGATCCGGCAGGTTGACCCGCTAGTGTCGTATCGGTCGGTGCATGCGTCTAAGGGCAAGGTCGCAAGGGCCGAACCTATTGCGGCACTTTATGAACAGGGCCGCGTGCACCACCTGCGCGGGTTGGCGCAGCTTGAAGATCAGATGTGCCAGATGACCACCCAAGGATTCGCCGGGCGCGGGTCGCCTGACCGGGTCGATGCGCTCGTTTGGGCGCTATATGACCTGATGGTGGAACCAGCCCAAAAATGGCGAAACCCCACTATACGTGGGCTTTGACCCCGTTGCGTAGGGGTGCGTACGCGCCCCTACCAATTTCACAATCAATTCAGCGCAAATTGTTTTCAACGATTGCACCAAGGAGATTTGGATGTTCGAATTCTTTAACCGCACCACGTCAGATGACACAGTTCCCGAAGCGAAAGCGTCGGCAACTGGCCGTGTCATGGCGATGTCGGGTGCGGGGCGTGTGGCATGGAGCCCGCGTGACGCTGTCTCGCTCACCCGCACCGGGTTTACCAATAATCCAATTGGATTTCGCGCGGTCAAAATGATCGCAGAGGCCGCGGCGGCCATTCCGCTGGTCTTGCAAGACGCAGAGCGCCGTTATGACACACACCCGGTCCTAACACTGCTGAACCGCCCAAATGGGGCGCAGGGGCGTGCGGAATTGTTCGAGGCCGCAGTGGGGCAGCTTTTGCTGACCGGCAATGGCTATCTTGAGGCCGTGGGCGACGAAGGTCTGCCGCTTGAACTGCATGTGTTGCGTTCTGATCGAATGTCGATTGTGCCGGGCGCTGATGGCTGGCCGGTGGGTTATGAATATGCGGTCAACGGGCGCAAGCATCGCTTTGCGATGGCTGACGGGCAGGGCCCGATTTGCCACCTCAAAAGCTTTCACCCGCAAGATGATCATTACGGTCTATCTGCGTTGCAGGCGGCGGCCAACGCGGTGGATGTGCACAATGCCGCGTCGCGTTGGTCCAAGGCATTGCTTGATAATGCGGCCCGCCCGTCTGGTGCGATTGTGTATCGCGGTGCGGATGGCCAAGCGTCACTGTCGGCAGATCAATATGACCGGTTGCTGGTTGAAATGGAAACCCAGCACCAAGGCGCGCGCAATGCGGGCCGTCCGATGTTGCTTGAAGGGGGCTTGGATTGGAAGCCGATGGGGTTTTCGCCATCCGACATGGAATTCCAGAAAACCAAAGAGGCTGCTGCGCGTGAAATTGCGATTGCGTTTGGTGTGCCGCCGATGCTGCTGGGAATTCCGGGCGATGCGACCTATGCAAATTACCAAGAATCGAACCGGGCGTTTTACCGGTTGACCGTGTTGCCCTTGGTGACGCGTGTGACCAGTACAATTGCCGATTGGCTGACTGATTTCACAGGCGAACAGTTTGAACTACGCCCGGATTTAGATCAAATCCCAGCGCTGTCGGTTGAGCGTGACGCGCAGTGGCGCCGTGTGGGCGAGGCGGCGTTTTTGACCGATGCCGAGAAACGCGCGCTTTTGGGATTGCCTGCGCTTGAGGTCGGCGATGGATCATAATGTTGTCGACCTAAAGGGCCAGCCGCACAACAGCCCGCCCGTATCAGATTTTTGGTTTGCGCAGGTGGATCTGCGGCTTGGGCGTATTGAAACAATGATCACCCGTCTGGAATGGCAAATTTGGTTGATCGTATGCAGCTGCTTTGGGCTGTTGGTTTTTGAGATCGTAAAAGCACTCAGCGGGAGAACGCTATGAGTTTGGAACATAAATTTTGTACCGTGGGCGCGGATGTTACCGTGACCGATGGATCGGTGATCAGTGGTTACGCGTCACTATTTGGGCAGGCGGATCAGGGCGGTGATACGGTTCTGCCGGGGGCCTATGCCGGGTCGCTGGCGCAAGGCCGCCAGATCAAAATGCTCTGGCAGCATGATCCGGCCCAGCCGATTGGGGTTTGGGACGAGGTCCGCGAAGACGACAACGGGCTTTGGGTCAAAGGCCGATTGCTCACCGATGTCGCCAAAGGGCGCGAAGCCGCGTCGCTTGTGACGGCGGGGGCGATTGATGGCTTGTCCATCGGCTACCGCACGGTGAAGTCCCAAAAGAACGACAAAGGTGGACGCCTTTTGTCTCAGCTAGAGTTGTGGGAGGTGTCATTGGTGACATTCCCCATGCTGCACGATGCGCGTGTTGCGGCCAAGGGTGATGACCCTGCTGCTGCTACGATGCGCGGTTTGGCGCAGGCATTTGACGATGCCCGCCGTCTTATGGCGCGGGACTAACCCGCCCAGATCACGATCAAAGGACAGAGTGATGAGCAAAACTGAGAGCCATTCTCGGGTCGGAGAAGACGTGTCTCCGGCGCAAGAACTGAACGCGGCAATTTCCGGGTTCATGAATGAATTCAAAGACTTTTCCCACGGCATTAATGCCAAACTTCAAAAACAGGATGACCGGATGAACAAGCTGGATCGTAAAACGATGATGACATCACGTGCCGCATTGGCAAACACGGCGGTACAAGATGCACCGCATCAAAAGGCCTTTGCCGCTTATCTGCGTTCAGGTGATGATGATGCGCTGCGCGGACTGGAGCTAGACGGCAAATCGCTGAACACATCCGTGGCTGCGGATGGCGGTTACTTGGTAGATCCGCAAACCTCGGAGACGATCAAAGGGACGCTGTCATCGACTGCATCAATCCGCGCTGTGGCCAATGTGGTCAGCGTGGACGCAACATCATATGACGTGCTGGTGGATCACACGGAAATGGGCGCAGGCTGGGCGACCGAAGCCGGATCAACCGTTGAAACCGACACACCGCAGATCGACCGGATCACAATCCCGCTGCACGAATTATCAGCGTTGCCCAAAGCATCACAGCGTCTGCTGGATGATAGTGCATTTGACATCGAAGGTTGGCTGGCCGGGCGTATTGCCGATAAATTCGCACGTTCCGAAGCGGGTGCCTTTATCGATGGCGACGGCGTGGACAAACCGATGGGTGTTCTGACCTATCCAACTGTCGACAATGACGTCTGGGCCTGGGGCAACATAGGCTATGTGCCCACTGGCACTGCTGGCGGTATTGATGGCGGCGATGCGATTGTTGATCTGGTCTATGCGCTGGGTGCGGAATACCGCGCCAACGGCACATTTGTGATGAATTCCAAGACAGCAGGCACTATCCGCAAGCTCAAAGATAACGACGGCCGTTTCTTGTGGTCTGATGGTCTGGCTGCGGGCGAGCCTGCACGTCTGATGGGCTATCCTGTGCTGATTGCCGAAGACATGCCCGACATCGCGGCAGATGCGATGGCGATTGCCTTTGGTGATTTTGGCGCAGGCTACACCGTTGCCGAACGCCCTGATCTGCGCGTGCTGCGCGATCCGTTCTCTGCCAAACCGCATGTGCTTTTTTACGCCACCAAGCGCGTTGGCGGTGCCGTGAGCGACTTTGGCGCGATCAAACTGTTGAAGTTCGCGACCAGCTAAAACTGGCGTGAAAGCCAAGGGCGTCCGCGCCCTTGGTCCCCGGACGCATAGGCAATCTCGCATTGTCTAGCTGCTTGCTTCCGTCCGAGTGATGCGAGGGGGTCGCGCGTCCGGGGGATTTGATCACAACGGTCGCAAGATCAGATATTTTCGGAGTAAATCCATGATGTTAGTCGAAGAGACCACCGTGCCGCAATTGGCGCTGCCGGTCGCACAATTCAAAGACCATATGCGCCTTGGTTCGGGTTTCTCGGATGATGGGCTTCAGGATGGGGTGCTGGAAAGCTATCTGCGCGCCGCAATGGCCGCGATCGAAGCCCGCACCGGGAAAATCTTGATTGAGCGCAGTTTCAGCTGGACCCTGACCGGCTGGCGCGATGCACGGCGGCAACCGCTGCCCGTGGCCCCGGTCAGCGCCATTTCTGAGGTGGCGTTGATTACGTTGGAAGGCGCTGAGACCGCCGCCGATAGTTGGTATCTTGAACCTGATATGCAGCGGCCCAGCCTTAAGGCCAGTGGCACAAGCCTGCCCGCGATCCCAACCAATGGCCGTGTCCGCATTGGGCTGCTGGCGGGTTACGGGCCAGAATGGTCTGATCTGCCTGCCGATTTGGCGCAGGCCGTGCTGATGCTTGCTGCGCATTACTATGAATACCGCCATGATGTGACCCATGGCACCCCGTCGATGCCATTTGGCGTGAGCGCGCTGATTGAACAATACCGGACCGTCCGCCTGTTCATGGGTGGCCCGCTATGAGAATGCCGCAATTGACCCGCGCGCTGGTGCTTGAGGCGCCGCAGCAGATCAGCGATGGCGCGGGCGGCTATATTCGTCAGTGGGAACCGCTAGGCACGCTCTGGGCAGAACTCAAAGCGGGGTCCGGGCGTGAAACGGCGGCTTTTGCGGCGACGGTGTCGCGTGTGCCTTACCGGATTACGGTGCGCGCGGCCCCTGAAGGCGCGCCATCGCGCCCAATCGCGGGGCAGCGGTTTCGTAATGGCACCCGCATTTTCAACATTACTGCCGTGGCTGAAAAAGACACCGATGCGCGGTTTCTGACCTGTCACGCAACCGAGGAGACAGCATCATGAGCTATGGCGTTGCTTCGGCACTTCAAACGGCTGTTTACGGGCAGTTGACGGCTGATCCGGACCTGACGGCGCTTGTTGGCACGGCGATTTATGATGCGCTGCCCAGCGGTACATTGCCTGCGCTTTACGTGGTGCTTGGATCAGAAGACGTGCGCGATGCATCCGATAAGACGGGTGGCGGGGCTTTGCATGAATTCACGGTCACTGTGGTGACGGAAACGGCTGGGTTTTCAACGGCGAAGACCGCTGCTGCCGCCGTGTCAGATGCATTGGTGGATGCGGATTTGACCCTGACACGCGGCGCGCTGGTGTCGCTGAATTTCTACAAGGCAAAGGCCGCCCGCGTTGGCACGGGTGATGTCCGCCAGATCAATTTGATTTTCCGCGCGCGTGTCGCGGATGACGCTTAATTTCATAACGGAGTATCAGCAATGGTAGCGCAAAACGGAAAAGACCTGTTGGTCAAGATCGACATGACGGGCGGTGGCTTGTTTGAAACGGCTGCGGGGCTGCGGGCCACGCGGATTAGTTTCAATGCGGAAACGGTTGATGTCACCAGTCTAGAAAGCACAGGTGGCTGGCGCGAAATTCTGGGTGGGGCAGGTGTAAAAACCGCGTCAATCTCGGGTTCAGGCGTGTTCAAGGATGAAGCGACCGATGAACGTGCGCGCCAGATTTTCTTTGACGGTGAAACTCCAGATTTTCAGGTGATCATCCCTGATTTTGGCACCGTCGAAGGCCCGTTTCAAATCACGTCAATCGAATATGCCGGGTCGCATAATGGCGAAGCGACTTACGAGCTATCGCTGGCCTCTGCGGGTGCGCTGACCTTTACGGCGTTGATCTAATGGCGAACCCTTGGACGGGAGAGGCAGAAGTGCGCATCGATGATGTGTCTTATGTCTGCAAGCTGACACTTGGCGCATTGGCCGAGTTGGAGGGGGGCCTTGGCGAAGGGTCATTGATCGATTTGATCCGCCGTTTTGAAGGTGGCGCATTTTCAAGCCGCGATGTGATGGCGGTGGTTGTGGCTGGCTTGCGCGGTGGCGGCTGGCAAGGCACGGCGGATGATCTGATGTCGGCTGAAATTGCGGGTGGCCCGGTCGGGGCCGCGCAATTGGCTGCCACATTGCTCGCGCGGGCCTTCGCGCCGCCCGCATGATCTGGTTGGATTGGCGCGGGCTGATGCAGGCGGGTCTGCACGGGCTGCGTCTGACCCCCGCGCAGTTTTGGGGGCTTACCCCGCTAGAGCTGCAAGTGATGTTGGGGCTGGCCCAAATATCGACCCCAATGGCGCGCAGCCGGCTTGCAGAGCTCGAAGCGCGGTTCCCGGATGCGCTTAAGGAGAATGAAAATGGATGATGTAGATAAGATTGACCAGCTCGACAGCAATGTCACCGCGCTTGAACAAAGCATCGGCGACGCGGCGCAAGTGACCGCCGCCTTTGATAGTCAATTGCGCGGCGTGCAAGGATCCTTGGCTGAAACCACCCGCGATTTGGGAAATCTAGAGCGCGGGTTTTCGGGCGGGTTGCGGCGCGCCTTTGATGGGCTGGTACTGGATGGCGCGAAACTATCTGACGTACTGGGTGGCTTGGCGCAATCGATGGTCAACACGGCCTATTCGGCGGCGGTGAACCCCGTGATGAACCACTTTGGTGGGATGCTGTCCGACGGGATCAACGCCGCCGTATCCAGCATGATGCCCTATGCAGATGGTGCACCGTTTTCGCAAGGCCGCGTGATGCCCTTTGCCAAAGGCGGGGTGGTGAGCAGCCCTGTTGCCTTTCCCATGCGTGGGGGCACCGGATTGATGGGCGAAGCAGGCCCCGAAGCCATCATGCCGTTGTCGCGGGGCGCAGATGGGCGGTTGGGCGTGCGTACCCAAGGGGGCAGCGCCGTGACCGTCAATATGAACATTACAACCCCGGATGCGCAAAGTTTTCAGCGATCAAACGGGCAGGTTGCCTCGCAGGTGGCGCGCGCCTTGGGCCGCAGCCAACGTAACAGGTAGGAGCATCAACAATGGCATTTCACGACATTCGCTTTCCAGCCTCGCTGAGCCTTGGATCCGTCGGTGGTCCCGAACGACGCACGGATATTGTTACGCTTGCGAACGGGTTTGAAGAACGTAACACGCCGTGGGCGCATGCACGTCGTCGTTATGACGCAGGCATGGGGCTACGGTCACTTGACGATATTGAAACGCTCATCGCGTTCTTTGAGGCCCGCCAAGGGCAGCTCATTGGATTTCGCTGGAAGGATTGGAGCGACTTTAAATCTTGCACCCCTTCGGCGGACACAGATGCAGAGGACCAGTTGATTGGGATAGGGGATGAGGTCACGGACGTGTTCCAAATCACCAAAACCTACCGTTCGGGCGACACGACATATCTGCGGCCGATTGCGAAGCCCGTGCCGGGGTCGGTGCGCGTGGCGATTGGCGGCGTGCTTCAGCTTGAGGGGGCAGATTACGCGATTGATCACGATACCGGGGTACTGACGTTCACCCACCCGCCAGACATCGGTGCAGATGTGACGGCAGGATATGAATTTGATGTGCCGGTGCGCTTTGATACGGATGCGATCAAAACATCTGTGTCGCATTTTCAGGCGGGCGAAATCCCGAATGTACCAGTTGTAGAGGTGCGGGTATGACCACAGCTTTACAGACACATCTCGACACCAAGGCCACGCATCTTTGCTATTGCTGGGCGGTGACACGCAGCGACGGGGTGACGCTTGGATTTACCGACCATGACCAATCCATTCAATTTGATGGCGTTGATTTCACGCCTGAATCTGGGTTGAGCGCACGCGCGCTTGCCAGCACTACGGGGCTGTCGGTCAATAACACCGAAGCCATTGGGGTGCTCTCCGCCGATGCGATCACCGAGGTCGATATCAATGCAGGCCGCTATGATGGGGCAGAGGTGACGACCTGGCTGGTGCAATGGGATGACCCAAGCGCGCGCAAGGTCCGGTTCTATGGCACCATCGGTGAAATCACCCGTGCGAGCGGCGGCTTTCAGGCGGAATTGCGCGGCTTGACCGAGGCGCTGAACCAACCGCAGGGGCGGTCGTATTTGAAAACCTGTAGTGCGTTGCTTGGCGATGGGCGGTGCGGCGTTGATGTGAGCGACCCGACATTTACGACAGATGTCGTTCTTGCCGGTGATACGGGCGGGCAGGTCTTTACGCTGTCTGATGTTCCCGCGTTCAACGACCGGTGGTTTGAGCAGGGGCAGTTGATTGTCTTGTCCGGCGCAGCCGAAAGCCTGCGCGGCGTTATTAAATCTGACGCGGTCATCGGCGACCTCCGCGAAATTACTTTATGGGAATCGATCAAAGCGCCTATCGTGGCAGGTGACAGTCTTCGTTTGATTGCCGGTTGTGATAGGCGCGCAGAAACCTGCCGCGAGAAATTCAGCAACTTTGTTAATTTTCAAGGCTTTCCCGATATTCCGGGCAGTGATTGGTTGCTGAGCGTGCCGCGCAGCGATGGGTCCAATTCTGGCGGAAGCCTGTTCCGATGACTGTGGCGATCGTCACTGCCGCGCGGGCGTGGATTGGCACGCCCTATCTCCATCAGGCCTCGGTTAAGGGCGTTGGCTGTGACTGTCTTGGGCTGTTGCGTGGGGTCTGGCGCGAGCTTTACGGGCAAGAACCTGAACACGTGCCCAACTATACTGCCGATTGGTCTGAACCCCAAGGCGATGAGGTCCTGCATGCTGCCGCACTGCGCCACATGCACGCAGTAACGGGCACGGATTTGGCGCCGGGTCAGGTGTTGCTGTTTCGCATGCGCACGGGTGCGGTGGCCAAACATATCGGTATTCTCAGCCGGGCAGGTGCAACCCCTTCTTTCATCCATTCATATGCGGGTCACGGTGTGGTCGAAAGTCCACTGTCGACCCCGTGGCGCAGGCGCATCGCTGCGCGTTTCGAGATTTCAAAAGGATAACAGGTCATGGCGACAATCGTTCTTTCCGCAGCGGGTATGGCGCTGGGCGGGTCTATCGGCGGCTCTGTCTTGGGGCTTTCTATGGCAACAATTGGTCGCGCCGCAGGGGCTGCGATTGGACGCCAGATTGACCAAAAAATCATGGGCGCGGGCAGCGACCCGGTTGAAACAGGCCGTGTCGACCGTCTGCGCCTCACCGGTGCGGATGAAGGCGCCGACATTCAGCAAATTTACGGGCGCATGCGCGTGCCGGGTCAGGTGATCTGGGCATCGGAGTTTAAAGAACGCAGCAAGACCTCTGGCGGCGGCAAAGGTGCGCCCGCGACCCCCGAAGTGACCGAGTTTTCATATTCCGTAAGTCTTGCGATTGCGCTGTGCGAAGGTGAGATCGGCCGCGTTGGCCGCATCTGGGCAGACGGCACCGAGGTCGCGCAAGATGATTTGAATATGCGGGTCTATACGGGGGCGCTTGATCAGCAGGCCGATCCCAAAATTGCGGCGGTTGAAGGCATTGAAAATACGCCCGCCTACCGTGGCACCGCCTACGTCGTGTTCGAAGATATGCCCTTGGCCCAATTCGGCAACCGTATCCCGCAACTGACGTTTGAGGTAACGCGCCCAGGCACCGATGAACTGGGTGATCTGGTCACAGGTGTGGCTTTGATCCCAGGGACTGGGGAATATGCGCTGGCCACAACACAGGTCTATATGTCGCAAAGTTTTGGCGAAGAGACAGCGGTGAATACCAATACACCTATGGGGAAAAGTGATTTTAGCGCATCAATGGAAGCGCTCGAAGGAGAGATCCCCGCCTGTCAATCGGTGATGTTGGTGGTGTCTTGGTTTGGCAATGACCTGCGCTGTGGTGAATGCGACATCATTCCAAAGGTGGAACAAGACGAAGCTGACGCGCAGGGGATGCGCTGGCGTGTGTCGGGGCTGACCCGCAGCACTGCGCAAATATCGCCTGAACTTGATGGCGACCCTGTTTATGGCGGGACGCCCTCTGATGCGGCAGTGGTCGAGGCGCTACAAGATATGAATGCGCGTGGCCTGTCTGCGGTGTTCTACCCGTTTATTTTGATGGAACAGCTCTCGGGGAACAGCCTGCCTAATCCGTGGACAGCGGATGTCGGTCAGCCTGTACTGCCTTGGCGTGGACGGATTACAACCGCGCTTGCCCCGAACATGGATGGCACCAGTGATGGCACTGCCGCCGCAGCAGCAGAGGTGGCGGCCTTTATGGGGGATGCGCAGGCCAGCGATTTCGATGTCAGCGGCACGCGGGTGTCCTATACTGGCCCAACCGATTGGGGATACCGGCGGTTTATTCTGCACTATGCACATCTTTGTGCTGCCGCAGGGGGCGTATCTGCGTTTTGTATTGGGTCTGAGATGCGCGCTTTGACGCAAATTCGCGGGGCGGGGAATAGTTTTCCCGCTGTGGATGCGCTGATCCAACTGGCTGCGGATGTCCGGGCGATCCTTGGGCCAAGCTGCAAAATAAGCTATGCGGCCGATTGGTCTGAATACCACGGGTATCAACCCGCAGGAACGGCAGATAAGCTATTTCACCTTGATCCGCTTTGGGCGGATGCAAATATCGATTTCATCGGGGTGGATAACTATATGCCGCTTGCGGATTGGCGTGATGGTGAAGACCACGCTGATATTGACGCAGGGGCGATCTACAATCTGGACTATCTGCGTAGCAATGTTGCGGGCGGTGAAGGCTATGATTGGTATTACCCCAGCCCCGAAGCACGCGAGGCCCAGCTGCGCACCCCGATCACTGACGGGTTGGGAGAGCCATGGCTGTGGCGCTATAAGGATTTTCAGGGATGGTGGGAAAATCCGCACCATAACCGCATAAATGGGGTGCGCGCCACAACGCCGACGGCTTGGGTGCCACAAAGCAAACCAATCTGGTTTACTGAATTTGGCTGTGCTGCATTAGACAAAGCGGCGAACCAACCCAATAAATTCATCGACCCGAAATCTTCAGAATCGCAACTGCCGTATTATTCGAACGGGAACCGGGATGATTTTATGCAGATGCAATATCTGCGGGCCATCTATGGGCATTTTGGTGAACTGGCCAATAACCCGGTATCCGCCGTCTATGGGGCGCCGATGGTCGACACCGGACGGATGCATGTCTGGGCGTGGGATGCACGACCCTATCCATTCTTTCCGGGGAACCGCACACTTTGGTCTGACGGCGCAAACTATGCACGTGGGCATTGGCTGAACGGGCGGGCAAGCAACCGCGCGCTTGCCTCTGTCGTGGCCGAGATTTGCACCCGCTCTGGTGTGACCCGGTTTGACGTCTCAAGGCTTTACGGTGTGGTGCGGGGCTATTCGGTCAGCGATATCGGCTCGGGGCGGGCGGCGTTACAGCCGCTGATGATCACCTATGGGTTTGATGCAATGGAACGCGACGGGGTGTTGGTCTTTGAAAACCGCGCTGGGCGGGCGGATCATCTATTGACGGCTAGTGACCTGGCGATTGACCTTGAAAAGGATCAATCCATCGCGCTGACCCGGACCCCTGCCGCAGAAACTGCCGCACGCATCCAATTGGTACATCTCGATAATGATGCTGATTACGCCGCCATCGCCGCCGAGGCCGTACATCCCGATAGTATGACCTACGGCGTCAATAAAACCGAAGTGCCGCTTGCGCTGACGCGGTCAGAGGCGACCAACACGGTGACACGTTGGCTTCAAGAGGCGCGTATCGCGCGTGATCAGGCAAGCTTTGCGCTGCCGCCGTCATTGTTGGGCGTGGGGGCGGGTGACGTTGTCGAACTCGATATTGTCGATCACATGGGGCGTTACCGGGTAGACCGGATCGAAGAATCCGGCCTGCGGTTGATCGAGGCCACACGTATTGATGCTGAAATCTACCGCGCGGCCAGTGATGATGGTGATGGGCCTGTACTGCAACCCTATGTTGGGCCCGTGCCGGTGACAGCGCTGTTTATGGACCTGCCACTGCTGACAGGGGATGAACAGCCCACCGCGCCCTATGTCGCCTTGGGCGGGCGACCTTGGCCCGGCACGATTGCGGTTTATGGGGCGCCGCAAGACAGCGATTATACGTTGCAATCACTGATCGAAAGCGCCGCCTCAATTGGAACCACGCAATCTGCGCTTGGCGCCGGGCCTGTCGGAATTTGGGATAGACAAACCGGGCTTGAAGTCACGCTCGTCAATGGAGAACTGAGTTCTGCGACAAAAGCAGCCCTTTTATCAGGGGCGAACACAATCGCGATTGGGGATGGTACGCCAAACAAATGGGAAATTCTTCAATTTCAGACCGCGACACCTATTGGCGATCGCAGTTATCGTTTGACGGGTCTGTTACGCGGACAAGCAGGCAGTCGCGGACTGATGCCTGATATGTGGCCCGTCGGGGCGCGTGTGGTGGTCATGGATGGGGTACCGACACAGATCACCATTCCTTCGGCGCTGCGTGGCTTACCACGTCATCTGCGCTACGGGCCGGCCAAACGCCCGTTGACAGACGCAAGCTTTCGGTATGCTGTGCATACGTTCCAAGGCAACGGGCTGCGGCCCTATCCGGTGGCGCATCTGCGCGCGCAGGCTGGGACAACCGGGACCGATCTGTCATGGATCCGCTGTAGCCGGATCGATGGCGATATCTGGGCGGATGGTGAAATTCCCTTGGGGGAAGATACCGAAAGCTATCAAATCCGTGTCATCCAAGACGGGATTGTCAAACGCACAGAAACAACCACGGTGCCGACATGGGCCTATTCAGATGCAAACAGGCTCGCCGAGGTGGGGGCATTACCCTACCGGATTGAGGTCGCGCAAATCTCTGCACGGTTCGGCGCAGGGCCGTTTATGGGCGTGAATTTGCAGGTTTAACCATGCGCCCCGTGCAACTTGCAGACTTAGAAACAGCCGCGCGGGTGGTGGCAATTTCGCCCGCGCGGCAAGCAATGATCGCAATGCTTTGCACGCAGGCGGAGCAAGCTGATGTATATCGCATGGCGCACGGAAAGCCGCACCCGCAATTTGGCAATGGAACGCTTATGTCGGCGGCCTTAAAATACGATGGGCCGATTGCGCGCGGCCCCTGCAACAAGGGTTTTCTCTGCAGCCTCGCAGCGCTTTGCACATATTTGGCCGATAATCACATAAGTTGATGCGTGAAATCACAGCTTTGTTCTTGGCCCTTGGTCGGGTTATACTCTAGACAAAGGGTCTGACGGCAAAGGAAACCCAGATGGCACATTTGAACCCAAGCTTGCGCGAAGTTGATCCCGTTTGGCAGCGCCTCCGCACGGAGGCAGAAGCGGCAATCGAAGCAGAACCGCTGATCGGCGGGATGATCCACGCCTGTATATTGCACCATAATAGCTTTGAGGGCGCGCTGGCTTACCGTTTGTCAATGAAGCTCGCCTCGCCCGAGATGTCAGAACAGATCATCCGCGAAATCGCCGATGCGGCCTATGCCGAAAATGCGGCGCTTTGTGCTGCGGCGCGTGCTGATATCGTCGCAATCGTGGACCGCGACCCGGCGTGCCACCGCTTTCTACAACCTTTGATGTTCTTTAAGGGGTTTCAGGCCGTACAAGCTTACCGGCTTGGCCATTGGCTGTGGGAGCAAGGGCGGCGCGATTTGGCCTATTTCGTACAAATGCGGGTTAGTGAAATTTTCGGTGTCGATATCCACCCGGCAGCAACCATCGGGCAGGGGATCATGATCGACCACGCCCATTCCATCGTTGTTGGTGAAACAGCCGTGATTGGTGACAATGTGTCGATGCTGCATTCCGTGACCCTTGGCGGGACAGGCAAAGAAGACGACGACCGGCACCCTAAAATTGGCAATGGCGTGCTGATCGGGGCCGGGGCCAAAGTCCTGGGAAACATCAACGTGGGCCATTGCAGCCGGATCGCGGCTGGGTCAGTTGTTTTGGAAGATGTGCCACCCATGAAAACCGTCGCAGGCGTACCCGCAAGGATCGTCGGCGAAGCAGGCTGTTCGCAGCCCGCCATGTCGATGAACCAGCTCTTGCCCAATGGGAGCTAACGCCAATCTCGCGAAACGGCCGCATTCATAAAATGAAATGCGGCCGTTTCGTGTGCGTGCTTAATCGGCGGTGAGCTGATCAAAGGCTTCGAGAGCTTTGACGCCGTACATATAAGCTGGCCCGCCGCCCATCATCATAGATACTGAAATCACTTCAGCAATCTCATCGCGCGTCGCACCGACCTTAATCGCGGCTTGGACATGAAAACCGATGCAGTCGATGCATTGCTTTGAAATACCGATGGCCAACGCAATCAGTTCCTTTTGTTTCGTATCCAAAGCCCCCAAGGCCAAAGCCGCGCGGTGCATCGCCGTAAAACCATCGCTGGCGGCGCTTTGTGCGGTGCGGAAGTTTTCGATATTGCTGCCAGCCTCGGCAAGTTCGCTTTTCCAGTCCATGTCAGATGCCTTTATTGTCTAAGTTGACTCATGCATGACTTGAAATACAAAACGGCACCTTGATTTAGCGCAAGGTGCCGTTTTTTATCAGATTTTGATTGGCTGTTAAGCCAGCATTGTCATGGGGTTTTCAAGGTTGTCTTTGATCGCGTTCAGCAGGTTGGCGCCTAGAACGCCGTCAATCACCCGGTGATCAACGGACAATGTGCATGACATGACAGTGCCGACGGTCAGTTCGCCATCTGCGCCGACGATTGGTTTTTTGACGCCCGCGCCCACGGCCAAAATGGCCGAATGCGGCGGGTTGATGATTGCGTCAAAATTGTCGATGCCGAACATGCCAAGGTTGGAAATTGCGAAAGAGCCGCCTTGGTATTCATGTGGCGCAAGTTTGCGATCACGCGCACGGGTGGCAAGGTCTTTCATCTGTGCCGAAAGCGCAGAAAGCGATTTACTATCAGCGTCTTGCAGGACAGGTGTGAACAAACCACCGTCAATCGCAACAGCCACGGCCACATCAGATTTTTCGAACTTCAATGTCCGATCACCTGCCCAAACAGCATTGGCTTCGGGCACTTGTTGCAGCGCCAGCGCGCAGGCTTTGATGATGAAGTCATTGACCGACAGTTTCACGCCACGTGGTTCCAGCTGTTTGTTCAACTGACTGCGGAATTTGAGCAAAGCATCAAGCTGAATATCACGGCGCAGATAGAAGTGCGGCACCGATTGTTTTGCTTCGGTCAGGCGGGCGGCGATTGTTTTACGCATCCCGTCCAGTTTGACCTCTTCAAAGGGGCGATCCGCATAGGTCTTAAGCACCACGTCCGTTGAAGGACCTGTTGCAATTGCAGCGGCCGCAGGCGCGTCGGCCTTAGCAGCAGGTGCAGCAGCTTTCGGCGCAGCGGTAGCGTTTTCGACATCGGCTTTCACGATACGACCATGTGGGCCAGAGCCCGCGATCGCCGCCAGATCCAAACCTTTGTCCGCCGCGATACGGCGGGCAAGTGGCGTTGCGAAAATACGGTTACCGTCTTTCGCCGGTGCTGCAGGGGCAGGGGCTGCTACGGCAATTGGGGCCGCGTCCGCGGAGACTGGGGCTGGGGCCGCTGGGCTGGCAGCGGGTGTTGCGCTAATGTCATCCGCGCTTTCACCATCTTCGAGCAGCACGGCGATCACATCATTGACCTTCACACCTTCGGTGCCTTCGGCGATCAGGATTTTGCCCATCACACCTTCATCGACGGCTTCGAATTCCATCGTCGCTTTGTCAGTTTCAATCTCAGCCATGATGTCACCAGAAGAGACAGTGTCGCCTTCTTTGACGTGCCATTTGGCCAATGTGCCCTCTTCCATTGTCGGTGACAGGGCGGGCATCAGGATTTCTGTTGGCATCGCTTTATCTCCTTAACGGTAAGTCACTGATTTACAGGCATCGACAACTTCGTCGACTGTAATCAGCGCATGTTTTTCAAGGTTCGCCGCATAGGGCATCGGAACGTCTTTGCCAGTGCAATTGATGACGGGTGCATCAAGATAATCAAAGGCCTCTTGCATGATGACGTTGCTGATGTAGCCGCCAACAGAACCTTGCGGCCAGCCTTCTTCGACGGTGACGCAGCGGTTTGTCTTGCGCACAGATGCAAGGATAGTTTCAGTATCCATCGGACGCAGGGTACGTAGGTTGATCACTTCGGCGTTGACGCCTTCGGCCGCCAATTTTTCTGCTGCTTCGAGCGCGTAGCCTACGCCAATGCCAAAGGAAACGATTGTGACGTCATCGCCGTTGCGTTCAATCTTGGCCTTGCCAAAGGGAATGGTGAAATCATCCATGTCAGGCACATCAAAAGACTTGCCATACATGATTTCATTTTCAAGGAAGATGACCGGGTTGGGGTCACGGATCGCGGTTTTCATCAGACCTTTGGCGTCGGCGGCAGAATAGGGCATCACGACCTTGAGGCCGGGCACCTGCATGTACCATGCGGCATAACACTGCGAGTGCTGGGCACCTACGCGCGCAGCAGCGCCGTTTGGCCCACGAAACACCATCGGCGCACCCATCTGACCACCGGACATATACAATGTTTTGGCAGCAGAGTTGATAAGATGATCAATGGCTTGCATGGCAAAGTTAAATGTCATGAATTCGACGATGGGCTTCAGCCCACCAAAGGCGGCACCCGTTGCGATCCCGGCAAATCCATGTTCCGTGATCGGTGTGTCGATGACGCGCTTAGCGGTGAATTCATCCAGCAGACCTTGCGAAATCTTATAGGCACCTTGGTATTCGGCGACCTCTTCACCCATCAAGAACACATCGTCGTCGCGACGCATTTCTTCGGCCATCGCATCGCGTAGGGCGGTGCGGACGGTGGTCAATGTCACAGGCGTATCTGTTGGCCAGTCAGGCGCGGCATCCACGACTGGCGCGGCAGGGGCCGCCGTCGCGACGGGTGCTGGCGCCGCCGTTTGTGCGACTGCAGGGGCTGCCACAGGGGCGGCGCCGACTTCGGGAACCGCTTCGCCGTCTTCGACCAAGATCGCGATCACGTCGTTGACTTTGACGTTTTCGGTCCCTTCGGCGATGACAATCTTGCCAACGATGCCTTCATCGACAGCTTCGAATTCCATCGTGGCTTTGTCAGTTTCAATCTCGGCCATGATGTCGCCGGATGAAACAGTGTCACCCTCTTTGACAAGCCATTTGGCTAGGGTGCCTTCTTCCATTGTGGGCGAGAGGGCGGGCATTAGGATTTCAGTTGCCATTGGCTTACGCCTCCACTTCTGCGTAAATATCTGTCCAAAGCTCTTCTAATGCGGGCTCGGGGCTTTCTTTTGAAAACTCTGCGGCCGCATTCACGGTGGCTTTGATTTCCTTATCGATGGCCTTGAGGTCTTCCTCAGTTGCGTGTTTGCCGGTCAGCAGCATGTCGCGGACCTGTTCGATCGGGTCACGTTCATCACGCATTTTCTGGACTTCTTCGCGGGTCCGGTATTTTGCCGGATCAGACATGGAATGGCCGCGGTAACGGTATGTTTTCACTTCAAGGATATAAGGTCCTTTGCCCGCGCGGCAGTGCGCTACAGCGCGTTCGCCAGCTTCTTTGACAGAAAGAACGTTCATGCCGTCCACTTCTTCCCCTTTGATCCCATAAGCCGCGCCACGTTCCCAAAGCGATGGGGATTTAGTTGAACGCGTAACGGAGGTACCCATCGCGTAGCCATTGTTTTCAATGACAAAAACAACCGGAAGGTCCCAAAGTTCAGCCATGTTGTAGGTCTCGTAGACCTGACCTTGGTTCGCAGCGCCATCACCAAAATAGGCGAATGTTACGCGATCATTGCCTTTGTATTTGTCCGAAAACGCCAGACCCGCACCCAGTGGGACTTGTGCGCCAACGATGCCGTGACCACCGTAGAAATGTTTCTCCTTAGAGAACATATGCATCGAGCCGCCTTTACCCTTTGAAAAACCGCCTTCGCGGCCGGTCAGTTCGGCCATGATCCCGTTAGGGTCCATGCCGCAGGCCAACATATGACCGTGGTCGCGGTAAGATGTAACGCGCTTGTCGCCTTCTTCTGCTGCGGCTTCGAGGCCGACAACAACGGCCTCTTGGCCGATGTAAAGGTGACAGAACCCGCCGATCAGGCCCATGCCATAAAGCTGGCCCGCCTTTTCTTCAAATCGCCGGATCAGCAGCATTTCACGGTAATGGCCCAGCAATTCTTCGGCTGAGACGTTTGGTTTCGCGGCGGCCTTTTTGGGCGGCATGGGTGCTCCTCCAGCGTTTTTCACAATATAGTTTAACGTTAAACTATCTTATAGTGGAGTTGAAGGGAGATTACGAGAGGGAAAGTGAAAGGGCGGAAGTCGCAGGCTACGCAGCCGTGGTGCTTGGGCGGCGTCGTGCCGTGTGGCGTTGTGTTTTGACCCCAATTGCTATTTGAGAACGTCTCATGTGGAAATAGATGCGCGCGCAAGGCCTATGCGTTCTGGACGAAAATGAAATCTGTAGGAGAAGACAATGCTAACCATCAACCGACTAAGTATAGATGATGCCTATGTGTTGATTGCAGGCGCACGCGCCAAGGCGCAAGAAATTGATGTGCCGATGTGTATCGCGATCACGGACGAGGGCGGCAATCTTATTGCCTTTGAACGGATGGATGGCGGCAAAGTCACGGCCATTACGCTTGCCATCGACAAAAGTTTTACTGCAATCGGGATACGCAAAGGCACGCATGCGCTTGGCGAAGCCAACCAGCCGGGCCAGCCCGCGCACGGCATTTCATCCGCTTTGGGTGGGCGCATGGTTGCGATTGGCGGCGGGCTTCCTGTTTTTTCAGGCGAAGACGTCGTTGGTGGTATCGGCGTCAGTTCCGGATCGCCTGCACAGGATCTGCTGGTCGCCGAAGCTGGGGTTCAAGCATTCGCTAAGAGCCAAAAATAGCAGACTGTTGGGAAAGTAGGAGAGGTGGTTTTGCGAGGCGTTTACCGAATAACCACTTCATCCGCCCGGATCAGCCCCAGCACGTCGCGTGCTTGTTGGTCGAGCAGGTCAAGGTCAAGGTAATCGTCCGACAGGCGAGAGGTGAGGTTTTCCATGCGCCCCACCTCTGCCTGAAGGATTGCCAGTTCTTGTTCTAACGCTGCGCCCTCCGCACGGATCTCGATACGTTTGAACAGGCCGTAATCACCCTGCACAGCGGCAAAGGTAAAATACAGCCCAAGCATCAAAGCGCCGAGGAAATACAAAAGGGTGCCCATTTGGGGGCGGTGACGTCGGAACATGTGCTTGCCTCAGGTGCCATCTCTTGGGGGATAGCTGCGGGCAGAATCGCACATCTGATTCGCAATGTGAATCCCCTATTTTTCACAAATAGGGGATAATCACAGGGTTTGGGCAGATTTATGCCTTGCCGCGATAGATATCCATCAGCTTGGCCAGCATGGCGAGCGCATCTTTGCGGTCGCGTTGGAACGAATTGCGTCCAATGATGGACCCGTTACCGCCGCCATCGCGGATCGCACGTGCATCATCATTGACCGCATCCGCCCCTTTGGCCGCACCGCCTGAGAACACCATCAAACGACGTCCGGCCAATGCGCTATCGACGCAATGTTTGACCCGTGCTGCTTGGGTGGAGATATCAATGCCTTCCGCCTCATAGACCTTTTTGGCCTCTGGCAGGGACAGGTGATCCGTCGATAGTTTGATCTTGATAATGTGCGCACCCAATAGCCCAGCGATTTGTGCGGCATAGGCGGCGATATCAATGGCGGTTTCGCCGTCTTTATCCAAGGATTCTCCGCGGGGATATGACCAGATCACCGTAGCGATGCCTTTGGCGGCAGCTTCCTTGCGCATTTCGGCGATGTCGCTGAACATGTTCAGCGCAGCGGATGATCCGGGGTAGATGGTGAACCCGATGGCCGACGCGCCAAGGCGTAGCGCGTCATCAACCGACGCGGTGATCGCTTGGGTTTTGGGGGCAGGGTCAGGGATCAGGGAATTGGCAGAATTTACCTTGAGGATTGTTGGGATTTGCCCCGCAAAGGTGTCAGCGCCAGCCTCGAGCATCCCCAATGGCGCCGCATAGGCGTTTAGCCCGGCGTCAATCGCCAGTTGGTAGTGGTAATGCGGGTCATAGGCGGCCGGGTTTGGCGCAAAAGAGCGCGCAGGCCCGTGTTCAAACCCTTGGTCCACGGGCAAGATGATCATCTTACCGGTCCCACCCAATTTCCCGGCCATCATGATACGCGCAAGGTTCGCCTTCACGCCGGGTGTTTCACCCTCGTAGTTGGCAAGAATACGTTGGACGGCTTTGGTGGTTTTCATGGTGCAGACCCCTATGTTGCTATTCGCTAAAGGGGCTTTAACACCTAGAATGTGGGGGGCAATGACGGTTGCGCTAACATACCAGATGTTTGCGTTAACATCATGTGGATAGTCAGTATTTTCCGAAATCAATCGAATTTTGGTGAAATGTTGGCCCGCAGAAACCCGCGGGCCAACTTGCTTATTCCGTAACTAGATAGCGCCCCGGAAGGTCGGCGCTGATCCAATCTGTGACCGCCTGTTCTTCGACTTGGGCCGAAAGCGCATGCCAAGCCTGCGCCACTTCCGGTCCCCGTGCGCCAAAACGTGCGATGATTTCATTGCGCAGCGATGCCGCCGCGATATCGCCTGCGGCCTCCGCCAACAGCGCATAGTAATAGGCGCGCGCATAAGACCGGGCTTGGCCCGTGCCCGTAAGATAAGCCAATGACAGCGCCCGCAAATCACGCGGGTCATCACCGGTTACCATTTCCAGTGGCGCCACAGCACCCACTGATGTCAGGTACCGATCTTGCGCTGCCAGCACGGATTGCGTGGTCATCCGCGATTCAAGCTTGTCGAGCAGCCCAATCGCGCCCGGCTCCGCAGCGGCGGCCGCAATCAGCGCGTGGCGGTAGGCATTTGGCACGTCGCTGTCTTGTTCTGCGCGCGCAAGCAGCGCCGCCGCCGCACCTGCCGTTTCAGGGGTATCAAGTAGTGGTTCCAAAAGCCCCGCAACCATTGACGTGCTACGCGGTACGCCGTTTCCGTCAAGCAACGCAGTCGCAAGCGCAATCCTTGCGTCGGGTGAGAGGCTGTCGGGTGTTTGGATTGCGGCCAGTGCATCAAGGCTCAGAATTTGCGAGCGTGCCATTGGTGCAGCACGGACCTGCAACCCAAGCCCCGCAATCAGATCAAGCGGGTCGGCGTACATTTCAGGTTCAAGCGTGATGCCGTTATCGGGTAGGGTGGCTTCAATGGTGATTTCGCCAGGATCGGTGACATAGGCCTCGACCTGGGTCATCAGATCCGCGACGAAACGACGTTCAACCGCCCCAAGCGGGCGCAGCCCGTCTTGGCTCAGCGCTGAGGATATGGCTTGCGTGCCCATTTCGCGGATCATCACCGGATCGCGCAGGTTTTCGGGCAGTACTTGCGAAACCGCCGCCCAGCCGCCGTCATCCTTGAGCGTCGCAACCGCGCGGGTCACACGCACGGCAGGTTCAGCAGGGATGCCGTATTGGCCCAACCGGGGCAAGATCGTGCCCGATGCGGAGTAATCCAAAATGCCAAACCCGTTGATCGCAATCGTGCTGTCCACCGCTGTGGCCCCGGTCGCATAGGTATAAGAGGCGCGCATTTTGAACTGGTCAATCGGCATATCACGGTAGCCAGCCGTGCGCAGGGCAACCGCCACGTCTCGCTCAAAACAAGCCAGCGTTGCATGGGCGCCGATCAGGTTCATGTCGATCTCTGCCTCGGTTTGGAACGGGCTGGTGAAATCGCTGGACAGTGTGACCCGGTCGATCAGAATCTCGCATTGCCCAGCTTGGTCATAGGCCAACTGGGGGCGCGCGACGATCCCCGAAAGCGAGACAATCCCGCGCATCGGGTCAACCGTCATATGGTCGTACTGCAATTCCATCTGTGTGCGCAGCGCGGAAATACCTGTGTGCGCAATCGCAGTCGCGATCCGGTCAGGGCTAAAGAATTCGCCAAACGTGACCTGCGGATCACGGTCTTGGGCGGCAGCGGGCGCTACGGCCAATAGTGCAAGCGCCGCTGTTGTTGACAATGGTGTAAATTTTTTCATGGTTATCTCCTATGTAGATGTATGTAATTGAACGATGTTCACAAATCAAGTGATTTATTCACCGTAAGTGGAGCAATGCGCGCAAGGTGACCTTTTCAATACAAATTGGAACGTGCTGGGTAAGCGCATCAGTACGCAGCTAGCCAGGCGGCATAGCATACACGCATCGCCGAAAGGTCGAAAATCAACACGTTAAGCGGTGACACAGGAATTTTTGTGTGGATGTCCGCATTGCGGACTTAGTTGCCGTTCCCGATTGTGCGCGGTCTCAAGCAAAAATGGCCATCGACAACACCCAAAAGAAGATTTTGCTCTGGCTCCCACCTCCCATCTTGAATGACGAAGTTGCGCCCACCCATCTCCCAAATCGCTGCTGAAGGCACATCAGACTTCCAATGTGCTCCCCAACTGAAGAAGTTGCGTTTCTCAGACAAAACCGTTCCATCCGAAGCTTTTGAGGTGGACTTGATCACGTAGAGAAGAACCGTGATTTGAGTTGGACTAGGCGATGTCAAAAAGTCCGCAAGAATTTTACTCTTTGCGGCGTTCGACATTTTTACGTTGTTTCGGGGCAGAAAAGTCATGGTAGAGCTTCTCTATTCAGGACACCGAAGACAAGTCAAATGCTAAAGCAGTGATAGACACAATGGGCTCGTAGCCGCCGTTCGCTTACATTTGCGTAACGGCAGCTACGCGGCTTGTGATGTTCAGACCCCAAGTGCCGCAACGCCGGGTAGGGTTTTGCCTTCCATCCATTCAAGGAACGCGCCGCCTGCGGTTGAGATATAGGTGAAATCATCCGCGTGATCTGAGGCGTTGATTGCTGCGACCGTATCGCCGCCGCCGCCGACTGAAATCAATGCGCCTGCGTTGGTTTGTGCGGCGATCACGTCAAGAATACCAAAGGTCCCAGCATGGAAAGGTGTGAGTTCAAACACCCCCAACGGTCCGTTCATGATCAAGGTCTTGGCGCTTTTCACGACGTCATTGATATAGGTAACCGTTTGTGGGCCTGCGTCGAAAATCATCGCGTCATCAGGGCAGTCAGTCGCCGCGACGGTTTCATTCGCGGCGTTTGCTTTGAATTCGCGCGCAATCACCACATCACGGGGCAGGATGATTTCGCAGCCAGCGGTTTCCGCCTTCGCCAAAATTTCGCGTGCGGTGTCCGCCAAATCATGTTCGCAAAGCGATTTGCCGACGTTGATTCCTTGGGCTGCCAAAAACGTGTTCGCCATGCCGCCGCCAATCACGAGGTGATCGACCTTACCAACCAAATTGCCCAACAAGTCCAGCTTTGTCGATACTTTCGCACCGCCGACAACGGCAACGACAGGGCGGGCAGGGGCGCCAAGCGCCTTTTCCAGCGCGCCCAATTCTTCGGCCATCAAACGGCCTGCGCAAGACGGAAGCAGCTTTGCAATGGCTTCGGTGCTGGCGTGGGCGCGGTGTGCGGCGGAAAACGCGTCGTTCACATAGATATCTGCAAGGCTGGCAAGACGCTGGGCAAAGCCTGCGTCGTTTTTCTCTTCGCCGGGGTTAAAGCGCAGGTTTTCAAGCAACAAAACATCACCCGCGTCCATTTCCGAGACGGCCTCGGCGTAGTCACCATTCACAAATGTGACGGGCAAGCCCAGCACGTCTGATACTGTGGGCGCGATGATTTCGAGCGACATCTCGGGCACAACCTGCCCTTTGGGGCGGCCAAAATGCGCCATCAAGATCACCTTGCCTCCTTTGGCTTGGATGTCATCAACGGTGGCTGCAATCCGATCAATTCGGCTTGTGTCCGTGACCACGCCATTTTCGACAGGCACGTTAATATCGACACGCACCAAAGCGCGTTTTCCGGCGAAATCCATGTCGTCGAGCGTTTTCCAAGCCATGTGAAAATCCTTTATGGGTCAAGTTTCACGCTTTGTTGCGGTAATTGGCGCGTCACGTCAACCAGACCCGCTTGGCATTTTGAGCGCTTGGTCCTATGTCAGTGGGCAATATAGCTAACAGGAGCCCAAAATGGCCGATATCAAAGATCCAGAAAACACAATTATCATGACCTTGTCCGGTGGCGACGTGACCATCGCGCTTTTGCCTGATGTCGCACCACAGCATGTTGCACGTATGAAAGAACTGGCACGCGCCGGTAAATACGACAACGTTGCGTTTCACCGTGTGATCGATGGTTTCATGGCGCAGACAGGCGATGTGGCCAACGGCAATATGGAAGAAAACTTTGACATTGGCCGTGCGGGTACTGGTGGTTCTGACCTGCCTGATGTGCCAGCTGAATTCTCCAAAGTGCCACATGCGCGTGGGTCATTGGGCGCAGCACGTTCACAAAACCCAAATTCTGCGAACAGCCAGTTCTTTATCAACTTCAAAGATAATGATTTCCTGAATGGCCAATATACCGTTTACGGCCAAGTGATCTCTGGCATGGAACATGTGGATGCGATCGTCAAAGGCGAGCCACCGATGTACCCTGACCGTATGATCAGCGTGAAAGTCGCTGCCGATGTTTAAGCTCGCAACGCTTTTTGCCGTCGTCGCTGGCCCTGTGCTGGCTGCCGGGCTTGAGATTGACGTCGCAGGCGAGGCCAATGGCACGATTGTTATCGACCTGTTTGAAGAAACCGCACCGCTGCACGCAGCGCAGATCACTGCGATTGCTGAATCGGGCCAGTATGATGGTGTTGTTTTTCACCGGGTGATTGATGGGTTCATGGCCCAGACAGGTGACGTGCAAAACGGTCTTTTGGGCAGTGATTTGTCCATGGCTGGTACAGGTGGATCTGAATTCGCGGACATCCCTGCTGAATTCACTGACCAACCGTTTGAGCGTGGCATTGTGGGCATGGCGCGTGCGCAGAACCCAAACTCTGCAAACAGCCAGTTCTTCATCATGTTTGAACCCGGCTATTTCCTGAACGGTCAATACACTGTTGTCGGCGAAGTCACCGCAGGCATGGAGATCGTTGACGCGATCAAACGTGGGGCTGGTCAAAACGGTGCTGTCATCGGACAGCCTGACGTCATGCAAGCCGTCCGCGTGACCGAATAAACAGCGACGCGCCCCCTCACATCTGCGCGAGGGGGCTCGTGCAACGCGATGACTTCGGTCACCCTTGACCTGAACAGGGAGGACCATCATGCGTATTTTTACGACGATCACCGCATTCTTTTTGGCCGTGCAAAGCGCCAGTGCCAGCCCAGAGTTCTGGGCGCACGAATGGCCAGACACTAATTTTTCAAAAACGACTGTTGAAAACTGGGTTGAAATCCTTTCGGGCGGCCCACCCAAAGACGGTATTCCCGCGCTTGATGATCCGCAGTTTATCGCGCTGGCTGCAGCGGATTTACCTGTAAATGAACCTGTGATCACTGTTGATATTGCTGGCGAACCACCACGTGCCTATCCCGTTCGCTATCTCATGTGGCATGAAATTGTGAACGATCAGATCGGCGATATGCCGGTCGCGGTCACGTTTTGTCCGCTTTGCAATTCAGGTATTGTGTTTGATCGACGTGGACCCACAGGCACGTTGCGTTTTGGAGTCTCGGGCAAGCTGCGCAATTCCGATATGATCATGTATGACCGCGAAAGCCAAAGCTGGTGGCAGCAGGCCACGGGCACTGCCATTGTCGGCGATCTCACAGGGGCACAGCTACAGGCTTTGCCTGCGTGGATGGAAAGCTGGGACAGCTTCCGTACGGCCAATCCAGAGGGGCGGGTGATGGCAGAGCCGGATTTCAACCGAAACTATGGCACCAACCCCTATGTCAGCTATGACAGTTCGCACCGGCCATTTTTGTATTCGGGTGAATTGCCACCCCATGATATTCCAGCGCTCGCACGTGTGGTGCGGATCGGGGATAAGGCGTGGCCGCTCAGCCGGATCGCGGCGGCGGGTATGCTGACCGAAGAGGGGATCACCCTGACATGGGCCGCGGGCCAAGCGTCTGCGCTCGATGGTGGGACGATCGCGCAAGGGCGCGATGTTGGCAATATTCGGGTGCGTGATGCCGCTGGTAATGACATCGCACATGATGTCATGTTTGCCTTTGCATTTCATGCGTTTTGGCCTGCAGGGAAATGGATGATAAACCCCGGTTAACACCTTGACTTTACAGGGGCATCGGCAAAGGGTGCCGCCATGGAACGAAAATCTCAGATTGATACATTTGGCGCCGTCGCGCTGACCGGGTTTGCGCTGTTTTTGGCGTTCAATCAGGTGGTAATCAAAGTCACAAATGGTGGGTTGCAGCCCGTGTTTTTTGCAGGCTTGCGGTCTGCTGGTGCGGTGGTGTGCCTGTGGGCCTATTTGCACTGGCGCGGGATTCCGATCCGCTTTGAGCCGGGCACACGCATGGCCGGTTTTATCACAGGGGTTTTCTTTGGATTTCAGTTCCTTTGCCTATTTGTGGCGCTTGATCTGACCACCGTCGGGCGCTCCGCCGTGATCTTTTACTCGATGCCTGTTTGGCTTGCGATTATCGCGCATTTTGTGATGCCCAATGATAAGATCACCGCGCTCAAGGCCGTTGGGCTGGTGTTCGCGATGGCGGGTGTCGCTTGGGCGATTCTCAACCGCGGCGCGGGCGAGGCAAGCATCTGGGGCGATATCGCAGCCTTGGGCGGTGCGCTGTCATGGTCAGTGACCGCGATGATGGCCAAAGCGTCACCGCTTGCGCGGGTGCGCCCTGAAATGCAGCTTTACTGGCAAGTTCTTGTTTCTGCGCCGATATTGCTGATCGCTGCCTTCTTTTTTGGGCCGTTCATCCGCGATATCGGTCCGATCCACATCGCTGGGCTGTTGTTCCAAATCGTGATCGTGGTCAGCGCAGGCTTTGTGTTTTGGCTATGGCTCTTGTCGGTTTATCCGGCCTCTGGGGTTGCGTCGTTCAGCTTTTTGTCGCCTGTGCTCAGCGTCGGTTTGGGTTGGCTCTTGTTGGATGAACAGGTTGGATTTGACCTGATTGGGGCGCTGATGCTGGTGGCGATTGGAATCGTATTGATTAACCGCCCGGCTAAGTCCCGCAAAACGTCCGGGTGACTTGCTCTGCCGATGTTGGCGGTGTCGCATAGCGGGCGGTCGCCTGTGTCAGCGGTGCAAAGGGCTGTGTGACCGCACCAAGCATTGCATGAAACGGCGCGAAATCACCTGCGACTGCGGCTTGAATCGCGGCTTCAACCTGATGATTGCGCGGGATAATTCGCGGGTTCGCCCCGGCCATGATCGCCGCAAAATCATTCGACCTGCGCGCTTTCCAATCTACTGCCCACGCGTCAAACGCTGCCCGGTCAATAAACTGGTCGCGGGCGGTATCGCTGCCTAGATGTGCAAAAACACCCGTGAAATCGGCGCGCTCGGATGCCATGAGATCAAGCAAGGTTTGGATCAGCCCAGTGTCTTCGGGCGTTGGGTCGAAGATCCCGATTTTCGCCGCAAAAACCGCGCGCCATGCCGCAAGATAGATGTCGCCAAAGCGATTCACGGCTGCCGTGAACTGTTCAATTGCGGCGTCTTGGTCCGGCATGAGTGGGATCAGTGATGTGGCGAATTGCGCCATGTTCCACGCGCCAATCTGCGGTTGGTTCGCATAGGCATAGCGGCCTTGGCGGTCAATCGCGCTGAACACTTGGGAGGGATGAAATCCATCCATAAAGGCACAGGGGCCGTAATCAATCGTCTCGCCCGCGATAGATACATTATCGGTGTTCATCACGCCGTGGATAAACCCAAACCCCATCCATTGCGCAATCAACTGTGCATAGCGTGTGATCACCTGATCCAACAGCGCCGCAGGGTCCGCGGCTGTCGGGTAATGGCGTGCGATCACATGATCGGTCAGCGCACGCAGTGCCACTAGGTCTTGGCGGGCCGCGAAATACTGAAACGTCCCGACCCGGATATGGCTTTGCGCGACACGGGCTAAAACCGCGCCCGGCAGCAGGGTTTCACGCGCGATGTCTTGGCCCGTCGTCACAGCGGCCAAAGCGCGGGTGGTTGGCACACCCAACGCATGCATCGCCTCTGACACTAGATATTCGCGTAGCACTGGCCCAAGCCATGCACGCCCATCGCCACGGCGCGAAAACGGGGTTTGTCCGGAACCCTTAAGCTGGATATCGCGGCGCAAGCCGGCGTGATCGATCATTTCACCCAATAGCACCGCGCGGCCGTCGCCCAATTGTGGGTTCCATTGGCCAAATTGATGCCCGGCATAGGCCTGCGCAATGGGCGCGGCCCCTTCGGGGATCGCATTGCCCGCGAGAATCGCCAGATCAGGCGCGCCTTGAATTCCCAGATCATCGGCTAAGGCTTGATTATAGCTGATCAGCACGGGCGCAGGCACCGGGGTTGGTGGCGTGGCCACATAAAGCTGCGCAGGAAGATTTACATAGCTGTTATCAAACGGGATTTTCACAAGCGTTCAAGCCTATCCGCGAGCAGCGCATAAAACCCTTCGGCGTCCAAGTCACCGATGAACAGCGCATTGGGGGCGCGGTCCGTGACCCGCCACCAATCCGCAACGGTCATGCCAAGGGTCAGTTCAGATTCTGTCTCAATCTCAACATTGATATGGCGGCCCGTAAACAAAGTGGGGTCGATCAAATAGGCAATCGTACAAGGGTCATGCAGCGGCGCGCCCTCTGATCCGTATTTTTCCATATCAAACCGTTCAAAGAAATCGGTCCATGCGGCAACCATATCACCGATCTTGGTGCCCATCGCGCGAAATGCGTCGATGCGGGCTTTGGTGGTGAGCGCCTTATGCGTCACGTCCAAGGGCATCACGACCAGTGGCACACCGGATTCAAACACAATTTTGGCGGCTTCGGGATCAACGTAGATGTTAAATTCGGCAGCTGGGGTGATGTTGCCGCCTTCAAAACAGCCGCCGCCCATCAGCACGATCTCTTGGATTCGTGGGATGATGTCGGGCGCCTTTTCAAATGCGGTCGCGATATTGGTGAGCGGTCCAATGGGGCAGATAGTTACTGTGCCTTCGGACTCATTGCGAAGGGTGTCAATAATGTAATCAACGCCATGCTGCGGTTGCAGGGGCATTTTCGGATCGTCCATCTGCGGCCCATCAAGCCCGGTCTTCCCATGCACATGTTCGGCAGTGACCAATTTGCGGTGCATCGGCGCGTCACAGCCCGCAAAGACCAAGGTGTCGGGTTTTCCCGCAAGTTCACACACAATGCGCGCATTCTTTTCGGTCAGCGCCAAGGGCACATTGCCCGCAACGGCGGTAATCCCAAGCAGATCAATATCCTCGGGTGAGGCAAACGCCAAAAGGATGGCCACCGCATCGTCTTGGCCGGGGTCCGTGTCGATGATGATTTTACGCGGTGCCATGTGAATTCCTGATCCTGTTTTGCGTGCAGACTGTCGTCTTAGCCCGGCAGGGGCAAGGGGGCGATTGTGATCTTTTGGTATCGTTGGGCCCGCAGGTGACAGGATTTTTACTTTGTTTCTGTTGCAAAGATGGTAAGTCGGGGCAGGGCTCCCCATATGGCAGTCAATAAACAACATACGCATTTACCCGTAACGGAGATTGAAGATGACACGCGCGACATCACCTCTCAAACCAGCCACTATTTTATTGGCCCTTTTTGCATCACCGGCACTCGCCCAAGACCCAAATATCGATATCAATGGCGACGGGATGTATAGCTATCCTGAACTCACTGCGGTGCTTCCTAATTTGACCGACGCAACGTTCGAGGTGCTTGATACCTCTGGCGACGGGCTGCTGAACGCATCTGAAATCGCCAATGGGCAATCAGCGGGTCTTTTGCCGGGCTAGTCCGCAATCAGCTTGGGCTGCATGAATGCGGCCCGGTCACCGACAATATGAATCTTGAGAAGTAGCCGCGGCATGGTTTAGACATGCCGCGGTTTTCTTTGTTCGGTTTTCAACAGATACAGCGTTCACAATATCGGGATTTACGCGTGACGGCGTTACCTTGCCAGATTTGCTAGGTGAGGGTGGTGGTGTCTGGCTTATTGTTTCTTGTGGGGGTTTTGGGGCGAATTTTTGCAATTATTGTTTCCACTTTTGGCGCAATTGTGCTGGTTTTCGCGGCTGGTCCGTTTGATCTGGTCCTGCGCAATCGTGGCGTTCATGCCTTCTGGTGAAGGCAACATCGCCTTCTAAATATCCATGAAGGAGAACTAAAATGACGATCAAGAAAACACTGGTGGCACAAACTGCCTTTGCGCTTGCGCTTGCCGTTCCCGCGTTCGCACAGGATGCCGCGATCGATGTCAACGGTGACAGCATGTATAGCTATGCTGAATTAGCAGCCGTGCTTCCGGATATCACGGATGACGAATTCATTGCATTGGATGCGTCTGGTGACGGGCTCCTTGACGCCGCAGAAATCGCAGCGGGCCAAGAAGCAGGTCTTCTGCCTAGCTAAGCAATTGCGCCGGGTCAGGGGGCTGACCCGGCGCGTTTTCTCAGACAGCACCACGCGAAAGCGCCGCGACACCCGTGCGCGCAATTTCTTGCAAGCCGAGCGGGCGCATCAATTCCGCAAAGGCATCGATTTTTTCAGGCGTACCTGTGATTTCAAAAACAAATGATTCCAACGTGCTATCGACCACATTGGCCCGAAAAATATCTGCCAAACGCACGGCCTCAATGCGGTTTTCACCTTTGCCGGACACTTTGAACAGCGCCAACTCGCGTTCCACGGATGGTCCTTCAACGGTCAGATCATTCACCTTATGCACATCGACGATCCGACCCAACTGCGCTTTGATCTGTTCGATAATCTGCGGCGTACCAGACGTGACGATTGTGATGCGCGAGCGGTGCCCAAGGTGGTCGACCTCGGCGACGGTCAGGCTGTCGATATTATAGCCGCGCCCGGAAAACAGCCCGATCACGCGGGCCAAAACACCCGGTTCGTTTTCAACCAGAACGGCCAGCGTGTGCCGTTCAACAGTGTCGGAATAGTTGGGCCGTAGGTTGTAGGCTGAGTGGCTTGTTGCGCCTTTTTTGATTTTTAGTGCGGACATCTTATTTCCAATTCAATTTTCAATAACCTTATGACTTCGTTTACATGTTCCTCTTGAGGTGAGGTCATTTTGAAGCGTTGAAGTAGGTCAATAAAGCTTTCGAGATCGCTAGGTTTCAAGTCTTCAGCGTGTATTGCGTTTAGGCCGTGTTCATAGGGGCGAAAAATCTCGTTCCAGAACTTTTCCTTTTCTTCTTTAGAAGCAAAGGTTTCTAGCTCAGCCATCACCCAAATGTTCCAGGGAATGGGTTCGTTCTGGAACGAAACGGATATTAGCCCCATTTCATCAAACCAACGCCTCGCCAGCGCCTGAAATCGCGCCGTCGGTTGATGCGTCGCCCATCAGCATTTCGTTGTGTGCTTTGCCTGACGGGATCATCGGGAAGCAGTTTTCGTGCTTTTCGACCAAGCAATCAAACAGCACAGGACCGTCATAGGTGATCATTTCCATGATCGCATCGTCCAGCGTATCGGGGTCGTGGCATTGGATGCCTTTCGCGCCGAATGCTTCGGCCAGTTTTACAAAATCGGGCAGGGATTCAGACCAGCTGGAAGAATAGCGTTCGCCGTGCAGCAATTGCTGCCACTGGCGCACCATGCCCAGACGTTCGTTGTTCAAGATGAACTGTTTGACGGGCAGGTTGAACTGCATTGCGGTGCCAAGTTCTTGCATGTTCATCAACCAAGATGCTTCGCCAGCGACGTTGATGACCAAAGCATCAGGATGCGCCATTTGCACGCCGATCGACGCGGGGAAACCGTAGCCCATTGTCCCTAGACCACCAGATGTCATCCAGCGGTTTGGGTTTTCAAATCCAAGATACTGCGCGGCCCACATTTGGTGCTGGCCGACCTCTGTTGTGATGTAACGGTCGTGCTTTTTCGTCAGTTCTTCAAGACGTTGCAGCGCGTATTGCGGTTTAATGATCTTGCCTTCTTGATTGAAATCAAGGCATTTCACCGCGCGCCAATCGTTGATTTGATCCCACCAGTTGGACAGTCCTTCTTGGTTGGTTTTGCGGCCGCGGGCTTTCCACACGTTCAGCAGGTCTTCCAAAACATGGGCCACATCCCCCAAGATCGGAATATCGACATGGATGACCTTGTTGATTGATGACGCATCAATATCGATATGCGCTTTTTTGGAGCCGGGGCTGAACGCATCCAGACGGCCTGTGATCCGGTCATCAAACCGCGCCCCGATGTTGATCATCAAGTCGCAGTCGTGCATCGCCATATTTGCTTCATAAAGCCCATGCATGCCCAACATGCCCAACCAATTGTCGCCGGACGCTGGATAGCAGCCCAAACCCATCAAGGTTGAGGTGATCGGGAAATTCGTGGCGGCTACCAATTCGCGCAGTAATTGTGAGGCCGCCGGACCAGAGTTGATGACCCCGCCGCCAGTATAAAATAAGGGACGTTTGGCCGTCTCCATCGCCTTGGCCAATTCAGTGATGGCGTCCATGTCACCCTTTACCTGTGGGTTATAATGCGTCTCAACCTGTTTGGCTTGCGTGTAGGTGCCGGTCGCAAATTGAACATCCTTAGGGATGTCGATCAAAACCGGACCAGGGCGGCCTGATGTTGCGACATGGAATGCCTCGTGCAGGGTCGCGGCCAGCTTGTCGGTCTCTTTGACCAGCCAATTATGCTTGGTGCAGGGGCGGGTGATGCCAACGGTGTCAGCCTCTTGGAAGGCATCTGATCCGATCATGAATGTCGGCACTTGGCCTGTCAGAACGATCAGCGGGATGCTGTCCAGCAGCGCATCTGTCAGCCCGGTCACAGCGTTTGTCGCGCCAGGGCCAGATGTCACCAATGCAACGCCGGGTTTTCCGGTTGAACGCGCATACCCTTCGGCGGCATGAACGGCCCCTTGTTCGTGGCGCACCAAAACATGGGTGATGCTGTTTTGCTGAAAAATCTCGTCATAGATCGGCAGGACGGCACCGCCAGGGTATCCAAAGACGACTTCCACACCCTGATCGATCAAGGCCTGTACTACCATTTTTGCGCCCGTCATGGCTTTTGTCATTGTTCTCGCGTCCTATCCGCTGGTGTTATCATTAGTCACAAAAAAACCCCCGAGAGTGTCGGAGGCGCATGGGATCGTTATGGTCTTACCGTTACCGGCCCATGCGCATGTATCTTAGAATGAGTACGACCTTGGTCATCGGGTTTCCTTTGCGTGTAGGGCGACAATAAAGGGGGCAAAACGGAGGGTCAACAGGCGATTGGAGAAAATGTCGTTTGTGAGCGTATTTTTGGAACTTTATTTCTGGCAAGTGCGGCATCCCGACTTAAGCAGGTCTTAGGGAAATGAAGGTAGAGGTTCATTGTGCCCATGGAAACTGGAAAAAAGTATGGACCAGATACTTACAAAACTTATGCCACGCGCTTGGTGGCATTGGCCTATTTCGGTGATCTTTTGGAGCGTGATCGATTCCCTTGTCGTCATCGCAATAGAATTTCTAATTATGGGGGTCGGATCGCATAAATTCACAGAGCATTTTTGGATTTCGATGACAACCTCTACACCGCTGGTTACGATTGCTCTTGTTTTGATTGTACGTGGCGAAAGACTGCGTCGTGACGCGATGCGTTTGGCACGGACAGATTCTTTAACAGGCCTGCTAAATCGCGGGGCGTTTATGGCACGTCTTGAAAAACAAACGAACGGCGTTCTGTTTATGCTCGACCTTGATCACTTTAAGGACGTGAATGACGGCTTTGGCCATCCTGTAGGCGACGAGGTTTTGCGTGGCATGGCTGACAGGATGCGTCATCTGGTGCGCGCAACCGACATTGTTGGACGTTTAGGGGGTGAAGAATTCGCAATATTTGTGGCAGACATTGACTCTGAAAGTGCCGAGCAACTTGGCGCGCGACTAAGTGAAGGGGTACGCCACATAGAGGCGTATTCCGGCACTGCTATCAATGTCACATCGTCGGTTGGGTTGCTGCAGGCCAACGGCAAGTTGGATACCAAACACATGTTAAGTGAAGCTGACAAGGCGCTTTACGTCGCCAAAGCAAGCGGTCGGGCACGCGCGGTTTGGGGCGGCGACGATTCCTCAGTAGAACTCTGGTTGCCGCCGCCGGTATCAGCGTAAATCTGCACAAGGGGCTAGGTAGTGTCCGTGCCTATTTTATCTTGCGTTTGCGTGTCAAAGTCCTCGGCGTCGTGGCGTTCGTGTAGCTGACCCTCGGGCGGGCCAAATGTGCGGTTGACCATCGCGCCGCGCTGATATGCAGGTCGCGACATGACCTCATCCGCCCAGCGGATCACATTCTTATAGATGCCAACGTCGAGAAATTCACCCGCATCATATGCCCCGCCTTGCACCATGCGCCCATACCATGGCGCGGTGGCAATATCGGCGATTGTGTAGTCAGCGCCTGATAGGAACTGCACCTCGCCTAGACGACGGTCGAGCACATCAAGCTGGCGCTTTGCCTCCATTGCAAAACGGTTAATTGGGTATTCGAATTTTTCAGGGGCATAGGCGTAAAAATGGCCAAAGCCACCGCCCATGTAAGGCGCAGATCCCTGCAGCCAAAACAGCCAGTTCATCGCTTCGACACGTGCTGCAGGATCTTTGGGCAAGAATGCCCCAAATTTTTCTGCCAAATACAAAAGGATGGCGCCGCTCTCAAAAACCCGGCTACCAGTCCCATGGTCCATGAGCGCGGGGATTTTTGAATTTGGGTTCACATCGACAAACCCGCTGCCAAATTGGTCACCATCTCCGATACGGATCAGCCACGCGTCATATTCAGCGTCATGTCCGGCCGCGAGCAATTCTTCAAGCATCACTGTAACCTTCACCCCATTTGGTGTCGCGAGCGAGTAGAGTTGCAAGGGATGTTTGCCGATGGGCAGAGCCTTATCATGGGTGGGCCCCGCGATGGGACGGTTAATGCTGGCAAACTCGCCGCCATTTTTTGCATCCCATGTCCAAACCTTTGGCGGGACATATGTATTGCTGCCAGTCATTTATTGCTCCGATATGGTCATTGATTGTTCATGTGCAAATTGTGCTAGCAAACCGCCTAAGTGCAAGGCATTTTTATAAATTTGAACGTCGGCATTTGCGCGGTGGCGTCGAAATGTCGACGTGAAAGCAACGGTTTGTGACTTTCGACCAATATTCGCAAGACATCTGAAATTTCTATGAAATAGTGCCCTCACGAAGAAATGATTCAAGAAAGGGACGGCGAATGTCGAAAAACCAACCCCATACTATCTGGTCAACCTTCAAACGAGTTGCATTTTTATCTTCAACAGGCTGCGCCGCGAGTCTTGGCCTTGTTGCCGCTTCCGCAACTCAGGTGCACGCGCAAGAACAATGTGCGACCTATACGGTTGTGCGCGGCGACGTCCTAAGCAGTATCGCGCGACGCGCCGATGTGCGGGGCGGCTACCAAGCGCTTTACAACGCGAACACGGATATTTTGCCAAGCCCGAATTTGCTGGAGGTTGGGCAGGTGCTTAAAATCCCATGTGCGGATGGATCTTTGCCTTTGACGCTCAGTGTTGCAGCGCCCGCGGTGTCGACCGCCCCGACCTTACAACCCGATAGCCTCGATCGTCCGCTGCGGCTTGTGACCTCGAGCGGTTACGCCCCCTTCACAGACGAGAGCCTGCCCGGTGGCGGCCTGTTCACGCAAATGGTGCGCCGTTCGCTCGAACTGGGTAACGAAGAGCAGGCATTCGACATCATGTTCGTGAACGACTGGGGCTCGCACCTTGAGGTGCTTTTGCCGTCAGGAGCGATCGATATGGCATTCCCGTGGTACAGGCCCGATTGCAGCAAGCTTGAAAACCTTTCCGCGCCAAACGCGGTGCGTTGTACGGATTTCAACCATTCTGAACCGTTTTATGACGCGCTTGTGGGCTATTACACCTTGGCTGGCAGCGCCTATGAGAACGCGGACACCTATGAAGACCTGTATGGTGCGCGGCTTTGTCGCCCGGAGGTCTGGTTTACCTTTGACCTTGAGGCCGAAGCATTGGTCGCCCCAAATATTGAGCTGATCCAAGCCGAGACGCAGGCAGCCTGCTGGGATCTTTTGCGCGAAGGCGAGGTTGATGTTGTGACATATGACGCGCTGCCCGCAGAGGAAGACGCGGATAACGCAGGCATGACGGATGTTGTCGTTGATTTGCCTGAACTGACATCGCAACAGACCCTGCATGTGTTCGTGTCGAAGACCAACCCCAATGGCGATGCCTATATGGATATCATCAATGCGGGGCTCGAAGACCTGCGCCTGTCGGGCGAGTGGTTCGAAATTGTCCGCGAAGGCATCAAAACCACGGTTGAAAACTAAACACTGTTGCGCCCGTCTTGGGCGGGCGCAAGACCTATTGGATTCCAGTGCCTTGCAGCACCCCATGTTCCATCGCGTAGCGTGTTAACCCTGCGGTGGAACTGATCCCGAGTTTGCTTTTGATGTTGTTGCGGTGGGTTTCCACGGTGCGCACGGAAATATTCAAAATCCGCGCGACTTCCTTGTTGGATTTGCCTTGGGCCAATTCAAGCAGGATCGTTTGTTCCCGGCTGGTGAGCGCCTCGCGCCCGCCGTTGATTTTTGGACGCAACGATCCTTTGGCGCCGGTGCAAAGATATTGCTCGCCCGCAAGCACCGCATCAATTGCTTGGCGGATTGAATCTGTTGGCACATCCTTCAGAATATAGCCGCTCGCACCGTGGCTTAGCGCCGTCGAGATATATTCAGGGCTGTCATGCATCGATAGGATCACGATCAATGTCTCAGGACGCTTTTCAAGGATCATCTCAGTCGCGGCCAACCCCGAAAGGCCTGGCATATTCAGATCAAGCAAGATTACGTCAGGCGCCAGTGCTTTGACCTGATCAACGGCATCTTGGCCGTTGTTGAGCGCACCAACCACGTCGATGTCATCATAGCTTTCAAGGATTGCTTGAATGCCTTCGGTGACCATAGGGTGGTCATCAACAATCAAAATGCGGATCGTCATGCGGTGTCCTTTTGCGGGTTCAGCAGGTGGGTTAGCGGAACCTGTGCTTCGATAGTGGTGCCTGTTGGGGCGCTGCGTGATGTTGTGATACGTAGGTTGCCCCCAAGCTGTTCAATGCGTTCTTGCATGTTTCGCAAGCCAAGACCATGTGTCGGTCCACGGTTCGAGGGTGGCCAGGTCATGCCAACCCCATTGTCCGTGATCCGAAGCATTGCGCCGCTGCGATGCCCCTTGAGGGACATACGCACTTGGGTTGCCTGCGCATGGCGCTCAATATTCGTGAGCGCCTCTTGCGCGATGCGGTACAGCGCGATCCGGGCATCTTGATCAAGTCGGTTGCGAAAAACCACGGTTTCAAATGAGGTTGCAATGCCCGTGCGATTACGAAAATCATCCGTCAAGGCCTGTAGGGCAGGGCCAAGCCCAAGATCATCCAAGACACCCGGTCGCAGATCGCGGCTGATGCGGCGCACTTCTTGGATGGTTTGGCTCAGCCCATCGATCCCCCGGTCAAGGCTGGCATGATCACCGGCCCCTGATTTTCGGCGGGTCAATTCGAGCGCATAGCGCACCCCAACAAGCATTTGGCTAATGCCGTCATGCAGCTCGCGTGCCACACGGCCACGTTCTTCTTCTTGGGTGTCGATGATACGCTGTGTCAGCTCTTTAAGCTTGACGTCCGCCAACCGCCTTTCGCGAATATTCAGGACCATCCCGGTCAGAAACACCCCCATGAGCGCCGCGATCGTGATCGCGACGATGTAGTAGGATGTGCGGGTGATACGGGCTTGCACCTCTGCGCGGGAAACAGCAACGTTTTCAAGTACATCGTCGATAAATATCCCGGTCCCAATGACCCACCGCCAATCCTGAAACCCATTCACATAGGCGATCATGCTGGCCTGTTCGCCCGTTGATGGTTTGGTCCAGACAAAACTGTGATAGCCGCCGCCCGTGCGCGCGATCCGGATCAGATCATCGGTGATCGCCGTGCCGTTGACATCCGTCAACCCCAGCCAATTGCGCCCAATCAAATCAGTTTGACGCGGCGCGACAAGATTGTTGCCGTCGTAGTCAAACACAAAGAAATACCCGTCTTGGCCATAAAGCATTGACGAGAGTTGCTGGGTGACCGCCAATTTGGCGGCATCATCATCAGGGGCGGCGCGACCATAGGTATTCACCACTGCCGTTCGCGCAATCGACAGATAATTCTTAAGCTCAGCACGTTTCGTCGCGATCAGTTGTGTTTCAAGCGCCTGAATTTCACGTTCGGCCAATTGGGTGGATTGGGTCGTGACCACAATCGAGATCAAAAAAACCGCGATGACAAGCGGTAGAGTAGCCAAAAGAAATATCTTTTGCCCATAGCCAATCGAAAACATGTCGCGCAGGCGCGTGTAAAACGGTGTCATGCGCCGATCGTTAGCGGGGAATCAGCCACGAATCAAACCCCTGACTGTCGCCTTTGGTGTGCTCTCTATTCCGTGATCGCCTAATAATAATGCAAATTGGTGCAAAAAATGTACCAAAAACACCCAATCTACGTAGAACTACGTATTTTACGTTTGGAAAACTGTCGTTAGTGTCGCCGGACGAAAATCGATCGCGTCTTGGCCGTGTTGTGGCCAAGGAAATAATATCTGGGAGGAAATTTCATGGATCGCCGTTCATTTCTAAAGAATTCTGCACTTGGCGGGACAGCCGCAGCCGCAACAGCGCTTGCCGCACCTGCGTATGCACAAGGCAACCGCACGCTGACGCTCGTCACCACATGGGGCCGCGGCCTTGCTGGTGTACACGACGCTGCACAGCGCGCAGCTGACACAATCACAGCGATGTCAGGCGGGTCTTTGACCATCGACCTGAAAGCAGCTGGCGAATTGGTTGGTGCGTTCGAAGTGTTTGACGCTGTGACCTCTGGTCAGGCTGACATGTACCACGGTGCTGACTACTACTTCGTCAACCAGCACCCAGGTTACGCCTATTTCACATCTGTGCCGTTCGGCATGACGCCGCAAGAGATCTCTAACTGGTACTACCAAGGCGAAGGCCAAGGTTTCCACGACGAGCTGGGCCAAATCTTTGGTCTGAAATCTTTCCTCGCAGGTAACACTGGCCCACAAGCGGGTGGTTGGTTCTCAAAAGAGATCACTGGCCCAGAAGATTTCCAAGGTCTGAAATTCCGTATGCCTGGCCTTGGCGGTCAAGCACTTGGTAAAATGGGCGCATCTATTCAGAACCTTCCGGGTGCTGAAGTGTACCAAGCGCTGGCTTCTGGCGCGATTGACGGCACAGAGTGGATCGGCCCATGGGCTGATGAAAAAGCTGGTTTCCAAGAAATCACCAAGTTCTACTACACAGCTGGGATGCACGAGCCGGGCGCAGCCCTGTCTTTGGCAACAAACCTTGATGTGTTCGAAAGCCTGAGCCCAGAGCACCAGAAAATCATCGAAGTTGCATCTGGTGAAGCCCACCAGTGGAACCTCGCACAGTTCATGAACAACAACGGTGCAGCGCTTCAGCGTCTGCAAGCTGGTGGTGTTAAGGTTCTGGAATTCCCTGACACAGTTTGGGATGCGATGGGTGTTGCTGCGAAAGAAACGCTTGATCAATATGCTGGCGACGACATCTATGATCGTCTGCGCGCAAGCTACAACGCATCTATGGCTGCGTCTTCTTCTTGGATCCAAAAATCCGAAGGTGCGTACCGCACACAGCGTGACCGCGTAATGGGCTAAGCCCATTCACGGTTTTTGAAACGATAGTCATGAGGGCCCAATGCAAACGCATAGGGGCCCTCATGCGTCAGGCGCTTTGTGATAGCGCCATAAGAATTTTCTAAAAGGGGTGGGACATGGGCCTGGTCGAAGCTTGGGGGGGGAACCCCGTTGGGTGGTTCTTTGCGAACCTCATCGAAGCATTTTATAACTTTGGTTATGCGGTGACGCATCCCGGCCAATGGTTGTCTTGGGTCCCCTTTACAAATGCGGCAATGGCCGACCTTGAGGTCAAAGAAGCGCTGATGCGCTTTATTTACTACGGTGCCTCGGTCGAGCTTTTCTTTGTCGTCTTCGTGATCTTCCTGATCGTCAGCATCATCGGATTTGTGAACAACCACTTTATGTGGGGCTGCGTGCGGGTCCTCGAAGGGTTTGCCAATAAGGTGGGCCGCTTTTTTGCATGGGCCGGGCTTTTGATGGTGCTGCAACAGATCGTCATCATCTTTATGCAACGGATCTTCGCGGTTTCTGAAATCGGTGTGGGTTTTGGCGTGAACTTTGCCAAAGACGTCAGCTGGTGGTCCGAGGAATTGAAGCTGTTTAACGCCATGATCGTTTGCATGTGTGCGAGCTATACATTCGTCCAAGGCGGGCACGTCCGCGTTGATCTGGTTTATTCCGCCGTCAGTTTCCGCACCAAACGGATCATCGACATGGTCGGTTCGCTGCTGCTGATGATCCCCGCGGCCATCCTGACATGGCTTTATGGATGGTTTTTCTTGTGGCGCAACCTTGTGGTGCCAAACCCATCCGCATCAGATAGCCTTGATCGTTTGGTGAACAAGGCGCGTGCCTTGCGCTGGAACGTCGAAACAATTGGCTTTTCGCCAAACGGGTTTAACGCCTACTTTCTGTTCAAAATCCTGCTGGTCACCTTCACATTCATGGTGATGTTGCAGGCTGTTGCGTTCTTCTATCGCTCTTACCTAGAGCTGAAAGAAGGCCCGCAAAGCGAAGGTAAATATCTTGACCGCGATGTCATTGGCGATGAAACCGCCGAACTTGTCGCAGAAATTCACTAAGGTAGGACCGAAGATATGCTTTTAGGTTTAGATGGCGTTGAAATCGGCATTATGATCGTCTTTTTGACGTTGTTTGCTGGTATTTTGTCGGGCTTCCCTGTCGCTTTTGCGATTTCAGGTTCTGCCGTCATTTCGTTTGGTGTGATCGCGGCACTCGATAGTTCGGGTCTATTGATCCACGCGGCGATTGATACAAATTCCGCTGAATATGCAGGGCTGATTGCCGAAGGTGTGCGCACCGATGCGATTTCGGTGTTCCGATACCCTGATTTGCCACGCTATGAACATGTGTTGTTCCCCAATGGCTGGGAACAAGCGCTTGATCGGAATATCGGCTTTCTTGTGAACCGGATGAACGAACGGGTTCTGGCGGGGCAGTCTATCGAAACACTGCTTGCCGTTGTGATGTTCGTCATGATGGGTATCGTGTTGGAACGTTCGCGGATCGCGGATGAATTGCTGACGACGATGGCCAAAGTGTTTGGCCCGTTGCCCGGTGGTTTGGCCGTTTCTATCGTAATCGTGGGTGCGTTCTTGGCGGCATCTACAGGGATCGTTGGTGCAACGGTTGTGACGATGGGGCTTTTGGCGCTGCCGACAATGTTGAAGAATGGCTATTCACCTGAACTCTCGACAGGTGTGATTGCGGCCTCTGGCACATTGGGTCAGATCATTCCGCCGTCCATCGTGATCGTGCTTTTGGGCACGCTGGCAGGTGATCTTTATTCCGCAGCACAAGAAGAGCGCGCGCAGCTTGCCGGCTGTTCAGATGCGTTGACTTATCTGGGTGAACCGGCTGTTGTATCAGTGGGGACATTGTTCCAAGCGGCGATGTTGCCGGGGATCATGCTCGCCGTGCTCTACGCGGGCTATGCCTTTGTCTTTGCGATGATTAACCCATCCAAAGCCCCACCTGTGCAGTTTGAAAGCACAGGTTCTGGCGAACACGTCACCCGTAACGAGGCATTCACATGGTTCCTTGCGGTACCCGTGGCGGTTATTGGCCTGACCATCGGGCTTGGCCAAACCGGGCTGATGGGATCGCAGACCATTATCGTTGATAGCTTTACCGATGCTGGGCAAACGGCGTCACTGCGTACGAACGTCGGCGATGATTGTGCCGTTGCGATGCAAGCACTGCACGGCGCCGAAGCCTGGGAAACGGCCCTGTCTGAGCAGGCCGCAATCGAGGCTGCGGGCGGCGTCGTTGAAGCGCGTGCGCTATCTGACGAAGAACGCGCGACAATCATGGCGGCAAAAGTCGAAGCAGCGGCACCCATTGGCAAAGGGATCGGCATCACTGCTATGTTCCTTGCGCTGATCTTTGCCGTGGCACGCGGGGTGGCCCCAAGCAAGGACCCACGCCCGCTGCTGATCGGTGCCGCAGGAATCGCGCTGTTGTTGCTGGTTGATCTTGTGCTGATCACGCCGTTGACATCACCGGGCTGGACCACGCTCTATATCGCGATCCCGCTTTACGTGACCTATCTGGGGCTTCGTCCTGCGTTTAGATATTTGGCGGGAAATGAGATTTTGCGCGTTGTCTTCCCGCCGCTTGTGTTGATCATTGCAGTGTTGGGTTCGATCCTTGGCGGGATCACCAACCCAACCCCGGCTGCGGCTTTGGGGGCAGGCGGTGCGCTTTTGCTCGCGGCCTACCGCAAACGTCAAGACCAAGGGCTGTCAGGCAACATCGTGCTTTACACCACCGGGGCCATCGCATTGATGCTGTTGGTTGGGGTTAACTTTGACATGCGCATCGGCCAAGAGGTCGTTTTGTTGGAAAATAAAATTGCGTACCTCGTGGCTTTCGTCAGCTTCCTTTATGCGATGTTCGGTCTGGGCTGGTCCTGCTGGGTGCTGCTATCAGGTGGGGTGTTATCACCGGTCGTGCGTGAAACCGCCAAAGTCACATCGATGGTATTCACCATCCTGATCGGGTCGCAGTTGCTGAACCTTGTGCTGATTTCCTTTGGCGGTGAACACTATATCCAACAGTTCTTGCGCTCGTTCGACAATGAGTGGACGGTCTTCCTGCTGGTGATGTTCGTGCTGTTCATCTTGGGGTTTGTGCTGGATTTCTTGGAAATCATCTACATCGTGATCCCCATCGTGGGGCCGGTCATTTATGGCGGCACGTTTGATCCCAAATGGGTGACCATCATGATCGCGGTGAACTTGCAAACATCGTTCCTGACACCGCCCTTTGGCTTTGCGCTGTTCTATCTGCGTGGCGTTGCGCCCAAGTCGATCACCACTGGGCAGATCTACCGTGGGGTCATGCCATTCATCGGCATTCAGGTGGCGGCACTGCTGCTGTTGGCCTTGGTGCCAAGCGTTGTGACAATCGTGCCAAACCTGCTGAAATAAGGGCAGGGGCATCGGTCAACAAAGGCGCGCGCAGGAAACTGCGGGCGCCTTTTTCGTTTCGGATGGGGTTAAATGCGCCCGTCAGGCAGTTGGATTTGCGCGACCTGTTCAGCAATCGGATCGTTGGACAGCGGGTGCACATCCGATGAGTGGTTTGCAGGGTCGCCCAACGGTGTCCACTGACCGCCTTTGTAAATCTCAAGCCCTGCGAATTTGGATTTATAGTCCATTTTCGGGCTGCCGGGGACCCAATACCCAAGATAGATATAGGGCAGGCCAAGTTCCTGCGCGATCGCGATGTGATCCAGAATAATATAGGTGCCAAGCGATAGTTTCTCGAGCGCCGGGTCGAAAAACGAATAGACCATCGACAGCCCATCATCAAGAATATCGGTCAGGCACACCGCTTTAAGTGCGCGCGCGTCGGTATACTCGATCAGCCGCGACCGGATCGGCGTTTCTTCAACCATTGCCGCGAATTCGAACATATCCATATCCGCCATTCCCCCGGAGGCGTGCCGCCCATCAAGGTAGTCGCGAAACAAATCGTATTGCTCTTCGGTTGCCCACGGCGATGTCGCACGGCGCGCAAGATAAGATGCGCGTTTTGCAACGCGGCGTTGGCTGCGCGAGGGGCTGAATTTTGAAATATCAATCCGCGCCGACATACAGGCCGAACATTCGGCACAGGATGGGCGGTAAAGCACATTCTGAGAGCGACGAAACCCTTGCTTAGAAAGAGAATCGTTCAGCTTTGTCGCGCTGTCGCCCTGCAATGCTGTGAACAATTTTCGCTCCATCCTGCCTTCAAGGTAAGGGCAGGGTTGCGGTGCAGTAACATAGAACTGCGGTGCAATAGGAAGCGTGTGGCGCATAAGAAGATCCGGATTGTTGCGTCAAAAAGCTTAGCAATCCGTTTTCCCGAGGCCAAGCCCCTGTTTTGAATGTGCGGACACGCCTTTTAGACATGTGGTAATTCTGTGATGAATGGGCTCAAATGTCGCGATTGACTGCATAGGTGCCCAGCAGATAGTCGGTCAACCCTTTGGCTTGCGGCGAAACCAGCATCAAGATGACCGAGATCAATTGCAAGGGTGCTACGCAGATACTGATTGAATAGCCCAACGTGTGGAAAAATGCAGTTTGCGATGAAAGCGGGTGGTCGTAAACGTCGCGCAGCGTAATCCCCACCATGCGCATACCCCATGTGGCTGACCCGTTGGCGATGGTGATCCAGCGGTAAAAGAACCCAATCACCAGCATCAAAAACGGAAAGAAAAATATCCCGGTAAAGGCGGTAAAGGGCAGCGCCAGTGTGCAGATAATCCCGATGGCAATCATGTCAAAAACCCAAGCAATTCCGCGTTTTACGACGACGCCTGTAAATGCAGTTGCAGGATCATAAGTATAGGTGGTCATAAAAAACCTCGCATAAATACAGGGTGGGGGTGACCCAGATATTTGGATCACCCGATTGCCGTTAGTGGCTTGGCTCTGGCAATGCGTCGTCTTCGACTGCATCGGCACGTTCGTTCATGAATTGGTCGAACTCAGCCTTATCCTTGGAGTCGCGTAGGCGCTTGAGGAAAGCTTCGAAATTGTCCTGCTCGTCTTCAAGACGGCGCAGTGTTTCCTGCTTATAGGCGTCAAAGGCGGTGTTTCCGCTGGTATGGCGCATATGGCGGCGGTGTGTGCGGTGGGATTTGTGACTGCAAGATTTGTTAAACATGCGTTTGCTCCAGATCATATAGGCAAGAAGGGCGAGGCCAACAGGCCAGACAAAGATGAAACCCAGAACCATGGCCGCGATCCAGGCGCCTTTGCCCCGCTCGTCAAGCCAGGCCTCGGCGCGGGCGAAAAACCCTAAGGGGCTGCTGTGTCCCATCGAAGTCTGGGGGGTTGCGGTGTTCATGGTGGGCTCCTTTGTGATGTGTTTGTTTATGTGAATGCCTTTCACATGAATAGATATCGGCATAAAGCGTCCGCGCTTCAAGGGTAAATGTGAATGTTTTTTACATTTACATTTGTGTGGGTTTATTTTCAGTGTGTTAGGTGAAAAATATTGTGATATCATCTACAGTTTTCGCTCGAAATGCGGAATTCTTCATGACGATAATGTCTTTTTTGAGGGCTGAGCCGCCGCAGGCGTGATTGACCAGCCTGTCACAGAGGGTAACTGTACCCCATGTCTTTTATTGATCGCCTGACCCGTTGCCCGCGCCCGTATGACCCTGATCGGGGGGCAGACGCGCTATCACATCTCACAGATTTACCCGCAGACATTGCCCCGCTTATTGTTGGGACAGCAGGGTGCAGCCCATATCTTGCAGGGTTGATTGAAAAAGAAGCCGGGTGGATCGTGCCTGCACTCGAAGATCCCGAAGCGGCGGTGCGCGAAATTTTAACGCAGATCCCACGTGTCACCTTGCAAGATCTGACCGGACATTTGCGCCAATGCAAACGTCGGATTGCGTTGATCACAGCGCTGGCGGACCTGGGCGGTGTTTGGCCTTTGGAAACAGTAACGCAGGTGTTGACCGATTTTGCGGATGCATCCGTTCAGGCCGCGCTGGTGCAACTGGTCGCGGCAGAGGTCGCACGTGGCAAGCTACCGGGCGGCGATGACCCAGCTTTGGCTGGCGGTATGTTTGCATTGGCGATGGGTAAAATGGGAGCGGGAGAGCTCAACTATTCCTCAGACATCGACCTGATCTGCCTGTTCGATGAAACCCGGTTTGACCCAGATGATTACCACGCAGTGCGCGCGAGTTTCATCCGTGTCACACGTAAGATGGCGGCGATGTTGTCAGACGTTCGCGAAGGGGGCTATGTGTTTCGTACCGACCTACGCTTGCGCCCTGATGCGTCATCGACGCCTGTCTGCCTGTCCGCTGAAACGGCCGAGCGCTACTATGAAAGTCTTGGGCGGACCTGGGAACGCGCCGCTTATATCAAGGCGCGGACTTGTGCCGGTGACAATGGGGCGGGCGCGCGTTTCTTAAAGGCGTTACACCCGTTTGTGTGGCGCAAACATTTCGACTTTGCGGCGATCCAAGATGCGCATGATATGCGGCTCAAAATTCGCGACCACAAAGGGCTGCACGGGGAATTGGCGCTCGAAGGCCATAACATAAAGCTTGGGCGCGGCGGAATCCGCGAGATTGAATTTTTCACGCAGACGCGGCAGTTGATCGCCGGTGGGCGTGATGACAGATTGCGGGTGCGCGGTACAAAGGCGGGTCTGACCGCATTGGTTGCGACAGGCTGGTTGGCTGAAGTTGACGCTGAAACACTTTATGATGATTATAAATATCATAGAGATATCGAACATCGGTTACAGATGGTGAATGACCAGCAGACCCATCATTTGCCCTCGGATGTCGCTGGGTTTGAACGCTTGGCAGCCTTTATGGACACCGAAGTGGCCGCGTTGCGCCAAGAGATTACGCGGCGCTGTACCGAGGTGCACGCGCTGACCGAAGGGTTCTTTGCCCCGGATGCTGCGCCTGTTGTGATGGATGATTGGGGCGGGGATGTTGTCGCTGGCTGGCGCAATTACCCGGCCCTGCGATCCGCACGAGCCGTCGAAATTTTTGAACGGCTCAAACCTGAAATATTGGCAAAGTTGCGAGATGCGTCGAAACCTGATGAGGCGTTGTTGCAGTTCGACGGATTCCTTGCTGGTCTGCCCGCTGGGGTGCAGTTGTTTTCTTTGTTTGAAGCCAATCCGCAATTGACTCAATTGATCGTGGATATCGCCGCGACAGCACCGGCTTTGGCGCAGTATCTGTCACGCAACGCTGGTGTTTTTGACGCCGTCATCGGGGGCGCGTTTTTCAACCCTTGGCCCGGCGAGGCCGCGCTGCAATCTGAATTATCCGCGGCCTTGGCCGCTTTGGATGATTACGAAACACAGCTGATAACCGCGCGGCGATGGGCAAAGGAATGGCACTTTCGGATTGGTGTCCATTTGCTGCGCGGCTTGATCACCGCCGAAGTCGCCGGGAGCCAATATGCGGATCTGGCTGGCGCTGTTGTGGCTGGGCTTTGGCCTGTTATCGTTTCTGAATTTGAAACAAAGCACGGGCCGATGCCCGGACGCGGTGGCGTTGTGTTGGGGATGGGGTCATTGGGCGCGGGTCGTTTGAATGCAGAATCTGACCTTGATCTGATCATGATATATGATGCGCAAGGCGTTGATATGTCGGAGGGGCGCCGTCCTTTGGCGACACGTGCCTATTATGCGCGGTTGACGCAGGCGCTCGTGACCGCTTTGTCGGCGCAGATGTCCGAAGGACGACTGTATGAAGTTGATATGCGCTTGCGGCCTTCGGGGCGTGCCGGGCCGGTTGCGACTTCTTTTGACTCGTTCAAACATTACCAAACGCAGGAGGCCTGGACATGGGAGCATCTGGCCTTGACGCGCGCACGCGCAATCGCTGGCAATGCCGAATTGGCCGGTCAGATCGAAGAATTTCGCCAAGAGGTTTTGGCGACAAAGGGGCAGGGTGCGACGGTGCTGTCTGATGTTGCGGATATGCGGCGGCGCATTTCAGAGACAAAACCGCCACAGGGCGCGTGGGACCCCAAAATCGGCCCGGGGCGTTTGCAAGACATTGAGCTGTTTGCACAGATGGCGTGTTTGCGTGCAGGCGCAGCTGCGCGCGATTTGACGGGGCAGGTGCAAGCAGGTGTCGCGGACGGTTGGTTGAATGCCGCTGATGCGCAGGCGTTGACCGGTGCGGCGGGGCTTATGTGGCGTGTGCAGGCGGTTGCACGCTTGTTGACCGGTGGGCCGCTACGCCCAGATGAAATTGGTGAAGGGGCCAAACGATTGATTTTGCGTGAAACAGATTGCCAAGACTTGGATGCGCTTGCCGATCAGATGTTCGTACAGGCAAGGGATGCAGATGCAGTGATTTGCCGGATGTTGGGGGGCGCAGATGACGCGTGATCCCATTGATCCGACCGGGTTGATAGCGGAGTCATTTTTGATCGAAGGTATTTCCTTGGCAGAATGCCGCACCATTTTTCTGGAATGGGCGATGGGGATTTCTGCGGATGTCGATACACTGGCGGCCGTTAAAATCCACCTTGCACGCCATCGCGATGGCCAGCCAGATCACCCGATGATAGCGACCCTTGAGGCGGCGTTGGGGGATGTGCGCCCGCCCAAACGCAGGGGCGGTAGGCGGGCGCGTGTGCCCGAATAACTAGCCCACTTGTAGCTGTGATGCTTCGCGTGCAATGGCTTCGATACCAGCCCAATCGCCTGCAACGACCAAATTTTGGGGGGCAACCCAAGAGCCGCCGACGCAAAGTGTGTTGCTCAGGGTAAGATAATCATTGGCGTTTTTGAGGCTGACGCCGCCGGTCGGGCAGAATTTGACCTGCGGGATCGGCGCACCAATTGCCTTAAGCGCAGGGGCGCCGCCATTGGTTTCTGCAGGAAAGAACTTTTGCACGGTGTAACCGCGCTCTAGCAGGCGCATGGCTTCGGATGCGGTGGCGATGCCGGGTAGAAGCGGCATATCATTGGCTTCGCACGCGTCCAGCAGGCGGTCCGTTGCGCCGGGCGCAACCCCAAATGTCGCGCCTGCTTTCTTGGCGGCTTCGACGTCTTGCGAAGTTAGCAAAGTGCCCGCGCCGACAACGCCGCCTGCGACGCTGGCCATTTCGCGGATCACGTCAAGCGCTGCAGGGGTGCGCAAGGTGACTTCAAGCGCGGGCAGGCCGCCTGCGATCAATGCGCGGGCAAGGTCAGCGGCTTTGCTGGCATCATCGACAACCAAAACAGGGACCACAGGCGCCAATTGGCAAACTTTGGTGGCGGCGGCAGAGGCTTCTTGTGGGGTCATGATCTAGGCTTTCATCTTTGGTTTGTGGCGTAGCGCGCTGACGCACCATACTAGTATACTTATCGGAAAACGTAACGGTTAGACAACCACCGCCGCGCCATCAGAGGACAGGCCAACATTGCGCCGGAAAACCTCGAACAATTCGCGGCCGACGCCGTTGCCATTGCCTGTCAAGTCCGCGACAGCCGGCGTGCGGGTGCTCAGATCAACATCCAACACATCGATGGTTCCTTTGGTCGCGTCCAAACGCACAATATCGCCATCTTGGATCAGGCTGATCGGACCATTGTCAGCTGCCTCGGGGCTCAGGTGGATCGCTGATGGGACTTTGCCAGACGCGCCCGACATGCGCCCATCTGTGACCAGCGCCACCTTAAGCCCGCGGTCTTGCAAGATCGCCAGCGTTGGGGTCAGCCCGTGCAGCTCTGGCATCCCGTTAGATTTAGGCCCTTGGAAACGTACTACAATAATCGTGTCGCTTGTCAGCTCGCCTGCTTTAAAGGCGTCTTTGACCGCGTCTTGGGTGTGGAAGATACGTGCTGGGGCCTCGACGACATGGCGTTCTTTGGCGACGGCAGAGGCTTTGATCACGCCGCGCCCAAGGTTGCCTTGAAGCTGTTTAAGCCCGCCTTCGGGCTGGAATGGATCGCTTGCAGGGCGCAAGATCTTTTCGTTTTGCGATTTGCCCGCGCCCGGAACATAGCTGATCCGCCCGTCCGTCAGTTTGGGTTCTTGCGTATAAAGATGCAGCCCGTCGCCTGCGACGGTTTTCACGTCATCATGCAAAAGCCCCGCGTTCAACAATTCGCCGATCATGAACCCAAGCCCACCCGCTGCATGGAAGTGGTTCACATCGGCCAGCCCGTTTGGATAGACTTTCGCCATCAGTGGGGTCACGTCCGACAGATCGCTAAAGTCTTGTAGATCAAGAATAATCCCAGCGGCCCGTGCCATCGCGGGCAGGTGCAGCACGAGGTTGGTTGATCCGCCCGTGGCCATCAGCCCGACAAGCCCGTTTACGAATGCCTTTTCATCCAGCACATCGCAGGTTGGCGTGAACTGATTGCCAAGCGCAGTGATTTCGAGTGCGCGTTCGGTGCCAGCCGTTGTGAGCGCATCGCGCATCGGTGTGTTTGGGTTTACAAATGACGCGCCGGGCAGGTGTAGCCCCATGAATTCCATCAACATTTGGTTGGTGTTGGCCGTGCCGTAAAACGTACAGGTGCCCGGCCCGTGATAGGATGCCATTTCTGATTTCATCAACTCATCGCGGCCAATTTCACCAAGCGCAAATTGCTGACGCACTTTGGCTTTTTCATCATTTGGTAGGCCCGACGTCATCGGTCCGGCAGGCAAAAACACGCTAGGAATATAGCCAAATGTCGCGGCAGCCATCACAAGGCCGGGAATGATTTTGTCGCAAACCCCAAGATAAATCGCCGCGTCAAACACGTTATGCGACAGGCCCACCCCAGCAGCTAAGGCGATGACATCACGCGAAAATAGCGAGAGCTCCATCCCTGTTTGCCCTTGGGTGACGCCGTCACACATGGCTGGCACACCGCCGGCAACTTGCGCAGTCCCACCAGCCGCCCGCGCGGCGGCGCGGATCAGGTTGGGGTATTGTTCAAATGGCTGATGCGCGGAAAGCATATCGTTATAGGCGGAAATGATACCAATATTCGGCGCGCGCCCGGCGGCCAGAGTATCCTTGTCTTCGCCCATCGCGGCATAGGCATGCGCAAGGTTGCCGCAGGCCATATGCGCGCGGCGTGGTCCCTCGGATGCGGCATTGGCCATATTTTCAAGATAGGTTTGACGCGTCTCTTCGGAACGTGCACGAATCCGGTCCGTCACGGCAAGAATGGTGGGATGAAGTGGCATTGGCTTCCTCATGGGATGTATTTGCGAGCAATCTATCATAAAGTGTTAGCGCTAACAAGTGAGTCGCTGCGGATTTAGTTGTCTTATTGTTAGCCTGTCTCGCGTAATCGCTTATCACAGCACGGTGCCTATGCTATGGCGCGACAAGAATTCTAAACAGAACAAACGGGTTAGAGATATGATCGTGATGAAACGGTTACTGGCAATGATGATGCTGATTGCGGTGATGGCCGCCTGTGCAGGGCCGGGCTCGGACCCACGCCCTGTGATGGATCGGTCCTATACGCTGCAATCGTTAAATTTTGTCGCTACGCCGGGGCTCGTGGTGTCTGAAGACAACGGATATTATCCGCAAGCGGATATCGTCTGGCGCGGTGATCGGCCCGGCCCACGTGTCGCGCAGATCGGCGCGATGTTCGAAACGGCTGCTGCGCGCAATGCTTCGGTAATCCGTGGCGACGTGCCTGTCACCTTGGATATTCAGTTGATCCGCTTTCATGGCGTGACCGAAAAAACCCGCGGCTCTGTCGGTGGTGTCTATAACATTGTCTTTATGATGACAGTGCGCGACGCCCGCACGGGTGCCGTGATTGAACCCGCGCGCCGGATTGAGGCAAACCTGAAAGCCCCCGGAGGTAGCCAAGCACAAGCGCTTGAACGGGCAGGCCGCACTGAAAAGGTTGAGGTGGTGGATTTCTTGACCGCTACACTGCGGAATGAACTGATCTAAAACGCGGCACCTTTCCAAAGGGTGGTGAATAGGGGTAGGAGGTCAGATATGAATACATCTGATACCGCCCCCGCCACTATGCCTGTCGTCCGCCTAATCCCCAAGGCTGAAGCCCGTGCAATTCGCCACGGCTACCCTTGGGTCTATGCCAATGAATTGGTGACCGACCGACGCACCCGTAACCTGACCCCTGGCACAATTGCCCAGCTTGAGGATGCCAGCCGCACGCCGATGGGCGTTGTCGCTGTGACGCCCGCGTCAAAAATCATCTGCCGGATGCTTGATCAAAACCCAGATGCGGTGATTGATCAGGCTTGGTTCAATGCGCGGTTAACCCGTGCGCTGGCACACCGCGATCGTCTTTATGACGCACCTTTCTACCGGCTTGTGCATGCAGAGGCTGATGGGCTTCCCGGCGTTGTGATTGACCGTTTTGGTGACACTGCGGTTGTTCAGCCCAATGCGGCTTGGGCCGATGCATTGATCACCCCGCTAGTTGCTGCATTGCAAGATGTTACGGGCGTCACCACCGTGATTATGAACGGCACCGGACGGGCGCGCACGCTCGAAGGGCTGGAAGAAAAGACCGAAGTCATCGTGGGTGAGGCGCCAACCGGGCCGATCCCTGTACCCATGAATGGCGCGACCTATATGGCGGATGTCATGGGGGGGCAGAAAACAGGCCTGTTCTTTGACCAGCGTCCCAACCACGCATTCGCCGCAGGCTTGGCCAAAGATGCCCGTGTTCTAGACGTGTTTTCGCATGTTGGCGGCTTTGGTCTGGCGGCATTGGCAGGGGGCGCGCAATCCGCGCTTGCCGTTGATGGCTCTGCGCCAGCGCTCGAATTGGCGGCCCAAGGGGCAGCGGCGATGGGGGCCACGGATCGGTTCGAAACCCGCAAGGGCGATGCATTCGATGTGCTGGCCACCTTGGCCGAGGAAGACGCGCGTTTTGACGTTGTCGTCTGTGATCCGCCCGCCTTTGCACCCACACGTAACGCAGCCGAAGCGGGCTTGCGCGCTTATGAACGGGTCGCACGTTTGGCCGCACCTTTGGTGACCGAAGGCGGATACCTTGTGCTTTGCTCATGTTCGCACGCCGCAGATATCACCAAATTCCGTAACGCATCTGCGCGGGGCATTGGCCGGGCAGGACGGCGTGGGCAGATCATCTACACCGGCTTTGCCGGGCCAGATCATCCGCAAATGCCGCATTTGGCTGAAAGCGGATATCTCAAGGTTATCGTTTTCCGCCTATGAGGGTGATGATCGACGCCTGCGTGCTTTACCCAACAGTCATGCGCGAGGTCGTGCTTGGCTGTGCGCAGGCCGGATTGTTTGAACCCCGCTGGAGCCCGCGTATTTTAGAAGAGTGGGCGCGCGCGACCCGTAAACTGGGGCCAGAGGCCGAAGTTTATGCGCGCGGCGAAATCGCCGCACTTGGCGCGCAGTTTCCCAAGGCCTGTGTCAGCTATGATCCAGCCCGCGAGGCGCAGTTTTGGTTGCCTGATCCGGGTGATATTCATGTGCTGACGGCGGCTGTGATCGGATCATGTGATGCGGTGCTAACAGTCAACGCCAAAGACTTCCCCGGCAATATTTTGGGCGAAGAGGGGCTGATACGACGCGATCCAGACGGATTCTTGTGCCAATTTTTCGCACAGTCCCCAGATGCCGTGCGCCCGGTTGCCGACCGGGTATTGGCCGAGGCGAACCGCCTGTCGGACCGCCCGTGGGACATGCGCGCGCTAATGAAAAAAGCACGCCTGCCAAGGTTCGGTAAAGCGCTGATCGCCTAGCGCCATTTGGCTTCATTGGCCTCAATCGCGGCAATACGTTGCGCGGTCTTGGGATGGCTGAGCAACCACGCAGGGGTGCTTGCGCCGCGCGCGCCTGTCAGCGTTTCCAGCTTTTTGAACAGTGTCTTTTGCGGCGCAGTCCCTATCCCGGCCTTGGTTAAAAGGGCAGAGGCATAGGCGTCCGCTTCAAACTCATCCTTGCGCGATATTCCTGCGGCCACGAGGCGCATCGCCATCCCTGCAAGCCAAGGGCCGACCACAGGGATAAACCGGTTTAGCACCATGGCAAGCGCCGTGCGCATCGCGTTTTGACCCGAGAAATCGATCATCCTGCGTTTTGCGTGACCCAAGGCAACATGCCCCAATTCATGTGCGATCACTGATGCCATCTCATCAGCGCTGACCTTGCCTTCGAGATATTTTTCGTAAAACCCGCGGGTGATAAAAATCCGCCCATCGGCCACCGCAAGACCGTTCACTGGCGCGATTTCATAGATATGCACGCGAATGCGGTCGATATCCAATGCCTTGGCCATTCGGTGCATCATTTGGTTTAGGTTTGGGTCAACCAATTCGGTTGATTTCGCGTCCAATTCACGCGCAGTCCGCCAGACAGAAAACCGGTACATCACGAGGCCATAAAGTACGGCCATAAGAATGGGAGCGAGTTTGATCATAGCGTTAATATGGTTCTGAAACCATGCAGCGCAAGGTGATCATGCGAGGTTGAGCCGCTGTTTGGCCTCATCGTGCAATTTGTAATGCGCTGGGACTTGAAGCGCCTTGCGCAGAAAATCGTCAGAGAACCCGGAAACGTAGGCGCGCATATTGTCGCTGATTGTCACCTGTGGCCCTTCAAACGGTCGATGATGCACCTTCATGCCTGCCGTGATCGTGCCGCTGCGCAATACCCGCGCATAGGCGCCGGGGCGCGCGGCTTCATAGAACTCTTTGACGGCTTTGCCGCTGCCGATATGGGCCGCATAGGTGGCACAAGGGATACGCGGTGACGTAATTTGCAACAGCACATCACCAATCACAAAGATATCGCCAATCACCAAATCTGTACTGCAAAGGCCAGATATCAAAAGGTTTTCACCAAAGAAACCGGGTGGGGTGGGGCGACCCAATTTGACCTCCCACCAAAGCCTGTCTTCTTCGCCAAAAATGTAGACGGCTTGATCTACGCCACCGTGATGTTTGGTGTCACAGATCACGTCACCGGCAAGACCCAGATCGCTGACCGCCGCCTGTGGCACAGGTTTTTTGAAATGCCCTGTTAGGCCCGATTTCGCGGGTGTTGGTTCGGCCTTGCCGATTTGGATGCTCAGCAATTCCATTCAGCGGCCCAGTGATTTCATGCCAGATTCAATCCCAGCCAAGGTCATCGGCACCATGCGGTCAGCGCCAAAAATGTCTTGGATCATTTGGATCGAATGGGTGTAGCCCCAATAGCGTTCATCCGTGGGATTGATCCACAGATGTTGCGGCCATTGTTCGCGCGCGCGCGTCAGCCAGGTTTCTCCGCTTTCGGGGTTCCAATGTTCATTTGCGCCGCCCTTATAGGCGATTTCATAGGGTGACATGCTGGCATCGCCCACAAAAATGCATTTGTAGTCAGATCCATAGGTGCGCAGCACATTCCAAGTCGGTGTTTGTGCATCCCAACGACGCGCATTGTCACGCCAGACGCCTTCGTACAGGCAATTGTGGAAATAGAAGTGTTCAAAATGCTTGAATTCGGATTTCGCCGCACTGAACAGTTCCTCGACGAGCTTGATATGCGGGTCCATTGACCCACCAATATCAAGAAAAAGCAGGACTTTGACAGCGTTGCGCCGCTCTGGCCGGGTTTGCACATCAAGATAACCGTTTTCAGCGGTGGCGCGGATGGTTCCCGACAGGTCCAATTCGTCATGTGCGCCGTCGCGAGCCCAACGGCGCAGGCGTTTGAGCGCGACCTTAATGTTGCGCGTGCCCAGTTCGACGCTGTCATCAAGGTTGCGAAATTCGCGTTTATCCCAAACTTTGGTCGCGCGTTGGTGGCGGCTCTCGGCTTGGCCGATGCGCACACCTTCGGGGTTGTAACCATAAGCGCCAAAGGGTGAAGTCCCCGCAGTGCCCACCCATTTATTGCCGCCCTGATGCCGGCCCTTTTGTTCTTCGAGCCGTTTCTTGAGCGTCTCCATCAGCTTTTCAAAGCCACCCAACGCGTCGATTTCCGCTTTTTCTGCGGCGCTTAGGTGCTTTTCTGCCAGCTTTTCAAGCCAATCAGCGGGAATATCGACGGCCTTCATCACCGCCTCTGGCGGGATCGCGTCAAGCCCTTGAAACGTCGCGGCAAAGGCGCGGTCGAATTTATCAAGATTGCGTTCATCTTTGACCATGATCGTGCGCGCAAGATAGTAAAACGCATCGATGTCATAGGTCGCCAGACCCGCTTCCATCCCTTCGAGAAAGGCCAAGAATTCGCGCAGCGATACCGGGACCGCGTGTTTGCGCAAATTGTCAAAGAAGGGCAGGAACATGGGCTAGGTCAGGCTGCGTTCAATGAAAATGAGGGTGAACAGGCCGATCAGCCCAAAGATGATCGCAAATGCGATGGCCCATTGCGCAATATCCTTGCCGGACCCGCCGCGCAATTTTGCGCGTACGCCCCCTACAATGGCCCCAAACAATAGCCCAAAAAGCGGAAAAATCATGCCTCTAACCCTTAGTTAGCTTGGATTGTCACGCGTAAGCGACGCGATTTCATTGAGCCGGTCGATGACCTCATCCCGGCTGCCAAACCCGTAACGCCCCCATGCGAGACTGTCCAGCCGTAGCGCGGCGCCGGCCTCAGTGTTGCCTTGCAGATCAAGCGCCTCTGCTTTGAACATCATGAGCTGGGCCAAAAGTGCCGCGTTTTCGTGCCGCTGAGCAGCGGGGATAGCCTGATCAACGATCCGGATTGTCGTTTGTGGGTCACGCGCAATCAGCGTCGCAGCGGCAAGCTGCACGGCGACATGGGCCGCGTGAATATCCATGATGCGATTTTGTGAATAGGCTTGGTTTGCGGCGTTAAACGCATAAAGCGCTTGGGACGCGTCATTGCTGATTTGCAGGCGCCCATAGGCGTAATACGCAAAGCCTTCGCGCGCCCCAGACCAACCTACCTGTCCGCCTATATCGATGGCGCGTGCGGCCGCAGCGCGTCGCGACGACAAGCTGCCTTGCCCGCCAAGCGCGGTTTCCATCGCCGATTTCCAAGACCGTGGCGTGGCTGGTTCAACGGATCCGCCGCCGCGTTGCCCGGCGGGATTGATCCGTGCCAAAATGCCGGGAATGCGGCTTGCGGCTTGGGCACGGGTCATGCCGTTTTGCAACTGATCATCGTAAAAAGCGCGCAAGATCAACATGTCAAAACCTGTCAGCACAGCATGGATATTGTCATCATTATAAACGGAATCGGGCAGGCGATAGAGATCGTTGAGCGGCCCGAGTGCTTGCGCCAATTCTTCGTGCATACAGTCGCGGGCTTCTTGTGGGGGGATGCCGGCGGGGATGAAAATCGCGGCGTGTTCACGCTGTGTCAGCGTCGTCCAATCCAGCGCGCCATTGCGCCGCGAGCGTTGCAATTCAGCCCAGCTTTGTACCCGAGGCACCACAAAACAGGCTGCGTTTGGTGCCGCGCGCCGCATCTGCGCAGGAGAGATGATTTCGATCACAATGCTCGCATTTGCCGCATTGCTGCGCGAAATGTCGATCCGCGCCTCATTGCGAAGACGGACCAATAGCTGATCAAGATCGCGGTCCATATAGCTCGGGAAATTACCAGCCGTGCGCACGGTAATTGTCTCTTTGAAACGGGTTAAAACGGGTAGCGCTTGCCCGGTTTCCATTTGAAACGCGAGGTCAAGAAAATCCCCGGCGATTTCGGAATTGGGGCGTTGCGGCGCGGTCGGTGTCGCAACGCCAAAGCTGCGCATCTGCGGAAACACCAAAAGGGTGGGTTGGGGGGCTTGCGTGGCGTCGGGCGCTGGCGCGCAGGCCGTCAAACAAGCAAAAGCAAAGGCCGCGAGCCGTTTCATGCGGGCCGCTGATATTTGATGAAGTTGGTTAATGTCCCGACGCGATCATAAAGCTGGCGACCCGTCTGGTTGTCTTCTTGTGTCAGCCAATAAACGTTTGGCGCGCTCTGCGCATCGGCGGCGGCATAGACGGCTTCGATCAGCTGGCGGCCCACACCAGTGCCGCGCACAGCGGGTGCTGCGAAGAGATCCTGAAGATAGCAGGCGTTTTCGATCCGCCAGCAATGGCGATGAAATAGAAAATGGACAAGCCCAACGGGCGTGTCATTCTGTACAGCCAAGAATCCGCTGAAATCCTGCGGATCATCGCCAATCAATCGCGCGAATGTCGCATCGTAAACTTCTGATGGTAAAGATGTTTTATAGAACGTCAGATAATCTGACCAAAGCGCGGCCCAAGCGGACTTATCCGCTTCGCGTAGGGGCCGAATTATCGTCTGTGTCATGTCTTTTTGCCCCTTCATTGCGGCGACAATAAACTGGTTTCGCGTGGGTTCCAGTCAAATTGCCGTTAGCGGCCTGAACGCGCCATAAAGGCGAGCCGTTCAAACAGGTGGACGTCTTGCTCGTTCTTCAGCAGCGCACCGTGCAGTTTCGGCAATGCATTCGCCCCATCTCGTTTCAATTCATCGGGTGTCAGGTCTTCGGCCAGCAGCAGTTTGAGCCAATCCAAAACCTCGGAGGTTGATGGTTTCTTCTTCAACCCGGCCGTATCGCGGATTTCATAAAACTGCGTGAGCGCGGTGCTCAGAAGCGTGTCTTTGATATCTGGGAAATGCACCGCGACAATTCTGCGTAGCGTATCAATGTCAGGGAATTGAATGTAATGGAAAAAACAACGGCGCAAAAACGCGTCGGGCAATTCTTTTTCGTTATTTGATGTGATGATGATCAGGGGGCGGTGGTTGGCGCGTATCGTTTCGCCTGTCTCATAGACGTGGAATTCCATCCGATCCAATTCCTGCAACAGATCGTTTGGGAATTCGATATCGGCCTTGTCGATTTCGTCGATGAGCAGCACGGATTGTTCCGGGGCGGTAAATGCCTGCCAGAGTTTGCCCTTTTTGATGTAATTGCCGACATCATTCACTTTGGCATCGCCCAATTGGCTGTCACGCAACCGGCTTACGGCATCATATTCATACAGACCTTGCTGTGCTTTGGTTGTAGATTTTATGTTCCACTCAATCATGGGCATATTTAGGGCTGTGCTGACCTGGCGTGCCAATTCTGTTTTGCCCGTGCCCGGCTCGCCCTTAACGAGCAACGGGCGCTGCAATGTCATCGCCGCGTTCACTGCGACCCGCAGGTCGGTTGTCGCAACGTAAGTGTCGGTGCCTGTAAACTTCATCTGGGTAAATCCAATTATTGTGCGGGCAATCTAACAGGTCAGTCGCGATCATCAACAACACATAATCGTTAAAATCAGGGGGTGACAGTTGCCAATTGAAGGAGTAAACCCCGGCGTAATTAAGGTCATGGACTTGTTGCATTTGCATTCCACATTGGCCGCGCCGGAGAATTAATAAGGTATGACGATGAAAGCCGAAACGTTTCTGCCAGAAGACTATACCCCCGCCGATAACGAGCCGTTCATGAACGAACGCCAGACGGAATATTTCCGCCGCAAGCTTTTGAACTGGAAGGCTGAACTGGTCGAAGATACCCGCGACACAGTGGCCGGGATGAAAGACCAGACCCGTAATATTCCTGATGTCGCGGACCGCGCGTCCGAGGAAACAGATCGTTCACTTGAACTGCGCACACGCGACCGCCAGCGCAAGCTTGTGACCAAGATCGACGCAGCCCTGCGCCGCATCGACGAAGGTGAATATGGCTATTGCGAAATGACCGGAGAGGCGATTTCTCTCAAACGGTTGGACGCACGCCCCATCGCCACCATGAGCCTTGAGGCACAAGAGCGCCACGAGCGCCGCGAAAAGGTGCACCGCGACGACTAAGATGCAGAGCAACGCAAATCGCAACGTCGCCGTTATTGGCGGCGGGATCGGGGGGCTGACCACAGCCCTTGCGTTCGCACAGCAAGGTGCCGCTGTCACCGTCTATGAAAAAGCCCCTGCCTTGACTGAGGTCGGCGCCGGGCTACAGATTACCCCAAACGGTATGCGCGCGCTTTATGCGCTTGGTCTTGAAAAGGCGCTGAGTGTGACAGGGGTGCGTGCCGCCGCCGTCATCCCAACGGATGCTGTCACCGGACACGAAATCACCCGGTTTGATCTCTCATCACAATCGCCAGCCTACCGCTTCTTTCATCGCGCGGCCTTGATCGACCTGCTTGCGCGCGCCTGCGCGGCTGCGGGCGTGACCGTGCAGCTAAACGCCAAGATCGCAGATGTGCAGGTTGACGGATCGTTTCTGGCGGCTGGTAAACGGCTGCGCCCTGATCTGACCATCGGTGCCGATGGGCTGCATTCGACAGTCCGCAGCGTGATCAATAAACCCACAACGCCGTTTTTCACTGGCCAAGTCGCCTGGCGAGCATTGGTAAAAACGACGGATGCCGATCCGGTTGCGCGTATTTGGATGGCACCGGGCCGCCATGTTGTGACCTATCCGCTGTCGGGTGGGCGGTTGAATATCGTCGCCGTGCAGCAGCGCAGCCAATGGGCGGATGAAGGCTGGAACCATCCTGATGATCCCGGCAATTTGCGTCATGTCTTTGCCGACTGCCATTGGAGCCTGAAATCCATTCTTGCCGATGTTGAAAAGGTCAACTTGTGGGGATTGTTCCGGCACCCGGTGGCGCAGCGGTGGCAGATGGGGACGCTGGCGATTTTGGGCGATGCCGCGCACCCGACGCTGCCGTTTTTGGCGCAGGGTGCGAATCTTGCGATCGAAGACGCATATGTCTTGGCGCAATCTTGCAACGCGCATGAGACATTGAACACAGGTTTGCGCATTTACCAGCAAGCCCGTCGTGACCGGGTGATCCGTGCGATTAAGGTGGCTAACGCCAATGCGCGCAATTACCACTACGCGGGTGTCAAACGTAAGGTCGCGCATGGCGGCCTGCGCGCAATGGGTGCGGTGGCACCCAAGGCGTTTCTCAACCGCTTGTCATGGCTTTATGATTTTGACGTCAGCGCCTAGCGGAAATAGTAATTCGCTTGGTAAGTGACCTGTTCAAGCACTTCAAAGCTACTGAAATCAACGCGGTAGACGTCATCTTCGATGCGAATATAGACCCAGCCGTCGCGCACTGGGGGAAAGCCGAAGTACCCGGCATTCATCATGATCGAATGTTCGCCACGCGTAAGATAGCTGCCAATTTCGACCGGGTTTGGGCGCGGGGCGGTAGAGGATTCTGGTACCGACACACAGCCAGCCCCTGTTGACGCCATCGCGCATTGCGCGGCAGCGACCGAAGGGCTCAGAGCGGTCATAATAGTGACCATCAATGTGATTTTTCCGAGCATGTTCCGATGCTCCCTACAAAAGAAAATAATTAGATACGACCTGAATCTAGGACCTTAAGCTGCGAGGTCAACCCAGACGGGCACATGATCCGATGGGCGTTCGCGCCCCCGCACAGCAGATTCGATCCAGCAATTATTCAACAAATCTGCGCATTGTGGGGTCAAAAGGAAATGATCAATGCGGATTCCGTTGTTTTTTTCCCACGCGCCTGCTTGATAATCCCAGAATGAATAATGGCCCGCGCCTGTCTCACAGGACCGAAAGGCTTCGGTGAAGCCGAGGTTTACGATCGCGCGAAATGCGGCGCGGCTTTCGGGACGAAACAGCGCGTCATCGGTCCAAAGTTCTGGACGCGCTGCATCTTCGGGTTGTGGGATGATGTTGTAGTCCCCGGCCATCAGCGCGGGCATTTCATCCGCGAGCAATTCTTGCGCACGCGCGTGCAGCCGGTCCATCCAACGTAGTTTGTAATCGTATTTGGGGCCGGGGGCTGGGTTGCCATTGGGCAGGTACAGACCGCAAATGCGGATCGCGACATCACTTACGACAGTCGCTTCGATATAGCGCGCCTCTTCGTCGTCGATGCCTTCGCGCCCGGCGCCCGCTGCACCGGGCAGGCCGCGTGTTACATCTTCAAGCGGCAGCTTTGACAGGATCGCGACGCCGTTAAACCCCTTTTGCCCATGCGTTTCGACGTTATAGCCTTTGTCTTCAAGGGCTTCGCGCGGAAACCCTTCGTCTTGGGATTTGATTTCTTGCAAAATCGCGACGTCCGGATTGGTATCGTCAAGCCAGTCTGACAGCGCGTTCATCCGCGCCTTAATGCCGTTAATATTGAATGTCGCGATTTTCATGGCCAATCCCTCGTTTGGGTCAGTTTTGACGGACAGGCCAGCGATGCACAAGGGCAGGTTACATCGAAAATGACGTACCGCAGCCACAAGATGAGGCCGCATTGGGATTGTTAATCACAAAGCGCGCGCCAATCAGCTCTTCGGAAAAATCAATCGTCGCATCGGCCAAAAAGGGCAGGGAGACGGCATCAATCACCACGGTTTCACCTTGGTCGGACAGGGCCAGATCGTCGTCCTTGACGTCATCAAGGTCGATTTCATACTGAAAACCGGAACATCCGCCGCCTTCCACCGCGATGCGCAGGGCCTTACCTTGGGCCGCGGCGCCAATTTCGGCCAGCCGTTCAAACGCGCGGGGCGTTACTTTGGGGGGGATTGTCAGCATTTTGCGACCTATGCGTTTGTGTTCAATTGCAATATAGGGATGTCAGGCAAGACGGACAAGACAGGCAAATCAATGGCAGCCCCTTATGCAACCGACCCGCAAAACCCGCGCGGGCGGCTTTATTCCGAAGAGGAAAGCTATTTTCGCTCACCTTTTCAACGCGATCGCGACCGGATTATCCATGCGTCGGCGTTTCGCAGGCTCAAACATAAGACCCAAGTGTTTATTGAACATGAAGGGGATTATTTTCGCACGCGTCTGACCCATTCGATTGAGGTCGCCCAAGTTGCCCGGACGATTGCGGGGACGTTGGGGCTGAATGTTGAACTGACAGAAGCCATCGCGCTTGCGCATGATCTGGGTCACACGCCCTTTGGCCACACTGGTGAAGAGGCGCTTGATGCGCTGATGCAGCCCTACGGCGGGTTTGACCACAACGCGCAGGCTCTGCGGATCGTCACCGATCTTGAGCGGCACTACGCCGAATGGGATGGGCTGAACCTGACGTGGGAGACCCTGGAAGGGATCGCCAAGCACAATGGGCCTGTGACGGGGGATATTCCCTATGCGTTGGCGGCTTACAATGACCGCCACGATCTTGAGCTACACACACATGCGAGTGCTGAAGCACAAGTTGCCGCGCTTGCGGACGATATTGCTTATAATAACCATGACTTACATGACGGACTTCGTGCGGAACTTTTCAGTACGGATGATCTGGCAGAACTGCCGATCCTGCGTGACTGCTTTGCCCGCGTGGATGCCAAATACCCCGGCCTGAACTATTATCGCCGCCGCCACGAAGCCCTGCGCCGTTTCTTTGGCGTCTTGGTCGAAGATGTGATCAAGGTCAGCCAGCGCAACCTGACCGAACTGCACCCGGCGACTGTCCATGATATTCGCCACGCAGGCCGCATGATGGTACAGTTTTCGCCAGAACTGTGGACGGATCTAAAAGTCATTCGCAAGTTTCTATTCACCCGCATGTACCGCGCGCCCGCCGTTGTCGACATGCGTGTGGTGGTTACAAAGATGGTTGATGACCTGTTCCCGTTTTTCATGCAAAATCCCAACGAGCTGCCAAAGCAGTGGCGCAAAGATGTAGCCGATGCGCCGGATCAAGCCGCGCTTGCGCGGATTGTGGCAGATTACATCGCGGGCATGACGGATCGCTTTGCAATCCAAGAGCATACGCGGTTGATTGGGGGCGAGGAAATTCCAGCGGGGGTGATCGATGGCAGTTGAATCAGAAGTGGGCGCAATGGCGCCCGTGATGGCATTTGCGCTTGTCGGTGCGCTTGGCGTTGGGTCGCAATGGTTGGCATGGCGCTTGCGGATGCCCGCCATTGTTTTGATGCTTGTCGCGGGGGTTTTGATCGGCCCCGTTGCCGGTGTTTTTGACCCCGCGCGCGATATTGGGCCGTTGATGGCCCCGATGATATCGATTGCGGTGGCGATTATTCTGTTCGAAGGGGGGCTGACGCTTAACTTTCATTCACTGTCTGATGCGGCAAAAGGCGTGCGCAGGCTGGTGTTTATCGGCGCGCCGTTGGGATGGCTGACATCAGCACTGGCGCTTCGCTATGGCGCGGGGCTGTCGTGGGAAAGTGCGGCCGTATTCGGCGGTATCATGATTGTGACCGGACCGACAGTGATCGCACCCTTGTTGCGTACGGCACGGCTGTCGAAACGTCCGGCGGCCCTGTTGCAATGGGAAGCGATTGTAAATGACCCCATCGGCGCATTGGCGGCGGTGCTCGCGTTCGAGGTCGTGCTGGTGTTGAACACGGCCACCACTGTGAACGCGGCGATTATGGATTTGGTGATCGGGATTGGCTTTGCAACTGTGCTTGGTGTAGTTGCGGGATATGGTCTCGCACGGGCATTCAAACGCGGTCTTGTGCCGGAATACATGAAAGTGCCCGTGCTCTTTGCGCTGCTTTTGGGCATCTTTGGCCTTTCGGACCATGTTTTGCACGAAAGCGGGCTATTGGCGGTGACTATCATGGGGATCGTGATCGCGAATGCGAACTTGCCCAGCTACGAAGAACTCCGTCGCTTTAAAGAACATGCCACCGTGTTGCTGGTGTCAGGCGTGTTCATTTTGCTTGCCGCGAGCCTTGATTTCTCTGCGTTACGGCAGCTTGATTTCCGCGCGATTGCCTTTGTGGCATTGGTCGTTTTGGTTGCACGCCCGTTGACAGTGTTCGTCGCTCTTTTGGGGTCCGGCGTACCGTACAAAGAACAAATCCTTGTGGCCTTCACCGGCCCGCGGGGGGTGGTGTTGGTCGCTGTTGCAGGCTTGTTTGGGGATCGGCTGATTGGGCTTGGCTTTGAAGATGCGCCACTGATTGCGCCGCTGGCGTTTGTTCTGGTGGCATTCACGGTGGTCTTGCACGGGTTCACGCTTGCACCTTTTGCGCGCTGGCTGGGGCTGACGGGGGCGGATGTCCCGGGGGTCGTGGTGATTGGCGGGTCGAAATGGACAACGGCCTTTGCTGAGGCGCTTAAAAACGCTGATGTGCCCGTGCTGATGACAGATCCCAACTTTGGCAATCTGCGCGGCGCACGTGCGGCGGGTATCCCAACGTTTTCGGGCGATATCCTGTCCGAGGCCGCCGAACAGCGGCTTGAACTGATCAGCTATGCCACGTTGGTCGCGGCCACTGACAATGATGCCTACAATACGCTTGTCGCGACAGACTTGGCACCTGAATTCGGCCGCGATTCCGTGTTTCAAGTTATGCGTACCAAAAACGACAGCGCGCGCCACCAACTGCCGCGTACGTTGGGTGGGCGAAAATTCGGCCCCGAAGAAACCCACGATGGGCTGGAAGCGCTGATCGCGCAAGGCTGGGTATTCAGCACGACGCGGCTGAGCGAAGAGTTCACGCTTGAAAATTGGCGTGCAGAGCACCCGGAGGCGCATCTTTTCGCGCGGATTGACACCGCTGGTGCGATCAAGCTGATCCGCAAAGATGAAGAAGTGAAACCCGCACCTGATGTGCGTATCATCGCACTACGTCCGCCCGATGATGAGCCTGCAGCGGATACCTAAGATGGGTCGCATTGACCTGCGCGGTTAGGGTGCTAAACCCGGCCCAAATAAGATGATCCCCATTGAGGGCTAAAGGACTGCTATGAACCTGTTTGCTGATATCCGTACCCGTGTGATTTCCTGCCTTGACCAGATGGTCGTTGAGGGCACATTGCCCGCAGGTCTGTCGACTGCCGCTGTGTCAGTTGAGCCGCCACGCGACGCGGCGCATGGGGATATGGCGACCAACGCCGCAATGGTTTTGGCCAAACCCGCCAAGATGAACCCACGCGCGATTGCAGATGCACTCGCGGCCAAACTGCTGAACGACCCAATGATCACAGTGGCCGAGGTCGCAGGACCGGGGTTCTTGAACATGCGGCTTGATGCGGGTGTCTGGCAGGGCGTCGTTAAAACCGCGTTGACAGACCCAACATTCGGGCAATCCACGTTGGGACAAAACGCTAAAATGTTGGTTGAATATGTTTCTGCGAACCCAACTGGGCCGCTGCACGTAGGGCACACACGCGGCGCGGTGTTCGGCGATGCGCTGGCGCGGCTGCTTGATTACGCGGGCTATGATGTGACCAAAGAATACTACGTTAATGATGGCGGGGCGCAGGTCGATGTGCTCGCGCGGTCAGTGTACCTGCGGTATTTGCAAGCGCATGGTCAAGACGTTGAATTCCCCGAGGGCACATATCCCGGTGATTATTTGATCCCCGTCGGGGAAGCACTGAAGGCCAAGGTAGGTGACGCGTTTGTCGGCAAGGGCGAAGATGTCTGGTTGCTCGAAATTCGGGAATTCGCAACGGACGCGATGATGGACCTGATCCGCGTTGATCTGGCCTCGCTTGGCGTCACGATGGACACGTTCTTTTCTGAAAAATCACTTTATGGCACGGGGTTGATCGAAAAAGCGATTGGAGAGCTGGATGAAAAAGGCCTGATCTATCGCGGCACGCTTGAACCACCTAAAGGCAAGATGCCCGAAGATTGGGAGCCGCGCGAACAGACCCTGTTTAAATCAACAGAGCACGGCGATGACGTGGATCGGCCCGTGCAAAAATCGGATGGGGCGTGGACCTATTTCGCACCCGATATCGCTTACCACTATGACAAGGTGCAGCGCGGCTTTGATCAATTGATCGACGTGTTTGGTGCCGATCACGGCGGCTATGTCAAACGGATGAAAGCCGCGGTTTCTGCATTGTCTGACGGTAAGGTGCCGTTGGATGTGAAGCTGACCCAACTGGTGAAGCTTTACAAAAACGGAGAGCCGTTCAAAATGTCCAAACGGGCAGGGACCTTTGTGACGCTTAGCGATGTGGTCAAACAGGTTGGCCCCGATGTCACCCGGTTCCACATGCTGACGCGCAAAAACGACGCGCCGCTTGATTTTGATTTCGACAAAGTGCTTGAGCAATCCAAAGACAACCCCGTGTTCTACGTGAACTACGCTTATGCGCGGGTGAACTCTGCGGTGAAAAAGGCGGGTGCGTTTACAGCCGTGGATGACGCCACACTTGCCGGGATTGACCTATCGGGCCTCACGCATGAGGCCGAGCTTGGCGTGATCAAAAAGCTGGCCGAATGGCCGCGTCTTGTTGAGATCGCCGCAAAAAGCCACGAACCGCATCGGATCGCCTTCTATCTCTATGATTTGGCGTCGGATTTCCACGCGCTCTATAACCGCGGCAACGACGAAACTGACCTGCGCTTTGTCCAAGAGAGTGATTCAGATGCCACACAGGCGAAAATCGCCCTGATTCGGGCCGTAGCGATTGTTATTTCGCACGGATTGGGTATTCTTGGTGTCACCCCGGCAGAAGAGATGCGTTAACGCACACACTGCCGGATCGAGCTGAGTAATAACGGACCCATAAGCCAAAAAGGCGCGGGCAGTGAGGCAGAAATGGCAGTTTACAACGAAGGGTTCGCCCCGTCGGGTGACGCATCGCGCACCAATACCATCATGAATTTCGCAGGCGCTGGCCTGTCTCTTGCGCTGATCCTTGGGGTCAGCTTTTGGGGTTATAAGCTGATCATGCGTGACGTGAGCGGCATTCCCGTTGTGCGCGCAATGGAAGGCGAAATGCGTGTCTTGCCCGATAATCCGGGTGGGGCTGTCGCGACGCATACTGGGCTTTCTGTGAATGAAGTTGCCGCCATCGGAGAAGCTGGCGGACCAGAGGATCGTCTGGTGCTTGCACCAACGACGGCGGGTCTGGCGCCCGAAGATTTGGACGCGCAGCCTGTTGCAGAAGTCGACGCATTTGCGATGACGACGGATTTGACACAGGCCGAAGCGGATGCGGTTGTCGGCGAAATCCTCGCGATTGCCAGCCAAACCGCCGAAGACGCAAATCCCGAAGTCGCGCAAGTCGTCACGATTGCCGCTGATGTGCCGGGCGTTGCACGCTCATTACGCCCTGTCATTCGCCCCGCGAGCCTGCGGGCAGCGCCTGTCGCTGCAACAAATAACGAAGTCGCGGTGAACTCAGCCAGCTTTGCTGTCGGTACGAACCTTGTGCAGCTTGGCGCGTTTCCTTCGCCAGAACTGGCTGCAACGCAATGGGCGCTGATCGAAGGGCGCTTTGATACGCTACTGACCGGGAAAGAACGTGTCATTCAAGTGTCTGATCAGTCCAGTGGTACATGGTATCGTTTGCGCGCCAGCGGGTTCGAAGACCGTGCCGAAGCCCGCCGTTTCTGCGCCGCGCTCGAAGCCGAAGGCGCGGATTGTATCGCGGTTGTGGTTAACTAAATGCAGATGAACGCGACGATTTTTGGGCCTGAGGGTTTGGAAATCACTGCTTGGGAACGCGATTTTTTTCGTGATGTGCAGCCTTTTGGGTTCATTGTATTTGCGCGTAATATCGATAACCCGTCCCAATTGCGTCGCCTGACCGCTGATCTACGTGATGCCGTGGGCCGTGATGCCCCGATTTTGATCGATCAAGAGGGCGGGCGGGTGCAGCGGATGCGCAGCCCGCATTGGCGCGAATTTTTGCCGGCGCTTGATCAAATGGATCGTGCGCGCGACCCGCTGCGTGCGCATTGGATCAGGAATCGCCTGATTGCCGATGATCTGCGCAGCGTTGGGATTGACGTGAACTGCGCCCCCTTGGCGGATATTGCCGAAGACGCGACGCATCCTTTTTTGCAAAACCGTCTTTATGGGCGTGATGTGGACACTGTCGTCGCGGCGGCGCGGGTCTGCGCTGATGCGCATTTGGCGGGCGGCGTGCTGCCCGTGTTGAAACATATTCCCGGCCACGGGCGCGCGGCGGTTGACAGCCATTTGAACCTGCCCACGGTAACCGCAGATCGCACGGCACTTCACGCCAAAGATTTTGCCCCTTTCAAAGCGCTTGCCGATCTGCCGATGGGGATGAGCGCACATATCGTCTTTACTGCGATTGATCCCAATGGGCCCGCGACAACTTCGCCCGCGATGATCGATGTGATCCGCACCGAGATCAGTTTTGATGGGCTCTTGATGACGGATGATCTGTCGATGGAGGCCCTGTCGGGCGCTGTCGCCGACAGGGCGCAGGCCGCAATTGCGGCGGGTTGCGATCTTGTTTTGCACTGCAACGGCGATGCGGATGAGATGCAAATGGTCGCCGAATCCTCTGGGGTGATGACCGATGCCGCGCAAAAACGCGGCCAAAATGCGCTTTTGCAACGCAAATCCGCCGAAATTGTTGACATCGCGGCATTGGAGGCCGAACTTGAAACGCTATTAGCGTGAGAAGTGATGCAAGAAAATTTCGACCTTTCCGACGATAAAATCAGCGTCAGCGACCGGGTTGCTGCCGAGGCGCTGATCGTTGATGTGGGCGCGTTTGAAGGCCCGCTTGATCTTTTGCTGACCCTGTCACGCACGCAAAAGGTGGATTTGCGCCAAATCTCTATTCTGGCGCTTGCGCGGCAATATTTGGCCTTTGTTGAAAAGGCGAAGCAACTGCGTTTGGAGTTGGCGGCGGATTATCTGGTGATGGCGGCTTGGCTTGCGTTTCTCAAGTCGCGATTGCTCTTGCCTCCTGATCCCAAGGAAGAAGGCCCATCCGGCGAAGAGCTTGCCGCGCATTTGGCGTTTCAGCTTGAGCGCTTGCAAGGGATGCGGAGCGCCGCCGCCAAATTGATGGCGCGCGACCAATTGGGGCGCGATTTTTTCGCGCGGGGTATCACCGAAGACGTGCAGCGTGTGCGCCGTGTGACATATACCGCGACCTTGTTGGACCTGATGCAGGGCTATGCGCGTATCCGCACCCGCGATGATTTCCGGCCTTTTGTGATGGATCGCCAGCACGTCATGACGATGGAGCAAGCCCTTGAAAGGATGCGCCATCTGATTGGGTTTGCGGGCGACTGGACCGATATTTCTAGCTATCTGCCCGAGGGCTGGGATGCTGATCCGCAGCGGCGGCGGTCAACCACAGCTGCGACCTTTGCGGCCAGTCTGGAGCTGGCGAAAGAAGGTAAAATTGAACTACGCCAAGGCGAAAGCTTTGCGCCGATTGAAATTCGTAAAAAGGCCCCGCGCGATGTCTAAACCAGAAAACGACAGCCTTTTCGAAGCCCCGCCCATAGGCGAACAAGAACGTATGGTCGAAGCGATTCTTTTCGCCTCTGCGGATCCGGTCAGCGTGCAGGATTTGATCGGGCGGATGCCACATGGCTGCGATCCGGCCGAGGCTATCGCCTATTTGCGTAAACGCTACGAAGGGCGGGGCGTGAACCTTGTGAAGATCGACAATGCATGGGCGATCCGCACGGCACCTGATCTTGGTTTTTTGATGCAAAAGGAATCGGTTGAGACCCGCAAGCTATCGCGTGCGGCGATCGAAACTCTGGCCATTATCGCCTATCATCAACCGGTAACACGCGCAGATATCGAAGAAATTCGCGGGGTCAGCGTAAGCCGGGGGACGCTGGATCAGTTGATTGAGCTTGAATGGATACGGTTTGGACGCCGTCGGATGACCCCGGGCCGTCCTGTGACATTTGTGGTGACCGCAACCTTCCTTGATCACTTTGGCTTGGAAAGCGCACGTGATCTACCGGGTCTCAAAGACTTGCGCGCCGCAGGTCTATTGGAAAACCGTCCGCCGCCGGGCGCGGCTGATTTGCCTGATGAAGAAGACAATGCGGATGGTAACGATGATCAGACAGAGCTGTTTGAGGAATGATCATTCTCTGGTAATGTTGGCAGGAACAATTAGGACTGCGCCAATGAATATGAACCGTTTGATCAACATGGGGATGCGGATGCTGATGAATGGCGGCATCAAAATGGCATCTACCCGTGGTAAAAACACCGAAGATATGACGCCGCAAGAGCGCCAATCAGCCCAATCTACACAACAAAACCTGCAAAAGGCCCGCAAGGGTATGCGGATCATGCGCCGGTTTATGCGTTAGATTTGAAATGCTTAGATAGCTTAAGCCCTTGGCCTTGGTAGTTTGATTTAATCTCGCGCCCATAAAGGGCGTCAGGCATCGCCGCCATATGTTCATAGACCAGTCGCCCCACGACCTGCCCATGCTCAAGCACAAACGGCGCTTCGTGGCAGCGGACTTCAAGCACACCGCGCGACCCTGAACCGCCCGCTTCGGCGTAGCCAAAACCGGGATCAAAGAAACCCGCATAGTGGACCCGAAATTCGCCAACCATTGCCAGATAAGGGGCCATTTCGGCGGCTTGGAGCGGTGGAATGATGATCGATTCGCGGCTCACCAGAATATAGAAGGCGCCCGGATCAAGAATGATCCAACCGTCATTTGTATGCACAGGTTCCCAAAATTCATCCGGGGCGTAGTGGTCAAGCTTGGACAGATCAACAACACCTGTATGCGGTTTGGCGCGGTAGCCAACCAAGTTTCCGCTGGCCGGGCGTAGATCGACAGAAAACCCCAACCCGTCTGAAATCACTGGGTCGCCCGAGACAATCGGCGTTTGTGCGTGCAGTCGGCGCAGATCATCGTCGGACATGATGGTCTTGCCTTGCCGAAAAATGATTTGGTTCAACATTTGTCCGGGCTGCGCCACGACCGAAAACGAGCGGGGGCAGATTTCAACATAAAGCGGGCCGGTGTACCCTGCGGGCACGCGGTCAAATTCAACACCTTGATCTGTGATGATGCGGGTCAGCAAATCAAGCCGCCCGATGGATGATTTCGCGCTGGCGGCGGCGGTCATCCCTTGGGGCAACGATAGGCTTTCCATCAATGGGACAACGTAAACGCAACCCTTTTCCAGAACTGCCCCGCCATCGAGGTCAATCGCATGCATTTGGAAATCGGCCAAGCGATCTTGGACACGGCGGTTGCTACCGGCCAAAAATGATGCACGGACCCGATAGGCGGTTGATCCGAGCCGCAGATCAAGCGAGGCTGGCTGGATTTGCGCATCGGTTATCGGGGCTGTGGCACTGATGTGTTCAGCCGCAATCAACGCGCGGATTTGGTGATCAGCAAGAACGCCGGGTGTTTGCATCAAAGCCCCCATTTGGATCGCAAAACGCCCGCTGCGGATATACGCAAGCGGGCGGTTATGATTGGTCGGGCTAGCAGGACTCGAACCTGCGACCTTCCGTCCCCCAGACGGACGCGCTACCAGGCTGCGCTATAGCCCGACTAGGCGCTTTCATACCCGAAATGTATGTGGGGGCAAGCCCGAAACGCATCGCCATGGCTACTGTTTGTGCATCTGGTTGCGCAGCTGTTCGAGACGCGCCAGCAACGGCACGATCTTGGCCGAACGTGCATTAAGCGTGGCGCTATCTGCAATCTTAGTTCCGACCAGGCGCGCAGGTAGCACCGGAAATTCATCGGGCAAGGGGGAAATATCGCATGAAAATGCAGGGCGATTTTCAAAGGGAAGGCTGTCTTGCACGGGTGCCGCATGGACGGTGGCAGCGTGAACAGGGGCCTCTTCGATGGGCGGCGCAACCGGGGCCTCTGCAGGGGGGGCGTCCACCACGGGGGCCAACGTTTTGCCCAGTGTCGCAACATGTTTGACACCTTGTTCGCGCAGCAGTTTCTTCGCGCCTTTGATCGTCATCCCATCTTCGTGCAGCAACTGTTTGATACCGCCCAGCAATTCCATATCTGCGGGACGGTAATACCGGCGACTGCCGGCACCTTTGACCGGTTTGATCTGCGTGAATTTGCTTTCCCAAAAACGCAGCACATGGGTTGGCGTGTCAAGCCATTCAGCGACTTCGCTGATCGTTCGAAATGCGTCTTTGGCTTTGGCCATTGTATTAGGACTTGTTCCCTGCGGCTACGCGATCCTTCATCAGGTGCGAAGGGCGGAACGTCAAGACGCGGCGCGGGTGAATAGGGACTTCTTCGCCGGTCTTTGGATTGCGACCCACACGGGCAGCTTTTTCGCGCACAGCAAATGTTCCAAAAGAAGAAATTTTGACAGATTCGCCAGCGACCAAAGAATCGGACACATGGGTCAGCACGCTTTCGACCAGATCGGCGCTATCGTTGCGCGATAATCCGACTTCAGAATGGACAGCGTCTGCGAGATCCATGCGTGTTAATGTTTTGTCTACCATTACTCTTCCCCTACCAATTTGTACTAGCATAGGCGCGAGGTAAATTCAGAGTCAATAACAAGGGCTTGGCAAGTCGGGTTAACCCGGCATTTCTGGGCTACCAGCGTAGTACAACGGCGCCCCACGCCAGTCCGCCACCGATCGCTTCGGTCACAACAAGGTCGCCGGGCTTAATTTTGCCTTCAGACACCCCAACCGAAAGCGCGAGGGGAATCGATGCGGCAGAGGTGTTGCCGTGATCTTGGACCGTCACAACGACGCGGTCCATACCCACACCGAGCTTGCGCGCCGTGGATTGGATGATCCGAATATTGGCCTGATGCGGCACGACCCAATCAACGTCTTCAGCGCTGAGCCCGACTTTTTCCAAGGCGGTATCGGCGGTTTGCGCCAATTTTTCGACTGCGTGACGGAAGACTTCTTTGCCTTCCATACGCAAAACGCCCGTATTTTGTGTCGCGACCCCGCCGTCGACGTAAAGCAGGTCTTTATAGCGGCCATCAGAGTTCAAATCGGTCGCCAAAATTCCACGGTCATCACTGGTGCCAATGCCTGTTTCGGCCTCTAGGATAAGCGCGCCAGCGCCGTCACCAAACAGGACGCACGTTGACCTGTCGGTCCAATCCATGATGCGGCTAAATGTTTCTGCCCCGATCACCAATACGCGGTCCGCTTGCCCCGCAAGGATCATCGCGTTTGCGTTGCTCATCGCATAGACGAACCCGGCACATACCGCCTGAACGTCAAAAGCAAACCCTGTGGTATTGCCAAGCGCGGATTGCACCATGGTTGCAACAGACGGGAAGGTGTTATCAGGCGTCGATGTAGCAACAATGATTGCATCGATGTCGCTGGCGTCCATCCCCGCCATGTCCAAGGCCGCTTTGGCCGCATGGGTGGCAAGTTGTGATGTTGTTTCACCTTCGGCTGCGAAATGGCGCCGCTCAATCCCAGAGCGCGAGACGATCCAGTCGTTTGACGTATCAAGGGTCTTTTCAAATTCAGTGTTTGGAACAATGCGTTCGGGCAAATAATGCCCGATACCCTTAACAACTGCGCGACGTGTCATGCGTTTTAGCCTGTTTTGGTGCCTGGTTTTTCGGTGCCAGTGTCATGCGGGACATCTTGGGCAAGTGCCGCGACAGATGCAACCCGTGCTGCCAGCTTTTCCGAAAAGCCGTTTTGTGCCAAGCGGTAAGCAAGGTGAAGCGCGGCTGCAACCCCGGTCGCATCGGCTGATCCATGGCTTTTGATGACGGTCTGATTCAAACCCAAAAAGACGCCGCCATTCACGCGACGCGGGTCGATCCGCTTGGTTAACCGTTTGAGCGATCCACGCGCTAACAGCGCGCCTAGCATCGACAGTGGTGTCTTCATCAGGCTTTCGCGTAGCAAATCCCCGATCAGGTTCGCAGTGCCTTCGCCGGTTTTAAGCGCGACATTGCCTGTGAACCCGTCTGTGACGACGACATCAACTTTGTCGGTTGGCAGATCGCCGCCTTCAACAAACCCAACATAGTCGAACCCGCCTGCATCTGCGGCGGCGGCAATCATTTCATTGGCGACCTTAAGTTCGGCACGACCCTTGTGATCTTCGGTGCCTACGTTCAAGAGCCCAACGCGCGGACGCATGATATCAAGCCCATTGCGCGCATAGGACGCCCCCATCAGCGCGTAGGTCAAAAGATCATCCTGATCAGCGCTAATATCAGCGCCTGCATCCAACATCACATTGAATCCGGCTGGGTTACGCGACGGCCAAAGGCAGGCGATGGCAGGGCGGTTCACGCCATCGGTCTTGCGCAGCCGGATAGTGGACATCAGCATCAGCGCGCCAGTGTTGCCGCAGCTGACGCAAACGGATGCTTCACCAGATCGCACGGCCGCAATCGCCGACCACATCGATGTGGTATCGCCTTTACGGAACGCGACCTTGGGCTTGTCGGTCATCATAACGACATCTGCCGCGTGGTGAATGGTCACGCGGTCTGCGATGTTATGCTTGGCAAGCAGGGGGGTCAGCTCTGATTCTGGTCCGTGCGCGATGATGCGTGCATCTGGATTTTTGCGTAGAAACTTTGAAAGGCCCGCAACAACAGTTGCAGGCCCTTTGTCGCCACCCATCGCATCGACGGAAAGTACATGTGACGCGTCAGTAGCCGTTGTGGAAGCGGTATCCGTCTGGCTTTGCGTCATGCTACTGTACCTTTGCCGTAGCTTACGCTGCGTCTTCGTCCAGATCGATTTCTGTCGTGTCTGCAATCACTTCGCGTGTCGCATAGTGGCCGCAAGATGGGCACACGTGGTGTGGGCGCTTCAGCTCACCACAGTTGTCGCATTCGTTTGGGTTCGCCGCGACAAGTGAGTCGTGCGAGCGCCGGTTGTTGCGGCGGGATTTGGATACTTTATTCTGCTGGACAGCCATGTCTCAACCCTATGATAAGTAGGGCCGACGGCCCTGATTTCGTGCATTCTCGCGGGGTCCTACGCCAATCTGGCCGCCCTGTCGAGAGAGATATAAAGAGGCCGCGAACATACTGTGAAATTAATATGACGCAACCTTTTTTCCGATGTGCGGCTTAGACGCTTATTCTTCCCTCTTTTCAAGGGCTTCTTTTAAAGAACTGAGACCCGCAAACGGTTTTGCGTCTTCGTCGGTCATGGCCGCGGTGCCCGGTTCACTAAAGTTCACCTGTGTCAAAGCAGCATCCGCACTACGCGGATAGGCGGGCAGGGCCAGCGATAAGGCCTCAATCATCACTTGGGCGACATCAAGCGAGTCGGGCAACAAATCAATGCTGTCATCTTCGGGCATTTCGACCTCTGCGGCGTCAATCTCGGCCACTTCGGCCAAGTAACGGCGGCTGATATCTTCATCGATGCGTGCTGTGACCGGATCAAGTGAGACAACGCAAGCCTGCACGACAGTCGCGCCAAGTTTCGCGTTTAATGCCCAGTCGGTCCGGCCTTGTGGGCTCAATTCCCCCGTGAACCGCAGCTTTTTTACGGCGATGATATCTAACAGCTGCGCGATTGCTTTGCGCTCCTCGGCGGTTGGGGTCAGATCGAATGTCGTGGGTTTGCGGGTCGGCAAATCAGCAAAACGTAACAGTGATGTCGGCAATTGGGCCAAAGGTGCTTCCATTCTTGATCAGGGGCGGGTGGTGATATAGTGGGGATAAAAGGCATAAGACGCCAAAGCAAGAGGCCAGTCATGAGCAAGACATCAGGTAAATTCCACATCGCTGCACGGATTGCAGGGGTTGTATTGGTTTTGGCGGCCACATCGGCGTGCAGCAAGATCGACAAATTCCACGGCTACGCGCCGTCTCCCGAAGATCTGACCGAGGTGACTTTGGGCCAGACGACACGCGCTGACGTGATCGCGCGATTTGGGCCACCCATGTCCGAAGGTGTGATCGCCAATAATGCGGTCTACTATGCCTCCAGCCAATTTGTGCACTACGGTGCCTTTGCACCCAAAGAGGTGGACCGCCAAGTGGTCGCCATTCGGTTTGATGAAAACAACGTCACCCAAGACGTGGCACGGTATACGTTGCAAGACGGGCAGGTCGTTTCGCTTGATCGCCGCGTAACGGATGATGGCATCCAAGATATTACCTTTATCGGGCAGATGCTTGGCTCATTGGGGCGGATCGATGCCGGCACTTTCTTGGGCGATAGCTAACACCACATCAACCGCTTGATCTTCCCGCGCCCCTTGCCTAACTAGCAGGGGTCGCCTGTTTTTGGGCGGCATATTCTCAGGGCGGGGCGCAATTCCCCACCGGCGGTATGTCCCACTGGGACGAGCCCGCGAGCGCAAGGGGTTACCCCTTGGTCAGCAGATCAGGTGCGATGCCTGAGCCGACGGTCATAGTCCGGATGAAAGAGAATAGAGCAAACCGGGCGCATTTTGCGCCGGGTCTGTCCTGTTTTGCCTTGGGTCACGCGCAAAACGAAAGGACAGATGCGATGATCCAAACGAAAGTAGCGAACAGCGGTGCCATCATGGGCCCGCTATATTTTATCACCTCAGGTGCGTTGTTTGCGGGCGCAAATACTGCCGTGCAAGGGGCCGCCATGCATTTTGGCGTGCCATCCGCAACGATTGCGTTTTGGCAATACGCGCTGGCCAGCCTGATTGTGATCCCGATGGTCTGGAACGCGCCGTGGCGCAGTGACCGTCCACTGGCGCATCTGCTACGGGTCGGATTGGCGGCAATTGGGGTGCAGTTTTGGGTGGCCGGTTTGGCCGTCGTGCCGATCTGGCAGGCCGTGGCGCTGATCTTAACCTCACCGCTCTTTGTAACCTTGGGCGCTTGGCTGTTCTTGGGCGAGCGGATGACATTGCCGCGCGTGCTGGCCGTGTTGGTTGGGGGCATCGGGGGCACGATTATTTTGGCCCCTTGGGCGGATGCATTTCAAGTCGCCGCACTTCTACCTGTCGGTGCCGCCGCGTTTTGGGCGGCTTCGTCCGTGGTGACCAAAGAGCTGACAAAGACTGAAAACGCGGGCACGTTGACGCTGGCACTTTTGGTGCTTTTGGTGCCGATCAACGGGGTGGCGGCAATTGGCAGCGGCTTTGCCGTCTCGCCAGAGGCGCTCTGGCTTGTGGCCTTGTCTGGGCTGTTGATCGCCGCCGCGCAATACCTGATCGCAAAGGCCTACACGGTCGCAGATGCCGCGTATCTCCAGCCGTTTGACCATCTGAAACTGCCGCTCAATGTTGGACTTGGGATCATCTTCTTCGGCTTCGCACCACCCGGCATGATGTGGATCGGCGCCGCCGTGATCATCGGCGCCAGCGCATGGGTGATGAAGGATGAGGCTGGCTAAATCTTGAAATGTCAGTAGTGCTTACCTATATATCACCTATAAGAAGGAGATATTTATGAGAAGTGAAATTTTGGCGTTAAGCCTAATTTGCATCCCAGCGGTAGGCATTGCTGACACAATCCCAGCGGAGGCCGTGAACACGTATTTCGCACAACAAACTGCGCTTGAAGGTTACGCAGGGTGTGAGGGCCCCGGACAAGTCGCGTTCAAGACAGACTTGTTTGCAGATGACGTTGGGGTGTTCGTTGATGCCCTTGAACGTACCCGTAGATCCACACCAGCACCTGCGGGAGACGTCTGCTATCGAGATGAAATGCGCGGCACAGACCGCATCCGGATAGAGATATCGTGTGGCGGTAGCTGGAACGTTTCTACAACGCCGCTCACACAAGTCCGCATTGATCAATCACTTGAACAAATGCAGTTGTCGGTTCACGCATCGCTTGTCTCATGTATGACGCCAACCAGCTATCAAGTGTTGGAAGGGGAATGGCAGGCAACAATTAATAACGGGATGACGACGACAGTTGACAAAGGCGTATTTCAGCCTTGGGATAACGACGCTGCGTGCCCGCAAATTGCTGGACCGCGACAAACAAGCGCATCAATTCGATATGCTGTGGCGGGAACATGGGGAAACCCCGTCGATTATTTTGGGCGCTCCGAGCTTTTTGAACATTACGACCAACCCTATAGCCCTGCGTTCTTTCGCCTTGATTTGCGCGATATTCCTTTGAGAGGGGCGGTGCTGGATGATCTCGCTTTAAGCGCGGGTGCAAGAATGACATTCATTGTGTCCTCGGAAGAGGAAACATTGTGCCCCGACGGCGTATGTTCGATACCGCAACCGCGTTACGTCAGGTATTTGCGTGTTAATCCCGCGGTCTGCCGGTAAAGACAGGATTTGTTTGTGGGGGCGCTATGCCCCCGCCTCAAACACCATCGCTACCCCGTTCATACAGTACCGTAGCCCTGTGGGCTGCGGTCCGTCAGGGAAGACGTGGCCGAGGTGGGCGTCGCAGCGCGCGCAGTGGATTTCGGTACGCTTCATGAAAAACTTGCGGTCCACACTTTCGCCCACGGCATCGGGGGTGATGGGCTGAAAGAACGATGGCCAGCCTGTACCGCTCTCGAACTTGGCGTTTTGGTCAAACAGTGGGGCATCGCAGCAGACGCATTTAAATTTGCCGGGGTCTTTGGGAAAATTATCATGGGTGCCTGCGCGTTCGGTCCCGTGTTTGCGGGCGACGCGGTAAGCCTCATCGGACAGTTGTTCACGCCACTCGGCGTCGGTTTTTACAATCTTGTCCATCATTCATAATCCTTTTGCATTCTTACCATCTAACCTAAGCTGAAGACAAACGTTCGCCAAGGGATGCCGTAATGACATTTCCGTTTGAAAAAGGTAAGCTGACAGCGCGGCTTGCCGCAAGTGCCGCAGATGTGCGGGCCTGTCAGGCGCTGCGCCATCTTAGTTTTCATGGGGGGGCAGGTGAAGATGCTGATCCGCTAGATCCCGAATTTCAACATCTGATGATCCATGATCGCGAGGGTGTGCTTTGTGGTACGTTGCGGTTTCGGTTGGCACACAGGGCGGATGATCTGGCCCGGGGCTATGTGGCGCAATATTACGACCTGTCGGGTTGGCGGGGGCAGGTTGGCCCGTTTCTAGAGATCGGGCGTTTTTGTACGGCTCCGGGCAACATGGACGCCGATCTTTTGCGGATGCTTTGGGGCGCGCTGACCCGGATTGTCGACCAACACGGGGCGCAGATGTTGCTGGGTTGCACCAGCTTTGTCGGGACAGACCCGCGCGTATATGGCGCCGCATTTCAACGGCTTATGCGCAATCACCAAGGGCCGCCCGATCTGATCCCATCCATCACCACGGCACAGGCCGTGCGGATGGTGGATATCGCGCCAAGTGGCATTGCGCCCGTACCTGCATTGCTTAAATCCTACCTGTCTTTGGGCGGCTGGGTCGGTGATCATGTGGTCGTTGATCCTAAGATGAACACGCTGCATGTGTTCACCTGTCTGCCCGTTAGCGCCATGTCAGCAGCCCGTGTGGCACGATTGCGTGCGGTTGCCAGTTGACGCAAGCGCCGTCGCGCCGTAGCAGGCGCTATGGCTAGAGCACCCTTACTCCAAATTTCCGACATCGCGCTGACATTCGGCGGCGATCCTGTATTCGAAGACCTGTCGCTGGTTGTCCAGCCGGGCGACCGTGTGGCGCTGGTTGGGCGCAACGGGTCGGGCAAATCCACCTTGATGAAAGTCATGGCCGGATTGGTCGAGGTCGACAGTGGCACCCGCGTTGCATCGCCCGGCGTGCAGGTCGGCTATATGGAGCAGGATCCAACCATGGAAGGGTTTGAAACGCTTGGTGAATATGCGGCCAGCGGTCTGGATATAGACGAGGCCTATAAGGTCGATATGGTGGCCGAGGGGTTGAAATTTGATCCCGCCGGCAAGGTCGCAACCGCATCGGGCGGGGAACGCCGCCGCGCGGCCTTGGCCAAACTGATGGCCGAAGCACCTGAATTGATGTTGCTCGACGAGCCGACAAACCATCTTGATATTGAAGCGATTGCTTGGCTTGAAAATGAGCTGAAAACCACGCGGGCTGCCTTTGTGCTGATCAGTCACGATAGGGCGTTCTTGCGCGCGCTGACTCGTGCGACCCTGTGGATTGATCGGGGTGCTGTGCGCCGGGCCGAAGAAGGGTTTGAGAATTTTGAGGCTTGGCGCGAAAAAATCTGGGAAGAAGAAGACCAGCAACGCCACAAGCTGAACCGCAAAATCAAACAAGAGGCTCGTTGGGCCGTTGAGGGCATTTCTGCTCGCCGGACCCGGAACCAAGGACGTTTGCGGGCTTTGCAAGATTTGCGCGCTGAAAAAGCGAGCCAAATCAAACGCCAAGGGACGGCTGCAATGGCGTTTGATGGCGGCAGCACATCGGGCAAAAAGGTGGTAGAGGCCTTTGGCCTGACCAAATCCTTTGGTGATAAGCAGATCGTGCAAGGGCTTGATTTGACCGTGCAACGTGGTGACCGCATTGCGTTTGTCGGGCCGAACGGCGTCGGGAAAACGACGCTGATCAAAATGCTGCTTGGGCAGGTTGCACCGGATGAGGGCAACGTCAAGCTTGGCACAAACCTTGATATCGCGGTGTTTGACCAGACCCGCGCCGCGTTGAATAATGATATGACGCTGTGGGAAAATCTGGCCAATGACCCTGAATTGGGTGTCAGTGGCAAATCGGATCAGATCATGGTGCGCGGCAATCCCAAACATGTGGTTGGTTATCTCAAAGAATTTCTTTTCGACGAGGCACAAGCCCGTGCGCCCGTGCGGTCATTGTCAGGTGGTGAAAAGGCCCGACTTTTGCTGGCGCGGCTCATGGCGCGCGAAAGCAACCTGCTGATTCTTGATGAGCCGACCAACGATCTCGACATCGAAACGCTGGACCTGTTGCAGGACATCTTGGGCGATTACGACGGCACCGTGCTTTTGGTCAGTCACGACCGCGACTTTCTTGACCGGGTTGCAACAACGACCATCGCGATGGAAGGCAACGGGCAGGCCGTCGTTTATGCAGGCGGCTGGACCGACTACCGCGCGCAGCGTGGCGGCGACTTTGTTGAGGCAAAGACCGCCTCTAAGTCTCTGGCAAAGAAACAAAAGTCTGCCGAAAAGAAGGCTGCATCTGGTCTATCGTTTACAGAAAAACACCGGCTCGAAGCATTGCCGGGGGTGATTGACACATTCACCGCTGAGATTAGCAAACTCGAAGAATTGCTGGCCGATCCAGAGCTTTTCACGAAATTTCCTGCCAAATTCCAAAAAGCAACCGACGCGCTCATCGCGCGTCAGAATGCGCGCTCAGACGCCGAAGAAGAATGGCTGATGCTGGAAGAAAAAGCGGCTGGGTAAACCCGTTTTTAGAGGCTGGTCCTGTTAACTGTCAGCCATGAACCTTAGCGCCTAAAGTCTGCTATGCGGGACTTTGCGACCATTGAAGCAATGCCCTAACACAGGCGAAGTATGTTCAGGAGTTTTCAGATGCGACGTATTGGTGCTTTGCTTTTTCCCGGTTTCGAATTGCTCGATGTGTTCGGGCCGATGGAGATGATTGGGCTTCTTGACGAGGACTTCCACATTGATCTTGTGGCCCAAAGCGAAGGACCTGTTCCAAGCAGCCAACGTCTCGCTGCCCATGCGGTTACAACCATCGATAGCGGAACAAACTACGACATTTTGTTCGTACCCGGCGGCAAGGGGGTACGGCATGAAATCAACAATCAAGAGTTGCTCGATTGGATCCGCGAAACGTCAGAAAATGCTGAATATACCTTAAGCGTTTGCACTGGCAGTCTCTTGTTGGCAAAGACAGGCATTCTGAACGGTCGTCGCGCGACAACAAACAAAGCGGCGTTCTCTTGGGTCGTAGATCAGGCACCAAACGTGGAATGGGTACGAAAAGCTAGATGGGTCGAAGATGGACCGTTCATGACGTCCTCCGGTGTCTCAGCGGGTATGGATATGGCTCTCGGTGCCATTGCCAAGATGAAAGATATTGAAACTGCCGAAAAGGTCGCTGAGATTTGCGAATATACTTGGCATCGGGATAGCCATTGGGACCCCTTCGCTAAAATTCATGGCCTCGTCTAGATTGACACAATGGGCTCAGAGCGGCCGTTGGCCACGTCTGCATCATACAAATCAGTTGGGGTTTTCGAGTGAAGGGTCCGGTGGTTAAGAACGCGGTAATGCTCACAACCCTAGACATCAATCACGTTTCGTTTATCTCGGATTACGGCATGTGATATTGTCGCTCGTTTCAACTACAGTTTATCATATCTATAAACCGAGGGAATGACATGACACGTTTAACCGCAAAAGACTTTGATCCTAAGTTACTGGAACTGTACGATTTTTATGCGCATGGGATGATCACAAAGCGCCAGTTCCTTGAAGGTGCGTCTAAATTTGCTGTGGCCGGCATGACCGCAACCACAATTCTGGGCTTGATGGCGCCCAACTATGCCTTGGCCGAACAGGTGTCTTTTAACGACCCTGAAATCGTCCCTGAATATATCACCTACCCATCGCCCAATGGCCATGGCGAAGTGCGCGGCTATTTGGTGCGCCCTGCTGGCGTCGAAGGCAAACTGCCCGCCGTCGTCGTGGTGCATGAAAACCGCGGCCTTAACCCTTATATCGAAGACGTCGCCCGCCGTTTGGCCAAGGCTGGCTTTATGGCGATTGCGCCTGACGGGTTGTCGTCCGTTGGCGGCTATCCGGGCAATGACGCCGAGGGGCGTGATCTGCAACGCACTGTCGATGGCACCAAGCTTATGAATGATATGTTTGCGGCTGTTGAATTTATGATGACCCACGAAGGATCGACCGGGAATGTTGGGATTACGGGGTTCTGTTATGGTGGCGGTGTGGCCAATGCCGCCGCAGTCGCATACCCAGAGCTTAAGGCAGCCGTACCGTATTATGGGCGTCAACCTGCCGCTGAAGATGTCCCGCAAATTCAGGCACCATTGCTGTTGCACTACGGCGAGCTTGACGCGCGTGTGAACGAAGGTTGGCCCGCATATGAGGACGCATTGAAAGCGAATGATAAGGCCTATGAGGCCTTCATCTATGAAAATGCGAACCACGGCTTTCATAACGACAGCACGCCGCGCTACGACGAAGACATGGCGACCCTATCGTGGGATCGCACGATTGCGCATTTCAGAACGCATCTCGCATAAGACATCGGTTTTTATAGCGAAAGCAAAAACGCCCCGCCAGATTGGCGGGGCGCATTGCGTTTCAAGGGACGTGTCTGATCCGCTTAGCCGTCGAAGTTGACTTCTTCCATGATCCGCAGTGCTGCGGGGCGGTGCCCGGCCAGTTCTTCTAGGGCGACAGCGTCTGGTTCAAAGCTGCCCCAGCTTGCGACCAGATCCGACAGTGCGGCGCTTTCGAGTACCGGATACTCATGGTTCAATTCAGCGTAGATGGCCTGCGCCTCGGGCGAGACAAGATATTCCATAAGCTGCAAGGCCTCTTCGCGGTTTGGCGCGGCATTGGTCATGGCGATCCCTGAAATATTGACGTGCGTGCCGCCGTTTTCGAAAGTCGGGAACACGATTCGCACAGAATTCGCCCATTCTGTCTGCTCTGGATCAGCCAGCATTTGGCCCATGTAGTAGGTGTTGCCAAGGCTGATGTCACATTCGCCTGCCCAGATAGCCTTGACCTGTGCGCGGTCATTGCCTTCGGGTTTGCGCGCAAGGTTGTCATGCACGCCTGCGGCCCATTCTGTGGCACCATCTTCACCCTGATGCGCGATGACGGCGGATGTGAGCGCCAGATTGTAATTGTGCACACCAGAACGGGTGCAAATCCGGCCTTCCCAAGTGTCAGAGGCCAAGTCTTCGTAAGTGGTCACTTCGCCTTCGGCGACGCGGTCTACGGATGCATAGATAATACGGGCGCGCGTTGTCAGGCCGAACCACAGGTTGTCGCTGCTGCGCAGGGTTTCAGGCACGGAGGCGGTCAATACTTCGCTTTGCACGGGTTGGATGACACCAGCTTCGACGATTTGCATCAGGTTGGCGATATCGACAGTCATCACCAGATCGGCAGGGGAACGCGCGCCTTCGGCCTTGAGCCGCTCAACCACGCCATCGCTGACATAGGCAAGGTTCACGTGAATGCCTGTCGCATCGGTAAACGCATCCATGACGGGTTGGATCAGCTCAGGCTGGCGCGTTGTATAAATATTTACGTCTGCAAGGGCCGGGGCTGCAACTGCGGCGCATGCCGTTGTCAAAAGCGCGGTGCGTAGGGTCATATGCTGGGCTCCATTTAAGATTGGCGCACATTAATCTGACTATTTTACTCGGGTCAAGTCGTGCCTGCGTCAATTCGGCGTTTTCTCGCGTGCTTTGACAGCGTCCCAAAGCGCGTCCATCTCGGCAAGGTTGCTTTGCTGGGGTGTTTTACCAAGGGCGCTGAGCGCATCTTCGACCCCCTCAAACCGTCTTGTAAACTTGGCATTGGCGCTGCGCAGCGCGGTTTCTGGGTCCACCCCCAAATGCCGCCCTAGGTTCGCCATCACGAACATCAGATCACCGTATTCTTCTGCGACCTCAGTTTGCGTCAAAACATCGCGGGCCTCGAGCAGCTCGGCGGCTTCTTCTTGCAACTTGTCGATCACTTGTGCCGTTTCGGGCCAATCGAATCCCACGCGCGCGGCACGTTTTTGCAGTTTTACGGCGCGGGTCAGTGCGGGCAACCCGGTTGCCACCCCATCCAGCGTGCGCGTTTGGGCTTTGCCCGCGCGCTCTGCGGCTTTAATCTTTTCCCAATCGGCAGTTTGCTGGTCTGCGGATTTATCACGCGATTCATCGCCGAAGACATGCGGGTGACGGGCAACCATCTTATCGGCCACCGATTTTACAACCGTTTCAAAATCAAACAGCCCGGCTTCGCTGCCCATTTGCGTGTGGTACACGGTCTGCAACAGAAGATCGCCCAATTCGCCTTCTAGGTCGGGCCAATCCTTGCGGGCGATCGCATCCGCGACCTCGTATGATTCTTCGATTGTATAGGGGGCGATACTGTCGAAATCTTGCGCGATATCCCATGGGCAACCGGTATCAGGGTCACGCAAACGGCGCATAATTTCTAAAAGGCGCGGTAATCCGCCATTTGGATCATGGATGAGGGGATCGTCGGGCATGTGGATGGCCTTTGTTGTTTGCGCAAAGATTAGCCAACAGCGCGTCCCGCGCCAAGACCGTCATTACAGGGGCTTGACAGTTGCGCGGAATTGGCAGTTTTTCGGCGGTATCAATTGTATTTTAGAAAGCCACGTTAGATGCCCATTATTAACCGTATTGCTGACTATGCCGAAGACATGAAGACATGGCGTCGTCACTTGCACGCGCATCCAGAATTGCAGTTTGATTGTCATGAAACGGCCGCCTTTGTTGTGGCACGCCTGCGCGAATTTGGTGTGACTGACATTCACGAAGGGATTGCAACATCGGGGGTGGTCGCGATCATTGAAGGCAATGCACCGGGGCCAACGATTGGGTTGCGCGCGGATATGGATGCCCTGCCGATGGACGAGCTGACCGGGTTGGAACACGCTTCAACAGTGCCCGGGAAAATGCACGCCTGTGGTCACGATGGGCATACAACCATGCTGCTGGGTGCGGCGAAGTATTTGGCGGAAACGCGCAATTTTGCGGGCCGCGTTGCCCTTATTTTTCAACCCGCCGAAGAGGCTGGCGGCGGGGGCGATGTGATGGTGCGCGAAGGGATGCTTGAACGCTTCGACATTGCACAGGTTTATGCGTTGCATAATACGCCTGGGTTGGCTGTGGGGGCTTTTTCGGCGACGCCGGGGCCGGTTCTGGCTGCTGTCGACGAATTTCGCGTGGTTATCACAGGTACGGGCGGGCATGCCGCAACCCCACATGAAACCAATGACCCGCTGGTGGCTGCCGTGGCGATTTACGGGGCGGTGCAGACCATCGTGAGCCGCAATCACTTCACGCAAGACGATCTGGTTGTCTCTGTTACGCAGCTCCATTCTGGCTCAGCGAACAATATTATCCCTGAAACCGCCGAAATCAGCGGCACCGTGCGCACATTTAATCGTGATGTGCAGGCACTGGTGATGAAACGACTGGACGAAATCGTCGCGGGGCAGGCGGCCGCCTTTGGTGTGCAGGCAGATTTGACCTATGAGGTCGGCTACCCTGCGACAATCAATGATCCTGAACGCACGGCATTCGCTGCTGAGGTGGCGCGCGAAGTGTCTGCAGAGGTTGACGATAACGGCGGTCGCGAGATGGCGGCCGAAGATTTCGCCTATTTGCTCGAAAAACGCCCCGGCGCATATTTGTTTATCGGCAACGGGGATACGGCGGGTTTGCACCATCCGGAATTTGATTTTGACGATGACGCGGCGCCTGCGGGCGCGTCATATTTCGCACGATTGATTGAACGGGCTTTGCCGCTCGAGGATAGTTAGAGTGCGGCGGTTTTCCCGACCAAGCCTCCAAGAATATGCCTATCAAATATGTGGAGTAACACGCTGATGCGTATCGTCTTATTGCTTTTGATTATTCTCATCGGCGTGATGGGATATGTGCGGCTTGCGCCAACAAGGTTGGACGCGCGCCACAAGCCAGCGCTGCCGACCGAAGTCGGCGATGTTCAAAGCGCAGGTGGGTTTCAAGCGGCGCGCAAAATCATGGCGCCAGCTGCCGATGTCTTGCAGGCGGTTGAACAGCGCGCCCTTGCCACGCCGCGTACCCGCGTGATTGAGGGCAGCGTCGAAGACAGGACAATCACTTTTGAGACGCGCTCTGCGCTGTGGGGGTTTCCAGACTATACGACGGCGTCGGTGCAGGGTGATTTGTTGGTCATTGCGGGGTATCTGCGGTTTGGCAGATCGGACATGGGGGTAAATAAAACCCGTATCTTGGGCTGGATGACCACGCTTGCCCCCTTGACCGATCCGCTTTGATCCGCCAATCCGGGTGCCATGATAGCATCCGATAAAATTGAACAAATCATTGACCGTTTCCAGTTCCTAGAGGCCAAGATGGCCGATGGCTCTGCTGGCAATGAAATTGCGACTTTGGGCCGTGAATATGCGGAACTGCGGCCTGTCGTCGAAACCGTGACTGCCTATAAAGACTTGGTTGCGCAGATTGCAGATGCCGAAGCCATGCTTGCCGATCCTGAGATGAAGGAATTGGCAGAGCTTGAGCTGCCTGACCTAAAAGCAGCACTTGAAGCTTCTGAACACGGTGTGCAGCTCGCACTATTGCCCAAAGATGCCGCCGATGGGCGCCCCGCCTTGGTTGAAATTCGTCCCGGCACCGGGGGCGATGAGGCGTCGCTATTCGCGGCTGATCTGCTGCGCATGTATCAGCGTTATTCCGAAGGGCAGGGCTGGAAGTTTGAGATTTTGGAAATGTCGGAAACAGAGCTTGGCGGCATCAAAGAGGTTGTCGCGCGGGTTGCGGGCGATGGCGTCTTTGCAAAACTGAAATATGAAAGCGGCGTGCACCGGGTACAACGTGTGCCTGAAACCGAAAGTGGCGGCCGTATTCACACATCTGCCGCGACTGTTGCGGTGTTGCCAGAGGCCGAAGATGTCGATGTGCAGATTAACCCCGGCGATCTACGTATTGATACGATGCGCGCGTCAGGCTCAGGCGGGCAACACGTAAACACCACCGATTCTGCCGTGCGTATTTTGCACATCCCCACAGGAATCATCGTCGTCAGCGCCGAAAAGTCACAACATCGGAACCGCGAAATTGCAATGCAGGTGCTGAAAACCCGATTGTTTGACCTAGAACGCCAACGTGTGGATGGCGAACGCTCTGCGGACCGCAAGGCGCAGGTGGGGTCGGGCGATCGGTCTGAACGGATCCGCACCTATAATTTCCCACAAGGGCGGATGACGGATCACCGGATTAACCTGACGCTTTATTCGCTGAACCAAGTGATGCAGGGCGATCTTGAGGAAACGGTCCTTGCGCTACAGGCCGATGCCCAAGCGACGCTTCTTGCGGAAATGGGCGCGTGACGCCTGACCAATCGCTGCAACGTGGTGCCGCGCTTTTGGCAGAGTCAGGTATTCCCGATCCGCAACGCGAGGCACGGTTGCTGTGGCGTAACGGCGGCGAAACCGGAGATTTTCTTGCGATGGTCGCACGGCGCGCGCAACGTGTTCCGATGTCACAGATTTTGGGCTACCGCGATTTCTATGCGCATCGGTTTATCGTGACAGAGGCCGTTTTGGACCCGCGACCGGACACAGAAACCCTAATTGCCTGCGCACTCGGAACCACATTTACACGGGTGTTGGATCTGGGCACCGGGTCGGGTTGCATTCTTTTGTCTTTGCTGGCCGCGCGTGCCGATGCGCAAGGGGTGGGGGCCGATCTTTCGGACGCTGCTTTAGAGGTAGCGCTGCAAAACTGTGCCGCTCTAGAAATTGGTGCGCGCGCGGATTTCGTGCAGTCAGATTGGTTCGCAAAGATCAGTGGGACATTCGATTTGATCGTCAGTAACCCGCCTTATATTGCGGCCTGTGAAATGGATGCGCTCCAACCCGAAGTGCGGCTGTATGAACCGCGTATGGCGCTCACGGATGAGGCTGACGGGCTGAGCGCCTACCGCATTATCTGCGACACCGCGCCTACGTATCTAACGCCGGGCGGGCGGTTGATGGTCGAAATCGGACCGTCCCAAGCGGATGCAGTCGCTGCAATGATGGCAGGCGCGGGGTTGATCGGCGTGCAGGTGCATCAAGATTTTGACGGGCGCGACCGGGTTGTCGCAGCGCGAATGCCAAAATAGCCAAGTAAATGCGCAGCTTTGGCGTAAAAAACGTTAGATTTGCACAAATTTTACTTGTCTTGACCCACATCTCATGTTTATTCAAAGACATCGGACGGTAAGAGAGCCAGATTGGACCTCCCCCCGGTAAGTCGCCACTACATCGCAGGGCCAGATATCTGAGACGCGCAAAACGCGCGACATGGCCAGCGCAACGACAGCCAAAGGCTTGAAAGCAAATCAATGAGATCATCGAAGTCCCGGTCACGGAACAAAAACCGTAATAATAACCGCCCGTCTGGCGGCAACATTATCAACCGCGTGTTTGATAGCTCTGGACCGGATGGGAAAGTGCGCGGAACACCGCAACAGATCATTGAGAAATATAACCAGCTTCACCGTGACGCGCAGCTATCTGGCGACCGTGTGAATGCCGAAAACTTTGCGCAACACGCAGAGCATTACACACGCATGCTTGCCGAAGCGCAGCGCGAAGTTGATCAGCGTCGCGAAGAGCAAGAAGCGCAAAACCGTGAACGCCAAGCCGAACGCGACCGCGAACGCCAAGAGCGGATCAAAACGCAAGAAGCAGCCGCAAATGCCGAACAGCCTGCAGCAGCGGGGCTCGATGAACAGCCTGACCTGCAGGTCGAAGATGCACCTGACGCGGGTTTGGTCGAAACGCCCGAAGAAAAGCCCAAGCCACGCGCGCGTAAACCACGTGCCCCGCGCAAGCCAAAGCCGGATGTGCAGCCAAGTGATGACAGCGCGCCAGAGGCCGCAGAATAATCAAAAGCCCTCCGATTTTTGGGGGGCTTTTTTTATGATGGGTTATCCGCAATACGGCGGGCAAGGGCACAAAACGCCTCAAGTCCGACCTGTTCGCCGCGTTCTGTGGGCTTGATCCCGACCGCGATCAAATGCGTTTCAATATCAGGGCTGACAGATTTCAGAGCCGAGCGGAGCATCTTGCGTCGCTGGTTGAATGCTGCAGCGACGACCTTGTTCAGTACGACAGGATCAGCCGGATAGCGTGGCGCGGGCAGCGCAGTCAGATGCACGACGGAAGAATTTACCTTTGGCGGCGGGCTGAACGCCTCTGGCGGGAGGTCAAGCACGATCCGCGGGTCACTGCGCCATTGCGCAAGCAGGGCCAAACGGCCGTAAGCCTTGGTGCCGGGTTTTGCGACGATGCGTTGCGCAACTTCGCGCTGGAACATCAGCGTCAGGCTTTCCCAAAACGGCGGCCAAACCGGTGGCGTCAGCCAGCGCACAAGCAATTCAGTCCCGACGTTATAAGGCAGGTTTGCCGCGATTTTGATTGGCGCGGTCAGATGTTCGAGCGGGTTCACATCAAGCGCGTCGCCATTAATCACATGTAATCGCCCCGGGTAGGCAGCTTCAATCTCGGCCAATGCGGGCATACAGCGCGGGTCTTTTTCAATCGCCAACACACGGCGTGCGCCTTCGGCCAAGAGTCCCCGAGTGAGACCACCCGGACCGGGGCCAATCTCAAGCACGTCGGCACTTGAGACATCCCCCGCTAATCGTGCAATTTTCGCTGTGAGGTTCAAATCCAGCAGAAAATTCTGCCCAAGCGATTTCTTGGCGGCCAAGTCATGGGTAGCAATCACGTCGCGCAAAGGGGGGAGATTGTCGATGGTGCTCATGTCTTCTTTTTTCCCAAAAATACTCCCCGCGGAGCGCTGAACAAATCTACTATCTTTGTTCTCGGCTGTCTGCCATCGTTGCAGCCATTTTAATGGCTGCGATCATCGAAGTCGGATCTGCAACGCCTTGACCCGCGATATCAAAGGCGGTGCCGTGGTCAGGAGACGTGCGAACAAACGGCAGCCCCAAAGTCACATTCACCCCACCTGAAAAATCAAGCGTTTTGATCGGGATCAGAGCTTGGTCATGATACATGCAAACGGCGACATCGTATCTCACGCGCGCGCCGGCATGGAACATTGTATCAGCGGGAAGGGGGCCGGTTACATCCATCCCTTGGGTCCGCAATGCGGTCAGTACTGGCGCGATCATGTCGTTCTCTTCATGCCCCATTTTGCCATCTTCGCCTGCATGTGGGTTCAGTCCAGCCACGGCAATGCGTGGCGCCGCGATCCCGAAATCACGGCGCAGTGCGGCATGGGTGATCAGCAATGTATCTGTCAACAGGCTTGCTGTCAGTTGCGTGGCCACTGCATTCAACGGGATGTGAATTGTCGTTGGGACAACACGCAGCGCATCACAGGCCAGCATCATCACGACTTGATCCGTGTCCGCTAGCGCAGCCAAGTATTCTGTATGACCGGGATAGGGGAAATCAGCCCCGTTAATCAGCGCGGCTTTGTTTATTGGTGCGGTGCATAGCGCACGGGTCGCACCTCTACGGGTCAATTCCACACCTGTCGCGATGGCGTCGATTACACCTCGGGCATGGGCGGGGTTGGCAATGCCTGCGGTGGCCGCTGGTCCAAAATCCTGTGCAAGTACGGGGAGCGCATTCGGGCAAAGTGACGCGGCTTCAACCGCGTCTGTTACGGTTTGGTAAGGGGTGCCCGCAGGTAGATGCGCCGGGTCGCCGATCCAAAGGAGAGGTATATCGCCACGCAGCTTATCCCATGCTGCTGCGGCGATTTCGGGGCCAATGCCCGCCGGTTCGCCACAGCTGATCGCGATTGGGTTCATCGTGATGTGATCACTGCCGATGCACGTAAATCGGCAACCAATGCGTCTGCTAAGCCAGCGAGGCGTTGGCTCGTCAGTTGGTTGCGCACTGCGGCCGTGTCGACGGTGTCGCTGCCCGCTTGGTTACGGGCACACATCATTAGGAATACCAATGTTTCGCCATTGTCGCGGGTCAGATTGTACGAGACTTCGCCCGGATCAAGCCGTGCTAGCTCAAGCGCGACGTCGCTTGAAATCTCAGATGGGGCGACAACAAGACGGTCAAGCATTTCGGAAGGCTGGTTGCGCGCGATCCCGTAAAGATCGTCGCAGGTGTCGACGTTATTCTTTACATCGGCCGCCGTGCGCCGGGCCGCGTCCGATTGGCCGCCGGGAATGTAATAGGCCGCATAATCGATACTGACGGGGGTCTGCACGGCGCGCGGGGCTTCGCGCATGCCACGTTTTTGGAACAGCGCAATCGCATTCGGAATTTCGATGGGCTCGGTGACTTCACCAAGGGCAAGATCAAGCAATATCTGCTGCAGCTGCGGCGGGTAGTTCGAAATAGGGAGCCAGCCCAGGCGTCCGCCGTTTTCGCGCGACGGGAGCGCAGAGACCTGACGTGCGGCGGCTTCAAAATCGGCATAAGACCGCATTTGCGAAATCTCGCGCGCGGCTTGCGCAGCTTGGACCTGCCGATCTGGTGGTGGCGCGATGATGATTTCGGACAGCAAAACCTCAATCTGGGTGGGTTGGGTGCCTTGGGCCTGTAGCGCACGTTCAATATCCGCATCGGTGATGGTGACTTCGCGGCTAAAACGGGCGCGCACATAGTCGCGCCAGGCAACGCCAACCGCAACAAAATCACGGAGCGTTTCGACATCAACATTGTTTTGTGCCAAAACATTTGTGAATTGCGGTAATGTCATATTGGCGCGCGCGGCGAAATCATTCATCGCGGTTTCAAGTGACGCAGGGTCCATCTGTAGCCCAACGCGGTCCATTTCTTGCTGCTTAAGCCGATCTTCGATCAACCCTTCGCGGGCGACCTCGTTCAAATCGCCGGGCGTGCGGAACAGTTCCAAAAGCCGCATCCGTTGGTTCAGCTCGTAGCGGGTCACGACTTTATCGTTGACGGTAATCACCGGGGTCAATTGTCCCTGTGCCAGCGCTGCGCTGCTGCTCGTCAGTGCCCAAGCCAGAATAACGGCGAAATAGGTAAATAGACGCATCGGTGTCCTCGTTTTTACAATCAGTTTTGGCAACTTGCGGCGGTGCCCGCCGCGGAGCGTCCCGCAGAAAAGCCTGTCAAAGAGCCACTTATCCCAAAAGTCGTACTTGGATCAACTGTACTGGAAGACGTGTAGCTACGCGAGGCAGAAACGTTAATGTTCACGCATTCGTTCTGCCATCCCAGCACAATCCCAGCGCTGACAGGGGAATCGCCGGCAATATCATAGCGTCCATCCAAATCGATCTGCCAGGCATCTGATAAAACGATCCCCGCATCGACCGTCCATGCGGATACGGTATCGGTCAAATCTTCATCCGCATCCGCAGATTGCCAAATATAATTCGCAGCCAATGACACCCGATCATTTTTCCACGCGATCCGTCCATCGGCAACTGTCAGGCCTGTGTTGTCGTCAAACAGCGCGCGCGCATCAATCAAGAAGCCGCCCGGGCTGCTGATTTGTCCGGCAACTAACCAATCCGATTGCAGCCCATCCAGCCCTGATGAGCTTGTGAACGCGGTGTTTTCCGTCTCTCGCAAGACCCGCCCAAATGCGAGCGATGAATCCAAACCGGCGGCACCTATTCGGGTATAGCTTATGCCTACCGCGGCCTGCATGCCGGTTTCCACGGCGTCCTCGCCAGTAAAGCGCGTCAGGTCAAACAGATTCCCTTGGTCCAATTCGCTGCGGGTGCTGTCCTCATTTGGGGGTGTCTCGCCATAGCTTTCTGCCCAGCCAAGGCTAAGCACGGGCGTGATAAGATGCGCCGCCCCACCATCATTATATGAGGCCAATGGCCAACGCACCGTGATCTGTGCGGAAGGTACCGCGCGCAATATATCGCTGTCATAGCTGCTGTCGTCTTGCACGTTGTAATAATCTGCGCGCAGCCCGGTCTCGGCTTGCAAAACAATTCCGCCGCCCAGAATCCAGCTGTCGTCCCATGTGCTATAGGCACCGATACGCGACACATCGCGCCCATCGTCGCCGTCAACCTCGCTATAGCGGTACGCGGTGTCGATACTGGCGCCATAGGTTAGCGTGCCGCCCCAACGTTCAGTATCGCGTGTTTCGTACAGCGCATTTGCCACAATTGGAGGCAGTGATGCGTTCGACTCGTCGTCTCGCAAGGTTTGGTAATAGGTCAATTCGACCTGCGCGAGCGTGGTGTCGGTTACACGGGTCACGGAAATCGCGCTATCCAGCCGATCTTTGCTCGAATAGCTGTAGTCTTGCAGATAGGCTGTGTCGCTGACGGCTTCGATGTCGAAGTTCAACTTATAGTCGCCTGATAGGTCAAATTGTCCTGACGCAAAAACATAGGACCTATTCGTATCTTCAAGCGTATCATCACTGGCCGCCCCTTCGATGCGCAAGGAGCCATTGTGAAAGGCTTGACGGTAGATCAGCTCTAATGTGCGGGTCTCGGCAGAGACATATGGGGTCAGGGTTAGATCACGGGAATCGCCTAAGGTGATGAAATATGGAACCTTGATACCTGTGCCCAATTGCGTGTTGTTACGCTGTTCGGGGATCAAAAACCCAGTTGCGCGCTCAAGGTTGGGATCGGGCAGGCGCAATGTTGGCAGCCAGAACACGGGGATGTCGCGGATCAGTAGCGTTGCATTGTCAAAATAGAGCTGCTGTTCAACGCTATCATGTACGACACGCTGGGCCCGGATTGACCAAAGCGGCGCCGCGTCCCCACATACCTGACACGATGTCGCAACAGTTTTATAGAGCTGCGAATAGCGCCCTTCGCGGCGGTCAATTTGATTCGCGGCCAGTTGCAGCTGCTGATCAAGGACGATGCGCGCGCCCTGAAGGATGCCGTTCTCTAGCCTTGGGTCCATCGCGCCGCTTTGCGCCATCAACAGCGTCCCATCGGTCGTTTGAATAACAATCGGTCCCGTGATCGTCAGCCGATCATCTTCTGGGGCATAGGTAATTTGCGTCGCCGTTAGCCGGGTTCCTTCATATAGAACCTCGATATTTCCGGTTGCAATTAACTGCTGCTCTTCGGTGACCCGCACGCTGTCGGCGACCAAGGTTGCAGCCCCCTGCGCGAGGCTGGTCTGCGGCAAAAGCAGCAGTAGTATGAACGCGATCAGGCGCATTAGCCGTCCTCGTTATGGAGCAAAATACCCAATGCAATGCCAATCGCTGCGAATGGCGGCGCCCATGCCGCGAGCAGCGCAGGCAATTGGCCGTTTTCGCCTAAGACCTGCGCAAAATTGCGAATGAAATAGATCACGAAGGCCAGCAAAATCGCAAACATCACCATCATCCCGGTACGTCCGCCGCGTTGGTGGCGCAGTGTAAACGCCGCGCCAATCATGACCATGGCGACCAAAAAGAAAGGCAATGCCAGTTCGGTGTGAAACCAGACCAGATGTCTCTGCGCCGAAAACCCGGCAGCGTGGAGCCGTTCGATAAACGCCGGCAACTCCCAGATCGGGATAGAGGAGGGCGTGCCAAAACTGTCGCGGATTTGGTCCGGGGTCAGGGTCGATACGATATTGAGGCTCGGATGTTGCATCGCTGCGGCCTCCGCATTGACGCCTGTATCAAAAACCCATTGTTTTGCGTCTGTCAGAGCCCAAGCGCCAGGCACAAGCTCTGCGGTTTTGGCGTTGACGCGTTGGGTCGGGGTGCCGTCAGGCCCAAAGCGAAAAAAGCTCACTTCGGTCAGAACAGTTCCGTCCAAATTCGCACTTTGCGCCTGAATGACCGTTTGGCCCGCATCGGTGCCCTGTCGAAGCCAAAGCCCGGATGACCCAACCGACAACACCGAACTGTTTCCACGTAATGCGCCAGAACGAAGCTCATATTCTTTCGACGTACTTGCAACAATCGGATTTCCGACCGCAACGGCAACGACCCCGATCATCAGCGCGACAAACAATGGGGCAACAAGGGCCCGCAGGGCTGACCGTCCCGCGGCACGGGTGACAACCATTTCCGATGACCGCGCCAACCCTAGAAACAGTGCGATGGCGGCAAGGATCATAATCAAAGGCATAATCTGATACACGCCCGCTGGAATGTTCAGCAGCGTGAGTGTCAAAATTTCAAAAATATTTGCATCGGCTGTCGCATAGCGGCGCATTTGTTCGACGATGTCCAAAAACATCATGATTACAAAGAACACGCCCAAGACACCCAAAAACGTCATCAAAAAGCGGCGCGCAAAGTATCGGTGTAAGATCATTGCGCGACCTCTGGCTTATGACGTCGCTTGAACAAATGCGGCCGTGTGGCCCAAAACAACAAGAACCAGATAATCGCAAACCCGGCAACTGCGGGTAAATATGTGGCAAACCATAGGTTTTCAGAACTGCGCGCAGCATTGAGCCCGGCAGTTTCCATGGCTTTGACGACGACAATCAAGAAGATTGCCGCAATAATTTGGCGCCAGACCCCAAAGCGGCTAAATCCGCCAACCAAAAGCGTCGCAAATCCAAGCATTGCGGCAACTGTGCCCAGCAAAGATTGGCTGAACCGATCATGTCCGCGCGCGATTAGCCGTGCCGCACTACGGCGCGTTTCCGCAATGATTTCCGGGGTAGGGTTCAAGAGTTCCCATGTCGACAGATGCGCATCCCTTCGGCCACTGGATTCGCTGGTGGTGATCAGGCTTCCGATATTATAGGCGAAATCGTCAAAAGCCGTTGTCGTGAGACGTTGCGTGTCGGTGTCGATCACCTGCACAAGCCCTTCAATCATCACCAATTGCGTCTCATCCGTATCGTTCACAAGAAATGCACGCGTGGCAGTATAGGTCACCTGTTCATCGTCAGATCGCGTGTCAGACAAGAAGATGTCTTGGAGTTCACCCGCAGTTGTGATGTCGCGAATGTAGAAGGTGATCCCTTTAACAGGTTCAATAAATTGGCCCTCTGTCAGCAGCCGCGCGGTGATGTTACGCGAAATATCTGCTTGGCGTTCTTCCAACCGCGCAGAACTGAGCGGCACAAGATAATGCATCAACACGGACATCAAAATTGCGACAATGATCCCAAAATAGAAAACAGGGCGTGCAAGCCGAAAGGCGGAATAGCCGGTGGCCTGCACCACAACAAGTTCAGATTCGGTTGTCATCCGATTGGTCACATAGACAGATGCTGCAAAGGCCGCCAATGGTAGGGCCAGCCGGATCACAGACGGCAAAGACAGCGCCGTAAATTCAAGAAACACCCCAGCCGATTGCCCATCCGCGATCAATTGATCGAACAAAACAACGGCCCGGTTGATCCAATAGATCAACACGAGAACGAGGCTAAAAAACCCAAACATCACCATCAATTGTGACAGCAAATATCTGTCGAACTTGGCCAATGGCAGATCCTTGTTTGCGCGTGTCGCCTAAATTTCGCTCAAGCTACCGCATCGGTGCGGCAGATTGAACAGCTATCTGGTATTTGCGCATCGTGCGGGCTACCTATGATGAAATGATATTCGCGCCAAGGAGCCGCCATGACAACGCCAGCAGAAATTCAGTTTAAAGACGTCGATCTTGATGGGGTCGCAACGGCCAGTGGCGCGGTTGCGATTTTCGTCGACGCAGATGGAAAATTGGACGCAGGCGCGCGCAAAGCAAATACTTTGACGCGCAAAGCAGTGGCACGATTCGCAGAGAGCGAAAAATTTGAAAAAATGGCCGCTGGCGATGTCGCAACAATCGCTTATCCCGCTGGATTGACTGCGGAAACCCTCTTGGTCGTAAAGCTTTCTCGGCGTCCGTCATCGCAAGAGGCGCGCAAAGCGGGCGCGCAATTGGCCAAATCGCAGGGCAACGCGGATTTGACCGTATGCGCCGGAAGCATCGCACGTGCGGATGAAATCGCACTGGGGCTGGCGCTGCGCGACTACCGTTTTGACAGCCATAAAACAGCCGAGAAGCCAAGCAAAAGTTCGGTGACATTCATGGTCGCGAAACCTGAAGAGGTCGCGAAATCCGCAGCCCCCATGGCCGCAATTGCCGAAGGCGTGTTCTTTACCCGCGATCTGACCAATGAGCCTGCGAATATCTTAACCACCGATGATTTCGCTGCGCGGCTGGCGGCCATGCACGAGCTTGGGCTTGAAGTCGAAATTCTTGAAGAAGATGATCTTGAACGGCTTGGCATGGGCAGTTTGCTCTGTGTCGGGCAAGGGTCTGACAGCCCCAGCAAGGTGGTGGTGATGTCGTGGAACGGCGGCGGCGATGAAGCCCCGTTCGCCTTGGTTGGCAAAGGTGTGGTGTTTGATACGGGCGGGATCAGCCTGAAACCTGCGGGCGGCATGGAAGATATGACCATGGACATGGGCGGCGCTGGTGTTGTGTCCGGTGTGATGCGCACATTGGCGCTGCGCAAGGCCAAGGCGAATGTCGTCGGCTTGGTCGGGCTGGTCGAAAACATGCCCTCAGGCAATGCGGTACGCCCCGGCGATGTGGTTACATCGATGAAAGGCGACACAATCGAGGTCATCAACACCGACGCCGAAGGCCGTTTGGTGCTGGCTGACGTGATGTGGTACGCGCAAGAGCGGTTTAAACCTGTCGGCATGATCAATCTGGCGACGCTGACAGGGGCGATTTTGGTGGCCTTGGGGCATGAAAACGCAGGCGTCTTTTCGAATTCCGACGATTTTTCTGATGCGTTTATCAAAGCGGCAGGCTCAGAGGGTGAAGGCGCTTGGCGGATGCCGATGGGCAAAGCCTATGATGATCTGTTGAAATCACGGGTTGCGGATATGAAGAATATTGGCGGACGGATGGCGGGCTCTATTACGGCGGCGCAATTCTTGCAACGGTTCGTTAAAGAAGACATGCCGTGGTGCCATTTGGATATTGCTGGCGTGGCCAGCGTCAAATCCGAAACAGCGCTTGCACCTCCGGGGGCAACAGGGTGGGGCGTCATGGCGCTCAACCGTTTGATCGCCGATAAATACGAGAGCTGATATGGGCGCTGCCTATTTCTATCAGCTCAAAGACAGCCCGCTTGATGTAACCTTACCGATGTTGGTCGGCAAGGCGCGCGAAGCTGGTTGGCGGGTGTTGATCCGTGCGGTGAACCCGAACCTTTGCGCACGTTTAGATGAAGTTTTATGGCAAGGGTCCGAGGCTGCGTTTTTGCCGCATGGGGTCGCGGGCGGCCCCCATGATGCTGACCAACCCATATTGATCGGGGATGCCCCGGCAACGGGGTTCGACTGCGTGATTTGCGTCGATGGCGCAGAGTTGACACAGGCCGAAGTCGACGGCGCAGAACGCGCTTGCGTGTTATTTGACGGCTGGGATGAGGCGGCGTTGAGCCATGCGCGCAGCCAGTGGAAAACCCTCACAGATGCGGGATGCGCGGCGCAATATTGGGCGCAAGAAGACGGGCGTTGGGCGATGAAAGCGCAAAAAAGTTAGCCGCCGCAGATCGTGCGCAGCATATCCAAGAACCAAAGATTACCCTGCACCCATTGCGCTGCCGCAAGCGTAAAACAAAACGCGCAGCTTGCGAGCACCGCAATCGCAGCCGGGTTAGGGGTAGCGTATTTCTCCATCCCAAAAGGTATCGCGGGAAATGGATTAACGACTGGTAAAACCCAGCCGGTTTAAAACGCAAAACTTGAATCGAAATCTTCGGGTAATTCCGTCGGTGCGGGGGCGCATGCCGCCAATGTTAAGAGCGCAATAATAATGTATTTCATCGGGTAAGAACCATTTGATTATTGGTAATTTCGATATGTGAAAACCGATTGAGATAGGCCATGCCAAGCAGTGAAATATCCGTTTCTCCGCCGTTGACGACGGCATCTACATTCTGATCAACATAGCGACCCAGGGCCACGTTTTCGAGCGTCACGGCTGCAGTCCTGACGCGCCCATTGGCCGTCATCGCAGAACCGAAATAGTGTAGCGTGTCAGGATCAATCCCAAGCGATTCTGCATCCGCTTGTGTCAGTACAATTTGGCTTGCGCCCGTGTCGATGACAAAGGCGATGGGGATGCCATTAATCAAGATATCCAAATGGTAATGCCCGTCACCGGCGCGTGGGACACTGATCCGCCCATCTGCCAATGTGGCTTGCTGCCCCGTCACGTCGCGGCTGATATCTTCCCAAAGCCCGTATGCCCCAATCACCCCCAAAAAGATAAACAGCCAAATCAGGGCTTGCTGGAGGGATTTGCTCAGATTTTCACGGCTTGAAATCAACACAGAGCCCGCAATCGCAAGACCTAAGATCCCCAGATATATCGCGCGTGCTATTTGATCGCCGGTCATGATCTTTCCCTAGCCGCCGATACCAAAACCGCGCAGCCCATCCAAAATGAACTGTACCGCAAGCGCGGCCAAGAGCATCCCCAAAACCCGGGTCAGAATATTCAAACCGGTTTTGCCCAAAGCGCGTTCAATGGCGTTGGAGGCCAAAAACGCAAGCAGGACGATCAGCAATACCGCTAAGATCACGCCTGTAATGGCCACAAAATCACTTGCCGCTTGGGCTTGGCCCGCGAGCAGAATGATCGTGGTAATCGCGCCGGGCCCTACGATCAGTGGCAAAGCTAACGGAAACACCGATGGGTCATCGTGGTGTTCGTCCAACCCTTCGGCGGCGTTGTCTTCGCGGCGCGCTTGGCGTTTTTGAAACAGCATTTCAAGTGCGGTCAGAAACAAGAGTATCCCCCCCGCAATGCGAAAGGCATCCATCGAAATCCCGATAAAGCCAAGCACGGCTTCACCCAAGAATAGAAACACCATCATCAGTCCCGCAGACACAAGACAGGCCCGGACCGCGATGGCACGCCGCTGCGCGGCGCTCATCCCTTGGGTCATGGCAATAAACACCGGAGCGAGCCCCGGCGGATCAATGATGATGAACATCGTGGTAAATGCGGCGATCAGGGCGGTCAGGTCAGTCATGCCGGGACAATCGTTTGTTTGGCTGCGATGTGCAAGCCGGTTGAAAAAGCCTCATTCGCCTCATAGGTGTATGGATAAATCTTTAGCTAATCCATTTGGGGAAAAATCATGCGCAAGGCTTTGTCCGTTATATTCGCAGGTCTTGTGATGATGAAGCCCGCCGTCGCACAACCAATCCCCGGGGCCGATGACCCCGCATTACTGATCGCCGCGCAGCGATGGTTAAACAATGAAAACCCGCGCGAAGATCTTTGGAATTTGGGTGAATTTGCCGCTGATGGGAATATTGCAGCGCGTATGTTCGTTAACCGGATAATGCGCACGGTTCATATGGAGATTGATTTTCCCGAACTTGACCGGGCTGAGCGGAAAGCGTTGCTTCCTGAGGATCGTTCAGGCGCGCGAACGACGATTTCTTCACCATATTATGTTGATTGGGACGCGGTTCCTGCGATGGATGCGCTCGGTGAAATTGATCATGCAGATGATATTGATACTTGGATCGCGTTGGCAGAACGCACATGGGCCGCAGGGTATCAGCCACGTATGGTAGCAGCTTTGAGAAACGATAGGCGTTTGCTGGAAATCGACATCGCGCGCTATCTTGAAACAAGATTCCCCTTAGATATGGAGATACGCGCATCTGTTTGGTGGATGCGTATTCTTGACGCTGGCGTAGTTGAGATTTCTAACTTTCTAGAGCCGGGAGAAGCGGAGGCGATCGTCGCGCATTGGGGCGGCTTCCCTTGGCGCGCCGAGGACACGCACGCGTTAGATGATGCCCTGCGCGATGGGCGTTGGCACGCTGTTAGGTTTCTTGCGTATCTACCCAATTTTCGACCTGCAATCATCGAAGACCTTAGGCATGCTGAACAGCATGAAAAAGTAGCCGAATTCTATCTGCAAACGATTATGGTTAGAGACAGTAATCCGGGTTTTTTGGATGGGGATGAGAGTTTAGTCGCGATGGGTGATCTATTGATCGCAGAGGCAGAACATACGACTTTATTGCGCCCATTGGTGACAGTTTGCGAACGTTTATGTGGGGCGGAAATCGCGGATTGCGTCGCGCGTGGAGAGATTGTCGGACTTGACCGATTTAACCGAGATTTTTTCAGTGGCGGGTTAATTGCGTCAAGCGATTATAACACTTCCGAACGGGCGGTGTCGGTGCTGATGAGAATCCTATCGAATATGGCCGCCCGAGAAGAAGCGTATATGATCAATGGATTGCTGCCGCAGTGCATAACAGATGCGGCAGTCGCATTGGGTGATGAATAGCGTGGTTGAACTACACCTTTTCAGCCTTTTCTAACCGTTCCAGCGCCGCCATCCACATGGTTTCGGCGCGTTCGTGGGCGTCCATGACTTCGGCGTATTTCTTGTTCCAAGTGGCCAATTCGCCAGCTTTGCCATCCTCATAGAGCGCAGGATCCGCGAGCTTTTTGGCGAGCTTGTCACGCATGTCGTTGATTTTCTTGACGCGCTCTTCGTTTTTGCGCACGTCGCTGCGCATCGCTTGGATCTTTTCGCGGCTTGGCTTGGCTGCTTTAACCGGTTTGGGTTTTTCTTTTTCGACGGCTTTTTCAGGCGTCAAAAGCAGTTTGCGGTAGGCTTGTAGGTCTTCGTCATACGGGTTCACATGCCCATCTTTGACCAGCCACAAACGGTCTGCGACCATTGAAAGCAGGTGCATATCGTGGCTGACAAGGATCACCGCACCTGAATAGGCGGTCAGCGCTTCCACCAGCGCTTCGCGGCTTTCGATATCAAGGTGGTTGGTCGGCTCATCGAGGATCAGCAGATGCGGTGCGGGCAGGGTAGCGAGCAGCAGCGACAGGCGCGCCTTTTGCCCGCCGGACAGGCGGCCCACTTCGGTATCGGCTTGATCGGCGCCAAGCCCAAAGCCAGCAAGCCGCGCGCGCAGCTTGGCTTGCCCTTCATGGGCGCGTTCGCGGAACAGGTGATCCAGCGGTGTTTCTTCGATCCGCAATTCATCGACCTGATGCTGCGCAAAAAAGCCGATACGCAGCTTGTTTGAGGTCACCATCTTGCCGTTCATCACATCAAGACGGCCCGATAACATCTTGGAAAGTGTGGATTTTCCTTCGCCGTTGCGCCCCAAAAGCGCGATCCGGTCGTCTTGGTCAATACGCAGGTTCAAATCGCGCAAGATGATGGTTTGGTCGTATCCCACCGCGGCGCCTTCGGTCGCGATAATGGGCGGCGATAGTTCTTCGGGTTCGGGAAATGTGAACACGGTGCGCGCAGCATCTTCGGGGGCGCGGATGGTTTCCATCTTTTCCAGCGCTTTGACCCGCGATTGGGCTTGCTTGGCCTTGGAGGCTTTGGCCTTAAACCGATCCACAAAGGCTTGCAGGTGTTGGCGCTGCGCATCTTGTTTCTTGGCGGCGGCGGCTTGCACCGCGCGGTTGGCTGCACGCTGTTTCGCGAACATATCGTAGGTGCCCGTGTAGTAGATCAGCCCCTTATCTTCGAGATGCAAAATCCCGCCCACAGAGCGGTTCAGCAGTTCGCGGTCGTGGCTCACGATCAGCACAGTGTGCGGGTATTTGACGAGGTAAGCCTCGAGCCAGAGCGCACCTTCGAGATCAAGGTAGTTGGTCGGCTCGTCGAGCAGTAGCAGATCAGGTTCGGAAAACAGCACCGCAGCCAAGGCCACGCGCATCCGCCAACCACCTGAAAACGCCGAACAAGGCTGTTGTTGTTCTTCGTGCGTAAATCCAAGCCCCTTGAGGATCGTCGCGGCGCGGGCTTCGGCAGACCAGGCATCAATATCGGCGAGCCGCGTCTGCACCTCGGCGATCCGGTCTGGGTCGGTCGCGGTTTCAGCTTCGGCCATCAGGGCTTCGCGTTCGGTATCGGCGCGCAGCACGGTGTCGATCAGGGATACCTCGTTGCCGGGGACCTCTTGGCTGACACCACCGATTTTCCAGCCCTTGGGGATATTCACCGTCCCGGTATCAAGCACCATTTCACCGCGAATAATGCGGAACAATGTTGTCTTGCCCGACCCGTTGCGCCCGACCAGCCCAACCTTGTGGCCTGTCGGAATCGTGACGGTGGCATGTTCGACCAATGTGCGGCCTTCGACGGAATATGTGATGTCAGATATTTTAAGCATAAACGGGCTATGCGCGATCATGCGGGCCGGGTCAATCAGATGATTTTGCGAGGGTCATGAAAACGTCATTGGGGCGTTACCTGTTTGTCATCTGGCTTGGCCATGCGGGGCAGATAATTAACGCAAAGGATCATCATGACATACCGTTTTTGTTGCCTGACTTCTGTTTTGGCGCTTTCCGCTGGCTTCGCGCAGGCCGACACGTTTAACCGTATTGCCTCGTTCCCGACGCACCTGAACATAGGTTCAGGTGATCAAGCTGTCGAAACATCTGCCGAGATTATCGCAGCTACCGCTGACGGCATGACGCTTGTGTATACCGACAGCCCCTTGGGCGTGATTGGACGCATCGATATCACTGATCCGGCGAACCCTACGCCGCTTGGTAATATCGACGTGAACGGCGAACCGACATCGGTTGGGATCGTGGGCAACGTGGCGTTTGTGGGGGTGAATACCTCTGAAAGCTATACGGCACCTTCTGGCCGTTTGGCCGCTGTCGACACCGTCACCGGTGAAGAACTTTCAAGCTGCGAACTGCCCGGCCAGCCTGACAGCATCGCGGTTGCCAAAGACGGGTCCTTTGTAGCGGTTGCGATTGAGAATGAGCGTGACGAAGATTTGGGCGATGGTCGTACCGGCCAATTGCCCGCTGGCGCGCTGACGTTGGTACAGATCGCGGATGGCGTTGCTGACTGCGACACGCTGATCAATGTGGCTATGACTGATTTGGCCGAAATCAGCCCCGAAGACCCTGAACCAGAATTCGTGGATATCAACAGCGCAGGCGATGTGATCGTCGGCATGCAAGAAAACAACCATATGGTTGTGGTTGGCCGCGATGGTGTGATCAAAAACCACTTTAGCGCAGGCACTGTTGATCTTGAAAACATTGACGCAACGGATGAGCGTGCCGCGTTGATTTTCACCGAAAGCCAATCTGATCTGCCGCGCGAACCTGATGCGGTCAAATGGATCGATGACACGCATTTCGCCACCGCGAACGAGGGTGATATGGACGGCGGCACACGCGGTTGGACCATTTTCAACGCAGGCGGCACAGTCGTTTACGACGCAGGCACTAACTTTGAATATGCGGTTATCCAAGCTGGCCACTACCCGGACAAGCGGTCCGACAGCAAGGGCGTCGAGCCTGAATCTATTGAAACTGCGACGTTCGGCGACACGCCGATGGTTTTTGTCGGCGCTGAGCGCGCCTCTATGGTTGGGGTTTACGATGTGTCGGACCTCGCAAACCCTGTGCTGACCCAGCTTTTGCCATCAGGGATCGGGCCAGAAGGCTACGTTGCAATCCCATCGCGCAACCTGCTGGTATCCGCAAACGAAGTGGATCTGATCGAAGATGGCGGCGTGCGCAGCCATGTGATGATCTTTGAATATTCAGATGCAGACGCCACATACCCGATGATCACATCAGCGGGCGCTGACAGCTTGATCGGCTGGGGCGCGCTATCTGGTTTGGCGGCTGTTGATGACACGACTTTGGTTGCGGTCAATGACAGCTTTTACAGCTACCAGCCGACAATCTTTACCGTGGATGTCAGCGCGACACCTGCACAGATTGTGACTGCGACACCTGTGACACGGGGCGGCTACCCCGCGCAAAAGATGGACATGGAAGGGATCGCTGTTGATGGGCAGGGTGGCTATTGGATCGCCTCTGAAGGCCGGATCGACCGCAACGTGCCACATGCGATCTACCATGTAGATGCGGATGGCGCGATTGATCAAGAAATCGGTCTGCCAAACGCACTGCTGGGCGTGCAGAAACGCTTTGGTTTCGAAGGGATCACTGTTGTTGGTGATACGCTTTGGATGGCCGTGCAGCGCGAATGGGAAGATGACGCCGCTGGTTTGGTAAAGCTCGTTGCCTATAACCTTGAGACAGAAGAATGGGGCGCGGTGCATTATCCGCTCGAAACACCTGCGACCGGGTGGATCGGCCTGTCAGAAATCGTTGCCCAAGGCGACTATGTTTACCTGCTTGAGCGCGACAATCAGATCGGGGCCAATGCGGTGGTCAAACAAATCACCCGCGTATCGCTTGACCAAATGGTGCCCGCGCCATTGGGCGGCGACCTGCCTGTTGTCACCAAAGAGCTGGTGCGTGACCTGCTGCCTGATCTGACATCAACCGGCGGCTACGTGCTGGATAAAGTCGAAGGTCTGACCTTTACGCCAAATGGCACCGCCTATGTTGTCACAGACAATGATGGTGTGGATGATCATTCTGGCGAGACCATGTTCTGGGCGCTTGACGGCCTAGACGACTAAGTCTTTCGCCACCGAAGAAAAGATAGCCGCGCCAATTTGGTGCGGCTATTTGCGTTTTAGCCCAAGTCTTTTGGAGTGAGCTTGAACGCTTTGCCAAAGCCCGCGTTCAAATGCGCCTCGGTCGGGTGAAAGCGGATCAGCTGAAAATCTGGAAAATCAATGTAGAGCTTTGATTTCGGGCGTTGTGCCAGAAAGTGGTCGCGCAGGCCCTGATAGTCAGCATGGGTCTTCTCAATCATCTCAGCGGTGCACTGCAGCGTTAGGCGCGGATGCGTGAGCGGATCACCCTTCTCCCCCACGTCACCGATCAACAAAGCGCAATCTGGCGCGCCTTCCACTGCGGCAGTATGCGCCGCAAGCCGCGAAACAAGCGCCAGCGGCGTTCCATCAGGTGTCAAGGTGATGCCGATCCGGGTGACCGAGGGCCGCGAAGGCGCAACGGTAAAGGCAAGCGCGGCATGGGTGGCTTGCGCCATTAACTGAGCGGTCAGCGTACGCGATTCATCGTTGGGGGATTGAAATAGCTCAGGCATTGGGTCGCTTTGAGTTGGGGTTTCCGGGTCGCATCATAGGCTGCCTGACATCGTTGTGAGCGATGGTCCGCATCTGTGCAAGCGAGACGGCGCAGAGCAACAAGAATTTGCTGCTTATATTCACTACCTCTTTTCACATCGCACAGCCCATGTTAGGGGGTGCCACAACGTAAACCCCATGCAATGAAAGACCTTATATCATGGCAATCCAGCGCACATTCTCAATCATCAAACCTGACGCCACAAAACGTAACCTGACCGGCAAAATCGCTGCGAAATTTGAAGACGCAGGCCTGCGTATCGTTGCATCCAAGCGCATTCAAATGACACTGGCCCAAGCCCAGCAATTCTACGGTGTCCACTCTGAGCGCCCTTTCTTTGGCGAACTGTGTGAATTCATGATCTCTGAGCCAATCGTTGTTCAGGTTCTTGAAGGCGAAGACGCGATCGCGAAAAACCGCGAAGTAATGGGCGCCACAAACCCAGCCGACGCCGCAGAAGGCACAATCCGTAAAGAGTTCGCACTTTCAATCGGCGAAAACTCTGTTCACGGGTCAGATGCGCCAGAAACAGCTGCAGAAGAAATCGCATTCTTCTTCTCAGGTCTTGAACTGGTTGGCTAATCCGCCAGTAGGTTAGGGTTCGCCCAGCCGAGATCTTTTGAGGCCGTCCGCACCTCTTTGGCGCGGGCGGCTTTTTTGTTCAAATTTACCTCTAGGGCGCGGTAGTTGCGGATATTGGCGTTGTAGAGCGCGTCGAAAATATCACCGATAATCGGAATACTACCGATCACAAAATCGGCTAACGTATTCAGCCCCATATAGACCAATGTGCCCGGCGTGGCCCCCAGACGGTGCGCCTGTTTAATCATCCATACAGATGGGATCAGCGCCGCAATGTCACCGACAACGGGCACAAGGCCCAAGACGTTGTCGAGACCAACCGTAATATTGGTGCGCGGGATGTAGAATAATGCGTCCATGCGCCATGCTGTTTTACGCAGGCGGGACAGTTCAAAATTAATATCTTGTTCAATGTTCATGACATTAACATACACGATTCGCACATAAATGTGAAGGGTGTTTACTTAAGTCCGATCAACCACACCGATTTGGTCTAAAAATTGTTCTAGTTTAGAGCGTTGCGTGTCAAAGCTCCCAACGACAATCTTGTCAAAAGAGGCGCGCAGAGCTTTCTTTTCTTCGCCTTTACAGTCGTTCCACGGGCGACCCTGAAGGGCCATGTGCAAGACATAGTAGCCGATGAAATGCGGGCGGCTGCCGTTTTCAAGCAAACGCTGATAGGCCGCATCTGCGCCCAAATCGCGAAGTTGTTCCGCAGTGGTAATACCCGCAGTTGTCAGCGATTTTTCAAACGCGGGACCGATATTTTTGATGGATGTCAGCGCTGTCATGGGGGCAGTTTATGCAGGGGCCGCGCGGATGCCCAGAAGAATTCAGCCGCACCTTATAGGGGCGCGGCTGAAGATGATTTTACCCACGTGGTTTGCGTGGTTTGCTTTTACCACCGGGCGGCGTAAAGCGTTTTGACGTGTCATTCGCCTTGGTGCGCGGTTTACCTGCACCTGGCTTGCCGCCATCGGATTTACCTTTGTATCCGGGCTTTGCGCCGTCAGATTTGCCTTTGAACGCTGGCTTGCCACCATCGGATTTACCCTTGTAAGGGGGCTTCCCACCGTCAGATTTCGCTTTGTAAGGCGGCTTTCCGCGTTTCGCGACAAGCGCGTCACCGTGATCCTTGCGGGCCGGTTTGTGGCGCGGCTTGCGTGCCGCATAATCATCTGCGGCACCCGGTACGGGCTGGATCGCCGCGACATCATGCTGTGATGATGGGGGTGGGGCGCCACGATCACGCGGGGCTGCACGTTTAGGTTTGTCACCGAAATCGCGTTTTGGTTTATCGCCATAGTCGCGTTTAGGTTTGTCGCCAAAATCACGCTTGGACCGATCATCATAGTCGCGTTTGGTTTTACGCGGTCCACGTTCGCCCAGCTGTGGTGCGCCATCAAGTGCGGTCAAATTAGCCTGATTTTCGAGCTTCATATCGCCGCCAACGGCCTTGAGGAACCCAGCAACCGCGGGTTCTGCAATCTCTACGAAGGTTTCATTCGGCTGAATGCGGATCGCCCCGATTTCATTCTTGGTGATCCCGCCGGCCTTGCAGATCATTGGCAGCAACCAACGCGCTTCGGCCTTGCCTTCGCGGCCAACATCGACGCTGAACCATTTGGACGGGCCGAATGCCTTATGCTCGCGCGGGGCGCGTTCGGGGCGGTCACCGCGTTCGCCGCGCTGTGGACCGTCCTTATATTCGGACAAATGCTCTGGCGCGGATTGCTTGCCTGCGTAAAGACGCAAATACGCGGCGGCGATTTTTTCGGGCGCATGTTGCGCGAGCAGGCGGGTCGCGAATTCCTGTTCGCTCTCGCTGAAATCTTCTGACCAAACGGGATCTTGCAACAGGCGTTCTTCGTCGCGTGCTTTGACCTCATCGGCGGTGGGCGGCACAGCCCATGTCGCGGTCAGCTTGCCCCACTTGAGCAGGTTTTCAGCACGGCGGCGCATTTTTGCGGGTGCGATCAGCGCTGAAATACCCTTGCGGCCCGCACGACCCGTCCGGCCAGAGCGGTGCAGCAATGTTTCTGCATTGGTCGGCAATTCAGCGTGGATCACCAATTCAAGATTGGGCAGGTCAATCCCGCGGGCGGCAACATCTGTGGCCACACAAACGCGTGCGCGCCCATCGCGCATGGCTTGCAACGCGTGTGAACGTTCATTTTGTGACAGCTCACCCGACAAAGCCACCGTCGCAAAGCCACGGTTTGAAAGCCGTGTTGTCAAACGTGTGACCGAGGCGCGCGTGTTACAGAACACGATCGCATTCGGGGCATCATAAAACCGCAAGCAGTTGATGATCGCCGCGTCAATGTCGTGGTTCGCGACGGTCAACGCGCGGTATTCAATATCGCTGTGCTGCTTTTCTTTGGTTGCGGTGGCGACCCGGATGGAATCGCGCTGATAGGATTTCGCAAGCTTTGCAATCATTGGCGGCACAGTCGCCGAGAACATCAGCGTGCGGCGGGTTTCAGGCGCTTCGCCCAAAATGAATTCGAGATCTTCGCGGAACCCAAGGTCAAGCATTTCGTCGGCTTCGTCCAAGACGATTGCGCGCATGTCTGACATATCAAGGCTGCCGCGCATGATGTGATCTTTGAGCCGGCCTGGGGTGGCCACAACGATATGTGCCCCGCGATCCAAAGCGCGGCGTTCGTCGCGCATATCCATCCCACCAACGGTCGAGGCCATCGTCACGCCTGCACCTGCATAAAGCCACTGCAATTCGCGTTTCACCTGCAAGGCCAGTTCGCGTGTTGGTGCGATCACCAGCGCAAGCGGGCGACCCGCAGGGCCGAAATGGCCATCTTCGCCCAAGATTGTCGGCCCAATCGCGAGCCCGAAACCAACGGTTTTCCCTGATCCGGTCTGGGCCGAGACAAGCAAGTCTTGGCCTTCCAATTCGGGCGCGGTGACCGCCTCTTGGACGGGGGTCAAATCTGTATAGCCTTGTTTGGCTAGGGCATCGGCAAGGGTCTGGATCATCGTTGTCATCGGAAGGCTTTCTGGCGGGTAAGCGTGCGCACTACGCCGACATGACGCATTTGTATAGGGGCTGCGCGGGATTTCGCGCCGATTTTAAATACAACAGGCTAAGAAAGCGTCTTTTGGCGCGCCGTCATCTGTACCTTCGCCTGATCATCATAGTCGTAGGATTTGCCAAAAACCCCATCGACAGGCTGCGGGCCCGTTGAAACAGTATATCCAGTTCCGTCGTCGTCGGTTTCGAGCATGTAGCGCACGCGTTCAAAACCGGTAGGGGTATAGGTTGCACCAGCCGCGACTTTGGTCGCGTCATCATCGTAGATTTCGGTAAATCGCTCCTTAATGTTGCCAGAACTGATATTAGGGCCCGTGACAACCTCGGCCGTGGCTTGCCAAAATCCGGGGACGCGCCGCCGAAATGTAAAGGGCGCATTGAGTGTCGGGTCATAAGTGAGCGCAGCTTCGACATGGGTGCGGTAGCTGTCCGTCGCAGCATATAGCCGGGCGATCAGCACCGAAGGTAAAACTGTATAGGTGCTATCAGGATATTGGACCCGCACAGTGTATCTGATTTGCGCCCCGGCCTCCACGGCGCGCACAATCGGATTTTCAAGCGCGCTGGTATAGACAGGTGAGTTGAACGTCGCGACTTGCGGGACGAGGTTCCAATCTTCGTAGAGGCTAAAGGCTTTCTTGCTATCCATCAGCTGATCACCAACCATATGGCCACCATTATAAAAACCGCCCATCCCTGACAGGATCACCTCTTCGTCGTAACCAAATCGGCCAAAGATGGTCTCACCCGTCCCTGAGCGTCCCGCGCCGCGTTTTACGCTTGTAAGCGCCTCTACCGTGCCTGCGCGCATATAGGTGCCAGCTTCGTATTGGGTCCAAAGCCCTTCTGACCCGGGATTATTGGGAACGGTGGATGCGAGTGCCGAACCGTCGCCTTTCTTCTTCTTTTTTGAGCCAGCTGAAACGGTCGCGGGCGTCGAAGCAAATGTAGGTACGCCATTGAATCGGGACTCAATTTGGTCAAAAGCTTGTTTTCCGGGGGCTTCGAACGGGCCATCGTAATTGGTCGCACGGATGTAATCGCCGTTCGCGACCGAAGTGCGCCCGGCGGCGGTCGCTCCCGCAAACTGACCGCTGATCGGGGCAGTTGTTAGCGGAATAAACAGGGCGGGTGATGCATATAGCGCTACCTTTGCGGTCTTACCTTCGCCTTCAACACGCGCGGCGCTAAGATGAAATCGGTCGGCAACCACCTGTAAGAGCTTGGTCAGACTGTCTTTGGTTTGGGCCGCGCCAGCCATCAAATCCTTTAGCTTATCGGCGGCGGCACGTTTGCGCAGGTCGGCCGGGGCGTCTGGCGATGTCGGATCGGAGTACGCGGCGTCAGGGGGCTGCGTTTCCTCGGGCGATTTTGTCTTGTCGGTCACATCCTCTCGCGTGTCATCCTGCGCAAGCTGCCGCGTATCGGCCATCCGTTGCAGTGCCGTCAAATGCGCATGTGCCGGGGAGTGATCTGCTGCATCTTGCAGTGCACCCTTAGGGTGCGGCGTGACCCGATTGGGTGCGGGGGGATTATGTTTACGAGGTTGATGCTGCTGCAGGCTCATAGTGACTGCACATAGGCCACAGCGCGCGTGCCGTCGGTGTTGATGAACACATTTAGAAGCCCATACTCGCCCAGCTCAAGTACGAAGGGGTAAAAGTTGGGCTGAAACTGGGCGAAATACCCGTGATCGGGCGCGAGCTGGCAGATGTGAACCCAATCAGGGTTGCGGAAATATTCAGGGGCCTGTTGCTGTTCGACATAAATAGGTTGACCCGCCAGCTTGCACCCAGCAAGGGCCGTATGGCGAAACTGATAGCCATCTTTGAGCGACAATTCCGATTTCGTAAATCGGTCTGCAAGGGCAACAGTAGGTTCGTCCACGGTCTGCAATGTGACGGCGTATTCAAGCTGTTCTTCGACCTCATCCCTCAGGGTGATCACGCTGGGGCCGGTTAATTCGGGGGTGGTTTTGCACGTGGCTGGAATGGCTGCATGTGCAGATTGCACAATACAGGTTGTTGTGTCGGTCGTCACGGGTTCGGAGGCTGCCACAAAAAGATAGACCACGCTTTCTTTGCTGCCGGGAAAAAGATCGGGTGTAAGCGCAAACTGTGCGACAAAGATCATCTGTTCGCCGAATTCATCATCAATCGGCCAGGTTGGCGCGCCGATCCACACGGGCTGCCCGCCAAATTTGGTGACGGGCTGCTGAACTTGCGCATCAGCAAGTACAAATGAAATCTTGGCGGATTTGGGCATATGCGTCCCGAAAAATGGCAGAAGAATAGGCGCAGCCTACAGTTGCAAATTCCCTTGGGTCAAGAATATTTGAAAGCCTAGGTGGGTGGATTATGCGCGAACCAAGTTGCGATACGTGCTTTCAGCGCTTCCCAAATTGCTGGCGCGCCACGCGCGACCTTGCTGCCGACGCGGGTCTCTAGCTGTGCAGGCGTGACATTATATGCGGGCCAAGTGCCACCGCCGGTTTCTAGGTTCGCGATGACCGGCTGCACGCGGTCGATGGATTTTGCGAATATCGCATCATCCGTTTGCGCGGCTTCGAATTCATCCCAAAGGGCACGAAATTCTGTAGCTTGATCATGGGGGAGCAGGCCAAAAATACGGTCAGCTGCGCGCTGTTCAATCGCATCTTGGGCGACGGGATCATGATCGCCATGGATCGGTGCATCGCCGGCGTCAATCTCAACAATATCGTGGATCAACAGCATCTTAATGACCCGGTTGACCTGTACCGGACGGGCCGCATGTTCGGCCATGACCATCGCGTAAAGCGCAATATGCCAGCTATGTTCACCCGAGTTTTCACGGCGCGACCCGTCACACAGCGTGGTTGCACGCAGGGTGGATTTGAGCTTGTCGGCCTCGGTCAAAAACGCAAGCTGCGCGTTGATCCTATCGGTCATCTAGCGTTTCACACGGCGTGGCATATTCACGGAGGGTTCAGGATCAGGTTCAGGTTTTTCGTCTTCAGGTGATGGTTTAACGGTGCCACCCCAAAGATCAGCGACTTCTTCGTCAAGCTGCGCTTCTTTTTCTTCGTCTGAAAGGCCTTGTAGCGGGGCTGCTTTGGGGGCGGGACCATCTTGGTAGTTGTTGGCTTCGCGTTCGGCTAGCAGCGCGCGTGCGCGCGCTTCGGCACGGCGGACACGCACCGCGGTCAAAAACGCCTCTTGCAAGGTTTGTGACGAAGCCCCCAATAGGTTACCGATCGTTTCGGTGATCCCAATATCACCAGAGGCGGCCTGATCAGCAAGCGCCAGATCCGCGAGTTCGTCTGCAACTTGATCCAGATACGAGTCAGCCATGGGATTACCGTGTGTTTTCAGTCAGACGCCGCCGCACATAGGTTTTGACGGTGTCAATCATAGGGTCCATATGCGGTTCTTCAAAGAAGTGGCCCGCGCCCTGCATTTCATCATGGGTGACAGTGATGCCTTTTTGTTCGTGCAACTTATTCACAAGGCTCACAGTGTCCGCAGGTGGTGCGACCCGGTCGTTTGATCCGTTGATGATCAATCCCGAAGAAGGGCAGGGTGCAAGAAAGCTGAAGTCATACATATTGGCAGGTGGGCTGACCGAGATAAACCCGGTGATTTCAGGGCGGCGCATCAAAAGCTGCATGCCGATCCATGCCCCGAATGAGAAACCCGCAACCCAGCAATGCTTAGAATTGTTGTTCATCGATTGGAGGTAATCCAGCGCGGAGGCGGCATCAGACAATTCGCCAACCCCTTGATCATATTCACCCTGAGAGCGACCCACACCACGGAAGTTAAACCGCAAAACCGTAAAGCCCATGTTATAAAATGCGTAGTGCAGATTATAGACAACCCGGTTGTTCATCGTGCCGCCAAACTGCGGATGCGGATGCAAGACGATCGCGATTGGTGCGTCGCGGTCTTTTTGAGGGTGGTAACGCCCTTCAAGGCGTCCTTCTGGTCCGGGGAAAATAACTTCGGGCATAGTGTTCCGTCGCTGCTGCGGAGCCAATAGCATTGTTGACGAAAATGCTCAGGCACCTTAGAAAGATTCTAATCTGGGGGAGATCCCACATTATCTGGTCACGGTGAAGTAATCACGCAGCGCCGCGCCGTCAATGAAATTGCGTCTGCATAGGGAAAACTGCGATGAAATTAAGCACAAAAGGTCGCTACGCCATGGTGGCGCTCGCAGATTTAGCACTGCAACCTGCCGATACATTGGTCAATTTGACAGAGATTTCAAAGCGCCAGGACATTTCATTGCCCTATCTTGAGCAGCTATTTGTGAAACTGCGCCGCGCGGGTTTGGTCGATTCCGTGCGCGGGCCGGGCGGCGGGTACCGTCTGTCACGTCCGTCCTCTGAAATGCGTGTTTCCGATATTCTGGGGGCTGTCGATGAAACAGTTTCGGCGATGCATAAGGGCGCAGGCGCATCGGGCGGCGCATCTGGGTCGCGTGCGCAATCGCTGACCAACCGCTTGTGGGAAGGTCTGAGCGCACATGTCTACGTGTTTTTGCATCAAGCCCGCCTGTCTGATGTGGTGGGCAACGGGTTGGTGCCGTGTCCGGCAGTGCCAGCGTTGTTCGAGATTGTGGATGAAGAATAAAGTGGGGCGCTGCCCCCGGCCTGCGGCCTCCCCCGGAGTATTTTTGGCAAGATGATATGTTAAGAACTTATCTCGATCATAATGCGACCACCCCTTTGCGTGCTGAGGCGCGTGCGGCGATGATTGCGGCGATGGATGTCGTCGGCAACCCGTCATCCGTGCACGCCGAAGGCCGCGCGGCTAAGGCGATTGTTGAAAAGGCGCGATTGCAGGTTGCTGAGGCGGTTGGCGCGACCGGGGCCGATGTTGTGTTTACATCGGGTGCGACAGAGGCGGCGGCGCTGGCGCTGGCGGGCCGCGGATTAAGGGGCACGCTAGTTGAACATGATGCGGTCCATGCGTGGATCGATCCGGTGTTGGGCCTGCGCGACGGTTTGGCCGTTGTTGATAATCCGTCAGAATCGGTGTTGCAATTGGCGAACTCTGAAACCGGGATCGTGCAGGATTTGCCTGCCGGGTTAGCAGTGAGCGACATCACCCAAGGGTTTGGCAAGGTGCCATTCGCTTTTGCATGGTCGGGCGTACAGATGGTGTTTCTATCCGCCCATAAGTTTGGCGGTCCGGCCGGGGTTGGCGCGTTGATTTTCCCTGCGGGCACTGATGTTGCGGCACAAATCAAGGGTGGTGGTCAGGAAATGGGCCGCCGTTCGGGCACTGAAAACGTGATTGCGATTGCCGGAATGGGGGCTGCGGTGACCGCAGCACAGGCCGATTTAGCAGCCGGAAAATGGGAACGGGTTGCACAACTTAGAAATATTCTAGAAAAGGCCATTGAGACCGCCGAAAAGAATACTATTTTCGTCGGGAAAGACGCGAACAGATTACCCAACACCAGTTGTTTTGCGACACCTGGCTGGAAGGGTGAAACCCAAGTGATGGCGATGGATTTGGCCGGCTTTGCCGTGTCGGCCGGCTCTGCTTGTTCATCTGGCAAGGTGAAGACCAGCCGGGTTTTGGGCGCGTTAGGATTGGATAGTGATGCTGCAGCAAGCGCGCTTCGCGTGTCGCTCGGGGTCAACACAACAGAAGATGAAGTCATGCGCTTTGTGCAGGCTTGGACACAAAAACGGGCGCGGCTTCGGGCCGCCTGAGAGGATAAACATGTCGGATATCAAAGACGTAGAAGTCAAAGATGGCGTTGATCAAGAAACCGTAGATGCAGTTTCCAAGCTATCGGGGACCTATAAATACGGCTGGAATACCGAGATCGAGATGGATTACGCCCCAAAGGGTGTGAACACGGATATCGTGAAACTGATTTCCGGCAAAAACAACGAACCTGAATGGATGACCGACTGGCGTCTATCTGCTTTTGCACGTTGGGAGCAGATCGAAGAGCCGACTTGGGCGATGGTCGATTACCCTGATATCGATTTCCAAGACATCTACTATTATGCCCGCCCCAAGAGCATGGAAGAAAAGCCAAAATCGCTGGATGAGGTGGACCCGAAACTCTTGGAGACCTACAAGAAACTGGGTATTCCTCTTAAAGAGCAGATGATCCTTGCTGGTGTCGAAGGCGCCGAAGATATCCCCGCGGAAGGGCGCAAAGTTGCGGTTGATGCGGTGTTTGATTCCGTTTCTGTGGGCACCACGTTCCAAAAAGAGTTGGAAAAAGCAGGCGTGATCTTTTGCTCGATTTCGGAAGCGATTGAAAAGCACCCTGAGTTGGTCAAGAAATATCTCGGGACCGTTGTGCCGCCGTCGGACAATTTCTATGCCACGCTGAATTCAGCGGTCTTTTCAGATGGGTCGTTTGTTTACGTACCGCCCGGCGTGCGCTGCCCGATGGAACTGTCGACCTATTTCCGCATAAACGCTGAAAATACTGGTCAGTTTGAACGCACGCTGATCATTGCCGATAAAGGCAGCTATGTGTCCTACCTCGAAGGCTGCACCGCGCCAAAACGTGACACGGCCCAGCTGCACGCCGCTGTGGTTGAGATCATCATCGAAGAAGATGCCGAAGTGAAATATTCGACCGTTCAAAACTGGTACCCCGGAGATGAGAACGGCGTTGGTGGGATCTATAACTTTGTAACCAAACGTGCGGATTGCCGTGGTGATCGGTCAAAAATCATGTGGACCCAAGTCGAAACCGGTTCTGCTGTGACATGGAAATATCCAAGCTGCATCCTGCGTGGCAACGAAAGCCAAGGCGAGTTTTATTCAATTGCCATCGCCAACAACATGCAGCAGGCCGATACCGGCACGAAGATGGTGCACTTGGGAAAAGATACCAAGTCGCGGATCGTGTCCAAAGGGATTTCAGCGGGCAAGGCGCAAAACACCTACCGTGGCCTTGTCTCCATGCACCCCAAAGCCAAGGATTCACGCAACTACACGCAATGTGACAGCTTGCTGATCGGCGACAAATGCGGCGCGCACACCGTACCCTACATCGAAGTCAAAAATAACAGCAGCCGGGTTGAGCACGAAGCAACCACATCCAAGGTGGACGATGAACAGCTGTTCTACTGCCGCGCGCGCGGAATGGACGAAGAAGAAGCCGTCGCATTGGTTGTGAACGGGTTCTGTAAAGAAGTGCTACAAGCGCTACCAATGGAATTCGCAATGGAAGCGCAAGCGCTCGTCGCGATCTCATTGGAAGGGTCTGTAGGTTAGTTCGTTTGCGTCTAGTGGAAGTGCCATCTGCAAAGAATTAAGGTAAGAATATGAGCTCTGCTGTATCGGCTAGAACAGTATCAACGACATCGCTGGCTACATTTGTGTCACCAGCGGCCGAGATCGTGCGGTGTCGTGTACACGGGGAGGCGGTTTTCTTTGCCGTTACAGAACCGCGTGACGCTATTCAGCGCCATCACCTATCCGGAACGTTTTACGAAACTGAAGAACTCGACCTCATTAAGCAGTACTTTCCGATTGGTGGGCGGTTTTTTGATATTGGTGCAAATGTAGGAAACCACTCCCTGTATGTAGCAAAATTTTTGCGAGCACGTAGCGTCGTCCCGGTAGAGATAAACCCCGAAGCGTTTCAGACACTTCGTACAAATATGGTTCTAAATCAAGTAGATGGCGTTGTTGATGATAGTTGGCTTGGTCTTGGAGTCTCGTCGGAAAGTTGCGATTCTGCGACGATCCGATTTCATTCACGAAACATTGGTGGCGGTAAAGTCGCGCTGGAAGGCGGGGATTTGCAACTTGTTACAGCGGATACTATCTCAGATGGGCGCGATTTCGATATGATCAAGATTGATGTCGAGGGCATGGAGTTAAAAGTCTTGGCAGGTCTATTTGAAACTATTGAACGCTCTCGCCCTAGGATATTTGTAGAAGTCGATAACGAAAACGCTGATGCATTTTTTGAATGGGTCAAAGAGAATGGCTATCGCGTTGCTGGTCAGTTCCGTCGCTACCGCGCGAATGAAAATTTTATGCTAGTTCCTAAGCGCCCTGTTGTTTGGAGCAGGATACGAACAGCCTTGAAGGCCACGCAAATGAAAGAGGCAAAGCAATGATTGGTCCTATGTCTCCAAGCCAAATCAGCCTGGGCATTGTTTCTACGACAAGTATGAAAGGCTTCATTCGCCCATCAACCGTCACCGCGCCGCCCAGAAGTTGCCGCAGTTTGCTGGCACGCTTTGGCGATCAACTGGTGGCAAAGGTATCGCATCATGGCGAATATGGGGCAAACGGATTTCAATGCGCGCATCAAGCGCATCAAAAATCCGCGCAACAATTCCTATTACGATCCCGATTTGCAGATGCACATCCCCAAACGGGTCACGCGCGCCAAGATCGAAAAGCCGCCGTCAAAATCCAACGAAGCGATGTCGGCTTTCCTTGTTTCTATGGTGATAGGCAGCACCGCGATGTTCGGCGCGCAAGTTCTGCGCGTGCGGTATTTTGGGCTATCGGGCGGCAATTCCGTGGTCACCTTTACCGATCTTCTGGTCGGGCTTTGGTTGGTGCTGATTCTTTCAGCCTTGATGCAGCGGCGTCAACTGATTGGTCGTCTGGGTCAAGTTGCGGGCCTGTGTGTGATGATGGTTACCGGGCACAATCTGATCTGGAAGTGGCCAGATCTGATGAGCAAAATCTACACGCCGGAATATGTCGCCGAAATTCAAGCGACAACCAAAGTGCAGTCCATCGTTATTCAGGGCAACGTTTACGCGTTGGGCACGAACTAGACGCAAGACCGTTTCGTCACAATGATCGCACGCGCCATGCCCCGGCTGGGGCATTTTGTGCTGGCCTACCTTATCAAAATTCACGAATTGCGGCGCGCGTTTCGCGCGGTCGCGTCACCTCTTGTGCACGGGGACGTGCCGCTATGTCGAAGGAATAAATATGCTGGAAATCAAAGGCCTGAAGGTCAAACTTGAAGATGAAGATAAGCAAATCCTAAAGGGATTGGACCTGACGGTTGAAACCGGCAAGGTGCATGCGATCATGGGGCCAAACGGGTCTGGTAAATCAACGCTGTCTTATGTGTTGTCAGGGAAAGATGGCTATGAAGTCACCGACGGCAGCGCGCTGCTGGAAGGTGATGACCTGCTGGATATGGATCCGGAAGAGCGTGCTGCCTTGGGCTTGTTTCTTGCGTTCCAATACCCGGTCGAAATTCCCGGTGTTGGCAATATGACGTTCTTGCGGACTGCTGTGAACGCGCAACGCAAGGCACGCGGCCAAGAGGAATTGAGCGCTGGCGATTTCCTTAAGGAAGTACGCGCCAAAGCCAAAGACCTGAAAATTGACGCGGATATGTTGAAACGCCCGGTCAATGTTGGTTTTTCCGGCGGTGAGAAAAAGCGCAACGAAATCCTGCAGATGGCGATGCTTACACCTAAGATGTGCATCTTGGATGAAACCGATTCCGGTCTTGACGTTGATGCGATGAAGCTTGTGGCCGAAGGCGTGAATGCGCTGCGCTCAGAAGGGCGGTCCTTCCTTGTGATTACGCACTACCAGCGTTTGCTGGATCACATCAAACCCGACGTTGTGCACATCATGGCAGATGGCAAAATAGTTAAAACCGGCGGCCCTGAGTTGGCGCTTGAAGTTGAAAATAACGGCTACGCTGACATTCTGGCAGAGGTGTCCTAATGGCGATTGCGAAACTCAAATCCGACGCCACAGAGGCGCGCTTGGCCGGGGTGACCCTGCCTGAGGGTGCGGCATGGGCGCAGGCCGCGCGCGCGGATGCGTTAACGCGGTTGCGTGCCATGGGCCTGCCGTCAAAGCGTGATGAATATTGGAAATATACGGATCCATCCGATCTGACCGCAGTGACCGCCCCCAAAGCGGCGCTGTTTGATGCACAAGAGGCACCGCTCTTTGGCGACACCGACCGGCTAGAAATCGTCTTTGTTGACGGTGTGTTTGATGCAGATGCGTCTGATGCGCTTGCAGGTGAAGGCATTGAAATCATGCGTCTGTCTGATGCGATGGCGGCGGATATTCACTGGGCCAAAGAGCTTTACGGCGTGCTTGAAACACGTGGGCAAACGCCGGTTGAGCGTCCGTTGGCTGTTTTGAACACAGCCTTAGCTACCGATGGCATCGTGATTCATGCGACGGGCAAAGTCAGCAAGCCTGTTCATATTTCCTACCTGCATGCCGATGAAACCTCTGATGCGATCCTGCACAATCTGGTTAAGGTTGACGCGGGCGCAGAGATCACATTGCTTGAAACCGGTCCCGGTGCTGCGCGTTTTTCTAGCTGCCTTGAAGTTGATATCGCGGATACCGGTGCATTCCACCATGTCCGCACACAGGGCCGTGACCATGAGCGTCGGACTGTAACCCATTGTTTTGCAAGGGTAGGCGCGGAATCAACGTTCAAGTCGTTTACCATGACAGTGAACGGCGTGATGACGCGTAATGAATGTGTGCTTGATATCATCGGTGACGATGCAATCGCCCATGTCGCAGGTGTTTGCGTCGGCGACGGCAAAGATTTTCACCATGATGACACTGTGTTCATCACCCATGATGCGCTGAACGGCGAAAGCCGCCAAGTGTTCAAAAAGGTGCTGCGCAACGGGGCGACCGGCGTTTTCCAAGGCAAGATTCTTGTCAAAGCGGATGCGCAGAAAACGGACGGCTATCAGATTAGCCAGTCGCTTTTGCTGGATGAGGATGCGCAGTTTTTGGCCAAGCCAGAGCTGGAAATCTACGCAGATGATGTCGCGTGTTCGCATGGGTCAACATCGGGCGCGATTGATGAAACCGCGCTGTTTTATCTGCGCTCGCGTGGGGTGCCGATGAATGTCGCGCGCAACCTGCTGACATTGTCGTTTATGGCCGAAGCGCTTGACGAAATCGCGGACCCGGCATTGGCCGAGGAACTGCGTGATCGGCTTGAAGGCTGGCTGGCGCGGCATAGCTGATGGCGCTTACCGCTGATATCGTCCGCACATGGCGCGCGCCACGTGCTGTGATCCGCGGGCTATTGGATCAGGGACGGCGCGAAGATCGCGCCGTCGCATTTGTGATGATCGCCTGTTTCTTGATCTTCGTGGCGCAGTGGCCCCGGCTTTCGCGCATTGCGAATGAATTTGAGCCGTCCCCTTGGCCGCCCGAGATCAATTTCGAAGGCATGATGACCTATACGTTCTATGCCGTCGTGATCATGTTGCCGCTGGCTTTATACGGGGTGGCAGCGGTTGCGCGCTTGCTCGCACGCTTGATGGGCGGGCAGGGGAATTGGTATACGGCGCGCCTTTCGCTGTTTTGGGCGCTTTTGTCGACGACACCATTGCTGCTTTTGCACGGTTTGGTGCGCGGGTTTATCGGGCCGGGCACACAATCTTTGGTCGTCGGCGCAATTTGGGCGGCGGTATTCGTGTTTATCTGGATCCAATGCATGATTGAGTCTGAAAAGTCATGAATATCACGTTGCAAGGTTGGTTGCACGCGGTGGGCGCCACGTTGAACGCCCCTGCGGATATGGCGGAACGGGTGTTGTCTGAACGCTTTGCGCGGCCGACCCTAGTGCAGGGGGTGATTGTCGTCGCGATCATCAATTTGATGTTGCTCGCCATCGTGAGTATGCTGTCGCCGCCACCGATCGAGGATGCCGTTTATGTGACGCCCATTACCCTGACGATTTTGATCGCGGGCAGTATGTTTGCAATGGCATTTGCGATTGCGCGTGCGGGGCGAATGCTCGGCGGTGCTGGCGATTTCGACGGGGCTCTCACTGCTGTGATTTGGTTGCAGGCCGTAGGTCTGACAATCGACGTCGCCCAGATTTTTTTGATGCTGATCAGTCCGACGCTTGCGGTTTTGTTAGGAATTGGCGCGTTGGTTGCGCTGTTCTGGTGCACAGTTAACTTTGTTAATGTTTTACATGGGTTTGCGTCGCTGGGCAAAGCGACGATCACGCTGATCATTGCGATGATCGGTACAATTATTGCAGTCGTCGTGATGATGGCGCTGTTGGGCATAACCCCTTCCGGAGATATGACATGAGCTTTGATGTCCAAAAGATACGCGCAGATTTTCCAATTCTATCGCGCGAGGTCAATGGTAAGTCCTTGGTTTATCTGGATAACGGGGCCTCAGCGCAAAAGCCGCAGGTCGTGATCGATGCGATCACGCGTGGCTACGCCGAAGAATACGCCAATGTGCATCGCGGGCTGCATTATCTCAGCAATTTGGCGACGGATCGCTACGAAGCCGTGCGCGGCAAGGTCGCAAAATTCTTGAATGCGCCGTCCGAGGATAGCATCATCTTTAATTCGGGCACGACAGAGGGCATCAATATGGTGGCCTATGCCTGGGCAATGCCACGGATGCAGCCAGGCGACGAGATCGTGCTGTCGATCATGGAGCATCACGCAAATATCGTGCCCTGGCACTTTTTGCGCGAACGTTTGGGTGTGTCCATTAAATGGGTTGATGTGGATGCCAATGGGGATCTTGATCCGCAAAAATTCATCGATGCGATTGGCCCCAAAACAAAATTGGCCGCCGTAACCCATATGTCGAATGTCTTAGGGACAGTGGTTGATGTGAAAACGATTACCGCCGGTGCCCACGCCAAAGGTGTGCCCGTCTTGGTCGATGGGTCGCAAGCGGCCGTGCATATGCCCGTCGATGTGTCCGATATCGGTTGCGATTTTTATGCTATCACAGGCCACAAACTATATGGCCCCTCGGGGTCCGGGGCGATCTATGTCACGCCAGAGCGGATGACCGAAATGCAGCCCTTTATGGGCGGCGGGGACATGATCCGCGAAGTATCGCGCGATGCGGTTGTTTATAATGATCCGCCGATGATGTTCGAAGCGGGCACACCGGGCATCGTGCAAACCATCGGCTTTGGGGCTGCGCTTGACTATATGACAGGTGTTGGGATGGCGCAGATTGCATCGCATGAAGCGCAGCTATGCACCTATGCCCGCAAGCGGCTAGACGGGCTGAATTGGCTCAATATTCAGGGCCAATCCGCGACAAAAGGGGCGATTTTTTCGTTCACAATTGAAGGCGCGGCCCATGCGCATGACATCTCAACCGTGTTGGACAAAAAAGGCGTGGCCGTACGGGCCGGGACCCATTGCGCCATGCCACTGATGGAACATATGGGCGTCGGGGCCACATGCCGGGCCTCATTTGGGATGTATAACACGCCACAAGAGGTCGACGCGCTGGTTGAAGCGCTTGAGCTTTGTCACGATCTTTTTGCCTGACGACGCGGACGTTGGCGGTTTTCTTAGGGCCAAAACGCGGAAATCGCTGACGATGTTGCCCAAATCGACAAAGGACATCTAGGTATCTAATACAGTGCGCGGCTCAATTCCGACGCCACCCAGTCAAGTTCGTGATGATTGCCCGTTGCAGGGGCGTGATAGCCGGGCTATAGGGGCTGCAGGCACCCGTAGCTCAGCTGGATAGAGCGCTGCCCTCCGAAGGCAGAGGCCAGAGGTTCGAATCCTCTCGGGTGCACCATTTTACTTTTCAGAGAAATTTCATCTAAAAACCTAAAGATAACAGACGTTTGCGGCGTTCGAAGTCCTGTTTGTCTGTCGAAGGTCAATGGGGCCTTAAATACCAATCTGAGCACGGTTTTCTTGAGCGTTAGATCACCACTATTCCATATATTCCAAGGGTTTGACAGGAACTGCACCGCGAGTTCGAACAATTGCTCGGGTGTCCGCTTTTGTGTGGTCTTTTTCGCGACTTTCTCCGCCAAAGCCAGTTTGTGTTGTTCTAGTTTTGTGATCTTTTTCTCGTAAGCAGCGATGACGGTTGGGTTGTTTGCCTCAACGATGCGACCCAGTAGCGCGTCGAGTTGTGTGTCGGAGGCTGCGATTTCACGATTCAGCTCGGCTTTCACGGCGTTTGATTGCGCAAGACGTTGCGACCATGCGTTGGTCAACATCAGCTTCGTCATGCCAATCAGATCTTTGGATGGCTCAAGCGTCTGCATCATACCCTCAAACGCGGCGTCGAGCTTTTCTGCGCGGATGTTTTTGCGAAAAGATGCGCAGCCTTTTGTCTTGCACCAAAAGTATGGATAGTTCTTGCCTGTGCTGCTACGCGACCAACATGCCGTCAGTGGTTTGTCGCAATCGGCGCATTGCACTGCGCCTCGCAATGGAAAGTCTGCACTTACATCTGTACGGGCAGGAGCCATCTTGCGTTCTGCCTTGCGGACTTGAATACGCTCGAAGGTCTCAAGTGATATCAGCCCCGTGTGATGGCCTTTGCGACGTGTGATGCCCCAAGGCTCATGCTCGATATAACCTGCGTAAATCACGCGGTTCAGCATGTCGCTGATGAGTTGCACCACGACAGAGTTACCAGAGTTCCGTTTGGGAAAGGCGGGCTGGCTTTCAAAGTAGCGTTTCACCTCAGCCATGCTGGCAAAACGGCCAGAAGCATACCCCTCCAAGCCTTCTTGAACGATGGATGCGACTGGCTCATCGCGCACAAGTAATTTACCGTGGCCTGAAATGCGCTCATATTTATATCCCACAGGCGCTGCGAATACGTTGTAGCCATTCATCATGCGCCCTTTCATACGATTGCTGGTTTGCTCACCATTCTTCTCGCGTTGGTGTTGGGCAACAGAGGCCAGCAGGTTCTCAACGAGAATGCTGTCACTGTCTTCGCCAAACTCAATCGATGGGCTTTCGAGTTTACCGCCAGCCTTGGCAAGCGATTGCCGCAGTTCCAAATGGGCGGTGAGACCACGCGCCAAACGGCTGATGTCGTCAATGATGACAACGATCTCGTCTGACGTGCTGGCGTTCATATGCAGAAAACCAAGCATCGATTGCATGCCAACCCGCGCCGTGGCTTTCCCACTCACATCGTCGGTGAAGATGTTGATGACCTCATAGTCTTTGAATTTGGCGTACTCGCGACAACGGCTTTCCTGAGAGGCTAGACCGTCCCCTTCACGCACCTGCTTGGCACCTGAGACACGCGCATAAATGACGGCCTGTTGTGTTTGATTTGCTCCCATTTAACGACTCCCTGTCTGTCCACCTTTTGGGGCGGATTCATTATTAAAATCAGTTTTGGTATTGTTTAAGTTTACCACATCAGAGGCAGGCAATTCAGCCAAAGAAATGTCTTTTCCACAAGCTTGCTGCACGGGGTGCACGCCAAAGCCAAGATCGACGAAACTGACCATGATCGACCATAGAGCTTCAATCATCTGGCGCTTGTCATCTTCTGAAATATCTTCGTCCTCAAAGAACGGCAGATACGCGTCCCAATCAATCGTTAGGCTTGGTGGGGCTGTCTCGGGGTTAAACTCTGGGGGTGTTTTGTCGGTCATTGCCGTTTCCTTTCTACCGCTGCTCATTTGCGGGCGCGGCTTGCTTTGTTGTTCCTCCTTTCCTCACGACAATCATGAGAACGTAAGTGGAACATTATAGGATAAAAGTCCTATTTTACAAAGCAGTATTTGCCGCGCTTGTGTCTGTATGAGAGCAAGATAGACTGACATTACCCCCGCAACACGAGGTAGAGCGCGGGTATATTCGGGTATTTTGAGTGGGAATATTTTTGTGGATATTGATTGGCTGACAGCGAGCGAAGAAGAACGTAAACGGCTTTATACCGTGACACGCGACGTTGGCAAAGTCGTCAACATGAGCGTGGAGCAAGTGATGGATGCTGCCCTTGGGCGAACAGCGCCAATAGGCACAGACTACGTTGCAAATTTCCGCAAAGGCAAAATACGGCGTAGCTTTGCCAAGCTAATCTATGAATGGATTGCAGAACAACACGCCGATCTTGGTCGTAAGCATGAGGAACGCTGGTTCCTTCAATCGAATACAGATGCATGGGATCATTATGTTGAAGAACACGGCATTCGCGGACAATTACAGATCAAGCGCTTCACCAAAGACGAATTGAACCTCATCAAAAAGGTCAAAGATCGTGCTGCGCCAGATGCGACACTCAAACTGGGCGAAGAATTTTGTTTCTTTTTGAGAGCCGACGCCAATGTCCACGCAATAGGGTTTGAACGTTATAAAGCGAAATGGCACGTGATGCCGTTGGGCGTGAATGGATCGCTTACGTTCCAGCTACAGAGCGACGAACTGCATTTTCCAATTGATGCGAGCGGCGTAATTGAACGGCTAACTGAAGAAAGCGATTTGGATTTGCACCGCTTTGCCTTCGTCATCGCGCAAAGTGCAAATGACTTACCTCGCAAGTCCGACATCAAGGACATTGGCCAAGATGCAGAGCTGCATTATATCGACGTGTTGTTCTCTGCCTGAAATTTATACACCAATGGCAAAATCTGTTCGTTGGCATCTTTTAATTCCGCCCATTCCTTTGCGCCAACGGTTTGCAACTGATCCCAATGACCAAGCTTGGCGTGGGTAATATCGGCAAAGAAAACTTCAGGATCACCAAGATCATCAACAAAGCTTGTGGCGTCAGCAGACTTGGCCATCTCAACCGTGTCAAAATAGGCAGGCAAAATGACTTCCTTTGCAAACGCCTGAATACGCTCTGCATCTGGTAAATCATCAGCGTTCAACGATGCACCAATCGACCACACATCATTCACATGCCCAAGCAACTGAAATATCCGCGTCGCCGCCTTGGGATGTGTCTCACTTGGATTTGGGTTGTCTGCATCAGCCTTCTCAATCAAGACCATCACAGCGGCGATGCTAGCGACGGTGATGCGCAGCTCAGACCAATCAATCTCATCTATAGTGCCTAGCATCTCTTCCAAGGCCTCATGATCAGCCTGCAACTCCAGGCAGCGCTCCACCTTACCCCAAAGCGCGCGGGGCAGATCAGATTCATGAACCTGCGACTTGCCAGACTTCGATATCAAATTGAACGTTGGAACGCCTTTGAGGATCGCGAAATGCCCAAGCTCGATGTGGGCACGCTCGTGGAGAGTGATCCACCTCAAAGATGTTTTGATTTCGTTTCCCCGCATAGTTATCTGCCAAACGCAGGTTTCCAAGGCAAGTGAGTGCGCGTCGTAAATTCCCCCACTTGTCGCCAATACCTCAAGTTAGCTTATTTGTTGCGTCTTGGTAGAGTTGTTTTAGTTCGCCATATCCCATGTCGAGTATCGGTTCGTACATGAAAGCATTAAGGTGAATGTTCGATGGCGTGAGAAGAGAAACCCTTCGCAGAATTGCGATTTCATCGTGTTGATTGTTGAAAAGTTTACAATAATCTCGAATTAGCTTCGGTGTTTGGTTGCTAGAGGGTAGGACATACTCCGCATCTTCTGAACGTATTTTTTCGATTGTAAATTTATCAGCTTTCAGTCTAATCGCCATCGATAGTACAATTTTCTGCTCAAGATTAATGCCGTCAGGTTTTCCCAAGCACTCATCGGCAGCATCCAAAATCAAATCGATAACAGTTTCGCTGTTATCCCTGATTGGAAACGTGGTGTCTGGAAGTGTTCGTTCAAAAACACTCCGATAGTCTCCGACAGTCAAAGCTTCCACATCATCTTTGAAATGCAGCATATTAGTTAAAGATTGGTAGTCCTCATTATGGCTTCCGTCGCCATTTTTTTTACCCTTAGTATACTCGATGACATTTCGTAGGAACGGAATGTAGGCGACAAGGATAATAATTTCGCCCAACCTTGTTTTCCACTTATTGAATGGATTTCCGATGTCGGATCTTTTGAATACCTCTAACTCGACTTTGTTTTCGTTTCTAAATGCCATACGGCACTGACTAGTTTTACAAATTCCTCGACTTTCAATAACACGAAGAAAGTCAAAGTTATGCGTCAGAACTATAACGAGAAAGCTAACATCCTCGGCGCTAATAATGAATTCAAGATAGTCGATAATCGCAAACTTATTCTTGTAATCGAATGAATCTGCAATGTCGTCGAAAACAAACAGTGTCTTTGTGCGAAACTTCCATCTGGTGTGCACCTCAAACATTATGTTCAAAATGTACAAAGCTCTAGCTTCACCTGTGCTTAGCACACGGATTAGCTCACTTCTTTCTGTTGATTTATAGACTCTCTCTTCGCCATTATCTTCGAATACAAAATTTATTGATGGTGCTAGGTCCTTCAAAATCACATCGGATTTGTTTGCGACCTTAAGCTTAAATGGGAGGTGGAGGAAACGCTGATTGAATTGGGTAATCACCGCATCCCAATCATTCACGTCAGCTTCTGCGCTTCGAATGATGTCCGTCAGCTCAAGTTGGCCAACTTTGTATTCTGAGATAAGTTCGTCAAATTCCTTTTTCGCCGCAAGAAAATATTGAAGCCACAGCTTTCGCTTGAATTGGCTTAGGTCTTTTAGCTCAATAAGCAAATGACGGTTCTGAGTTATGTAGTCTCGAAATTCTTGCAGTTCTTTATTTTTGAATTTTTTATTAAAATTATCAAATCGTTTATTCAGCTCTTCATCACCCAAAATTCGAAGTTTTTCCGACGTAATCTTCTCATTTAGTTCATCGTCAGTGCCATACTCAATTTTTTCGTCGGTTCCTTTGTCAGTCAAATTGATGCTGTGACCAGCATCAAAAAAATTGTTGGTTTTAAGTTGTTGTTGTACCTGACTAATGTTGTGATACTGAAATTCTTGACGAAGAATTGGCGATTGCTCGGTCAAGCTATCATATTTTTCTGCGAACTCTTCGACAGACGTCTCAACGCCTTGTTCTTGAAGAAGGTTGACGACCTTTGGATCAAAAATTACTTTGTAGATCGCATCCGAAAAACCAGATTTATATAGGCTATTCAACTCACCTTCGACACTTAAAAGTGCCTCATAGTAATTTTTGGAAAACAAGCCTTCAATTATTGGATCAATGTTTTCTCGCACACCAAATCCAGAAAGTTTTCGCAATTTTTTGTCGAGGTTTTTCTTTGCATCGCCAATTTTCTTGTGGACCGCTTCGTACTTAGCTTTCAATTCAGAATTCGCAAGTAACGTCGAGACTTCGCCAGACGAGTAAGTCTCATCGTAAGATCGAACGACAAGCACCTCCTCACCTTTTAGAGCATCTCCATTCAGAGTAATAATGCATTTGCTATCCCTATCGGGGAATGCCAAATCTTTTGGTTCATTGCCGTTTTGGACATCAAGAAGTGTTTTGGTCAACGACGTTTTCATCACGCCATTAGGCGCGTAAATTGCATATCCCTTATGAGTAAATTCAAGCTCTTCTGAAAACTGAGGGATCCCATAACAATACTCGAGATCGAAAGAAAGTTTGTCTGCCATTGGTTACCCTTTCAAACACGCGACAATTAAGTCGGCCATAGTATCCCATACAGATTCAAGGTGTTTTGCGGATGGGGAAAAATTTGGGGAATGCACGTATCTGTTTAGTGTGTCAGCGGACACAAGCTGGTCTAATTGGCTAAATTTCTTTGTTGCGGACCGTTGCTTTTGATCGATTTTGCCTTGGCTAAATAATGCATCGCCGATCTTTTCGATCTTTCTTGCGAGCTTATCGTTGTCATTTACGGATACTGAGTTTTCGCTGATATAGTTTTCGACAGAAAGCTCCAAAAGCACACGAAAAAGCACTGAGACAGCATTCGTGTGTTTCTCAGTATTTAAGTGGAACTGTAGCTCTTCCCAAATATTTTGGATTCGATGTTGTTTTCCCGTCCACAATATCCCGAAGTCCTTCTGCGGTATGAGTGTCGTTCGCTTGGAAGGTTGAGGTTTTGGCGTAGGTTTCGGTTTCTTTTGTTTCGGTTTTGGGTTCGAGCCGTTACCTGCGTCAGAAAGAAGGTCATCGCCTGACGGAAGAACCTTCTGCCTATCGAGTTTTTCTACGTAGCGAAGTTTGCTTTCGTTATCCCAAATGTCCCCTAAAACAACCTTTCCACTGGAAAAATCTTCTGCCAACCGTGAGAGCGTCTTTAAGGCTACTTCAGGTTCATGTGTGAACTTGAACTCTTTGTTTTGACCTGAGAAACCGAAACGGTTTCTAATCGCTTCGGAGGACAGCAGCCTATTTAAGTTTGATCTAGGGATTTTGGTAGCGGGCAGCATTCCCGCAGCGCCCAATCGTTGCTCAATTTCATCCGCAATATTGAAACCAGTCTTTTTTCCTGATCTTGCTACAAAGTTGTCTTTCATTCGGTCATCCCATGTGGACTGACCTACACCATTTTGCGTGCCCGTATGACGACGGAACAGAATTTCATCTATATCGTCTCGATCATTTTCAACTTGACACAACACTTCAGTCGGAAAAATCCCGTCCCACTCTTCCTTTAGATTTCTAAAAAAATCCTGAAGTTGCGTAGTGGGTGCCTTTGATGGGTTGTTTAGCAACTTTAGGCAAGTAGTTCGCCTATTCCCATCAAAGATAAGATAATTTCCATTTTCTGCTGAAACCAAGGGAGGCTCATATACTTTGCCCGTAGCAACAATATCTCGCGCGAGATTCTTCATGTGAACTTCGCGGGTGTTAAACAACCAAGCAATCGCGGAGGCTTCGTTTTCGAGTTCTCCATGTCTGTCGTTGGCGCGATTAATTTCCAATTGATCTAGTGAAATGTTTTGAAGCTTCATAATATACTCGGTTGTTTTAAAGTCTATATTTTCGTGTAATAGTTGCGACATGTCAAACAAGATTGATCATTCATCACCAAGAAATTCATCTCAAAAAGCACCGCGTCGTCGCACAGCATATCTTAAAGAGATCGTTCTGCCATCTGACGAGCATCGCTTCGTTGGACGGATATATGACCTAAGCATAGTCGCATATAGTTTCGAAACATACGAAGAGATGGCCCAGTACCCCGATTGTCTGTACGCACTGAACGTTAACAATGTCCTGTCTGCTTTGACTAGAAGAATGGAATCTCTGAACCATGTCGCCGATACGCTATGGTTGGAAGATCGGTTTGTTGTTGAGCCAAACCTCCCAGTAACTAGGTATGAGTGGCTGAACATATGCGCAGATACTTTTTTGATGCGGTATGTGTCGCTGTTTGACTGCGCACTATTACTCGTCAACGAGGTTTTTGAAGCTAACATTCGGCCTCAAATTTGTTCGATAAAAAACCTGAAAAAGATAGGTGTATCTGAAGCTGTTGTAGCGGTTCTCAAGGAAATGGACAGCGCGATTTCTGAATTGAGAAACGAAAGAAATGAACGTTTTCACCGAGGTTGGGAGCGAGAATACACTACCGATGATCTCTCATTCAAATCTTCGACCGCTCATGAACATCGAGGAATGCTCATGACAGGACACGATCAGTTTGGCCGTCCTATTGACCAAGAAAAATTCTTTCGCGAGGGGCTTGTGAACCTACAACGTGATTTCAAAAAGTTCAGCCTCTTGTTCGTAAAAAAGCTAAACATGCTCTATTATGTTCTTGAGGACGAGTTCGAAGTGCGTTTTTCTCCAAAATTCAATGATGAAGCAACTGGCTTTGGAATTAAACAGAAGTTAGGTCGTTGAAAGTGCGAAAGCTGTTCTCAAGCTCGTCACGACCTCTAATCCAATGGTAATCTGGAACGGTTAAGGGCGCGCGCGAGCTGTGTGTCAGATGATACCATGCGCTGCGATCCTTTCAGGCCATCTTCCATCATAAGTGATGATGCAAGATGTGTGTGGTAGTACCACACGTCTTGACAAGGGGGCTGCTGCGCTCCCCCGTTGTATCCCCCAAAGCTAATGATCATAGGCGGCGTTGAGCCTTTCTATGACCATGCAAACATATCTGTGTTTGATCCCTCGTCGGGGAAATTTCATCTCTCCCCAACACCCCATATTCCAACCCTGCGCGGATTGTATGCCGTCAGCTTGTCAAAGCTGAACCTGATCAATGGGCGATGCTCAGCCCCTTGAAACCCTCGTCAATCCTGTGGTGATTGATCGCCAATTAGGGGAGACTGTCTTCTCCCCCAATACCCCCATGACAACTAGGGCGGCTGCCCCCACGCGGATCAAAGGGTGGGTCCTCGCCATGCTCGGTTCGCTGCGCTGCACCTGCGCGTGGCTCTGGTCCTGCCTGCGGCACTTTTGATCCTTGCACCCCCGCTCCTCGGCGGAAGCCAGACGGTTGCATGCGCAACCCGTCAGATCAAAAAAGAGGACAAAACCGATGACAACATTACACGCACAACCGTACGACATTTCAGCCAATGGATTTTATTTTGAAGATTTAGAAGGCTACAAAACCAAGGCCGCTACAAACAAAAACGACTACGGCGACCCCGTCGAAGAATACGAAATCCAGTTCATTGATGGTGACCATATCGACTGTGATCTGGCCAAGGCTTGGGGGATCAACCAAGCTAATATCGGGCATTATTTCGAAGCCTGTGAAAGCTGGGACGATCACGACAAAACCATGTTTATCATCGCCGTTGGCGAGGTCGGATACAGCTTTGATCCCGACAGCGTTTCACCATCAGATTTTGATGTTGATATCTATCACGCCGATAGCATGAAAGAACTCGCCGAGCAGTTTGTTGAAGAAGGCCTGTTCGGCAACATTCCCGAACATCTGGCCAACTACATCGACATGGGCGCAATCGCTTATGATCTGGCGATGGATTACACCGAAACCGAAGTTGCAGGGGAACGGCTGATTTATCGGGCCGCGTAATATTATTGGCCGTCAAAGCGGTTGTGCTCATCGCAACGCTGGACGCTGCCAAGCCATGTAATGTCACTGCGCAAAATGTAACGTGTCCCGTCAAGGGCAGGAACAACAACCCGCGAATAGTCAGTGACGGTTTCGCCGTCTGCGTAAAGTTCAACGACCTTTAGACACATGCCCCGAGATAGCCTTTCCGAAGTGCGCCCATTGGAATCTTTGGGCCACCATTCGACGGATGCAGATGATGTCGCGACATAATGCGTTGGCACAAGGAAAGTGTCCCGCATTGAAGTCATGGCAGGCACCATTGATCTTCCTGCACTGTCCAAATCCTCGGCAAAGGCAATCGCCAGATTGGCAATGAGTGTAATGACTGCCCCCGCGATCAGCGCTTTGTTCCCCTCAAAGCCCAGCGTTGGCAATGCCAAAGTCATCGAAACCAATGCCGCAGGTAGGATCAAAAAGATCAGAATTAGAAAATCACCATGAACCAAAATCCACCCGCAGAAACAGGCCATCAACACTTGCGCGGTGATGGTAAAGGCCGTGCGGTTGATTGTTGAACGAGCGCCCTGACGAGAGGGCGTTTGTGAAGTTGCCGAAGGCCATGGAGTTTTGGACATGTGACACTCAATTTTGCGCGAGCGTCAAAAGGGTTCCCTTTTGATAGAGATGCCACATCACGCCAGCAAAGTCACCTAGCCCTTGTTTTCCACAGGAAATTTCTAAGGCTGATTACGCTGAAACCGTTCATCCATGCGGGCTTAGAAAGGGAACCCTTTTTTCAAGAGGAAAACACCATGAAAACCGCTCAAAAGAACGATTTTAAGTGCTACTATTCCAACATGGATGATGACAAATCAAAGGGCCGCAAAGTTGGATATGTCCGCGTGTCTGACAAGGACCAAAGTGAGGCTTTGCAAATTGACGCGTTGAAAGCCGCAGGTTGCAATGTGATCTATGGCGATCATGGCGTGTCTGGGAAAATCAAAAAGCGCGTCGGCCTTGATAACATGCTTAACTCCCTAAAGTCTGGTGACACGCTGGCGGTGTGGAAGTTGGATCGACTAGGACGCTCAACGATCCACCTGCTACAATTGCTCAGTGATCTGAGAGATCGCGGTGTGGATTTTCAAGCCATTACACAAGGCATCGACACAACCACCGCCGTTGGGCGAATGCTATACGGGCAGTTGGCCGTTTTTGCGGAATATGAGCGTTCATTGATATCCGAACGAACCAAGGCAGGGATGGCCGCAGCGAAGGCACGGGGCGTTCATGTGGGCAGACCTCGATTGTCAAGAACCATGGATAAAGCGTTGGATGAACTAGAGAAATTTGAAGTTCACTAAATAGGTTTCCCTTTCTTTATGCGATCTTCGATATAATCCACGCAACCCTCTGGCTCATTCCATGGCGGTACGAGCTCGCCCCGATGGAACCGCTTGCATTCGTCTGCCCAAAGAACAACTTCAATATTTTCGCTGAAATTTAATTGAGGGGCACGCACCTCGTCAGCACCTTTAATCCAAGCTACCATGTCGAAGCCTTGTTCTACGCACCAATCGTAATATCTCCAGCTATAGCGAGGTATGATTGCAATCTCTTCAACGCCGAAGCAGTTCTTGAGTTTGCGTCCGATTAATTCGCTTCCGTGGGTCAGTCTTACATTTTGATGTTTCACACCAGTAGAATACCATTTTTACTGTTTATTTGCAAATATTTATAGGTCAATATCGTTGTCGGGCGATTGTCCTTTATCGCGCCTTTCGGCCTCGTGTGAGGTCCCGTTGTGTTGATCTCGTTTCTCCATGGAAATCTGTTTTTCGAGAAATGATGAAGGCGGTTTTTTCCACTCACCATTTTCAAAATGTACTTTTACATTTTCTGGAGAGCGCTCCCCTTCGATAAGGGTCAGGCGCGAAATGCGCCCGCCCTCCAAACCATTTTCACTTGGTTCATCATCAATCCGTGTTTGGATGATGTAACCATGTTCTATTTCTTCAACCGAGATGTCATCGGCGTAGACATCGATCTCGGGTTCTTCGACTAGGTGTTCGGGATTTGAGGGTAAATCCCTTTGCACGCCGATATGCCCCGTCGGCGCATATTCAGGCTCAAAAAGAATTAGGTACTCTTTGGGCGTCAACTTTCGCCCAACACTATCTTTTTCAGCAACGACTTTTTCTTCGTCAAACACTTCTTGGTTAAACTCGGTGCTTAGAATTTTGTTTTTAGGATCATCACTCATGGTTTTGTTCCTCGTTCAAAATTTCTTCTGCAGGCGCAGGTTCAGCGACAGTTTCTTGATCATGCAAATTGACGCCGAGTTCTTTGAGGCGGTCGTTTTCAAACCAGAACTGCTTGCTGGCTAAGATTGGATGTACGTTCTCCATCAAGATGATCTGTGTGCGGTTGTTCATCCGCATCAATTCATCTGGGAACGCCAATTTTCGCTGTGACAGGGCCGCGTTGGAAGAATTTGTACTGGTATTGGAAGAGCCGCCCCCTTGCTGCCCAACGGAATTGCTAAAGGCATGTGATACGGCGGAACTGAAATTCCAAACCGTCTGCTCCCCGCACAGAGCCGAAAAATACTCTGCGGTTCGTTGATCAGATGACCCAAAGTAATTCACCATGCCAGCGTTGGCGACGAACGATTGCCAACCTTTGTCGTAGATGCGTTCCAACTGGCTCACATCTTGTACGATGGCCCAAAGTTGCATCCCAAATCCCGCCATGAGACCATAGGCCTGTTCGACCATGCTCAGACGACCGAGCGCTGCGAATTCGTCCAAGATGAACAGCACTGGCTTCACAGGTTTTGTCTGAATGTTCCTCGCATTGACTGTGATGGCTTGCTGGACGAGAAGGCGAAGCCAACGGCTAAAGGTGTTCAAACGATCCGCTGGAAGAACCAAATAGATTGTCATGGGTTTGGTTTTCAAATCCTCAAACTTGAAGCTAGAGGTCTTCATGTTTTCACGTAGATATTCACTGTCTAAAAAGTGGGTCTGCGCCTGAGCCGAGGCCAGAACATTCGAAAGAAGTTTATCTTCTTTTTGCAAACAGCGGTTACCCGTGCTGGCAATCATGTGATGATCGGATTCCGCCATCTTGGTGAAGACCTTAGTCAGCTCATCTTTACCAGAGACCAAGATTTCCCTGACACGCCCGAGGTGCCTATAGCCATCTTCGGCGGCATCGGATGCCACGTGTAATAACAGGCCTTGCAGAAGTGCCTTTGCTTCTTCGTTCCAAAAGCTGTCATTGTGGTTTTCAGCCATCACGAGGGCATCGGCCAAAATCATTGAATTTTCAGTGATCTCGTTATCCATTGGGTCAAGCCAATCTAGAGGATTCAGCGTTGAAGTCTCAATACCCTCTGCTTCAACAATTCCCCATGGATCAACTATGTGGACTTCAAATCCTGCATCCTTCCTAGCTTTGGCTGTGATCATCGCGTTTTCCCCTTTGGGGTCGATGACAACGACAGAACCACGATAGGAAAGAAGGTTTGGAATGATCTGACTGGTTCCCTTGCCAGACCGAGTCGGCGCAACGGTCATTAAGTGCCGATCACCGTTGTATTCAATTGGAGTAAGTTCTCCATCTTTCAGGCATTCACCGATATAGAGGCCTTCGTTTTCGAAAAAGCCCGCTTCCTCAATGTCCTGCTCAGTCGCCCAACGGCTGGACCCAAAAGTATCGGGCATGTCCATCATCGAAGAAATCGACGACCGCAACCAAAAGAAAATGCCGACAAAAAATCCACATACAGCGAACGTGAACGCCGCAATCCACCCCAGATACCCACTGTTGAGGATGGCAACGAGACCAAGCAAACCAGCTAGGATCAACAGGCCGATGCGTCGAAACGCACGACCTTGAGGCGACATGATCCAACCCAGCCCAAAGCCAATGCCAACCACGATGGCCACCAAAACCACTTTGATCATAGTAAGTGCTAGGGCTTGTTGCCGCACACGACCACTATTCCCGAAATAGCTTTGTGCCGACGCCTGATCAGCTATGAGAAAAAGCGCAAACGTCAGTGCGACGCATGCGAAGAATACTTGATATTGACGAGACATAAGTTCCCCCGAAATGCCTAAATTGAAAGATCAGGCCCGCGATTGCGGGACCGTACGAATTGATGTGATTGTGACTGATTGACCTTGAGCGCCTGCTTGACTTTCTGGGCTATCACTTCACGGTCTTTCATGTGTTTCCGACGGAGCTTCTGGAACTCTCGTTGCAAGGCACGGCGTTCTTTCATTTGCTCTAAGACCATAAAGTCACGCTGTTTTTGATCGCGCTTGCTGCAAGCCAATGCCTCTTTGGCATTGCTATTTTGAATACCTCTGTGGGTTCCTGTCAGGCGATCAAACAAACCACGTAAACCTTTATTGAGGCGGTCTGAGCGCACCTTGGTTTCCTCAGTCCAGCGGTTTGATTGGCCGTCATTCAACTTATTGCGCTCGCTGCGGTGGGCATTGTTCATGTCGGACAACTGATCTCGCAGCGGATCAAGATCACCGTTTTGGCGGTCTTTGATCTGACCGATATAGTCGCGCATTTGATGCGACACCTTGGATCGAATGTTGGATTGGGTGACATCAACCGACGGTAGGTTTTCCGGCGAGCCAAGTTTGGCATTCACATCTTTGGCTTTGAGGCCCGCCCATTTAGCAATGGAATGAACATTGCCATCGACATCCAAGGCGACAAATCCACGACGATCACCACGAGCGAGGAAATAGCCGCGATCTTCAAGGGCGTTCTTGAAGCCTATCTGATTATCGCACCGCTCCCATGCCTGTTGAAACGCCTGCTTGATCTCGCGTGGGTCAAGACCTTGGCGTTTGGCTTGTTGCCACTCTTCGAGAGTAAAATTCAGAGGTGACTTATTGCCATAGGTTGCTAAGCCGTCAGGCAGCACCCAACCATGATCTAGAAACAGATCACGCGACAAATCCCGCAGCTTGTTTTCGAAATGGGGCAGATTGATCGCCTTCATTTCATCGGCATCAATGCGTGACCACACGGCATGCGCATGGCGACGACCTTCCTTTTCATGCACGACAATAGCACGGGGCTGGCCGTCCAGTCCTAGCAGTTTTTCGGCGCGATCTGCGGCATCAAGAAATTCTTCTTCGGTGGCAATATGATCTTTGGGTGGGTTTAAACTCAGAGAAAACATGAACTGTTTGCACTGAGTTGCCTTTGAAATGGCATGTGTTTCTAATAACGCTCCGTTTAAGTCGTCTGAAATAAATCCATTCAACTCTAGCAAGAACACGTGATCATTGTCACGATCATTCATAAGGTGATCCGCGAGCGCCGTTGCACCCGCACGTTGCGAACCTTTGAGGATCATGATTTCACCCCCAAAGCCTGCATTAAAGTTGTCCGCATCCAAGCCACTTCAGCCACGGCGCATTTCAAATCCTGTTCCAATTCAGGATCGAGGATCAACGTTCCTTGGTTCAGGTGTTTGGCAATCTGATTGAGATTGTTGGCTTGCCGCGTTTGGGCAAGACGGGCGAGAACCTCAGCCAAAAGCTGTTGCTCCGCAACAGGTGGTTTGCGCCGCTTTCGATATTTGGGAGCTTCAGCGGCAAAAACCACGGACTTTATATACGAGGACAGCGGCATCGCCCCAGCCTGTGCTTCAAGCTGAGATCGTTCTGCTGGGGTCAATCTTAATGAAAACGGTGCGAGGCGGCTCATGGGCGGGGCCCTCGCAGGATCGTGGTTTTGTGATCCTTGAGAACGTCATTCCAACGCTCAAGTTCCTCAAATATCTCTTCAAAATCTGGATTTGAAACACTGTCAGAAGAGTTCGAATAACCTCCTTCTGAGCGCGCCACTTCATTCTTGTATATTGTTGATTTTAATTTGTTTATTTCCATATTGTGGATTCCCCCCCATTTCTTCCCACTGGAAGGAAGCCGAATTGGTACCAATTGTTCGGGATATGATTTGAGGCATTATTGGTATAACGGCCCAAAGCTGCCCTTCTTATCGCATTGCCAATGCTGCGGTCGCAGCCTGTAATGGCGACAGTCGCTGCAAACGTGAAGTTAAGGCGGTTCGGGTTCACAACTTGCAGGACACAGCGCCTTTTTACTGTGGCCGCACCTATCGTCGCTTTTGGTGGAATTTAGCTACTCAAAACCACTTTATGAAATGCAACCAAAGCATCCCGGCGAAGTAAATCCCGAAACCAAAGGACAAATGAGCGATCAGGCTGCGTTGCCGTGCAGTCCATGGAGATGGTGTTTTTGAGGCGGCGATGCCAAATCCAAACGCAGGCTGCATCACCAAGAAAGGTGCGCACAGGCTTAGCAATCCAATCAAAAGCGGGGCCAGTAAATTGGGAGCGAAATACCAATCTGTCCCCACGACAAACTGCATCAGCAAAACAAAGAAAACGCCAATCCCGTAGTGGAATAGCCAGCCAATTGTGCGTTCATGTCGCTGTGGGGGCGCTTGCATGATAGTGTTATGAAAAAACCGCCCCTTTGACAGCCCAATGATCCATCTTCCAACCAATGCGTAGTTAAGGCTGGGTATCTTGAACAAACTCCCTTGAAGCCATGCAAAGGCATCCATGAATGCGGTTGCCCCAATGCCAATAACAACCGCAGCAATCGTTGCATCTATAAAATTCATAGCACGTCCTCGATATCAGGGTGGCGCTTGGCGAGCATCGCAAGAAGCACGACACACAACGCCAAGGCAGAGCAAAGGGCGAATGTTCCGGCCATTGCCAAACTGACCGCCTCAGTTTCGTCTCCAGTTCCAAAGTTCACCAGCGACCAGAAGACGCCGCTGATGGCGCTGGCACCCAGAATAAAGCCAAAGTTACGGCTTAGATTGAGTATGCCTGAGGTCACCCCTCGGTCTTTGTTGGGCGCGCCTTCCATCACTGAGGTGTTCAATGCGGCTAGAAAAACCTGATAGCTGGGCGACAGAAGCATAAAGGCCGCAATGAACCCACCAACCCCAAACACATAAGGAAGCCCCGCCATTCCCGCCGTCGCCATCGTCACAGCAAGCCCTCCAACAATGACTGCGCGACCCGATCCAATTCTCTCGGTCAGGCGGCCCGCCGGTATGCCGCTAAGGGCAGAGGCGATTGGACCTACGGACATTGCCAACCCCATTTGGGCCGTCGTCAGCCCAAGCCCGCCAGTCAAAAAGAATGGCCCAACGACAAGGATGCCCATCATAACCAAAGATACGATTGCGTTCATCGCAAGGCTAAGGCGCAGACGCGGCGAACGCAGCAACTCAAGCGGTAGGATTGGCACGGTAGTCCGATGTTCAATCACCCAAAACCCCGCGACAGCGATAATTGCGACCGCCAAAAAAACGGCGGTCAAGGCACCAAAGCCGCTGGCCAAATCGGAAATAAAGACGGTGAATGAAGCGATGAACACGGCCAGTGCCCCCGCTCCGGCAACATCGATTTTGGCGCGGGTATCGGTGCGTTTGTTGTCTGTGACATAGAATAGGCATAATCCAAGGGCAATTACTGCGGCAGGGATCTGCAGCAGGTAGACCGCGCGCCAGCCAAAGCCGGCGATAATCGCTCCGCCCAAGGCCGGACCCGAGGCTGTGCCAATCGCCGACATCGTTCCCATCGCTCCCATCCAGCGTCCGATTTGATTGCTCGTTACGACATCGCGCACCTGTGCCAGAGGCATCGCCATCATTGCCGCTGCGCCTGCCCCTTGGATGAAACGGCTGGCAACAAGAATTGGTAGGGTCGGCGCATGGAACGCGAGAAACGCCCCCAAGATGAAAAGGGATAGCCCAACAATAAGAACGGTGCGTTTGCCAAATAGATCCCCCGCACGACCGACAGGTACGATGAGCGCAGTCGTAGCGAGAATATAGGCCGATACAACGAATGTCGTGTCGAGGCTGACCCCTTGGAATTCACCCGGTAACTCCGGCAGCGTGACGGCCGCCGCGCTGGTACCCAAGGAGGCGAGGATAATCGAAAAACTGGGGCCAAGCAGGTCCGTTTTTGTGTTGTTTCGTTTGTCTGTCGTTGTGCGAATGGTCACGCGTTCTTCTCCGTTGCATGAAGCGAACAATGAGTCTACAACTTCAACCCAAGTTTAAGTCAAGGGTGTCGCGCGTGGAAAAACTTCTGGATATAGGCGAGGTTGCAGAGCGCTCAGGTGTCAGCGCATCGGGCTTGCGGTATTACGAGAAAAGAAAGCTTATTGAATCGGTCGCCCGCAATGGGTTGCGCCGCCAGTATGAACCGGACGTGCTGCAAGAGCTTGCACTGATCACTTTGGCGAAATCAGCTGGTTTTGCGCTCGATGAGGTGGGGGCGGTACTTCGACGGCCAGGAGCACCTATCATCCCGCGTAATACATTGCTCGACAGGGCTGATAGCCTCGAGAGGCAAGCAGAGCGTCTTGTCAATCTGGCACGTATGTTGCGCCATGTCTCGAACTGCCCCCACGAAAACCATTTCGACTGTGCTCGTTTCCTGAAGTTATTGAAGGTTGCAACAAGGGTCACCGACCGCTGACGCCTGCGGATTCGATACTCTTAGCTTCACTTCCAGTGCCCAAAAGACAGGCTTTTGCTAAACATATATTTGTACGCGATGCAGCGAATGTCCGCTTTCCGCCCATACTCCCTGCGACTTCTGCGACGTGGCGCGCTATTCCCGCACGACCCGCCATGCTTCGCGGCGTGCGACACCTCGGATAATTTCGCTGGGTGGTAGGGCGATTAGCCAGCCGTATTTTTCAAGGGTGGCGATTGCTGATCGCACTTTTGGTGCTTGGCGCAGTGCCGTGGTGGGGCCGTTTTTCTGAATGTCGCGTGGCAAGATCTCTTCGTGCTCCCATTTGTCGATGATCCAGCGCCTTAGTTTTTCGGCACGTTTCAAGTCACCTGAAAGCGTCGCCGCTTGTGATAGGCGCAGTGCTTCACTCAGGTAGTACCCCATCAACCCAACTGCGTTGGCGACGTCTTCCAGCGTCACGCAGGGGGCGTTTAAGTCCCGGAATAGTGCCAGTACTCCGGCGATGCGCGCTGCTTGTTCCGCGGCTTTGGACGCGGTTCCTGTAATTTCTGCATAGGGCTGGCCGTACCCTTGCTTGCGTTCTGTGTCATTTGCGAAGTCGATCAAATGCGCGCGGGCATCCTCTGTAAGTGGAAGATCGCGCGTTTTGAGTTCGCGGGTTTCTGGATGCATCGGTAGGGGCGTTTGCATTATGTCACATAGGCGGGTTTCGAACGCTGTGATTCCGATAGGGTAAGGTAGGGTAGCCGAGTGGGTACGGCTACCGATTGTGCTGGTTGGCTCAGCAATCAAGAACCGTGCCAAAAACCCGGTGCCAAGTGCGGTGTCATCCGAGAGAAACGGACGTGCGACGCCGGGTTGCGCCATGAGGTGAATTGCCGAGCGCCTATCGTAAAGCGTCAGCGACCCATCACCCTGACGGGTGCGCCGGATCGGGTTGCAGAGATCGTTGAGCGCGGCCAAGGTCTTTTGGCGGTTGTCTGCGCTCATCGCGTAGCCGCCCAAGAATTGCCCGCCTTCGTCCGAGAAAATGCCAAGCGACGGCATCCCTTCGGTGTATTTTCGGGTGAGACCCTCAAACGTCGGTTCCGAGACTGTGCAGTCCGGCAATGGCGGGGCTGCGGGTTCAGCTCCCAAGGCACTTAGATCAGCTTTTGCCGCAACCCGTTTTTCGCCCTTTGATTTTTTGGCCTCGTTCAAAATGCTTTCGCGTTCTCCGCGCCATAAGGCGCGTTGGTTCTGCCAGCTTTCCGTTTCGAGCCGCAGGGCTGTGACTTGCTCTCTCGTACGTACGTAGGGCCGCCATAAGCTTGGCGTCGCAGCTTGATTTGCGTTCGCCCGAACGTGCAATCGTCAGGCAGTAGAGCGAGAGCGGGCTTGATCCGCCCAAGGCCTCGACATTGGCAAAACCTTGCACGGCCAGAGATGCTATTGCGAGCGCAGATTGCGCGGGTATCGCGACGGGTGCTTGTGTCACAGCATGGACCGCCTCAACCGCGTCGCGTAGTGGCCCTAATGCGTGGACGGGGTAGGGTACGCCTTCCGGCGTTTCTTGAACAAGTGGCTGCGGCCCTTCTGAGATAAGGGGGATGGGCTGGACTACGTTCATTTTAACCCCCGTTGCTGCACTATAACGTCATTCCAATCTCGGACGGGTGGCGGTGTCAGATGTGAGATGAGCCAGCCCAAACGGTCCGCGCGTATGCTTAGCTTGCGCGCCGCCTGCTGCCCGGCGGTGTCGCTATCGGCTGCGATGATCAGATGCCCCGGTAGACGGGGTAGGGTATCTGCCGAGGTGACCTCGGCCAAAGGCACATTCCCGAAATGCGAAAAAATGTAGGTATTTAATGTAGTAAGAAACGCCGCGCGGTCTTTTGGGTTTTTCTAAGTCGGGGAGAGTTCAACAAGCGCAGCCTCTTCAATGTCTTTTGGCGACGCTCTTTGCGCTTCTTGGCAAGCGGGTCTTCACGGCGCCGGATTAATCGTTTGTTTGCTTCGGCCTCTTCGCGCGCCGAAACAAGAGACACGATAGGTGGGCTGCCCAAACCAATTTCACGGCGCTTGCCATTCACGGTGGTACGTCGCGCCCAAAATCGAGAACCATTGGATTCAACCCGCAGATACAGGCCAGTACCCTTACCGTCGTGGTACTTGCCCGGCGTCTTGACCGACCTTACCACGGCGGCTGTCAGACTACTTGGGAGTCTTTTGTACGCCATAAACTATTTCCCCCACAATGTTGCGGACGACATAAAACAGCCTTAGGCGATATGTGAATATAAGTGCATGATAAATATTATTAAATTAAAGATATTGGAATTTGTCGAAAGCCTTAAGAAACTAAAAATGGCTGCCTATATTGCGCCACCCTCATATTGTTGGCTCATTATCAATTGTTTTCAGAAATCTTCCCATCCGACGTCTGGATCGTTTGGAACAGGAGTATTTGTTGCATTGACCGCCCGTTTTGGTGTTGGGGTGAGAGCTGGCGTGGGCGTGGGTTTGCGTCTTGATGCGAAGGCTGTGACGTTGTTCGCCGCGGGAGACTTAGGGCGCTTCCTAACAGCGTTCTCCGTGCCAATTTTAAACTTTTCGACGAGCGCAGCAAGCTGTGTTGCCTGTGTCGTTAGTGCGTGGCTGCTTGCTGTCGCTTCTTCGACCATTGCTGCGTTCTGCTGGGTGACCTGGTCCAATTGCGTGACACCTATATTGATTTCGCCCAATCCTGTTGACTGTTCTGCCGCACCTGCAGCGATATCGCTCATCAGACTTGAAATATGGCCAATATGATTTGCGATGCGGGTCAATACATCGCCGGCCTGCCCAACAAGTGTCACACCACGGTCGACCTGTTCACTGCTCCCGCTGATCAATTCTTTGATTTGACGTGCGGCTTCTGATGAACGCTGCGCGAGCGCACGTACCTCGGAGGCGACGACCGCAAACCCGCGCCCGGCGTCTCCCGCACGCGCGGCTTCAACACCTGCATTTAGTGCGAGTAAGTTGGTTTGGAACGCGATGTCATCGATGACCCCGATAATTTGTGAGATTTCCGTCGAAGAGCCTGAGATTTCAGTCATCGCCGTGACCGCGTTATGGACTACGGTTTCGCTGGCGTCGGCGTCGGCTTGCGCGTCAGCAACAATGCTTTCAACCTCCTTGGCACCACTTGCAGCGGCGCTGACACTGGCTGTGAGTTCGTCTAATGCGGCGGCGGTTTCTTCAAGTGTCGCGGCTTGATTTTCTGTACGGCGTGACAATTCGTCGGATGATTTGCTCATGTCATCTGATCGGGTTTGAATGCCTCGCGTGCCTTGCACGACGGAGCTGATAGTCGCATGGAGGGTTTCGAGTGTCCGATTATAGTCCACGCGCAGTTTATCGTAGGCCTGCGTGAACGGCGTATTGATCGCTTGGGTCAGATCACCATCCGCAAGATTTGTGAGCGCGGTGCTGAGCCGGTTGACCACCAATGTTTGTTCTTGTTGAATTTCTTTTTGTGCCTGATCTACAGCTTCGGCGGCACAAAGTTTGTCTCGCAGTGCAACAAGTGATTTACTGAGCTGACCAATTTCGTCTTCGCGGTATTGATCATCAACCGGGTCGTCATACTTGTGGTCAGCCACGGCATGCATCGATTTTTTCAGCCTATTGAGCGGAACGACGACTGATCGTGCGGTAAGCCAGCCCAGCACGGCGGCACCTGCGGCGATAACGGCGCTGACAAAGAGCATTTTATTGCGCGCCACCACCACAGGTGCCAATACTTCAGCCATATCCATTTCGGCAATGATGTCCCAATGGCCGTCAAATACATCGAGTTTTGAAACAACAGCCACAACTTGATTTTCTGCAACGCCAGGCACATTGATGTGATAGCTGCCGGTATCGCCCATGAGGTGCGCAATATTTGTAAGTGTCGACAATGCGCTAAACCCGCCCGCGAACCGCGAGTCACTCCTGGCGCGCCCATCTTGACCTACCGCGTATAGCTCGCCCGTTTCACCAAGCCCAATTGGATTATTGATAATATTGTCGATGCGGTGAGGGGGGAGTTGCGCTGCGACCACTCCAATAACCGCACCTTGCGTATCGACAACCGGCGTTGCGAGAAACAGAGCGGCCGCACCGCCGCTTGGGCTATAGGATGTGAAATCGGCAAAGTGGACATCACCGACCGCGCCATCGCGTGCAGCCCGAAAGACGTCAGCGAGACCACTATTGCGATAGGGGCCGTTTTCAAAATTTGTCGCGAAGCCGGTTTCCTTGATCACCGAGTACAGCATGTCCCCGTCGAGGTTAAAAAGTGAGATGTCATAGTAGCCATCCACATTCTTGGTTTGCCGGAAAAACGGATGAAAGCTGCCGTGCTGAAAATGATAGGGAAGCGATTCAGCTGCCTGATCAAGCACTTCCTTTTCTCCAACTGGATGTGGGTTGTCAGTAATGTAAGCCGCTTGCAATCCCGCCGAGTCGATCATCAGATTGTGAGAGGCACCAAAGGCGCTAACGGCAGCGACAACCGTTGGATCATTGCCTAAATTGGCGACATCGTCAGTGACCTTACCCAACCAGGTGTCAAGCGCGGCAATACGTTCTGCGGAAAGCAGTTCATAGGTTTCACGTTGGTTTTTTAGAATATTGCGTTGCAAATCATAGTAGCCAAGCAGGGCGACGGAAGCAGAGGCCAAGAGGCACAAAGTTGCGACAAGCATTGGTAGCTTGGTCGAGATACGGATCGCGTTCAAGAAGTTCATGCATTGCCTCGCGCAGATTCATCGGTTCACGATGTCTTTTGGACGAGGGCTATTAAAATCCGCTTAAACTGGGTCAGATTACAGAAAACTAATTGAACTTCGCATAAAAAAGCGTGCGGCCCAACAGGTCAGCACGCTTTTTAGACAGGTCAAACAGGGGAGTTAGCCGCGCCAAGTTCGGATTGGGCCGCAATCCATATGGACAAAATTTGATCCGTTGTAGCGACCAACGCCACCGGCATGACAGGCGACAGCGGCACTTGCCATTTGTCCGGGTGAACGGCTTTGCAGACGCAAATCGGCGGCTTGACCCCGCATATGCAGAGAGTTGCGTGCGACGGCGGAAGATTGGCTGCGCAGCATGTTGTTTGTTTGGGGAGACCGGTAGCCTGACAGCAGCATGTAAGGTTCGTTTGCATCCATCAGGTTTGCGGCAGCGGCCATGATATCGATCGTCCGCAGGTCCATCTGCACCGCTTCGCCCGTGCGCCAGTCGCGCATGTGGATGTTAATTTCGCGGACAGCTTCGGCGATATATTCACCCTCAATCCAGTAAATCGTGTCAATGCGTTCACCAGTCCGGCCCGAATGCATCGCAATGCGACGAATATCGCCAGCGCCACGCAGGAAACCTGCAGCGTTTGCATAGCTTGGTGCGGCTGTTACGGCTGTTGCTGCGAAAGCACCAAGCAAGCCGCGACGTGTAATCCCAGAGGAGTTTTTATTGCTCATATTGTTGCGCCTGTCCCGTCGCTCGAATTTGCCGCGTTGCGGCAGTTACACCTTGTCCCCAGATGTGCCTATTTTATGGCACATTTTGATTCGCACACCAAGGCCTGATTACACAGTTTTTATTAATTAATGTGTAAGTCGGCAGACTCTTGCGCAGAAATTGTGCAGTTTTGAAGGCCGGTGCCTACCGGTGCATCGGCATCGCAGCAACACTTCTGAAGGCGGTTTTGCGGCTCGCGGGAATATGAATGGACATGGGCAAAGTAAGGATATTCATACTCTTCATTATGTTTTGTGCCTACTATACTAAATGCGACTAAAGAATTTCGGGGGATCAGTTATGATGATCATGAGTACTGCACTACGGGCGACGATGGTGCGCGTTTGGCTTGGATGTGCGGCAGTGACGCCGCTGCTATTGGTCGCACCTGCCGCCCAAGCACAGGTCACTGATTTCCGTCAGGCCGTCGCCCAAGCGGCTGCGGCTGACGACGATATCGCGGCATTTTACCGTGAACGCAATTACGAGGGGATCTGGAGCGCGAGCGCAGATCGCCGCCGCCGCAACGCGTTGATGGCGGCCTTTGCGTCTGCTGGTGATCATGGGTTGTCGATGTCGCGTTATGATCCAGCGCCTTTGATGGCGCGGATGCAGGCGGCGACAACAGCCACTGATCAGGCCGCAATAGAGGTCGAATTGACCCGGTTGTTCATGCAGTATGCCCGTGATGTGCAAACAGGCATGTTGGTGCCGTCGCGCGTTGACAGTAATATTCACCGGCAGGTGCCGTACCGCTCGCGGCTTTCGACCGTGCGTGCCTTTGTGCAGTCAAACCCAGAATCTTTCCTACGTGCGCTTCCGCCAAGCTCGCCAGAATATACGCGGCTGATGCGCGAAAAGCTGACGATGGAACGGCTGCTCGCAGATGGGGGCTGGGGCCCAACGGTGCCGGGTGGCAAGCTTGAAGCAGGCGATAGCGGCAACCGCGTTGTTGCGCTGCGCAACCGCTTGATCGCGATGGGGTTCCTTGAGCGGACAAATACACAGACCTATGATTCGGCAATTGTGAATGCGGTGCAGCGTTTTCAGCAGGCGCACGGGTTGGCGATTGACGGCACCGCCGGGCAGGGCACTTTGCGCGAAATCAATGTCGCCCCCGAAAGTCGCCTGCAATCAATTATCGTCGCGATGGAGCGTGAACGCTGGAACAACCGTCCACGTGGCACGCGGCATATCTGGGTGAACCTTACTGATTTTACGGCAAAGATCGTCGATAATGATGTGGTCACTTTTGAAACGCGCTCTGTGATTGGGGCCAACCGCCATGACCGCGTCAGCCCGGAATTTTCAGACGTAATGGAATTTATGGTCATTAACCCAAGTTGGTATGTCCCGCGTTCAATCATCACGAAAGAATACCTGCCGCAGCTTCAGGCAAACCCAAATTCGGTGAGCCAACTGATCATCACTGACGCGAGTGGTCGTGCGGTCAACCGGTCTAATGTCGATTTTACGCAATATTCGGCGAATAACTTTCCGTTTTCGATGCGCCAACCGCCAAGCCGCGGTAATGCGTTGGGCTTGGTCAAGTTTATGTTCCCGAACCGCCACAATATCTATCTGCACGATACACCTGCCAAGAGCCTCTTTGGCCGCGAAACCCGTGCGTTTAGCCATGGCTGTATCCGGCTCGCGGATCCGTTTGATTTTGCTTACGCATTGCTTGCGCGTCAGATCGGGAACCCAGAAGAGTTCTTTCAAAGCCAACTTGCAACAGGGCGTGAACAGCGTGTTGACTTGGATGATCCGGTACCAGTCCACTTGATATACCGCACTGCTTTCACTCAAGCGGATGGGCGGATGCAATTCCGCCGCGACGTTTATGGGCGTGATGCGCGGATTTGGAATGCGCTTGCACGCGAAGGGGTGGCGATCCGCGCCGTTCGCGGGTAAATCTAACCTCGGGATATTTCCGAGGGTTCGCATGGCACATTCAATCAAAGATATCGCAACGGCGCTTGGGGCTCAGTCCTTTGGCGCCGTTGACCTTTTGGTGGACAGCGCGGCAGAGCCGGGTACCGCAGGGCCGCGTGATTTGGCACTTGCAATGACGCCCGCCTATGGCGATGCTTTGACCGACGGACAAGCGCGTGTCGCCGTTGTTTGGCCAGGTGCGGATTGGCAGGCGCTGGGGCTCGATGCAGCGATTTATGCACCGCGCGCACGGTTGGCGATGGCGGGGCTGACGCAGATGCTGGACGCTGCGTTGCCCGGCGCAGGCATTAGCCCCCACGCGGTGATCGACCCGACCGCACAGATCGGGACCGATGTGGTGATCGGTGCTTTTACAGTTGTCGGTGCAGGCGCTGTGATCGGTGACGGGTGCTGGATTGCAGATCACGTGAGCATCGCAACGGGCGTTCAAATTGGCAACCAATGTCAAATTCACGCAGGCGTACGCTTGCAACGCGGTGTCACGCTTGGCGCGCGGGTGATCCTGCAGCCCAATGTGGTGATTGGCGGCGACGGGTTTTCATTTGTGAGCCTTGAGCCATCGAATGTGGAACGTGCACGCGAAACCTTGGGTGTTGATCCCATGACCGCGCCAGAAGACCCGACCTGGCACCGTATTCATTCGCTTGGCGGTGTTGAAATCGGCGATGATGTCGAGGTCGGGGCAGGCTCGACCGTTGATGCGGGCACAATCCGCTCCACGCGCGTGGGCAAAGGCACCAAAATCGATAATCTGGTGCAGGTCGGCCATAACGTGATTGTCGGAGAACATTGTCTTTTATGCGCGCAAGCGGGCGTTGCGGGCTCCACACAACTGGGTGACCGGGTTGTTGTGGGGGGCAAGGCCGGGGTCGCCGATAATCTGACGATTGGGGCTGATGTGGTCATGGGCGGCGGATCTGTAGTCTTGTCAAATGTGCCTGCCGGGCGCGTGATGATGGGCTACCCGGCCACCAAGATGACAACACATCTAGAAAGCTACAAAGCCCTGCGTCGGCTGCCACGATTGTTGAACAAGCTTGCGAAGCGTTAAGAAACTGTTTCATTCTTAGGCAAAACGACCTAAGTCCCGATGAAACAATAATAGGTCTCAAGAGATGAGCATCAAAGAACAGGTAATTGCGATAATTGCAGATCAGGCAATGGTCGATCCAACAGATGTGAAATTGGATCATACGCTGGCGGATTTGGGGATTGATAGCCTTGGGCTGGTAGAAAGCATTTTCGCGATCGAAGAATCCTTTGACATCACTGTCCCGTTTAATGCGAATGACCCCTCCGAGAGCGATTTCGACATTTCCTCCGTTGCTGCGATCATCACTGCTGTTGAGAAACTGAAACAAGAGCAAAGTAAATAATGCGCCGCGTCGTGATCACGGGCGCGGGGACGGTCAACCCGCTGGGTGATGATGTTGCCACAACGTTTGCGGCCCTACGCGAAGGGCGTTGCGGCATCGGCCCGCTTGAAATTCGCGATGTTGATCGGCTGTCGATCCAGATTGGCGGACAGATCAAGGGCTATGCCGAAGCGGACCATTTCAACCGCCAACAATTGGCCCTGTATGATCGCTTTACGCAATTTGCACTGCTCTCTGCGCGTCAGGCGATTGCGCAATCGGGGCTGACATTTTCGGGTGAATTGGCGGATCAATCCGGTGTCGTCTTAGGCACTTCTGGTGGCGGGCTGACCACCCAAGATGAAAACTACCGCGCGGTCTATGAAGAAGGCAAAAACCGGGTGCATCCGTTCATTGTCCCACGGTTGATGAACAACGCAGCCGCAAGTCATGTGTCGATTGAATGGAATTTGCGCGGGCCGACATTTACGGTGGCCACTGCCTGCGCGTCATCCAATCACGCGATGGGGCAGGCGTTTAATATGGTGCGTTCGGGCATGTCAAAGGTGATGATCACCGGCGGGTCCGAGGCGATGCTATGTTTTGGCGGCATCAAAGCCTGGGAAGGGCTGCGCGTGATGTCCAAAGACGCATGCCGCCCGTTTTCGGCCACCCGTAACGGTATGGTCCAAGGCGAAGGTGCGGCGGTCTATGTGTTTGAAGACTATGAACACGCCAAAGCGCGCGGTGCCGAAATCTTGTGCGAGGTTGCGGGATTTGCGATGTCGTCGGATGCCTCTGATATTGTCACCCCTTCGAAACAAGGGGCCGCGCGTGCAATCGCCGGGGCGGTCCGTGATGCGAAGATCCCTGTGGACAGCGTTGGTTATATTAATGCGCATGGCACGGGCACGGCGGCGAACGACAAAACAGAATGCGCGGCCGTCGCTGATGTCTTTGGGCACCATGCAGATCGGTTGATGATCTCTTCGACGAAATCCATGCATGGGCATTTGATCGGCGGGACCGGCGCAGTCGAACTGCTGGCCTGCGTAATGGCGCTGCGTGATGGGGTGATCGCGCCTACAATCGGTTATCAAGAGGCCGACCCGGAATGTGCATTGGATGTGGTGCCAAATGAGGCGCGCGGCGCAGATGTGGATGTGGTCTTGTCGAATGCGTTTGCCTTTGGCGGGCTAAATGCCGTGATTGCGCTGCGCAAATACAGCTAGTTTTTGCGCCCGATCACATGACCGGGCGCACAGGGATCATTCGCCGGGGGTTACCGTGCCTTCGTACCCTGCGGTGAAGCCGTTCAGCGACAGATCAAGGGTGATTTCTTGGCCGGGATTGGCCGCATGTACCAAACGGACGGTCGCAGCTGCGCCGCGCTTGAACTGCTCGACCTCTGGCGCGGTAAAGCCAAGCCGGGCAACACAGCCGCCGGCGTTACAGAACCGGAATGGGTAGCTACGTGCGTTTTGGCCATCAACCGCAATGGTCAGCTGTTGGGTCAACAACGTCTCAAGCGGGACAACAACAGTCGCGCCTGCAGCGGCGTTGGCCCCTTCGGGCAGGCGAAAGAAGTTGAACTCTGCAATCGCATTCCCGTGATCATCGCTAAGCAGTTGATAGAGATTGCAGGGGTCAGATTCACCTTCGGGGGCACGGACACAGCGCATTGCCCAATCGCCAAACTCTTCAAGAATATAAGGTTGCCCAACAACAGGGCCAGCGGGTTGACCAAGGTCAAGATCAGTTACCGCGTCTGCGCTTTCTGCTGCGGGGGGCTCTTCGGCGTCTTGGGCAAGAACTGCGCTGCCTTGCATCAACATGGCGGCGATAAAAATGGATGTGACTGCACGGCGCATATGCCTGCTCCTTTTTCGAATTTTTTCATTGCTTATCATGGGCTGCACAGGCTGTCAGCGGGGAATGCGTCGCGTCGGCAGAGATATGATCACATTTGCGCGGGACATTAAAAAAGGGCCCCCGAAGGAACCCTTTTCTTTCTCCCTGTCGAACTTGGCCGACTATTTGTCACGAAAGTTACGCAAAGCTTGGAAAGCCGTCAACAGGAAATCATGTAAAAATATTTGGCACAAAAAAATGCCGTACCCGGGGGCACGGCAAGTCAAACAGGGAGGAAAGTTAGTCAGTGACGTAGGTGCCACCGAACATGCTTTAAGCTGGCATCAAATGGTTAAGAATGTATTTTGAGAGCGATAGGAAACGAAGGGCACGCATATGAGAGATCACATTTTTATTGGTGGTGGGGCACAAGATTACGGCGTCGCACAAGAAATGCGGCTCGATATGGCCAATCGGCACGGGTTGATCGCAGGGGCCACGGGCACCGGCAAAACGGTCACGTTGCAAATCATGGCTGAAGCCTTCTCAGCCGCAGGTGTGCCGGTTTTTCTATCTGATGTAAAAGGTGATCTCTCCGGGCTTGCAGCGACGGGCCGCGCCGATTTTAAATTGCATGATGCGTTTATGGCGCGCGCGCAGACGATCGGGCTTGATCTGACCTACGACAGTTTTCCGGTCACGTTTTGGGATCTGTTCGGCCAAAAGGGCCACCCGGTGCGGGCCACAGTCGCCGAAATGGGGCCGCTATTGCTCGCACGGCTGCTGGATTTGACCGATGTGCAAGAAGGCGTGCTGAATGTCGCGTTTCGGGTTGCCGATGAAGATGGGCTTGCGCTGCTTGATCTCAAAGACCTGCAAGCCCTGCTTGTCTGGGTTGGCCAAAACGCCAAGGACCTTTCGTTGCGCTATGGGAATGTCGGGGCCTCATCTGTTGGCGCAATTCAACGCGCACTTTTGGTGCTCGAAAACCAAGGGGGGGCCGCGCTGTTTGGTGAACCGGCCCTTGATCTGGCCGATATGATGCGGACGCGCGATGGGCGGGGCGAGATTAATATCTTGGCGGCGGACCAGCTAATGGGCAGCCCGCGGCTTTATGCGACGTTCCTTTTGTGGCTTTTGTCGGAACTGTTTGAAGAACTGCCAGAAGTGGGGAACCCTGACAAACCCAAGCTTGTGTTCTTTTTCGACGAGGCGCATTTGCTGTTTGATGATGCACCCAAAGCGCTTGTTGATAAGGTCGAACAGGTGGCGCGGTTGATCCGTTCAAAGGGTGTTGGCGTCTACTTCGTGACGCAAAACCCCGGCGATATTCCCGATGATGTGCTGGGCCAGCTTGGCAACCGGGTGCAACACGCGCTACGCGCCTTTACAGCCAAAGACCGTAAAGAGCTGAAAACCGCCGCCGAAACCTATCGTGACAACCCGGCGTTTGATACCGCCCAAGCGATCCAAGAGGTCGGTACGGGCGAGGCGGTGACATCGTTCCTTGACCGTAAAGGCAGCCCGCAAATTGTCGAAAGGACATTGATCCGGCCGCCGTCTTCACAGCTTGGCCCGCTAGATGACGCGGCACGCAAGGCGATTATGGATGCCTCTGATATGGCAACGAAATATGCGACACCCGTAGACCGCGAGAGTGCCTATGAAATGCTGTCAAAGAAGGCGGAAACCGCAGCCAAAGGCGCGGCAGAGGCCGAAGAGACCAGCAAAGATGATGGGTTAAACCACGCGCGGCGCTACGACGGTGGCGCGCGGACGGGGCGTAGCCAGCGGCTTTCAAGCAAAACCACTGGCGGCGATATCAAAGACGCTTTTGCAAGTGCCGTGGTGAAAGAGTTGAAAGGCACAACCGGACGCCGGATCGTGCGTGGCATTTTTGGCGGCTTGTTCAAGGGGCGCTAAGCGAAGGTGGATCAAGATCCACCCTACATTTAGACATTTTCGTAGGGTGGATCTCGATCCACCGTCTTGTCAAAGCTGACGAATTTTGAGTGTTGCGATCCGGTTTTCCGATTTCTGCAGCACTTCAAAGCGGAATCCGTGAAATGAAAACACCTGGCCCTCAACCGGGATCATTTGCGCCTCATGGATCACCAAGCCAGCGACGGTATTGGCCTCATCGTCGGGCAGGTTCCAATCATGCGCACGGTTCAAATCGCGGATGGTCATGCCACCATCAACCATATAGGCGCCGTCGGCCATGGCTTCGATTTGATCCTCTTCGTGGTCGTCAAATTCATCAGCAATTTCACCGACGATTTCTTCCAGAATATCCTCAAGCGTAATCAGCCCTTGCAGCCCGCCGTATTCATCAACGACCAGCGCAAAATGCGTTTGCCGCTTAAGAAAGTTGCGCATCTGGTCATCAAGCGTTGTGGTTTCGGGCACAAAATAAGGGGGCATCGCGACCTTCATCACGTCAAACGCCGCCAAGCCTTTGGCATCTGATCCGGCCAGCAATTTATGCATGGCACGTAGCAAGTCTTTGGCGTGGATCACGCCGATGATGTTTTCTTGGTCGCCGCGAAAAAGCGGCAGCCGTGTATGTGGGCTATCAAGAATTTGCGCCAGCATATCTTGTGGCGATTGGTCCGCATCGACCATCTGAATGGACGAACGGTGCAGCATGATTTCTTCGACGGCACGTTCATTGAGGTCAAGTGCGCCCAAAATCCGGTCGCGATCTTCTTTTTCGACGATCCCTTCGGAATGGCCGATTTGCAAGGCACCCGCGATTTCTTCGCGCACCGCCAAAATATTGCTATCGGGGTCAGTCCTGACACCAAAGAGATACAACACACCGCGCACCAAATAGCGCACGGCGGACACCATCGGTGAAAACACAAGCACGATTAACGCGATCGGGCGCGCAACCTTGGCTGCGAATGCTTCGGGGTGGGTGATGGCAAAGGTTTTCGGCAGCACCTCGGCAAAGATCAGCACCAAAAGCGTCATCACCAAAGTGGCAACGGCGACCCCGTTTTGTCCAAACACTTTGGTCAAAAGCGCGGTAGCCAATGATGTCGCAAGAATGTTCACGACGTTATTGCCCAACAAAACAGAGCCGATCAGCCGTTCGCTGTCTTCGGTCACATCCAGCGCGGCTTGCGCGCCTTTCGATCCTTTGTCAGCGGCGGTGCGTAACTTCCCGCGCGAAGCGGCGGTCAACGCCGTTTCCGAGCCAGAGAAAAAGCCGGACAAGATCAAAAGGATCAAAATTGCGCCCGCCGTGATCCAAAATGCAGCGTCAGAAGTCAGGGTGTCCATTACTCTCTTTCGGTTTATTTATTTTTGGCAAGCGGATGATGTTCTAGCACCAGCTCTTTTAGCCGCTCGTCCAGCACATGTGTATAGATTTCTGTTGTGGCAACATCTGCGTGGCCCAACATTGTTTGAATTGACCGCAAATCTGCACCACCTGCCAATAGATGTGTGGCAAAGGCGTGTCGCAGCGTATGCGGGGTCACCTTGGCGGGGCTTACGCCGCCTGCAACGGCAAACTCTTTGATCAGCCCAAAGAACCGGTGTCGCGTCAAATGCCCTAATTTGCCGCGCGATGGAAATAGGAACGCGGATGCGGGCACGCCGGATTTTCGTACGGCATCTTCATTCGCGTCACGTTCTTCAAGATAGGCAGCCAGCGCTTCGCGGGCAGGGGGTGACAGCGGTACGAGACGTTCTTTACCGCCTTTCCCGCGCACAAGCAGCATGCGCGGATCGCCGCGTGCGGCAGAAACGGGCAGGCTAAGGAGTTCAGTCACGCGCATGCCTGTCGCATAAAGCAATTCCATCAGGCAGGCATTGCGGCGTCTGTCGCGCTTGGTATTGCGCGCAGCCTCCAGCAGACGATCGACTTCGGTAATATCTAGGGTTTTGGGCAGCCGTTTGGCGCGCCCCGGCCCTTTGATTTGAATGGCGGGGTTATCCGCACGCCAGCCTTCTTCAAAGGCAAATCGGTAGAGCTGTTTAATCGCGGAAAGCCTGCGCGCGCGCGTGGCCTTTGACAGCCCTTCGTTTTCGCAATCAATCAGATAGCTTTCTACGTGGTCGCGGTTTGTGGTGGCAAAATGCAAGCCACGGTCGGAAAGCCACTCTGCAAATTTTGTCAGATCGCGCGCATAGGCCAATTGCGTGTTTGTCGCAGCGTCAAGTTCGGCGGCTTGGGCTTCAAGAAACACTTGAATCCAGCGTGCCATAGGGGGGGATTGTGCGGTCACGTCGCCCGTTCCAATAGCATCAGTTGCAAGGCCGCGCGCCGCGATACATCTTCTAACCCGACAGAGCGCATCAGTGCGAGCGCATCAGTGACCAATCGGTAATCGCCAACAAACCCTTCGTTGAACAGGGCGGTTGCACGCAATAATGCCTCGCCCAGTTTGCCGTCTTGGACCAATGCTTGTAGCACTGCTGGCGGCTGCGCGCCGTTAAACGCAGCTTGGATGGCCAATGCTTTGGGCGATGTTGCGGGCACCTCTTGTGGCAGACCGCGTGCAAGCGCGATCAAAAACGGATCATAGGGTGTGTCCAGCGCGTTCAGCGCAAATGTTTCGTAATCCGGTGAGAGCAGGCCGATCGTGATTTTTAGGTTTTGCGCATCTCCCGTCAGAGGGGTTTCAAGCAGTGTTGGTCCGTAAAGCTTTGCAAATTGCACTTCGGTGCGCGCTTGTTGCATGGCGTCCCAAGCTGCGGGCAGGGTCGCCGCAATCGCTTCAGTATCTTTTGCAGAAATCGCTTGGTCAAACCGTTGTACAGCCCGCGCGCGATCCCAAACGCCACCCGATGCGGCGGGGGTGTGAGCGGTATAAAAATCTTGCAAGATATTTTCAGACACCGCGCCATACCGGGCCAGCCGTTCGGCCGCTTCAAGCTGTGATTTCCAGCCGACAGTTGGTCGCAGGTCAGCGTGAGAAAAAGCGAGTGGCAAATTAGCGGTGATCAGCCCTTCGCCAATGGCTTCATGCATCCGAAACATTAGCGGGCTGATCCGGTCAGGCGCCGCGAGCGGTGGCGCGCCCTCAAAAATCTCAGGGTCCAAGAAACGGGTCATCAACAGCTCTTCTGCTTCAGTCACATCGCCCAAAACGCGGTGCGTGTTTAAGGTCAACGCTGCTGTGGCCCAGTCGCCATTACGTGCGAGACAGAAAATACGCGCCGCATAGGTTGGCGCAATGGATGGTTTTTGCCCCATCACTTCGCAGGCGGGGTTTTCGGTCCCTGTCAGCAATGCGACGTCAAACCAGCGCCGAAATAGCGCGGCGGTATCGGGATCGGCTTGCTCGATCAGCGCTTGTGCGGGTTCAATCGCGCCAAGATCCAAAAGCTTATCAACCCGTGCCAAGAATAATGTGCCGCTGGGGCTGGCGTTGCGTGGCGGGTCGGTTTCGGCAAGGATCATGACCTTAAGAAAGTCTTGGATTGCAGGCAGGGTTTCGACCCGCTCGGCCTGCAATAACGTCACTAACATTTCTTCATCGCTGCCTGCCCAAAGCGTGCGGGGCAGGCCGGTCACCGATTGCGGGAGCAGGCCAAACAAGTCCTTTGATGGGCGGTCTAGCGGTGTAACTGTGATTTGCGGTGCGATTGCGCTATCGCTGACAGGGGGTTCAAAGACGCGCACATTGGGTTCGACGCTGCGCGAGAGCCAATCAATCGCAGAAAGCGGTTCTTGCTGTTGTGCGGTAAGCGGCGTGGCAAACAGACTGCACGCCAGCGCAAATGCGCTAATCTGTGTCAAGCGTAACAGGGTGTGTTACCTCGCTTATCGGGGCTGCAAAATCGTTCGGAAAGAAAATCGGCCCGACGTAGGCAAATGCAACCAAACCGATGCCCGCGAGGGCAACCAAAAATAAAAGTACCTTGATGAGCCGCAACATTATCTGCCCCGTTCCTACTGATTTGCCTCAATATGTGGTCTTAATGCCAACATTTGAAGTCATTATAACTGGCCTTTTGCGCAATATCACGGCATTCATTCATTAAATTTACGTGAGGCGGCAAAATGCCAAAGGCCGGGGGGCAAAAGTAATGACGCAGGGGCAGGGGTTTCACTTGCACCGCACCGTTGTGTTGGTGGGGATGATGGGCTGTGGGAAGTCTGCGATTGGGCGCAATCTGGCAGAGCAATTGGACGTGCCCTTTGTCGATAGTGACGCCGCAATTGAAGCGGCCGCTGCCCTTTCAATCGCAGAGATTTTTGCCCGCGATGGCGAGGCCTTTTTTCGTGAACGCGAAGCCGAAGTGCTGCGACGTATCCTATCTGGCCCTCCGGGGATCGTATCTACGGGCGGCGGGGCGTTTATGGCCGCGCGCAATCGCGTATCAATCGCCGAAATGGGCGTGGCGCTTTGGCTTGATGCGGATATCGAAACGCTTTGGGAACGGGTGCGCCTCAAAGACACCCGTCCTTTGCTACGCACCGCTGATCCAAAGGCGACCTTGACCGAAATTTTTCACACGCGCCGTCCCATCTATGCGCAAGCCGGTTTGCAGCTTGCAATTGGTGCGGATGCAACCATCGACGATACCACGCAAGCCGCGATTGACGCGCTTGCTGCCGACCCAACTATACTGGAGAGAAACTAGATGACTGCCACGGTGCATGTTGACCTGCCCGGTCGCGAATATGACATACATATCGGCCCCGGATTGTTGGATCAGGCAGGGCCCTATGTCGCGGCGTTCGGTGGGCGCAAACATATCTGTATCATCACCGATGAAACGGTCGCCGTGTTGCATTTGGCGCAGTTGCAGGCGGGGCTGACCGCCGCTGGGCTGACGTCAGAGGCGCTGGCACTGCCTGCGGGCGAGGCCACGAAATGTTGGGCGCAACTCGAAAAAAGCGTCGAATGGTTGCTTTCTCAAAAGGTTGAACGCGGCGACGTCGTGATCGCATTTGGCGGTGGTGTGATCGGTGATTTGGCCGGGTTTGCAGCAGCGATCATGCGCCGGGGCGTGCGGTTTGTGCAAATTCCGACAACCTTGCTTGCACAGGTCGACAGCTCCGTTGGGGGCAAGACTGGGATTAATTCGCCCATGGGAAAAAACCTGATTGGGGCGTTTCATCAGCCAAGTCTGGTGCTCGCAGATACGGCCCTTTTGGGGACATTAACCGCGCGCGATTTTCTCGCGGGATATGGCGAGGTCGTCAAATACGGCATGCTGGGCGATGCCGCATTTTTTGACTGGCTTGAAACCCAAGGGCCCGCGCTTGCGGCTGGTGACATGGACGCTCGTATTCGCGCCGTCACCCGATCATGTGAAATGAAGGCCGACATCGTGCGCCGTGATGAAAAGGAAAATGGCGACCGTGCGTTATTGAACCTTGGGCATACGTTTGGGCACGCGCTTGAGGCCGCGACTGGCTATTCTGACCGTCTGTTGCATGGCGAAGGCGTGGCAATCGGCTGCGCACTCGCGTTTGAACTTTCCGCGCGTTTGGGTCTGTGCAGCCAAGAAGACCCCAGCCGCGTACGTGCGCATCTGCGTGACATGGGGATGAAGGTCGATATGGCCGATATTGCAGGCGATTTGCCAGATGCCGCAGGGCTATTGGCGCTGATGGGGCAAGACAAGAAAGTGCTTGATGGCAAGCTGCGCTTTGTCTTGGCGCGCGGCATTGGCGATGCGTTTATGACGTCAGATGTGCCGTCAGATGTCGTGCTGTCAGTGCTCGACGATGCATTAGCACTCAAAAAGTCCCGAGGCTAATCGGGACTTTTTATCAGTTAACTGTGGAAATAAAGGCTTTAGAACGGAATTTCATCGTCCATATCGCTGCCGCCGCCAGCAGGGGCACCGCCACCGGAACTGCCGCCGCCGTAACCGCCAGAGCTGCCACCACCGTAGCCGCCGCCAGATTGACCACCGCCATAGTTGCCGCCTCCGCCACCTTGGCCGCCGCCTTCGCCGCGCCCATCAAGCATGGTCAATGTGCCGTCAAACCCTTGCAGAACAACTTCGGTTGAATAGCGGTCAGCGCCAGATTGATCCTGCCATTTGCGGGTCTGCAATTTGCCTTCGACATAAACTTTTGAACCTTTGCGCAGATATTGCTCTGCGATGCGCACCAGACCTTCTTGAAAGATCGCAACGGAATGCCATTCTGTCCGCTCACGGCGTTCGCCGGTGTTTTTGTCTTTCCAGGTGTCAGAGGTCGCAATGCGCAGGTTGCACACTTTGCCGCCGTTCTGAAAATTGCGGACCTCTGGGTCAGCACCCAGATTACCGATAAGGATGACTTTGTTCACTGATCCGGCCATTGCAGTATCTCCCACGATTCTTATTTGCGCTTTTGTGACAGACTGGGGATGCGCTAACAAGGTTAAGGAATTGTTGCGGCCAGATGGCTTGGCTAAATGCACAAGAATCCCTACATAGGCACCTAAGCAACGAATGCAGGATAGTTTCATGCGGTTTCAAACAGGGGTGATCGGGGCGATTTTATGCGCGAGCGTTGCGCCGCTTTGGGCGCAAGAACAAGTGTCGACCCGGACGCGGACCCAGCTTTTGCAAAACCAGATTTCGATTTTGGACGACCGGGCCGCAACGCAATATGCGGGGTCTGAACGGCTTTTGCCGCCGCGCGCGGATTTGGCGGCGTTTGTCTCCCCTTATCAAGGCAGCTATTCTGGCCCCTATTTGCCCATTGCGCGGGCTGCGGCCCAAAACAACAACATCCCGGTTGATCTGTTTTTGCGGCTTGTGCAGCAAGAAAGCGGCTGGAATGCGCAGGCGGTATCGTCCAAAGGTGCGCTCGGGCTGGCACAACTGATGCCGCAAACGGCGGCCGTCTTGGGGGTTGACCCGACGGACCCAACGCAAAACCTGCAAGGTGGTGCGCGGTATTTGCGCCAACAATACAATACTTTCGGCAACTGGCGGCTGGCGCTTGCAGCATATAACGCAGGGCCGGGGGCGGTCGAGCGCTACGGCGATGTTCCGCCCTATGCGGAAACCCAAAACTACGTGCAGGTTATTTTAGGGCAGTAAGCCCGGCATTGCGAAAATGGGTTGGGGTTTCGCCAGTCCGGTCTTTGAAGGTGCGGGTGAAATAGGCCGCTGATTGGAACCCAAGGTTTTGCGCGATATCCTGCACAGATTGCCGGGTTTCACGCAAAAGCGTGCAGGCCTCAAAGTGAATCCGCTCATTCAGCAGCTTCAATGCCGACCTATTACAGGTTTGCTGACAACAGCGTGTCAAATGTGTTGGCGTCACACCAAGCGTATCCGCATAATCTGTGACCGTCCGATCCAATTGAAAGCCTTGTGCGATCAAGGTGGTATAACGGGCGACAAGTTTGGCCGCAGCCGAATTGCGGCGCGGATCGATGGCGGATTCATCGCGTTCGCGCAGTTGTCGTTCAATGAAAATCGTCAGCAAGACATGATGACAGGACACGGCACGTGGATCACCCGTGGGCTGCAGTTCTTGTTCGATGGCTTCGAACAGCCCCAACAGTTCCTTTTGCGGGCCAACATCCAAGAGCCGCAGGTGAAACGGCGCCGTCGGCATGCCGGCGGTGTCGGGCAGGGTCATGATTTGTGCAAAAACGGTTGGGCCAACCTCCATCCCATACATTGTATGTGGGGGGATATAGATCAGATTATTGGGGCCATAGCCATTTGTCAGACCCGCGACGGTGATCCGCCCTTGACCTTTAGTGATATGGATCAGGCGTGGTGTGGCGTGGCTGCGCATGGCTTCGGTGCGCCAACGGCTTTGAGGGCCGGCGTGTTTTATCGGTGCAAGCGTTACCGCTGCTTTTATTTCGGTCATGAGCGTCATTACATCGTCCCAATGCTGACTGTTTTTATAAGTTTGACCGAAAAGTGTTTCAAATCAACGTGTCAGTCACTTTGGTAGATTGAGTGTTGCGGATATGTCGAGCTGATCAACCTTGAGTTGATGCCAGTTTCTGTGCCGCGAACGAAACCATGTGCGTTGGCGTTTTGCGTATTGTCTGGAACCAATAATCACCGCGTCGCGGGTTTGTTCAGTGTTTAAAGTGCCGTTTAGATGGGCAATTAATTCAGGCGCGCCGATAGCCTTTGAGGACGCATGCGTGGGGTCCCAAGTCGGAAGCATCGCGCGGGCCTCATCCAGCACACCTTGATCAAGCATTTGGTCAAAGCGGCGCGTAATCCGTTCATTAAGCCAGGTCGGGTCGGCATTCAGGTTCAGGCAAACGGCACAATTTTCAGGTAATAACGGCGGCGGCGTTTCGTCTTGCCAATCTGCCAGAGGACGCCCCGTAGCTTTAAGGACCTCCCAAGCACGCTGCACTCGCATCCGGTTTTGTATATCAATGCGGGCCGATGTTCTTGGATCAAGTTCAAGTAATAAATCATTTATTGATAAGGCATTGCCCTGCCTTCTTAATGAATCTGGTGTGGCGGGGATTTCTGCCAATCCCTGCGTAAGTGCCGCGAAATTCAAGCCGGTGCCGCCGATGATGATTGGCCGCGCATCGCCTTGTAGATATGGGGCCACATCCCGCAGCCAGTGTCCAACTGAATAGTCGGCGTCATAGGGGACGTGCCCATAAAGCACGTGATCCGCCAGCCCCAGATCAGCATCATCAGGGCGCGCAGTAATAATGCGCCAGCCGTCAAAGACTTGTAGCGCGTCTGCATTCACGATCACGCCACCTTGGGTGCGCGCGATATGCAGCGCGAGCGCGGATTTTCCGGACGCCGTCGGCCCCGCGATCAACACAGGTTTATGAGGGGAGATCGTGATCATCGCTCTATTTGCGCAGCTTTGCGTTTTGTCGGCAAGGTGCCATTGAATTCAGCGCCGTTTTGCGACATTTTGCGCCTCACAACAATAGACAGCTTGGGGGCTATCATGGGCAACACTGAGAACACGACTTATAAGCGGGTCATGTTAAAGATCTCGGGAGAGGCGCTGATGGGCGATACGACCTTTGGCCTGCACCCGCCGACGGTGCAGCGGGTCGCAAAAGAAGTGAAATCTGTGCACGACATGGGTGTCGAAATTTGCATGGTCATCGGGGGCGGCAATATTTTTCGTGGGTTGCAAGGCTCTGCCCAAGGGATGGAGCGCACAACGGCTGACTATATGGGGATGCTTGCGACCGTGATGAACGCGCTGGCGATGCAGTCTGCGCTTGAAGAATTAGGCATCCATACCCGTGTCATTTCCGCCATCACCATGAATGAAGTCGCAGAACCTTACATCCGCCGCCGCGCCGTACGACACCTTGAAAAGAAACGGGTTTGCATCTTTGCTGCGGGCACCGGAAACCCATATTTTACAACCGATACCGCCGCGACCCTGCGCGCAAATGAGATGAATTGTGAGGCGATCTTTAAAGGCACCAAGGTCGACGGTGTCTACGATAAAGATCCGGCAAAACATGCAGATGCAGTGCGCTATTCAGAAGTGACCTACGACGAAGTGCTGCAAAAGCATCTCGGGGTGATGGACGCCAGCGCCATCGCGCTCGCGCGCGACAATAACCTGCCGATCATCGTGTTTTCACTTGATGAACCAGGCGGTTTCCAGGGTATTTTGGCTGGCGAAGGCACCCATACAATTGTGCATGAATAGGTAAAGCCGATGGATGATCCGGATGTATTCGATCTCCTCTGCAAAATCCTCGCTGATGAATTTGGCGCGGATTCCTCACGGCTTACGCCGAAGACAGAGCTGATTTCGCTCCAGCTTGATCAGGAAGAATATCACCGTCTTTATGAGCAGATGGCCGAGGCCACCGGAGTGGATCTCAATGCCGTTGTGCATTCGATGCCGCTTTATTCGATCGACGAAAGTGAAACGGTTATGGGAAGCTTGCGCAACCTTGCACCGTTTAACTCCGATGCTAAGCAGTACCTTGAAAGCTGCGATGTGCGCACAGACAAAGAGACATTGGGTAGCATTGCAGATAGCTTTGCGCGGGGTGAATATGTCGCGTCGGGGCTGTACTTTGATCCCATTTTCCCTGCGCGGAGCAAGAGATATGTCATATCTTGGACGCTGGGGATTGTGGTGGTTTTGTTGATTATTGGTCCGCTTTGGTGGGCGGTGCGCCCATGCGGCCCGTTTAAGCCGGGATGCAGTGCGGGCCCTTTATGGGTCTATTTGAAGGCGCTCATCTATACCGTTCCTGCGACTGTGCTACTATTGGGGCTCGCCTTTGCGCCAGGAATGATTGCGCTACGGGCGCGCCGTAAGCGCCGGGCCAGACGTGCAACGGGGTGAGCTGTGCAAAAAATGCATAAGCCGTGCGCATATGCCGAGCTATACAATCTCGGGCGTTTCACTTAAAACAATCAAAAGCCGGGCGATGCCCGCCAAGGAAGAGCAGCAAAAAATGTCAGACGATTTTGAACTTGATACCGATGATCTGGGCCGCCGTATGGATGGCGCGATTGCCAACCTGCGCACAGAATTTGCGTCACTGCGCACAGGCCGTGCCTCTGGTTCGATGCTAGAGCCGGTGATGGTTGACGCTTACGGGTCCATGACGCCAATCAACCAAGTGGGCACGGTGAACGTACCTGAACCACGGATGGTGACGATCAACGTTTGGGATAAGGGTCTTGTGGGAAAAGTCGAAAAAGCGATCCGCGAAAGCGGTCTTGGGATTAACCCACAATTGAACGGCACGATCATCATGCTGCCGATCCCCGAATTGAACGAAGAACGCCGCCGCGAGCTGACCAAGGTTGCCGGAAGCTACGCCGAAAACGCGCGGGTTTCGATCCGCAACCTGCGCCGAGATGGTATGGATCAGATCAAAAAGGCCAAGAACGACGGGCTGTCCGAGGATGACCAGAAATTTTGGGAAGCCGAAGTTCAAGATATGACCGACGCGCATATCAAAAAGGTCGATGAAACGCTTGAAAGCAAGCAAGAAGAGATCATGCAGGTCTAATCGCCACGTCAGGAGGCCTGTGATGCCCGAGGATCAAAACGACTCCAAGACAGGGCCCGACCATGTGGCAATTATCATGGATGGCAACGGCCGTTGGGCGCAACAGCGCGGACGACCGCGCTTGTTTGGGCATCATGCGGGTGCACGCCGTGTGCGTGAAATCGTGGCAGCTTGCCCCGATCAGGGTGTGAAATATCTGACGATCTTTGCCTTTTCTACGGAAAATTGGAAACGCACCCAGAACGAAGTATCGGGCCTCATGACCCTGTTCCGCAAGTATATTGAGAACGAGGCGAAGGCGCTGTTGAAAAACGGCGTACGGGTGCGGTTTATCGGCGACCGGATCAGGCTTGATGATAAACTTGTCAGTCTGATGGATGAGTTGGAATTGCTGACAGCGGATAATGATTTGGTCCACCTTACTGTTGCGATTAACTATGGTGGCCGCGATGAAGTTACGCGCGCCGCGCAGCGATTGGCACTTGAGGTGGAACAAGGACGGCTGTCGTACAAAGACGTCGATGCTGAAACTTTGTCTGGCTTTTTGGATACGCACGTTCTGCCCGACCCCGATCTGGTGATCCGCACCAGCGGCGAAGCACGGATTTCGAATTTTTTGCTCTGGCAGTCGGCCTATGCGGAATATGAATTCATTGATACTTTGTGGCCCGATTTCACGGCCAAAGAATTTGCCAATGTGCTGGCCAATTATGGCAATCGCGAACGGCGCTTTGGCGGGGTAAACGCTTAGATGGCAAGCAATTGGGATGACCTGAAACCGCGTGTGCTGTCGGCCATTGCTATGACGATTGTCGGCGCTGCGAGCGTGGTCATGGGCGGCATCTGGTTTCAGATGTTGGTCATATTTGTCACCGCAGTGATGGTTTGGGAACTCTGGACGATGATCCATGATGAACCGACCAAAGGCATGTTGCTTGCCGCGCTGAGCGCCGCCGTGCTGTCAGGGGCAGTCACGGATAACTCCATGATTGGGTTGTTGCTGTTGGCCGTCGTGCCGTTGATTGGCGCAACCCAGCTACCCAAAGAGCGCGGGACATTCTTTATCTATGCGTATGCGATTCTTGGCGCGGGCTGGGGGCTTGTGCAATTCCGTATGGGCAACGGGGTGTCGTGGGTTGTGTGGATGCTATTGGTCGTCGTTGTGACTGATATCAGTGGCTACTTCGCTGGGCGTATGCTGGGCGGCCCCAAGTTTTGGCCAAAAATCAGTCCCAAAAAGACTTGGAGCGGGACAATCGCGGGATGGGTCGGCGCAGGGTTTGTCGGTTTTGTATTTAGCATGTTCACCGATGCAGGGCTGTCGATTATTGCAATCTCTGTGGCGGTCAGCTTTGCCGGACAGATGGGCGATATCGCGCAAAGTGCTGTGAAACGGCGCATGGGCGTGAAAGACAGTTCAGACCTGATCCCAGGCCACGGCGGTTTGTTTGACCGTTTTGACGCGGTGCTGGGGGCGACGCTGTTTTTGCTGCTCTTTACATTTGTGAGCTATGCCGTAGGAGGAGCCTCTTGAGGCAAATCACGCTGTTCGGCGCAACGGGATCAATCGGACAAAGTACCATTGATCTGATCAAGCGCGACATGGATGCGTATGACGTCGTTGCGCTGACAGGCGGGCGCAACGTCACGCAATTGGCCGCCGATGCGATTGCGCTGAATGCCGATGTTGCGGTCACCTGCTATGAAGATTGCTATACAGAACTGAAGGATTTATTGGCAGGCACTGGGATCGCTGTTGCCGCAGGCGACGCTGCAATCGCAGAGGCCGCTGCGCGCCCGGTTGATTGGGCGCTTTCTGCTATCGTGGGGGCCGCCGGGTTGGTGCCGGGGCTGACCGCATTGGCCCATGGCACGACGCTTGCGCTGGCTAATAAGGAATCTCTGGTCACCGCAGGGCCGCTTTTGTTGGGTCGCGCAAAGGCACATGGGGCAACCGTTCTGCCTGTCGATAGTGAACATTCCGCCGTTTTTCAGGCTCTGGTAGGCGAACATATGGCGTCGGTTGAACGCATTATCATCACCGCCAGCGGCGGCGCATTTCGCGACTGGCCGATGGAAAAGCTCGCAGGCGCGACATTGGCAGAGGCTTCAAACCATCCCAATTGGGATATGGGGCAACGGATCACCATTGATAGCGCGTCGATGTTCAATAAAGCGATGGAGCTTATTGAAACTAAAGAGTTCTTTGGCGTCCCTCATGAGATGATCGAGGTGCTAGTTCACCGCGAAAGCATGGTACACGCGCTTGTTGGTTTTAACGATGGGGCGTTGATGGCCCATGTCGGCCCGCCGGATATGCGGCATGCCATCGGCTATGCGCTGCACTGGCCAGAACGGCGCAAACTGCCTGTGGAGCGGCTTGATCTCGCCCAAATTGGCCAGCTTTCGTTCGCGGCGCCAGATATGCAACGCTACCCGGCGCTCGAAATTGCGCATCAGGTGATGGAAACTGGCGGACTGACGGGGGCGGTGTTCAACGCGGCCAAAGAACGTGCATTGGATGGGTTTATCACCGGTCAGATCGGATTTTTAGATATGGCAAAGGTCGTTGACATAACCTTGAGCAAAATGTCATCCGACCAATCTGTCACGGCGGGTGCCATTACGCTTGATAATGTTTTAGAGACAGACCGACTGGCCCGTATCCACGCGGGCGAAGCCATTACAACGCTAGGATAGACTCTTGGACCTTTTAAACCAAATCGTACCGATGTTCGGGAACCTGGCCTTTGCGATTGCGGCTTTTGTCGTGGCGTTATCCGTTATCGTCGCGGTCCATGAATATGGGCATTACATCGTTGGGCGCTGGTGCGGGATTGATGCTGAAGTGTTTTCACTGGGCTTTGGTCCGCGCTTGTTTGGCTGGGTTGATAAACGCGGCACGCGCTGGCAGGTCGCGGCGGTGCCATTGGGCGGCTATGTGAAATTCTTGGGCGATGCGAATGCCGCCAGCGTCGGTTCCGAAGAGGTCGCATCCGATATCGACCCACGCCGCACGATGGAAGGTGCGCCGCTATGGGCGCGTGCGGCGACGGTTGTTGCGGGGCCTGTATTTAACTTCGTCCTTGCAATTTTGGTCTTTGCTGGGTCGGTGATGGTGCAAGGGCAGGCGGTCGATCCGCTGACCTATGACAGTGCAAAACCATTGCCAGATGGGATTGTGAACCAGCTCGAACAGGGCGATGTCTTGATCGCCGTGGACGGTGTTCTGTTCGACGACCCAGATCGCACTGAAAACATTCTAGATCTCGTGCAGAGTGCGCCTCAGCTTGACTATACCATCCTGCGTGACGGGGTTGAGATGACCGTCACCGGCCCATTTGTGATGCCTTCGCTCATTGGCAGTGTGTCGCCGCGTTCCGCCGCCGATGAGGCCGGATTGGCCAAGGGGGATGTGATCACCGCAATTGACGGTGCGCCGGTCTATTCGTTTTTACAGGTGCAGGACAAAGTCTTTGCCGCTGCGGGTGCGCCTGTTGTGCTCGACCTTTGGAATGATGGCGTGACGCGGACAGTAAACTTAACGGCGCGCCAAACTGATACACCGCTTCCCGAAGGTGGCTTTCAAACCCGCTATTTAATCGGTGTTAGCAGTGATTTCTTCTTTGATGCAATGGTCGAAAATATCTCTGTCAGAGATGCGCTAACTTTTGGCGTAAACGGTGTTTGGAACACAGCCACAACAACGTTTTCTGCTGTCAAACACATGATTTTGGGGAATATATCGACCTGCAATATGTCCGGCCCTGTGGGAATCGCTGAAACCAGTGCATCAATGGCGCGCCAAGGTACGCAGAGTTTTATCTGGTTAATCGGCATGTTGTCGGCGGCTGTTGGGATTATGAATTTGCTGCCGATTCCTGTCTTGGATGGGGGGCATCTGGTCTTTTACGGATATGAGGCGGTGGCCCGCCGCAAGCCCTCAGAAAAAGCGATTCAAGTGTTTATGTCGATTGGCCTGACGCTGATATTGACCCTGATGCTGTTCACTTTGCTGAACGATACCATTCTGTGTCCATAAACACCCTGTTTGCGTGTTTGCCGTTTTGACATTGCCCCTTAATCGGGCTAATTCGGTGGGAACTGAATAACGAAAACAGGCGAACAATATGCATAGATTTGTGGGGCGTCTTTTGGCGCAGGGCGGGGCGAATATGCGCCGGATTGCGACCATCGCGATGATTGCAACATTCACAGCGGGTGCCGTATTTGCGCAAAGCTTTGTTTTCAATAGCGTATCAATCGAAGGCAACCAGCGCGTCGCCGATGGTACAATCCTCACATATGCGGGTATTTCCCAAGGCGAGGCGTTGAGCACCGCTGAGCTGAACGACGCGGCACAGGCCATTCGCGGATCGGGGCTTTTTGAAAGCGTTGACGTTATTCCAAGTGGAAGCACGCTGATTATCCGCGTTGTCGAATACCCGACGATTAACCGGATCAATGTCGAAGGTAACGCGCGTCTTAGCGATTCTGAATTGCTGCCATTTGTGCAATCACAACCCCGCCGTGCCTATAACCCGACACAGGCCGAATCTGATACTGCCGCAATTACCGCCGCCTATGCCGAGCAGGGCCGGATCAATGCGACGGTCACGCCAAGCATTATTCCGTTGTCTGATAACCGGGTTGATCTGGTGTTTGTGGTGACGGAATCTGCCGTCACAGAGGTTGAGCGCATTTCCTTCCTTGGCAACCGGACCTATTCTGAATCGCGCCTTCAGCGTGTGCTCGACACAAAACAAGCAGGAGCACTGCGTGCATTGATCCGCCGTGACACCTATTCGTCAGAGCGCTTAGCCGCGGATCGCCAATTGCTGACAGATTTCTACCACTCACGTGGCTACCCTGATTTTGTCGTGCAAAACGTGGATGTCGCGCTGACGCGTGAACGCGATGCATACCTGATTACCTACAATCTGCGCGAAGGCCAAAAGTTTGAATTTGGCACTGTAACTGTCGCCAGCGAGATCGACGGGCTTGACCCCGCGCCTTTCCAAGACGCTATTCGTGTGCGCCAAGGCGTGACCTATTCACCCGTGCCGATCGAAACGGATATTGTGCGGCTTGAACGTCTTGCGGTCAGCCGGGGGGTGAATTTTGTGCAGGTCGATACGCGCATTACCCGCAATCCGCGCGATTTGACGCTTGATTTGACTTACGTCTTGGTGCCCGGCCCACGTATTTTCGTGGAACGTATCGATATCGAAGGCAACAGCACCACATTGGACCGCGTGATCCGCAACCGCGTGGATGTGGTCGAAGGCGACCCGTTTAACCCCCGTGAAATTCGCGATTCAGCGAGCCGCATCCGCGCATTGGGTTTCTTCCAAGATGTTTCAGTGAACACGCGGCAGGGAAGCAGCGAAAACCAACGGATCGTTGACGTTGATGTGGTCGAAGGCCCAACTGGTAGTCTTAGCTTTGGTGCGAACTACAATACGGATACGGGTATTGGTCTGGTTGCATCTTATAAGCAGTCAAACTTTCAAGGGCGTGGCCAAAGCCTAAGTTTCAACCTTTCGACGGCCGAAACCAACCGAAACCTGGCGTTTAGCTTTGCTGAGCCACGTTTGTTGGGGCGTGATCTGCGTCTTGGGGTGAACCTTTCTTATGCCACCACGGATAATGAAAGCGCACTTTATGATACCGAAAGCCTGCGTATTAGCCCTCGATTGACATTCCCCGTGAGTGAAAATGGACGCCTGACTGTGCTTTACGCATTCGATTACAGTGATATTTCTGATGTCGACAGCAGCGCCAGCCAGATTATTCACAATGAGGCTGATGAAGGCGGGGTCGCTACCCATTCGCTTGGCTATACCTATAGCTATGACACGCGCCGGTCTGGGTTGAACCCAACCGCAGGTGTTGTTCTGCGCTTTGGTCAAGAATTCGGATTTGGCGATGCGCAGTTTATTAAATCCACTGCGTTGCTTGGGGCCGAAGCCAAGGTTTTGAACGAAGAAGTCACCCTGCGTGCGACCCTTGAAGGCGGTTATCTTGATTATCAAGAGGGATCCAGCCGCGTAACTGATCGTTTCTTTATGGGCAGCAGTGTGATGCGCGGGTTTGAATCCGGCGGGATTGGGCCACGTGATGACGATACCGATGACGCGCTTGGGGGTAACGCCTATGCGGTGCTGCGTCTTGAAACTGAATTCCCGCTGGGGCTGCCTACGGAATATGGGCTGACTGGTGGTGCGTTCATTGATTACGGTTCGGTATGGAATGTAGGTGAAACCTACGGCGAAGACGTGATCTACGACGAATTCACACCGCGCGCGGTTGCAGGTCTGTCACTGTTCTGGACCACGCCTATTGGCCCGCTACGGTTTAACTTTACCGAAGCACTGGACGCGCAAGACCGCGACGAGACTAAGGCTTTTGACGTCACCATCTCAACGAGCTTTTGATGAGCTTCTGGCGTGTCCTTTTGATTTGTCTGTGCGCGGCATTGCCCGCGCGCGGCCAAGAGGTCACGCCGCAGATTTTGGTTTTCGATATGAACCGGATCTACTTTGAAACCCTATACGGTCGCCGGATTGCCGAGGATCTCAACCAAGCAGCCGCAGCTGTGCAGGAAGAAAACGAACAAATCGTCGCAACCCTGACAGAAGAAGAACGCAGCCTGACCCTGCGCCGCCCAGAGATGACGCCAGAAGACTTTCGTGCCGAAGCGGATGCCTTTGACGCGAAAGTCCAAGAGGTGCGCCGGGTCCGCGATGCCAAAAACGTCGAATTGCAAGCGGCGGACGCTGAACAGCGTGCGACCTTCGAAGACCGTGTGCAGGGCATTATTGCCAATGTGATGCTCGAACGCGGTGCGGTAATCGTACTCGAGCAACGCAGCGTCGTTATGTCAGTACGAGCGGCCAATATCACGGATGACGTGATTGTGCGGGTCGATGCCGAGTTGGGCGATGGAACCCAGTAGCCTCATGCTTGCCCGCAGTCTGTGGAATTGCTACTCAGCATAAGCGAAATACAAGGAATACCCCACCAATGTCCGATCCTGTCACCGAAGCCGACATTCTGCTGATCCAAAAAATCTTACCGCACCGCTATCCGTTTTTGTTGGTCGATAAGGTCCACAGCATTGATGGGACAAAATCCGCTGTCGGCATTAAGAACGTCACGATGAACGAGCCGCATTTTCAGGGGCATTTCCCGGGCAACCCGATTATGCCGGGCGTTACAATCGTAGAGGCGATGGCCCAAACCACTGCCGTGATGGTCGGCGCGACGCTTGGCTTGACAGAGGGTAATTTGCTTGTCTATTTCATGGCGATTGATGGCTGCAAATTCCGCCGCAAGGTTGTGCCGGGTGATGTGCTTGAAATGCATGTCGAAACCACGCGCGGCAAACCCGGCGGTAAGGTTTGGCGTTTCAAGGGCGTTGCAACGGTTGATGGCGAAATGGCCGCAGAGGCTGAATTCACCGCCATGATGGACATCCCCAAAGCATGAGCAATATCCACCCATCGTCCGTGATTGCGCAGGGTGCTGTTATCGGTGCCGATTGCACCATTGGGCCGTTTTGTGTGGTCGGTGCAAATGTGGTTTTGGGTGATCGGGTGGTTCTTAAAAGCCACGTGGTTGTCGATGGCGATACGCATATTGGTGACGATACGCTGGTGTTTTCCTTCGCCGTAATTGGCGAAATCCCACAGGATCTGAAATTTGACGGTGAACAAACGCGCCTGCGTATTGGCGCGCGCAACCGAATCCGTGAACATGTGACGATGAATACTGGCACCGTGCAAGGCGGCGGCGAAACCCGCGTTGGCGATGATGGGCTGTTTATGGCAGGCTGTCATATCGCGCATGACGCTGCGATTGGCGACCGGGTTATTGTAGTGAATTCCTCGGCGATTGCGGGGCACTGCGTGATCGAAGATGATGTGATCATCGGAGGTCTGTGCGGTGTGCATCAATGGGTGCGGATCGGAAAAGGTGCGATTATCGGGGCCGTCACCATGGTCACCAATGATGTCGTCCCGCATGGGCTGGTCCAAGGGCCACGCGGCGTTCTTGATGGGCTGAACCTTGTCGGGCTGAAACGCAAAGGCGTCGCGCGTGCTGATATCACCGCGCTACGGGCCGCGTTTCAGATGCTGCGCGATGGCGAAGGCAATTTCCAAGACCGCGCCCGCCGTCTTGGCGAAGAAAGCGATAGCGACTACGTGCAGCAAATGGTTGCCTTTATCCTTGGCGATACTGATCGCAATTTCCTGACGCCGGGCTGATGCTGGCGCTAATTGCAGGGACGGGGGATTTGCCCCCCGCATTGGTTGCGCGCCTGACTGAGCCGCCGCTGATTTGTGCGATGCGCGGATTTGAACCTAGTCTGAAACCCGACATCACATTCCGGATGGAGCATCTTGGCAGCTTTCTTGCAGATTTGCGCGCGCGTGGTGTGACACAGATTTGCATGGCAGGGGCTGTCCGTCGTCCGCAAATTGACCCCGCCCAGATTGACGCCGCGACCATGCCTTTGGTACCAAAGGTCCAAGCTGCCTTAACCCAAGGCGACGATGGCGCGTTGCGTATTATCATTGCAATCATGGAAGAACACGGGTTTCGCGTGATGGCAGCGCATGAAATTGCGCCCGATCTTTTGCCGCAACCCGGGGTGCGCACAAAACTTGGACCGGCTTCGGATCATACCAACGACGCATTTGCTGGCGAATCCTGTGTAGTTGCGATGGGATTAGCGGACACTGGGCAGGCTTGCGTTGTACTGAACGGAGACGTGGTCGTGCGCGAAGACGCACAAGGCACAGATGCCATGCTGCAAAAGCTGTGCGCGCCTTACGACGAAAATTCAAAGTCATTTGACTGGGCCACAGACTTATCGACGGATCTACGCAAAATGGTTAAAAGTTGGCTCGTAGATAAGCCAGACACCACAATAGATGCGACGGGCGGCATTTTGTTCAAAGCCCCAAAACCAAAACAAGACCAACGCGCTGACCTGCCGCTGATCGGGTTGCGTACCGTGATGATGGCCGCTGAGGCCGGGCTGGACGGTATCGTGATCGAGGCAGGCGGCGTGATGGTTTTGGACCTGCCAACGGTCCGCAAAGTATTAGACGCGCAAGGGATGTTTTTATGGGTGCGCCCCAGAGGTGGGGCATGAAGGTCTTTGTGATCGCAGGCGAAGCATCGGGGGATAAGCTGGGTGCGGCGCTGATGGATGGGCTCAAGCAATTGCGCTCAGAGGTGACATTTGACGGGGTCGGCGGGCCGTTGATGCAATCGCACGGGCTGGTCAGCCGTTTTCCCATGGATGAGCTGAGCGTGATGGGCCTTGCTGAAATTCTTCCCAAATACCGGGCGCTTAAGGCGCGTATCCGCGAAATGGCGGATGCGATTATTGAGACTAAACCTGACGTTTTGATTACCATCGACAGCCCTGATTTTTGCCTGCGCGTCGCAAAGTTGGTCAAAGCGCAAAGCGATATCCGCACGGTGCATTATGTGGCCCCGACGGTCTGGGCATGGCGACCGGGGCGCGCGCAGAAAATGGCGGCGCATATTGATCATGTGCTGGCGCTTTTCCCGTTTGAGCCACCGTTGATGCAGGCCGCGGGCATGGACTGCGATTTTGTTGGGCATCCGGTCGTGACCGATCCAATCGCGACACAAGAACAGGCCGATGCGGTTGGGCAGGGCACAGTGGTGCTCGTGCTGCCGGGCAGCCGCAAGGGTGAGGTCGGGCGGCTTGCGGATCGCTTTGGCGTTGCCGTAGCGCAGATCGCGACCAAAATCCCTGATGCGATGTTTGTCATCCCAACAACGGCGGGTGTGGTGGATTTGGTGCGCGAAAAGACGGCACAGTGGGATGTACCCGTTGCGATCGTGCCGCCGGGATCACCGGAAAAGGCCGCATGGTTCCGGCGCGCTGATGTGGCCTTGGCCGCATCGGGGACAGTTTCGCTTGAATTGGCAGCCAACGCCACGCCGATGGTGATCGCCTATGACATGGCATGGTTAAGCCGGATCATTATTTCGCGCATGTTGCGCGTAGATACGGTGACGTTGGTGAATCTCGTCTCAGAAACACGGGTGGTGCCTGAATTTATTGGAAAAAACTGTCTACCCGCGCCCATTGCAGAAGCGGTGATCGCAACGCTGGAACATCCAAATGCGCAGGCAGAGGCGATGGGCGAGACAATGAAACGGCTCGGGCAGGGTGGCGAAGCACCTGGACTGCGCGCCGCGAAAGCTGTTCTAGGCCGGCTTCCCAAATAAAACAGCCCCACCAATTTCTTGGCGGGGCTGTTTTTTAATTCTTGGATTGCGATGTTTAGAATGCGTATCCAATAGACAGACCAAACCCGACCGCTGAGTTATCTTCAAATTCAACACCGGATGCGTCCGTTGCATCACCCAACATTGCGTATTCGATGCCACCAGTGAATTCGACGCCATTCATTGTGTAGCTGCCACCGATACCGATGCTTGTTGATCCATCTGTTGGAGACAGGCGCGATGCTTCGGCGCCGTTACCTGCCTCATACGTGACGCGACCAAAGACTGACAGGTCTTCGTTAATCCGACGGCCAACACCAAGACGATAAGTAATCACATCATCATCGATCCCCGTAACACGGTCACCAGTCGCGCCTTCGTAATAGGCAGGCCGTACTTCCCAGACGGACCATTCAGACCAGCGAATAGATCCGAATACCAGCGTATCTTCAGCAACACCTGATTGGAAATCCAGCGTGACGGACTGCGGCAGCTCGATGTCTGTTGTGCTTTCAAGAACCGTCGTGCCGTTAACGGCTTCCTCAGTTGCGAAATCATGTGTCATGCCGCTTTCGTAGGTCAGACCAACGCGTAGGGCGATTTCTGGTTTCTCAAAGGCGGCACCGACGATGTACCCGACCTGCGTATTGCTTTCGGTTTCCGCTGTGTAAACGTTCCCGCCAAATAGTGCCGCTGGAATGGTGATTGTCGCCTCTGACTGAACTGCGCGCAATCCGCCATAGACAGATATAGCGTCAGATGCTTGATATTTCGCAAGAACGGAAAGCTGCGTACTATTCCATTCGGCAGCCAGCCCAGTATATGCGCCGCCCGTATAATTGGCGTCAGCACCGTAAGGTTGGTTGAGCATTACAGCCAAATCGATTTGATCATTGATCTCGTATTTGAGCGCGACACCAGCACTGAAATAGCTTTCAGCCATGTTTTCCGTTGAGCCACCGCCAAAAGGGACGGCTGGGTAATCACCTGATACATCGGGCATGGCAGCGCTAAACGAAAGCTGCACGTAGTTCCCTTCCTCAAATAAAACCGAATACGGATTTCCGGTGCGATCAATCCCACCGGCGTTTGCGATTGTCGTTGTCAGCAGCAGCGTTGCGCTTGCTGTAATAGCGTTTTTCATGTCCTCATCCCTGTCATGAATCTCCTCGTGGATCGACCCTAAGGAGTGGGTAACGTTTGCGTCAATTCTTGACGCAACGTCACGTTCTACTTCTATACGTGACGTCATAAAATTGCAATAAACTGAACGGTTTAGTTATTTTTGGTCGCAATCAACTGTACGTGTGCCGTAGTTGATGTTCAGATAATTGGCGCCAAAGATGAGCACAGCCCCGACAAAAACCAGCAATTCCAATGGCTCACCATATAGGATCATGCCCACAATTGCGATTGTCGGAAGCCTGATAAAATCAAACGGCATCACGATACTGGGCGGCGCAAGACTAAGCGCGGTGGTCAGACAGAAATGCGCAAAGAGCCCGGTAAACCCAATCACGATAACAAGTGGAATGCCGGCCCCGGAGGGCAGGGTGATGTCGCCGTCATACCCCGCGCAAAGCAAACCGAATACCGCTTGGCTTATTGTCAGGTAAAACATGATGGCGGTAATTGGTTCGGTCATTGTTAGTTTGCGCGTGAAAATCGCAGTCAGCGCAAAGAAGATCGCGCAGATTGCGGCAGCAATCAAACCAGGGCTAAGCGTGGCCGTGTCGGGACGCGTGACGATCAACACGCCAAGAAAGCCAATGAATGCGCTCAGCAGGCCAATCGGGGTCAGCTTATCGCGCAAGACAAGCGGTGACAGCAAAATAACCCAGATAGGGGTCGTGAATTCAAGCGCGAACACTTGCGCCAATGGAATGGTTGCAATCGCAAAAAACCAAAGGTTCTGCCCTGTGAAATGGCACAGGTTCCGTACAAGATGCAGGCCGAACCGATTGCGCGTGATTTGACCCAAATTTCCGGAAAAGCCAGCGACCAGTAGCACCAAAATAATGCCGGTCACGCTCCGAAACAGCATGATTTCAAAGGTATCAAGATCGCCGCTGACCGCACGGCCCGCGACCGCCATGCTGGTAAAAGAGCCAATGGCGGCAAGCATCCACAGCCCAGCTTTGAGGGTGTTGTTCATGCCGCCAGTTGCGCCGGGTCTTGTCGAAATTGCAAGCCGTCTAAAGCGTTTCTTTGTGAAAATCACGGACGAGGTCTTTGCTGGCCGGACCCCATGGGCGCGCTGCACCATTCGCCTGATGGGCCGCAAAGGCCGCTTCATCGGTGAATAATTCGCTGACATGGAATAATTCGGGTGTTTCGGCGTCTTGGATGACCTCGAAATGCAGGCAGCCTGGTTCTGCGCGGGTTAATGCGATGTGCTGCTCCAAAAGCGGGACCAACTGTTCAAGTTGGTCCGCCGGAATAGCAATCGTGCCCGTCAGACGAACGTTACCTGCTTTGCCCGTTATTCCCATTCGATTGTACCGGGGGGTTTTGACGTGATGTCATAGGTCACGCGGTTGATGCCTTGGACTTCATTGATGATCCGCGTCGCGGTTTCACCAAGGAATTCATGGGTGAACGGGTAATAGTCTGCCGTCATCCCATCTACCGATGTCACTGCGCGCAGCGCACAAGCGAAATCATACGTCCGGCCATCACCCATCACACCCACGGTGCGCACCGGCAAGATCGCCACAAACGCCTGCCAAATATCGTCGTAAAGCCCGTGTTTGCGGATTTGGTCGATATAGACAGCGTCGGCTTTGCGTAGGATTTCCAGTTTTTCGCGCGTGATCTCGCCGGGGCAGCGGATCGCAAGACCCGGACCAGGGAAGGGGTGCCGCCCGATAAAGCTTGGTGGTAGCCCAAGTTCGACACCAAGCGCGCGTACCTCGTCTTTGAACAACTCACGTAGAGGTTCGACCAGTTTCAAGCCCATTTTCTCGGGTAGGCCGCCGACATTGTGGTGCGATTTGATTGTGACCGAAGGGCCGCCAGAAAAGGACACAGATTCAATGACATCAGGGTAAAGCGTCCCTTGAGCCAAGAATTCTGCCCCTTCGATTTCATTGGCGTATTTCTGAAACACATCAATGAACAGCTTGCCGATGATCTTGCGTTTGGTTTCTGGGTCAGATTGCCCATCAAGTTCGCCTAAGAAAAGCTCAGTTTCATCCGCGTGAATAACCTTGAGGTTCATGTGATCACGGAACATGCTGACGACTTCTTCGGCCTCATTCAGGCGCAGCAAACCGTGGTCAACAAATACACAAGTGAGCTGATCGCCGATGGCTTCGTGCAGTAGCGCCGCAGCAACCGAACTATCAACGCCACCCGAAAGCGCGCAGATAACATTTTTGTCGCCGACTTGTTCTTTGATTGCCGCAATCGCTTGTTCGCGGTAGGCGCCCATCGTCCAGTCACCGCTAAACCTTGCGATCCGTACAAAGTTTTCGTACAGTTTTGCGCCGTTGGGGGTGTGGTGGACCTCGGGGTGGAACTGCACTGCATAGAAATGGCGTGACACATCGGCGGTCACCGCGAATGGGGCGTTAGGCGATGTCCCGTAAACGTCAAAACCCGGTGCGATTTCAGACACGTGGTCGCCGTGGCTCATCCAGACTTGTTCTTTGTCAGTGGCGAACCAACCTTGCAATAAATCGAGCGGTTCTTTTGGCGTTACAAAAGCACGGCCAAATTCCGCGGTACCATGGCCGCTTTCGACCTTGCCGCCCAATTGGGTCATCATTGTTTGCTGGCCGTAGCAAATGCCAAGGATCGGCACGCCCAGATCAAAGACAGACTGCGGTGCGCGGGGCGATCCTTCGCGAGTTACGCTGTCGGGGCCACCTGACAAGATCACCGCCTTTGGCGCGAACTCGGCCAAGAATGCGTCCGTCACCAATTGGTAAGGGTGAATTTCACAATAGACGCTCAATTCGCGCAGGCGACGCGCAATCAGCTGCGTTACCTGGCTGCCAAAATCAATGATGAGAAGGCGTTCGTGGGTGCTGTTTTCCATGGCGCTTCGGTAATGCCAGTCTGGAATTTGTGCAAGAGGGCGCGGGCATTCTGGGCTTTGTAAAATGGGATTCATTCGTCGATGTCGTTTTCAGGTCAAAAACGGCGCAAAAATTGCAAGGTGCAGGTGCGCGGAGCGATAAAACGGACGGAACAATGTCAAAGGGGACACCGTCATGTCAGATGCACCAGTCAAATCAGGACGCCGCGCGCGCGGTGGTGGCGGGGCTGCGCGCCGGGCCGAACGTACGGCCGTCAGCATTGAGACCGCGAAGTATATCGAACGCAATGTCCCCAACTACGAAGTGCTGACCGAAGAGGCACTGCAAGTCATTGAGGCGAATGCCGAAACCGTCTTGGCCGAAATCGGGGTGAACTTTGTCGATAACCCCGCTGCGCTGGAACGCTGGAGGGCCGCGGGTGCACAAATAGATGGCGAACGTGTGCGAATCCCGCGTGGGCTGGCCCGCAAGCTATGTGCGACGGCGCCATCAAAATTCACTCAACACGCCCGCAACCCTGAACGCAATGTTGTTGTTGGTGGTGACAATCTTGTACTTGCCCCAGTTTATGGCCCACCATTTGTGCGGGACGCTGAAGGCGGACGGCGCTATGCGACGATTGCTGATTTTGAAAAGTTCGTGAAGCTTGGCTATATGTCGAAATGGCTACATCATTCTGGCGGTACGGTGTGCGAACCGACTGATATTGCAGTGAATAAGCGGCATCTTGATATGTTGCTGGCGCATATGGTCTATAGCGATAAGCCGTTCATGGGGGCCGTGACCGAACCTGTGCGCGCGCAAGATTCCGTTGAAATGTGCGAAATCCTATTCGGTAAAGAATTCGTCCAAGAAAACACAGTGATGACCTCGCTGATCAATATCAACTCGCCACTGACATTTGACAGCACGATGATGGGCGCGCTTGAGATTTACGCCGCCAACAATCAGGCCGCGATCATCAGCCCCTTCATTGTGGGTGGTGCGATGGCCCCGGTTTCTGTCGCGGGTACGTTGACGCAAACCCTGGCCGAAGTGCTTGCTGGCGTTGCCTATTCGCAGTTGGTTCGTCCCGGTGCGCCGGTGATTTTCGGCACGATGGTGACATCTATCGACATGAACTCTGGTGCGCCGACATTCGGCACGCCGGAGGCCGAACATATCACCTATGGGGCCGGGCAATTGGCCCGCCGTATGGGGCTGCCGTATCGGTCAGCCGGGTCATTCTGCGGATCCAAGCTCCCCGACGCGCAAGCAGGCTATGAAACCGCAAGCAGCTTGAAAATGGGGCTTTTGTCTGGTGTTAACTTCATGTTGCACGCATGCGGTTGGCTCGAAGGGGGCATGGTGGCCTCTTTTGAGAAATTCGTGATGGATGCGGATCAGCTAGGCACTTTGCATCATTTTGCAAAAGGCGTGGATATGTCCGAGAACGGCCAAGCGATGGACGCGATCGCAGAGGTTGGGCCGGGCGGTCACTATTTGGGATGTGCGCATACGCAAGCCAATTTTAAGGATGCCTTCTGGCGGACCGATCTGCTTGATTATAAACCATTTGAGACCTGGGACGAAGAAGGCGCGCGCGACACGCAAACGCTTGCCTCGGCGCGGGTCAAGAAGATGATTGATACCTATCAACAACCCGCGCTTGATCCTGAAATCGAGGCCAAGCTACGTACCTATGTGGCCGATAAAAAAGCCAGCATGCCCGACGCCTTTGGCTAGGGCGTGACAAGCCGCAGGCGGGTGGCGCGCATCAGTTGCGCTTCACCCGCGATAGCAATTAACACATCGACATGTTGCGCAATGCGGTAATCGCCATCTCGCGCAACACGTTGGGTATTGAAGCCTGCCTCGATATCGAGCAAGCGCATAATTGCTTCGGCGTGTCGGGGCAGGTGGCCCGCCCCCAAAATACGGTGCAAATGCACATCGCGCCGGTAGTCATCCACGCCAAAGCGTGCCGCCCGTGCAAGCAGTGTTGGCCGTTTGAGCCCTGCGATCCGTGTGTCCAAATCCAGCATATTTTTCCCTTTCAACGCTTCGTGTCGAGTCGCCCAACCATGGCACGGCTGGACCGGGTGTTGCGGGAAGCTGGTTAGTTAAGAACGCTTGGGTCAGGTTTGTTTATCTTTTGGCAAGAATAGTTGACGGGCCAACAGGGCCGTTAACACTTAGGTAACCAAGCACTCATAGGTTGATTTCTCAATGTGCTTGTAGGGTGTCTGGGCTTTGTGCTGGTGCATTGAAACCTGCGAAAGAGGACGCGTGAAGATGACTGCTCAAAAGGGACCGCTGCGGTCCGAGAGGTTCCCGGTTTGGGTGCCGAATGCGGCACGCAATTATTTAGCTCATACTCAAAAAGGTTTGTCGATACGGGCGGTTGCGCGTGAAAGTGCATGTCACCCGTCAACTGTTTTGCGGCAGGTGCGCCGTTTTGAAGGGCGCCGCGATGATCCGCTGATCGATGCGGCACTTGATGCGCTTTCTGATCAGGTTGGAACGGAAAAAAACACAAAAAACTGGGGAAGTAAGGAAATGATAACACATCGAAAACAAGACCGCCCGGATCCAAACGAAGAGCTAACGCAGCGGCGCATTGACCAAGAGGCCAAACGCATTTTGCGACGCCTGTGCGAACCGGGTGCCGTCTTGGCAGTGGCGCGTGAAATGGAGACCGCTGTGGTTGTGCGGGCTGCAGGGCATGACGACCAATTGCGTACAGCCGTCGTGGACCGCGAAATTGCGCAGGCGATGGCGCTCAAGGATTGGATCACCTGCCCGGACCCGGACAATCGGGTCGCGCGGTATTTCATCACCAATACCGGGCGCGCCGCCCTGCGTCGCCTGACCGCCGAGGATGAAAACCGCGCGCATGGTCTGGGCCACAGCCGTGGTGATCCAGAGGCCGAAGCCGCTTGGGATTTGGATGCAATTGATGGCGGATCGCGCCGCACCCGTCGCTATCACGGGACGGAAAGCCCGCTGGTCGGCCTTGCGCGTCGCAAAGATCGCGCCGGCAGCCCGTTTTTGGACCGCGCGTTGGTCGTTGTCGGGGAGCGGTTACGCGAGGATTTTGAACTTGCGCAGCTTTCTGGTGAGCCGATCACAAAATGGGAGGATATTATGGGGGAATCGGAACCCGTTGATGATGCGCGCAAACGCGTCCGCGCCGCTTTGGGTGATCTTGGGCCGGGCCTTGGTGATATCGTTTTGCAATGTTGCTGTTTTCTTGAGGGCTTAGAACAGACAGAAAAGTCAATGGGTTGGTCGGCCCGTTCTGGTAAGATTGTCCTGCGTATCGCACTTGAAAGGTTGCAGCGCCATTATGAAACAACGGGTGGAAAATTCGGACCGCTGATTGGCTAGCCACTATGCGCCAGATGCAGGCCCGGCATGTCTTGCCTTTCAGCGTTGGACAATCATGGCAGTCATCGCTAAATAATCAGTCAAATAAGCGGAGACCGCCATGACCACTCGTGATCTGAAAATCCCAGCGCAGCGCCACCCCGAAAAGCAGCGCCGCCCGGATTCCGCGCAGCCGAAAAAACCAAACTGGATCAGGGTGAAAGCGCCAACGTCTGACGGGTACAAACAAACCCGTGATATCATGCGTGAAAATAAGTTGGTCACTGTCTGCGAAGAGGCGGGCTGTCCCAATGTTGGTGAATGCTGGTCGCAGGGCCATGCCACAATGATGATCATGGGCGAGGTCTGTACGCGCGCCTGCACATTCTGCAATATCGCGACGGGGAAACCGCCTGAAGCTTTGGACGTGTTTGAACCGGGTCGCGTTGCGGATGCTGTCAAAAAGCTGGGCCTGAAACACGTTGTGATCACATCGGTGGACCGCGATGATGTCGAAGACGGCGGTGCAGAGCATTTTGCGCAGACCATCCGCGCGGTGCGCCGCCAGTCGCCGAACACGACAATCGAAATTCTGACGCCCGACTTTATTCGCTGCGCCCCAGAAGTTCTTGAAATTGTAGTCAAAGCGCGCCCTGACGTGTTTAATCACAATCTTGAAACGGTTCCGGGCCTCTATCCCGAAGTGCGCCCCGGCGCGCGTTATTTCCATTCATTGCGTCTGTTGCAGCGGGTGAAGGAGCTGGACCCGACGATGTTCACCAAGTCGGGTATCATGGTTGGTCTGGGCGAAGACCGCCAAGCCGTCGTGCAGGTCATGGAAGATATGCGCGCGGCCGACATCGATTTTCTGACAATCGGCCAATATCTGCAACCAACACCAAAGCACCATGCGGTGGACCGCTTTGTCACGCCCGAGGAATTCGAATCCTATGAAAAGGCGGCCTACGGCAAAGGCTTCTTGATGGTCTCTGCGACCCCACTCACACGGTCATCCTACCATGCGGGCGATGATTTTGCGCAATTGCGGGCTGCACGACTGGCAAAATTCGGGGCCTAGAGCGTCGGAATCGCGCGCCTCTGGTGGCCTTCATTCGGGGTGAGCCATTCTGGCCAGCCAAAGAATTGCTCGATCCCGTAGAGCAGGGCGCAAAACACAATAATGCCGACGACGAGCCAGAATTTTGTCTCTGATGGGGGCCGTTCGGCCATGCGTTTCGCGCGTATAAGCCAGCGGATATTCATGCGGGATCGGTGAATCGCACCTTGCCGATGAATGGCAGATTGCGATTGCGTTGCGCAAAATCAATGCCGTAGCCGACAACAAATTCATCTGGGATTTCAAAGCCGATGAGGTCGGCCTTAAAGTCAACTTCGCGCCGCGCGGGTTTATCAAGCAGGGCGATGCAGCGCATTTTAGCAGGGTTCCGCGTTTGCAGAAATTCGGTCACATGTTTCAGCGTATGGCCCGTATCGACGATATCTTCGACAACCAGCACATCGCGGCCTTCGATCTGGCCGCGCAGATCTTTCAAGATACGCACTTCGCGGCTGCTTTCCATCCCATCACCATAGGATGAGGCCTCAAGAAAATCGACCTCAACAGGCATATCAAGCTCGCGCACAAGATCGGCGATAAATACAAATGACCCACGCAGCAGCCCGACCACGACCAATTTGTCGGTATCGGCAAATTCGCGGCCAATCTCGCGGGCGAGGTCTTCGATGCGCGCGGCGATGGCTTTGGCACTGATCATCACGTCGATTTCGTAGGGGCGGTGCGGCATAGGGGACTCTGACTTAGACAAGGGTTGCAATTTCGGCGCTAGTTTACGACATCAGAGCGCGAAGTCACCTGCGAAAGACGCCTCATGCCGAGCCATTCAGAAACAAAGACACTGCCGTACACGGCCAAGCAGATGTATGATCTGGTTGCGGATGTCGCGAACTATTCGAAATTCCTGCCGTGGACGGCTGCCGCGCGGGTGCGCAGCATCGATGACCACGGCGAAAAGCAGGTGATGCTGGCGGATTTGGTGATTTCGTTCAAAGTGTTTCGCGAAACTTTTTTGAGTCAGGTCACACTTTGGCCAGAGGCGCAGAAAATCGACACGGCCTATTTGGATGGCCCGTTCAAACACCTCGAAAGCCAATGGGTATTTCGCGATGTCGACGGGGGCTGTGAAGTATCGTTTGAAGTGGATTTCGAGTTCAAAAACCGCCTGCTGCAAGGCGCGGCTGGCATGTTTTTTAATGAGGCCATGCAGCGTGTTGTACGTGCATTTGAACACCGTGCCGCCGATTTGTACGGGCCGCAAACTGGTTAAAACGACGGAAATATGGGGCACGCGCGTTTAACTGTGAGTTAGTCTATATCCGGATATTTCTATGCGCCTGTTTTCTGTTTTACTTCTGCTATTGATCCCATTTCAGGTCGTCGCTGAGACTGTCCGATTTTCAGATGGCCGATATTACCGGATCGATTTGCCCGATGATGTCACGGCCCCGCGTGTGATTGTTGGTTTGCATGGCGGCGGCGGCGGTCCGCATCAATTTGCGCGCAGTACCCGGTTGAGTGATGCCGCGCTGCGACTGGGTTATGCTGTGATCTACCCTGCGGGGACCGGTGCGATCAACACATGGAATGTTGGTTACTGCTGTGGGGCTGCGGCACGTAATAACGTTGATGATTTGGCCTTTTTAGACCGTGTGATCGATGACGCTGGCGCCCGTTTTGGGCTTAATGCTGAACGCGTTTATATGACAGGCATGTCCAATGGCAGCATGATGGCAGAATACTATGCCGCGCGTCGTTCTCAACGGGTTGCAGCAGTGGTCGGCGTTGCAGGCAGTTTTGACGCCACAGCGCGTTTGCGCGACGCCGTGCCGTTGCTTGTGATCCATGGCACGGCGGATCAGAACGTGCCGTTTAACGGTGGCGAGGGCGTAAATACGCGCAATGGTACAGAGTTTTCGGCAGTTGCAGATGTGATCAGGCGCTTTGCAGCTGCCTTTGGACGTCATATGCAAGAGGTCGAAATGCGTTCTGGGGTGGTCTGGCGGCATCAGTATATTGATGGGAACAATAAGCCTGTAGTCGTCTTGATCCGCATAGATGGCGGTGGGCATGTATGGCCGGGTGGGCGGCGAACACAGCGCGAACCGAGCTCGATTAATGCGACCCAAGAAGCGCTCGGCTTTTTCGCGCTACATCCCTAAGGGCTGGCGTCTATTGTTGACAGCAGAAGACCCAAGGCATGGTCGCAGGCAGCCTGACGCACATTTGCCCGTCCCAGCGCGCCGAACTCAACCGTTTCAGTCTGGCAATGTTCGCCGGAGGTAATCCCAAAGCAAACGCGCCCTTCGGGCTTATGGTCTGATCCGCCGGGGCCTGCGATCCCAGTGACCGACACGGCGATTTGCGCTTCCGCATGGGCGATTGCACCCAAAGCCATTTCGCGCGCGATCTGTTCGGATACGGCGCCGTAGGCATCAAGGCTAGCCTTACGCACTCCCAACATCTGCATTTTGGCTGTGTTTGTATAGGTGACGAATCCCCGTTCAAACACGGCAGAGCTGCCTGCAATATCTGTGAGCGCGGCGGATACCATGCCGCCTGTGCAGCTTTCGGCGGTGCTGATCATCACGCCTTTGGCGCGTGCAGATGCGAGAATGCGCTGGACGAGGTCGGTCATGATAGGTGGTAGGCCGCGGCAAGTGCCACCACGCCGATTGCGGCGAAGACCCCCGCGATCACATCATCCAGCATCACGCCTGTCGGCCCGTGCATCCGGTCAGCCCAGCCGACGGGCCCCCATTTGGTGATGTCAAACAGCCGAAACAGCGCAAAGGCCGCGATCCAGCCCGGCCAAAGTGCCGTGATTGCAATGCCATTATTCGCCGCGCCAAAGGCAAGCGGCAGCAAGGCGATCCATTGGCCGCAAACTTCGTCAATGACAATCTCAGAGGGGTCGTGATCGTCTTTGCCTTGGGTTTCGACGCGGGTCGCCCAAACGCCCAACACATATGACACGACGATGCCCGCAATCAGCCCCCAAGGGCCCGCAAGCATGTAAATAGCCCATCCGGCGGGCAGGGCGGCAAGCGACCCCCATGTGCCCGGCGCGGGGCGGATATGGCCGACATAAAAGAAGGTTGCGATCAGATGGGTCATGGTTTCACCAATGTTGCAGTTGCGAGTGCGGCGATCCCTTCGCCGCGGCCTGTAAAGCCAAGCCGTTCAGATGTGGTCGCCTTGACGCTGATCCGGTCCGCGCCAAGCCCCAAGATTTGCGCAAGCGCGGCCTTCATCGCGGGTTGATGTGGGCCGATTTTGGGGAATTCGCAGACCAATGTACAATCGATGTTGCTGATCCCGTAACCATTCTCTGCGGCCAGTGCGACAGCGTGGCTCAGGAAAATATGGCTTTCGGCGCCTTTCCATTGCGGGTCAGATGGCGGAAAATGTTGGCCGATATCGCCCATGCCAAGCGCGCCGTAAATCGCATCCGTGACTGCATGCATGCCGACGTCGGCGTCCGAATGGCCTTGCAGGCTCCGTTCAAATGGGACTTTGACCCCGCACAGCCAGACATGATCACCCGGTCCAAACCGGTGCACATCATAGCCATTGCCGCATCTGATATCCATATTTGACCCCATCTGTTGTTCTGCGCGTGCGAAATCGCCGGGCGTTGTAATCTTTATATTGTCCTCGTCACCCGCCACAATCGCAACATGCATGCCTGCGGCGCGTGCGACGGTCACGTCATCGGTTGCTTCTGTTTTGCAGGCAAGATGCGCGGCAAGCAGTGGCGCGCGGTGGAACCCTTGCGGGGTTTGCGCGCGGTAGAGGTCCGCGCGGTCTTGTGTGCCAATGACGGTATCATCCGCCCCATGCCACAGCGTATCAGTGACCGGGATCGCTGGGGCCGCGCCCGGATGGTGGTCAAGAACTTTCAGCACAGCGTCAATGACCGCCGTGCGCAGCATTGGCCGGGCGGCGTCATGGATCAGTACTTGTGTGGCACCCTTGGCTGCATTGAGCCCCGCAAGCACCGATTCTTGCCGGGTTGCCCCGCCCGCTACGACGGTTGCTGCGGGGGTATCAGCCCAAAGGCTGGGCGCGTCATCCGGGTGCACCACAAGGATCAGCTGCGTGATTGCCGGGTGGTCGGCAAAGGGCCGCATGGCGCGCGCAGCGATCGTTTTCCCGCGCAGCTTTTGCCATTGTTTGGGGGTATCGCCGCCTGCGCGTGTGCCGCGTCCGGCAGCAACAATTATTGCGGTTGTTGTCATCGTGCTTTGTCCCTTGCTGTGGACAGGTTTATGCCGCCCACGGCTGCGGCGCAATTCGCCAGTTTGCCCGGGCGTGTGCTTAATTTTTGTGCATATGCCATTTTTTCTGAAAATGTTACTGGGCGTTTCGTTGTGAAAACAGTTATTTCGGCATAGGTCATGCGTATTGCTCACCCATTAGGCGAATGACTGTTCCTTTGGCAAACGACGATTCTCTTCGATTGGACAATGTGGCTTTGCAGCCACCCGTTGCGCTTGCGCCGCTTGCGGGGATCACAGATCTGCCGTTTCGGCAGCTTGTGGCGTCTTTTGGTGCGGGATGGGTGGTGAGCGAAATGGTCGCCAGTCAGGAAATGGTGCAGGCAAAACCCGGTGTGCGTGAACGCGCCGAACTGGGCTATGACCAAGAGGGCACAGCGGTACAAATTGCCGGACGCGATGCCTATTGGATGGGTGAAGCCGCGCGCATGATCCAAGACAACGGCGCGGCGATGATCGACATCAACATGGGTTGCCCTGCCAAAAAGGTCACAAACGGTTATTCAGGCTCGGCGCTGTTGCGCACGCCCGATCACGCGCTTTCCTTGATCGAGGCGGTTGTTGCGGCAGTCGATATCCCTGTCACGCTGAAGACGCGGCTGGGTTGGGATGATGACAGTTTGAATGCGGCCGAAGTGGCAAAACGCGCCGAAGGTGCTGGCATCAAATTGGTGACAATTCATGGGCGCACGCGCTGTCAGTTTTACAAAGGGTCAGCCGATTGGGCGGCTATTGCGAAGATAAAAGACGCGGTCGACATTCCAGTTATTGCAAATGGCGATATCGTTGATGCCACAAGCGCGCGCCGCGCGTTGGCGCTTTCTGGTGCGGATGGTGTGATGATCGGGCGCGGTGCACAGGGGCGCCCTTGGGCGCTGGCGCAAGTTGCGCAAGCCCTGCATGGCGGGCCAAATGTGCAGGTGCCATCAGGGGCGGCATTGGTCGCGATGATCAGCACACATTACGAGGCAATGTTGTCGTTTTACGGCACAGATCTTGGGCGGCGCGTTTCACGCAAACATTTGGGCTGGTACATGGACGACGCCCAAACGAACTCGGTCTTGCGCAAAGCAATATTGACCCATGCTCACCCGCGCGATGTGCTGCGCGATCTTCCCGATGCTTTGACCCAAAAGGTGGCCGCATGATACTTGATACAGCGCTTTGGGCGTCTCTCCCCGTACCTGCTTTGATGCTCGACAAGGATGATTTGATCATCTCAAGCAATGCCGCCGCTGAAAGCTTCCTAAATATGTCGTCAAAATCGCTGTCAGGTCAGCGGTTGTGGGAAAAGGTGATGATTGATGCGCCGCTTGAGGGGCCTTTTGCACGCGCCCGTGCACATCGGTCGTCACTGTTTGTCAATGACGTGGATGTGGGCAGCGGCGAACGCGCGCCGCTGACTTGTAATGTGCAGTTCGCGCCGCTCCAAGGCAGTGATGAAATGATGATCGTCATGATCAGCCCGCGTGAAATCGCGAGCCGCATGAATCAGCACCATTCTTCTGAAAAAGCTGCGAAATCGGCCATTGGTATGGCCGAAATGCTGGCCCATGAAATCAAGAACCCGCTTGCGGGGATCACAGGCGCCGCACAGCTTTTGTCGATGGGGCTGAGCAGCGAAGATCAGGAAATGACCGATCTGATTGTCGAGGAAAGCCGCCGGATCGTGAAGTTGCTTGAGCAGGTTGAACAGTTCGGGAACCTGCGGCCGCCGCTTCTTAAGTCCGTAAATATTCACGATATTCTGGACCGCGCGCGGCAATCGGCTTCTGTCGGATTTGGCGCGCATATGCTGTTCGTTGAAGATTATGATCCCTCACTGCCGCAAACTTTGGCCGATGGAGACCAGCTATTGCAAGTCTTCTTGAACCTTCTCAAGAACGCGGCCGAAGCAAACAAAGAAGGCGGAACCATCCGCCTGCACAGTTTTTATGACACCTCATTGCGGGTGCGGCGGGCTGACGGCACGCAGGCGCGACTGCCGCTGCAAATTGAGATCATCGATGATGGACCGGGCCTGCCGCCCGCCATTGCAAATGACATTTTTGAACCCTTTGTCTCGGGTAAAGAAAACGGAACCGGACTGGGCCTTGCGCTTGTGTCCAAGTTGATCGGTGATGTCGGGGGCTGGATTTCTGTTGATAGCGCCCCGGGCCGCACGGTGTTTCGCATTTCATTGCCCCTGGCACCTAAAGACAGCGAAGTAGGAGAAAACTAATGGACGGTACCGTTCTTGTTGCAGATGATGACCGGACAATCCGCACGGTGCTTACCCAAGCGCTCACACGGGCGGGGTGTAAGGTCCACGCGACATCATCGCTGGTCACTTTGATGCGATGGGTGGATGAAGGCAAAGGCGATCTTGTGATCTCTGATGTGGTGATGCCTGACGGCAACGGGCTTGATCAATTGCCCAAAATCGCCGCCGCGCGTCCCGGGTTGCCGGTGATTGTGATATCGGCGCAGAACACGATTATGACCGCGATTCAGGCCGCTGAAGCGGACGCATATGACTATCTGCCAAAACCTTTTGACCTGCCCGATCTGATGAAGCGCGCCGCCCGCGCGCTTGAAGTGAAACGCCGCGCGCCGCAAGCCCGCACTGCCGATGCAGGGGCTACAGAAGAGGCGGGCGATCTGCCACTTGTGGGCCGCACCCCGGTGATGCAATCGCTTTACCGGCTGGTTGCGCGGGTGATGAATACGCAGTTGCCGGTGTTGATCACGGGCGAAAGCGGTACGGGGAAATCGTTGATTGCGCGCGCGGTACATGACTTTTCAGATCGGCGCAGCCTGCCGTTTGTTGTGGTGTCTGCCAGCGATCTTGAAGGTATGGACGGCCCCTCTGCCGTACTCAGTCGTGCAAAAGGCGGCACGATTTTATTTGATGAGGTCAGCGATCTGTCCGAAGAGGCCCAAGGTCGTATTGTGCGTATGTTGGATGCGCTTGGCGATAACGCACCGCGCATCATGGCCACATCACAAACCGATCTGATGTCCCGCATGGAAGAAGGCCAGTTCCGTGAGGATCTGTTTTACCGTCTAGGCGGCGTTACCGTTGATGTCCCGTCCCTGCGTGAACGTGTTGATGATATTCCGCTGCTGGCAGAGCATTTCCTCGCGCGTTCTGAACGTGACGGTGCGCCCTTGCGGCGTTTTGGCGATGCGGCGCTTGAATTGGTGCGCGCCTATAGCTGGCCCGGAAACGTCCGCCAGCTCGAAAATGCGGTGCGCCGATTGGTATTTACCGCAGCCGAGGAAGAAATTTCGCGCGCCGAAGTCGAAACGGTGCTCGGCAATCAGCCCGCGATTGAGCCGCTGCGTTCTGGTGGCGAGGGCGAAAAGTTGTCGGTCAGTGTCGCCAAACATTTGCGCCGCTACTTTGACCTGCACGGCGGGGTTCTACCCGCGCCGGGGCTTTACAACCGTATCCTAAAAGAGGTCGAAGGGCCTCTGATCGAGATTGCCCTCGATGCGACGGGCGGAAATCAGGCCAAATGCGCCGATTTACTTGGCATTAACCGCAATACTTTGCGCAAGAAGATTACTGACCTTGATATTCGCGTGACACGCCGCCGCAAATTGATGTAAAACCGCAACAGAACCGTGACCGTTCTGCGTCAATGATGCAGGGAGGCCACGGATACCGGCGGTAACGTGGGGCTAACCCACCCTAAGAAAGATCGAGACCGAAACGTGCGGCGTACCTTTTGGGCCTCTAACTTGATGCAGTTTTCGCGCTGGCAGCGCAGACGGCACGTGCAAAGCTTGGTGACCGGGGCCTTAGTTGTCGCGGGGCCGGTGCTTGCGATCTTGACCTACGTTGTGATTGGGCCATTGGGGCAGGGCGCTTCATCGGCGCAGCTGCGGGCGATCCTGCTGGTCGATTTGGTTTATGTCCTGATTGTTATGGCCATCGTGATGCGCCAAGTTGCACGCATGGTTGCTGCGCGGCGTGCAAAATCTGCAGGGTCGCGGCTGCACTTTCGTCTGACTGGGGTGTTTGCCGCTTGGGCGTTGATTCCGACCGTGCTGGTGGCGGTATTTTCGGTGCTGCTGATTTCTGTCGCGCTCGACGGGATGTTTTCGGAGCCTGTGGGCAACGTGTTGCGGACATCCTTAACTACTGCACAGGCCTATGAGGCCGAGCACCGCCAAGAACTCTCGCGCGATGCGCGTGGGCTGGCGGGCTATTTGAACCGTGAACGGCAGGCCAATCTGTTTATGGATGATGGCGAAGTGCGCCGTGCATTGGGAGAGGTTGAAGCGCAAATCGAACGGTCGCTGACCGAATCCTTTGTCATCGACGGCGCAGGTGAGATCAAAGCGCGCGGGGCAAATTCCTATGATTTTGATTATGAACCCCCAAGTGCAGAGGATTTCACACGCGCGGATGCTGAGGGGCTGATCCTTATCGAGGATGCACAAAACAACGAATTTCGGGCGCTCGTGACGCTTTCAACCTTTCGCAATCGCTATCTTTACGTGACGCGTAACGTGGATGGGAATGTGTTGTCTTTGCTGAATGATACGACCCAAACTGTTGAGCAGTATGAACTTTTAGCCTCTGAGCGCGGTAAAATGCTGTTTCAGTTTGGGCTTTTTTATCTTGGGTTCGCGGTGATTTTGATTTTGGCCGCGATCTGGGCGGGGCTTTGGTTCGCAGAACGCCTGTCACGCCCGATTGGGCGGCTCGTGTCGGCTTCGCGCCGTGTAGGATCGGGGGATCTGGATGTCCGCGTAATCGAAGACGATGGCGATGATGAAATCGCGCAGCTTGGGCGGTATTTTAACCAGATGACCGGACAGCTAAAGGGGCAGCGCGACGAATTGCTGGAAACCAACCGCATGACCGAACAGCGTCGCCGCCTGTTCGATTCTGTGCTGAGTTCGGTGACATCAGGGGTGATCGGGCTTGATGCGGAAGGGCGTGTGACGATGATGAATCCGTCCGCACAGCGGCTCTTGTCGGTTGCCCCTGATGATCAAGGCCCAACCGCGTTACCCGTCGCGATCCCCGAATTTGCCGATCTTTTTGGACGCCTGCGCGGCGGCGGGGCGGATAATCTGCAAGATCAAGTGAACCTTGTGCGCAAAGGTCAACAAGAAAGCCTGCTGGTGCGTATGTCACCGCGGCGCAACGCAGATGGGGCGCTTGAAGGTTATGTTGTGGCCTTTGATGATGTGACCGATCTTGTTAGTGCGCAACGCATGGCCGCCTGGGGCGATGTTGCCCGACGGATTGCACATGAAATCAAAAACCCGCTGACACCGATCCAATTGTCGGCTGAGCGGATCAAGCGGAAATTCGCGAAATCTTTGGGGGATGACGCGGGTAAATTAGAACAAATGACGGATGTCATTGTGCGCCAAACCAATGATTTGCGCCGTATCGTGGATGACTTTTCAAAATTCGCCCGCATGCCTGAGCCGCAATTGGCGGTCGCTGATCTTACGAAACTGGTCGCGGATGCCGTCACATTGCAAAGGGCCGGACAGCCCGGCGTGCAAATTACTGCGGCACTGCCCGAAACCGCCATTCTGACGGATATGGACGGTACGATGATCAGCCAAGCCTTAATGAATTTGATTAAAAACGCCGGAGAAGCAACTGAAACATATATGGAAAAAGTGAACCTTGAATGTTATGCACCTGAGGTGCATGTTGCCATGACCCATCTGGGCGATCAGGTGCAGATACGCATTTCAGACAATGGCGTTGGTCTGCCGAGTGACCGCGCGCGGTTGTTTGAACCCTATGTTACAACCCGCGACAAGGGCACTGGGCTTGGCCTGCCGATTGTAAAAAAGATCATCGAAGAGCACGGCGGCACTCTGTCGCTTGTTGATGCAGAAAGTTTTGACGGACAGGACCATACAGGCGCCTGTGCGATCATCCACCTACCAATAACGCCTGCCGCGACGCAGGCCATAAAAATACCAGCATGAGGACTATCATGGGCGATATTCTAATCACCGACGACGAACGCGATATCCGGGAACTGATTTCGGATATTCTGATTGATGAAGGGTATACAACCCGGCTGGCAGGCACATCTGACGCCTGCATGGCCGAAATCGCCAAAGCCCCGCCGGCGCTGATGATCCTTGATATTTGGCTTAAGGACAGCGGGATGGACGGGATTGATATCCTCAAAACCGTCAAACGCGACAATCCTGACATTCCCGTCGTGATCATTTCGGGGCACGGTAATATTGAGATTGCAGTCGCAGCGATCAAACAAGGCGCTTACGACTTTATCGAAAAACCGTTTAATATCGATCAGTTGCTTGTCGTTATTCGGCGCGCGATGGAAACATCCCGCTTGCGCCGAGAAAACGTCGCGCTGAAACGTGGGGATGTTGCCGGCGCGGATATGCTTGGTGATAGTGCGGCGTTTCGTTTGCTGAAATCGCAGCTTGATAAGGTGACCAAATCGAACGGGCGGGTGATGCTGACGGGTCCTGCGGGCGTTGGCAAGGAGATCGCGGCGCGCTACATTCATGCGCACTCGAACCGTTCCGGCGCGCCATTTGTCACAGTCAACTCTGCCTCGATTGAACCTGACAGAATGGAAGAGGTGCTATTTGGGCGCGAAGACAGCGCGCGTGGCGTTGAACCAGGGCTTCTAGAAGAAGCCAACGGTGGCGTGATTTATTTCGACGAAATCGCCGATATGCCACTGGGCACGCAGTCTAAAATCCTGCGCGTCTTGGTCGATCAGCGGTTCCAGCGTGTCGGCGGCACCGATAAGATCCAAGTGGACCTACGGGTGGTGTCGAGTACCAACCGCGATCTGCCCGCCGCGATTGAGGCCGGGACATTCCGCGAGGAACTGTATCACCGCCTGAACGTTGTACCGATTGCAGTGCCATCTTTGGACGAGCGGCGCGAAGATATCCCAGTATTGGCCGAACACTTCATCGAGGTCTTTAATAAGGCTCAAGGTCTGCCCCTTCGTAAACTGGCTGATGATGCCCGCGCGTTGCTGCAAACGATGGTTTGGCCGGGCAATGTACGCCAGCTTAAGAATGTCGTCGAACGTGTTCTTATTCTTGGAGATAATTCCGGTGACATCGCTGCGCGCGAATTGCCAACAGGCGATGAAAGCGGTGGCAGTGATGAAGGGCGGATCGTATTGGCGGGCGGCCTTGCGACATTGCCACTGCGTGAAGCGCGTGAACTATTTGAACGCGAATATCTGCTGACCCAGATTAACCGCTTTGGCGGTAATATTAGCCGCACGGCAACTTTTGTGGGCATGGAACGCTCTGCCCTGCACCGAAAGCTAAAGTCGCTGGGTGTGGTCACGTCGAATAAGGCGGGTGGTCGTGTTGCCTATGTCGAGGAAGACGCAGAATGAAGGTGATCATTTGCGGTGCTGGTCAGGTCGGCTGGCAGATTGCCCGACATCTATCTGGCGAAAAAAACGATGTAACCGTGGTTGATAACAATCCCGAACTGGTACGCCGCGCCACGGATACATTGGACGTGCAAGGGATTGCTGGGCACGCAAGCTATCCGGATGTGCTGGATCGTGCGGGCGCGCGCGATGCCGATATGATTATTGCGGCTACGCATTCGGATGAGGTCAATATGGTCACCTGTCAGGTGGCCCATTCTGTGTTTGCGGTTCAGCGTAAAATCGCGCGATTGCGTGCGCAAAGCTATCTTGATGCGATTTATTCAGATCTGTACCGCCGGGATCACCTACCGATTGATGTTGTGATTTCTCCCGAAAAAGAAGTCGCCGAGGCCGCGTTGCAACGGTTGGCAGCGCCTGCCGCGTTTGACACGGAAAGTTTTCTTGAAGGGCGTGCGCAGCTATTGGGGATTACAATTGATGAGGATTGCCCCGTCATCAACACGCCGCTGCGCCAACTGACTGACCTGTTTTCAACCCTGCGCGCCGTGGTCGTCGGGATTCGCCGCGATGGCGTTCTATTTGTGCCTTCAGCGGGCGATCAGATTTTTGCAGGCGACGAATGCTATATCTTTGCGATCACCGAAGATGCGACACGCACGCTTGAAATTTTCGGTAAAACCCATTCGAAACAAGAACGTATCGTCATTATTGGCGGAGGGAATGTGGGTCTGGGAGTTGCGCAGGCGCTCGAATCCCGCACGGAACGCGTCCGCGTCAAAGTGATCGAGAAAGACCGCAGTATCGCCGAAAAATCCGCCGACGCGCTGGATCGGACCATTGTGTTGCATGGGGACGGGCTCAATTCCGGGCTGCTTGAAGAAGCCAATATCGGCACCGCGGATGCCGTACTTGCTGTAACTGACGACGATAAGACGAATATTTTGGTCTCTGTGCGTGCCAAAGAACTCGGCTGCCCGATGGCGATTTGTTTGGTCAATGATCCGACGCTTGTGCCCTTGATGACTCCGCTTAATATTGACGCCTATATCAACCCGCGCGCCACAACCGTGAGCTCAATCTTGCGCCATATCCGTCATGGGCGCGTACGCGGTGTTTATTCGATTGGCGACGCCGAAGCCGAGGTGATCGAGGCGCAGGTCTTGGGGACCTCACCGATTGCCGGGCAACTGATCAAAGAAATCGATTTCCCCGAAGGCACGATGATCGGCGGGCTGATCAAACAAGGTAAATTCCTCAAACCAACCGGAGACACACGGATTGAAGAGGGCGATGTGATTGCCATCTTCGCCATGAGCCCAGACGTGCCTGAAGTCGAGCGCCTGTTGCAGGTTTCGATTGATTTCTTCTAATGAATTGGATCGTTAAGCTTCCTTTTTTTGTGGTGTTGATGGGGCTAGGGGCGTTGGCGATGCTGGTGCCCGCGGCGCATGGTGTCGTCGTCGAAGATTTCACTGCAATGCGCGTGTTCTTTTACGGATTTATCCTGTTTTCCATCCTGACCTTGATTGTAGGGCTAGCGACGGCAGGCTATGCGCCTGCCAATGTCGCGCGTAGCCAGTTGATGGGGCTCTTGTCGGCTTTTACCGTGCTCCCGTTGATCTTTGCGGTGCCGTTTTATGAGGCGGTCGGGAACACGACCTATCTGAACGCTTGGTTCGAAATGGTGTCCAGCTTCACCACCACAGGGGCCACGCTTTATGACACCTATGGGCGGCTTACCCCGTCGCTGCATTTATGGCGTGCTTTGGTTGGCTGGCTTGGCGGCTTGCTGATTTGGGTGACCGCCATTTCCATTTTCGCCCCAATGAACCTTGGCGGGTTCGAAGTCCGGGCGACCGCTAATATTGGCACAGGTGCGGCGGCGGGGCTATCTCAGATCACACGTATTGCTGATCCTTCGGAACGGTTGGTGCGTTATACGCTTAAACTTGCGCCGCTATATACCGCACTGACATTTTTGCTATGGCTCGGGCTCGTTGTCATGGGCGAAGTGCCATATATTGCGCTGTGTCATGCGATGTCGACATTGGCGACGTCGGGGATTTCCCCAATCAACGGCCTATACTATGCGGGCTCTGGTTTTTGGGGCGAGGTGCTGATCTTTGGCTTTTTCATATTCGCCTTGTCGCGGCTGACATTTAGCCGAGGGATGATTGGCGAGGGTGGCCACGGGCTGCGCCGCGACCCTGAATTCCGCACAGCGCTTGTTTTGATTGGTCTGGTCACTGCGGGGCTGTTTTTGCGCCATTTCATTGCCGCCGCTGATCGACAGACTATCGTCACGGTACAGCAGACCGCTTCCGCGCTTTGGGGGACGCTGTTTACGGTGACGTCGTTTTTGACGACCACCGGATTTGAATCGCGTTTTTGGGACGGGGCGACATGGTGGTCGGGGCTGCGGACACCGGGACTGTTTCTGACGGGTATGGCGTTAATCGGGGGCGGCGTTGCGACAACGGCAGGCGGGGTCAAGCTTTTGCGGATTTATGCGCTTTTTCGGCACAGCGAACGCGAACAAGAACGGCTTTTGCACCCGTCTTCCATTGGTGGCGGCGGGCGCGAAGCGCGGCGTATCCGTAAGCAAGGCGCATATATATCATGGATTTTCTTCATGCTTTTTGCGCTCAGCATTGCGGCTGTGATGACCTTGATGTCGCTGACAGGGGTGCAGTTCGAAACCTCAATGGTGCTTGCGGTATCTGCATTATCAACCACGGGTCCATTGGCCGCGGTCGCAGCCGAAGTGCCGATTGCCTATTCAGGTATTCCAGACGGCGCGAAAATCATTCTAGCGACGGCGATGGTCTTGGGACGGCTTGAAACATTGGCGATTATTGCGCTGTTTAACCCTGAAATCTGGCGCAGGTGACACGCATCGATTTTGATTTCGATTTTTGGCTGGAAACTTAAGGATCACCACGACATAGTGACAATAACAGTGGGGGCCAATTGCGTGGCCACAATAACAAAAAAAGGGTGTCACAATGGCCGCCGACAAAGCAAATCTGCAAGATGCATTCCTGAATCATGTGCGTAAGGCCAAAATTCCGGTCACGATATTCTTGGTAAATGGCGTCAAACTGCAGGGTGTTATCACTTGGTTTGATAGTTTTTGTGTGCTGTTACGTCGCGATGGTCAGGCGCAACTGGTCTATAAAAGCGCGATTTCGACGATTATGCCGTCGCAGCCTATCAGCCTCTATGAAGGCGAAGAATAGCATTGCTCGAACATGATCGCCCGGTCACCCGGGCTTGGGTTCTTCACCCTGATCTCAAATCCGATCATTCCCGCCGTGCCGCTGGCCCCGCGCTTGAAGAGGGCGTGTCGCTCGCGGCTGCGCTGCCGGATTTGGACGTTGTTGGCGCGGATATTGTCCGATTGCCAAAAATCCACCCCGGCAAGCTATTCGGCAAAGGCAAAATCGAAGAGCTCAAGACCGTATTCAAAGCCAATGACGTCGAATTGGTCCTGATCGACGGCCCCGTGACGCCAGTGCAGCAACGCAACCTTGAAAAAGATTGGGGCGTCAAACTGCTCGACCGCACCGGATTGATCTTGGAAATCTTTAGCGACCGCGCGCGCACTTCGGAAGGGGTGTTGCAGGTTGAGATGGCCGCGCTTTCCTATCAGCGCACCCGGCTTGTGCGGGCGTGGACCCACCTTGAACGCCAACGTGGTGGGCTAGGGTTTGTCGGCGGTCCCGGTGAAACCCAGATCGAGGCTGACCGCCGCGCAATTGATGAACAGCTGGGCCGTTTGCGCCGCCAATTGGCGAAGGTCGTCAAAACCCGCGAATTGCACCGCGCGTCGCGCGCAAAGGTGCCGTTCCCGATTGTGGCCCTTGTCGGCTATACCAACGCTGGAAAATCTACCCTGTTCAACCGTCTGACCGGGGCGGAAGTATTCGCCAAAGACATGTTATTTGCGACGCTTGACCCGACCATGCGCAAGATCGTTTTGCCGACGGGCGATGAGGTGATCATGTCCGACACGGTGGGGTTCATCAGCGATCTACCGACGGAACTTGTCGCCGCATTCCGGGCCACGCTTGAAGAAGTGTTAGACGCCGATCTGATCGTGCATGTTCGCGACATCAGCCATGAACAGACCGAAGAACAATCGCAAGATGTGATGACAATCCTGCAAAGCCTTGGTGTCGCCGAAGAGGCACCGTTGATCGAAGTCTGGAACAAGATTGATTTGCTCTCGCCCGAAGATCACAACGCGATGGTCACACAGGCCGAACGCACCGATGACCTCTTTGCCGTCTCCGCGATCACTGGTGAAGGCATGGATGCGCTTTTGGCGCGTATCCCCGATAAGCTCAAGGACCCACGGTCTGAGGCGGAGATCACGCTCAGCTTTGCAGAGGGCCGCAAACGCGCTTGGCTTTTCGATGCGGGGATCGTGACCAATGAAGTGCAAACCGACTCCGGCTATGATCTGACTGTATTCTGGACAGAGCTACAACGCGAACGGTTCGCGCGGCTTTAGTCCATTCAGGTGCGGGCCAAGGGGGTGGGATGACAGTTCGTAGGCTACAAGAAAGTTTTTGCGAAAACTTTGCTGAAATAGCTGAAGCAACCGATGCATTGCATGCTGAGTCTTGGAGCCAAGAGGGTGCTCCGCTGCTTCATTTGTGGTTTGAAGACCTTGCGCGCTTGCTGAATTCACGCATGGGCGCTTCAGATTTTGACGCAAAAATTTGCGATGTTTTCGAGTTTATTGATGGTCACTGGGGGACTGGCAGCGCAGAGGTTCGGGCGTGCATTGATAGTTCACTTGTCGAAAACCTGTTTTGGCAGGTTCCGGCGCGGCGCGCTGAAAGTGCTTGGCGCATCATGCCTCCGCGGTTGCAAAATCTATACATTGATTTTCACGGACAGCCGCCAATCATGTCGTAACGCACGCGCGCCTAGTTAGGGCGCAGGCGTCAGCACCGTTACCCCGACGGCCGCTGCCCGGGCCAAGGCAGGATCAAGCGACATTGGGATGTATTCGCCGCGCCGCCATAGTTCGCCAAGATTGTCGTAGTAGCGCGATAGCGGATGCCCTGACTGCCCGGTGCCGGTCACGAAAACGGAACTGTCAGGGTCGGCGAAATCATAGACCCCACGATAACCCGCCGCATGCACGTTTTGGAACGGATCAGGGCCGACGCCGGAGGTTTTGCCGCGTTGCAATGTGTTGTCGCCACCGCTTGTCGATTGGTGAATGTTCACAAACCAATGCAACAGTGGCGTTTTCCCCAGCACCGGATGGTCATGGGTCGCGACATGGGCATCGCCCCAGCGCACGGCCTCGATTGCGGTGCCGTGGTTTTCGGTGATCCAGACAATCGCGTCATCCAGCGATTGCCGCGCGATATCGGTGCAGGTTTCCACCGGCGCGGATTGGATCACATCGCACCAGACGCCAGCCCCGTCGATATCGCGGAACACGCGTTCAATAAAGACCGGATCAACATGCGTATAGGCGGCCGCGAGCGGACCTAATTCGTCTCGGACCAGCCGTTGCTGGACGGCACGGACCCAAGCGGCATAGATCAACGGTTCTGGCAGATGTTCGTTCATTTCACCATTCCACGCCGACAATAGATCAAGCGCGATCTGGCGGCTATGCGCAGGGGTGCCTTCGGGTGCCGCGTCGCCGGTGAACCACAGATCAGCCCCCATGAGCGCCGATAGCGTGCGCGCGGTAAAACTGACGGTGTCTTGCTGTGCCTCGATGAAGCTATCGCGTGTGTGGACTTCGCGCGCTTGCATGAGCAGCCGCCAACGGTTGATGCGCTGGGTGTCGCCCCAGAGGAATGACAGGTGATGCGGGAATGGTCGGTCGACGGTTTTATTGTTGGTATTGCCGATAATGCCGCCTTCGGGGTTTAGGAATATCGGGTTGTCGGAATAGGCAAACCGGCCTTGCCAGCGGTTTTGTGGCAAATAGCCAAAGGAAGGAAACCGTCCTTGGCTTTGGTGGTTTGCATCACGTGCGGGCAGCGCCCCAATTGTTTTCATCGCGATCCTGTTGCGATCGGCAATGGTCAGGTTCAGTGCTGGTGCGATGAATGTTTCGCCTGCGCGAATGGCCTCATTGACGGTGCGCGCGCGCATAATGCCCATCGCCGCTGAAATGGATGTATCGCGGTCTGAAAGTGCGCTCCACGCGATGGCGGTGACATGCCCCGGCGGCGTAATCGTACCAAGGTTAAACTGATTGCCGGGCATGACAGGGCCATTTGCCGTCCAGCGCAAGCGTAGCGTAATGGCGGGGGCATCTTTGATGTTGATGATACTGTCGCGCGACCGAAATGACGCCCAGCCATCAGGTGCGCGGTATTGGGTGGGATCATCCGGGTTGATCTCTTCGATAAGAATATCAACGTCATCAACATATGCTGCAGTGATCCCCCAGCCGATGCCGTCACCACGCCCTGAAAGCACAAGCGGCATCCCCGGAATGGTCGCCCCAATTACACCGCCTGTCTCTAACTCTAGTCGTGCGAGATACCAGATCGTCGGCGCAGTCAGCCCCAAATGCGGATCATTGGCAAGCAGTGTCGATCCGGTTGCCGAACGGGACGCGTTGGCGGCCCAAGCATTGGATGCGCCCGCAAGCTCAGGCGGATGAAAGGGCGATAGCGGATCAGCGGCCATGCGCGTGTCGGGGCTATATGGGGCGACGCCGGGCACCAAACTGGCAAAGGCGGGCAAGGCGGCAATGCCGCTGGTGGGGTCATCGGGCATGATATCAGCAAGCCGGTCGGGATCAATCAACAGCGATGTGCGGGCGCGCAAAACTTCGTTTTCGAGATGCGGTGAAAGCTGTAGCGCCATCAGTTTCATAATCGCAATGGAATCAGCGGGTTGCCAAGGTGACACCGGATGGCTGAACAACCACATTTCTGGCGCACCACGCCCGCGTGCGCCTGCGTTAACCTCGTTCAGCCACGCGTTCACACCTGCGGAGTAAGCATTCAGCGCGTCCAGCGTTTGCGCGTCTTGCGCTGCGACAGAGGCAACAGAGAGGTTATAAAGATCATAACGGCGCATGGCGGTATCAATATCAACGGTGCGCTCGCCAAATAGTTCGGACAATCGCCCCTGTACCGTGCGGCGTAGCATGGTCATTTGCCACAGCCGATCTTGGGCATGGGCATATCCAAGCGCGAAAAACGCGTCTTCATCGTTAGCGGCGAAGATATGCGGCACATTGGCGTTGTCGCGCACGATCTCAATCGTTTCGCTGATTCCATCAACATCGGCCTGTGCGTTGTAGTCAGGCAATGACCGCGACGCAAAGTAATAGACCAATGAAATAGCCGCCACGCACAGGAAAACCGATGCAGTTGCAAGCCGGATGAGCCAGCGAAAAATCAGCGCCATGGGATCCTCGGGGTATTAGGGTGACCCCGTTGTATCAATGCTACGCCAAAGAACAAGCTAGCGTTCAGGGATCAACCCTCGTGGGCTAAACCGCAGCACCAAGAGCAAGACAACACCCATCGTTAACAGCCGCATGTGGGCCGCAGATTCGATCATATGCTCTTTCAGCGCACTGCCATCAGCCATGCCGCTGGTGGCTAGGTTCATCAACCAAAGCCCCAACGGTTCCACCTGCACCCAAAGCCACCAAATCAGCAGGCCGCCAAGGACCGAGCCAAAGTTATTGCCAGAGCCGCCAACAATTACCATCACCCAAATCAGGAAGGTAAAGCGGAGCGGCTGATAAGATGTTGGCGTCAGTTGCCCATCCAGCGTGGTCATCATCGCGCCTGCGATGCCGCAAATCGCAGAGCCCAGTATGAAAATCTGCAAATGCCGGGCAGTGACGTTCTTGCCCATTGCTTCAGCCGCGACCTCATTATCGCGGATCGCGCGCATCATACGGCCCCACGGGCTGTTGAGCGCCTTTTGCGCGAGCCAAAGCAGGATCAGCAGAACAGTGGCGAACAGCACGGAATAACACAGCTTGGTATAGATCGTCGAAGCCGTCACCGGGTCCATGCCAAAACTGGCGGCGCGGGCGACAAAGCCGGGATCATTTTGTAACGTGACCTCATAAGGTACCGGGCGCGGCAGGCCGTTTACGTTTTTGACGCCGCGCGCCAGCCAATCTTCGTTTTTCATGACGGCGATGATGATTTCGGCAATGCCCAGCGTCGCAATCGCCAGATAATCAGACCGCAGCCCAAGCGCGGTTTTCCCGATGATCCAAGCAGCACCTGCCGCCAAAAGCCCACCCATCGGCCACGCCAAAAGGATGAAATAGTCGGGCAGCAGCATATCATTAGCATCGCGGTGCGGGCCAAAGATGTTGATGCCGCCAAGGTTCCCGGTCAGGGCGGGGTTTACCGCCTCAACCGCCGCGACGCCCGCGTCAAACACGGCACGGTAGACGTAGAAACCGATGATCAGCATGGCGACAGTCCCAAGCGTCTTTGCTCGCCCGGTTAGTTTTTTGCGTAAAAACACAGCCCCAACAACGGTTGCAACCCCAAGCCCTAGACCCGCAAACACTTGCAAGCCGCCAGCGGCCCAGGCTTCGCCCACGGGTGGCATGCCAACCAAAACCGCTGCTAAACCGCCAAGTGCGACAAAACCCATGACCCCGATATTAAACAGCCCGGCGAACCCCCATTGCAGGTTCACGCCTAAGGCCAAGATCGCCGACACGAGCCCCATGTTCAGGATAAACAGAGCAGAGTTCCAGCCCTGCACAATTCCTGTCAAAATCAACAAAACGCCAACAAAACCAAAGAGAAGCGTGTTTTTTACTGCAGGGTTCATACGGATTGCCCCTTGAATAGGCCGGTGGGTTTAAACAGCAGCACGATAATCAAGATCGCAAAACTGACCGCAAATTTGTAGTCGGTGGACATGAGTTGCACGAGCCCGTCAGGCTCTAGGCTTTCGGGCATCAGGTACACCAATACCTTTTTCCACGCATAGGTGATCGTGACCTCACTAAAGGCGATGACAAAGCCGCCCGCAATTGCGCCCAGGGGGTTGCCCAGCCCGCCAACGATGGCGGCGGCAAATATCGGCAGCAGGAGTTGGAAATAGGTGAATGCTTTGAAGGATTTGTCGAGCCCATAAAGCACACCGGCAGTGGTCGCCAGCGCGGCAACAATCATCCATGTCACCTTCACCACCCAATCCGGGTTAATACCTGAGAGCAGCGCCAAATCTTCGTTATCTGAAAACGCGCGCATGGATTTGCCAGTGCGGGTTTTATTCAGGAACCAAAACAGCAGCGCCATCGCGATGATCGCGACAACCACGGTAATCGCTTGCGTGGTTTTAATCGCCAGCCCTTCGCGCAGCCCTGTCATGTCCTTGAATTCGCGCGCGGTGATCAAAAACCGTTCCCCATCCGCAAAACGAATATCCCGCACCCCGATTATAAAGCGCACAACGCCGTTCATCACAAACATCACGCCCATCGACACGATGACAAGGATCACTGGTTTTGCCTTTTGATCGCGGTAGAATTTATAGACCAGCCAATCGGTGAACAGCACCAAAAGGATTGTCGCGCCAATGCCAAAGGGCAGGGCGAGCAGGGCGGTCGGCAGCGGGCCAAAGGTGATCCCCACCGCCAAAAGCGCATTGGTCCCGATAATTGTCATCGCCGTGCCAAAGGCCATCGTGTCGCCATGGGCAAAGTTCGAAAACCGCAAGATGCCGTAAATCAACGTGACACCCAGCGCCCCAATGGCGAGCTGCGCACCGTATGCAAGGCCCGGAACAAACACAAAATTCAAGAAGGCCACGAGGGCGTTAAGATAGTCCATTAGATAACTTCCTCGCAGTGACCCAAATAGCTTATGGAGATTGGGCCATCCATATGGGCGGTGAAACGCGCACCTTCGGGTGATACAGTAAGAAGATAGGTTGTGGTGTCATCTACAAGATGAAAACTTTCAGTATTAGTCTGCGCACCCATACAATAAGATGTGTTCGCACTTTCTTGACCTCGAATTTCGCCAAATTCCGTCTGGGCAATGATACCTCTTGGACCAGGCGCCCTGGGGTAGGTGGTCACTAGATAGTCGATCTCGAAAGAAGTCTCTTGGCAGAGCTCATTTTCAAAGCATTCGATTGTGAATTTGCATTGTACCTCTGCAAATGATGGGCCTGCGATAGCTGCAATAAAAATAGCAGAGATAACGCGAGCACGGTATTTTTGAGCTATGTTGTTCATCCGCCCAAGAAACTCCGCCGGACTTCTTCGTCCGCAAGCAGTTCTTTACCCGTACCCGTATGCGCGTTGCGGCCTTGCACCAAGACATAGGCTTTGTCTGCGATTTCAAGGGCTTGCCGTGCGTTTTGTTCGACCATCAGGATCGGGATGCCGGTGCGGGCGACTTCGATGATCCGGTCAAATAGCTCGTCCATAACAATGGGGCTGACCCCGGCGGTTGGTTCATCCAGCATCAAAACCTTTGGCTGGGTCATCAGGGCGCGACCCACGGCGACTTGCTGGCGTTGCCCGCCCGACAATTCGCCCGCGGCTTGGTTGCGCTTTTCTTTGAGGATCGGGAACAGATCGTAGATCTGCGTCATCGTATCACTGAAATCGTCGCGGCGGATGAAGGCCCCCATCTCAAGGTTTTCTTCAACCGTCATCGACGTAAAGATATTTGACGTTTGCGGCACAAACCCCATGCCCTTCACCACGCGCTCTTGTGGGGACAGTGCGGTGATATCTTCACCATCCAACCGGACAGCGCCTGAATTCACATTCAACATGCCAAATAGGGCTTTCATCGCGGTGGATTTGCCAGCCCCATTGGGGCCAACAATCACGGCGATTTCGCCTTTTTCGGCAGCAATAGTGCAGCCATGCAAAATATCAGGACCTTTGCCATACCCACCGGTCATGGCATCTCCGATCAGAAACGGGTCGTTCACGGGTTAATATACTCCGACAGGAAGGGTAGGTAGGTGGTGATCGTGTCACGCATCAACGCCTGTTCGGTCGCATCTGCGTGATAAAGATAGATGTAGTAGAATGCGCCGGCTGCGCCCAAAATTGCGCCCAGCAAAACTGTAAATAAGAATTTCATATCATGACCTTATCTTTGTTTTTTAATCCGGTGCCGAGATAGGCCTCGATCACCTGTTCGTTGGCTTTGATTTCGCTTAACGTGCCTTCGGCCAAAACGCGGCCTTCGGCCATGCATATTACGGGATCGCAAAGGCGACCGATAAAATCCATGTCGTGTTCGATCACGACAAAGGTGTAGTTGCGTTCTTTGTTCAGGCGAATGATCGCATCGCCAATAGTATTAAGCAGGGTGCGGTTCACGCCTGCGCCGACCTCATCCAGAAATACGATTTTAGCGTCAACCATCATGGTGCGCCCCAGTTCGAGCAGCTTTTTCTGCCCGCCAGACAGGTTCCCGGCTTTTTCGTCTTTCAGGTGGTCGATGGTGAGGAATTCGAGCACCTCATCTGCCTTGGCCAGCAGCGCACGCTCTTCTTCGGCGATGCCTTTGCGGCCGAACCAAGCGTTCCAAAGTGTCTCACCCGATTGGGCGCCGGGCACCATCATCAGGTTTTCGCGCACAGTCATGGATGAAAATTCATGCGCAATCTGGAATGTACGCAGCAGACCTTTGTGGAACAATTCATGCGGGGGCAGGCCTGTGATATCTTCGCCCATCATCGTCACGCGACCAGATGTCGGTGTAAGAACGCCCGCGATCACGTTGAAAAGTGTTGTTTTTCCAGCGCCGTTTGGTCCGATCAATCCGGTGATCGATCCTTCTTCAATGCGGAGCGACGCACCGTCCACAGCGCGAAAACCACCAAAGGTTTTCACCAGATTTTCAACGACAATCATATCTTCCCCTCGCACGCCTTTTTGGCATGTCTGTTGTTAGGGCGGCGCAGTTTCCCGCGCCGCCCTATTCTTAGAACGCTAATTTAACGGTAGCCGATTGTCGCATATTCGCCATCGGCGAATTCGATTTCTTGGTAGTTACCCGCAGATTCGCCGGGACCGATCAGTTCAACCGCAGATGCGCCGACATAATCGATGGCTTCGCCAGCGGCGAGCAGTTCAAGCCCTTTGGCCAGCTCACCCGGGAAGATTTCAACGCCCGGTGCGTTTGCAACGTCAAACACGTGGTCTTTGAAATCAGCAGAATCGCTCGAACCAGCGGCTTGCATCGCCAGCATGATCAGCGCAGCAGCATCATATGATTCAGGGGCAAAGGCACCTGTGCCGTCAAAGTCAGCGGCGGCAGCGAGTTCAACGAATTTCGCAGCGCCCGGGCTATCTGTGCCGGGGTAGGCACCGTAGGATCCGTTTAGCTCTTCGCCGAAGTTTTCGTTCAGTTTTGCGCCGACCATCCCATCAGGGAAGTAGAAAGTGTCAAACGCGCCAGAATCGAGCGACGAGCGCACAACGCCGGAGCCGCCTTGGTCAACATAGCCCGCTACAACGAGAACTTCGCCGCCCGCAGAAGCCAACGCACCTACTTCAGCAGAGTAATCCGCTTTGCCGTCTTCGTGGGCTGCTGAGATGGTGACCGTGCCGCCAGCCGCTTCGAATTCCGCTTGGAATGCGTCAGCCAAACCTTTGCCGTAGTCGTTGTTTGTGTATGTCAGGGCGACTTCTTCAACGCCGCGATCTTGCAAGATGTTTGTGATGATCACACCTTGGCGCGCATCTGATGGGGCCGTGCGGAAGAACAGACCATCATCTTCGGCAGATGACAGGCCGGGTGATGTGGCTGAGGGTGAAATCATCACCACACCGTTCGCACGCGCCACGTTTTGCAGAATTGCGCCGGTCACACCGGAACAGTCAGCGCCCATGATCGCGTTCACAGCGTCAGATGTGACAAGACGTTCAGCCGCTGCCGTTGCCGCACCGCTGTCGATACATGTGCTGTCGCCGCGTACCGATGTTACGGAAGAGCCGTCAAGAAGCGCGCCGGACTCATTGACTTCGGCCATCGCCAATTCTGCGCCCGCACCCATGGCAGGGGTGATGGATTCAAGCGGACCGGTGAACCCGAGAATGACACCGATTTTCACGTCTTCCGCAATTGCGGCACCCGCGATCATGGTCATGGCGGTTGTCGCCATCATTAGTTTTTTCATTTCTAAACTCCCAATTGGATCTTGTTGTCCTGCGCATCAGCTTATCAGCGTGTTTCCAAAAGGAAAGTCGGAACGAAAGGTTAATTTCACTCAATACGGTTGAAAGCACGGGACAAAAGGCTGTGGGGTTAGGCGTTGGGGCGGGCCCCTTGACTGCCGCGTTCGCGGTAGGGTGTTGTGTCGTAATGTGACCGGTAGCATTTTGAAAAATGCGACGGAGAGGCAAAGCCGCAAGCAAGCGCCACGTTGATTACTGTCATATCCGTTTGCATCAATAGGTTGCGCGCCTTTTGCAGGCGCAGTTCCATGTAATAGCGTTTGGGACTACGTGACAGGTAGCGTCGGAACAGCCGTTCAAGCTGTCGGGTCGACATGCCGACGTCACTTGCCAGCGTGGCGGGGCTGATCGGGTCTTCGATATTGGCTTCCATCATTTGGATCACGCTTGACAGTTTCGGATGGCGCACCCCGATCCGTGTTGGGATCGACAGACGCTGGCTGTCTTTGCTGGTGCGAATGGCCGAATAGACCAACAAATCCGCCACGGCATTGGCCAAATTTTCGCCGTGGTCATCCGCGATCAGTTTGATCATCAGATCAATCGCGGCAGTGCCGCCAGCGGCTGTAATCCGGTTGCCGTCCACGACAAACACAGACTTTGTCAGGGTGACATCTTCAAACTCTTCAAGAAAGCTGTCGTGATTTTCCCAATGGATGGCGGCGGTCTTGCCGTCTAATAGCCCGGCTTTCGCTATGACATAGCCCGCCGTGCATAGCCCGGCGATTGTAGCGCCACGGCGCGCCTCGCGGCGCAACCAGTTCAGCAGGCGTTTGGTGGTCGCTTTTTGGACATTCACACCGCCGCACAGCATAATCGTGTCGTCACGCGTTGTTTCATTCAGGCTATGTTCAACCCGAAATGTACAGCCGTTTGAACACAGTGCGTCTTCGCCGTCTTCGTTCACGATTGTCCATGTATATAGGGTTTTTCCAGATGTTCGATTTGCGATGCGCAGGCATTCCAATGCCGCAGCAAAGCTGAGCATCGTGAATTCATTGAGCAAAACAAAGACAAAATGCCGAGGCTTACCGCTGTGTTCAACATCGACGATTTGAGGCTGGGTAGTCATGTGGGGATTCCGGAAAAAAGTATCAAAGGACGGAACCAGTTTTACCAGTGGCGATCAAGCCCAAATGCACATGAAACGATGTTTCGCGGCGCTTTCTCACTTTCGTATTGGCGCTTGGGGTTGTTAGCGCTATACGGGCCGTCTAAATTTCGATCAATAATCATGCAAATGGAGCAAGAAAATGACTAACTGGCAAAAATCTGACTGGCGCAACAAGCCCCGGGTTCAGATGCCCGACTATACCGACGCAGCTGCGCTTCGCGCTGTAGAAGGTCGTCTTGCCAGTTATCCACCCTTGGTTTTTGCCGGTGAAGCGCGCAAGTTGAAAAAACAGCTGGGCGCGGTAAGCCGTGGCGAGGCATTCTTGCTGCAAGGTGGCGATTGCGCAGAGAGTTTTTCAGAATTCGGCGCTGATGGTATTCGCGACACTTTCAAAGTGATGCTGCAAATGGCGATGGTTCTGACCTACGGCGCAAAAGTGCCTGTGGTAAAGGTTGGCCGTATGGCCGGCCAAATGGCCAAACCGCGTTCGGCACCAACAGAAACTGTGGATGGCGTGGAGCTGCCAAGCTACCGCGGCGACATCATCAACGGGTTTGATTTTACGCCTGAATCGCGCATTCCAGATCCAGAGCGTATGTCCCAAGCCTACATGCAGGCCGCCGCGACACTGAACCTTTTGCGTGCGTTTTCAACGGGTGGTTTTGCCAACGTACACGAGGTTCACAAGTGGACTTTGGGCTTTACCGACGCCAATGAGGTGAAAAAATACAGCGACATGGCCGCCCGTATTTCAGATACGCTTGATTTCATGGAGGCCGCAGGCCTGTCCACAGAAACCAACCATGAACTGCAAACGGTAGATTTCTACACCAGCCACGAGGCGCTGTTGCTGGAATATGAAGAAGCCCTCTGCCGCTTGGATTCGACATCGGGCAAATGGTTGGCGGGTTCTGGTCATATGATCTGGATCGGCGACCGGACGCGTCAGCCTGATGGTGCGCATGTTGAATTCTGTAAGGGTGTGCAAAACCCAATCGGGTTGAAATGCGGGCCGACCATGACATCTGGGCACCTCAAGTCTTTGATGGCGTCGCTGAACCCTGAAAACGAAGCAGGCCGTTTGACACTGATCGCGCGCTTTGGCGCGGGCGCTGTCGGCGAACATCTGCCGCGTCTGATCAAAGCCGTCGAAGAAGAGGGGGCAAACGTTGTTTGGACCTGTGACGCGATGCACGGGAACACGATCAAATCGACAACGGGCTATAAAACCCGTCCGTTTGATAGCGTCCTGCGCGAAGTCAAAGAATTCTTTGCGGTTCACAATGCAGAAGGCACTGTGCCGGGCGGCGTACACTTTGAGATGACAGGCAAGGACGTCACCGAATGCACCGGCGGTATCCGCGCTGTGACAGACGAAGACCTGTCCAGTCGTTACCACACGGCCTGCGATCCGCGTTTGAACGCGTCGCAATCGCTTGAACTGGCGTTTTTGGTGTCCGAAGAGCTTTCGGCCCGCCGCAGCAAGTTGCAGCAAGCCAAAGCAGGCTAATCAGCCGTTATTGACCACTAGGCGAAGGGCCGGGCGTTCAGCGTCTGGCCCTTTTGCTTTGGCGACCAAAGGCATGGTTTGCGCGGCGGCGAGTTTGATCCCCAATGTATCAACGCGAATGTTAGCTGTTTGGTCAATTGTAAACCGACGCGGTCGGTTGCCGTGGTTCCCTTCGGTGACAATCGCGCCCAATACACGGCTTGTTTGACCCTCCTCGTCGCGCAGCGGCAACAAGAGCATTGTGCCATATAGCGGTGTGCGGATGATTGTCCCTTGCGAGACCAATGGCACGGCAATGATCGCAGGCTCTGAAAATGCCTTTTCAACAAGCTCTGCGATTTGTTCGCGCGCAGGTGCCTGAAAAAATGTGCTGATCGGCATGCCGCGCGCATCCATTTTAAGCAGATCATGCAATTGTTGTCCGGCAACGCGCATACGTGCAACACCGGGCGCAACTCGTTGCAAAATAAAAGCATGGGGGAGAGCTGTATCGATCTCATGCGGGCGAATATCATTGCGTGCAGGAATGTGGCGGGCATGTCGCAGCGCGCGCCAGTAGCTCTCTAAACTCGCAAGAACCGGATGATTGGCGCCCGGCATATCGCTGTCACGGCGAAAAGAAAAATCATTAACAACAGTCATTTGAACCTCTGCATCTGTCGTGCGGTAACATCGGGTGCTGCAAACCTTGCGCCCTTAAATCAAATTTAACATAGTTTAGTCATGGTTTCACTTAACAAAGTATTAATGGGTTAATGCACACAGGCTTGCCCATCCCCCCACTTATCCAATAGGACCAATGCAAACCAATAATGCAGGTGGCACCCATGACCCTTTCAATGACAGCATTCGCGGCCCGCGTCGGCGCGCATGGGGCAGTATCTTGGCAATGGGAAATGCGTGGCGTGAACGCGCGCGGCTATGATCTGCGCCTGCGCTTGCCCGAAGCCATCGATGGGCTGGAGCCCGCATTGCGCAAAGCGGTGGGTGAGGTCGCTACGCGCGGCAATATCACCGTCAACCTGCGCATCACGCGCGAAGAAACCGCCGGGGAGCTTGTGATTGATGAACCGCGACTTGATATGGTTCTGAGCGCATTGGACGCAATTCAAGAACGCGCTTTCGCAAAAGGTGTGACCTTGGGGCAGCCGACCGCCGCAGATGTTTTGACACAGCGCGGGGTGTTGGTTGCGGCACAGGTACAAGACGATGACGCGGCTCTTGCAGCGGCCATTCAGGCAGACATCGCGCCGCTTGTGGCCGATTTCAGTGCCATGCGCCGTGACGAAGGTGCATTTTTACACGACGTCATCGCCGAGCAGGTCACTCAGATCGCAACGCTGGTTGCAGCCGCTGAGCAGGCGGCCACCGCGCGGCTGCCACAAATGCGCGCCAATCTGACGGCGGCTTTGCAGCGGATCGCCGAAGATGTGAGCACCATTGAAGAAGGGCGCATTGCGCAAGAACTGGCGGTCGTTGCGATGAAGGCGGATATCACCGAAGAGATCGACCGGCTCAAGGCGCATGTGCAGGCCGCGCGCGAATTATTAGCGCAAGACGCCCCATCTGGTCGCAAATTCGACTTTTTGGCACAGGAATTTAACCGCGAGGCCAATACGCTTTGTGCGAAAGCACAGTCAACGGCGCTGACTGCGATTGGGCTTGACCTGAAAGCCGTGATCGACCAGATGCGCGAACAAATTCAAAACGTGGAGTAACGCATGTCCCGTCGTGGCCTATTGATCGTCTTGTCTTCGCCTTCAGGGGCTGGAAAATCAACGTTAACAACGCGGCTGCGTGCGTGGGATGACACATTGCGCTTTTCGGTCTCTGCAACGACGCGTGAACCGCGCCCTGGCGAAGAAGACGGCAAAGACTACTATTTTGTCTCCGTTCCGGAATTCCAAGATCAGGTCGCAAGCCATGATATGCTTGAACATGCGCGGGTGTTTGGGAACTACTACGGATCGCCCAAAGCACCGGTACAGGCCGCGATTGAGGGCGGGCGCGACGTTTTGTTTGATATTGACTGGCAAGGCGCGCAGCAAATCAGCAATTCTGATCTGCAAGAACATGTTCTTTCGATCTTTATCCTGCCGCCATCGATCACTGAATTGCACCGCCGTTTGGTCAGCCGGGGCCAAGACGCGCCCGAAGTGATCGAACAACGGATGCAAAAAAGCTGGGACGAGATCAGCCATTGGGATGGCTATGATTATGTCTTGGTGAACGATGATTTGGACGCCACAGAGGCACAGCTGAAAACGATTATCAGCGCTGAACGTCTGCGCCGCGCGCAACAGCCTGATCTTGTAGGCCACGCACGTAAATTACAATCAGAGTTTGGAGAGCGCACATGAGCCTCTATGCGCTTGGAGACGATCAGCCCGAGGTGGCCGCAGACGCATGGGTCGCACCGGGCTGCCATGTTATTGGCAAGGTGACAGTGGCTGCAAAGGCTTCGGTCTGGTTCGGCACGGTTTTGCGCGGTGACAACGAGCGGATCACCATCGGCGCAGGCAGCAACGTGCAAGAAAACTGCGTGATGCATACCGATATGGGCTACCCGCTGACCATCGGGGCAGGCTGTACCATTGGCCACAAGGCGATGCTGCACGGCTGCACAATCGGCGCGGATAGCTTGATTGGCATGGGCGCGACCGTTTTGAATGGTGCGGTCATCGGCAAAGGCTGTTTGATTGGTGCCGGGGCATTGATCACCGAAGGCAAGGTCATTCCCGATGGATCGCTGGTGATGGGGGCGCCGGGCAAGGTTGTGCGTACACTTGATACGGCCGCCCTTGCTGGATTGCGGGCATCAGCCTTGCATTATCAAGAAAATGCCGCCCGCTTTGCCCGCGATCTGAACCCGATCTAAATTGGAACGACAAGGATATCGAACGATATGCCGGGCGCATGTTTCGATATCTCAGTGATGACAGCTTCGCGGTCAGGAAGCGGGTCAGAAATTGCGCAGTAACGCCCAGCATAGGCGGAAGTCGCGAGAAATTGAGCGACCTCAAGGGCGTCGAATGTATCCGCAATCAATGGCGAAAAAATCGTTTCAGGTGCGAATTCTGCAAGTGTATCGGCGCAAATAGCGTCGATTGCGACAAACCGCAAACCATCCATTGGCGCCACATTCATTCCTTGTGCCTGCCAGCGCGCCACATCACCGATAACGATCGTTTTGAGCTGGGGCGTGCGGTGGGGAAAATCGACAACCTGCGCCGCCGTATTGGAATGAAACATATTTAGCTTGGTACCCTCAAACATATTTACACGCGTAAATGTATTACGCAATTTCTGTGTTGGCGCAACGCGTTTTTCGTGGTTACACATGCCTAAAATAGATTTGTGGAAAAACTTTGACCTATCATCACATTGCCGATGTTATTGCGGCGCTTCCCATGGCTGTCCTCGTCATTGGCCCCGAAGATCGTGTGCGTGCCGTCAATCCGGCGCTCGAAGCGATTTTGGGAACTGAATTGGTGGGGAAGCACTATATCTCGGCATTGCGCCAGCCCGCGGTTGTTGCCGCGATCACCACGTTGCGTGGGGGAGGTGCGCCCAGCAATATCCGTTTTAGCAGCCGTGATGGCGCGCGCGACACCGTCTACCGCGTGGCCGTGTCGCCTGCAGGTCAAGATATTGTGTTAAGTTTCGAAGACCAAACCGCTGCAGAAGACGCAGGTAAAATGCGCCGCGATTTTGTCGCGAATGTCAGCCATGAATTACGCACGCCGCTTACGGCATTGATGGGGTTTATTGAAACGCTGGGCGGGGCCGCGCGTGATGATGCGAAGGCCCGTGACCGATTCTTGCAGATTATGGCGCATGAAGCTTCGCGCATGACGCGGCTTGTCGATGACCTTTTATCACTGTCACGTGTCGAAGAAGACGAACGTGTGCGCCCACGCGAACATATTGATGTGACCGCATTGCTCAGTTCGGTGATTAAAGGCCTAGAGCCACAGGCAGCCGCCGCTCATGTGTCTGTGACACTCACGACATTGGGCGCGGGGGATATGGTGCTGGGCGATGCGGGGCAATTGGTGCAGGTTTTCACTAATCTTGTCGAAAACGCGATCAAATATGGCTCCGCAGGTAAAAAGGTGGATGTCACAATTCACGCCCCAGCGATGGATCTGCGACTGCGCGGCACGGCTATTCAGATATCGGTGGCGGATTTTGGGGAAGGCATTCCCAATCATCACATCGCACGGCTGACTGAACGATTTTACCGCGTTGATAGCCACCGTTCGCGCGCTGTTGGCGGCACGGGGCTTGGGCTGGCGATTGTAAAGCATATCGTCAATCGGCACCGTGGACGGCTTTTGATTGAAAGTGAGGTCGGTAAGGGCACCACGTTTTCAGTTTTTTTACCAGTTTCTTAGGCTGTCATAAAAGTTTTACATTACTGTCACAAAAGGTTTGAAGCCGGCTTCTAAACGGACCCGGATAACCATGCGAGCCGCGCGTGGTTGATGTTTGACTGACTGGAGTGATTTGATGTCGATCATGAAACTGACTGCGACAACCGCAGTACTTGCTGCCCTTACCGCAACTTCTGCTACCGCACGTGACAACGTACAGGTTGCTGGTTCTTCAACTGTTTTGCCTTACGCCTCTATCGTGGCAGAAGCATTTGGCGAAAACTTTGACTTCCCAACACCTGTTGTTGAATCTGGTGGTTCATCTGCTGGCCTGAAGCGTTTCTGCGAAGGCGTTGGCGAAAACACCATCGACATCGCAAACTCTTCACGTCCGATCCGCGAAAGCGACATCGCACTGTGCACAGAGAACGGCGTGAACGACATCATCGAAGTGCGCATCGGTTATGACGGCATCGTCTTCGCGTCACAAATCGACGGTCCTGCGTTCACTGCTTTCGAAGCAAGCGACATCTTTAACGCACTTGGCGCAACTGTTTTGGTTGACGGCGAAGTCGTTGCTAACCCTTACACACAGTGGGCTGAATTCAACGCTGAATTGCCAGCGGCTGACATTCTGGCCTTTATCCCAGGTACCAAGCACGGCACACGCGAAGTGTTCGAAGACAAGGTTTTGCTGCAAGGCTGTGAAGACACAGGCGCAATGGAAGCTATGATGGCTGGCGGCATGTCCGAAGACGACGCAGAAGATGCATGCATCGAAGTGCGCGGCAACGGCATCACAGTCGACATCGACGGTGACTACACAGAAACACTTGCTCGTGTTGACACAAACCCGAACGGTATCGGTGTCTTTGGTTTGGCATTCTACGAAAACAACACTGACTCGCTGAAAGTTGCGACAATCGGTGGTGTTGAACCAAAAACAGAAACCATCGCGTCTGGTGAATACCCTGTGTCACGCCCATTGTTCTTCTTCATCAAGAAAGCACACATCGGCGTAATCCCAGGCCTGAAAGAATTCGCAGAATTCTTCATCTCTGACGAAATCGCTGGCCCATCTGGCCCATTGTCTGCCTACGGTCTTGTTGCTGACCCAGAACTGTCAGACACACAAGCGACTGTTGCAAACGAAGACACTCTTTAATCAGAGTATGACGTTTCGGGGCACCCCCATCAGGGGAGCCCCATCTTTGCTTTTTGGTACCGCTCCTAAACGTACCAGGCCAAACGGATTAACGACCTAAAAGGGGTTGCGCTGCCATGCCGGCAATTTGGATTATCGCGGTCATTCTTGTGATCGCAATCGCAGGTTACTTCTTAGCGCGTGGGCGCGCGCTCGCTTCTGCAGATGCAGACCCGCGAAAAATGCACTCGCTGCCCTCCTATTACGGTACAAATGCTGCGATGGCAGCTGCGGGTCCCGCGTTGCTTATTCTTTTAGCTTGGCTGATTGCCCAGCCTTTGCTGATCAACAATTCTTTGACGCAGTATTTGCCCGCTGACATCATTGGTGACGCGGGCGAAACCTCGCTTGCGATGGCCGATGTGAACCGGATCGCGGGTGGGCTTGACCTCGCGGTTGCCGAAGGCGCGATGACGGCTGAGGCGGCGAAAAACCTTACAGTCGAAACAACGGATGTCCGCGCAGAACTGGCCGCCGTTGGTGTCGCACTTGGGTCTGATGTTGATGCGGCCACTTTGGCACTTGCGCAGCGTTACCGTGGCGCGACTGCACTTGGCGATATCTTGAAAGCGGTTGTTGTGATCGGGCTTTCATTGGTCGGGGCCGGTGTTGCCTATGCGATGACCAACAAAGATTTCCGCGCCCGCCGCTATGTTGAGAGCGCGGTGAAACTGATTTTGATCGCGGCCGCATCGGTTGCGATTTTGACAACCGTGGGCATCGTCCTTTCACTGGTGTTTAACACGATTGAATTCTTCCGGCTCTTTCCCGCGACCGATTTCTTTTTCGGCACACGCTGGGAGCCAAGTTTTTCTGGTCGTGGCGGGAATTCGGATCTAGGTTTCTTGCCGCTGATCTGGGGCACGCTGTTTATCTCGCTGATCGCGTTGATCGTCGCCGTGCCAATCGGGCTTTTCGCGGCGATCTACTTGTCAGAATACGCCTCACCACGGGTACGCTCTATCGCAAAGCCTTTGATCGAGGTGCTCGCCGGGGTGCCAACGATCGTCTACGGTTTGTTCGCTCTGCTGACAGTCGGGCCGCTGTTGCTGAGCGCATTTGGTGCAAACGGATCATTCCATCTTGGATGGATGTCAGGCGGAACCGCTGCGATGACGGCGGGTTTGGTCATGGGCTTTATGTTGATCCCATTCGTGTCATCCCTGTCAGACGACATCATCAATTCAGTGCCGCAAGCAATGCGCGATGGGTCGCTTGGACTTGGGGCGACCCAGTCGGAAACTGTCCGTCAGGTGATTTTGCCCGCGGCCTTGCCCGGCATTGTCGGCGCGATTTTGCTGGCAGCGTCACGCGCGATCGGGGAAACCATGATTGTTGTGATGGGGGCAGGGGCCGCTGCGAGCCTGTCGATGAACCCTTTCGACGCGATGACAACCGTGACCGCCAAAATCGTCAGCCAGCTGACTGGTGACGGTGAATTTAACAGCCCTGAAACGCTGGTGGCCTTTGCCTTGGGGATGACGCTCTTTGTGATCACCTTGGCGCTGAACATCCTCGCACTTTATATCGTTCGCAAATACCGGGAACAGTACGAATGACCGACAATACCGCCGATATGGCTGCGCCTGCGAGCAAAGGGAAATCCCTGCTCGCGCAAGATGCCCGGACCCGCAAACGCAACGCTGCCGAAACACGGTTTAAAGCTTACGGCATCGCTGCGCTCGCCTTTAGTATCTTGTTTCTTGCGATGTTGTTGTTTGCAATTGTCCGCAACGGTGTGCCAGCATTTACGCAAACTTTCGTGAACATCGAAGTGGAGCTGCCCGCAGATGTCTTGGACAAGAACGGCAACCGCGATATTGACGACATTAAGAAAGTGTCGACATTCGGGTATAACCCGCTGATCCAAGATGCGCTGGTCGCGGTGACAGCCGACCTTGAAACCGACGTGGCTGATGGTGATCTGAAAAAGATGCTGTCATCTTCCGCTGGTGCCACCGTGCGCAACGCGGTTATCGCCAACCCTGACCTAATCGGGCAAACGGTTGAGTTCGAAGTCTTGGCCTCGTCACGTGTAGACGGCTATATGAAAGGCCGCGTTGTTCGTGAAGATTTGGCGCGTGACCGTAACCTTGATGCCGCGCACCTTGATCTTGTTGATGCGCTGTCAGAAACGGGCGGCGTTACACGCAAGTTTAACTGGGCGTTCATTCTGGGTGCTGATGCATCCGAAAGCCGGCCAGAACAAGCAGGGATAGGTGTCGCGATGCTGGGCTCTGTCTTTATGATGCTGGTCGTGCTGCTGCTTTCCTTGCCGATTGGGGTCGCCGCTTCGATCTATCTCGAAGAATTTGCGCCGCAAAACTGGATCACGGATCTGATCGAAGTGAACATCTCGAACCTTGCCGCTGTGCCATCGATTGTGTTTGGTATCCTTGGCTTGGCCGTGTTCATCCAGTTCGCCCATCTACCGCAATCGGCACCGCTGGTTGGTGGTCTGACGCTGACGTTGATGACCCTGCCAACAATCGTGATTTCCACACGGGCCTCGCTGAAAGCGGTGCCACCGTCAATCCGAAGTGCGGCGTTGGGTGTTGGTGCGTCAGAAATGCAGACGGTATTTCACCATGTTTTGCCCTTGGCGATGCCCGGTATCTTGACCGGAACCATCATTGGTCTTGCCCAAGCTTTGGGTGAAACCGCGCCGCTCCTTCTGATCGGCATGGTTGGTTACATCGCTTCCAATTATCCAGATGGGATCGCTTCGGGGTTCCTCGATCCAAACTCGGCTATGCCCGCCCAAATTTTCGAATGGGCCAAACGTGCCGACCCTGCGTATTACGAGCGCGCTTGGGGCGGTATCATCATCCTGCTATTGTTCCTCATGACGATGAACATCATAGCGATCATTTTGCGCCGCCGCTTTGAGCGCCGGTGGTAGGAGAGATCATGTTAGACGATAAATATCACGCAGATCGGGCAGTAGGCACCATGCAAGACAAAAAGATTACCGCAAGAAACGTCCAAGTGTTCTATGGCGACACCCATGCGATCAAAGACGTGAACGTTGATATCGCGGATAAAACAGTCACCGCCTTTATCGGCCCTTCTGGTTGCGGGAAGTCAACTTTCCTGCGGTGCCTGAACCGGATGAACGATACGATCGATATCTGTCGGGTCGAAGGCGATATTTTGATCGATGATGAAGATATCTATGATCCGCGGGTCGACCCGGTACAGCTACGCGCCAAGGTGGGCATGGTTTTCCAAAAACCAAACCCGTTCCCAAAGTCAATCTATGACAATGTGGCTTACGGCCCCAAAATTCACGGGCTGGCAAAGACCAAGGCAGACCTTGACGAAATCGTTGAAAGTTCACTGCGCAAAGCGGCGCTTTGGAACGAAGCCAAGGACCGTTTGCACCAGCCGGGCACCGGCATGTCAGGCGGGCAACAGCAACGTTTGTGTATTGCGCGTGCTATCGCAACCGCGCCTGAAATTCTGCTGATGGACGAACCATGCTCTGCGCTTGACCCGATTGCCACCGCGCAGGTCGAAGAACTGATCGACGAATTGCGTCAAAGTTTCTCGGTTGTCATCGTGACCCACTCAATGCAGCAGGCCGCCCGTGTCAGCCAGAAAACGGCGTTCTTCCACCTCGGGAACCTTGTTGAATTTGACGATACCGACAAGATTTTTACAAACCCCCAAGACCCCCGCACGGAAAGCTATATTTCCGGCCGGATCGGGTAAGGAGCTAATCAGATGAACGAACATATTTCATCCGCCTATGACCGCGATCTTGAAGGTATCACGACGCTGATTATGCAAATGGGTGGCTTGGTCGAAGAGGCCATTTTGCGCTCTGCCAATTCGCTTGCGAACCGCGACATTGAACTGGCTGAGGCCGTGCGCAAAGATGACAAAGCGATTGATGCGCTCGAAGAGCAGATCAACGAAGAGGCCGCGCGCACCATTGCGTTGCGCGCACCTGTGTCAAAAGATCTGCGCACGGTCCTGACGGTGCTCCGCCTTTCCGCTGCGCTTGAGCGGATTGGTGACTATGCCAAAAACATCGCGAAACGGACAAGCGTTTTGGTCGAAATGAACCCGGTCAGCGGGGCTGACACGGCCCTGCGCCGAATGGCCCGCGAAGTTGAACAGATGCTGAAAGACACGCTGGATGCCTATGTGCGCGGCGACGCTGAATTGGCCGAGGTCGTGCGCCAGCGCGATCAAGAAGTCGATCAGATGTACAATGCATTGTTCCGTGAATTCTTGACTTTCATGATGGAAGATCCACGCAACATTACGGCCTGTATGCATCTGCATTTCATGGCAAAAAACATTGAACGCATGGGCGATCTGACCACCAATATGGCGGAACAAGTGATCTATCTTGTCACCGGTGAAATGCCTGACGAGGCCCGCCCAAAAGGCGACAAAACTGCCTATGTGTTTGAAACAGGGTAAGTAAAATGGCACAACAACCACATGTTTTGGTCGTTGAAGATGAAGCGGCACAGCGCGAAGTTCTTGCCTATAATCTAGAGGCAGAAGGGTTTCGCGTCACGCGCGCCGAAAACGGCGAAGAGGGGATCATCTGTGTTGAGGAAGACACGCCAGATGTGATCATTCTTGATTGGATGATGCCACATTTATCGGGCATCGAGGTGTGTCGTCGCCTAAAGGTGAAGCCAGAAACGCGCGGCATTCCGGTGATCATGTTGTCGGCGCGTTCAGAAGAGGTCGACAAGGTCCGTGGATTGGAAACGGGGGCTGATGACTATGTTGTCAAACCCTATTCTGTTTCCGAGTTGATGGCGCGGGTCCGCACGCAGCTGCGCCGGGTGCGCCCAGCGACCGTTGGCCAAATCCTGACCTATGATGATATTGTGTTGGACGCGGAAACCCACCGTGTCACACGCGATGAAAACCCGTTGAAATTGGGCCCAACCGAATTTCGGCTATTGACGACATTCATGGAAAAACCTGGGCGGGTTTGGTCACGCGATATGCTACTGGATCGGGTCTGGGGCCGTGATATCTATGTCGATACGCGCACTGTTGACGTGCATGTTGGGCGGTTGCGTAAGGTTTTGACACAGCATGGTGGAGAAGACCCGGTGCGCACGGTGCGCGGTGCGGGCTACGCGCTAGGGTAAAAGTAAGGTGGGTTTAAACCCACCCTACGTTTTTAATTGCTCCCCCAAGGGCCATGGTGACCAGACCCGCCATCTGTACGGGCAAACCCATGCGCGCCAAAGAAATCGCGTTGGCCTTGGATCATATTGGCCGTGCCTCGGGCGGTGCGCAGCGCGTCAAAATAGGTCAGCCCAGACGACAGCGCGGGCAGGGCCACGCCATGCAGCGCGCCTATGGCCACCGTTTGGCGGAGCGCATCATGGTTGGTTTTGACTGTCTGCGCAAAACGCGGCGCAAACAGCAGGTTGCGGCTTGCGTCCTCGCCCAATGCGAGCGCCATATCATCCAGCATGTCTGAGCGAATAATGCAGCCTTCACGCCAGACTTTGGCGATTTCAGGCAGCGGCAGGTCCCAGCCAAATTCGACTGACGCCTTGCTAATCATATCAAAGCCTTGCGCGTAGCATAGGATTTTGCCGACCATCAAAGCCCTCTGCAATGTGTCCAAGCTGAGCGCGTCATCCGGCATTTGACGCGGGCCCGTGCCAAACAACGCTTCGCCTGCAGCGCGGGTGTCAAGCTGCGATGACAGGTTACGTGCGACAACGGCTGCTTCGATTGCAGGAATGGGGGCGGCAAGGTGCTGTGCCTCAATTGCGGTCCAGCGCCCGGTGCCTTTTTGGCCTGCGGCGTCAACGATCACATCCAACATCGGCTGACCCGTTTTCGGATCAATCGCAGCGGCGACTTTGCCAGAAATCTCGATCAGATAGGATTTTAACGGGCCTTTGTCCCATTGCGCAAATGTCGCGGCAATTGCGGCATTATCCATGCCCATAGCATCTCGCATGATGCCATAAACCTCGGCAATCATCTGCATATCTGCGTATTCAATGCCGTTATGAACGGCTTTGACAAAATGTCCGGCTCCGGCTTCGCCCATCCATGTGGCGCAGGCGCTGTCTTCGTGTTTTGCAGAAATGGCCGTCAGGATATGCGCAACCCGGTCCCAATACTCGCGTTTGCCGCCACCCATGATGGATGGCCCAAAACGGGCACCTTCTTCGCCGCCCGACACGCCGATCCCCAAGAACGGTAAATCGCCGGCCTCGATCACGCGCCGGTTTGTGTCGTGGAAATTGGCGTTGCCCGCGTCGATGATCAGGTCATTGTCACTTAACAAAGGGCGCAGGGCGGCAATTTGATCGTCGACTGGCTGCCCGGCGGGCACCATCAAGATGATCGCGCGGGGTTCTGCAATCGCTGCAACAAGCTCTTCGAGCGTTTGGGTTGGCGTGATTTTATCGGCCAATGCGCCTGCGTCCGCGTGGAACGCTTGTGTCACTTCACTGGTGCGGTTCCAGACGGCGATGTCAAAGCCGTTGTCGGCAATGTTTGATGCCAAGGCTGCGCCCATTGTCCCAAGACCAATCAGGCCAATTTCTGCTTTGCTCATTGTTCGGATCCCTAAGGTTTGCCAATTTCTGGCAGGTATAGGCTGTCCTTGATGGGATGGAAACGGGAACCGGATGAAAAGTTTTAATATCGCTTATGCGCCGGTCGGCACGATATATTGCAGCGCGATAAAGGCGACATATGCGGTCACCATGACGATCCCGACGGGTTTTGTAATTTTGCCAATTGTCAGCATCCAGATGCTAAACCCAATCGCAATTCCACCCATCGCCCAAAGCTGCATCCCCATCAAAACAGGGGTCACTTCAAGCGGCTTGATGATCGCAGTCAGGGCAACAATCGACAGGATGTTAAAGGTGTTTGACCCGATTATATTCCCCAATATCAACCCAACAGAATGCTTGCGTGCAGCTGCAATACATGTGGATAGCTCAGGTAGCGATGTGCCGAATGCGACGACGGTCAAACCGATGATTGCCTCGGGAACACCGATCAAGGTGCCCGTGACGACCGCGCCTTTCACCAACATTTCGGAGCCAAGTGCCAACGCGCAAAGCCCCGCGAACAGGATAACCAAGGCCATACCCATTGATGAAATCGGGCAGTTGTCATCTGAATGATCATCAATTTCGACGTCGAGGCTATCGGTCCTGAACTGGTAGAAGACAAAGCAGACAAGAATGCCGAACATGACCAACCCAAGTTGGGTTGAAAAGATACCCTGATACATCCCGTAAACCATGATCGCAGTCGCGAGCAGCATCATGCCAAGGTCTTTGATCAGGTCTTTGGCCTTGCCTTCAATATGAAACACAATGGCTGTGGCACCAAGTACCAGCAAAATATTCGCAATGTTCGACCCCAGCACGTTGCCAAGTGCGATCCCCGGAAACCCTTGCAGGTTTGCGTTCACAGATGTGAACAGCTCGGGCACAGAGGTGCCAAAGGAAATGATTGTTGCGCCGATGAACAGGGGCGATAATCCGGTGCGTTGCGCAATAAATACGGCGGAATCGATGGTCCAATCGCCACCTTTGATCAGTAAAAACAGGCCGAACAGAATGGCGCCGGCGGAAAGAACGAAAAGGTCGTAATTGGATAGAATCACCGATGCAGGCCCTGTCTAAACTCTGGTCATTGGCGCACTTATGCATGGCCCATGCGGGCGTGAATAGCCCCATTGCTTATTTTCATCTCACTATGCGGAACTGTTGCTTTTATGGTTTCGGGCCGTTGCGTGCCCCTTGGTAGATGTGAAACGCAATTAGGAACCCAACGCCCAAAATGATCATGAACAAGAGAACAGGTGGCCAAATCGCAACGGCATCGCAAATGGTGAGTGCCAACAGGGCGGCAAACACGCCAGCGCCGCCAAGCCAAGCAAAGCCAAGACGAAACGCGAGCCGATCTACAAAACCGCTATAAAACGACCGCCAGACAAGCAGGGCCGTAGCCAAAAATATGAGCGCTGCCGCCGCAGCCACATAAGCGCGGTTGGGGCAGATGAAGGTACAGGCGCGGTCCATATCGGTCTGATAACTCGACAAAAACTGCGGCAAGCGCGGCGTGAGCCACATTTGTGCAAACATCGCGTTGATTTTCGGGGTCTCGGCCGCGTTTGGATCGGGTGCAGGCCAAAATCCGACACCTGCGAAATTGTCGTGAAAATAAACCAGATCATCGGCAAACTGGCTGAATGGTCCCGGATCGGGGGCATCTGCGGGCGCGCCAGCAGCGGGGTTTTGCAACACGTGTTCGTGGCCTGCGGGCGGCAGTACCGGGATAATGCGCCGCAAGACGCGGGCGCGATCGATGCCACGAAATGCGCCGTTTTCCATGCGCGCGCGCAACGTTTTTTTACTATCCGTGGTCGGGCGCTCAAGGAAAAGAAGCACGTAATCGACGATGGGCTTGGTCCCTGTCAACAGCGCTTTAATGTCAGTAAAGACCGGATCGCTTGACGGCGCCTCGGATAGTGACAAATCAAACGCGAGGTTGATCGTTTGATCGCGCGGTTCAAGATCAGCATAAAGCAAGGTCACCAAAGAAATGAGGCGTTCAATATTGTGGACGCTTTGCGTCGTGCCGTCATAACCGTCGATGATCAAGGTGACGCCATCCACTTGCGGGTGATCCAACAGGTACGGGAACGCGGCGCGCCAAGCAGCAAGATCATTGGTGTCAGTGCGGTGGTAAGGCGCTGTCAGCGTAAGGATTTTTTGGACGGCGGTTGCGATTTGGACGTCAGACCAATTTTCCCATCCGGTCAGCTTTATCGCAAGGTCGGCATGGGCGCGGTGCCGATGTGCAGCGTTCACAAAATCGCGCTGGCCTTGCGTCCATTGCCCCTCGTTATGCAGTACCAATGTGCCTTCATCACTAAGCGCAAACTCCAACCCGTAAAACGCGGCGCGGCTGACGATGCTGAAATCGACGCTGCGCCCTGGGGGGGCATCCTCGGGCGCGTTCAACTGTGGTGCAAACCAAAACGGGTAGAAACTGTAAATTTCTGAGTTTTCATCGCGTGTGCTGACGCAGCCGCAATCAGGCAAGGCAATGGCGGTGTCATAATCGGCTGTGGGGTCGGCGATATTGCGGCTTGCGTTGGCGCGGATATCCGCGATTGATGCGGCGGATGGGGCAGGCGACAATTGCGCCAGCGCTGTGTCTAAGAGCCGGGCATTGGGATACTCGACGCCCAAAAGCGCGGTAAGTTCGGCGGCGGCATCAGGTTCGGTGATCACTTCTTGGATTGCGGTGGCTGCGGGGGCAGCTGCGATCGCCTGTGTTAAGTTATCCGTCAGCCCCCAGCGCGTTTCGACCGCACCCAATATCTGGATCATATCGCGGTTTACGGCGGTGGCGATCTTATCTTCGGCGATAGGGGCAAGCAGTTTGCGCGCGTCAGATTTAAGCACTTCGGCATTGGGGGCAGGGACATAGGATGCGCCAAGTAAGGCCGCGCGAAAGTCCGCGTCGGTGACGGTCGCAGCGACAGCGCTATCCGTGGCATCGGTCACCCCGATGGTTGGTGTGACCTCAAGCGGTTCAAATTCTGGCACACCTTCGGGCAACGTATCAAAGGTGTCAGACATCGGTTCTGCGGCGGCTGCCAGCACATCTGCGGCGGCCTCGACCTCGGCTTGGACGCGCGCGCTGGTCGCCGTTTGCAAATTCGCGCGTAGGCCGGTCAGCAATGCAGCGCGGCTTGGCGCGGTCAGTCCAATATATTCGGCCACGACTGGCGCGCTCTCGGCGAATTCTGGCACCAAGGCGAGGTTCGCCGCCTTTTCAGGGTTGAGCTGAAACGCGCGCCCCAAATTGTCAGGACTATTGACTGCGCGCATGATTTGATCGCGCGTGCATACGCTCACCTGTCCGGTCAGGGCTGCGTCGATTGCTTGGGAAAGATCTGTCGCGGTATCAAAGGTTTGGTCTTCGAGATCAGCCAGCAACCCTTTGACATCGATAGGGTCAACCAGCCCATCAAGTGCCGTTTGGTCAAAGCTGATATAGTCGGTGATCAGCGCGCCCGTGGCGGGTTTGCAGCTCGCTGGTAGGGTTTGATAAAGCAGGCTGTAGTCGCGGGGGGCAGCGGCACGGTTTTCGGCGCGGTAATCAGTGATCAGCGCGATCACCGCATCATCACTGCCCACCAGTCGCGGGCCACGCGCGGCAATGTCTGCGCCAAGCCAAAGCGCAAAATCAGGGCTCAGGATTTGTTGCACGCCGCCGGGCAGCGCGGTTTCAATGCGTCCGAGGCTTGATAAAACATCGGTCGCGGCCTGTGCGCCGCTTGCGAGGTCAAGGGCCGTACATGTGGCCGCAGCATTCGGCCAAGTGGCTTGATCAAGCGCCGTGAGCGCAAGTTGCCCGGTGCGCGCCAAGGCCGGAAGCCCCGTATCGTTAAGGTCCGTACAATCCGTCGGTCCGGTTTGGTCTAGCAACCAATCCGCCGTTCCGTCAGGCGCACCGACAAGCGCCATGATGTTGATATTAAACACATCCTGATCGCTTGGCAGGATCGCATTGGCAAAACCCGCATCTCCCGCTAGCTGTTTCCATTCGGGGACAAGCCCCGCCAAACGTCCATATTCATCCGCGAGGTGCAATGTCGCTTCGACCTGCGTGACCGTTGAAACCATTGGGACCTGCTGACACAGGCGCACCAAGGCCTGCTTTGTGTAGGAACCCAGCCAATTATCGGAGAGCAAAATATTATCGTCGTCCAGCGCGGTGCGCAGCCCGAGTTGAATTTCGTCAACCTGCGTAAATGCGGGTGGGTTATCAGGGATCGCGCGTAAATCGCGACAATCGGCCTGCGCGAATGTCGGCAAAAAAAGCAAGGTTGCGGCGAGAATTCGGGTCATCGGGTGCGTCCTTCTTTGCGCATCTCACCTGCAATCGCTTGTTGCAGATCACGGGTGCTGACGTGGGTTGCGTCCCGGCGTAGCGCGGAAATCGCGGCATGACGGGCGACATTTGTGATTGGCCCGCCCGCAAGCGGCGTGTCGCGGGCAAGGGCAGCAATATCCACATCGGGGTCGAGCGGCATTTTCCCCAAAATACTGCGCCAAAGGGCCGTGCGGAGCGCCGCATCGGGTTTTGGGAAACCAACCGCCATCTGGAAACGGCGAAAAAAGGCTTCGTCGATATTGCTGCGCAGATTGGTTGCCAAAATAACAAGGGCCGAGCATTCCTCGATCCGTTGCAGCAGATAGGCGACCTCTTGATTGGCATGGCGGTCGTTTGCGGAACTCGTCGCCCCGCGTGCACCAAACAGCGCGTCGGCTTCGTCGAAAAACAAGATCCAGTTGTTTTCTTCTGCCATATCAAAAACCTGCGCGAGGTTCTTTTCCGTCTCTCCGATATATTTTGACACGACCATGGCCAGATCAATGCGGTAGACCTCAAGCCCGGTACGCTGCCCGAGCATAGTCGCTGTCAGCGTTTTGCCAGTGCCGGGAGGCCCATAAAACAGGGCCTTAAATCCGGTGCCAAGGCGGGCTTCCATACCCCAATCATCCAAAATCTTCTCACGATTGGCGAGCCAGGCCGAGATATGGTCAAGATTATGTTTCACCTCGCGCGGCAAGATCAGGTCATCCCACTGCAAGCCGCTGCGCAGCCGCTTGGCTGGGAACTGAGGTGAAAAATCGGGTGCGGGTTTGTGACCTGCGCACAGCTCTGCGACCCGATGTGCTGATACCAAAAGCGGCCCTGCATAAAGCGCACCGGGCGCAGCGCCCGTTGCAGGCAATTCACCAAGACTGAGCCCGGCGACCGTGCGGAGTGGATGATCAGGTGCAAAAAGTGCCATCGCCGCGATCCGCCTGGTCGTGTTGCCACCGCCCAGCAAAAAAAGCGCGGTGATCGCGGTCGGAATAAAGCTGCTGGTTTCGGTGCGCAGCCCGCCGAATTCCGAAAATGGTCGATCAATGGCGGTGTTGCGCACAAAAAACGGGTCCAAAACCGCTGGATTGACCTGTGTGGCAAGTGCCAGCGCAAACACTACCCGTGCAGACGTATCAAGCCGCGCCCGCGTGATCATTTGCCCCAAGGCTGAACCCGCATCGTGCTGTGGGGCTGCGGGAGGCGCAAATTGTCCGTCATCCCCGCCAAAGAAATGCTCCAGCCGTGCAGTGATCACAGCACTTAACCACGTGACTTCAGCCGTGACGGCTTGCGCGTGGATATCTTGTGTTGGGGCTTGGCTAGTCATCACGCTGTCTCCAATCAACGTGCAGCGGTGCAGGCATCCAAGGCAGGGCGATCACGTTAAAGGCCCAAGGCAACCCATCCAGCAACATATCGTAGGCCCCTTTATTGACTGTCAGTTTTGGTTGGGTTGGATCGTCCAAATCCATGACCCCGCCGCGCTGCACAAAGGCAGAGCGCAGCCCATCGGGCGAGGTGTTTCCAAGCCGTCCCCATTGCGCGATCACGGATTGGACAAGCCCGTCGATCAAGGCGTGGTTCGCAGGAGTGAGCAAATGGGAAGGCAGGGCGTCAGCGTCACTTGGCCGCCCAAGGAGACAGTCGTAAAGCGGATCAGCTGCGGTGCCGTATCCAGTTTCACCCTGCGCCAGATGCCCAAGTGCGGCGCGCGCAAGCGGGAGATCTTCGGCATTGATTTTTGTATCTGCGCGGCGGATTTCAAGCCGGTCAAACAGCATCGCAATATAGGGATGGAATAGGATAAGCCCGGCGATCTGGGTCATACGCCGTGTTGATCCGCGCGGTCTGGGCTGCGCGGTTGTCGGCTGCGGTTGCAGAATTGTTTCAAGCATTGCGCGGGCCTCTGCGCGGGCAGTTGCACTTGCAACGGCAGGGTAGTTTAGACGCGCCATCGTGGCGCGCAGGGCGATGTCTCTTTTCTTGGCGTCGGGTATCAGCCTGTTCGTGAAGGAGTTAATAATATCAGAAGCTTGCGTGCTGTTCTTGTCTAGAATTGTTTCAACCAAATGCCCCCAAAACAGAACGGTATGGGGCGCCTCTGGCGGTAAGGCCGGACGCAATGCAGAGTAGATTAGCTCAATCAGACCCAGCAAGTCGGGGGCCGTTGGTCCGATGGCATCTGTAAACGCTTGTTTACAAGGGGCCTCAGGTTGGTCTGTTGCCGTTATAATGGGCTGATCAGGATCTGTGAGCGCATCAGCGCGGTTGATTGCCTGTGTTATATCATCGCCCAGCGCGTACATCGCGCGCGTAAATACGGCGCGTGCAGCGCTATCAGGGTCATGGGTTGCACTGCGCGCTGCGGCAATATCAACGGGGGCATTCGCAACAAGTGCTGCTAAGATATGACGCTTGGCCGCCAATGGATCTGGGGCATCATCAAGCGCGGTAATGGTCTGTAACAGCTGCTTTGCTTTTGATGGTATGCGCGTTTTCAGTACTTTATCTACATCCGCACCGGAGGGTAAATAGCTGATAACACGTGCATAAGACGCATCTGTTTCAGTTTCCGAATTATACGATGACGCAAACCCGGTTTGCCGAAAGTCACGATAGCGCGCACGTGCCATCTCTATCGGGGATTGCTCCGGTTCTGGGCGCGGCGCAGGGGCTCGCTTGGGTGGGGTGTCATCGCAAATGAGCCGCGCAAGGCAAGCGGCCCAGTCATCCTCATTTTGGGGTTTTTCAGCTGATGCAACCCGAAGCGCGGCTTCGATATCTTGTTTGCGCATTCTTGCGACGCTGCGGGCCGTGGTCTGTGCGGATGGTCGGTCTTGCCCGGTCAGGAAAAGAGCCAGATCACTGCGCGATTGTGCGCGCTTTAGGGTTTTCGCCGCAAAATCCCATGGGCTTGCGGCGTGATCAACAAGACGGGTGATCAGTGCGGATTTTGTGCCAGAAATGGCCACGCCGCGCGCGGCTGCCATCGTCTTTAATTGTGCTAGGCTTTGCCCTGCAAAGGCGGCGCGCGGCGATTGCCGTTTGCGCGGGGTTAAATAGGGGTGGATCGCCGATACAAGCCCATCGCGCAGCCGCGTGCGCACCAATTCCCAATCAAGCGGGTCGTCAAACTGCCCGATATCAAGCGTGAGCGTGGTAATCCGCGCAGGCGCATGATCACGCCCGGCGGCATCGAGAACCTGATCAATGGTTGATAGTACCTCTTGGCGCAGGGCCAGCAATAGGCGATCTGGACTATTCACCGCTTGCGCTGTGCTTGTGACCCGCAAGTCAAATTCAAGCGTGTCGATCCGGTTGATTATTTCGGGTGCGATCATGTTGTTCATGGGACGCGCGCCGTTTGGGTGAGGGTTTGGATGGCATGGCGAATATGGGCCGCGTTATCCTCTGGCGCGGTGTACCAATCGCCGAGTTTTGGGCGCAGGTCATGGGTTTCTTCTGGGGTGAGCCATAAGATTTGCACATAAATATGCGCGGGCGCGAGCCGACTGACCAAATCGGTGACGAACAGCCGAAAGCTGGTATTGCAGGTTCGTGCGGTCCATCCGGGCAGCAAAAGCGTGGCCCGAGCTGGTGCGAAATCTGTTTGTTTTTGGCGCAGTTGGATATCTTCGAACAGCCATAGCTTTTCCGCGTCGCGGTGCATTTCAACAAAACTGATGCGCAGCCGATTGGCCCATTCTTCGACGTTCTTGCGCGTGTGGCTGCTACCGCAGGGATATAGATCGCCTCCGCTATGCGGTTGAAACATGACTTCCCAATCGCTTTGCCGATTGCGCGCGACGATATAGGCATCGCTTTGGGCTGCGCGCTGAAACAATGCGGGCGTTGTGCGTGCGTCCACGACCCAAGGACAGCTCATCGCGAGTTTCGCGAGCGACAGTGGCGCGACCGTATCATCACGTTTCACAAATGCATCGAGCGGCCGGGATGGTAAAATAACATCTGCGGACTTAATCGATGGGGCTGGCGGCTGCATCTGCGCGTCGACCGTGATCGCATCGACCCCTTGATGTGTCGCAACGCCAAGATCGGCCAAATGCGCAAGCCGCGCGGCAAAACCGTATTCAGGATGGTTGGTGCCCGAATAATGGTTATAGGCGGGCAGGTCGCGCAAGTAAGCCTCGCGCCATGTCACATCCCACGCTAACCGATCAGCTACGCCGCGATAGCGATGCAAACAATCGGGGTCGCACAGCGGCATTTCTTCGCCTTGTAGCGCAATCAAATAGTCCAGCATCGTGATCCGCGCGCGTAGCAGGGCAGGATCAAGCAGGTCTTGCGGATTATGTTGCGTGTATGTGGCGGGAATATTGCCCAAAGGCGCGCGCATCTCGGCGAGATGCTGATCCATCATCTGGCGATAAGATGTCAGCCCGCCGTTCTGATCTTGGGTCGCTGCGGCCACACGGTAGGGGTTTGGCAAGCTGTCGTTGGTGGAACGGTCGCTAAGATGGCGGTGTTTGCCGGCAAAGCCCACATCCCAATCGGATTGCGCTTTGCGGTTGCTTTGGCCAGCGATACGCGCGGCGTTTATGCGACCCAACTCTTCTTGAATGGTATTGGGGTTCAGGACAACCGCGCCCCCATCGCGCGTGACACGAAGCGGGACTAGATGGTTGATTTGTGGTAAGATCGGATCAAAATAGATGCGCGGATCGTGTGGCAGTTGCGCGATCGATGTATTCGTTTCTGGGTCCAGAATGTCGAATGCGCCGATATGAGTAACGCCGACGATATCACGAAATTGGGAGAGAACCGCATCAAATCGGGCGCTATCGCGCGCATCCGCAGGCAAATTTGGCCATAATCCGGCGGCGTCATCAAAGACATCACTGCGTGTCGCACCCGACGGCCCAGAGTCTTGTTCGCGTTGTGCAGGCAACCCTTTGAGCAACAGCCGGAGTTGATGAAAAATTTCGGCGACGATGCGGTCAGGCTGCGCGAAGGGACCAATCGCAATTTCGCCCATCACAACGACGGGTTTGGGTGTCGCGATATCAATGCGGTTAATCGCTGTGGAAAGCATCCGATTTTCATCGAAACGGGCGCGTGTTTGGGCGATCAATGCGTCTTGCCATCCGCTGGATGTGCGCAATCTCTCTTGGTGCGGGTCAACGCTGCTACGTGGAATAATCACCAAATCCACCAGACCGGCAGCGGGGCCGGGGATAACAAAGACACGCTCAAGTGATGGCAGTTCAGAAAGGCAACTTGCCAGATCCGTATTGGTAACAGGGCGGCCCGGAAGGACATCGTCGGCGGGAAAGATCCCGCGCTGTGCCAAACCTATTTCACTGTGGTGATCCGTTAGCAGGTCACGCACATCATGGTCCCCTTGATAGGCGATTTCAGAAAGCGCAAAGACCGATTGTTCGAGCAAGGTCACGCCGGGATCATGTAGGTTGAAGTCGGTCCATATTTTGCCGGAAGCGTCTTGGGCGGCGGTAATGGCACGGGCGCGAAGATTGTCAAAAGTGAGCGGTGGATCCATCATGATAGATCAGCCTCGCGCGTGGGGCCGCCCCGTGATCCGGCCATCGTTGGGTCAAACCAAAGCCGGGTCAGATAGTAGCGGATCACCTTGTCACGGCCAAAATTCGCGTTGGTGCGCATTTGGAGCTTGTAGTGATGGCTGTTTTTGGTCGCGACCCAACGCAGCCGAATGCGGTCGGCATAGCTGCCGTAAACGGCAGTTTGTGATTTGATTCGCCGCCGTCCAAACAGCCAATTCAGCACCCAATTGCGCGGGTGGAACGCATTCATCGCGATTGCATGGACCATGGAATAGCGGCCTTGGGTCAATTCGGCACCTGCGCCCGCCATGATTTCAAACGCTTGGCAGCCGGTCATTTCCGCAGTGACATCATGCCATTTGCCATCGGCAGGCACATGCGGGATGTCATCACTGGCAAAGCCGATGCGCCCGCGCGCGCGCTGCACCCCGTTGACATCAAGCTGCCATTCAGGCGCATCATTACGCAGCCCGAGCCGCCCTTCGGGAGAAAAACTGACCCCAAGATTGTCGCCCGTAACATCAGCACCGCGTCGAAAATGCAGACTGCTACTGTCTTCGCCATGATCAATGACCCACGCCGGGTATTGCGCGCTCAGGCTTTCATAAAGGCTCAGCACCCGCTGTGACCCACCGACAGAGGTCAACCGCAAACCGTCAGCAGCGGTTTTGGAATACCCGTCTTCGATCTGGTTCACGCCGCTGTCAATCAAATCACGGTAATGTTCGGCGGTGGGCAGGGCCCCATCACGAAAGAACGCCTTGAGCGTGGTGCGATCTTTTTTGGTCATGGGTGACCCTCCTGACCTACGATAAGCATGTCACCGATCCGCAAACGACCGATGCCGCTCTGGGTTGGGGCAATGGGTTGCTTGCGTTCTGACGTCGAAATGGCGTGGCTTTTGGCGGACAAGGGCAGGGCCCATGGTCGCGACGGTCGTATGATCGATCCAAGCGGCCCGCGCGCATCGTCTTGCGCGGTATCGCCAAGCGCATAATGCTGGCTGTCGTCTGCGACGAAATGCAAAACCGAAAAATCAGTAATGCCAAGCACATCTGGGTGGGCGGCGATTTGTGCCTTGAGCATCGGCACGTTCACCTGCCAACCAAACCTGGCGATGTCGTCACCGCCGGTCCAAACCGATAGGCACTGCGACACGTAGTGCTGCAGCTTGTTGGCCAGGGCGCCATCGTCTTGGAAAGGGACAAAGCGCAGGGCGGCCCGAACATGGAGGCGATCAAATGCAGGGTTCACCACCTCATACTGGGCGTCTGGGCTTCCATGTCTGTGAAGAAACGCACGCACCCGCTCTAAGGTGCCGACATCAAAGTATCTTTCTTGCGCGTGCTGCTGCGCGCCTTGCGTGAATTCTGGTGGATGACGGACGATCACGACGGTGGCTGTTCCCGCGCGCGGAGTCGCGGATTTACGCGACAAATGAGGCAGGCATTTGCAACGCCATACATCCGGAAAGGCGTTTAAGACCAATCGTTCAATATCAAACGGGGTCACAGCGCGTTGCCGGTGGCGTAGCCGTTCACCGACCCGCGCAAGATAGTCTGGCCGGGTTTCGGGCGGTTTTGGTGGTGCGCGGCGTGCGGCTTCTTGTGGCGCGGACATGCCGGGTTGTGGCACATTAAACCGCCATTGCCGGTCACCTGATGCAGGCGGCGTGTCACTTTCGGTGCTGACCGCCCAAACGCCATTTGTACGCACGCGTGACAACGTAGGGTGGGTTTCAAACCCACGCCACGGCGCGGAAACAGCCACCCAAACCCCGCCTTCGGGCATTTCACCGGCCGGGGTGTGTGCGTCATTTGGCAGATCAAGCGTGACAACCCCAGAGCGCAGCAACCCATCAGTCGTATCGGATGAAATCGAGGTGGGCGGCAGGTCGGCCCAGCCATCAGCGGTCAGATAATGCCAGTCAAGCGGTACCGTTGGCGGCACCAGCCGTAAATGCCCGCTATCCGCAATATCGAACAAAATTCCCAATTGGCGCAGCGCACCTTTGCCCGCAAGCTGAATATACAAGGTGCCCAGCCCCAAACGTGGTGGAAACAGCCCCAAATTGCGCCTGATGCGGTTAGGAAAGGCTGCCCGCGCCCCAAAAGGCGTGATTTGCGTGATCTTGTCGCCGGGCTGTGCAGTATCGGGCGCGGCCAAGGTCATGACAGATGCAGCCGTATAGCCAAGGCTTAGGCTCTCAATACGTGGAATCCACGGCGGGTTGGGGGGGACCCGCTGGCGCAGCGGGACTGGGTTTGGCCGCATGGCTTTGACCAGTGCAAGCGGATGTTGCGCTTGCCCAAAATCCCCGCCGCCGCGCAGGGTCAGTCGTAGCGCACCTGCGCGTAGTTTCGCGCGGTTTTTGGGTAAGGGGCCATGGGTGTGTCGCGGCGCGATGCTGTCAGACCCTTGCACCGGCGCGGTGAGCGCCCATTCAGGGATCAACGTGCCGTCGTAGGGGTTGGTATGGATCATCGGGCCGGGTGCATCGGTGATCGGCTTCCATGCCGCATCCACCAGATATTCGGCGCGCACCGTTGGGTCGGGGACCGTCACGCTGTCTGGATAGCCGCGATAATATGTGGCAAAGCCACCGGGCTTGTCGGGGACATCTGCCCAGCGCAAACGCATATGCACCCCGGTCACGGGTTTCGCCGCCATTTCGGCAGAGGCGACGGTGAATGTGGCCCCTTCGTTTGGGCGCGCACCAAAGGGCATGAAAGATTGCGCGGTTGCAACCGGCCCATCATCGCTAAACCCCGAAAGCTGGGTCAACCCGTCAACCCGCACGGCAATTCCTACTTGATCAAGCGTGTAGCGTTCAAAAAACGAGATTGGGCAGACGCGGGCCTGTTGATCCCAGCGGAATGAAAGGACAGGTGCGCTCTCTTTTTCCGAGGTGATGGCGGGCATATCTGGCGCATAGGTCAGACGGATCAAAAACCCGGCTGTGCCATCGGTTTTTGGAATGATTTGCGTCAACTTTGCGGGCATCGGCCCTTGCGTTGCAGAAAGGGTCACATGGAATGCATCGCCCAGAAGCTTTTCAAACATATCAGCGGGGGAATAGATGAATTGCTCATTTTCTCGGCCAAAGGCCTCTACGATTTGCCCAATGTCACCCGTTGCGGCTGCCGGGTTATGCTGCCCGGTGAGCGCCGTTTCACAGGCCAGAATTCGGGTTTTAAGTGTGTCCCAATAGGTTCCGGACGGCCAAGGGTGGTTTTCAACCAAACCTAGCGTCACAATCCGGCCCAAAAGAATGCGTAGTGCTGAGACGGTAAGGATCTTGCCCGCAATGACCTCATAAATCAGGTCCATCGAGGCGCCACACCCGCGTGAGATGGCGGTGCGGTGCACCTCTGCCGCGATGGCGGCTACGCCTGCATTCAGATTGTCAAACCCCAGCGCACGGATCAGCGTCGGGTCAGAGCGGAGCTCCAATTCAACATCTGGGTCCAGCAGCGAATCTGTATCGGTTCCGGTCGACGGTGTCGCAGCTGGCAAATCTGTTGCACGCCGTAACTGAAAACTGACATTAATTTGGCGGTGCCCTTCTGACAGTTGAAACATCTGAGAAGCGATATCCAAGCCCATTTCGATATCTTGATTTGCAGGCCCGACAAAGACGCTGCGATCAAGCGGCTGTTGGGCTGCGGGTTCAATGCCGCCGCGCACGCCTGTGACGCAGCCCAAGGTCGAAAACAGCGAAATCTGCGGATCGGTGTCATAGCTCAGCGCGGCCGTCGCGATGACCTTCGCAGGGGTGATCGGCACATCACCTTCGGTCTGAAAGTGTAGCTTACTACCATCGGCCAATTGCGCGGTGAGGGGGGTGCCTTTGGCCAGCAGTTTCGGCGCGGTACCTGATGGCAAATGGAGCAATGCGCGGTCGGGCGCCGCGCCACGGCGCGGCTGGCCGATGATATGCCCATAGTAAAAATCGCTGTGGCGTTCCGTGAAGCGGTTTAGGCGCGCATCAACATGCTGCGCGGCCGAAAGTTCTGCAATCATCAGTCCGATCGCCGGGTCAATCAGCCCTGATTTCAACCTTTGATCAAACCCAAGTTGCGCTGCCGGTTTTAAGGATGCGATCGCGTGAACCAGCTGACGATGTGCCGCGCTTAGCCCGGCTTGGCGCGCGCGGGCTTGAACGATGTTGTCGCCTATCGCTGTAGGAATAAACCCTTTTTCTTGCATCACTGCCATCATCCGCCCGCCCGACGTCCGTGCAAGCGCATGGGCGCGGTCGCTCATATCCATTTGCTGATCCAAACCTTGCAACACGGCGGCAAATTCCCCCGGCCATTGGGCCTCCAACCGGATGATCCAATCGTCTAACTGCTGTGCAAGATTGCGGATTTCACGTGCGGCAGCGTCCACACCCTGTTCAAGCGCCAGATCAAAGCGCGTAATTTCGTCATCAATGCGAAAGGCGACGATTTGGGCCACGACCAACAATGGCTCAGACCGGAGCATTTTATCCCATGGGGCAGGGGCATTGGCTGCAAGTCTAACGAAGTTATCCGCCAATGTGCCGGGTCTGATATGCGGATCACTACTACGCAATGGCGTTGGCAGCCGGGCGTCTTCTAGCGAACCCTGCGTGACGCGAATATCTGACCAATTGTGTGACACTGTTGCTTTCTGCAATTGTTTTTTCATCGTTTCAGAAGGGTTTAAGGGATTACCGCGGCCGAGCCGCCACGCGAAAGAAAGACTGCCGTCAGGCTGGATGCATCACCTTGAATGGCAAAGACCCCGCCAAGGTCACTTGGGCCGGGTGTGGTAGGATCGGCTGCAAATTGGGTGGCTTGAAACACTAGCACACCTTCGCTGGGATCAGCGTTTGCGCCAAAGGTGGGGATGCGCCCGTCGTCACGGTCATACATGCTGACGACACCCTGCCCAGAGCTGACAACCCGCGCGCCGCAAAGCCCCAGCCGGTTCCAGCGCAGCCGGGCAAAGGGCAATGCAGGGCCGCTTTCAATCATGAGATTGCTGATTGAAAACGTGGCGCGCTGCGATCCGAAACCAAGACGCATCGCAAAATCGCCGGTGGCTTGCGTGGTTTCTACCGTACCGTCGTTTGAGACGGCTGTGTAGGTGATGGCCACGGCACCCATGCGCAGTGCTTGCCCCAAAAGTGGTATATTGTCTTGCAACGGTGGGATGCCGACGACCAAAGGACCGCTGTAATCCACGCCATCGGCCTGATAGCGCAGCTCATAGGCCAGCGGCAGCGTTGCGCGAGTGTTAAGTGCTGCGATGGGGACTGCGGTGGAATGCTTGCGCCCGCTCAGATCGCCCAGCGCTGAGGCATCAATCCCGCGAATTTTGCGATCATCCACCGCTAAATTGCGTGGCAGCGGCGCGCTGCCCCCGCGTGCGCGGCCTGACACCGCGATGATTGTTCCGCCCGGCGTGCCATTTGCCGTGCGCAAATAAGTACCCGCCATACGCTTGGCCTCAAACCGGTCCACGTCGCAGGGCAAATCGGGGCCTAGCCCAATGACTTCGGCTGCGGTGGTGTCGCGGGCCGCGTCGACGGCCCCTTGGACGGCATCGCAACCGAATAATAGACCCGCACAGGAGACCAATGATATGAGGCGCCTTGCGTGCATCAGCTACCCTTCGACCACGGGGGTATCGGTGACCAAGGTGCCTTCGCGAATATAGAAGGGAAAGACCACATTGGCGCGCGAATTGGTTTGCCGCACACGGTAGGATAGATCGATAAGCAGCTTTCCTTCGGCCGCGTCCGCCACCGATACTTTGGTCTGATCAACATCAATCCGAGGTTCAAAAAACAAGATTGCGCGGGCTATCGCGGCCTCCATTTTGCGCATCGTAGCGGCGTTGAGCGGGTCGAAAATATAGTCATAGATCCGGCACCCATAAGTAGGGTGCATGACGCGTTCGCCGGGGCGAGTTTCAAAGAGAATGCGCAAGCTTTGGTATATATCTTCGTCTGCAGTGACCAATTTCGCCTCGCCGGAAAACGGGTCAAATTGCGGTGGAAACGCCCAGCCACGCCCTAAGAAACCTGGATCATCACTTGTCATGGCTAACCTCCGATAATCACAGTTGGGCAACCCGCAACGATCGAACCACCATGGGCTGTCGTATCGCCCATGCGCGCGGCTGGTGAACCGCCGATCATCACCGTCGCAGATCCTTTTGTGATTGTCGCTGGTGGACCGACACAGACACAATTGTCGCCTTGTACGGCTGCGGGTAGTTTTCCGATCAAAACAGTTGCTTCGCCGGGGCCGACAATCGGGCCGCCGACATGCGGCACGGGGCCGTTGGCAGCGGGGCAGGTATGCATATCGGTCAGGCGCGCGGCGGGGGGCATAGCGATATCTTTCCTAATTAATCATGACGATCGAGCCTTCGATCGTGCATTGGCCAGAGGAGCTAAAGCTCGCGCTTGCAGAGCCTTCGGCGGTCATTTCAGCATCGGCGGTTGCACTGATATTCATGCCGGTGATTTCGACATCCATATCGCTGGCGATGGTGATCGTATCTGTGGCCGTCAGGTCAAACGTGCCTTGGGCCGCCATTTCCATGCCGCTGTCAGACATCGTAATGGTGTTGCCGGTGACATCCGTCAGGGTGATTGTGCTTGCGTCATCGTCAATCACGATGGACTGGCCGGCAGGCGTCTCGGCGGTGAGGATTTCCTTGTCATCGTCAAAGGTGATGTGAATACCGGACTTGCTTGTGATGGTCTTAAGCTCGTTTTCTTCGGTGGCCTCGTTTGTGCGGGCAAGGCTGCCGCTATGCATCGACCCCAAGATGACAGGCGCGCCGGGATCAGCGGATAAAAAGCCCAAAATGACTTCATCCCCGACTTCGGGCAAAAACTGAATACCTGCGCCGCCTGTCGCATAGGGCTGTGCATAGCGCGCCCAAAGTTCAGCAGGGGTTTCCCCCATCAAGGGGACGCTGACTTGGATCATCGTATCGTCGCCCATTGGGTTGCTACCGCCGCTATCGACAATCGCAAGCACGGTGCCCACATGCAGCCCTTGCACCGGCGCGTTCAGCCCGCCAGCGCCGGGCGTAGACAGGCCAATACTATCGGATCGCCAACCGGCGGGCAGGCCAAGCCGCGCAGTGGTTTCCCAGGTGCCCGCAGAAATTTCATGGGTGATGCCGCAAACATAGGCGGTCCCGCCTAAATGGTCACCAACGCCCGTAATTTCAATGGTTTTACCGATCTCAGCCAAGGCAGATCCTGGATATTTGCAGCGCCCTGAAATAGCGCCCATCGGTGCGCGCATCGCACGCGCCTTGGCCACATCCGCGAGCGCGACCTGACCAATGGCATAGGGGGTCGTGGCCGTATGGGTACGGTCGCCTGTAACTTTGCTCAGATCGGCATAGGCTGCATTGCCCCATGATCCCGTGTCAGCGCTGTCGCTGGTTTCGGTTGTGACTGCCTGTGACGCGGGATCCCAACCGCTTACGGTACTATCTTTGATCAGTGAGGCCGTGTCGATCTTGCAGTCAAAATCCAAAATATCAATGCCAAGCGTCAGCCCCATCGTCGCCGCCCCGGCAGGGTCGGGGGCGTCGGTCGTTACTTTTCCATCGTCGACAATGATAATCTGACCATTACGGTCGGCCAGTAGGCGCAGGAAATCCCAATCACTGCAATCATATTGGACCAGGTCGCTGGGGTCGGCTGTGGTGGCTTTAACAGCGGCCGAAAGCCCTGCATCACCAATGATGGCTGCCATCGCATCGCTGTCTTTCATCTGGGCAAAACTGGAGGTTTTGCGGATGTCCATTAACGCGATCGCCTTGTCGCGACAGGTCAGCTCCAATTCTCCCGCGCCACCACCGCTAATGCGCAGCCGGGTCGCAGTGATAATGCCCTTAAACAGGATTTGCGCGGCGCCCGCGCCGAAGAATGCTGCGATCTCTATCGGGGTGCTGACCTCAAAATCAGTGCCGTCAATCAACGGAAATTCATTGGTCGCGACCGATCCATCCGCCAATCGGACAGTTGCCTGCGGCACCCGGTTGATATCGAGTGTGACAGTGATCCCGTTCACAGCGATATCTTCCGCAATTGCACTGCCGTTGATTTTTACACTGATCCCAAGCGGACCGCTGACATTCGCGACGGGTGAGGTGGCCATGGGTTACCTCATTGGCGGGAAACGCAAAAGCGTGTCCGGCTCTAGTCTAGAGAAACCATCAAGGTCATTAAAACGCGCAATTTCAAGGTATTTGGTAACGTCCTTGTAAATGCGTTCGCACAAGAGGGGCAGGGTGTCGCCTTCGACCACGCGCACAAGATGGGTCAGATCGGGGGATTGGTTATTTGCCTCAAGCGCGACCTGTGCATCGGTCAACGCCTCGATAAACTTTAGCTTCATTGTCGCGCGCAACGGCGCGCCATCGGGATCAAACAACGTGTAGTCAATATCAAGACTGGTGAGCCGCCCCTGAAACCCTTTCAGCTCTGTCCCCCAGTCGATCTGCACCGCGTCTGGTTCATGGTCATCGCCAGAATAGTCATAAGCGATACTGCGCAACTTATCGATTTGAGCGGCGACCGTGGTGTCAACGGCATCTGGGACGACACCGGTGCCGTCCAAGGTCAGGGTGAATGACACTTCCTCCGGTTCAGAGGCCGAAAATTTAGGGACGGGGGCTGCCTTGCCAATTGCGTCATCAGACGCGCCGCCTGTGCCAGAAAACTTTGTGGCATACTTGCGGTTAAAGGACGATGGGTTGATCGTCGTGGTAAAGATATTTGCGGCACCTGATTTTGCGGTGATTTGCGAGACAGAAGTATCACAGCGGGTGATCGTCAGTTTCGTCATGACAGCAACCCTTCTTTGATCCGCTGCTCACTTGCGGCTATCTCTTTGGCAATTGATTCACGAAATTCCTTGCGAAGACGGTTTGTTATTGTGCGTAGTTCATCTTCGCTCATCCCGGAATCGGTAGGGTTGCTGTCGCCAAAAGTGCCGCGCACAACAAGGTTGCCAATTTCGATCGCCATTAGCTTTTCCTCTCTAACGTCAGGTAGCTCAGCTCGATTGTTTCAATCGCCAGTTCATTTTTCATCGCGTCAAAGTTTCCGGTGGTCCATTTGACCGGAAAAGCATTTGTGATTGACCAACTTGCCACTGGCTCCGCCTCTTCATTGAGTAATGAAATAAGCAAATCCTGTGGTTTGATCGGTGTTCCAAACCCCTGTTCAAGTGTGTTCTGGCACCAGGTCACAAGGCCGCTATCGTCGCCCGTCAGGGCGCGTTTGAGCGACAGGTTTTTGTGCTTCACCTGTTTGGGCAGGTTATGCACAAACCGATTTTCACCGCCTTCTTGCAAAGGCTCGGTGGTCATTTCGGTCTCTAACCCTGTGACCTCCTGGAAGGCAGTGTCCGAAATATCCGGATCACTGCCTTGAAAAGCCACGTCAAAGTGAAACGCTGTTGGTGCGCTAAACTCTTCCATCTTAGGCGTTCTCGATCACGAACCCTTCATGGGCGATCTCGATGCTTTCAACAGCAACCTCATTGCCTTCGGCCTTAAGGTCTGTGCCGGTTACCTTCACGGGGAAGGCGTTTTGGACCTTCCAGACCATTGTCGGGGCGCCTGCCTCGTCCAGCAACGAAATGGTGAGCGCCTTGCGGGTAATCGTGTTCATCTTGATTTCCGCAAACCAATCCCAAATGGCGTTGTCTTTGACAAAGACGCCTTTCTTCATGGTGATATTGCCCGTTTTGAGCATGCCGGGCATTTTGATTGTTGAAAACACCGGGTTATTGCCAGCGCGATATTCAATCGGCTGGGTTTCGATGTCGAGGCCAGAGACCTCTTGAAATGCCAGTTCTGTATCGTCCCACTTTACTTGAAAGTGGAACTTTGGAAGCGGCCAAATCGCCTGTGTTTGGGCGGAGCCATCATCTGCCATGGGTTAAATCCTTTCTGAAACTCTTAAGATTTCTGCATTTGCTGCTGGAAGGTAATTTCGATGAATTCCGCTGGGCGCACGACGGCGACCAAAACGGTGATCCGCAAAATCCCTTCAAGAATATCGACCGGGGTCATCGTGTCGCCCAAGCCCACATGCACGCTGAACGCGTCTGAGGGCACAGCGCCCGCAAGACCGCCTTGTTTCCAGACAGAAGTCAGGAAATTTTCGGTCATGGATTTCATCGTAATCCATGTATTGGCGGTATTGGGCTCAAACACATAAGCCTTCGAGGCCAAACGCAGCGATTCCTCGATCATGATCATCGTGCGGCGCACGTTGATATAGCGCCAATCAAGGCTGTTGCCGTCCAGTGTCCGCGCGCCCCAAACAAGCGTGCCTTCACCCACAAACGGCCTGATCGCGTTGATCGATTTGCCGGTTGTGGAAACGTTCAGATTTTCTTGTTCCTCGTGGTTAATATTGACCTTTGGGCCAACCACAGAGTTCATCGAGATGTTCGCAGGCGCTTTCCAAACACCACGGCTATTGTCGACCATTGTATAAAGCCCAGCGATGCCTGCACCCGGTGCCATGCTGTTTTCACGCTTAGCAATCGTGTCCATCATCGTGCCGTAAAGCGGCACCAAAGAGCGTAATGTTTTGTCGATCATCGCGGGCGAGGGGCCTTGGGCAACAACAGGGCTGGTGCCATCGACCAAGACCCGAAGCTCTTGTTTCGCGACAAGTTCGTCCTCTTTAAAGATCGTATATGTCGCTTTGGCTTCAGGGCCGGCAAAGGCAGGGTCTGGCGCAAAACTGACACTGCCCGCATCCGCGACCGTCCATGTCCCAACACCTTCGACAGCCTTAACCTTGCCATCTGATGACGTGGCATCGGACAGGACAATCGATCCAGCGTCCGCGTCAGGGTGATCAGAGGCGACGTCAATTTCGGCGGTCGCCGTTTGTTCCTTGATCGCGGCAGGCAGTAGGATCGCACCAATCATTTCCATTTTCATGGTCAATGTATCGGTGGCCATCTCGGCCTCGTCGCTGACAACCAATTCGATCTTGCCCTTGGCTGCGGCGCCATCATGCTGAAAGCTAATCGTGCTTGCGGTTTCTTCATCGCCCAACATATCTTGGGTGAATTCCCATACCTCGGCGCCGTCAGCATTCACAAATGTGCCGCCCATTAGATCGGTCTTGGCGATCTTGTAGTTCAAGCCGGTCTTGTCGCTTTCATCATCCTCTGCGGTTAGATCATGAGGCGTGACCTTAACAGTTCCGCCCTTCGGCACCGAGATGGTGAAATCGCCAGAAACCGTTGGGGCCGAGATGCGATTGATCTCTGTTGCGAGCTCTTTGCCAGCTTTCATTGCCTGACGCATGAGCGACATCATTTTCGGGTGGCTGGCCCCGACGATGTTTTCGTAGCTAAAGTCTCGCGATTGGAAAATCGACGTATCCAGCCACGGGTAGTAGGCCGCGCCAAAGTCGAGATTGTTGATCCCAACATCATTGCGGAATGTCGCAACTGGGTTGCCCAGCGGGTCTTTTTGGTCAAGGTGACCGGCAAAGATATCCAAAATCGCGAAACGGTTTTTCATGTCGTTGCCGCAGTGTTTCAGCATGGCTTGCTGTACTTTGACGGCGTTTTGACGCGCGAGGCGGGTTGCCTCGGGTATGACAACCATTGTTGGCTCAGGTTCTTTTTTCAGCCCGTTGATCGCAGCCAGCATGAGATCAGCGTCGATGACGTTATCTTCGATTTCGCCTGCGTCGTTTTTGACCTCATAGCCACCGATAGAGGTGACATAGCAGGCGCCGCCGCCGTTTTGGAAAAACAGGCGCATCGCACCGAATAAGGCGAAGGCTGGGTTCTTTTGTACAAATTCAAACTTGGCATCGCCAACTGAAAACACCGCGCGGGGCAGGGCATCTTTCTTGGCGGCCCCATCCGCTGATAGCGGCGATGTACCGTCAAAGTCTTTGTAAGGGACCAATTCGTATTGTGGCTTTGGTGGGCCACCGAAATAGCTCATATACTCAGAAAATGATGTGATCCGAAACGGGGTATCAAGCAGCGATACATTCCCGTTTGCGGCGCGTTCTGTATAGCCGATGAAGGCTGGTACCGCCGTGGCGACTTGCACGACCGAGTTCGGGAAGGCGCTTTTTTCGACGATGTAGACGCCGGGGGTCTTCATGACCATTGGATATTCTCCTTTACCATAAGCTGACGAAAATGTCGGATTGAAGTGGGGCTGCGGCCGCAGGGTCATCTGTTGGGCGCAGATTGACACCGGCCGCAGGAAGCACCGGGATCAGGGTAATAGGGTCAAAGGGCGGGTCTTGCCGCGCTTCAAGCGCAAAGCGCGCGTCAGAACGGTAAGTCATCTTTATGGGTGTGTCAGAGCGCAGGACGCGGGCGACATGGCCATCCGTGATCGCGGAGGGGCCGAGATCTTTGAAGGAAGTGCTGCCAGCGGCATCCGAAATTTGCAGGCCTTCGACCGCGTTTTCACCGGTAAAGTAATAGGCCCAAAGGGCGCTTACCGCCTGCAGATGAAACGTCACTTCGTGCGTGCCAGAAACATCAATCGGAATACGCAGCCGCAAGAGCGGATCGCCAGGCATCCGTGCAGGGGCTTGGACAGGAAGCGCATCTGACAGCTGCAATTCAGTTTCGGTGCCCAAATCAAACAGCGGAACTTTTTCTGCGGCCAGCCCTTTGGTCAGAACATATGTATCCGGGCTGGTGGTGAAGACATCAAAATCGAGCTGCGTCGGCGCGGTTAGCTGTGCGGTTTCAGCGACGACATCCAACCGGGCAGGGGCTGGCTTTGCCAAAAAACCGGCCCTAGTAAAGTGGTGCATATCGGTCGGCAGGATACGCAGCGGCGGGGTTTCATCCCCCCAATACTCGTGGGTCAAACGCAATGACAGTGCGATATGGAAGCTCATGACTGCGCCTCCCGGAGAGGAAACAGGCTGCGGCGCGGTTTGCGGATTGCCGGTTTCAGCGAGGTAATCGCGCCAGAGGTCAATGTGACCGTGCGGATTTTAAACATCACCGAAGGTACGTAACGGCCGCCCAGATTGCCCCACATCTGTCCCATCTCTTCGACGCGCAGATTGCTGATCTCAAACGATAGCTGCTGCATGCCCTTGGGCATATTAGGCGTATTTTGTGGGGTCATCATTGGGTAGCTTTGAAAATACATCAAAGCGGCGGAAAGCATCTTGAGCCCTTCGCCATAAATATTTGCATCATAAGAGGCCGCGAGCATCGCGTAGACGTCCAGATGCAAAGGGTCTTCGCCAGCGGTGAATCCGGCCAGCGGCGCGCCGCGTCCCTGACCACGGCGGGGCACGCTGTCTTCGGAGATATTGGTGATAAAAAGCGCAAGACGATTGCGGGTCAATTCAGAAACTTTTCCATCTGGATCGGTCAGTGGCGCAAGCACTGCGATATCTTCGGGCGCACCAAAACGGCCGGAAAGATGCCCATTTAACTTGGACACCGTCAAAGAAAGCGCCGCATCAATCACAGGTTTTCCCCATCTCTTTAGGGCCTGCGAACAGGGCATAAAAATGCGTAGTCGAAGAGACCATGTGGCCCCCTTTGTTATGTGTCGTCAAAAGGCGGAACGCGCTTCATGCGCATACCTAGGGGCGAATGTAAAAGATCGGGTAAATAAAAAGTTGCCCCCACGTTAAGCAGAGCATAGGTCAACGCTATCTGGCAATGCCAGAGTTTCAAAAATTGTAATCTATATTTGGTTTCAATGTGTTATTGCGCACAGTTCCAAGTTCTGAGAGCGATTCCTTTTGATAAGCCATCTGGCCTATATCTGATATAGAGGCTCAACTTTACACTTTAAGGAAGAAATTCTTTGGAGTGATGACTAAGGAGCGCGGTCTGGAAAAATCACAAATGGCGAATCTGACAAAGACTGAGGGGCGCGCAAGTTCCTGCACTTCTTTTCGTTTCACGTTGGGCCGCGGAAGCAATCGCATTGGAAGTTGTTCGGGATATCTGGGGCCTCAAAAGGGCGGTCTCGATTGTGAACTCAAGTTAGGTTGCGACATTTTCTATCCTAGATTTCTTAGTTCTTCGGCGAATGCCTCAGCCGGCGTCCGCCATCCCAAGCACTTCCTTGGGGTTCCATTCAAGCGTTCACAAATCGCCTTCATGTCGCGATCTGAGAGCGTCGAGATTGGTGTGTCGCGTGGCAGATACCGTCGCGCTCGTTTGTTCAGGTTTTCGACAGACCCTTTCTGCCATGGCGCTTGTTGATCGCAGAACCAGGCCTCAGTTCCGATGCCAGGTTTGAGCTTTCGCCAACCAGAGAATTCAATCCCTCGGTCAAAAGTGATCGACTGACGAGCGGTTTGGGGCAGGGGCTCCATGACATTCATCAGTCGGGTCATGAAGTGTTTCGAGCTGCGGTCATTGTTACGGAACAACACAGCATAACGCGTCTTCCGTTCGACCAAAGACGCCACATTCGTCTTGCCGTGTTCGCGCCGAAAGATCATCAGATCGCCTTCCCATGCGCCAAAATTCTCTCGGGATTTGATATGTTCCGGTCTGTTGTGGATCGAACGCTCAGGCGGGAACATCATGCCACGCGCAGTCCTTGCATAGCGCGGCTTACGCTTTTTTCGGCGATCTGGAAGATATCGTGCGAGCTCCTGAGACTGGCCTTCTGGGCTGTATACATAGGAATAGATCGTTTCGTGACTGACGGTAGTTGTATGACCTTCAAACTTCAGGCGTCCAGCAATTTGTTCGGGTGACCAACCTTCCTGAAGCCGGTCAATCACGGCTTCTCTCAGCGCAGGAATTCGGACCAATTTCCGACGTCTTGCGCGACGCTCAGCAGCAGATCGCTGCGCAGTCATCCCGAAGTAACCATTGAGCTGGGGTAGCTCATCATCTGTGAAAAAGTTACGTTTGATCTCGCGATAGACCGTTGCGCGATGACGATTGATCCTTCGCGCAATCTCACTCGCGTTTACTTTGCGGTACAAAAGATCTTCAATCGTACGTCGTTCTGCTAGATTTAGCTCTGTGCGTTTCATAAACTGTTCTCCTGACTTTCCAGTAGGATAGAGGAAAAGTCGCTTCCCAGTTTAGAATGTACCCGATGTGGATGAATAAGCCGTATAATCAGTATTATGTTAAATAAATATATTGCAAACGCCTGTAATTACGCCTGTTTAGCTTTTGTAATACGCTCGGTGCCATTTTACGTACTCTGCGATACCGTCTGTGACGCTGGTTTGCGGCGCATAGCCCGTGAGCGATTTGAGCAAACTGTTGTCAGCCCAGGTCGCGGGCACGTCACCGGGCTGCATCGGCAGCATTTGTTTTTGGGCCTTGTGGTTCGATGCACGTTCAATCGCCCCGATGAAATCCATCAGTGGTACGCTTTCGCCGTTCCCAACATTCACGATGCGCCAAGGTGCGACTGGTGACAGGCTATCACCCTCTGGCACGATCCCATCAACAGGACGTTCTGGTACGGCATCAACCAACAAGCGGATTCCGCGGACCAGATCGCCGACATAGGTAAAGTCACGTTTCATATTACCGTGGTTAAAGACCTTGATCGGTTCGTCGGCCATGATTGCGCTGGTAAACAAATACGGCGCCATATCTGGGCGCCCCCAAGGACCGTAAACGGTGAAAAACCGGAACATCGTGACTGGCAGGTCATAAAGATGCGCATAGCTGTGGGCCATGGCCTCTGACGCCTTTTTCGTCGCGGCGTAATAGGACATTTGATGGTCCGCTTGATCCGTCTCGCGGTATGGCATTTTCACGTTTGCACCATATGCAGAGCTGGTTGAGGCCAACAAAAGATGTTTAGGCGGATACGCGCGCGCGGCCTCGAGCAATTCAAATGTGCCCATGAGGTTGGCCTCGGTATAGGCGCGCGGGTTTTCAATCGAATAGCGCACGCCAGCTTGCGCAGCCAAATGCACCACGAAATCAAACCGATGCTTAGCAAAGAGGTCCATTAAAAGACCGGGTTCTTCAACCCTGCCCTTTACGGACGTGTAATCAGCATTGACGATAAGCTGGGCTTCTCGTGCGGATTTCAGCGCCGGATCGTAATAGCCATTATGGCTATCAAGCCCGACAACGCGGAAACCTTCGGCAAGCAAAAGCTGTGACAGGTGAAAGCCGATGAACCCGGCAGAGCCGGTCACAAGAACGGTTTTCTGCGCCATCAATCGACCTCAAAAAGATCGCGGGTATAGACTTTCTCGACCACATCCGACAGATCATCGGTCAAACGGTTGGCAAGGATAAGATCGGATTTCTTTTTAAATTCAGCGATATCTGAGACAACGCTACTGTTAAAGAATTGATCGTCATCAAGCACAGGTTCATAGACAATGCACTGAATTCCCTTGGCTTTGATGCGCTTCATGATGCCTTGCACCGAACTGTCGCGAAAATTGCTAGAGCCCGCTTTCATCACCAACCTGTAAACCCCTACAACCTTTGGTTTTTTCGCAATAATTTGATCTGCAATGAAATCCTTGCGGGTGCGGTTCGATTGGACAATCGCGCTGATCATATTTTGTGGAACAGCATTATAGTTGGCCAGTAACTGCTTTGTATCTTTGGGTAAACAGTAACCGCCATAGCCAAATGACGGGTTATTATAATGGCTTCCGACACGCGGATCGAGGCTGACACCTTCAATCACTTCGCGGGTGTTGAGCCCATGCGCGATCGCATAGCTATCCAGCTCGTTGAAGTAAGCAACCCGCATTGCTAAAAATGTGTTTGAAAACAGCTTGATAGCTTCTGCTTCTGTTGTGTCGGTGAAAAGTACCGGCATGTCTTTTTTGATCGCACCTTCGACAAGAAGGTCTGCAAAGCGTTTTGCATCCTCTGTATGTGCGCCGACAACAATGCGCGATGGATGCAAATTGTCGTGTAACGCCCTGCCCTCGCGTAGAAATTCTGGCGAAAAGATGATCCGATCATAACCGATACCGGCGCGCAGTTCGGAGGTGAATTTTACCGGTACGGTCGATTTGATCACGATCACCGCGTCTGGTGCGATCTCATGCGCTTGGGCCGCAACAAATTCGACGGTGGAAGTGTCAAAATGATTGGTGCGCGGGTCGTAATTTGTCGGGGTCGCGATGATGACGAAATCGGCATCTGCAAACGCAGATTTGGCATCCGTCGTTGCGGTCAACTTTAGATCACCACGCGCCAAATAAGCTGAAATATCGTCGTCGTCGATTGCTGATTTACCATCATTCACCAATGCAACGCGCTGTTCATCGACATCGACTGCGACCACATCGTGATGCTGCGCCAACAACACCGCATTCGAAAGCCCGACATATCCAAGACCGGCAACCGCAATTTTCATTTAAAAGATTTCCTTTGTTTAGGAGCGTTCAGCTTAGGCATTGTTCCAGCGCACAACATAGTCACCTTGCTGCGCGTTTTGGATATGCTCGGCCGGGTTTGCCCCTTTTGTTTTTTGAACGACATAGTAGAGATACCACCGCCCGTCCAAACCGCGCGCGCGAAAGCGCGCCCCCTTTTTCCCTGTATCAGCAACCTGTATCACGTTTTGCGTCGGATCAAAGGGCACAGCGGCACAGCTATGCACTTTGCATCCGCGCGTATCCTGCCAATACCGCCAAACCAATTCAGGGCTGAACTGATAAAACCCATGCCCTGCCCAACCCGACATGCCATTGATTGAGATGAAGATTCCATCATCTTTGAGCATATGAAAAACATTATCGAGCGACTGTGGTGTGTTAAAGACATGCTCTAAGGTTCCACCGTCGAGGATCACATCGAACCTTTTGCGCAAAGCATCGGGTACGGCTTCATTCATGTCATGGGTGAAATCACAGCCTTCGTAATCCGAAAAATCCATCGATTTCATCGGCGGAAACCCGATATCACACAGGAATTTTTCGGCGTAGCCATCTTCTTGTTCATAGGCCGGAATATCAGTTGGAAACCCATGTCGTGCTAACGCGCGGCGGGTGATTGTCCGCCACCTCGGTTTGAGACGCAATCCCTGGCGGCCAAGCATAACCCCAGCTGTCTTATCCGCAACCAAGTGGCGCGTTTCCAGTAATTGCAAAGCAAGTGCGGTATCAACGCCCATGTCGCAGCCTCATATTGGTATGAACAAACATCTTGACCAAACTATATGGATAATCGCGCATGCAAACCATAGCAGCGTTGAAGATTAATTGGTTTTCTTAGCGCGCCGAACCGCTTAGCCTAGGCCGCGATAGGATCAAAGGGTCAATATGCAAGATACTCCGCCTTCAGACGAAAGTGAAGATGTTGATGGTGCAGCTGTGCAAGCAGATGCCCAGCTCCCTTTGTGGTTTTCTGAGCTCGCGCCTGGCGGTGATGGGATCGGATTTATCGAAAAGTCGAATCGCCATTCTTTAATGTTTGTCAGACGCTTGCGGCCCGTTCTTTTGGTGACATTCGATAATCTTTCGAACGTCGCCGACAAAAGTCAGGAAAGGGTGCCTTGGGCCTATAAGTTCGCGCTGGATCATCATGTGTCGCATCTCGGGGTCTTGGCGCATGGCAAGCAATGGTACCGCGATCCGCAGCTGATCAACCGCATGCAACAGCTCGCCGATAGTAGTTTTTTCGACGGCTATGAACGTGTCGTTTTTGCGGGTACATCGATGGGCGGATTTGCCGCGCTTGTCTTTGCTTCACTGGTGCCCGGCGCGCATGTTTTGGCGTTTAATCCGCAATCGACCCTAGATCCTGAACTGGTCCCGTGGGAGGAACGCTATTGGATCGGACGACGGCAAGATTGGACGCTCCCGCTAAGCGATGCGCGCGGAATATTGGGCAAATGTGGACCGGTCAGCGTGTTCTACGACCCTTACTTTGCCCCAGATCATAAGCATTTTGAACGGCTCTCTGATGCCAATGTGACCCCCTATAAATGTTGGTATTCAAATCATAAGTCGGCCGTTTTCCTCCGTAAGATCGACGCCCTCAAACCCCTGATGCATGCCGGGCTGTTTGGTGAGATCACTGAACCGATGTTTTACCAGCTGTACCGGGGGCGTCGGCAGTTGCCTTGGTATGCGGGCGCTTTGAAAAACTACTTTACTGAAAGCGGGCGTGAACAGATGGGCTTGCGGGTTCGTAAGAGTTTTCGACAGTATCGCCGCGCACTAAAATCCACGATGGACGATTAAAAAATGAGCGAACCATATGTCGTGCTGCACGGAGGGTTTCACAAAACTGCATCCACTTATCTGCAGCGTATCCTACAGCGCAATAAGAACTTTATGGGCAAGCGAGGTGTTCACTATGTTCCGCACCGCGAAATGCGTGAACAATTTACAGTGCCCTGTCAACGGAACGCGCATCAACATACTGGTTTTCCGCGCAAAAAGTTCATTGATGACGAAACGCTTCGCGAGATTACACGAAAATTCTTTGAACCTATTATTGAGCGCGCGCCTGATAGACTAATTTTAAGCGACGAAAACTTGGCGGGCCATTGCGGTAACTGTATTAAATTTGGCCGCTTATACCGCTTCAAAGATGCCTTTATGATGGTTTCCGCGCGCGAAATACCGTTTCCAGTACGCGAAGTTCACTTGTCCTTACGAAACTATGCAGATTTTTTCGCTGCAGCCTATGTTGAATACTTCCGATCAATTCGAGCAGACAGCTCCTCCCCAATTTTGGCCCATTCGATGGTCGACAAAGTGATCACGAGGTTCCCGATGTGGAACGGAGTTATCGACCGTGTGAAAACTTATTTTCCCGAAGCGCAAATCTATATTTGGGCGTTTGAAGACTTTCGTAGTAACCCGATGATGGCAAACCAAATTTTGAGTAATATTGCGGGGCCAGAAATTGACGTTGGCAAGTTTCGTTCGCCAAAGGACCAGAACCCACGTCCGACAGCGTCGCATCGTGCGGTCGAAGTAATCCAAAACCTTATGCTTTCCGATGGGGTTCAGGCAGCCGTCGACGCGCGCCGAGAGATTCAGGACCGATATCCACGGGACAAGACCAACAAGGGTTTTGATCCTTGGTCGGATTGGGAACGCGAACATTTGACCAATCTCTACAAAAAGGACCTGTTGCGCCTCGCGAAGGATCCACGCGTAACGATGGTCCGTCCGGACACGGTCTTTGAGCAATAGCGCCTGCGTCCATTTTCTCTTTTGACCAGTAGGTTAAAGATGGTATGGGGTGCCCATGACGCATTCTATCTTGATCTTGAATGGCCCAAATTTGAACCTGCTTGGCACCCGCCAGCCCGAGGTTTACGGGCCAACGACCTTACAAGACATTGAAAACCTATGTGTGACGCAGGCGGATGCGCTTGGTTTTACCGTCGTATTTGCGCAGACCAATCATGAAGGCGAGATGATCGATATGCTGCACGCGGCGCGCGGCACATATGACGGCGTTATTTTGAATGCTGGTGCTTATACGCATACGTCGATTGCGCTCATGGATGCGATTTCAAGCATCATGTTGCCAGTGATTGAGCTTCACCTGTCAAACATCCACGCGCGCGAAGAATTTCGGCAAACCTCTTATATTTCTAAGGTCTGTATTGGGCAAATCTGTGGATTTGGCGCCGCGGGGTACCCGCTGGCGATGCAGGCGATGGCTGACTATTTGGGTGATCCCCTATGAGAACACTTGTTGAACAGTTGTCAAAGCTGACCAACGCGGGCACGGTCGAAGATCTCTGGACCCTGCATACTGAGCAAATGGACGCCTATGGGTTCGACCGGGTGATGTATGGCTACACGCGCTACCGCACGTCCAGTTCGCTTGGGGACCCGCAAGATTGGGTGCTTTTGTCAAACCAAACGCCTGAATATATGCAGGTGTTCTTCGACGAATCCTACTATTATCACGCCCCCATGTTGAAATGGGCCTTGGCGAATGATGGTGCCTGTAGCTGGCGCTGGATGATGGATATGAAGCGGATCGACAATCTCACGCAAAGCGAGGCGCGTGTGATGGAGTTTAACCGCAAGATGAATGTGACGGCTGGCTATACGGTTAGCTTTCGGTCCATTTCAGAACGCACCAAAGGGGCGATTGCTCTCACGGCCAAGCCAGGCATGACGCAAGATGCCGTCGAACAGGTCTGGGCGCAGCACGGTGACGAAATCATCGTGATGAATAACGTCATGCACCTGAAACTTCTCACCCTGCCCTATACTGGCGAACGCCACCTGACAAAGCGTCAGCGCGAAGTGCTACAATGGGTTGGTGACGGCAAGACGACACAAGACATCGCGATTTTGCTGGGGCTTACTTCTGCGACAGTGGAAAAACACTTGCGGCTCGCGCGCGAGGCATTGGACGTTGAAACAACGGCGCAGGCGGTCCTGAAGGCCGCTTTTTACAACCAAATGTTCGTTATAGACGCAGAAATTTAGCGACCTGTGATTCGTCACTCAACCAAAATCAGCCGCTGCTTTTGAAATGATCAACCATATGACGTGGCGTGAAACGTCACAAACATGCGTGAGGTCAGGTTTCCCTGACTTTAATAATGCTGCGTCATTTGGCAACTTGTAGAAGTTCCGTGAGTGGTGGCCTTGGGCCTGGGAACAGCGGTTTGGACCCCTTGTGATTTCAAGGCACTCCAATTCGTGCCGGTTTTCCGGACGCTGGTGTTTTGGGTTTGCCCATTAACATCAGCACAATTGATAGTGTGCGTTCTCGTCCCGAAATTGGAACGCACATAGATCAAAGCGACACCGTGTCTTTTCCCGAGCACGGTGTCGCGTCATTTTTAGAACCGCATTTTCAATACAAAAAGGCCCCGTTGGAAATCCAACGAGGCCTCAATCATTGCACGATTGCAGCTTAGCCGTTCAGCTTTGCAACTTCGGCAGCAAAGTCTTCTTCGACTTTTTCGATGCCTTCGCCAACAGCGACGCGGGCGTAGCCTGTGATTTCAACACCAGCTTCTTTGGCTGCGGCAGCAACGGTCAGATCTGGGTTCACAACGAATTGCTGGTTCAGCAATGTGACTTCGGCCATGTATTTCTTCATGCGACCAACGATCATTTTTTCGATCACAGCTTCTGGCTTGCCAGATTCGCGTGCGATGTCCATTTGAACCTGCTTTTCTTTTTCGACAACAGCCGGGTCAAGATCAGCTTCGGACAAAGACGCAGGGTTTGCAGCAGCGATATGCATCGCAACTTGACGACCGAATGTTTCGTTGTCGCCGTTCAGCGCAACCAGAACACCAATGTTACCCATGCCAGGTGCCGCAGCATTGTGGACGTAGTTCACAACTTGCTGACCTTCGAGCGCAGACATCCGGCGCACAGACATGTTCTCGCCGATTACAGCAACCGCATCAGTCACAGTTTGCTCAACGGATTTGCCGTTCATGTCAGCCGCTTTCAGCGCGTCGACGTCGGAAACACCCAGTGCAACGTCAGCAATGCCAGCAACCATTTTTTGGAAGTCAGCGTTTTTACCAACGAAGTCGGTTTCAGAGTTCACTTCGACAGCGATCCCTTTGCCGTCTTTGACAGCGACAGCGACAAGACCTTCAGCCGCGGTGCGGCCAGATTTTTTTGCCGCTTTTGCAAGGCCCTTGGTGCGCAGCCAATCAACGGCAGCTTCCATGTCGCCAGCTGTTTCTGTCAGCGCTTTTTTCGCGTCCATCATGCCTGCGCCCGTGCTGTCGCGCAGTTCTTTCACCATTGCAGCGGTGATTGCCATGTTACTTCTCCTTAGCGGAATTCATAATATCTGGAGGTAGGGAATAACGCCCCTACCCCACTGTTTTGTGACGCTTACTCAGCTGCGGCTTCTTCAGCGACAACTTCTTCTGCGAACTCTTCCATGGCACCCATGTCAACGCCAGCTGCACCCAGCTGAGCAGACATACCGTCAAGCGCTGCGCGTGCAGCCAGATCGGTGTAAAGCGCGATGGCGCGTGCCGCATCGTCGTTCCCTGGGATGACGTAATCAACGCCGTCTGGTGAACAGTTGGTATCAACAACAGCCACAACTGGAATGCCCAGTTTCTTAGCTTCTGCGATCGCCAGGTCTTCTTTGTTGACGTCGATCACGAAGATCAGGTCAGGCACGCCGCCCATTTCGCGGATACCGCCCAATGATGCTTCGAGTTTGCCTTGCTCACGTTCCATGCCAAGACGTTCTTTCTTGGTCAGGCCAGCGAAACCGTTTGCAGAAGCTTCGTCAATCGCCTTAAGGCGGTTAATGGACTGGGAAACGGTTTTCCAGTTGGTCAGCGTGCCGCCCAACCAGCGGTGGTTCATGTAGAACTGCGCAGATTTCTCAGCAGCTTCCATGATTGGCTTTGCTGCTTGACGCTTTGTGCCAACGAAAAGAACGCGGCCGCCTTTGGCGACGGTGTCACGGATGACGTTCAGCGCTTGATCCAGCATTGGAACAGTCTGTGTCAGATCCATGATGTGGATGCCGTTACGTGAGCCGTAGATGTACTGACCCATTTTAGGGTTCCAGCGTGCGGTCTGGTGACCAAAGTGTACGCCTGCTTCAAGCAGTTGGCGCATGGAGAACTCAGGAAGAGCCATGTCGTTTTTCCTTTTCCGGTTTCAACCTCAGCGGGGGATTAGGCATATGCCCAACCGGTGGATCCTTTGGGATTTCTCCCCATTGGACCCGCCCCCGCCTGCGGGATTAAGTAGCTGCCCTTTAGCCGGGGTTTGCGCCCGGCGCAACCCTTTGGGCGTGGGTTTTGGCTAATACCTAAAGAAATGCGCGTTCAATGAACCAATAAGCGCCAATGACCGCAATTGCGACGGATGCCGGGACCGCAACAATCTGGCGGTAGGCTGCAACACGGTCGCGCATTTGGATCGATAGCGCGCAAAGCGCAAACACGAGCGCAAGAGGTCCTGCAAACAGCCACACAGGCCCTTCTGCCAACCCTTGCAGCACAGGCGGGTTCAGCACGATAAGCGCAACAGCGGCGGCAAAAAGCACGCCATAAAGCACAAACCCCTGCATTACTTCGTTTTCACCACGGTCCACACGGAGTGCCTGCCAGACGCAAGCAAACATCACGGCGATTACGGCAAGCTGGCCAACTTCGACGCCGACGTTAAAGCCGATAAGCGCGGGAATGAATGCGTGCTCGGGCAGGCCGAATTCGGCCAAAACGGACGCAAACCCAAGCCCGTGCAACAGCCCAAAGGCAAAAATCACATAGGGCCGCCATGGGCTTAGCCCCTTGGTGAAAATGTTTTCAACAGCGACATATGCAATCGATAAGGCGATGAGGGGCTCAACAACCGCGATAAATTCAATGTTGAACGTATTGAGAAAGAAATCATCAAGAAACGATGTGTGCCCAAGGGCGGCCAGCGCCAGCGTAATCGTGTGGGCTAAGGTAAAGAGTGATACTTGAACCAGCAGTGGCTTCATCCGCGCGGCAAGGAAAAACAGACCCAGCACAAACAGGATATGATCCAAGCCTTTGGGGACGATATGGTCAAAGCCGATGGGGATATAGCTGGCGAACACCTGCCAACCCGTCTGTGCAGACCCACCGTTAATCAAAAATGGCGGGGTGAGTTCGCCACCTGATACGGTGCCGGTAAACGGCGCATAAGCGATGTCGTTTTGGCGCACGATCAATGTGCCGTAAATTCCGGCCCAACCGACCTGAAATTCGGTCGCATCGACCGGATATTCACCAACGAGGCTTAGCCGCGTGATCCGCACGGCCTCGTCGTTTTCGGCAGGGTATACGATTGTCCCATTGTTTTGAAATGTGATCGGCTCACCGTCAGCCAATACTGTAAAGTTAGATGCGAAAGCGGGCCAATTGGCATCAAATCTATTCGCTATTTCTTGCGGGCTAAGCGCGCGCAGGGCATCGTACCCTGATGCGTTTTCAGCGTTGTCAGTATCGATAATACTGCTGAGATCAACGCTCGCGAGCATCGCTTCAGCGTTCACCTCAATTTCGATCAAGATGGTGCCATCATCTGCACGCAGGTCCAGAATACTTGGAAAGACCTCATGCGCGCGCAACGGCGCTGACATCACAATCAACGTGATGATGCTTGACATCAGGGCCCGAAAAGCAACCTTTGCGATGTTGGATAAGGAAACATTGATGCGCATTTTCTCACTTCTCTTGTTGGTGTCGGCACTGCCCGCGTCAGCTCATGAATTTTGGATCGAACCTACGGCCTACCAGATAACGCCAGACGTTAATCTGCAAGCAGATATTGTCAACGGGCAGGATTTTGGCGGCACTGCGCAAGTCTATTTACCGCAACGATTTGAACACTTTGTGGTGATTTCAAATGATCTTGCGCAAAATGTTCTGGGCCGTATGGGGGACCGTCCCGCGTTGAACCAGACACCCGTCGCCGAAGGGCTGAATATCGTGGCCTATCAGGCACGCAATGCAACTGTTGGCTATAGAACATGGGAAGATTTTCAGGGTTTTGTAGATCACAAAGATTTCGGCGATGTCCTGACCCAACACCAAGCCCGTGATTTGCCCGAAGTTGAGTTTACAGAAGTATATTCACGCTATTCAAAAACCTTGATCGGTGTGGGTGATGGTGTCGGTGCCGACCGCCGCACGGGGTTAGAGACGGAATTGGTGGCATTAACCAACCCCTATACCGATGACCTGTCAGAAGGGTTTTCGGTGCAATTGTATTACCAGCACGATGTCCGGGCCGATGTACAGGTTGAAGTGTTTGAAAAATCTAACGCAGATGAAGTGACCATCACCTATTACCGGACCAACGCCGAAGGTATCGCGACATTCCCGGTTCAGGCGGGCTATAGCTATATGGTGGATGCGGTTGTTTTACGCGAACCAAGTGTAGCGCTTGCGGATGAAACCGGCGCTGTATGGGAAACACTTTGGGCCAATCTTACTTTTGGGGTGCCGGAGTGAACGATAACCTGCGTCAAAAAATCATCGCCGTTTGCGACCAGAAAATCGCGCAAAAGGGCGACAAAGTCGGCCTGTCCTTCTATGCGTTCTTTGCTAATAAAAATGATGATCCTGCACTTTTAATGCAAGCCGCTACATGGTGGATCGAAACCCATCAGCTTGACCATTTTGAAAAGGCTGTAAAAGTTAAGGATATGATACTGGATGGCAAATAACCTCATGAAATTCAATCATATTGGTATTCCGACCAAGGGTGCATTCGACGGTGAAATTCCTCTGCCACATCTGGGAATGACGGTCAGCGACCATAAAAACAACCCTTTTGGCATTCAATGGCAGCGCTATCACGACGACGCACCCTATCCTGAGTTGGTCAAGAATGTCGCGCATGTTGCGTTTGAGGTCGATGATCTGGCCGCGGCATTAGAAGGGCAGAACGTCATCATTGCGCCGAACGCTCCTATTCCCGGTCTGATGGTCGCATTTATCGAGCTCAACGGCGCGCCTATCGAATTGATGGAAGTCGATAGATCCGTGTGTGAGGAAGACATTTAACCCTGATATCCCGACCCGGACAATCGAATAACTTGTTTTTAATGATTGCCCTCTTTGGGCCCCTAGGTCACAACGCAAAACATGACAAGTACATCGAATATCTTATGTATTGGATCCGTCCTTTGGGATGTGATCGGACGCACCGCCAGTTCAATGCGCGTGGGGTCTGATGTGCCGGGGCGGATCACCCGTCTGCCCGGCGGCGTGGCAATGAACATTGCAATGACATTGCGCCGTTTTGGCATGACCCCTGCCCTGCTCACCGCCATTGGCCGCGACGCAGAGGGCGAAGAACTGGTGGCAGAGGCCAAGCGCATGGGCATGGCTTGCGATTATATCTACCGCTCAGATGACCTGCCCACCGATGTCTATATGGCTATCGAGGGCGCAAACGGGTTGATTGCCGCCATCGCTGATGCCCACTCTTTAGAAGCCGCTGGCGATAAAATTTTACGCCCTTTGGCGAATGGGGCCTTGGGCACGGCTGAAACCCCTTATGCGGGGACCGTGGCGCTTGACGGGAACCTGACGGTTGAATTGTTGCAGGTGATTGCTGCATCCCCTTTGTTCCAATTGGCTGATTTGCGGGTGGCCCCTGCGTCACCCGGTAAGGCCGAACGCTTACTCGCGCTGCTTGGGCACCCTTCGGCGACGCTTTATGTGAACCTCGAAGAGGCCGGGTTGCTGTGCAATACGGTGTTTGACGACAGCGCCAGCGCTTGCGCAGCCCTGATGGATCGTGGCGCATATCGCGTTTTGGTCACCGATGGCGGCAAATCTGCGTCTGAGGGCACGCATGGCGATGTGATTACCCAAACCCCGCCTGCTGTGATGGTCACCCGTGTGACCGGCGCAGGCGATACATTTATGGCGGCGCATATCGCGTCCGAGGCCGAGGGCATGGACCGCCCTGCCGCCCTGACACGCGCGCTCAACGCCGCAGCCACTTACGTTTCCGGAGAAACACCCCTATGACAATACCTATTCATTATAGCGAAGAAGTGGCCCATGCCCGCGCCGATGGCCTGCCGATTGTTGCGTTAGAAAGCACGATTATCACCCATGGTATGCCCTTTCCGCAAAACGTGGCGACGGCGCGTCTTGTCGAAGATGATGTGCGCTCGGCAGGTGCCGTGCCAGCAACAATCGCGGTCATCGATGGGTTGCTGCACGTCGGGCTGGAACCCGCACAGCTTGACGCGTTGGGTCAGGCGAATGACGTCGCGAAGTTGTCGCGCGCTGATATGGCTGCCTGTATTGCGACGGGTGGCACAGGCGCAACCACAGTCGCGGCCACAATGATTGCTGCCAATCTGGCGGGTATTCAAGTCTTTGCGACGGGTGGCATCGGCGGCGCGCATCGGGGCGCTGAACTCAGCTTTGATATCTCTGCGGACCTACAAGAATTGGCGCAAACCCCGGTGACCGTTGTTGGCGCGGGTGCCAAGGCGATCCTTGACCTGCCAAAGACGTTTGAAGTGCTTGAAACCCTTGGGGTTCCTGTAATCGCTTACGGGCAAGACACGCTGCCCGCTTTTTGGTCTGCGCAATCTAATTTGGCCGCCCCGCTGCGCATGGACAGCGCTGTTGATATTGCGCGCGCGCAGATCACACGCAGCGCCATGGGGCTGAGCGGTGGACAGTTGATTGCAAACCCGATCCCCCAAGATGACCAAATTCCCGCAGAAGTTTTGGCCCCAATTATCGCCCAAGCACTGTCAGAGGCGGAAGCGCAAAATGTCAGTGCAAAACAGGTCACCCCATTCTTGCTAGGGCGCATTTTTGAGCTCACGGACGGGCAATCGCTTACGGCGAATATAGCGCTCGTACGGAACAACGCGCGGCTTGCTGCACAAATTGCAATCAATATGGCGAAATTAACCGTTCAGGATGTGACCTAAGCTTGTGGCGCGCCTGCGCAGTGCCTAGATGTTTACAAAGCCATTTGAGACAGCAATATGATTGACGCAACACCAGACGAACCCAAACGCCGTGGCAAATTGCGTATCTTTGCGCGGCTGCGCGGCAATTTCCTTGCGGGGTTAATTATCGTCGCGCCGATTGGGCTGACATTTTGGCTGATTTGGACCGTGGTTGGTTGGATTGATAGCTGGGTTTGGCCGTTTGTGCCCAACGCCTACCAACCCGAAGAATTGGTGAACCGCATTTTGGGGCTTGAAGGCGCTGACCAAATCACGGTCAACGTCCGTGGCATTGGTGTATTTATCTTTTTGTTCTTCACCATGATGGTAGGTTGGATCGGCAAGGGGTTGATTGGTCGATCATTCTTGCGCTTTGGCGAAGGATATGTTGACCGGATGCCTGTGGTGCGGTCAATCTATAACGCCGCAAAGCAGCTGGCGGAAACCGTTTTTTCGCAGCGCGATACCTCGTTTGATCGGGCGTGTTTGGTTGAATACCCGCGCAAGGGCATTTGGGCCATTGCGTTCATTTCTATCAACGCAAAGGGCGAGATTGACGCAAAGCTTTCGGATGGTGAACCCTTTGTCACCGTATTCTTGCCGACCACGCCAAACCCAACCTCCGGGTTCTTGCTGTTTTTGCCGCAACGCAATGTCAAAGTGCTTGATATGACCGTTGAAGACGCGGCCAAGCTCGTGATTTCTGCGGGTCTTGTTTATCCTACCCCCAAAGACGCCGAAACAGCGATTGCGGATGCGTCTTAGGTGATTGGCGCTGCACTGACGGGATTTGCGACCGCCTTTAGCCTGATCCTCGCGATTGGCGCGCAAAACGCGTTTGTTTTGCGCCAAGGATTGACGCGCAGCCACGTTTTTTACCTGTGTTTGCTCTGTGCCGGCTCTGATGCGATTTTGATCGTGGCAGGGGTTTTGGGATTTGGTGTGATCACCGAAATGTATCCGCAATTACCGCAGATTATGACATGGGGCGGTGCCGCGTTCTTGATCATTTACGGTGCGATGCGGCTTTGGGCGGCCTACAAGGGTGAATATGCGATGCAGATCGCGGGCCAATCGGCTGGGCTTTGGGCGACGTTGGCCACAGGGGCTGCGCTGACATGGCTCAACCCGCATGTCTATCTGGATACTTTGGGGCTGATCGGGGCGATTTCGGTGCAGTTCACGACCATGCCCTTAAAAACGGCCTTTACCATTGGTGCAGTCACATCATCGTTTACATTCTTTTTCGGGCTTGGTTACGGTGCGCGTTTACTGGCCCCTGTAATGCAATCGGCCAAAGCTTGGCAGGTATTGGATGTGTTAATCGCCCTGGTGATGTGGGCGCTTGCGTTCAAGTTGCTTAGCTAAACATATCCGCCAGATCGACCGTGCTTTGCTGGTTAAGGTCATCTTTATGTGCCGCTAAAAATGCACCAGCGGCCTCTTCGCCAGCTGCACGTAACCGTGCGAGAACAACGGGCGTCGCGATGGTTTTGGTGGCGACATTTAGGTCATTCATTAACGCATCGTCAGCGATCATATGTACAAGTACATCTTTCATCGACCCCGCGGGCACTGCCCCATCGGTGATCAAACGTTTAACAAAATCAATGCTGCGTAATTCGCGCAAGAGTGAGCTGTTAAAGCTGATCTCATTAATCCGGTTCTGGATCGATTGCACATCAGTGGGCAGCGCATCGCGATAAAGCGGGTTGATATTTACGATCAAAATATCATCTGGCAGATGCTTTTCAAACAATGGAAATAGCGCCGGGTTGCCCGTATATCCGCCGTCCCAAAAAGCTTCGGTTTCGCCAGTTTTCGGGTCGATAAATTCCACCGCTTTAAACAGGCTGGGCAGGCAGGCCGAGGCCAAGATCACATCGGAGGAAATCTCGTCACCTGCAAAGACGCGGATCTTGCCGGAACGCACATTTGTCGCGCAGATATGAAGCTCAGGTCCCGCGTCGCCACAGACTTTATCATAGTGAAATTGGTCAACGATGCTCGCGAGAGGATTTTTCCCTGCCATCCCAAAGTCATAAGGCGACATAAGCCGCGATGTGAAATCAACTGCTGTATAAAGCGGCGAATAATGCAGCGATTTTGCCCAATGTTGGGCAGTGGGCCCAAGTGTCGACATCCACGCAGAAAAATAGGGATCGGTGACGGCCCCGACCTGCCCCCAAAGCCAATCAAGGTTATCAATCGCGCCTTGGCGTCCGCCCGCTACCCAGCCGGACTTGAGCGCCGCCGCATTAAGCGCCCCGGCAGATGTTCCTGATATCGCGGCAATTTCGATATCTTCTTCAGCCAAGAGCCGTGACAGTACGCCCCAGGTGAACGCCCCATGTGCGCCGCCGCCTTGCAGGGCAAGGTTTATCCGTTTCACAATGCGGTCCAACCGCCATCGACGCTAATGGTTGTGCCTGTAACCTGCGCGGCCACGTCTGAACACAGATACAGCGCTGTGCCGCCTAATTGTTCTGTCGTGGCGAACTCTTTGGACGGTTGCCGCTTTAACATGACATTTTTAATCACCTCTTCGCGGGTCATGTCGTATTCTTTCATCGTGTCGGGGATTTGCGATTCGACCAACGGGGTCAGCACATAGCCCGGACAGATGGCATTACAGGTGATTGGCTCTTGCGCCGTCTCTAGCCCGATGGTTTTGGTGAGCCCGACAACCCCGTGTTTGGCCGCGACATAGGCGGATTTATAGGGTGACGCTGTCAGACCATGCGCCGAGGCAATGTTGATGATCCGGCCCCAGCCCTTGGCGCGCATGCCTGTGATTGCGGCAGCGGTGGTGTGAAAAGCCGAACTCAGGTTAATGGCGATGATCGCATCCCATTTTCCGCCGGGGAATTCTTCGACCGGGGCGACATGTTGGATGCCGGCGTTGTTTACCAAAATATCACAGGCGCCTGCGTCCGCGATCAGGCGGCGACAGTCATCGCCTTTGGACATGTCAGCCTGAATATAGCGGGCCGACACGCCGGTTTGCGCGGCGATTTCGGCGGCCAACGCGTGATCCTCAGCGTTGTCAGTGTAGGAATTGAGCACCACATTCACGCCAGCTTTGGCCAATTCGCGCGCGACACCCAGCCCGATGCCTGAATTTGAGCCGGTAATAACGGCGGTTTTTCCGGTTAGTGACATGATATTTGCTCCGTCATGATGCTTTGCGACTCACTTTATATGCTGCAACTGCAAAGGTCACTGTGCATTGGGATCGCCAATAAAAAAACGCCCGCACAAGGCGGGCGTGAAGTTATTGAGGCAGGTTTCATACAGGCAAGAAACCTATCGAGCAGTGACCCCTTTATAAGCAATCCGCCGCATGGGTCCAAGCTAAAAGTTTGAAAACACACAAAAGCCGCATTACGGTCTTTGAGAGCAATCGATTCAAAACAACGGGGCATCACAATTATGGCATCACATCGGACACACAGTTGGCGCGCATTTTGCGCAAGTATCGCGCTTGTCGCAGCGGGCACAGTTGCAACCGCCGAACCCCAGCATGGCATAGCTATGTATGGTGATCCGGCCTTACCACATGATTTTGTGTCCCTGCCCTATGCCAACCCAGACGCGCCCACAGGTGGCCGGATGGTCACCGCCGAGGTCGGCGGCTTTGACAGTTTGAACCCGTACATCACCAAAGGAAGCGTGCCTTGGCAGTTGCGCTATTTGGTCGGCGAAAGCCTGATGGGACGTAGTTTGGATGAACCTTTCACACTTTACGGTGTCTTGGCCGAATCGATTGAGGCTGGACCGAATCGCGAATGGGTTGAGTTTACGCTCAACCCGGCGGCAGAATTTAGTGATGGCAGCCCAGTCACGGTCGAAGATGTCATCTGGTCATTCGAAACATTAGGCACCGAAGGGCACGCGCGCTACCGCGGATTTTGGGACAAGGTAGAGAGCCTTACAGAGGTACGCCCGGGTACGGTTCGGTTCAACTTTAACACCGCAGATCGCGAACTGGCCCTTTTGGCAGGCCTACGCCCTATCCTGAAGAAATCGCAATGGGATGGCGTTGATTTTTCACAAAGCAGCTTGGACATCGTGCCAATCACCTCGTCTCCGATGGTGATCGCTGATTATGAGCCCGGGCGGTTTATTTCCTTAGAACGCAACCCTGATTACTGGGGCGCGGATATCCCGTTTCGCCGGGGTACATTCAACCTCGATGAAATCCGGTTAGAGTTCTTTGGCGATGAAACCCCCGCCTTTGAGGCATTCACCGCCGGAGAGGTGAATTTCACCCGCGAATTCAGCATCGCACGGTGGGATAGCCGTTACAATTTCCCCGCCGTCCAAGCGGGCGACGTTGTGAAATCTGTCTTGGCGCATGGCCGCCCAACGGGGATGACCGGGTTTGTAATGAACACGCGTAACCCGCTTTTTGACGATTGGCGTGTGCGCGATGCGATGTTGCATGCTTTCAATTTTCAGATCATCAACGATGCGGCCACGGGCATGGCGCAGCCGCGCATTGAATCCTATTGGGGGAATTCACCACTGGGCATGCAAGCCGGTCCGGCATCCGGGCGCGTCGCAGAACTGCTCGCTCCTTTTGCTAATGATCTGCTGCCGGGGACATTAGAAGGTTATGCGTTGCCCGCAGGTGACGACAGCCAGCGCAACCGCGCGGATATGGGCGTTGCACTGGCGCAATTCGAGGCCGCGGGATGGACCATCCAAGACGGCGTTATGACGAATGAAGCCGGACAACCGTTCGCATTTGAACTTTTGCTCAAACAAGGCAGTTCCGAACATGTGACCATGGCCGATATATACGCGCAGACGCTCGAATCTATGGGTATTTCCATGACAATCGCGCAGGCCGACGGGCCACAGTATAAAGAACGTACAGATGCTTACGATTTTGATATGACCTACTATCGTCGCGGCGTTACGCTGTCGCCAGGCAACGAGTTGTATCTCTATTTCGGTCAGGAAAACGTAGATACGCCCGGTGGACGTAATCTGATGGGGGTGGAATCGCCCGCAATGGATGCGATGGTCGATCAAATGCTGAATTCACCAAGCCAAGATGATTTTGTCGCCTCTGTACGCGCAATGGATCGGTTGTTGACGGCGGGCCGCTATGTGATCCCGTTCTACCAATGGAACGTGTCGCGCATCGCACATGACAAAAACCTGCATCACCCAGAGACGATGCCGGTCATGGGGGATTGGCCCGGTTGGCAGCCAGACGTCTGGTGGTACGCAGAAAATTAAATCACGCTAAGTCAGCGACGTGACCCATAAAATGGTCGCGTCGTCTTGGCTGATGGACACAACGTTATGGCCCATAGATGCGTCATAATAGGCGTTGTCGCCGCGCGAGAGATCGATGGGTTCATAAAACTCGGTAAACAGGCGTACCTGACCGGTCAAAACATACAGAAACTCTTCGCCGTCATGGCGCACCCAGCCTTCAAAATCATCCATCGACCGGGCACGCACGCGGGCACGGTACGGCAGCATTTTCTTTGTGGTCAGTGTTTCCGCCAGCAAAGCATGTTCATACGTCGTGGTGATTTTGGTGCCCTCTTCACCATTGCGGGTGACGGCCATACGCCCGTTCACCTGCCCTTTGGACGGCGGGGTAAATAGTTGTGGAACTGATATTTCCAACCCTACGGCCAGCTTCTTGAGCGCATCGTAGGTCGGAGACATCTGACCGTTCTCGATCTTTGACAGGGTGGACCGGGCCAACCCAGCCTGCTGCGCGGCCTGTTCTAAGGTCCAGCTGCGCGCCTTGCGCAATTCGCGCACGCGGGCGCCTAAATCAAGTGGCTGTGCAATCGTACTATCGCCATTTTCATGGGCAACACGGATCAGTTTTGTTGGGTCATTTTCGCTCATACCGCTTCTTTTATGCAGGCGATCAGAGGCTTGCAACTCTGACACGCACCAAATTTAGGATATGTTGTGCTGTGCTGCACAGCAATTGCACTGGTTCTTTGGCGCTAACATGGTATCAGTGCGTCAGCGCGCGGCACCCGCTTGCATGAAATTTGTAAGGTTATCCGCGTAAACCCATAAGATTCGACACGGCAGGAGGCCCAGATGGTCAAGCTCGACATTATTTCCGATCCGATCTGCCCCTGGTGCTACATCGGCAAAACCAATCTTGATAAGGCTTTGTTAGACTTCCCGGATCATCCGTTTGTCATGGAATGGCATCCGTTTCAATTGAACCCGGATATGCCCGCGGGTGGCATGGATCGCCGCGAATATCTGGAAACCAAATTTGGCGGCAAGGAAGCCGCCGTGCGTGCCTATGCCCCCGTGGTGGAACACGCCGAAAAAACCGGCGCGCATATTAATTTTGATGGGATAAAGATTACCCCCAATACGATTGATGCGCATCGGTTGATTCACTGGGCCGGGATTGAGCAGCGTCAGACCTTTGTGGTTGATCTGTTGTTCAAAGCCTATTTCATCGAAGGCCGCGATATTAGCAATCACGAAGTTCTCGCAGATATTGCCGATACCGCCGAAATGGATGCGGCGACAGTGACCAAGCTGCTGGCCTCGGATGCCGATACCGCCGATATTCGTGCACGCGACAAACATAGCCGCGAAATGGGGGTCAACTCTGTCCCCACATTTATCGTAGCACAGCAGCATGCCGTGCCCGGGGCGCAACCCCCTGAAGTCTGGAAAGACGTGATCACAGAGATCATGAGTAAGCTCGAAGAAGACGCATGACTGCTCCGCAGCCTGCATGGCACACCAATGACCATCACCGCATTTCAGCGGCCCCATAAGCAACGCGGTTAATCACCGCGACCTGTTGCCTGTCGTGGCGACGCTATTTTGCTTTTTGATGGATCTGAAAAATGAAACGACTACCCCAAACTGAATTTATTGCGCTTATGGCAATGCTTGCCGCGACCGTGGCATTTTCGATCGACGCGATGTTACCCGCCCTGCCCCAAATTGGACAGGAACTGACACCGCTGCATCTGAACCGCGCGCAGCTTATTATCACCAGCTTTGTGTTCGGTATGGGGATTGGCACCCTGTTCACCGGGCCATTGTCAGACGCATTTGGCCGCAAACCCGTGATGGTTGGTGGTGCGCTGATTTATATCACTGCCTGTGTGGTTGCATGGCAATCGCAAAGCATAGAGATTATGCTGCTCGCCCGCGTGATCCAAGGCCTTGGCGCTGCCGGTCCGCGTGTTGTGGCAATGGCACTGGTGCGCGATCTTTACAGTGGGCGGGAAATGGCGCGGATTATGTCATTTGTCATGCTGGTGTTTTCGATCATACCCGCACTCGCACCAACAATCGGACATTACGTCATTATCGGCTTCGGTTGGCGCGGCATATTCGGGGCATTTGTCGTCTTTGCAGCCGCCGTATTGCTTTGGCTTCTTCTGAGGCAGCCAGAAACACTGACCCCAGAAAAACGTCGTCCACTTAGTATGAAGTCAATCGGATCGGCTGTGCACGAAATGTTCGTTCATCGTACGGCGCGGCTGTCGATCTTGGTCCAGACGCTGACCTTTGGCATGTTGTTCACGTTAATCTCTTCAACGCAGCAGGTGTTTGACCAGACATTTGGTCAGGCAGAGCATTTCCATCTCTGGTTCGGCGGTATCGCGATTTGCGCCTCGAGCGCCAGTGTGGTTAATGCGCGCCTCGTGGTGCGCCTCGGGATGCGCGCTATTATCAAGACGATGTATACCGCGCAGATTTTTCTGACCATTATGCTGATTTTAGTCACCCTATTTGATGGCCCATATTGGCTGAGCTTTGGGGCCTATGTCATTTGGGTGCTTGGGAATTTCTTTCAGGCCGGGTTGACAATCGGCAACCTGAACGCGCTCGCGATGGAGGAAATGGGGCACATTGCCGGGCTTGCAGCATCGGTGATCGCAGCTGTGGCAACGGTTGGTGCGGTGATGATCGCGGCCCCGGTCGCGCTGATGTTTGACGGCACGCCGATGCCGATGGCTTATGGCGCGCTGGTTTGTGCGAGCCTCGCACTTTGGCTGACAACCATGATCAAACGCCCTGGCGAAGAGTAAGCCCCCTATATCATCTTGCCAAAAATACTCAAAAAATCAGGCCGGGTTTACCCGGCCTTTTTCTTTTTCTCATCGGCCAGTTTTTGTGCCAAGGCGCGGGCAATATTAAACGCGCCTTGAATTTTATCGCGCTCTTTGGACCAATCCTGCAACACAACAATCTTGTTTTCTTTGACCTTCGCCTGCCCGTTTTGGGCATGCACAAATTCGACCAACCCCTGCGGAGAGGCGAATTTATCGTTGTGGAATTGAATCGTGGCCCCTTTCGGCCCTGCATCCAATTTCGCGATCCCAGCGCGTTTGCACATCGCCTTAATCCGCACCACCAACATCAACGTATTGACCTCACGCGGCAATTTGCCAAAACGGTCGATCATTTCAGCGGCAAAACCTTCAAGCTCGACCTTCGTTGCCAGCTCGGACAGACGGCGGTAAAGGCCCAAACGCACATCCAAATCGGGCACATAGTCTTCGGGGATCAATACCGGCACGCCAAGGTTAATCTGCGGTGCCCATTGTCCGTCGTCGATGATGCCCTCTGCGTCACCCGATTTGATCGCAGCGATCTGATCTTCAAGCATCTGTTGATACAACTCATACCCAACTTCGCGCATTTGGCCTGATTGTTCTTCGCCCAACAGGTTCCCTGCGCCGCGAATGTCCAGATCTTGACTGGCCAGGGTAAAGCCCGCGCCAAGGCTATCAATTGACCCCAAAACGCGCAGACGTTTTTGTGCCGTATCGGTCAGTTTTTGACGCGGTTTAGTCGTCAGGTAAGCATAAGCGCGGGTTTTTGAACGGCCAACGCGTCCTCGAATTTGATAGAGCTGCGACAGGCCAAACATATCAGACCGCCAGACGATCATCGTGTTGGCCGTCGGGATATCAAGGCCGGATTCAACAATCGTCGTCGCCAAAAGCACGTCATATTTGCCGTCGTAAAACGCGTTCATCCGGTCATCTAGCTCACCTGCGGCCATCTGACCGGTGGCGGTGATATAGCTGATCTCGGGCATTTGTGTTTTCAGAAACTCTTCCATCTCGGGCATATCGGCAATGCGTGGCACCACGATAAACGATTGCCCACCCCGGTAATGTTCACGCAGCAAGGCTTCGCGGATTGTCACGCTGTCGAATTCGCTAACATAGGTGCGGATCGCCAAACGGTCGATCGGCGGCGTGCCAATGATAGACAGGTCGCGCACACCCGACAATGACAGCTGTAAGGTGCGTGGGATCGGCGTCGCAGTCAGCGTCAACACATGCACATCTGTCCGCAACTGTTTCAGGCGTTCTTTATGCTGCACACCAAATTTTTGTTCTTCATCAATGACAAGCATACCAAGGTTCTTAAACCGCACACCTTTGGCTAATAGCGCATGGGTCCCAACGACGATATCCACCGTGCCTTTGGTGATCCCATCACGGGTCAATGCGGCATCCTTGGCCGAAACAAAACGCGACAGCGGCCGCACATTGACAGGAAAGCCACGAAAACGCTCTGCAAAGCTTTTGTAATGCTGGCGCGCAAGCAATGTGGTGGGGGCAATGATGGCGACCTGAATACCCGCAAGCGCCGCGACAAAGGCCGCGCGAATGGCAACTTCGGTCTTGCCGAAACCGACGTCACCGCAAATCAGGCGGTCCATCGGTTTCCCCGCGGCCAAATCTTCGAGCACATCAGCAATGGCGGCCAATTGATCATCGGTTTCCACGTAAGGGAACCGCGCCAAAAACTGATCCCAAAGCCCCTCTGGCGGGTCCATCGCGGGCGCAGTGCGCAATTCACGTTCGGCCGCCACGCGGATCAGCCGCTCGGCAATCTGGCGAATACGCTCTTTCAGCTTGGCCTTTTTCGCCTGCCATGCGCCGCCACCCAGCTTATCCAGCAGCCCGGTGTCATGCCCGTATTTTGACAGCAGTTCGATGTTTTCGACGGGGAGATATAGCTTTGAGTCTTCTGCATATTCGATCAGCAGGCATTCATGGGCCGCACCCAATGCGCTGACCACTTCCATGCCTTTGAAACGCCCCACGCCGTGATCGACATGCACCACGAGATCACCGTGGGTGAGGCTATTGGCCTCTGACAAGAAATTCTCGGCGCGGCGTTTGCGTTTGGTTTGGCGGATCAGGCGATCGCCGAGAACATCTTGCTCAGAAATCACTGTCAGGCCGGGTGCTTCGAACCCGTGATCAAGCGGCCAAACGGCTAGATGAACGCCCGACTTGCCAACGCGGCTGAAATCTTTGACCAATACAGTTTCTGGAATGCCTTCGTCTGCGATCAGCCCTTCCAGCCGTTCACGCGCCCCTTCAGAATAAGAGGCAATGATAACGGGCCCTTCTTGCGTGCGCACCTTCACATGGCTGGCGAGGGCGCTGAAAAGATTAACATCTTCTTGCTGCCGTTCCGGCGCGAAGTTGCGGCCGATGCGGGCGCCTGCATCAATGACGCCCATGCCAGTGGCCTGTTTTAACGCCGAAAACTGCAATACGCGGTGATCCGCTATTGCTGCATCCCACGCGGCATCATCAAGATAAAGTAATGCGGGTGGCGCTGGTTTATAGACGCTGTCCATACGGCCCTTTTGGGTCAGCGCATGCATCCGCGTGCCATATTGGTCGGCGACGCTCTCCCACCGGGCTAAGCGCATCGGGCCCATCTGGTCATCCAGCGTAACGGTCGCCCGTGGTAAATAGTCGAATAAGGTTTCTAGGTCTTTTTGGAAAAAGCCAAGCCAATGCTCGATACCTGCGTGTTTGCGCCCTGCGCTCACCGCCTCGTAGAGCGGATCATCCGTGCCAGCTGCGCCAAATTCGATCCTATAATTTTGACGAAACCGGGTGATCGCCGCCTCGTCCAAGATCACCTCGGACACAGGTGCCAATTCGATCTCGGTCAGTTTTTCGGTTGTGCGTTGGGTCGCCGGATCAAAGCGGCGCGCCCCGTCCAAAACATCACCAAAAAGATCAAGCCGCACAGGCCCCGCATGCCCCGGTGCGTAGATGTCGATAATCCCACCGCGCACCGCGTAATCGCCGGGTTCCATTACTGTCGGGCTTTGGGTAAATCCCATGCGCACTAAGAAGTTGCGCAAAGCAGCTTCGTCCATACGTTGCCCAACGGTGGCCTGAAATGCTGCCTCGCGCAGGATACTGCGCGCGGGCACACGTTGCGTTGCGGCGGCAAGCGAGGTGAGTAAGATGAATTTTTCAGGCATCCCATGGGTCAGCGCCGCAAGCGTGGCCATTCGCGCCGCAGAAACATTGGGGTTTGGCGACGCCCGGTCGTAAGGCAAACAGTCCCAGGCGGGGAAGGTGAATACCGGGATATCTGGCGCAAAAAACGCGAGCGCGGCTTGCATTGCAGCAAGTCGTTTGTCGTCACGCGCGATATGCACAACGGGCGCACCCTTGGACAATTCGGCCAAAATCAGCTGCGCGTCATGCCCTTCGGGCGCGCCGGATACGGTGATATGCGTGTTGTTTACCATGGCCGATGACCTACCCTGCCCGCACGGCGTGTCAACCGCCTAGTACCCGAATGGCTGCGTCAGGTTAAAGAACATGCCATAGATGACAGAGATAAAAATTGCGACCATCGCCACCACCTGTATCCAGAGCCGGACAAGTATCAAATATTTGACAAGCGCGCCGCCTTCGCGCGGTGCGTCGTTCAAATGTGCCGCTGCACAAATATTTACCAACATGGCAATTGTGATGGGAACGAGAATGAAAAACAAACCCTTGGCGACTTCAAACTCATAGAAAAACGCAGACACCGTGACTGACGTTAGGATAAATGTGGCGAAACCGACGGATGCGATCCGATCCCACTGTGTGAACATCTGCAAACGTCGGACGTTCACCGCAACCAGCATTTCGAGATCTTGCGCCGCTTGTCCGCCATGCCGCCGGGCCCGGTGGATCATATCAAGCGGTACGCCCACAACCCAATAGCAGGCGATCATCCATGAGGTACAAACAGCCAGCCAATACCAAAGGTTCGAAAACGTCCGAAAGCTGAGTATCCGCGAAAAAACATCGTTTAGATCCAAAGCACTGCCCCAATTCTCTTTGCGCTCGCTTGCCAACTTAACGACCTGTTTCCCGGATGCCCAGACTTGTGAAGCGCAAAAATCCGTGCGACCAAGACTTAAGTAAAATATGAAGGCATGTCATGAAACCTACTATCGCATCTTTTCCGGCCACCCGGCTGCGGCGCAATCGTAAATCTGCCAGTCTCCGTGCGCTCACACGGCAGAATTCACTGAGCGTGGATGACTTGATCTGGCCGGTGTTTGTGATGGATGGTGTCGATGCGGAAACGCCGATCGCTTCTATGCCCGGTGTGACGCGCAAAACCGTTGACCGGATCGCCAAGGCAGCAGTCGAGGCGCAAGCGCTTGGCATTCGCGCGATGTGCATTTTTCCGTACACCGGGATGGACGCCCGTACTGAAGATTGCGCCATGGCGTGGGACCCAAATAACCTGACAAATCAGGCCATTCGCGCGATCAAATCCGCGGCGCCAGAAATCGCTGTGATGACCGATATCGCGCTTGATCCTTACAATATCAACGGCCACGACGGGTTTGTCGAAAATGGCGAAATCGTGAATGACCGCACGGTTGAGGCGCTCGTGAAAATGGCGCTGGCGCAAGCGGAAGCCGGGGCCGATATTCTGGGGCCGTCTGATATGATGGATGGGCGGATTGGCGCGATCCGTGCGGGGCTTGAAGCCGCAGGGTATCAGGATGTCGCAATCCTAAGCTATACGGCCAAATACGCTTCTGCGTTTTATGGGCCGTTTCGGGACGCGGTTGGGGCGTCATCGGCGCTCACTGGTGATAAGAAAACCTATCAAATGGACCCGGGAAATTCAGATGAGGCGCTGCGCCTTGTGGAACGCGATCTGTCCGAGGGCGCGGATATGGTCATGGTCAAACCCGGCATGCCCTATTTGGATATTTGCCGCCGCGTCAAAGATGGGTTTGGCGTGCCGACATTCGCCTATCAAGTAAGTGGCGAATACGCGATGTTGCAGGCGGCGGCGCAAAACGGTTGGCTTGATGGCGATGCGGTCATGATGGAAAGCCTATTGGCTTTCAAGCGCGCGGGCTGTGATGGCGTTTTGACCTATTTCGCGCCACGTGCCGCAAAGTTGTTGGCACATTAATGTAGGGTATTTTTCGGGTTTCCCGCAAAACTTTGCAAAAGTGGTTTTTGATTTTTGCGATGCCGCGCCACCAGCGTGTTTTGTCTTGGTGCGGATGTCATTCTTAATGCGCTGCGCGCGATATATCCGCGCTGCATTTGGTGTGGAAAAAGCGTTGTAAGCTCTTCAACAGCTGCAGCAGGCAGCGCAACGCGCGCCTGCTCGCCAAGCAAAAGGCTTTCTGCGGGCGCACCTTCGGCAAAAAGGACAACATGTTCGGTGCATAGAATGTGGAAATACCTGATTTCCGTGACCGTTTTGTCAATATAGATGCCCGGAATTCCAACAAGCCGGATGGCTGCGACAAGAACCTCTGACACACCAAACATGCGCTCAGAAATTTTGGACGACACCAAAATGCGGTGCTGACGCGACACAAGCAAGTCGCGTTTTGGCAATCCATGCCCAAGTGCACCGGCTGTAATACGAATGGGGCGTAGTTTGGGGTTTTGCGCCAATCGGTCAGCGGGAATGTGGATGTGCCCGATCCACTCAATCGGTGTATCCGCCCCCGACGCGGTCGTCACCAAATCACCGATACGAAGATCTTCGATCTTTGTCGCGCCATTTGGCATCGTAATCTTTGTGCCAAGCGCGAAACAGACAACGCTTTGATCATCGATATCGAAGCCGCCGCCCGGGTTCTGATTTCCAGTGCCATCAGCGGTAGTCCAGTTGTTCGTGTCCATGATCGAATCGATCAAGTCACTTTGCTGGACAGGATCAGGCAAACTGGCGTCGCCCGTCCATTCCATAATGTCTTCGTCACCATCGATGATCAACGCGCCGTTACTGGTCGTCAAACCGGTGCCGGTTAGATTTGGTGTCTGCGTGTCACTGCCATCGGCCTCGTTGGCAATCACGGCGATATAATTTGTTGCGGTTACGTCGTCCCCAACGCGCGTACCCTGAAACGCCCAAAACATTTCGTTTGCCGTCGCGATTTGGTAGCCACCTTTGATATAGTCGACAGTACCACCCGCATCAAAAGTGACTGTATCGGCAACGGGGTCCATGTCGATTGTCACGACGGTTCCTGCCGATATACCACCTGCTGGAACCGTCCATTCCATCAGTTGTTCGGAACCAAAAAACCCCGAGGCATCACGTTCATCGTCGGTAAAATAGATCACCTCGCCAGCGGCAATATCCGTGGTTGCAATAAATGCAATATCTTCGTTGTCGGCGTCCCAGCCGACAAACAAGAGGTCTCCGGGATTGAGAGCCATCGTGCGCGTCGCCTTAATAGTTAATATTGATTTAGCTTTGCTCCCTAGCGTGTATAGCAACGAATTTGTAACGCGACAAGGTTTGGGTGTTTGTCGATCTTTTTCCTCATAAAACCAAATGGTGACAGTGTTCCACCGTTCATCTATAGTTCCTCGCATAAGAGACGGACAAACGTCTCAAAACAGGTAAAATAAGGTGGATCAAATGGATTTCATTTCACGGCGTAGTTTTGCGCTCGGCGCGTTGGCAACGTCAACTCTGGGCGCTTGTAGCAATGGCATTGGCGGCGCTGGCGCAAGCACCATTGATGCGCGCGTCGACACGACATTGAACGCACTTTACGCATCCTACCCCGGCGTCAGCGACCTTGCGAGCCGTGCAAACGGGATGTTGGTCATGCCGCTAATCACAGAAGTCGGGCTTGGGCTTGGCGGATCATTTGGACGCGGTGCGTTGCGCATCGGTGAATCGACCGTTGATTACTACGCTGCGGCCTCGGGCAGTGCTGGTTTACAAATTGGCGCGCAGCAATACAGCCACGTGCTGTTTTTCATGACCCAAGAAGCATTGATGGAGTTCCGCCAATCGCCGGGATGGGCCGCCGGTGCCGATATCGAATATGCTATTAGTGATCAAAGCGAAATGTTGCGCGCAGAGACGACGACATCGCTTTCTCCTGTGATTGCTGTGGTGTTCGGGCAAACTGGTTTGCGCCTTGGCGCCACACTTGAAGGCACAAAATATACGCGAATTATCCCTTAGGGTTATGCACGCGTGCTGCCCAATCTTGATCCTTGCTGCGGGCAAATCGACGCGCATGGGCGGGCGTGACAAGCTTCTTGAGACTGTTGAAGGCCACACGTTGATCCGCACGCAGGTATTGCGTGCGCTTGCGACTGGGCAGCAGGTATTTGTCACCCTGCCCGCCCTTGACCATCCGCGCGCACAGGCGATTGGCGATCTCAATGTGCACATCGTCGCAGTCCCAAACGCCGCCGAAGGAATGAGCGCAAGCCTGCGCGCGGGTGTCGCAGCGCTGCCAGATGCGGATGCTTTTATGGTCGTGCTGGCGGATCTTGCCGACATACAAACGCAAGATATGGATGCGTTGTTGCGGGCCCGCAGCGGACATCCCGATGCGTTGATCTGGCGCGGTGCAACGCAGACCAATAAGCCGGGACATCCGATCATTTTCAACGGGTCATTGCGCCCACAGTTTGCGCTATTAACAGGCGATACAGGTGCGGCGCAGATTGTCGCCGCACACGGCGATCGCGTCCACTTGGTCCCCATTGGTGATCAGGCTCTACTGGACCTCGACACGCCCGCAGATTGGGCTAGTTGGCGGGCATCTCAGTAACCAAAAGCTTGGTTTCTTTTTTCTGCAACGTCTTGCGCGCGGCGCGGTAATTTTTGCGCCCTTCCATCGTCGCGAGCTGGGGAAAGAGCCGAAACAGTTCTTCGCGCTGCGGGCCATCTACACCTTGCAGGGAATGGTCGCCGGGTTGAAATGTCTCTGTCCATGATCCGTTTGAAAGGACAATTTCGTGATGTTCGCACATAAAGTGGATGTATTTGACGTTTTGGATCGGTGCGACACCAACGCCTTTTAACTTGAGCAGATCTTTCGCGTAGACCAGTACTTCGTTTTGTTCAAAATACATCTGCGCCAATTCAGAAACGATCAGCATCCGGTGGAAAGGTGATACCTGCATATCACGTTCAGGCAGGCCGCGGCCCAAAGCCCCTGCTTTGATAAAGATGGGGCGGATGGTTTGTGTGATTGTCAGATCTTCGGCGGTGGCGTTTTTGTGACCGACCCAGCTGATGTGCTGAATGCCGTTGTCACGGGTCAAGACGCGCGCGCCAACCTTCAGGTCTTCAACCAAGACTTCACCGCGCGGGGTAGCAATGGCTGTACCAGGGGTAAAGCACGGCACAATCTTGTTCGACTGCTTTGGTAACTGCTGGGCGGATGGCCCATTTCGCAGTGCACCTTCGTGATTTGGCATCGTCATTTAAACGTCCTGAGTACTAATCATCAAATCCATTCAAAACCCGAACGAAGTTAAAATCTGATATCACCGCGCCGAGCGCGTTATCAATATGAGTTGCCGCAAAACATATCAAAAGGCTAGGCATTACGCACAATTACCTCAATTTGAGCAATATTTGACCTGTTTTGCGCCACAGTGCGGCCGGGCTCTTGCCCATATTGGTATAACGCGGAAGGTTTAAGAAGTTGATACTGGTGCCGATGGAGAGCAACTTAAGTAGCTAAAATTAAACTAAGTATTAAATCTATTCGTAAATTATTCGGAATGAGTGATAGCAAACCCGACGACAACCGTTGGCTAAAACGGTCTATATCACAATTGTGTGATGAAACAACCACGGCTAACCCGGCTTTGATCGTCATTCACGGCCCATTGCTGCCGTTCGCACATACGAGCGTAGCTGCGAAGCAACCGTCCCTAAACAGATCGCGCACTTCGGGTCGGTCGTTGATCGACAGCACGAACACCCTCTCGATCGCACCAAGCGCCTTAGCGATCAGCGCAAACTGATCTCGGTCAAACATGCCCTTGCCATAGTCCTCTTCACCGCCCGATACGGCGGATCAAGATAGAACAGCGCAGTCGGGCTATCATAGCGGGCCAGCACGTCATCCCAGTCCAGATTCTACAATCCACGTCACCGCCACTCAGCACTGGGCTGGAAAAGTCCCGACGCTTTCGAAAGGAAAGTGACTAAAACGAGTACTTGGGGCGACACGCGAAAAATATCTCATTTCCGGTAGTTTTAATGTTATGTCATTAAAAACTTTATAACACTTATAGGTAATCTTATGAAACAAAACACTTATCAAATGCAATGGATTAACAATGTTATGGGCGTCAGTTGGAATGCATGGGCCGCAGCAACAGGCACCAATGCACAACCTACGCAAGGTAGCTTCGAGACTTACCCTGGCGATACTCTCGTCACTGCCCAAGAAATGGTATACACTGTTAACGGTGCGTTTTTAGCTGCCGGGAACCTTGATATCAATAGTGGTTGGACTGATGGGACCGTTGCATTTGCTGTACGTATTGTCGTTCCGCCGCAAGTGTTTGATATGGGAAATCGACCATACTACCAGGTAGCGTACACCACGGATCCCAATTCCACACCGCAATTCGAAGACGTCGTAGACGATCCAGCGTACCCATACACGCTTAATTTTACAACGAGCTGGGGTGACGGAACATTGACCATAACCAGCACATCTGAACATGATGGCCTCGCACTAGATTGCATAATTGAATAAAAATCTGACAAGGGAGTATCAGACAAATGCCAAAATTGATGATCAGGTTGGAAATGATTGACACGAAGACAGGTGCACAACTTTGGCAAGCTTATTCTGAAGGCGCTGACAGAGCCTACAACTTTGCTGGTGATACGCTGAAAGAACAGGAAGAATACATAGAACGCCTAGCTGATTGTATGGAGGCGGGACAGGATGTGGCTTTAGAGGAGGCACCTGAATGCTTCGACCCCGCGCCTAGTCCAGCGGATATTCAAGAGGTACTTTTTGAAGTCAATGATCAACTATTGTACGGGACTACACAGGCGACCGAAGCCATTATTTACACAGTAGGCGAAGATCAAGACGGTGAAGGGCTTTGGGATTCCCTTAAACAGGCAGGGGAAGCGCTGGCTGAGTGTTTTGCTGTGTAATGGCTGGAAGTGCCTGTACATCAAAGTCCAATATCGTGACGCTAAGTACGGCAATATACTGATTAGTGTCGAATCCTAGGGTACGGCACAAACGGCAAGTAAAACTCGCCGGACAATAAACCCATTTCCAAGGTGATCTATGTTGGCAATCCCGCTGTCGAAACATCGATCGCGCCGGGCGACCAACACGCTAGAGTGAACCGTGGCGACGTGTCCTTGGACACACCAAAGACGCCACCCACCTGCCCGCCAAACGCTGCAAAAACAGAAACCGCGCTGCGCGCTCCAGATCCGTCAACGTGCTTGGATCGCAATTGCGCAACCGCTCAAACTCGCGCCGCGACGCAATCTGAAACCGCATCACCTCCATGAACTGCGGATAATGGCGCTGTAGGATCCGAAACAGGTTTGTGATTTCGCCGTTCAGATCGTTCATGACCTCAAGGCGCGGTCGCCATTGACGGCGCAGAAATACACCACCCATGCCCACGAATGGCTCAACATAGGTTTGATGTGGGATTGCATCGATCACTTCGATGATCTTTTGATTGAGGGCCTTCTTGCCCCCAAGCCATGCAGCTACAGGTGCAGCAGCAGAAACTTTAGTCATTGTCATAGTTGTAGTTTCCAGAATATCAGGGCCGCACTCTCGCGAGAGTCGGGCGGCATATTCTGTACGCAGCTAGGCTCAAATCAGGCTGCGTGGTGGTCGTAACTGGCCACCCCCGCCCAAGGGCGGATGTGGCGTTCTCAATAATGGGTTGGTTAATTCTGCTACCGCGTCACGGTGCGCACATACTCCTGCAGCCCTAAGACAGTGGCGCGGAGCTTGTCAGCGCGGTGTGCCATGTCTCGATATTTGCTTGTGCATTCGGCAAGGAGGGATCGGGCACGGGCCGCATCAAGCTCGCCGGGGGCGCTGGGGTCTGCACGGGCGTTGGCGTCACGTATGGCTTGGCGCAACCGCTCAACGCTATCGTCAGCAGCAGTAAGCCGCGCTTGCATGTTTGTGCGTTCACGTTCGGCATTTTCAGCCACCCTTTCAACGGCCCGCATCAGGGCCTTTTGCTCATCTGCGTTTGCAGCTTCGGCCTGCGCAAAGGCGACCGCGTATTCACCCTGCCCGCGCGCATAGCCACGCAGGTCGCCCAGCACCTGCCCTGCAACGAACGTAGCCCCCACAGCCACACCGCCCGTGAGTACCAGTGACAAGCGGTTCATGTCTGATACGGCGTGTCACGGATGCGCGCCCACTTCTTGAATGCCGCCTCGAGCTTTGTGTGATACCCATGCCGGGTATAACCGGGGCCGTTGTAACCCCGCGCAAAGCCGCGCCAGTCATGTGATCGCAACTCGTCATCAAGGCCAGCATTGACGATAAACATCACCATGCCTGCCAGCTGCGCCTCTTCGTCAGAGGCAAATGCAGTCACCATCGCTTCGGCACTGGCATAGCCAGCTAGCCCTGCATTGAACCCCATCATCTGCGGCAGGCCCCATGACGTTGACCGCAGAGCTACATCGCGGTCGATGGCCATGGCAGCCGCGATACGTGCGTAACTGTCGCGCGGATAGCGCTTTTCTCCCCACCGACGATACGCCAATCCCTGCACGACAGCAGCGTCGCGCTTTGGCCCCTCGCCCAACTGGCGGTAAAAGATGTGTGGCTCGAACAGTGCTTTTAGACGGCCTTTACTGTCGAACCCAGAGCCTGCGGCTTCGACATCCAGCACCGCATGGATTTCGTCTTCACCGACACCAATCGTTGCCCCGATACGTGGCAGATCGATATCATCAAGCCGCTTTGCGGCCCCTTTCCAGATTGTCATCGTGGCACCTCGTTAGATGTTGTGGTGTTTAAGTTTGCCTGTCGGTCATCCCCCCAAGAGGAAATCACCAAGATCAGAAAGGCGATCACGACCCCCGGCACCAATGTCCGAAGGTCGTCTGCGTTTTTGGTCGTTTTAGGTTTTCTGATCATCAGGGGTTTCCTCTCCCGAGATGAATCGTTCAACGATTGTCACAGCGAGCAGACCTGTCAGAAAGGCGACAGCCGTGAGCGTTCCAATGAGGCTTGAGGCATCATCGGGAAGATCCCCAATCCAAGGCTTGAGAACGGTCGGTCCAAGCACGCCAACACCAAAGGCAACAGCCCCACCAACGAACATGACGCGCAAACCTTCGCGCCACGTCGTCTTGAGCGTCACCGCACGTACGGATCCACCCAATGCGCCAAAGAATGCGAGGATGCCCGCACGCTGGTTAAACACCTCAGAGAATAGGTTTGGATCTTGCGCGGCCATCAGTAGTGTCCACCATCTTGAGAGTTAAGGAAGCCACCCAGCATGTCGGCTTGTTCACGTCGCCACGGGTCAGGCGATGACTTGTGGCGCTTGAGCCGGGTTGTTGTGAAGAACTCGCGCGGGAACTCCCGAAACAAGACCGTGCAGACTGTCCAATTATGCGCCGTGTTCACGACGGCAAAGGCAATCGAATACGGATAGACAAGAAACCCCAACTTGGTATCACTGAGCCAATACCCAAAGGCGTATAGCGCGTAGACCAGCGCAATAACTGGACCCAACAGTAAAAGCACGAAGACGTTCCAAAAGCCGATGAGGCGGGTTTCAGAGAGATGATGGTTTTGCATTATTCCGATACCTTTAATTTGGCTTCAAACGATGTTCGAAGACCGCCAGATTTTGTGAATGAGTGTTTGACCATTTCTGCGAGGAAGACTGTGCCATCCACGCCCGGCCGCACGCCGATATAAGTGATGGGCTGCCCCGCCATGAGACCGGGACGCCCAACAATTGCGCATGATGTTTTGACCAACCCGCGCAGCATTTCGCGCGCATATGCCTGCGCTGCGGTGAGCGCCTCAGCCTCAGAGCTAAATGGATCGCGAATGACGTGTTCGCCTTCGGCGTCAGCGTCACCAACCACAGTGACCTCATGACGTTTGGCGCCGGTGCGGTCATAGTAATGCGCCTTCACGACGCCATAACGATCAACGTCATTTTCAGACACACGACAGCTTCCCAAAATGATTTCCGTTGGGACAATGATTGCAGGCGGAGCAGCCGTGCCATCAGCCGTCTTGCCTGCCCCGCGCTCTAACCACAGCAAGGCACCGTTTTTGATAGTGAACAGCGCACCATGGCGTTTCGCGAGCCGCCCCAAGAAATTCAAATCGGATTCATCTTGCTGGCCAATCCACGCATAGACGTGCCCAGAGACTTCCGCTGCGATCTTGGGTTCCAACCCGTATTCTCCGGCAATTTGGGTGACGATCTCCGAGACCGACAGATCATCCCAATGGCGTGACCTATTGGTTTTCATATTGGATCGTAGATCCGCAGAATGCCCGCCAACGGTGATCGTGTAAGGCAGGCAGCTATGATCAACGCGGTCGATGACATAGGAACCAACGAACCCTGCCCCGCTACCAGACAAGATCGTCACGTTTGCGACCGCACCACGGCGCGGGCTGGCGAAATGCGGATCGGCATCGTTGAACACAAGCTCCAAAGTGTCCGCCTGGATGCCCTCGCGATCAACAATGTTCAGACCGACAAGGCGATCAAAGAATATGCCAGACACAGGAATGCCGTCGATATCGACATAGATTTGAGGATGCATGATGCTCACCTGAGATTATGGGTTTGGGGTAGCCACACGCATTGAGCGCAATGCCACGTGTGCATTGCGGATATTGACGGTATGTTGCTAAACTTACGTTATTGTGGGTCTACTAAGCGGACAGAGCTGCCCTTCGCTGCGGCTGCGCTAAAGTCCGCTTTTGGTCAGTTAAAAATTTTCCACCCCAAAATGAACCATAGGCTAGTGGACTGAAATGGACACAACTACCGCTGTTGCTTCACCGAAAAACTCCCCGCTTTGTAACCTCAGTCAACGCGTTACCGTCCTTTTTGAAAGTGATAAATAGCCCGTCACGTACCACCGTGAACTCAATTTCGTTGCACCCATCCCGGCGAGATGATTCCGGAGCAAGAAGAAAGCTCCTCGCGAAGTTTGCCGGTGCAAATATCCTCGGTGCATCGCGCTGCCCACCTTCGGTATCTGTGTTTCTAACGATGCTAACCCCATAGCTCCGGCATAAGAACGCCGTTAGATCAACCAATCTCGCGTTCTTGTCACCTTCGTTTGGAAGAAAAATCATCGAGCTGCTCAACGCACCCAATTCACTCAGGTCAGTAATTCCCGCTTCAATGAGAATATCTTCCACACGTTCTCGTGGTTCAAACAACACAGATTCAACAGTAGCAACCGGAAGTGTCAGTTGTCTCTCTGCTAGTCCGATCTGTCTTTTTTCGATGTCTTCACTACTTAATTTTTCGACCCGCATAGCTCTTGCTGCAAGCGTCGCATATTTCCTATCGGCGTTAGCTTGAAGACCTAGACTTACCAAGTGTTCCAGAAGCAAATGAAACGCTCGTCTATGAAATTCGTCTATTGGGTCTGTTCCGTTAAATGCCTTGTCCCAAGCCGATTTAAATTTGTCCGTTGCTGATATCGGTCTCGGATTCTTGAGCTTCATCCAGCCTTTTGAGACCTGCAACTCTGCAAGGATACCAAACGGCTTGTCGTTTTTAGGCGGAAGAACTCTAAAACAATCCTTTGCATCTAAGAGCGATCCAACCAGAGGAGAACAATCGGGGTTCGGATGAAACCTTATTTGATCAATACCGATTTGAACTTGCTCAAACGACCTTTCCCCAGTTACCTCGTAGGCATCTGTACTGGATTTGCTTGCTTCTCTTGCGGCCGAGATGCTGGCGCTGGCGTCAGCTACCTCATTTGGCGTTGAAGCACTTAGACCACCCACTGCCTTGCTTTGCGAGATTTGAGAGGTTTCACGTTGACCGTGAAATTTTTGGTTGTACGTGAAACCGACGCCATCCGGCTTTCCTTCCCCTTCCGAAAGATCGCAATTAAAAGTCTTAACGACTACAATTGCTTCGCTAATCTCACAAGAGGCTTCAAGAACAGTTCCGTCACTTAGTTCGATCCTCACATCGTCTGTACCGAAGCTGGCATCAACATCGAGGTTCAGTCCGTCTTCAAGAGAATTACTACGGCAGCGGATGTTTAAGTTTGCAATCGCCCGATCGAAAGGTTCTGGCGGAACAAAACTATCATCTATCGAGAAAAAACCGTCTGTCATCAAAATCCACCACAAATATCTAAAATCAAAAGTGACTGATGACTGAAGGGTTAGTCAAGCAGGTCAGCGAACATTAACAGCTATTCCTATGTTTGACGGCACAAATAGCGGACCTTCGCGGCAAAGCAGAAACTTGGAAGTTTGGGTTCTTTGCAGACTTTCGCTGCATGTGCGAACATTAATCATCCTCCTTATCCAAACCTCCTCCTCAATCCCACAGCTTCACCGTTTGCTGACCCGCGCTATCCACGATATCCGGCAAAGTTATTTTCAGCCCTGCGGGCAAACGATGCGCGACCTCGGCAAGGTCGGGGTTTGCCTCAAGCACGCGTTCAACCGCACCTGCCTGCTGTCCGTAATGACGCGCACAGATGAGATCCAAAGCGTCATGCATCGATGTAATATGAATGGCCGCCATCAGATTGCCCCCAACAACGACAATAAAGAAAACCCAGAACTCATGCGCTTCACCTCAATCGTATAAGCATTGCGGCCCGGAGCCCCGTGACGGTCATGATAGGTCCGGTCCTCATCCACTTTCTGGATGGCGTGGCTTCCGAACACCTTACCCCCGAGTGACACCAGCATCAGCGGAATGCCGTTCCTTGCCGCCAAGCGCACGCCTTCGAGCGTGCTTGTGCCCCCCCATTCTGCAGGGAATAAAACACCGGTAATCGTGATGGTTTCAGAGCGAGCCCCGGTCCACTGCAGCGCGTTCAAACGCCCCGCAGTTTCAATTTCAGCCCACGTCGTATCCAACTTACGGCTTACATCTGTGTACCCAAACCCATGTGATCGAAACATAAAAGGCCCAAGCGCCATTGTGACTGGTCCAGACATCACGTGCCCCTTTCGTTAATCAGAAAAGCTTGCTGCAATCGTTGCCGACAACCGCTCACCTACGCGCGCCTCTATTAGGTCAACCAATCCTTCAGGGTCCGACACACCAGAGGGTGCCACGATACTGATACTGCCTATCTCAACATGGGTGGTCGCAGGCTTCGCAGAAGGCGCACCACCCGCTGCAAGCGCGGCAGGTGCCCCGACCAATGCAGAGGTGGCCAACGCAGCCAAGCCCGCCGACCGGATACGCTGTGCGCCACGTTGAGCCGGTTGGCGACCCAGAACAGACCCGCGCAATGCTGCTTGTGCTTGCGACACATTCAATACCGCACCAGATTGCGACGGCACCATGATTTCAGAATGGGACGTGTTCTCGTTCACCAGATACGGCAACCCACCCTGTACAGGCCCACCGGTCGCGCGCGCACCAGCGGTTGGCGTCACTTGCTGCCCATAAGCCAATGACGTACCACGACGGATCGATGCAGCCACCTCTGCCGGGTTCGACGACAGACTGCTTGGTGCCTCATCAAAGAACAAGCGCTCTGCCATGTTGAACAATGGAATAATCGCCGTCCAATCCCACGTCGGCAGAAGGTTCACCCATTCAAAATTAAAGAACCAATCTTTCCATTCAATCGCCGTATTGAGGTAGTCGCGCCACGGCAATTCGCTCAGCCCAAGATGACGCCAAGCGAACATACCGATTTCTGCGGCCATCACGGCCCAACCAATCACCGGAATGAGACGCAGCGCACCACGGCCAAACCAACGCAGCGGCGTGATGAGACGCCCCCACCCGCTCGCATTCATACCAAATCGCCCAAGCCGACCAGCCATTGCTGACCAGCCGATGGCTGGAATGAGCCGCGCAGTCCAACGCAGGGGCGCGACTAAACTTGACAGCCGAAAACGTGGCAAGCGCCTGAGCATACCAAAACGGCCGACCACATTTGCAAGCCCGCCACCTGCGAAGATGGCGCGCGCACCCAATCCAACAAGCCCAAACCGAAGAACCGCCAATGTGCCAATCAGTCCAGCAGCGGCGGTCAACATTGCGCCGCCAGCGATTGCCATGCCGCCAAGAGCAACACCACTGATGACAAGCCATTTCGTCAGCTTTGGGTGTTCCTTCGTCCAGGTCACCATCTTGTCGATGAACACCTGCGACTTTGCCAGCAAGTCATTCAACGGTGGCAAAACAACTTCACCAATGCTTACACCCAACCGCGTCGTCTGGTTGCGTAGAAGCTGCATGTTGTTCGCAGTCGTGCGCGAACGCTCAGCATATTCAGCCTCAGCGCTGCCGAGGTATTGGGTTTCATCTGCGACGAGCGCCAGCATGTCAGGCATCAGCTGCATGTTGTTCATCAGCTTTGTCAGCTCGCGCGCCTCATCGCCGAACAGATCCGACATCACCGTTGCACGCAAGTGATCAGGCAGTTCATTCAAACGCTGCATGACATCCATTGTGGTGCCCACCGCATCTTCCTGCATCGCGCGCGCGACGTCCGCAGAGTTCAGCCCAAGACGGGTCATGGCCGCGCTTTGGCGGTCCGTCGCCCCTTCCCCACGGACCAACGCGCGGCCCATGTTACGAAACGATGTCGCCGCCGTATCGGCACCCGCACCCGCTGCGATCATCGCCGCACCAATGGCCAGCGTCTCATTGCTGTCAAAACCAAAGTTAGCGCCGTCAGCGCCTGCCCTGTTCAAGAATTGCAACGTTTGATCCGCGCGAGCCGCAGAATTATTCGACAGATGATTCATTGCATCAAACAACGACCCCGTTTGATCTAAATCGAGCGCCATTGCGGTCTTAATGCTCGCCATGGCCTCGCCAGACTGCCCCGCAGAAATATCAAATGCGACGCCAATCTTTGCCGCCATTTCTGCAAATCGCGCCAAGTCATCTTGCGCAATGCCCGACTGACCACCCGCTGCAACAATCTCTGCAAGACCCGTTGCTGCAATTGGGATCCGAGTGGACAACTCCATAATATCATCAGACATCGCTCGGAACGCCGCAGGGCTCTCAAAGTCGACCACTTTGCGCACATCTGACATCGCACTTTCAAACTCGACAGCCTGCATGACGGGTGCGGCAAGCCCCGAAAGCATGCGCCGCCCCGTTGCCATTGACGCATTGCCGACAAAGCTCAGGTTCGCCGAACGCGCCAAAGCACGATCCATCTGCGCGCGACCCGCCGTAATGCGGTCCTGCATCACCTTGAGGCGTTGCATCCGCTCAGCTTGGCGCGCAAACGCGGTGTTCGCTGCACCCAACGCCGTGGTGAGGCGGCGCTGTTCGCCAGCCAAATCAGCAGTGTTCACACCCGCAGACCGCATCTGACCTTGCAAGCCACCAAGCGTGCGTCGGTGTTGCGCGTGCTTTTCCTCCAGCCGTGCCGCTGCCGTGCGCGCGCGTTCAAACTCACGGCGCATCCGGGCCGTCGGATTACGTGTTGTGGTGATGGCGTGCTGCAACTGGCGTACACGTTCACGTGCAGCATTGAGCGTTTCGCCAGAGGCACGCACAACCTGCTGTTGACGCCGGAAATCTTCAATCAAACGCAGCGGCCCGCGTAAGTTCTGCAATCGCCCCATTTCAGATCGCACGTTGGACGCAAACCGACCAGTAACACCCGACATATTCCGGATCATACCCGAATATTGATCGACCGCCTTGACGACCAGTTCCGTTGTGATCCGCTTATCTGCCATGGGCTACACACCTTGAAATTGAATAGAAAATGCCTAGGTTAAAGGCATGGATATTTTTGCGATGATTTTTGCCGTTTTCATGATTGGCTTGGCGCTTACTGCGACGGCCATGATTGGCGTGTATGCAGGCGGCATGTGGGGCGCTGGCGCTTTTGCGCTGCTGATCTACGCGCTGTACCGCACAGCGACCCATCAAAGCGGCCCCGATCACATGCGCAACCGGGACACGCTGAATGCATTTCAGCAACCTATGTCTGACGACTAAAACTACTCGAACTTCAAACGCGTGGCATCCAGCACCCTCTGGGCGACCTCATGCCACTTGTTGAACGCTGACATCTTCATCGCCAAGACTTGCGGCAGTGGCGTCGATAACACCGACGACACGATGCCAGCGGCAAAGCGCAGGTCTTGTGCTACTTTGCCGGGATTGCGTTTCCCGGCGCGCCACCAGCGCCTTCGCCCTTATCCGTCGCGATGCCCATGACGACCTCAGCCGCAGCGTTAACCGCTGCAAGGTCTGAATCCTTCACCTTGCCGACCACCTGTTCAGAAACCCCTGCCAAACGCGCAAGCCAAAACCGATTGACCTTGGCCGCAGTGATCGCTGTGTGAACTTCCGCAATTGACCCGTCGGGCTGTTCAACCTTCGCTGGTTCAGGAAGCGAGGCTTCTAGTTCCGCATAGGCGATCTGCGCATCCAGATCAGGTTCATCAAATGACAACGCATCAATGGTTTGATCTGCCAGTTTAATGGGGCGGGTCAGCGGAACGACAATTGGTAAATCCATATTTCGCACCCCCTTAGTTCAGCAACAGTGCAGAGCGGATGTCGCCAGTCTGCGACACGCCACCGACTGAGAAATCGAAGTCATCGATCTCAAACACTTCCGATCCATCCACTTCAAGCTTCAGATAGTGGGTTGCAACTTTGCATTTCAACTCAGCCTTCTCGCCGGGCTTCCACGTCGAATTGCCTAGATCGATCAACCGGCCACGAATATACAGCGTCGCAGTATGGGTTGTGCCATCTTCATCGACCAAAGCGCCTGTGGCCATATACGGATGCTCACTGCCCGGCTTACCCAGCATCAGTTTAAGTACCGAAGGATCCAATGCCGACATTGTAAATTCAAGATCGTCAAGCTCATAACCCATTGAGAGCGTGCGCTCTTTGATCATGCCCGCATTACGGATTTTGTCTGTTTTTTCTTTCGGAAACGGCACTTCAATTTCAGACGTTTGCCCGACCTTTACGTCGTTATCCGCCCAAAAGGCGCAGTTGCGTAAGATATATGATGGGGTGGATTTCATATTAAGTCTCCAGAATAGGCCATGATGCCATGGCTGCATTGTAGATGCGCGACCAGCGCACCTGCATCGTGTATGGGAATGGGCTGAACTTTACGCTGAGGCTTGAAGCGCCTGCGCGGTCAGTTCCAGATAGTATTCAATATTGCGGTGCGCGATGAAGCGGATGTCTTCCATCGGCGCAGGCGGTTCAAAGTCGAGCGACAACGTAATGCGGCCCGACGCCAGTTGGATTGGTTCGTTCAAATCTTGATCCAACCAAACCTTGCCACCGATAATCGCACCCTCAGCAATAAACGTCCGCATCGCCGCATTGCCTGATTCAATCATCAGCTTCACATTCGCCGCTGAGAACGGTTTATCCACAAACTCCAGATAAGCCTTTTCGATGGCTTCGTTGATGAAGTCAGCCGTGCGGCGCACCGCAAGAAACACCCAAAGATCATCCCCCGTGGCCCCACGGTTGCCCCAAGTGATGAACCCTTCGCCTGTGTTGATAATCGTGCCCACATGGTTTTCGTTGAGGTAGTTGGAATGCGCACCGTAGGTCACAGGTCGCGTCACGCCACCGATGCCATTGATCGCTTTGTTCGAAAGTGAATGCCAAAAGCCCAACTCTTTATCGACACGCGCTTGCACACCCGCAAAACGCGCCGAGGCAGGCCGCGCGACATATGCGCTTGTATCCGTGTCCCACACCAAAACCTTTGGATCGACGACATAGACGCGCTGTGAATTAATCAACTGGCGATAAAGAATGGCCGTCGCATCATCCGTGTCAGGGCCGTCAACAAAGGCGACAGACCCCAGTTGATCCAAGACGCCAACCAATTCTGCAACAACCGGGTTTGCCGTGACGCCATCACCCGATGTGAAGCCCGGAGCCGCAATTAGACGCGGCTTGATACCCAGCATCGGTTCGGATTTCAAAAGCGCGTGCACACCTGTGCGCGCTGTCGCATCACCAACAAGGTTGGACATCGTTGCCGCAAGGTCTGCGCCTTCTTCAACGCGAACGACGACAGTATATGCGCCAACTTGGTCAAACACATCGTCAATCGCGTCCTTCAGTGTGCCCGTATCCCCAATACCGGCAGCATCAGTTGGCGTGCCCTTCAACAACACGGGCGTGTTTAGCGGGAATAAATCTGCGTCCGCATCAGGTGCGGTCCCCAACAGTCCAACGACAGCCGTTTGCGCAACCTGCACCAAAACGGGTGTTTCGTTTGATTCCGACAAGCGTGTGCCGTGATGATAACTTAGATCAGCCATAGGTGTCTCCTTTGGGCAAAACAAAACCCGGCACGATGGCCGGGTGGTAAATGACGCTGGGCGTCGTGATTGTGAGGGTGGTTAGTCGCCGCGCGTTACGGATCGGCCACAGCCGCAATGCCAAACAGTGCGTCAACCTGTGCGTCTGTGTAATCAAGGTGCCATTGCAGCAGTAGTATCAAGGGCGACATACGGCGCACTGTTGTCACGTCACTCCATTCCATTTGCGCATCAGCCTTTTGGTTATCAGTCAAACCATCCAGTGCGGCCATCAACAGCGCAGGCCACTCGCCGCGCGCAGCTGCGATGGCGTCTTCATTCGTGAACAAGCCAATATCGCGGCAGGCCATGCACAAGGCACGGCGCGTGATTGTTGTCGCTTCGCGAAGGTCCGACAATGCAGCGTCCGCGTCAGGCACAACAAAGACCCAATCCTCGCCATCGAACTCGTAATCTGACCCCGGCTTAGAGGGCACTTCGACAGTCCCTTCAGGGTAGCTCGCAAGGATATGCGAAGGCACTTCCCCGGTTGCCTGCCAGTAGCCGCGCGTGAGGTGATAAAATCCGCGTTCATTCATGCTCTCAACTCCATCCAATGCGTCGGAGCATTGTCGTCTTTGTAGTAATAGCCATCAGGGACGATAAAGCTTTCGCCCCCGTAGGAGCCCGCCCCGATATGATGCCAGGTGATGTTGTCCGCGGACACTTTTGCACTCGCGCTTGAGTTGGAATTGTCGCGGTAAGTATAGACGCCAATAGTGCGTCCAGTGGTGTTCTGATAAACAACACCATCCGCACGTGACGCCGTCATATCTTGCCACGTCTGCCCAGCACCAAGCGGTGGTTCATGCAAGTCGTCGGTGGCAGCAAGCTCGCGCCAGTCACCCCAGCCCCCGGAATACGACCGCCACATGACTTGCCCTGACACCATCAGTTGCGACAGCTGATCACCACCCGCGCGACGGAACATAATCATATTAAACGCGCCTGTCGGCTTATCGCCGGTTGCGGCCCCCGTGACCCGGTAAAATCCGCCTTCCAGAGCAGGATCGTCAATATCGCCGCTGTATTCGATAATGCTTCCAGTCTGCGCCAGCGGGCGTGCAATGACAGACAGCCCATCATCGCTGACACCAATCGATGTCCCGCCATTCGTTGCAAGATCAACTCCCGGAAGCTTAGATGCTAAGGATGTAAGAATTCCAGAAATAGCACTGTCGTTGCCTGCTAACTCAGTTGCAATCTCGTTTAGCGTGTCCAAAGCACCCGGAGCGCCATTCACAAGATTTGCGATAGCCTGAGAGACGACTGCTTCGACCAGCGCGGGCGACATCACCTTGACGCTGGACGCCCCCGCAAGTGCTTCGGCCTCAGTCGCAAACGTAACTGCAAGAGTGCGATCCTCGGAGAGATCACCGCCGCCAGTTAACCCGTCTCCCGCTGTAATTTCGCGCTCGCCCGGTACATATGTCGTCGCGTTATCAATCTGAATAACCAAGTTTTCCAAGTCGGAAAACAGCACATTGATGCGCAAGATTGCACTGACAGTATCCAGCGGCTTGTTGACCGCAGGATCATACCGGGCAATCGCAATCATATCCCCATCATCGTCAAACAGCCCCGCCTCACGGATCACATAGGGCCCTTCACTCTCGGCAAGAAGCACTTCAAAGAACGCCGTATCGGGCGATCCATCGGTCAACCCACGCCGCGTGACTGCTTTGCGCCCGGTCTCACTTTCAAGCGCGGTTTCACCTCCGCCCGGAATTCGGTCACCGTCACCCCACGCCAAAGCGGAGATCGCAAGCGCGGTACCGTTCGCCAGCGCTGCGGCCTCTTTGTTGCGACCGACATTGGTCAGCATTGCATATGATGCCATAACTAGATCCTTGTTTCGACATTGATGTGTGTTGTCGGCAGCAAGACAGGTCCCGCCAACAAAGTGATTTCAGGTGGTGGTGGAATGACTGCTGACGCGCTCGCCAAGATGGCCGTGTTTTGAAACACGCCCGCGTAACATGCAGCACCCGCCGCCCAACCGATGTTCAGCGACCAACCGCGCGAGATTGGAGCGACGGTTGCTAAGACGCTGCCGACCGATTCAATAAGCGAAGGCCCGAATTCAAAATTACTGTCGACGTCAATCGGATCAGTTACAAAAACACTCACGCTAAAGGTGCCGCGAACGCCGCTACCGTCAGGATCAAACCACTCTAGGATTTCGACCTCAAAACCAAAAACCGCCAAAGCAACCTGAATGCCGTATGGCGTCCCCTTATACCGGTGAACCTCTTCGGACACAGTCACGATCCGACGTTTAAGATCTTCCGACAGCCCTGCCCCCCAGCTATCGACGGAATACTCCCAAGCCAAATGCTCCAATAGCTCTGGAGCAACCTGATCAACATCTTTCGTGATCATCTCAACAGGCAGCGCAAACAGCCGCTCTTCTAACACATCAAGCGCACGCGCCAGATCAGTGGCGGATTTTGGCAGCAAGCTGTCTGCACGATCAAACATTCCGCCAGCCCCCAGCAACCACCTCAACGCTCAACGCAATATTGGTACAATGCGGCGCTTCAAACGGGCCAACATCGATGTCAGCGGCAGGTGACGCAATCACAACATCCACGACACCATCGACACTTAATGCGGCCGCCAGAGACGTGCGGTAAAGCTTACGCCCAATTGTCCTGCGGCTTTCCACAAAAGCGGCTGCTGTCACTTCGGCGGCGGCCGCAACACCGTCAATCGAAGAGGCACTGCCAACGTAAAGCGTTGCCGTGATTTCATATGGGATCGGTTGCGCCGATACCACCTCAAGCAAATCTGCAACCGGGCGACGCGTGTCAGCCGTGCAATGACCAAACACCGTTTCCAGCAACTCTGCAGGTGCAGTGCCATCCCCCTCACGGTTCAAGACAACCATTTTAGGCTGTGCAGGCAAAATAGCAGGCACAACAGCATCATTCGGCCCGTAAACCACGACGTCCAAAACCCGGTCGTCAGCATCCAGCGCCCAATAGACATAAGACCCTTGCGTGCCATGCGGCGAATAGGATTCCATCACAAGCTGGATCCGCGCCCGAAACGTCTCATCATCCTCAAGAACAATGTTATCAGGGTCGCTCTCATCGACACTCTTGCGCACAACACCCCGGTTCGCGCCGATTTGATCAAGGTCAGACCCGCGTGCCGTCGATAAGAACACAGAACGGATCGCGACATTGATCTGGTTCGACATGTAAAGTTCGCGCGCCGCCGCCGCCTCATTGAGATAGCGCGTTGGGCTTGCCGCAATATTGCGCGCCAACCCCATAACCTCAGAGACCTCGGTTGCGCTCATGACTTCGGCAAGCTGGGCTTCCAACTCGACAAGCCGCGCCTCTAGGATCGCGTCAAAGTCTAAGACGCCAACCGACGACAGGTCCGGCAAAGCTGATAGATCAAGATCCGCAAATCGGCTCATGCTGTAAGGCTCCAATTATCTACGCCGGTGGTTTGCACACGAACGACCTGTGTTCCGTCATCAACGATGGTTGCATCGCCAAGATGTGCGTTGGGCAGGTGATTGCCGGTTAGGTTCAACGTCAACACGCCATCAGCGTCAGCCGATATCGTTACATCAGTCAGCGCAAATCGGGGCTCCCAGGTATCAATTGCCTCAGCCACCGACACATAGAGCGCCATGATGTTGGCGTCGTTCATCGGCATATCTACCATCGCAGGCACATCAGACCCAAATTGACGCATGAACACGCGCGTGTTCACGCGGGTCGCCAAAATGGTTTCAATACTTTGCACGACATGTGACCAACCAGAAATCACAGCACCAGTGTGGTGATTAAGATCCACGACAGATCAGCCCTGATCGGCTTTAGCTGGCTTGTCGTTCGTTTTCTTTGAAACGGTTTTGGTTTCCAATGCTTTGACGGCCAGCCCTTCGCCGTTGGGCGCGAGGTAGTATTTCGCTTGTGCCTGTGTCATGCGCACCACTTCGCCTGCAACCCGGTGCTGACCGCCGATAAAGCGCGTGTGCGTGACGTCGTATTCAACAAGTTCCTTGGCCATGCTGGCCTCCTTTAATTTGGTGTTCCAGTATTGTCCGGCCCGGCGCTGATCCCCTTGTGGGTATGCGTGTCACCGATGTTCTTTCCATTGTGGGACAAGGCCCCACCGCTGTTCACGGCCCCGGACGCCGATAGCGTCAGAGAGTAGCCACCAACCGAAAACACGATTGAAGATCCACCGCCGACAGCCTTGATCGATGCGGAGCCAACAGACAGCAGCACAAATTCATCACCCGCCGCAGATGGCCGGCCATTTGCATCAGAATTCAAACTGCCCTGAATAATCGCATCATGCAGATCGCCGCTTTCAGAGGTGATCTTGACCTGTTGCCCCACAGACGGCGGGTTATGCGTCTTATTTGCACCCGCCGCAGCTTCAGCCCACGGGATCCATCCCGTTAGCATCGCCGTGTCGCCATCTGAGAGTTGAACACGCGCCAGACCATTAGACGCATCAACTTGCGTCACAACACCCGTGCGCCCTTGTGATCCCACGCGGCGCTCCAACTCAGACACGCGTCGGCGGAGATTATCAAATTCCTCAGCCAGTCCCATTAACCGCGATCCTCAACAGATATCGGTGATGCAACAACTACCCCAGCAGGCACGCCATCCATCGCGTAAAGCGCCAAAGAACGCGCATCACGCGTCGTCATACCCGTCAGGGCCTCATAGCTCTGGTCTGTCGAGGTATTCGCCTGCCCCAGCATCAGCTCAAACAGCCCCGCTTGTGCGACGCCATTTTGCGCCATTAACGCTAAAAACTTCAGCCAATGGCTATCCGGCGCGAACACCTGACCAAGTGGCGGATCCGCATAAGCTTCAACCGTCAACTTAATCTGTCCACACGCAAGACGCACACCATCCGCAGCGCTGCTAGAGCGCACCTGCGCTTTTGACACCAGCGTGCAAAGATCACCAAAGACCTGCGACCAAGGGTTACTCGGGTCAGTGAGTACCCGACAAATCTGACAGCCGACTACGTCTAAGATCGCTTCAAATTGCGCATCCGTTGACGGCAATCCTTCAATGATTTCAGTGACGCCCGTCTCTTTGTTTGTCTGCCCCATCGTCAGAGACACACCGCAGTTGAACGTCAATTCAATCTGCCCGTTCGTGCGCAGCCCCGTATTGCCCAAGTCAGACGCCTTGCTTGTGTCCGAATAGACCGCAATGAATGGGCGCTGTTGATCCGTTTGCAAATCACCATCAGCAGTCTGATCAATCGCAGAAATCTGACTGTCTAGCACGTTCGTGCCAACAAGCGTGCCACCCAGCTTCAAAGCCTCAACAGCAGCAATCCGCAAAGCCATCATGGTCAAAGACATCAAGCATCTCCTAGCTCGCAGATCAAACGCAGATGCGAACGATCATCAACAGATAAGATTTCAAATGCGGGTGTGCCGCCGCGATCTAACGCAACGACCTTGTCACCCTTGCGTATGATCACATCAGGGTTCGCAATTCGGTCGATCCGCAAATGCCCACCAGCCGCCGCGATTGAAGTTCGCTCACTCCGGCCTCGACCGAATCCCATGCCCTCAGAGCCGCGATCACCAGTGCGAATGACCGCGCCGAATTCGCTCACGCCGCGCGCTTGATCTTGTAAGCCCGCGACAAGCGGAAGATGCCTGATCGTTTCCGACCAGACATCATCCACCTCATCCATCAGTTCGGCGCGCAACGAGCGATCCATTAGGCTTGCAGTGCCTTCAAAGCAGCCTGTGCAGCATCAAGCGTGGCTTGGGCCGCTGTGACGGCTTCGTCACCGTCAGCAGCGTCCAGCACCACTTGCGCTTGGTCGACAGCCGCTTGCGCATCAACCAATTGCTGTGCGGTATCTTTGGCGTCAGTCTTCTTGGGAGCCGCCTTCTTCTTGGGTGCATCGCAGAATACGGCAATCCGGTCCTGCACAACGCTATCAGCATAAAACGCAGGCACCTGAACCGGCTCACCGGCCCGCACCTTGACGTCTTTATCTTCCCCAGCCATCGCGGCGGGAATGATTGAATTGCCGGTGAACGACACCCATTTTTTCTTCGTAGTCGCCATGATCTTCTCCTGTACTGGCTGAATGCCAATGCGGTGCTCCGCATAAGAATGCAGCCAAAAGCCCGGCGCATCCGCACCGGGCCTTTGTTTGATTGATGTGTTGAATTGTGATCGCTTAAATCGTCAACTTGCGCAGCGCGCCCGGACGTGTGCACAGAGAAATCGCATTCATCTGCGCATCCAAATGACGCCCTTTGCCGTTTGCCATCGGATATTGGTTGGCATAGCGCGGCAGGCCAATGGTGTTGACAGTTTCTTCAAGATCCGCAGGTGCAAACCGTGTGATAAACAGATCGGGCACGCCGACCGGGAACACACGCGCTTCATTGTCTGCGATGAAGGATACATCGCTATTAGCAGCCTTGGCGCGACGCCCGGTGCGGTAGCGCTCCCATGTCACACCACCAACGCGGAACACGTCAGGCGCACCATCGCGCAGCTGGTAGCCTTGGTTGTCAGCAAGGAAGGTTTCACGCACCTCAGCTTGATCCCAAAGTGCGGCGTGATATTCGCGCCCACACATCGCATGGATGCCGCTGTAAGCTTCGTCGAGATCATCTTCGATAGAGTAGACAATATCTTCTTTGATCTTCGTCGCGATCCCAGACACAGCGCTGCCCAAACCCATGACAATCGGCGCAGGAACCGCCAAGCCGAAGCGGTCATAAAGATCGTGTAAAACGCGCCCCTGACCTGACACAACAACCCCTTTGATCGCACCCACACGCTGGTGTTCAAGCGTCGTATCAAAGCTGCGCGCGTGCTTCACCTGCTTGCTATCGATACGGTTTTGCACTGTTTCCAGCTGATCCGTTTCGCCAAACATGCGTACGCCTTGGACTTCGTCTGCCATCACAGCGTCATTGATCTCAAAATGGTCAATTTCAAACGGGATCAAGCGACGCGTATCATCGTCAGAAGTTTGCCCCGGACCACCGCGCGCCGTTGGCTCAATGATCGCCAAGGTGCCGTTGTTTTCTTCGATCTTAATGGTGGTCGTCGACACACCTTCTTCATCAAAGATGCCAGTCGCGCCAACTTGACCGGGCACAAAAGGTTGATTGTTCAGCGCTGCTGTCAGCGCAATAACGGAAAATTCTTCCCACATAGTTTTGGTTCCCTTAGCGCGCGCGAATGTTGACAGCGTCGAGCTGAGCAACTTTGGCAGCGATTTTGGTTTCATCATCAACTGACGCCTCAAACGTCAGCATCGGCAATTTGACTTCGGCAAGCCGGTCAACAATCGTGACCCGTACATCAACGTCAGTCGCATCGACTGCATATCCGAGAACGGCCTTCGCCGTTTCGGCACCCTCAATGCCAGCGACTTCGGCATAGGGTGATGGTGCAAAAGAACCCGGTGCGGCTGTCAGTTCGCCCAAGACAGTGCCCGCTTCGACCTTGCCAGTACCAGCTGGAATAACAGCCTCAGATAGAGAGATATTCCCTGCCAACGGCGATAGTAAGAACGCAAGATTGCGCTTGCCCATTGTAGAAATCGTCATGTCTTACACCCCTTTTTGTGCGCGACGGCCAGCATAGATACCGCTGGTGTCAATGGTTGCGGCGGTTTTCTTGGGCGCTGGCGCACCTCCACCGGGTTGCGCCAAATCAGCTGCTGCCGACCGGCGCGCTTGATAGCCTTTCGGATCGACAGGCTCATCGCCAGATGGTGCTGGCGCATCGGACGCCGACGCTTTCAAAGCCGCAAGGGCTTCGTCAACAGGAAGGTCGGTGTCAAAAGCCAAGTGCTTTGCAAGACCTTCACAGCCCTGTGCTGCATCGTCTTCGGTGATCGCCTTAATGCGAGCCTTCACGTCAGCAGCAGAAAGCGGTGCAGATGATTGTGCAGACGCATTCGGATCCGCTGGTGCGGGTTGTGTTGCCATGGTGGGTGTCTCCTTTACCTTGGCTGGGGGTGATGCAGCGGATGCCGCTTTGCGCGCTTCGGTTTTGAAGGACCAGTTTTCCTTCTTTGCCATCGCCACGAGTTTTTGAGGGGCGTTGTCATAAACGCGGTAGTCAAACGCGGCGACCGACTTGGATTGGCCACCTTCGGTTTCAGTTGCGAACCCGCGCGACACGGCCTCATCGCCGGTCAGCCAAATCTCTGCTTTCATATCGGTGCGGATATCTGCAGCATCTTCGCCAGATTGATCGGCGTAAATGCCAGCCATCAAATCCGCGAGCTTGTTCAGCTGCGCTACGGATTTGGCATGGCTTTCAGCATTGCCCCAAGTGCTGCCAGCAGGATCATGGATCATCATCAACGCGCCTGCGCGCATCGTGATACTGTCGCCCGCCATTGCAATCACAGACGCCGCAGAAGCGGCCATCGCATCCACGACAACGGCAACATCGCCTTTGTGCGCCAGCAGCGCATTATAGATTGCGATGCCATCATCGGTGTAACCACCGCCCGAGTTAATCCGCACCGTGATATCTGCGTCGCGGCCAACTTCAGCCAAGGCGTCGAGCACTTCGGAGGCTGTGAAACCGTCACCCCAATAGCTCTCACCAACGAACCCGTACAACACGAGTTCGCCATCCACGAGAATGGTCATGTCTTTCTCCTAAGGTTTAGGTGTAGCGAAATCGCTTCGCAAATCGGGTCCGCTTCTTACCATCACCCGACCGCGCGCATGCGCTTTCATAATGCGCAATCAATGACGCCAACCGACTGTCATTTGCCTGCATGAACGAGACTTCTTCACCATCAATCCGCACGGTTTCGCGCACACCGCCGACAGCGAGCTTCAACTGCATTTTCTTTAACGCCGACACCACATCACATGGCTTCGCGATATCAATCAGGTCAGACCCAATTTTGACTGTACCTGTTATAGTCATGTCGCGCTCCCGACTGGGGCTGTTGACGCGCCTTTCGGCGCATATGGCGATTGCATGCCAGCATCGAGATAACGCCTATGGGCGCGCTCACGCTCTTCAAACAGAGCGTCAGCATCAATCCCGAGATCACCCGTCTCAATTGACACGGAACTTGTGCCATTGCGCATGCGCTCAGTCGATGCCTTTGCAGATTTCAGATCATCAGCCGTTGGCTTTGGTGGACCTTGCCACCCTGCCATGCAAACCCGCGCCCGGTTCGCGCGGAATGCACGATACCCGCCTTTGAATGGAATACGGCCTTCGCCGATTTCCTCATCCAACCAGCTTTCATAAACCATCTGGCACATCGGTGCGGCCACACGTTCGCGACGACGCGTCACAACGGGCCACAACGATGATGTTTCCATGCGCACACTGGCATAGCTTGCATCCGTGTAATCCATCGTCAGGCCGCCGTAAGAACAGCCAATCGTGCGGGCCATGTCCCGCGCCAGACTGTTCGAGAACGGCAAGAAATCTTTGCCCGGCACGTTTGCCGTTTCCAAACCAAGCTTTTGCCCCGGCCCCAAATGTGACACTTGCGGATCCGCACCGACCGAAATCCGGCTCTCAGCCGCCGCATCTAAGCTGCCAGCAAGGTAACCCAAATACTCTTTGCCGTATTCAACACCGTCACCGCCCTGCTCTTTCAGCACTTCAAGCGCCTCATAAGCATCCGCGCTTGGCGTCTCTGACGTTAGTGTGATCGCAAAGACCGTTTGCAACAGCGCCATTTGCAATGTCGCATCATCGAGCATTTCGGCTTGAATGTGTTTACGAAACGCTGGTGCCAGCTTCGATATCCCACGTACATCAGTCGCATCCATCGGGTCAAAGATATGCATGACTAGTGGCAGTCCATCTGCATCAAAAGCCGCATAATCACGTTTGACACATCGACCGTTCGAACTGGTGTCAAACCGATATGACATAGGGCGGCCCTTGGCGTCATGGCCCACTCCCTGAAACATGCCATCAAATGTATTGGTGTCCTGCACCAATTTTTGCGGTGGCACCAAGCACAGCTTTGTCCCCGTCGAAATCCCGTAGTGCGCGCGATCTGCATCACCAAAGAAATCAAAAACACCCGTAACTTCGCCAAACGCTATATCCCAACGCAAACCAACATCAACCATCTGCGGTCCCGTCAGCTTACCGCGCAGGTCGCATTCTTTTTTGTCGTTCCAAAACGGTTTCCAGCGCCGTTTCAGCAGGCGAATAAATTCCGCTTTTTCTTCTTCGGAATACCCAAGGCCCGTTAGGTCAGGGTCAGGCGTCAATGTCAGCCCAACCCCCACCGTATCTGCAATCACTTGGTCACAGGCCCCCTTCAAGCGGCCTGAGTTTTGAATGAGATCCATCGCCAGACCTGCGCTGCGTGACCAAGCCCGGCGGATATCATCCCGGCTATTCGTCAGAGGTGCTGCACGCGATGCAATGGCGCCGCTTTTGGTGTCCCGCAGATAACGCGCCGTCGTGCGAGACGGCACAGCTGCCCCCTGCTTTACACCTGGACGCATCAACCCCATCGCTTTTTTAATCAGGCCAGTCACAGCTATTTCTTGCTCCACTTACGTCGGGCGCGATCTTTTGCCCGTTCAGATTTAACCGCCTCTTCTGGCGCTTCAGCAGCCGTTGGCCGCGTGACCATAAGCAGGTCTTCGAAATCGGCTTGGACATCTTCAGGCGGGCATTCACGTGCCGCCATCAGTTTGTCCCATTCCGTATCCGGCAAGCTGCGCACGCCCAAACGGGTGGCCGCAGCCTCTGCCTGCAAATGCGTATCCAGCCCTTCGTTTGCTTGGCTTGGATCTTTGACCCAAAGATACCGCGTGAACCCTGATTTTGCCTTTTGCGCCTTGCGCGATTCAGATGTCAGCTGGCGGAAATATTCGTCTTCCAGCCCCTTTGGCAGCGCAACAAACCCACGCTCTTCAGGATCATCTTTTTTCAAGTTGCGATAGAGCGCCATTTTCAACACCGATGATGCGAAGTTGAAAAAGCGTTTTGAATAGCGCACCAGCTTGCCCCGCCGATTGCGTTCCTTTTTGACCTGCGCCAGTAACGGTGCGCTTTCAGGATGCACACCGCGCACCATGATCACGCGACCAGCCGGGTGCTTGCGCGCCCAATCCCAGACGTCCTCGGTATAGGCGTTGCCATCAATCGCCAGCAGATCGATTTCAATCTTGCGCCCATAGGCATTGCGAAAGCCCTGCTTGAGCAACCCGTTCAACTTGGTCTGGCGGGCCTCATCCGAGATGTGCCCGTTGAACACGCCGTATTCGACAACTGCCCGGCGTCGGTTTGTTCCCCATGCAACAACCTGCCATTCCACCCGATCCCCTTGGCAATCGACGCCGCATGTCAGCAGCGGATAGCCTGCAGGAATTGTGCCATGCACATAGTCAGATTCTGACGCGCGATCTCGCAAGTCTTCCCAAGGTGGCGATTCACCCAAGACCCGGTAGGCTTTGCCAACAACGTCATTCCAAAACGTCTGCTCCTTCGGTGGATCTCCCTTTGCAGCCAGCCAAGCGCGCGCGATGCGTTCAAACGATTGCAACGGCGAATAGGCCGACCACAGATAGAATGAGCGGTGATAGCGTTTCTGCTTTGGGTTTGACGCCCGCCATTCGACAAGCGGGATAATCTCAGCCCGGTGATGATCTTGGATTGCACAGCCGCAATCTGGCCCCTGACACGTAAAATGCGCGCGCTCTGGATGATCCTCATCCAGGTTTTGCAACATGTTTTCCCACGCAAGCACCTGCATAAACCCGCAATGCGGACACGGCACATAGGGGTATTCTTGGCTCCCCGCTTCAAAGCTGCTCGTGATCCGACATCCCGGCACCACCATTGGCGTCGAGATCTTAAATATCTTTGCGAACTCGCGGCCCTGACTGCGGCTGTCCGCTTGGTTCTCAGGATCGCCCGCGCTGTTCATATCCCATTTCGCAAGGTCATCTTGGACCTGACGATTGATTGAGACCTGCGACAAAGACGCCGGCGAATTCGCCCCCGAAATCAAGAGCGCACCGCGTCCATCACGACGCTCTTTATAGGTCACCGAATCCTGCCCATCGCGGGCTTTCATCGGAAAGATTTTGCGCAGTGCCGTCGTGCCCTTAAGCATCGGCGACAGCTTCATCTTTGACCAGCGCACCGCGTTGTCATGCGTTGGATGCACATAAAGAAAATCACCGGGGTCCATATCCATAGAACCGCCCGTGAAAATATTCGCAAGAACCGTCCCACCAAGCTGCGCGGATTTGGAAAGGCTAACGATACGGCACGGATCATCTGGCGAGAGCGCCCGTAAAATCTCATCAAAATACCGAAACCGTTGACGGTTATACGGCCCCGAAAACTCACTCTCGCGTTCCGAGAACACGATGTTGTCTTCGGCCCATTTGAGGTAATCGACTGGCGGTGGCGGGTTCAAGATCTCGGCCAACACATCGCCAGCCATCCACTCTGCACTTGTCACCGCAATGTCTAACATCACCCATCCAATTCAACAGACGTCGTTGTGTTCCTTTCCAGGCTCGCAAGCCGCGCGCGTTCTTTTTGCGTGGCGGACTGGCGCACTTGCCTGAATTCGCTTTTCAACAGATGCAGCACATCGCGCTGCGGCACAGTAAATTGCGATGCAATCGATGCTGCGAAATCCGTCAAAGATCCTTCAAAAATCTGCAACATCATCACTGCAACACGCGCCATTTGCTCGCGCGCATCCTCTGACGACATCAGCTTGCCTTGCTGCCGTGCCTCTTCCGCCGCCCCCATCCGGTTCTTGCGGTGCTGTTCCTCTAACCGCGCGCGCTTTAATTGATCTTCGACCGTGTCTCGTTTCGGTTCAGGCGGCACGGTATCTGGCTGATCAGTTGGCACAGCGCTCAAGGCTTGCTGGGTTGGCTCGGTTTCCTCTGCTAAAGCATCTTCAGGTCGCCCAACATTCGGCGCGGCATCCGTCGACGTCCGGGTTTCAATCCCATTCCCAAGCGCTTGACCAATATCGCGATTGCGGCGCACCTGATCGACGGCCACCGACACGACCACCTTTCCTTTTTTTTCGGGACTAGTGAACGCGTTGTCGCGCAATATGTCTTTCTTTTTCCACTGACTGACAGCTGCGCGGCTCACTCCCATGTGGCGCGCAAAATCCGCCTGCGAAAGATGTTGCTGTTCTGGCTGCATATCTCATAGCCCCTTCGGGTTTCGCATCACCTTCTATTGTTAAGCCGTTGTTTGTTAAGCAACACCACGGATTGTTAAGGCTTCACAAAACCCGTCTGACTAGCAAATCCTCGGGCCGCTTACGCACCGCGTGCATCCCAAACGGCCTACGGTCCCTAGTTTTTTCTGGCGCATTAAAGGCCCATCGTGCGGTTGAATTCGTGGTCGAGACGGCGTGGCAGCACGTCAGCGATAACATCCTCAAACGCATTCGCCGTTGCGCCCGAAACCATCTCAAGCGGGATGAACACGCCTGATTTAAGCCGCTCCAATTCGGTGCGACCACCAATACGCTGGAAGGCATGGCCACCCATGTTCAACGCCACACGCCCCCGATCAAAGCTGCCGCCTTTGATGAAAACGTTCTCAAACAGTTCCCGCTCACCACGGACATAGGCGGTCACACCACGGCGCGTCTCGCGCGCTTTAAAATACTTGAGCGACACATCACCGCCCGATGCCTCAAGCCTGTATTCCAAATCCTGCCACGACGACCGCTTGGCCTTCACCGCCTTGCGAATAATCTTTTGCGGCAGTCCCGTTTGCTTGGACAATGCCCGCACAACCTGCGTTCGGGCCATATCACCCGTCCGGTTCAGCGCGAGATTGATAACCTTTGGACCACCCTGCCCCAACGCGCCCAGCATATTGCCGAACTGCGTAAGCTCGCGGACATCGATCTCGCCAACGCGGAACATGGGTTGCCCTCTCTTCGCATGATCGAAGTCACACGCCAAACACGTGATGAACCGAGGTTGATCATGGCCAACGCGGATAAGCTTCAGACATATCTCTTAATTTTAGACACGGTGATCGGCTATCGCCTGTTCACCTATCCGGGGGCCTCGGTATGCCACTTCCAGCTTGCGCTGTGATTACCTCGTTTGGCAGGGACTTGGGGTCATCCTGCGACAGTGTTAAGCGAGACGCAAATAATCTGTCAACGGCACTTAACGTTAAGTGGTGATGTTAAGCCCGGCACAACGCGACTTCGGGGCACCCAAGCGGCGCTTTTTTACACATTTTGGATGCAAACCGCGTTGTTCAATCCTCTTCCAGAACGAAAAAAGAACTTTTTGTAACAAGGCTTTACAGCAGCCAAGCGCAACGTTAACGATTTACCTAATATATCATTAATACCAAAAGTTGATTCTAAATGAGAACTAAAATTTTTGCCGAAACTGTGATGGTCGCACTTGGATGCGCGGTATTGACCACAGCAAGCATAGCGGAAACCGCCCCCACCTATCATATATGACGTGGCTGAACACGGGGCTAGGCACAGACGTTTACCGACCTTCCGGCCGGGACAGAACCGGAATATGCTGCGCTCGCATAAACGCCTTTATGGAGAAAACAAGATGGTGGCTGTTTATTCACTAATTTACACTTTGGGGTGGGCCCTTTTTGGGCCCTTAATTACTCTTGCGGCCGTGCCTTTTTTTGTAAGGAGAGGGCCAGAAAGGCCGATCAAGTATAATGTTCCAAACCTTAATTTGGTCATAGTTATTTCCTTCGCTGCGAGTTTGACTGCAAGTGGTATATTTTACTTCTGGACACCCAATAGAGGTGTTTTGGAGGTGGCCCAAACAATCGCCTCTTTCCAAATTCTACCATCGTCAATCTCTTCGGCAGTGCTTTCTGGAAGTGTAACCGCGATAAAACCATTTCTCATGATACAGACTGGCGGTATTTTATCATTGGTATTTGGAGTTATGCTATATGCAAACCCGGCGCATTGGGCAAATACCGTTTATGATATATTTAGCCAACTGGAACGGCACCCAAACGGGAAGCCGCGAATCGTCGCATTGTTTAGCGCAGCAATGGTGGGGCTTATCCTCTTCACACAATATCTGACTACAGATGATTCCGCTCACTTAGGAAAGATATCAATAGCATTCACCCTAATGCCGAGCCTGCTGTTTTGTAGCAGTTGTCTTTGCGTAATTTTCACACAAAAACTCACTTCATCAAAAGAAGATAAAAAAGGTACTCAATGACTTCACCTGCACAATCTGCAATTCAACTCGTAATTTCTCAACTTGATGAAGCTGTAGCGTTGGCACGCGCAGCGGGTTATGACGGCTTGGCAGACGCAATATATGACACCGCCGATTTTTTAATTACAATGGACGGATTAGAAGGCGGGCTAGAAGCTGCCCTGATCGATGAAGATCAAAATGAAGGATTTCGAGTTCTTGTCGAAACCCTTATTTCAGTTGCTGCAGGTGTCGGAGCTAGTGTCGTTATAGGATCACTTCTAGCCCCCGTCATGACATTCGCGGCTGGAAGTATCGTCATTGGAGGCATAAGCTTTGTAGCTGGGGTCGCCGTAGGTTCAGTAATCGAGTTTCTAGGCGACAGTGGGATAACACCGGTAGGAAAAATCGTAGATGCTTCAGATCTTCCAGGTCCAAAAGTCTTAATTGGGACTATTGTCGGCGACGAATTCATAACTACCCAACAAGACGATACTGTCAGATCGAACGGTGGTGATGATACTATCAAAAATGTCGGTGGCTCAGACATAATTGACGGTGGTTCGGGCTACGACACTGTTTCGTATCAACAGCTCGCGGGCGTGGGGTCAAACGGGATTGTTGTCGACAATAGAGATCTGTCAGATGGGGTTATGGTTCAGCATGGCGGCGAATCTGATACACTTATAGAAGTTGAAGCCATCATTGGAACCGATCGCGCCGACGCTGCATTGTTGGGTGCAGGAACTGCAACAACTGTTTTCGACGATGATCTTCGAAGCATCGACCTGGCAGGGGGCGATGACGTGGTCTTCCTTCACAACGAAGGAACAACTGCGCTAAGCGTTATTTCTGTCAGCGGAGGCGCACACATTGATGGGGATTTGCTAGTTATCGGAACGGAGGGAGCCACAGCGTTTACTGACCTGCAAGGCGGGACCGTTCGGTACAGCACTCCCTCGACGGGTGACGCCTCATTTAACATCGATGGCTTTGAGCATGTAATGGGAAACACGGGGGATGATCACGTAACCGGATCGGACGCAGGCAATACTATTTATGGTTACGAAGGCGAGGATCGTATCGACGGTGGCGATGGTGACGATATCATTAACGGTGGAAACGACGACGATGATATTGATGGTGGTGCCAACAATGACATTATCGAAGGCGGCCTTGACGACGACAGACTACATGGCGGTTCCGGCAACGATCTTATCTTTGCGGACTCATATGGTGGCACTGACAGCTCGACGAGTGAACTGTGGGGCGACGCGGGCAGCGACATTCTCGTGGCCGATGCGGGGAGCAACACGCTCAACGGTGGCGCGGACGCGGATATCTTGATTGGCGGCGATGGGAGTGATGTTCTCAATGGTGGCGACGGCAACGATCTGATCATTACCGGTGGCACTGGCGATATTGTTGATGGCGGTGCCGGTGACACATGGGTCGTCGCGACAGCCGGATCAGAAGCGATCATTAATTTTGATGGCTCTGGCGGTGATATGTATATCAGCGGCTTGGAAAGCGGCGTATCTGAGATCAACCTCGTTGGGCTTTCAAGCGATGATGTCGAGTTGGTGTGGAGTTATACCTATACGGGCGAAGTAGACGGTAGTCTTGAACTGCCTGACGAGTACGATTTTTATGAGTTTCCCGATATTTCTGAAACGAAATTTCTTTCAGGTGACGCGTATTTACGTGTGAAGAGCACGGGCGCATTAATCTATATTGGAACCGTTACCGGCGAAGAGACTACTACAATCTACTCTACGGGGCACGGCCCATTAGAGCCTGGAGAACAGCCAGAGCTTTATGAAGAAACTGAATTATACCAAACCGACTATAGCGCCGCAGATGTCACTCTTACAAATGGCCAACTAACTGATATCATTTGGGCTATCGATTTAAGTGACGCATCGTATCCGAACCCCGACAGTATCATTTCATCCGTAACTGATGACTTAAGCAATGACTATGCGTCAACGATCACGGCCAGCACCGACGAAATTGATGATATCTTGTCTGATGCATCCATCGAAATACTAACATCTGGCCCCTTTGGCGACATCGATACAGGTTCTGGCACTGGGGGCGGTGACACTGGGGATGGTGGTTCTGGGACAGGAGGCGACTCCGGTTCTGGCACAGGCGACGGTGACACCGGGGACGGTATCGTGACTGGCACCGGCTCCGCAGATATTATCGACGGCAGCTTTACCGATGCAGATGGCGACGCCATCGATGATTTGGGACAAACAATCGATGCGGGTGCAGGTGATGACACCGTGGTTGCTGGCGCAGGCAACGACACCGTTTTAGGGGGCACCGGCAATGATACCCTTACGGGTGGCGCAGGCCTTGATACATTCACCTTCATCTCAGGTGACGGCACCGATACGATCACTGATTTCGACCCAGCCGAAGATGTCATCTCAATCGATGCCGTCGTGATCAGCGATCTCGGCGCGTTGCCTACTGGCGTGACCGGCGCAACCGTTGGCACTGATTTTGTGCTGAGCTACGGCTCTGGCGATCAAATCACTATCGTGACGAATACCGACCTTGAGGCCGCCTACCCTGACCTGTTTGGTGAGCAAAGCGATGGTATCGTGACTGGCACCGGTTCAGGTGATGTCATCGATGGTAGCTTTATTGATGCTGACGGTGATTTAATCGATGATTTGGGTCAAACAATCGATGCTGGTGCGGGTGATGACACCGTGGTTGCAGGCGCAGGTAACGACACCGTTTTAGGGGGCACCGACAACGACACCCTCACGGGTGGCGCGGGCCTCGATACATTCACCTTCGCATCAGGTGACGGCACCGATACGATCACCGATTTTGATCCAGCAGAAGATGTCATCTCAATTGATGCCGTCGTAATCAGCGATCTCGGCGCGTTGCCTGCTGGCGTAACTGGTAGCTCATTACCTTCTGGCGCTTTCGTCCTATCCTATGGAACCGGCGATCAAATCACGATTGAACCAACATCGGCGCTTGTTGGAGCCTACCCTAGCCTCTTTGTGCCAGACAATGGCCGGACGGTCACCGGTTCGAGTACCGACGACGTCATCGACAGCAGCTTTGTCGACGCTGACGGTGATATCATTGATGACCTTGGTCAAACGATTGATGCCGGGTCTGGTAATGACACAATCAGCGCAGGTCTTGGTAACGATACGATCACGGCTGGCGATGGGGATGACACGATCATCTACAGTGGCGGTGATGATGTCATCGCAGGGAACCTTGAGAACTTTGGGA